>NZ_JAHCDI010000004.1:483323-3062301 GCF_019697375.1 Micromonospora tarapacensis | reverse complement strand
CCTGCGCGATGTGCAGCGCGGCCAGCCCGAACGTCGCCTCGTCGCTGTTGGACACCGGCACGGTGTCCAACACGAGGAACAGCCGGTAGCCGACCCCGACCAACCCGAACAGCAACGCGACGAGCGCCGGCCGGTCGAGTCGTGGCCGCCACCGTCCGCGCTGCCGTCCTGGTTCCGCCGCTGCTCGTGGCACGACCAATCGCCCCCGTCGCCGTCCCGAGCGGAGTGTTTCACGGCCGGCCGCCCGTCCGGGCCGATTCGGCGCAGCCCGGCCACGGTCGGCCCGGGCGGCGGGGACGTCACCGCGGCTCGCGTGGCCGACGCCGCCGCCGTGTGGCAGGGTTGCACGCGTGCCACCCACTCCCGCCGGCCAGTTGGCCGTGACGAACCTGCACCGGGCCGCGCGGATCGAGGACGCCGTACATCACCTGGTGGAACGCCGGCTGCGGCGGACCGGCTGGCGGATCAACATCATCGCCTACACCGGATACGGCGCACCTGGCTGGGTGCGGGTGATGTGCCGGGTGCTGCTGGGGCGCCCCGACACCCGGCAGCGGGGCCGGCTGGAGAAGGTCCGGGGCTGGCGCAGCTTCACCACCCTGCCGGCCAAGCACGTCACCGTCTCCATCGAGACCGGCGGGGTGCGCCACGAGGCGCAGGCGGACCGCAGCGGCTTCGTCGACACCGTGGTCGAGACGGAACTGCCGCCCGGCTGGGGCTCGGTGCGGCTCAGCACGCCGGACGCCGAGGCGGTCGAGGCCCCGGTGCGCATCCTCGACCCGGAGGTCCGTTTCGGCGTCGTCTCCGACATCGACGACACGGTGATGGTGACCGCGCTGCCGAGGCCACTGCTCGCCGCGTGGAACACCTTCGTCCTCGACGAGCATGCCCGCGCGGCCGTGCCCGGCATGGCGGTGCTCTTCGAGCGGCTGGTCACCGCCCACCCCGGCGCTCCGGTGTTCTACCTGTCCACCGGTGCGTGGAACGTCGCACCGACGCTGACCCGGTTCCTGTCCCGGCACCTCTACCCGGCCGGGCCGCTGCTGCTCACCGACTGGGGTCCCACCCACGACCGCTGGTTCCGCAGCGGGCGGGAGCACAAGCGGGCCACCCTGGCCCGGCTGGCCACGGAGTTCCCCGACGTGCGCTGGCTGCTCGTGGGCGACGACGGCCAGCACGACCAGGAGATCTACCGGGAGTTCGCCGCGGCCCACCCGAACAACGTGGCCGGGGTGGCGATCCGCCGGCTCTCGCCCGCCCAGGCGGTGCTCGCCGGTAGCCTGCCGGCCCCGGCCGGCCAGACGTCGACCGGCCCGGTGGGGCAGAAGTGGCTCTCCGCACCCGACGGTGCCGGCCTCTGGACGCTGCTGCGCGACGCCGGCCTGGTCTGAGCCGCCAGCCGTCCGGGGTCAGCTCGGACCCGCCGGTCCGGCCGCTGCGACGGGTGCCGGCTCAGGCGGGGCGGAGCCAGAGGGCGCCCAGCGGGGGACCCGCAGCGCGACCGAGGCGGGCAGGCCGTGCCACGGCATGCCCTCGGCGTGGACGGTGCCGAGGTTGCCGACGCCGGAGCCGCCGTAGTGGTGGGCATCGGTGTTCAGCACCTCCGCCCAGGCACCGGCGGCGGGCAGGCCCACCCGGTAGCCCTCCAGCGGCAGCGCGGAGAAGTTGGCCACGCAGACCAGGGTCGCCCCGTCGGGTGCGATCCGGACGAACGAGACGGTGTTGTTGGCGACGTCGTCACCGGCGAGCCAGCGGAAGCCGGCCGGGCTGGTGTCCTGCGCCCACAGGGCGGGCGTGTCCCGGTAGACCCGGTTCAGGTCGCCGACGAGGCGGTGCACCCCGGCCCGCGCCGGGTCGTGCAGCAGATACCAGTCGAGGCCGCGCTCCTCGCTCCACTCCCGGTCGTCGGCCAGCTCGGAGCCCATGAACAACAGTTGCTTGCCCGGGTGCGCCCACATGTACGCCAGCAGCACCCGTACGTTGGCCAGCCGTTGCCACAGGTCGCCGGGCATCTTGCCGACCAACGAACCCTTGCCGTGCACCACCTCGTCGTGGCTGATCGGCAGCACGTAGTTCTCGCTCCAGGCGTACGCCAGCGAGAAGGTGAGCTGATGGTGGTGGTGCTGCCGGTAGATCGGGTCCTTCGAGGTGTAGAGCAGGGTGTCGTGCATCCAGCCCATGTTCCACTTGAACCCGAAACCCAGCCCGCCGTCGCCGGTCGACCGGGTCACCCCCGGCCAGGCGGTCGACTCCTCCGCGATCATCACCACCCCGGCGTGCCGCTTGTAGACCGTCGCATTGACCTCCTGCATGAACCCGATGGCCTCAAGATTCTCCCGGCCGCCGTACCGGTTCGGCGCCCACTGCCCGTCCTGCCGCGAGTAGTCCAGGTAGAGCATCGAGGCGACCGCGTCCACCCGCAGCCCGTCGACGTGGAACTCGTCGCACCAGTAGAGCGCGTTGGCGACCAGGAAGTTGCGCACCTCCCGACGGCCGAAGTCGAAGACGTAGGTGCCCCAGTCGGGGTGCTCGCCGCGGCGCGGGTCGGGATGCTCGTAGAGCGGGGTGCCGTCGAAGCGGGCGAGCGCCCACTCGTCCTTCGGGAAGTGCGCCGGCACCCAGTCCAGGATCACCCCGATGCCGGCGGCGTGCAGCCGGTCCACGAGGTAACGGAAGTCGTCCGGGTTGCCGAACCGGGCCGTCGGCGCGTAGTAGCCGGTGACCTGGTAACCCCAGGAACCGCCGAACGGGTGCTCCATCACCGGCAGGAACTCCACATGGGTGAAGCCCAGCTCGACCACGTACCCGGTCAACTGCTCGGCCAGTTCCCGGTAGCCCAGGCCGGGCCGCCACGAGCCGAGGTGCACCTCGTACACGCTCATCGGTTCCTGGTGCGGCTGCCGCTGCTCCCGGCGCGCGAGCCAGTCCGCGTCGGACCACTCGTACGTCGACCGGTGCACCACCGAGGCGGTGGCCGGCGCCACCTCCGCGTACGCCGCGAGGGGGTCGGCCTTGTCCCGCCAGTACCCGTCGGCACCGAGGATCCGGTACTTGTACCGGCTGCCGGCCGCGGCCCCCGGCACGAAGACCTCCCACACCCCGGTCGAGCCGAGCGAGCGCATCGGCCAGCCGTCGTCGGGCGCCCAGCCGGTGACGTCGCCGATCACCCGCACGCCCCGGGCGTTCGGCGCCCACACCGTGAACGCCACCCCGTCGCCCCGCACGCGCGCGCCGAGTGCCTCCCACAGCCGCTCGTGCCGACCCTCGCCGATCAGGTGCAGATCCAACTCGCCGAGGGTCGGCGGGTGCCGGTACGGGTCGTCGACCAGCCGGCCGTCGACGTCGAGCCGGTAGTCGAACACCTCGCCGGGGACCGCCGCCTCGAAGACCCCGACGTCGTGCACCCGCTTCATCGGGTGCCGCTCGTCGCCGACCAGCACGCTCACGTCGCCCGCGCCCCGGCGCAGGGTGCGGATCAGCGTCCGCCCGTCGGCGGGGTGTGCGCCGAGCACGGCGTGCGGGTCGTGGGTCTCCCCGGAGATCAGCTGGTCCATCGGGTGTCGTCCTTCGTCGCGGATGCGGAGCCGCCCCGGGGGTCGGCGACAGTGGTGGCGGGCAGGGTGAGCACGTGTGCGGGTTGCAGGTACGGGTCGAGCCGGACCGCGTTGCGCTGCCCCCAGTCATAGCTGGCGCCGGTCAGCTCGTCGTGCACGGTGAACCGGTCGTGCCAGTCCAGGCCCAGCGCCGGCATGTCGAGGGTGGTGTTGCCCCACTGCACGGTGTGCGAGTCGAACGAGCAGATCACCAGCACCGTGTTGCCGGTGGTCGGGTCGCGTTTGGACCAGCACAGCAGCGCGGGGTTGTCGATGTCGTGGAAGACCAGGTTGCGCAGCCGGTGCAGGGCCGGATTGTCGCGGCGGACCCGGTTGAGGATGGTGATGAACGGCGCCAGCGAGCGCCCGTGTGCCAGCGCGCCGGCCCAGTCCCGGGGCCGCAACTCGTACTTCTCGTTGTCCAGGTACTCCTCGGCGCCGGGGCGGGCGACGTGCTCGAACAGCTCGTAGCCGGCGTACACGCCCCAGGAGGGGGAGAGCAGCGCGGCCAGCACCGCCCGGATCTTGAACATCGGCGGGCCGCCGTGCTGTAGCGCGGAGTGCAGGATGTCGGGGGTGTTGGGCCAGAAGTTCGGCCGCATGTAGTCGGCCGCCGCCACCAGTTCCGCGCAGTACTCCCGCATTTGCGCCGCCGAGGTCCGCCAGGTGAAGTACGTGTACGACTGGGTGAAACCGATCTTGGCCAGCCCGTGCATCATCGCCGGCCGGGTGAACGCCTCGGCGAGGAAGATCACGTCCGGGTCGACCTGCTTGACCTCCCAGATCAGCCAGTGCCAGAAGTCGACCGGCTTGGTGTGGGGGTTGTCCACCCGGAAGATCTTCACGCCCTCGCCGACCCAGTGCAGCACCACCCGCAGCATCTCGGCGCGGATGCCGTCGGGGTCGTTGTCGAAGTTCAGCGGGTAGATGTCCTGGTACTTCTTCGGCGGGTTCTCCGCGTACGCGATGCTCCCGTCGGCCCGGGTGGTGAACCACTCCGGGTGCTCGGTCACCCACGGGTGGTCCGGCGCGCACTGCAACGCCAGGTCCATCGCCACCTCCAGGCCCGCCTCGGCCGCGGCGGCGACGAAGTCCCGGAAGTCCGCCGGCGTGCCCAGGTCGGGGTGGATGGCGTCGTGCCCGCCCTCGTCGGCGCCGATCGCCCACGGCGAACCCACGTCGTCCGGCCCGGCGACCAGGCTGTTGTTGGGGCCCTTGCGGTTGACCCGGCCGATCGGGTGGATCGGCGGCAGGTAGAGCACGTCGAAACCCATCGCGGCGACGCCGGGCAGCCGTTCGGTGGCGGTGGCGAAGGTGCCCGAGCGGGCCGGCGCGTCGACGGTGGCCGGGACCGACCCCTCGGAGCGGGGAAAGAATTCGTACCAGGCGGAAAAGAGGGCCCGCTCGCGGTCCACCCAGATGCGGTACCGCTCGCCGGTGGTGACCGACTCCCGCACCGGGTGCGCCCAGAGCAGGTCGGCCAGCTCCAGCGCCGGGCTCACCCGCTGCGGCAGCGGCCGGTCGGCGTCACCCAGAGCTTTCGCGGCCTTCTTGAGACGGGCCCGCTCGGCTTTCGGCACCAGCTCGGCGGCGGCGTCCAGCACGCGGACGCCGTCGGCCAGGTCGTTGGCCAGCTCGGCCGGCCCCTGGCCGGCGGCGATCTTCTTGGTGACCGCGTTGTGCCAGGTCAGGTACGGGTCGCTGAACGCCTCCACGGTGAACATCCACTCGCCGACCAGGTCCGGGACGATGGTGGCGTGCCAGCGGTCCAGCCCAGGCTCACCCGGCCGCATCCGGGTGAACGGGCGGGCCCGGCCGTCGGGGCCGAGCCAGACCACGTTGCAGCCGAGCGCGTCGTGCCCCTCGCGGTATGCCAGCGCCGACACCGGCACCAACTCGCCGACGACCGAACGTGCCGGGTAGCGACCGCAGGAGACGACGGGGGAGACGTCTTCGATCGGGAACCGTCCGCTCACCGCCCCAACCTACTGCCCGAGATCCCCTCGCGCTCGGCTGACCGCGGTTGCCTGCCACCAGAGGCAATCTTGGTACGAAGGTGCCCCCTGAGGGGCGCTCCCGTACCAAGATCTCGGCCGCCACCCGCAAGGAGGCACGGATCGACCACCCCTTCCGGCGCCGATCAAGGAGTTGTGGCAGGAGATATGTTGCTCAGGCTGCTACCCGACCTGCTCGACACGGTCCGGCAGGCGCGGGTCGACCGGCCCGATCCGGTCGGTGACGACCTGCTGGTCGCCGCGTACGGGCTGGTCGCCCTGGTCTTGGTGAAGGTGGATCAGTGGGAGTCGGCGTGGCTGGCGGCGGACCGGGGATGGCCGTCGCCCTGGGTACCGCGAACGCGCTGCTGGCCGCCGTCGCGACCGTACCGCTGAGTCAGGCGCCGCGGGCGGTCGGGCGGCGCGGGCGGTCGGGCGGCGCGGGCGGTCGGGCGGCGACGGTCCGCGATGGATGCGACGGTCGTGGCCGCGCAGCGGCTCGCACATCGGGCCGGCGACGCGGTGGAGGTCGCACGACGTTACTGGTCCAGGCGGGTCTGGCCGCCGGTGGTCGGGGCGACGGTCGCAGCGCGCGGGAGTTGATCGACCAGGCTGCGGCAATCGTGCCCGAGCTGCCGGACGGCTACGGTACGGCGCTGGAGGCGGCGCGGGTGGTGATCGCGGCCGACCTCGGGGACGTCGGGGTGGCGGCGGCCGCTCCGCCGCCACCGCTCCCGCCGCCACCGCTCCCGCCGCCACCGCTCCCGCCTGCCCACCACCCTGCACCCCACCTGATCTTCACACCCACCTTCTGCTGCGTAGATCTTGGACAGTTTCCGTTCCTCTCGAACGGAAACTGTCCAAGATTCACGAGGCGTCGGGATGATCGGGAGGGACACGTGGTCAAGGACGGCGGCAAAGTCGAGGGTGGCGATTCTGGCCGCGTCGAGAGTCGGAGGACAGCGCCTGGTGCGGCATGCGTTGCCGTGGCGGCGGGACGCAAGCCGAGTACCTGTCCACTGACGCCCTGATGGAGTTGCTGCGTGGCGACGATCCGGTGAGAGCTGGTTAGTCGGGGGCCCTGCTATGCACGAGACGTTGGCAGGGTGCCCATCCGCACAGCTACAGGGAGCGGTAGAGGTCGAGGGTGCGGGCGGCGATCGCGTCCCAGGAGAAGTGCTCGACCGCGCGCCGCCGCCCGGCCCGGCCGAGCGTGGCGGCACGTTCGGGAGAAGCCAGCAACTCGTTCAGCCGTGCCGCCAGAGCGGCCTCGAAGCGCGCCGGATCCACCGGTGTGCCGTCGGCGGCCTGTTCGATCGGGACCAGCAGGCCGGTCTTGCCGTCGGCGACCACCTCGGGGATGCCGCCGGTGGCGGTCGCCACCACGGCCGTCTCGCAGGCCATCGCCTCCAGGTTGACGATGCCCATCGGCTCGTAGACGGACGGGCAGACGAAGATGGTGGCGTGGGTGAGCACCTGGATCACCTCGGACTTGGGCAGCATCTCGGCCACCCAGACGACCCCGGAACGGGTCGCGCGTAGCTCGGCGACCAGGCCCTCCACCTCGGCGGCGATCTCCGGGGTGTCCGGCGCGCCGGCCAGCAGCACCAGCTGGGCCTCCGGCGGCAGGTCGCGGGCGGCGCGCAGCAGGTGCGGCAGGCCCTTCTGGCGGGTGATCCGCCCGACGTAGACCACGCTGGGCAGGGCCGGGTCGATGCCGAGGCGCGCCAGCACGTCGGTGTCGGGGTCCGGTGCGTACTGTGCGGTGTCGATGCCGTTGTAGATGACCTTGACCCGGTGCGGGTTCACTGCCGGGTACGCGGTCAGCACGTCGCGGCGCATCCCCTCGCTCACCGCGATCACCATGTCGGCCGCCTCCACCGCCGTACGCTCACACCAGGAGGAGAGCGCGTAGCCGCCGCCGAGCTGCTCGGCCTTCCACGGCCGCAGCGGCTCCAGGCTGTGCGCGGTCATCACGTGCGGCACCCCGTACAACAGCTTCGCGGTGTGCCCGGCCAGGTTGGCGTACCAGGTGTGGCTGTGCACCACGTCCGCACCGGCGCACCCGGCGGCCATCTCCAGGTCCACCCCCATCGTCCGCAGCGCGGCGTTCGCGCCGGCCAGGGCCGCCGGTTCGGCGTACGCGCGCACGCCCGGCTCGCTGCGCGGCGCGCCGAAGCAGTGCACCCGTACGTCGGTGATCCGGCGCAGCTCCCGCGCGAGGTATTCCACGTGCACCCCGGCGCCGCCGTAGACCTCCGGCGGGTACTCCCGGGTGAGCAGGTCGACGCGCAGCGGGGCGGAGTCGGTCATGTCCGGCACCCTAGTGCAGAATCCAACGCCGCACCGGCTGCGGAACTGTGCCCGTCCGAGTGGTGAAGTGGCACGGGTATGGATAGCGTCTGGTCATGGCTGCCAAGGTGCTCGCGATCGTCCTGGCCGGCGGAGAGGGCAAGCGCCTGATGCCGCTGACCACAGACCGGGCCAAGCCGGCCGTCCCGTTCGGCGGGATGTACCGCATGGTCGACTTCGTCCTCTCCAACCTGGCCAACGCCGGCTATCTGAAGATCGTCGTGTTGACCCAGTACAAGTCGCACTCCCTCGACCGGCACATCACCAAGACCTGGCGGATGTCGACGCTGCTGGGCAACTACGTCACCCCGGTGCCCGCCCAGCAGCGTCGGGGCCCCTGGTGGTTCGCCGGCTCGGCCGACGCGATCTACCAGAGTTTCAACCTGATCTACGACGAGCAGCCCGACTACGTGATCGTCTTCGGCGCCGACCACATCTACCGGATGGATCCCCGCCAGATGGTGGAGGACCACATCGCCTCCGGCGCCGCGGTCACCGTCGCGGGCATCCGGCAGCCGCTGGCCACCGCCGACCAGTTCGGCGTCATCGAGGTCGGCGAGGACGGCCGGCGGATCCGGGCCTTCCGCGAGAAGCCCACCGACGCCGTCGGGCTGCCCGACGCACCCGACGAGATCTACGCCTCGATGGGCAACTACGTCTTTACCACCCGGGCGCTGATCGAGGCGGTCGAGCACGACGCGGACGACAAGACCAGCAAGCACGACATGGGCGGCAGCATCATCCCGGCGCTGGTCGCCCAGGGCGAGGCGAACGTCTACGACTTCCGCGACAACGAGGTGCCGGGCAGCACCGACCGGGACCGCGGCTACTGGCGGGACGTGGGGACCCTCGACTCCTTCTACGACGCGCACATGGATCTGATCAACGTCCACCCGGTGTTCAACCTCTACAACTTCGAGTGGCCGATCTACACCGAGCAGCCACCGTTCCCGCCGGCCAAGTTCGTGCACCAGTGGGGCGAACGGGTCGGCCGGGCGGTCGCCTCGATGGTCTCGCCCGGCGCGGTGATATCCGGTTCACTGGTGGAGAACTCGATCGTCTCGCCCAAGGTGAAGGTCCACTCCTGGGCACACGTGGACGGGTGCGTACTCATGGAAGGTGTCGACATCGGCCGGCACGCCGTGGTCCGCCGGGCCATCCTGGACAAGAACGTCCACGTGCCCGAGGGCGCCGAGATCGGCGTGGACCTGGAACGGGACCGGCAGCGCTACACCGTCTCCGACAACGGCATCGTGGTCATCGGCAAGGGACAGAAGGTGGAACCATGAGCAGTCATCCCCGCGCCGGCCAGCCGGCCGAGCCCGCCGACCTGGTCGACGTGCCCCGGCTGGTGACCGCCTACTACGCCGAGCACCCCGATCCGGCCGACCCGGCGCAGCAGGTCTCCTTCGGCACCTCCGGGCATCGCGGGTCGAGCCTGCGCAACGCCTTCAACTCCGACCACATCCTCGCCGTCACCCAGGCGCTCTGCGACTACCGCCGGGAACAGGGCGTCGACGGGCCGCTCTTCCTCGGCCGGGACACCCACGCGCTCTCCGTGCCGGCGACCGTGGACGCCCTGGAGGTGCTCGCCGCGAACGACGTCACCGTGCTGCTGGACAGCCGCGACGGCTACACCCCCACCCCGGCGGTCTCGCACGCCATCCTCACCCGCAACCGGGGCCGCACCGCCGGGCTCGCCGACGGCATCGTGATCACCCCGTCGCACAACCCACCGGACGACGGCGGGTTCAAGTACAACCCCACCCACGGCGGGCCGGCCGACTCCGACGTCACGAAGCGGATCCAGGACCGCGCGAACGCGATCCTCACCGCCGGGCTCAAGGAGGTGCGTCGCGTGCCGTACGCCCGGGCCCGCGCCGCCGACACCACCGGCACGTACGACTTCCTCGGCCACTACGTCGACGACCTGCCGGCCGCGATCGACCTCGACGCGATCCGTGCCGCCGGGGTCCGCATCGGCGCCGACCCGCTCGGCGGCGCCAGCGTCGACTACTGGGGCGAGATCGCCCAGCGGCACCGGCTCGACCTGACCGTGGTCAACCCGACCGTCGACCCGACCTGGCGGTTCATGACCCTCGACGGCGACGGCAAGATCCGGATGGACTGCTCCTCGCCCAACGCGATGGCCTCGCTGATCGCCATGCGCGCCGACTACCAGGTCGCCACCGGGAACGACGCCGACGCCGACCGGCACGGCATCGTCACCCCCGACGCCGGGCTGATGAACCCGAACCACTACCTCGCGGTGGCGATCGCCCACCTGTTCCGCACCCGCACCGAGTGGGGGCCGGACGCCGCGGTCGGCAAGACCCTCGTCTCCTCCTCCATGATCGACCGGGTTGCCGCCGACCTCGGGCGCCCGCTGCTGGAGGTGCCGGTGGGCTTCAAGTGGTTCGTGCCCGGGCTGCTCGACGGCGCGGTCGGCTTCGGTGGCGAGGAGAGCGCCGGCGCCTCCTTCCTGCGCCGCGACGGCGGCACCTGGACCACCGACAAGGACGGCATCCTGCTCTGCCTGCTCGCCGCCGAGATCATCGGGGTGACCGGCCGGGCCCCGAGCGAGCACTGGGCCGAGCTGGCCGCCCGCTTCGGCGCGCCCGCGTACGCCCGCATCGACGCTCCGGCCACCCGCGAGCAGAAGGCCGTGCTCGGCAAGCTCTCCCCGGAGCAGATCCGGGCCACCGAGCTGGCCGGCGAACCGATCACCGCCACGCTCACCACCGCCCCCGGCAACGGTGCGCCGATCGGCGGCCTCAAGGTGACCACCGAGTCGGGTTGGTTCGCCGCCCGCCCCTCCGGCACCGAGGACGTCTACAAGATCTACGCCGAGTCTTTCCAGGGCACCGACCACCTCATCCGGATCCAGCAGGAGGCGCAGGAACTGGTCACCGAGGTCCTCGGCAACGCCTGACGCCCCGGTGGGACGGGCGCCCGGGTGCGGTGACCGCGAGTGACCACACCCGGGCGCCGCTGTCACGATCCGTTGGGGCCGATCGACGTGGGGCGGAAGGTGTATTCGCGACCGCAGTAGTCCGGCCTGATGCTGGCCCCGTCGAGCGACGTCCGGCAGACCTGGATGGTCACCCGGTCGATGCCCAGCACGGAGGCATTGGAGCCGAGCACGAAGTCGAACCTCACCACGCCGTTGTCGACCCGCCGAGCTGCCTGGTCGATGGGGCGTTCGCCCGCGTACGCGACGTAGGTGGCGGTGGTGTAGCGACGGTCGTCGCGGCAGGCGATCGGCTCGTTGGCGCTGGGCCGGTCGACGACGACTCCGGTCAGCCGTACCGCACTGGTAGGTGCGGTGGAGCGCCATTCGAGCACGCCTTCGGTGTAGCCGTAGGTGCAGTTGTCTCCGGAGGGGACGGAGAAGCGCTGGGAGATCGGGCTGGCGGCTGCGCTGCTGGCCATGACGGTGGTGGCGAGGAGCGCGGCGGCGAGGACGGTCGCCGCCCGCAGGAACGTGCGGGTCATCTGCTTCCTTCCAAGCTGATCGGGTGCGGTGGTGGGTTGGGCGGGACGGTCGCGGCCGTCGGCACCTGACTGGGACGGCGGTCGGCGCCGGGCTGCGATTGAAGTGAAGTGTATCGATGTATGGGTGGAAAGTCAGCCGGATCAGCGCGGGGGTGGCAGCTCGCGGCGACCGAGTTGGCGGCGCAGGCTCTCGGGAAGCAGCTCGCGCAACTGCTCCGGCAGCAGCGGCAGATCCAGCAGGCTCAGCTTGAGCTGGCTGCGTTCCTGGTAGCGGAGCGGATCGAGGCGGACCACCAGACCGGCGTCCTGGCGGTAGCGGATGTCCACCGCGCCCGACGTCGACTGGTTCCGGATGACCAGCCCGTCCACCTCCACGGCGACCGGCCCGGACCCGGGGCGCAGCTCCAGCCGCACCGTCTCCTCCGGCGAGAACACCACCGACCGGGAGATGCCGGACATCGGTGCGCTCGGGGTCACCACGACCGCGCGCGTCGCGGGGGAGATCAGCGGCCCACCGGCGGCGTAGCTGTACGCGGTGGACCCGGTCGGGGTGCACACCACCAGCGAGTCACAGCGGTAGTAGCCGTACTGCTGCCCGTCCACCGCCAGGGTGGCGCTGACGAAGCCCTGTCCCGGCTGGCGGACCAGCGCGATGTCGTTGAACGCGACCACGTCGTCGCCGCACACGTCGCAGACCAGGCAGCTGTGCGCCTCGACGGTGTACTGCCTGGTCAGCAGCCGGTCCAGCGCCGCCGGCAGCTCCGGCGGCTCCACCTCCACCAGGAAACCCAACTTGCCCAGGTGCACGCCGAGCACCGGCTTCGGGTCGCCGACGGCCATCCGCAGCGCGCCCAGCATCGTGCCGTCCCCGCCGATGGTGACAAGCACGTCCGACCGGGCAACAAGTTCCTCCTCCGGCACCGGCCGGACCGGCTCGGGCACCCGGTGCCGGTCCTCGGCGCGGACCGCCAGGGCGGCGTCGTGCCGGGCGGCCCACGCCGCGATGGTGTCCACCACCGGGGACACGTCCCGGGTGGGGTGCAGCACCAGCCCGAGCCGGATCCGTTCCACATCTCCAGCTCACCACAGTCCGGGCCGGCCGTCCTGCGGTACGCGGCAAGGCGCGCCGGCAGTGTCCCGACCGTCGGCGCGCCCCGCGACCGCCGCTACCGGCGCGGCCGGCCGGTCAGCTGGGTCAGCGACCGGGCGATCAACTCGTCCCGGGCCGCCGGAGCCAGCCCTTCAAGCCCGAAACCCAGGTAGACGGTGTCCTCGGTGACCACCGCCGAGCCCTCCTCGAACGCCTGCTGGCTGCGGGACCAGTCGTTGGCGGCCGGGCTGGAGCCCACCGGGGGACCGGCCACCGTCCAGCCGCCGAGGTCCGTCTCGAACGACGTCTCGGCGACGGTGGCCCCGTCGACGACGACCCGCGCGTCGTCCAGGAACACCCCGAGGCCCTGGGTGGCCCAGTCGGTGGCGTAGGAGATGGAGACCTCCACCTGCCGGCCCGCGTACGCCGACAGGTCGGCGGTGAACTCCTTCCAGCCGTTGGAGGTGCCGGTGGCCGCGTGCCACTCGCCGGTGGTGCCGGTCGGCGAGCAGTCCTCGCCCTGGTAGTGGGCGAGGAACGGGTGCAGCTGCGGCACCCAGCCGGAGGTGCAGCTGTCCCCGGTCTCCTGCGAGGTCGAGCCGCCGGAGTCGGGCAGCGTGGTCCAGTCGTCGGTGCCCACCTCGCGCGCTTCGACGATCATGAAGTCCCAGTTCGTCTCGATGTCGAACGAGATGAAGAAGCGCAGTTCACCGCTGCTGGCCCCGGTCAGGTCAACGGTCCGGGTCAGCCGCTTGTACGACTCGTCGGACTGACCGCTGAACAGGTACCACTCGCCCGTACGCGGATCGAACGGCGCCCCGCCCGGCCGTCCCCAGCCGACCGGCGCGGAGCTGGCGAACTGCGGGAACTGCCCGACCGGCAGGAAGCTCGACGTGGTCAGGAACGACGCGGTGTGGTCCTGGTTGCCCGCGGAACCCTCGGCGTTGAGCGTCCCGGCGAAACCGGCGAACCGGCCGTCGTCGCCGAGGACCGGGTACGGCTCCCCGTCGGGCGAGGTGCCGCCGTCGCTGACGTAGTTGTACGCCCCCAGCCAGTACTGCTGGAAGTCGTTGAGCAGCGGCAGGCAGGTCGGGTCGGCGGCGTCGGTGCACTCCGGTGGGGCGTCCGGCTGGTAGCCGTACAGCCCGTTGCCCGCCTGGGCGTAGAGCGCGTACTTGCCGCTGACCAGCAGCTTGCCGCCCTCGTTGAGGTAGTCCCGGACGGACAGCTCGATGTCCGCCGCCGCCTTCGCCGCGGTGCCGGGCACCTGGCCGGCGGAGCGCAGGATGATGTCGTCGCCGGTCTCCCAGACCACCGCCCGGTAGTGCGACAGCACGCCCAGATGGTGCGGGGCGGTGCGGCCCATCGCGTCGAAGTCGTACACGTCGCTGCTGCGCCCGGCGGCGCGCAGCGACGCGGCGACCTCGTCGGCGTACTTCGCGGTGGTGGTGTCCTGGGTCGGGGTCAGGCCCGTGACGTCCTCGACCGCGAGGACCAGCACGTCCCCGCCGATGTCGTGGTGCACGCGGTAGGTGAAGCGCTCGCTGCTGACCTTGCCCTTGCCCCGGCCGGGCCGGGTGGCGGTGAACCACACCCGCACCCGGTCGCCCGGGCGGGCGCCGGTGACCTTCCCGCGCAACTCGGCGTAGTAGTCGTCGTGCGTGTCGCCGTAGCGCTCACCGCCGCGCCACTCGCGGACCTTTGTGGACTTCACCCGGCCCCCGTTGACCGTGTAGTTCAGCCTGACGTTCTTCAGCGACCGCCGGCTGATCGCGGCGACCTGTTGATCCCGGCCGTACGAGACGTCGAAGGCGTCGACCACGAAATCCGGGGTGCTGCGGCCCACCACCGAGACCGGGTCGTCCGGTTGCTTCGCCGACTTCGCCACCGACAGCGCGAACGGGATGTTCTTGGCCACCTCGGCCGCGATCAACTCCTCGTCGTCGGGGAAGATGAAGCTGCTGACGCAGTCCTCAGGGAGCCACTGGTCGTCGGGGTCCGACTCGGCCGCTGCCTGGCAGGTGGACATTTCAGGGGTGAAGCCCAGCGTGCCGTAGCGCACCGTCGCGTGGCTGTCCGTGTCACCGTTGGTGGTGTACAGCTCGGCGGAGATGTCCGGGTCGTAGCCGGGCACCGCCGGGTTGGCGTCGTCGCCGGCCAGCGCCTCGTAGATCACGTCGTCGGGGGTCGGCGTGGCCACCTGCCAGCCGACGCCGTAGAGCAGCAGCTCCGCCGCCGAGTGGTAGTTGACGAAGAACTCGAATCTCATCCGCTTGAACAGGCCGTCCAGCGCCCTCGTCTCCGGCTCCGAGTTGGGGCCGGGGCCCCGGTAGGTGTCACTTGTCGGATCCGGCGAGGAACCCTCGTTGTCGTAGCCCCACTTGTAGCCGAAGTTGCGGTTCAGGTCGACGCCGTCGGCCCGGGTGATCTGGCCGTCGCCGTCGTTGTCGCGCAGGTTCTTGCGCCACAGCCGGTTGCCGGTGGTGAAGGTGTGGTCGTAGCCGTCCGGGTTGAGCACCGGGACGAACCACAGCTCGGTGGTGTCGACCAGCCGGGTGATCTCCCGGTCGGAGCCGTAGCTGTCCAGCACGTGGTGCATCAGCCGGCGGGTCATCTCCGGCGTGATCCACTCCCGCGCGTGCTGGGTGCCCCCGTAGAGCACCGCCGGCCGCTTACCGTCCCTCGTGCTCCGCGCGTTCTTGGTGACCTTGATGGCCAGGATCGGCTTGCCCTGCGCCGAGCGGCCGATGGACTGCACCTTGGCCAGCTTCGGATGCCGCGCCGCCGTCGCGGTGATCTCGTCGCGGATGCCGCCCGGCTCGCTGTAGGAGCGGAACGCCGTCCAGCCCGTCGCGGTCTGCTCCCGCAGCAACTGGGAGGCATCCTTGCCGCGCACCTTCTTGACCTTGAGATCGATGCCCTTGCGGTTCAGCCGGTCGGCCTGGTCGCGGCTGAGCACCGTCTCGATCTCCGTCTTGCCGGACTGGTCGGGCGTCGAACCGTGCCCGATGTCGACCCCGGCCTCGCGCAGCTGATGCAGCTGAGCGGGGCCGACCGTGCCGACGTACACCTCGAGACCGTCACGGCCGCCCGGGTCGGACGGTGGCCGTGCGCTCGCCGGTGTGGTCAGCGCGAGCGCGCCGACCAGGGTGAACACGCCGGCGATCGCCAGCGGTGTGCGCCTCATCCTGCCCCCTCTTGTCAAGGATCTGTGAGCGAGAGCCTGCTGTCGGCGCATACCGATGTCAATGCACGACGATCCCGAGGACGTCCGCGATCCGTTCGCCGGCGGCGCCGTCCCACAACGGTGGCGTGCGCCGGGTGTCGGGTGGACCGGCCGCGATCGCCCTCGCCACCGCGTCGGCCAGAGCGGCCCGGGTGACCAGGCGGTTGGTCCCGTGGGTGATGGTCACCGGCCGTTCGGTGTTGGGTCGCAGCGTCAGGCAGGGAACTCCGAGCATGGTCGTCTCCTCCTGTACGCCGCCGGAGTCGGTGACGACGGCGGTGGCGCCGCGCACCAGGCTGAGAAACTCGAGGTAGCCCAGCGGCTCGACGACGCGTAGCGCACGGTGCGAGAGCAGTCCCGCGTCCTCGAGGTGACGCCGGCCGCGGGGGTGCAGCGGCAGGATGACCGGGAGTTGGTCGGCGATGGCGTGCATCGCCTTCACCAGGCCGATCACGTCCGCCTCGTCGTCGACGTTCCCGGGCCGGTGCAGCGTCGCCACGAGGTAGCTCTCGGGTAGTGCGAGGGCGGTGCGGATCCGGGCGACGTCGAGACGGTCCAGGTTGGCCAGCAGCGTGTCGATCATCGGATTGCCGACCAGGTGGATCTTTTCCGCGGCGATTCCCTCGTTGCCGAGATGCGCCACGGCGTCGGGACTCGTGGCGAACAACAGGTCGGACACGTGGTCGACGACAATACGGTTGATCTCCTCGGGCATGGACCGGTCGAAGCTGCGCAGGCCCGCTTCCACATGAGCGACCGGGATGCCCAGCTTCGCCGCGACGAGGGCCGCGGCGAGCGCGGAGTTGACGTCGCCGTAGACGACGGCGATCGCCGGACGGGCGGTCGTCATCAGCTCTTCCAGGCCGGTCATGACGCCCGCGGTCTGGCTGGCGTGGCTGCCCGAGCCCACGCCGAGGTTGATGTCCGGCTCGGGCAGGCCGAGCTGGCGGAAGAAGACCTCGGACATCCGCTCGTCATAGTGCTGTCCCGTGTGGACAAGGGACTGCCGGACGCCGCGCCGGTCGAGTGCCCGGATCACCGGCGCCGCTTTCGGGAAGTTGGGGCGCGCACCGGTGACATGCAGGACGGCAGCGGCTGACATGAGTCTCCTTACTGAATTCGGAGCCAATCGGCGAAGACGCGCCAATAGTACAAGTTATCCAGTTTAAACGGTCTGACCTGGATACGATCCTCATTGACGGATGCGTCGCGGTATGCGCAGCCCGAGGTGCCGCCTGCCGCGTACGTGAGGCTCTATTACTCCCTAAGGCAGGCAAGCTCCGTGAAGCAGATCGTCCAGTCCGTATCCGGCGGCGAGGTGCGGATCGTCGAGGTCCCCCAGCCCGAGCCGGGTGCTACCGAGGTACTCGTCGCCGCGCGCAGATCCCTTCTCTCGGCCGGGACCGAACGCGCCGTGCGGGAGCTTGCTTCGGCTGGTCTGCTGCGCAAGGCCCGGGCGCGACCGGACCTGGTCCGCCAGGTGGTGAACAAGGCACGCACCACGGGAGTGCGCTCGACGCTCGCTGCCGTGCGCAGCCGGTTGGACGAGGACATGCCGCTCGGGTACAGCGCGGCGGGTGTCGTTGTCACCGCCGGCGCGGCGACCGATGGCATCCGGCCAGGAATGCGGGTCGCCACCGCGTCGGTCGGGCACGCCGAATACCAGGCGGTGCCGGGGCTCCTCGCGGTGCCCGTTCCGGAGCCCGTATCGGACCAGGCGGCCGCCTTCGGCGCCGTCGCGGCGATCGCGTTGCAGGGACTGCGGCAGGCCGAGGTGGGTCTGGGCGGCTCGGTCGCGGTGATCGGCCTCGGACTTGTCGGTCAGTTGACGGTCCGCCTGGCGCACGCCTCTGGCCTGAACGTCATCGGCATCGACCTGCGCGAGTGGACGGCCGAGCTGGCCGGAGGCGCCGGCGCGGTCGGTCTGGTCGAGAGCGGTGCGGCGACCACCGAACGCGTCATGGAGTTGACCCGTGGCCGCGGCGTCGACGCGATCCTGGTCACGGCGGCGACACCGTCCTCGGCGCCGGTCGCGCGCGGCACCGAGATCGCTCGCGACCGTGCCCGGCTGGTCGTGGTCGGTGATGTCGGCCTGGAGCTTGACCGCAGGAAGTTCTACGAGCGGGAGCTGGACCTGCGGTTCGCCCGCAGCTACGGGCCCGGCCGCTACGACCGGGCCTACGAGGAATGGGGCATCGACTATCCGATCGGCCACGTGCGCTGGACGGCGCGGCGCAACATCGAGGCCTATCTCGACCTCGTGGCCAGTGGCCGGGTCGCGGTCGACGACCTGGTCACGCACGTCTTCGCGGTGGAGGATGCAACGGCGGCGTACGACGTGCTGGCCTCCGAACCGCGCTCGCTCGCGGTGCAGCTCAGTTACGCGGCCCCGGCGGAACCGTGCCGAGGCACGATCACGATCCGGCCGCGCCGCGGCTCGTCGCGACCGCGTGCGGGGTTGATCGGCGCCGGAAACTACGCCAAGGCCACGTTCCTGCCTGCGCTCAAGGCGGCGGGCTGGGAAGACGACCTTGCCGCCATCACCACTGCCAAGGGCCTCTCGGCGCGGCACGCCGCCGAGCGCAACGGCATCGCTCTCGTGGTACCGACGGCCGAGGACCTGCTGGCCCGCGCCGACATCGACGTGGTGTTCATCCTCAGCCGCCACGACTCTCACGCCCGCCTGGTCGTGCAGGCGCTGGACGCCGGCAAGCACGTGTTCGTGGAGAAGCCGCTCGCGCTGACGCAGGACGAACTCGACGAGGTCACCGCCGCCTACCACCGCAACTCGGGCCATCTGTTCGTCGGCTTCAACCGTAGGCACGCGCCGATGGTCGTGCAGTCGAGGAACCTCCTGGCGGCCGGATCCGGGCCGGTGACCATCTCCTACCGAGTCAACGCCGGGCCGCTGCCCGACTCGCACTGGTACCACGATCGCCTTCAGGGCGGCCGCATCCGCGGCGAGGTGTGCCACTTCATCGACCTCGTCTCCTGGCTCGTGAGCGCACAGCCCGGTGTCGTCCACGCCCACGGGAGCGGCCGCGGTGAGCCGGGGCTGGAGGAGGACGTGAGCGTCCTGCTCGGATACCCGGACGGGTCGACGGCGACCATCACCTACTGCACCCGCGGAAACCAGCGCACTCCCAAGGAGCGCCTGGAGATCCTCGGCCGCGGGCACACCGTCGTGATCGATGACTTTCGGAGCCTGCAGGTCGACGGCCGGGTGATCCGGCGGGTACCCGCCGGCAAGGGACACCACGAACAGCTCGCCCACGTGCGCGCGGCGATCGCGGGGAACGGGCCCGACGAACCGGAACTCGAAGCGTCGTTCGGTACGACAAGGGCCGCGCTGTCCGTGGTCGCCGCACTGGCCGGCGTCCGGACGAACCCGTCGCACCTGCCGACCCAGGTCGACGCGGCGACCAGCCTGAGCGCCGAATTCAGCTCGTGAAGGTGGCTACCGGCTACCGGCTACCGGCATCCGGCATCCGGGCTGACGGGGGTGTGTCGACCAGCGGGGCGAGCAGTTGCCCGAGCGCACGGGACATGGCGCCGCGCGACTGGTTCTCGCGGATCCAGCGCCGGCCGGCCGCGCCCATCTTCGCCAGGTCGTCCGGGCTGGCCCGCACCAGCTGACCGAGGCCGTGGGCGAGTTGGTTCGGCGGGGTCACGTACCCCGCGTCGGCACCGATGACGAGATCGCCGACGGTGCCCGGGCTGTTGGTGAGGATTGGCAGCCCGGCGGCGAGGTAGTCGAACACCTTGTTGGGGCTGACCCCGCCGCGGAACAGCTCGACGTCTGCGAGCACGTGCACCCCGATGTCCGCGGCGTGGAGAAGGTCGGGAATCTCGGTCTTCGGTACCGGGTCGAGGAACCGGATGTTGCGGATGCCGTCGGCCGCCGCCCTCAGACGTGGCTTCTCGACACCCGACCCCACCAGCACGACGTCGATCTCCGGCACCGCGCGGGCGGCTTCCAGCAGCAGGTGGAGCCCGTTGGCGGGGCCATGCGCGCCCGCGTAGACGGCGGTGCGACGGGTGAATCCGTACCGCCGCCGCAGGCCGTCGCGGTCGGCGCTGGGCAGGAAGTCGTCCGGGTCGGCCGCGTTGGGGATGAAAGCGATCCTCTCGGACGGCACGCCCTTGCCCTCGATCGCCGCCCGCACACCGGGAGCCATGATCACAATACGGTCGGCATGTCGGTAGAGGAAGCGCTCCAACCGCTCCAGTGCCCGGTATGCCACGGACGTTTCCGAGAGTGCTCCCATCTCGACGAGTACTCGCGGCCACAGATCCCGGATCTCCAGGACGAACGGCGTGCGCCGCAGTCTCGATACGACCCAGCCGGAGAGTCCGGCAAGCAGATGCGGCGATGACGCGTAGACCACATCGGGCCGAGGCTGTCGCAGACCGGCTGCCGTGGCCGTCACCGCGTAGCTGGCCCAATTGAGCGCCCGGCCCAGACCATTGCCCCGATACGGGGTCACGGCGACCGGATGGAAACCGGGCTCCGCCCGTTGCGGCAGCCCGGTGACAAGATTGCGACGGCCCGCGATGATCACGTAGGACATGCCGGGTAGCCGACTGAACAACTCGACGTGCCGGGTGCCACCCGGATAGCCCGGCGGCACGGCGAAGTGGTTGAGGACGAGCACTCTGCGTGTTGTCATCGTGACGCTCGCACGCGGTGGACCTCGGTCGAAGCGAGGTCGGTGACGGCAAGCTCGGCGCCGGCCCGGGTCCAGGCCACCTCGAACCGGAGACCGTCGAGTGCGTCCGGCCCCGGCGGTGGTCCGGGCACCGTGCCGAGGCCCCAGACAGCGGTGTCGGCCCGGCTCTCGACCGTGATCCACGTCGTCGGCTCCCAGCGTCCGTACGTGCGGCTGTGCCAGCCCGCGAAGGGCGCTGCCCGCCCGCGCGTCGCGGTGTAGCCGTCCAGTCCGAAGAGGCCGAGCTTGCACTCGCCGTTGACGAGCGTGTCCGCCTCCACCATGGTGTCCGGGTGCAGCGGGATCGTCAGTGACCAGGAGTCGGCAGCTGCCGGCCGGTCGGCGAACTCGACGACCGCCACGTACCGGTCGGCCACCACGACGGCGCGGCCCACCCGCACCGGGCGCTCGCCGCCGGTGTACGCATCGTGCCAGCCGAAGACGATGGTGTGGTCCGGTAGGACGAGCGGTGCCCCGAGGTACCCGTGGGCGGTGTTACGCCAGCGGAAGGCGCGGTGTGGAACGAGCTGGTCCCGCCCGTCTGGCCGGCGCACGGAGTGAGCGGCGGAGGTGCGTAGCCCGTTGCGTACCTCCAGCGGACCGTTGTAGGTACCGGTGCCCGGGTCGGCGACCAGCCACTGGCCGCCGTGTTTGATCCAGACCGAGGTCAGGTCAGCATGACCGTGCGACGGACCGCCGTCGACCTTGAACCACACCCGCCACGGCCCCCGCTCGACCAGCGCGATGCCTCCCGAGGTCGTCGCCGGGGCGGATCGGGTGTAGGTGACGGGCTCCAGGCCGCCCGGCGCGGATTGTGGCGGAGGCGGGGAGGCGTACCAGGCCAGTTCGTCGAAGCGGGCATACCACTGCGTCGGTAGCCGTGCGCCGCACAGCGCCAGACCGAGCGCGGTCGAGCCGGCCACGTCGAGCGCGTCGCCCGAGGAGGCAAGCACCCGCCCTTCGTCCCAGTCGCCGTACTGTGGCACGTCGCCGTCGAACACGCCGAGCCGAGCCAGGTGCGAGCTGGCCGTGCGCAGGTCACGGTGCACCGCGGACGGAGCCCCACCGAGCAGCACCCGCACGATGAGCATCTCGAGGACGAACCGGTGGTACGAGAGCGAATCCTCGATCATCCGGCCGTCGGGCGCGATGTGCCGGCGCTGTTGGGTCGTGAACATCCGATCGCCGGTACGAGCCCACCACCGGGCACCCGGGGCGGCGGGAAACATGCGCGACAGCAGGATCAGCCCGAGGGCATCGCCGAGCATGTGGTTGTTGCGCATGCTGCTCAACGTGTAGGGCAGTTCGACCATCAGATGCCGGGCGCTGGCCAGCAGCATCCGCTCCATCGCGGTCACCACGTCGCCGGGAAGCCGCTCGCCGGCCAGCGTCAGGATCTGGCTCCAGCCGATGGCGCGCAGCGCGAGTTCGAGGCTGGAATACCAGTTCACGCCCTGCTCGGGCGGGGACTGTTCGCACCAGGACCGCAGCAGACCGGTGAGTCCGTCCAACCACGGTCCGGCCGGTTCGAGGCGGGCCGCGCGCGCCAGGACGACCAGGTCTCGATGGCGCGCGGCCTCCCAGACGTACTTCACGTCCGACAGGCGCGCCTCGGACCGGATGTCGATCCGCCACCACGGATCATCCGTCGGCCATTGCCGCCCAGTCAGCGGATCGGTGGACCACGGCCCCGACAAACCCGTCGGCACCCGCTGCCCGAAGACGCGCGGCCCCTCGCCCAGCACCCTCCTGGCGTCGCCCAGGCACCGCCACGCCGCCTCGTCACCAGTGGGCCGCAGGTTGGTCAGTGGCACCGGAGTGGCCGGGCGGTGCCGGCCAGTCTTGCCACGGAACAGGACGGCGTGGAATCCACTGCGCTTGGATGCCTCGTACGCCACGCGCAGTGGCGCCGACGTCCCCAGGGCACGTATGTCCTCGGCGATCGCGCGTAGCGCGGTCTTCACGTCAGCTGCCTTTGCTGCTTGGCGACCGCATCGAACACATGGCCAGGTTGCGTATCATTCGGTGGTGTAGCCCTTCGGTTGGACGGACCGGTTGCGTCATTGTGTGAACGCCGCTGCCCGCCCAACAGTTACGAATAGATCGGCGCTGCGCTATGCCGCCACCACTCGTCCTTCAGCGCCGTTGCGGCAATCGACCAGGTCGCCGCCGTGACCTCGCCCGCTGTCGGCTCGTTGAAAGATAGCCGACGCGCGTCGAACCAGTGCGGCGGCGAGGCCCGGCGGCGAATTTGTTTCAGATAATTGCGTCCACACTTATTGCTCGATAGTTGGTTTTAGGGTCTGAGTTCGGCTTCCATCTGATACGAATCTGCATAAGAGAGACCGGCAATAGGGTGGTGGCGGCGAGGCGGGTCCTGGCCGACGACGACAACGCCGCCAGCCGAGGTGCCAGGGCGCGCCGCAGCCCCGCCAGTCCTATTGCCGGTCTCTCTGAGGTCTGTCTGTGCCGAACAGTGCGGAGGTATCGCGAGTGGACTCAATCGGTCCCGCCCCGGTCGACGGGTGGAGGCGTGGGCCTTGGTGACCGCGCTCGACCCGGTCGCGGATGCCTGGTGGCGCCGGGGCGGTCGCCCTCTTCATCACTTACATGATCCACAGTCACGGGACGAGGACGGCCGGGCTCGGTACGACAAACGCCCTCGTGCAGGTGAATCCGACGGTCGAAGGCGTGGTGGGCTCGGCGGTGGCCGAAGGCACTGCCGACGTGGTCGGTTACCCGACCCAGGGCCATCTCGGGCTTTCGAGTGCTGTCGAGGCGTCATCTGATATAGGCGAAAACAAACGGAAGTCATTCAACATGGCAAATGTGGCGATCCCATCAGAGATGTGGACACAAGCGCGGTCCACCGCACCGACCGCCTCCACGACCGGTCCACCTCGAGCGCAGACGCCGTCCAAGCCGCACGTCGACCGCTCCTTCCGCGGCGACATCGAGGGCATGCGGGCCGTTGCCGTGCTACTCGTCCTCTTCGGCCACGCCGGGCTGCCACTCCTGCCCGGCGGATTCGCCGGAGTGGACGTGTTCTTCGTGATCTCAGGGTTCCTCATCACGGGTCTGCTGCTTCAACAACTCGACCGCGACGGACGGATCTCACTCGCAGAGTTCTATGCCCGGCGGGCGAAACGTCTGCTGCCCGCCGCCGCGACGGTCCTCGTCGCGACGCTGCTGCTGACCTACTTCTTCCTGCCTCGTGGTCGCTGGTCCACGACCGCCTGGGACGTCATCGCCAGCGCGTGCTACGCGATGAACTGGCGCATGGCCGCACAGTCCGTCGACTACGTTGCCGCCAACTCGGCGCCGAGCATCCTCCAGCACTTCTGGTCACTCGCCGTGGAGGAGCAGTTCTACCTGGTCTGGCCGTTGCTGCTGATCGTGCTCGGACTGTTCGCCCGCCGGCGGGGACGACGGGGGAGCCGCAGCCTCTACCTGGCCGGGCTGGCGTTGATCGCGGTCCCCTCGTTCGGGTGGGCGCTGCACACCACTCCGACTGAGCCTTCCGCATACTACGCGACCACGACGCGCATGTGGGAGCTGGCTGTCGGCGGCGCGATCGCCATCGCCGCGGGCTGGTTGAGCCGAACCCCACGCCCGGCGGCAGCCATCCTGGCCTGGGCCGGACTGATCGCCGTCGGTCTCTCTGCCGTGCTGATCGACTCCGTAGCTGGCTTTCCGGGCTATTCCGCGCTCGGCCCCACCCTCGGGACAGCCGCGGTTATCGCCTTCGGGACGGCAGCCGGCCGCGCCGGGCCCGGGATCCTGCTGGGCCGGCAACCGCTGCGCTACATCGGAGCCATCTCCTACTCGTTGTATCTGTGGCACTGGCCGCTGCTGGTCGCGGCACAGGCTCACTTTGGTGACCTCGGTGTCGGTGGGGCGCTCATGGTTGTTGCCGTCTCGGCGATTCCTGCTGGGCTCACCTACCACCTCATCGAGAATCCGGTCCGTCGATCGCGCAGTCTCGCCGAGTGGCCGTTCAAGGCGCTTCGAGTCGGCGCCTTCTGCACCGGCATCGCAGTCCTCGCCGGGCTGGCATTCCATCTCATCATTCCGTCGGCGACAGGGCCAGCACCAACGGCCATCATGGGCCAGGTGCCCGGTGCCACCGGGCCGGCGACCCCGGCTGGGCCCCCGGGTGCTGCGGCCCTCGGTTCCTCGCCCCGCGACAGTCGGGCCGGCACTCCGGTCGACAAGGTCGAGTCGATCACTCCCGATCCCGTGTCGGCGAAGCGGGACGCGCCGTTGCTGCAAGGCAGCTGTCACGTGCAGCTCACCTCGTCAGCTCTGAACGGATGCGTCTACGGGAAGGCGGACGCGGAGATCAACCTGGTGCTGGCCGGTGACTCGCACGCGGACCACTGGGTTCCCGCGATGCGCGGGATGGTGGAGAAGAACGGCTGGCGGCTCACCGCCCACTCGAAGTCCGGCTGCCCCTTCCTCGCAGCCGCGATCTCCCTGAACGACCGGCCATACACGGCCTGCACCGAGTGGAACAAGGCCCTCCGGGCGGAGCTGCTCGGACCGAACCGTCCGGACCTTCTGATCACCACCCACTCCGAGTACCCGTTGGTCGGTGAGCCGGCTGCGGACCGACGGTCGGCCAGGGCTCGCGAGTTGCGCGAGACATGGGCAGAGATGATCGCCGGGGGCGTTCCGGTGGTCGTCCTGCGGGACACGCCACTGCACCTGGAAGACATGGCCGAGTGCGTGTCCGAGAACATGAATCGGCTGACCAGGTGCGCCACGCCGCGCGATGAAGCCGAAGGCCGCGGCGGCGGTCCCGTTCAGGAAGAGGCGGTCCGGGATTCGACCGGCGTCCGTCTGATCGACCTGAACGACTGGATCTGCCCGGCAAACCGCTGTGCTCCCGTCATCGGCGGCATCCTCGTGTTCCGCGACGGCCATCACCTGACCGCCACGTACTCGGCGACTCTGGCACCCAGGCTGACGGCCGCGTTGAAACCCATCGTCGCTGACCTTCGGCCCCGGTCCCGGTAGGCGCGGGTCTGATCAGCCCCACTGCCGGAAGAAGTTGCCGACCGGCTCCGCCCAGGCTCGGTAGTCGAAAGATTCGAGCGCCCGGCTTCGCGCGGCCTGGCGCATGATGCTCCGTTGCGCACCGTCCAGGCGTGCCGCGGTGCGGAGCGCCGTGACGACCTCGTCGAGGGTGTGATCACGGCAGACCAAACCCTCGATGTTGTGCCGCAGGTACCTGCCCATGTCGCTGGTCAGGTTGGCGATCACCGGGGTACCACTGGCCAGACTCTCACAGAACTTCGTCGAAAAGCCTGCTTCGGTGGCCCGATCCGGCCGGCGGACGAGAACGGTGAAGTCCGCCTCCTGAAGTGCGGCCGCCACGTCCGACTGCGGCAGCCGGCTCAGGCACCGCACCCCGCCGGGCAGCGGCCGGCCGTCGACTATCCGACGTACCTCATCCTGGGTCGGCCCGTAGATGCGTAGCTCGATCTGAGCGCCCTCGCGTTCGACCCGTCCTACCGCCTCGATGACGGTGCCCAGGAGATCCTTCTTGTTGCCGTGCGGGTTGCCGGCGTAGACGAGGGTCAGGGGGGACGAGTCCGCTATGGAATTCCTGGCGTCCAGGGTGAGGTTCTTTACGTCAAGGGTGGGCGGCACCCGCAGGAGCGGCCGGCCGGCGGAGCGGTAGTGCGCCTCCAGGTAGGAGCTGATCGCGATGATGCCGTCACAGCGCGGATAATAGTGGTGCAGGGCCAGCTTCATGCTCAGGTGCAGGGGGCCGAGGTAGCCGCCACGCACATGGTGCCCGTTGAACCAGTCCACCACATCGACGATCAGCGGTACGCCGTTGCGTTCACACCATCGCCGGAGGTGGAACATGTACTGGGCCTGGCCGCCGTGTACCAGAACGTGGCTGGGCCTGGTCGGTTGGGCGTCCAGCCACTGCGCGGTACGCCAGCCCCACCGCAGCAGGGTCTGCACCGAGCTGCGGACGGGCCCGGCCTCGGGCGCCGGCCTCTCCGCCAGGCCAAGATAGGAGACCGAACCCGGACCGTCGATGCCGGGCAGCGGAGTCTCCGTGCGTGGCTCGGGACCACCACCGGCGACGACCACGGTGCGACCGGCGGCGGCCAGTGAGGCCACCAGGCCGTAGACCCGTCGAGAGCCCGCCTCGCCCCACGGGAAGAGAAACGGGCCCACGCAGGCGATCCAGCTTGACGGGCGCTTCATGCCATGGCCTTCACTTGTTGACCGGGTAGTTGGCGGTGGGCGAGGAGGCGACGTCGGAGGTGGCGACGCCAGCTGTCACGGCCGAGCGCAGGGTGGCGGCGAACCGGGCCGCCACGTTCTCCCTGGTGTGTTCCCGTCGGGCGAACGCGAGCCCGTTGTGCGCGAGCCGCCACCGGAGGGCGGCGTCGCGACAGAGATCCGTC
This sequence comes from Micromonospora tarapacensis, assembly GCF_019697375.1. Taxonomy (NCBI): domain Bacteria; kingdom Bacillati; phylum Actinomycetota; class Actinomycetes; order Micromonosporales; family Micromonosporaceae; genus Micromonospora; species Micromonospora tarapacensis. The sequence goes on along the minus strand of NZ_JAHCDI010000004.1, from coordinate 3,035,411 downwards.
AGCGCGTCGACAAGGGCCCTGGCGTTGTTCTTTCCCACCACAACGCCGGCGTCCGCTTCCCGAATGTGGTTCATCGACGCGACCTCGGTCGGTCCGTAGCCGAGGATCGGACGACCGGTGGCCAGGTACTGTGGGATCTTGGTCGACACGGAATAGCGGGTGTAGCGGCGGACTTCCTCGTCGAAGGATTCCACATGGACGAGGACGGTCGCGGATCGCAACGCGGCGGGCACCTCATGGCTGGCCAGCGGGGCACCGAGCCGAATCCACTTGAGGTCGGTGAGATATTTCCCGTATCGGGCGAGGTCCGAGGCCGGGGAGTGGACGGTGAGCCGAGCGGGTAGGCCTCCTTCGGCCATGACCCCCAGTGCCTCGCCGATGTCACGCAGTGACTTCCAGCGGTTGAGGTGCAGGGCACCGACGTAGACCAATTCCAGCGAACCGTCCGGTGGGTCGGCGCCGTACCGAGGTGAGGCGAAGAAGGACTCGTCGACGCAGTTCGTGAAGACGCTGAACGGGATGCCGTAGCGCCGGGAGTACTCCTGTGCCATCGGCCTGCTGATGACCATGCCGAGCGGAGCGAGCCGGATGAGTCGATGGGTCTCCTGCCGGACGACCCGCCTGGCCAGACCGAGGAGTTCGCCGTTGGTGTACAGGGTCGCCGGCCAGTCGTCCGTGAAGTGCGGCACGAGAGGGACACCGCAGGCGCGGGCAGTGGCGGCGGCGATCCTCATGTGCCTGGCGCTGCCGGACACGGAGTAGACCAGTTCCGGGTCGAACGCACGGGCCCACCGGGTCAGCGCTTGCGTGATCCGTACGGGACTCACGTCGTCGATCGCCTTCATGTTCGCGTACATCCTGGCGAGTGTGGGACGGCGCTCCGCCCCGGCACATATGGCGCTGACGGCCCGGGATTGCTGCGGAGAGGTGTTGCCGTTCCACCCCAACAATCGCATGGAGTGGTACTGGACAGGCAGGTAGCGGTCGCGTGGTGGGAGATGGAAATAGAGTTCGCATACGTCCCTGGAGGGCGTGATGTTGGCGGTGTATATCTGCGCGAGGCGATCCTTGGGCCAGCCGGAGAAGAGGTTCGACATGGTCAGTGCGGTTCCGGTGCCGTAGTGGAAGGGGGTGTGACCGACCACCAGCACTCGCGGAGTTTCGCTAAACAACGTCAAAGTGGGCGCCTCTCTCCTGTGGTCTGGGCTGCCAGTGCCCTCCGATAACCGTAGATGGCTGTCGGAACAACCGTTAGCAGGTAGGCCATGACCGCGGCGTACGGTGCCGCGGCAAGGCCGAACAACTGCACACCGTATAGCTTTCCGAGTGTCGAGAGGGGTAGATACATCAGATAGCCACACAGCTGTGGGCGTACGACTCCGGCCGCGTTCTGCACCATGAAACGCGGCGAGACCGCGGCCAGTGTGATCCACCAGAAGGCGAGGCCCAGCATCAGCGACCTGTTTCCCACGGGAACCGGAAGCCACGCGGCGAAGAGCCGGTCACCGAAGAGCACCAGCAGGGTCGCTGGCAGCAGGACGACCAACACGGAAGCGACAGTCATCCGCCGGACCGTACGACGTATCCAGACGATGTCCCCGCGGGCGAGAGCTTCGCCGTGCATCGGCCATACCGGCTGGTTCATCAGCATCACCAACGCGCCCAACTGGGCGAACAGTCTCGCTGGCACCGCGTAGGCGGTGACGCTGGCCAGACCCAGCAGGTGCGCGATGATCAAGGGGTCGGCGTTGTCCGCCAACGCGATCAAAAGCGTCACCAGGAGGAACAGTCCGCCGAGGCCGAGCAGGTCGCGTATGCCGCGTCTGCTGGCGAGTCGCGGATGAGGTGCCAGGCCGGGTAGGCGGCGGCCGAAGGTCCAGACGGTGTTGGCGATGTTGACCAGCAGTGGGCCGGCGGCGATGCTGGCGATGACCGCGATCGGCGGAAGACCGCCCCAGACCGCACCGAGCGCGAGTGGCAGCGAGGCTGCGGCACCGGTGGCCTGCCAGACGTTACTCGCCGCCACCTGCTGGTACGCGTACTGGACTCGGGCGACCAGGGACAGTGGGACGTTCAGGAGAAACGCGGTCAGGCAGACCAGGGCGACGAGCTGGGCATCGTCCGCCGCCGCGCCGCCGGCATTGAAGAGCAGCGGCCACGGAATGACGCCGGCGAGCAGCCAGAGCAGGCAGCACGCGGCAAGCGCCACGGTCGACACCGAGAGGTAGGCGCTGGAGATGTAGCGGCGCGCGGCTTCCACATCTCCGTTCGTTCTGCACGGAGCGAGCCGGGTCATCAGCCCGAGGCCGATCCCGAGGTCGGCGAACGCGACCATCCCGGTGACGGCGAGGACCGCGGTCCAGAGGCCGTAGAGATCGGCACCGAAGTACGCCAGCGTCACCGGGAGGAGGACGAGAGGTACCAGGGCGCTGACCGCCCGACTCAACGCGGCGGTGGCGATCCAGGAGAGCAGGCGACGGCCGCGGCTGGGGCCTGAGGTGGTAGGAGTGGACGGCTCGGGTCGCTCCACCGTCTGGACGGTCTGCCCGGGCGAGTGAGGCGCCGCGTCCTGCTCGAACTGGCTGTCGGGGGCCCGCAAGTCTTGGTCCTATCCATCAACGACGAACGCCGGACCCGCACGGCCGGCGGCGCGAGCACCGCGGCCTGGTTCGTGGTGAGGTCTCTCCCGACATAACTGCCGATCGGGGATTTGGGTGCGGGACGCCGCGAAGCGGTCAGGCGTAGCGGTGTCGACGGCAGAAAGGTGAATGCGAAACCGGTTCTGTCCGGCCGTTGTCAGCAGTTGCGCCCGGGGCGGCGGAACGTCACCGGTTGCTGGTTCGTTATCTGGGCGTCACCATGTCGGCCGTGTCGTGAGCACTTCCAGGCCGTTCTTGCTGTGCCCCGTGTCGACGCTGATTTCCGTATTCCTGGCTGAATCAGGGCTCCAGCTGATACAAATCTTGCACAGGTTGTTGGGCATTGAGCAGTGCGGAGGTGTCGCGGGTGGACTCAGTCGATCCGGTCGGTGTCGAGTTGCGACGGTCGGTAGCGGTCCGCTGGGCAGGGCAGTCAGCCGGTGGTGGACCTCAGTGACCGCCACCGAGGGCTTCATCGGAACGCGGCAGGGGTCGCCGGTCGGGGCGGCCACAGATCCCGCGGCCGTTGCGTCAGGTCCCGATCGCGGTGGACGCCCGACACGGGTAGCGGATCTTGGGCTGCCGGGCAGTCGAAAGGTGGCATGGCTTCCGTTGTGGGTGGCCCTGGCCTGGTTGCTCGGCACCTTCGGCGCATTTTGGCTGACGGGGTTGGCCCGCTATGTCGAGAACCCGGACCAGCTCTGCATATTTGTCCTCGGCGCGACTGCCCTCTTCGCCGCAGGATACGCGGCGCGGATTGCCCGCCGTCCGCCTGCCCCCCGGGTCTCCCGGTCTTACTCGGGCAACCGCCTCCGGCTCGTGCGCTACCTGGTTCTCGCCAGCGCGGCCTACTATGCCGTGCGCAGTCTGGCACGGCTCTCGGAGTTCGGTGCGACCGGCCCTCAGAGCATCTGGACAAGCATCCAGAACCCCGCGACCGGGTACTCGAACAAGTTCGACATCATTGCGCAGAACGTCGGCGATCCGAGCCCACTGATTTTGCTACTGGCTCTGCTCGGCGTGCTAGGTACCGCCTTGATGCCGCTGCTGGTGCTCCATTGGCGGAGCCTGTCCGTGGGTGTGCGCCTGGCGGGCATGGCGGGGATGGCCCTACACATTGCGTTCTTCCTTTTCATCGGCACCATGAAAGGTCTCGGCGACCTTGTTCTCATGCTGTTGGGCGGGCTGCTCGTAGCTCGGGCGACGCTGGGACGTCGGCGCAGAGCCCGCTCTCGGCGTCGCGTGGCGCTGATGCTGATGGCCGGGGCGTTCGCACTTTTTCTCCTTTATATGACGTATATCCACGCGTCACGATCGGCCGAGTTCGGTGTCGGTGAGTTGATACGTCCGAGCCCCGCGATCTCGCAAATGCTGGGAGAACGCGCGGCGGAGGGCATCTCCAGCACTCTTTTCTATCCGACACACGGATATCTTGGGCTTTCCTACAACCTGCAAACGCCATTTGAGTGGTCCTACGGTCTTGGCAGTTCGTTTTCGGTAGCGAATCTCGGCGAACAGGCGATGGGAGTGGACCCGATGGCTCATCCCGCCTACCCGTACCGCACCGAGGGGCAGACCGGGTGGCCGGCGCTGACGTACTGGGCCACCATCTATCCCTGGCTCGCCTCAGATCTCACATTCCCCGGGGCGGCGCTGTTCATGGGGCTTGTCGGCTGGCTCTTTGCCGGTGCCTGGTCCGATGCCGTGTCAACTCGGCGAGTGCTGCCTACGTTGATCTTTTCGCAGCTCTGCCTTCTTATCGCCTACGTGCCGGCGAACAATCAACTCGGGCTTTCTCCGGACGCCACCGCGGGGATTCTCACGCTTCTTGTGCTGTACGCGGCGTCGCACCTTTTCGGTAGGCGCCGCCCGGCAGCGCAACCGACGCCGCCGGCCTTCGTCCGCTACCGGACGTGAGAGTCCCGGAGCCGCGGACGGCCAAGGCCGCCGCCACCGGCCGCGACCGCCTGCGCTGCCAGCACCCGCCGATAGCCGTAAACTGCCGCAGGAGCTACGGTCGCCGCGTAGGTGATCACGCCAACGTAGGGCGTCGCGGATATCCCGAACCGATGCACGGCGTACAGCTTGCCCAGCACGGAGAGCGGGAGATACAGCGAATAGCCCAAGAGTTGTGGACGGAGGACTCCGGCGGCGTTCTGCACGATGAACCGTGGAGAGATCGCCGCTATCGTGATCCACCAGCAGGCCAGCCCCAGCAGCAGCGCGCGGCTACCCACCGGGACCGGTAGCCAGGCCGCGAAGAGGCGGTCCCCCAACAGCACCAAGAACGTCGCCGGCAGCAGGGCGATAAGCACGGAGATGACCGTCATGCGCCGCACAGTTCTGCGTATCCAGGTAACGTCTCCGCGCGCCAGCGCTTCGCCGTACATCGGCCAAAGTGGCTGATTCACCAGCATCACCAACGGGCCGAGTTGAGTGAGCAGCTTCGCCGGCACCGCGTACGCGGTCACGCTGGCCAAGCCAAGCACCTGTGCGATGATCAACGGGTCGGCGTTGTCTGCCAGAGTCATTACCAGCGTCGTGAGGAAGAACATGCCACCGAGGTGAAGCAGATCGCGTACTCTCCGCTGCTCGACATATCGCAGTCGGGGCGTCAGCTGTGGCAGCCGCCAGCCGAATGTCCACACCGTGTTGACCACGTTCACCAGGGGCGGACAGACGGCGACGGCGGCGATGACGGCGATGGGTGGCAGGCCGGCGAGCACCGCGCCGAGTGCGAGTAGCAGCGAGGCTACGCTCGCGACGGCCTGCCAGACGTTACTGGCGACCACCTGGTGGTGTGCGTACTGGATGCGGTAGACCAGGTACAGCGGAATGTTCAGCAGGGCGGCGGTCAGGCAGACCAACGCGACCATCTGCCCATCCCGTGCTGTCGGCTCGGGGACGTTGAACACCAGCGCCCACGGGATGGCGCCCGCGAGGAGCCAGAGCAGCCCGCACAGGAAGAGCGCTGCGGCTGAGACGACCGCGTAGGCGCTGGAGATGTACCGCCGGGCGGCATCCACGTCGTCGTTGACCCTGAGTGGCGCGAGCCTGGTCATCAGCCCCAGGCCGATGCCCAGGTCAGCGAACGCCATCATGGCGGTCACCGCGATGACCGCGGTCCACAACCCGTACAGTTCGGCGCCGAGGTACGACAATGTCACGGGGATGAGGGCGAGCGGTACGAGTGCGCTGACCGCCCGGCTCAACGCGGCGGTGGTTATCCAGGACAGCAGTTGACGACCGCGGCGAGGGCCGGCGGGGGCCGGCGGCACGGTTTGGGCAACGGTCCCAACGGCCTGCGCGGAACCGAGCGACGCCGCGTCAACCTGCTGGTGCCGCTCGAACTTGCTATCGGAGGCCCGCATCTTCGGTCCTATCGATGTGCGGTGGGCGCCTCAGGTGTGCCGCCATGTGGCCGGCTGGGCAGGGTGGGTCCGCGCCGGTGTTGGCCTGAATCGTTGTATCAGATGATTCGTCCCTGCTCCCAGGTTTCCGCACCGTACGTCGGGATTCATCGCTAATGTTCCTTACTGTATCATATTGGGGTGTATGAGCATTATTCGGGCGTTTCTCGGATGCTGGCGGCCTCGTTGCCCGTGACGTGGCCGGTCGGCGAGCCCATCAAGTGAACGCCGTCGCCACCCAAACGTGACGAAGAGGAGCGACCGTGAAATTTTCGCCTTCCGGCCGCCGGGTGTTGATCACCGGTGGCACCGGGTCCTTCGGTCAGACGATGGTTCGCCGGTTGCTTGATCGCGACGTGGGTGAGATCCGGGTACTAAGTCGTGACGAGGCCAAACAGGACGCGATGCGGCGGGTGCTCGGCGACGACCGGGTCCGCTACTACGTCGGTGACGTGCGGGATTACGACACCGTGCTGCGCGCGACCCGAGGTATCGACTTCGTGTTCCACGCCGCGGCGCTCAAGCAGGTGCCGTCGTGTGAGTTCTTCCCGTTGGAGGCGGTACGTACCAACGTGTTGGGCAGTGCGAACGTGGTCGAGGCGGCCGAGCGCAACGGGGTGAGTTCCGTGGTCATGCTCGGCACCGACAAGGCCGTCTATCCGGTGAACGCGATGGGCATGACCAAGGCTCTGATGGAGAAGGTGGCCCAGGCCCACTCGCGGAACAATCCGGGCGGCCCAACCACGATCTCCAGTGTCCGGTACGGCAACGTGATGTTCTCGCGAGGCTCGGTCATCCCGCTGTTCATCGAGCAGATCAAGGCCGGACGGGCGCCGACGGTCACCAACGCGGCGATGACCCGGTTCCTGATGTCGCTGCCGGACTCCGTCGACCTGGTGGAGCACGCCTTTCAGCACGCCAGACCCGGCGACGTCTTCATTCGCAAGGCCAGCGCGTGCACCATCGGGGATCTGGCCGCCGCGCTCTGCCAACTCTTCGACGTGCCGGCCAAGCTGGACCCGATCGGAGTCCGGCACGGCGAGAAGCTGCACGAGACCCTGGCCAGCCGTGAGGAACTCGCCCGAGCCGAGGATTTCGGCGAGTTCTTCCGTGTGCCCGTCGACGACCGGGATCTCAACTACGCCCTCTACGTCACCGAAGGTGAGCTCGGCAGCACGCCCGACGACGACTTCAACTCGGCCAACGCCCCGCAACTCGCCGTACCTCAGATCATCGACCTGCTGCTCACCTTGCCCGAAGTGCGAGCGGAACTGGCCCAACGAGACCCGGTGCTCGCGTGCTGAGGCTCGCGATCACGGGCGGCGACGGCTTCCTCGGCTGGCACACCCGGGTGCTGGCCCGAGCGCTCGGCTGGCCGGAACCTGTCTCTCTCACCCGGGCCGACCTGGCCGACCCGGCGGTGCTGGCGGCCAAGGTCGCCGGGGCCGACCGGGTGCTGCATCTGGCCGGCGTGAACCGCGGTGACCCGGTCGAGGTGGCCGCCGGTAACGTGGAACTGGCTGCCGCGCTCGCCCGGGGCTTGCGCCAGTGCCCGGCGCCTCCTCGGACCGTCGTCTTCGCGAATTCGGTGCAGGCCGGCAACGGCACGCCCTACGGCGACGCCAAGGCAGTCGCGGCGGAGACCCTTGCCGGCACCGGCCTCGACTTCGCCGACGTCCGGCTGGCGAACCTCTACGGCGAGCACGGACGGCCCTTCTACAACTCGGTGGTGGCGACGTTCTGCCGGCTGCTCGCCGACGGCCGCCGCCCGGAGGTGCACGAGGACCGCGAGTTGCAGCTGGTGCACGTCATCGACGCCGCCGCCCATCTGCTCGGGGTGCCCACCGCGGGCAGTTGGGACGCCGCGATGCCCCCGCTTCGCGTCGGCGTCCGTGAGGTGGCTGACCGGCTCGCCGGTTACGCTGCGCTCTACCGTCGCGGCGAGATACCGCCGCTGCCCGATCGGCACGCGGTGCGGCTGTTCAACACCTACCGGTCGCACTGCTTCCCCGCGCACTACCCGCTTCCGTTGCCCCGCCATGCGGACCCGCGGGGCGAGTTGACCGAGGTGGTGAAGTCCCACGGTGGGCAGGGGCAGACGTTCTGCTCCACCTCCCACCCCGAGGTGACCCGAGGGGAGCACTTCCACCTGGCCAAGGTGGAGCGCTTCGCTGTCCTCCGCGGCAGCGCCGAGATCAGCCTGCGCCGGGTCGGCCACGACGAGGTTGTCCGATTTCCGGTCGACGGCGACTCCCCGGTGGTGGTGGACATGCCGACGATGTGGATTCACAAGATCGTCAACACCGGCCGCGGCGAGCTGCTGACCCTCTTCTGGGTGAACGAGTTGTTCGATCCGGAGCGGCCCGACACGTACGCCGAGCCGGTCGAGAGCGAGCGGCGGGAACCGGCGGAGGCGCTGGCATGACCGGCGACACGATGGTCGGGCCGGTCGCGGGACGGAGTGGTCGATGACCAGGGTGATGACCGTCGTCGGTACCCGGCCGGAGATCATCCGGCTGTCTAGGGTGCTGGCCAGACTGGATCGTACCGTCGACCATGTGCTGGTACACACCGGGCAGAACTGGGACAGTACGCTCTCGGACGTCTTCTTCACCGAGCTGCGACTGCGGCCGCCGGACCGCTTCCTGCGGGTGGACACGTCCTCTCTGGGGCGGGTGCTGGGTGGTGTGCTGGTCGGGGTGGAGGCGGCAATCGCCGAGCTGCGGCCGGATGCCCTGCTGGTGCTCGGGGACACCAACAGTTGCATCGCCGCGCTGATGGCGCGCCGGATGCGGGTACCGGTCTACCACATGGAGGCCGGCAACCGCTGTTTCGACCTGAACGTGCCGGAGGAGACGAACCGCCGGCTGGTCGACCACGTCGCCGACTTCAACCTCGTCTACACCGAGCACGCCCGACGGAACCTGCTCGCCGAGGGTCTGCATCCACGGCGCATCCTGCACACCGGCTCGCCGATGCGTGAGGTGCTGGAGCACTACAAGCCGGAGATCGAGAGCTCTCGGATCCTCAGCCAACTCGACCTGACCCCGGGCCGGTACGTCCTGGTCAGTGCCCACCGAGAGGAGAATGTCGACCAGCCGGCCCGGCTGCGGCGGCTGCTCGACTGCCTGGCCGCCGTTCGGGACCGCTGGGGCCATCCGGTGCTGGTCTCCACCCACCCGCGTACCCGTAAGCGGATCGAGGCCCTGGCCCCCGACGCGACCGTGCTCGACGGCATCGCGTTCCACGAGCCGTTCGGCCTGATCGACTATGTTCACCTGCAGACCCGCGCGTTCTGCACCCTGTCGGACAGCGGGACCATCAGCGAGGAGTCGGCGATCCTCGGCTTTCCGGCGGTCACCCTGCGGGAGTCGATCGAACGTCCCGAGGCGCTCGATGCCGGCGGCATCATCATGACCGGCCTGGATCCAGGCGGCGTGGTGGAGGCGGTGGAAGTCACCGTGTCGCAGGTCGCCGCCGACGGGGTGCCCTGCCCGTCCGATTATCGAGTGCCGGACACCTCGCGCCGGGTGGTGGACTTCATCCTGTCCACAGTGCGGCGGCACCATGAATGGGCGGGTATCCGCCGCTGAGCCGCTCGGACCGGCGGGGCCGGCGACCCGAGTGGTCGCCGGCCCGTTGTCTTGTCGTCAGCGTCCCGCCGATCAGCGGGGCGTGGGGAGCCCGACAGCACCGTCCACGACAGAGCCGGCGGCCGGCTGGGCGCAGAGCCGGGTCAGTTCGGCCACGACCTTCGCCGGGTCGTCGAACGGGTCGAGGCCGCTGACCTCCAGCGGGTCGAGCGGTGGCACCGCGACGTGCGACACCAGCGGATGGAACGGCCGGGTGTCGGTCTCCCCGGCGCCGAGCAGATCCTCGTGCAGCTTCTCGCCGGGACGCAGCCCGGTGAAGACGATCGGCACGTCGCTGGCGGCCTGTTCGGCCATCTGCCGGGCCAGGTCGATGATGCGTACCGGCTCGCCCATGTCCAGTACCAGCGCCTCGCCGTCGCGACCGATCTCGGCGGCCTGGAGCACCAGGTGCACGGCCTCCTGCACGGTCATCAGGTACCTGGTCACCTCGGGATGGGTGACGGTGAGTGGGTTGCCCGTCTCGATCTGCCGCTGGAATGCGGTGACCACGGAGCCCCGGCTGCTCAGCACGTTGCCGAAGCGGACGCTCAGGAAGGTGCCCGGGAAGCGTGAGGCGGCGTGCGCGGTGAGCCGCTCGGTGATCCGCTTGGAGTAGCCGAGGACGCTTGTCGGGTCGGCGGCCTTGTCGGTGGAGATGTTCACGAACTTGGCCACGTCGCGGCAGGCGTCCAGCACCGACAGGGTGCCCCACACGTTCGTCTTCACGGCCTCGCCCGGGTGCCGTTCGAGCAGCGTGAGGTGCTTCAGCGCGGCGGCGTGGAAGATGATCTCGGGTCGGCGTTCCCGGATGATGCGCCGGATGACCTCGTCGTCGCGCAGGTCGGCCAGGATCAGCTCGGGACCGTCCAGCATCGCCCGGCCGTCGAGCGACATCTGCAGCGCGTGCAGCGCCGACTCGTCGCGGTCGAGCATCATCAGTTCGCCCGGGTCCGCCTTCATCACCTGGCGGCACAGCTCGGACCCGATCGAGCCGCCGGCGCCGGTGACCAGGATGCGCCGGCCGGTGAGGCCGTTGGTCCGGACCGCCATGTCGGCGACCACCTGCCGGCGGCCGAGCAGATCACTGATCTGTACGTCCCGTACGTCGGTCACCGTGATCCGGTGGTCGACCAGGTCGCGCACCGGCGGCAGCACCTTGAACGCCGCCCCGGTGTTCAGGGTGGACTCCCGGATCTGCCGGATGAGGGCGGCGTCGGCGTTGGCGACCGAGAAGATCACGGTGGTGGCGCCGGTGCGGCCCACCGCCGCGGCGACATCGTCGCGCCCGCCGAGCACCCGAACGCCGTCGACGGAGAGGTTGCGCTTTTCCGGGTCGTCGTCGAGGGCGCCGACCGGCCGGTAGCGGCTGCGCGGGTCGGTGAGCAGTGCGCGGAGCAGCCCCTGGCCGGCGTCGCCCATCCCGAACAGCAGCACCGGGGCCGACGAGCGGACGTCGGGGCGCAGCGCGAGGTCGCGTTGGTGCCGGTAGGTGAACCGGACGGCCAGCATGAGCAGCAGGGCGAGCGCGCCGCCGACCAGCGGGGTGCTCGCCGGCACCGGCCGTTCGGGGACCGGGAGTACGCCGAGCAGGATCACCGCGGCGGTGGTGAGCGCGGTTCCAGCCAACCCCTGGACCTCCTGAAGGCTGCCGAGCGGGTGCCGGCCCGAGCGCATCCGGCGCGCGCCCGCCACGGCCACGTGCAGCCCGGCGGCGAGCAGCCCGCAGCCGGCGGCCCGGGTCAGTTGGGTGGTGGTCAGGGCGAACTCGTAGCGGGTCCAGGCTGCCGCGACGAAGCCACCGACCCAGGCTGTGGTGTCGGTGGCCATGAACACGAGGGTGCGGTAGCGGGCCCTGGTCCGGCGTGGCCTCGGGTCCGTGGGCCGGGTGCTCTGTGTGTCCCGCATGAGCGGCTCCCTGTTTCCTGTCGACCGCTTCCGCCCGTGCCGAGCGAAAGGAGAAGTTATGCTCTTGTCCTTGCTACATGCAGAATCAGATATTTTGGGCGTTTTGCGAATTTCTGGCGTGAGGTCGCATCCCGCTGACGGGCTGGCACTCAGTGCGCCGGTACGCCCTTGACAACCACGCCCTCGGCCACGTCGCGGACCACACAGGCGCCCGCGCCGACCGTGCTGTCCCGCCCCACCCGTAGTCCCTGCAGGACGGCGGCGTTCGTGCCGACGAGCACCCCTTCGTCCAACCGGCACCCGCCGGAGATGGCGGCCAGCGGGTTCACCGACACGTGGTCGGCCAGCACGCAGTCGTGCCCGACGGTGCAGTTCTGGTTGAGGTGCACGTGCCGCCCGAGGGTCACGTTGGTGGTGACCCGCGCCCCGGCGAACGCGACCAGACCGGGCCCGTGCCGCAGGTCCGGGCCGAGCGTCGCGTCGGGGTGCACCAGACTGGCCGCCGGCACCCCGTACCGGTCGACCCGGTGTGCGACCGAGCGCCGGATCCGTGGATCGCCGATCCCGATCACGTGGTGGGTGTCCGGCGGTGCCTCGGACAACCAGGTCACCCCGCCCAGGTACGGCACGTCGAGCCGCTGCACCCGCTTGAGATTGACCTCCGAGGGTCGGTCGTCGACGAAGCCGAGCAACTGCCAGCGGGGTCGTCCGACGGTGGCGTTCATGGCCCGCGCGACGGTCAGGACCTCCCGGCCGTGTCCGCCGCAACCGACGACCACCAGAGGTACGGTCACGCCGCCGGTGCTCCGGTACGCGCCGTCAGGAACTCGTCGATCGCCGAGAACACGGTGGTGACCTGCCGTTCGTTGAGAGCGCTGCCACTGGGCAGGGTCAGCCCTTCGGCGAAGAGACGCTCGGCGGCCCCGGTGAGCCGGCTCTCGGCGTCGGCGTACGCCGGCTGCAGATGCATCGGCTTCCACACCGGGCGGGTCTCGATGTGCCGGGCGGCCAGGTGGGCGGCGAGGTCGGCGGCGGCCCAGCCGGAGCGTTGCCGGTCCACCCGGATGCTGGTGAGCCAGCAGTTCGAGCCGGTGTCCTCGGCGCCGATCAGCCGCACCCCCGGCACCGGAGCGAACAGCTTGGCGTACCGGTCGCGCAGTCGCCGGCGGCGGTCGATCATGCCGTCCAGCCGGACGAGTTGGGCCCGGCCGAGTGCGGCGAGCAGGTTGCTCAGCCGGTAGTTGTAGCCGGTCTCGCGGTGTTCGTAGTGTGGCACCGGCTCGCGCGCCTGGGTGGACAGGTACCGCGCCCGGTCGAGCAGCGCCACGTCGTCGCCGACCAGCATCCCGCCCCCGGAAGTGGTCATGATCTTGTTGCCGTTGAAGGAGAGGACGCCGATCCGGCCGAAGGAGCCGGCGGCCCGGCCGAGGTGGGTCGCGCCGAGCGCCTCTGCGGCGTCCTCGACCACCGGGACGTCCGCAGCGGCACAGATCGGCAGCAGCGCGGCGTAGTCGGCGCAGCTGCCGAACATGTCCACCGGGATCACCGCCCCGACCCGCTCGCCGCGCGAGCGGAGCCGGTGCAGCAGTTCGGCGACGAGGGCGATGTCCACGTTGCCCGTCTGCGGGTCGCAGTCGACGAAGACCGGCCGGGCGCCGGTGTAGCGGACCGCGTTGGCCGTGGCGACGAAGGTCAGGGTCGGCACCAGCACCACGTGTCCCGGGCCGACGCCCAACCCCAGCAGGGCCAGGTGCAGCGCGGCGGTGCCCGAGCTGACGGCCACCGCGCCGTGGGTGCCGACCCGGGTGGCGACCTCCCGCTCGAAGGCGTCGAGATCCGGCCCGACCGGCGCGACCCACCCGGAACGCAGTGCCGCGATCAGGTACGACTCCTCCAGCGGGCCGACGTCCGGCGGGGACAGGTGGATCGTGCCGGTCATCGCCGGCTCCCGAGGAACTCCGGCGCGGTCGCGTTGCCGGCGGCGGCGATCCCCTCTCGACGCAGGACCGTCCGGATCGTGGCCGCCAGGATCGACAGGTCCAGGCGGAAGCTGCGCCGCGTCACGTACTCCACGTCGAGCGCGAGCTTGTCGTCCCAGTCGAGGCCGTTGCGCCCGCGCACCTGGGCCAGCCCGGTGATGCCCGGGCGGACCTCGTGCCGTCGGGCCTGCGTGGGCGAGTAGCGGCCAAGGTACTCCGGCAGCAGCGGCCGGGGCCCGACGAGGCTCATGTCGCCGCGCAACACGCACCAGAGCGTCGGCAGTTCGTCCAGGCTGGTGGCGCGCAGCCAGCGACCGAGCGGCGTGAGTCGGTCGGCGTCGCTGGTCAGCTCGCCGTGCGGCGCCCGCATGGTGCGGAACTTGACCAGCTCGAACAGGCGGCCATCCTGCCCGGCGCGGTGCTGCCGGAACAGCACCGGCCGGCCCAGGCCCACGGCGACCGCCGCCGCGACCATCGCCATGAGCGGTGCGGTCAGCAGCAGCAGTGCCGTCGCGAGGACCACGTCGAACACCCGCTTGACCGGATCGCTCGGCCGCGCCGGCCGGGACGGGCGTGCGGGTGCGGTCACCGAGGATACGGGCACCGTTCTGACCTCCGTAAGTCAACCGGTCATGGCCAACCGGTCATAGCAGACAAACGGGTTGTATCAGACTGTTCGCTCTCGTCGTTGGAAAATAGCGACAGTCGACACGGATCCCGACACGTCAACCCGCAGGGACGCACAAAGGACACGGCACCGCGGCGTGCCGTGTCCGATCGGGAGTGTCGTCTACGCTGGTCAGAGGCGGGTGTCGCCGGCGTCGAGCCGCCGCTGCAGCATGATCCGCAGCGGTACCGACTCTCCGTCCCGGCCGCCCGCGCCGATCACCAGCGGGGCCGGGCCGGGCTGGGGATCGGCCCCGAGGAACCGGGCCCGCAGCGCCCGCGGCACGGTCAACAGGTGGAATCGACCATCCACGTCGACGGCCCGGGTCCGCGCCCGGTCGATGTACCAACCGTGCAGCCGGGTCCGGTAACGGGCCCGGCCGTCGTGGGATCGCGCGACCAGCCGGGTGGTGGCCAGACCGCGGCGCTGCGCCTCCGCGACGAACGCGCTGACCAGCGCCGCCGCCTCGGCCTGCTCATCGAGGCGTCGCTGCTCGGCCGCCGCCGCGTGCGCCAGCACCGCGTGCCGCCGCACCTCCCGCCAGTCCGGACCGTCGTCACGCACCACCCGACGGTACGCGCCGCGCAGAGCGCGCGGGCGCGCGGGCGCGCCGGTGGCGCCGCACGACCAGTCGCGTCCTCCAGTGCCTGTCGAGCTGAACCGTCTGCGCTCTCACCCGGCGGCGATCCGTTTGTGCCCTCAGCTCGACAGCGGGTCGACCACTGTGACTCGACCCGCTCCGCTACCGGGGCCGGCGTGCCACCGACCGGGGGCTGGCGTGCCACCGACCGGGGCCGGCGCGTCACCGATTTGGCTGGCCCGCCGCTGACCGGACCGGCCCTCGCCGCCGGCCCTGCCACGGGTGGGGACGGGCGAGGTGCCCGCTCAGAGCAGCCCGGCCCGGCGCAGCGCGTCGGCCATCGCGCCGTCCGCGGGAGCGGAACCACCGCCCCGCCCCTGCCCGGCGCCCCTGCCCTGCCCGCCTCCGCCCTTCCCGCCCCGGCCCTGCCCCGCCAGCCCGCCCCGGCCCTGCGGCTCGGCGCCGCCCCGGCCCTGCCCGCCCGGCCCGCGACCTTGCCGCCCGGTGCCGCCCCGCTCGGCGCCGCCCCGGCTGCCCCGCCCGGTGCCCGGCTCCGCCTCGTCGTCCAGGCGCAGGGTCAGCGAGATCCGCTTGCGCGGCACGTCCACGTCCAGCACCTTGACCTTCACCACGTCGCCGGACTTCACCACCTCGCGGGGGTCCTTGACGAAGGTGCGCGACATCGCCGACACGTGCACCAGGCCATCCTGGTGCACCCCGACGTCCACGAACGCGCCGAACGCGGCGACGTTCGTGACCACACCCTCCAGGACCATGCCGGGGGTGAGGTCGCCGATCTTCTCGACGCCCTCGACGAAGGTCGCCGTCCGGAACTCCGGGCGCGGGTCGCGGCCCGGCTTCTCCAGCTCGGCGAGGATGTCGGTGACGGTGGGCAGGCCGAACGTGTCGTCGACGAAGTCGGTCGCGCGCAGACCACGCAGGATCGTGCTGCGTCCGATCAGCGACCGCAGGTCCTGGCCGGTGCTGGTGAGGATCCGGCGCACCACCGGGTACGCCTCCGGGTGCACGCTGGAGGAGTCCAGCGGGTCGTTGCCGTCGGGGATGCGCAGGAAGCCCGCGCACTGCTCGAACGCCTTCGGGCCGAGCCGGGGCACCTTGCGCAGGTCGGCCCGGGTGCGGAACGGCCCGTTGGCGTCCCGGTGCAGCACGATGTTCTCCGCCAGGCCGGCGCCGATGCCGGAGACCCGGGTCAGCAGCGGGGCCGACGCGGTGTTGACGTCCACCCCGACGCCGTTGACGCAGTCCTCCACGACCGCGTCCAGCGACCGGGAGAGTTTCACCTCGGAGAGGTCGTGCTGGTACTGCCCGACGCCGATGGAGCGCGGCTCGATCTTCACCAGCTCGGCGAGCGGGTCCTGGAGGCGGCGGGCGATGGAGACCGCGCCCCGCAGCGACACGTCCATGCCGGGCAGTTCCTGCGCCGCGTACGCCGAGGCGGAGTAGACCGAGGCGCCGGCCTCGGAGACCATCACCTTGGTCAGTTCCAGCTGCGGGAAGCGCTTGATCAGGTCACCGGCGAGCTTGTCGGTCTCCCGGCTGGCCGTCCCGTTGCCGATCGCCACCAGCTCCACCCGGTGCGCGGCGGCGAGTCGGGCGAGGGTCTCGATCGAGGCGTCCCACTGCCGGCGTGGCTCGTGCGGGTAGATGGTGTCGGTGGCGACGACCTTGCCGGTGGCGTCCACCACGGCCACCTTCACCCCGGTACGCAGTCCCGGGTCCAGCCCCATGGTGGGCCGGGCGCCGGCCGGCGCGGCGAGCAGCAGGTCACGCAGGTTGGTGGCGAAGACCCGGACGGCCTCCTCCTCGGCGGCCTGCCACAGCCGCATCCGCAGGTCCGCCCCGAGGTGGATGAGGATGCGGGTACGCCACGCCCAGCGCACCGTGTCGGCGAGCCAGCGGTCGCCGGGCCGGCCGGCGTCGCTGACCCCGAAGCGGCCGGCGATCACGGCCTCGTAGCGGGTGGGGCCGGTGACCGGGGCATCGGAGTCGCCCTCGGCCTCCGGGTCCATGGTCAGGTCGAGCACGCCCTCCTTCTCGCCGCGGAACATCGCCAGGATGCGGTGCGAGGGCAGCCTCGGGTACGGCTCGGCGAAGTCGAAGTAGTCGGAGAACTTCGCCCCGGCGCTCTCCTGTCCCTCGCGTACCCGGGACACGAGCCGGCCCCGCGACCACATCTGCTCGCGCAGCGTGCCGATCAGGTCGGCGTCCTCGGCGAACCGCTCGATGAGGATGGCCCGCGCGCCGTCCAGCGCGGCGGCGGCGTCGGCCACGCCCCTGTCGGCGTCGACGAAAGAGGCCGCCGTCGCCTTCGGATCCTGCGCCGGATCGCTGAGCAGCGCGTCGGCGAGGGGTGCCAGGCCGGCCTCGCGGGCGATCTGGGCGCGGGTCCGCCGCTTCGGCTTGTACGGCAGGTAGATGTCCTCCAGGCGGGACTTGGAGTCCGCCGCCAGGATCTGCGCCTCCAGGGCCTCGTCCAGCTTGCCCTGGGAGCGGATCGACTCCAGCACCGCGGCCCGCCGCTCGTCCAGCTCGCGCAGGTAGCGCAGCCGCTCCTCCAGGGCGCGCAGCTGGGTGTCGTCGAGCAGCCCGGTGGCCTCCTTGCGGTAGCGCGCGATGAACGGCACGGTGGCGCCGCCGTCGAGCAGCTCCACGGCCGCGTGTACCTGGCGCTCGGCGACGCCGAGTTCCTCGGCGATGCGCTGATGAACAGAGAGGGTCACGATGTCGCTCCGCGTTCGGGTGTGGGTTCCGTAGGGCATTGTGCCCGGCTACCGTGGCGATCATGGAACCACCTGTGGACCCCCGGGCGCGCCGTCTCTTCGGCGGCAGCGCGCGGGCCCTCGGCGACCTGGCGACCAGCCCGTTCCGGGCCGACCGGGACCGCATCGTCTCCTCGCCGTTCTTCGCCCGGCTCGGCGGCGTCACCCAGGTGGTCAGCCCGGGCGGGTCCGGGCTGCTGGTGCACAACCGGCTGACCCACAGCCTGAAGGTGGCTCAGGTGGCCCGGGCGATCGCGGAGCGGCTCACCGCCGACGGGTGGCAGCGCGACCTGGTGGAGAAGCTGGGCGGCTGCGACCCGGACGTGGTGGAGGCCGCCGCGCTCGCCCACGACCTCGGCCACCCGCCCTTCGGTCACCTGGGGGAGCGGGTGCTGGACCGGTTGGCCCGCCACCGGCTCGGCCTGGCCGACGGGTTCGAGGGCAACGCGCAGTCGTACCGCATCGTCACCTCGACCGAGATCCGCGGCGCGGCGACCACCGGCCTGGACCTGACCGCGGCGGTGCGGGCGGCGATGCTGAAGTATCCGTGGACCCGGCTCGATCACCCCGACCCGCATCCGCGCCTGATGGATCCGCCGCCGCGCGGGGCGACCCCGCCGCCGGACGACCCGGACAGCGGCTCGGCGAAGTTCGGGGCGTACCGCACCGAGCTGGACGACCTGCGGCAGGCCCGGGCGCCGTTCGCCGGCCGGATCGCCGACTGGCAGCAGACCGTCGAGGCGTCGGTGATGGACACCGCCGACGACATCGCCTACGCCATCCACGACGTCGAGGACTTCTACCGGGTCGGTGTGCTCCAGCAGGGCGCGGTGGCGGCCGAGCTGATGGCGTGGCAGCGCGAGGGGACTCACCTGCGGGCCATCACCGACGCGGCCCTGAACACCTCGGCCCGCCGGCCCGGCTCGTCCATCGAGCGGCTGCGCCGCCAGCTGCACCACAAGGACGGCTGGGTCGCCACCGACGACGCGTTCGCCGCCGCGGTCGAGCACGTCCGGGAGGAGTTGGTCGAGGGCCTGCTCGCCGTGCCGTTCGACGGCTCGATCGAGGCGGAGCAGTACGTGGCGCGCTTCTCCGCCCGGTGGACCACCCGCTTCGTCGACTCGATCACCGTTGTCGAGCAGCCGGCGGTGCGCTCCGGGCACGTGCTGCTGGCCCCGGCACAGTGGCACGAGGTGCAGGTGCTCAAGTTCGTCCACCACCGGTTCGTGCTGGCCCGTCCCGACCTGGCGCTGCACCAGCGCGGTCAGGCCCGGCTGCTGAGCACCCTCGTCGAGGCGTTGCTGGAGTGGCTGCTCGACCCGGAGGAGGAGTCCCGGCTGCCGCGGCGGCTGCACGACCTGGTGGAGCTGGCCGAGGCGGAGCTGCACCCGCGCACCCCGGACCGGCTCGGCAAGGCCCGCGGCCGGGCCATCGTGGACTTCGTGGCTCAGCTGACCGACGGGCAGGCCGTGGCCATGCTGGACTCGCTGTCCGGCCGCGGCGGCGCCCTCTGGACCGACGCCTTCGTGCTCTGAGAGTCAGGCGACGGCCTGCCACCAGCCGTCGACCGGCGGCGGATCGTCCACCACCACCCGCTCGCCGGGGCGCGGCACCGCCAACCGGACGTCGCGTGCCTTGGTCTCGGCCCACAGCCGGTCCACCGGCTCCGACCAGTCGTGCAGGGCGAGGTTGAACGTCGCCCAGTGCACCGGCACGAACAGCCCGCCACGCAGCTCCAGGTGAGCGCTGACGGCCTCCTCGGGAAACATGTGGATGCTCGGCCACGCCCGGTCGTACGCGCCGATCTGCATCAGCGTCACGTCGAACGGCCCGTGTGCCGTGCCGATCTCGGCGTACCCGTCGAAGTAGCCGGAGTCTCCGGTGTAGTAGACCTTCCGCTGGCGTCCGGCCACCACCCAGGAGCTCCACAGGGTGCCGTTGCGGCGCAGGCCCCGGCCGGAGAAGTGTTGGGCGGCGGTGCAGGTGATCTCCAGGTCGGCCACCCGGTGGGTCTGCGACCAGTCCAGCTCGATGATCCGATCGGCCGGCACACCCCAGCGGTCGAGGTGGGCGCCCACCCCGAGCGGCACCAGGAACGGCGCTGACTGCCGGGCGGTCAGCTCCCGCACGGTGGCCATGTCGAGGTGGTCGTAGTGGTCGTGCGAGATCAGGATCGCGTCGATGCGGGGCAGTTCGTCGAGGCGTACCGGTGGCTCGTGCAGCCGGCGCGGGCCGACCGCCGCCGACGGGGAGCACCGGTCGCTCCACACCGGGTCGAGCAGCACCCGCCGGCCCTCGATCTCGATCAGGGCGGACGCGTGGCCGTACCAGACGACGTTCAGCTCGCGGGTCGACTCGATGCCGGTCTCGGCGGCGGGCCGGACCAGCGGCACCGGTGCGGTCGGCCGCCGCTGTTGCTTGCCGAAGATCAGCTCCCGGAGCAGGTTGCGGTCGGGCGCGGGAACCGTCGTCCGAGTGCCCGCACGGTTGTGGAACGTGCCGTCGCGGAACTGGGGCGACCGGGCGGCCCGTTCGGCTCGCGCGCCGGCCAGCTGACCGCCGAGCGCGGCCGGGATGTTCCGCGCGGCCCAGGCGACACCGGCCAGCCCGGCCAACGCGGCCAGACCGGCCGCCGATCGGCTGATCCGCCGGCCGCCTGCCGGGCCGGCCGGCTGCTTCGATGCCCGCATGGTCCCCCCTCTACCTGATCCCCGGGGTCCACGCTAGCCTCCGCTGCCGGGTTCAGCCGCCGTTGCTCGGGCGGTACGGCTGCCCGCGGTGGACGGTGCCGCTGCCGCCGAGACCGTCGGTGAGATCGAGAACGCGGCGGCCGAACCGGGCCCGCGCCTGCACGGCGGGGTGGGTGGCGCCGAAGTCGCCCGCGCCGGACTGGCCGTCGGCGAAGAGGGCGTACGTCACCAGGGGCGCGCCGGCAGTGTCGAAGATCACTCCGGCCTCGTGCCGGGCGTCGGCGAACCAGCCGGCCTTGGTGGCGATCCGGGCCCGCTCGGCGGAGGACATCTCCCGCCGTACGCCGTCGGTGAAGGCCACCGGCGAGCGCAGCAGCCGCAGCACGAACTCGGTGGAGGCGGCGGAGATCAGCGAGCCGCCGACCAGGGCGCGCAACAGGTCGTGGGTCTCCCGCGGGGTGCTGGTGCCCAGGAAGAAGCGGTTCGGGTTGGCCACCGGCTGCACCTGCGTGTTGGGGAAGCCCTTCGCCACCAGGATCTGGTTGATCTCGGCGGCCGGGCAGACCAGCCCGCACAGCCGGACCGCGGTGTCGTCGGAGACGGTGAGCAGGTTCGCCAGGGCATGGCCGAGGGTGACCAGGCTGGGGTAGGCGCCGTCCAGGCTGAAGATCCCGTCGCCGCCGGGCACCACGATCGCGGCGGTCACCTCCACCTGCTGGTCGAGGGTGAGCAGGCCCCGGTCGACCCTGTCCAGCACCGCGGCGGCCACCGCGATCTTGTTGACGCTGTACGCCTCGATCCGCTGGTCCGCCGACTCGCACACCGCGACCAGGGGATCGGCGCCGTCCTGGCCGGCGAGGCTGACGTACGCCTGCCAGTTGCCACCCGCCTGACCGCTCAGCCGGCGGTGGACCGCCGCGATCCGCGACGCGACGTGGGCCCGGTCGCCGGCCGTCGCCACGGTCGGTGCCCGCATGCCAACCCCTCCTCCGATGCCAGGTAGCTGGACTGCTACCCGTCTCCGACCGTTTGAACCGGATGCGGTGATCGGCGGTCTGTGGGTTGGGGTTCGGGCGCTCAGGTGCCCGGGGTGTCGCCGCGCTTGGTGGTGGCGGCCAGGTAGTCGCGGTTGAGTCGGCCGATGGTGGTGAGCGGGATGCCCTTCGGGCAGACCGCGGTGCACTCGCCGGCGTTGGTGCAGCCACCGAAGCCGGCCTCGTCGTGCGCGTCGACCATGCCGATCACCCGGGTGTGGCGCTCCGGCTGGCCCTGCGGCAGCAGCGAGAGCTGGGTGACCTTCGCGGCGGTGAACAGCATGCCGGAGCCGTTCGGGCAGGCCGCCACGCAGGCGCCGCAGCCGATGCAGGCGGCCGAGGAGAAGGCGGCGTCCGCGTTGGCCTTGGCCACCGGTACGGAGTGCGCCTCCGGCGCGCTGCCGGTGGGTGCGGTGATGTACCCGCCGGCCGCGATGATCTTGTCGAAGGCGCCGCGGTCGACCACCAGATCCTTGATGACCGGGAAGGCTCGGGCCCGCCACGGCTCGATGTCGATGGTGTCACCGTCGGAGAACTGCCGCATGTGCAGCTGGCAGGCGGTGGTGCCGCGCTGCGGGCCGTGCGCGTCCCCGTTGATCATCAGGCCGCACATGCCGCAGATGCCCTCGCGGCAGTCGTGGTCGAAGGCGACCGGCTCGTCTCCGGCGAGGATGAGCCGCTCGTTGAGCACGTCGAGCATCTCCAGGAACGACATGTCCGGGGAGACGTCGGCGACCTGGTACGTCACCATCCGACCCTTGTCCTGGGGGCCGGACTGGCGCCAGATGCGCAGGGTCAGGTTCACTTGTAGCTCCGCTGCGTGGGGTGGACGTATTCGAAGTTCAGGTCTTCCTTGTGCAGCACCGAGGGCTCGCCGGTGGCGGTGAACTCCCAGGCCGCGACGTACGCGAAGCGCTCGTCGTCGCGCTGTGCCTCGCCCTCGGGGCTCTGGTGCTCGGCCCGGAAGTGGCCGCCGCAGGACTCCTCCCGGTGCAGGGCGTCGATGCACATCAGCTCCGCCAGCTCGAAGAAGTCGGCCACCCGGCCGGCCTTCTCCAGCGACTGGTTGAGCCCCTCGCCGTCGCCGGGCACGCGCACCCGCTGCCAGAACTGGTCCCGCAGGGCGCGGATCTCGTCGATCGCCTTGCGCAGCCCGGCCTCGGAGCGTTCCATCCCGCAGTGTTCCCACATGATCTGGCCAAGCTCGCGGTGGAACGAGTCCACGGTCCGGTCGCCGTCGATGGCGAGCAGCCGCTGGATGCGGTCCTCCACGTCCCGGCGGGCCTCGACCGCTGCCGGGTGGCTGCCGTCGATCTTCTCGAACGGGCCGGCGGAGAGGTAGTTGGCCACCGTGTTGGGCAGCACGAAGTAGCCGTCGGCGAGGCCCTGCATCAGCGCCGAGGCGCCGAGCCGGTTCGCGCCGTGGTCGGAGAAGTTCGCCTCGCCGATGACGAACAGGCCGGGGATGGTCGACTGGAGGTCGTAGTCGACCCAGAGGCCGCCCATCGTGTAGTGCACGGCGGGGTAGATCCGCATCGGCACCTCGTACGGATCCTCGCCGGTGATCCGCTCGTACATCTCGAACAGGTTGCCGTACTTGCCCTCGATGGCCTTGCGGCCCAGCCGGTCGATGGCGTCGGCGAAGTCGAGGTAGACGCCGAGCTTGGTCGGGCCCACCCCCCGCCCCTCATCGCAGACGTTCTTCGCGGCCCGGGAGGCGATGTCCCGGGGCACCAGGTTGCCGAAGGACGGGTAGATCCGCTCCAGGTAGTAGTCCCGCTCGTCCTCGGGAATGTCCCGGGGCGCACGGTCGTCGCCGGTGGCCTTCGGCACCCACACCCGGCCGTCGTTGCGCAGCGACTCACTCATCAGGGTCAGCTTCGACTGGTGGTCGCCGGAGACCGGGATGCAGGTCGGGTGGATCTGGGTGTAGCAGGGATTGGCGAAGTACGCGCCCTTGCGGTGCGCCCGCCAGGTGGCGGTGACGTTGCAGCCCTTGGCGTTGGTGGAGAGGTAGAAGACGTTGCCGTAGCCGCCGGAGGCGAGCACCACCGCGTCGGCGAACTCGCACGAGATCTCGCCGGTGACCATGTCCCGGACCACGATGCCCCGGGCCTTGCCGTCGACGACGATCAGCTCCAGCATCTCGTGCCGGGCGTTCATCTCCACGTTGCCCAGGCCGATCTGCCGCTCCACCGCCTGGTACGCGCCGAGCAGCAGTTGCTGGCCCGTCTGACCCCGGGCGTAGAAGGTCCGCTGCACCTGCGCGCCGCCGAACGAGCGGGTGTCCAGCAGACCGCCGTACTCGCGGGCGAACGGCACGCCCTGGGCGACACACTGGTCGATGATGTTGACCGAGACCTCGGCCAGCCGGTGCACGTTCGACTCGCGGGAGCGGAAGTCGCCGCCCTTGACGGTGTCGTAGAAGAGCCTGTGCACCGAGTCGCCGTCGTTGCGGTAGTTCTTTGCCGCGTTGATGCCACCCTGCGCGGCGATCGAGTGGGCCCGGCGGGGGCTGTCCTGGTAGCAGTACGACTTGACCCGGTAGCCCTGCTCGGCGAGCGTGGCCGCGGCGGAACCGCCGGCCAGCCCGGTGCCGACCACGATCACGGTCATCTTTCGCCGGTTGGCCGGGTTGACCAGCTTGGCGGCGAAGCGGCGACGTTCCCAGCGGGTCTCGATCGGGCCGTCGGGAGCCCGGGTGTCGGCGATCGGGTCGCCCTCGGTGAACAGATCCATGGTCAGGACACCAATCCGGTGAGTACGGCGAACGGGACCACGAGGTAGCCGGCGCAGAGCGCGACGGCGAAGACCAGCGCCACCACCCGGGCCCACTGTTCGCCGCGCGGGGTCTGCTGGCCGAGGCTGCGCAGCGCGCTGAACACTCCGTGCCGCAGGTGGAAGCCGATGGCGACGATCGCGAGGGTGTAGAAGAGCGTGACGTACCAGCGCTCCGGGGCGAAGTCGGCGACCACGTTGGCGTACGGCCGGGCCGGGTCGCCGACCGGGTTCAGGGTGCCGGTGGTCAGGTCCAGGATGTGGTAGATCACGAAGAGCAGGATGATCACGCCGCCCCAGCGCATGGTGCGGGCCGCGTAGCTGCCGCGGACCTTCTTGCGGTGGGCGTAGCGCACCGGGCGGGCGGCGCGGGCCCGCACCGCCAGGACGGTGGCGGCCCAGATGTGGGCGACGACGGCCACCACCAGCCCGATCCGCAGGAACCACAGGCCCCAGACGCCGGGCAGCGCCGGGGCACCCAGTTCCCGCAGCCATTCCGCGTAGTGGTTGAACGAGACGGCGCCCGCGAAGATCTTCAGGTTGCCCAGCATGTGGGCGATGAGGAACAGCACCAGGACGATGCCCGTCACCGCCATGACGGCCTTGAGGCCGACATTGGATCGGATGGGCGACCGCGTTCTCGTCGTGACTACCACTCGACCGACGCTAGGAGCACTTTGATCAGTCGTCCAATGCATCGACACCGCAGTCTTGATAGCCATAAGCTATGAAGATGCAGCTCCATCAGCTGAGGTACTTCGTCGCGGTGGCAGAAGTCCGACATTTCACCCAGGCGGCCGACATCGTCGGCATCACCCAGCCATCGTTGAGTAAGCAAATTCACGCGCTGGAGGACACCCTCGGCGCCCCCCTCTTCGAGCGGGTAAGGGGCAACATCACGCTCACCGCGGCGGGGGAGGTGCTGCTGCCACTGGCCAAGCGGATCCTGGCCGACGTCGACACCGCCAGCCGCGAGGTGCAGGAGTTGGTCGGGCTGCGGCGCGGCCGGGTACGCCTCGGCGCCACCCCCAGCCTGGCCACCTCGCTCGCCCCGCCGGTGCTGCGCCGGTTCCGCGACGCGCACCCCACCGTCGACCTGCGGGTGGAGGAGGGCGGCTCCCAGGACCTCGTCCGGGACCTGCTCCGCGGCGACCTGGACCTGGCGCTGATCATCATGCCCGCCCAGGGCGCCGACCCCGGGCTGCGGGCCGACCCGATCCTGACCGAGAGCCTGGTGGTCGCCTCGGTCGATCCGGTGCCCACCACCTCGGCCGGCGGGGACCTGCGCATCACCGACCTGCGCGACCAGCCGCTGGTCATGTTCCGCGAGGGCTACGACCTGCGCGACGCCACCCTCCAGGCGTGCCGGGACGCCGGCTTCGAGCCGACCCTGTCCGTCGACGGCGGTGAGATGGACGCCGTGCTCAGCTTCGTCGAGGCCGGGCTCGGCATCGCCCTGGTCCCCGGCATCGTGGTGGCCCGCCGGCCCGGCATCCGGGTCACCCGGCTGGCTCCCCGGGGTGCGGCGCACCATCGCCGTGGCCCGCCGCCGCGACGTGGTACCCACCCACGCCGGCCGCGAGCTACGCCGCATCCTGCTCGACTACGTCCACACCACCACCGCCACCGGCGAACTCCCGCCCGGCGTGGCACCCCTCTGACGGCGTCGGCGGCCGTTCAGCGGGCCTCGGCGTCGTCCATCGCGCGGTAGATGCGCTGCTCGGAGACCGGGTACGGGGTGCCCAGCGCCTGGGCGAAGACGTTCACCCGCAACTCCTCGACCATCCAGCGGATCTGCCGCACCGGCGCGGACGAGCGCCGGGCCGGGGGCAGCGCCCTGAGCATCTCGTCGTACTCCCGTTGGACCACCGCGATGCGGTCCTGCTGCTGCTTGTCCCGCGCCGGGTTGCCGGGCAGCCGGTCCAGCCGCCGCTGCATCGCGGTCAGGTAGCGCAGCAGGTCCGGCAGACGGGCGTACCCGGCCTCGGTGACGAACCCGGCGTGGACGAGGCCGTCGAGCTGGGCACGGATGTCGGCCAGGGCGGCCACCACCGCCAGGTTCTTCGTCGCGCCGAGCCGCTGCTGCACCGCGTACGCCGCGGTGAGCACCGCGCGGACCCGGTCCATCACCGCCACCACCGTGTCCACCAGCCCGGCCCGGACCTTCTCCCGCAACGCGGCGAAGCCCTCGGCGTCCCAGACCGGCCCACCGGCGTCGGCGACCAGCTTGTCGATCGCCGCGCCGGCCGCGTCCTCGATCAGCGCCTGCACGCCGCCGTGCGGGTTGCGGGACAACGCCAGCTTCGCCTCGTTGGTCAGCCGCCCCTGCAGGAATTTCGCCGGCGACGGCACGGTCAGCCGCAGCAGCCGCCGGGTCCCCGCCCAGTGTGCGGCCTCCTGCTCGGCCGGCGAGTCGAACACCCGCACCCCGACCGTGCTGCCCTCGTCCACCAGCGCCGGATAGGCGGTCACCGCGTACCCGGCGCGCACCTGCTCGATGGTGCGCGGCAGGACACCGATCTCCCAGCCGGTCAGCCCGGAGCGGGCCAGGTCCGGCGCGGCGGCGGCCACCACCTGGCGTACCTCCGCCTTGAGTTGGCGTTGCAGCGCCGGCAGGTCCTTGCCCTCGGCGACCGGCCTGTCGTCCTCGCCGAGCACCCGGAAGGTGACCCGCAGGTGCGGCGGCAGCTTGCCCACGTCCCAGGCGTCGCGGGGCACGGTCACCCCCGTCATCCGCCGCAGCTGCCGGGTCAGCGCGTCCAGCAGCGGCTCCTCGCCGGGGGTGACCGCGGCCAGGGCGGCGCGGGCGAAGTCGGGCACCGGTACGAAGTTGCGCCGCACCGGTTTCGGCAGCGACCGGATCAGCGCGATGACCAGGTCCTCACGCAGCCCGGGCACCTGCCAGTCGAAGCTCTCCGCGGGCACCTGGTTGAGCAGTGGCAACGGGATGTCCACCGTGACCCCGTCGGCCGGGGTGCCCGGCTCGAACGTGTAGGTCAGCGGCAGGGCCACCCCGTCGGCCCGCCACTCGTCGGGGTAGTCGGCCCCGTCCACCCCGCCCCGACCCGCGTTGACCAGCAGTTCGCGGGTGAAGGTGAGCAGCTCGGGCCGCTCCCGCCGGGTCACCTTCCACCAGGTGTCGAAGTGCCGGCCGGAGACCACCTCGGCCGGGATCCGCTCGTCGTAGAACTGGAAGATCGTCTCGTCGTCGACCAGGATGTCCCGCCGCCGGGCCCGGCTCTCCAGCTCCTCCACCTCGGTCAGCAGGTGCTGGTTGTCCCGCCAGAACTGGTGGTGGGTGGACCAGTCGCCCTCGACCAGCGCGTGCCGGATGAACAGTTCCCGGCTCGACGTCGGGTCGATCCGGCCGAAGTTCACCTTGCGGGAGCTGACCAGCGGTACGCCGAAGAGGGTGACCTTCTCGTACGCCATCACCGCCGCCTGCTTCTTCTCCCAGTGCGGCTCGCTGTAGCTGCGCTTGACCAGGTGCTGGGCGAGCGGCTCGACCCACTCCGGCTCGATCCGCCCGTTCACCCGGCCCCAGAGCCGGGAGGTCTCCACCAGCTCCGCGGCCATCACCCAGCGCGGCGGCTTACGGAACAGCGCCGACCCGGGGAACAGCGCGAACTTCGCCCCCCGCGCGCCCAGGTACTCGTGCTTCTGGGCGTCCTTCAGGCCGACGTGCGACAGCAGGCCGGGCAGCAGCGACTGGTGCACCTTCGGGGTGTCGATCTCCTCCGGCAGGTCCGCGCCGGCCTGGCGTCGCCCACCACCGTCGGGCGCGCCCTGCGCCGGGCCCCGCCGGCCGCGTCCCCGGCCGTCCCCCTCGGCGGTACGCAGCACCTGCCGCAACTGGCTGACGATGTCCTGCCACTCGCGGACCCGTAGGTAGTTCAGGTATTCCGCCTTGCACATCCGCCGGAAGGCGCTGGAGGAGAGCGCCCGCTGCTGCTCGCGCAGGTAACGCCACAGGTTGAGGTACGCCACGAAGTCCGACTCGGCGTCGGCGAACCGCGCGTGGGCCTGGTCGGCCTGAGCCTGCCTCTCCGCGGGCCGCTCGCGCGGATCCTGGATCGACAGCGCGGCGGCGATCACCATCACCTCGGTGGCGCAGCCGTTGCGTTCACCCTCCAGCACCATCCGGGCCAGGCGAGGGTCGACCGGAAGCTGGGCCAGCCGGCGGCCCAGCGGGGTGAGCCGACGGGCCGGGTCGGCCTCGGCGGGATCGAACGCGCCCAGTTCGTGCAGCAGGTTGACGCCGTCGGTGATGTTGCGCCGATCCGGCGGGTCGATGAACGGGAAGGCGGCGATGTCGCCGAGACCGATGGCGGTCATCTGCAGGATGACCGAGGCGAGATTCGTGCGCAGGATCTCCGGGTCGGTGAACTCGGGCCGGGTGCCGAAGTCCTGCTCGTCGTAGAGCCGGATGCAGATGCCGTCGGAGGTCCGTCCACAGCGCCCCTTGCGCTGGTTGGCCGACGCCTGGGACACCGGCTCGATGGGCAGCCGTTGCACCTTCAACCGCTGCGAGTAGCGGGATATCCGGGCGGTGCCGGGATCCACCACGTACTTGATGCCCGGGACGGTCAGCGAGGTCTCCGCGACGTTGGTGGCCAGCACCACCCGGCGCCCGCCGTGCGGGGCGAAGACCCGGTGCTGTTCGGCGACGCTCAGCCGGGCGTACAGCGGCAGGATCTCGGTGTTTCGCAGCGAACGGCGGTGCTGTACCAGCTTGCCGAGCGCCTCGGCGGTGTCCCGGATCTCCCGTTCGCCGCTGAGAAAGACCAGGATGTCGCCGGGCCCCTCGACGGCCAACTCCTCGACCGCGTCGCCGATCGCCTGGATCTGGTCGCGGACGTTCTCCTCGTCACCGTCGTCGGTCGCCGCGTCCTCGTTGACCTCGACCAATGGTCGGTAGCGCACCTCGACCGGATAGGTCCGGCCGGAGACCTCCACCACCGGCGCCGGCTCACCGTCGGGGTGCTCGGCGGTCGGCGGGCCGGCGAAGTGCCGGGCGAACCGGTCGGTCTCGATGGTCGCCGAGGTGATCACGACCTTCAGGTCGGGGCGGCGGGGGAGCAGCTGCCGGAGGTAGCCGAGAATGAAGTCGATGTTGAGGCTGCGCTCGTGCGCCTCGTCGATGATCAGGGTGTCGTACTGGCGGAGCATCCGGTCGGTCTGCAACTCGGCCAGGAGGATACCGTCGGTCATCAGCTTGACCAGGCTGTTCTCGCCGACCTGGTCGGTGAAGCGCACCTTGTAGCCGACCACGTCGCCGAGTTCCGTGCCCAGTTCCTCGGCGATCCGGTCGGCGACCGTCCGCGCGGCCAGCCGCCGGGGCTGGGTGTGACCGATCAGTCCGGTGACGCCTCGCCCCAGCTCCAGGCAGATCTTCGGCAACTGGGTGGTCTTGCCCGAGCCGGTCTCGCCGGCCACGATCACCACCTGGTGGTCGCGGATCGCCGCGGCGATGTCGTCCCTGCGTTCGCTCACCGGCAGCACGGCCGGGTAGGTGACCGCCGGCACCGCCGCCCGCCGCCGCTCCAGGCGGGTCTCCGCCTCCGCCGTCTCGGCGACGATCTCCGCAAGCACCGATTCCCGCCGCTGTGGGTCTCGTAGCTTCCGCAACCCGTCGAGCCGGCGGCGCAGCTGGCGCTGGTCGCGGAACATCAACGGGGAGAGGCGGCGCTGCAATTCGCGGACGGGATCGGTCGCGGCGGCTGAGGCTGGATTCTGCATGTCGTGGCCAAGGATAGGCAGCCCGCCGCCGACCCGCCTCCTGGTTACCCACCCGCCCCGCACCCGCCCCGCGCCCTGGGATGCCGGCCGCGCCCGGCATCGCACGGCAACGTCTGCTCTGCTTCACCCGGCGCAACGGTTCTGGTCATGACCGGTGCATGGGTTGAAGCAGAGCAAGTGCGTGGGTTGAAGCAGAGCAAAGGGGCCGTGGTGGGGCAGGGCACGGGCGACGCACGCCAGAGGGGCGGCGGTCTATCGTTGACCGCCGGGCCGGGAGTCGACTGTCAGGCCGGGAGTCGACTGTCGGGCCGGGAGTCGACCGCCGGGGCGGAAGCGGAACACGGGGACGCGGGATGACGATGCGTGACACCGATCGGGCGCTGGTGCAGGCCGCCAGCGCGGTGGCGAAGCTGCGCTGCCGCAGCGCCGCCCACACCCTTGCCACGGCGGCCCGCACCGCCGACGGTCGGGTGGTCTCTGGCGTGAACGTGGTGCACCCCACCGGCGGCGCCTGCCCCGAGCTGATCGCGATCGGCGCCGCCGCCACCCAGGGTGTCAGCGAGTTGGAGACCATCGTCACGGTCGGCGATCGGGGCCGGAGCGTGGTCACCCCCTGCGACTCGTGCCGCCGGCTCCTGGTGGACCGCTTCCCGGCCCTGCGAGTGATCGTCGGCCCGATCGACGATCCCCGGGTCGTTCCGGTCGCCCACCTCACCCCAACCACTCCCACCAACCACACGTGACCCAGGACCTGTGCAACTTCGGGGAAAGTGTCGCCTCGGCGCATGCGGAGGCAGCATCTTCCCCGAAGTTGCTGGGCAAGAAGGGGTCAGCTGGTGCGGGTGCGGATTGCTTGGCGGAGTTCGGCGAGGAAGCCGTTGAAGTCCTGGCGGAGTCGTTGTGCCGTCACGTGCAACACGATCCAGTCCTCGCCGAGCAGGCGGTTGAGGCGCCGTCGGTCACGGTGGAACTGCTCCGGATCATCGTGCCAGAGGCCGTCGTACTCGACCGCGATTCTCAGCTCCGGCCAGGCGAGATCGACCCGGGCGATGAACCTGCCATCCCGCTGCAACACGAACTGGGTCACCGGCTGCGGAACACCGGCCAGCACGATCCGCACCCGCAGCCGTGACTCCTGAGCCGACTCCGCGCCGGGGTCGGCAAGCTGTGCCACGCGAAGCATGCGTTTCCAGCCCCGGGCGCCGTGACGACGGTGGGCCAGCTCCCGCAGCTGATCCGATTGCAGCAGCCGCAGGCCGAGCAGCCGGTCCACCACAACCACGGCCTCTTCCACACTGAGCCACTGGGCCAGATCCCAGCAGGTCCGCAGCGGCGTGGTGACCGGCATCCCGGCGTGTGACAGCACGTCGACCTCGGCGACCTCGCCGGTATGCACCGCGAGACCGGCGACCGGCCCGAAGCGTTGCCCGGCGGGCACCAGAACGTCGAGCGGTTCGGCGTCTCCGATGAACCCGGCACCGAACAGGGCCGCGGCGCTCCGCCCGGCGATCGCCGAACCGGGCGGAAGAACCCACCGCGCCGCAGCCTGGCACCGGGTGCGGTGCGAGATCGTGAGCTGGGCGTCGGCGTACACGTCCCGGAAGATCGGCCGCCACGCTCTGCTGCGCAACTCGCCCCGGGTCAGCAGCCCTCGGGCCACGGCACAAGAACCACGGAAGACGCGCCCGCGCAGTTGCGGCGGACGCCGAGCGGAGGTGGCCATGCCGTCCACCCTGAACGACCGGAAGCCTCTCCCGACACCCCTGTGGACAACCGCCGCCGCTCCCCTCCTGCCCCTTGTGCAGCAGGAGTCGATGGAACTTCGGGGACGATGTTGCCTCCGGGCACGCCGAGGCAACATCGTCCCCGAAGTTGCTGAGCTGCGGCTTGTTCGGGCGAGCCGGTGAAACGTGGGCAGATGGGACGGCTCAGGTCAGGCGGCGGACCAGATGGCGCGGAAGGCGGCGGCCTCGCCGGCGAGCCAGCGCTCGATCTCGTCGGGCTTGGTGCCCTCGGGCATCCGGTGGGTCGTGCCCCGGCGGACGTCGACCAGGACCGGCTCGGCGTGTGGCAGGACGGCGTCCATGTGCCGGGCCGTCAGGTGCAGCGCGGCCAGCATCGCCTCCTCGCTGGGCGGAGCCTCGTCGAAGTGCAGCCGCACCGCCTCGGCGCGGCCGTCGGCGTACCGGATGCCGAAGTGTGGGTTGATCTTGATAGGGAGGTCGCCGAGCATGGCCAGGGCGTCCCGGGTCTGGGCCAGGTCGACACCGGCGGGCTCGCCGAGGGAGTGCAGCCACGCCGTCGCGCCGGGCACGAGCGCCTGGTAGAGCGGACGCCACCGGGGCTTGACCACGTCGACCACCTGAGCCAGATGGGTGCCGCCGGTGTGGAAGGCGATGTCGGCCTTGAGTGCCTTGACGAACTGGCCGTGCGGGTTGAACCCGGAGCGGCTCGCCCGCTGTCGACGCAGGCCGCCGACGAAGCTGGCCTTGGTCGGCCCGGTGCGGTCGACGTACCGGGTGAAACCGAGGAGGGTGGCGTACGGCGTGAGGGGGGTGGAGATGGGCGCGGTCACGAGCATCCTCCCAGGTCAGGAACTCGATTAGTACATACATTCTAATCGACGACCCTGACATCTCCCAGGGCAGATAAGGGGCCAACCGGGTGGATCGGCCACCGGATTTTCCGGGCTGCGGTGAAGCCCGGCCCGGTACCTCGCCAACCCTCCTAGACAAGGGACAACGCGCGAGCTGATCTTCAACTAGAGTCCGGGGCTCCATCGGTCTTCCTTCTCCGGAGCACACATGGCATCCCTCACGGCCCGTTGGCCCCGCCTCGCGGTCGGCGCGGCGGTGCTGGCGACGACCGCACTCTTCGCCCCCGCCACCACCGCACACGCCGCGGACGCCCAGCCCGACCTCTTCGTCTCGTTCACCCGTGAGCCGGTCGCAGAGATCGACAATCTCGGCACCACCGTCGGCATGTACGTCTACAACCACGGTGCGGCCGACGCGACAGCAGTGACCGTCACCTTCGATCTGAGCAACCTCTCCGATGGGGTTGTCGCGACCGTGCCGGACTGGCTGGATACCTGCGAACTCACTGGCGACAACGTCACCTGCACCATCGGCGCGCTCACGGCCGGTCAGGTCACCACCATCCGCCCGCTCTCGCTGGCCAGCCGTCAGGGCGCCAAGCCCGGCGACGCCGGCTCGGTCACCGTGACGATCGCGGGCGCGGAGGACGACGCCAATCCCGGCGACAACACCACGACGTTCCCGGTGACGATCATCGCCTCCGGGCCCGATCTGGTGGCCGCCGCCCAGGACGTCAACGACAAGTCGAGTCGGCTCGGCGCCGGGGACACCGCCCCGCTGTACAGCGGTGTGCTCAACGAGGGTGACAGCGCCGCCACCGACTTCACGGTCGATATCAGCCTGCCCTCCGGCGCCACGTTCGTCGAGCGCTACCGCGACTGCACCTACACGGACTACTACCCGAACGACATCGGATTGCCGTACGTGTACGGGCCGAGCTCGGTCACCTGCGTCCTGCCGCTGACCCTGGAGCCGGGTGAGGGCCTGCTGCTGTTCGACGACGAGACCGGAGAATCACTGTTCAACCTGACCTTCGGTCGCAACCTGCCCGGGCCCTCCGAGCACTACGGCGCGTTCAGCGTCGCCCTGGCCGGGGAGGCGCGGGCGGCGAAGAAGGTCGCCAGCAGCAAGGGCGGCGGCCCGTCCTTCGCCGATGCCGTCCGCGCCCTGCACGACAAGGCCACCCGTGCCGGTCTCGCCCGGCAGGCCGTCGTGGAACGCGAACTCGATGAGTCGGACAACTACGCGGATTTCCGGCTCTGGAGCAAGAAGAACCACCTCGACGTGGCCGTCACCGCTCCTGCCGTCAAGGGCGCCGTTGGCCAGACGATCGACCTCACCTACGAGGTCGTCAACAACGGCCCGTCGGACGGCGGCGGCCCCGGTGTGTCGATCACCGCGCCGAGCGGCACGGTGCTGCTGCCCGCCGAGTGGTGCTACACCGACGGCGGTCAGGGCGGGACGCTGCCCGAGTCGGAGAAGCTGCGCTGCAACTTCGAGAGCGAGTTCCCGAGCGTCGCGTCCGGCTACGGCCGGATTACGGCCACCGTCCGAATCAAGATCAAGTCGACGCCGGGTACCGACGGCACGATCGTGGTCGACGGTGGCAGGTCAATCACCGAGTCCAAGCCGGAGAACAACACCGCCCGCATCGTCATCGACACCGGCGACGGCGGTTCCGGTGGTGACGACGGTGACGACGGTGGCGCCGGTGGGGGCCTGCCGGTGACCGGTGCGCCGGCCGCCGCTCTCGCCGGTGTCGGTGCCGCCGTGCTCGCGCTCGGCGGCGTGCTGTTCGTCCTGTTCCGGCGTCGCCGCGTGGCGTTCCAGACCCCGCGCGACTGACCGCACCCGTCGACGCTTTCGGGGGTGGAACCAGTTTCGGTTCCACCCCCGAAGTGTCGGACGACCTTCCCGGGCCGATAGCCACGGGCCTTCTCGCCGAGCCGAACGCGGCGGCGACCGCTGCGGCCGTCGGCACCACCGCGGCCAGCGGGGCGGTTGCCACGAGGACCGGTCAGAGCTGGCCGACGTCGGTGATCCGCACGACCGCGGCCCCGGCCTCGTCGGAGGCGGCCAGGTCCACCTCGGCGCTGATGCCCCAGTCGTGGTGGCCCTCCGGGTCGTCCAGGATCTGCCGCACCGTCCAGCGCTCCCGACCCTGCTCGATCATCAACAGCGCCGGTCCACGGGCGTCCGGCCCGGTCCCGATCCCGTCGTACGCCTCGTAGTACGGCTCCAGCGCGTCCGCCCAGGCGTCGGCGTGCCAGCCGGAGCCCGCGTCCAGTTCGCCGAGGGCGTCCCAGTGCCGCAGCGCGGCCAGTTCCACCCGGCGGAACAGGGCGTTGCGCACCAGCACCCGGAACGCCCGAGGGTTGCGGGTGACCGCCGCCGGGCGGTCGTCCAGGGCGGCGGCGACCTCCGGCAGGTCCGTCGGGTTGCGCAGCCGCTCCCACTCGTCGATGAGGCTGGAGTCGACCTGCCGGACCAGCTCGCCGAGCCACTCGATCAGGTCGATCAGTTCCTCGGTCTTGGCCTCCTCGGGCACCGTCTGCCGCAGTGTCTTGAACGCGTCGGCGAGGTAGCGCAGCACCAGGCCCTCGGAACGGGACAGCCCGTAGAACTGCACGTACTCGGTGAAGGTCATCGCCCGCTCGTACATGTCCCGGACGACGGACTTGGGGGACAGCTGGTGGTCGGCCACCCACGGATGCCCCCGCCGGTACATCTCGTACGCGTCCTCCAGCAGCTCGGCCAGGGGCTTCGGCCAGGTCACCGCGTCGAGCAGTTCGAGGCGGGCCTCGTACTCGATGCCGTCGGCCTTCATCGCGGCGACCGCCTCGCCGCGGGCCTTGAACTGCTGCGCGGACAGCACCTGGCGCGGGTCGTCGAGGATCGACTCGATCACCGACAGCACGTCGAGGGCGTACGACGGGGACTCGCTGTCCAGCAGCTCGATGGTGGCCAGCGCGAGGGGCGACAGCGGCTGGTTGAGGGCGAAGTCGAGCTGGAGGTCGACGGTGAGCCGGACCCGCCGCCCGGTCTCGTCCGGCTGCGGCAGCTCCTCGACCACGCCGCCGGCCCGCAGGGCCCGGTAGATGGCGATGGCCCGCCGGATGTGCCGGCGCTGGGCGGCCCGGTCCTCGTGGTTGTCGGTGAGCAGGTGCCGCATGGCGGCGAAGGCGTCTCCTGGCCGGCCGATGACGTTGAGCAGCATCGAGTGGCTCACCTGGAAGCTGGAGGTCAACGGTTCCGGTTCGGCCGACACCAGGCGGTCGAAGGTGGGCTGGCCCCACCCGACGGACCCCTCCGGTGGCTTCTTCTTCACCACCTTGCGTCGCTTCTTCGGGTCGTCGCCCGCCTTGGCGAGGGCCTTCTCGTTGTCGATGACGTGCTCGGGGGCCTGCACGACCACGCGGCCGAGGGTGTCGAAGCCGGCCCGCCCGGCCCGGCCGGCGATCTGGTGGAACTCGCGGGCCTTGAGCAGCCGGGTGCGCACCCCGTCGTACTTGGACAGCCCGGTGAACAGCACCGTGCGGATCGGCACGTTGATGCCGACGCCGAGGGTGTCGGTGCCGCAGATGACCTTGAGTAGCCCCGCCTGGGCGAGGGTCTCCACCAGCCGGCGGTACTTGGGCAGCATGCCGGCGTGGTGCACGCCGATGCCGTGCCGGACCAGCCGGGACAGCGTCTTGCCGAAGCCGGAGGTGAACCGGAACCCGCCGATCGCCTGCGCGATCATGTCCTTCTCGGCCCGGGTGCAGACGTTGACGCTCATCAGCGCCTGGGCGCGTTCCAGCGCGGCGGCCTGGGTGAAGTGCACGACGTACACGGGGGCCTGCTTCGTCTGCAGCAGTTCCTCCAGCGTCTCGTGCAGCGGCGTCACCGCGTACGAGAAGAGCAGCGGGACGGGCCGCTCGGCCGAGCTGACGACGGCGGTCGCCCGCCCGGTGCGCCGGGCCAGGTCATCGACGAAGCGGGTGGTGTCCCCGAGCGTGGCCGACATCAGGACGAACTGGGCCTGGGGCAGCTCGATGAGTGGCACCTGCCAGGCCCAGCCGCGGTCGGGCTCGGCATAGAAGTGGAACTCGTCCATGACCACCTGGCCGACGTCGGCGCGGGAGCCCTCGCGCAGCGCCAGGTTGGCCAGAATCTCCGCGGTGCAGCAGACGATCGGGGCGTCGGCGTTGACACTCGCGTCGCCGGTCAGCATGCCGACGTTCTCGGCGCCGAAGACCTCGCAGAGGGCGAAGAACTTCTCCGACACCAGGGCCTTGATGGGCGCGGTGTAGAAGGTCGTCCGGTCGTCGGCCAGGGCGGCGAAGTGCGCGGCGACCGCGACCAGGCTCTTGCCGGATCCGGTCGGCGTGTTCATGATCACGTTCGCCCCGGAGACGATCTCGATGACCGCCTCCTCCTGGTGGGGGTAGAGGTCGAGGCCGCGCTCGGAGGCCCAGCCGGCGAAGGCGTCGTAGAGGGTGTCGGGGTCGGCGGTCTTCGGCAGCGCGGCGGTGAGTGTCATGGCCGGTCCATGGTGCCTGGCTTCCGTCCCCCGGCGCCAACCGGGCCCGCGCCCGCCGCTACCGGCGGCGGTAGATCAGGTCGGCGATCGGGCGTCCCGCGGCCAGCGCCCGCCGTTCGAACCGGGTCACCGGCCGGTGGGCGGGCCGGGGCGCGTAGCCGTCGTACGGGTTGGTCAGGCCTGGGTCGGCGTCCAGGGTCGCCCGCATCGACGCGGCGTACTCCGCCCAGTCGGTGGCGCAGTGCAGCGTGCCGCCGACGGCCAGCCGGGAGCGCAGCCGGGCGACGTGGGCCGGTTGGATCAGCCGCCGCTTGTGGTGCCGCGACTTCGGCCACGGGTCCGGAAAGAAGGCGTGTACGGCGTCCAGTGAGTCGGCCGGCAGCAGATCGATCAGATCCAACGCGTCGCCTTCGGCGATCCGGACATTGGCCAGGTCACGCCGGTGGAGCAGGTCCAACAGGTTCGCGATTCCGGGAGTGTGCACCTCGACCGCCAGATAGTCTCGATCCGGGTCGGCGGCGGCCATCTCGACGGTCGCGTCACCCATACCGGATCCGATCTCGACCACCAGCGGAGCCCGGCGGCCGAACAGGCCGGCGGGATCGAACGGGGCGGCGTCGGCGACGCGCAGGCCGTACACCGGCCACAGTCGCTCCAACGCCGCCACCTGCCGGCCGCTCATCCGGCCGCGCCGCGGGTGGAAGGTACGGATCGCCCGCGCCGGCTGTGGCGCGGCGACGGCGGGGATCGGGTCGGTGGAGGTCACGGCGAATCGAGCCTACGCGAGCACCGCGCCGGCTCGGATGTGAGGTACGACCGGTGGTGAGACCATCATCGGTGTGGACAGGTCCGGGTGTCCGGCGGCGCCCGGCGACTGCTCCGGCGCGCCGGGAGGGGGCATCGTGTCAGTGACCCGTACACGTCCGGCGCCGTCGGCCGCCTCGTTCGCCGCGCCGCTGCTCGCCGTCGCCCCGCTGCTCGCCGTCGCGCTGGCCACTCCGCTGCTACCGGCCGCGCCGGCGGTGGCGGCACCGCTGTCGCGGTCCGCGCCGCAGCCGGGCCCGAGCGTGTTCGTGGAGGTCTCGCCGAGCATGGTGGAACCGGGACATCTGGTCGGGCTCAGGGCGAGTTGTCCGGACAACTCGGTAGGTGCCACCGTCGTCTCGGACGCGTTCGGTCGGGTCGCCGTGCAGCCGCAGCGCGGGTTGCTGACCGGGACGGCCATGGTGAAGGAGCGGGTGCTGCCCGGCAACTACCGGGTCAAGCTGGAGTGCCGGGGCGGCGAGACGGCATCCACCATGGTCCAGGTGGTACGCCAGCTGAAGCCCAGCCATCAGCCGCCGAATCCCAGCCGGGGGCCGGCGACCGGATTCGGCGGCGGTGGCGGTGTCACCAGCCTGCTGCTCCCCGGCGGGCTGGCACTGACCGTCACCGGCATGGTCCTCTGGGTCGCGGCGTCCCGCCGCCGCGGCACCCGCCGGTGACGCCGCCATGACCGCCGCACGCGCACCCCGACCCGGCGGCGCCGGGGCCCGCCCGGCCCGGTCCGGTCGCAGCCCCTGGTCGCTTCCGGTCGCCGCGGTGTTGGTGCTGGCCGGTGTCTTCGCCACCGGGGCAGGGCTGGGCCGCACCGCCGGCGGCCCGCTGGAGTGGGCGGCCGTCGGTGGCGGGCAACCGTCGCCGGGGTGCCCGCCGCCGCCACGGTCGCCCGGCCGGTGAGCCTGTCCGTGCCGTCGATCGACGTCTCCGCCCCGGTGAAGCCGGTCGGCGACGCACCGGACGGCTCGATCGCCGTGCCGCCGCTGAGCCGGCACGAGGAGACCGGCTGGTACGACCGCGGCCCTGTCCCCGGCGAGCCCGGTCCGGCCGTCATCGTCGGGCACGTGGACACCAAGAGCGGCCCCTCGGTCTTCTACGACCTGGGCAGACTGCGTGTCGGCGACACCGTCGAGGTGACCCGCGAGGACGGTTCGGTGGTCGTCTTCACGGTGAACTCGGTGGAGCATTTCCCGAAGGACCAGCTGCCGGCGGAGCGGGTGTACGGCCACGACGGGCCGGCCAGCCTGCGGCTGATCACCTGCGGCGGCCAGTGGGTCGGCGGCGGGACCGGCTACGCCGACAACGTGATCGCCTTCGCCACCCTCACCACCACCCGCGTTCCCTGACGCACCGGGAAGAGGTCAGGGGACCTGCTGGACGACTGCCATGGCCTCACCCTAGGCGGTGCTGGCAGTCAGAGGGGTTCGACGGTGGGGACCAGGTCGACGTCGACCACGATCGGGGCGTGGTCCGACGGGCCCTTGCCCTTGCGGGCCTCCCGATCCACGTACGCCGAGCGGACCGCGCGGGTCACCGGCGCCGACGCGTACACCAGGTCGATGCGCATGCCCTTGTTCTGGTGGAACATCCCGGCCCGGTAGTCCCAGTAGGTGTACGGATGCGGCCCCTTCATCGGGGTGGGCACGACGTCGGCGAGGCCGAGGTCGCGCAGCGCCGCCAGGGCGGCCCGCTCGGCCGGGGTCACGTGGGTGGAGGTCACGAACAGCGCCGGATCCCACACGTCGTCGTCGGTGGGTGCCACGTTGAAGTCGCCGCAGACCGCGAGTGCCGGGCGGGCGGTCAGCTCGGCGTCCAGCGCGTCCCGCAGCGCCGCCAGCCAGGCCAACTTGTAGGCGTAGTGCGGGTCGTCGGGCGTCCGGCCGTTCGGTACGTACACCGACCAGACCCGCAGCCCACCGCAGGTGGCCGCGATCGCCCGGGCCTCCGGCTCCGGGAACCCGGGCTCGCCGGGAAACCCGACCGTCACGTCGGCCAGGCCGACCCGGGACAGCACGGCGACCCCGTTCCACCGGCCGTCGCTGTGACTGGCCACCGTGTAACCCAATTCGCCCACCTCGGCGACCGGGAAGGCGCCGTCCGGACACTTGGTCTCCTGCAGGCAGACCACGTCCGGCCCGGTGCCCGCCAGCCACTGGAGCAGCCGGGGCAGGCGGGCCTTCACCGAGTTCACGTTCCAGGTCGCCAGGCGCATGGTGCCAGCCTGCCGCATCCCCGGCCAACCCGCGCGGCCGGCTCGCGTGGCAGGTGCCACCGGGCACCTGCCCCCGGCACCGGCAAGCGGCCTTCCCTACGGCTGACTGTCGTTCGGTCGGGTCTGTTCGGCCAGGAATCGTTCGAGCTCGGCGCCGAGTTCCTCCGCGGTGGGCAGCGGGCCGCTCTCCGCGGCGAGCAGGTTCTTCTCGCCGCGCCCGCGGGCGTACGCGTCGTACTGCTCCTCCAGGGCCTGGACCAG
The DNA here is from genome assembly GCF_019697375.1 of Micromonospora tarapacensis. Lineage (NCBI taxonomy): Bacteria > Bacillati > Actinomycetota > Actinomycetes > Micromonosporales > Micromonosporaceae > Micromonospora > Micromonospora tarapacensis. The sequence goes on along the minus strand of NZ_JAHCDI010000004.1, from coordinate 2,995,167 downwards.
GGCGGTGGCCTCGTCGCTCTGGGCGACCTGCCGGTCGATCTCCACCCGGACCACCTCGGCGGCCGAGCGCAGCCCGTCGCGGGGCAGCAGCAGGCCGGTGCTGCGGGACACGGAGGCCAGCAGCACCTCGGCGGCGGCCGGATACTCGGCCTGCGCCACGTAGTGCGGCACGTGCGCGGCGAAGCCGAGCGCGTCCCGGCCCTGCTCCCCGAGGCGGAACTCCAGCAGGTGGCCCACGCTGCCGGGGACCTGGACCCGTTGCAGCCACGGCTCGTAACCGGCGATCAGCTCACGCCGGGTGGCGTGCGCGGTCACCCCGGTCGGGCGGGTGTGCGGCACCGCCATCGGGATCGCGTTGAGCCCGACGGTGAGCCGCACGTCCAACCGGGCCGCGAGCCCGGCGACGGCGGCCGTGAACCGCTGCCACTGCAGATCGGGTTCCGGCCCGGTGAGCAGCAGGAAGGGGGTCTCGTCGTCGTCGTGGAGCAGGTGCAGCTCCAGCTCCGGCGCGTCGTAGCTCTCCCAGTGGTCCTCGACGAAGGTCATCACCGGGCGGCGGGAGCGGTAGTCGAAGATCTGATCCAGGTCGAATCGGGCGATCGGGCGGGACTCCAGCGATGTGAGCAGTTGTTCGCGGGCCAGCCGGCCGGCATTGCCGGCATCGACGAAACCGGTGAGCGCCTGGATCAGGACCGGTTGACCGAGGTCGGACAGATCGTCGGTGAGTTCGTAGAGCTCGTGTGGGTCGAGCACCGGTGCGGCCTCCCTGCAGGTGCGTAACGGGTCGTCGGGTTGACGACGCCCCGATCGCCAGAACGTACCCGCCATCCTGCTGCATTCCTGCCGTGCCGGATCGCCCGGCCCGCCGTCGGCCGGTGCGGTACGGCGTTTGCCGCCCCGAGGAGCCGGGCGGTCAGTCGGCGTAGCCGGACGACCGCCAGGTCGCGTCGGCGAGGCGGGACTGGCCGGCCGTGTTGGGGTGGAAGTGGTCCAGCTGGTTGACCAGATCCAGGTCGAACCGGATCCGGTGGGTCGCGCCGCCGTCGTAGCGGCACCGGGAGCCGTACGCCCGGCAGGCCGCCGCCAGTTGGCTGTTGTAGGCGACGATCCGTTCCCGGAACGCCGCCCGGCGGGCCCGGTCGGCCGGCGCTGTCGAGGTCGCCTCGGCCAGCAGAGCCGGGCAGATGCCATGTCGCCAGGCCCGCACCGCCCGCGGTTCCTTGTGGCCGACCTCCCAGAGCCGGTAGAGGTTCGGGATGCTGACGACCAGGACCCGGGCCTTCGGGCGGCCCTTGCGCAGCACCCGCAGGCCGCGATCCACCTCGGCCCGGAACTCCGCCACCGGCGTCATCGCGTCGACGGTGCCCCGACAGGCGTCGTTGGCCCCGATCAGGACGGTCACGTAGTCGGCGCGGTCGCGTACCGCCGCCTCCGCCTGGCCGGCGAGGGCCGCGGCACGGGCCCCCGGGCGGGCATGGTTGTGTGCCTTGCCGCGCAGCCCCGGGTTGCGGTCGAGCAGCCGGCGGTAGTGGCTGTCGACCCGCAGCCCGCCCCCCGTCGACCAGGAATTGCGCTCGCAGGAGGTCAGGACCAGGCAGGACCCGAACCCGCTGGTGATCGAGTCGCCGAGGGCCGCGACGACCTTCGGCGAGCCGGGCGGTGGGGTCGCCCCGAGGGTCGGGGCGCCGCCTCCCCGCCGGCGTCGCAGGCCAACGCGACGAGGGCGAGCAGGCTGACGACCGCGGTGGTCCAGCGTCCAGGCATGAATTCCCCAGCCTCACAGCGCAGAGCGACAGCACGGTGACTCTACGCTGACCGGCGTGGTGTGCGCCAGGGTGCCCGCTGCCCGTGCAGCCACCAGTGCAGTGCCCGGGTGATCCGGGGCAGCACCAGGTACGTCATCAACGGGGTCAGGGTGAGCGTCATGACCAGCACCCGCGCCGCGGTCGGCAGGCCCGGCAGGAGCTGACCGGTCAGCACGGTGGCGGTGAGGCTGAGCGGAAAGAACGCCAGCCAGATCGTCACCGCCTGTTTCCAGCGCGGGGGCGACGGCGGCACGGTCGGCGCCGCGTCGAGCCGCTCGACGACCTCCGCACGCGGCGGGTCGAACCAGCCCTCCACGCCGGTCCGGCGCTCGACCCGGGTGTGCTCGACGATGCCCTGCGCCGAGGTCAGCCACCAGCGCCGCTGCGGCGACTCCTCCCACCGGCGCAGCATGTCCTGATCGGCGAAACGGTAGAGCATGTGCCACTCGCCGGACCCCGGCGCGCTGCGCACCCACCCCGCGCCGAGGAAGCCCGGAAACGCCTCGGCCAGCGCGGTGCCGGCCCGCATCCACGCCACCATCTCGTCGGTGCGGGCGGGATCGGTGCGTCGGGCCACGGCGACGGTCACCGGGGCGGCAGGGCTGACGGTCATGCCTGCCATGTTCCCCGCCGGTCGGCCGATGGGCAGCCGCACGGCCGGTCGGTGTAACGCAACCCACCACCGGTGCCGGGCACAGGTGGGGGGCGCCCACGACGGTTAGCTGTGGCGGTGCCGGGTAGGTGGGGGTGATGACGAGATCACAGCCCCGGCGTGCCCGCGGCACGGTCGGTCACGCCTACAGCGCGCTGAACCTGCGGCTCGTGCTGGCGAGCTTCGGGCTGGTGACGATGATCGTTTTTGCGGTGCTGGCGTTCCGCGCCGACCTGGCCTGGTTGGGCGGCGTCTGTGCCGTCTTCGCGGTGGTCGCCGTCGTCGACCTGGTCGTCATCCAACGTCGCCGTGCCGCTCGCCGCCGGGAGGAACCCGGCGCGCGGCACTCGCTCTTCGAGTGACGGGAGTAGTCCTGATGACCATCGCCACCACCAACCCCGTGACCGGTCAGGTGCTCAAGACGTACGAGGCGATGTCCGACGAGCAGATCGACGGGGCGATCGAACGCACCGAACTGGCCTACCGGCAGCTGCGCGGCACCACGATCGAGCAGCGTGGGCGATGGCTGCGCGCGGCGGCCGACCTGCTGGAGGCGGAGCGGGACGAGATCGCCCGGCTGATGACCACCGAGATGGGCAAGACCTTCGCCGCGTCGAAGGCCGAGGTCACCAAGTGCGCCGCCGCCTGCCGCTTCTACGCCGGGCACGCCGCCGAGTTTCTCGCCGACGAACCCGCCGACGCCGAGGCGGTCTCCGCCACCCGGGCATTCGTGCGTTACCAACCGATCGGGCCGGTGCTGGCGGTGATGCCGTGGAACTTCCCGCTCTGGCAGGTCATGCGGTTCGCGGCGCCGGCACTGATGGCGGGCAACACCGGGCTGCTCAAGCACGCCTCCAACGTGCCGCAGACCGCGCTGCTGCTGGAGGACGTGTTCCGCCGCGCCGGTTTCCCCGAGGGGGCCTTCACCACCCTGCTGGTCGGCTCCGACGCGGTGGACCGGATCCTGCGCGACCCCCGGGTGCGGGCCGCCACCCTGACCGGCAGCGAGGTCGCCGGTCGGTCGATCGCCCAGATCGCCGGCCGGGAACTCAAGAGGACCGTGCTGGAACTGGGCGGCAGCGATCCGTTCGTGGTGATGCCCTCGGCCGACGTGGATCTGGCCGCCGAGGTGGCCACCACCGCCCGCTGCCAGAACAACGGCCAGTCCTGCATCGCGGCCAAGCGCTTCATCGTGCACACCGACGTCTTCGACGCCTTCGCCGAGGCGTTCGCGCATCGGATGTCGGCGCTGCGGGTGGGTGACCCGATGGACGACGACACCGACGTCGGCCCGCTGGCCAGCGAGCGGGGCCGCGACGAGGTCGACGGGCAGGTCCGCGACGCGATCGACAAGGGAGCCACCGTGCTCTGTGGCGGCGAGAAACCCGCCGGCGAAGGCTGGTTCTACCCGCCGACCGTGGTGACGGACCTGGACCCGGGAATGCGGATGTGGGCCGAGGAGGTGTTCGGGCCGGTCGCCGGCCTGTACCGGGTGTCGTCGTACGACGAGGCGATCGAGTTGGCCAACGGCACCGCCTTCGGGCTCGGCTCGAACGCGTGGACCCGGGATCCGCAGGAGCAGGAACGATTCGCCCGCGACCTGGAGGCGGGGTCCGTCTTCATCAACGGCATGACCACGTCCTATCCCGAGCTGCCCTTCGGTGGGGTGAAGAAGTCCGGCTACGGGCGTGAGCTGTCGGCCCAGGGCATGCACGAGTTCTGCAACGTCAAGACCGTCTGGGTGGGCGCGGGCGCGGCCACGGCCGGCGCGGGCGCGCACGCCGAGTAGCCCGCCGCTTGGGGCGACGCCGGAGTGGGTAGGGAACCGGGGCATGACGGCGATCGGTTTCCACGCTTCCCACGAGCAGATCCACCCGCGTGAGCTGCTGGCGGCGGTGATCCACGCCGAGAGCGTCGGCTTCGACGCCGCCATGTGCTCGGACCACTTCGCGCCGTGGAGCGAGCGTCAGGGCCACTCCGGGTTCGCCTGGTCCTGGCTCGGGTCGGCGCTGGAGGCCACCGGGCTGTCGTTCGGCGTGGTCAACGCGCCCGGGCAGCGCTACCACCCGGCGATCATCGCGCAGGCCATCGGCACCCTGGGCGCGATGTACCCGGGCCGCTTCTGGGCGGCGCTGGGCTCCGGCGAGGCCGCCAACGAGCACATCACCGGCGAGGCCTGGCCGAACAAGGACGTCCGCAACGCCCGGCTGCGCGAGTGTGTCCAGATCATCCGCGCCCTGTTGGCCGGCGAGGAGGTCAGCCACGACGGCCTGGTCCGGGTCGACCGGGCCAGGCTCTGGAGCCGCCCGGAGCAGCCGCCGGCGCTGGTCGGTGCGGCGGTCAGCGTCGCCACGGCCCGCTGGTGCGCCGAGTGGGCGGACGGGCTGATCACGGTCAACGCGCCGATGGAACACCTACGCCGCATGATCGACGCCTATCGGGAAGCCGGCGGGCGCGGGCCGGTGCACCTGCAGGTGCACCTCAGCTGGGCGCCGGCGCAGGCCGAGGCCGAGGCGATCGCGTACGACCAGTGGCGCAGCAACGTCTTCGCGCCGCCGGTCTGCTGGGACCTGACCACGCCCGAGCACTTCGACGCGGTCTCCGCCGAGGTGCCGATGACCCGGCTCGCCGAGGTGGTCAACATCTCCGCCGACCTGGGCCGGCACGTGGGTTGGCTGGAGGAGTACGTCGATCTCGGCTTCGACCAGATCGCCCTGCACCACGTCGGGCAGGAGCAGCGGGCGTTCCTTGACGCCTTCGGCGACCGGGTCCTGCCGAAACTGCGCCGCGCCGGCTGACCGTCGACCGCCGGTGCACGGAGGCCAGCGGTCCAGGTCCGTCAGGCCGGGTTTGCTGCTTCTTGAAGCTGAAGGACGAGTACGTCCATCGGTGGGAAGCCGGTTGGATAGGCGGTGGCGACGGGTTGCCAGCCCCAGTGTTGGTAGATGTGGCGAGCTGGCGCGGCGGGGTTTGAGCACAGTGTTGCCAGGTGTTCTGGCCGTCGGTCGAGCAGGGCCGCCATGAGCTGTGCGCCGATTCCCCGGCCACGATGTGGCTTGCGTACGGCGAGTTCGATGACGGCGAACTTGGTGCGTCCCCTGGTCTCGACGGGTTCGTGGTCGGTGTCTGGCCACCATTCGTCGGCGGAGAAGGCGTGTCCGTAGGCGTAACCGATCACTTCGGTGTCGGTCTCCGCGGTGACGAGGGCGAAGCCGGGCTGGGACGACTCCTCGGCGAACCGTTGCACGTATGCGGTGACGTGTTCGTCGGTTTCCAGGTACGGCGGTTCGGCGTAGACCTCCCGGTAGAGGTCTATGAAGTGCGGCCGATGGCGTGGCAGGTCGGTCGCGTCGAGGCGGCGGATGTGAGGTTGGCTGGTCACGCAGGCTGCCCGGTGATCTGGAGGGTGTGGACCTGTCCAAGAAGATCACGGGCGGCTGGCGCGGTGGATGTTTGGAGCTGGTGGCAGAACTCGCGCAGCCGGGCGTTTGCCCGGCCGGAGCGGACGTCTTTGAACAGTGGGAGCACTGGGGCCACGATGTGACAGGCGCGGGTCTGGTCCCCTTCAGCCAGCAGCGACAGGCCGAGGCGGACGCTGTAGTAGGCGCGGTTGCGCTGGAACTTGGCTCCCAGGCCGTCGACGGCCGCCTGCATGGCGGTGGCGGCCTGTTCGGGTCGGCCGAGGTAGCCGCTGGCGGTGGCGCGGCGGGCGGCGAGTTCCGCGGTGTCGAAGAAGGCGAGCCAGTGCGGGTCTTCCTCGCCGATGTCGGGGTGGAAGACGTGGTAGGCGCGGTGCATCGCGTTGCGTGAGGCGGCGGCGTCGCCGAGTTGTGCCCAGCAGACGGCCTCGCGCGCCGCAAGCAGGGCGGCCAGGCGCGGCGGTGCCCAGCCGGCGGCTCGGCGTTGCGCGAGCTGGATGAGCTGGATGGCCTCGCGGGGGCGTCCCTGGTAGCGCGACAGCGTGTTCATGCTCGCGAGGGTGAGGACTTCCAGGTTGAGGTCGTCGGCGAGTTGAGCGGCGCGAAGCGCTTCGCCGTAGTAGAACCTGGCTTCTTCGTAGCGGCCGGCGTCGAAGTGGAGCCAGCCGGCCATCTCAGCCATCTCGCCGTACGCGGATTGGAGTTCGCGGCCGGTCGGCTCGTTGTAGTCGGCCTGGTTGAGCAGGCTGTCGACCTTGCTCAGGCACCACTGGGCGGCCTGGCAGACGGCCTCGCCGCCGATCTGATCGTCGAGGGTGTACAGCTCGGGCACCATGAGTCGGATCTGGCGTGCCCCGTCGGCGGCGACGTAGGTCTGGACCTCGCCGAGTACGGCCGCGAACGGCGCGGCCAGCGAGGCGCTGACCAGCGTGCGGCGCTTCATCGGCTCGGCCTCCTCGTCTCCCTGCGTGCCCAGGTTATCCCCAGACCAAGCCGGGACGGGAGCGAGCCCGGCGAGCAGGCGCGGCGCGCCGAGACCGTCCACGATCTGGCTGATGGTGCGGATGTCGAAGCATCTACTCGTGCCGCTCATCAGCCGGGAGATGTGCGCCTGGGACAGGCCGGTCAGCTCGGCGAACTGCGTCTGTGACGCGCCGGTCTCGTTGGCCACGGCGGTCAGCACGGTCTGCCAGTTCCACTGGCTCAACGCCCGACGCATGTCCGCGGTGAACCACACCTGCGGAGGCACCTGCATCGTCAGCGCGGGCACTTCACGGCGGCTTGAGGTGCACGGAGCGCATTGCGGTGCGGTGTTGTAGCGGCTCAGCGGTGTGCCGCAGTCCTGGCAGCGGCGGTCGTCCTCGGACACGCGAATCCTCCCCGTGACCATGCCGCCGTCCGGCACATGCCCCATCAACGCACCGACCCCATCAAGGAGCACCTGCCGTGACCACCGCTGCCCCGAGCACCTACACCGAGATGTTCAGCCCACTGTCCGCGCTGGACTGGGACGATCTTCTCTCTGTCAACGTTGCCGCCACACAGCTCCTCGACCGGTTGGCGGCCGATCGGGCGATCCTGGCCGACCTCACGCAACGGATCCCAGACGACGCCCGCCTAGCCAACCTGTGCGAGCACTACGACATCCTCGACAAGCTCGTCCTCCACGACGACCCCACCGGATGGCGGCTGCGCCTGCACGTCTTCCTCAACGGCTACTACGATCGGCCCCACAACCACCGCTGGACCTACACCAGCCGCATCCTGACCGGCTCCTACACCCACACCCTCTACGGCACCGACCACGACTTCACCGACCAGATCGACGTATCGGCGCTGACCCCCCGCATGATCCGCACCGAGGAGCCCGGCGACACCTACACACTGCACCACAGCATGATCCACTCGGTGACCGCGCACGGCGAAACCGTCACCCTGATCGTGCGTGGCCCCGCCGCCAAGGAGCGTTTCGTCGTCACCGACCGCACCACCGGTCAAGCCTGGTGGCAGTACGGAGCCGCGAGCGAGACACCGCAAGCCGCAGCGGCCAAGCGCATGAGCGGCAGCCAGCTCCGCGACCGCATCGCCGCGCTACGCGCATCCGGCACATTGACGCCACCGCGGAGCCACAACTGATCGATCTACGGATCACCCGGCCCTTGACCGCACGGCAGCGGGCCGGCGGCGTCGCTCGCCGTCGGGTGCGGACGTGGAGGCCGGGTGGGGCGCCGGTCGCCGACGGCGCCCCACCCGGGGATCACGAGGCGGTGCAGGCGCCGCCGTTGACCGTGATCAGGTGAGGCGACGGAGTGGCGCCGCCGCTGGTGGTGGCGTTGAAACCGAACATCACCGAGCCACCCGGGTTGATCCGCGAGTTGTACGACTCGTTCTTCGCGGTCACCGTGGCCCCGGACTGCGTCACGTTCGCCATCCACGCCTCGCGCACCTTGGCGTCACCGGTGAAGGCGAACCGGGCGGTCCAGCCGTTCACCGGCGCGGTGCCGGTGTTGCGGATGTCCACCTGGGCGGTGAAGCCGGTGCCGCCCTGCCACGAGCCGTAGTTGGTGTACGACACCGTGCAGGTGGGCGCCGGCACCGCGCCGGCATCGCCCTGGTCGGCCAGGAACGAGGCGATCCAGGCCAGTGCCGAGTTCCAGTTGATCGCTACCTCGTTTGTCGAGTACGAGGCGATGTCGTCGACGAAGCAGAACATCGGCGCGCAGCCGTCGAGCAGCTGCTCCACGAACGGGTCCTGGAGGGCGGCGTTCGGTCCGCCGGCGATCGAGCCGGCGGGCGGCTTCGGCATGCTCGGGTCGAGCTGGAAGCCGAAGATCCGGCTGTGCTGGTTCTCCGCCGCGTGCTCGCCCCACCCGGTGACGTACGAGATGTTCAGCGCGTTTCGGCCGAGGATGTAGTCCATCGTCTGCACCGCGCCGTCGCGGTACTTCGCCGCTCCGGTCAGGTCGAACGCGGTGGCCAGCACGACGGCGTTGTTGATGATGGCGCCGTTGCCGCCCCAGAAGTAGCTGTTCGGGTCGCCGGGCATGGGCAGCCCGTACGCCTGCCGGCCGATCTCGGCGAGGTACCTGTCGGCGGCGGTGATGACCGACTCGCGGATCCGGGTCCGCTCGGCGGCCGGCAGCCCGTTCGGCACGGTGGCCAGGTCGAGGCGGCCCAGCGTGGCCACGCTCTGCCAGCCGAAGCCACGGGGGTCGAAGACGTCACCGGTGTGGTGCGGCGAGGCGGTCAGATCGGTCAGGTAGGTGCCCTCGCCGGTGGTCAGGTACAGCTCGGCGGCCGCCCAGTAGAACTCGTCGGTGACGTTTGTGTCGTCGTACGGGCCACCGCCGTTGCCGGTGGCGGGGGCGTACCGGGCCGGGTTCGCCTTGGCCGCCGCGTACGCGGTCTTCGCCGCACTGCCGCAGCGCTGCGCGAACTCCGTGTCGTACGGAGCGAACAGCCGGGCGCACTGGGCGGCGACGGCGGCCAGGTTCAAAGTGGCGGCGGTGGACGGCGGGTGCAGCTCACGCGGCTCCGGGTCGTCCTCGGGCTGCATCGGCAGGCCGGTCCAGTTCCGGTCGTGGATCTTGTGGTGGGCCATCCCGGCCAGCGGCTCGCCGGCCGGCACCTGCATCCGCAGCAGGAACTCCAGCTCCCAGCGGGCCTCGTCGAGGATGTCCGGCACCCCGTTGTCCCGCTCGGGCAGCCGCAGCGTCCCGTCGCCGAGGTCGGCACCGAAGCCGGCCGTGGCGGCGTTCTTGGTCCGCTCGAAGGTGCTCAACAGCTGGTAGGTGGCGATACCGCCGTTGACCACGTACTTGCCGTGGTCGCCCGCGTCGTACCAGCCGCCGCGCACGTCCAGCCGGTAGTCGCAGGCCCCGGCGGCACAGGGCACGTCGGTGTCGCCCTGGTTCGGGGCGACGCCCAGGTGACCGGCGGGGCGGGCGTACTCCTCGCCGACCAGATCACCGTCGATCTCGATACCGCTGCGCTGGATGTAGAAGAACTGCAGGGCGTCGGACCGGAGCTGGTCGTAGAGCGTGCCGGAGATGTCGAACGGGTGACTGACCTCGCCGTCCACGGCCAGCGTCAGCCCCTGCCCCGGGGTGCGGTACGACGAGAAGTTCACCGAGTGCACGTTCTGCGCCGACGCCTCGTCGACCCCGCGCGGCGTGGTGGTGCCGCTGGCCAGCACGGCTCCGGAGGCGGAGTGCAGCTCCCAGGGCAGCGCCTCGGTGGCCTCGGTGACCACCGTGGCGTGCTTCGGCCCGCCGGGCAGGTAACCGACCTGGTTCACCCGGACCCGGGGGCCGGTGTCCGGCACGTACGGCTCGGGCGGGTTGCCGCCGCGCAGCGAGACGTTGTCCAGGCAGACGGTCCGCGCCTCGGCGCTGCCGCCGATCTGGAAGATCAGCTGGGCGCGGCTGTCGTCGGTCGGGGCGACGAAGGTGCGCTCGACGCGCTGCTGGGTCGGGGTCGCGGCGGCGGTGACCGAGTAGTAACCGGTGTAGGGCTCGCTGCCGAGTTGCAGCACGGCGGCCACCGGGCCACCGGGGGTGGAGGTGACGTCGAAGCCGAGGGTGTACTCGGCACCGGCGATCAGCGGCACCGCGTCGTGGCCGATGCCGGCGTCCCAGGGGTTGGCCAGGCCAGCGGCCACGGTGGCGCAGAGCTGGCCGTCGACCACGCCGAGCGTGTTGGTGCCATAGGAGAACCAGGGCGACGAGCCGTCGCTGAAGTCACCGTTGCGGATCTGTTCGGGTGCGTCGGCGGGTGGATCGGCGAAAGCGGTGCCGGCACTAACGCCGACCAGCGCCACGGCGGTCGCTGCGGCGAGCACCGCGAGACGACGTCGGGATGGCGTCACGGGAAATTCCTTCCGACGAGCGGGACGGAACATGCGAGGTGGGGGTGTTGAGGCTGGGAGCGCTCCCAGATATCGGGCATGTTTCCAGGGTGAACAGGCCATGTCAATCGATCCCACCCGATGGGCTCCCGGACCGGCGGGTAGTGAGATTCGCCGCGCCACGCCGGGTGCTCCTGATCTCCTAGAGACAACCGAGCCCTTCTCCTGGCAGGCTGCGTGCCATGACCCTCAAGCTGCGTTCCGCCGGGGCGAGCGACCGTGGGCTGATCCGCAGCGGTAACCAGGACGCCTTGCACGCCGGCACCTGGCTCGTCGCCGTGGCCGACGGCATGGGCGGTATGGCCGCGGGCGACCTGGCCAGCGCCATCGCCATCGAGGCGGTGGCGCCACTGGATCTGGCCACGCCCGAGGACGCGCTGGTCGCCGCGCTGCAGAGCGGCATCCAGCTGGCCACCGACCGGATCCGGCAGGCGGTCGCCGAGGATCCGCAACGGCAGGGGATGGGCACCACACTGACCGCGCTGCTGTTCGCGCGTACCGGCAGCTGCCTGGCCCTGGCCCACGTGGGCGACTCCCGGGCCTACCTGTTCCGCGACGGCGTGCTCAAGCAGATCACCCGGGACGACACCTTCGTGCAGATGCTCGTCGACCAGGGGCTGATCACTGCCGACCAGGCCGGCAGCCACCCCCGCCGGGCCGTGGTCACCCAGGCGTTGCAGGGCGACGAGATCTCCCCGACGTACGCGACGATGCTGCCCCGGGCCGGCGACCGCTGGCTGCTGTGCAGCGACGGGCTGTCCAACGTCGTCCGCGCCGACACCCTGGCCGAGGTGCTGACCGGCCAGCCGGACCGGGAGGGCTGCGCGGGTGCCCTGATCGACCTGGCGCTGCGTGCCGGCGGCCCGGACAACGTCACGGTGGTCGTCGCGGACGTGGTCGAGGAGCCGTGACGGTCAGCTCCGGGGCCGGACCCGCCGGGTCGGTGTGGCCGTGGTCGGGTCCTCCGGCCAGGGATGGCGCGGATACCGTCCGCGCAGCTCGGCCCGGACCTGCCGGTAGCCCGACCGCCAGAACGACGCCAGATCCGCGGTGACCGCCACCGGCCGGCCGGCGGGGGAGAGCAGGTGCAGCAGCACCGGCACCCGGCCACCGGCCACGCGGGGCGCGTCCGGCCAGCCGAACGTCTCCTGCAGCCGGACCGCGAGCACGGGTGTCGCCGGATCGGCGTAGTCCACCCGGATCCGGGAGCCGCTGGGCACGGTGACCCGCTCCGGAGCCAGCTCGTCCAGCCGCCCGGCCAGCGGCCAGGGCACCAGCCGGCGTAGCGCCGCGGCCACGTCGACGCGGGCCAGGTCGGCCCGGCGGCGGGCGCCGGCCAGCTCGGGCCCGAGCCAGTGCTCCGCGCTCGCCAGCAGCGCCTCGTCGGACACGTCCGGCCAGTCGGCGCCCAGCGCGTGCCGGCAGAACGCCAGCCGCTCGCGCAGCGCCCGGGCGCCCGGTGTCCAGGTCAGCAGGTCGAGCCCGCTGCTGCGCAGCCCGGTCAGCAGGGCCGCGCCGACCTCGTCCCGGTCGGGTCGCGGCAGCGGGCGCTCGACCAGCTCGATCGCGCCCAATCTGACCACCTCCCGGGCCACCACGTCGGTACCCGACCAAGCGATCTCCCGCTCGGTGCGCAGCAGCGAGGCGCCCGCCTCGCGGGCGGTGCTCTCGTCCAGGACGGCGGCGAGCCGGACCCGGGCGGTCGGCGCGCCGGGCGAGCGGTCGGCCACCGCGACGGCCAGCCAGTCGACGCCCGCCAGCGCCGAGCCCGGCCGCAGTTCCGCCGCGGTCCCGCCGGTCATCAGGTACACCGGACCGCCCGGCCGCCGCACCCGGGCCAGCCGTTCGGGGTACGCCAGCCCGACCAGCAACCCGGCGGCGAGATCATCGGGCAACCACGCCGGTCGGCCGCCGGCCGGCACCGCGCCCAGGCCCGACGGCCTGTCCGTGGCGGCGGCCGGCAGGGCGGCGCGCAGCCGGCGTGCCTCGGCGCGCCAGCGGGTGCTGGCGGCCGGGTCGGCGTCGGTGCGCAGCCGGCGCCAGACGGCGGCGAGGTCGTCGCCGGGTCCGGCGACGCTCTGCTCGGCGAGCAGCGCCACCACCTCCGCCGCACGCTCGCCCCCACCCGGGCCGCCCCGTCGAGCAGGGCTCGGGCCAGCCGGGGATGGGCTCCGGCGGCGGCGATGGCCCGGCCCCGTTCGGTGATCCGGCCGTCCGGGCCGAGCGCACCGAGGGCTTTCAGGGTCTCCGTGGCCACCGTCATCGCCGCCGCCGCAGGCGCGTCGGGCAGCGCGAGCCCGGTGCCGGCGGGAGTGCCCCAGGCGGCCAGCTCCAGGGCGAAGCCGGTCAGGTCGGCGGTGGCGATCTCCGGCTCCGGCTGCGCCGGCAGTCGCTCGTGCGTCGCCTGCGACCAGCAGCGGTAGACGTGGCCGGGGCCTCCCGGCCGGCCCGGCCGGCCCGCTGGCTGGCCGCGGCCCGGGAGACCGGCACGGTCACCAGCGCGCCCAGTCCTCGGGCCAGGTCCTGCCGGGCCACCCGGGACAACCCGGCGTCCACCACCGTCCGCACCCCCGGCACGGTGAGGCTGCTCTCCGCCACCGCCGTGGCCAGCACCACCCGCCGCCGTCGCCCCGCCCGTAGCGCCGCGTCCTGCTCGGCGGCGGCCTGACGGCCGTGCAACCGCAGCACGTCGACGCTGTCGCGCAACTCGGCCAGCCGGGCGGCGACCGCGGCGATCTCGCCCGCACCGGGCAGGAAGACCAGCAGGTCCCCCTCCTGCTCGCGCAGGGCGCGGCGCACGGTCGCCGCGACGTGGTCGAGCAGGGACCGGTCCACCGGGCCCGCGCCGGGCGGCGGCACGGGTCGGTGCGGTGGCACCCAGACCCGGGTCACCGGGTGCAGCGCCGACGACGCCCGCACCACCGGCGCGGGCACCGCACCGCCGAGCAGGGCGGCGAACCGGTTCGCCTCCGGAGTCGCGGACATGGCCAGCAGCCACAGGTCCGGCCGGAGGGCGGCTCGGGACTCCACCGTGAAGGCCAGCGCCAGGTCGGCGTCGAGCTGCCGTTCGTGGATCTCGTCGAGCAGGACCGCGCCGACGCCGGTCAGCTCGGGATCGTGGTGCAACCGGCGGACCAGCAGCCCGGTGGTGACCACCTCGACCCGGGTGCCCGGGCCGACCCGCCGCTCGCCCCGCACGGCGTATCCGACCCGGCCGCCGACCTGCTCGCCGAGCAGGGCCGCCATCCGCCGGGCGGCGGCCCGGGCAGCCACCCGCCGGGGCTGGGCGACGATCACCCGCCCGTCCACCGCGTCGGCCACGGCGAGCGGGGCGAGGGTGGTCTTGCCGGTGCCCGGCGGAGCGACCAGGACCGCCGTACCCGCCGCGCGCAGCGCCGTCACCAGCGCCGGCAGCACCGGCCGGACCGGCAGGTCGAGAGTCACGTCGGAGAGCACGGCCCAGTCTCGCACCGCGCCCACCCGGCCCGCCGGGCTGGCAGGGTCTCGTGCGGTGTCCCGTCGCCCCGACCCGGCCGGTCGGGGCTCAAGCGGCGACCGTCACATAGCGTGGTTGCGCCCTCGGCCACCGCTTCCTACTCGCACTTCCTTTGCTCTGCTTCAACCCACGCAACGATCACGCTCCGCATCGGCCCGGCAAGCTGCGGCCTCGGCTGATTGGCGGCGTCGCCGCAGGTGAGGCCCCACTGCGTGGGTTGAAGCAGAGCAAAGGGGCGGACATGTGGCATCGGCGGGGAGGCGCGCGATCACGGACAGCGACCCGCCAGGGGCGGGTGCCGGGATGACGGGCGGTGACGGGGGATCTGCTCCGGCCGGGCGGGCGATCAGCGAGTGTGGACGCTGGAGACGAAGGCGGCCCAGGCCGACGGCCCGAAGCTCAGGACCGGTCCGTGGCGCTCCTTGCTGTCCCGCACCGCGACTGTACCGTCCACGGTGGCGACCTCGACGCAGTTGCCATTGCCCACGCTGCGCGTGCTGGTGCGCCAGTTGGCCCGGGACAGGTCGAGCGCCGTCATCGCGATCCCTTCGTCGATACCGACAGTGACCGCGGTACGGCAGTCACGTAAAGTAGCGAGAAGCTTCTTTCAGGCGGACCAGGGACGCTGCCGGATCGAGCGCCAGGCGGCGCAGCCTCTCGTGCACAAGGCTATACGAGCGCACCTGCGCGACCTCCTCCAGTGCCAGGCCTGTCGAGAGATTTTCCAGGTAGACCACGGCGGCGTCGGCCGCGTCCGCGAACGTGAGGATCACGTACGGTGAGTTCATCGCGGGATGCCCGCCGGCATCGAAGGGAAGTACCTGGATTGTGACATTCTGTAACTGAGCGACGGCTTCCAGGTGGACCATCTGCCCCGCCATCACCCCCCGGCCGCTGACGGGGCGTAGCAGGGCCGCCTCGTTCAGCACCACCGACAGCTCGGCCGGGTCGTCGCTGCGCAGCACGTCCTGCCGGCGCAACCGGGCGGCGACCTTGCGATCCAGATCCTCCTCGCCGGCGGTGAGCCGGTAGATCTCCCGGGCGTACGCCTCGGTCTGCAGCAGTCCGGGCACCGCCTCCGCCTCGTACGTGCGCAGGGTGGCGGCCTCGGCCTCCAGCCCGACGTAGAACTCGAACCACTCCGGCAGCACGTCGCTGTAGTGCTGCCACCAACCACGCTGCTGGGCACCCCGGGCGATCTCGATGAGTGCCTCGGCGTCGCTCCCGGTGACCTGGTACAGCGCCAGTGCGGCCCGGACGTCGCGCGGCTTGATGCCGATCTGGGCGTTCTCGATGCGGGACAGGTTGCTCTTGGACATGTCCAACTGCCGGGCGGCGACATCCAGGGTCATCCCGGCGCGTTCGCGCAACTGGCGTAGTTCCCGGGCGATGCGGCGGCGGCGGACGGTGGGGCTCGCGGTCACCCTTCGAGTCTGGCACGACAGAAGGCCCAGGTCGCATCGCCACGGAGTGCAACTGTCGAAAACGGGAGTTGCGTTGCAGTTGCGCTCGGTGCATCCTTTCCCGGGTTAGCGATCACAATGGACGGCCGGCCTGGGAGGACGTTTGCTCATCGCCGACGAGTTCTTCCTGATCGCGCACAACGACACCCGGGGCAAGGCGAAGCTGCACCCGGCGGCGACCGGTCTCGGGCTGGCCGGCGGTCTCCTCGGTGAGCTGGTCCTCTACGGACACATCATGATCGCCTCGGGCCAGGTCACCGTGATCGACCGCCGCCCACCGGCCGACGCGTTGGCGCACACCGTGCTGGACCAGCTGATCGGGGAGGCCCAGCACCAGGCGGTGCGGACCTGGCTCAGCTTCCTCGCCCAGACCTCGGTGAACTCGGTGGGGGAGCGGCTGGCGCGGGCCGGCGTGCTGCGGCGGCAGGAGAGCCGGCGACTGCTGCGAACCACCGTCACCTACCAGCCGATCGACCTCAACGTCGCGGCGTGGCCGGCCACCCGGCTGCGCGCGCTGCTGGAGCGGGCGGAGCCACCGAGCGTGCCCGACGCGCTGCTGCTCGGGCTGGTCGCCGCCGCCGGCCTGACCCGCGAGGTGCTCTGGAGCACCGGCCCCCGCGCCCACCACCGGCTCAACCTGATCATCCCGGCCCTGCCGGCTCCGCTGAAGGAGCTCGTCGCGCACACCGAGGCCGCCGTCGGTGCGGCCGTGCTGCGCGGCATCCCCTGACCCGGTACACCCCCTTCCCCTCCCAAGACCGGAGCAGCTTCATGTCCTCGACCTCGACAACCGAACGACCGAGCAACGTCTCCGAGGCGCTGGCCCGTGGTCGGCTCGGCGTGCCCTCGGTGGTCTTCTTCGTCCTCTCCGCGGCGACACCGCTGACCGTGGTGGCCGGTGTGGTCACCACCGGCTACGGGGTCATCGGGGTGCTCGGCATCCCGCTCGCGTTCCTCGCCGTGGCCGCGGTGCTGGCCCTGTTCTCCGCCGGCTACGTGGCGATGGCCCGCCGGATGGCCAACGCCGGAGCCTTCTACGCGTACGTCTCCCGTGGCCTGGGGCGACCGGCCGGGGTGGGCACGGCCTGGGTGGCGCTGATCGCCTACAACGCCCTTCAGGTCGGGCTCTACGGCACCATCGGCGCGGCCGCCACGCCGGTGCTTGACCGGCTGTTCGGGATCGCGCCACAGTGGTGGATCGTGGCGTTGGTGGCCTGGGCGCTGGTCGGCCTGCTCGGCCTGCTCCGGGTCGACATCAACGGGATGGTGCTGGCCGCGCTGCTCTGCGCCGAGATCGCCATCATCGTGGTGTTCGACCTCGGACAACTGGGCAACCCGGCCGGTGGCAGCGTCAGCTTCGCCGCGTTCGCGCCGGACAACTTCTTCGTGCCGGGCCTCGGCGCGGTGCTCGTGCTGGCGATCCTCGGCTTCGTCGGCTTCGAGGCCTCGGTGGTCTTCAGCGAGGAGAGCAAGGACCCGAAGCGGACCGTGCCGATGGCGACCTACCTGTCCGTGGCGATCATCGCGGTGGTCTACGCGCTCTCCTCGTGGAGCATGACGGTGGCGGTCGGGCCGGACCGCATCGTCGAGGAGGCCGGCACCCAGAGCATCGAACTGATCTTCAACCTGGCCGGCGCGCACCTGGGCGACACCGTCCTCGCCATCGGGCAGGCGCTCTTCGTGACGTCGGTGCTGGCCGCCATGATCTCGTTCCACAACACGACCGCGCGGTACACCTTCGCGCTGGGCCGGGAGCGGGTGCTGCCGGCGGTGTTCGGGCGGACCTCGCCGACCACCGGCGCGCCGCAGGCCGCCTCGCTGGCGCAGAGCGCGCTCGGCCTGTTCGTGATCGTGCTGTACGCGGTCAACGGCTGGGACCCGGTCCTGCAACTGTTCTTCTGGCTGGGCACCAGCGGCGGCTTCGGCGTGCTGCTGCTGATCGCCACCACCTCGGTGGCGGTCATCGCGTACTTCGCCCGGAGCGGCGAGCAGGAGACGCTGTGGCGGCGGTTGATCGCCCCGGGTGTCGCCGCGGTCGCGCTCGTCGCGATCATCGTGCTGGCGGTGCAGAACTTCGCCGACCTGCTCGGCGTGGCGCCCGATTCGCCGCTGCGCTGGGCGATCCCCGCGGCGTACCCCGTGGCGGCGCTGCTCGGCGCGCTGTGGGGCCTGTCGCTGCGGCGCCGGCGTCCCGACACGTACGCCCGGATCGGGCTGGGTGCGGAGAGCGCGGCGACGGTCGTCGTCCCGCCCTCGTCGTTCACCGAGCCGGCGACCACGGAGGCGCGCCGGTGACCCGGCCGACCATCGGGCGGCTCGGCCAGGCCGACGCCCGGTGGGTCGCCGCACGGATCGCCGAGTCGTTCCTGGTCCTGGACGCCCCCCGGTGGCTGGTGCCCGACGAGGCCAAGCGGGAGGCGGTGCTGGCCGGAAGCTTCGAGATCATCGTCGAGCACGCCGTGCGGCACGGGCTGGTGTTCGGCACCGAGGACCGGGCCGGCGTGGCGGTCTGGTTGCCGTCGGTCGGTGAGCCGCTGCCGCCGCCGGCGGACTACGACGCCCGGCTGTCCGCCGCCTGCGGTGAGTGGACGCCCCGCTTCGTCCACCTCGACGAGTTGTTCGCCGCGAACCATCCGCACCCCGACCACCACCACCTGGCCCTGCTGGCCGTGCGGCCGGACCGCCAGGGCCAGGGCATCGGTACGGCGTTGCTGCGCCACCATCACGCCTGGCTGGACGCCAACGGCGTGCCGGCGTATCTGGAGGCGAGCAGCGAGATGGGCCGGGATCTGTACGCACGGCACGGCTACCGGGTCGCCGAGCCGTTCCGGCTGCCCGACGGCACGCCGTTCTGGCCGATGTGGCGGGAACCGGCGGCCGGCTGAGCCGGCGTGGACACGACGGTGGCCGGGTCCTGCGGACCCGGCCACCGTCGGCACCCCCCTAGTACGCGCCGTCGAGCTGCCCCCGCAGCTTCGTCAGCGCCCGGGCCAGCAGCCGGGACACGTGCATCTGCGACACGCCGATCTGCTCGGCGATCTGCGACTGGGTGAGGTTGCCGTAGAACCGCAGCGTCAGGATCTTCTGCTCGCGCTCGTCCAGCGTGGCCAGCGCCGGGCCGAGGGCCACCCGCAGCTCGGCCAGCTCGAACTCGCTGTCCTCACCGCCGAGCATGTCGCCCAGCTCGGTCGCCCGGTCACCGTCGCCGGTCGGCGTGGACAGCGACACCGCGTTGTACGCGCGGGCACCCTCCAGGCCCTCCAGGACCTCCTCTTCAGTGATCTTGAGGTGTCCGGCGATGTCGGCCACCGTCGGCGAGCGGCCCAGGCTCTGCAGCAGCGTGCTGTTGGCGTCGGAGATGGCCAGCCGCAGCTCCTGCAGGCGGCGGGGGACGCGAATGTCCCAGGTCCGGTCGCGGAAGTGTCGCTTCAGCTCGCCGATGATGGTGGGGATGGCGTAGCCGGCGAAGTCGACGCCGCGGGTGGGGTCGAACTTGTCGATCGCCTTGATCAGGCCGACGGCGGCGGTCTGGGCGAGGTCGTCGGTGGGCTCACCGCGACCGCTGTAGCGGTGGGCGAGATGGTTTGCCAGTGGCAGCCAGGACTCGATCGCCCGGTCCCGCAGCGCGGCCCGGGACGGGTGGCCCGCCGGCAGTGCGGCCATCGCGTTCAGCACCTCGGCGGCGCTGTCGGTGAGTGCCCGCGGGTCGAGCTTCGGGGTGGTGGTCGCCGGGGCGGTCGCCGATTCGGTGATCGTTGACGCGGTCATGGTGGTCCTCCCTGCACCTCGTCCGCGGAAAAAGACGTGACGCTTTGGTGTAGTCCTTGCTAGTACGTTCGGGAGTCACCTTAACCTGATCGTCTCCCAGAAATCTAGCCGAACGGACGATGTACTTAGGTTACTTAACATCACGTATGCCGCAAAAGGGACACGCATGTGGCCGTCCCCGGCTGCACAGGTTCGGACTCCGGGCGAACCAACGGCCGGTTCGGCCGGGCCGGGCGTGTCCGCGCGACCCGGCTGGGGCAGCCGGACGGGGGTGCCGTGCCGCCGACCGGACGAGGTGCGGCACGGTCCGCTGACGGACTGTCGCGTTTCCGTCCTTGTCCCGTCGACGGGACTGGCGTTAGCGTCGCGAGTACATCCCTAATCGGAGGCGCTGTGCTCGACCCTGCCGTTCCTCAACTCGTCGTGAACAGCCGGACGCTGTACATCAGCTGGCTGCCGGCGGACCCGGAGGCGGTGGCGGCGCTGGTCCCGGCCGGGCTGCGACCGCATCCGGACCGGCAGGTCTTCATGAACCAGTACGTGGTGGACGACGACAGCCAGACCTCCGGCTTCGGCGCGTACTCGTTGACCTATCTCGGGGTGACCCTGGCCGGGGTGGACGCACCGGACGGGGTGACCCCGGGGGGCTGGTGGACGCACTACGTGACCTCCAGCGAGCGGGTGCGCGACTATGCCCTGGCCCGTGGCGCGCCGGCCCTGGCCGGCCACACCACGATCACCACACACGACGGCGACACCCAGGTGACGGAGACCGACATCGACGGCGTGCCGATGATCCGGGCCCGGGTACGCGTCGGTGACACCGGGCACAGGATGCACAACGGGCATCACCGTTATCTCACGGCGCTGCACGGCCAGCTGGTCAGCAGCGTCTACCCGGTCGTCGCCGAGCCGTCCAACTCGTTCGAGATCGAGTCGGTGGAGTTCCTCGCCCCGGACCACCCGCTCTACGCGTTGCGCCCCGAGAATCCGCTCACCATCGCGTGGGGTTACTACTCGCCGCGCTCGTCCTTCGCGTACCCGGGTGGCCTGAGCGTGCTCGGCGAGCTGGCGCCGGGGTCACCAGGTGCCGGCCCGGCGGGCGCGCAGCGGCCGGCCGTCGGGGTCGTAGACCAGCCGGTACGCCGGTAGCGCCCAGGCCCGGATCCACCAGGGCAGTCGCCGGGACCGGTGCGATCGCAGCCGGCCGGGCGGCCGAGGGCCGACCTGTCCGCCGTCATGCCAGCGCTGCAACGCCTGGGCAGCGCCGGTGATCGCCGTGATCGCGTCGTCCGGGTCGACCAGATCGGCGTCGTCGCCGCCCGCCGGATCGCGGTCCAGGTGCTCCCGGTCGAAGTACGCCGCGCCGTGAATCAGCGGCTCGGCGAGGTTTCCGCTGGTCCAGACGGGTAACCCAGAGACCGGGTTGGCACGTTTCGGCCCGCTGAGAAACCAGTCCAGCAGCGCCACGTTCCCGCCCTTCGCTGAGGTCGACGACGCCCTCACGATACGAACCCCTGGTCGGGCTCGCACGTCGGTGAGCCCGTGCCGACCCGGTACGCACCCGATCCGAGTAGCGAGGAGCCACACCATGACCGGCGAGACGACGAACTCCGCGACCGAGCACCGCGACCAGGCGGTGGAGGGCGAGCGGGGTGCGCTGTTGACGGTACTGGTGATGGTCCTGCTCGGCCTGGCCGGCATCTTCGCCGTCTCCTGACGGCCGGGGCGCCCGGCGCGGTGGTGCCGGGCGCCCTCGCGCCGATCAGGGTCGCTCGCCCTGGCCCCCGGTGTGCGGTAGCCGCTTCGCCGGGATCACCCCGAGTCGACCGGCCTGGAAGTCCTCGAACGCCTGGATCAGCTCGTCCCGGGTGTTCATCACGAACGGGCCGTAGTGCGCCACCGGCTCCCGGATCGGCTGCCCGCCCATGACGTAGAGGTCGAGCGTCGGGGTGTTGCCGTCCTGCCGGGCGTCCGCGGCGAAGCGCAGTGCGTCGCCCGGCCCGTGCACGGCCAGCTGACCGGTGTGCACCGGGCGCCGGTCGGTACCGACCGTGCCACGGCCGCCCAGCACGTAGACCAGCGCGTTGAAGTCGGCCCGCCAGGGCAGGTCGACCTGCGCGCCGGGTTCGACCGTCAGGTGGGCGACGGTGATCGGGGTGTGCGTGGCCCCCGGTCCGTGGTGGCCGGCGATCTCCCCGGCGATCACCCGGACCAGTGCGCCACCGTCCGGGGTGGTGAGCAGCGCCGTCTGGTTGCCCCGGATGTCCTGGTATTTCGGGGCGCTCATCTTGGCCGCCTTCGGCAGGTTCACCCACAGTTGCGTGCCGTGGAAAAGCCCGCCGCTGACCACCAGGTGCTCCGGCGGTGCCTCGATGTGCAACAGGCCGCTGCCGGCGGTCATCCACTGGGTGTCGCCGTTGGTGATCGTGCCGCCGCCGCCGTGGCTGTCCTCGTGGTCGAAGATCCCGTCGATGATGTAGGTGACGGTCTCGAATCCCCGGTGTGGGTGCCAGGAGGTGCCCCGCGGCTCGCCGGGGGCGTAGTCGACCTCACCCATCTGGTCGAGGTGGATGAACGGGTCCAGCTCGCTCGTCGGGACCCCGGCGAAGGCCCGGCGCACGGGGAAACCCTCGCCCTCGAAACCGCTGGGGGCGGTGCTCAGCCGGCGAACCGGCCGGAACGTGGCGGACTCGTCGAGTCGGGGCAGCCGGGGCAGGACGAGCACGTTGTCGACGGTGATGGCGGGCATGGTGGGCTCCTTCAACTGTCGCCGGCGGCGGCGGTGCAGTCACTGCCCTGCAGTCGCCGGCCGAGCCGGGTGAAGATCCTGGTCAGGCAGGCGACCTCGGCGTCGTCGAGGTCGTCCATCAGGTGGGTGCGCACGGAGTGCAGGTGGTGCGGCGCGGCCGTCCGCAGGGCCAGCAGCCCGGCGGCCGTGAGCACCGCCTCGCTGCCCCGCCCGTCCTGGGGACAGGGTTGCCTCGCGACCAGGCCGCGCCGCTGCATGGCGGAGATCTGGTACGTCAGCCGGCTGGGCGAGAAGACCAGGCGGCCGGCCAGCTCGCCCATCCGCAGCCGTTGCCCGGGAGCCTCGGAGAGCAGCACCAGCACGTGGTAGTCGGCGAAGCTGAGCTCGCTGGCGCTGCGCAGGTCGTCCTCGATCCGGGTGAACAACCGCTGGCTGGCCTCGATGTACGCCCGCCAGGCGGCCAGGCGGTCGCTGGGCGGGCTCTCGGTCATGGCGCCACGATAGCATCTTCTTAAAATTTGAACAAGTCCGCCGGTTCGACTGCGGCGCGGGCACCGTGCACGGGGTGGTGCCGGTCCTGAGCTACCCGGTGCGGCGACCGGGCCGGGTGTGCCAGACTCTGCCGTCGTGGAACTGAACGGCCCTGGCCTGCTGCTGCGGCCCTGGCAGGACGCGGACGCGCCGGCTGTGCTCGACGCGTGGCACGATCCGGCGATCGCGCAGTGGAACCCACAGGGCGACGCGCTCGACCTCGCGACCGCGCGCCGGTGGGTGCGGTGGCGGGCCGACTGGTCCGGTGGCGGCCACGTCTCGCTGGCCGTGGCCGACCCGACGGACCCGGACACCATGCTCGGGTCGGTGTCGCTGCACCGGATCCAGGGCGGCGACGCCTCGATCGGCTACTGGACCGTCGCCGCCGCCCGAGGTCGCGGGCTCGCCTCGGCGGCGGTCGCCCGGCTCACCGGGTGGGCCTTCGAGGACCTCGGCCTGGAACGGATCGAGCTGTGCCACGCGGTGGCCAACCCGGCCTCCTGCCGCGTCGCCGAGCGGGCCGGCTACCTGGCCGAGGGCACCCTGCGGCAGTCGCACCGCTACGGCGACGGTCGCCGCTACGACGAGCACCTGCACGCCCGCCTGGTCACCGACTGAGCGGGCGCATCGGACCGGGCGGCCCACGGGGGGACCGCCCGGAGGTCGCGACGGGCTCAGCCCGCCGTCTGCGGTGTGCGACCGCCCAGGTGCAGCCGGCCCAGCAGTTGGCGGGCCTGGTCGGCGACGTCCGCCTCCACCGTGACCGCGTACTGACCGGCGCGCAGCGAACTGGCGGACGTGAAGTCCCGCCGTCCACCCGTCATCGCGTGCGCGACACCACCGAACACGGCACCCCAGACGGCACCGATGACCAGGCCGACCAGGATCACCGCCACCCAGTTCCCGACGGTGAAGATGCCGAACAGCAGCCCGATGAACAGACCGAACCAGGCACCCGTGCCGGCGCCGACCAGCGCCGCGCGGGCGGTGGTCAGCCGGCCGAGCACGGTCTCCACCAGGGCCAGGTTGGTGCCGACGATGGCGGTCCGTTCCACCGGGAACCGGTTGTCGGCCAGGTGGTCCACCACCCGTTGGGCGGACGGATAGTCCGGATAGGCGCCGATCGTCACGGTCGGCGGACCGGCCGGTGGGCCCTGCCCGTCGCCACCGGGTGCGGCGGTACGACCGCCAGGACCGGACGGGAGGGTGCCGCCGCCCGTCACCCCCGGCTGCCAGGCCGGGGGATTCGACTGTGTGGTCATGGGTCTCCTCCTTCGTCGGCAGTCGCCTTCCCGGGTCGCGGCGGCGGTAACGCCGGCGCGGCATCGGGCCGTCGAGCCGTTCGGGAGTGCCCCCGCAATGGGCGGTCAGTGCCGACGAACCGGCCTCCTGCGTCCCGCCCTCGGGCGGGACGCAGGGGGCCGGCGGGCCGATCGGTCGATCAGGCGCAGTTGGTGCCGTTCAGGGTGAAGCCGCCGAACGGCGGCAGGCTGCTGCCGGTGAAGGTGCCCTGGAAGCCGACGCTGAGCGTGCCACCGGAGGGCAGGCTGCCGTTCCAGGCGGCGTTGCGCACCTCGATCCGGTCGCCGGACTGGCTCCACTCGCCGCTCCACCCGTTGGTCACTCGAACCCCGGAGCCGGCCGTGAAGGCGAGCGTCCAGCCGTTGATGGCCGCGCCACGGTTGGTCACCCGGATCTCGGCCGTGAAGCCACCGGGCCACGCGTTCGGGGTGTACGTCACCGTGCAGCCCCCGCTGGGCGGGGTGGTCGGTGGCGTCGTGGTCGGCGGGGTGGTGGTGGGCGGGGTGGTGGTCGGTGGCGTGGTGGTGGGTGGCGTGGTGGTCGGCGGGGTGGTGGTCGGCACCGGACCCGCCGCGATGGCCAGGTCGTACGCCCGCTGCGGCACGAACTGGCCCGCACCGGCGATGCACCCGTCCGCCTCGCCCGGCAGCTTCACCCAGAGGAAGGCGTCGATCGCGGAGTCGCCGGTCGCCGTGGTGCTCGGCGTGCCGATCGCCCGCCCCGGCGGATCGCACCACTCGGCGCCGGCGGGACCGTTGCCGTTGCGGCTGGTGTCCACGACCGCCTTCAGCCGGGAGATGCCGGTGGCCGCGATGATCGACTTGGCGTAGCCGACCTCGTCGGCGGTGCGCCGGTAGTTCGACACGTTCACCGAGATGCCGTCGGCGCTGTTGGCGATGTCCGACGCGGTCAACCGAGCGGCGGCCTCGCCGGGGGAAAGCCATCCGCCGTGGCCGATGTCGAAGTAGACCTTGGCCGCCGCCGATCCGGCCTTGAGCGCCTTGCCGGCGTACGCCATCGAGGCCCGCACCTCGGCCTGCTGGCTGGCGTTCATGCAGTTGGTCATGATGGGGAGCACGTCGGGCTCCAGGACGATGGTGGCCGGTCGCCCCGCCAGGCCCGCGGCGACCTGGTCCACCCACTGCCGGTAGCTGGCGTGGTCGGGCGCGCCGCCCCCGCTGTGGTTGCTGCAGTCGCGGTTGGGGATGTTGTAGACGACGAGAATCGGGATCTTGCCGGCGCCGGCCGCGGCGCCGACGAAGGAGTTCACCTCGGCGCGTACCGACGAGGTGTTGGTGGTGGTGAACCAGCGGCCCTGCGGGACGCTGGCGATCCGGTCCCGGATCACGGCGGTCCGTGGGTCGTTCGGGTTGGCCGCCACCCAGCGGGCCGAGCTGGTCTGCGGGTCGACGTAGAAGGCGGATTCGGCGGCCGCGGCGGGCGTGGGACGCAGTGCGCCCACGCCGACGGTGGCGACCACGGTCAACGCCGTGGCCGCGGCACCGACCACGGCGAACGTGGCTCGAGTTCTCATGGTCTGCTCCTCGTACCCATCGAAGACAATGCGTGGAAGCGCTCCCACATGTCCGACAAGGTACGGGGCTGTTGCCGGCTTGTGAAGACCTTCCGGAAGTATCCGGTGGCCGCGGGCCGGGGCAGCCACCGCACCAGCGGATCGAATCGCCATACGATCAGCGGATGGACCCTGGCCGGTCGGGTGTCGTGGTGGTCGGTGCCGGCATCGCCGGGGTGGCGTGCGCCGGGGAACTGCTGCGCGCCGGCGTACCGGTCCAGATCCGGGAACGGGCGAGGGCGACCGGCGGTCGGATGGCCAGCAGGCGCTTCGACGGGCGCCCCGCCGACCTCGGCGCCGCCTACCTGACGGTGAGCGATCCGGACTTCGCGGAGGTGGTCCGCGGTTGGCAGGCCGCCGGGCTGGCCCGCGAATGGACGGACACCTTCGTCGCGTACGGCGGCAGAGGCCGGCGTGAGGTCCGTGGCCCGATGCGCTGGGCGGCCCCGCTCGGGCTGCGCTCGCTTGTGGAACAGCTGGCCCGCGCCCTGCCCGTGGTGGTCGACCGGCTGGTACTCGGCGTCGAACCGGGGCCGGCGGTGGACGGCGCGCCATGCGCGGCGGCGGTGCTGGCGATGCCGGGGCCGCAGGCCGCCCTGCTGCTCGACCCGGCCCTGGCCGCCGCCACGGAGGCGGTGCGGCGGCAGCGGTGGTCTCCCACGCTGGCCGCGGTGCTGCGATTCCGGACCCGACGGTGGAGCGACTTCCGGGGCGCCTTCGTCAACGACCATCCGCTGCTCAGCCTGGTCTGCGACGACGGCGACCGGCGCGGCGACGGGGCGCCCGTCCTGGTCGCCCACACCACGCCGGAGTTCGCCGCCGGGCACCTCGCCCAACCCACCGGTGCCGCACCGGCTGTCGAAGCGGCCGTCCGCGACCTGCTCGCGCTGCCCGACCCGGCGGAGCACGTGCACGTGCACCGCTGGACGTACGCCAGGCCCACCGCCGGCTCCGACGCCGGCTTCCACCTGGACGACGACGGGATCGGCCTGGCCGGCGACGTGTTCGGCGAACCTCGGGTGCAGACCGCGTGGCGCTCCGGCCGCGACCTCGGGCGAGCCCTGGCCCGCCGGCTGGCCTGACCGGCCGAGCCGGCCAGGACCCCGACGCCCCGGCCGGACGCACGAGTCAGCTACCGCTACTGCGGGAGGAGGATCTCGAACCAGACCGTCGAGCCCCGCACGGTGGGATCGGTGCCCCAGGCGTCACTCAACTCCTCGATCAGGCCCAGACCGCGCCCCCGGCTGCTCAACGTCTCCGTCCGGGCTCGGGTGACCGTGCCGCGGGAGCCCTGGTCGGCCACCGACACGAGCAGGCGTTCGGGGCTGAGGTCGACCTCCACCCGGGCCGCCGTGCCGGCGTGCAGCAGCGCGTTCGTGGTCAGCTCGCTGGTGCAGAGGACCGCCGCGCCGATCACGGACTCGGCCACCCGCCACTGCGCGAGCTGGGCGGTCATCCAGTGCCGCACCCGGCTCGGCGCCGTCGGCTCGGCGGGCACCTCCATCCGCGCGGACCGGCTCGGTCGCAGCGCGTACTCGACGGCGAGCACGGCCACGTCGTCCTCGGTGGTGCCCGGCACCGCCGCGGAGGCCACGGCGCACAGCGACCGCGGATCACCGCTGGGCGCCGCGGCCACCGACTCCGCCAGCCGGGCCAGCCCGTGCGACAGCCCCTGCCGGCGGCGTTCCACCACGCCGTCGCTGAACAGCAGCAGCGTGTCGCCGGGCGAGAAGTCGGCGGTACGCGTCGCGGGCCGGTAGCCGATGCCCAGCGGGGCGCCGGACGGCACGTCGAGGTACTCGGCCCGCGAGTCGCCGGCCGGTGTGCAGCGCCGCACCAGCGGCGCCGGATGGCCGGCACTGGCCAGCGTGAGCCTGCCACGCTCGACGTCGATGACGCCGAAGGCCACGGTGACGAACAACTCGTGCGTGCCGGCCTCGGCGCCGAGGCTGCTGACCAGGCGGTCCAGCCCGCTGAGCACCTGGTCGGGCCGGTGGTCGTTGAGCGCCAACGCCCGCAGCGCCGCGCGGACCTGGCCCATCCGGGCGGCCGCCTGCACGTCATGGCCGGCGACGTCGCCCAGCACCACCCCCAGGTCACCGTTGGGCAGCACGAACGCGTCGTAGAAGTCCCCGCCCGCGGCGTTGCCGTCGACGCCGGGGTCGTAGCGCGCCGCGATCCGCAGGCGCGGCAGGACCGGCAGATTCTCCGGCAGCATGCTGCGCTGCAACAGCTGGGCGGTGCCGTGCTGGGTCTCGAAGCGACGGGCCCGGTCGGTGGCCTGCCCGACCAGTTCGGCCGACGCGGTGAGCAGCGCCCGTTCCGCCGTGGACCAGGCGTGCGGGGACCGGTAGCCGACGCTCAGCGCGCCCCGGACCACGGACGCCCGCAGCGGCATCACCGCCAGGGCGCGGACCTTCTGGTCGTGTCGATCGACCGCGATCTCGTGCAGCGGCTGGCCGTCGTCGATGAAGCTGGCCTGCCCGCTGCGCGCGCCGACCACCGCCGGAACCGGCCAGTCCGCCGGGCCGCGCCGCCACAACGGGGGCAGCCGTTCGTCCGCCTCGTCCACCAGTTCGCCCCGGACCCGCCGGACCATCCGCCACCCGCTGCCGCCGCCGGTGTCGTCGATCGCGAAGGAGACGCGGTCGGCGTCGAACGAGGTGATCGCGTGGCGCAGCGCCACCCGTGCCACGTCGTCCAGCGTGAGGGTGCCGGACAGCGCCGCGGCGAAGTCGCTGAGCCCCTGGAGGTGCCGCGTCGCCGGACTGGTCTCGGCGACCACGGACAGCACGCCGGCGACCCGGCCGCGGCTGTCCCGAACGGGAGAGCAGGCCCTGGTGTAGACCGCGTGTTCCAGCCCGTCGGGGGGCCGGTGCAACGGAAGGGGGATCTCCTTCTCCAGGAAGGGCTCACCGGTGCGGTAGGTGTGCTCGACCACGTCGCCGATGCCCGGGCGCTGCCAGACCTCCGCGAAGACGTCGGCGGTGGGCCGCCCCACCGCCTGCGGATGTCGGTCGCGGATCAGTGCGGCGTACGCCTCGTTGTAGAGGAGCAGCAACTGGTCGCCGAGGTGCAGCGCCATCGGCGCGGGCGAGGCGAGCACGACCTCGACGGCCGCCCGGAGGTCGGCATCCCAGGTCTCGTACGGACCGAGCGCGGTGGCACTCCAGCGGTGGTGGCCGACGATGTGCGCGGCCCCCGCCGCCGCGTCCGGGACGGGGCCTGCTGGCGTGGGGACTCGCCCGACCGTTCCTGGCATGACCGCAGCCTAGTCCGCCCGCTCGACCGGTGTTCCCGATCATGGTTCGGGCGCGCCGGCTCGGGACATCACGGCAGGTCAGAGCCGCTCTGGCGGGATCTGTCGGGAAAAAGGATCGGATCGGCGCGGCGTGCTACCCGGGTGAAAGGGGTAAGCGCGCCGGGCAGTCCATGCGACAGGAGGGACATCATGCCGGAAACCCTCGCGGTCAGGCAGGTCAACATCGGTGACGCCGTGGCCGACATGTGGAGGTCGGTGCTGCTGTTCGTGCCGCGGGCCATCGCGTTCATCGCGATCCTGGTGGTCGGATGGCTCATCGCCAGAGCCGTGCTCAAAATCGTCGACGCGGCACTGGAACGGGTGGGGTTCGACCGAGCGGTCGAACGGGGCGGTATCAAGCGTGCCCTGGAGCGGACGAAGTACGACGCCAGTGACATCCTGGCGAAACTGGCGTACTACGCCGTGCTGCTGTTCACGCTGCAGTTCGCCTTCGGGGTGTGGGGCCCCAACGCGATCAGCGACCTGATCGCGGGCGTGGTGGCGTGGCTGCCACGCGCCTTCGTAGCGATCGTGATCGTGGTGGTCGCGTTCGCCATCGCCAACGCGGTCCGGGATCTCGTCACCGGAGCGCTCGGTGGCATGTCGTACGGGCGGGTGCTGGCCGACCTGTCGGCGATCTTCGTGATCGCACTGGGGATCATCGCGGCGCTGAACCAGGTGGGTATCGCCACCACCGTCACCCAGCCCGTGCTGATCGCGGTCCTCGCCACGGTGGCCGGCATCCTGATCGTCGGTGTCGGCGGTGGCCTGGTGCGGCCGATGCAGAGCCGCTGGGAGGGCTGGCTCAACCGGGTGGCCGAGGAGTCACGGTACATCCGCGACCAGCGGCAGGGGGCCGAGGCGGGTCGCGGCGACACGCAGCGGCAGATGGCCGACCGCACGGGCGCCGAGCGTACCCAGGCGTCGTCGGGACAGGAGTCCTCGATGGCCGGGGGACGCGGCACCTACCAGTCCGGGAACACCGGCGACGAGACCCAGCAGTTCCGGCCGTAACGGTCGATCGCGTCGCCGCGAGGAAGACGGGTGTCCGCCGGTTGGCGGGCACCCGTCCCGCGTCACAGCGGGGGCGGTTGCGCGGCCGGCACACCCAGCACGGCGGTCAGCGCGCAGACGGCGAGCAGGCGCAGCAGTACCCAGTCCGCCTCCGCCCACTCGACCGGGCCGGTGGGCGTACGCCAGCCGTGCTCACCGGCCGCGGAGCGCACCCCTCGGCGTAGCCGGCGAGGGCGGCCGCGGACAGTGGCCGCCGGTCGCCGTGCAGGCTGTCCCGCACGGCGGCGGCGTGCTGGTCGACGGCGGCGAGCA
Organism: Micromonospora tarapacensis; assembly: GCF_019697375.1. Taxonomy (NCBI): domain Bacteria; kingdom Bacillati; phylum Actinomycetota; class Actinomycetes; order Micromonosporales; family Micromonosporaceae; genus Micromonospora; species Micromonospora tarapacensis. Next base: position 2,964,873 of record NZ_JAHCDI010000004.1, on the reverse strand, counting down.
GACCCGGCAGGGCGGTGGCGGCGGCGAGGCCGTCGAGACCCACCGCGTTGGCGAGCGCGACGAGGCTCGACCGCGTCGACTCGACGGCGGTGGGGGCGGAAACCCGGTTCGACGGCACGCGCATAGGGAACGAATCTAGCCAACTCCAACCGGACGCGACCTCGGCCGCTCGGCCGGCCAGGGCATCCTCCACCGGTGCACCGGCCGGTGGCCGGGGGGACCGAACCGGGCGTCCGGTCGGGGTGGGAAACCACGCACCCGGGCACGACCGCCACCAGGGAGGAACGGATGGACACCACCGACGGACCCGACGAGCGGCACCGGCGGCCCGCCGGGGTGACCGACGACACGGTGGCCGCCCTCGGCCGGCTCAGCGAGGCCCTGGAGTGCGTGGAACGCGCCCGCGGTCACCTGTACTCGCTGCACCAGCTCATCGGCCACGCCGACCTGATGCTCGACGACGCGGTACGGATGTTCCGCGCTGCGGGTCATCCCGCGATCGCCGACCGGATCGCCGACGAACTGGTGGGCCGCAACGTCATCGCCGGCCGGTGGACCTTCCAGATCGTCGAGGACTTCGACGACGGCTACCACGCGCTGTTCAGCGACGTGGACCGCTCGGCACGCGAGCAACTGGTCGGCGGCCGGCGGCACCTCCACGAGGCGGAGATGAAGGAGCGTCGCCGCAGCCGGGGCCGGCCCGGACACGAGGCCCGCCCGTGACCCCCGAGGTCAGTCCGAGGAACGGGCGTCCGCGGGGCGGCGCCGGGCGGCGTCGTCGGCGATGATCACGGTCGCCACCATCAGCGCGACGCAGAGGCTGAACAGCCAGGAGCTGTCCTCGACCAGTTTGGCGGAGACCGGCGCCTGGACGGCGGCGAGGAGGAAACCGAGCCAGGCGAGGCGGCGCTGACGCGTGGTGAGGAAGCCGGAGCCCTGATGCATTCCGAAAGTCTTGCGCGTGGCACCGGCGTTGCCGTCAGCCGAACGGCCGATTCTGGCTGTGTCGTCCTGATTCACTGACCATTTGGCCGGGCCCGTCCGGCGGCAAAACGCACTTCGGGTACGCGTCTGGTCGTTCCGGTGACCAGAGCGTACCCGCAGTGGTGTCAGAAGGTGTCGGGGCCGGTGCGGCCGGTGGTGGAGGGGCGGTACGCCCGGTCACGGTCGGTCGGCTCACGACCGGTGTCGGTGGCCTCGCCACCCCGGTCGGCCGCCTCGGGGCCGTGCCCGAAGGCGGCCTCCTCCCCGGCGTCGTTGCCGGTCACGTCGTCGGCCTGCCCGTCGAGCGTGGAGCGGGCGACGGCCCGATCCAGTTCTTCGAGCGGGAGCCGTTCCTCGTCGCGCCACACCCTGTCGTCGGTCATGTCATCGCGGTACCCGGGCCGGTTCGCCGCAAACGACGCGCGGCCCGCCCGCGGGCACGGCGACGGCCGCCGGGCGGACCGGCGGCCGTCGACAGACTTCCGTTCGATCAGGGCTGCGGGCGGTCGACCTTGCCGCGCCAGGCGCCGGTCTCCTGACCACGCCGCTCGATGAACGTCTTGAACCGTTGGAGATCGCCCTTTGCCCGGCGGTCGACCACGCCGAGCTTCTCGCCGGCCTTCTCGATGACGCCGTGCGGGTCGAACTCCAACTGGAGGCTGACCCGGCTGCTGTTCTCGTCCAGCCGGTGGAAGGTGACCACCCCGGCGTGCTGGGTGCCGCCGGTCGACCGCCAGGCCACCCGCTCGTCGGGCAGCTGCTCGGTGATCTCGGCGTCGAACTCGCGCTTCACGCCGGCGACCTCGACGGTCCAGTGGGTCAACGTGTCGGAGAGCTGGCGGACCTCCTCCACGCCCTCCATGAAGTGGGGAAACTCCTCGAACTGAGTCCACTGGTCGTACGCCGTCCGTACCGGGACGGCAACGTCGACATGCTCCGTAACACCACTCATCAGAATCCTTTCCTGCACCCGTGAGGGCGGTGGACCGGTCTGGTCCGCCTCACCAGCGCGTTGTCTCGTTGGTGTGGCCGAGCGCCGCCCACACCTCGGACACCGTCTGGTACCGGATGCCCTCGGGCAGGCGCTCCAGCTCGGCCAGCACGTCGTCGGGGGCCTCGTTCCCCCGCGCGTTGGCGAGCAGCGCGGCCCGGTCGCCGGGTAGGGCGCTCAGCGTGATGAACCGTCCGAGCCGGCTGCGTGCCTCGACGTCCTCCGAACTCATGCCCTGAGGTGTGCCGCCACGCGTGTCGCCGGCCGGGGCGGTGGTCGGCTCCGGCTGGTCCTCTCCCGCGGGCTCCGGAACCCGGAACTCGTCGACCCGTGAGCCGCCGGCGCCCGGCCCCTGTACGACGCCGTTGACCTCCTGACTCATCTGCTCGTCGACCCTCGGTGCGTGCTTGCTGCTGCCGCGATCCATGCCTTCTGCGCTACCCGAAGGGGCTGGTGGTAAACCCGGCAAGCAGTCACGAACCGGCCGGCGACCGGGGCCGCAGGACGGGTTCGCCGGTGTCCGGCGCGCCCGACTGGAGCGCCCGGCCGCGCTGGAGTTCGGCGTTGATCTGGACACCGAGCATCAGCGCGGAATTGGACAGGTAGAGCCAGACCAGGAAGGCGATCACCGCCCCCAGGCTGCCGTAGGTCGCGTCGTACGAGCCGAAGTTGGCCACGTACAGCCCGAAGCCGAACGAGCCGAGCGTCCAGGTGACCAGGGCCACCGTCCCGCCGGGGGTGAGCCAGCGGAACCGTGGCTGGCGCACGTTCGGCGCGACCCAGAACAGCAGGGACATCAGCAGCATCGCGATCAACGCCAGCGCCGGCCACTTGGCCACCGACCAGGTGGTCCGGGCGGCGTCGCCGGCTCCGAGCAGGTCGCCGACCGCGTCGGCGACCGGCCCGCTGACGATCAGGCCGGCGGCGACCGTGGCGAGCAGCACCAGCGACAGTGCCGCGAGCCCGAGCTGCATCGGGCGCAGCCGCCACACCGGCCGTCCCTCGGCCACTCCGTAGATCGCGTTCGAGGCCCGGGTGAACGACGCGATGAAGTTCGAGGCCGACCAGAGGGCACCGAGCAGGCCGAAGCTGAGCAGCACCCCGGCGGAGCTGTTCTGGTCCACCACCGCCCGGACCACGCCGACGAAGCTCTCGTCGGCCACCACCGAGCCGGCGCCGACGTCGCGGGCCAGGTCGAGCACCGTGTCGACGGTGCGTTCCCCGTCGGAGACCAGGCCCACCAGGGCGACCACCACGACGGTGGCGGGAAAGAGTGCCAGCACCCCGTAGTAGGTGAGCGCGGCGGCCAAGTCCGTGCAGTTGTCCCGCAGGTAGTTGCGGCCGGCCCGGACCAGCACGCCGCGCCAGGTCGGCCAGCGCAGCTGGCGCAGGCCCGGCAGCGGCGGCACCGTCGGGTCGGCGGGTGGGGCTTGCGGGTCCGTCGTCCTCATCACCGCTCCCTGGTGCGCGGCCGGCGCATACGGCTCGTCGAATGGCCCGGGCGGTACCCCGCCCGGGCCATCGGCAAACCGGGTGGCGTTTGCCGCGGGTCCGGGCGGGAACGCCAAGGGGAATCGCTCGCACACGGAGGAGGATCACCATGCCCGGGCGCGAGGTACTGCCCAGCACGCTGCGGCGCTCCCCGGAGAAGGCCCAGCGAACGTGGGAGAAGACACACGATTCGGCGGTCGAGACCTACGGCGAGGGCGAGCGGGCGCACCGCACCGCGTTCGCCGCCGTGAAACACGGGTTCGAGAAGGTGGGCGACCACTGGGAGTCGAAGGGCCGTAAGGGCCCCAGCGACCGGCAGGCCGCCGGTGGCGGTCCGCAGCGGCGGGCGCCCACCGCCGGCGGGGTGGACGCGAACGCCTCCAAGGAGCACCTCATGGGGGTCGCCCGGAAGCTGGATGTGCCGGGACGGTCGAGCATGACCAAGCCCGAACTGGTCGAGGCCATCCAGAAGACCAACGACCGGCAGACCCGCCGGGCCCGCGGTGACTGACTGAGCCGGCGCCGCCCAACGAGCCCCGGTCCCCGGTGTACGCGGGGACCGGGGCTCGGGCACTCACCAGTGCCCGCCGCCGGGCGCCTCGATGTGTACCGCCTTGGTGGCGGTGAACTCGTCGAGCAGTTCCGGACCGTAGCCGAAGCCCTGACCGCTGGCCCGGCGTGGCTGGGCCGCACCGGCCGGCGCGCCGCCGAAGGCCGCGTTCACCTTGACGGTGCCGACCGGCAGTTCACGCCAGGCCCGCTGGGCGTGGCTCATCGACCCGGTCAGCACCGTGGCGGCCAACCCGTACGGCGAGTCGGCCGCACACCGCAGTGCCTCGGAGAACGAGTCGACCACCACCACCGGGGCGACCGGACCGAACGTCTCCTCGCGGACCAGCGTCATGTCGTGCCGGCAGGCCTCCAGCACGGTGGCCGGGTAGAAGGCGCCCGGTCCGTCGGGCAGCGTCCCGCCGGTACGGATCCGTGCCCCGTCGGCCACCGCCGCGGTGACCTGCCCGTGAACCTGGTCGCGGTGTCGCCGGTCGACCAGCGGACCGAGCTCGGTGTCCGGCTCGCGTCCCGGGCCGACGCGCAGCGCGGCGGCCCGCTCGACCAGCGCTGCCACGAAGTCCTCCGCGAGGTCGCGATGAGCGTAGATCCGCTCCACCGCGACGCAGATCTGCCCGGCGTTGGCGAAGGCACCCAGGGCGGCCTGGGTCGCGGCCCAGACCGGGTCGACGTCGGCGTCGACGATCAACGGGTCGCTGCCGCCGTTCTCCAGCAACACCTTCGCGCCGGTGCCGGCCGCGGCCGCGGCGATCGCCCGGCCGGTGGCGGTGGACCCGACGTGCGCCACCATGTCCACCTCGGCGGCGGCGAGGGCGGCACCGGTCGCGGGACCGCCGGTGAGCAGCGACAGCACCCCCGCCGGAAGGGCGGTGTCGAGCGCGCGGGCCAGCAACCAGCCGGTCGCCGGGGTGCGTTCACTGGGTTTGTGCAGCACCACGTTCCCGGTGACCAGGGCGGCGCCGAGCAGCCCGCAGGACACGGCGACCGGGTCGTTCCACGGGGTGATGGCGGCGATCACGCCGCGTGGCTGCGGTGTCATGAAGTCGATCGCGGCGGGGTCGCCGTGCAGGGTACGGCCGCCCCGGGCGGGCGCGAGTTCGGCGTACTGCCGCAGGGTGGCGACACCGGCCTCGACGCCGCCACGGGCGTCGGCGAGGGCTTGCCCATCTCGGCGGTGGTCGCGTGCGCCAGGTCGTCGGCGGCCTCGGCCACCGCGTCGGCGGCCCGGTGCAGCGCGGCGGCCCGCTCCGCCGGGGCGGTCGCCGCCCAGTCGGCCGCCACCCCCGCGCCGCCGCCACCGCCTTGCCGACCTCGTCGGCCGTGGCGACCGGCGCGCCGGCCACCCGCCTGCCGTCGGCCGGATCGTGCACCACCAGCTCGCCGGCCTCCCCGCCGGCGCCCCAGACCCCACCGATGAGCTGCGCAACCGTGTACATGGCGGGCAGGATGCCCCGACCCGCGCCGGGCAAACGTTTTGCCCGGTTGCCCCCCGGGTAGCGTCGTCGGATGACCTCGACGGGCTCCGCTGGTGCCGAGCGGGCCGACGCCGTGGTCGTCGGAGCGGGACACAACGGCCTGGTCGCCGCGAACCTGCTGGCCGACGCGGGCTGGGACGTGGTGGTGCTGGAGGCGACCGGCGCCCCCGGCGGGGCGGTGCGCTCCGCCGAGGTGACCGCACCGGGTTATCTCAGCGACCTCTACAGCTCCTTCTACCCGCTCGGCTACGCCTCGCCGGTGCTGCGCGGGCTCGACCTGCCGCGGTACGGCCTGGCCTGGCGGCACGCCCCGGACGTGCTGGCCCACCGGTTCCCCGACGACCGGGCCGCCGTGCTCAACCGGAACCCCGAGACGACCGCGGCCTCGCTGGAGACGTTCGCACCCGGCGACGGCGACCGGTGGCTGGTCGCGTACGAACAGTGGCGGCAGGTCGCCGATCCGATGCTGGAGCTGATCACCACACCGTTCCCGCCGGTGCGCGGTGGGCTGGACCTGCTGCGCCGGCTGCGCGTCGCGGGCACGCTGCGGCTGGCCCGGCGCCTGGTGCTGCCGGTACGCCGGCTCGGCGAGGAGCTGTTCACCGGCGCCGGTGGGCCGGCGCTGCTGGCCGGTTGCGCCCTGCACACCGACCTGTCCACCGAGGAGGCCGGCTCCGGCGGATACGGCTGGCTGCTGGCCATGCTCGGTCAGCAGGTCGGCTGGCCGGTGCCGGCGGGCGGGGCCCAGAAGATCACCGATGCGCTGGTGGCCCGGCTCTCCGAGCGGGGTGGCCGGATCCGTTACGGCGCCCCGGTGGAGCGGATCCTGGTGGCCCGGGGCCGGGCGATGGGCGTACGCACCGTCGGCGGTGGCCTGTGGCGGGCCCGCCGCGCCGTGCTCGCCGACGTGCCCGCGCCCGCGCTCTACCTGGACCTGGTCGGCGCGGACGCGTTGCCGCCCCGGATGGTGGCGGACCTGGAGCACTTCCGCTGGGACGGCTCGACGCTGAAGGTGGACTGGGCACTGGCCGCCCCGGTGCCCTGGACCAACCGCCGGCTGGCCGGTGCCGGCACGGTGCACCTGGGCGCGGATCTCGGCGGGCTGACCGGCTACGCCGCCGCCTTGGCCCGTGACGAGCTGCCAACCGACCCGTTCCTGCTGGTGGGGCAGATGTCGGTGGCGGACCCGAGTCACTCGCCGCCGGGCACCGAGTCCCTCTGGTCGTACACCCACCTGCCGTTTCGCCGGCACTGGCGAGCGGAGGACATCGTCGCCCACGTCGAGCGGATGGAGGCGGTGCTGGAGTCCGCCGCGCCCGGGTTCCGCGGACTGGTCGTCGGCCGGCACGTGGCCGGCCCGGCCGAGCTGGAGCAGGCCAACCCGAGCCTGGTGGGCGGGGCTCTCGGTGGCGGCACCGCCGCGCCCTACCAGCAGCTGTTCCTGCGGCCGATTCCCGGTCTGGGTCGGGCCGACACACCGGTGGACCGGCTCTTCCTGGCGAGCGCGTCGGCGCATCCCGGCGGCGGGTGCACGGTGCCCCGGCGCGAACGCCGCCCGGGCCGCCCTGGCCCGCGACCGGCCGCTCACCGGCGGGGCGTACCACCGGGCGGTGGCCGCCGGGCACCGGGCCGTCTACCGCTGACCGGCCGCCCCGCGGGTGGGTCAGCGCTCGATGTTGCGGTGTCGGGTGCGGAGCCTGAACGGCATCAGCGCGCTCTCGATCTTGGTAGCGGTGGTCATCTTCGAGGCGCCGTCGCGCCGCTCCTCGAACCGGATCGGCACCTCGAGGATGGTGTGCCCCAGCTTGGTGGCGAGATAGTGCATCTCGACCTGGAAGCTGTAGCCGTTGGACTGGACCCGCTCCAGCCCGATGTTCCGCAGCGCGTCGGCCCGCCAGATCTTGAAGCCGGCGGTCAGATCCCGGATCCGCACCCGCAGCAGCGTGTGCACGTAGAGGTTCGCCCAGCCGCTGAGCGCCCGGCGGTACAGCGGCCAGTTCTCGTCCAGCTCGCCGCCCGGCACGTATCGTGACCCGATCACCACACCGGCCTGGGTGGACAGCAGGGCGCCGAGCATCCCCGGCAACGCCTCCGGCGGGTGGGACAGGTCCGCGTCCATCTGGGCCACGTACTCGGCTCCGCCGTCGAGGGCCCGGCTGATCCCGTCCACGTACGCCCGACCGAGGCCCTCCTTGCCGGGCCGGTGCACGACCTCGATCCGCTCGGGATGCTCGATCGCGAGCTTGTCCGCGACCTCGCCGGTGCCGTCGGGGGAGTTGTCGTCGGCGACCAGCACCCTCAGGCGGGGAAGGGGCAGCGCGAGGAGGCGTTCGACCAGCGCCGGCAGGTTGCCCGCCTCGTTGTAGGTCGGGACCACGACGGTCAGGCGCACGTCCCGCCACGGCGAGGGCAACTGGACGGGTTCGATCATGGGAACATCCTCGGTCTGCGGACAGGGCTCCCCGAGAGCGTAACTACTTGTCCCTTCCGGGGTGAAATGGCTCCCCGTGCCCGGGGCGGTCGCGCGGGGGCGGTGGTGCCGTCGGTCAGCCCGGCCGTACCCGCCCGTCGCCGCGGCCGACAGGGCTGCCGGGTTAGCTTCTCGGGGGCCGTGGGTAAGGCCACCCCGGGCGGCGTGCGGGTGCCGTCGGCGCGGTACCGCCGACCGCCGCGGTCGACGTTTACTCCCCGGGGCGCCGGGAACCCGCCGCCCGTGCGACAGGACCGTGGGGAGCCGGATCAGCGCAGGCCAGCCGGGTTGCTGGCCGGTGTCGACCAGGTCTCGTCGAGGCCCGTCCTGTTCGACGCGGTCCTGTTGGACCGGGACGGCACCCTGATCGAGGACGTGCCGTACAACGGAGATCCGGACAAGGTGCGTCCGATGCCGGGTGCCCGCGCGGCGCTGGACCGGTTGCGGGCGGCCGGGCTGAAGCTCGCCGTGGTGACCAACCAGTCCGGGCTCGCCCGGGGCCTGTTCACCGAGGCGCAGCTGCACCGGGTGCACCGGCGGATCGAGGCGCTGCTGGGTTCCTTCGACTCCTGGCAGGTGTGCCCGCACGACGACGGGGACGCCTGCGCGTGCCGCAAACCGGCGCCGGGCCTGGTGCACGCCGCCGCCCGGGCGCTGGGCACCGTCCCCGCCCGGTGCGCCGTGATCGGCGACATCGGCCGGGACGTCACCGCGGCGCTGGCGGCCGGTGCGGCGGGGCTGCTGGTGCCCACGCCGGTGACCCGGCCCGAGGAGGTCGCGGCGGCCCCTGGGTGGCCGCCGACCTGCCGTCGGCCGTCGCGGAGCTGTTGCGCCGGCAGGAATCGTTGCGCCCGGCGGAATCGTTGCGCCCGGCGGAACCGTCGCGTCCGGCGGAACCGTCGCGTCCGGCGGGGGCACGGCGTCCGGCGGAGTCGCTGCCGCCCGGCGCGGCGCGGGATCACACCGCCGCCACCCGCCGCGGAGCCCGTGCCGGACCTGCCGGCCGGGGCCGGACGGTCCTGGTGGTGCGCTCCGACTCGGCGGGGACGTGCTGGTGACCGGGCCGGGCATCCGGGCGGTCGCCGCCGGGGCCGAGCGGGTGGTGCTGCTCTGCGGCCCGCGCGGTCGGGCCGCCGCGGAACTGCTGCCCGGCGTCGACGACATCGTCGAGCACCGGCTGCCCTGGATCGACCCGGTCCCGGAGTCGGTGGATCCCGCCGAGATGGCCGGTCTGGTCGCCAGGCTGGCCGCCGTCGCGGCCGACGAGGCGGTCGTCTTCACCTCCTTCCACCAGTCGCCGCTGCCACTGGCCCTGCTGCTGCGGATGGCCGGCGTCGGGCGGATCTCCGCGATCAGCGACGACTACCCCGGCAGCCTGCTCGACGTACGCCACCGGGTGCCGGTCGGCGTCCCGGAGGCCGAACGGGCCCTGTCGCTGGCCGCCGCCGCCGGCTACGCGCTGGCCGAGGGCGACGAGCCGGTACTGCGGCTGCGCCCGGTGCCACCGCCCCCACCCGAGGTCGGCGAGCCGGGATACGTGGTGCTCCATCCCGGCTCGGCGGCGCAGGCCCGGGGCTGCCCGCCCGAGCTGGCCGGGCGGATCGCCGGGAGCTGACCGCCGCCGGTCACCGGGTGGTGGTCACCGGCGGCCCGCAGGAGCGTGACCTGACCGCCCGGGTGGCCGGCCGGCACTGCCGGGATCTCGGCGGCCGTACCGGGCTGACGGCGCTGGCCGGTGTCGTCGCCGCCGCCGGGGCGGTGGTGGTCGGCAACACCGGCCCGGCGCACCTGGCCGCCGCGTACGGGGTGCCGGTGGTCAGCCTCTTCGCCCCCACCGTCCCCTTCGGCCAGTGGGGGCCCTGGCGGGTGCCGACGGTGCGGCTCGGTGACGCCACCGCGGCGTGCCGCGACACCCGGGCCGCGCGCTGCCCGGTGCCCGGCCACCCCTGCCTCACCAACCTCGATCCGGGCGCCGTCCTCGACGCCCTACGGCTGCTCGGCGTGCCGCCGGACCGGGCGCCGACCACGGCGGCAGTGGGCGCGGCGATGTCGCGGGCGGCACCGGCGGGGGCCACCAGTGGCGGGAGCGGCCGATGAACATCCTGCTCTGGCACGTGCACGGGTCCTGGACCACCTCGTTCGTGCACGGCAAGCACCGCTACCTGGTCCCGGCCACCGGGGACCGCGGTCCGTACGGGCTGGGCCGGGCCCGCACGTACACCTGGCCGGAGAGCGCGGCGGAGGTGAGCCCGCAGCAGCTGCGGACCGCCGAGGTCGACGTGGTCATCCTGCAACGTCCCGAGGAGATCGACCTGGCCGCCGAATGGCTCGGCCGCCGGCCGGGCCGCGACCTGCCGGCGATCTACGTGGAGCACAACACCCCGAAGGACGGGAACGTCCCGCACAGCCGCCACCCGATGGCCGACCGGGACGACCTGCTCATCGCCCACGTGACCGCGTTCAACGAACTCTTCTGGGACACCGGTTCGACCCGTACCACCGTCGTCGACCACGGCGTCGTGGCGCCGGCGGTGGAGTACACCGGCGAGCTGGACCGGCTGGCCGTCGTGATCAACGAGCCGGTACGCCGGTGGCGGGTCACCGGCACCGATCTGCTGCCCCGGTTCGCCGAGATCGCCCCGCTGGACGTCTTCGGCATGGGTGTGGCCGGGCTGGGCGCTCACCTCGGTCTGCCCGCCGAGCGGCTGACCAGCCATGACGACGTGCCGCAGCACCGGATGCACGCCGAGCTGGCGCGCCGGCGGGCATACCTGCACCTGTGCCGGTGGACCTCGCTCGGGCTGAGCCTGATCGAGGCCATGACGATCGGCATGCCGGTGGTGGCGCTGGCCACCACCGAGGCGGTGGCGGCGGTGCCGCCCGGTGCCGGCGCGCTCTCCACCCGGGTGGACAGCCTGCTGGAGGCCGCCGGCCGGTTCGTCGCGGAGCCGGAGCGGGCGCGCCGGGCGGGCGCCGAGGCCCGCGCCGCCGCCCGCGAACGCTACGGCCTCGACCGTTTCCTCGCCGACTGGGACCGGCTGCTGGAGGAGGAAGTATGCGGATAGCGATGATCTCGGAGCATGCCAGCCCGCTCGCCATCCTGGGTGGCGAGGACGCCGGCGGCCAGAACACGCACGTCGCGGAACTCTCCGCCGCGCTCGCCGCCGCCGGGCACGACGTGCGGGTCTACACGCGCCGCGACGCGGTGGACCTGCCGGTGACCGTACGCAACCCGGACGGCTACGACGTGGTACACGTGCCCGCCGGACCGGCCGAGCCGGTGACCAAGGACGCGCTGCTGCCGCACATGCGGCCGTTCAGCGCCTGGCTGGTCGACCGGTGGCGCGGCGGGGACTGGGTTCCCGACGTGATCCACGCGCACTTCTGGATGAGTGGCCTGGCGGCGCTGGAGGCGAGCCGGCAGACCGGGGTGCCGGTGGTGCAGACGTACCACGCGCTCGGCACCGTCAAGCGCCGCCACCAGGGCGTGCAGGACACCAGCCCGGCGCGGCGGGTCGGCTACGAACTCCAGCTCGGCCGCTCGGTGGACCGGGTGGTCGCCCAGTGCCGCGACGAGGTGGGCGAGCTGGTCCGGATGGGGGTGCCCCGGTCGCGGATGACCGTCATCCCGTCCGGGGTGAACCTGGGCACCTTCGCCCCGCTGGGTCCGGCCGCCGAGCGGGAACCCGGGCGGGCCCGGATCCTCACCGTGGGCCGGCTGGTGGAACGCAAGGGTTTCCAGACGGTGGTGCGCGCGATGGCACACGTGCCCGACGCCGAGTGCGTGGTGGTGGGTGGCCCGCCGGCCGGCCTGCTGGAGACCGACCCGTACGCCCGGCGGTTGCGGGCCCTCGCCGGCAGTTGCGGCGTCGCCGACCGGGTTCGGCTGGTCGGCGCGGTGCCCCGTGAGGAGATGGGCCGCTGGTACCGCTCGGCCGACATCCTGGTCGCCGCGCCCTGGTACGAGCCGTTCGGCCTGACCCCGCTGGAGGCGATGGCGTGCGGGATACCGGTGGTGGCGACCGCCGTCGGTGGCCTGCGCGACACGGTCGTCGACGGGGTGACCGGAGACCTGGTGCCGGCGCGGGACCCGCGGGCGTTGGGGAGGCGCTGCGCGGGCTGCTCGCCGACCGGATCCGCCGGTTCGCGTACGCGGGCGCGGCGCGCGACCGCGTCCGGCGGCACTACTCGTGGGCGGTCACCGCCCAGCGCCTCGCCGAGGTCTACGCCGAGGTGGCCGCCGTGCACCGCGCGAGCCGGGTGGTGGCCCGGTGACCCTGCTCGACACGCACCTGGCGCACCTGGCCGCGGCGCTGCCGCCGTACCGGCACTGCGAGCCGCTGCTCGCCCGCTGGGGTGCGGCCCTGGCACAGCGGCTCACCGCCGGCGGCCGGCTGCTCGTCGCCGGCAACGGCGGCAGTGCCGCCGAGGCGCAGCACCTGACCGCGGAGCTGGTCGGCAAGCTGCGTGACGACCGCCAGCCGCTGTCCGCCATCGCCCTGCACGCCGAGACCTCGGCGCTGACCGCGATCGGCAACGACTACGGCTACGAGGAGGTCTTCGCCCGGCAGGTCCGCGCCCACGGCCGGCCCGACGACGTCCTGTTGCTGCTGTCCACCAGCGGGGGCAGCGGCAACCTGCTCGCCGCCGCGCGGGCCGGCCGGGAGGCGGGTCTGCGCTGCTGGGCGTTCACCGGTCCGGCCCCGAACCCGCTCGCCGGGACCTGCCACGAGGTGCTCGCGGTGGACTCGCCGGACACCCAGGTCGTCCAGGAACTGCACCTGGTCTCCAGCCACCTGCTCTGCGAGTACGTCGAGCAGGCGATGGAGGCGTACGTGGCACAGGAGGTGCCCGCCGCGCCGGCCGCCGGTCCGGTGCGTGCCGGCGTCGAGGTGGTGCTGGAGGGCGGCACCGACCGGTCGGTGCAGGCGTGAGGAGGAGAGCGTGACGGGACCCGTGGTTGTGCTCGGTGACACCCTGCTCGACCGGGACGTCGAGGGGGTGGTCAACCGGCTCTGTCCGGACTCGCCGGTGCCGGTGCTCGACGAGGCCGCGCACGTCGACCGGCCGGGCGGCGCCGGCCTCTCCGCCGTCTTCGCCGCCGCGCAGGGTGCCGAGGTGGTGCTGGTCACCGCGCTGGCCGACGACGCCGGCGGGGCCCGGTTGAGCGTGTTGCTGGCCGCCGCCGGGGTGCAGGTGTACCCGCTGCGGCTGGCCGGGGCGACGCCGGAGAAGATCCGCTTGCGGGCCGGTGGCCGGGTGCTGCTGCGCCACGACCGGGGTGGCGGCGCCGGCGAGTCGGGCGAGCCGGCCGAGGCGGTGCTGCGCGTGCTCGACCGGGCGTCGGTGGTGCTGGTCAGCGACTACGGCCGGGGCTGGCGCGGCAGAGCGCGCTGCGGGCGGCGCTGGCGTCGATCTCGGCTCCGGTGGTGTGGGATCCGCATCCGCGCGGGCCGGCGGCGGTGCCCGGTGCGCACCTGGTCACGCCGAACGAGGCGGAGGTGCGTGAGCTGATGGAGGCGCCCGCGGGGGTCACCCGGCTGGCCACCGCGTCCCAGGGCGCGCAGCGCCTGCGGCAGCGGTGGCGGGCGGGTGCGGTCGCGGTGACGTTGGGCGCCGACGGCGCGTTGCTCAGCCACGCCGGATCGATCCCGCTGGTGGTGCCCGCCCCGGTGGCGGCCGAGGGGACACATGCGGCGCGGGGACCGCTTCGCCGTCGCCGCGAGCCTGGCCCTGGCCCGTGGGGCGCTGGTCTCGGAGGCGGTGCAGGAGGCGGTGGTCGAGGCGTCGGCGTACGTGGCGCACGGCGGGGTGGCGACGGCTCTGCCGCCGCCGGTGCGCCGGGCCCCGCAGGCGGTGCACGCCGCGATGGCCGGGGACCGGGTCGGGGTGGCCGCCGCGGCCGCCGCGGTGGCCCGGGTCCGGGCCGACGGTGGGACGGTCGTCGCCACCGGCGGCTGCTTCGACCTGCTGCACGCCGGTCACGTGGCGACCCTGCAGGCCGCCCGCCAGCTCGGTGACTGCCTGGTGGTGTGCCTCAACTCGGACGCCAGCGTCAGCGGGTTGAAGGGGCCGGACCGGCCGGTCATGCGCCAGGCCGACCGCAGCCGCCTGCTGGCCGCGCTGAGCTGTGTCGACGCGGTGATGATCTTCGACGAGCCGACGCCGGTGGCGGCGCTGTCCTGGTTGCGCCCGGACATCTGGGTCAAGGGCGGTGACTACACCACCGGTGGCGGCGACGGCGACAGCCTCCCCGAGGCGGAGATCCTGCGCCGCTGGGGAGGCCACGCCGTGGTGGTGCCGTACCTGGACGGCCGCTCCACCACGGAGATGATCGCCGCCGCCGGCCGCTCGTCCGGACGTCCCGACACCGGGACGTCGATCTCGACGAGCCCGGCGGTCGCCCCGGAGAGCACGGAGGTCGTCCGATGAACGCTCCGGTCACCGGCCGGACGGTACTGGTCAGCGGCGGGTCCAGCGGGTTGGGCGCGGCGGTCGTGGCGGCGGTGGCCGCCTCCGGCGGCCGGCCGCTGGTGCTGGACCGGCAGGCGCCGGGTGACGGGGTGCCGTGGGTCGAGTGCGACCTGGCCGACACCCGGGCCGCGGAGGCGGCCACCCGGGAGCTGGCCGAACGCGTGGGCGGGCTGGACGCCGTGGTCACCGCCGCCGGCATCGACGTGCCCGGCCGGCTGGCCGACGTGCCCGGTGCGACGTGGGAGCGGATCGTCACCGTCGACCTGCTGGCCACCGCCGCGGTGATCCGGGCCGCGTTGCCGTTCCTGGCGGCGTCCCGCGGCACCGTCGTCACGGTGGCCTCCACCCTCGGGGTCAAGGCGGTCAGCGACGCGACGGCGTACTGCGCGGCGAAGTTCGGGGTGGTCGGGTTCACCCGGGCGCTCGCCGCCGAACTGGCCGGGACGGTGGGTGTCACGCTGCTGGTGCCGGGCGGGATGCGGACGGCCTTCTTCGACGACCGCGATCCGCAGTACCGTCCGGGCCCGGAGGCGATCCTCAACGACCCCGGGGACACCGCCGCCGCCGTCATGTTCGCGCTGTCCCAGCCCGCCGGCTGCGCGGTGCGCGAGATGGTGGTCTGCGCCGAGCAGGAGACCTCCTACCCGTGATCCTGGCGCTGCGTGCCCTCGGCGTCGGTGACCTGGCCACCGCGGTCCCGGCGCTGCGGGCGCTGCGGGCGGCGTACCCCGATCGGGAGCTGGTGCTCGCTGCGCCGGGCTGGCTCGGGCCGCTGGTCGAGCTGGTCGGCGGCGTCGACCGGCTGCTGCCCACCGACGGGCTGGACCGGTTGGACCGGCCGACCGGGACCGTCGAGATCGCGGTCAACCTGCACGGCCGAGGTCCGGACTCGCACCGGCTGCTCACGGCCCTCCGCCCCGAGCGGCTGCTCGCCTTCGCCAACGCCGACGCCGGGCACGCCGACGGCCCGGACTGGGACGACGACGAGCACGAGGTGCCACGCTGGTGCCGGCTGCTGCGCGGTTACGGTGTCCCGGCCGATCCGACGGAGCTGGACCTGCGCCGGCCGCACCGGATGGCCGGGCACACCGGGGTCACGGTGCTGCATCCCGGCTCGAAGGTCCCGGCCAAGCGCTGGCCGGCCGGGCGGTACGCCGCGCTGGCCCGGGAGCTGACCGCCCGCGGGCACCGGGTCGTGGTGACCGGCAGCGCGCCGGAGCGGGCCGGCGCCGCCCGGATCGCGCAGGCCGCCGGACTGCCCGCCGCCGCGGTCCTGGCCGGCCGGACCGACCTGGCCCAGCTGGCCGCCCTGGTCGCGCACGCCCGGCTGGTGGTCAGCGGCGACACCGGGGTGGCGCACCTGGCCACCGGTTACCGCACCGCCTCGGTGGTGTTGTTCGGCCCGGTCCCGCCCAGCCGGTGGGGTCCGCCCCCGGGACGTCGGCGGCACCGGGTGCTCTGGGCCGGCCCGGGAGACCCGCCCGGTGCGGCGGGGACGGGCCGCCGTCCGTCGGTGGCCGCCATCGGCGTCGACGAGGTGCTGGCCGCGGTCGGCGAGGTGGAACGGGCGGTGCGTGCGGACCGTGCGGTTGCGGCGTAGCGACCCGGGCCGTCCGGGGTACGGGCGCCGCCGGCGGGGGCAGGGCTGGTCGTTCCTGGACCCGGGCGGCGGGCCGGTACGCGACCCCGACGAGCTGGCCCGGCTGCGCGCCCTGGTCATCCCGCCCGCCTGGCGTGAGGTCTGGATCTCGCCCCACCCGAACGGGCACATCCAGGCCACCGGCGTCGACGTCGCCGGTCGCAGGCAGTACCTCTACCACCCGCTCTGGCGGCAGCGGCAGGACGAGGCGAAGTTCGACCACGTGCGGGAGGTGGCCCGCCGGTTGCCGGTGCTGCGCGAGCGGGTCGGCGACGACCTGGCCGGGCGGGGGCTGTGCCGCGAGCGGGTGCTGGCGACGGTGACCCGGCTGCTCGACATGGGCACGTTCCGGGTCGGCAGCGACCAGTACGCGGCGGGTGACGACCCGACGTTCGGGGTGGCCACGCTGCGCCCCGAGCACGCCCGGTTCCGCGGGGGTTGCGTGGTCTTCGAGTTCCCGGCCAAGGGCGGCGTCGAGCAGGTGCGGCGGGTCTCCGATCCGCAGCTGTGCCGGGTGCTGGCCAACCTGCGCCGTCGTCGGCGGGCGGCGGACCGGCTGTTCGGCTACTGGGACGGGCGGCACTGGCGGGACGTGCGCGCCGACGAGGTCAACGAGTACCTGCGCGAGGCCAGCGGCGGCGAGATGACCGCGAAGGACTTCCGTACCTGGCACGCGACGGTGCGGGCGGCGACCGAACTGGCCGCGCTCGGCTCGCCCCGGTCTCCGACGGCCCGGCGGCGGGCGGTGGTGTCGGTGATGCGGCAGGTGGCGGAGCTGCTCGGCAACACACCGACGGTGGCTCGGGCGTCCTACGTGGACCCGCGGGTGGTGGACCTGTTCCACGACGGTGTGGTGGTGCCGGTGGGCGCGGAGACTCCTCGCGAGCAGGCCGAGCAGGCGGTGCTGACCCTGCTGGAGCGGGCCTGACCGGCGGGCTCAACCACCGGCGCCGGACGGGCCCACGCCGCCGTCGCGGGCCGGGCCGGCGGCGCGGGCCTCGATCAGCATCGCCACGCCGTCGAGCACCCGGTCCAGTCCGAACCGCCACTCCGCGTCGATGTCCCCGTCGTCCTCGTCGTCCTCGGACAGCAATTCGTGGATGGCCGGGTACGGGCCGGGAGCGGTCACCACGGCCAGCTGTTGCCAGTAGCGCAGGCCCACCTCCTCGGGCGTCCGCCCGGTGCGGGCGGCGGCCTCGGCGAGATCGGCGGTGAGCGTGGCCCAGCTGCGGGCGTACCCGCTGACCAGCATGATGGTGGAGATCCGTTCGGCGGCCCGCAGGCCGGTGCCGCGCAACGCGGCGAGCCCGTACTCCATCCAGCGCACCTGGTTGGGATTGATCGGCGGACCGCTGATCGGCACGTGTCGCATCCAGGGCTGCCGGCGCAGCGCGACGAGATTTCCCTCGCCCCACCGGGCCAGCGCCGGTCGCCAGCCCTCGTCCGGGCCGCGCGGGCGGGGCGGTGGACCGAAGGCGATGTCGACCATGAGGTCGAGCAGGTCCTGCTTGGTCGGCACGTACCGGTAGAGCGACATGGTGGCCACGCCCAGCTCGGCGGCGACCCGGCTCATCGACACCGCCGGGAGCCCTTCGGCCTGGGCTACCTGGATCCCGGCGGCGATCACCTGATCAAGGCTCAGGCTGCGCTTCGGGCCACGGCTGGGGCGCTCGCGCAACCCCCAGGCGAGCGCGATGTTCTCGGGCAGTTCGACGTGGGCGTCGTCCACTCCACCTCCAGGACCGGTCTTGACCCTCACCCTATCCTCTGCGTATGGTCCACGCATTAGAGCGTATGTCATACGCAGATTACGGAGGGTGATTATGGCGAACGGACCGCCGGCGGTCGAGCTGGTCGACCTGCGCAAGTCCTTCGGTGACGTCGTCGTCCTCGATGGCCTGACCATGCGGGTGCCCACCGGAGGCGTACACGCCCTGCTCGGCCAGAACGGCGCCGGCAAGACCACCACGGTGCGGATCCTGGCCACGCTGACCCGGCCGGATTCGGGCAGTGCCCGGGTCGCCGGTCACGACGTGGTGCGCGAGCGGCGCCGGGTGCGCCGGGCGATCAGCCTCGCCGGCCAGCACGCGGCGCTCGACGACGGGCAGACCGGCGTGGAGAACCTGACCATGCTGGCCCGGCTGGTCGGGCTCGGTGGCGCGGCGGCCCGCGACCGCGCCGCCGCGTTGCTGGACCGCTTCGACCTGGCCGACGCCGCCGGCCGGCGGGTCCTGACCTACTCCGGTGGGATGCGGCGGCGCCTCGACCTGGCGGCGAGCCTGGTCGGTACGCCGCCGGTGATCTTCCTCGACGAGCCCACCACCGGCCTGGATCCGCGCAGTCGGCAGGGGCTGTGGGAGGTGATCGGCGAGCTGGCCGGGGCCGGGGTGACCGTGCTGCTCACCACGCAGTACCTGGAGGAGGCCGACCGCCTCGCCGACCGGATCATGGTGCTGCACCACGGCGGGCTCGTCGCAGACGGGACGGCGGCCGAACTCAAGGGCCGTTTCGGTGCCCAGCGACTGGAGCTGACCTGGCGCGACGAGGCCAGCTTCGCCGAGGCGGCGCGCCGGTTGGGCGAGCGGACCACCCATCGTGAGCCGGCCCGGCTAACGCTGTCGGTGGCCACCGACGGCAGCGCGCCACAGGTACGCGGCCTGCTCGACGAGGTCGACCCGGACCGGCACGGGGTGGTCCGGTTCACCGTCCGGGAGGCCACCCTCGACGACGTGTTCCTCACCCTGACCGGCCGTCCGGCCGACCCGGAGCGGGAGGTGGCCCATGTCTGAGCTGACCGGCCGGCCGGCGCAGGCCGCGGTGATGATCGCCCGATGCGTCCGGCTGTCCCGGCGCAACATCGACGCGCTGCTCACCTCGTTGCTGCTGCCGGTGATCCTGATGCTGCTCTTCGTCTACCTCTTCGGCGGGGCGATCGAGACCGGCTCCGCGTACGTGACCTATGTGGTGCCCGGCGTGCTGCTGCTCTGTGCCGGCTTCGGTGCGGCGGGGACGGCGGTCAGCGTCACCACCGACCTGACCAACGGCATGATCGAGCGGCTGCGCACGATGGACGTCGGCGCCACCTCGATTCTCACCGGGCACGTGGTGGCCAGCGTGGCGCGCAACACGGTGTCCACCGCGCTGGTGCTGGGCGTCGCCGTCGCCATCGGGTTCCGGCCGGCCGTCGAGCCGCTGCGCTGGCTGGCCGCCGCCGGCGTACTGCTGCTGTTCCTGCTGGCGGTGTCGTGGCTGTCGGCGGCGTTCGGCCTGCTGGCCCGCACCCCGGAGGCGGCCAGCGGCTACACCTTCCTGGTGATGTTCCTGCCCTACCCGAGCAGCGCCTTCGTGCCGGTCGAGACCATGCCCGGCTGGCTGCGCGGCTTCGCGGAGAACCAACCCGTCACGCCGGTCATCGAGTCCCTGCGGGGGCTGCTGCTGGACACCCCGGTCGGCTCGGCGCCGGCCCGCGCGGCGGCCTGGTGTCTGGGCCTGCTGGCCGTCGCGGTGGTGCTCTCCGGGTTGCTGTTCCGGCGCCGGGTCGCCTGACCGACGCGGCCCCACCCCCGATCGGTCATGAGGTTGGCGGCGGTCTTCGAGATCGAGACTGCCGCCAACCTCATGATCGACGATCTGTGTGGGTGGGGATCAGTCGTTGAGGACCTGGGCCAGCCGGTCGCGGAAGCGCCGCTCCGACGAGCTGACCACGCTCCCGCCCAGACCGAGGAGACCGCCGCTGGTGGCGGCACCGACGACCTGCTCGGCGATCTCCACCAGCCAGTGCCGGTAGGCGCCCGCCTCGCCCTCGTCCAGCCGCGCCGCCAGCAACGCCGACGCCGCCTTGGCGCGGCCCAGCACGTCCTCGGCGTAGGCGCGCGGATCGTCGGGTTCGATGGCCGGCAGTTCCTCGCCGGCCTCCGGGTCGCCCACCCGGATCACGATCTCGCCGGCCACGGCCGCCACCAGCGGGCTGGCCGACTCCCGTCCGGCGGAGATGGTCTCCAGGCCGGCGGCGCTCTCGGTCATCGTCGCCTTCGTGCCGTCGGACTCGGCGGCGCTCGCCGCGGTGAGCACCGACTGTGGCAGGCCGACCAGCAGCCCCCACTCCTCGTCGGAAAAACCGAAACCGGTGTACGCCGGCTCTTCGATCACGACCTGCCCCTCCCACTCGTCGTCCACGTTCTCGCCCGGACGCGCCGCCGTCCGCGGCCGGCCCAGGTTATGCCAGCGTCAGCAGTCCCTGTTCGGACACCACGCTCACCGAAAGCGTCTTGTACCCGACCTCGTCGAACAGGACCGTCATCCGGCCCTCCTCGTAGCTGAGCACCAGGCCGGTGCCCCAGTCCGGGTGCCGGACCTGGCTGTGTACCGGGAACGGCCCGGACGCGCCGTCGTCGGCGACGCTGGTGCCGGCGTGGCAGTTGTCGCAGTGCCCGCAGATCTCGGTCATCTGCTCGCCGAAGTAGGCCAGCAGCGTCTGCCCCCGGCAGCCGCTGGTCTCGGCGAAGGCGCGCATCATGTCGGTACGCGACCGGGTCAGGCTCTGCTGCCGTTCCGCCTCGGCCACGGCGGCGGCGGCCGCGTCGACCGGAGTCGGGGCGTAGCGGGGCGCGCCGACCCGCTGGCCCGCCCGGGGCTGCGCCGCACCGACCTGCTCCAGCAGGGCGAGGTACTGCCCGAGCTTGCGCGGGCCCAACCCGGTGACGGCCCGCAGTTCCTTGCGGGTGGTCGGTTGGCGGCGCAGCAGCGCGGCCAGGTCCCGCAGTTCGGTGGTGTCCGGCAGGCCGCCGCTGAAGTAACGCTGCAACCCCACGTCCTCGGCCTGCCACAGCAGCAGTACGCGGGCCGGCTGGCCGTCGCGCCCGGCCCGGCCGATCTCCTGGAAGTAGCTGTCCGGTGAGTCGGGCAGCGCCATGTGCGCCACCCAGGCGATGTTCGGCTTGTCGATGCCCATGCCGAACGCCGAGGTCGCCACCATGATCGGCACCTGGTCGGCGAGGAACGCCTCGTGCAGCCGGGCACGGGCGCTGGCCGGCATCCCACCGTGGTAGCACTGCGCGGGGAAGCCCGCCTCGGTCAGCCGGGCGGCCAGTTCCTCGGCGGCGCGTCGGGTGGGGACGTAGATGATGCCCGGCCGCCCGTCGTCGCGCAGCAACGTGATCAGCCGTCGCCACCGGTAGTCCTCGGTGGGGCAGTGCGCCACCTCGAAGAAGAGGTTGGGACGGTCCAGCCCGGAGACCACGATCTCGGGCCGGTGCAGCCGCAGCCGGGCGACGATGTCGTCGCGTACCGGCGGGGAGGCGGTGGCGGTCAACGCGACCACCGGGGGCCGGCCGATGCCCTCGATGAGCTGGCCGAGGGCGAGGTAGTCCGGGCGGAAGTCGTGGCCCCAGGCGGAGATGCAGTGCGCCTCGTCGATCGCCACCAGTGCCGGCCCGAGGGCACCGACCTCGGCCAGCCGGTCCGGGTTGGCCAGCTGCTCGGGGGTGATGAAGAGGAACTCGGCGCGGCCGTCGCGGATCTCGGCGATCGCCTCGGCCTGCTGGGCCGGTGACTCGTCCGAGCTGATCCGGACCGCCCGCAGTTCCGGTCGCTGTCGCTCGTTGAGCGCGGCGATCTGGTCCTGTTGCAGTGCGAGCAGCGGCGAGATGACCACGGTCGGCCCCGGGATCAGGCTTGCCGGGATCTGGTAGATCGCCGATTTTCCGGCGCCGGTGGGCAGCACCACCAGTGCGTCGCGTCGCCGCATCACGGCGCGCATCGCGGCCAGCTGGTTGGGGCGCAGGGCGGTCCAGCCGAACAGGCTGCGCGCGGCACGGCGCAACGACATCGAGTGCGTGGTCAGCTTCATCGAGGACCGCAGGTACCCGGGTGGGTCGGCGCGGAAACCCGCTGGTGCCGGTCCGGCATCGACCGCGGGCGACGGGCCGCGGCCGGAGCCGGCTCAACTCGGCCGGGGCGGCACGTCGCGCCGGTGGAGGTCGAGGAGTCCCGGCCAGTCGGGCAGGCGGTACTCCGGGCGGCCCGGGTCGCGCCCGGGTCGGCTCAGCGCCGGAACATCGCCCGGATGGCGAGGAGCAGCAGCAGGCCGCCGACCACCAGACCGAGCAGGCGTACGCCGGGGATGTCGGCCGGGCTCGTCGCGTCGGCCAGCAGCATCGGGTCCATCCCCGCACTGTGGCGGCAGCCGGGCGTGGCGGCAACTGTAAGGTTTATTGACTATTCGGTGGCGTGGGTGTGACCATGTCTGCACCGCCGGCTGGCGGGGGAGTCCACGGCGGAAAAAGGCGGGGGTACGGCGACCGTATGAGTGAGCGGAGCGAGCGAGACAGACATCTGGCGGCCCTGGCGGCCGCGGTCCTGCAGCCCGGTTTCGTCGGCACCGTCCCGCCCGCGTGGATCTGTCGCTGGCTCGGCGAGGGGCTCGGCTCGGTGGTGCTGTTCAGCCGCAACGTCGTGGACTCCCCGCAGGTCACCGCGCTCACCGCCGCGCTGCGCGCGGAGCGTCCCGACGTGATCGTCGCCATCGACGAGGAGGCGGGGGACGTCACCCGCATCGAGTCCGGCCGGGGAAGTTCCCGCCCGGGCAACTTAGCCCTCGGCGCCGTGGACGACCCGGCGCTCACCGAGGAGGTCGCCCGGGACCTCGGCGTCGAACTCGCCGCCGCCGGGATCACCCTGAACTACGCGCCGGACGCCGACGTCAACTCCAATCCGGACAACCCGGTGATCGGTGTCCGCTCGTTCGGCGCCGAACCGTCGCTGGTCGCCCGGCACACCACCGCCTGGGTGCGCGGTCTGCAGTCCGGCGGGGTCGCCGCCTGCGCCAAGCACTTCCCCGGCCACGGCGACACCCGGGTCGACTCGCACCACGACCTACCCCGGATCGCCGCCGACCGGGCCCGACTGCACGCCGTCGAGCTGGCGCCCTTCCGGGCCGCCGTCGCCGCGGGCGTCCAGGCGGTGATGACCGGGCACCTGCTGGTGCCGGCGCTGGATCCCGAGCTGCCGGCCACCCTGAGCGGCCGGATCCTGGGCGGACTGCTGCGTGAGGAGATGGGCTTCGACGGTGTCGTGGTGACCGATGCGGTGGAGATGCGCGCGGTCGCCGGCCGGTACGGGTTCGCCGGCGCGGCGGTGCGGGCGCTGGCGGCCGGTGCGGACGCGGTCTGTGTGGGCGGCGAGCACGCCGACGAGGAGACGGCCCGTTACCTGCGCGACGCCATCGTCGACGCGGTTCTCGCCGGCGACCTGCCGGAGGAGCGACTGGCGGAGGCGGCCAAGCGGGTCGGCCAACTCGCGGCCTGGACGGTGGCGGCCCGCACCGCCCGTCCCGGCACCGGCGCTCCCACGGTCGGTGCCGGGACGGCGGCCGGCGTCGGCTCGGCGGTCGGGTTGACCGCGGCACGTCGGGCGATCCGGGTCACCACCAGCGGCGGGGAGGCCACCGCGCTGCCGCTGACCGGCCCGCCGCACGTGGTGGAGTTCCAGCCGCCGCACAACATCGCGATCGGGTCGGAGACCCCGTGGGGGGTGGCCGCGCCGCTGACCGCGCTCGTGCCGGGCACCACGGGCGTCCGGTACGCCGAGACCACCGTGCCCGTCGACCCGGCCGCCGGTGCCGCGGGCCGGCCGCTGGTCCTGGTCGTGCGCGACCTGCACCGGCACGGCTGGATGCGGGACGCGGTCGGCCGGGCGCTGGCCGCCCGGCCCGATGCGGTGGTGGTCGAGCTGGGGGTGCCGGCGCTGATCACCGGCGGGGTGCACATCGCCACCCACGGCGCCACCCGGGCCGCGGGCCGGGCCACCGCCGAGTTGCTCGGCGGTGCCGTCGTCACACCGGGCTGGTGACCAGGTCGGCGTACTCCGGGTGACGTTCGATGAAGGCGGCCATGAACGGGCACTGGGGCACCACGCGCCCGCCCTGCGCGCGGACCTGGTCCAGCGTGCCGCGCATCAGCGCCGAGCCGACGCCCATGTTCTGGTAGCCCGGATCGACCTCGGTGTGGGTGAAGACCAGCACCTCGCCGCGGAGCAGGTACGCGGTGAAGCCGGCCAGCGCGTCGTCGACCAGGATCTCGTAGCGGTGTTTGGCGGGATCGTCCTCGACCAGCATGCTCACCCGCCCATTGTCCACAGGTCAACGCCGGCCCCGGAGCACTTCGCCGACGTCTCGTACGCTGGCGGTGTGACGAACCGATCCCCCGCTGGTAAGAACCTTCGCCTCCTCGCCAACCGGAAGACCTTCGGCCTGCTGGCCGGCCTCGCCCTCGGTGCCGCCCTGCTGGCCGGCTGTAGCTCCGAGGGGGCCAGCACCGACTGCGGGCTGGACGCCTGCACGGTGACCTTCGATCGGGGGGTGGACGCCCGGGCCAGCATCCTCGGCGTCGAGGCCCAGCTCATCGAGGCGCAGGACGACGTGGTCACCATCGAGGTCGCCGGTGAGCAACTGTCGCTGACCGTCGGGCAGCAGGCCGCCGACGTGGGTGGCCTCGCGGTCACCCTGGACAGCGTCACCGACTCCGAGGTGAAGGTCCGCATCGAGCGAAACGCCGGCTGAGCGCGGCAGCCCCGGTGGTCCGGCCGGCCTCCGCCCCCGGTGGTGGCCGGCCACGTTTGGAAATCTTCGCCGCCGGAGATTGAGGCGCCATGTCTCTCACCCGGAACGCCGAAACCACCGCTGCCCGTACGGCCGACAGCCGGTGGCTGGAACTTCTCGCCCGGGCCGGTTTCATCGGCTACGGGATCGTGCACCTGCTGTTCGGCTGGCTGGCGTTGCAGATCGCCTTCGGCAACTCATCGGACGACGGCGACCAGTCCGGTGCGTTGCGGACCCTCGCCGCGCAGCCGACGGGCACGTTCGTCGTCATCGCCATCGCCGTCGGCATGCTCGCCATGGCGATCTGGCAGGCCCTCGAGGCTGCCGTCGGGCACCGCGCGGAGCGGGGCGACGACCGGCTCAAGGAGCGGGTCGTCTCTGCCGCCCGCACGATCATCTACCTCTGGCTGGCCTGGACCGCCTGGAAGGTCTTCTCCAACGCCAACTCCGACAGCGCGTCGCAGCAGGAAGAACTCAGCGCCCGGCTGATGGAGTCCACCGGTGGCCGGTGGCTCGTCGGTCTCGCCGGCCTGGTCCTCGCCGGGATCGGTGTCGGCATGGCGGTCTACGGGATCCAGAAGAAGTTCATGAAGCGCCTGAAGGCCGGCCAGATGAACGCCCGGACCACGAAGCTCGCCCGCCGGCTCGGCGTGGCCGGTTACGCCGCCCGGGGCACGGCGTTCGCCGTGACCGGCGGGCTGGTCGTGCTGGCCGCGGTGAACTACGACCCGGAGCAGGCCCGGGGCCTGGACGCCGCGCTGCGGACGCTGCGGGACCAGTCGTACGGCGCGATTTTGCTCACCCTCGTTGCGCTGGGTATCGCCGCCTTCGGCGCATACTGCTTCCTACAGTCCCGCTACCGCAAGGTCTGACCCTCTCCTCCGCAGGCCCCGCGGTGGCCGACGACGGCGATCCAGGGCACCATTGCCCCTTTGCCGGATCTTGATCGCCACTGTGCCGGATCTTGCCGTCGGCCGGAAGGAGAAGTAACACGTGGACAGCTACCTCATGACGGTCGTCGCCGCGCTCGCCGCGGCGGCGATCGCCCTTGTCGTGGTCGAGGTGGTGCACCGCCTCACCCGGAGGTGGGGCCGCCGGTCGACGCTGCTGACCGAGTTGACGGAGCACGCGCACCGCTCGTTCCAGGTCGCTGTCACGGTGCTCGCCGTGCAGTTCGCCGTCCGTTTCAGCACCGGGTACGGCATCGGCACCCCGTGGCGCCAGGCGCTGCTGCACCTGCTGGTGCTCGCCGTCATCGCCGCCACCGCCTGGCTGGTCGCCTCCCTGCTGGTGGTGGTCGAGGACACCGCGTTGGCCCGGTTCCGGGTGGACGTGCCGGACAACCGGCACGCCCGGCGGGTGCGCACCCAGGTGGTGATGCTGCGCCGGGTGACCGTCGTGGTGATCGTCGTGCTGACCGTCGGCGTGATGCTGATGACCTTCCCCTCCGTCCGGGGCATCGGAGCCGGCGTGCTGACCAGCGCCGGTGTGGTCGGTGTCGTCGCCGCGCTGGCCGCGCAGAGTCTGCTGGGCAACCTCTTCGCCGGCCTGCAACTGGCCTTCAGCGACGCGGTTCGCCTCGACGACGTGGTGGTGGTCGAGGGTGAGTGGGGCCGGATCGAGGAGTTGACGCTCAGCTACGTGGTGGTCCAGATCTGGGACGACCGGCGGCTGATCCTGCCCACCTCCTACTTCACGAACACCCCGTTCCAGAACTGGACCCGCACCGAGGCGGCGGTCCTGGGCACCGCCGAGTTCGAGGTGGACTGGTCGATCCCGGTCCAGACCATGCGGGAGGAACTGCGCCGCCTGGCGCAGGCCACCGAGTTGTGGGACGGCCGGGTCTGCGTGCTTCAGGTCACCGACGCGACCGGCGGCATGATCAAGGTCCGTGCCCTGGTGAGCGCCGGCAACGCGGGCGCCCTGTGGGACCTGCGCTGCCTGGTCCGGGAGCACCTGGTGGCCTGGGTACGCGATCACCGGCCCACCGCGATGCCCCGGTTGCGCACCGAGGTCGGCGACGGCGCGGGCAACCTGCCCTGGCAGTGGGTGCAGCCCCGGCAGTCGTCGCGCCGCAACGGCGAGGCCGAGATGCCCGACGACTCCCGGATCTTCGGCGGCAGCGACGACGGCCAGGCCCGCAACGAGGCCTTCGTCGGCCCCGACGAATCCGCCGACTCCCGCCGCTGACCCGGGTCGGCGCTGGTGGTGGTCGGTGGGTCGTGACCTGGACGGGGGTGGGGGCGTTGGGGGAGGGGAGCGGTGGCGCGGCCGGCGGGGTGGGACGTTTGGCGGGGCGTTTCCTGGGGACCTGCTGCGCGACGCTTCTGCTCCTGCACCGTCGCGCCGTCGCCGGCACGACGGGCGCGGTGGACCGTTCCGGACCGAAAACCGCACAGACAGGATTGGCGAGCGGCGACTCCGGGCATACAGCGCGGTGATGACGAGAGGGGGACAGCATGGCTGACGTGGCGAACGCCCGTACGTCCCACAACGGGAGTGAGCCGTCCACCGCCGAACTGGTCCAGCGGGCGGCGGAGCAGGTGTCGCGCCTGGTCCGCGACGAGCTGACGCTCGCCCGCGCGGAGTTGACGCAGAAGGGCAAGCACGCCGGTATCGGCCTCGGCCTGCTCGCCGGCGGCGGGGCGCTCGCCTTCTTCGGCCTCGGCGCGCTGGTCACCGCCACGATCCTGCTGCTGGCCCTGGTGGTGCCGGCCTGGGCGGCTGCCCTGATCGTGGCGGCTGCCGTGTTCCTGATCGCCGGTGTGCTTGCGCTGATCGGCAAGCGGCAGGTCAGCCGGGCGGTCCCGCCTGTCCCCCAGGCGACCGTGCGCAGCCTGCGGGCCGACGTCGACGTGGTCAGCGCCGCGGTCAAGGACAGGGGACGGGTATGACACGCAACGGCACCGGTGACACCGAGGCGCTGCGGGCGGACATCCGGCGCACCCGGGTGGAACTGGGCGAGACGATGGAGGCGTTGGCCGCGAAGGCCGACGTCAAGAAGCGACTGAAGTCCTCGGCGGACCAGGCGCGGGAGCGGGTGCGGGCGCAGGCGGCGCTGACCGTCGCCCGGGTCCGTGCACAGTCCGGCCTCACCCACCCGCAGGGGCGGGGCCGGCAGGGGCCCACGCCGTTCGTCGCGCTCGCGGTCGGTGCGGTCGCCGCCGCGGTGGTGCTGATGATCATTCGAGGGAGGCGCGGGTGAGCAGGGGAATCGGCAAGGCCGCCTACAAGCCGGTCGGCGTGCTCATGGGCTTCGCCGCCGGTGCGATCGCGGGGGCGGTCTTCCGTCAGGTGTGGAAGATGACCGCCGGTGACGGTGAGGCCCCCAACCCGACCGACGAGGACCGCCGCTGGGGCGAGATCCTCGCGGCGGCCGCGTTGCAGGGTGCCATCTTCTCCGCCGTCCGGGCCGCCGTGGACCGGGGCGGCGCGGTCGGCGTACGCCGCCTCACCGGCCGGTGGCCCGACTAGGGCGTGTGCGTTCGGGGCCCTCCCGCCGGTCGTCGGCGAGGGGGCCTTTCGCCTTGTCCCGCGCCGCCGCCCAGCGGATCGTACGCATCCGTCAGGTCACATGTCGGAGAATTTCGTCGTCTGGGCTATGCGAAGTTTTTGCGTACGTGGTTTGCTGTTCCACGCTGTTGTGAGACGGCGTGGGTTGAGAGAAGTCTCCTTAACCGGGGGCCGCCTCAGGCACCGCTGCTCGAAAACGGCCAATCGGCCGCACGGCGTGCTCGGCCGCCAGTTTTAGAAGGAGATACACATGGCGCAGGGAACCGTGAAGTGGTTCAACGCTGACAAGGGCTTCGGCTTCATCACCGTCGACGGCGGGGGTGCTGACGTGTTCGTCCACTTCTCGGCCATCCAGTCCAGCGGCTACCGCACGCTGGAGGAGAATCAGCGGGTGGAGTTCGAGATCGCCCAGGGCCAGAAGGGTCCGCAGGCCGAGCAGGTCCGCCCCCTCTGAGGCACCGGTCGGCGACGGCCGGCCAGTGGCGAGGCAGTCCCCGAATCAGTGCGAAGCCCCGCGTTCCGACGGACGCGGGGCTTTCCGCATCCGCACCGACTCTCAGCGCTGACTGCGGGCACGAATCCCCAGCCAGAGCAGGGCCAGCCCGACCAGCACCAGCGCCGGGCCGAGGATCGCCCAGATCCGTTGGCCGGTCATCACGCTGCCCTCGACATAGCCGAGACCCTGCACCGTCCAGACGGCACCCACGACCACGGCCAGCAGGCCGAGTGTGAGCCGGAACCAGCCGCTCATCGCGGTCTCCCTCTGTCGGCGCCCGCCGGTGGTCGGGCCACCGGCGGGCGCGCCGTTCACCAGCGGTGGTGCACCTGCGGGCGGATCAGCTCGTCGTAGACCGCCGTCACCTCGGCCAGTTCCCCCGCCGAGAGGGGTGACTGGCCGGCCACGGCGGCGTTGCCGCGGGCCTGTGCGGCGTCGCGGGCGCCGGGGATGACCACGGTCACCCCCGGCTGGTCGAGCACCCAGCGCAAGGCGAACTGGGCCATCGTGCGGTCGTCGCCGACGAGTGGGGCCAGCCGCCGGACGGCCGCCAGGCCGGTCGAGAAGTCGACTCCGGAGAAGGTCTCGCCGACGTCGAACGCCTCCCCGTGCCGGTTGTAGCTGCGGTGGTCGTCGGCGGCGAAGGTCGTCCGCTCGTCGTATCGACCGGAGAGCAGGCCACTGGCCAGCGGGACGCGGGCGATGATGCCGACGCCGGCGGCCGACGCGGCCGGCAGCACGCGTTCGAGCGGCTTGTGGCGCAGCGCGTTGAGGATGATCTGGACGCTGGCCAGCCCGGGCCGGGCGATCGCGGTGAGCGCCTCGTCGCAGGTCTCCACACTGACGCCGTACGCGGCGATCCGCTTCTCGGTCACCAGCGTGTCGAGGGCGTCGAAGACCGTGCCGTCGGCGAAGACGGCCGTGGGCGGGCAGTGCAACTGCACCAGGTCCAGCGTGTCCACGCCGAGGTTCGCCCGGGACCGGTCGGTCCACTGACGAAAGCTGTCCACGGTGTACGCCGCCGGGGTCTGGGCCACCCGGCGGCCCATCTTGGTGGCCACGGTGAGCCCGGCCTGCGGGTGGGCGGCCAGGAACCGGCCGATCAGCTGTTCGCTGCGCCCGTCGCCGTAGACGTCGGCGGTGTCCAGGAAGGTGACGCCGGCGTCGACCGCGGCGCTCAGCACCGCCATCGCGTCGTCCTCGGTGACGGTGCCCCAGTCGGCGCCGAGTTGCCAGGCGCCGAGCCCGACCACTCCGACCTGCCGGCCCATCCGGGGGAAGGTACGTTGCTCCATGGCACTGAGCCTAGTGACCGTCGTTGCCCGAGCGGATGCCGGGCCGTACGGTTAAAAGACGGACGTACGGTTTATGAGGTGGCCACGGAGGCGACATGTGGGATCCGGCGGTGTACCTGCGCCACGGCGACGAACGCTCCCGGCCGTTCCACGACCTGCTCGCCCGGGTGGCCGCCGACCGGCCGCGGACGGTGGTCGACCTCGGCTGCGGCCCCGGCACCCTGACCGCCGGCCTCGCCGCCCGGTGGCCCGACAGCCGGATCGTCGGGCTGGACTCCTCGCCGCAGATGATCGCGCGGGCGAACTCGCTCGACACCCGGGTCGGCTTCGGCGTCGCCGACGTGCGGGACTGGCACCCCCGGCCGGACACCGACGTGGTGATCAGCAACGCCGTGCTCCAGTGGGTGCCCGGCCACCGGGAACTGCTCACCCGCTGGGCCGCCGAGCTGCCCGCCGGCGCCTGGCTGGCGATGCAGGTGCCCGGCAACTTCGACGCACCGTCGCACCGTGCGCTGCGGGAGGTGGCCGGGCGCCCGCCCTGGCAGGCGGAGCTGGCCCCACTGCAGCGGGAGGCCCCGGTCGCCGACCCGGTCGACTATGCCGGGTCGCTGGCCGCCGCCGGCTGCGTCGTCGACGCCTGGGAGACTACCTACGTGCACCTGCTGGCGGCCCGTCCCGACGCGGACCATCCCGTGCTGACCTGGATGGAGGGCACCGCGCTGCGCCCCGTCCGGGCCGCGCTGGACGACGCCGGCTGGTCCGCCTTCCGGGCCGCGCTGGCGGTACGCCTCGCCGAGGCGTACCCGGTGCGGCACGGCCAGGTGTACTTCCCGTTCCGACGGATCTTCGCCGTCGCCCGCACCGGCGCCCGCGCCCAGGAGAGTTCGTGACCGATCTGCCCACCTTCATCGCCGGTCTGCCCAAGGTGGAGCTGCACGTGCACCACGTCGGCTCCGCCTCGCCCCGGATCGTGACCGAGCTGGCCGCCCGGCACGAGGGGAACACCCCCGTTCCGGCCGACCCGCAACTGCTGGCCGACTACTTCGTCTTCCGCGACTTCGCCCACTTCATCGAGCTGTACCTCAGCGTCGTGGACCTCATCCGCGACCAGGAGGACGTCTGGATCCTCACCCACGAGGTGGCCCGGGAACTGGCCCGTCAGCAGGTCCGCTACGCCGAGCTGACCGTGACGCCCTACTCGCACGTGCGGCGCGGCATCCCGGCACCGGCGTTCTGCGAGGCGATCGAGGACGCCCGCAAGCGGGCCGCCGCCGACTTCGGCGTCGAGCTGCGCTGGTGCTTCGACATCCCCGGCGAGGCGGGGCTGCCGGCGGCCGAGGAGACGCTGCGGATCTCCCTGGAGGAACGCCCCGACGGGCTGGTCAGCTTCGGTCTGGGCGGCCCCGAGATCGGGGTGCCGAGGGCGCAGTTCCGACCCTACTTCGAGCGGGCGCGGGCGGCGGGGCTGCACTCGGTGCCACACGCCGGTGAGACCACCGGCCCGCAGACGATCTGGGACGCGCTGCACGAGCTCGGCGCCGAACGCATCGGCCACGGCATCTCCGCCGCCCAGGATCCGCAACTGCTCGCCTACCTCGCCGAGCGGCAGATCCCGCTGGAGGTGTGCCCGACCTCCAACATCCGGACCCGGGCCGTGCCGCGCCTCGACGAGCACCCGCTGCCCCGACTGGTCGAGGCCGGGGTGCTGGTCACCATCAACTCCGACGACCCGCCGATGTTCGGCACCACCCTGGACGACGAGTACGCGGTGGCCGCCCGGCTGCTCGACGCCGATCCGGCGCAGGTGGCCGACCTGGCCCGCAACGCGGTGACCGCGGCCTTCCTCGACGACGCCGGCAAGCAGCGGATCATTGCGGAGATCGACGCTCACCTGTCCCGGACACTCCGCTGACCGCACGGCCGCGCGGATCGGCGAACCCGACGCAGCGACCGCGATGACGCCTACCTGACCCTGCGGGAAACGGTGCGGGCCGGCCGGCTCGACGAGACGTGGCGCGCGGCGGGAGTGAGGTGTGGGGGGACCGTGTCTCCCGCCGCGCGCACGGCTCCACCGGCCGGTGTGCGCTGGGAGCGTTGGGCCGGTGGAACTGCTGGTTCCGGTGCTGATCCTGTCAGCCGGACCGGCCGGCCGGGACGGGGTTAATCCGGATCTAAGGAAGACTTGTGCCGTCCCACAGCCCGCTGCCCACCGTGGGCGCCGGAAGCCGCACGGAGCGCTCAACCGTCGACGGGGCGCTGCCGTGGCCAACGGCGCCCACGGGGCTTCTGCTCGCGCCCTCCCGCGCCATCCGGCCCACCAGGCCGAACCGGCTGACCTGGCGCGGCGTCGCCTCGGGGTCGGCCAGCAGCATCACCACGCTGGCCCCACCCAGCCGGGCCCGGTCGATGCTGACCGAACCATTGGCCTGCAACGCCACCCGCTTGGCGATGTCCAGCCCGAGACCGGTGGAGCCCTGGTCGCTGGTGCCGCGACGCAGTGCCCGATCCGGGTTGGCGATGCCCGGCCCGGCGTCGTCGATCCGGATCGCCACGTACCCGTCGCGGCGGGACACCGCCACCTCGAACGCGGTGCCCTGCGGCGTGTAACGGAACACGTTGCCGATCACCGCGTCCAGGGCGGCCGCCAGCTCGGCGCGCGGCACCGGCGCGGGGATGCGCAGCTGCGCACCGGAGACCCGGTGCGGGCGGTTCTGGTCGCCGGCGAGCGCCGCCCAGAACACCATCCGGTCCCGGACCACCTCGCTCACGTCGCACATCGCCGGCGCGGCCTCGGTGGCGACCGCCTTGCGGGTGGTCTTGATCAGCACGTCGATCTCACCCTCCAGGGTGACGATCGCCTGCCGGATCCGCCGGATGCCGCGCCGATGGTCCAACTCGGCCTGGCTGAACGAGCCCACGCTGGTGTCGTCGGACTCCAGCGCCTCGGCGTCCAGCCGCAGCACCGTCAGCGGGGTACGCAGCCGGTGGGACAGGTCCGCCACCAGTTCCCGCTCCTCGGTGCGGGCGGCCACGAACCGTTCCGCCATCCGGTTGAACGCGTGGCCGGCCTCGGCCAGCTCGCGCGGGCCGGTCGGCTCGACCCGTACGCCCAGGTCGCCGTCGCCCACCGCGAGTGCCGCCCTGACCAGGCCCCGGGTGGCGTCGACGGCCCGGGCGGCGACCCGGTCCACCACCAGCACCGCGGCGCCCACCAGGGCGACCGCCACCCCGGCCAGCAGCAGCCACCGGCTGCCGGCGCCGGCACCGAGCGCGGCGTCCGGTACGAAGACCTCGACCACGGCGGTCCGCTCGCCGAGCACCACCGGATCCAGCCGCAGCACCCCGCCGTCGACGTCGACCACGAGCGAACGCCCTTCGGACCGGGCCCGGTCGAGCTGCCCCGCGTCGGACCGCCCGGCCGAGGCGTCCACGTCGTCGAGACCGTGCACGACCGGCCGGGTGGCCGGATCGTCGCCACTGGCCTCGATCGCGCGGGCGACCACCGCCGGCTCGCCGCTCACCGCGAGTGCCCCGGTGACCAAGGCGCTTCGGCGGGCCGCGTCGGCGATCGCCTCCTCGCCGGCCTGCCCGCCGAGGGTCAGCCCGAGCGGGGTCAGGAAGGCCAGCGCCAGCAGGGCGCCGGTGCCGGCCGTCAACCGGGCCAGCGACCTTCTCAGTCCGGCGCCACCAGCCGGAAGCCCACCCCCCGCACGGTGCGCAGGTAGCGCGGCTTCGCCGCGGACTCGCCCATTTTGCGCCGTAGCCAGTACAGGTGAACGTCGATGGTCTGATCCTCGCCGACCGATGGCTGCCGCCATACCTCCTCCAAGAGCTCCCGCCGGGACACTACCCGGCCGGGGCGGGCGGCGAGGTACGCCAGCAGGTCGAATTCCTTGCGGGTCAGCGCCAGCGCCTCGCCGTCGAGGAGGGCGCTGCGCTCACCGACGTCGACGCGCAGCCCGCCCACGGTGTGCACGGCGGGCTGCACGACGCGGCTGGCCCGGCCCACCCGGCGCAGCACGGTGGTGATCCGGGCGTCCAGGTGCGCACCGGTGAACGGTTTGACCATGTAGTCGTCGGCGCCGGCCCGCAGCAGCTTGACCACCGACTGCTCGTCGTCGCGGGCCGTCGCGATGATGATCGGCACGTCGGTGATGCCCCGCAACATCCGCAGCGCGTCCGAGCCGTCCAGATCCGGCAGGCCGAGGTCGAGCACGACCAGGTCCGGGGTTTCCGCGGCCACCCTGCGCAACGCGTCCAGCGCGGTGCCCACCGCGTGGACGGCGTGGCCCCGGTCGGTGAGGGAACGAAGCATCGCGCCGCGGACGACGTGATCGTCTTCGACCAGGAGGACGGTGGCCACCCAAGCACGGTACTCGGAGCGGCAAGTGGGTCGCCGTTGCGGCCCACCCCGGAACCCGCCAAGCTGGTGCGACCATGACGTTCACCCTCTATCCGGACGCCCGCCTGGCGCTGGCCCGGGACAGTCTCGCCGGCCTGTCCGTCGGGGACGCCCTCGGGTCGCAGTTCTTCGTCCCCGGCCGGCACCCCGCCGACCTGGCCGCCGACCGGCTCCCCCCACCGCCGTGGCAGTGGACCGACGACACCGAGATGGCCTGCTCGGTGCTGACGCTGCTGGCCGACGCGGGCCGCATCGACCGGGACACCCTCGCGCTCGCCTTCGCCGAACGCTGCGAGCCGTACCGGGGCTACGGGCCCGGTGCGGTGCGCATCCTGCACCTGATCCGCACCGGCACGCCGTGGCCGGTCGCGGCGGCCGCCGCCTTCGACGGGCAGGGCTCCTGCGGCAACGGCGCCGCGATGCGGGTCGCGCCGCTGGGGGCGTACTTCGCCGACTCGACCAGCCGGGCGGCCGCGCAGGCCCGGGCATCGGCCGAGGTGACCCACGCGCACCCGGAGGATCGCCGGGGCGGTCGCGGTCGCGGTGGCGGCGGCCCTGGCCGCCCGGGCGCGCCTCGACGGTGACCGGCCCGATCCGGGCCGGCTGCTCGCCGGGGTGGCCGCCGCACTGGACCCGACGACCGAGGTGCACCGGGGCGTACGCCGGGTGGCGGGACTGCTCGACCGCCCGCTGCCCGAGGTGGTGGCGGCGGTCGGCAACGGCTCCCGGGTCACCGCGCAGGACACCGTCGCGTTCACCTGCTGGGTCGCCGCCCGGCATCTGGACGACTATCCGGCCGCGGTCCGCGCCTGCGTCGAGGCGGGCGGAGACGTGGACACCACCGCCGCCATCGTCGGCGGGGTGGTCACCGCGTACGCCGGACTGGGCACCCCGGGCGGGGTGCCCGCCGACTGGCTGGCGGCCCGGGAGCCGCTTCCCGACTGGGTCGGCTGAGCCGGCCGCCCGTCGCCCGGCGCCTCGTCGAGCACCGAACGGTCGACCTCCTCGACGGTGCTGCGGCGCCGTCGGCTGATCAGCCAGCCGATCACCGCGCCCCCGCCGAGGCCGGCGACCAGGCCGGCGGCGAGCAGGCTGTTGGCGTTCGGCCCGCCGTCGGCGTCGGCGGTGGTCGGCCCGCCGTCGGCCGGTTGCCCGCCGCCGCCGGCCGGGCCGTGCGCACCGTGGGCGGCACCCGGGTACGCCGGGTCACCCGGCACGAGCGTCAGCGCGGGCAGCGGCCGCTGACCGGATCCGGTCCCCCAGTGCACCTGCAAGCCGTCGGCGTAGGTCTGGATCAGCTCGAAGGCCAGCCGGTCGGTCTGCGGCAACGGGGCCATCGAGAACACCAGCCGGGCCGGGCCCGTGCCGGCCTCGCCCGGCGCCCGGGACCAGGTCAGCGCGCCGGTCACGACGTCGGTGGCGGGGCCGTGCATGCCGGCGACCGGCGCGTCCAGCTTGCGGGCGGTGATCGCCGGCGCCCACCCCGGCACCGACAGCGGGTACACCTCGGCGATCGGTGGCTCCGCCGGGATCCGGATCTCGATCCGTTCGGTACGGACGCCGGGCCGCTCGTCCGGCACCACGAACTCGATCTTGACCGAGTTGCCCTGCTGAGCCTCGGTCGGGGTGAAGGTCACACCGTCGGCCCACGCCGTAGCGGGCCAGAGCAGCACCATGGCCGTGGCCAGCGCGGCCACCGGCCCGCCCCGGCGTCGACGGCTCCCGCCGCGCGTCATCGCCATTCTGGGTTCCCATCCGTGTCGTCACGACCGGAACCGGCTCCGGCCACACCTGGTAGTTCGGATCCGGGGCCGGAATGGTTCAACGTCGGGTCGGTCGGGTGCCGCCGGTGTCGGCGGCGGTGCCGTCGAGGCGACAGATAGCATCGCGGTGAGCCGGCATCGGCACCTACCGTCACATCTGCCCAGAGGAGTCACCCGTGTCCGCACCCCGTACCCCCGCCGTGGCCGACCCCGTCGTCGTGGCCGCCGGGACGACGGCGGCCGACGCGGTGACCGCGGCCGGGTTGCCCGCCAACGGCCCGAAGGCGATCGTGGTGGTCCGCGATCCGCGTGGCGTACTGCGCGACCTGGACTGGCGCCCGGCCGAGGAGACCGTGGTCGAGCCGGTCGCCCTCGACTCCCCCGACGGGTTGAACGTGCTGCGCCACTCGACGGCGCACGTGCTCGCCCAGGCCGTGCAGCACATCTTCCCGGAGGCGAAACTCGGCATCGGCCCGCCGATCGACAACGGCTTCTACTACGACTTCGCGGTGGACAAGCCGTTCCAGCCCGACGACCTGGCCAAGCTCGAAAAGCGGATGCAGGAGATCGTCAGGTCCGGGCAGCGGTTCCGCCGCCGTCGCTTCGGCAGTCTCGACGAGGCCAGGGCCGAGCTGACCGCGGAGCCGTTCAAGCTGGAACTCATCGATGTCAAGGGCGAAGGGCTGGACTCCTCCGAGGTGATGGAGGTCGGCGGGGGCGAGCTGACCATCTACGACAACCTCGCCGCCGACGAGGACAAGGTCTGCTGGTCGGACCTGTGCCGCGGCCCGCACCTGCCCAGCACCCGGCTGATCGGTGCGTTCAAGCTGATGCGCTCGGCCGCCGCGTACTGGCGCGGATCGGAGAAGAACCCGCAGTTGCAGCGGGTGTACGGCACCGCCTGGCCGACCCGGGACGGGTTGAAGGCGTACCTGAAACTCCTGGAGGAGGCCGCCCGGCGCGACCACCGCAAGCTCGGCGCGGAGCTCGACCTGTTCAGCTTCCCCGACGAGATCGGCTCCGGCCTCGCCGTCTTCCACCCCAAGGGCGGCATCATCCGCCGCGAGCTGGAGGACTACTCGCGCCGCCGGCACGAGGCGGCGGGGTACGAGTTCGTCAACAGCCCGCACATCACCAAGGCGCAGCTCTTCCAGACCTCGGGGCACCTGCCCTACTACGCCGACACGATGTTCCCGCCCATGCAGCTGGAGGGGGCGGAGTACTACCTCAAGGCGATGAACTGCCCCATGCACAACCTGATCTTCCGCTCGCGCGGGCGGTCCTACCGTGAGCTGCCGCTGCGGCTGTTCGAGTTCGGCACCGTCTACCGGTACGAGAAGTCGGGCGTGGTGCACGGGCTGACCCGGGTGCGCGGGCTGACCCAGGACGACTCGCACATCTACTGCACCCGGGAGCAGATGCCCGGCGAGCTGACCACGCTGCTGTCGTTCGTGCTGGACCTGCTGCGCGACTACGGCCTGGACGACTTCTATCTGGAGCTGTCCACCCGCGACGACTCGCCGAAGTTCATCGGGTCGGAGGCCGACTGGGCGGAGGCCACCGAGGCGCTGCGCACCGCCGCCGAGACCTCGGGCCTGGAACTGGTGCCCGACCCGGGCGGCGCGGCCTTCTACGGCCCGAAGATCTCGGTGCAGGCCACGGACGCCATCGGCCGGACCTGGCAGATGTCCACCATCCAGGTCGACTTCAACCAGCCCGAGCGGTTCGGCCTGGAGTACCAGGCGGCCGACGGAACCCGGCAGCGACCCGTCATGATCCACCGGGCGCTGTTCGGCTCGATCGAGCGGTTCTTCGGCGTGCTCACCGAGCACTACGCCGGGGCGTTCCCGGCCTGGCTGGCCCCGGTGCAGGTGGTCGGCATCCCGATCCGCGAGGAGCACGGCGACTACCTGCACGGCTTCGTCGCGGCGCTGCGCGCCGAGGGCATCCGTGCCCAGGTCGACGCCGGTGACGACCGGATGCAGAAGAAGATCCGCACCGCACAGCAGCAGAAGATCCCGTTCATGGTGATCGCCGGTGACGACGACGTGGCCGCCGGCACGGTCTCGTTCCGGTACCGGGACGGCTCCCAGCGCAACGGGGTGCCGCTGACCGAGGCGGTCGCCCACGTTCTCGACGTCGTCTCCTCCCGCACCAACACCGGCCCGTCCGCGCAGATGTGACACCGCCCCTGCCGGGCGTCGGGCTGCGGCTCGGCGCCGGTGGGGCGGGGTCGTAGGATCGCCGGTGTGACTGGGGCGCAGCAGCACACCGACGAAGGCATGGCCGACGGGCTGGACCGGCTCTGGACGCCCCACCGGATGACGTACATCTCCGGCGAGGACCGGCCCGAGGGCGGCTACGAGAAGCCCACCGGGTGCCCGTTCTGCCTGGCCCCGGCCCGGCCGCCGGAGGAGAGCCTGGTGGTGGCGCGCGGCGGGCACGTGTTCGTGGTGCTCAACCTGTACCCGTACAACCCGGGGCATCTGCTGGTCTGCCCGTACCGGCACGTGGCCGACTACACCGACCTGGACGGGCCGGAGACGGCCGAGTTGGCATCGTTCACCCAGACCGCGATGCGGGTGATCCGCAAGGTCAGCAACGCGCACGGCTTCAACCTGGGCATGAACCAGGGCGGGGTGGCCGGCGCCGGCATCGCCGCCCACCTGCACCAGCACGTGGTGCCCCGGTGGGGCGGGGACGCCAACTTCATGCCGGTGATCGGGCGCACCAAGGTCCTGCCGCAGCTGCTGGGCGACACCCGCGACCTGCTCGTGCGCGCCTGGCCGTCCTGACCCGCAGCCGCTGGCGGCCGGGTGACGCCCGGCACGGGCCGCGGTTCGGTCGCGTCGCGGCCGGGTGGGGATCCACACCGGATCCGTGGCGAGCCGGGTGATCCGTACGGGTACCGGTGCCCGTACGGATGATCGTGGTCAACGTCGTTCACACCCCGTCCGGAAGATGGCACGATGCGCCGATGCGGGAGTCGACGCGGACACTGGGCCGCAGCGGCATCGAGGTCGGTGCGCTGGGCATGGGCTGCTGGGCGATCGGCGGACCGTGGGCCGAGGGACACACCCCGCTGGGCTGCGGCGCCGTCGACGACGAGGAGTCGGTCCGGGCGATCCGCCGGGCACTCGAACTGGGCGTGACGCTCTTCGACACCGCCGACACGTACGGGGCCGGGCACGGTGAGCGCATCCTCGGGCGGGCCTTGGACGGCCGGCGCGACGCGGCGGTCATCGCCACCAAGTGGGGCTACACGTTCGACGAACGGACCCGGCAGGCGACCGGGCCGGACGCCTCACCGGCCTACCTGCGCCGGGCCGTGCGGGACTCGCTGCGTCGTCTCGACACCGACCGGATCGACCTCTACCAGTTGCACCTGGCCGACCTGCCCGTGGCGCGGGCCCAGGAGCTGATCGGCACGCTGGAGGACCTGGTGGCCGACGGCCTGGTCCGGGCGTACGGCTGGCGCACCGACCGGGCCGGCCGGGCCGCCGCCCTGGGGCACCACGCCCCGCACGCCGCCGCCGTGCAGCACAGCCTCTCGGTGCTGCGCGACGCCCCCGAACTGCTCGCCGTGTGCGACAAGTACGACCTGGCCAGCGTCAACTGTGGCCCGCTGGGCATGGGACTGCTCACCGGCAAGTACCATCCCGCGTCGATCCTGCCCCGCGACGACGTCCGGGGAATGACCTCGGGCTGGCTGGAGTGGTTCCGCGGCGGTCGCCCCGCCCCGGAGTGGTTGCGCCGGGTGCACGCCGTCCGGGCGGCGCTGACCGCCGACGGGCGCACCCTGGCCCAGGGGGCACTGGGTTGGATCTGGGCCCGCAGCGACCGCACGATCCCGATCCCGGGCTGCCGCACCGTCGCCCAGGTCGAGGAGAACGCCGCCGTGCTGGCCCTCGGCCCGCTCACCGCCGACCACTTCGGCGAGGTGGAGCGCCAGCTGGCGGCGTTGCGCACGGCGGCACTCCGGGAGGCCGACCGTCCCCACTGGCCCAGTCCGATGCTGCCCACCGCCCGCCCCTGAGCCGGGTGGGCCCGGTCAGGCGTGTTCCTTGCGGAGCTGGTCGGCGAGGTGCGGGGGCATCGGGTCGTGGCGGACGAAGGTGCGGCGGAAGGTGCCGGTGCCGGCGGTCATCGCGCGTAGCTCCACGGCGTAACGCAGCAGTTCGGTGGCGGGGACCTCGGCGCGGACCAGGGTCCGCCCCTCGGCGTCCGGATCGGGCTCGGTGCCGAGCACCCGGCCACGCCGGCCCGACAGGTCGCCCATCACCGCCCCCACGCTGGCGTCGGGCACCCGCACGGTCACCTCGTCGACCGGCTCCAGCAGCGCCGGCTCCGCCCTGGCGGCGGCGTCGCGCAGCGCCAGCGCCCCGGCGGTCTGGAACGCCGCGTCGGAGGAATCCACGCTGTGCGCCTTGCCGTCGACCAGGGTCACCCGCACGTCCACCACCGGGTGGCCGGCGACCAGGCCGCGCTCCAGTTGGGCGCGCACGCCCTTCTCCACCGAGGGGATGTAGTTGTGCGGCACCGCTCCGCCGACCACCCGCTCCACGAACTCGACGCCGGCACCGCGCGGCAGCGGCTCCACCTCGATGTCGCAGACGGCGTACTGGCCGTGCCCGCCGGACTGCTTGACGTGCCGGCCGTGCCCGCGGGCCGGCGCGGTCAGCGTCTCCCGCAGCGCCACCCGCACCGGCTCGGTGTCCAGCTCGACCCCGCCGGCGCGCAGCCGGTCGAGGACCACGTCGGCGTGTGCCTCGCCCATGCACCACAGCACCAGCTGGTGGGTTTCCGGGTTGCGTTCCAGCCGCATCGTCGGGTCGCCGGTCACCAGCCGGGCCAGGTTGCGGGCCAGGGCGTCCTCGTCCGAGCGCGACCTGGCCACGATCGCGATGGGCAGCAGCGGCTCGGGCATCTCCCACGGGGCGATCAGCAGTGGGTCCTCCCTGGCGGAGACGGTGTCACCGGTCTCCGCGCTACCGGACTTGGTGATCGCGCAGATGTCGCCGGCCACGGCCACGCCGACCTCCCGCAGGGCGGCGCCGAGCGGGCTGTAGAGATGGGCGATGCGCTCGTCGGCGTCGTGGTCGGGGTGGCCGCGTTCGGTCAGGCCGTGCCCGCAGATGTGCGCCGTCTGGTCGGGGCGCAGCGTGCCGGAGAAGACCCGGACCAGGCAGACCCGCCCGACGTGCCGATCGATTGTGGTCCTGACCACCTCGGCGACCAGCGGCCCGTCCGGGTCGCAGGTCAGCGGCGGGCGGGGTGAGCCGTCCACCCCGCTGACCGCGGGCAGGTCGTGCTCCAGCGGCGACGGGAAGCCGGCGGTGAGCACCTCCAGCAGCGCGTCCAACCCGACCCCGGTCGCCGCGCAGACCGGCACCACCGGATAGAAGTGGCCCCGGGCGACGGCCTTCTCCAGGTCCTTGATCAGCAGATCGGTGTCGATCTCCTCGCCGTCGACGTACCGGTCCATCAGGGTCTCGTCCTCGCTCTCGGCGATGATCCCCTCGATCAACTCGTTGCGGGACTCGGCGATGGCCGGCAGGTGCTCCGGGTCGGGCTCGCGGACCTGCGGCGGCAGGCCGCCGGTGTAGTCGAAGACCCGCCGGGTGATCAACCCCAGCAGGCCGGCGGTGGACTCACCGTCGTCGCCGAGCATCGGCAGGTAGAGCGGGACGACGTTGTCGCCGAACACCCGCTGGCACAACGCCACCGCCTCGTCGAAGTCGGCGCGGGGGTGGTCCAGCCGGGCCACGGCGACCGCGCGCGGCAGGTCCACCGCGGCGCACTCCTCCCAGAGCGCCGCGGTGGCGGCGTCCATCCCGTCGACCGCGGAGACCACGAACAGCGCGGCGTCGGCGGCGCGTAGGCCGGCGCGCAGCTCGCCGACGAAGTCGGCGTAGCCGGGCGTGTCGAGCAGGTTGACCTTGATCCCGTGGTGCAGCAGCGGCGCGCAGGCCAGCGCCACCGAACGCTGCTGGCGCACGGCCGCCGGGTCGTGGTCGCAGACGGTGTTGCCGTCGGTGACCGAGCCGGCCCGGGTGATCGTGCCGCTCGCCGCGAGCAATGCCTCCACCAGGGTCGTCTTGCCCGCTCCGGAATGACCGACGAGCACCACGTTGCGGATCCTCGCGGGGTCGGTCACCGCCGGTACGCCGCCGGTGGCCCCCTTGTCCTGACTCCTCTGCGCCATCGGGCGCACCTCCCTCAGCCGGTGGTGGTGGTGGCGACCGCCGCGTGCGACGGGGACGCGGCCCGGGCGGGTGCTGCGGCGATATCCTCCGGTGGTTCGCGGGGAACCAAGCAGTCAACAGGTGATGGGGTGAGCTGGGTCACCCCCTGGGTCGATCTCACACCCGATGCCGGGCCGGCACAACCCTCCCCGGTCTCCACCTGCGGTGTCGCCGGTCGACGGCCGACCGTTATCGTGGGACCGCCATGGCGAAGATCTTCCAAGTGTCGGCCCGCGCGGGGATGACCCGCGTCGTCGAGCCGATCGCCCGTAGCCTGCTGCGCGCGGGCGTGTCCCCCAACGCGGTCACCGTCGCGGGCACCCTCGGGGTGCTCGTCGGCGCACTCGGCTTCGGCGCCCGCGGCCATCTGGTCGCCGGTGCGCTGATCGTGACGGTCTTCGCGTTGACCGACCTGCTCGACGGGACGATGGCCCGGATGAGTGGCGGGTCCACCCGGTTCGGTGCGTTCCTCGACTCGAGCATGGATCGGGTCGCCGACAGCGCGGTGTTCGGCGCGGTGGCCTTCTACCTGGCCCGCGAGGGGGACCGTGCCGGCCTGGCCGCCGCGCTGATCTGCCTGGCCGCCGGGGGGCTCGTGTCGTACGTGAAGGCCCGCGCCGAAGGGCTCGGGATGAGCGGCAACGTCGGCATCGCCGAGCGGACCGAGCGCCTGCTGATCGTCGGCGTCGGTGGTCTGCTCACCGGCCTGGGCGTCGATCCGGCGCTGCCGATCGCGCTGTGGCTGCTCGCCGCGGTGTCGCTGTTCACCGTGGGTCAGCGGATGCGGCACGTCTACCGGCAGGCCCAGCAGGTCGACGCGCCGGGCGGCCAGGGGTGAGCGGCACACCGCGGCGGTACCGCCGGTGAACCTCACCGAACTCGGTTTCGTCGCCGGCTGGCGGCTGGTCCGGGTACTGCCCCGGCCGTTCACCGCCGCGGCGTTCACCGCCGCGGCGGACCGGGCGCACCGTCGCCGGGGCGTCGGCGCC
This sequence comes from Micromonospora tarapacensis, assembly GCF_019697375.1. NCBI lineage: Bacteria > Bacillati > Actinomycetota > Actinomycetes > Micromonosporales > Micromonosporaceae > Micromonospora > Micromonospora tarapacensis. The sequence goes on along the minus strand of NZ_JAHCDI010000004.1, from coordinate 2,921,480 downwards.
AGCCGGCTGCGGGCCAATCTGCGGCGCGTGGTCGGGCCGGAGCTGCCCGAGGCGGAGCTGGACGAGCTGGTGCGCCGGGGGCTGCGCTCGTACGCCCGCTACTGGATGGAGGCGTTCCGGCTGCCCGCGCTGAGCCGTGAGCAGATCCTCAGCAATTTCCGGCTGGACCGCGCCGAGCTGCTCGCCGCGGACGTGGCGGCCGGGCGCGGCGCGGTGGTGGCCCTGCCGCACGCCGGCAACTGGGACGCGGCCGGGGCCTGGGTGGTGGCCAACGGTTGGCCGCTGTCCACGGTCGCCGAGCGGCTCAAGCCGGAGGGCGTCTTCGAGCGGTTCGTCGCCTTCCGGCAGCGCCTGGGGATGGAGATCCTGCCCACCACCGGCGGCGAACGGGCCGCGATCGACGTGCTGACCGACCGGCTGGCCGCCGGGGCGGTGGTGCCGCTGCTCGCCGACCGGGACCTGTCCGCCCGCGGCGTGGAGGTCGACTTCTTCGGCGGCCGGACCCGGATGCCGGCCGGTCCGGCACTGCTCACGCTGCGCACCGGCGCACCCCTGTACGTCGCGTCGATGTGGTACGAAGCGGATGCGGCGTGCGCCTCGCTGGCCGGCCCGCTGCCGGTGCCGGGGCCCGAGGCGGGCACGCTGGAGGCGCGAGTCCGAGCGCTGACCCAGCTGATCGCCGACGGTCTGGCGGCGGGCATCGCCCGGCATCCGGAAGACTGGCACATGTTGCAGCGGATGTGGCTGGGCTGAGGGGACAGGCGTAATGCGGATCGGCATCGTCTGCCCGTACTCCTTCGACGTACCCGGCGGGGTGCAGAACCACGTCATGGACCTCGCCGAGGCGCTGATCGGACTCGGGCACGAGGTGAGCGTCCTCGCGCCGGCGGACGAGGAATCGGCGTTGCCGGCGTACGTGGTGTCGGCCGGCCGGGCGGTGCCGCTGCCGTACAACGGCTCGGTGGCCCGGATCGCCTTCGGACCGGTCTCCACCGCCCGGGTACGACGGTGGATCACCCGCGGCGACTTCGACGTGCTGCACGTGCACGAGCCGCTGACCCTGAGCCTGTCCATGCTCGCCGTGCTCTCCGCCCGGGGGCCGGTGGTGGCGACCTTCCACACCGCGATGACCCGCTCCCGGGTGCTCGCCGCCGCCCAGGGCGCGCTCCAGATCGTGCTGGAGCGGATCACCGCCCGGATCGCGGTCAGCGCACTGGCCCGCAAGGTGCAGGTGGAGCACCTCGACGGCGGGGCGGTGGAGATCCCCAACGGGGTCGCGGTGGCCAAGTTCGCCGGGGTCGAACCGCTGCCCGGCTGGCCGGGGGAGTGCGGGCCGGGCACCGGCGGCTCGCTCGGCTTCCTGGGCCGCTTCACCGAGCCCCGGAAGGGGTTCCCGATCCTGCGTGACGCCTTCGTCGAGCTGGCCCGGCAGCGTCCGGGTCTGCGCCTGCTGGTCGCCGGCCCCGGTGACCGGGACGACCTGTTCGACCGCTTTCCGGCCGACCTTCGGGACCGGGTCACCTTCCTCGGCCTGGTCTCCGAGGAGGAGAAGGCACGGATGCTGCGCAGCGTGCACCTCTACGTGGCGCCGAACACCGGCGGCGAGTCGTTCGGCATGATCCTCACCGAGGCGCTGGCCGCCGGGACCACGGTCGTCGCCAGCGACCTCGACGCCTTCCGCCGGGTGCTCGACGGCGGCCGGGCCGGGCGGATGTTCCCCACCGGTGACCCGGTGACGCTGCGCCGCACCCTCGGGACGTTGCTCGACGACCCGGCCCAGCGGGCGGAACTGACCGCCTGCGGCGACCAGGTGGTGGCGAGTTTCGACTGGCCCGTGGTTGCCCGTCGGGTTCTGGAGGTATACGCAGCGGCGATCGAGGCGACCGACGGGCGGGTGATCGACCAGGAGTGGGTGGGGTTGACCTGATCGGCAGGAACGGGAGCAGCACTACGATGCCGGGCATGTGGTGGGTGGTGGGCGCGACGGTGGTCGTCGCCCTGGTCTCGGCGTACCTGATCTGGACCGCCGGCCGGGTCGAGCGGCTGCAGGCCCGCGCCCAGCTCGCGGCCCGCGCCCTGGACGCCCACCTGCTGCGCCGGGCCGCCGCGGCGGCGGTGCTGGCCGAGCGGAGCTACGGCGTCGAGTTGTACGCGGCGGCGCGCATCGCGCTCGACGCCGGGCCGGACGAGCGGGAGGCGGCCGAGAACGACCTGACCCGGCAGCTGCGAACGGTCCAGCTCGACCTCACCGACCCGGACTGCGAGGCGGTCGTCGCCGCCAGTCGGCGGCTCGCCCTGGCCCGGCAGGTGCACACCGATCTGGTCCGGGACGCCCGTGCGGCGCGCGGCCGGCCGCTGGTGCGCCTGCTACGGATGGGACACCGGCACACCTGGCCGCGCTACTTCGACATCGACGATCCGACGCTCGCGATCCCCGCCGACGTGCCCACCGGCTGAGTCGGGTGGGTGGTGACGGCGGCCACAGAACAGGCCACCACGGGTCTGATTGGCTGTCGGAGCGGCGTTGACCCGGGCGTAGCATTCCCGCTGCCACCTCCCGAGGACGCCTGAGGAGCGATGATCCGTGCCCGAGACGACTTCCCCGAACGCCGGCGCCACCCCGGTCGTCGGCACCGCGCGCGTGAAGCGCGGCATGGCCGAGATGCTCAAGGGCGGTGTGATCATGGACGTGGTCACCCCGGAGCAGGCCAAGATCGCTGAGGACGCCGGTGCGGTCGCGGTGATGGCGCTGGAGCGCGTGCCCGCCGACATCCGCGCCCAGGGCGGGGTGTCCCGGATGAGCGACCCCGACATGATCGACGGCATCATCGAGGCGGTCTCCATCCCGGTGATGGCCAAGGCCCGCATCGGCCACTTCGTCGAGGCGCAGATCCTGCAGTCCCTCGGCGTCGACTACGTCGACGAGTCCGAGGTGCTGACCCCGGCCGACTACGCCAACCACATCGACAAGTGGGCCTTCACGGTGCCGTTCGTCTGCGGCGCGACCAACCTGGGCGAGGCGCTGCGCCGGATCACCGAGGGCGCCGCCATGATCCGCTCCAAGGGCGAGGCCGGCACCGGCGACGTCTCCAACGCCACCACCCACATGCGGAGGATCCGCCAGGAGATCCGCCGCCTCCAGACCCTGCCGACCGACGAGCTGTTCGTCGCGGCGAAGGAGTTGCAGGCACCGTACGAGCTGGTCAGGGAGATCGCCGAGACCGGCAAGCTGCCGGTGGTGCTGTTCACCGCCGGTGGCATCGCCACCCCGGCCGACGCGGCGATGATGATGCAGCTCGGTGCCGAGGGCGTCTTCGTCGGCTCCGGCATCTTCAAGTCCGGCAACCCCGCCCAGCGGGCCGCGGCGATCGTCAAGGCGACCACCTTCCACGACGACCCGGACGTGCTGGCCAAGGTCTCCCGGGGCCTCGGTGAGGCGATGGTCGGCATCAACGTCGACGACATCCCGCAGCCGCACCGCCTCGCCGAGCGCGGCTGGTGACGTGAAGGCGACCGCACCCGTCATCGGTGTGCTCGCCCTGCAGGGCGACGTCCGCGAACACGTCACGGCCCTGACCGGCGCGGGTGCCCAGGCCCGCCCGGTACGCCGGCCGGCGGAACTGGACGCGGTCGACGGCCTGGTCATCCCGGGCGGGGAGTCCACCACGATCAGCAAGCTGGTCGACATCTTCGAGCTGCGCGATCCGATCGACAAGCGGATCGCCGCCGGCATGCCGGTCTACGGCTCCTGCGCCGGCATGATCATGCTGGCCACCGAGGTTCTCGACGGCCGGCCGGACCAGCGCGGTTTCGACGGCATCGAGATGACAGTCCGGCGCAACGCGTTCGGCCGGCAGGTCGACTCGTTCGAGGCTCCGGTGGAGATCACCGGCGTCACCGGTGGCCCGCTGCACGCGGTCTTCATCCGGGCACCCTGGGTCGAACGGGTCGGCGACGGCGTCGAGGTGCTGGGCACGGTGACCGACGGCCCGGCCGCCGGCCGGATCGTGGCGGTGCGGCGGGACAACCTGCTGGCCACCTCGTTCCACCCGGAGCTCACCGGTGACCTGCGGCTGCACGCCTACTTCGTGGACCTGACCCGCGCCACAACCTGACCCCCCACCCCCATGCGCCGGACCGCCGCATGGCAGCAGCAACTTCGGGGATGTTGCTGCCTCCAAACGCTTTGAGACAGCAGTTTCCCCGAAAGTGCGCGGATCTTACGACCGTTGGCGGGGGCGTCAGCCGGGCACCGAGCGGAGGCTGCCGGGGCGGCGACCCAGCAGACGGTCCAGCGTTGCGGCGCTGCCCGCGTCGGCCGGCTGCTGCACGACCAGCCGCTGCTGGTCGTCGGCGAGTTCCAGCGTCTCGTACGACAGCCGCAGCGGCCCCACCTCCGGATGCCGCAGCCAGCGCACGCCGCTGGACTGGACGGCGACCGGACGGCGCTGCCACCGGGACCGGAACGGCGCACCGACGGCACGGTCGAGCCGTTCGGCGAACTCGTCGGTGGCCGGGTCACCCCCGCGCAACCGGTGCAGGTCAGCGACCTGCTGGTCGGCGAGCTCGGCCCAGTCGGGAAAGTGTTCCGGTGCGCGTTCGTCGGCGAGGATGAACCACACGAGGTTGGGCTGCTCGTCATCGAACAGCCCCAGCGGGCGAGCCAACCGGTCGAACGGCTCGTTCCAGGCCAACACGTCGCCGAGCCGGTTGAGCAGGTACGCCGGCCGGTCCCGCAGCGCCTCCAGCAGCGTCCGGATCTGCGGGCGGACGGTACGCGACACGAACGGTCGCCCACCCGCGCACAGGTGCCGACGGTGGTCGACCGACGCGAGTTGCTGAAGGTGCCGCCGGTCGGCGTCGTCGAGCCGCAGCGCCTCGGCCAGCGCGGCGAGGATGCCGGGCGACGGGCGGGTGTCGCGTCCCTGTTCGAGCCGGGTCAGGTACTCCACGCTGACCTGGGCCAGCGTGGCCAACTCCGCACGGCGCAGGCCCGGGGTACGTCGCCGGCCGTTGGTGGGCAACCCCACCTGTTCGGGTCGCAGCGCCTCCCGGCGGATGCGGAGGAACGCGCCCAACTCGCCGTCCATCACGCATCAAGTGTGCCGTGGCCGCAGCCCGCGAGCATGTCCCTGCCAGGGCTACTCTCCCGCCGGTCTCCCGAAGAGCTCTCGACAGGGGTGGGATCGGGTCATGAACAGTACGCAGCAGAACGGACCGATCACGGTGGGCCTGGTCCTGGGCAGCAGTCGCCAGGGGCGACGCGGCCCGGCGGTGGCGGGATGGGTGGCCGAGACGGCGGGTCGGCATCCAGCGGCGCGAGCGGGGGAGATGACCGTCGAACTGATCGATCTCGCCGTGCACCGGCTACCGATGCTCGACGAACCGGTGCCGGCGAGGTTCGGCGACTACCGTCACGAGCACACTCGTCGCTGGTCGAAGGTGGTGGCGGCCTGCGACGCCTTCGTTTTCGTCACCCCGGAGTACAACCGTTCGGTCCCGGCGGTGCTCAAGAACGCCATCGACTACCTGGACGCCGAGTGGCGCGGCAAGCCGGCTGGGGTGCTCAGCTACGGCGCGCGCGGTGGCGGGCAGGCCGTCGAGCACCTGCGGGCGATCCTGGGCGAGGTGGGCATGGCGGTGGTACCAGGCCACGTCGAGTTGCAGCTCTTCACGGACTTCCAGTGGCCCGCCGAGGGCGTCTCCCCGACCGCCAACGCGCGGATCGCACCCGCGCCAGAACGTGCGGCAGAGGTGGCGGTCATGGTGACCGGCCTGGTGGACGCCGCCCGCGGCGCCGTCCCGGTGCCGGTGCGGTGAGCATGGACACCCTCCTGATCAGCTACCGGGTCCAGGCCGAGCGTCTCGACGAACATCTGACCCTGCTCGGTGCGGTCCACGAGGAACTGGCCCGGACCCGACCGCCCGGGCTGCGCTATCTGACCCTGCGGCTCGCCGACGGGCTCAGCTTCGTCGACATCGCCATGGGCCCCGAGCTGCCGGGACCGCTGCCGTTGCTGGAGTCGTTCCGTCGCTTTCGGGCCGGGCTGGAGGAGCGGTGCGAGCAGCGGGACACCGTCGCGTTCACGGTGCTGGGATCGTACGGGATGGGGTAAGGGTTTTGCCCGCTTTGTAGCGATCGGGGGAGATCGGGCTGGCTGCCGGCGTGCGGCGGGTGACGACCACCCGCCGCACGTCGGTAGGATTGTCGAGATTCGGCAGGGTCATCTGGCCGCCACGGCTTCCACCAGAGCCGACCGGCACCACCGTGTGCGCCGGTGCGGGGCGTGCGCGGTGCGGTCGATGCAGACGGCGGGTAGCAACGGAGGTAACAGATGTCCGGCCACTCAAAGTGGGCGACGACCAAGCACAAGAAGGCGGTCATCGACGCCAAGCGCGGCAAGATGTTCGCCAAGCTGATCAAGAACGTGGAGGTCGCGGCCCGTACCGGCGGTGGCGACCCGGCCGGCAACCCGACCCTCTACGACGCCATCCAGAAGGCCAAGAAGAACTCGGTCCCCAACGACAACATCGATCGCGCGGTCAAGCGCGGCTCCGGCCTGGAGGCCGGCGGCGCCGACTACCAGACGATCATGTATGAGGGGTACGGGCCGAACGGCGTCGCGCTGCTGATCGAGTGCCTGACCGACAACCGCAACCGTGCCGCCACCGAGGTGCGCACCGCGCTGACCCGCAACGGTGGGTCCTTCGCCGACGCCGGCTCCGTGTCGTACATGTTCTCCCGCAAGGGCGTGGTGATCGTGCCGAAGGCGGGCACCACCGAGGACGACGTGATGCTGGCGGTCCTCGACGCGGGTGCCGAGGAGGTCAACGACCTGGACGAGGCGTTCGAGGTGGTCTCCGAGCCGACCGACCTGCTCGCCGTGCGGACCGCCCTTCAGGACGCCGGCATCGAGTACGAGTCGGCCGAGTCCTCGCTGATCCCCAGCGTCTCCGTGCCGCTGGACGAGGAGGGCGCCCGCAAGATCTTCAAGCTGATCGACGTCCTGGAGGACAGCGACGACGTGCAGAACGTCTACGCCAACTTCGACGTCAGCGACGAGATCATGGCCGCCGTCGGCTGACCCGGCGTTCGAGTCGAAGGCGCTGACCCCACTGGTCAGCCGGTAAGTGAATCTTGGACAGTTTCCGTTCCTCGCTAACGGAAACTGTCCAAGATCGCCCGCATCGAGGACTCGAAGGTGCGTCCGTGGCCTTCGAGGGCTTGGCGGCTGGTAGTTGCTAGAGATGTCTTTCCAAAGCGTCCTCTACTATATGGCTGACGAGATACCTGGGCGTGCGCTCAACGTCACCGACCCGCGTGCCCTGCGGGCGTACGCCCATCCGCTGCGGATGCGGCTGATCGGGCTGCTGCACGGCGAAGGGCCGACGACCGCGACGCAGGCGGCGGCTCGGCTCGACGACAACGTGCCGAACTGCTCGCCGCAGAGCTGCGCGAGGTCACGGGGCAGATCGACGCGTTGCTGGCCCGGTACGACGAACGGATCGCCGACCCGGCGAAACGCCCGCCCGGATCCCGACCGGTGACGTTCGTCCAGATGGCGCTACCGCGCGGCGCCGTACCTCCGCACGAGACGGCGAGCGGAGGCGAGTCGTGACCGAACCTCTCGTCCTGGCCGACCTGGCGCCGCCGACTCAGCGGCTGGTAGCGGCGCGTGAGAGGGAGTTGGGGCATACCCCATACGGTGACCCATAGGGTTAAGTCGAGGAGCCACGGCAACTGTCTACGGTCCGCCTCATGGAGCTGGTGGTGTGCGCATGAGATCCGGATCATGCTCGGTGGCATCAGCAAACAGCGTGTCTATGTGATCACCAGCCATCGGAACTTCCCTGAGCCGGTAGCGGACCTGATGCAGGGCAAGGTGTGGCGGAAGGTGGATGTGCAGGCGTGGATCCGGAAGCATCGGCCGGAGTTGGCAGGGGAGTGAGCCCGAGGCTGGAGCCGGTGGCCGGGCGCTTCGCCCCGGGCCAGGCGGTGGTGCGGCGGGAGATCCTGCGCGGTGAGGTGTGGTTCGGCTGCCCGACGATCTGCGTCGAGGACTCGCCCGACCTGCTCGCGCTCTACCTGCCGCCCGGCGCGAGTTCGGCTTCCCCGAGTCGGGCGAGTTTCCGTGCGGCCGGCATCCGTGGCAGGTCGCCGGGCACACCGCCTGGACGGGTCACGGCAGGCTGATGCTGCAACGGCCCGGCGAGGCGCACTCGGTCGACGTGTTCTGGTCGGGCCCGGAGCGTGCCTTCGCCGGCTGGTACGTCTTCAAGGATGTGGAGATCTTCGCGCAGCGGCTGGTGGAGGGGCGCTACCCGGGCATGGGCGAGGCGATCCGTGCCGAGGGCGACCGGATCGCCGCCCTGCTCGACGTCGGCGAGCACCGGTGGGACGAGTCCTGGTCGACCTGGCAACCCGACCCCACCTGGCCCACCCCCGTCTCCCCACCAACTGGGCGGCTTAGCCCAGGGTCTCGCGTTCGCGCCAGGCGGTGCGGATGGAGGTGCGGCCGTTGGTGCGCAGCAGGGAGCCCTCGTACACCCGGGCTCCGGCGAGCAGGAAGCCCAGCGCCGCGACCAGGAGCAGGGCCAGCGAGACGACCAGCTCCCACGCGGCGGCGTCTCCGGTGAACAGCCGCAGCGGCATCGCCGTCGGCGCGGAGAACGGCAGGTAGGACAGCACCCGCATGGCGGTGACGTTGTCGTTGAGGAAGATCACCGCGAAGAACGGCAGCATCACCGCGAGCTGCACCGGCATCGACACACCGCCGATGTCCTCCAACCGGTTGACAAGCGCACCGGCCGCCGCCCACATCGACGCGATAAGCACGAAGCCGAGCAGGAAGAACGGCAGGAACCAGCCGATCGCCGGGCCGAGCAACGACAGCAGCCCGCCGCTGTCACCGAACGCCATGCCGGCCACCGCGACCAGGGCGACCAGTGCGATCTGCCCGAGCGCGAGGATGGTGCCGGCGAGCATCTTGCCGGCCAGCAACGCGCGGACCGGCACCGCGGCGACCAGGATCTCCACGATCCGGGTCTGCTTCTCCTCGATGATGCTCTGCGCGATCTGCACGCCGAAGGTCTGCGAGGTGAGGAAGAAGATGAAGGCGAAGGCGAAGGGCACCAGGAAGGCCACCACCGGGTCCACCGCGTCGGGATTCAGCAGCCGGACCGGGGGTTCGCTGCTCAACGCGGATACCACGTCACCGGGTGCGTCGTCCATGGCGAGCACCGCCGGGCCGGCGACGACCGCGGCGTCCGCGTCCCCGTCGCGGACCGCCTGCTCGGCGGCGGCGTCGTCGGGTACGGCGAGCACCTCCAGCCCCGCCGCCCGCAGCGGACCGGCCGCCGCCTCGGTCACGGCCACGGTGGACGGCCCGCCGGACAACAGCGGCGGCAGGATCGTCGCCGCCGCCGCGATCAGCAGGAAGACGACGGTGCTGATCAGGAAGGTACGGTCGCGCAGCTTGACCCGGATCTCCCGGGCGGCGACCAGGCGGGTGGCCTGCATGACGTTCACTTGGCGACCTCTCGGAAGATCTCGGCGAGGGAGGGGCTGACCGGCCGGAACGCGCGGACCGGGCCGCGCGCCAGGGCCGCGCGCAGCACGGGCTGTTCGTCGGCGCCGGGGCGAGGTCGAAGACGGCGCGGGCGCCGTCGAGGTCCACCAGGCTCACCCCGGGCTGGTCCCGCAGCCAGCCGGCGTCGGTCTCCACGACCAGCTCGAACCGGGGCATGGTGTACGCCGAGCGCAGCTGCTCCCGGCTGCCGGCGGCGCGGATCGCGCCGTCCGCGATGATCACCAGGTCGTCGCAGAGCCGCTCGACGACGTCGAGCTGGTGACTGGAGAAGAGGACCGGGGCACCGGCGGTGGCCCGCTCCCGCAGGACGCCGACGACCGTGTCGACGGCCAGCGGGTCGAGGCCGGAGAAGGGCTCGTCCAGCACCAGCACCTCCGGGTCGTGCACCAGCGCGGCGGCGATCTGTGCCCGCTGCTGGTTGCCCAGGGACAGCGTCTCCAGCAGGTCGTTGCCGCGTTCGGCGAGTCCCACCCGCTCCAGCAACCCGTCGGTGGCGCGGCGAGCGGCGTGGACGGTCAACCCGTGCAGCTGACCCAGGTAGGTGACCTGCTCGCGGACGCTCATCTTCGGGTACAGGCCACGCTCCTCGGGCATGTAGCCGAAGCGCCGCCGCGCGTCCCGGCTCAGCGGTTCGCCCCGCCACGTCACCTGGCCGGCATCGGCGGCGAGCACGCCGAGGATGATGCGCATGGTGGTGGTCTTGCCGGCACCGTTGCCGCCGACGAAGCCGGTCATCCGGCCGGCGACGACGTCGAACGAGACGTCCTTGAGTACCTGACGGTCGCCGAAGCTGCGGTCGACGCCGTCGAGACGGAGCACGCTGGTCATGGGGCAACGCTAGGTCGTGGATGGCGGGCTGCCGTCCGCCCGCCGACGGAGATCACGGCTCCTTCTCGCGGTGGAGGCCGCTCACCCTCCGGGCCGGACCACCCCGTGTTCGTACGCGAAGACCACTGCCTGCACCCGGTCACGCAGGCCCAGCTTGGCCAGCACCCGGCTGACATGCGACTTGACCGTCGCCTCGCCCAGGTGCAGGTTGGCGGCGATCTCGGCGTTGCTGGCGCCCCCGGCGACGAGCACCAGGACCTCGCGTTCGCGGGGTGTCAGGGTCTCCAGCGCCGCCTCCGACGCCACGTCGTCACCGGGTTGGCTGCCCGGGCGGGCGAAGGTGGCGATCACCCGCCGGGTGAGTTCCGGCGCGAGCAGGCCGTCGCCACGGGCCACCACCCGGATCGCGTCGACAAGTGCCTCCGGCGTGCCGTTCTTGAGCAGGAAGCCGCTCGCCCCGGCGCGCAGCGCGGCGAACAGGTAGTCGTCGCGGTCGAAGGTGGTAAGCATCAGCACGGCCGGCCCGCCGGGCTCGTCGGCGTCGGCGCCGATCCGCCGGGTGGCTTCCAACCCGTCCACCCCGGGCATCTCCACGTCCATCAGCACCACGTCCGGACGCAGCGCCCGGGTCATGCCGACGGCCCGCTCCCCGTCGGCGGCCTCGCCGACCACCTCGATGTCGTCCTCGATCTCCAGAATGACCCGAAAGCCGGTACGCACGAGGTGATGGTCGTCGGCGAGGAGCACCCGGATCGGGTTCACACCGGACTCCCCGCCGGCAGCGGGAAGCGGGCCCGCACCCGCCAGCCACCGCCGGTACGCGGACCCACCTCCAACTCACCGCCGTGGGTGGCGACCCGTTCCCGCATCCCGACCAGTCCCAGCCCGTCGGCGTTCGCCGAGCGGGTGGCCCGGCCGTCGTCGCTCACCTCGACCTCCATCTCCTGCGCCAGATACCGGATTCGGACGTCGAGCAGACTCGCCCCGGCGGCGTGCTTCAGCACGTTCGTCACGGCCTCCTGCACCACCCGGTACGCGGCCTGGGAGACCGACTCGGGCAGCGGCTGCGGGTCGCCGTACACCCCCACGGTGGCGCGTAGGCCGGCCTCGCCGGCCCGGTCCACCAGGGCGGCTATCCGATCGACCCCGGCCGGCTGTCGGGTGTTCTCCGGGTCGCCGTCGTGGGCCCGCAGCACACCGAGCATCCGGCGCAACTCGTCGATCGCCTGGCGGGCGGTCTCCTCGACGGAGGCGAGCGCGGCACGGGCCTTGGCCGGATCCTTTTCCAAGACGCGGCGACAGGCCGCCGCCTGTACGCCCATCACGGACACGTGGTGGGCGACCACGTCGTGCAGCTCACGGGCGATCCGGACCCGCTCGCCGACCACCGCGTGCTCGCGTACCTCGGCCTGTGACCGGCGCAGCCGCTCCGCCTGCTCGGCCACCTGATGCTGACGACGGGCGGCCACCCAGGCGGTCTCGCCGAAGAAGTACGCGAACCCGAAGTACAGCGCATTTACCAGGATCCCGGTGACGATCGCGGCGAGCACCGGCGGCACCGGGCCGACCGCGTCGGCGAAGGCCTCCGCGCTGAGCGTGCCGTAGTTGATCGACAAGGAGATGCCCATCCAGGTGAACATCGCGACGATCACGCCGATCCGCAGCCGGCGGGACACCCGACGGTCCCGACCCCAGGCGCCGAGCGTGTAGATGGCGATGAACAGCGCCCAGGAGGAGAGCTGCCACTCGGGGACGGCGCGCACCTGCGAACCGATGAACGCGGCCGACACGGCAAGCGTGGCGGCGACGGGAAAGCGACGTCGCCAGATCAGCGGCAGCGGCACCGCGACTGTCCAGAAGAGCTGTTCGACACCGGACGGCGGTGGTCCCAGCATGAACGCTCCGGTGCTACGGGCCAACGTCAGGCTGAGCAGGGCGAGGACCGTCGCGGCGAGACCGGCGTACAGGTCGAGTCGTCGCTGCTCCGGCGTCGGGCCCGGTCGCCGCCACTCGGCACTGGTTCCGGCCCGCCGCCACTCGTCGGTGGTCTCGGTGCTCACCCCGGGCAGCATGCCATCCCCGCGCCGCCCGCCCGTCGCGTCGGTGCGATCAGGTGCTCGGTCCGCTCGCCGGTCCTCACGGACAGTGCTGCCCGTCCTCCCTCCACCACCATCCTGCGCCTCCTTTGCTCTGCTTCAACCGGCGCAACGCTCACGGAACGTATCAGTGGGTGCGGCACGTGTGGCCGACGGCTGGCGCAGCATGCCTGCTCAGGCGCCAGTGCGCGGGTTGAAGCAGAGCAAAGGTGCGTAGTGGGGTGGAGGTGGGCCCCGCTGACGTGACGCGAAGTGACAACAACTCTCTGTGGTGGCGTTTCGGTAGGCCCGCGGGGGGCAGCGCGCCGCCGGGCCAGCGCCGCCGTGGACCGGCCGTGCCCGGCCGGGAGGGTGTCGGCCGGCCGGGGCCGCTGCTGGGAGTCGGGAAGCGGGGAGCGGCGAGCAGGCGATGGTCAGTCGGTGACGTGGCCGGCCATCGGCGGCAGCGGACAGTGCAGCAGACCACAGATCGTCCGCAGCAACTCGATCTCGGGCACGGTCATCATCCCGTCGTGGCTGATCACCGCGACGGTGGCCGCCACCAGCCGTTCCTTGTCGCCAGGCCGCAACCCGTCGAGCACCGGCCACACGGTCTCCAGAGCGAGCACGCCATTCTCCGGCGGCGCGTACGGCAGGTTGGTGCCCGGCAGCAGCGTGCCGACTCCGGTCTGGAAGGCGAGTTCCGCCTCGCCTGGGTGCGGGTGCCCGACCTGCGCGAGGATGGCCAGCAGGACGGCCGCCGCTGAGCGCGCATCGGTGAGTTTGCGCCGGTCGGTACGCCACCGGGAGTCCGGCCGCAGCGACTCCTCCAACTCGGCCAGCAGCAGCCGGGACAGGCAGTACTCGGTCACGTTGATCGCGCCGTCTGCCCGGATCAACGTGAACACGGCCGCCAGCAGTGACTCCAACTCGGGGCCGGGTCGATCGTGTAACGCCGGGAAGGCCAGCTCGGCCAGCGGCAACCGTAGCTCGGCGGGGAACCCGACCAGGTCGTCCGCCGCGCGCAGGCCATCGTCGGCCAGTTCCTGGCCGTGCCGCTGGGCCACCGCGGCGTACTGGTGCTGCCGGACCTCCGGCTCGGCGCTGAGCAGCAGGCCGAGCAGCAGCGGTACGGCCGCCTGCCGATCGCGGGCCCGGTCGAGCAGCGGATCCGGGATCCGGTCGAGGATCGTTGCGGCGTGGGCGTAGGCGCTGTCGGTCGGCGCTGCCACCCGGCCCAACACATCCTCCGGTGCGATGCGTACCCGCTCGTCCCGCCCCGCCCCGCCCGGGTGGCCTGCCGCGTCCGGACGGTCCGCCGGCGTCGTCGGGGCCAGGCCGAGGGCGATGTCCTCCTGCCGACCCGACGGCGGTGCCGCCGCCCACTGGCGCGACAGCCGTTGCAGCTCGGCCGGGTCGAACGACGGCTCCAATGCCTTGATCCGGTCGGCCAGCGGCGGGTGGGTGGCGAACCAGGACGTCCGGGCCGCCTCGCCGAAGAGCATGTGCCCCACCTCGTCGCGCTTCGACGACTTCAGCTCGGACCCGTCGGTGAGGCCCCCGATCTTCTTCAGCGCCCCGGCGATGCCGCGGGTCTGGCGGGTGTACTGCACCGCCGAGGCGTCGGCGAGGTACTCCCGCTGGCGGGACACCGACGCCTGGATGAGCCGCCCGGCGAGGACACCCACGTAGCCGGCCACCAGCAGCGCCAGGCCCACCAGCGCCAGCGGGGCGGCGCTGCCACCGCTGTTGTTGCCGCGTGACCGGCCGCCGCCGATGACACCGGCGCGGGCCAGCCCACGGCCGATCACGGTCAGGAAGAGGATGCCGAACAGCAGGCCCATCAGCCGGATGTTGAGCCGCATGTCGCCGTTGACGACGTGGCTGAACTCGTGGGCGATGACCCCCTGGAGCTCGTCGCGGTTGAGTCGCCGCAACGCGCCCCGGGTGACCGCCACGGCGGCGTCGGACGGCGTCCAGCCGGCGGCGAAGGCGTTGATCGCGGACTCCTCCGGCAGGACGTAGACCTCCGGGACGGGCACGCCGGAGGCCAGCGCCATCTCCTCGACGACGTTGCGCAGTCGGCGCAGCTCCGGGTCGGTGGTGTCCGCCGGCACCGGCACCCCGCCCAGCTCGCGGGCCACCTTCCCACCCCCGCCGCGCAACGCGACCGTACGGACCAGGGCGGCCAGCCCGATCGCCAGGACCGTGGCCACGGTGACCATCGCGACGAACCCGGCGAGCTGTCCGGGATCGGCGGAGGTGGCGTTGAACGCGAACACCGCCGCGAGGTTCACCACCACCACGATGCCGATCACGGCCAGCACGAACAGCAGTACCAGCCGGGTCGACAGCCGGCGTACCTGGCGCTGCCGTTCGAAGAAGTTCATCGGGGCCCGATCAGAACGAGACCTGCGGTGCCTGGCGCTGCTGCGGGTCGTCCGGCTCGAACAGTGCCGCCGGCCCGAAGGAGAACATCCCCGCCACCACGCTGGACGGGAACGCCTCGCGCTTGTTGTTGTAGGCCATCACCGCGTCGTTGTACGCCTGCCGGGCGAAGGCGACCCGGTTCTCGGTCGAGGTCAGCTCCTCGGACAGCTGCATCATGTTCTGGTTGGCCTTGAGGTCCGGGTACGCCTCGGAGAGGGCGAACAGCCGGCCCAGGGTGGCGGTGAGCATGTTCTCCGCGCCGCCGAGCTGCTGCATGGCGGCCGGGTCGCCGGGGCCGCCGCGGCGGCGGCCTGGGCGTTGACGGCGGCGGTCCGGGCGGCGATCACCGCCTCCAGCGTCTCCCGCTCGTGTTTGAGGTAGCCCTTGGCGGTCTCCACCAGGTTGGGGATGAGGTCATGTCGCCGGACGAGTTGCACGTCGATCTGGGCGAAGGCGTTGCGGTACGCGTTGCGGGCCCGGACCAGCCCGTTGTAGATCGAGACGCCGAAGCCGAGCACCGCCACGACGATCAACGCGAGACATGCCAATCCGATGATCAGTTCCACGGTCGCTCCCTCGGTGCGCGTCGGTCCTGTCGCCGATCATCGTACGTTCGTCGGCCCACACCCTGCTCCTGCCTGCTGTTGCGACGGTCCGGCCGGGGGCGCGGCGCGCTGGAGCCCGCCCGGCGGCGGGGATAGGGTTAGCCCGACCGACTCGATCAACTGACCCGGGGGCCTCCGTATGGGCGACTCGTTCGCGCATCTGCACGTGCACACGGAGTACTCGATGCTCGACGGGGCGGCCCGGCTCAAGGATCTGTTCGCCGAGGTCAAGCGGCAGGGGATGCCGGCCGTGGCGATGACCGACCACGGCAACATGCACGGCGCGAACGACTTCCACAAGCAGGCGATGGCCGCCGGGGTCACCCCGATCCTGGGCATCGAGGCGTACGTGGCGCCGGAGTCGCGGTTCCACAAGCAGCGGGTGCGGTGGGGCCGCCCGGAGCAGAAGAGCGACGACGTCTCCGGCAGCGGTGGCTACACCCACAAGACGATCTGGGCGCGTAACAAGACCGGCCTGCACAACCTCTTCACGCTCACCACGAAGGCGTACACCGAGGGCTACTTCGTGAAGTGGCCACGGATGGACGCCGAGCTGCTCGCCGCGCACGCCGACGGCCTGATGGCCACCACCGGCTGCCCCTCCGGCGAGGTGCAGACCCGGCTGCGGCTCGGCCACGACGCGCAGGCCCTCGAAGCCGCGGCGAAGTACCAGGACATCTTCGGCAAGGAGAACTACTTCCTGGAGTTGATGGACCACGGCCTGGACATCGAGAAGCGGGTCCGCGACGGGCTACTGGAGATCGGCCGCAAGCTCGGCATCCCGCCGGTCGTCACCAACGACTCGCACTACACCCACGAGGCGCAGTCCGAGGCGCACGACGTGCTGCTGTGCGTGCAGACCGGCAGCAACGTCGCCGACCCGAACCGGTTCAAGTTCGGCGGCAGCGGCTACTACATCAAGTCGGCCGACGAGATGCGCGGCGTGGACGGCTCCGACGCCTGGCTGGAGGGGTGCCGCAACACCCTGCTGGTCGCCGAGCGGGTCGACCCGACCGGGATGTTCGAGTTCCACAACCTGATGCCGCGGTTCCCGGTGCCGGCGGGGGAGACCGAGGAGTCCTGGTTCCGTAAGGAGACCTTCGCCGGGCTGGCGCGCCGCTACCCGGAGGGCGTCCCCGAGGGGCACGTCGTGCAGGCCGAGTACGAACTGGGTGTCATCATCCAGATGGGCTTCCCGTCGTACTTCCTCGTGGTGGCCGACTTCATCGGGTGGGCCAAGGCGCAGGGCATCGCCGTGGGTCCGGGCCGTGGCTCCGCGGCCGGATCCCTGGTCGCGTACGCCCTGGGGATCACCGACCTGGACCCGATCCCGCACGGGCTGATCTTCGAGCGGTTCCTCAACCCCGAGCGGGTCTCCATGCCGGACGTCGACATCGACTTCGACGAGCGCCGGCGCGGTGAGGTGATCAAGTACGTCACCGACAAGTGGGGCGAGGACAAGGTCGCGCAAATCGCCACCTTCGGCACGATCAAGGCGAAGGCCGCGATCAAGGACTCGGCCCGGGTACTCGGCTTCCCGTACGCGGTCGGCGACCGGATCACCAAGGCCATGCCGCCGGCCGTGATGGGCAAGGACATCCCGCTGACCGGCATCTTCGACGCGAAGCACCCGCGGTACGCCGAGGCCGGTGAGATCCGTGGCCTGTACGAGTCCGACCCGGACGTCAAGAAGGTCATCGACACCGCGCGCGGCATCGAGGGGCTGATCCGGCAGACCGGCGTGCACGCGGCCGGCGTCATCATGTCGGCCGAGCCGATCATCGAACACATCCCGCTGATGCGCCGGGACGCCGACGGGGCGATCATCACCCAGTTCGACTACCCGACGTGCGAGTCGCTCGGGCTGTTGAAGATGGACTTCCTCGGCCTGCGCAACCTGACCATCATCGACGACGCGCTGAAGAACATCGAGCTCAACCACGGCCGCAAGGTTGACCTGCTCAAGCTGCCGCTGGACGACAAGCCGACGTACGAGCTGCTGGCCCGGGGCGACACCCTCGGCGTGTTCCAGCTCGACGGCGGGCCGATGCGCTCGCTGCTGCGGCTGATGAAGCCGGACAACTTCGAGGACATCTCCGCCGTCCTGGCGTTGTACCGGCCCGGCCCGATGGGGGCCAACTCGCACACCAACTACGCGCTGCGCAAGAACGGCCTCCAGGAGATCACCCCGATCCACCCGGAACTGGCCGAGCCCCTGGAGGAGATCCTCGGCCCCACCCATGGCCTGATCGTCTACCAGGAGCAGGTGCAGCGCGCCGCGCAGAAGCTGGCCGGCTACAGCCTGGGCCAGGCCGACCTGCTGCGCCGGGCGATGGGCAAGAAGAAGAAGGAGGTCCTCGACAAGGAGTTCATCCCCTTCCGGGACGGGATGAGGAGCAACGGCTACTCCGACGAGGCCATCAAGACGCTGTGGGACATCCTCGTCCCGTTCGCCGACTACGCCTTCAACAAGGCGCACACCGCCGGCTACGGCCTGGTGTCCTACTGGACCGGCTACCTGAAGGCCAACTACCCGGCCGAGTACATGGCGGCGCTGCTCACCTCCGTCGGCGACGACAAGGACAAGATGGCCATGTACCTGTCGGAGTGCCGCCGGATGGGCATCCAGGTGCTGCCGCCCGACGTGAACACCTCGGCCGGGCCGTTCACCCCGGTCGGCAGGGAGATCCGCTTCGGCCTCGGCGCGATCCGCAACGTCGGCGCGAACGTGGTCGCCTCGATCATGCGCTGCCGCGAGGAGAAGGGCGGGTACGCCGACTTCTACGACTTCCTGGCCAAGGTGGATGCGGTGGTCTGCAACAAGAAGACCATCGAATCGCTGATCAAGGCGGGTGCGTTCGACTCGCTCAAACACCCCCGCAAGGCCCTGCTCGCGGTGCACGCCGACGCCATCGACGCGTACGCCGACGTCAAGCGCAAGGAGGCCGTCGGGCAGTACGACCTGTTCGGCGCCGGCTTCGGTGACGCCGAGACCGCGACCAGCACCACGGTGATGCCGACCATCGCCGAGGGGGAGTGGGACAAGCGCGACAAGCTGGCCTTCGAACGGGAGATGCTCGGCCTGTACGTCTCCGACCATCCGCTGTTCGGCCTGGAACACATCCTCGGCGCGGCGGCCGACACCACCATCGCGGCGCTGGCGGAGGAGGGCACCGTGCCCGACGGTGCCGTGGTCACCCTCGCCGGCATCCTCTCCGGGGTGCAGCGCCGGGTCACCAAGCAGGGCCGGGCGTGGGCCTCGGCGACCCTGGAGGACCTCGCCGGCGGGGTGGAGACGCTGTTCTTCCCGAACACCTACGAGGTGATCGGGCAGTACATCGCCGAGGACGCGATCGTGGTGGTCAAGGGTCGGGTCGACCGGCGGGACGACACCCCGCGGATCATGGCGATGGACATGTCCCTGCCGGACATCAGCACCAGCGCGGCGAACAAGCCGGTCACCCTCACCATCCCGGTGACCCGCTGCACCCCGCCGCTGGTGGCCCGGCTCAAGGAGACCCTGGTGCTGCACCCGGGCGACGCCGAGGTGCACGTCAAGCTGCTCAACGGCGGCCGGACCACCACCTGGCGGCTGCCCCCGGTCCGGGTGGCCGCCACCACCGCCCTGATGGCCGACCTGAAGAGCGTCCTCGGCCCCGCCAACGTCACCTGA
Source organism: Micromonospora tarapacensis (assembly GCF_019697375.1). Lineage (NCBI taxonomy): Bacteria > Bacillati > Actinomycetota > Actinomycetes > Micromonosporales > Micromonosporaceae > Micromonospora > Micromonospora tarapacensis. The sequence continues at coordinate 2,902,279 of NZ_JAHCDI010000004.1, read as the reverse complement.
CCCGCGCGCCACCCCACCCCCACCCCCACCCCCACCCGCGCGCCGATCATGCAGTTGTGGTTGTTGTTACGCCCAGGTAAGTCCGCTTCGTTAGGTGCCACAACTGCATGATCGACGGGGCGGAGGGGGCGGAGGGGGCGGAGGGGGGTGGGTGGGGGCCAGAGTGGTGGGATTGGCGCTTAGGGGGCGCCGTTGGGACGGCTAGCGTCGGGTCGTGGAACTGGAACAGGCGCAGAAGCTGTGGCAACCGCAGCCGGGGTGGCTGAACACCGCCAGCTACGGGTTGCCGCCCGACCCGGGCTGGGACGCGCTGCAGGAGGCGCTGGCCGACTGGCGGGCGGGACAGGGGTCGTGGGAGACCTGGGGTGGGGCCACCGACCGGTGCCGGGCCGCCTTCGCCCGGCTCGTCGGGGTGCCGGTGGTCGACGTCGCGGTCGGCGGCACAGTCTCGCAACTGCTGGCGCCGGTGGCCGCCGCGCTGCCCGCCGGCGCCCGGATGGTCGTGCCCGAGGTCGAGTTCACCTCCAACCTCTTCCCCTGGCTGGTGCAGGAGGCCCGGGGAGTCCAGGTACGTACCGTGCCGCTGGCCGAACTGGCCGCCTCGGTCGACGCCGACACCGACCTGGTGGCGTTCAGCCTGGTGCAGTCCGCCGACGGCACGGTGGCCGCGTACGACGACATCGTCGCGGCGGCCCGGACCCACGGCGCGCTCGTCGCGGTCGACGCCACCCAGGCGTGCGGCTGGCTGCCGTTCGACGCGGGCCGCGCCGACGTGGTGGTGGCCGGCGGGTACAAGTGGCTGATGGGCCCTCGGGGCACCGCGTTCGCCTACCTCGCCCCCACGCTGCGGGACCGGCTGCGGCCGGACGCCGCCGGGTGGTACGCGGGCCACGACCCGCACGCCTCCTACTACGGCCCGCCGCTGCGGCTCGCCGAGGACGCCCGCAGGTTCGACATCTCACCGGCCTGGTTCAGCTGGGTGGGTGCCGCCCCGGCGCTGGAACTGCTGCTGGAGATCGGCGTGCCCGCGGTACGCGCGTACGACGTGGCGTTGGCCAACCGATTCCTCACCGGGCTGGGGCAGCCGCCCGGACACAGCGCGATCGTCACCGTCGAGGTGCCCGACGCGCAGGAGAAGCTCGAACGGGCCGGGATCCGCGCGGCGGTGCGGGCCGGCCGGGTACGGGCTTCCTTCCATCTCTATTCCACCACCGAGGACGTCGACCTGGCCCTCGACGCCCTGACCTCCTGACCGCGCCGCCCGGCCGCACCGGGGACGGCTCGCCGGTGCGGCCGGGCGGCGCTCCCATGACCGTCGATCTAGGGGTGATCGTCGTCGTTGGAGATCGACGGACAGCTCTTTCCATAGATCGACGGGGGAGGGGGCTACTTGCCGGTGACGATGCCCGGGTTGATGCACAGGCCCGGGGTGTTGCCGTGTTTGTCGGCGATCTCCAGGCAGCGGGTCACCTTGTCCACCGTGGCGTTGGTCTCGGTGATCTGCTTCTGGATCTCGGCGTTGAGGCGGTCCTGTTCGAGGTTGCGGGTCTGGGCGAGCTTGTCCTGGAACGCCTTGATGTTGCCCTCGGTCTTGTCGTCGTGGTTGACCCGGGTGATGGTGACCGACAGGATCTCGACGTCGTCGGCCAGCCGGCCCTCGGCGTTGGACTTGATGCTCGCCGCGAAGGGCTTGAGGTCGACGTTCAGGTTGCCGGTCTTCGAGTCGATGCGCTCCAGGGGGTTGTAGGTGGCGAAGGCGTCGTTCACCGCGCTGTCGAGCTGGACCCCGACCCGCTGCCCCCGGAAGCTCTCGAAGTCGCCCTTGTAGTCCATGAACTGCTTCGGGGCGTTCTCGGGCTGGACCTGCCACTCGACGAGCACCTCCACGCACGCGTCGGCCAGGGTGCCGGTACGCACCCGCACGCAGTGGTCGCTGCCGATGTGGTCGTACTTCTGCCGCCCGGCGTCCCACTCGCCGACCCGCTGCCACGGAGTGACCCATTTCAGGCCGGAGCCGGTGACCTCGCCGGTCGGCTTGCCGAAGCTGGTGACGATGCCGACCGAGCGGATCGGGACGGAGTGGGCGCTCGACACGGCGAGCAGACCCACCGCGACGAGCAGGGCGCTGACCGACACCAACGCGCTGGGGTGGCGTATGGTCCGCGCCGATCCGAAGCGGGCGATGGCGGCGGCGACCGCCGCGATGATCGCGGCGATGATCGCGAGGGTGAAACCGAGGGGCATGTGCTCGACACCTTTCCAAATGACGCGGTGTGGATCAAGCTAGCCGAGCATGGCAAGCCCACGCCGACGCCGGCGATGCGACCACAACCTCGTCCGCCCCGGGTCAGCTGACCCGGGGCGGACGAGGTGCTCCGAAATTGCGTCCAGGCGGTCTCTGCGCCTCGTGCACGAGGACCTTCCGGCGATGGGCGCCGTGCGACGCCGGTCCTACGACCGTTGGGTCGCCTGACGCGCGTCGTCGCGTACGTGCTGGGCCTGCTCGGTGCCCGTGTCGCGCACCACGGCGGCACCGCGCGAGGCGGTGGACTTGACCGCCTCCGACGCCTGCTGCACAGGTTCGCGTAGGTTGTCCTGGACCTGGTGCATCATGTCACCGGCCTTCTGGTTCACCTGGTCGGCGTGCTCCATGGCCTCGTGCTTGGCGCGCTCGGCGAGGTGCTGCTCCTTCCTGCTCGGTGGCAGGAGGCCGGAGGCGAGCATGCCCACCCCGAAGGCGATGACCCCGGCGGCGAGCGGGTTGCCTTCGGCCCGTTCCCGCGAGGCGTGGGTGAGCGACTGCCCACGGTGCCCGGCCGCCGACACGGCGTCCGAGGTCTGGTGCGCCGCATCGGTCACGGCGTTCGAGGTCTGGTGAGCCGCGTTCGTCACGGCGTCGGTTCCCTGATGCACGGTGTCCGAGACGCGGTTGCCGACGTCGTGGGCCTGGTACACCGCAGCGTCCCGGGTGTCCCTCGCGGTCCCCATCACCCTGTCGACGACGCGGCTGAGCCGGCCGCGGGCGCGGTTCACCGGGACGCTGGCGATTCGGCGCGGGTTCACCTTGTCGGTCAGCGCGTCAACGTCGTGGCTCAGCTCGGCTCGGGTGTGCTCGATGTCGTGCCGGATCTGTTCCGGATCGCTGGACATGTTGGCTCCCTTCGGCTCAGCGGCCCCTCACCGCGTCGGGTATCTCCTGCGCCGTCTGTCTGGTGCGCGGAAGGGGATTTATGGTGCGTAGCTGCTTGCGGGCCCGGGATGTGAGCATGGCGCCGATGACGGCCCAGATCACGGCGACGATGAGCGCGGCCCAGCCCTGGTCCATCACGTTGGACAGGCCCCACCAGAGGGCATGCGACAGGAACAGCAGGGTGAGCAGGCCGGCGATCGCGGCTGCGGCGAACATCCCCGCCGCGCTGCCGAAGCTGAGGGCCTCCTGGCGCAGCTCGGCCTTGGCCAGATCGACCTCTTTGCGCAACAGGGCGGAGAAGTTGCGGCTGACGTCGGTCAGCAGTTCACCGATGGATGCCTGCGCCCGGTCGGCACCACCGCCCGCGGGCGTACTCACGGCCCCACCTCGTGGCCGGTTGGACCGTGACGCACGGGCGCGGGCCGACCGGCGGGTGGCACCTGCGGTGCGGGTGGCGTTTGCGGTCCTTGCGGCGCGGTACCCGTGCTCGGACGGGTGTGCTCGGCGGTACCCTGTTGTGCGCCCTGCTGCTGGCCGTGGTCCTCCTGCCCGCCGGTGAGGGCGCGGCCGAGCCTTCCGGCGAGCAACCCGGCGATCGCGGCGCCGGCGAGGAACGCGCCGGGATGTCGCCGGGCGTAGTCGCGTACCTCCCGCACCAGGTCGCCGGGTTCCCGCTCGTCCAGCCAGCCAGCCGCCTGCTGGACGGCGTCGGCACCCCGCCGGGCGACCTCGGTCGCCATGCCGCTCTGGTCACTGCCGTCAGCCATGGTTCGAAGCTGCTCCCCGAGGGTGCGTAGGCTTTCAGCAGCGCGGTTCTGCTGCTCCTGAGCCTGGGTCCGCGCCTGCGTGGAAACCTCCCTGACCAGGTTCCGCGCCTGGTGGCGAATCTCCGCGGCCACCTGCCTGCCCTGCTCGACCGCCTCGTGGGCGAGCTGCCCACCCGCCTGCGCCGTTTCCCGGCCGACCTTTGTGGCCTCCTGCCGGACCTGGCCGACTCCGTCACCGCCCGACCTGTCAGGCGGGGAGCCGCTTCCCCCAACCGTTGTCATTCGATCTCCCTCTTCGGGCCCGCCGGCGACGAGCACCGGAGCGCTTACCCTCACGGTTCCGATGTACTCGTCAGCCGGCGGTTTGTCCGATGGGCGAAGAGGCGCAATCGTCCCCGACGCAGCGGGATCACGAAGACCGTGCTCAGGCACAGTGGCACTCCGAGCGAAGGCTCACCGGTCACCTCGCCCGACGGCGCAGGTATGCCATGAGGCCGAGGGCCGCTGCGGCGGCACCCGCGGCGGTGAGGATCGGCGCAGGCGTGGTGCGGACCGAGGCGCCGATGCGGGCCGTCGCGCCACGCGCCGACGCGATGACGGCTTTCCGGTCTCCGAGTACGGCCGAGCCGGCCGTACTCGCCGCGCGGCGAGCCGTCCGGGTCACGGCCGTGGCCCGTTGGGACGCCTTCTGGCTCATCTCGCGGCTCATCTGGGTCGCGGTGGTCCTCGCCGTCGCCCCAGCCTCGGTGACCTGCTGCCGTAGCCCGTCGGTGACGCCGTCGGCTTTCGTGCGGAGGCGACCCTTGACGTCGGACTTGGCGGCCAGCGCGGCGACGGTCTCCCCGAGATTCGCACGCGTCTGCTGGATGTCCTGACGAACCCGCTCCGGCTCGCCGTTGCCGTTCGCCACACTCATGACCGCCCCCGGTTCGCCGCGTTGCGGATCGTCTCGGCGTCGGCGCGCACGCTGTCCCGGGTGGCCGTCGGGGTGGCCGGCATGGCCTCTGTCACCTGCTTCTTGCCGCGCCGAGCCGCAACCGCGGCGGCAACGAGCAGGACGGCCCCGACGATGAGCGCGGCGAGGGCATCTGGCATGAACGCACCCAGGACCAGCACCGCGGCGATGACGAGCGCGCCGCCGGCATAGAGGCCCAGCATGGCGCCGCCGCCGAGCAACCCGGCACCGGACCCGGCACGTCTGCCCTTCGCCGCCATCTCCGCGCGGGCCAGTGTCAGCTCATCGCGCACTAGGCGGGTGATCTGTTCGCCGGCACGCTGCACCAACTCAGCGACCGGCGTGTCGGGGGTGGCGGCACCCGGGCCGCCACTCGTTCCGTCGGCCATGGCCGTTCCTATCTGTTCTCGGATGGGGACAGGACCCGGGACACCGCCGGTGACTTGACCGGCGACGAGGCTCCCGGGCCCACCGCTCAGCCTCGGTCGACTGTTGCTGGCACGCCGACCGGGGCCGGTGCGGGATTGCCGAAGCGCTCGTCGAGGGCGGCCGGGTTGGTGTCCTCGTCGAACCCGGTGGTTTCGCCCGGGAAGCCGTCACGGCGCCGACCGCGACGCCGCAGCGTCAGCGTGCCCGCCGCTCCGGCCAGCGTGCCCACCGCGAAAGCCAGAACCAGGGCCGGCCGCCTGTCCGGTGTTCTCCTGCGTGCCATGATCACTCCTTGGGTAAAAGCACCTCTAGTCCCGATTGTCCTACCCCCTTGAACGGCGTGCCCGGCTAATCGGTGCACGTACATGCGGGTTGAGCAGCGGAAACCGATCGGGGTGACGAGCACTGTGTGGAATACAATACGGATCGGTTCCGTATTGTATTCAGATGGCCTAGGCTAACTTCGAATACGAGTCCGTGCCGTATCGAAAGACTGCGGTGGCGAGCGAGGGGAGAGCGACCAGATGTCGCCACACGGAGACACCGGACATCCGAGGAGGTGGGCGATCCTCGGGGTGCTGGTGATCAGCCTGCTCGTGGTCGTCCTCGACAACACCATCCTCAACGTGGCGCTGCGTACCCTCGCCGACCCGGTGCACGGTCTCGGGGCCAGCCAGGGTGAGCTGGAGTGGTCGATCAACTCGTACACGCTGGTGTTCGCCGGGCTGCTTTTCACCTTCGGCATCCTCGGTGACCGCGCCGGGCGCCGGCGGATGTTGCTGATCGGTCTGGTGATGTTCGGGCTGGCGTCGCTGCTCTCGGCGTACGCGCAGAGCCCCGTCCAGCTGATCGCGGCCCGCGCACTGATGGGAGTCGGCGGTGCGGCCATCATGCCGGCCACCCTGTCGATCATCTCCAACGTCTTCGACCCGCGCGAGCGAGGCCGGGCCATCGGGATCTGGGCCGGTGCGGTCGGGCTGGCGGTGGCGATCGGGCCGGTCCTCGGCGGGCTGCTGCTGGAGCACTACTGGTGGGGCTCGGTCTTCCTGATCAACGTGCCGGTCGTCGCGCTCGGCGTGGTCCTGGTGGCGCTGCTGGTGCCCGAATCACGGGATCCGGACCCGGGCCGCGTCGACGTGTTCGGCGTACTGCTCTCGGTGGTCGGCCTGGTGACCCTGACCTACGGCATCATCGACGGCGGCGAGCACGGCTTCGGCCGACCGCTGGTCTGGGCCGCCATCCTCGGCGGTGTCGCGGTGCTCGCCTGGTTCATCGAGCACGAGCGTCGCAGCAGCCACCCGTCGCTGGACGTACGCCTGTTCCGGGTGCCGCGCTTCGCCGCCCCGGTGGCGATGATCGGGCTGGTCTTCTTCGCCGCCATGGGGGTGATGTTCTTCAGCTCGTTCTACCTGCAACTGGTGCGTGGTTACAGCCCGTTGCAGACCGGCCTGCTCTTCCTGCCCTTCGCGGTCGCCCAGCTCGCCTTCGCCCCGCGTAGCGCGGCGATGGTCCGCAGGTACGGCGCCCGGTCGGTCTCGGCGGTGGGGCTGGTGCTGACCGCGGCGGCGCTGAGCGCCTTCGCCTTCGTGGACGCCGCGACGCCCATCTGGGTGGTGCTGGTCGTCTTCTTCCTGCAGGGCGCGGGAATGGCCAACATCATGCCGCCGGCAACCGAATCGATCATGTCGGCGTTGCCCCGGGAGAAGGCCGGTGTCGGCTCCGCGGTCAGCAACACCATCCGCCAGGTGGCCGCCGCGCTCGGCGTGGCGGTGATCGGTTCGGTGCTGGCCGCCGGCTACCGGGGCGGGATCGACCCGGCGCTGGCCGACCTGCCGCCGGGGGCGCGGGAGGCGGCGGGCGAGTCCATCTCGGGCGCGTACGCCACGGCGGGCCAGCTCGGTCCGGCGGGTCCGCAGCTGGTCGCGGCGGCCAACGACTCCTTCGTCTCGGCCATGCACGTGTCGGCGACGTTGGCCGCGCTGGTCGCCGCCGCCGGCATCGTGGTGGCCCTGCGCTGGATGCCGGGCCGGTCCGGCACCGGGGTGCCGAAGCCGATCGGCGAGCCCGAGCTGGCCGGCGCCGCGTAGCGTCAGGGACGATGGGGACATGACTACCATGGCAGACACTCCGCGACCGCCCGGGCGGCCGCGGAGTGTCCGCGCGGACGAGGCGATCGTCGAGGCCACGCTGGATCTTCTCGCGGAGGGCAGCACGATCGAGGCGATCTCGATCGAGGCGATCGCCGCCCGCGCCGGCGTCGGCAAGGCCACGATCTACCGCCGCTGGTCGGGCAAGGACGCGCTGCTGCGCGACGCGCTGCGTACCCTCAAGGGCAAAGTGCCGCAGCCGGCCGGCCGGTCCGTCCGCGACGACCTGATCACGCTGGTCGGCGCGGTCGGGCGCGCCATCGACCCCCGGGCGGAACGGATCATGCCCTGCCTGGTGCCCGAGGCGAACCGGAGCCCCGAGCACTACGTGCTCTACCAGAACATCATCGAGCCGCGTCGGGCGATGATGCGGGAGGTCCTGCAACGCGGCGTCCGGGACGGTGAACTCCGCGCCGACCTCGACATCGACGTGACCATGGCGATGCTCACCGGCCCGATGCTCATCCAGCGGGTGTTGCGCTGGCACCCCGACCTCGACGTGACCACGCTCCCCGAGAAGATCGTCGACGGCGTCCTGGACGGCATCCGCGCCGGCTGACCGCCGCCGCGCGTCCCGCCGCCGCTCGGGCGGTTCAGCCGGAGGTGCGCAGGCGGTGCAGGCGCAGTGCCAACTGCACCTCCAGGGCCCGATCGGGGCGCTGCCAGTCGGCACCGAGCAACTGCCCGACCCGCTCCAGACGTTGGGTGACCGTGTTGACGTGCACGTGCAGCTGCTCGGCGGCGCGGGCCAGGCTGCCGCCCACCCCGAAATACGCCTCCAGGGTCCGCACCAGCGCGGTGCCCCGGCGGGCGTCGTAGTCGATCACGGGACCGACGGTGGCGGTCAGGAACCGGCTGACGTCGGCGTCACCACCGTCATCGACGGCGCCCAGCAACAGCCCGACGAAGCCCAGCTCGGCGGTGCTCGCCCCCTCGCCGGCCCGGCCCAACGCGCCGAGCGCGGTCAGGCAGCGGTCCGCCTCCCGGAAGGCGGCGGCCAGCGACGCCGGGCCGGCGGACGGGCCGCTCGCGCCGGCGGTCACCGGCCGGCCGGTGATCCGTGACAGGTCCCGGGCCACCACGCGGGCACTGCCCCCGCCGTCCTGCCCGGGCAGCATCAGCACCACCCGGCCGTCGCGCGCCGCGGCCAGTCCGCCCCGGGTCGAGGCATACGTGGTGGCCCAGGAGAGCACCCGCTGGCGGGCCGACCCGGTCGCCGCGATGGCGTCGTCGCCGACGGCCACCAGCACGTGCGGCGCGTCCAGGTCCACGCCGAGGCGGCGGGCCCGGCTGCGCAGCGCATCGGTGTCCCGCAGCGGCCGGGCGATCAGGTCGTCGAGCAACTCGCCCCGGACCCGGCTCTCCGCCTCGGCGACGGTACGCCGGAACAGCAGCAGCAACGCGGTGACCAGCGCGGCCCGCTCCAGGATCCGCTGGTCGGCGTCGGCGAGTTCCTCCTCCGGGCGCAACACCAGCGCGCCCAGGTTCTCCGCGCCGGCGACCACGGCGGCGTACCACATGGCGCCCCGGCGTACGCTGCGACCCTCGGTCCGGGACGCGGCCACCGCCTCGACGATGTCCGCCCGGTCCGGTTCGTCGATCTCGCCGACCCGGGCCAGCAGCCGCCCCTCGGCGTCCAGCGCCAGCAGTGCGCCACCGAGCACCTCGGTGACCGCCGACGCCACGTCCTCCACCCCGCCGCCGCGCAGCACCAGCGCGGTCATCCGGTCGTGCGCCGCCGCGGCGCGCTCCACCGAGCTGCTGTGCGCACGGATGGTGGTGTTGGCCGACGACAGTTCCTCCAGCGCCGAGCGGGTCTCGGTCAGCAGCCGCGCGGTGTCGATCGCCACCGCGGCGTGCGCGGCCAGCGAGAGCAGCAGCGCCACCTCCTCCCGGGCGAACGGCCGGGCCGACCGGTTCGCGGCGTAGAGCACGCCGATGCTGGTGGAGCCGAGCCGCAGCGGCACCCCGAGGATGGCCACCAGGCCCTCCTCGCCCACCCCGGCGTCGATCTCCCGGGTGTGGTGGAAGCGCTCGTCCTGCGGATAGTTCGCGGTGACGTACGGTGCGCCCGACTGGGCCACCAGACCGCCGAGCCCGGCGCCCATCGGCAGCCGCAGCCGCTGGAACCGGGCGGAGACCGAGCCGTCGGTCACCCGCATGTAGGTGTCGCCGCGCTCGGCGTCGTCGAGCGTCATGTAGGCGACGTCGGCGCCGAGCAGGTGGCGGGCCCGGTGCACGATCGCCCGCAGCACGTCGTCCAGGTCGCGCAGCCCCGCCAGGTCGCTCACCGTGTCGTACAGGCCGGAGAGTTCGCTCTCCCGGCGCCGACGGCGCTCCAGCAGCGCCCGGACCCGCAGCGCCACCGTCTTCGCCTGCTCCAGTTCGGCGATCCGGTCGGCGGGCAGCCCGGCCGACCGGGCGGCGACCAACGGTCCCTCGAACTCGACCGCGGCCGCCTCCCGGGCGAGCAGTTCCAGGAACTCCACCGGTGACGACATGACCGACATTGTGCGGGTGGCCACTAGTTCGCCGTCCAGCCCCCGTCGATTGCGATGGAGGCGCCGGTGATGAACGCCGCCGGTGCGGAGCAGAGGTAGGCCAGCAACTCCGCCACCTCCTCGGGCTCGATCAGGCGCTTGATCGCCGCCCGGGCCAGCATGATCTTCTCGATCACCTCGGTCTCCGGGATGCCGTGGCTGGCCGCCTGGTCGGCGATCTGGCCCTCCACCAGGGCGGTGCGCACGTACGCCGGGTTGATGCAGTTGGCGGTGACCCCGTGCGCCGCGCCCTCCATCGCCACCACCTTGGACAGCCCCTCCAGGGCGTGCTTGGCCGAGACGTACGCCGCCTTGTACGGCGAGGCGCGCAGCCCGTGCACCGAGGAGATGTTGACGATCCGGCCCCAGCCCCGCGCGTACATGTGCGGCAGGGCCCGTCGGACGACCAGGAACGGCGCCTCCACCATGACCCGCTGGATGTACTCGAAGCGTTCGACGGGAAAGTCCTGGATCGGGGCGACGTGCTGCAGGCCGGCGTTGTTGACCACGATGTCCACGTCCGCGTCGAGCCGGTCCACCGCCGCCGGGTCGGCCAGGTCCACCCCTCGGCCCGGCCGCCGGTCTCGGCGGCCACCAGCTTGGCCGCCTCCACGTTGCGGTCGACCACCAGCACGCTCGCGCCGGCCGCGGCCAGCCGCCGGGCGCAGGCCCGGCCGATGCCGCCGCCCCCGCCCGTCACGAGGGCGGTACGACCGGTGAGGTCGACGTTCACGACGTGGGGGACCGCCACTGGTTCTGCCGTCATGGCGCATGAAGTTACGAGCTGTGTGGCCGGGCGCACATGGCGTCGCGGCACATACTCACACCGCCGTGGGTGGGCACCGGCGACACCAAGGTCCGTTCGACGTGATCGGGTGGGAGCAGGCCCGCCCCGGCGGGCGTGTCCCGGAGCGCGGCGTGGCGACGGCCTCGGTAGGGTGTCGAACACACGTACTGCCCAGCGGCTGGGAGGAGGCGGCGTGCGGGTGCTCGGCGTCGACCCTGGACTGACCCGGTGCGGGGTCGGCGTGGTCGAAGGGGTGCCCGGGCGGCCCTGCGCGCTGGTCGCCTACTACGTCGTCCACACCGACCCGGCCGACGAGCTGCCCACCCGCCTGCTGCACCTGGACCGGTCGCTCGCCGAGCTGGTCACCGAGCACCGGCCGGACAGCGTCGCCGTCGAGCGGGTGTTCAGCCAGCACAACGTGCGTACGGTGATGGGCACCGCCCAGGCCAGCGGGATCGCGGTGCTGGCCGGGGCGCGCGCCGGGCTGCCGGTGCAGACGTACACCCCGAGCGAGGTCAAGGCGGCGGTGACCGGTTCCGGTCAGGCGGACAAGGCACAGATGACGGCGATGGTCACCCGGCTGCTGCGGCTGCCCGAGCCACCCCGGCCGGCCGACGCGGCCGATGCCCTCGCGCTGGCCATCTGTCACGTGTGGCGCGGCGGCACGCGGTCGAAGCTGGCCGCCGCCGCGGACCGGGTCAGACGAGGAGGAGCGAGATGATCGCCAGTGTCCGCGGCGTGGTGACGGCCGTCGGGCCGGACCACGCGGTGATCGAGGTCGGCGGGGTCGGCCTGGCGGTGCAGTGCGCTCCTGGCACGATCGCCGACCTGCGGGTCGGCCGGCCGGCCCGGCTGGCCACCAGCCTGGTCGTCCGGGAGGACTCACTCACCCTCTACGGCTTCGCCGACGACGACGCCAAGGCGCTGTTCGAGCTGCTACAGACCGCCAGCGGGGTCGGCCCGCGACTGGCCCAGGCGGTGCTCGCGGTGCACACTCCGGACACGGTCCGCAAGGCGATCGCCAACGCCGACACGGCGGCGCTGACCCGGGTCCCCGGCATCGGCAAGAAGGGTGCCGAACGCCTGGTGCTGGAGCTGCGCGACCGGATCGGGCCGGTCGCGGTCGGCGTCGACGGCGCGGCCGGCGTGACCGGTGGCGGCTGGCCCGAACAGGTCCGTCAGGCGCTGGTCGGGCTCGGCTGGACGGCGGGCCAGGCCGATCAGGCGGTCGCCGCGGTCGCCGAGAGCGTCGACGGTCCCACCCCGCCGGTGCCGGTGCTGTTGAAGCAGGCCATCCGGCTGCTGGGCCGCACCCGATGAGCGCGAGGAGTGAGCCGGGTTTGCGAGCCCCGCAGTCGCGAGTGAAGGACAGCTCGTGACCGAGTCCGACGGCGGACTGGTCTCCGCGTACGTCAGCGAGGCGGAACTGGACGCGGAGGTCAGCGTCCGGCCGAAGCGGCTGGGTGAGTTCATCGCCCAGCACCGCGTCCGGGACCAGCTCGACCTGCTGTTGCAGGGCGCGATGCGGCGCGGCTCCCCGCCCGACCACATCCTGCTGTCGGGGCCGCCCGGCCTGGGCAAGACCACCCTGGCCAACATCGTCGCCGCGGAGCTGGGCACCGGTATCCGGGTGACCAGTGGGCCGGCCATCGAACGCTCCGGCGACCTGGCGGCGATCCTGACCAGCCTCGCCGAGGGCGACGTGCTCTTCATCGACGAGATCCACCGGATCGCCAGGCCGGCGGAGGAGCTGCTCTACAGCGCGATGGAGGACTTCCGGGTCGACGTGGTGGTCGGCAAGGGGCCGGGCGCCACCGCCATCCCGCTGGACGTCGAACCATTCACGCTGGTCGGCGCGACCACCCGGGCCGGCCTGCTCACCGGGCCGATGCGGGACCGGTTCGGTTTCGTGGCCCACCTCGACTTCTACGCGCCGGGTGACCTGGAGACGCTGCTGCACCGCTCGGCGCGCATCCTCGGGGTGCCGATCACCGACGACGGGGCGACGGAGATCGCCGGTCGCTCCCGGGGCACGCCGCGGATCGCCAACCGGCTGCTGCGCCGGGTCCGGGACTTCGCCGAGGTGCGCGTCGACGGTGTGGTCACCGTCGAGACCGCCCGCGCGGCCCTGACCGTCTACGACGTGGACGCGCTCGGGCTGGATCGGCTCGACCGGGCGGTGCTGACCGCCCTGGTCGACTCGTTCCGGGGCGGCCCGGTCGGCCTGTCCACCCTGGCGGTGGCGGTGGGGGAGCAGCCGGACACGGTGGAGGAGGTCTGCGAGCCGTTCCTGGTGCGGGCCGGCCTGCTGGCTCGTACGCCCAGGGGGCGGGTGGCCACCGAGGCGGCTTGGCACCACCTGGGGCGTACGGCCCCGAATGGTACATTTGCGGCCGGAGTCCCCTCGGCGCCCGATCTGTTCTCGGCGGACACCGGCGAGCCGTGATCTGTTCGTGATCTGTGCCGCGTTCGGCGTTCCCAGGCAGAGCGACTAGACTCGCCGCGGTCTGTACAGGATGTGAAAATCCGCCTCCGCTCCGGTGCCCACGCGCCGGGTCGGCGGCCAATGGGAAGGTCGACAACCGTGCACTACGCAGCAGAAGGCGTCGGAGCGGGCGGCTTCACGCCGATCCTCATGATCGCCCTGCTCTTCGGCGTCATGTACTTCATGATGATCCGTCCGCAGCAGAAGCGCCGCCGCGAGGCCGAGGCGATGCAGTCCGCCCTCTCCCCGGGCGACGAGGTGGTCACCATCGGCGGGCTCTACGGCACGGTCACCGGCGTCGAGGACGACAGCGTCCTGCTCGAGGTCGCTCCCGGAGTGCAGACCCGCTACGCCCGTCCGGCGATCGCCCGGGTGGTGACCAGGGCGGAGCTTCCCTCCGAGGCCACGGCCGAGGAGACCGACGCCGTCAAGGACTGAGCACCCCGCCCACCCGGTCAGCCGGCCCCCACCGGCCGCCCGGACGCCGAGCTACCCGCACGCGTCCCCGAGCAGGTAGCCCGCCCTCGACGCGGAGTGAGAAAACTGGATAGCAGGCCGACGCCGGGCGTCGGTGCGCCGGTCAGCCCGGTCCACGCGCCCGCGTCGGCCACCCGAGGCGGCGGCGCCAGCCCGGGCGCCGTCGGAAGGCAGATCGTCGGCCGGGGAACCGGCCGACCGCCGCCGCGTCCGCGGCGGCGTGACCACAGGGAGACAGGACAGCCGTGGCACCACCTCAGGGACAGATGCGCCCGGGACGGCAGTTGGCCGTACTCGGCGGCATCTTCGTCGTCCTCTATCTTTTGGTGTTCTTCTCGGGCGGTGCCAGCGGTGGCTGGAAGGACCGGCTCGAACCTCGCCTCGGTCTCGACCTGGTCGGCGGCACACGGCTCACACTGGAGGCGACCAACACCCTCGACGGCCGGGCCCCGACGGCGGAGAATCTCGAGCGCGCCCGCCAGATCATCGAGAGCCGGGTCAACGCGTACGGCGTCGCCGAGGCCGAGGTGGTCACCGAGGGCGACCGCAACATCGTCATCTCCCTGCCCGGCGAGAACCGCGACCTCAACGAGGTCGGCAGCGCCGCCGAGTTGCGCTTCCGCAAGGTGCTGAAGATCGCCGACGGCAGCGGGGCGATCCCGGCGCCGGCGCCCACCGAGAGCGCCGAGGCGACCCCGTCCGGCACCCCGAGCCCGTCCGGCTCCGCGAGCCCCACGCCCGACGCCGAGGCCAGCGCGTCGCCGTCGGCGGGTGGCCAGGGTGGCGGGGCGCCGACGCCCACCCCGTCCGAGACTCCCGCCGCCACCCCGCCGCCGGCCGCGAGCGAGGAGCCGGTCCCGCAGAGCGTGGAGGAGCAGCGCCGGGCCGTCGAGCAGAAGGTCGGCGCGGAGGCGTGGGCCGCCGCGAGCGCGTTGCAGGCTCCGGCCGACCTGAGCGCCGACCCGTCGCTGGCCGACAAGCTCAAGCCGTTCGCCGAGCTCAGCGGGCGCGAGGTGGCGGTGCTGCCGGCGCAGATGCAGTTCAACGTGCCGACGATCGGTTGCGCCCAGCTGGACGACCGGCCGCCGGCGTCCATCTCCGACCCGGAGCAGCAGGTCGTCGCCTGTGAGGGCGGCTACGCGAAGAACCTGCTGGACGTGGCCAAGGTGCTCGGCACCGACGTCTCCGACGCCAACGCGGTGCGCGACCAGACCAGCCAGTGGGTGGTCAGCCTGAACTTCACCGGTTCCGGCCAGGAGAAGTGGACCGGGCTGACCCGCGAGGCGTTCAACAACGAGGGTCAGGCGTGCGACGCCTCGGCGCTCGGCGACGAGGGCAAGTGCCGGGTCGCCGTGGTGCTGGACAACGAGATCATCTCGTCGCCGCAGATCCAGGGCGTACTCACCGGCAACTCCCAGATCACCGGCAACTTCACCAACGCCGAGGCCAGCGAGCTGGCCGGATATCTCAGCTACGGCGCCCTGCCGGTCACCTTCGAGGCGCAGGAGCAGCAGAACGTCACCGCCACCCTGGGCGCCAGCCACCTGCGGGCCGGCCTGCTCGCGGCCGGCATCGGCATGCTGCTGGTCATCATCTACTCGTTCTTCTACTACCGCCTGCTCGGCTCGGTGATCTTCCTGAGTCTGATCCTGTCGGCCCTGCTGCTCTTCGGCGCCATGGTGGTGCTCGGCCGCCAGATCGGCTTCACGCTCACCCTCGCCGGCATCGCCGGCATCATCGTCTCGCTCGGTGTGGCGGCGGACTCGTTCGTCATCTACTTCGAACGACTCAAGGACGAGATCCGGGAGGGGCGCACGCCGCGTAGTGCGGTGCCCCGGGCCTGGGTCCGGGCGCGCCGGACGATCATCTCGGCGAACGCCATCACGATCATGTCGGCCGTGGTGCTCTACATCGTCTCGGTCGGCACGGTCAAGGGCTTCGCCTTCGCCCTCGGTCTGGCCACGGTGCTCGACCTGCTCGTGGTCTTCCTGTTCCGGCATCCGATCATGACGATGTTCGCCCGAACCAGGGCGTTCCTGTCCCCGCGGGTCAGCGGTCTCGGCCGGGCGCTACCGGCCCGGTCGGAGCAGGCCCCGCCCCGCAACCAGCGTGTCAAGGAGGCCTGAGATGGCTGAGACTGGTCTGGCAGCCCGCCTCTACCGAGGCGAGGCGGGCCTCAACATCGTCGGCCGGCGCAAGGTGTGGTTCACGGTCGCCGCCCTGCTGGTGCTGATCGCGCTCGGCAGTGTCATCTTCCGCGGCTTCAGCCTGGGCATCGAGTTCGCCGGCGGCAACTCGTTCCAGGTGCCGACCAGTGTCGGCACCATGGAGCGGGCGGAAACCGGTGCGGCCGAGGCGCTGACCAGCGCGGGCGACGGGGCGCGGGTGGTCACCGCCCAGCAGGTCGGCGGCGGTGGCGGCGGCGAGTTCTACGAGCTGCGCACCACGCAGCTCGACGCCGAACAGGCCGAAGCCGTCCGGGTCGAGATGGGCCGGATCTTCAACGTCGACCCGGCGGAGATCGCCAGCAACCGGGTCAGCGAGGCGTGGGGCAGCCAGGTGACCAACCGGGCCCTGCTCGGTCTGGTGATCTTCCTCGCGCTGGTGACGGTCTACCTGGTCCTGCGGTTCGAGTGGCAGATGGCCGCCGCGGCCATCTTCGCCCTGGTGATGAACCTGGTCCTCACCTCCGGCATCTACTCGATCGTCGGGTTCGAGGTGACCCCGTCGACGATCATCGGCCTGCTCACCATCCTGGGCTTCGCCCTCTACGACGTGGTGGTGGTCTTCGACAAGGTCCAGGAGAACACCAGGGGGATCACCGCGAACAACAACCAGACGTACGGCGAGGCGGCCAACCTGGCCGTCAACCAGAGCCTGATGCGGTCGATCAACACCTCGGTGGTCGCCCTGCTGCCGGTCGGCGGCATCCTGTTCATCGGTGCCGGGCTGCTCGGCGCCGGCACCCTGAAGGACCTCGGCCTGGTGCTGTTCGTCGGTATGGCGATGGCCTTCCTCACCTCGATCACGTTGGCCACCCCGCTGCTGGCCGTGCTGAAGAACCGCGACCCGCGGATCCAGGCGCACAACAAGCGGGTGCAGACCCGCAGGGCCACGGTCACCCGGGGCGAGACCCCGGCCCGGCCGGGCGCGCCCCGCCCGGCCGAACGGGCGGAGGAGCCGGTGGCCGCGGAGGCAGGCGCCCTGGCCGCGGCGGCGGCACCGAAGGTGGGCGCCCGGCCGGCGGGCAAGCGCGCCGCCGGAGGCCGGGGCGGGCGTCCCGGCGGTGGCAGCCGTCCGGGCGGCGGAAAGCGGCGTTGAGGGCACCGGGGACCACCCGGTAGAAACGGAACCGATGGCGTCCTGAATGCTGTGCGAGCAGCGAGCAGGACGCCATCGTCGTCGTGTGGAAGGGAAGCGGAACTGCCGTGACGGAGACCCACAGCACCGCGGTACGCGGAGACAGCGGCCCGGCGGCGGCCCACCTGGTGGCCAGCCGGGTGCTCGACGTGCCCGACTTCCCCAAGCCCGGCGTCATGTTCAAGGACCTGATGCCGCTGTTCGCCGACGGTGACGCCTTCCGGGAGGTGATCGACGGGATCGTCGCCCACCACGGACGGGAGTCCTTCGACACCGTCGTCGGCATCGAGGCGCGGGGCTTCGTGGTCGCCGCGGCCATCGCGTACGCGACTGGCGTCGGCGTGGTGCCGGTGCGCAAGGCCGGCAAGCTGCCCCGGCCCGCCTACGCCGCCTCCTATCAGCTGGAGTACGGCGAGGCCACGCTGGAGGTGCACCAGGACGCCTTCACCGCCGGCCACCGGGTGCTGGTGGTCGACGACGTGCTCGCCACGGGGGGCACCGCCGCGGCGACGCTGGACCTGGTGGAGCGGGCCGGCGGCACCGTGGCGGGCTTCACCGTGCTGCTGGAGCTCTCGTTCCTCGGCGGCCGGGACCGGCTGGCGCCGCGCCCCGTGCATGCCCTGTTGACCGTTTGAGGCGCCACCGCCCCCGGCGGGACGTGGCACGGTCCGTCCGGCGGAGCGGCAGGGCACTCCCGGGGCGGGTAGCATTGCCCATTGCTGACCGGACGGTGACCCGTCTGAGCGGCGCTAGACCAGACCGGCCGGCGCACGGTCGGTGTTTCCCCGGCGAGCGGTGAGGAGGCCGGTGTCCCACGAGGTCGTCCCTCCGGCGGAGGGCACGGTGCACCCGACAGGTGACGCGGACGGCTCGCTGACTGACCGCAACGGCGACGTGCCGGCGGGCGGCCCCGGCGTACCGGCGTCGGGGACGGGCCCGCCGTGGCGGCGCCCACCGGCGAGGCGGACCGGCCGGCCGGCGGCGCCGACGTCGCGGCGACCGAGATCGCCGGCGACCCGTCGCCGAGCAGCGGCTTCGCGTTCTCCCACGCGCCCACCGGCCGCCGGGTCCGGGCGCGGCTGGCACGGTTCAACGCACCGTGGCAGTCGTCGCAGGTCAGTGAGGTGTTGGAGCCACTGATCTCGTCGCACCGGGAGAATCACCCCAAGGCCGACGCCCGGCTGTTGCAGCGGGCCTTCGACACCGCGGCACGCTGGCATTCCGGTCAATACCGCAAGTCCGGCGATCCGTACATCACCCACCCGCTCGCGGTGGCCACCATCCTCGCCAACCTCGGCATGGACACCACCACGCTGGTCGCCGCGCTGCTGCACGACACCATCGAGGACACGGAGTATTCCCTCGACCAGATGCGCGCGGACTTCGGCGGCGAGGTCGCCCTGCTGGTCGACGGGGTCACCAAGCTCGACAAGGTCAAGCTCGGCGACGCGGCCAAGGCCGAGACGATCCGCAAGATGGTCGTCGCGATGGCCAAGGATCCGCGCGTCCTGGTGATCAAGCTGGCCGACCGGCTGCACAACATGCGTACGTTGACCTTCCTGCCCCGCCCCAAGCAGGAGCAGAAGGCGAAGGAGACGCTGGAGATCCTCGCCCCGCTCGCCCACCGGCTCGGGATGAACACGATCAAGTGGGAGCTGGAGGACCTGGCCTTCGGGACGCTGTTCCCGAAGCGGTTCGAGGAGATCAACCGGCTGATCGGGGAGCACCAGCCGCAGCGGGAGGCGCTGCTGCGCCAGGTGACGCAGAAGGTGCAGACCGATCTGAAGGCCGCCAAGATCAAGGCGGAGACCACGGGTCGGCCGAAGCACCTGTACTCGATCTACCAGAAGATGATCGTGCGGGGGCGGGACTTCAACGACATCTACGACCTGGTCGGTGTGCGGATCCTGGTCGACACGGTGCGGGACTGCTACGCGGCGCTGGGGGTGATCCACGCGAACTGGCAGCCGGTGCCGGGCCGGTTCAAGGACTACATCGCCATGCCCAAGTTCAACATGTACCAGTCGTTGCACACGACGGTGATCGGGCCGACCGGCAAGCCGGTGGAGATGCAGATCCGGACGTACGCGATGCACCGCACGGCGGAGTTCGGCATCGCCGCGCACTGGAAGTACAAGGAGCACAAGGGCACCCAGATCGTCGGCCCACCGGCGCACATCGACGAGATGACCTGGCTGCGGCAGTTGCTGGACTGGCAGCGGGAGGCGGCGGACCCGAGCGAGTTCCTGGACGCGCTGCGGTTCGACCTGTCCAGCCAGGAGGTGTACGTCTTCACCCCGAAGGGCGACGTGATCCCGTTGCCGACGGGGTCGACGCCGGTGGACTTCGCGTACGCGGTGCACACCGAGGTGGGGCACAAGTGCATCGGGGCGCGGGTCAACGGCAAGCTGGTGCCGTTGGAGTCGACGCTGTCCAACGGTGACGTGATCGAGATCTTCACCTCGAAGTCCGACACCGCCGGCCCCACGCAGGACTGGCTGGGCTTCGTCAAGAGCCCCCGGGCGCGGACGAAGATCCGGCAGTACTTCAACAAGGAACGCCGCGAGGAGGCGATCGAGGAGGGCAAGGACGCGATCGTCAAGGCGATGCGTAAGCAGGGCATGCCGTTGCAGCGGATGCTCACCTCCGACAACCTGATGGCGATCGCCCGGGACCTGCACCTTGCCGACGTGGCCTCGCTGTACGCGGCCGTCGGCGACAGCCAGGTCTCGGCGCAGTCGGTGGTGCAGCGGCTGATGGCCTCCTACGGTGGTGAGGAGGGAGCGGCCGAGGACATCGCCGAGACCGCCGTGGCGACCCGGCCGCCGCGCAGCCGCGCCTCCAGTCACGACCCGGGCGTGGTGGTCCGCGGCGTCAGCGACGTCTGGATCAAGCTGGCCCGCTGCTGCACCCCGGTCCCGCCGGACTCGGTCTTCGGCTTCGTGACCCGCTCCGGCGGGGTGAGCGTGCACCGCGACGACTGCGCCAACGCCGAGGACCTGCGTGCCCAGGGCGAGCGGGTGGTCGAGGTGAACTGGAAACTCACCTCCGCCTCCACGTTCCTGGTCGCCATCCAGGTGGAAGCCCTCGACCGGCACAAGCTGCTGGCCGACGTGACCCGGGTGCTCTCCGAGGAGCGGGTCAACATCCTCTCCGCCACCGTCACCACCACCCGCGACCGGGTGGCGGTGAGCCGGTTCAGCTTCGAGATGGCCGACCCGAAGCATCTCGGCCACCTGCTCGCCGCCGTCCGCAAGGTCGACGGCGTCTTCGACGCCTACCGGGTAACCTCCGGCGCCTGACCCCACGCACGAAAGCGCCCGCCGGCTACTGTGCCGGCGGGCGCCTCAGCTGGTCGAGATCAGGCGTCGGTCATGGTGAGGTCGGTGATGACGACCTCCTTCTTGGGATGGCCGCCGCCGGCCTGCTGGGCGAACGCTCCGTCGTCACCGGCGGCCGCGACATCCTCGACGATCTCCATCCCACCGGTGATGGTGCCGAGCACCGTGTAGTTCGGGTCCAGCGGCGAGTCGCCGTAGACGATGAAGAACTGGCTGCCGGTGCTGGCCGGCTGACCGGAGTTGGCCATCGCGATGACACCCGCGGGGTACGGTGGCCGCTTGTCGGTGGGCAGGTTCTCCTCCGCCATGCGGTAGCTCGGCCCGCCGGTGCCGTCGCTCTCCCGCCAGCCGTCGCCGGTGGCGCTGGGGTCGCCGCACTGGAGCACCTTGATGCCCTCGGTCACCAGTCGGTGGCACTTCGTGTTGTCGAAGAAGTTCTGCTCGGCCAGGTGGGTGAAGCTGGCCGCGGTGCACGGCACCGCCGCCCGGTCGATCCGGGCGGTGATCGGGCCGAGGTTCGTGGTGATCGTCATGGTCTGGGTGCCCACCTGGCTCTGCCGGGTGTCCGGCAGCCCGACGTCCTTGGTCGTCGGGCTGCGCTCACCGGCCGGGATGTCGACCCAGTCGCACTGCACCTGGCTCCCGTCCTGGGCGGTGTCGTCGGTGCCGCTGTCGTCGCCGATCAGGTTGCTGGCCAGCCAGGCCGTGCCGGCGACCACCAGCAGCAGGACCACGCCGGCTCCGACGACCGCCTGGGTCTGGCGGCGCTTGCGGGCCCGCGCGGCCCGCTCGGCCATCTCCTTCTCGAGCCGGGCGCGCGCCGCCGCGCGCTGCCGCTCTCTGGTGGACGTCACGCCTCGATCCTCCTGGACTGTGTGTGGATGCCGCTGCGGTGGTGGGTTCCCGGCGCCGGTCAGCCGGCGCTCGCGCTGGCCGCGGGCGCCCCGAGGACTCCGGGCTGGGCGTGGCCGTGGGTGCGGGATCGGCGGGCGACGCGGGATCCAGGACGGGCTCGCCGACGGTCAGACTCTGGATGACCACGTCGTCGTTCTCCGGCTTGACCTTCTCCCCGGCCCCGTTGTCCACCGTCGGCAGGGCGCCGATCTTCTCCACGACGTCGAGGCCACCGGTGACCCGGCCGATGATCGGGAACTTCGGCTCGGCGGTGGTGAAGTCCTTGAAGAAGATCAGGAACTGGCTGCCGTTGGCGCCGGGCGGGTTCGCGATCATCGCGACCGTGCCCTTCGGATACGTCGGCGGCTGGTCCGGGGCGGGGCTCGGCTCCGGCGACGCCTCCGGGGCGTCGGGGACGTTCTCGTCGTAGAACGAGTAGGCCGGGCCGCCCAGGCCGGTGCCGCTGGGGTCGCCACAGCGCACCGCGCCGTCGGCGGTGATCTCGTGGCACTTGGTGTTGTCGTAGAACGACTGGCTGGCCAGGTGGGCGATGCTCGCGGCGGCGCACGGTGCGCTCGCGAGGTCCAGCTCGACGGCGATCGGCCCACCCTGGTTGGTGACGATCGTCATCGGTCGGGTGCCGGTGACCGGCAGTCCGGTGGCGGCGGGCTCGCCGACATCGGTGAGGTTGCTGTTGCCGCCGGTGTTCTGCGGGGTCCAGAGGCAGACCTCGTCGGCGGCGGTGTCCTCGGCCGGCTCCCGGTCGAAGGCGCCGAGCGCCCACGCCGAGCCGGCCACCACCAGCAGGAGGATCAGGGCGCTGCCGACGCCGGCCCGGATCCGCCGGCGCCGCCGTGCGGCGGTCGCCCGGCGGGCCAGTTGCCGGTCGAGCTTGGCCCGCGCCAGTTTGCGCTGCCGGTCCCTGCTGGAAGCCACCCGCGCTCCCCTTTCCTCTACCCTGGTCGTCACCCGATGGTTCGCGTACCTGTCGGGCGTCAGGTGCGCCACGCCACACGCCCGCCAGAGTGTACGGGTACCGGCTGGGAAAGTGGTGTACGAGGTCGGTGCCCGCGTCCATCGGGATGCGTCGGTGCCGGTCGAGCGGATGGATGAGGGCGGGCCGGGGCGGCCGGTTAGGCTTCCCGCAGCGGACGGCTCGACGGAAAGGGGAGCGGACGTGCTCGTGGCCGGCTTTCCCGCGGACGCCTTCGGCACCAACTGCTACGTGGTCGCCGCCGGGCCGGGAGAACAGTGCGTGGTGGTCGACCCCGGCATCGGGGTGATCGACCGGCTGGACGCGCTGCTCGCCGAGCATCGCCTGCACCCGGCCGCGGTGCTGTTGACCCACGGGCACCTCGACCACACCTTCTCCGTGGCCCCCGTCTGCGGCGCACGCGGGATCACCGCGTACGTGCACCCGGACGACCGGGAGATGCTGGCCGACCCGGCGAAGGCGCTGTCGATGGACCTCACCCAGCTCTTCGGCGGCCGGCTGCCCTACGCCGAGCCGGAGGACGTGGCCGAACTGGCCGACGGTACGACGCTCACCCTCGCCGGGTTGGAGATCACCGTCGACCACGCCCCCGGCCATACCGGCGGGTCGGTGCTGTTCCGGCTGCCCGGCGCCGGCTCGCCCTGGGAGGCGGAACAGCTCTGCCTCTCCGGTGACGTGCTCTTCGCCGGCTCGATCGGCCGCACCGACCTGCCGGGCGGCAGCATGCCGACGATGCTCACCAGCCTGCGGGACAAGATCCTTCCGCTGGCCGACGACACCGTCGTGCTGCCCGGCCACGGCCCCGCGACCACCATCGGCCGCGAGCGCGCCGCCAACCCGTACCTCGCCGAGGTGGCGGGGATGGGTGGCGCGCGACCGGCGGCCCCCACCCGCGGCCTGTAACGGCCGCGTCGAGACTTCACCGCGCGGCCGCGCGGGATCAAGGAGTACGTGATGAGCAAGCCCACGCCCATCTCCGGCTTCCCGGAGTGGACGCCCGCCCAGCGGATGATCGAGCAGTTCGTCCTCGACCGGATCCGGTCCACCTTCGAGCTGTACGGCTTCGCGCCGCTGGAGACGCGGGCCGTCGAGCCGCTGGACCAACTGCTGCGCAAGGGGGAGACCTCGAAGGAGGTCTACGTGATCCGGCGCCTGCACGGCGACCCGGACGGGCCGGCCGGCGACGACGCCCTCGGCCTGCACTTCGACCTGACCGTGCCGTTCGCCCGGTACGTGCTGGAGAACGCCGGCAAGCTCCAGTTCCCGTTCCGCCGCTACCAGATCCAGAAGGTGTGGCGTGGCGAGCGCCCGCAGGAGGGGCGGTACCGGGAGTTCCTCCAGGCCGACATCGACATCGTCGACCGGGACACCCTCGCGCCGCACCACGAGGCGGAGATGCCGCTGGTGATCGGCGACGCGCTGCGCTCGCTGCCGATCCCGCCGGTACGCATCCAGGTGAACAACCGCAAGATCTGTGAGGGCTTCTACCGGGGCATCGGGCTGACCGACCCGGAGGCGGCGCTGCGCGCGGTGGACAGACTCGACCGGATCGGCCCGGTCGGTGTGGCGCAGTTGCTGGCCGACACGGCCGGGGCGAGCGAGGCGCAGGCCAAGGCAGTCCTGGCGCTGGCCGAGATCTCCACCCCGGACGCCTCGTTCGCCGAGGCCGTGCGCGCGCTCGGGGTCGACGACCCGCTGCTCGACGAGGGAGTCGAGGAGTTGGTCCGGGTGGTGGAGACCGCCGCCGCACACTCGCCGGGGCTCTGCGTGGCGGACCTGCGCATCGCCCGCGGCCTGGACTACTACACCGGCACCGTCTACGAGACGCAGCTGACCGGGTACGAGCGGTTCGGCTCGATCTGCTCCGGCGGCCGGTACGACAACCTGGCCACCGCCGGAGCCGCCCGCTTCCCCGGGGTGGGCATCTCGGTCGGGGTGACCCGACTGCTCGGGCTGTTGTTCGGCGCCGGCGCGCTGTCGGTGTCCCGCGACGTGCCGACCTGCGTGCTGGTCGCGGTGACCAACGAGGAGCTGCGCGGGGCCAGCAACGCCGTCGCCGAGGCGCTGCGCTCGCGCGGCATCCCCACCGAGGTGTCGCCGAGCGCGGCGAAGTTCGGCAAGCAGATCCGGTACGCCGAGCGCCGGGGCATCCCGTACGTCTGGTTCCCCGGCGCGGACGGTGTCGACGACGAGGTGAAGGACATCCGCTCCGGCGAGCAGGTCGTCGCGGCGGCGGGGGAGTGGACGCCTCCTCGGGTGGACCTCAAGCCACTGGTCAGCTGAGCGCCCGGCTCTCGGCGCCTCGGAGAACTATTGCCCGGCCCTGGCCCCGGCTCGCCCGAGCATATCGATGACCGTCTGTGTCCGTAATGTTGCGGAGGGGTTACGTATGGCCGGTTGGTGAATTCGGGCAAAGTGGGGTCTTGATTAGGATCTTAAATATGTGAATACTTTCCCTCGCTCGGCCATTTCCCCAGGTGGCCGAGTTTCCCCCACTCCTGTCGCCATGACAGGACCCCCAACCCCCATCCGGGAGGCTGTTACATGCGACCCACAAGGTCAATGCTGCGCCGCGCCGTCACCATCGCCGCCGCCGGAACCCTGGTCGCCGGCACTCTGCTCGGCGCGCCGGCCCAGGCGGCACCCGCGTCCGCCTCACCCGACGCCGCGTCCGCCCTCGCCGAGCGGCTCGGCGACCGCGCCGCCGGCACCTACGCCGACGCCGCCACCGGCAAGATGGTCGTCGCCGTCACCGACGTCGTCGCGGCCCGCCAGGTGGCGGCTGCCGGCGCCACCCCGAAGGTCGTGAAGCGCGGCGCCGAGGTGCTGAACCGGGCCACCGCCGAGCTGGAGCGCTCCGCCAGGATCCCGGGCACCGCATGGTGGACCGACCCGGCCACGAACCAGGTCGTCATCTCCGTCGACAGCACCGTTACCGGCGCGAAGCTGGAGCAGGTCAAGGCCGCCGCCGCGCGCACCAACGGCACGGTGCGCATCGAGGCCGAGGCCGCTCCGCTGAGCACCTTCATCTCCGGCGGTCAGGCGATCTACGCCGGCGGCGGCGGGCGTTGCTCGCTCGGCTTCAACGTGCGCAGCGGCAGCACGTACTACTTCCTGACCGCCGGGCACTGCACCAACATCTCGTCGAGGTGGTACAGCAACTCGGGCCAGACCTCGCTGCTGGGCACCCGCGCGGGCACCAGCTTCCCGGGCAACGACTACGGCATCGTCCGGCACAGCAACTCGGGCAACGCGGCCGGCAACGTCTACCTCTACAACGGTAGCTACCGGGACATCACCGGCGCCGGCAACGCGTACGTCGGCCAGTCGGTGCAGCGCTCCGGCAGCACCACCGGCCTGCGCAGCGGCTCGGTCACCGGGCTCAACGCCACCGTCAACTACGCCGAGGGGCAGGTTCGCGGCCTGATCCGCACCAACGTCTGCGCCCAGCCCGGCGACAGCGGCGGCTCGCTGTTCAGCGGCAGCACCGCGCTCGGCCTGACCTCCGGCGGCAGTGGCAACTGCTCCACCGGCGGCACCACCTACTTCCAGCCGGTCACCGAGGCACTGAGCCGCTACGGCGTCAGCGTCTTCTGACCTTCCCCGCAAGTGGGCCGCCGGATTCCTCCTCCGGCGGCCCGCCCGCGTGTCCGGGGTCGCATCGGCGCACCCGTGGCACGTGGGCCGATGCCTGCTGACAGAATGCCGGGGAGCAGAAGGACAGTTGTAGACGAGGGAGACGCACGTCGTGATCCGTACCCATGACGCCGGCAGCCTGCGCGCGACGGACGCCGGCAGCACGGTGACGCTCGCCGGCTGGGTGGCCCGCCGGCGCGACCACGGCGGCGTCATCTTCGTCGACCTGCGAGACGGCTCCGGCGTGGTTCAGGTGGTCCTCCGCGAGGAGGACGCGCACGCCCTGCGCAACGAGTACTGCGTCAAGGTCGTCGGCGAGGTCACCCGCCGGCCCGAGGGCAACGAGAACCCGGAACTGCCCACCGGCGAGATCGAGGTGACGGCGAGCGAGCTGGAGGTGCTCGCCGAGGCCGCGCCGTTGCCGCTGCCGGTGGACGACCAGGTGGTGGCCGGCGACGACATCCGGCTCAGGTACCGCTACCTCGACCTGCGTCGCAGCGGCCCGGCGCGGGCGATGCGGCTGCGCTCGCGGGCCAACCAGCTGGCCCGGTCGGTGCTGCACGAGCGGGACTTCCTGGAGATCGAGACGCCGACGCTGACCCGGTCCACGCCGGAGGGCGCCCGCGACTTCCTGGTCCCGGTGCGGTTGCAGCCCGGCAGTTGGTACGCGCTGCCGCAGTCGCCGCAGCTGTTCAAGCAGCTGCTGATGGTCGGCGGCATGGAGCGGTACTACCAGATCGCCCGCTGCTACCGCGACGAGGACTTCCGCGCCGACCGGCAGCCGGAGTTCACCCAGCTCGACATCGAGATGTCCTTCGTCACCGAGGACGACGTCATCGACCTCGGCGAGGCGATCGTCGCGGCGCTCTGGTCCGACCTGGCCGACCACCGGATCCCCCGGCCCATCCCGCGCATCACCTGGCACGACGCCATGGCGCGGTACGGCTCGGACAAGCCCGACCTGCGCTACGGCGTCGAGCTGACCGAGCTGACCGACTACCTGCGCGGCACCGAGTTCCGGGTCTTCGCCGCGGCGATCGACGCGGGTGGTTACGTCGGTGCGGTGGTGATGCCCGGCGGCACCGCGCAGTCCCGCAAGGAACTGGACGGCTGGCAGGACTGGGCCAAGGCACGCGGCGCCAAGGGCCTTGCGTACGTGGTGCTCGACGCCGAGACCGGCGAGGCGCGTGGGCCGGTGGCGAAGAACCTGTCGGCCGGGCACCTGGCCGGGCTGGCCGACGCGGTCGGCGCCAAGCCGGGCGACGCGATCTTCTTCGCCGCCGCCGGCGAGCGCCGGGAGGCGCAGGAACTGCTCGGCGCCGCCCGCATCGAGATCGCCCGGCGATCCGGCCTGGTCGACGAGAGTGCCTGGGCGTTCTGCTGGGTGGTCGACGCGCCGATGTTCGAACGAACCTCGGACGAGACCGGTGGGGAGGGTGGCTGGACGGCCGTGCACCACCCGTTCACCTCGCCGAACGCCGATTGGGTCGACCGGTTCGAGGAGGCGCCCGACCGCGCCCTCGCGTACGCGTACGACATCGTCTGCAACGGCAACGAGATCGGCGGCGGTTCGATCCGTATCCACCGGCGCGACGTGCAGCAGCGGGTCTTCGAACTGCTCGGCATCACGCCCGAGGAGGCGCAGGACAAGTTCGGCTTCCTGCTGGAGGCGTTCAGCTACGGCCCACCCCCGCACGGCGGCATCGCGTTCGGTTGGGACCGCGTCTGCATGCTGCTCGCCGGCGCCGACTCGATCCGCGAGGTGATCGCCTTCCCGAAGACCCGGGGCGGCTTCGACCCGCTGACCGGCGCACCCACCCCGATCACCGGGCAGCAGCGGGCCGAGGCCGGCATCGACGCCAAGCCCAAGCCGCAGCAGGCTCCGCACGCCGGCACCGCCGGTCCCGCCGCCCCCGTGGCCGACCCGACCTGACCCGGTCCGCCACTGTCGATCGTGAGGCTGCCGGCCCTGCTCCTCGGCCGGTCGCCCGGCTAACCTCATGATCGACGCGGTCGGGCGGAAGGGGTCGGGATGCGGGTGCTGGTGGTGGGCGGTAGCGGGTTTCTCGGCCGGGAGGTGTGCCGGCAGGCGGTCGACGCCGGGTGGTCCGTGGTGGGGACGTGTCACTCGGGTGAGGTCGGTGTGCCGGGCGTCGAGGTGCGCCGGCTCGACGTGACCGATCGGGCCGCGGTGCGCGAGCTGCTCGCGCGGGTACGCCCCGACGCCGTGGTCGGCACCCCTACCGGTACGGCGACTGGGCGGTCACCGCCGACGGGGCGGCGCACGTCGCGTCCGCCGCCGGGCGGGTGGGCGCGCGGTTGGTGCACATCTCCAGCGACGCGCTGCACGCCGGGCGGCCCGAGGCGTACGCCGACGACGACCCGCCCACCCCGATCTTCCCGTACGGTGCGGCGAAGGCGGCTGCGGAGACGGCGGTGCGGGCGATCGACCCGGCCGCCGTGCTGGTGCGTACCTCGCTGATCGTGGGGGAGGGGAGCAAGCAGCTCCAGCTGTGCCGGGACGCCCTGGCCGGGCGGGCCGCCCTGTTCACCGACGAGCTGCGCTGCCCGATCGACGTCGCCGACCTCGCCGCCGCGGTGCTGGAACTGCTGCCCTCCGGCTGCGCGGGGCCGCTCAACGTGGCCGGCCCGGACGCGGTCAGTCGGGCGGAGCTGGGCCTGCTGGTGGCCCGCCGGGAGGGCGCCGATCCGGCGGGCATGAAGACCACCACGGGCGCCGCGGCCGGCGTGGTCCGCCCCACCGAGGTGCGCCTGGACTCCACTCGTGCGGCCGGCCTGCTCCGCACCCGGCTGCGCGGCGTGACCGAACTGTTCGCCGGCTAGCCCGGCCAGCCCGTCCGGTTCGGCGCAGTCGTGCGCTTGATGCACAACTATTGTGCATAGGGATTGTGCAGAGATACTGTGCACCCATGGGAGATGAGGAGAGGCGATCCGCTCCGCGACGGGTCCGCATCGATCACCGGCAGGTCCGCACGTTGGCACATCCGCTGCGGGCCCGGTTGCTCGGCGCGCTGCGGGTCAACGGGCCGGCGACGGCCACCACCCTCGCCGAACTGCTCGACACCAACACCGGCGCGACCAGCTACCACCTGCGACAGCTGGCCGAGGTCGGGCTGGTCGTCGAGGAGGCCGACCGGGGCACCACCCGGCAGCGCTGGTGGCGGGCCGCGCACGACGTCACCAGCTGGGAGAACACCGACTTCGACGACGATCCGGATGCCCGGGCCGCGATCGAGTGGATCCAGGCCGAGCAGGTGCGCCACCTCGTCGAGCACACCGAGCGGTGGGCCGCCGTACGCGATCAGTGGCCGCCGGCCTGGCGCGACGCCTTCGGCATGGGCGACATCTTCATGACCATCCCGGTGACCCGGTTGGAGGCGCTGAAGGCGGAGCTGTGGCGCACCCTTGAGCGCTACCGCGCCGAGGCCGATCCGGACGAGCCCGGTGCCGAGCAGGTGCAGATCTTCCTCGCCTCCCTCCCGCTGCTGCTGCGGGGGAAGCGATGAGCGAGCTTTCCGTACGCCAGATCCGGCGTCGTTACCTGGTCCTGCACGGCCTGCGCTGGCTGCCGACCGGCCTGCTGATTCCAGTGATCATCCTGCTGATGCAGGAGCGGGGCCTGACCCTTACCCAGATCGGCCTGGCCGCCGCCGCCCAGGGGGTGGTGGTGCTCGCCCTGGAGTTGCCCACCGGCGGCTTCGCCGACGCCCTGGGCCGCAAGCCGGTGCTGGTCGCGGCGAACGTGGTGAGCCTCGTCTCGGTGGGCCTGCTGGTGGTGGCGGACTCGTTCGCGCTGCTGGCCGTCGTGTGGGCGTTGCAGGGGGTGTTCCGGGCGCTGGACAGCGGCCCCCTGGAGTCCTGGTACGTCGACAGCACCATCGCCGCCGACCCGGACGCCGCGTACGAGAAGGGCCTTGGTCAGGGCGGCACCGTGCTCGGCCTGAGCATCGCGGCCGGTGCCCTGCTCAGTGGCGGCCTGGTGGCCGCCGGCCCGGTCGGTCCGGTCAGCGCGCTCGGCACACCGATCGTGGCCGCGGTCGGGCTCCAGGCGGTCGCCCTGGTGGCGCTGTTGGTGCTGCTGGTGGAGCGGCGGCCGGCGACCGGGCCGGGCGCGCTGCGGGCGTCGTTCCGCGCCGCCCCGCGGATGGTCGGCGAGGCACTGGGCCTGCTGCGCCGCTCCCGGGTGCTGCTCGCCCTGGTCGCGGTCGAGGTGTTCTGGGGCTTCGGGATGGTCACCTTCGAGAACCTGCTGCCGGTGCGGCTGGCCGAGGTGGTCGGCGACGCCGACCGGGCCGGCGCCCTGCTCGGCCCGGCCAGCACGGTGGCCTGGCTCGCCTCGGCCGGCGGTGCGGCGCTCACGCCGCTGCTCATCCGCTGGCTCGGTGCCGCGCCCGGCGCCGCCCTGTTGCGGATCGTGCAGGGGGCCACCGTGGTCGGCATGGCTCTGCTCGCCGGCCCGGTCGGGGTGCTGATCGCCTTCGTCGCCTGCTACGCCGTGCACGGCGCCGCGAACCCGCTGCACATGGGGCTGCTGCACCGGCAGGTCGACGGACCGTACCGGACCAGCGTGATCTCGGTGAACTCGATGATGGCCATGCCGGCCGCCGCGCTGGGCGGCGTGCTGCTCGGCGTCATCGGCGACCGAGCCGGGGTGAGCGCGGCGATGCTCGTCGGCGCGGTGGTGCTGGCGGTCGCCGCGCCGCTGTACCTGCCGGCCTGGCGGGCCGGCCGACCGGCCGGTGGTCGGCCGAAGCGCACCGAGGTGAGGAAGCGCACCGAGGTGAGCGGGAAGGTGCCGGGGTAGCCGAGCCTCGGGGCCGCCGCCACCCGGCCTGATCCACCGTGGAGATTGGCGAGCCGACCGATCGGGTACATCCCGCGCCGACCTACTGGAACCCCCACCGGAGGAACGCCATGCTCGCTATCGCCGCAGCCGCGGTTTTCGGCTTCACGCTGCTGCTCGACCTGCTGGACACCGATCTCGGTGCGCCGGACCTGTTCAACTGGAACACCCTCGTGCTGATCGGTCTGCTGCTGCTCGCGCTCTACCTGGCCGGCGTCGGCCGGGGTTCCGGCGGCGGCGGTGGCCGCTGGTACCGGGGGCGTCGCCCGGGGCGTGGCTGACCGGAAGCGATCATCGGTGGCTCGGTCGGCGGCGCGATTCCGGCGTTGTCGGCCGAGCCCGGTACTGTTCTCGTGATGGAGTCCGACGCCCTGTTCACCCTCGGTGAGCCCGCAGCAGCGCCCGGTGCGTACGCGGGTTCCGGTGGCGTCGGCGGTTTCGGCACGGTGGGCCCGGACGCGCCGCTGCCCGTCCGGATGCGCCCGGCCAACCTGGACGAGCTGGTCGGTCAGGATCACCTGCTCACCCCCGGTGCGCCCCTGCGCCAACTCGTCGCCGGCAGCGCGCCGATGTCGGTGATCCTGTGGGGCCCGCCGGGCAGCGGCAAGACCACCATCGCCCACCTGGTGGCCGGGGCCACCGACCGGCGCTTCGTCGCCATGTCGGCGCTCTCGGCCGGGGTGAAGGACGTCCGGGCGGTGATCGACACGGCGCGGCGGCAGCGGCGCTCGGGCGGCCCGCCGACGGTGCTCTTCATCGACGAGGTGCACCGGTTCAGCAAGACCCAGCAGGATTCGCTGCTCGCCGCGGTCGAGGACCGGACCGTCACGTTGCTGGCGGCCACCACGGAGAACCCGTACTTCTCGGTCATCTCCCCGCTGCTGTCCCGCTGCGTCCTGCTCACCCTGCAACCTCTCGACGACGCGGCCGTCCGCCGGCTGCTGCACCGGGCGGTGGCCGACGAGCGTGGTCTGGCCGGCGCACTCACCCTCGCGACCGAGGCCGAGGACCACCTGGTCCGGCTGGCCGGCGGTGACGTGCGCAAGGCGCTCACGGCGCTGGAGGCGGCGGCTGCCGCGGCGATCGCGTCGGGCGGCGCACGGATCGAACTGTCCACCGCCGAGCGGGCGGTGGACACCGCGGCTGTCCGTTACGACCGGGCAGGTGACGCGCACTACGACGTGACCAGCGCCTTCATCAAGAGCATGCGGGGTTCCGACGTGGACGCCGCGCTGCACTGGCTGGCCCGGATGCTGGTCGCCGGGGAGGACGCGAGGTTCATCGCGCGGCGGCTGGTCATCTTCGCCAGCGAGGACGTCGGCATGGCGGATCCGGGTGCCCTCGGCGTGGCCACCGCCGCGGCCGGTGCGGTGGAGTTCGTCGGCCTGCCCGAGGCGCAGCTCAACCTCGCCCAGGCGGTGATCCATCTGGCTACCGCACCCAAGTCGAACTCGGCCACCACCGCGATCGGCTCGGCGATCGCCGACGTGCGGGCCGGCCGGGGTGGTGCGGTGCCCCGCGGTCTGCGGGACGCGCACTACGCCGGCGCGCGGGGGCTCGGGCACGGCATCGGCTACCGCTATCCGCACGACGACCAGCGGGGCGTGGTGAGTCAGCAGTACGCGCCGGACGACCTGGTCGGCACGGACTACTACCGGCCGAGCGAGCACGGCGCGGAACGATCGGTGGCCACCCGGTTGCCGTTGCTCCGCCGCATCGTCCGCGGGCTGCCCACCCCCGCCCGGACGGATGCGCCGACGGTGGGCGGCCGGGCGGAGACGCCCACGCCGTCCGGGGTCGACGGCAACCGCCTGACGGCCACACACGCCGACGCGGTGGATGACATCGGCGCCAGCGCCGACGGGAGGGGTCAACAGTGAGATCGTCGGACCGACCGGAGGACGGCCCGGACGAGCGGCGCGGCAAGGGCCGCCGCTGGGGACGTGGCAAATCCGAGGCTGCCCCGGAGGATCCGGGCGGCGGCGAGGACTTCGACTGGATCGACGACCTGCGCTCGGCCAAGCAGCAGCGTGGTGAGCTGGGCCCCGAAGGTGCCGGGCCGGCGGCGGACGCGTCCGCCGCACCCACTCCGCCGCACCCCACTCCGCCGCACCCCACTCCGGCCCACCCCACTCCGGCCCACCCCACTCCGGCCCGGCGACTCCGGCCCGGCCCGGTCCGGCCGGCCGCGCGGCGCCGGGCGGCCCCGTCCCGCCCTGGCCGGCGGCCGGGGACAGGTGCCGCCGGGTCGTCCCGTGCCGCCGGATCCGGCCGCCGGTCCGCCGGCCGCGCCCCACTGCGCCGGGGAGCGGCGGAACCACCGCGGTCGCGACCGGTCGACGGTCCCTGGCCCGGTAGTCCGTCCCCGAGGCCGGCGGCCGGTCCGCCACCTGCGGGACCCCGGGAACGGCCACCGGCCGCCCCGCCGCCCACCGGTCGCCGTGAACCCGGCGCACCGAACACCCCGCCGGCCGGTTGGGCCGCGCAGCCCGACGCCGCCGGCCCGCCCGGCCGCAGGCAGCGCCCCGGAGACCCGGTTCCCGGTGTGCCGTCCGGTCCTGCACCCACCTCGCCGCTCGGTCCGGTGTCCGGTGCTCCGGCGGGACCGGTGTCCGGCGTTCCGGCGGGACCGGTGTCGGGCGCGCCGCCGGGGCCGGTGTCCGGCCCGCCCGAGCAGCGTCGGATGCCGGGTGGCCGGCCGAACGGCGCTCCTGCCGGTCCGCGCCGGATCCCCCGGATCGCCGAACCCGGTCGGGCTCCGGTTCCGCCGGAGACGCCCGCCGGTTCACCTCCGCCGGATCGCACCGGCCCCGGCCGGATTTCCGAGGGTCCGGGCCGGATCTCCGAGGGTCGGGGCGGCGGCGCCGGCGGGCCGGTCGGTGCGCCGGCCGGCGGCCGGCGGGTGGGTCGTCGGCGAGCAGCCGAGACCGAGGGAGACCAGGCGGTGGTGCCGCTGTCCGGCAACGCGCCGGCGATTCCCGGTGTGCCGTCCGGTGACCCGGTCGCGCCCGATCGCGGCGAAGGTGCCACCCGGGCACACCGTGCGGCCCCGGACGTGGCCACCCCGGCCCACGGCCGACGGGCGGCCCCGAGGCGGAGAGGTCGCCGGCCGACCGCCGGTCGACCGCCGGGACGGACGCTCCGGTGCGGGGCCGCCGCGCGACCGGGCCGGAGGACGCGCCGGCCCGGGGCCGGCGCGGGGCCGGCGAGGAGCCGTCCGGTCGGCACGGCGTGGTGAGCGGTGGCACGGTGGAACCGCCACCGGCCGGGCGCCCGGAGCGGCCGGCCGACTGGCTCCGCCAGGCCGGTCGTGCCCACCACACCGATCCGGCGTTGCCGACCATCAACAAGCGGCCCGGCCCGCCGCCCGCCGACGGGCCGCCCCCGACGCGGGCATCCGGCACCCCCGCCGGCCCGCCCGCCCCAGGACCGGGTGCGAACGAACCGCCGGCCGGCCGGCCCGGTTCGGAACCGCCGGCCGGTGGCGGTCGGCTGCCCGGGCGCCCGAACGGCGCCCCGGCGGGGCCGCCGCGCGGTGCCGCCCGCCCCGACGCGGCACCACCGGCCGCGCCGAGGGCGTCGGCCACCCCGACCGCGTGCCCTCCGGTCCGCCGCGCGGGACCGCCCGCCCCGACGGCGGGTCCGTCGGTCCGCCGCGTGGCGCCGTCCGACCGGACGGTTTGACCGGCGACCCGGGCCGTCCAGGCGGCCCGCCGCCCGGCCCCGCCCGCGGTGCGGCTCGGCCGGACGCCGGACCGCACCGGCCGGACGCCGGACCGCCCGGCGGACCCGTACCGGGCGGCCCTGCCCGCCCTGCCGGGGAACGCTCCGATCCGGCCGGATCGCCGGCTGCTGCTCGGGCCGCCGCCGTGGCGCGACCGGACGACCGGCTGGCCGCTCGGGCGACCCCACCACACCGGAACCCGGTCCGTCCCGAGCCGTCCGGTGTGCCACCGGTGCCCCCGTCGCGTGCCGGCGAGGGACCGGCGGTGGCCCAGGCTGCGGCGGCGGTCGCGCCGATCGGATCCCGACCCGGGATGGAACCGCCGGTCCGGCTTCACAGGGAGCCGGGCACCGTCGACTCCGGCCGGCCCGAGGACGATCGGTCCGACGGCCGCGGCGAGCCACGCCGGCCGACCCACGGTTCCCAGCGGTTGCGTGCCGCCATTCTGGTGCTGGTCAGCGTGATCCTGCTCGGCGGCGTCCCGGCGTACTTCGGTCTGCAGACGCTGGACCGGGATCCGGTCTTCACCTCGCTGGACGAACTGGACGTACCGGCCTGGGCGATGGTCGACCCGGACGACGAGGTCAGTGGCAGTCGCTGGTGCCTGCTCGACTGCCGGCTGCGGGAGCGCACCGTCAACTCGGAGCGCGCGCCGGAGGAGACGGCGCAGGCGTACGAGGCCGCGCTGACCGGGGACGGCTGGCAGCCGTGGCGGCCGGAATACTGCCCCGAACAGGAGGAGCAGGGCCGCTACACCTGCTGGCGGCGCGACGAGCTGACCCTGGACCTCTGGGTCCGGGAACGGACCTGCGTACCGCCGCCGGTGGACGGTGAGCCCGCGGTCGTGCCGTCGGCCGACCCGGCCACCGCGGCGCAGGAGTGCCCCGGATCGTTGGTCTCGGTGAAGGTACGAAACGCGATCGACGACGAGCGGACCCGGCCACAGCCGAGCACCGACCCGTCACTGACCGGCGAGGATCCCTACCCGACACTGACCGACGACCCGTTGAGTGACCTGACGCCGTCACCACCGTCCTGAGCCGATCCTCATCACTGACGGTAGGGTCTGGTTCTGGTGGCCGCCGGCCGCCGGCGGGTCACCCGGCGTTGGTGTGGGCGGAGACGGTCGTGCGTCTCGGGGGCCTCGCGCTCCGGGGCACAGTTTGAGGAGGACAGGCGTGGGCTTTTTGGAGGTCGCGGCGTTGATCGCGGCGATCGCGTTCGCGATGCTGGTGCTGATCCTGACGCTGCCGATTCTGCGGTTGCGGCACACCGTCGACGCCACCACCCGGATGATCAACGACCTCAACGACCGGACCGCACCGCTGCTCGGTGACGTCAACACCACGGTTCGCAATGTCAACGTCACGCTGGAGCAGGTGCAGACCTCGCTCGACGGGGTCAACCTCCAACTGGCCAAGGTCGACACCATGACCAGCCACGCGCAGAACATCAGCGCCAACGTCGCCAACCTGGTCACCGTCGTCTCCGCCGCCGCCGCCAACCCGCTGGTGAAGGTGGCCGCGTTCGGCTACGGGGTGCGAAAGGCCGCCAGCGCCCGCCGGCACGCGGAGACCGAACGTGAGGTCCGGGACACCATCAAGACCCAGCGGCGCGCCGCCCGGCGCGGGAACCGCTGACCGGCCGGGACCGGGAGGTACGAGCATGAGGCGTCTGTTCTGGCTGGGTATCGGGGTGGCCGTCGGCGTGGTGGTGGTCCGCAGGGTGACCCGCGCCGCCCATGCGTACACCCCGGCCGGCATCGCCGACAACCTGTCACAATCCGCTGGCGGCCTGGTCGAGGAACTGCGTAGCTTCGTGGCGGACGTGCGTACCGGGATGGCTGACCGGGAGCACGAGATCCACGAGGCATTCGCCCGGGGCGAGGCGTTCGACGACCAGTTCGCCGAGTTGCGCGACGATCCGCGGCTCGGCGACAGAGAGATCTTTCCGGAGGACCACCAGCGATGAAGACGGCGGAGATCAAGCGGAGGTTTCTCGCCCATTTCGCGGCGAACGGGCACCCGGTGGTGCCGTCCGCTCCGCTGCCCGCCATCAGCGATCCGAACCTGTTGTTCGTCAACGCCGGCATGGTGCAGTTCGTCCCGTACTTCCTGGGTCAGCAGGCGCCGCCGTTCTCCCGGGCGGTCAGTGTGCAGAAGTGCATCCGGACCCCGGACATCGACGAGGTCGGCAAGACGAGTCGGCACGGGACGTTCTTCCAGATGAATGGGAACTTCTCGTTCGGTGACTACTTCAAGGACGGGGCGATCCCGTTCGCGTGGGACCTGGCGACGAAGTCGGTCGACCGGGGTGGGTTCGGGCTGGACCCGGAGCGGATCTGGGCGACGGTCTACCTGGACGACGACGAGGCGTACGAGATCTGGCGGCGGGCCGGGGTACCGGAGGCGCGGATCGTGCGCCGGGGCAAGAAGGACAACTTCTGGTCGATGGGCATCCCGGGCCCGTGTGGCCCGTGTTCGGAGTTGTACTACGACCGGGGTGCGGCCTACGGTGCGGAAGGCGGTCCGGAGGTCGACGAGGACCGTTATCTGGAGTTCTGGAACCTGGTCTTCATGCAGTTCGAGCGGGGGCCGGGCACCGACAAGGAGAACTTCCCGATCCTGGGCGAGTTGCCGGCGAAGAACATCGACACCGGCATGGGCCTGGAGCGGATGGCGTCGATCCTGCAGGGCGTCGACAACCTGTACGAGATCGACGAGGTGCGGCCGATCCTGGACCGGGCGGCCGAGCTGACCGGCAAGCAGTACGGTGCGCACTCGGGTCACGCGGCGAACCAGTCGCATCCGGACGATGTGCGGCTGCGGGTGATCGCGGATCACGTGCGGACCGCCCTGATGCTGATCGGTGACGGGGTGACGCCGGGCAACGAGGGCCGGGGCTACGTGCTGCGGCGGATCATGCGCCGGGCGATCCGGTCGGTGCGCCTGTTGGGTTGGCAGGATCGGGCGTTGCCGGAGTTGCTGCCGGTGGCGCGGGACTGCATGGCCCCGTCGTACCCGGAGTTGGCGGCTGACTTCGAGCGGATCTCCGCGTACGCGTACGCGGAGGAGGACGCGTTCCTGGCCACCTTGCGGGCCGGGACGACGATCCTGGACACCGCGATCACGCAGACCCGTACGGCTGGTGGGAAGGCGTTGTCGGGGGATCAGGCGTTCCAACTGCACGACACGTACGGCTTTCCGATCGATCTGACCCTGGAGATCGCCGCCGAGCAGGGCCTCGACGTGGACCAGGAGGGCTTCCGCCGGCTGATGGCCGACCAGCGGGCCCGGGCCAAGGCCGACGCGCAGGCCCGCAAGACCGGCCACACCGACCTGTCCGCGTACCGCTCGGTGCTCGACACGGGCGGCCCGGTGACCTTCACCGGTTACTCCGAGGTGGCCCGCGAGTCGACGGTCCGCGCGGTGCTCGGCACCGGGGGTCCGCGGGCGGCGGCGGTCGAGGGCGACCTGGTCGAGCTGGTGCTCGACACCACCCCGTTCTATGCCGAGGGCGGCGGCCAGCAGCCCGACCTCGGGATGATCACCGTGGGCGGCGGCCAGGTCGAGGTCCTCGACGTGCAACAGCCCGTGCCGGGCCTGATCGTGCACCGGGCCCGGGTGCTGCGCGGTGAGGTCCGCGCGGGCGAGACCGGCTACGCCGAGATCGACGCCAGCCGGCGGCGGGCCATCTCCCGGTCGCACACCGCCACCCACCTGGTGCACCAGACCATGCGCAACTTCCTCGGGGAGTCCGCCACCCAGGCCGGTTCGCTGAACGCCCCGGGCCGGCTGCGGTTCGACTTCAACACCGCCACCGGCGTGGCGCCGAGCGTGCTGCGTGACGTGGAGCAGCAGGTCAACGAGGTGCTGTTGGCCGACCTGGAGGTGCACGCCTTCATCACGTCGCTGGACGAGGCGCGCCGGATCGGTGCGATGGCGCTGTTCGGTGAGAAGTACGGCGAGCAGGTCCGGGTGGTCGAGGTCGGCGACTACGCCCGCGAACTGTGTGGCGGCACGCACGTGGCCCGGTCCGGCCAGCTCGGGCTGGTCAAGATCCTCTCCGAGTCGTCCATCGGGTCCGGCGTACGCCGGGTCGAGGCGCTCGTCGGCATGGACGCGTTCAACTTCCTGGCCCGCGAGCACCTCCTGGTCGCCCGCCTCGCGGAGTTGTACCGGGTCCCCTCCGAGCAGGTCGCCGACCGGGTCCAGCAGACCGTGACCCAGCTGCGCGACGCGGAGAAGGAGCTGGAGAAGCTGCGCGCCCAGTTGGTGCTCGGCGGTGCGGCGGCGTTCGCCGCCCAGGCCAAGGACGTGCGCGGGGTCGCCTACGCGGGCATCGAGGCGCCCGAGGGTGCGGCCGGCAACGACGTTCGCACGCTCGCCCAGGAGATCCGCGGCCGGATCGACCCGGCCCGGCCCGGCGTGGTCGCGGTGGCGGCC
Organism: Micromonospora tarapacensis; assembly: GCF_019697375.1. NCBI lineage: Bacteria > Bacillati > Actinomycetota > Actinomycetes > Micromonosporales > Micromonosporaceae > Micromonospora > Micromonospora tarapacensis. Next base: position 2,863,244 of record NZ_JAHCDI010000004.1, on the reverse strand, counting down.
CGCGCCAACGGGAAGGCGTCCCTGGTGGTGGCGGTGAACGGCGCCGCCCGCAGCCGGGGCCTCGCCGCGAACGATCTCGTCAAGGCCGCGTTCTCCGGGCGCGGCGGCGGCAGCCCCGATCTCGCTCAGGGCGGCGGGCTGCCCGAGTCGGAGGTGCCGAAGCTGCTGCTCACGGTCGAGAAGGCGGTCGCCGGGGCGTGAGCGAGCGGAGCGAGCGAGCCATTCGGCACCGCAGCCCGGCGCCTGGCCGCGGAGCGGAGCGAGACGGCGACGTGAGTCAGCAGGGTGGCGGGTCAGGGCGGGCCGGATCGGTCCGCCCTGACGTGTCTGTCGGGGCGGGTGACGCACGGTGACCGAGGTGTTTCGGGGCGTACGGCTCGGTGTGGACGTCGGACAGGTGCGGATCGGGGTGTCGCGGTCGGACCCGCACGGGGTTCTCGCCACCCCGCTGGTCACCGTCGCCCGGGAACAAAAGCCCAGGCCGGACGCGGTGCCGTCGGACATCGCCGAGCTCGCCGCACTGGTCGCCGAGCACGAGGCCGTCGAGGTGGTGGTGGGCCTTCCGGTCAACCTCGCCGGCCGGCACGGCCCGGCGGCGGAGCACGCGAAGGCGTACGCTCGACAACTGGCCGATGTGATAAAGCCTGTTCCGGTGACGCTCACCGACGAGAGGATGTCCACGGTCGTGGCGAGCCGTAGGCTTGCCGAACGCGGTGTCCGGGGGAAGAAGCAACGGGCGGTGGTCGACCAGGCCGCCGCGGTGGAGATTCTGCAAAGCTGGCTGGATGCGCAGCGGAGGCGGGCGCAATGATGGACGATCTGGATCTCGGGTTCGACGAGCAGGAGCGGGGGGACAAGGGCAAGCACCGCCGGGGCCGCCGCAAGGGCGGCCGTTCCGGCGGCGGGCGGGGCAAGACCGTGCTCGCCCTGCTGCTGGCGGTGCTGCTGCTCGGCGGCATCGGCGGCAGTGCCTTCTACGGCTTCGACCGGATCCAGAACTATCTGGTCACCCCCGACTACGACGGCGCAGGCACCGAGGACGTGACGGTCCAGATCCCGCAGGGCGCGTTCCTGGCCGACATGGCGGTGGTGCTGCGCGACGCGGACGTGATCAAGAGCACCAAGGCGTTCCTTGAGGCGGCGGAGGAGAACTCCCGCAGCCGCAACATCCAGCCCGGCACGTACAAGCTGCGCAAGCAGATGAGCGCCGAGAACGCGCTCACCGCGATGCTGGATCCGGGCAACCGGGTGGTCAACGGGGTCACCATCCCCGAGGGGCGGACCGCGAAGAACATCTACAAGCTGCTCAGCGAGCACACCGACATCCCGGTCAAGGAGTTCGAGGCCGCCGCGAAGGACCCGGAGAAGCTCGGCGTGCCGGACTGGTGGTTCACCCGGGAGGACGGCAAGAAGCCCAAGAAGTCGATCGAGGGCTTTCTCTACCCGGACACCTACGAGATCCCGCCGGACGCCACCGCCGAGGCCGTCCTCGGGCAGATGGTCGACCATTTCCTCACCGTCACCGGCGAGATGGAGTTCGCCGACCGGGTGCAGAAGGAGCGGGGCGGGATCAGCCCGTACGAAGCCCTGATCGTGGCGTCGCTCGCCCAGGCCGAGGCCGGCACGAAGAAGGACCTCGGCAAGGTCGCCCGGGTCGCCTACAACCGGGCCTACTCGGGCAACTTCCCCTGTGGCTGCCTGGAGATGGACGTCACGGTCAACTACTACTTCGAGTTGACCGGGCAGGACGCCAAGACCTCCGGCCAGATGACGGCGAGCGATCTCGACAACCCGAAGAACCCGTACAACCGCAAGCTGCGGGGGATGATCCCCACCCCGATCAACAATCCGGGCAAGGACGCGCTCGAAGGCGCGATGGACCCGCCGACCGGGGACTGGCTCTTCTTCGTGGCCATCGACAAGCAGGGCAACTCCGCGTTCACCGCCGACTACGACGAGCACCTGAGGAACATCGACAAGGCCAGGGAGGCCGGCGTCCTGTGACGATTCGGCCTGCTGCGGCCCGCGACCGTCAGGGCAGGTCGATCGTCGCGGTGGTGTCGGCGGCGTCGATGGTGAAGTGTCCGGCCCGCCCGTCGACGGTGAGCGTGTAGTCGCCGAGGAAACCGTCGACGGTGACGGTGCCGTCCGCGTCGGTGCGCACGACCGTCGGCGGCAGCCACCACTCGCCCTTGACGAGCGCTCCAAGGGCGTCGTACGACGGCTTCGGGCTGCCGTCGGCGCGGACCAGGCCGGCGGGCGCACCGAGCCACGCACCCCGGTCGGTGAGCCCCCAATAGTTGATCGACTGGACCGCCGGGTGGGCGAGCAGCAACCGGTAGTGCCGGACGATCTCGTCGGCCTGTCGGGCCTCGCCTTCGGGGGTGCTCGGCCAGTGCGGGATCTGGTAGTCGTTGAGGTCCTCGATCTCGGCCGGCATGAGGTGACCGGAGACCAGCGTGGTCTCGGTCAGGTGCAGCGGCAGCCCGTAGCGGGCGAACCGGTCGAGCATCTGCTGCATGTACTCCTCGCCCCGGTACCCCTGGTGCATGTGGGTCTGCAAGCCGATCGCGTCGACCCGGACGCCGGCTTCGAGCAGTCCCTCGATGAGGCATTCGTAGGCCGAGCTGAGGTCGAAGTCGTTGAGCACCAGGGTGGCCGCCGGGTTGGCGGCGCGGGCCTCCTCGAACGCCAACCGCACCAGATGGATGCGGCCCCGGGCGCGGGCCAGATCGGTGATCGCGTTCTCCCCGTTGGCGAACACGGGCATGATGACCGCCTCGTTGATCGCGTCCCAGGTGTCGATGAGGCCGGCGAACCCGCCGACCACGTCCCGGATCCGGGCCCGCAGCAGCCGCTCGACCTCGTCCAGATCGAGGTCGAGCAGCCACGGCGGCTGCACGGTGTGCCAGACCAGCGGGTGGCCCTTGACCGTGACGCCACGTTCGGCCAACCAGCGCGCCGCCGCGGTGAGGCGCTCGGTGTCGGTCGCGCCGCGCCGCGGCTCGTAGCGTCCCCAGTAGAACGGCAGGGTCGCGGTGTTGAACAGGTTGAGCCACCGGGAACCCAGCCGGTCCAGATCCAGGTGGTCCGTCCCGCCGAAGCTCTCGACGTCGGTGGAACCCTCGGGGCCGGGGCCGCCGACCAGGTCGACGAAGTCGAAGCCGATGTTCCCGAAGGCGAAGGCGTGCCGCTGCTGGGCGACCGTCACGTCCTGCTCGGCGAGCGGCTGCCGGTCGGGGCCACGGACGGTGAGGGTGATCTCGCCCTTGCGGTGCCGCAGGCTGCTGTCGGACATTGTTGAATGTTAGGCGACAGGTTTTCCTGCTGTTGAGGAGGAGCGACGTTGGCTGGGTCGGCAGACGGGGCGTCGGTGCACAGGGCGGCGGTGCTGGGTAAGCCGATCACCCATTCGCTCTCGCCGGTGATCCACAACGCCGGTTACGCCGCTGCCGGGCTGGCCGGGTGGTCGTACACCCGGATCGAGTGCGCGGCGGCGGAGCTGGCCGATCTGGTCGCCGGCCTCGGCCCCGAGTGGGCGGGGCTGTCGGTGACCATGCCGGGCAAGGAGGCGGCCCTCGCGGTGGCCGCCGACGTCTCGCCGGTCGCCGCGGCCGTGGGCGCGGCCAACACGCTGGTACGCCGCTCCGACGGCTCCTGGCGTGCCGACAACACCGACGTCACGGGCATGGTCGAGGTGCTGACCGGGGCGGGCGTACGCACCGGTGCCACCGTCACGGTGCTCGGTGCGGGCGGTACCGCGCGGGCCGCGCTGGCCGCGGCGGCCCGGCTGCACGCGGCCGGGGTGACCGTGGTGGCCCGCCGCCCGGCGGCGATCGCGGAGTTGGCGCCGGTCGCGACGGCGCTCGGGGTGGCGATGACCGCCGCGCCGTGGCCGGAGGCGTCGTGGCCGGAGGCGTCGCCGTTGTCCGGCGTCGACGTGCTGATCTCGACCGTGCCGAAGGGCGCCGCCGACGAGTTGGCCGGCGCGGTGCGCTGGCGACCGGGCACGGTGCTCTTCGACGCGATCTACGACCCCTGGCCGACCCCGCTGGCGACCTCGGCCGGTGCGGCCGGCTGCCGCGTCGTCTCCGGTCTGGACCTGCTGCTGGCTCAGGCGATCGGCCAGTTCGAGCAGTTCACCGGCGTTCCCGCGCCCCGGTCGGCGATGGCCGCCGCCCTCGCCGCCGCCCTCGCCGCCGCCCGCGCCGCCTGACCCTCCGCCGGCCCGTGCCCGCCTGTCGGCGTTCGCCGGCTGGACCTGTCTGCCGGTGTCCGCCGGCTTGGGCCTGTCTGCCGGCTTGGCCTGTCTGCCGGCTTGGGCTGTCCGCCGGCTTGGCCTGTCTGCCGGTGCTTGCCGGCCTGGCCCCGCCTTGTCCTTCGCACACCCCGCTGGCCCGCTGGCCCGCCCGGCCCGCCAGCCCGCTGGCCCGCTGGCCCGCCGGCAACGGGACCATCCGACGCCGGCCCGCCGGCAACGGACCACCCGGCTCCCTCGCTGCGCAACGCTCGTCCGCGCCAGAACGACGAGATCTTGGACATTTCCCGTTAGTTGTCGACGGGAAATGTCCAAGATCTCTGGCCTTTTCGGGGTGCCGAGCCGGCGTGGCAATGGTGGGTGGGTCGTCCGGCGACGTGGTGAGATCTTGGCCCGGTTGAGGCCGGCGGCGGGATCAGGCCACGAACCGGGCGAACAGCGCGGCGGGCTCGGGGGCGTCGTGTGGGTTGCGGCGGTAGGGATCCCGTGTGGCCTCGTACACCAGGCCGGCGAGGTAGATCGACAGCCCGGGTAGGTTCCCGTCTTCGTGCCTGCCGGCCGAGCGCGTACGCCGGAACAGGCGCCGCCCGCCGCCTTAGAGAGACCGGCAGTAGGACTGGCGGGGCTGCGGCGCGCCCTGGCGCTGCGGCTGGCGGCGTTGTCGTCGTCGGCCATGCAACACCGGCATGGCCTCCTCCGCCTTGCCATCCTCGGCCAGGACCCGCCTCGCCGCCACCGCCCTATTGCCGGTCTCTCTTAGGCGATGGTTAAGACGCGCTTAGGTCCCACCGTCGTCCACCTGCCCGGCCGCGGACGTCGATACGCTGCTCAACGTCACCATCACGACGCAGGGAGTATTCGTGGTCAGGCGCGGACGGCACCGCCTCCCGCGGCCCCGGGTTCGTCGGCGCAGGGCCGTCGTCCTGGGTGCCGTCGGCAGCGCCGTGGTGCTCGGGCTCGGCGCGACCATGGTGCCGCTGCTCGCCGCCGGCGACCGGCCGATTCTGGTGGTGGCCGACACCACCGCCACGACGGTGCCGCAGGACGGCGACAACAGCGTCGGGAGGCCGGTCCCGTCGCCTCCTCCGCCCAGCGTCGGTCCGACCCTGCCGCGCCCGAGCCCCGCGTCGACGCCGCCGACGCCGCCGACGCCGACGCCGCCGACGCCGCCGGCGGCGGATCCGTCCGGGTGCGGCGTGGTCTCGGACAAGCTGGTCCCGTCGTGCGGGGCCTGGTGGGGGTTGTACTCGCCGTCGAGCGCGTCCACGGGGTGGGACCACGGCAGGGCGATCACCGACGTGGAGCAGCAGGTCGGGCGGACCTTCGACATCGTGCACCGCTACCACGACTTCTCCAACACCGGCAGCAACGGTGCCTTTCCGGACGCGTACCAGCAGCGGCAGATGCGCGAGGGGCGCCTGATGTTCTTCGCCTGGGAGAGTCGGATCTTCTCCTCGGGCACGGTGCTGACCTGGTCGGACGTCTCCAGCGGGCGTTACGACGCGACCATCGACGCGGTCGCCGCCCGGATCGGGGCGATCGGACAGCCGGTCTTTATGGGTTTCGACCACGAGCCGGAGGACGAGCCGGCCAAGGGCGGCGACGCCGACTTCGTCCGGGCCTGGCGGTACGTCCACGACCGGTTCGCGGCGGCCGGGGTCGGCAACGCCGTCTGGGTGTGGACGATGATGGGCTGGTCCGGCCACTACGACCGGTACGCCGGACTCTATCCCGGTGACCGCTATGTGGACTGGGTGGCCTGGGATCCGTACAACTTCCACGTCTGCAACGGCAGCACGCTCTGGAAGGGGCCGGCCACGACGATCGGCTCCTTCTACCGCTGGCTCGACGAGCAGGGCATCGGAGCGGGCAAGCCGCGGATGCTGGCGGAGTTCGGCACGAACTTCGACGCCTCCGATCCGTCGGCCAAGCGGCGCTGGTTCGAGGAGGTTCCGGCGGCGCTGAAGGCCCACCCGAAGATCAAGGCGGCCAACTACTTCAACTCGCCGGGCATGACGCGGACGACCGGCGGTTGCAACATGACGATGAACCACGACCCGGCGGCGGTGGCCGGGTTCGCCGCCGCGGGGCAGGACGGCTACCTGCGCCAGCCGACGGGAGGGCGTCGTTGAGCTGAGGAGAACCGCCCTGGCCGGGGTCGCCGCGACGGTTGTCGGCCATCCGACCGGCGGCTAATTTGTCCGTTTCCGGATTCACCGAACGGCCAATCGGCTGATGTCGCCCTCCGGGTTGGAGCGGGCACGCTACGTGCATCCTCGTCCATCCTGGAGGCGCAGCGTGCGCAGATCGTCCCTTTCGTGGCGTCCCACCTGGCGACATCGTCTCCGGGTCGGCGTCGTCGCGTTGGTCGTCGTCGTGGCCGTACCGGCGGTGCCCGGTCCGGCCATCGCCGCGGTGGTGCCGGTGCCCGAGTCGGCGACGCTGGTGACGGCGAATCCCGCCGGCCACACCCCGCACGCCCGCGACGGTGAGGTCCGCGCCTTCGCGCAGGTGGGCGCCATGGTGTTCGTGGGGGGCAGCTTCACCCAGGTCCGTCAGGCGACCAGCGCGCCGTGGGCCGGCAAACGCTACCTGTTCGCGTACGACCGCAGCACCGGCACCATCTCCACCAGGTTTCTGCCGGTGCTCGACGGGGCGGTCAACTCGCTCGTCGCGGGTCCCGGGGGGACGCTGATCGTCGGCGGGGCGTTCAAGAACGTCAACGGGGTGGCCCGCCGGAACCTGGTGGCACTCGATCCCAACACCGGCATGATCATCGACAGCTGGGTCGGCCGTTCCGACGGCGGCACCGTCCGCGACCTGGTGCTGCACGGCGACTGGCTCTATGTGGCCGGGGCGTTCAACTGGCTCAACGGCACCGCCCACGCCGGGCTCGGCCGGCTGGACGCGACGACCGGTGCCGTCGACCCCGCCTTCGACATCAACACCACCGTGGGCCGGCACGGCAGCAGCATGTATGCCTGGACCATCGACGTCTCTCCGGACGGCAACACCCTCGTCGTCGGCGGCAACTTCCGCTACGTCAACCACCTGCCGCGCGACCAGCTGGCGCTTGTCGACCTCACCGCCACGCCGAGCGTGATCGACTGGAGTACCGAGAAGTTCGGGCCACCGTGCGCCGCCCCGGCGACGTTCGTGCACTACGTGCAGGACGTGCGCTTCGGTGGCGACGGCACCTGGTTCGTGGTCGGCACCAACGGCGGCCTGGGCTGGCCGGCCGCGTACTGCGACGCGCTGGTCCGCTTCGAGACCGCCGCCCGGGGCGCCAACCAGCTTGCCACCTGGGTCAACTACACCGGCAACGACACCATCACCTCGGTCGAGGTCGCCGACAATGTCATCTACCTCGGTGGGCACTTCCGCTGGCTCAACAATCCGCACGCCATCGACGTGGCCGGCAACGGCGCTGTCGACCGACTCGGCATCGGTGCGGTCACCCCGGCCACCGGCATGCCGGTGAACTGGAATCCGCGCCGCAGCGGTGGTTCCGCGTTGCCCCCCGGCGCCACCTCCTGGGGTTCGTCGATGCCGGTGCTCTGGCGCGGCACCGACGGGCTCTACTTCGGGCACAACTCCGACGGGATGGGCAACGAGTACCACGGCCGTCTCGGCATGTTCCCGATCGATGGCGGGCGCGGCATCACACCGAAGAACCCGCCCACGGCGGGTGTCGGCCACCTCTACCTCGGCAGCGGTGGTGGCCGGCTGGCAAGAGTGCCGTTCGACGGCACCTCCCTCGGCGCACCCACCACCGTCGACCAGCCGAACTACACCGGCGCCGGCGCGACCTGGCGGGTCGACGACCGGATCTACTGGTCGCGCCCGGTCTCCGGCACCCCGACCGGCAGCCGCATCGACATCTCACTGTTCAACGGGTCGACGATCGGCGCGCCCTGGGAGGCGTCGGGCTACAACGACTGGTTCGACCCCGCGCTGCTGACCGGGGCCTTCTTCCTCGATGGTCGGCTCTACTACACGCGTAGCGGCGCCAGCGGCCTCTGCTACCGCTACTTCGAGATCGACGGCAACTACCTCGGCGCCACCGAGTTCCTGTTGCCGACCACGGGTGTCACCTGGTCGGCGGTGCGCGGCATGGCCTGGGTGGACGGTCGGATCGTGCACGGTGCCACCGACGGACTGCTGCGCAGCGTGCCGTTCGACCCGACCGCCGCCCCGGCCGCGGTGGTCGACGGTGCGGAGACGACGGTGGTCGGGACTGCCGTGTCGCAGCTGACCTGGTCAAGTCCGTCGATGTTCTTTTCAGTGCCGTAGCGTTCACTGTTTGTAATTGTCCCTCGCTAGTTTGTTCACGATGGCCGGCATCGGACGTACCGTCGCGGGTCCACCGAACGTGGGAGGCTCGTTGACCAGCATCCGCCGTGGGCTCGCGTTGCGCGGCGTCTTCGCGGTCAAGCGCGGCTGGTACCGGCTGCGCTACCCGCGCCTGCGGCTCGGCGCGGGGGTGGAGATCCGGGGCCGGATCCGGCTGCGTCGCGGGGTACGGGTGACCATCGGCGACCACACCCGGCTGAACAAGCTGGTCCGCTTCGCCGGGCCCGGTGAGGTGCGGATCGGCGCCGACTGCCTGCTCAACGCGACCTGGATCGGCGTCTGGACCTCCGTGACCGTCGGAGACCGCTGCCTGCTGTCGGATTGCGAACTGTTGGACAACGACTTCCACAACCTCGCACCGGCCCGACGGCACGACCCGCCGGCGGCGGCCACCCGTGCTCCGATCGCGATCGGGGACAACGTGTGGATCGGGGCGCACGCGCTGGTCATGAAGGGCGTCCGGATCGGCCGGGACAGCGTGGTGGGTGCGGCGACGGTGGTCCGGGCGGACGTACCGCCCGGGGTGGTGGTCACCGGCAATCCACAACAGATAGCGAAGAAGTTCCATGACTGATGCCACGCCCAGTGCCTGGACCGCCGACGGCGCCACCGCCGGCGGGTCGCCCCGCACCGTCACGATCACCGACGTGGTACGCGTACCACTGCACCGGATCCGGCTGGTCGCGGCGGTGGCCGCACTCGGGCTGCTCGCCGCGACCGGCTACCTGCTGCTCTCGCCGCGCGCGATGACGGCGAGCGCGGTGGTGGCCGTCCGGCCCGTGGTCACCGACGCCTTCACGCCCAGCGGCGCCGCCGCCGACCGGGCGGTGAACATGAACGTGGAGAGCGGGATCGCCACCGGGACCGAGGTGGTCGGAAAGCTGGCCGAGACGTTCGGCTCGGACCAGCGGGCGGTACGCGACGCGCTCGAGGTGGAGGTGCCCGCGGGTGGGCAGATCCTGCGCTTCGTCTTCCGGGCGGGCAGCGCGACCCGGGCGGTGGCGGGCGCCAACCTCGCCGCGCGCAGCTACCTGGACGTCCGCCGGACGATGTACGAGAAGCAGCGCGAGGAGATGCTGCGCTCCTACGACGACAGCATCGGCAAGGTCGTCGAGCAGCAGGGCGCGGTGCAGCGGCGGATCAACAACGCCCGCGACCCGGCCGCCGCCAATGCGGCAGTCGCCGAACTCGGCGGGATCAACAACCAGCTCACCCAGCTCAACGCCGCGCGGACGGAGATCGCCGCGGTCGACGTCAGCCCGGGGTGGGTCACCCGTAGTGCCGAGCCGGCCCTGACGTCGGCGGCCGGCAACCCACCGCTGCTGCTGGCGGCGGGGTTGCTCGGCGGCATCCTGATCGGGCTGGTGCTGGCCTTCGCGTGGGAGTCCGTGGACCGGCGGATCCGGACCGTGGCGGACGCCCGGGACAGCAGCGGCGTGCCGCTGCTGGGCACCGTCCGGCGTAGGGGCTGCGGGGGCGGGTGGTCGACGCCGACGTGCGCTACGTCGCGATGGCTGTCGCCGAGCGGGTGCGCCAACCCGCCCGGGTCGCCGTGGTGACCGCGCGGGAGGATGCCACCGCGATCACCGCCGGGCTCGCGGTCGCGCTCGCCGTGGCCGGGCGGGAGGTCTTCGTGGCCGACGACAGCGGTCGGGGCGACCGGTTGCGGGCCGCGGTGCTCGCCGACCGGGAACGGCTCCCGGCGGGCATCGACCCGACCCGACCCACCGTGCCGAAGCCCCGGGCGGCCCCGACGGTGACCGACACCGACGACGGCCCCACCGAGGTGCTCAGCCGGCGCCCTCCCCGCACCCGGTCGGCGCCCGCGCCTCGACCGACCCCGAGGCCACCCTCACGCTGCCCCGGGTCGCCCGCTCCGCCGGAGCCGCCGAGAACGGCCGGCTGACCGCCGACGGGCAGGTGGTGGTGGGCGCCGGCAGCGTCCGGTTCGGCACCTGGCGACAGGGTGCCGACCATCGGCTCGTGCTGTACAACGCGCCGCCGACCGAGGCCGACGAGCGGGGGGTGGCGGTGGCCCGGCAGGGCACCGCCGTGGTCGTGGTGGAACGCGACCGCACCCGCCAGGCCGACCTGCGCCGGCTCGTCGGGCGGCTGCGGGCGGCCGGGGTGAACCCGCTGGGGTTCGTGCTGTGTCGCAGCGGGCGGGGCTGAGCGCCGTGCCGATCACCCGTGCCCCGGCGACCACCGAGCCGTCCCGGCCGTCGGCCCCCGCCGCGCGACCCGTGCCGCCCGCTCCACCGCGCCTGCCGCTGTGGCCGCTGGCGGCGATGTTCGGCCTGGTGCCGCTGTGGTGGCTGGCGGGCGGCTTCTACCTCGGCTGGCCGCTGCTGGGTGCCCTGCTGTTCACGTTGCTGGCGACCCGGGGCCGGCTGCCGCTGCCGCCCGCGGTGGGGATCTGGTTGCTGTTCCTGGCCATCGTGCTGGCCAGCGCGACCCGGCTCCAGTCACCGGTCTCGCTGCTGACCTTCGCGTTGCGGTTGGCCTTCTACCTCACCGCGTTGGTCGTCGCGGTCTACGTCTACACCGCCGCCCGGGAACGCCCCGACCAGGCCGCCGTCCTGGTGCCGCTCTGCGCGTTCTGGTGCGGGCTGGTCGTCCTTGGTTGGCTGGGTGTGCTGACGCCACGCTTCGAGTTGACCACCCCGGTCGAGATGCTGCTGCCCGGTGGCGTGGCCCGCGTCCCGTTCATCAACGACATGGTCCACCTCGGCACCGCGGAGTACAGCGTCCGGTCGCTCGACCCGATCTACCGGCCGGCGGCGCCCTACGCGTACACCAACACCTACGGCAGCGCGTACGCGCTGACGCTGCCGTGTGTGGTCGCGTACACGATGCTGCGTCGCCGCGGCCCGGTGCGGTGGGCGCTGCTGGTGTCGCTGCCGCCGTCGCTGGTTCCGGCGTTCCTCACGCTCAACCGGGCGATGTTCCTCAGCCTCGGCGTCGGCCTGGCCGTGCTCGGGGTACGGGCGGCGCTGCGCGGCAACACCCGGGTGGCCGCCTCCATCGTCGGGGTGGTGGTGCTGGTCGGTGCCGCCACGCTGGTCATCCCGGTCGCCGAGCTGATCGGCAACCGGGTCCAGTCCAGCGACACCAACTCCGATCGCCTCTCCCTCTATGTCGAGGTGCTGCGCCGGGTGGGGGACTCGCCGTGGCTCGGCTACGGGGCGCCGGTGGACGTGGACACCGTCTCCGCCGACGCGCCGATCGGCACCCAGGGGCAGCTCTGGATGGTGCTGTTCAGCCACGGTGTGCCGGCGCTGCTGTGCTTCCTGGCCTGGTTCGTCGCCGCCGCGCTGAGTTGCGCCCGAGCCACCTCGGCCGCCGGGCAGTGGCTCTCCGTCGTCCCGGTGATCTGCCTGGTACAGGTGCCCTTCTACGGGATGGCCAACCAGAATCTCGCGGTCGCCTTCTTCGCGGTCGCCTTCGCGATGGCGCTCGCCGAGCGGGAGCGACGCGCCTCGCCCGGCCGGCGGCCACCGGCGGCGGTGGGGCCGGTATGACGGCGACCACCAACCCGTCGGCGGGGACCGTCCCGGTGCGGCACCGAGTGCCGGCGGCGCGGCGGCGGCCGGCCCCGTCACGGTGGACGGCGCGGCCGAGGCCCGGCGCAGCGCCCGCGGCGGCGCCGCCGGGCTGCTCGGCGCGGCGATCAGCGGACTGTTCGGCTTCGTGCTCGCGGTCGTCATCACCCGCGGCCACGGCACCACCGGATCCGGCGCGTTCTTCGCCGCGATCGGCGTGGTGACCGTCGCCGCCGCGGTCTGCACCCTCGGCGCGGAGACCGGGCTGATGTGGGCGCTGCCCCGGCGCCGGGCGGGCGCGACCGGTGGCGCCGTCCGGGTGCTGGCGGTCGCCCTGGTCCCGCCGCTGCTGGTCGCCACGCTGGTGGCGGCCGGCGGGGCACTGGTCGCCGGGCCAGCCGCCGGCCGCCTGCTGGGTCCGGCGGGTGGCCCGCTGCTGGTCGTGACCTTCGTGGCGGTGCCGGTGGTGGTCGCGATGAACCTGCTGCTGGCCGTCGTGCGCTGCGTACGCCCGGTGCGCGCCTACGTCGCGGTGCAGTTCCTCCTGCTGCCGGTGGCCCGGCCGCTGCTGGTCGGTGCGGCCGTGCTCACCGGCGGCGGACTGCTGGCCGGCATGACCGGCTGGCTGGTGCCCGCCGCGGTGGCCCTGCTGGTGTGTCTGGTCCTGGTCGCCGGGCCGCTGGGCGTGGGTGCCGGCGCCGCGCTGCGGCCGGAGCCCGCGGACTGGTCCACGTTCTGGCGTTTCGCGTTGCCCCGCGCCGCGTCCGCGGCGATCGACGCCGGCAGCGTGTGGATCGGCGTGCTGCTGACCTCGGCACTGGCCGGCCCGGCCGAGGCCGGCATCCTCGCCGCGGTGGGCCGCTACGTCCTCGCCGGTCAACTGGCGATGCAGGGGCTGCGGGTGGCGGTCTCCCCGCAGCTGTCGCGGCTGCTGGGCCGCGGTGAGCGGGCAGCCGCCGCGGCCGTGCACCGGCAGCTGACCACCTGGGGACTGGTGCTCTCCTGGCCGGTGTACCTGCTGCTCGCCGTCTTCGCGCCGGCCTTCCTGGCGTTGTTCGGCCCGGACTTCACCACCGGCGCCGCCGCGCTGACCGTGCTGGCGCTGGCCATGCTGGTCAACACCGGCGTCGGCAACGTGCAGAGCCTGCTGTTGATGGGCGGGCGCAGCGGCCTGCACCTGGTCGCGGCGCTGGCCGGGCTGCTGGTCACCGTCGGCCTCGGGCTGGTGCTGGTCCCCGGGCACGGCGCGACCGGCGCGGCGGTGGCCTGGGCCGCCGGCATCGTCACCGAGAACCTCACGGCGGTCACCTGCGCCCGGCTGGTGGTCGGTGAGCCCCTGGTCGACGCCCGGCTGCTGGTCGCCGCCGCGGTCACCGTGGGTGGGGTCGGCCTGGCCGCGGTGGCCGGTCTGGCGGTGGCCGGACGCGGCACTTCCGGGCTGGCGCTGGCGGTGGTCTCGCTGGCCGCCATCTGCGTCGGTCTGTCGACGTTGTCCCGGGTACGGCATGGCATCCGGGTGACCGTGGCGCAGATCCGTGGCGGGTCGCCGGTCGGCGAAGCACCACGGCCGTCGAAGGGCAGGTGAGATCGTCTTGTCGTCCATCCGGGACCGGATGAAGCAACTGGTGCCGCCCCAGGTGACGAACCGGGTGCGGGAGAGCCTCGTCGACTACGGGGTACGCACCAGTCACCGCCGGCCGCTGCCGGACTTCCTCATCATCGGCACGAAACGGGGCGGCACCACCTCGCTGTGGAACTATCTCATCCGGCACCCGCTGGTACCCCGACTCTTCCCGGCCTGGAACACGAAGTCCTCGCACTACTTCGAGGAGCACTGGGGTCGCGGGGAGGCGTGGTACCGCTCGCACTTCCCCACCGTGCGGCAGCGGGAGGCGCTGGAGCGCCGCCACGGCGGCCCGGTCCGGGTCGGTGAGGCCGCCCCGCTGTACATGTTCCATCCGCTGGCCGCCGGGCGGGTCGCCGCGCTGATGCCCGCGGTGCGGCTGATCGTGCTGCTGCGCGATCCGGTGGAGCGGGCGTACTCGCACTGGAAGGAGCGGCGGACCAACGGCGTGGAGCCGCTGGACTTCCCCGCCGCGCTGGCCGCCGAGCCGCAGCGGACGGCGGGCGAACGGGAGCGGTTGATCGCCGGAGCGGACCACTTCAGCGAGCGCTACGACTGGTACACCTACCGGGCCCGGGGCCGGTACCTGGAGCACCTGCAACCGTGGCTGGAGCGCTTCGACCGGGAGCGGATCCTCTTCCTGCCCAGCGAGGAGCTCTACCGTGACGCGCGGGCGACCTACCGGCGCACCCTGGACTTCCTCGGCCTGCCCCCCGTCGACCCGCCGGACTTCAAGATTTACAACGACCGGCGTTCGGCGCCGCTGGAGCCGGCGCTGCGTGCCGAGCTGACCGAGTACTACCGCCCGCACAACGAGGCGTTGCGGCAGCGGCTGGGCTTGCGGCTCGACTGGCCGGACCGGGTCGCGTGACCGCGGCGACCGCGGCGGCGGCCGACCCTCGCCGCCGCGGCGACGGGTTGGGGTGGGTCACCCGGGCGGTCTTCCCCGACGAGCGGGTCGCGCTGACCGTGGACGTCGGCCCGCCGGCCGGGCACACCGTCGTGGCCCGCTACGCGGTCGTGCCGTCGGTCACCCGGGCGCGGTTCCTGTTGCCGCTGGGCGCTCCCCGGGTCGCGGCGGCGGCGCTGCTGGCGTACAACGCGCTGCGTCCGGCGAGGGTGCGGGCCGTGCGGGCGCTACTGGGCGTGGCGGCCCGGGCCGGCGTGGTCGACCGGGCACCGTTTCCGGTGTTGGCGGTGGCCGTGCCCGCCGGGCTGGACCCGGCGCAGGTGCTGCTCGCCGACCGGGTCGCCGGCCTGCTCGGCGCGCCATTGCAGGCGGCCTTCGGGGTGCGCCCGCCGGACCCGAACCACAAGCCCACGCTGCAACTGTTCGACCACACCGGCACGCCCCGGGCGTACGCGAAGGTGGGCTGGAACGACGCGACGCGGGCGCTGGTCACCGCCGAGGCGGCGGCGCTGCGCGAGCTGGCCGAGCTGGCCGGACGGGCGGGGCATCCCGTCACGCCCCGGCTGCTCGCCGAACTCACCTGGGCGGGCCAGGCGGTCGCGGTCGTGCAACCGCTGCCGGCGCGGGTCCGCGGCGCGCCGGCCACCGGTGCGCCCGACCTCCCGACGCTGCTCGCGGTGGCCCGCCGGGGTCGCCCGCCGGCCGGGCCCCGGCCACTGGCCGGCTCGCCGTTCCTGGCCCGGCTGGCGGCGCAGGCACAGCTGGCCGCCGCCGCGGACCCGGCCGGCGCTCGGGCCGTGGCGGCCGTCGCCGCGCTGGCCCGCCGGCACGGCGAGGTCACCGTCGAGTTCGGCTACTGGCACGGCGACTGGGTGCCGTGGAACCTGGGCCGGCACGCCGGTGAGATCGTCGCCTGGGACTGGGAGCACAGCGGCCCGGACGTGCCCGTCGGGTTCGACCTCGCCCACGACGCCTTCCAGCGCGCTCTCGTGCTGCGGGGGCGCCGGCCGGGTCGGCGGCCGACGAGGCCGGCCGGTGGCTGGACCGGCACGGCGACCGGTTGGGGCTGGACGCCCGCCGTCGACGGCTGGTGGCCGATGCCTATCTGCTGGAGATGTGGCTGCGAACCTGGCGCCTGGCCGGCGCCGGCGCCGGCTGGAACGCGGCGCTGCATCCGGCGCTGCTGGACACGATCGAGAAACGAGCTGGGGGTTGACCGGTTTGCCCCGGTCCACCGTCGACACTGACCGGTTAGGAAGGAATCCCGTAGGAAGACGGCCATAACTGGACGGCGGCCGTTCGACGTGCTCATGCCATCACAGGGCGGATCGAGCCATCAGCTGGTGAGGATCCTGCACCGGCTCGAACGCCGGGGGTCTGCTGTTGCGTGGCGCTGAGCGAAACTCCAAGCGGACTTGTGGGGAGTCGCGTGGACACCACGATGGAAGACCGGCCGCTGTTGCTGCTGGTCGGGTCCAGCGGCGGGCACCTGGCCCAGTTGCTGGCCCTGCAACCCTGGTACGAGACCTGGCGACGGTGCTGGGTCACCTTCGACACGCCCGAGGCCCTGTCGCTGCTCGCCGGTGAGGACGTGGTTCCGGCGCACCACCCGACCACCCGCCATCTGGGCAACCTGCTGCGCAACACGGTCCTGGCCGCCCGGGTGCTACGGCGGCGGCGGGTCGCCGCGGTGGTCACCACCGGCGCGGGCGTGGCGGTGCCGTTCGTCGTGTTCGCCCGGCTGCGGCGTGTCCCGACCGTCTACATCGAGGTCTACGACCGGATCGACACACCGACGCTGACCGCCCGGCTGTGCCGCCCGTTCCTGTCGGCGATGCTCGTGCAGTGGGAGGAGCAGCGCCGCCAGTACCCTGAGGCCACCGTCGTGGGGACGCTGTTGTGAGCGGCGACGTGTCGCCCGACCCCGGGCGGATCCGGCTGCTGGTCGCCGTCGGCACGGACAAGCATCCCTTCGACCGGCTGGTCGACTGGCTGCGGGAGTGGCACGGCGAGGTCGCCGACGCGGTCGTGCTGACCGTGCAGCACGGACACACCCGCGCCGCCGGCCTGCCCGATGCGGCGCCGTTCCTCGGCCACGCCGAGTTGCAGGCGGCCATGGCCGCCGCCGACCTGGTGGTCTGCCACGGCGGGCCGGCCACCATCCTGGAGGCTCGCCGGCACGGGCACCTGCCGATCGTGGTGCCCCGTGACCCGGCCCGCGGCGAGCACGTGGACGACCACCAACTGCTGTTCGCCCGCAGGCTCGGCGCGGCCGGCCTGGTCGCGCTCTGCGAATCCCGGCGGGAGTTGCTCGACGCGCTCGCCGCCGGGCTGTGCGACCGCTCGCGCTTCACCGTGACCGTGGACGCCGACGCGGCCGACGGGCGGCGGGCCGCGGTGCGGCGGGTGGGAGTGATCGTCGAGGACCTGGTGGCCGCCGCCGCGCAGCGGCCCCACCAACCCTGGTGGCGGCCGTGGCGCGGACCCGGCCCGGACGGAAGGCGGAACCGGTGACCCGATACCCGAGCGTGAGCGCCGTCGTGCCCACCCGGAACCGCCCCGAGCTGCTGCGGGCCGCGGTACGGGCCATCGTCGGCCAGGACCATCCCGGCCCGGTGGAGGTGGTCGTGGTGTACGACCAGTCAGCGCCGGAGCCGTCGCTGACCGAGTTGTCCGGACCGGGCCGGCCGGTGCGGGTGGTGACCAACACCCGCACTCCCGGCCTGGCCGGCGCGCGCAACTCGGGCATCCTGGCCGCCACCGGCGAACTGGTCGCCTTCTGCGACGACGACGACGAGTGGCTGCCCGGCAAGCTGCGGGCCCAGGCCGACGCGCTGGCCGCCACGCCCGGCGCCCAGTTCGTCAGTTGCGGCATCCGGGTCAGCTACGACGGGCACACCGTGGAGCGGGTGCTGGCCCTCGACTCGATCAGCCTGGCCGACCTGCTGCGCGACCGGATGACCGAGCTGCACCCGTCGACCTTCCTCATCCGGGCGTCGGCACTGCGCGACGGGTTCGGGCTCGTCGACGAGGAGATCCCGGGCAGCTACGCCGAGGACTACGAGTTCCTGCTCCGGGCCGCCCGCAGCGCGCCGCTGGTCAACCTGCCCGCCCCGTACGTGCTGGTGCGCTGGCACCGGCGCTCGTACTTCGCCCAGCGGTGGGACACCATCGCCACCGCGTTGCAGTGGCTGCTGGACCGCTATCCCGAGTTCGCCAGCCAGCCGGCGGGGCAGGCGCGGGTCACCGGGCAGATCGCCTTCGCCCACGCCGCCTCGGGCGATTCCCGGGGTGCGCTGCGCTGGGCCCGGCGGACCATCCGCGGTAACCCGCGCGAGCCCCGGGCGTACCTGGCGCTGGCGGTGGCCGGGCGGATGGTCCGCGCCGACACGGTGCTGCGCACCCTGCACCGGCGGGGGAGGGGCATCTGAGAGCCGGGCACCCGGCGTGACAGACTGACCGCTGTGTTGCGCTGGTTGACCGCAGGGGAATCGCACGGGCCCGCCCTCGTCGCATTGCTGGAGGGGGTGCCGGCCGGTGTCGAGGTGACCCCCACCCAGATCGGCGACGAACTCGCCCGCCGCCGGCTCGGCTACGGCCGGGGGGCGCGGATGGCCTTCGAGCGGGACGAGATCGAGGTCATCGGCGGCCTGCGGCACGGCGTGACGCTGGGCAGCCCGTTCGCCGTCCGGGTGGGCAACTCCGAGTGGCCGAAGTGGCGCACCGTGATGGCCGCCGACCCGGTCGACGCCGACGAGTTGGCCAGTCAGGCGCGCAACGCCCCGCTCACCCGACCCCGCCCCGGCCACGCCGACCTGGCCGGCATGCAGAAGTACGGCCACACCGACGCCCGGCCGATCCTGGAGCGGGCCAGCGCCCGGGAGACCGCGGCCCGGGTCGCGGTCGGCACGGTGGCCAAGGCGCTGCTGCGGCAGGCACTCGACCTCGAGATCGTCTCGCACGTGGTCGAGCTGGGTCCGGTCGCCGTCAAGCCGGGGCTGCGGCCCCGCCCGGAGGACGCCGAACGCATCGACGCCGACCCGCTGCGCTGCCTCGACCCCGAGGCCAGCGCCCGGATGGTCGCCGAGGTGGACGCCGCGAAGAGGGCCGCCGACACCCTCGGCGGCGTGGTCGAGGTGCTGGCCTACGGCGTTCCGCCCGGCCTGGGCAGCCACGTGCAGTGGGATCGCAAGCTCGACGCCCGGCTGGCGACCGCGCTGATGTCGATCCAGGCGATCAAGGGCGTGGAGATCGGCGACGGTTGGCAGCAGGCCCGGTCCCGGGGTTCCGAGGCGCACGACGAGATCATTCCCACCGCCACCGGCGTACGTCGGGTCACCGACCGGGCCGGCGGCCTGGAAGGCGGCATCACCACCGGCGAACCGCTGCGGGTGAAGGCCGCGATGAAGCCGATCTCCTCGCTCAACCGCGCCCTGGCCACGGTCGATGTCACCACCGGCGAACCGGCCACCGCGATCAACCAGCGTTCCGACGTCTGCGCGGTGCCCGCCGCCGCCGTGGTCGCCGAGGCGATGGTCGCGCTGGTGCTCGCCGAGGCGGCGGTGGAGAAGTTCGGCGGCGACTCGGTCGCCGAGATGCGCCGCAACCTGACCGGCTACCTCGACGCGCTGGTGATCCGGTGACCGGTGCGACCCGTCCGGCCTGCGTGCTGGTCGGCGCGCCCGGCTCGGGCAAGACCACGGTCGGGCAGGCGCTGGCCGCCGCGCTCGGCGTGGAGTTCCGCGACACCGACGCCGACATCGAGCGCCTCGCCGGCAAGCCGATCCCGGAGATCTTCGTCGACGAGGGGGAGGACCACTTCCGTACCCTCGAACGGGCGGCGCTGGCCGCGGCGCTGGCTTCCTGCTCCGGGGTGCTCGCCCTCGGTGGCGGCGCGATCCTGGCCGAGGAGAACCGGGCCGCGCTGATCGGTCACCGGGTGGTGCACCTCTCGGTGGAACTGCCCGACGCCATCAAGCGGGTCGGACTCGGCGCCGGCCGTCCGCTGCTGGCGATCAATCCCCGGGCCACCCTCAAACATCTGATGGACCAGCGTCGCCCGCTCTACGCCGAGGTGGCCACCGCGACGGTGTCCACCGACGGGCGTCCGCCGGAGGAGATCGTCGCCGAGATCGTCGCCCTGCTCAAGCGCTGAGCGGGGACCCCCGGTGCCCGCCGGTGGGCTAGGCTGCCGGGCGATGGACGAGGTGACCCGGATTCCGGTCGGCGGCGAGCGGCCGTACGACGTGCTGGTCGGGCGCGGCCTGCTCGGTGCGCTGCCCGGGCTGCTGCCCGACGCCACCCGGGTGGCGGTGCTGCACGCCCCGCTGAAGGACCTGGCCGAGGTGATCGGCGCCGGGCTGGCCGCGGCCGGCGTGGCGCCGCTGCCGATCGAGGTGCCCGACGCGGAGGCCGGCAAGCACGTCGAGGTCGCGGCGCAGTGCTGGGACCGGCTCGGCGACGCGGGGTTCACCCGGACCGACGCGGTGATCGGGTTGGGCGGCGGGGCGGTCACCGACCTGGCCGGCTTCGTGGCGGCCTGCTGGCTGCGCGGGGTGCGCTGGGTCCCGGTGGCCACGTCGCTGCTCGGCATGGTCGACGCGGCGGTGGGCGGCAAGACCGGGATCAACACGGCGGCCGGCAAGAATCTCGTCGGTGCCTTCCACCCGCCGGTCGGGGTGCTGGCCGACCTCACCACGCTGGACAGCCTGCCCACCGCCGACCTGGCCGCCGGCCTGGCCGAGGTCGTCAAGTGCGGCTTCATCGCCGATCCGGCCATCCTCGACCTGGTCGAGCGGGATCCGGCCGCCGCGACCGACCCGGCCGGGCCGGTGGCCCGGGAACTGATCGAGCGGGCCATCCGGGTCAAGGCCGACGTGGTCGCCGGTGACCTGCGCGAATCGGGCGTTCGGGAGGTGCTGAACTACGGGCACACCCTGGCCCACGCGATCGAGAAGGCCGAGGGATATCGCTGGCGGCACGGTCATGCGGTCTCCGTCGGTCTGGTGTACGCCGCCGAACTGGCCCGCCTCGCCGGCCGCCTGGACGCGGCCACCGCGCGCCGGCACCGCGACGTGGTGAGCGCGCTCGGGCTGCCCACCGGCTACCGGGCCGAGGAGTGGCCGCGACTGCTGGCGACGATGCGGGTCGACAAGAAGGCCCGGGGCAGCCGGCTGCGTTTCGTGGTGCTCGACGGGCTGGCCCGGCCGGCGATCCTGGACGGCCCCGACGACGACCTGCTGCACGCCGCGTACGGCGCGGTGTCCTCGTGAGGGTCTACGTGCTCAATGGGCCGAATCTGGGCAGGCTGGGCACCCGCCAGGTCGACGTGTACGGCGTGACCAGCTACGCCGACCTGGTCGAACTCTGCGAGTCGACCGGGCGTGACCTCGGTCTGAGCGTGACCGTCCGGCAGACCGACGCCGAGCACGAGTTGCTCGGCTGGCTGCACGCCGCGGCGGACGAGGGTGCCGCCGTGGTGCTCAACCCGGCCGCGTGGTCGCACTACTCGATCGCCGTCCGGGACGCCTGCGCCCTGCTGCGCGGGCCGTTGGTGGAGGTGCACATCTCCAATATCCACGCCCGGGAGGAGTTCCGGCACCACTCGGTCGTGTCGGCGGTGGCCACCGGGGTGATCTGCGGGCTCGGCGTCGACGGCTACCGCCTCGCCCTGCACCACCTGGCCGCCCGCCGGGGCGAGACCGGCTGAGCCCGCCCGCTCCCGGCCGGACCTTCGAGCCCCGAGCCTGCCCCGGGATTACCCTTCGCGACGGCCACCGTCCGTGACGCGCTGCCGTCGCTGTCACCCACCCCCCTGCGCGTCCTTTGCTCTGCTTCACTCCACGCAATAGCTGCTGAGCTGCGTCGCAGTGCTGCCGTCCGCCCGGACCTGCGGGCGCGGCCGGCACGGACGGTGACCGTTGCGTAGGTTGAAGCAGAGCAAAGGAGCCGGGGGGTGAGGTGGGCGACAGGCCGGGCGGCACCGACCGTGACGATTCGGGTTGTTCCGGCCTTCGGTCGACGGCCGGCGGCGGGTTGCGCGGCGACGAGTAGACTTGCCAGGTCTGTCCGCCAATTGATGATCAAGGCAGGAAATGGCCACCACCAACGACCTGAAGAACGGCCTGGTACTCAACCTAGACGGGGAGCTCTGGTCCGTCGTCGAGTTCCAGCACGTCAAGCCCGGTAAGGGTGGTGCGTTCGTGCGCACCACGCTGAAGAACGTGCTCTCCGGCAAGGTGGTCGACAAGACCTTCAACGCGGGCACCAAGGTCGAGACCGCCACCGTGGACAAGCGCACCATGCAGTACCTCTACGCCGACGGCGAGGACTACGTCTTCATGGACATGGAGACGTTCGACCAGATCATGGTGCCGGGTGGGACGGTCGGTGAGGCGGCCAACTACCTGTTGCCCGAGGCCGAGGCGACCGTGGCCACCCACGAGGGGGTGCCGCTCTACGTCGAGTTGCCGACCTCCGTCGTGTTGGAGATCACCTACACCGAGCCGGGCCTGCAGGGCGACCGCTCCACCGGTGGCAACAAGCCGGCGACCGTCGAGACCGGCGCTACCGTGCAGGTCCCGCTCTTCATCACCACCGGCGAGAAGATCAAGGTCGACACCCGCGACGGCCGTTACCTCGGCCGCGCCTGATGGCCGAGGGTCCGAAGCAGCAGATGCCGGCGCGTCGCAAGGCGCGCAAGCGGGCGTTGGACGTGCTCTTCGAGGCCGACCTGCGTGATCGTCCGCCGGTCGAGGTGCTCGCCGGCTACGTCGAGCGGATCGAGAAGCCGCGCCCCGACCACCTGGGGTACGCGATCGGTCTGGTCGAGGGCGTGGCCGGGCACCTGGACCGGATCGACGAGCTGATCTCCAGCTACGCCGAGGGCTGGACGCTGGACCGGATGCCGGTGGTCGACCGCAACCTGGCCCGGATCGCGGTCTACGAGTTGCTGTACGTCGACGAGATCGACGACGCGGTGGCGATCAGCGAGGCCGTCGAGCTGGCCCGGCAGATGTCGACCGACGACTCGCCCCGCTTCCTCAACGGTCTGCTCGGCCGGATCGCCGAGTACGCCACCCGCTGAGCCGCGCCGGCACCCGCACACCCGGCGGGTCCCACCGCTCGGCTGCGGCGACCGGCACGACGAAAAGGGGCCCGTGCCGTCCGGCACGGGCCCCTTTTCGTGATCGGCACTCAGGAGGCGAAGAACGCCCGGGGGTCGGCGACCAGCACGCCGTGCTCGGTCAGTCGCTCGATCAGGCCGGACGGCGAGGCGTCGTAGACGATGGCGAGGGCGCGCAGGTCGTCGGCGCGGATCGACAGCACCCGGCCGTTGTAGTCACCGCGCTGCTGCTGGATGGCGCGCGCATACCGGGCGACGTAGGCGAGGTCCTCGCTGGCCTCGTCGTAGAGCCGCTCCAGATCCAGAACGATCTTGCTGGTGGGTTCGTGCCGCACCCCGCTGCCGTCGGGCAGCAGTTCCGAGACCGGAACGCGGTAGAACTCGGCCAACTCGGCCAGGCGGGACACCGTGACGGCCCGGTCGCCGCGCTCGTACGAGCCGACCACCACCGCCTTCCAGCGCCCGTTCGACTTCTCCTCCACCCCCTGCAGGGACAGGCCCTGCTGCTGGCGGATGGAGCGCAGACGGGCGCCCAGAGACTTGGCGTATTCAGAGGGCATTCGGACACTCCCAGTGCTGCTCGGGGTTCTCCCAGCGATCGCTACGGAGCGTGACGGTACGGGGATTCGTAAACCTGGTCAAGTGGCCGTTACCCTCCCGTTGGGCACCCCGGGTGAGTTGTCCCCTTTCGTCGGCTGAACCGATCCGCGGTGATGACGGCCCGGCGTGGCCCGGGACACCTGTGCCCGAGCGCTGTCGGCGCCTCGACCACTGGTAACGTGGCCGCAGCCCCTCCGCCGGACGGCTGCGCCGGCCCGGAGGATCCGACATCCTTTAACGACCCGTCCCGTGAGGCGGGGAAGGAGGTCCGCCGTGGCCTACCCACCGGCTGCCCGGTCGTCGCCCCCGCGACAACCCTCGGTGAAGGTGATCCTGACCAGCGCCGACCTGCAACGCGTCGTCGACCGGATCGCCCATCAGATCCTCGAGAAGACCCAGGGCGCGGCGGACACCGTGCTGCTCGGCATCCCCACCCGTGGCGCGCCCCTGGCCCGCCGGCTCGCCACCCGGATCACCGCCTTCGAGGGAATCTCCGTGCCGGTCGGCGTGCTCGACATCACCCTCTACCGCGACGACCTGCGTCGCAACGCCACCCGGGCGGTCGGGCCCACCCAGCTGCCCGCCGACGGCATCGACGGCATGCGGGTGATCCTCGTCGACGACGTGCTCTTCTCCGGCCGTACGGTCCGGGCGGCCCTCGACGCGCTCGGCGACCTCGGGCGACCGGCGTCGGTGCAACTCGCCGTGCTGGTCGACCGCGGCCACCGGCAGTTGCCGATCCGCGCCGACTACGTCGGCAAGAACATCCCGACCGCGCTCGCCGAGAGCGTGAAGGTGACGCTGGCCGAGACCGACGGCGCGGACGAGGTCCGGCTCTACGGGGAGGATCCCGCGTGATCAGACACCTGCTCTCCGGCGCCGACCTCGACGCCGACACCGCCATCCAGATCCTGGACACCGCCGCCGAGATGGCCGCGGTGGCCGGCCGCGAGGTCAAGAAGCTGCCCGCGTTGCGGGGCCGGACCGTGGTCAACCTGTTCTACGAGGACTCCACCCGCACCCGGATCTCGTTCGAGGCGGCGGCCAAGCGGCTCAGTGCCGATGTGATCAACTTTTCGGCGAAGGGATCCAGCGTCACCAAGGGTGAGAGCCTGAAGGACACCGCGCTGACCCTGCAGGCGATGGGGGCCGACGCGGTGGTCGTGCGGCACCCCGCCTCCGGCGCACCGCACCGGCTCGCCGACTGGGTCGACGGGTCGGTGGTCAACGCCGGCGACGGCACCCACGAGCACCCCACCCAGGCGCTGCTCGACGCGTACACCATGCGTTCCCGGCTGGGCCGGCTGGCCGGCCTGTCGGTGACGGTGGTCGGCGACGTGCTGCACTCCCGGGTGGCCCGTTCCAACGTGCTGCTGCTGTCCACCCTCGGTGCCAAGGTCACCCTGGTCGGGCCGCCCACCCTCATTCCCGTCGACATCGCCGCCGCCCTCGCGCCGGACACCGGCGTCTGCTACGACCTCGACACGGTGCTGCCGTCCTCGGACGTGGTGATGATGCTGCGGGTGCAGCGGGAGCGGATGAACGACTCGTACTTCCCGTCGGCCCGCGAGTACGCCCGCCGCTACGGGCTCGACGGCCCGCGGATGCGCCGGCTTCCGGAGCACGCGATCGTCATGCACCCCGGCCCGATGAACCGGGGCATGGAGATCACGCCGGAGGTCGCCGACTCGCCCCGCTCCACCATCGTCGAACAGGTCACCAACGGGGTATCCGTCCGGATGGCCGTCCTCTACCTGCTGCTCGGGGGGAACAACCGGTGAACTCGTACCTGATCAGGAACGTCAGCGTGCTCGGCGCCGCGCCGACCGACCTGCTGATCCGCGACGGCGTCGTCGCCGAGACCGGCCCGGGGCTAACCGCGCCGGACGCGAGCGTGGTCGACGCCGACGGCCTGGTAGCCCTGCCCGGCCTGGTCGACCTGCACACCCACCTGCGCGAGCCCGGCCGGGAGGACGCCGAGACCGTCGAGACCGGTTCCCGGGCGGCGGCGCTGGGCGGCTACACCGCGGTCTGCGCGATGGCGAACACCTCGCCGGTGGCCGACACCGCCGGCGTGGTCGAGCAGGTCTGGCGGCTCGGCCGGGAGGCCGGGCTGGTCGACGTGCAGCCGATCGGCGCGGTCACCGTCGCCCTGGCCGGCGAGCACCTCGCCGAGTTGGGCGCGATGGCCGACTCCGCGGCCCGGGTGCGGATCTTCTCCGACGACGGGCACTGCGTCGCCGACCCACGGCTGATGCGCCGGGCGCTGGAGTACGTGAAGGCGTTCGGCGGGATCATCGCCCAGCACGCCGAGGAGCCCCGACTCACCGAGGGCGCGCAGATGCACGAGGGCGAGGTCTCCACCCGGCTGGGCCTGACCGGCTGGCCGGCGGTGGCCGAGGAGGCGATCATCGCCCGGGACGTGCTGCTGGCCGAGCACGTGGGCAGCCGGCTGCACGTCTGCCACGTCTCCACCGCCGGCAGCGTCGAGGTGCTGCGCCAGGCCAAGGCCCGGGGCGTGCGCGTCACCGCCGAGGTGACCCCGCACCATCTGCTGCTCACCGACGCCCGCGCCGAGACCTACGACCCGGTGTACAAGGTCAACCCGCCGCTGCGCACCGCCACCGATCTCGCCGCCCTGCGCACCGCGCTGGTCGACGGGGTGATCGACGTCATTGCCACCGATCACGCCCCGCACGCGGTGGAGGACAAGGAGTGCGAGTGGGCGTACGCCCGGCCGGGCATGCTCGGGTTGGAGACGGCGCTGTCGATCGCGCTGGACGTGCTCGGCCCCGAGTGGGATCTGATCGCCGAGCGGATGTCGCGCACCCCGGCCCGGATCGCCGGGCTGACCGAACACGGCCACGATCCGGCTGCCGGGGCACCGGCCAACCTCACCCTGGTCGACCCGGCGGCCCGCCGCACGATCGAGCCGGCGGAGTTGGCCAGCCGCAGCCGCAACACCCCGTACGCCCGGATGACGCTGCCGGGTCGCATCGTGGCGACCTTCCTGCGTGGCGCGGCGACGGTCCTGGACGGAAAGGCTGTCAAATAATGACGAGGCGCGCAGGGGCGATCCTGGTCCTGGAGGACGGGCGCACGTTCCACGGCGAGGCGTACGGCAGCGTCGGGGAGACCTTCGGCGAGGCGGTCTTCAACACCGGCATGACCGGTTACCAGGAGACGCTGACCGACCCGTCGTACCACCGCCAGGTGGTGGTGCAGACCGCCCCGCACATCGGCAACACCGGCGTGAACACCGCCGACGACGAGTCGCGGCGGATCTGGGTGGCCGGCTACGTGGTGCGCGACCCGGCCCGGGTCAGCTCGAACTGGCGGGCCACCGGCGGGCTGGAGGACCGGCTCGCCACCGAGGGCGTGGTCGGCATCAGCGGGGTGGACACCCGGGCGTTGACCCGCCACCTGCGTGAACGCGGCGCGATGCGGGTCGGCATCTCCAGCGTCGACGACGACCAGCGGGCGCTGCTGGCCCGGGTCCGCCAGGCGCCGCAGATGCTGGGCGCGGACCTCTCCGCCGAGGTGACCACCGCGGAGCCGTACGTGGTCCCCGCCGAGGGCGAGCGCCGGTTCACGGTCGCCGCGCTGGATCTGGGGATCAAGCGCAACGTGCCGCGCCGACTCGCCGCCCGCGGCGTGACCACCCACGTGCTGCCGGCCGACTCGACCATCGAGCAGCTGCTGGCCACCGGCGCCGACGCGGTGTTCTTCTCGCCGGGGCCGGGCGACCCGGCCACCGCCGCCGCCCCGGTCGCGCTGGCCCGGGAGGTGCTGCGCCGCCAGGTGCCGCTGTTCGGCATCTGCTTCGGCAGCCAGATTCTCGGCCGGGCGCTCGGCTTCGGCACGTACAAGCTCGGCTACGGCCACCGGGGCATCAACCAGCCGGTCCTCGACCGGGCCACCGGCAAGGTGGAGGTGACCAGCCACAACCACGGCTTCGCCGTCGCCTGGCCGGGCGGCGAACAGGAGCCCGGCGCGGCCGATGGGCCCGGCCTGGTCGTGCCCGACCGGGTGATCGAGACCGAGTTCGGTGGCGTCCAGGTCTCGCACGTCTGCCTCAACGACAACGTGGTCGAGGGGCTGCGGGCGCGCGACGTGCCCGCCTTCACCGTCCAGTACCACCCGGAGGCGGCGGCCGGGCCGCACGACGCGGACTACCTCTTCGACCGCTTCGCCGAGCTGATCGAGGGCCGGACCCACAGCGAGGGGCGCACGAATGCCTAGACGGACCGATCTGAAGCACATCCTGGTGATCGGCTCGGGGCCGATCGTCATCGGGCAGGCCTGCGAGTTCGACTACTCCGGCACCCAGGCGTGCCGGGTGCTGCGCAGCGAGGGGATCCGGGTCAGCCTGGTCAACTCCAACCCGGCGACCATCATGACCGACCCGGAGTTCGCCGACGCCACCTACGTCGAGCCGATCACCCCGGAGTTCGTCGAGCTGGTCATCGCCAGGGAACGGCCCGACGCGGTGCTGCCCACCCTCGGCGGTCAGACGGCCCTGAACACCGCCGTCGCGCTACACGAGGCCGGGGTGCTGGAGAAGTACGGCGTGGAGATGATCGGCGCGGACATCGACGCGATCCGTCGCGGCGAGGACCGGCAGCTGTTCAAGGAGATCGTGGCGAAGGCGGGCGTCCGGATCGGCGTGGCGAACCCGTCGGGGCTGGTGCCACGCTCCCGGGTCTGCCACTCCATGGACGAGGTCCGCGAGACGGTCACCGAGCTGGGCCTGCCGGTGGTGATCCGGCCGTCGTTCACCATGGGTGGCCTCGGTTCGGGGATGGCGCACAGCGACGCCGACCTGGAGCGCATCGCCGGGGCCGGCCTGGCCGCGAGCCCGGTGCACGAGGTGCTGATCGAGGAGAGCGTGCTCGGTTGGAAGGAGTACGAGCTCGAACTGATGCGGGACCACCACGACAACGTGGTGGTGGTCTGCTCGATCGAGAACCTCGACCCGATGGGCGTGCACACCGGCGACAGCGTGACCGTGGCGCCGGCCATGACGTTGACCGACCGGGAGTACCAGCGCCTGCGTGATCTGGGCATCGCGGTGTTGCGCGAGGTGGGGGTGGACACCGGCGGCTGCAACATCCAGTTCGCGGTGAACCCGGCCGACGGCCGCATCGTCGTCATCGAGATGAACCCGCGGGTCTCCCGCTCCTCGGCGCTGGCGTCGAAGGCGACCGGCTTCCCGATCGCGAAGATCGCCGCGAAGCTGGCCATCGGCTACACCCTCGACGAGATTCCCAACGACATCACCCGCAAGACGCCGGCCGCGTTCGAGCCGACGCTGGACTACGTGGTGGTCAAGATCCCCCGGTTCGCCTTCGAGAAGTTCCCCGGCGCGGACCCGGAGCTGACCACCACGATGAAGTCCGTCGGCGAGGCGATGAGCCTCGGGCGCAACTTCACCGAGGCGTTGAACAAGGCGATGCGCTCGATGGAAACCAGATCAGCCGGCTTCTGGACCGTGCCGGATCCGTCGGGGGCGACGAAGGAGAACACTCTCGCCGCGCTGGGTACGCCGCACGACGGGCGGCTCTACACCGTCGAGCGAGCGCTGCGGCTGGGTGCCTCGATCGGCGAGGTGGCGACGGCGTCCGGCGGGATCGACCCGTGGTTCCTGGACCAGATCGCCGGGCTCGTCGAACTGCGCGCCGAGATCGTGGCCGCGCCGGTGCTGGACGCGGCACTGCTGCGCCGGGCGAAGCGGGCCGGCCTGTCCGACCGGCAACTGGCCGCGTTGCGCCCGGAACTGGCCGCCGAGGACGGCGTGCGTACGCTGCGGCACCGGCTCGACATCCGGCCGATCTACAAGACGGTGGACACCTGCGCCGCCGAGTTCGAGGCCACCACCCCGTACCACTACTCCTCGTACGACGCGGAGACCGAGGTGGTCGGGTCGGTGCGGCCGAAGGTGCTGATCCTCGGCTCCGGGCCGAACCGGATCGGGCAGGGCATCGAGTTCGACTACTCCTGCGTGCACGCGGTGCAGGCGCTGCGGAGCGCGCCGGAGGGCGGCTTCGAGACGGTCATGGTCAACTGCAACCCGGAGACCGTCTCCACCGACTACGACACCGCCGACCGGCTCTACTTCGAGCCGCTGACCTTCGAGGACGTGATCGAGGTCTGGCACGCCGAGGACTCCTCCGGCCGGGCGGCCGGCGGGCCGGGTGTGGTCGGGGTGATCGTGCAGCTCGGCGGGCAGACCCCGCTCGGGCTGGCCCAGCGGCTCAAGGACGCGGGCGTGCCGGTGGTCGGCACCTCCCCGGAGTCGATCCACCTGGCCGAGGAGCGGGGCGCCTTCGGGTCGCTGCTGGCCCGGGCCGGTCTGCGCGCCCCGGCGCACGGCACCGCCACCTCCTACCAGGAGGCGAAGGAGATCGCCGACGAGATCGGCTACCCGGTGCTGGTCCGCCCGTCGTACGTGTTGGGTGGGCGGGGGATGGAGATCGTCTACGACGATGCCACGCTGCGTGACTACATCGGCCGGGCCACCGACATCTCCCCGGATCATCCGGTGCTGGTGGACCGGTTCCTCGACGACGCCATCGAGATCGACGTGGACGCGCTCTGCGACGCCGACGGCGAGGTCTACCTCGGCGGGGTGATGGAGCACATCGAGGAGGCGGGCATCCACTCCGGCGACTCGTCCTGCGCCCTGCCGCCGATCACTCTCGCCAGCTCGCACGTCACCCAGGTCCGCCGGTACACCGAGGCGATCGCGCGGGGCATCGGCGTACGCGGCCTGCTGAACGTGCAGTACGCGTTGAAGGACGACGCGCTGTACGTACTGGAGGCCAACCCGCGTGCCTCGCGTACGGTGCCGTTCGTCTCGAAGGCCACGGCGGTGCCGTTGGCCAAGGCTGCGGCCCGGATCGCGCTCGGCGCGAGCATCGCGGAACTGCGCGCCGAGGGCCTGCTGCCGGCGACCGGAGACGGTGGCGCGCTGCCGCCGGACGCCCCGATCGCGGTCAAGGAGGCGGTGCTGCCGTTCAAGCGGTTCCGCACGCCCGCCGGCAAGGGCGTGGACTCGCTGCTCGGCCCGGAGATGAAGTCGACCGGTGAGGTGATGGGGATCGACACCTCCTTCGGGCACGCCTTCGCCAAATCGCAGTCGGCGGCGTACGGGTCGCTGCCGACCGAGGGCAGGATCTTCGTCTCGGTGGCCAACCGGGACAAGCGCGGAATGATCTTCCCGATCAAGCGGCTGGCCGACCTGGGCTTCGAGATCGTCGCGACCAGCGGCACCGCCGAGGTGCTGCGCCGGCACGGCATCGCCTGCGAGCAGGCCCCCAAGCACTACGAGGCGGGCTCCGACGACGACGCGGTGTCGTTGATCCTCGGTGGCCGGGTCGCCCTGGTGATCAATACGCCGCAGGGTTCCGGCGCCGGTGCCCGCTCCGACGGCTACGAGATCCGCAGCGCCGCGGTCACCGCGGACATCCCGTGCATCACCACGGTGCCGGGGGCCGCCGCCGCGGTCATGGGCATCGAGGCCCGCATCCGGGGTGACATGCAGGTGCGCCCGCTCCAGGATCTGCACGCCACCCTGCGGGCGCAACGGTGATCTTCGAGCGGACCGTGCGGCGCGGGCTGTTCCGGATCGGCGGCGGCGACGCGGAGGCGGCGCACGAGTCCACCCTGCGGCGGCTGGCCGCGCTGGCCCGGATGCCGGTCGCGCTGGCGGCGCTGCGCGCCCGGTACGCGGTGCCGGCGCCCCGCACGGTGTTCGGGGTGCGGTTCCCCAACCCGGTCGGTCTGGCCGCCGGGATGGACAAGGACGGCGTGGCGCTGCCGGCGTGGCCGGCGTTGGGGTTCGGTTTCGTCGAGGTCGGCACGGTGACGGCGCACCCGCAGCCGGGCAACCCCCGGCCACGGCTGTTCCGGCTGCCCGACAGCGAGGCCGTGATCAACCGGATGGGCTTCAACAACGCCGGGGCGGAGGCACTCGCGGCCCGGCTCGCGGCGCTGCCCCGCCCGATCGGCGTACCGCTGGGCATCTCGCTGGGTAAGTCCAAGGTGACCGCGCTGGACGACGCGGTGGAGGACTACCGGACGTCGTACCGCGCGTTGCGCGGGCACGGCGACTACTTCGCCGTCAACGTCTCCTCGCCGAACACGCCGGGGCTGCGGGCGTTGCAGGACCGCGCCCACCTGGACGCGTTGCTGGCGGCGCTGGTGGGTGAGCGGCCGGTGCTGGTGAAGATCGCCCCCGACCTGGGCGAACCGGCCATCGCGGAGCTGCTGGAGGTGTGCCTGGCCCGGGGTGCCGCCGGGGTGATCGCCACGAACACCACGCTGGGCCGGGACGGGCTGGCCCCGGCCGACCGGGCACGCTCCGGCGAGGCCGGTGGCCTGTCCGGCCGGCCGCTGGCGGACCGGGCCCGGCAGGTGGTCGCCTTCGTCCACGCCGAGACGGGCGGACGGCTGCCGATCATGGGCGTGGGCGGCATCGTCGACCCCGACGACGCCACCCGGATGTTCGACGCCGGCGCCAGCCTGGTGCAGCTCTACAGCGGCTTCATCTACCACGGCCCGGCGCTGCCCCGCGCGGTCGCCCGCGCCGCGGCGGTGGCACCGGCGCCCAGCGCGACGGGAGCGTGACCGGGTGCGGCGGCGGAGCGGGCCGCCCGGGGCGGGGCCGGCACCGGACGGGAGCGCGGATGACGCCGGAGGAGATCCTCGCCGCCGACGCCGCACACGTCTGGCATCCGTACGCCGCCCTCCCGCCGGCCGCGCCGCCGTACCTGGTGGACGGCGCCGCGGGGGTGCGGCTGAAGCTGGTCGACGGCCGTGAGCTGGTCGACGGCATGTCGTCCTGGTGGGCGGCGATCCACGGCTACCGGCACCCGGTGCTGGACGCGGCGGTGACCGACCAGTTGGGGCGGATGAGTCACGTCATGTTCGGCGGGCTCACCCACGCCCCGGCCGTGGAGCTGGCCCGCACCCTGGTCGAGTTGGCACCCGACGGGTTGGCGCACGTGTTCCTCGCCGACTCCGGCTCGGTCGGTGTCGAGGTCGCGGTGAAGATGTGCCTGCAGTACCAGCGGGCCGGCGGCCGGCCGCAGCGGCGTCGGCTGGGCACCTGGCGGGGCGGATACCACGGGGACACCTTCCACCCGATGAGCGTCTGCGATCCGGAGGGCGGCATGCACCACCTCTGGGGCGACGTGCTGCCCCGGCAGGTCTTCGCCCCGGCACCGCCCGCCGGCTTCGAGACCGCCCCCGACCCGGCGTACGAGGCGGCGCTGGTCGACGCGGTCGAGCGGCACGCCCACGAACTGGCCGCGGTGATCGTCGAGCCGGTGGTGCAGGGCGCCGGCGGGATGCGCTTCCACCACCCGCACTACCTGCGGGTGCTGCGGGAGGTGACCCGAGCGCACGGGATCCTGCTGATCTTCGACGAGATCGCCACCGGCTTCGGTCGCACCGGCACCATGTTCGCCGCCGAGCACGCCGGCGTCGCCCCGGACGTGATGTGCGTGGGCAAGGCCCTCACCGGCGGCTACCTCACCCTGGCGGCCGCACTGTGCACCGCCGAGGTGGCGCGGGGCATCAGTGCCGGCGGCGTCCTGGCGCACGGCCCGACGTTCATGGGCAACCCGCTCGCCTGCGCGGTCGCCAACGCCTCCCTCGGTCTGCTGCGGGCCGGCGACTGGGCCGGGCAGGTGTCGCGGCTCCAGCGCGGCCTGCGGGCCGGCCTCGATCCGCTGCGCAGCGCGCCGGGCGTGACGGACGTGCGGGTGCTCGGCGGGATCGGCGTGGTGCAGCTGGACCACGAGGTGGATCTCGCCGCCGCCACGGCCGCCGCGGTGGCGCAGGGGGTGTGGCTGCGCCCGTTCCGGGACCTGATCTACACGATGCCGCCGTACGTCACCACCGACGCCGACCTGGCGCTGATCGGGGCCGGTGTCGCGGCGGCGGTGCGGGCGGGTTGAGTAGGCGCGGGAGCCCGAGCGACGGGAAGTTGAGTCGCCGGGTACCGCGGGTTGAGTAGCCGGTTTTCGATGATCGGGACGGGTTGAGTAGACCTGAACGCCAGAAAGCGTGGCTGGGCTGGCGTCTGACGAGAGGAGGCACTGGCGGTATGGAGAGCTTCGGTGCCCGGTTGCACCGGGCGGTCGGCGAGCGAGGCCCGCTCTGTGTGGGAATCGATCCACATCCGGCATTGCTGGCCCGCTGGGGCCTTGCCGACGATGTGCAGGGTCTCAGCCGGTTCGCACGGATCGTCGTGGAAGCGCTCGGTGACCGGGTTGCGGTGGTCAAGCCCCAGTCGGCGTTCTTCGAGCGATTCGGGTCTCAAGGGGTGGCGGTACTTGAGTCAACTATCCGACAGTTACGAGAATCGGGTTCGCTCGTTCTGCTCGACGTCAAGCGCGGTGACATCGGTTCGACGGTCCGCGCCTACGCCTCGGCCTACCTCGATCCATCCAGCCCGGTATATGTCGACGCGGTCACCGCAAGCCCTTTCCTGGGGGTCGGCGCACTCGCCCCGATGTTCGAGTTGGCCGCCGAACACGGCGGCGGCGTCTTCGTCCTGGCGCTCACCTCGAACCCCGAGGGAGCCGCCGTGCAGCGGGCCCGCGGCGCCGACGGGCGCACCGTCGCGCAGACGGTGATCGACGAGATTTCCCAGCTCAACGCCGGTGCGGAGCCACTCGGAAGCTTTGGTCTGGTGGTCGGTGCGACGGTCGGCGAGACCGGCTGCGACCTGTCCGCGGTGAACGGTCCACTGCTGGCGCCGGGACTCGGCGCGCAGGGCGCCACGGCGGCGGATCTGCGGATCGTCTTCGGTTCCGCGCTGCCCACCGTGTTGCCCTCGTACTCGCGGGAGGTGCTGGGCGCCGGCCCCGACCCGGAGGCGCTGCGGGCCGCGGCGGACCGGGCGGTGGACGACTGCCGGGCGGTCCTGACGTCGTCCTGACTGACTGACTGCTCGGTCACTTTGGGGTGATCGCCGCGCGCCCACGTTGCCGAAAGCTCCGTTGACCGCTAGTTTTCCCCGCGCTGGGAACCCCTTGGTTCACAGCGACACCACGTTTCACAGATGCGGCGGTGCGTCCCGCCCGTCGCGATAGGGACCTGAGGAGAACTGGTGCCGCTCCCGTCACTGACCCCCGAGCAGCGCGCAGCCGCGCTGGAGAAGGCTGCGGAGATCCGCAAAGCCCGTGCCGAGCTGAAGGAGCAGCTCAAGCAGGGCAAGACCACCCTCGGTGCCGTTCTTGAGCGGGCCGAGTCCGACGATGTCGTCGGCAAGCTCAAGGTGTCGGCCGTGCTGCAGGCCATGCCGGGCATCGGTAAGATCCGGGCCACCCAGATCATGGAGAAGCTCAAGATCGCCGATAGCCGTCGCCTGCGTGGCCTCGGCGAGCAGCAGCGTAAGGCCCTGCTTGGGGAGTTCGCCGCCAACTGAGCGCGACTGCGTGTAGAAACAAGCAGTGAGCTTGGATGACGAGGCGCGCCCGGCGGCTCGGCTCACTGTCCTGGCCGGCCCATCCGGCGCCGGCAGGGCGAGTGTCGTCGAACTGGTCCGGGCGCGTTCTCCGTCAGTGTGGACGCCCGTCTCGGTCACCACCCGGCCCCGCCGGGAGTGCGAGCTGGAGGGCGTCCACCGGCACTTCCTCACGCCGGAGGAGTTCGACCGCCGGCTTGCCGCCGGTGAGTTGCTGGAGTGGAGCCGGCTCGGCGCGTACCGGCGCGGCACGGAGACCGGCCCGCTGCGCGGCCGGCTCGCCGCCGGGCAGCCGGTGCTGCTTCCGCTCGACCTCGACGGGGCGCTGCTGGTCCGGGCCACCTGGCCCCGGGCACGACTCGTGCTGCTGCATCCACCCGGCCGGATGCCGGGTCCAGCCGCGGTGTCGGCCTTCGACCACAGCGTCTCGCACGACCGCATCGAGCGGGTCGTGGACGAGCTGGTAGGATTCATCGGTTCTTCCTTCCTGGCTCCGGCCCGGCCGCGTCCGCGCGGTTGAGCGCCGGCACCGCGCTCGCGCGGTCCGTGCGACAGACAGCAGAGGTTCATCCGTGGGATCCATCGCCAACCCCGAAGGCATCACCAACCCGCCGATCGACGAGCTCCTGGAGAAGACCACCTCCAAGTACGCGCTGGTCATCTTCGCGGCCAAGCGCGCCCGCCAGGTCAACGCCTACTACAGCCAGCTCGGCGAGGGCCTGCTGGAGTACGTCGGCCCACTGGTCGAGACCACGCCCCAGGAGAAGCCGCTCTCCATCGCCATGCGGGAGATCAACGCTGGCCTGCTCACGGCCGAGCCGACCGACCAGCCGTAATCTCCGCGCGGCGATGAGCGCCCGGATCATCCTCGGCGTGGGCGGTGGGATCGCCGCCTACAAGGCGTGCGAGTTGCTGCGCCTGTTCACCGAGTCCGGTCACCGGGTCCGGGTCGTGCCGACCGCCGCCGCGTTGCGCTTCGTCGGCGCGCCGACCTGGGCGGCGCTCTCCGGGCAGCCGGTCGCCGAGGACGTCTGGGCCGACGTGCACGAGGTGCCACACGTACGCCTCGGGCAGCAGGCCGACCTGGTGGTGGTCGCGCCCACCACCGCGGACCTGCTGGCCCGGGCCGCCCACGGCCTCGCCGACGACCTGCTCACCAACACCCTGCTCACGGCCCGCTGCCCGGTGCTGCTGGCGCCGGCCATGCACACCGAGATGTGGGAACATCCGGCCACCGCCGCCAACGTCGCGA
Organism: Micromonospora tarapacensis; assembly: GCF_019697375.1. NCBI lineage: Bacteria > Bacillati > Actinomycetota > Actinomycetes > Micromonosporales > Micromonosporaceae > Micromonospora > Micromonospora tarapacensis. The sequence goes on along the minus strand of NZ_JAHCDI010000004.1, from coordinate 2,827,104 downwards.
CGCTGCGCGCCCGGGGCGTCCGCGTCATCGAGCCGGCCGTCGGGCGGCTCACCGGCGCCGACACCGGCAAGGGCCGCCTGCCCGACCCGGTGGAGATCTTCGCGGTGTCCCGCCGCGTCCTGGCCCGCGGCGTCGACGCTCCGGCCGACCTGACCGGCCGGCACGTGGTGGTCACCGCCGGCGGCACCCGGGAACCCCTGGACCCGGTGCGCTTCCTCGGCAACCGTTCCTCCGGCAAGCAGGGCTACGCGTTCGCCCGCTGCGCCCTCGCCCGCGGCGCCCGGGTCACGCTGGTCGCGGCGAACGTCGCGCTGCCCGACCCGGCCGGTGCGGATCTGGTCCGCGTCGGCACCACCGGCGAGCTGCGGGAGGCGACGCTGAAGGCGGCGGCCGGCGCCGACGCGGTCGTGATGGCGGCGGCTCCGGCCGATTTCCGACCGGCGACCTACGCGCCTGGCAAAATCAAGAAGTCGGACGACGGCGCGGCACCCACCATCGAACTCGTCACCAACCCGGACATCGCCGCCGAGCTGGGCCAGCGCCGCCGACCGGAGCAGGTGCTCGTGGTGTTCGCCGCCGAGACCGGCGACGCCGAGGCCAACGGACGGGCCAAGCTGGCCCGTAAACGGGCCGACCTCATCGTCGTCAACGAGGTCGGGCCGGACAAGGTCTTCGGCGCCGAGACCAACGCGGCCACCGTCATCGGCGCGGACGGTTCGGTCATCCGGATGCCCGAACAGTCCAAGGAGGATCTCGCCGACGGCGTGTGGGACCTCGTGGTCGCCCGGTTCGGCCGGTGACTCCTCCTGACGGCTGGACAACAACACGACCGTAGACGGACTCGGAGGCGGTTGGTGACTACACTGCCGCGGAACGACGTCCAAGAACTTAGGAGTGCCGTGACACGCCGCCTCTTCACGTCCGAATCGGTCACGGAAGGCCACCCGGACAAGATCGCCGACCAGATCAGCGACGGCATCCTCGACGCCCTGCTCACCCAGGACCCGCACAGCCGGGTCGCGGTGGAGACCCTCATCACCACCGGCCAGGTCCACGTTGCCGGCGAGGTGACCACCAAGGCGTACGCCGACATCCCGACAATCGTCCGGGAGACCATCCTCGACATCGGCTACGACTCGTCCAAGAAGGGCTTCGACGGCGCGTCATGCGGCGTCAGCGTCTCCATCGGCTCCCAGTCGCCGGACATCGCCCAGGGCGTCGACAACGCCTTCGAGCTGCGTACCGGTGCGTCCGAGAGCGCGCTGGACGCGCAGGGCGCCGGCGACCAGGGGATGATGTTCGGCTTCGCCTGCTCGGAGACGCCGGAGCTGATGCCGCTGCCGATCGCGCTCGCGCACCGGCTGGCCCGGCGGCTCTCCGCGGTCCGCAAGGACGGCACCGTCCCGTACCTGCGCCCGGACGGCAAGACCCAGGTCACCATCGAGTACGACGGGCTGCGCCCGGTCCGGCTCAACACGGTCGTGGTGTCCAGCCAGCACGCCGCGGACATCTCGCTGGACTCGCTGCTCACCCCCGACGTGCGCGACCACGTCATCGCCCCCGAGCTGGAGAGCCTCGGGCTCGACACCGAGGGTTACCGGCTGCTGGTCAACCCGACCGGCCGGTTCGAGATCGGTGGCCCGATGGGCGACGCCGGCCTCACCGGGCGGAAGATCATCGTCGACACCTACGGCGGCTACGCCCGGCACGGCGGTGGCGCCTTCTCCGGCAAGGACCCGTCGAAGGTCGACCGCTCGGCGGCGTACGCCATGCGGTGGGTGGCCAAGAACGTGGTGGCCGCCGGCCTGGCCGAGCGCTGCGAGGTGCAGGTCGCGTACGCGATCGGCAAGGCCCACCCGGTGAGCCTGTTCGTCGAGACGTTCGGCACCGAGACCGTGCCGGTCGCCTCGATCGAGAAGGCGGTCACCGAGATCTTCGACCTGCGCCCGGCCGCCATCATCCGGGACCTGCACCTGTTGCGCCCGATCTACGCGCAGACCGCCGCCTACGGCCACTTCGGCCGGGAGCTGACGGACCTGACCTGGGAGAGCACCGACCGGGCCGCCGACCTCAAGTCGGCCGCGGGAGCCTGACAGCCACCAGGCGTGACGACCGGCGGCCCGCTGACGGGTCGCCGGTCGCCCGTGTCTGCGTCGACGTGCCCTTGGCCCACCTGGACCGCCCCTTCGACTACCTGGTGCCGCAGGAACTGGCCGCCGACGCGGTGCCCGGCGTCCGGGTGAAGGTGCGCTTCGCCGGCCAGCTCGTCGACGGATGGCTGCTGGAGCGGGCCGAGCGGTCCGACCATCCCCGGCTGGCCTTCCTGGAGCGGGTGGTGTCGCCGCTGCCGGTGCTCGACCCCGAGGTGGCCCGGCTGGCCCGGGTCGTCGCCGACCGTTACGCCGGCAGCCTCGTCGACGTGCTGCGCCTCGCGGTCCCGCCCCGGCACGCCCGGGTGGAGAAGGAGGCCCTCGCCCAAGCTGCGCCCGCTGCGCCCGTGGCCGCGCCGGCCGGCGGACCCGCCGCGCCGGCCGGGCCGAACGGGGAAGTGACCGGCGGCGAGGTGACCGGCGGCGTGGCGGGTGGCGGTGCCGGGTCGCCGGAGCCCGGCGGATGGCGGGAGTACCCGGCCGGACCGGCGCTGCTGCGGGCACTGGCCGACGGGCGCGCGCCCGGGCCGTGTGGTCGGCGCTGCCGGGGAGGACTGGGCGGCGCGCTACGCCACCGCGGTCGCCGCCACGGTGACGGCCGGCCGGGGTGCCCTGGTGGTGGTGGCCGACGGACGGGATCTGGACCGGCTCGACGCCGCGCTGACCGCACACCTCGGGACGGGCCGTCACGTCTGCCTGTCCGCCGCGCTCGGTCCCGCGCGGCGCTACCGGGCCTTCCTCGCCGCCCACCGGGGCGACGCGCCGGTGGTGATCGGAACCCGGGCGGCCATGTTCGCCCCGGTCGACCGGCTGGGATTCGTGGCGATCTGGGACGACGGCGACGACCTGCACGCCGAGCCCCGCGCCCCCTACCCGCACGCCCGTGAGGTGCTGCTCATCCGGGCCCAGCTGGCGGAGGCCGGGGTGCTGGTCGGCGGCTTCGCGCGGACCGCGGAGGCGCAACTGCTGGTGGAGACCGGCTGGGCCCGCGAGGTCGTCGCCGACCGGGCGGTGCTGCGGGCGCGCGCCCCGCGATCGTGCCGACCGGCGACGACCCGCAGCTGGCCCGCGATCCGGGCGCGGCGACCGCGCGGCTGCCGAGCCTGGCCTGGACCGCCGCCCGGGAGGCGCTGCGGGCGGAGCTGCCGGTCCTGGTCCAGGTGCCCCGCCGCGGCTACCTGCCCTCGGTGGCCTGCGCCGACTGCCGGACCCCGGCCCGCTGTCCGCACTGCGCCGGGCCGCTCGGGTTGCCGTCGGCCGGCGGGATGCCGGCCTGCCGCTGGTGCGGCCGGGTGTCCGCCGCCTACGCCTGCGCGCACTGCGGCGGGCGGCGGCTGCGTGCCTCGGTCACCGGTGCCCGGCGGACCGCCGAGGAACTGGGCCGGGCCTTCCCCGGGGTGCCGGTGCGGACCTCCGGCCGGGAGGAGGTGCTGGCCGACGTCCTCGGCGGTGCCGGCCTGGTGATCGCGACTCCGGGCGCCGAGCCGGTCGCAGCCGGCGGTTACGGCGCGGTACTGCTGCTGGACAGCTGGGCGTTGCTGACCCGGGCGGACCTGCGCGCCGGGGAGGAGGCGCTGCGCCGCTGGTCGGCGGCGGCCGCGTTGGCCCGGCCGGCGGCTGCGGGCGGGCGGGTCGTGGTGGTCGCCGACGGCGCTCTCGCGCCGGTGCAGGCGTTGCTGCGCTGGGACGCCGGCTGGTTCGCCGCCCGGGAACTGGCCGAGCGGCGGGAACTGGGTTTCCCGCCGGCCATGCGGATGGCCAGCGTGACCGGCCTGCCCGCCGGGGTGGCCGACCTGTTGGCGCAGGCGCGGCTGCCCGACGGGGCGGAACTGCTCGGCCCGGTGCCGGCCGACGGCGACCGGGAGCGGATGCTGGTGCGGGTGCCCCGGGCGCGGGCCGCGGCCCTGGCCGAGGCGCTGCACGCGGCGGCCGCGGTGCGCAGTGCGCGCAAGGCGGCCGACCCGGTGCGCATCCAGGTCGACCCGCTGGCGCTGTTCTGAGGGCCCCGATCGGCGGGGCCGGCCGGGTTCGCACTGGGTGACCCGATCGTGGCACCCGGTACCGACGGGCCTGCTCACGGCCGCGTCCCGGGGGACCGCCTCGTTCGGGGTGGTAGCATCGCCCGTCATGCCGGGACGCACGGCGGCTCCAGGTCGCGGCGCGGCGTCAACCGGGCCAAGCTGGAGTTGTCGCAGGCCGGCGCGACGACGGCGGAACCGCGTCGGTCCGGCGCGATATTGATGATCTTGAGCAGCCGGTGATCAGGGGTGGACCAGTCGTGACCGTTCGTCAGTCGATCGTCTTCAACGGTGACCTCGGCAGCGGCAAGAGCACCGTCTCGGTCGAGATCGCCAAGCGTCTCGGCCTGCGCCGGGTGAGCGTCGGTGACCTTTACCGGAAGATGGCCCAGGAGCGGCAGATGACCGCGCTCCAGCTGAATCTGCACGCCGAGCTGGACCAGGCCGTCGACGGTTACGTCGACCAGCTCCAGCGCGACATCGCCGCCTCCGGTGAGAGCCTCGTCATGGACTCCCGGCTGGCCTGGCACTTCTTCACCGACGCGCTGAAGGTGCACATGATCACCGAGCCGGGTGAGGCGGCCCGGCGGGTGCTGCTGCGTCCGTCCGGGCCGGCGGAGAGCTATGCCTCGCTGGAGGAGGCCACGGCCAAGCTCCTGGAGCGCAGCGAGAGCGAGCGCGGCCGGTTCCTGGTCCGGTACGGCGTGGACAAGGCCCGGCTGCGCAACTACGACCTGATCTGCGACACCACCCGGGCCGGCGCCCACGAGGTGATCGAGTGCATCGTCGACGCGTACGAGGGGCGGCTCGCCCCTGACGTGCTGCGCGGCACGCCGCCGCTGCTGCTGCTCGATCCGGGCCGGGTCTACCCGACCGAGGACGCCACCGGCCTGCGCGACGCCTGGGACTCGACGTTCGTCGGCGAGGTCGCCGCCCGCGGCGAGACCGGCCTGGAGCCGATCGAGATCGGCTACACCGGCGAGTACTTCTTCGTGGTCGACGGGCACCGCCGGCTCAGCGCCGCGCTGCGGAACGGGTTCCGGCTGGTGCCCGGCCGGCTGGTCGCCGAGGTCGAGGAGCCGGTGGTGGGCGGCGTGAGCGCGATCGACTACTTCGCCGCGCAGGTCCGCCCCAGCCTGATCCACGACTGGGAGGCGGCCCACGACATCCGCCTGCCGTTGCCGGAGCACGCCCTGCTCGGCGGCGACGCCGTGCTGGCCGGGAGTCCGGCGTCGCCGGCTGAGCCGCCGACACCGGTCGACCCTCCTGCCGGGGCACGACCAGCCGCCGGTCACGGTGGGTGAGCCGGTCCCGGCCGCCGACCATGGTGCGCCGGCCGAATCTGCTCCGGGCACTCCGTAGACTGGTACGGCACTCCCGTCCCGCCGCTAAGGAGCCAACCCGCGTGACCGTCCAGCCCATCCGTCTGTTCGGGGATCCGGTGCTGCGCACGCCGGCCGATCCGGTGGTCGACTTCGACGTCGAGTTGCGCAAGCTCGTCGCCGACCTGACCGACACAATGCGTGAGCAGAACGGCGCCGGTCTCGCCGCGCCGCAGCTCGGCGTGGGCCTGCGGGTGTTTGCCTTCGACGTCGACGACGTGCTCGGCCACCTGGTCAACCCGGTGCTGGAGTTCCCCGACGCCGAGGAGCAGGACGGCCCGGAGGGCTGCCTGTCCATTCCCGGGCTCTACTTCGACACCAGGCGCCGGCAGAACGTGATCGCCAGGGGCTTCAACGGCTACGGCGACCCGGTGCAGATGGTCGGCACCGGGCTGATGGCGCGCTGCGTGCAGCACGAGACCGACCACCTCGACGGGGTGCTGTTCGTCGACCGGCTGGACCCGGCCGGTCGCAAGGAGGCGATGAAGGCGATCCGTCAGGCGCCGTGGTACGACATGGCCGCCCCGCCGACGGTCAAACTGAGCCCGCACGCGGCCGGCAGCCCCTTCGGCCTGGGGCGGTGAGTCCGATGCGTGTGATCTTCGCCGGTACGCCGGCCGTCGCCGTCCCCGCCCTGGCCGCCGTGGCCGACTCGCGGCACGAGCTGGTCGCCGTGGTCACCCGACCGGACGCGCCCGCCGGGCGCGGCCGTGGTCTGGTCCGTTCGCCGGTCGGCGCCTGGGCCGACGAGCGTGGCGTCGAGGTGTTGACCCCGGCGCGCCCGCGCGAGCCGGAGTTCCTGGCCCGCCTGCGTGAGCTGGCGCCCGACTGCGTGCCGGTGGTGGCCTACGGTGCGCTGGTGCCGCCGGCGGCGCTGGAGATCCCCCGGCACGGCTGGGTGAATCTGCACTTCTCGCTGCTGCCGGCGTGGCGGGGCGCCGCACCCGTGCAGCACGCCGTGCTGCACGGCGACGAGCTGGCCGGGGCCAGTGTGTTCCAGTTGGAGGAAGGGCTGGACACGGGCCCGGTCTACGGCACGCTCACCGACGAGATCCGCTCCACCGACACCTCCGGTGACCTGCTGGAGCGGCTGGCGCACAGCGGCGCCCGGCTGCTGGTGGCGGTGCTGGACGCGCTCGCCGACGGCACCGCCCGGGCGCAGCCGCAGCCCGCCGACGGGGTCACCCTGGCACCCAAACTGACCGTCGAGGACGCGCGGGTGCGCTGGCCCGACCCCGCCTTCGCGGTGGACCGGCGGATCCGGGCCTGCACCCCGCGCCCGGCCCGTGGACGACCTTCCGGGGCGAGCGGGTCAAGCTCGGCCCGGTCGCCCCGGCCCCGACGCGCCCGCCCTCAAGCCCGGCGAGCTGCTGGTCGCCAAGACCGAGGTGCTGGCCGGCACGGCCACCGCCCCGGTGCGTCTGGGCGAGGTGCGCGCGGCGGGCAAACGGCCGATGCCGGCGACCGACTGGGCACGCGGTGTCCGGGTCGGTGCCGGGGAGGAGTTCGCGTGAGGGACACCGCACCCAGCCGGGGCAGCCAGCGGCGCGAGCCGCGCCCTGGGCGGCCGGTGGTGGACCGGTCGCGGTACGCCGCGTACGAGGCGGTCGCGGCGGTGCACCGCGACGACGCGTACGCCAATCTGGTGCTGCCGGCGATCCTGCGCGACGCGGGCCTGACCGGCCGGGACGCCGCCTTCGCCACCGAGCTGACCTACGGCACCCTGCGCCATCTCGGCACGCTCGACGCGATCCTCACCGCCGCGGCGGGCCGGGACGTGCAACGGATCGACCCGCCGGTACGCGACGCGTTGCGGATCGGCGCGTACCAGTTGCTGCACACCCGGGTGCCGGCCCACGCGGCGGTCTCCTCGACCGTCGACCTGGTCCGCGTGGTCGGCCAGGGTGCCACCGGTTTCGCCAACGCGGTGCTGCGCGAGGTGGCCGGCCGCGATCTCGACGACTGGGTGGCCCGACTGGCGCCGCCGATGGAGACCGACCCGGTCGGTCACCTCGCCGTGGCCCACAGCCATCCACAGTGGATAATCCGGGCGTTCAGCGAGGCGCTCGACGGCGATGTCGGCGAGACCACCCGCCTGCTGATGGAGGACAATGAGCGTCCGCCGGTGCACCTGTGTGCCCGGCCCGGCCTGGCCGACCCGGTCGAGCTCGCCGACGAGTCCGGTGGCGCACCGGGCGCCTTCTCGCCGTACGCGGTCTATCTCGGCGGCGGCGCGCCGGGCGAGCTGGCGGCGGTGATCGACGGTCGCGCCCACGTCCAGGACGAGGGTTCGCAGCTGGTGGCGAATGCGCTGGCCACCGCACCGGTGGACGGACCGGACGGCCGCTGGCTCGACCTCTGCGCCGGACCGGGCGGCAAGTCGGGGCTGCTCGGGGCCCTCGCGGCACAACGCGACGCGCGGCTGACCGCGGTGGAGGTCGCCGAGCACCGGGCCGGCTGGTCGCCCAGGCCACCCGGGGGCTGCCGGTGACCGTGCTGAACCTCGACGGTCGGCTGGTGGGCGCCGAGGCGAAGCTGCCGGCGGAGCACTTCGACCGGGTGCTGGTCGACGCGCCGTGCACCGGGCTGGGGTCGCTGCGCCGCCGGCCGGAGTCGCGCTGGCGGCGCCAGCCGTCGGACCTGTCCGCCCTGACCCGGTTGCAGCGCGAGCTGCTCGCCGCCGGGCTGCGGGCGGTCCGCCCCGGCGGGGTGGTCGCCTACGTGACCTGTTCACCCCACATCGTGGAGACCCACGTGACGGTGACCGAGTCGGCGCGGCGCAGCGGTGTGCCGGTGGACTTCGTCGACGCCCGGCCGCTGCTGCCGGCCGGCATGCCGGGGCTCGGCGACGGGCCGACGGTGCAGCTGTGGCCGCACCGGCACGGCACCGACGCCATGTTCCTCGCCCTGCTGCGCCGCACCTGAGCGCCGGAGCCCGACCCGATCACCTGAGCGCGCCGCGCCTGCGGCGATTCCTCGCGGGACGGCTCAGGTGATCGGCAGTGCCCGGGTGCCGGCGCCCTTCAGCGACCGGGTCAGGGTGCGGTCGCTGCTCCACAGGAAGCACTGCACGCCGCGGTTGCCGCTGCGCCATTCTCGTTCGGACGGATGGTAGAAGATGGTGCCGACGCGGTACTGAAGGTTGCCGTCGTCCGGCACCTCGGCGAAGCGGGCGATCCTGCTGCGGCAACCCCGGTGGGCGCGTCCGGCCTCCTTCAGGAACGCCGAATAGCTGGCCGCCGGGGCCTCCCAGACCCCGACGAACTCGACCCGATGCCGTGCGGTGCACGCGACCGCGACCATCTCGGTCACGTCGTCGCCCTCGGTCTCCGCGTTGAAGCAGCCGTGCCGCAGCGGCGACGATCCGTCCAGCGAACCGGTGAGGCTGCTCGTGCGCCGTACCGGGATCGGGGTGTCGAGCCCCCGCAACTCGTGGACGTCGCAGCGGAACCAGCGCGCCCCACCGGTCCACGCCCGCGGCGACGGGAAGACGACGATGAGCCCGATCCGAGCGCCACGCCAGTCGCCGCCCAGCGCCGTACGGGCCTGCCGGTCGCACTCGTCGAACGCGGTGCGCATCCCGGCGTTGCCGGTGGCCGGTGGCCTCGCCCCGTCCACGTCGGTGAGCGTTCCGACGTGCAACGTCTCGGCCCGATGCGGCTGCGCGCAGTCCACCGGCGCGTACGCGCTGAGATAGCCGACGTCCTGGGGTTGGGGGTGGCACGTTCGGGAGGCGGGCGTGAACACCGTCGGGGCGGCCACCGGTGCCCAGTCGTCGACAAGGTCACCGTCGACTCCGGCCGGTCTCGTGCAGCCGAGCAGAGCCGTCGTCACCACGGCGCCCAACGCGACTCCGGTCAGCCACCGTCGCATTCCCGTCGACCTCCTGCTCGTGCCGCCGGCGAGTGGAGCGAGGCGCGGGACCAACCCGGCCGTCGAAGCCCCCGACCGCACCGCGTTGCGCGGGTCGCGGCACGCCACGGAGCGGCAGCATACGGCACCGGGCTCAGGTCACGGGTAGCCCCCGGGGGCCGACCCCGCGCATCGAGCCGGTCAGCTTGCGATCGTCGCTCCACAGGATGCAGCGCACCCCCCGGTCGCCCTCCTCCCACTCCCGCTGCGACGGCGGGTAGAAGATGGAGCCGGCGCGGTAGGGCAGGTCGGAGTTGTTGGGTACGTCGGCGAACGCGGCGATCAGTCCCATACAGCGCTGATGGGCCTGCCCGGCGGAACCCACGAACTGCTCCCAGGTCATGTCCTGCTCGACGTACACACCGACGAACTCGGCCCCGTGCGGCTCCGTGCAGAGCACCGGGGCCATGTAGTTCAGGCTGTCGCCGATGAGCTTCGGATCGAAGCACCGGTGCACCAGTGGTGAGTCGCCGATCAGTGCGCCGCGCAGGCTGCCGGTGCGGTTGACCGGCCGGGTGTTGTCGATGCTGTCGGTCTCGCTCAGGTCGCACCGGAACCACCGGGCGCCGCCGTCCCAGGCCGACGCCGACGGCAGGGCGATGTTGAGCGTCAGGCGGGCGGTGTGCCAGTCGCCGCCGAGCACCAGCCGGACCCGCTGGTCGCACTCCGCCCGCGCGGTGCGCAGCGCCGCCGATCCCGGTTCCGGCCGTTGCCTGCCGGCCGCGGGCCCGGTGAACGTGCCGACGTGGACCGCCTCGGCGAGGTGGTTGCGGGCGCAGTCGACGGTCTCGTAGGTGCTCGCCTGGACGACGGCGGTGACCCGGGGCAGGCAGGCGTCGGTGGCCGGCACGAACATCGTCGCCGGGCGCATCGCGGGCCAGTCATTTGTGAGATCACCGTCCGTTCCACCCGGCCGCACACAGCCGCTCAGCACCATCGCAGCCGCGCCGGCCAGCGCCAGCGCCGCGAGCCACCGTCGCATCGTCCGCCCCTCCCGGGAGCTGTCGCCCGGCTGCCGGCCCCCGCGCCCAACGGCCTGCACGCTACCGTCACCGTCCCCGATGGAGTGTTGCCGTGATTCGGCCGGCTGGCCAGTCGAAGCCCCGCTTCGTACCGTCGCACCGGTCCGAGGGGAGCCATTCTGCACCACTGGTCACCTCCGGGTCACGGGGTGTTCCGGTTGGTGGCATGCTGCCGCGGCTGGTGACCGCGTTCGTACACTGGCCCTGTGACCGTACCGCCGCCGATCGTCGCGCCGAGTATCCTGGCCGCCGATTTCTCCCGTCTCGCCGAAGAGGTCCGTGCCGTCGAGGACGCCGCGGACTGGTTGCACGTCGACGTGATGGACAACCACTTCGTGCCCAACCTGACCATCGGGCTGCCCGTGGTGCAGAGCCTGCGGGCCGCCACGAAGCTGCCCTTCGACGTGCACCTGATGATCACCGATCCGCGCCGCTGGGCACCCGGCTACGCGGACGCGGGGGCGTACAACGTCACCTTCCACGCCGAGGCCTGCGACGACCCGGTGGCGCTGGCCAGGGACCTGCGGGCGGCCGGCGCCAAGGCGGGGCTGGCGATCGACCGGGACACGCCGGTCGAGCCGTACCTCGACCTGCTGCCAAGCTTCGACACGCTGCTGATCATGACCATCAAGGCGGGGTTCGGTGGCCAGCGGTTCGTCCCGCAGCTGCTGGACAAGGTGCGCACCGCGCGCCGCCACGTCGACGCCGGTCACCTGGAACTGCGCATCGAGGTGGACGGCGGCATCGCCGCCGACACCATCGAACAGGCTGCCGCGGCGGGCGCCGACGCCTTCGTCGCCGGCACCGCCGTCTACGGTGCCGACGATCCGGCCGAGGCGGTGCGCCGGCTCCGCGACCTGGCGGAGCGTGCGGCGGCCGGGGCCTGAGGTGGAGCCTTCCGACGATCGCAGGGACGTGATCCTCGTCGTCGACGACGACGAGGACATCGCCCGATTCGTCGAGTTCAACCTGCGGTTGCAGGGCTTCGACGTGGTCCTCGCCGCCGACGGTCAGGAGGCGCTCGAACTGATCGAGCGGGAACGGCCCGACCTGGCCGTGGTCGACCTGATGATGCCGCGGGTGGACGGGCTGGAACTGACCCGGCGGCTGCGCGCCGATCCGATGACCGCGGCCCTGCCCGTGATCATGCTGACGGCCAAGGGGATGACCGTGGACAAGGTCCACGGGCTCAGCGCGGGCGCGGACGACTACCTGGTGAAACCCTTCGACACGGCGGAACTGGTGGCCCGGGTCAGCTCGACCCTGCGGCGCAACAAGGAGTTCCGCGAGGTCTCCCCGCTGACCGGCCTGCCGGGCAACAGCCGCATCCGCCGGGAGATCGCCGACCGGGTCCGGGGCGGTGCCGACTACGCCGTCGGCTACATCGACATCGACCGGTTCAAGAGTGTCAACGACCGGTACGGGTTCGTCCGCGGCGACGGCTTCATCTCGGCGCTGGCCCGCAGCCTGCACCGGGCCGTGGTCTCGGTCGCGCTGCCGCCGGCCTTCCTCGGGCACGTCGGCGGCGACGACTTCGTCTTCGTGTGCACGCCGGAGCAGGTCCTGCCGCTCACCTCCCGGGTGTCCGCGGACTTCGAGAAGGCCGCGGACGCGCTCTACGATCCCACCGACCGGGAACGCGGCTACGTGGAGCTGAAGGACCGGCGGGGCAACATCCGCCGGGCCGCGCTGGTCACCCTCTCCATCGGGGTCGCGATCTCCGACACGGACAAGCGGATCACCAACCCGCTGGAGGCGATGACGGTCGCCTCCGAGATGAAGACCGTCGCCAAGAGCCAACCCGGCTCGTACGTGGCGGTGGACCGGCGGCGCGGCGTCGGTGACCACGGTTACCGCCATGTGAAGTAGCTCGCCCGGGTGGCCCGACAGCCCGCCGGGCGTGTAAGACTTCCTTCAGTACCCACCACGCGCTGGCGGGACTCGGTGAAATTCCGAACCGGCGGTGATCCACGGTCCGACCGTGGTAAGCCCGCGACCCGGGAGCGGTTCGTCCGCCCGGTGGACCTGGTGAGAATCCGGGGCCGACGGTTGGGGGCGGTTCGTCCGCGCCCAGACAGTCCGGATGGGAGACAGCGCGCGGGACGGAAGGGGCCGGGTGGCTCGCCGGGCTCCGGCGCGCACGGGCCCCGCCGGGGCGGCTGTGCCGTACCCCGACTTCCGCTGCCTGCCCGCGGCCACCCGGCCGATCTCCCCGCCTGCGCGCAAGAGCGAGAGGGCAGGGCAGGCGATGGCGAGCGTCTCCGTGGACGAGGCGATGCGTCGCGCGATCGAGCTCGCGGCGCGCGGGCTCGGCACGACCAGTCCCAACCCGATAGTCGGCTGCGTGCTGCTCGACGCCGATGGTGAGGTGGTCGGCGAGGGTTTCCACGCGTACGCCGGCGGACCGCACGCCGAGATCGTCGCGCTGGCACAGGCCGGCCGGCGGGCGAAGGGCGGGACCGCGGTCGTCACCCTGGAACCCTGTGACCACACCGGCCGCACCGGCCCCTGCAGCACTGCGCTGGTCCAGGCCGGAGTCGCCCGGGTGGTCATCGCGGTACCGGACCCGAACCCGGTCGCCACCGGCGGCGCCGCCACGCTGCGGGCCGCCGGCGTCCAGGTGGACCTGGGCGTACGCGGAACCGAGGCGGAGAGCGGCAACGTGGCGTGGCTCACCGCCATGCGCCGGGGCTGGCCGTACGTGATCTGGAAGTACGCGGCGACCCTGGACGGCCGCTCCGCGGCGGCCGACGGCACCAGCATGTGGATCACGTCCGAGGCGGCCCGGATGGACGTGCACGCGCTGCGGGCGACCGTCGACGCGGTGGTCGTCGGCATCGGCACGGTACTCGCCGACGATCCCCGGCTCACCGTGCGCAACCTGCGCGACGGCAGCCTGGCCATCCGGCAGCCGCTGCGGGTGGTTCTCGACTCGGCGGGCCGTACCCCGGCCGGCGCGCGGGTCCGCGACGGCGCCGCCCGTACCTGGGTCGCCACCGCTGCCGAGGTGGGCGCCGCCCCGAACGGCGGCGTCGACCTGCCCGCGCTGCTGGCGGCCCTGCACGGTCGGGGGTCCGGGCGGTGCTGCTGGAGGGCGGCCCGCGGCTCGCCGGGGCGTTCCTCTCGGCCGGCCTGGTCGACCGGGTCGTCGGCTATGTCGCTCCCCGGCTGCTCGGCGCCGGACCCGCCGCCCTGGTCGACGCGGGCGTGCGCACCATCACCGAGGCCATCGATCTGGAACTCACCGACGTTACGCAGGTCGGTCCCGATCTGCGGATCACCGCGCTGCCCCGGAAGAGGGAGGGCTAGGCATGTTCACCGGCATCGTCGAGGAACTGGGCGAGGTCGTCGGGGTGACCCGCACGGCGCAGGACTCCGCCCTGGTCACCGTCCGTGGCCCGCTGGTCGCCTCCGACGCGCGGCACGGCGACTCGATCGCGGTCAACGGGGTCTGCCTGACCGTCGTCGACCTCGACGGCGGGGTCTTCACCGCCGACATCATGGGCGAGACGCTGCGCCGTTCGGCACTGGGCGCGCTGCGCGCCGGCGACCGGGTCAACCTGGAACGCGCCGCCACGCTGGGCAGCCGGCTCGGCGGGCACCTGGTGCAGGGGCACGTCGACGGCGTGGGTGAGGTGCTCTCCCGCGACCCGGCACAGCGGTGGGAGACCGTACGGTTCCGGCTGCCCGCCGCCTTGTCCCGGTACGTGGTGGAGAAGGGCTCGATCACCGTCGACGGCGTCTCGCTGACCGTCGCCGAGGTCGGCACCGACTGGTTCGCCGTCGGCCTGATCCCCACCACGCTCTCGTCGACCACGCTCGGTGCCCGGTCCGTGGGCGACCCGGTGAACCTGGAGACGGACGTGCTGGCCAAGTACGTCGAGCGGCTGCTCGGCGCCCGGACCGCCGGCGGCGCCGGACCGCCGGTCGACCTGCCCGGCGTCGCCACACCCGGGCCGGTGCTGTCATGACCGGGGCACTCGGCTGGCTGCTCGGCGCCGAGTTCCACGTGGCCGGGTCGCCGGTGCTGGTGCGGGAGGTCGTCGGCAACGTCTTCGGGCTCGGCTCGGCGCTGCTCGGCCTGCGCCGGGTGGTCTGGGCCTGGCCGGTCGGCATGATCGGCAACGCGTTGCTGTTCACCGTCTTCCTCGGCGGGGCGTTCGCCACCCCGCAGGCGCACGACCTGTACGGGCAGGCCGGCCGGCAGGTCTTCTTCTTCGGCCTGAGCGTCTACGGCTGGTGGCGCTGGACGCGTAACCGCCGCCTCGGCGTCACCGGCGACGGGTCGGCGGTCGCGCCCCGCTGGGCCACCGGCGCCGAGCGGCTCGGTCTGCTCGCCGCCGCCGTGGTGGGCACCGCGCTGGCCTACCCGGTGCTGGCGGCGCTCGGCTCCTGGGGGCCGTTGCCCGACGCCTGGATCCTCGTCGGCAGCCTGCTGGCCACCTACGGGATGGCCCGCGGCTGGGTGGACTTCTGGCTGGTCTGGATCGCGGTCGACGCCGTGGGCGTGCCGCTGCTGCTGCGCGGCGGGTTCTATCCGTCGGCGGCCATGTACCTCGTCTACGGCGGGCTCTGCGTCTGGGGCCTCGCCAGTTGGTGGCGCACCTCGCGGGCCATCCGCCCGGCATCCGCCCCGATCCCGTCGACCTACTCGGAGGCCGTCGCATGACCGAGCACAGTGAGCAGCGCGGGCCGACCGTCTTCGCCGACATCGAGCGGGCGCTGGCGGACCTCGCCGCCGGCCGGCCGGTGGTCGTGGTGGACGACGCCGACCGGGAGAACGAGGGCGACCTGATCTTCGCCGCCGAACTGGCCACCCCGGAACTGCTGGCCTTCATGGTGCGGCACACCTCGGGGTTCATCTGCGTCCCGCTCAGCGAGAGCGAGTGTGACCGGCTCGACCTGCCGCCGATGCACCACACCAACCAGGACCGCCGGCAGACCGCGTACACCGTCACCGTCGACGCCCGGGAGGGGGTGACCACCGGCATCTCGGCCGCCGACCGGGCGTACACGATCCGGCTGCTCGCCGACCCGGGAACCGGCCCGACCGACCTCGCCCGGCCGGGGCACGTGGTGCCGTTGCGGGCTCGCGCCGGTGGTGTGCTGCGGCGCCCCGGGCACACCGAGGCGACCGTCGACCTGACCCGGCTGGCCGGCCTGCGCCCGGCGGGGGTGCTCTGCGAACTGGTCAACGACGACGGCACCATGATGCGGCTGCCGGATCTGGAGAAGTTCTGCGCCGAGCATGCGCTGACCCTGGTCACCATCGCGGACCTGATCGCGTACCGGCGCCGCACCGAGAAGCAGGTGGAACTGGTCGCCGATGCCCGGATGCCCACCGAGCACGGGGTGTTCCGGGCGCTGGGCTACCGCAGCGAGTACGACTCGGCCGAGCACGTGGCCCTGGTGATGGGTGACCTCGGCGACGGCCGCGACGTGCTGGTGCGGGTGCACTCCGAGTGCCTGACCGGCGACGTCTTCTCCTCGGTGCGCTGCGACTGCGGTCCGCAGCTCGACGCCGCGCTGGACCGGGTGGCGCGGGAGGGCCGGGGCGTGGTGCTCTACGTGCGGGGCCACGAGGGGCGGGGCATCGGGCTGCTGCACAAGTTGCAGGCGTACCAGCTCCAGGACCAGGGCCGCGACACGGTCGACGCGAACCTCGACCTGGGCCTGCCGGCTGACGCGCGTGACTACGGCACCGGCGCGCAGATCCTCTACGACCTCGGGGTGCGGTCGATGCGACTGCTGACCAACAACCCGGCCAAGCGGGCGGGACTGGAGGGGTACGGGCTCACCGTCACCGGCCGGGAGGGCCTGCCGGTGCGCCCGCACCCAGAGAACGTGCGCTACCTGCGGACCAAGCGGGACCGGATGGGACATCTGCTCGACCTGGACGAGGTGGCCGAGGCCCCGATGGGCCGTACGGTCGCCGGCAAAGAGATCGGAGCGTAGGAACGATGGCGGGTTTCGGCGAGCCGGGGTCCACCCCGGTCGACGCGAGCGGGATGACCGTCGGTGTGGTGGCCGCGCGGTGGCACGGTGAGCTGACCGATAACATGCTGGACCGGGCGGTGGCCGCCGCGCGGGCGTGTGGCGCGCGGGTGGTGGTGGCCCGGGTGGCCGGCTCGGTGGAACTGCCGGTGGTGGCCCAGGCCATGGCCCGGCGCTGCGATGTGGTGGTCGCCCTCGGCGTGGTGGTACGCGGCGCCACGGCGCACTTCGACTACGTCTGCCGCTCGGTCACCGACGGGCTGACCCGGATCGCGCTGGACGAGGGCAAGCCGGTGGCCCACGGGGTGCTCACCGTGGACACCATCGAGCAGGCCCGCGACCGGGCCGGCCTGCCCGGCTCCGCCGAGGACAAGGGCTGGTCCTCGACGGTGGCCGCCCTCGACGCCGCCCTGGCCCTCCGCCAGGTCGCGGCGTCCGCCAACCAGCGACTCGGCTTCGCCACCTGACCGAACCCGCTTACCTCAACCACGCCGGGTCTGCGCCCTTTGCCGCCTGCACTGCGAAGGCCAGCCGGTCGAGAAGCTCACGGCTTTCCTCCAGGGATTCGCCCCACAGCACCAGGCCGTGTCGGCGGACGTAGATCACCTGACTCTTCTGGGCCGCTTCGGCGACGGCCTCGGCGAGTTGGACGCTGCCGTACTCCTTGGGTGGGATGACGAGTACGTCCACGCGGTCGAGTTCCTCGTCGTCGGGAATGTAGTGGTTGTGCACGACGAAGGCGGCGGGGACCGTGCTGCGCATGAGGTAGTGCATGTACGACTCCGCGGACGGCGTACCGGGACCGCGACAGTGCAACGTGGTACCTGTGCGGCCCCGCAGTTCGACGAAGTCGGTGGGCCTCAGATCCCGGATGTAGGCGCCGGTGGCGGTGACGAAGGTACCGCCCGCGCGGTGGAAACTGATGTTTCCGGCGGAGTCGGTCTGGTGTTCGAAGATCCCGGCGAGCCGGCCCAGCGCGTGTGCGCCGTCGAAGGCGGAACGCTCGATCTCAAGGGACTCTCGGCGGAGGTCGATGTCCGCCCAACGCCGGGTTGCGGGCCGTGGGAGCGGTCCGGAGGGCGACGGCGCGGTGGCCTCCGGGGCGGGCTCACAGTACTTGATCGAGCCGCGCTGACCGAGCAACTCGGCCACGGCGAGGGCGATGGGTTCCGGGTCCGCGTCATGCAGCAGCACCTGCGCGAACCAGTCGGCGACGAGGTTGAGGTCGGCGTTGGTGAACCCGCGTCGGACCACTTCCTGGACGCCCAACCGCAACGTGTCGGTCTGCTCGAAGGCGACGGATCGGTTCACCGCGATTCCGGCGCGCAACAGCCGTTCCAGCAGGGCCGGTCCGGCGCCGAGGGGCCTGCTGTCGATGAAGAACATGTGGTTGCGGGTGAACCCTCGGTCAGCCTGCAGGATCGGTACACCCCGGTCGTGCAGGGCGGTGGCGAGACACCGGGCACTCTCGATGACCCGGCTCGCGTACTCGCGACCGTGGGTGTACATCTCGTGCAGCGCGATGTACAGCGCCAGCGCGGACGCGGTGTGCTGGCTGCTGACCAGGCCATTGGACAGGGTGTAGCTGATGCGTTCCATCAGACCACGGCTCCGGCCGAGGATGATGCCCTTCTGCGGCCCGAACATCGTCTTGTGGGTGTTCGCCTGGAGGATGTCGGCGCCCTCGCCGAGCGGATCCTGGAACTGGTCACCGGCGATGAGGCCCAGCGTGTGCGACGCGTCGTAGACCAGCGGCACCGGTCCACACATCTCCTTCAGTTCCCGCACCGGGAACGGGAACAGGTAGTTCATCGCGTCGAGGAACAGCAGTGTGGGACGTTCCCGCTCGAACACCTCGCGGGTGCGGTCAAGGTCGATCTCTGAGATGTCCCGGTACGCGTATGTGCAACTGCTCCGGCCGAAAGTGCGGCAGATCAGTTCGGTCAGGAAGTGGCCGCCGTCCTTCGTCGAGATACGCATGATCTTGTCGCCCGGCTGGGAGAGTGCGGCGAAGGTGGTCTGCATCGCATGGATACCGGAGAGACATCGGAATTCGGCGTACTCGGCGCCGAAGAGTTGCCGGCACACCTCTGTGGCGGACGCTTCGATCTCGTTGATCCGATTCATGCCGCGATACAGGAAGTTGTTCAGACGGGACGGGGAGTCCTCCCGCATCTCCAGGTGCTCGAGGAGGTAGCGGTTGGACAGCGGGGTCGACAGGACCCGTTGCGCCGCAGGGGAGAGTAGCGTCTCGTTGGCGGTCAGGTGGAGGACCGCGGCCGACTCGAGTTCCTCCTGCTGGATCAGTCGCTCGATCAGACCGAGTGTCATGGGCTCCTGCGGCACCGACATGTTCCTCTCCCGCGTTCCGCTGATGTTGTCTGGAATCTACGAGAGGGGATCGGCGAGCACAGGTGGGTGCCTGAGCGAAGAATCAAGAGTGCACCATTGACGTATCCGGCGCTGTGACTTCCGTCCGATGCCCCGAGGAGCGGCATGGGCCACCGTGGGGTGTCCGTGGCATCAGACCGGGGGTTCATCGTGATGCGTGCAATCGATTGGCGGGATGACGGCGCTGTCGTCATCGTCGATCAGACGCGCCTTCCGGACCGGACGACCTTCCTCGTGCTCCGCGAGCCACTTCAGCTCGTGGCGGAGATCAAGCGACTCGCGGTACGCGGCGCTATGGCGCTCGGTGTGGCCGGCGCGATGGGAGTGGCACTCGGCGCGGTGCGGGCGAAAGAGCGGGGACAGGATGTCCTTACCAGAGCAGGTGAGGCGGCAGAGTTGCTGGCGACGGCGCGGCCGACGGCGACGAATCTGGCGTGGGGAGCTAACCGGGCGCTGGCCGCCGCGCACGCGGGTGCGGCAGCGGTGGTTGCCGTCGCACTGGAGATCCGGGACGAAGACGTCGAGGCGAACCGGGCCATCGGCAACCGCGGCGCGGATCTGTTGCAGGGGGCCAGGCGAATCCTGACGCACTGTAACGCCGGCGCTCTCGCCGCCGTGGAGATCGGTACGGCTCTGGGGGTGATCGTTGAGTTGCACCGCCGAGAACCGCTGCTCACGGCGTACGCCACGGAAACCCGTCCCCTGCTTCAGGGCGCTCGGTTGACCACGTGGGAACTCGGACGCGCGGGAATCCCGCACTGCCTCGTGGTGGACGGCGCGGCGGCCGGGCTGATCCTGGCCGGTGAGGTGGATGCGGTCGTGGTCGGCGCCGACCGCATCGCGGCCAACGGCGACAGCGCCAACAAGGTCGGTACGGTGGCGCATGCGTTGGCGGCGGCTCACGCTGGCATTCCGTTCGTGGTGGCGGCGCCCGAGGCGACGTTCTCCCCGGGCACGGCGACGAGCGCGGACATTCCGATCGAGCAGCGGGATGAGGCCGAGGTGCTCGGTTTCGGTTCGCACCGCATTGCCCCGCCCGGCACAAAGGCGCGCAACCCCGCTTTCGACGTGACGCCCGCCGAACTCATCACAGCGATCGTGACGGAGCGGCGGACGGTGTGGCTGGGGCGTGCCACCACTGGAGCCCGCCCGGTGACGCGCGTGCGCCCGGCGTGACGCTCGCTCTCAGACCGTCATCGCGGTGCCTGCCGCGATGGATTCGAACCGCGGCGAGGTGATTCGCAGGTAGTCGTCGGTGGTCAGTGCGAGTGACCGGTCCAACCGGGCGGCGTTGAAGAACAGCTCGGGAAACGCCTTGATCCCCGGGTCGGCGATGAGTTCCAGTTCATCGCTGAAGGGAAATGGCAGGATCGTGCCGGCGACACAGCCGGACAGCCGTTCGGCGATTTCCGGCGTCGCGAAGGAGATGTATGTGCCGCCGAACAACTTCTTGATCGCCTGCAGGTCGACCCGGGCATCCCCGGGGACGACTGCCAGGACGTACTTCGTGACCTTCTTGCCGAGCTTGACCATCACGATCATGCACTTGGCCGCAGCCGCGACCTGGTGGCCGCGATATCCGCTGACGATCTCGGTGCGGCCCTCCTCGGGGTGGTCGATCAGCCGGTAGGTGGCACCGTTCTCGTCGAGTAGGGCGATCAGGCGATCGTAGGTCTCCTCGTGCTCCATGCGTCATCCCCTCGTACTTCACCACCGCGGTCAGCGCGGAATGTGATGCGTCGGCTACCGTCGTGTTCAGTATAGTACTAGAAAGTGATCACTATAATGTACGGACGATCGGGCAATTCCGACATTGTAGTCCTGACTGGGTGAATCTCGAGGGGATAAGCTGATCATGCAAGCACCTAGGGGCACCACGTCGGCGCCGCCCGAGCCGGCAGCCAGCATCCCACCTCCTGCCGGGCCTGTCCGCCCCGCGACCAAGGGCGCCCTGCTGTGGTCGGATCTGTCGATCCTGCTCGTGGCGATCATCTGGGGCTCCAGCTACGTCGTGATGCAGACCGTCGGGGAACACGTGCCGGCTGCGGCGTTCCTGGCGTTGCGCTTCCTCACCGCGCTTCCGGTGGTGCTCCTGCTGGCCGCTCGGTCGCTGCGTCGGTTGAACCGGATGGAGCTGATCACAGGCGCGGCCTTCGGCACGATGCTCTACGGCATCCTCATGCTGGAGACGGTGGGTGTGCGGTACACATCCGCGGCCAACGCCGGCTTTCTCATCACCGTTTCGGTGGTGCTGGTGCCCGTGTTGGAGCGATTCGTCAGCCGGAGGACGCAATCCCCGGTGGTATACATCGCCACGGTCGCGGCCCTTCTCGGTTGCGCTTTGCTGTTGCTGCACGACGGCATTCAGCTGCGGTCCGGTGACTTGATCATCCTGGCTGCCGCGATGATCCGAGCTGTTCAGATCACGCTCTTCGGCCGGCACGTACGGGGCCAGTCGATTCAGAACCTCACCGCGGTCCAGTTCGTGGTGGTGATCGTGCTGGCGGGATCCACCTCGGTGCTCACGGGGGACCCGGTGTGGTCGGTGGCCGGGGATGTCGACGGCCGATCGTGGCTGCTCATCGCCTATCTCGGTGTACTCGGCACCGCCTTCGCCTTCTTCGTGCAGCTGCGTTCGGCAAGGCTCTCCAGCTCCACCCGGGTCGGGCTGGTGTTGTGTACCGAGCCGATCTTCGCGACGATCTTCGCGATCGTCGCGGCTGGCGAGTCGCTCGGCCTCGTCCAGGCGCTCGGTGGCTTGCTGCTGGTCGGGTCGGCGCTCGTCGGGCGGGCTGTCGAGAGTTCCGGGCGCCAGCCTGCGGCCGGCGTGGCACCAGACGGTAGCGTGTCTGGGCACGTTCGCCGACCAATACCCGAGAATGGACCCCGTGACGACAGCCGCTGAGAGCTTCGGGACCACCGCGGCCGGGATGGGAGCCGCGGTCGGTAGGGAAGTCCGTCGCTTCCGGGAGGCCCGCCGGATGTCGGTCTCCGAGCTTGCTCGGCGGGCGGATGTGAGCAAGGGGACACTCTCCCGACTCGAGGCCGGCCTCGGCAACCCGACCATCGAGACCATCGCGGCGATCGCCGTTGCCCTGCGGTTGCCGCTCGGCGACCTCATACCGACCTCGGTGCCGAGCGCACCGAGCCTGCAGCGGGGCACCCCGGCCCCGGACTACAGCCGACAAGAGATGTTGCAGCGCATCGGCCCCGGCGTCCTCACCGAGATCTGGCGGGTACGCATCCAACAACCCGGGAATTTCGTGGAGAGTCCGGCGCACGCGGCCGGAACGGTGGAATACCTGCTCGTCAGCCGCGGAGTGTTGCGGGCCGGACCGGTCGATGCGCTACACGAGGCGGGCGCCGGCGATTTCCTGGTGTTCTCGGCCGATGTGCCGCATCGGTACGAGGTGGTGCACGGGCCAGCCGAGGCGAGCCTCGTAATGACGTACCCGGCGATGAACGTGAGCGTCGCGGGCGGGGCCGCGCACACCGGTGCGGCCTGACCGACGCCCCAGCACCGCGCCCGGAACCGCGACCTCCGCCGGCAGCCTCGATCATCGGGCGAGGGGTGGTGCTGAGCGGTGCTCACGTGAGTTCTGGCGCTCCCGCGACCTGAGCCAGCCACTGCTGCTCCAGCTGCTTGAGTATGCCCTCGCTGCTGAGCTGCCCGACCGCCGCGCTGACGCAGCCGGTGAGCGGGGAGTCCTTGTCCAACAGCAACCCGAACGCCTCCGGCGTGCCCACCTGGGGCAGCTGCCCGACGATCACCGCGTCGTCGATCTCCGCGCCGGTGATGTGGAACGCGGTGGGCAGGTCCACCACCAGGCCGTCGATCTGCCCGTTCTGTAGTGCCTTCTTCGCGTCGTCGTTGCTGTTGTAGACCTGGGGTTCGGCCGTCGGCCGCACCACGTCGGTGATCGCCTGGTAGCTGGTCGTGCCGACCCGTGCGCCGAGCTTGGCGCCGCGCAGGTCGGCCAGTGCGGTCATGCCAGCGATCTTGGAGGATTCCAGCGCGATCACCGTCTGCCGCACCAGGTAGTACGGGGCGGAGAAGTCCACCGCCTGCTTGCGCTCCTCGGTGACGGCGAACTGGTTGATGTCGAAGTCGAAGTTCTTCGGCCCGGGCGCGACGGCGGCGTCGAACCGCACCCGGATCCAGGTGACGTCGTCGCGGGCGTAGCCGAGCTGCTCCGCCACCGCGTAGGCCACCGCGGACTCGAAGCCCTCGCCGTTGTCGGGCTTGTCGTCGACGAACCACGGCGGGTCGGCCGGCTCGTCGGTGGCGATGGTGAGCCTGCCCGGAGTCTGGGTGGACAGGCTGTCCTTGGTGCACGCCATCGACACGGTCGGCATAGGCGCGGGCTGGGCCTGGGGCGTGCAGGCGGTGACCGCGAGCAGGACGATGCCGGCGGTGGCGAGCGTGGGGGTGCGTGGGGTGCTGACCATGGCGGACAGCGTACGACCAACATAGGCGGGGATCGAAGGCTTGTCCCATCATCCTGGTAGGGAATGCCGGTCCCGGCCAGCGGTCACCACCGACCCGGTGCTTCCGGCGACCGAGGGCGACTGCGAGAATCCGTCTCCGTGAAGACGTTCGAGGAGTTGTTCGCGGAGTTGCAGGCCAAGGCCGCGGCCGGCACCCCCGGCTCGGGCACGGTCGCCGCGTTGGAGAAGGGCGTGCACTTCGTCGGGAAGAAGGTCGTCGAGGAGGCGGCCGAGTCGTGGATGGCCGCCGAGCACGAGGGGCCGGAGCGCACCGCCGAGGAGATCTCCCAACTGCTCTACCAGGTCCAGGTGCTGATGCTGGCCAGCGGTCTCGAACTGAAGGACGTCTACCGACATCTGTGAGTGCCCCGCCGTCGACCCGGTCCCGATCGAAGGAGCACTCCGTCATGCTGCGTGTCGCCGTACCCAACAAGGGCGCCCTGGCCTCCTCGGCCGCCGAGATGCTGCGCGAGGCGGGCTACCGCCAGCGCACCGACCCCAAGGACCTGGTCTGCCGGGACCAGGCGAACGATCTCGAGTTCTTCTACCTGCGGCCGAAGGACATCGCCACCTACGTCGGCTCCGGTGACCTGGACGCGGGTGTCACCGGCCGCGACCTGTTGATCGACTCCGGTGCGCCGGCGGAGGAGGTCCTCGATCTGAACTTCGGCCGGGCCACCTTCCGCTTCGCGGCCCGGCCCGACGACGTGGACGACGTCCGGGAGCTCGGCGGGCACCGGATCGCCACCGCGTACCCGGGGCTGGTCGAGCGGCACCTCGCCGAGTTGGGCGTCAAGGCCGAGGTGATCCGCCTCGACGGCGCGGTGGAGAACGCCATCCGCCTGGGCGTCGCCGACGTGGTGGCCGACGTGGTGGAGACCGGCGCCACCCTGCGTCAGGCCGGTCTGGTGGTCTTCGGCGAGCCGCTGCTGCACTCCTCGGCGGTGCTGGTGGGGCGCACCGGAGCGGCACCCCACCCGCAGGCCGAGCAGCTGCTGCGCCGGCTGCACGGGGTGCTGGTCGCCCGCCGCTACGTGATGCTCGCCTACGACGTGCCGGCCGGGCTGCTGGACCGGGCCAGCTCGCTGACCCCGGGCATCGAGTCGCCCACCGTCTCACCGCTGCACCGCGAGGGTTGGGTGGCGGTGCAGGCCATGGTGCTCCGCGAGGACGTGCACCGGATCATGGACGAGCTCTACGAGCTGGGCGCCCGGGCGATCCTGGTCACCAACATCCACGCCTGTCGGCTGTGAGGTGAGCCGGCGGGTGACCGCGTGGCGGCTCCAGGGGCGCCGCGGGACGGATGGCAGACTGGTGGCATGAGCGAGCGCGAGCTGATCCGCCTGCGGCCCCGGCGCATCCGGGTGGTCTGCTGGGTCTCGGCGGTCGTGCTGGTGGTCCTGTTCGCGGCGATCGGCACCACGCTGGCCGGTCCGACCGGCAACGGCTACGGCACCTTCCAGCGTGGCGACCAGATCGCCATGATCGGGCTCGGCGTCCTGTTCGCCCTGGGCGCCCTGCTCTTCACCCGTCCCCGGGTGGAGGCGGACGCGCGGGGCGTGCGGGTCCGCAACGTGATCGGCTCGTACGAGTTGCCCTGGGAGGTGGTCCGGGGCATCCGGTTCGACCGGGGTGCTCCGTGGGCCGCCCTGGAACTGCACGACGACGACCTGCTGCCGGTGGTCGCGCTCCAGGCCGCCGACAAGCAGCTCGCCGTCGACGGGGTGCGCGCTCTGCGCCGGTTGCACCAGGACCACCTGGCCGCGTTCGCCGAGCGGGCCGCCGGCCGCGGGGGCACCTGAGCACCTGGTCGCCGGGAGGATCGTCGCTGTGGGCCGGCCACGGCTGCCCGATTTGAGAGGTCGCCGGCCGGGGGTGTAGTGTAGTCAAGTCGACCAGGCTGTCCGCTCCGTGCGGGCGGCCACGAAAGTGGAGCGCCTGCTCCCACCCGAGTCGCCGCCTGTGGTGGCCGGGTCCGGTCTCCGGTTCCGGGCATGTCCCGGTCCCGCATGCGCGATCCTGTGATCGTGCCGACCGGTCGAGCAGGCCCTGGCATCTGCCGGGGCCTTCTGCTTTCCGGGTTGGTTCCCACCGGGAGCCGCAGGGGTCGGCCACGCATGAAGAACCGACTCGAGGAGGCCCCATCAGCGTCGAACCACGCGTGAACGAGCAGATCCGGGCACGTGAGGTCCGACTGGTCGGCCCCGAGGGTGAGCAGGTGGGCATCGTCCCGCTGGAGCGAGCCCTTCAGCTGGCCGCGGACGTCGATCTGGACCTGGTCGAGGTTGCGCCGATGGCGCGCCCGCCGGTGTGCAAGCTCATGGACTTCGGCAAGTTCAAGTACGAGAGCGCACTGAAGGCGCGCGAAGCGCGGCGTAACCAGCAGCAGACCGTCATCAAGGAGATGAAGCTCCGGCCGAAGATCGACCCGCACGACTACGAGACCAAGAAGGGTCACGTGGTGCGGTTCCTCAAGGCCGGCGACAAGGTCAAGGTGACGATCATGTTCCGGGGTCGCGAGCAGAGCCGTCCGGAGCTGGGTTATCGGCTCCTGCGTCGGCTCGAGAGCGAGATCTCGGAGCTGGGGTACGTCGAGGCCGCTCCGAAGCAGGACGGTCGAAACATGATCATGGTGCTCGCGCCACACCGCGCCACCAAGGCCGCCGCGGTCGCCGCTACGGCCTCCCGGGGCGGGCCCGGGATCGGGCCGCGGAGGGCTCCGCCGGCCCGGAGGCCGGCGAGACCGCAGCGGCCGGTGACACCGGCACCGTCGCCGACAACAGCGGCGAGTAACAGGGGAGAAGACGTTCCACATGCCGAAGATGAAGAGCCACACGGGGACGGGCAAGCGGGTCCGCGTGACCGGTAAGGGCAAGCTCATGAAGGAGCAGGCCAACAAGCGCCACCTCCTGGAGAAGAAGCCCTCCACCCGGACCCGCCGACTGACGGGCGTGGTCGAGGTGGCCAAGGCCGATGTCAAGCGCATCAAGAAGCTGCTCGGCCGCTGACGCGCGCCACCTGAGCCCAAGAAGGAGTTGAGATGGCACGCGTCAAGCGGGCTGTGAACGCCCAGAAGAAGCGCCGAACCCTGCTGGAGACCGCGAGCGGCTACCGCGGTCAGCGCTCCCGGCTGTACCGCAAGGCCAAGGAGCAGGTGCTGCACTCGATGCAGTACGCCTACCGGGACCGTCGTGACCGCAAGGGCGACTTCCGGCAGCTGTGGATCCAGCGGATCAACGCGGGCGCCCGCGCCAACGGGATGACCTACAACCGCCTGATCCAGGGCCTGCGGCTGGCCGGCATCGAGGTCGACCGCAAGATCCTGGCCGATCTGGCCGTCAACGACGCCGCCGCGTTCGCGGCGATCGTCGAGTTGGCCCGCGCCGCGGTCGCGGCCGAGGGCACCGGCGGCGCGGCGGCCCAGGCCGCCTGATCCCCGCAGCGCGCAGCGAGGCGTTCCTCGGCGACGAGGGGCGCCTCGCGCGTGTGTGGTGAGACACCATGCCCTTCACACCGCGTACGCCCCGGGTGGTCGCCGCCCGCCGGCTCCAGCGCCGCCGGGAGCGCGAGGCCACCGGCCGGTTCCTGGCCGAGGGACCGCAGGCGGTCCGCGAGGCCCTGATCCGCCCGCGCACCGTCGTCGAACTGTTCGGCACTCCCGCCAGCCTCGACCGGTACGCCGACCTCGTGGCCGCCGCCGGTGCCGACGTACCCGTCACCGAGGTGACCGACGACGCCCTCGCGGCCCTCGCCGAGACCGTCGCCCCGCAGGGCCTGGTGGCCGTCTGCCGGCACGTCGACGGGCCCCTGGACGCCGCCCTGGCGAGCAGCCCACGGCTGGTCGCCGTGCTCGCCGGGATCCGTGACCCGGGCAACGCCGGTACGGTGCTGCGCACCGCCGACGCCGCGGGCGCCGCGGCGGTGGTCTTCGCCGGGGACGCGGTCGACCCGTACAACGGCAAGTGCGTGCGCGCCTCCGCCGGCAGCCTGTTCCACGTCGACGTGGTGCGGGAGCGGGAACCGGCGAGCGTGGTCGCCGCGGTGCGGGCCGCGGGGCTGACCGTGCTGGCCGCCACCGGCCACGGCGAGGACGATCTGGACGAGCTGGCCGACGCCGGCCGGCTCGCCGCACCGACCGCCTGGCTGTTCGGCACCGAGGCACACGGTTTGCCCGGTGAGCTGGCCGATGCCGCCGACGCCCGGGTGCGGGTACCGCTGCACGGGCGGGCCGAGAGCCTCAACCTCGCTGCGGCCGCGGCCGTCTGCCTGTACGCTTCGGCGAGAGCTCTGCGCTGACCCCGGGTCACGCGCGCACGACAAGGAGATG
Source organism: Micromonospora tarapacensis (assembly GCF_019697375.1). Taxonomy (NCBI): domain Bacteria; kingdom Bacillati; phylum Actinomycetota; class Actinomycetes; order Micromonosporales; family Micromonosporaceae; genus Micromonospora; species Micromonospora tarapacensis. The sequence continues at coordinate 2,799,420 of NZ_JAHCDI010000004.1, read as the reverse complement.
CGGCCCCATGCCGAACGCGCCAAGGCGTTCGTTTAGCCAGCCCGCCGGTGTCGGCGGGCGGCGGGTCTGACCTGTTCTCCACTCGACTCCCACCGGCGGGCTGCGGCACAGCCGCGCGTCCGTAGACTCGCTTCGCCGCCCGTGAGGGCCGGCGCCGTCGTGAGGGAGTGCCCGTACGCCATGAGTTACCGCAACGATCCGTACGACCCGAAGCAGGTCGCCCTGCTCGACCCGGCCGCCCTGGCCGAGGCCGTGGCCGAGGCCGAGAAGGCGTTCGAGGCCGCCGGCGATCCCGACGCGCTGGCGGTCGTGCGCCCGGCGCATCTCGGTGACCGGGCCCCCGTCTCGCTGGCCCGTCGGGAGATCGGCGCGCTGCCGCCGGCCGCGAAGGCCGACGCCGGCAAGCGCGTCAACGAGGCCCGCCGTGCGGTCGAGCAGGCGTACGCCGCCCGTGCCGAGGTGCTGGAACGGGAGCAGGCCGAGCGGGTCCTGGTTTCCGAGGGCGTCGACGTGACGCTGCCGTACGACCGCCGGCCGCGCGGCTCCCGGCATCCGATCACCGTGCTGATGGAGCAGATCAGCGACCTCTTCGTCGGCATGGGCTACGAGGTGGCCGAGGGGCCCGAGGTCGAGCTGGAGTGGACCAACTTCGACGCGCTGAACATCCCCGCCGACCACCCGGCCCGCGGGCTGATGGACACCTTCCACATCGCACCCACCGAGGCGTCCGGTCTGGTGCTGCGCACCCACACCTCGCCGGTGCAGGCGCGGACGATGCTCAGCCGCACGCCGCCGATCTACGTGATCGCCCCGGGGCGGGTCTACCGCACCGACGAACTGGATGCCACCCACGCGCCGGTCTTCCACCAGGTCGAGGGCCTGGTGGTGGATCGCGGCATCACGATGGCCCACCTGCGCGGCACGCTGGACCACTTCGCCCGGGCGATGTTCGGTCCGGACGCGAGGACCCGCTTCCGGCCGCACTACTTCCCGTTCACCGAGCCGTCGGCCGAGTTCGACATCTGGTTCCCCGAGCACCGCAACGGCCCGCAGTGGGTGGAGTGGGGCGGCTGCGGCATTGTCAACCCGCGGGTGCTGCGCGCCTGCGGCATCGACCCGGAGGTCTACTCCGGCTTCGCGTTCGGTATGGGTGTCGACCGGACGGTGATGTTCCGGCACGGGGTCAGCGACATGCGGGACATGGCCGAGGGCGACGTGCGGTTCACCCGCGCGTTCGGTGCCGGGGTCTAGGGCGACGGGTACGAGTCACGGAGACGGTGGTAACGAGTCATGCGAGTTTCTGTCAGTTGGCTGCGGGAGTACGTCGATCTTCCGGCCGCCCTGCCCGTCGGTGACCTGGAGCGGGCCCTGGTCGACCTCGGCATCGAGGTCGAGTCCATCGTGGACCTGTCCGGCACGGTCACCGGCCAGCTGGTGGTCGGCGAGGTCCTGGAGATCGAGGAGCTGACCGGCTTCAAGAAGCCGATCCGGTTCTGTCGGGTGGACGTGGGCGCCGCCAACGGCACCGGCGAGCCGCAGGAGATCGTCTGTGGGGCGCGCAACTTCGCCCCGGGGGACCGGGTCGTGGTGATCCTGCCCGGTGGCGTGCTGCCCGGCGGCTTCGCCATCGGCGCCCGCCGGACGTATGGGCGCAACTCCAACGGCATGATCTGCTCGGCCAGGGAACTGGGCCTGGGTGACGACCACTCCGGCATCCTGGTGTTGCCCGAGCACGTGGTGGCCGAGCCCGGCGACGACGCCCGTCCGGTGGTCGGCCTCAACGACATCATCGTCGAGGTGGAGATCACCCCTGACCGGGGCTACCAGATGTCGCTGCGCGGGCTCGCCCGCGAACTGGCGCACGCCCTCGGCCTGGACTACTCGGACCGGGGCCGGATGCCCGCGACGCCCGGCACGGCCGAGCCGGCGTACCCGGTCGAGGTGCGCGACCCGGTCGGCTGCGACCGGTTCGCGGCCCGGATGGTGCGCGGTGTCGACCCGGCGGCGCAGACGCCGGTCTGGATGCAGCAGCGGCTCACCGTCGCCGGCATCCGCAGCATCTCGTTGCCGGTGGACATCACCAACTACGTGATGCTCGAACTCGGCCAGCCGATGCACGCCTTCGACGCCGACCGGATCAACGGCCCGCTGGTGGTCCGGCGCGCCGAGCCGGGCGAGAAGCTGACCACGCTCGACGGGGTGACCCGCGCGCTGGCGCCGGAGGACATGGTCATCTGCGACGCCGGGGTGCCGAATCCGCTCGCGGGCGAGGGCTCCGGCGTCCCGATCTCGCTGGCGGCCGTGATGGGCGGCGAGACCAGCGAGGTCCTGCCGGGCACGGTGAACGTGCTCTTCGAGGCCGCGCACTGGGATCCGGTCATGGTCGGGCGCACCGCCCGCCGGCACAAGCTGTTCAGCGAGGCGGCGAAGCGCTGGGAGCGGGGGGTGGACCCGGCCCTGCCGTTGGTCGCCCTGGACCGGGCGGTGGCGCTGCTCACCGGGCACGCCGGCGGCACCGCCGGCGCCGAGGTGCTGGACCTCGACCATGTCCGGCCGCGTACCCCGATCGTGCTGCCGGTCGACCTGCCCAGCCGGCGGGTCGGTGTGGAGTACCCGCCGGCCCGGGTGGTCGCCCTGCTGGAACAGATCGGCTGCACGGTGGCCCGGGGCGCCGACCGGCTGGCCGAGGAGCCGGGGAGGTGGGGGTCTCCGCCGTGGGCGGGGAGGCGCTCAGCGTCACTCCGCCGACCTGGCGGCCCGACCTGACCGACCCGGCCGACCTGGTGGAGGAGGTGGTCCGCCTCGACGGGTACGCCAACGTGCCGTCGCTGCTGCCGACCGCGCCGCCCGGTCGGGGGCTGACCTGGCAGCAGCGCCGTAACCGGGCCGTGGCCCGTTCGCTGGCCGAGCGGGGCCACGTCGAGGTGCTCGCGCACCCCTTCGTCTCCCGGAATCTCGCCGATCAGCTCGGCCTGCCCGCCGACGACCCGCGCCGCCCGGCGGTGCGGCTGGCCAACCCGCTGTCGGAGGAGGAGCCGTTGCTGCGCACCACGCTGCTCGGCCCGCTGTTCGGCATCGTCCGGCGCAACCTCGGGCGTGGTCTGCGTGACCTGGCCCTCTACGAGATCGGCACGGTCTTCCACCCGAGGCCGGGCGCCGGCAGCCCGCCGGCGATGGGCGTCGACCGGCGTCCCACCGACGCGGAGTTCACCGCCGCCGACGCGTTCGTGCCGCACCAGCCCCGGCACGTCGCCGTCGTGCTGACCGGCGACGTCGAGCCGGCCGGCTGGTGGGGCGGCGGTCGGGCGGCCACCTGGGCCGACGCGGTCGAGGCGGGCCGCGCGGTCCTCGCCGCCGCCGGGGTGCCCGACCGGCGGGTCGAGGTGCGGGCCACCGAGTACGCCCCCTGGCATCCCGGCCGCTGTGCCGCGCTGCTGGTCGATGGGACGGTCATCGGGCACGCCGGTGAGCTGCATCCGGCGGTCGTCGCCACCCTGGAGCTGCCGCGGCGTACCTGCGCCATGGAGCTGGACCTGGACGCCCTGCCGGCCCCCCCGGTCGCACCCGCGCCCATGGTCTCGGGTTTTCCGCCGGCGCTGATCGACGTGGCGCTGGTGGTGTCCGACCAGGTCCCGGCCGAGGCGGTGCGGCAGGCGCTCGCCGAGGGCGCCGGCGAGCTGCTGGAGTCGGTCCGCCTGTTCGACGTGTACGCCTCGGAGCAGCTCGGCGCCGGGCGCAAGTCGCTGGCGTACAAGCTCGCCTTCCGCGCGCCGGACCGGACGTTGACCGTCGAGGAGGCGGTCGCCGCCCGCGACGCGGCGGTGGCCCGCGCCGCCGAGCGTTTCGGCGCCACCCTCCGCGGCGCCTGAGATGTGCGGAAGAGCCCCTTCCCGGCCCACCCCGCGTGGGGAGGGGCTCTCCGTGCGGCCTCGGGCGGACGGCCAGGACTCTCTCGTGGTCGTCGAGGGGATGTTCCCGCCATCGGCTTTACATCGTCATGCGTAAAGCCGTATGAACTTGCAAGCGCCGCCGGGCGGCGCTACCCTTCATTGCATAGTCATGCGGAGGTAGGTATGGGGATTCGGGTCGCGGTCGCCGGGGCGAGTGGCTACGCCGGCGGTGAACTGCTGCGCCTGCTCGCCGGGCATCCCGAGTTCGACCTGGTCGCCGCGACCGCGCACAGCCAGGCCGGGCAGCGGCTCGACGCGGTGCATCCCCAGCTCACCGGGCTGGACCTGACTCTCGCCGCGACCACACCCGACGTGCTGGCCGAGGCCGACCTGGTCTTCCTCGCCCTGCCGCACGGCGAGTCCGCCGCCATCGCGGCGCACCTGCCCGACGGTGTCCGGGTCGTCGACCTCGGTGCGGATCACCGGCTCGTCGACAGCGACGCGTGGACCCGCTACTACGGCGGCCCGCACGCCGGCGCGTGGACCTACGGCCTGCCTGAGCTGCCCGGCCAGCGTGAACTGATCGCCGGCGCGGCCCGGGTGGCCAGCACCGGCTGCTACGCCGCGACGATCAGCCTGGCGCTGGCCCCGCTGATCGCCGCCGGTGCCGCCCGGCCGGCCGACGTGGTGGTCGTCGCCGCCTCCGGCGCCTCCGGCGCCGGCCGGGCCGCCAAGCCGCACCTGCTGGCCAGCGAGGTGATGGGGGACCTGTCGCCCTACAAGGTCGGCGCGCACCAGCACGTGCCCGAGATCAAGCAGGCCACCGGCGCGACCGGGCTGTCCTTCACCCCGGTGCTCGCGCCGATGCCCCGCGGCATCCTGGCCACGGTGACCGCGCTGCCGACCGGCGCGGCCGACCCCCGTGCGGTGCTCGCCGAGGCGTACGCGGACGCCCCGTTCGTGCATCTGCTGCCCGAGGGGCGCTGGCCGCACACCGCCGCGACGCTGGGCAGCAACTCGTGCCACCTACAGGCGGGCGTCGACGTCGACTCCGGCCGGCTGATCGTGGTCGCCGCCCTGGACAACCTCGGCAAGGGCGCCGCGGGTCAGGCGGTGCAGAACGCCAACCTGATGTTCGCCCTGCCCGAGACCACGGGCCTTTCGGTTTGGGGGGTCACGCCGTGAGTGCCAACAGCGCAACGCGACGCAGCAGCGCGGTCGCGCCCGAAGGGTGGGTTCGATGAGCGTCACCGTGCCCCGCGGGTTCCGGGCGGCCGGGGTGGCCGCCGGGCTCAAGAGCAGTGGTGCCCCCGACGTGGCGCTGGTGGTCAACGACGGTCCCGACGCCGGCGTCGCCGGGGTCTTCACCAACAACCGGGTCAAGGCCGCGCCGGTGCTCTGGACCCAGCAGGTCGTCCGCGGCGGCGTGGTCCGGGCGGTGGTGCTCAACTCCGGTGGCGCCAACGCCTGCACCGGGCCGGCCGGCTTCCAGGACACCCACGCCACCGCCGAGCACACCGCCGCCACGCTCACCTCCAGCAGTCCGCGCCGGATGCTCGGCGCGGGCGAGGTGGCGGTCTGCTCCACCGGCCTGATCGGCGAGCGGCTGCCGATGCCCGCACTGCTGCACGGCGTGCGCGCCGCCGTGCGCGGGCTCTCGCCCGCCGGTGGGCCCGCCGCCGCCGAGGCGATCATGACTACGGACACCCGGCCGAAGACCACCGTGGTGAACGGTGAGGGCTGGACGGTCGGCGGCATGGCCAAGGGCGCCGGCATGCTGGCCCCGGCCATGGCCACCATGCTCTGCGTGCTCACCACCGACGCGGTGGCCGGCCCCGAGTCGCTCGACGCCGCGCTGCGGGCCGCCACCCGGGTCACCCTCGACCGGGTCGACTCCGACGGCTGCCTGTCGACCAACGACACGGTGTTGCTGCTGGCCAGCGGGGCGTCCGGCATCGCGCCGAGCGAGGCAGAGCTGACCGACGCGGTCACCGCCGCCTGCCACGACCTCGCCCAGCAACTACTCGCCGACGCCGAAGGGGCCACCAAGCAGATCACCATCGACGTCGTCGGTGCCGCCACCGAGGACGAGGCGGTCGAGGTGGGTCGGGCGGTGGCCCGCAACAACCTGGTGAAGACCGCACTGTTCGGCAACGACCCGAACTGGGGACGGATCCTCGCCGCCGTCGGCACCACCGCCGCCGCGTTCGACCCGGACGCGCTCGACGTCGCCGTCAACGGCATCTGGGTCTGCCGGTCGGGTGCGGCGGCCGAGGACCGGTCGAAGGTCGACCTCACCGGCCGGGACGTCACCATCCGGATCGACCTGCATGCCGGCACCGCCGCGGCGACGGTGTGGACCAACGACCTTTCGCACGCCTACGTGCACGAGAACTCGGCCTACTCGACATGAGCGCGAACCTGACCTCCGATCTCGCCCTCGCCCAGGCCAAGGCCGCCACGCTGATCGAGACACTGCCCTGGCTGGCCCGGTTCTCCGGCTCCACGGTCGTGGTCAAGTACGGCGGTAACGCCATGATCGACCCGGAGTTGCAGCGGGCCTTCGCCGCCGACATGGTGTTCCTGCGCTACGTGGGCCTCAAGCCGGTCGTGGTGCACGGCGGAGGACCGCAGATCTCGGCCATGCTCGGCCGGCTGGGCATCGACAGCGAGTTCCGGGGCGGTCTGCGGGTGACCACCCCGGAGGCGATGGACGTCGTCCGGATGGTGCTGTTCGGGCAGGTCGGTCGGGAACTGGTCGGGCTGATCAACGCGCACGGCCCGTTCGCGGTCGGCCTCTCCGGCGAGGACGCCGGGTTGTTCACCGCCGTGCGGCGGCCCGGATACGTGGACGGGCAACCGGTCGACATCGGCCAGGTCGGCGACGTCGAGTCGGTGGACACCTCGGCCGTGGACGACCTGATCGGCGCGGGCCGGATCCCGGTGATCTCCAGCGTGGCGCCGGACGCCGACGGGGTGCTGCACAACCTGAACGCCGACACCGCCGCCGCCGCGCTCGCCGTCGCCCTGCGGGCCCGCAAGCTGGTGGTGCTCACCGACGTGGCCGGTCTCTACGCGAACTGGCCCGACGTCTCCAGCCTGGTCAGCGAGATCACCGCCGACGACCTGGCCAAGCTGCTGCCGTCGCTGGAGTCGGGCATGGTGCCCAAGATGGAGGCCTGCCTGCGGGCCGTCAGCGGCGGAGTGCCCGCCGCGCACGTCGTCGACGGTCGGGTCGCCCACTCCACCCTGTTGGAAGTGTTCACGTCGGAAGGCTTCGGAACCATGGTGATCCCGTCGTGAGTCAGCCGGGTACGAGCGCCCTCGTGCAGCGGTGGCGGCAGTCGATGATGGACAACTACGGCACCCCGCCGCTGGCTCTCGTCTCCGGTTCGGGCGCCGTCGTGGTCGACGAGGCGGGCCGGGAGTACGTCGACCTGCTCGGCGGGATCGCTGTCAACTCGCTCGGTCACGCCCACCCGGCCGTGGTGGCCGCCGTGTCGAAGCAGGTTGCCACCCTCGGACACGTGTCCAACCTGTTCATCGCCGAGCCACCGGTGGCCCTGGCCGAGCTGCTGCTGGCCCTTGCCGGCCGGCCCGGGCGGGTCTTCTTCGCCAACTCGGGCGCCGAGGCCAACGAGGCGGCGTTCAAGCTGTCCCGGCGTACCGGGCGCACCCAGGTGGTCGCCACCGTCGGCGGTTTCCACGGCCGGACCATGGGGGCGCTCGCGTTGACGGGCCAACCGGCCAAGGCCGATCCGTTCCGGCCGCTGCCGGGCGAGGTCACCCACGTGCCGTACGGCGACGTCGCCGCCCTGGACGCGGCGGTCAGCGAGGCCACGGCCATGGTGATCTTGGAGCCGATCCAGGGCGAGAACGGCGTGGTCGTCCCTCCGGCCGGCTACCTCGCCGCCGCTCGGCGGATCACCGCCCGGCACGGCGCGTTGCTGGTGCTCGACGAGGTGCAGACCGGGATCGGTCGTACCGGGCACTGGTTCGCCCACCAGGCCGACGGCGTCGAGCCGGACGTGGTGACGCTGGCGAAAGGGCTCGGCGGTGGGTTGCCGATCGGTGCCACCCTCGCCTTCGGCCCGGCCGCCGACCTGCTGAGCCCCGGCTCGCACGGCAGCACCTTCGGCGGCAACCCGATCAGCTGTGCTGCGGCGCTCGCCGTCGTCTCGACCATCGCCCACCAGGGGCTGCTTGACCACGTCAAGCGGGTTGGCGAACGGCTGTGGCGCGGCATCGAGGGGCTCGGGCACCCGCTCGTCGGCGGTGTGCGGGGCGCCGGGCTGCTGCTCGGCGTGACCCTGACCGCGCCGGTGGCGTCCACCACCGCCGAGGCGCTGCGGGCGGCCGGTTTCCTGGTCAACCCGGTCCAGCCGGACGTGCTCCGGCTGGCCCCGCCGCTGATCCTCACCGTCGAGCAGGCCGACGCCTTCCTCGCCGCCCTATCCGCCGCCCTCCCCGCCCGCACGGATGGTGCCGCGGCCGAGCCCACCGCAGGGCCGTCCGGCACCGCCATCTCGGCCGACGCGGCGGCGAGCGGCCCTACGACGACGGAGATCCCCGGATGATCCGGCACTTTCTGCGTGACGACGACCTGTCGCCCGCCGACCAGGCCGCCGTGCTCGACCTGGCCACTCGGATGAAAGCCGACCGGTTCGGCTACACGCCGCTGGCCGGGCCGCGTTCGGTGGCGGTGCTCTTCGACAAGCAGAGCTTGCGGACCCGGATCTCCTTCGACGCCGGCATCGCCGAACTCGGCGGTCACCCGCTCGTGGTGGACACCCAGGTCACCCACTTTGGTCGGGGTGAGACCCTCGGCGACGCCGGGCGGGTGCTGTCCCGCTACGTGGCCGCCATCGTGCTGCGTACCCACGGCGACGACCGGATCGCCGAGGTGGCCGGCGGGGCCACCGTGCCGGTGGTCAACGCGCTGACCGACGGGTTCCACCCCTGCCAGCTCCTGGCCGACCTGCTCACCGTTCGCGAACGGTGCGGTGGCACCGCAAGCCGGACCCTGGCGTACGTCGGTGACGCGGGAAACAACATGGCCCACTCGTACCTGCTGGCCGGCGCCACCGCCGGGATGCACGTGCGGGTGGCCGGTCCGCCCGGCTTCGCACCCGACGCCGACGTGGTGGCGTGCGCCGAGGCGATCGCCGCCGGCACCGGCGGGTCGGTCCGGGTGCTCACCGATCCGGTCGCTGCGGTCCGGGACGCCGACGTGGTGGCCACCGACACCTGGACCTCGATGGGGCAGGAGGGCGACGGCCTGGACCGGGCCACCCCGTTCCTGCCGTACCAGGTGAACAAGGTGCTGCTCGGGCATGCCGCGCCGGAGGCGATCGTGCTGCACTGCCTGCCCGCACACCGCGGCGAGGAGATCACCGACGAGGTGCTCGACGGCCCGCGCAGCGCCGTCTTCGACCAGGCGGAGAATCGGCTGCACGCCCAGAAGGCGTTGCTGACCTTCCTGCTCGCGGAGAACCCGTGAGCGCGAGGAGTGAGCTTGCGAGCCCCGCAGTCGCGAACGAAAGGCTGGCTCCGTGAGTGCACCGCTGACCCGGGCGGCCCGGCATGCCCGCATTGTCGAGTTGATCCGCGACAAGGCGGTCCGGTCGCAGACCGAACTGGCCGAACTGCTCGGCGACGAGGGCGTCCAGGTCACCCAGGCCACCCTCTCGCGGGATCTGAAGGAACTCGGCGCGGTCACCGCCCGGGGTGGTGACGGCCGGGCCATCTACGTCATCCCGGAGGACGGCCACCGCCCGCTGCGCGACGCCGAGGCGGCACCGGCCCGCCTGGTGCGTCTGCTGCGCGAGCTGCTCAACGAGGTCGACTCCAGCGGCAACATCGCGGTCCTGCGCACCCCGCCCGGCGCGGCCCACTACCTGGCCAGCGCGGTGGACCGGGCGGGCCTGTCGGAGGTCGTCGGCACCATCGCCGGCGACGACACCATCCTGGTGGTGGCCCGCGACGCCGACGGCGGGGCGGCGCTCGGCGATCGGCTCGCCGGCTGGGCGCGCCGCGAGGACAACGTCGAAGGGAACCCCGCACCATGAGCCTGCGGATCGAGATGGCCGCCGCCCGGGACGCCCGGTGGACAGGGCGGCGACCGTGACCGTCAGAATGGGCGGGGTGGACGACAAGAGCCTGACCGAGAGCAGCGCGACCGCCAACCGGACCAGCCTGTGGGGAGGCCGGTTCGCCGGTGGCCCCTCGGAGGCGCTGGCCCGGCTGTCGGTGAGCGTGCAGTTCGACTGGCGGCTGGCCCCGTACGACATCGCCGGCTCCCGCGCGCACGCCCGGGTGCTGGCCGGCGCCGGCCTGCTCGACCCGGAGGAACTGGGCCGGATCCTCGCCGCCCTCGACGACCTGGAGGCCGCCTGCGCCTCCGGGGCGTTCCGCCCCACCGTCGACGACGAGGACGTGCACACCGCACTGGAACGCGGGCTGCTGGAGCGGCTCGGCAGCCTCGGCGGCAAGCTGCGTGCCGGCCGGTCCCGCAACGACCAGGTCGCCACCGATCTGCGGCTCTACCTGCGTGATCACGCCCGGGGCGTGGCCGCCCGGCTGGTGGAGCTGGCGGAGGCGCTGGTCGAGCAGGCGGAGCGGCACGTCGACACGGCCGCGCCCGGCATGACCCACCTGCAGCACGCCCAGCCGGTCGCCTTCGGCCACTGGCTGCTCGCGCATGTGCAACCGCTGCTGCGGGACCTGGAGCGACTGCGGGACTGGGACCACCGGGCCGCGGTCAGCCCGCTCGGCGCGGGAGCGCTGGCCGGTTCCGGGCTGCCGCTGGACCCGGTGGCGGTGTCGAAGGAGCTGGGTTTCCGGACGTCCTTCGCCAACTCGATGGACGCGGTCGCCGACCGGGACTTCGTCGCCGAGTTCCTCTTCACCACCGCGCTGATCGGCGTGCACCTGTCCCGCCTCGGCGAGGAGGTGGTGCTCTGGACGTCGCAGGAGTTCGGCTGGGTCGAGCTGGACGACGCCTTCGCCACCGGATCGTCGATCATGCCGCAGAAGAAGAACGCGGACATCGCCGAGCTGGCCCGGGGCAAGTCCGGCCGGCTCGTCGGCGGGCTGGTCGCCGTGCTGACCATGCTCAAGGGCCTGCCGATGACGTACGACCGGGACATGCAGGAGGACAAGGAGCCGGCCTTCGACGCGGTCGACACCCTGGGACTGCTGCTGCCGGCCCTCGCCGGGATGATCTCCACGATGACGGTACGCGTCGACCGCCTGGTCGCCGCCGCGCCGGTGGGCTTCTCGTTGGCCACCGAGGTGGCGGACTGGCTGGTCCGCAAGGGTGTGCCGTTCCGCGACGCGCACGAGATCACCGGCAAACTGGTGGCGCTCTGCGCCGCCCGGGACTGCGCCCTCGACGAGGTCTCCGACGCCGACCTGGCCACGGTCAGTGAGCACCTCGACCCGACCGTACGCGACGTGCTCTCGGTCCGCTCAGCCCTCGCTGCCCGGACCACCCCCGGCTCGACGGGCCCCGGCCCGGTAACCGACCAGTTGGCGGCTGCCACCGACCAGCTAGCCACCTGGCGCGACTGGTCCGCCGAAACCGTCGTCCCCCGCTGAGGGGTTCGCGCCCCCGCCCGGATTCCGGCGCAACTTCGGCGAAACTGCTGCCTCAGCGAGCTCGGAGGCAGCAGTTTCCCCGAAGTTGCGCCTGTCAGGGCGCCGTGACCAGACGTGCTCACACCCGGTATAGGCTGTCGCTCGAATCTGCAACGTCGGGCTCCAAGCGGGAGGTCTAGCGGTGAGTGACCGGGTCATCGACAACCCGATTATCAACTCACCGTACGGGCGTCCAACCCGCCACTTCGCCTTCGACCGCGACGGCATCACCGACCGGATCGAGGAACAGCGGAGACCGTCGAGCTTCTTCATTCCAGTGCCGCGACCGCGCAAGCGCGGACAGCAACTGGAGTTGCAGGTTTTCACCGAAGACGACATCAAGCTCAACAAGCAGGTCAACGACGTCCGCGAACGCGTCGACGCGTGGCGGGAGGCGGACTGGCCCAACGTCACGCCGGTTACCCGCCGCCTGCTGGAGTACTGGAGCGATCCGGAGCGGGACAACAAGATCCTCTTCTGCCAGCGCGAGGCGGTCGAGTCGGCGTGGTCCAGCCTCTACGGCCACCGCTCGCGCCCGTTCCCTCGGCCGGATTCAGGGAAGATCGCCGTGAAGGTGGTCAACCACTACGGCGACGAGGTGGTCAAGGTCTCCGAGGTCTGAGCCGGTGAGCACCCGTACTCGGCCAACCGGTTGTGGGCGATGTCGCATTCCTCCTCGGTGAACAGCCCGGCGAACCGGTCCTGAAGCACGACCGCCTCCACGACGAGGTCGAGCCGCTTCCACCCCGCCGACTTCCTGCACCATCTGGAGGAAGTAGCCGGCGTTGTAGTTCAGCTCCCGCTTGGCCCTGCGGTAGCCGTCCAACATGGCGGTATGGAACTCAGCGGCGACCTGAGGATCATGTCCCTCCGAGGCTCGGGGCGGCACGCTCGGGCTCCGACGCTGTTCGCGCACGGGACGGGGGGTGGCGGAGGATCGAGTGGGGTGCCGGTATGCGCGGTTGTGGGTCAGTGCGATGTGGTCGGCCAAGCCCGTCCCAAGCCGCTGCGGGTGAGGCATGCCCCTCGCCAACAGCGCCTGGCTCAGCGCGGGGTAGATGTCATTGAGCGTCAGCAGCGGTCCGCCACCCGGAACGCCCTGCCGCAACGCGTTCAACAACTCACCGGTGAACGCGGTGAACTGCGCACCGACCGGTGCGACCGCGGTTTCGTGGGCGGGCGCGGACGCCAGCGTGTAGGTGCCATGGATGTTGACTTTCCCGTTGACCGCTGTAGCGGTGTCTGACATCGCCTCGGCGGCGTGCCCTGAGAAGCAGCAGTCCAGGATCAGGATTCGGTTACGCGCAGGGCTGTCCGCCAGCGCGGACCGGAGCCATTCCATCGGCACGCCACAGTAGTGGACCCGACGCGGATCAGGGTTCGTGGTCTCGACGGCCAGAAACAGGTGGCCGCGCTGATTGAGCACCCGGTGGCCCGCGTAGTACAACACGAGCGTGTCCAGGGCTTCGTCGACGGCAGCGGCAGGCGCATCCCCGACCTGCTGCTGGGTTGCCGGATCAGTCAACACCTGGCAACTCGACCGATCGAGGCCACCGTGCACCGGATCGGTGAGCACGTCGGTCAGAGCCTGCACGTTGTTGACCACCGCAGGCAGATCATGCAGATCCGCGCTGGTGAACCGTGACGCCCCGATGAGCAGCGCCCGCGACGTTGGTGGATCTGGCAGCCTCGCGCTCATGGCGTCTTCCGGTCTGGGGCCAGCAAGCCGTACAACTCTTTGACTGAAGCCGCGTCACGGGCATCGACCTTCACCTTCCGGAGAGTTTCACCCGCCTCGTTCTCGGTGAACTCCACGCAGATCCGGGCGCGGCGGGTCTGTAACCACGTTCCCAGGGCGCTGGCCAGAACGGCCCCCGCGCTACCGCTGCCGAGTGCTACGGAGAGGATCTCCACGGCGCCGCCCATGTCGTGGGGCCGGGTTGGCGAGGCAACGTCCTCACCCTTCCGCGTAGCTCGTCAGCGCGCTGGAGCCACGTGAACAGGGCATGAAGATCGCGGGGACTGCCATCGAGTAGTGACACGTTACCCAACGCCATGGGAGCCATTATCCACAAGCGAGACGAGTCAACGTACTACTGAGGACCCTTTGATCACTTCCCTGGTTGTACGGCACGCGCCCGTCTACATGTACTCGGCAGCGGTTTGCTCCGCCTCGGCGACGAAGGCGTCAAGTTGATCCTGCGTCATATTGGCGTCATGCAGGATCTTTGTGAGGACAAAAAGCTCCGCGCCGAGCGCCACGTCCGGCGAGATGTTGTCGGCAAGCTCGGCTTCGCCGAGGGCGGCACGGACAAGACCTTCCGTCTCCAGCGTGGGAAGACTGTCTCCCTCCTCATAGCTGGCTTGAGCCGTGGCCACGAACTGAGCGACATCCGCGGGCGTGGTGCCCGGCCCGAAGCGACGATTGACGGCGATGGCGAAGGCGGCCCCGATCACCTGGAGGCCTCCAGCCCACCTGTCACGCTCAAGATCCGCTATAAGGGAGTCAGTCTTCTCCCAGTCGCCGCGGGCCATGGACTGGATCAAGTCACCCAGCTTAGTCACGACCACGCCTCCTGATTCTTGGAATGTTCTTCTTAAATACGGTTGCGATCCGGTGTACTGCCACACCTGCGAGCAGGCCGACGACCACGAGGTTCCCTGCGGCATCCGGTGCGTCTATCTTGGAACGTATCGTCGGAGCTGGCCGGCGACGCGCCCGGCGCCCAGGCGGTCTGGCGGGACGGGCGCTGGTGGCACACCGCGCTGCATCCGGTCGGCAGCGTCGAGACGCTGCACGAGCGGGAGACCGGGCAGATCGTCCGACACGTCGCGGAGTCGCTGCGGCGGGCCAGCGAGCCACCCGACCCGGCCTGGTGGGGCGAGCCGATCCCATGCCGGCCCTGCCCGGACTGTCGGCCCGGCAGCCGGCTGCGCCGCTGCGACTGCCGGCTCGGCCGCTCCGGTCCCGCCCCGGCGTGCCCGGACTGCTCCGGCGCCGGCCTGGCCCCTCCGGGCGCTGCTGCTCCACCTGCCGGGACAGCGGGCGGATCCCGGCCGCGGTGGTGGTGACCGTGACCGATCGTTGGCAGGTGAGCCACCTGGACAACGACCTGATCGCCACCGTGCCTCGGCAGCCGGACCAGCCAGTGCCCGCCCCACAGGCCGTACCGTCCCCGCCGGTGCCGGACCCGACCGCGCTGATCCGCCGGGTCGGCCATCACTACGCCGGGCAGCCGGTCGCCGCGTCGTTCAACCGGATCGGCTGCCGCCTCTGGCTGGCCGAGGAGGGAGCCCTCCGGCCCCTCGCCCAGGCGGCCACGCTCGGCGACGCCGTCTCGACCCTGCGCCTGTGACCCACCCCCATCCGTCGATCATGAGGTTTGTGATGATCGGTTTGCTGAGGGAGTTCCGGGGGTCGGTGCGGGCGGTCAGTCGCCGACGGCCCTGACCGCCTCGATGATGGTCTCGGCGACCTCGCCGGGGCGGGCCACGGCCATCGCGTGCGAGCCACCGGAAAGCTCGCGCGAACCTCGCGGGTCGGCCCGTTCGGCCATGAACCGGTGCGCGGCGACCGGGATGTTCATGTCGGCATCCCCGAACACGAACCAACTGGGCACCGACCGCCAGGGGGCGTCGCCGACGAGACCGTCGTTGAGAGCCTGCTCCGTGATCGGCCGCTGGGTCCGGGCCATGAGCGCGGCGAGGTCGGCGGAGACGTCGGCGGCGAACTGTTTGTGGAAGGCGTCCTGGCCGATCGCCACCTCGTTGCCACCGGTCGACACCGGGTACTGCACCAGCGTGTCGGCGAGGGTGCTGCCGGGGAACTGTCCGGACAGCGACAGCGCGGTCTCGCCGGTGTCCGGGCAGAGGGCGTTGACGTACACGAGGGCCCGCACCGACGGGTTGTCGACCGCAGCCTGCGTGATCACCATGCCGCCGTAGGAGTGGCCGACGAGGACGACGGGGCCACCGACCCCCCGGATCACGTCCCCCAGGTACGCGGCGTCGCCGGGGAGGCTGCGCAGCGGATTGGCGGCGGCCACCACCTTGTACGCACCCAGCCGCTCGATCACACCGTTCCAGCTCGCTGACTCGGCGAACGCGCCGTGGACCAGGATGATGGTGGGCTGCTGATCGGACATGACACGTACTCCCTCACTCCGGGACGCTGTTCACCCGCCGGCGGCGCGGGTACGCCCGCATACCCGTCAGGTGAGAATGAAACGCCTGGCCGCAGCCCGGACGCTTCGGCGGCGATCATCCAGTTCGCCGCCGAACGTGGGGTATCGGCAGCGTGACCGCGCCGGTTACGGCACTGACGCACCACGCGTCACCGCCGCACCACGCGTCACCGCCGCGTCGCCTCCAGGCACCGGCGGAGCAGGTCGAGACCCTTGTCGATCCGGTTCAGGTCGATGGCGCCGTAGCCGAGGACCAGGCCCGGCTGGACCGTGCCGGACGATCCGAAGTCGGAGACGGGATACAGGCCGAGGCCGGCGCGGCGGCAGCGCGCCGCCACCACCTGGTCGGCCGCTCTGTCGCCGCCGTCCGCCGGACCCATCGGAGTTCGTAGCCATGCGGTCATGTGTAGTCCGGCCACGGACGGCAGCGGTTCCAGCAGGTGGGCGAGGTCGCGGTCCAGGAGCAGGCCGATGCGGTCCCGGCGGGCCTGATAGACGCGGCGCATCCGACGGATGTGCCGGGCGAACAGGCCCTGGTCGAGATAGCGGGCGAGGGCTGCCTGCAGGGGCAGGGCGGTGTGCCAGTCCATGGCGTACTTCGCGCGGCGTAGGGCCGGCTGCAGCGAGGCGGGCGCTACGCAGAAACCCAGCCGGAAGGTGGGCAGCAGCGTCTTGGAGAACGATCCGATATAGATTACCCGACCTGCGGGATCCAGGCTGTGCAGCGGGTCCACCGGCCGACCACCGTACCGGAACTCGCTGTCGTAGTCGTCCTCCACGATCACCGCGCCGCTGTGCCGTGCCCAGTCCAGCAGCGCCCGCCGCCGCCGGTCGGACATCGGCACCCCGAGGGGAAACTGGTGCGACGGGCTGACGAACAGGACCCGCGCCTGGTCCGGCAGGGCCTCGACGACCACACCTTCCCGGTCCACCTCGGCGGAGACCACCCGGGCGCCGGACGTCCTCCAGAGCGTCCGCGGCGGAAGCCAGCCCGGATTCTCCACCACCGCCACCTCGCCGGGCTCGATCAGCACCCGGCCGATCAGATCCACGGCCTGTTGACTGCCGCTGGTGATCAGAATGTCGTCCGCAGTGGCGTGGACTGATCGGGAGACGCCGATGTGTTGGGCGACCGCGGCCCGTAGCCTCGGATCGCCGGCCGGGTCGTGGTAGGCCTCGGAACGGCCCGGGATACTGCGGAACGTGTCGGCGAGCAGGGTCCGCCAGGTGGCGAACGGGAAGCGGCCCGCATCGGGAAGCCCCGGCCGGAAGTCGTAGGTGGGGTTCGTGGCGGACATGTCCACCGGCTCGGGCTGCTGTGCCCAGATCGGGCGTGGTCGGATCGGCCGCTCGGCGAGTGGGCCTACCCGCCGCTCTGGCTTCGGGCGCCCGACGACGTAGGTGCGTCCGCCCGGTCGCGCTGCCAGCAGGCCCTCGGCCGTCAGCCGGTCGTACGCCGTGGTCACGGTGTTGCGGGAGACCATCAGCCGCGCCGCCAGTTCCCGGGTGGAGGGTACGGCCTCGCCGGAGCGGAGCCGTCCGTCGAGGATCGCGGCGCGGACCTGCCGGTGGATCTGCCCGGCCAGTCCGCGCCGGTTGCGAAGACTGATGTGGACGTCCACATCAGTCGATGCTACCGGGCGCGCCGATTGGCCGGCGGCTGCCGGCCGTCATCTGGCGGTTACTGGCCCAGCACGACCGGCATCGATCTGGCCCTGATCCGCGCGTGGCGGCGGACTTACCCTCGGTGATGTGATGTCGCGGCTGAACAGTCACTATCCATCCGCAACAGGACGCGTATGGGTGGGACTTGTTCATTAGCGACAACGGCCGGTTGGCGGTAGACCGGGAATTGATTGCCCTGAAGGGAAGGCCATGTGCTTATGCGATCATCGCACGAGATCAAAACGCGTTTTCTGACCAGGAGTCTCGCCCGTGGGCTCGCCGCGATCAGCGCCGCGCTCCTCGGCAGCGTGCTCGTCCTGGTGGCCCCGGCCTCCGCCCAGCAGATCGGCTCGCGAGACGGAGACCGTGTCTGGAGCTTGCCGACCGCACCTCGTGGTGCCGAGGCGGCGGTCGCCGCGGCCGCTGCCTCCCCGTCGATCTCGCCCGCGGCCTCGCGGGTACGGCATTTCACGAAGAACGAGAAGGCGACGTGTCCCAGCGGAAACCTGTGCGCCGCCGTATGGGATCCGACGATTTCGAGGTGGAAGGTTTTCGATCTCTACTACTGCAACAGGTACTATCTGTCCAACTGGCTCGGCGATGGCGGCTATTACAACGCGCAGACCGGTGGTGTCCGCTTCACCTTCTATGCCCAGAACGGCAACGTTCTGAGGTCCAGCACCAGCACGGGCGCGTTCGTCCGAAACTGGGACGCGGTCTGGTCTATCCGCAACTGCTGAGATCCGACCCCCATCACCATCCGATCGACCTCGGCCGCCGCCGACCGAGGTCGATCGGATCAGCGGGTTGCCGGTCGGGCTCCGGGCCGGGTTACCTGGACGGGTGGACCACCCCTGGCTGACCGCCCCCGCCGCCGATGTCGCGCAGACCGCGCGGAACCTGCTCGGGTGGGAGGTGACGGCCAACGGGGTCCGGATCAGGCTGACCGAGGTCGAGGCGTACGCGGGGACCGGTGTGGATCCCGCATCGCACGCCCATCGCGGGCCCACGCCCCGGACGAAGATCATGTTCGGGCCGGCCGGCCACGCGTACACGTACTTCGTCTTCGGGATGCACTGGTGCCTCAACGTCGTCTGCGGTGGCGAAGGGGAGGCGGCGGCGGTCCTGCTGCGCGCCGGCGAGGTGGTCGACGGCCTGGACCTGGCCAGCAGGCGACGCGGTGAGGTACCCGACCGCGATCTCGCCCGTGGGCCGGCCCGGCTGGTGGTGGCCCTGGACATCGACGCGACGGCGAACGCCACCTCGATGCTCGACGGGACCGGCCCGCTGCTGCTGACGCCGCCGACCCGCCCGGTCGCGCCGTCGGCCGTTTCCGCCGGCCCGCGCGTCGGCGTGGCCGCCGCCCACGACGTCCCGTGGCGCTTCTGGATCACCGGCGACCCGACCGTCAGCCCGTACCGCCGGCACGCGCCACGACGACGGACCTGAGTGCCGCCCCGCGACGAGCGTGAGCGACCGGCCGATTGCTCGTCCGGGGATGGGAAGGGCGTGACGGGGGACACTGGCGGGAGGCGGGCTCGCGGAATGGTTGACTCGTCAAATATGTTGTCGGTGGCGTCGGGGCCATCCCGCCCCGGTCGGACGACACGAGGAGCTGTGATGCAGTTCGGAGTCTTCACCGTCGGCGACGTCACGGTCGACCCGACCAACGGTCGCGAGCCGACCGAGGCCGAGCGGATCAAGGCGATGGTGGCCATCGCGCTCAAGGCCGAGGAGGTCGGCCTCGACGTCTTCGCCACCGGCGAGCACCACAACCCGCCGTTCGTGCCCTCGTCGCCCACCACCATGCTGGGCTACATCGCCGCCCGCACCGAACGGCTGCTGCTGTCCACCGCGACCACGCTGATCACCACCAACGACCCGGTGAAGATCGCCGAGGACTACGCGATGTTGCAGCACCTGGCCGACGGCCGGGTCGACCTGATGATGGGGCGCGGCAACACCGGGCCGGTCTACCCCTGGTTCGGTCAGGACATCCGCAACGGCATTCCCCTGGCGATCGAGAACTACGACCTGCTGCGCCGGCTCTGGCGCGAGGACGTGGTCGACTGGCAGGGCAAGTTCCGCACCCCGCTGCAGTCGTTCACCTCGACCCCACGCCCGCTCGACGGCGTGCCCCCGTTCGTCTGGCACGGCTCGATCCGCAGCCCGGAGATCGCCGAGCAGGCCGCGTACTACGGCGACGGTTTCTTCGCCAACCACATCTTCTGGCCCGCCGAGCACACCCGGCGGATGGTCGGCCTGTACCGGCAGCGCTTCGAGCACTACGGCCACGGCGCCGCCGACCAGGCCATCGTCGGACTCGGCGGTCAGGTGTTCATGCGGCGCAACTCCCAGGACGCGGTGCGCGAGTTCCGGCCGTACTTCGACAACGCGCCGGTCTACGGGCACGGCCCGTCGCTGGAGGAGTTCACCGCGCAGACCCCGCTGACCGTGGGCAGCCCGCAGCAGGTCATCGACCGTACGCTCGGCTTCCGCGACTACGTGGGCGACTACCAGCGGCAGCTGTTCCTGCTCGACCACGCCGGACTACCGCTGAAGACCGTCCTGGAGCAGCTCGATCTCCTCGGCGAGGAGGTCGTGCCGGTGCTGCGCAAGGAGTTCGACTCGCTGCGCCCGGCGCACGTGCCGCCGGCGCCGACCCACGCCTCCCTCCTGGCCGCCTGATGACCTCCCGTACTCTCGCGGTGGTGTCGGCCGGTCTCAGCCAGCCGTCGTCGACCCGGCTGCTCGCCGACCAGCTCGCCACCGCCACCCGCGACGAGCTGGTCGGGCGCGGCGAGCAGGTCGAGCTGCGCCCGGTCGAGCTGCGCGCGCACGCCCACGACATCGTCAACCACCTGCTCACCGGCTTCCCCTCGGAGCCGCTGCGGCAGGTGCTGGCGCAGGTCACCGGCGCGGACGGGTTGATCGCCGTCACCCCGGTCTTCAACGCCTCCTACAACGGGCTGTTCAAGTCCTTCTTCGACCTGGTCGACGCCGAGGCGCTGGGCGGTAGGCCGGTGCTGATCGGGGCGACCGGGGGCACGGCGCGGCACTCCCTGGCCCTGGAACACGCGGTCCGGCCGATGTTCGCCTACCTCCGGGCGGTGACGGTGCCGACGGCGGTCTTCGCCGCGCCCGAGGACTGGTCCGCCGGCACCGCGGACGGTGCGCTGCGCGCCCGGATCGGCCGGGCCGGCCGGGAACTTGCCGAGCAGGTCCACCGCACCGCGCCGTCGACCGGGCCGGCCGACCCGTTCGCGCTCACCACCAGCTTCGAGCAGCTGCTGCGGCGCGGCCCGGACACCTGACCCGACCCCGTCGGCGACCGGCGCACCCGACGGCGGGAGGCGCCGGGTCGCCGCCGCTCACTGCTCCGGCTCGTACGGGTGGGCGATGAGCACCGGGCAGCGGGCATGCTGCACCAGGGCCTGGCTGACCGAGCCGAGCAGCAGGCCGGCGAAGCCGCCCCGGCCCCGCGATCCGGCCACCACGAGCGCGGCCTCCCCGGTCGCCTCGATCAGTGCCTGGTCGGGCTTTGGCGCGGCGATCACCCGTTCCTCGACGGTCAGCCCGGGATGGCTGCCCCGCGCCGCCGCGCCGGCCGTGGCGAGCAGCGCCGCGGCCTCCCCGCCCTCGCCGGCCTCCCGCTCGTCGGCGACGTGCACCAGCAGCAGCGTGCCACCACGGCGGGTGGCCTCCTCGGCGCCGCAGCCGACGGCGAGTTCGGCCGGCTCCGAGCCGTCCACGCCGACCAGCACCGGCCCCTCGGTCGGGATCGGGCGATCCGGCGGGCGGACCACCAGCACCGGGCAGTGGGCGTGCGCGGCGACCTGGGTGCCGACCGAGCCGAGCAGCAGGCCGGCGAAGCCGCCCAGGCCCCGGCTGCCCACCACGACAAGCTCCGTCCGGCGGGACTCCTCGACCAGCGTCGCACCGGGCCCACCGGCCACCTGACGCACCTCGACCGTCAGCCCCGGCCACCGTTCGACCAGCTCGGCGGCGGTCTGTTCGAGCATCTTCCGGCCGTCCTCCGACGCCGCCGGCAGGCCCACCTCGTACGGGTTGATCGGCACGCCGTAGCCGAGCGGATGCAGGTAGCCGTGCACCAGGTGCAGCGGGCGGGACCGCCACACCGCCGCCTGGGCCGCGTGCTCCGCGGCGACCAGGCTCGGCGGTGATCCGTCCACTCCCACCACGACAGGTCGGTCCATCACGCCTCCAAGTGTCGGTCAGCTCCTGGTGACCGTACCCACCTTCCGGACGATTGCCAGCGGGGAGTGGGCGTGGTGCAGCACCGCGTGGCCGACCGAGCCGAGCAGCAGCCCGCCCAGCGCCCCACGACCCCGCGCACCGACTACCAGGAGCTGGGCGGTGCGGGACTCCTCCACCAGCGCCCGCGCGGGGGAGCCGCGGACCAGCCGCTGCCGCACCGTCACCTCCGGATAGCGCTCGGACCAACCGGCCACCGCCTCGGCGAGCGTGCGTTCCTCCTCGTCACGAAACGCGTCCAGGTCGTAGACCAGGGGCAGGATGTCGCCGGGACCGACCGGCGTCGGGTAGAGCCAGGCGTGCACCGCGACCAGTTCACTGCCGCGCCAGGCCGCCTCCTCGAAGGCGAACCCGACAGCCTCCCGGGACAACTCCGAGCCGTCGACGCCGACCACGACCGGCCCGTCCGCACGCGACTCGTCCCGGACCACCAGCACCGGGCTGTCGGCGTGGGCGCTGACCTGCACGGCCACCGAGCCGAGCAACAGGCCGGCGAAGCCGCCAAGGCCGCGGTTGCCGAGCACGATCAGCGCGGCGTCGCGGGCCTCGGCGAGCAGCACGACGGTGGCCGCTCCGTCGACCACCGCGCCGGTGACCGGCACCTCCGGGGCGACCTTGCCGGCCTCCGTGACGGCCTCGGCCACGCACCGTTCGGCCTGGTTGCGCAGCCCACCCTCGGTAGGCGCTCCCGGCGCCGGACCAAGCGGCACCTTCATCATCGGCCAGATGAAGGCGTGCACGACCCGCAGCGGGCGGTGCCGGTACGCCGCCTCCCGGGCGGCGGTCCGGACGGCGTGCAGCGAGATCTCCGAACCGTCCACGCCCACCACGACGGGGGCACCGGTCTTGCTGGCCATCACATCTCCTCCTCAGATCCACTACCAGCCTGGCCCATCCGGCGGCGCCACGGCCGGCGGACGGTCACCGTCCGCTCCGCCCTGTCCACCAGGCCCGCCCGTGCGGCATGCCCTGCCGCCACCAGCCTCGCCGCGACCGATGCCGTCCGGCAGCGGCGATCCGCCCGCGCGGCCCGGGACCAACGGCCCTGCCGCCCCCTTGCAAGCGCCGTCTCCGCCCGCCCCGCGACCGTCGGGACCGACGCTCCGGGCCGAGGTGGTCATGATCCGAGCAACATCCGTGTTGTTGCTGCCTCAGCCCGTTCCGAGGCAGCAACATCCCCGAAAGTGCTCGCCGTGTCGCACGCACGGCGTCGCGGCTCAGCGTTGGACGACCGCCGGCCGCGACGCCGCCGCCGGGGCCGATCGCGGTGGCATCGGCGGCACCGATCCGTCGGCAAGATACGCACGGCAGGCGTCGGTGCTGACGCTGAAGCCGGGCGGCACCGGCAACCCGAGCCGGGTCATCTCGGCGAGGTTGGCACCCTTGCCGCCGAGCAGGTCGGCCATCCCTCGGTGACCCTCGATGGAGTCGTACACGTAACTGGTCATGATCGGCCTCCACCTCGTCGTCGATGCCTCTGACCTGTTGGTAACAGTGCCGGTGCTCCCCGGGGCAGGGCCGAAAGCCGACCTGGGACGGGCCGCAGGTCCCCAACCCGGGCGCGTATGGTCGTCCGGTGACCGACGACCTGCGGCTGCGCCCGGTGGGCGAGGACGACCTGGTGGAGTTCTTCGCCCACCAACTCGACCCCGAGGCCAACCGGATGGCCGCCTTCGGCGCCGCGGACCCGACCGACCGGCGGGCGTTCGCCGCGCACTGGGTGCGCATCCTGACCGATCCGGAGAACCTGGCCCGCACGGTGACCGTCGACGGCACCGTGGTCGGTCACGTGCTGGCCTTCCCGGTCGGCGACCGCACCGAGGTGAGCTACTGGATCGACCGGGCACGGTGGGGTCGCGGGTACGCGACCCGCGCGCTGGCCGCGCTGCTGCGCGAGGTTGCGCGCCGGCCGCTCCACGCGCGGGCGGCGACCGACAACGCCGCCTCGCTGGCCGTGCTGCGCCGCTGCGGCTTCGTCGTGCGGGGCACCGACCGGGGGTACGCTCCGGGCCGCGGCCACGAGGTCGAGGAGTACGTCCTGGAACTGCCCGGCTGAGTCGGCCCTGGCATCGGCGCTGACCAGGGCGGCGACTACTCTCGCGGGGTGAACTGGCTGGAACTGGTCGGCTGGGCCGGCTCGGCGGTCCTGGTGTGGTCGCTGCTGCAGACACGCATCCTGCGGCTGCGCGCGGTCAACCTGGTCGGCTGCCTCGTCCTGATCGGCTACAACGCCGCCGTGCAGGTGTGGCCCATGGTGGGGTTGAACGTGGTGCTGTCCGTGATCAACGTCTGGTACCTGCGTCGACTGCTCACCACCCGCCACGACGAGCGGACCTACCAGGTGGTCGAGGTGGGCGCCGACGACGCGTTCCTGGCCCACACGCTGCGGGTGCACGCCGCCGACATCGCCCGGTTCAATCCCGGCTTCCACCCGGGGCAGGTCACCGGCCGCGCGGCCTTCCTCGTCGTCCGCGCCGACGAGGTCGTCGGGGTGGTCCTGGTCCGCGATGCCGGTGACGGGGTGGCCCAGGTCGACCTCGACTACGTCACCCCACCGTTTCGTGACTTCACCCCCGGCGAGTTCGTCTACCGGCGCAGCAGCCTGTTCACCGACCGCGGGTTCCGTCAGGTGGTCAGCCCACCGGGCATGGTCGCCCCCTACTACCACCGGCTCGGCTTCCGGCGGGCGGGGAACTCGTTCGTGCTCGACCTGCCCGCGCCGTCGATCCCCCACCCGTAGCCCTGCCGCACCGCCCCCGCGCCGTCGGGCGGGCGATGGTTCGCCGCCGGAACGAGTGGGCATAGGCACCGCTACGCCGGCGGGACCTCCGCCGGCGGCGCCACGGGGCGCGGTGCGACGAGGGAGAACCAGGCGTGCAGAGCTACTGGAGCCAGCTGGCCCTGGTCGGAGTCCTGATCGTCGTCAACGCGATCTTCGCGGGCAGCGAGCTGGCGTTGGTGTCGCTGCGCGACAGCCAGGTCCAACGGCTGGAGCGCACCGGTCGGGCGGGCCGGGTGCTGGCCCGGCTGGCCCGGGATCCCAACCGTTTCCTGGCCACCATCCAGATCGGCATCACCCTGGCCGGCTTCCTCGCCTCGGCGGCTGCCGCGGTGTCCCTGGCCCGGCCGCTGGTGCCGCTGCTGGACGGCGTGCTCGGTCGGGCCGCCGAGCCGATGGCCATCGTGCTGGTCACGCTGGTGCTGACCTTCGTCACGCTGGTCTTCGGCGAGCTGGCGCCGAAGCGGATCGCGATGCAGGTCCCGGAGCGGTGGGCGCTGCTCGTCGCCCGCCCGCTGGACGTGCTCGCCGTCCTGACCCGTCCGGTGGTCTGGGTGCTCGGTGCCACCAGCGACCTGGTGGTGCGACTGTTCGGCCTGGACCCGAAGCCCGAACGGGACGAGATCAGCCCGGACGAGTTGCGGGACATCGTCGCCGGCCACCACGGCTTCACCAAGGAGCAGCAGACCATCATCGCCGGCGCCGTGGAGATCGCCGAGCGGAAGCTGCGGGCCGTGCTGGTGCCGCGGCTGCAGGTCTTCTGCCTGGACAGCGGCACCACCGCCGAGGCCGCCCGGCTCGTGCTGGCCGCCTCCGGGCACTCCCGTGCCCCCGTGGTGCAGCACGGCGGCCTGGACGAGACGGTCGGTGTCATCCACCTGCGGGACCTGGTCGGTGTGCCGGGAGACCGGCCGGTCGACGAGTACGGCCGCCCGCCGCTGCTGCTGCCCGACTCGGTGCCGGTGGTCGACGCGTTGCGGCAGTTCAAGGCCGAACGGCAGCACATGGCCCTGGTGGTGGACGAGCGCGGTGCCGTCGACGGCATCGTCACCCTGGAGGACATCCTGGAGGAGATCGTCGGGGAGATCTACGACGAGACCGACCGGGACGTCAGCGGGGTGCTGACCGAGGCCGACGGTGCGCTGCTGGTGCCCGGCACCTTCCCGCTGCACGACCTGCCCGGCATCGGGGTGGACCTGCCGGGGCGCCCGGAGGGCGACTACACCACCGTCGCGGGCCTGGTGTTGACCGGCCTCGGTCGGATTCCCGCGCCCGGTGAGCACCTCACCGTCGACGGTTGGTGGCTGGAGGTCACCCTCGCCGACGACCGGGCCGTCTCCGGCGTCCGGCTGCGCCGCGCCGCCGGGGCACCGGCGCACCCTGACGGGCACCAGGCGCGGCAGGACGAGTCGCCGGCCACCCCGAGCGACGCCGCGGCGGTGCTGGACGGCACCCGGTCCTGACCGCGCGAGACCGCCCACCGCCGGTCTCTCAGGTGCCGTGCGACTGGCCGTGCGGCTGACCGTGTCCGGGCGGATCCGGCAACGGCGGGTCGAGCCGGACCCGGTGCAGCGGCACCTGAACGGTGCTGCGGTTGAGCAGCCGGGCCGTCGCCCGGATCGCCCACGGGGCTGACGGGTGCCGCTCCGGGCCGATCAGTCGTCCACTCAACCGGCCGTACCAGTGCCGGCTGACCACCAGGTCGGTCAGCCGCAGCGGGCCGGCGGGTCCGCCCCGCACCACCAGGTCCACCACCCGGCCCAGCCGCCGGCCACGCTCGTCGTACGCGGTCCGGCCGAGCAGCTCACCCGCTCGCACGGTCGGCCCCCGGGATCCGGTCGATCAGGTTACGACGCAGCCACTCCTCCACCGGAGAGGCGGCCAGGTCCTCGGCCCGGATCCGCAGCCGCACCGCGCTGTCGACCCGGTCGACCAGCGCGTACGGGATGTGCAGCGGCGCCACCGGCCGGTGCGTGACGAACCGCTCGGCGGTCAGCACCATCATCCGCCCGAGCCGGCCGCCGACCCGCAGCCCGAGCGCGCCCGGCCCGCTGAGCAGCGTCCGCAGGTAGGGCACGCCGTCCGGGCCGAGGGCGAAATCGACGTCGTCGACCTTGCCGACCAACCGTCCGTCGACGTCGACGAGTTGGCGGTCGAGCAGCTGCCGGCTGATCTGGATCCTCACTGCCCCATTCTCGTGCCGATGGCCAGCGGTACGGCGGCGATCGAGGCAGCCAGGATGATCAGCAGCAACACCGCACCCAGCAGGTTGAGCGCCCGGCCGTTGACCCGGTCGCCGAGGTAGGTACGGTCGTTGGCGACGACCAGGATCGGCAGGTACGTCAGCGGCAACGCCACCGCGCTGATGATCAGCATGTACTCGGTGAGCGCGACCGGGTCGACCGTGGTGAGCAGCAGGCGCACCCCGAGCAGCACGCTGACCAGCAGCACCGTGTGGAACCGGGCCGCCTCGCGGGGGCTGACCCGTTTACCCCACTGCCAGCCGAAGTACTGTGCGGCGGCGTATGCGGCGGACAGGCCGGTCTCCAGCGCGGCACCGAAGGTGACCGCGAAGAACGCCAGGGCCGCCACCGCCAGACCGGCCGCCCCGAAGGCGAGCACCACCGGGTGCGCGACCTGGTCGAGGCTGTCCACCGACAGGCCGGCGGGGCGCAGCACGACGGCCGCGGTGGCGATCAGCGACAGCGCGAGGAACCCGCCGATCGGGAACCCGACCAGCACGCTGAACCGGGCATCGGCCAGGTCGGCCCCGCTCCAGCGCTCCTCGACACCGCCGGAGGAGAAGAAGAAGACCTCGTACGGACTCACCGTGGAGGCGAACAGCGCCACCGCGACGAACCAGTACGCTCCCCAGCCCTGTCCGCCGTCCCCCGGCGCGACCGCGCTGCGACCGAGCGCCGCCCAGTCGGTCGGTAGCCAGAACAGTGCGACGGCGAATGTCACCAGGGCCAGCCCGGCCAGCCCGAAGACCCGTTCCATCAGCGGGAACCGCATCCGCCACAGCACCAGCCAGACCGCCGCACCGGCGACGGGCACCCAGAGCAGGTAGGGCACGCCGCTGGCCAGCCGCAGGGCCAGCGCCACCCCGCCCAGTTCGGCCGCCAGCGTGATCACCGTGACCAGGTACGACGCGACCAGGTTGATCAGCGCCATCCGTGCCCCGAGCCGTTCCCGGATCAGGTCGAACACCGCCCGGCCGGTCACCGCCGCGATCCGTCCGGCCATGTCGGCGTACGCGCAGATGGCGACCACCCCGAGCAGCAGGACCCAGGTGTGCGCCATGCCGAACCGGGCGCCGGCCTGGCTGGCGGCGACGAGGTCGCCGATGTCGACGAAACCACCGACGGCGGACAGGATGCCGAGCGTGGCGGCGAGGAGCTTCTTCACGTCGGCGGTACGGGCTCGGTCATCGACGCGACAATATCGCCACCAAAGCCGCCATCTACAGTAAACACCGCACTAGCGGTCAGGTCGCCGGATGGGCACCGGGGCCCGGCGCGGCTGGCGTGGCGCACGGGTGATGCCGCGGCGGTGGGCCGTCGCGCCGCCCCGACCGGCGCGCATTCGCCGCGCCGGCCCATTCGAATTGCCTGGCGGTTTCCCGCGTCACCTCAACGCCGCCGCCGCCGTCGTCCGGCACGTGCCGGTTTCTGTTTCAGGTGATCCGGAAGTCGTACCGGTCCCCGCTGAACGGGTGAGATTCGCGAGCCGGGCGATCACCACGCGGCACCGGACCGGCTGCGTTCGAGGCGGTTTTGGCAGGTTGACTCTGCGCCAGGAAAGGCGAGACTGTTCTCGCGACGCGCACCGGAACCGAGCACCACCACGCTTGGCCGTATCGCCCGCGCCTTTGGGTGAACCACCTCCTGGAGGCGCAGTGGTTCGTGCCTACCACACCAGCTCGCGCCGGATGATCCACCGTACGGCGAGAAGCCGATGGACGAGCGATGGAGGTTGGGTGAATTCGGTGGAGCTCGCCCCACCAATCGAAACCACAGCCTTGGAGACGGGCGCGACGGCGCATTCCGTGGGCACTCCCCGGCCGCAACGGAAAGCCTGGCGGCCGCGATACGTCGGCACGGTGTGTGCCCTCGACCTGACGGTCGGCCTGATATCGGCTTCCGTGGCCCTCGGCCTCCGATTCGGACTACAGGCGACCGATTCGTACAATCGCGGTCACCTCTGGCTCACCATTTCGCTGCCGTTCGCCTGGCTCGCCGCACTCACCCTCAACCGTGCGTACGAGACGCGTTATCTCTTCGTAGGTAACGACGAGTACGCCCGCGTGGTCCGATCGGGTCTCGCCCTCACCACCACGCTGGCGGTGGCGGCGCTGGCGTTCGACTTCCCCCTCGCCCGGGGTTACGTGATCATCGCGATGCCGCTGATGGTCGTCGCCGGCGTGGCGGTGCGCTACCTCGTCCGCCAGCGACTGCACCGTTCGTGGGCCCGGGGCGACCGGCTGCACCGGGTCATCCTGGTCGGCCACCAGCACGCCGTCGGCGAGATGGCCCGGCGGCTGCGCCGCGAGCGCTACCACGGGCTCGGGGTGGTCGGCGCCTGCCTGCCGTACGACCAGGTCACCTCCGGCGGGCGGCCCGCCGGGGCGTCGCTGCCGCCGGTTCTCGGTACGTTCGAGGACGTGGCGACAGCGGTCGGCCGGGTGGCCGCGGACACGGTCGTCGTGCTCTCCTGTCCCGAGATCGCCGGGGCGGCCCTGCGCCGGCTGGGCTGGCAGTTGGAACGCGACGACGTCGACCTGATCGTCGCCAGCACGCTCGTCGACGTCGCCGGTGACCGCACCACCATCCGCCCGGTGGACGGGCTGCCGATGCTGCACGTCGAACACCCCCGGCTCAAGGGCGGTCGGCGCTTCGTGAAGGCGGTCTTCGACCGGGTGTCGGCGCTGCTGCTGCTCCTCCTCGCCACTCCGCTGCTGGTGGTGATCGCCCTGCTGGTTCGGCTGGAGCCGGGCGCCGGCGGTCCGACGATCTTCCGGCAGGAGCGGGTGGGCCGCAACGGCCGGCTGTTCGTCATCTACAAGTTCCGCACCATGTACACCGACGCCGAGGAGCGGCTCGCGGAGCTGCGGCACCGCAACGAGCACGACGGTGAGCTGTTCAAGATCCGCGACGACCCGCGGGTCACCCGGGTCGGGCACCGGCTACGTCGCTTCTCGCTCGACGAGCTTCCGCAACTGGTCAACGTGGTCAAGGGCGACATGTCGCTGGTCGGCCCC
Organism: Micromonospora tarapacensis; assembly: GCF_019697375.1. Classification (NCBI taxonomy): domain Bacteria; kingdom Bacillati; phylum Actinomycetota; class Actinomycetes; order Micromonosporales; family Micromonosporaceae; genus Micromonospora; species Micromonospora tarapacensis. The sequence continues at coordinate 2,769,729 of NZ_JAHCDI010000004.1, read as the reverse complement.
CGGCCCCCGCTGGCTCGGGAGGTCGCCAACTATCCGCCGGACATGCGCCGGCGGCTGGTGGTCAAGCCGGGGCTGACCGGGCTGTGGCAGGTCTCCGGCCGGTCCGACCTGTCGTGGGAGGAGTCCATCCGCCTGGATCTGTCGTACGTGGAGAACTGGTCGTTGGCGATGGACCTGACTATCCTGCTGCGGACGGTGGGCGCGGTGGTCCGAAGCTCTGGAGCGTACTGATCGTGGCGGAACGTGTGGGTGTGATCGGTGCCGGGATCGTCGGTTTGGCGGTCGCCCGGGAACTGGCCCGCTCCGCCGACGTGATCGTGGTGGACAAGGAAGGCGACGTCGCCCGGCACCAGACCGGGCACAACAGCGGCGTCGCCCACGCCGGCCTCTACTACCCGCCCGGCTCGCTGAAGGCGGAGCTGTGCCGGCGCGGACGCGAGGCGCTGTCCGCCTACTGCCGCGAGCGCGAGCTGCCCTACATCGAGTGCGGCAAGTTGCTGATCGCCCGCGACGAGCGGGAACTCCCCGGGCTACGCGAGATCGAGCGCCGCGCGCAGGCGAACCAGGTGCCCGACCTGCGGTGGGTCGACGGGCCGGAGATCGCGTCCGTGGAGCCGCACGCGCACGGGCTGGCGGCTCTGCACTCGCCGAGGACCGCCATCGTCGATTTTCCGGCCGTGGCCCGGGCGCTCGCCGCCGACGTCCGCACGGCCGGCGGTGAGATCCGGCTCGGATTCGAGGTGACCGCGATCCGGACCGGCGGCTCCGGCGGGTCACCGGCCGTGCTCCTGCGCTCGGCGCAGGGCAGCGAGCTCCGCCTGGACCGCCTGGTCGTCTGCGCCGGCCTGCAGACCGACCGGATGAGCCGCCTGGCCGGCGACGAGGTCGGGCCGGTCATCGTGCCGTTCCGGGGGGAGTACCACCGGCTGCGGGCCGACCGGACGCACCTGGTGCGGGGCATGATCTATCCGGTCCCGGACCCGCGCTACCCGTTCCTCGGCGTCCATCTGACCCGGACGGTCGGCGGCGATGTCGAGGTGGGCCCGAACGCGGTGTTGGCGCTGGCCCGGGAGGACTACGACGGGCGTACCGTCGACCTGCGCGACCTGTGGGAGACGATCCGCTGGCGCGGCTTTCGCCGGCTGGCCCGACGGCACTGGCGGGCCGGGATGCGGGAACTGCACAGCAGCCTGTCCCGACGGGCCTTCGTCGCCTCGGCGGCGACCTATGTCCGGGGGCTGACTCCGGCGGATGTCGAGCGGGCCTCGGTCGGCGTCCGTGCCCAGGCGGTCGACGTGGACGGCACGATGGTCGACGATTTCCGGATCCACCGGATCGGCCCGGTCGTCGCGGTCCGCAACGCGCCGTCGCCCGCCGCCACCTCGGCCCTCGCGATCGGTCCCTACATCGCCGAGCGGGTCACCGCGACCGGTTGAACGATCTTCGATGCCCGCCGTCCCCTGCCCAGGAGAGTCATGACCGACCACCGCGTGATCAACATCTTGTTCCACGGTATCGGTACGCCCCGCCGGGAGTTGGAGCCCGGCGAGGAACGCTACTGGGTCGGCGTCGACCGGTTCCACGAACTTCTCGACGAGGTGGTGAGCTGGCCGCAGGCCCGCCTCAGCTTCGACGACGGCAACGCCTCGGACCTCGAGGTGGGGCTGCCCGCGTTGCTCGACCGGCAGGTGACCGCAACCTTCTTCGTCATCGCCGGGCGGCTGGGCGAGCCCGGCAGCGTGGACGCCGACGGCGTCCGGGAACTACGACGGCACGCGATGCCGGTGGGTAGCCACGGCATGTGGCACCGCCCGTGGCGCCGGCTCACCGCCGAGCAGGCGACCGAGGAGTTCCACACCGCCCGGGACCGGATCGCCGAACTCACCGGGGAGCCGGTCGACCAGGCCGCCTGCCCGCTCGGCCGGTACGACCGGGCCGTCCTGGCCCGGTTGAGAGCGGCCGGCTACCGGCGGGTGTTCACCAGCGACCGGCGTCCGGCCCGGCCCGGCGCCTGGCTGCAGCCGCGCTACAGCGTCCGCGCCGAGGACACCGCCGAGAGCCTGCGCGACATCGTCTTCGGGCAGGGGATGCTCGGCCGCGCCCGGTCCGGCGTGGTCGGGTTGGTCAAGCGCTGGCGTTAGCCCCGGTGCCGATGGTGGCCGGCTGCCCGGCCGGCGGGCCCGGCACCTCCGCAGCGTCGCCGGGCGCAGCAGGGCCGCCGCTGCCGCCCGGCTGGTCGAACTGCCGAGCGCGGCCCGGCTGAGTTCGCGCAGCAGGAGCGCCGCCCAGTACGCGGCCGTGGCCGACCGGCCGTGCCGGCGCCGGTAGAGACGCACCTTGTTGAGGGTCAGCAACCGCCACAACCAGGGTGCCGCCCGCGAGTCACCACCGATGTGGGTGGCCCGGGCGGCGGGGGCCAACCGGGTCGGGAAACCGGCGTCGCGTGCCCGCAGCGCGAAATCCGTCTCCTCCGAGTAGAGGAAGAACGTTTCGTCCCACGGCGCGCACGCCGACCAGCAGCCTCCACCGACGAGCATGGCGGAGCCGACGGCCCAGTCCGACGTCGACTCGTGTTCGTAGCGGGCCGGGTCGGTGACCACCTCGCCGAGGACCGGGAAGCGGCCGGCCCGTTCGGCGCCGAGCAGCGCGTCACCGAGCGCGCGGAGCACGGTGGGTTCCCGGCGCAGGGTGTGCTCGGGGCTGCCGTCGGCCATGGTGACCAGGGGCACCGCGATGCCGTCGCCGCACCGGCGTTGCAGGTCGAGCAGGAGCCGGCCGCTTCCCGGCGCGAGCCGGACGTCCGGGTTGAGGATGAGCACCGAGGTGAAGGGGGCCGCGGCTGCCGCGGCCGCGTTGATGCCGGCCGCGTAGCCGCCGTTGCGGCCGGTCTCCACCACGCGGGCCGAGGGCATGAGCCGGCGGACGGTGCCGGCGGTGCCGTCCGCCGAGGCGTTGTCGGCGACCGTGAGGTGCCAGCGCAGGCCCGCGAGCCCGGGGCCCAGGGAGTCCAGCAGCCCCGGCACGACGGCGGCGCTGTTGTAGGTGACGACGATGACGGCGACGACCTCGCCGGATCCGGTTGCCGGGGCGGTACTCACGCGGCTGCGCTCCTCGTGCGGGTCGGCGGGATCAGGCGGGCACCGCGGGGTGGCGGTAGGTCCGGTAGACGTCGGCGAGATCGGCGCGCAGGCCGTCCGGATGGTACTCGGTACGGATCCGTTCGGCGGCGGCGTGTCCGGCCGACACCAGGGCGGCCGGGTTCTCGTCGTAGCGGCGCAGCGCCTGTTCGACGGCGACCGCGTAGCCGAGCAGGTCACCCTCGGCGACCGGTGCGCAGTACCGGGGATCGAAGAAGTCCCGACCGCCGAGGCCGGTGAACCCGACCACGTACGCGCCGCTCGCCATCGCCTCTGCCGGCGGGAGACCGAACCCCTCCCGCTCGCTGAAGCTGAGAAAGATCGCGCAGCCGCGCAGCGCCTCGGCGGTCTCCGCTTCGGTCAGCCCGTCGATCGGCACGAGTTCCCAGCCGCTGAGCACGCCCCGGGCACGCAGGATGTGCAGCAGTTGCTCCTGCTCGGCGGCGCGGCGGCGGGGCATGTGGCCGATCCGCCGGGCGGCCCGACGGGCGGGCGGGTGGAAGACCCGCTGGTCGACCACCACCCGGGCCAGGCGTACGTCCAGGTCCGCGAAGGTGTGGCGAAGCAGCGCGGCGTTGTCCCGGGAGACCGTGAGCAGCGCCTCGACGCCCGGGCAGTCCTGGTACGGGGCACCGGCCGCCGTGCCGGCGAACGGCACCTCGGCGAAGGTCTGGTAGGCGTTCTGGTTGAAGATCAGCTTTCGGGTGGGCGCGGGCAACCGGTGCAGGGCCGGGCCGTAGTACTCGGGCACCACCAGGAGATCGGACGGACCGAGCGTGACCTCCCCGGCGTCGGCCACCCTGGTGGCGTTGGCGAACCAGTCGGCGCGGAAGCCCGGCTGGGAGTGCAGCACGGCGGCGGCGGTGCCCGACTCGTTGAGCAGGTCCACGTGGCGGTAGAGGTTGCGGATGCCGCCGCTGGGCTTGTTGTCGTCGGGGCTGAGGTAGTAGACGACGCCCGGCCCGGCGTGGCCGGCGTCGTACCGCAGCGGCGGGGGTGCGTCGCCGCAGTTCGCGGGCGTGACCGAGCCGTCCGAGCCAGTCTCGCCCGGCACGCCTGGTGGCACCGATCATGACGGCGCCACCCGCCGCCAGACACCGAGGTAGGCGGCGGCCTGATGCTCCCAGGCCAGCACCGAGGTGAACCGTTCCCGGGCGATCGTGGCCATCTCCGCCAGCTGCGTCTCGTCGTCGAGCAACTCGTCCAGCACCTTGCCGAACTCGTCCCCGCTGCCGGTGGCGACGTACCGTCCGGCCGCGCCGGCCGTGCGCTGGGTCTCCAGCAGGTCGACCGCGACCACCGGCAGACCACGGGCCATGTACTCCACCGTCTTGGCCATCGTGGACAGATTCGTCATGTCGCTGAAGACGTCCGGCTGGATGCCGAGGGTGGCGTCGCGCAGCAGCGCGTCGACCTCCGGAGCCTGGAGCCAGCCGGTGAAACGGACCACGTCGCCGAGGTCCCGCTCGTCGACCATGGCCCGTAGGGCGGGCAGACACTCGCCGTCTCCGGCGATGACCATCTCCCAGCCGTCTCGGCCCCGTAGGGCGGCGAGCCGCTCGGCCGCCAGGACCGCCCGGTCCACGTGATCCTGCTCGTTGATCACTCCAACGTAGACGATCCGCTTCTTCCCGGCGGTGGGGCCGGCGGTGGTCGGTGCGGTGATCTCGCTGGCGGCCGGCCCGTTGCGGACGATCGTCACCCGCTCGGGAGGGCATCCGCCCCGGGTCAGCGCGATCTGCCGGTAGGACTCGTTGGTGGCGACCACCTCGCTGGCGAACCGCATCGAGAGTCGCTCGAACCAGATGAGGATCCTGGTGACGGCGGGCCGCGGGGCGGTGGTCTTGCAGGCGTACAACTCGGGGCTGAGGTCGTGGTGGTCGAAGATCCAGCCCCGGCCGGTGGCCCGCATCATCAGCGCCAACGGCCAGAAGACGTCCGGCGGGTTGCAGACCTGTGCGGCCACCACCCGCTGCCGGACGACCAGCACGGCGAGGTGCCAGGCGACGCAGAGGAACGCCCAGGCGAACTCCGCGGCGAAGGAGAGCACGCCGGTGCCGGCGAAGGGCTGGCGGAACGGGCGGATCGTGGTGTCCTGGCTGCCGGGCAGGTGCCGGAGCCCGTCCCGGCCGCGCGGGCAGATGACCGTGACGCGGTAGCCCGCGCTTTCCAGCGCGAGGCATTCCCGGATGACTCGCCGGTCCCGTTCGGCCGGCAGGTTGACGACGGCGATGGCGACGTGTGGCCGGCGCGCTGGCTGGCTGGTGGTTCCCGCGCGCGCCTGTCCTGCTGTCATTGCTGCCCCCTCCGGCGACCGGCTGGTCACCGTCCGTGGTGAGGACCGGTCGTGCCGCCGTCGGGCCGGCGGCGAGGACCGCGGTCGCCTCGCCACGATGGTGGAATCGGGGCTCCGGGACATCCCCCGTTGGTACTGTGCCGTGTGTCAACCCGCCGACTGACTGGTCAATAAGTCGGCATTGCGGTCCTCGCCCCAGATCTAAGTTTCGTCCGAGTGTTCTCTCTTTCTTGCCAAGGCATCGCTGGCGCGGCGACACTTGCCTGGGCCCCGTAGCATCGAGTCCGCGGCTGGTCCCGCGTTCCGTGCTGCGGCACGCTCCTCGTCTTCACCTGGAATTCAGCAAGGGGATCTAGTGGACCTGTGGGACATGACCAAGCTGCTCTTCCGGCGTTGGTATATCTCCCTGCCCCTCATGCTGGTGGTCCTGCTGCTGGGCGGTGTGGCGAGCCAGGTGGTGAAGCCGGACTACAGCGCGAGGGCGCACATCCAGCTGATCCCGCCACCGGTCGTCACCGGAGCGGACGGTCGGCAGAAGCCGATCAAGAATCCCTGGTTCGACCTCGGCTACATCGCGTTGGGTAACGCCGCGATGATCGACGTGACGCGGCAGGCCGTGCTCAAGCAGATGGTGGCGGACGGCCTTTCCGACAACGTGACCGTCGTCATGGATCGGGTGCCGCTGTTCGAGATCGAGGCGGTGGGCAGTTCCCCGGAGCAGGCCACCGCCACCGCCAAGCGGATGCTCAGTCTGATCGCAGACGCGGTCGCCGAACGGCAGAGTTCGTTGCAGGTGGGGGAGAGTGATCTGATCACCACCCTTGCGCTCGACGACGGCACCGAGGTCGAGGTGCAGAATTCGAAGGTCATGCGGGTGCTGGTCGTGACGCTCGGCGGCGGGCTGCTGATCGCCGCGGGGGTGACGGTCGCCGCGGACGCGCTGCTGCGCCGACGGGTCCGTCGACGGGCCGGCGCCGCAGGCGGGTCGGCGACGCCCGGCGAGGCCGGATCCCGCCCGCGAGGCGTCCGTCGGCCGCCTCCTTCGAGGGTGAGGCCACCCAGGTGATCGGGGCGGGCCGGGTTTCCGGTCCGGCCGCGACCGCGGCTGCACCGCGGCAGGCCCGGTCGCAGCCGGGACCGGGCGCGAGTCAGCCGGCGGGCGGCGGGGCGGCGACCCAGCCGGTCCGACGGGAGCACTCCGCCGGTGAACACGTAACCCAGCACGGTGACGCCGAGCAGCGTCGCCCGGCACCGGCACCGGCACCGGCACCGGCACCGGCCGACGTCGACGCGACGGTCGTGCTGCCGGTCTCCCACTCCGCCAACTGGCCGCGTAGAAGCGGCGCCGACCGGCAGTGACGGCAACTGCGTACCACCCCGTCGACCTCGAGCCGATGCTCCTGTCGCACGGCACGTACGGCATCCGCCGTGCCCGGTCCCGGTTGGACGTCTCCGTACTGCTCGGCCTCACCATCGTCCTGCTCTACGTGCTGCCGGGCACCCTGATCGTGCCCAACCTGACCTACGCTGGTCGCCCGGCGCTGCTGCTGGCGCTGCTGCTCTTCGCATGGTGGTGTCTGGTCCGGCTCAATCCGAGGCTGCTGCTCGTCGGGCCGCAGCCCATCCGCTGGGTGCTCGGCATCTACCTGGTCGCGCACCTGATGTCGTACCTGGCCGGCCTGCTGCGTGGCCTGCCCACCCAGGAGGCGAACGCGCAGGACTTCGCGACACTGCAACTGCTCGAATTCCTGGGCGTGGCGCTCATCGCCGCCGACGGGATCCGCAACTGGGACCGGCTCAACCGGGTGCTCCAGGTGGCCGTCTGGTGCACCGGGTTCATGGCGATCGTCGGCATCATCCAGGCGGTCTTCAAGTACGACATCTCGACGCATCTGGTGATCCCGGGCCTGGAGGTCAAGGGCGGTCTGGCCGGCTTCGGGCAGCGCGGGGACGAGGGCCAGTTCCGGGTGGCCGGCACCACGGTCCACTACATCGAGTACGGCGCGGTCATGGCGATGATGGTGCCCTTCGGCATCCACGTGGCCCGGTTCGCTCCCCGACGGGGCCACCGGCGGCTGGCGGCGGTGTGCGCGATGCTCGCGGCCGTGGCCAATCCGATGTCCATCTCCCGCACCGGCATCGTGGCGCTCGCGCTCGCCCTGCTCGTCATGGTGCCCGTCTGGTCGTGGCGGCTGCGGTACACGTTCCTGTTCCTGGGCGCCGGCGCGGTGATGGCGATCATGCTCCTCAAGCCGGGGGTGCTGGGCACGCTCAAGTCGATGTTCCTGAACGTGGGGGTCGACCCGAGCATCGAGGGCCGGACGAACGACTACGAGTTGGTGGGGCACTTCTTCGACCAGCGCCCGTGGTTGGGTCGAGGGCCACGGACGTTGCTGGCCGACCCGGTGCGCGACACCATTCTGGACAACCAGTGGCTCTACACCCTGGTGACCGGCGGCGTCATCGGCGTGTTCGCCCTGCTCGCCGTGCACGTGGTCAGCATCGCGCTCGCGGTGATCGCGTTTCGTCGCGCGACCCGGGAGGAGGACCGCCACCTCTGCACGGCCCTGATCTCGGCCCAACTGGTCGCGGTGGTGGTCGGGGGGACCTTCGACTCGCTCTACTACACGACCTTCGCCATCAGCCTGGCCCTCTTCGTGGGACTCAGCGGCGCGGTCTGGCGGCTGACCCACCCTGCCCGCATCATCCGCACCTCGACCGTACGGGGATTCGATTGACAAGCATCGTCATCGCCGCACACAACGAGGCCACGATCCTCGACCGTTGCCTCGACCGCGTGCTGCGCAGTGCCGCCGTCGCGGATCCGGCGCAGGTGATCGTCGTACCGAACGGTTGCTCGGACGAGACCGCGGCGGTGGCCCGCCGCCGCGGCGTCACCGTCGTCGAGCTGGCCGAGCCCGGGAAGGCGGCCGCCCTGAACGCCGGTGACGCCGTGGCCACCGGCTTCCCCCGGGTCTACCTCGACGCCGACGTGCTCCTCGACGAGGGCGCTCTCGACGTGCTCGCCCGGGAACTGGACCGCTCCGGCGCGCTGGCGGCCGTGCCGGCCCGGCGGATGGAACTGTCCGGGCGCTCACCGGCGGTGCGCGCCTACTACGCCGTTCACTCCCGGCTGCCCGCCGTCGTCGGCGGTCTGTACGGTCGGGGGGTGATCGCGCTGTCCCGATCGGGGCGGGAGAGATTCGGGCAGTTCCCCGCGGAGACCGCGGACGATCTCTTCCTCGATTCCCTCTTCACCGAGCAGGAACGGCTCGTCGTGACCTCGACGGCAGTCCGGGTGGCGGCGCCGCTGCGCGCCGACGACCTGATCCGGCGCCTGGTGCGGGTCCGCGCCGGCAATGCCGACCTGCGCGACGCGCTGCCCGGGGTCCGCCGTTCGAACAGGCGCGCGTGGCTGACCGATGTGGTGTTCCGTGCCCCGTGGTTGGCACCGGCCGCCGTCTGCTACGTCGCGATCACCCTCCTGGCTGCCCGGGGTGCCCGTCGAGCACGGCGCGCCGGCCAGGTCGCCTGGGGCCATGACCGAACAAGCCGAGCCACCGGTGAAAAAGCCTGACCGGTCGTAGGGCAGAACTGGCCGATGCCGCAGGGTGCCGGTCGGCCGCGTGGCGTTAGGCTCCGCCGAAACTGTTTCACACCAGCAGTGCCGCCGCCGCCGTCATCGCCGTCGAGGTCAGTCGATCGATCAGTGCCGACGGTAGCAGCCTGACGGCGTTGCGTACAGGTGGTGTGGGGATACGTCCGAGGGGGCAACGTCGTGAGTGCAGAGCAGGGGCGGTGGACCGACCGTTTCGCGTCGTTGTCGTCCACAGTGGACAGGCGCCGGTTGGCAGGGGCGGTGGCGCTGGTCGTGGCGGCCACGGTGGGTGCCTTCGTGCTACCCGGTGCCGCCTCCGCCGATCCCTGCAATCCGATGGTCAATCCGGTCGTCTGTGAGAACAGCAAGCCGGGAACCCCCGCCTCGGTGTGGGACATCGACGGAAGCGGTGACCCGTCGATCCAGGGCTTCGCGACCGACATCAGCGTCAACGTGGGCCAGCAGATCGATTTCAAGATCAAGACTGACGCCGCGGCGTACACCGTCGAGATCTACCGGCTTGGCTGGTACGGCGGCGACGGCGCCCGCAAGGTCGCCGACGTCAGCCCCTCGGCGTCGTTGCCCCAGAACCAGCCCGACTGCGTCACCGACGTGGTCACCGCGCTGTTCGACTGCGGCAACTGGGCCGTCTCCGCGTCCTGGACCGTGCCGTCGACCGCGGTCTCCGGCGTCCACATCGCCCGGCTGCGGCGCACCGACACCGGCGGGGACAGCCACATCACCTTCGTCGTCCGGCAGGACAGCAGCACCTCGGACCTCTTCTTCCAGACCTCCGACGCGACCTGGCACGCCTACAACAAGTACGGGGGCTCGGACTTCTACTCCGGCGGCGGCTCGGTCGGCCGCGCGTACAAGGTCAGCTACAACCGGCCCTTCGCCACCCGCAACAGCGTCGAGCGGCGGGACTTCCTCTTCGGCGCCGAGTATCCGATGATCCGGTTCCTGGAGCGCAACGGGTACGACGTCAGCTACACCACGAACGTCGACAGCGACCGGCGCGGTGAGCTGATCCAGAACCACAAGGTGTTCCTCTCCGTCGGCCACGACGAGTACTGGTCCGGCGCCCAGCGGGAGAACGTCGAGGCGGCCCGTGACGCCGGCACCCATCTCGCCTTCTTCAGCGGCAACTCGGTCTACTGGAAGACCCGGTACGAGACCAGCCAGGACGGCACCGACACCGCCTACCGCACCCTGGTCACCTACAAGGAGACCTGGGCCAACGCGAAGATCGACCCGTCGGACGAGTGGACCGGCACCTGGCGGGACCCGCGGTTCAGCCCGCCGTCGAACGGCGGCCGGCCGGAGAACGAGCTGATGGGCACCATGTTCATGGTCAACGATGGCGACCTCGCGCTGACCGTGCGGGCCGAGGAGGGCACGTACCGACTCTGGCGCAACACGGACCTCACCTCGCTGGCCGCCGGGACGTCCGCCACCCTCGCGCCGCACACGGTGGGCTACGAGTCCGACGAGGACCTGGACAACGGCTTCCGGCCGCCGGGTCTGATCCGGCTCTCCACCACCACCGGCGAGGTGCCGCAGTTGCTCCAGGACTTCGGCAACAAGGTCGAACCGGGCGTCACCACCCACCACCTGACCCTGTACCGCGCGGCCAGTGGCGCGTTGGTCTTCGGTGCCGGCACCATCCAGTACACCTGGGGTCTGGACGAAATGCACGACGGGCAGTCCACCCCGACGGACAGCCGGATGCAGCAGGCGGTGCTCAACCTCTTCGCCGACATGGGCGTGCAGCCGGCCACCCGGATGAGCACGCTGGCGGCGGCCACGGCGTCGACGGACACCACGGCGCCGACCGCGACGATCTCCACACCCGCCGCCGGGGCGACCGTGGCCCGGGGCGCCGAGGTGACGATCACCGGCACCGCCAGCGACGTCGGCGGACGGGTCGCCGCCATTGAGGTCTCCACCGACGACGGGGAGAGCTGGCACCCGGCGACGGGCACCACCGCCTGGTCGTACAGCTTCCACGCCGCAGGCGTGAGCACCCAGGTGGTACGGGTCCGGGCGATCGACGACAGCGTGAACACCGGCAGCCCGGCGACCCGGGAGTTCCAGCTCACCGGGCCCAACACCCTGTTCGGCCAGCGAGTGCCCGAGCAACCCGCGGTGGACGACACCGGCGCCGTCGAGTTGGGCGTCCGGCTCACGCCGCAGACCGACGGCTACGTCACCGGGGTGCGGTTCTACAAGGGCACCGGCAACACCGGCACCCATCGCGGCCGGCTCTGGACCAACTCCGGCCAACTCCTCGCCGACGGAGCCTTCACCGACGAGACGGCCACCGGCTGGCAGACGCTCACCTTCGCCGATCCCGTGCCGGTGGCCGAGGGGCAGACCTACGTCGCGTCGTACTTCACGCCCACGGGCAACTACGCCGCCGACAACTGGGTCTTCACCCGCGACTGGACCAGCGGCCCGCTCCTCGCGCCTCGCTCGGCCGCCACCGCCGGCAACGGCCTGTTCCGGTACGGCTCCACCGGCGGCTTCCCGAACGAGTCGTTCGGCGCGGCGAACTACTACGTCGACGTGACCTTCGCGGTCAGCGAGGATCTGCCCCCGGCCGTCACCACCACCACTCCGGCCGACAGCGCCGGCGACGTCGACGTCGACGCCAACCCCTCCGCCGTCTTCTCCAAGGCACTCGACCCCGACACCATCTCCTTCACCCTGAGCAGCGGCGGTGCCGCGGTCGGCGGGGCCACCGCCTACAACGGCAGCCTGAAGAAGGTGACCTTCAGCCCGTCGGCGCCGCTGGACCCCGCGACGAGCTACACCGCCACCGTCGTGGCCGAGGACACCGAAGGCCGGTCCGGGAACGCCACCTGGTCGTTCTTCACCAGCATCGACGGTGACCTGCACACCCTCTTCGCCACCGAGGACGTCCCGGAGACCGCGGCGCACAGCGATCCCGAGGCGGTCGAGTTGGGTGTGACGTTCCGGCCCCGGGTCGACGGCAGGGTGGTGGGCGTCCGCTTCTACCAGGGGGCGGGCAACACCGGCAGCCACCCGGTGACGCTCTGGTCGGCCGCCGGTACCCCGTTGCGCGTCAGCACCCTGCCGAGCACGACCACGGTGGGGTGGCGGACCGCCTTCTTCGCCACCCCGGTCGAGGTGGAGGCCGGCACGAGCTACGTGGCCTCCTACTTCGCACCCAACGGCTTCTACCCGGGTGACAACGGATACTTCGCCAGCACCCAGACGGTCGGGCCGCTGGTCGCCCCCGGCGGCAACAACGGCGTGTTCCGCTACGGCTCCAGCGGCTTCCCCAGCCAGTCATACGAGTCGACGAACTACTGGGTGGACCCGCTCTTCCTGACCGACGAGGAGATCCCACCGGAGGGGCAGCCGGGTTCGCCACCACCCGGCGCCCACGGTGTCTTCGCCCCGACCGACGAGCCGTCGGTCGCGAACTGGGACGACAACGCCGCGGTCGAGGTGGGGATGCGGTTCACCCCGTCCGTCAACGGTGAGGTCTATGGCGTGCGGTTCTACAAGGGGCCGACCAACACCGGCACCCACACCGGGTCGCTCTGGTCGCCCGGCGGCAGCCGGTTGGGCACGGTGACCTTCACCGACGAGACGACATCGGGATGGCAGACCGCGTACTTCCCGGAGGTCGTGCCGGTCAGCGCCGGTTTGCAGTACGTCGTCTCGTACCACACCACGGTCGGCCAGTACTCGGTGACCGGCGGCGGGCTGGCCGACGCCCGTACTGTCGGCCAGCTGACCGTGCCGGCCGCCGGTGCGACCTACCGTTACGGTTCCGGAGACGGATTCCCGTCTTCGTCGTCGAGTGCGAACTACTGGGTCGACCTGGTGTTCGCCCCGAACTGACCGACGGCGGGCGGGAGCGTCGCGGATCGCGACGCTCCCGCCCGTGGCGTCGATCCACCAGCCGGCGGCCCGCCCGCCGGACCGCTCGAAGTGGGGGACAAGGTGCGACTGCTCGTCGGCCTGCACCATCTGGAGCTCGGGGGCAGTCAGCTCAACGCCCTGGATCTCGCGGTCAGCGTCCGGGACCAGGGCCATGAGGTCGCGGTCTTCGGCAACTACCGGGGCCAGCCCGGGCCGGTGGCCGTCCTGGCGCGGCAGGCGGGACTACCGGTGATCGCGGTACGGCACCGGGCCGAGCGACTGGGCCCCACGCTACCGGTCCGGCCCGGGCTGTCCCGGGCGCTCACCCGGGCCGTCCACGATTTCCAGGCCGACCTCGTGCACGCGTACGAGTACTCGGTGGCCCTCGACGCCTTCTTCGGCCCGCATCTGCGCCTGGGCACCCCGGTGGTCACCACCGTCTACGGCATGCGGGTGCCCCGCTGGCTGCCCCGCTACGGCGGGCTCGTCGTCGGCACCGCGCAACTGGTGGCGGAGACCGCCGCGTTCCGGCCCCGACCGGCGCTGATAGAGCCTCCGGTCAACACCGACGTCGACGATCCGGCGGTGGTCGACGGCCACTCGTTCCGCCAGCGTCACGGCATCGCCCCCGACGAGATCGTGATCGGGGTGGTGTCCCGGCTCGAACCGGACATGAAGGCGGAGGGCGTGCTGCGGACGATCCGCGCGCTGCCGCTGCTCGACGACGACCGGCTCCGGTTCGTGGTGACCGGCGGCGGCCCGTCGGAACCCGACGTGGCGGCCGAGGCGGCGCGGGCGAACCAACTGCTCGGCCGGCCGGCGGTGGTGCTGACCGGCCCGATGGACGATCCGCGCGAGGCGTACGCCGCCGCGGACATCGCCCTTGGCATGGGAGGTTCGGCGTTGCGGGCGATGGCCTTCGGCCGTCCGCTGGTGGTGCTCGGCATCAGGGGCTTCTCCCGGAGCTGTGCACCGGAGACGGTCGACCACTTCCTCCGCTGGGGCTTCTACGGCATCGGCGACGGCGACCTGGACCCGGCCCCGCTCGCGGCGCAGATCGCCGAACTGGTCGACGACCGGCGCCTGCGCGCCGAACGTGGCGACTGGGGACGACGACTCGTGCTGAGCCGATTCAGCCTGAAGGCGGCGACCCAGACCCTGCACGAGGTCTACGCCGAGGCGCTGCGGCACCAGCCCGCGCCGGCCACCCGGCTGCGGGAAGGGCTGCGGGTGGCCGGGCACAAGGCCGCCGCCGATCTGCTGCCCGACACCGCCCGCCAACGGATCCGGCGGCTGCTCGGGTGAGCGTCGAGGAACGTCCGCCCGCCCCCGCCGGCGAACCCACGCTTTTCACCAGGGCGTCCCGGGCCCTGGGCTGGAGCATGGCGAGCACCGTCATCAGCCGGTTCAGCACCCTGGCGATCGGCATCGCGTTGGCCCGGATCCTCGGCCCCGACGCCTTCGGCACCTTCGCGGTGGCCCTGGTGGTCCTGCTGGCGGTGCTCAGCTTCAACGAGCTGGGGGTGAGCCTGGCGATCGTCCGCTGGCCCGGCGAACCCCGGGAGATCGCCCCGACTGTGGCCACGCTCTCGGTGCTCACCAGCACCGTCGTCTACGGCGCGCTCTACCTCGGCGCGCCCGTGCTGGCCCGCGCGCTCGGCGACCCCGAGGCGACCACGGTCATCCGGATCCTCGGGCTGAGCGTCATCGTCAGCGGGCTCGTGGCGACGCCGGTGGCACTGCTGCAACGCGCGTTCCGTCAGGGCCGCAAGACGGTGGCCGACCTGGTGACGAACTGGACCAGTGCGCTGGTCTCGATCGGCCTGGCACTGGCCGGCAACGGGGCGATGAGTCTGGCCGTCGGGCAGCTCGTCGGCTCGCTCGCCGGTGCCGTGCTCTTCTTCGCCTTCGCGCCACAGGGCCTGCGGTTCGGCTTCGACCCGGCCAAGGCCCGCGCCCTGCTCCGCTTCGGCCTGCCGCTCGCCGGCTCCAGCATCGTCGTCTTCGCCACCACCAACCTCGACCGGGTGGTGGTGGGCGCGACCCTCGGTCCGACCGCGCTCGGCTACTACGTGTTGGCGCTGCAACTCGCCCAGTGGCCGGTCACCGTCTTCTCCCAGCCGGTCCGGGCGGTGGTGCCGGCCGCGCTGGCCCGGCTGCACCACGACCCGCCGGCGATGCGTCGATCGTTCCTCTCCGCCCTCGGCCTGCTCGGATCGATCACCCTCCCCGCGTGCCTGCTGCTCGCCGCGACGTCGGGCCCGCTGATCCGTCTCCTCTACGGCGAGGTCTGGCAGCCGGCGTCGGTGGTGCTGCTGTGGTTGGGGCCGCTGGCGGCGCTGCGCATTCTCTTCGAACTCTTCTACGACTACTTCGTGGTGATCGCCGACACCCAGGTGGTGCTCACCGTCCAGGCGGTGTGGTTCGTCGTGCTGCTGCCCGCGCTCTACGCGGCCTGCGTGTCCGGCGGGCTGTGGAGTGCCTCGGCGGTGCAGCTCGTCGTCGCGCTGCTGGTCATCCTCCCGCTCTACCTCGCCTCGCTGCGCCGGACCGGCATCGCGCCGCGGCCGGTGGTGGCGCGGCTGGGCGCGCCGCTGCTGGGTGCCGCGGCGGTCGCCGCGGTGGCCCTGCTGGTGGCGCGGACCGGCGCGGTCGACCTGGTGGTGCTCGCGGTCTCCGGGGCCACCGCGCTCGCCGCCATCGGGGTCCTCGGCTACCGGCAGCGGCACGTGGTACGGGAACTCAGGACGGTGGGCTAGTGCCCGGCCCCTGAGCGTCGCCGGCAATGGCGATCAGCGACTTCGGCAACCCCGCCAGCCGTTCGGTCAGAATCCGCGAACGGGGGAACAGCAGCCGCATCTGCGTGTAGTCCACCAGATCCGTCCACAGCACCTCCCGTACCGCCTCGTCCCGCGTCGTGGGGCGGGTGTGCGCGAGCGGCCACCGCCGGGCCAGTCGAGCGCGGGCCGACACCGGCAGGTACTGCATGCCGGGGGCGATCCAGTGCGGCTCGATCGGAAAGTGCCGGTACGGGGTCTGGATCCAGTGCCGGTCGGCGAGTTGGTGCACCGCCGCGGCGAACCTTTCGCGTCGCTCGTGCCCGCCCACGTGTTCGAGGACGGAGTTGCTGAACACGAGGTCGTAGCGGCGGGCGGCGATCCGCTCGGGCAGCTGGCAGGCGTCGCCGTGGTCGACCTCAGCCCAGTCGGGTAGGTCGGCGGGCGCCGCTTCCAGGTTGACGACGTGCACGTGGGCGGGGCGCACCGGGGTGTGCTGCCAGGTGTCGACCCTGCCGCCGAGATCGATGACGGTCATGTCGGCGAGGTCGGGGAACGTGTCGGCCAGCCAGCGGGCGCGGCGGGCGCGTCGCCGTCCGCCCCAGGATTGATCCGTGTCCACGAGAAGATTTCGCAGTCGGGGCATGGCGGGGAGATTACCGCCACGGCTGACCGTTCAGCACCCACCGCTGTGGTGGGTCGCCCACCCGGTCGTGCTGCCGCCGCCGCCCGGCTGGAGGAGTGCCCGCACGCCCGCCGAAGGTCAGCCGCAACGAACGAGGGGTGTGACCTCGCTGAGCACGCGGCCGGCGGTCCAGTCGTACCGAACCGTGGCGTTCCCGCTCCAGCTGCCGACCTTCCGGCAGTCGATGTCGATCGGGCCGAAGGCGTACGAGTCGTGCACGATCTTGTTGCCGGTGATCGCCGGGAACCAGCCGCCGCTGGCGCGCAGCGCGTAACTACCGCCGGCCAGCAGATTGTCGCGGATCGTCCCGCCGTCGTTGTGCTGGTCCGGGATGAAGATCGGCGCGGTGGGACAGTCGTCGAGGCGCTGGTCGATGGTGTTGTGCCGCAGCACCACGGTCGGGCCGTGGTATCCCTGCACGCCGTCACCGTGCGGATCCACACTCCGGCACATGCCGGGCGGCACGGCCAGGCGGGCGTACGAGTCCTCGATCGTCACCGGTCCGGCGCCGGGGAATTCCTTCGCCCCGACCCGCCAGCCCTCCATCCGGTCGACCACCTTGCACCGGCGGCAGGTGTAGTTCGCCACCCCGAACGCGTAGATCTGGTTGGTGGAGAACTGCTGCCCGGGCGGATTCACCACCTCGGAGTCCTCGATGAGCAGCCGGCCGTAGATGCGGTCACCGACGAAGTTGTCGACGGTGCCGTGCAACCGCGTGCGGCGGATGACGACGTTCTCCGCCTTCACCAGGATGCTGCCGGTGACCAGGTGATCCTCCAGCACGGTGCCGGACCGGGTGATGACCAGGTCGCCCTGGTGCCGCACCCGGGGTGTCCAGCCCGCCGGCACGCCCGTGCAGGCGGCGGTGGGGTAGCCCGGCAACGCGCAGCCACGGCTGGCGTCCGGTGGCGCGCTGGGGTTCGGTGGCGCGGTGGGGCTCGGTGGCGCGGTGGGGCCCGGTGACGCGGTGGGACGGGGTGACGGGGTGGGCGTCGGCGCCGACGTGGACGGGCTCGGCCGGGGGCCGCCGGCGCCACCAGTCGTACCTGCCGCGGTGGCCGTCCGGCCCGGGGTTCCCGATTGCCTCGCGGGAGCGGGCCTCCGTCGGTTGCGGGCGGCTCGCGGCCGACGTGTTGACCGCGAGAACCCCGGACGTCGCGAGCAGCACCGCGAGGGCGCCGACGACGGTGAGCCTGCGGTTGCGGCGATTCCCACGTCTGGGCTTCATGGTGGGCTCCTTGCGGCTCGGGCTCCGCGCGGAGGACGGCGCGGTCCGGACCGGTGTGTCGTCCCGGCGGGGCCGGGCGGGGGGTTGCGGGCAAGGACGGGACGGTCGAGAAGATGACCCGGTTGGGACGGATTGATCCCGCGTCCGTCGGTCAACGGCCGGCCGGCCGGTCCGGTTACGGGCGACAACTGACGGATATCCGGCGCAGCGGCGGTCCGGTCACCCGAACGCGAGGTATCTTCTGCGCAGCCCCCGTCGAGCCGGCCGTCCAGCCGGAGCCAGCCATGTCAGGGCGGGGCCGTGCATGTCGGACGTTCGAGGGAGTCTGCGGTGGTGGACCGGAATCCTGCTCCGGGCCGGACGACCTGAATGGGAGTCCGGGTTGAGCCCATCACCGAGGCACGGTTGAGGACGGCAGGACAGTTCCTCCATGCCCACCTCAACGGCCGGGTCGCCGTGCAGGCGTGGGTCCGCGCGGCCGACGTGCCGTGGCAGGTCGATGCCCCGAACCACGGCATGCTGCTGCGCACCGACGACGGGCAGGTGGTCGGAGTGCTGCTCGCCTACTACTCCGAACGCACCGTGGCCGGGCAGCCGGCGCGGTTCTGCAATCTCGGTGCCTGGTGCGTGCTGCCGGAGTTCCGCTTCCACAGCCTCAAGCTGCTCAGGGCGCTGCTGGCCCAGCCCGGCTACCACTTCACCGACCTTTCACCGAGCGGCAACGTGGTACCGATCAACGCCCGGCTCGGTTTCCGCTTCCTGGAAACCACCACCGCGCTGACGCCGAACCTGCCCTGGCCCTCGCTGCCCGGCCGCCGCCGGGTCAGCGCCGACCCGGAGGTCATCCGGCGGACCCTGACCGGGCCCGAGCTGGCGTACTACCTCGACCACGCCCGGGCCCCGGCCGCCCGGCACGTCGTGCTCGTCGACGGCGACGAGTGGTGCTACCTGGTCTTCCGCCGGGATCGGCGCAAGCGGCTGCCGGTGTTCGCGTCGATCCTGCACGTCAGCAACCCGGCGGTGTTCCGCCGGATGCACCGGATGCTGCTCCGCCACCTGCTGGTGCGGCACGGGGTCCTCGCCACCCTGGCGGAACTGCGCGTGGTCGGTGGCCGCCCACCGCTGTCGGTGCTGCTGCCCGACACCCGGCGGAAGATGTTCCGCAGCGACAGCCTCGACCCCGACGACGTCGACTACCTCTACAGCGAGCTGGTCTGCCTCAGCTGGTGACCGGATGCCCCGACGAGAGGGACGAACCCCCGAAATGCCTATTTCACTGCACGAGCTCGTCGCCGACGCCGCCGCCCGGCAGGGCGACGCACCGGCGCTGACCTACAAGGGCGACACGGTCAGCTATGCCCAGCTCTGGCAGGGTGTGACCGCGGTCGGCACGGGCCTGCGCCGGCTCGGCGTCGCGCGCGGCGACCGGGTGGCGGTCTGGACGGAGAAGCGGATCGAGGCGGTCGAGGCGATCTTCGGCGCCGCCGCCGCCGGAGCCGTCTTCGTGCCGGTCAATCCGTTGCTGCGCCCCCGGCAGGTCGGTCACATCCTGACCGACTGCGCGGTGCGGGTGCTGGTGACCACCCCGGAGCGGTACGCGCTGCTGCGCGACGAACTGGAGCAGGCCAAGTCGGTCGAGCACGTGGTGCTGGTCGGCGGTGGGGACCCGGGGACCGGCCGGCAGACGGTGACCGCCTGGACGGTGGTGCGCGACGGCGAGCCGCTGCCACCGGAGCGGGCCGGCGTCGACGTCGACCCGGCGGCCATCCTCTACACCTCCGGCAGCACCGGCAGACCGAAGGGCGTGGTGCTCTCGCATCGCAACCTGATCGCCGGTGCGTCGAGTGTCAGTGACTACCTGGCGAACTCCGCCGACGACGTGATCCTGGCCGCGCTGCCGCTCAGCTTCGACGCCGGGTTCAGCCAACTCACCACGGCCTTCACCGCCGGTGCCCACGTGGTGCTGATGAACTACCTCCTTCCGGCGGAGGTGGTGCGGCTCTGCGCCCGGCACCGGGTCACCGGGCTGACCTGCGTACCTCCCCTCTGGTTGCAGTTGGCCGCCCAGCGCTGGCCGGCGGAGGCCACCAGCGGCCTGAGATACTTCGCCAACACCGGTGGACGGATGCCCAGGGCCACGCTCGACAAGCTGCGCGCGATCTTCCCCACGGCCCTGCCGTACCTGATGTACGGCCTGACCGAGGCGTTCCGCTCCACCTACCTCGACCCGGCCGAGGTCGACCGCAGGCCCGACTCGATCGGCCGGGCGATCCCCAACGCGGAGATCCTGGTGGTCCGTCCCGACGGCACGCTGTGCGAGCCGGGGGAGGAGGGTGAGCTGGTGCACCGGGGCCCGCTGGTGGCGCTCGGCTACTGGAACGATCCGGCGCGGACGGCGCAGCGGTTCCGGCCGGCGCCCGGCCGGCCCGGTCAGCTGCTGCCGGAGCCGGCGGCCTGGTCCGGCGACACCGTCGTCCGCGACGAGGAGGGGTTTCTCTACTTCGTCGGCCGAACCGACGAGATGATCAAGACGTCCGGATACCGGGTCAGCCCCACCGAGATCGAAGAGGTCGCCTACGACAGCGGTCTGGTCGGTGACGCGGTGGCCCTCGGCCTGCCCGACCCGTCGCTCGGCCAGCGGGTGGTGCTGGTGGTGAGCCCGTCCGACGGTACCGAACTCGATCCGGCCACGCTGCTCGCCGCCCTGAAGCGGGAGCTGCCGCCGTACCTGCTGCCCCGGGAGATCGCGGTGCGACCCGCGCTGCCCCGATCCCCCAACGGCAAGTTCGACCGCAACCAGCTACGCCAGGAGCTGACCCCGTGACCAATTATTCCGCCGCGGCCTTCGCCCGCGACGCCGGCCGCCTCGCCGTGGGCGGCGTCCCGGTCGACCGGCTCGCCGACCGTGTCGGCGGCACACCCTTCTTCGCGTACGACCGGCGGCTGCTCACCGGGCGGGTGGAACTCCTGCGCGCCGTGCTGCCCCGCGAGGTGCAGCTCAGCTACGCGGTGAAGGCGAACCCGATGCCCGCCGTGGTGCAGCACCTCGCCCGGCTGGTGGACTCCTTCGACGTCGCCTCCGCCCTGGAGATGCGGACCGCCCTCGACACGCCGATGCCGGCGAACCGGGTCAGCTTCGCCGGGCCGGGCAAGACCGACGCGGAGTTGCGCCAGGCCATCGCGGCGGGGGTCACCATCGAGATGGAGTCCGAGAACGAGGCCGACCGGGTGGCCGTCCTGGGCCGCCTGCTCGGGCTCCGCCCGCGCGTCGCGGTGCGGATCAACCCGGACTTCGCGGTCAAGGGCTCGGGCATGCGTCTCGGTGGCGGCCCGCAACAGTTCGGAGTGGACTCGGAGCGGGTGCCCGCGCTGCTGAAGGAACTGGCGAGCGCCGACGTCGAGTTCCTCGGCTTCCACGTCTTCGCCGGTTCCCAGAACCTGCGCGCCGACAGCCTCTGCGAGGCGCAGCGCCGCACCGTCGAGCTGTCGATCCGGTTGGCCGAGGAATCCCCGCTGCCGGTGCGCTATCTCAACCTGGGCGGGGGCTTCGGCATCCCGTACACCGATCGGGACGAGCCGTTGGACCTCGACGCCATCGGGGCGAACCTCGCCGACCTGGTCCAGGGGCCGATCCGGCAGGGCCTGCCCGAGGCCCGAATCGTGATCGAACTCGGCCGCTACCTCGTCGGCGAGTGCGGCGTCTACGTGACCCGGGTGGTCGACCGCAAGGTCTCCCGGGGTCGCACCTACCTGGTCGTGGACGGCGGGCTGCACCACCAGCTCGCCGCCTCCGGCAACTTCGGCCAGGCGATCCGCCGCAACTACCCGATCGCGGTGGCGGAGCGGATCGACGTCGAGCCGGCCGAGACGGTGACCGTCGTCGGTTGCCTCTGCACCCCGCTGGACCTGCTCGGCGACGCCGTCACGCTGCCCCGGGCGGACGTCGGCGATCTGATCGTCCTGTTCCAGGCCGGCGCGTACGGCCTCACCGCCAGCCCGACCGCCTTTCTCAGTCACCCGGCTCCGGCCGAGGTGCTGGTCTGATCCCCCCGAGCCAAGGAGAACCTGTGAACGTCACGCACGCGGAAACCCTCGACGAGGTCCGGGGAGTCGTGGTCTCGGTGCTCGGCATCGAGGACCGGGCGGCCACGCTGGACGCCTCGACGCCGCTGCTGGACAGCCTGCCGGAACTGGACTCGATGGCCGTCCTCGAACTGGTCGCGGCGCTGGAGGAGCGGTTCGGCTTCACCGTCGACGACGGTGAGATGACCGCCGAGCTCTTCGAGACGCTCGGCAGTCTGGCCGCCTTCGTCGCCGACCGCCGCCCGTAGCGGCCGCGTCACGACGTGCGGCAACCAACGGAACCGAGTCACGTCCGCCCCCATTCCGCCCCGCGTCGCCGTCGGCGCGCGCCGGTGGTGCTCGGGGCGGCCCTCACCGTGCTGGTCGCGGTCGCCGTCGGCGGCGCGGTCGCGGCGTCCCGGGCGACCGCACCGGACGCCGATCCGGCCGCGGCGAACGGTGGAACCGACCCGGCGGTGCCGAGTGCGTCGCTGCCGGCGCCGTCGTCACCCGCCCCGGCGCCAGCGCCGGACTGGGTACCCGGCCCACCCCGTCGGCCAGCGCCACGGCCAGCGCCACCGGATCGGCCGCCGCACCGTCGACCGCCACCGCCCTGACGGGCTTCCCGGGGGCCGGCAACACCGGAGTGCCCGCCGGCGTGCAGCTCGGCAGGTATTCGGGGTCCTGCACGATCACCAAGGCCGGCACCGTGATCGACAAGCGGCACGTCCGCTGCTCGCTGCTCATCAAGGCGAAGAACGTGGTGATCAGATCCAGTCGGGTCGACGGCAGCGTCCAGTTGGAGGGCGGCGGCTACTCGGTGCGTATCGAGGATGCCGAGATCGACGGCGGGCAGGCGCAGGCACCCGCCGTCGGCTACGAGAACGTCACCGTGCTGCGTTCCGAGATCCGGGGCGGCCAGGCCAGCGTCAACTGCTACCGCAACTGCCACGTGCAGGACTCCTGGCTGCACAGCCAGCACCTGCCCGACGGCGGGGACTGGCACCTGAACGCCTTCCTGTCCAACGGCGGCAGCGACATCCGGCTGGTGCACAACACCCTGTCCTGCGACCGGCCCAACAACGCCGCCGGCGGCGGCTGCACGGCCAACGCATCCATCTTCGGCGACTTCGGGCCCAACAGGAACTACACCATCCAGGACAACTTCTTCGTCGCCTCCGCGGAGATGTCGTACTGCTTCTACGGCGGCTTCGACGAACACAAGGAGTACGGCACGCAGGTCAGCGGGATCGTGGTCACCGGCAACGTCTTCCAGCGCGGCAGGAACGGCAAGTGCGGTGGGCACGGGCCGGCGACGTCCTGGGCCCGCTCCGCGCCGGGGAACGTCTGGCGGGACAACGTGTGGAGCGACGGCAAGGCCCTGCCGCCGGACTGATCGCCGGCACCGGGCCGGTTCAGCGCACGACCGCGGGCGACCAGGCGTCGGCGACCAGCACACGTGGCTGGCCGCCGCCGTCGGCCGGCACCGCCCAGACGTCGCTGGTGGCCGAGGCCGCGTCGGCTCGCGGCAGCCCGTAGAGCACCGTGTCGTCGTCGAGCCACTCGACCTGGTCGTCGACGCTGCGGGTCTCGCTGAGCAGGGTCTGTCTCCCGTCCCTCAGGTCGTACACCGCCAACCGCCAGCGGCCCGGCGGGAGATCACCGCGCTTCTTGACCGCCACCCGGGTGCCGTCCGGGGACAGGGAGGGGCACTCCGCGTCCTCGTGCAGCGCGGTGACCGTCCGGCGGGCCAGGCTCCCCTCGACCAGCCAGGTCCGTCCGCCCGAGGCGGCGGTGGCGTAGAAGCGGTCGCCGTCGGCGAAGGTGACCCCCCACATGTTCCGGTCGATCGCGGTGACCGACCGGCCGTCGACGAACAGCTTGAACTGTTCGATGTCACCCACCACCTCGCCACCGGCACGGGTCACGACGGTGCGGGTGGAGAACTGGCCCGGGTTGGCGTACGAGTCGCCGGCGACGAAGCTGGTGGTGGCGACCAGTGAGCCGTCGGCGGAGAGCCGGGTGCGGCTCGGTACCCCGGTCAGCGGCAGGTCCTGGATCGGCTGCCAGCCGGCGTCGAGCAGCCGGGCCGAGTACGTCGTGACGATGCCGCGTTCGGCGGAGAGGCAGACCGCCCGGTCGGTGGTGGCGTGCACCCGCTCGCAGGAGACCGGGGCGAAGGTACGGGGCCCGTCGGGCGCGCTCAGCGGCACCACGGCGACGCGGCCGTACTGCGCGCCGAGGGCGGTGCTGCGGAACACCAGGTGCGGTTGACCGCGCACCGGTTCGAGCGCGCCACCGGTGGCCACCGGCGGTGCCGCCGCCTCCAGGCTGACCTGGGCGTGCCGCACCCGCCACACGTAGCCGCCCGCCCCGACGACCGCCAGCAGCGCGACGGTGCCGAGCACCGCCAGTCGGACCCGCAGGCTCGGGCCGCCGTCTCGCTCCGCTGACCGCCGCTCGCTCATACCCCGACCTCGTCCCGCTCGGCGCCGCGCAGCAACCAGGCGGCCACCGGCACCGCGGCGGCGAGCAGCAGCGCGAACAGCAGCAGCGACCACTGCGGCCCCCGCAGGCTCCACAGCAGGCCGAACAGCACCGAGGAGCCGAACCGGGCGAGCACCACCACGGTCTGCGCCGCGGCGATGCCGCTGCCCCGGGTCTGGGCCGAGACCAGGCGGCTGACCAGCGCTGGCAGCACCCCGTCGGTGGCCGCGTAGTAGACGCCGAGGCAGAGCAGCACGGCGACGGTGAGGGTGAGGCCACCGGCCGGCAGCGCCGCCAGCAGGTAGCAGACGAGCAACGCGCCGTGCCCGGCGACCAGCACCCGGGCCCGGCCGAAGCGGTCGGCGAGCCGGCCCAGCGGCACGGCCAGCCCGAGGTAGGCGAGGCTGGTGCCGACGTACAGCAGCGGGAACCAGGTGGCCGCGAAGTCGTCACGGTCCTGCAGCGCCAGGTAGAGAAAGCCGTCGCCGACGGTGACCAGGCCGAGCAGCCCCGCCGCGAACAGCGGGCGGCGCAGCCGCCGGCCACCGATCTCGGCCGCCACCCGGCGCAGGCCCACCCGGGCACCCCGGCCCGCCGTGCGCAGGTTGGGCACGAAGAGGACCAGCACCGCGACGCCCACCACGGCGACGGCGAACGAGACCACGAAGACCGAGTCGTAGCTGCCCGGCACGGCGGCCAGCAGGGCGAAGGCGACCAGCGGTCCGAGCGCCGCACCGACCGTGTCGAGCGCCCGGTGCACCCCGAACGAGCGGCCGAGCATGCTCGGCTCGGAGGACCCGGCGATCAGCGCGTCCCGGGGTGCGGTGCGCAGCCCCTTGCCGAGCCGGTCCGCGGTGATCACCGCGGTGATCGCGGCGAAGCCGGCGGCGGGCAGCATCGCGATCCGGCTCAGCGCCGAGGCTCCGTAGCCGAGCACCGCCACCCACTTCGGCTGTCCGCCCCGGTCGCCGGCATAGCCGCCGGCGAGCCGGACGAAGGCGCTGACCCCCTGGTAGATCCCGTCCAGAAAGCCGTACGCGATCGGGCTGAGCCCGACCACCGCGGTGAGGTAGAGCGGCAGGACCGACGCCACCATCTCGGAGGAGACGTCGGTCAGCAGGCTGACGAGGCCCAGCAGGAGCACCGTGGTGGAGACCCGGCGAACTCCGTCCCGGTTGCCGGTTCCGTCCGAGTGGGGTCGGTCCCGCACTGACACGTACACGATCGCCGTCCGGCCTCGGCGCTCAGCCGGACAGCGCGGTGGCCAGCGCCTCGGCGACGCGGGCCTGCTGCGCGGGGGTGATCTGCGGGTAGATCGGCAGCGAGAGCAGCTCGGTCGCGGCGCTTTCGGCGTGCGGGAACGCGCCGGCCGGGTGGCCGAGGTCGGCGAAGGCGCCGGTGCGGTGCACCGGGACCGGATAGTGGACACCCGCGCCCACTCCCGCCGCGTTCAGCCGGGCCAGCACCGCGTCGCGACGCGCCGGGGTGCCGTCCCCCGGAACCCGGACGCAGTAGACGTGCCACACGTGCTCGTTGCCGTCGAGCGTGACCGGACGGACCACGTCCAGCGACGCGAGCAACTCGTGGTACCGGGCGGCGGCGGCGCGGCGCCGCGCGTTCCAGCCCGCCAGCCGGGCGAGCTTGGCCCGCAGCACGACCGCCTGCAGACCGTCGAGCCGGCTGTTCATCCCGACGACGTCGTGCGCGTACTTGGTCAGGCCGCCGTGGCTGCCCAGGGTGCGTACCGTGGTGGCGAGGTCGGCGTCGGCGGTCACCACCGCGCCGGCGTCGCCGTAGGCGCCGAGGTTCTTGCCCGGATAGAAGCTGGTGGCGGCGATGCCGGCGGCGCCGGCCTGGCGGCCGTGCCGGGTCGCGCCCTGGCACTGGGCCGCGTCCTCGACGACCGCCACGCCCCGCCCGGCCAACCCGGCGCGCAGCCGCTCGACGTCGGCGAGCTGCCCGTAGAGGTGCACCGGGACCACGGCCCGGGTCGCCGGGGTGACGGCGGCCAGCGCCGCGTCGACGTCGATCAGGTAGGACTCCGGGTCGCAGTCGACCAGGACCGGCCGTCCGCCGGCCCGGGCGACCGCCTCGGCCGTGGCGATGAACGTGTTCGCCGGCAGGACCACCTCGGCGCCGGACCCGACCCCGACGGCGCGCAGGGCGAGTTCGAGCGCGTCGGTGCCGTTGGCGACGCCGACGCAGTGCGGTACGCGGGTGAAGGCGGCGTACTCCCGCTCGAACGCGGCGACCTCCGCCCCGCCGATGAACGCGGTCTCGGCGACGATCCGCTTGAACCCGGCCTCCACCTCCTCCGCCACCTCCAGGTGCGCGGCGGCGAGATCGACCAGCGGAATCTTCGGCATGTCAGTTCCCCACAACCCTCGACACGATCAATTCTGCCGACCCGGCCGACCCGGCCGGCTCGGGGTGCGACGCCAGCTGGCCCGGCCGAGCGGGTCGCAGCCGGCGCGCCGGGTTTCCCAGCCAGACCTCGCCCGGAGGGACGTCGCGCAGCACCACCGAACCCATCCCCACCAGGGACCACTCGCCGACCGTCACGGACTCGCGGATCAGCGCCGCCGCGCCGAGATACGCCCCGGTACGCAGCACCACGCCGCCGCCGAGCCGGACCCCGGAGGCGAGGGTGACGTGATCGGCGACCCGGTCGTCGTGGGTGAGGACCACCTGCGGCATCACCGCCACGTGCGCCCCCACCGTGACGTCCGCGGTCAGCACCACACCGGCCAGCAGCACCGTGCCGGGACCGACCGAACTTCCCGTGCCGACCTGGGCCGCCGGATGGACGATCGCCGGGTACCGCTCGGCGGGCAGCGCCAGCCGGTGCACGATCCGCTGCCGGGCCGCGTAGTCACGCGGATTGCCGACACAGACCACCACGGCCGGGTCGGACAGGTCGGCCAGCCGATCGATCGCGCCGAGGATCGGCAGGCCGGCCCGTTCGGTGCCGTGCAGCGCCGGGTCGTCGTCGAGGAAGCCGCGCAGCCGCCACGTCGGCCGGACGTCGTTGACCGCCCGTACCACGGCCGCGGTCTCCCGCGCGAACCCGCCCGCGCCGACGATGACCAGGTCACGCATCAGCCGGCCAGCTTGCGCAACACGCCGACGATGTGGTCCTGGTCGTCCGTGGTCAGCGCGTGGTGCAAAGGCAGGATCAGCGAGTCGCGGGTCAGCCGCTCGGTCACCGGCAGCGGCCCGGGTGTCAGGTCCGCGTACGCCGGCTCCAGGTGGGCGGCCATGATGCCGCGCCGGGCCGACACACCGGCCGCGGCCAACTCCGCGAGCACCTCGTCGCGGCTGCCCGCGTACTCCGGGGTGATCAGCACCCAGAACGACTGGAAGTTGGTCTGGCCGTACTCCGGGTCGCGGACCGGCGCCAGGCCCTCGATCGTGGCGAGCAGGTCGTGGTAGCGCGCCGCCAGGGCCCGCCGCTGGGCCACCAGCTCCGCCAGCCGGCCGAGCTGCACCAGCCCGACCGCCGCCTGGATGTCGGTCATCCGGTAGTTGAAGGCGGTCTCCAGGTACGACTCCAGCACCGGCTGGGCGCTGGCGTGCCGCTCGGCCGCGGAGACGTTCATGCCGTGCTCCCGCAGCCGGCGCAGCCGGGCGGCCCACCTCGCGTCGTCGGTGGTGACCATCCCGCCCTCACCGGTGGTGAGCAGCTTGCGGGGGTGGAACGACCAGGTGGCGATCGTGGCGCCGGCGCCGACCGGCCGCCCGTAGGCCGTCGAGCCGGCGGCGCAGGCCGCGTCCTCCACCAACGCCACCCCCACCGGCCGGCGGCCTCGCGCAGCGCGGCGACGTCGAACGGCACCCCGCCCTGGTGCACGGCGATGACCGCCCGGGTCCGGGGGGTGCGCACTGCGTCGACGCCCGCCACCGTCAGGTTGCCGGTGTCGAGGTCGACATCGGCGAAGACCGGAGTCGCGCCGACGTACCGCACCGCGTTGGCGGTGGCGATGAAGGAGAACGACGGCACGACCACCTCGTCGCCCGGCCCGACGTCCAGCACCACCAGCGCGAGGTGCAGTGCGGTGGTGCAGGAACTGACGGCCACCCCGTGACCGGCGCCGACCAGGCCGGCGAACTCCTGCTCGAAGCGGGCCACCCGTGGTCCCTGGGCCACCCAGCCCGACCGGACCGCGTCGGCGGCGGCCTGCGCCTCTTCCTCGCCGAGCCGCGGGATCATGACCGGAATCCGGCGTTCACTCACTTTTCGGCCCGCCACCAGTCGACCAGGCCCCGCAGCCCCTCGTGCAGGCCGATCTCGGCCCGGAAGCCGAGCTTCCGGGCGGCGGCACTGGTGTCCGCCAGGCGGCGAGTCACGCCGTTGACCGCCCGGGCCGGCCCGTGCTCCGGAGCCAACTCGGACTTCATCACCTCACTGAGCGCCTGGGCCAGCTCGCGCAGGCTGGTCTCGGTGCCGCTGGCGACGTTGAACACCTCGTCGGTGACGCCGGCCCGGGCGGCCAGGACATTGGCCCGGGCGATGTCGGCCACGTGCACGAAGTCCATCGTCTGCAGGCCGTCGCCGAGGATCAACGGCGCCCGGCCGGATTCGATCCGTTCCATCCAGCGGATCAGGACCTCCGTGTAGAGCCCGTGGATGTCCATCCGGGGGCCGTACACGTTGAAGTAGCGCAGGGCGACGTAGTCCAGCCCGTACATGCTGTGGAAGCTGCGCAGCATGCCCTCGTTGAACGCCTTGGCCGCGCCGTAGAACGTGTCGTTGTGGTACGGGTGGTGCAGCTCGCCGGTCGGGAAGTCGTCGGCGAGGCCGTACACCGAGGCCGACGACGACAGGACCACCTTGCGTACCCCGGCCGCGGCTGCCGCCTCCAGCACGTTGAACGTGCCGTCGACCAGCACCTCGTTGGCGAGCCGGGGCTCCTCGGCGCACTGCGTGATCCGGATGGCCGCGAGGTGGAAGACCAGATCCTTGCCGCGGGTGAGCTCATGCACGAGCCCGACGTCCCGGATGTCGCCCTCGACCAGCCGCACGGTGCCGTGCGGCAGGGCGCGGGCCAGATTCTCCCGCCGGCCGCGAACGAAGTTGTCGAGGACGACAACCTCGGCCGCGCCGCCGGCCACCAGTTCGTCCACGACATGGGAGCCGATGGTGCCCGCCCCGCCCGTGACCAGGGTACGCGCCCCGGCGATCTCCACCGCGCTCATGACAGCGATCCGCTCCAATCCATGCCGCACTGCGGCTCCAGCACACCGAGTTCCCCGCCGCGACCGGTCACGCCGCCGCCCATTCATCCAGGTCGACCAGGCGCCCTCCGTCGGACAAGCTGCGGGAGGCGGCCTCCAGGATCGTGATCACCCGCAGACCGGACCGGCCGTCGGTGAGTGCCGGGGTGCCGCTGCGGATGGACCGGGCGTACTCCTCGACCATGGTCCGTAGCGCCTCCCGCTCCGTCAGCGCCGGCGCGACCATATCTCCCGAGCGGTACGACACCAGCATGTCCCGGCGCTGTTCGGCGCCGAGTTCCTCCGTCGAGGCCACGTCCACCCCGCGGTCGAAGATGGAAAGCCGCTGACTGGGATTGAGATCGTCCCAGACCAGGGTCCGCTTGGAACCGCCGATGATGGTGGTGCGGATCTTGACCGGCGAGAGCCAGTTGACATGGATGTGCGCGATCGCACCGGTGTTCAGCCGCAGCGTCAGGTAGGCGACGCAGGCCCGGCCGGCGCCGATGCGGTCCGCGCCGTGGGCGGCCACGGCGACCGGCGCCACACCGGGCGGAAGGACGAAGTCGAGGATCGACAGGTCGTGCGGGGCCAGGTCCCACATCACGTCGATGTCGCGCTGCACCAGCCCCAGATTGATCCGTACGGAGTCGAGGTACTGCAGCTCGCCCAGCTCACCGTCGTGCAGCAGGTCGCGGATGCGCAGCACCGCCGGCGTGTAGCAGTAGGTGTGGTCGCACATCAACGACAGACCCCGGCGCTGCGCCTCGGCGACCAGTGCCCGCCCCTGCGTCGAACTGGCCGCGAGGGGCTTCTCCACCAGCACGTGCTTGCCGGCCCGCAGCGCCGACATCGCCACCTCCAGGTGGCTGGCCGCGAGGGTGGCGACGGCGACCGCCCGCACCGTCTCGTCGGCCAGCACCGCGGCCAGATCGTTGGTGGCCTGGACCGTCGAATAGCCGCCGAGCACCCGTTCGGCGCGGCCCACGTCGAGGTCGCAGAGCCAGCGCAGCCGGAAGTCGGCGGAGGCCTGGAAGTTACGGACGAGATTCGGACCCCAGTAGCCGGCGCCGACGACGGCCACGCCGATCGGTTCGTCGGCGGCATCGTGCGATGAGTTCACGGACATCCGTTCGCTAGGCAGGACAGGTCGCGCTCGCTGAGGGGTGGGTCAGGACAGTCCGCCCGGGAAGCTATCGAGACCGCCGTCGGCGACGCCAGTGCAGTGACGGAATTCCAACAATGCCGCCGGGGAGAGGAAGCCATTCGGCTGCCCGTCGCCCCCGGGTGGCCCATTCCGCGCACTGCGTCGGCTTGCTTACATCGGCCTTGTCGGCCGGCGACTACGCTGCTCCAGCCGAACGGGATCGCCGCACGGGGGAAGGAGCCACGGATGACGGACGACCAGGGGCCGCCGGGAGGTACGGTGCAGATCGCGGTGACCGCCGATGTCGACGATGGCGCCACCATTCGCGCCGGCACCCGGGTATGGCACCTGGCCCAGGTCCGCGAGGGCGCCTCGGTCGGCCGGAACTGCGTCATCGGCCGCGGCGCGTACGTGGGACCCGGCGTCCGTCTCGGCGACAACGTCAAGCTGCAGAACCACGCCCTCGTCTACGAACCGGCGGAACTGGCCGACGGCGTCTTCGTCGGGCCGGCCGCGGTGCTCACCAACGACGAGTACCCACGCTCGGTGACCCCCGAGGGGCGGCTCAAGAGCGCGGAGGACTGGACGGCGGTGGGCGTAGTCGTCGGCGAGGGCGCGGCGATCGGGGCCCGTGCCGTCTGCGTGGCGCCGGTCACCATCGGCCGTTGGGCGCTGGTCGCGGCGGGTGCCGTGGTCACCCGCGACGTTGCGGACTTCGCGCTCGTGGTCGGCGTTCCCGCCCGACGGGTGGGCTGGGTCGGCAGGGCGGGCGAGCCGCTGGTCGCCAAGGACGACGGCCGGTTCGTGTGCCCGCGTACCGGGACGGAGTACCACGAGGCCGGGGGACGCCTGACGGAGTCGACCTCGGCCGGCTGACCGTCCGTCGGCCGGCTGACCGCCGGCCGGTTCAGGCGGCGTCCGGGTAGAGGTTCTGGAGACGGACCTGACCACGGGCGATCAGCCGGGAGCCCGCGTCGGTGATCTCCACCTGCCACAGCTGCTGGCTGCGCCCACGGTGCACCGGCGTGCCCAGCGCGGTGAGTTCACCCTCGCGGACCGCGCGCAGGAAGTCGGTCTGGTTGGACACGCCCACCACCCGTCCGCGATCACCCAGCCACAGCCCGCCACCCACGCTGGCCGCCGTCTCCACCACCGAGCAGTAGACCCCGCCGTGCTGGATGCCGAACGGCTGGAGCAGTTCGGGACGCACCGGCCAGCGGATCGTCACCCGGTCGCCGCTGGCCTCGTCGAACTTGAGCCCGAGCAGGGCGAAGAAACCACCCGACATCTCCGGCATCTCCACGGTCGCCTCCTCGATCTTGGCGCCGACCAGCCTAACCGGGGGTGGGGTGGCAGAACCGGGTAGGGCTGGATCGGGTTCATGGGGGACAATCGGTGACCGTGACCGACAGCAACCTCCCGCCGGCCGGGCGGGACTCCCTGACCGACGACCTGCGGTGGCGTGGCCTGATCCAGGACTCCACCGACCCCGACGAGCTGCGCGCGCTGCTCGACGGTCCCGGAGCCACCGCCTTCTACGTGGGCTTCGACCCGACCGCGCCGAGCCTGCACGTCGGCCATCTGATGCAGGTCACCACCGCCCGGCGCCTCCAACTCGCCGGACATCGGCCGCTGCTGCTGGTCGGCGGCGCGACCGGGCAGATCGGCGACCCCAAGGAGAGCGCGGAGCGGACCCTGAATCCGCCGGAGGTCGTGGCGGGTTGGGTGCGGCGGATCCGTGATCAGCTCGCGCCCTTCGTGTCGTACACCGGTGAGGCCGCCGCCCGGTTGGTCAACAACCTGGAGTGGACCGCCGAGATGTCGGTGGTCGAGTTCCTGCGCGACGTCGGCAAGCACTTCCCGGTCAACCGGATGTTGGCCCGGGAGGTGGTCCGGGCCCGGCTGGAGAGCGGCATCAGCTTCACCGAGTTCAGCTACCAGCTGCTGCAGGCCCACGACTTCTTCGAGCTGCACCGCCGGTACGGCTGCCAGCTCCAGTTCGGCGGCTCCGACCAGTGGGGCAACATCACCGCCGGCGTCGACTACGTCCGGCGTCGCGGCCTGGGGCCGGTGCAGGCGTTCACCACGCCGCTGGTGACCAAGTCGGACGGCTCGAAGTTCGGCAAGACCGAGGGCGGCGCGATCTGGCTCGATCCGGAGATGACCAGCCCGTACGCCTTCTACCAGTTCTGGATCAACGTCGACGACCGGGACGTGGGTCGCTACCTGCGCTACTTCAGCTTCCGTTCCCGCGCAGAGCTGGAGGCGCTGGAGAAGGAGACCGCCGAGAGGCCGGCCTCCCGGGCCGCCCAGCGCGCCCTCGCCGAGGAGTTGACCACGCTGGTGCACGGCGAGCGCGAGATGGCGCAGGTGGTCGCCGCCAGCCAGGCGCTGTTCGGGCGGGGTTCCCTGGAGGACCTGTCCCCGGTGACCCTGCGCGCCGCGCTCACCGAGGCCGGCCTGGTACGCCTCGGCGAGTTCCCCGAGGTGGCTGCCCTGTTCAAGGAGTCCGGCCTGGTCCCGAGCATGAAGGAGGCCCGGCGGGTGATCGCCGAGGGCGGCGCCTATGTCAACAACAACCGGGTGACCGAGGCCGATGCGGTGATGGCTCCCGACGACCTCCTGCACGGGCGCTACCTCGTCCTGCGCCGCGGCAAGCGCTCCTTTGCCGGGGTGGAGCTGGACGGATAGCCGCCGGTCGACGATGTGACGCGGGACGCGCCCGGCGGATTTGACGATCGATCCGGCGGGCGCGTAACTTTCTCTCTGCCAGCGCGGAACGGACGAAAGCGTCGAAAGACCTCAGGCCGGAGCGCAGGTCGACCTTCTCGGCTCGGATGGGTACGCCCACCGAGACCGAGACCGGGTGGTGCCCCAGGATCGCCGCGAGGCGGATTTGGTGAGGCGGAACCAACCGGGTATGGTTGGCCGTTGGCAGGGCACCGGGCGAGCTGGCGGGAAACCGCAGCGGCCGGCCTGCCGAAACCACCAGGCAAACGACGAAAGTCGGTCCGCCTGGTGGTGCCCGGAGAAATGGATTGAAGCCCGACAAAGCGGCAGCAGCCGGTTTGACGCGGCAGATACCATCGGGTAACGTGGTAAAAGTGCCCGCTGTGAGGTGGGTGTGGTGTGGCCCCGGAGGGGTGCCTGCTGTTGGTGGGTGTTCTGATGGTGTGTGGTTGTTCTTTGAGAACTCAACAGGGTGCTTGATATGCCAGTGCCAATTGTTTTGTGGCTTGGGCTGGATGGGCTGTTGTGGTCTGTTTGGTTCGGGTTTTCTTTTGGCAGCAGATGTTTTTGTTTGTTGCTGGGATGGCTGTTTCGACAGGTTTTTGTTGGAGAGTTTGATCCTGGCTCAGGACGAACGCTGGCGGCGTGCTTAACACATGCAAGTCGAGCGGAAAGGCCTTTCGGGGTACTCGAGCGGCGAACGGGTGAGTAACACGTGAGCAACCTGCCCTAGGCTTTGGGATAACCCCGGGAAACCGGGGCTAATACCGAATATTCACTGTTGGCCGCATGGTTGGTGGTGGAAAGTTTTTCGGCTTGGGATGGGCTCGCGGCCTATCAGCTTGTTGGTGGGGTGATGGCCTACCAAGGCGACGACGGGTAGCCGGCCTGAGAGGGCGACCGGCCACACTGGGACTGAGACACGGCCCAGACTCCTACGGGAGGCAGCAGTGGGGAATATTGCACAATGGGCGGAAGCCTGATGCAGCGACGCCGCGTGAGGGATGACGGCCTTCGGGTTGTAAACCTCTTTCAGCAGGGACGAAGCGTGAGTGACGGTACCTGCAGAAGAAGCGCCGGCCAACTACGTGCCAGCAGCCGCGGTAAGACGTAGGGCGCGAGCGTTGTCCGGATTTATTGGGCGTAAAGAGCTCGTAGGCGGCTTGTCGCGTCGACTGTGAAAACCCGTGGCTCAACTGCGGGCTTGCAGTCGATACGGGCAGGCTAGAGTTCGGTAGGGGAGACTGGAATTCCTGGTGTAGCGGTGAAATGCGCAGATATCAGGAGGAACACCGGTGGCGAAGGCGGGTCTCTGGGCCGATACTGACGCTGAGGAGCGAAAGCGTGGGGAGCGAACAGGATTAGATACCCTGGTAGTCCACGCTGTAAACGTTGGGCGCTAGGTGTGGGGGGCCTCTCCGGTTCTCTGTGCCGCAGCTAACGCATTAAGCGCCCCGCCTGGGGAGTACGGCCGCAAGGCTAAAACTCAAAGGAATTGACGGGGGCCCGCACAAGCGGCGGAGCATGCGGATTAATTCGATGCAACGCGAAGAACCTTACCTGGGTTTGACATCGCCGGAAATCCTGCAGAGATGTGGGGTCCTTCGGGGCCGGTGACAGGTGGTGCATGGCTGTCGTCAGCTCGTGTCGTGAGATGTTGGGTTAAGTCCCGCAACGAGCGCAACCCTCGTTCGATGTTGCCAGCGCGTTATGGCGGGGACTCATCGAAGACTGCCGGGGTCAACTCGGAGGAAGGTGGGGATGACGTCAAGTCATCATGCCCCTTATGTCCAGGGCTTCACGCATGCTACAATGGCCGGTACAATGGGCTGCGATACCGTGAGGTGGAGCGAATCCCAAAAAGCCGGTCTCAGTTCGGATCGGGGTCTGCAACTCGACCCCGTGAAGTCGGAGTCGCTAGTAATCGCAGATCAGCAACGCTGCGGTGAATACGTTCCCGGGCCTTGTACACACCGCCCGTCACGTCACGAAAGTCGGCAACACCCGAAGCCGGTGGCCCAACCCCTTGTGGGAGGGAGCCGTCGAAGGTGGGGCTGGCGATTGGGACGAAGTCGTAACAAGGTAGCCGTACCGGAAGGTGCGGCTGGATCACCTCCTTTCTAAGGAGCACCATCCGGCGAAAGCTGGTATGGGGCCCGCGGCCTGCGGATGTTGGGTCGGGGTGCTCGGATGGCGGAGACACTGGTGAGTTTTTCTTCGGCAACGGCCGGGTTCTTCTAGTACTGCTGATCTTTCGGGGTTGGTGTGGAACGGGGGGTTTGGTGCGGCTGGGGATGGCGGAGAGCACCCTGTTGGGTCCTGAAGGAACAATCCTGTGGGGTTGGTTTCTTCGGAACCGATGCTGAGGCCCTTTTTGTGGTTTTGGTGTGGTTGCCAGGCATGGCCTTGTCTCGCATACCGCCGGCGGTTGTCGGGCTGGTGTGGGGTGGTGGGTTGTGGGTTGGTTGTTTGTTGAGAATTGCACAGTGGACGCGAGCATCTTTGTGGTCAAGTTGTCAAGGGCGAACGGTGGATGCCTTGGCACCAGGAGCCGATGAAGGACGTGGGAGGCCGCGATAGGCCTGGGGGAGCTGTCAACCGAGCTGTGATCCCAGGGTGTCCGAATGGGGTAACCCGGCATCAGTCATGTGGTGTCACCTGCACCTGAACTCATAGGGTGTGTGGAGGGAACGCGGGGAAGTGAAACATCTCAGTACCCGTAGGAAGAGAAAACAAATAGTGATTCCGTGAGTAGTGGCGAGCGAAAGCGGATTGAGGCTAAACCGGTTGCGTGTGATACCTGTCAGGGGTTGCGTGGTCGGGGTTGTGGGACCCTGCGACACGGGCTGACACTCGTGTGAGGAGTGATAAAGCCAGTTGTTAGCTGAATGGTCTGGAATGGCTGACCGTAGACGGTGATAGTCCGGTAGGTTAAAGCAGCTGGTCTTCTGTGGGTGTTCCCGAGTAGCGGCGGACTCCTGAAATCTGCCGTGAATCTGCCAGGACCACCTGGTAAGCCTAAATACTTCCTGGTGACCGATAGCGGACGAGTACCGTGAGGGAATGGTGAAAAGTACCCCGGGAGGGGGAGTGAAATAGTACCTGAAACCGTTCGCCTACAATCCGTCGGAGCCTTGCGGGGTGACGGCGTGCCTTTTGAAGAATGAGCCTGCGAGTTAGTGGCATGTGGCGAGGTTAACCCGTGTGGGGGAGCCGTAGCGAAAGCGAGTCTGAAGAGGGCGTTTGAGTCGCATGTTCTAGACCCGAAGCGGAGTGATCTAGCCATGGGCAGGCTGAAGCGCGGGTAAGACCGTGTGGAGGGCCGAACCCACCAACGTTGAAAAGTTGGGGGATGACCTGTGGTTAGGGGTGAAAGGCCAATCAAACTCCGTGATAGCTGGTTCTCCCCGAAATGCATTTAGGTGCAGCGTCGTGTGTTTCTTGCCGGAGGTAGAGCACTGGATGGTCTAGGGGGCCTACAAGCTTACCGAAATCAGCCAAACTCCGAATGCCGGTAAGTGAGAGCGCGGCAGTGAGACTGCGGGGGATAAGCTTCGTAGTCGAGAGGGAAACAGCCCAGATCACCAGCTAAGGCCCCTAAGCGTGTGCTAAGTGGAAAAGGATGTGGGGTCGCATAGACAACCAGGAGGTTGGCTTAGAAGCAGCCATCCTTTAAAGAGTGCGTAATAGCTCACTGGTCAAGTGGTTCCGCGCCGACAATGTAGCGGGGCTCAAGCACACCGCCGAAGCTGTGGCATTCACATGTGACTTGGTGTGTCTCTTTGGGGGCGCATCCAGGTGTGTGGGTGGGTAGGGGAGCGTCGTGCCGGGGGTGAAGCAGCGGGGTGACCCAGTTGTGGACGCGGCACGAGTGAGAATGCAGGCATGAGTAGCGAAAGAAGGGTGAGAAACCCTTCCGCCGGATGACCAAGGGTTCCAGGGCCAGGTTAATCCGCCCTGGGTGAGTCGGGACCTAAGGCGAGGCCGAGAGGCGTAGTCGATGGACAACGGGTTGATATTCCCGTACCCGCGAAGGAGCGCCCGTGATGAACTTCGTTGTGCTAACCATCCGAACTGTCCAAGGCCTTCGGGTTGAGGGTGGGGAGCGTGGGAACCTGGCGGGTAGTAGTCAAGCGATGGGGTGACGCAGGAAGGTAGCTGAGCCCGGCCGGTGGTTGTGCCGGGGTAAGCGTGTAGGCCGCATCATAGGCAAATCCGTGGTGCATGAAGGCTGAGACGTGATGCCGAGCCGATTCAGGTGAAGTCAGTGATCCTATGCTGCCGAGAAAAGCCTCTAGCGAGTTCTGAGCGGCCCGTACCCCAAACCGACACAGGTGGTCAGGTAGAGAATACCGAGGCGATCGGGCGAACTGTGGTTAAGGAACTCGGCAAATTGCCCCCGTAACTTAGGGAGAAGGGGGGCCGGAGACGTGAAGCCCCGTGCGGGTGGAGCGTTGTATGGCCGCAGAGAGCAGGGGGAAGCGACTGTTTACTAAAAACACAGGTCCATGCGAAGAAGTAATTCGATGTATATGGACTGACGCCTGCCCGGTGCTGGAACGTTAAGGGGACCTGTTAGTTCTTTCGGGGGCGAAGCGGAGAACTTAAGCGCCAGTAAACGGCGGTGGTAACTATAACCATCCTAAGGTAGCGAAATTCCTTGTCGGGTAAGTTCCGACCTGCACGAATGGCGTAACGACTTCCCCACTGTCTCAACCACAGGCCCGGCGAAATTGCAGTACGAGTAAAGATGCTCGTTACGCGCGGCAGGACGGAAAGACCCCGGGACCTTTACTATAGCTTGACATTGGTATCTGAGTTAGCTTGTGTAGGATAGGTGGGAGCCGGTGAAGTGCATACGCCAGTATGTGTGGAGGCAATCTTGAAATACCACTCTGGTTGATTCGGGTTTCTAACTTCGGACCGTTATCCGGTTCAGGGACAGTGTCTGGTGGGTAGTTTAACTGGGGCGGTTGCCTCCTAAAAGGTAACGGAGGCGCCCAAAGGTTCCCTCAGCCTGGTTGGCAATCAGGTGTTGAGTGCAAGTACACAAGGGAGCTTGACTGTGAGACTGACGGGTCGAGCAGGGACGAAAGTCGGGACTAGTGATCCGGCACTTGCGTGTGGAAGCGGTGTCGCTCAACGGATAAAAGGTACCCCGGGGATAACAGGCTGATCTTCCCCAAGAGTCCATATCGACGGGATGGTTTGGCACCTCGATGTCGGCTCGTCGCATCCTGGGGCTGTAGCAGGTCCCAAGGGTTGGGCTGTTCGCCCATTAAAGCGGTACGCGAGCTGGGTTTAGAACGTCGTGAGACAGTTCGGTCCCTATCCGCCGTGCGCGTAGGATACTTGAGAAGGGCTGTCCCTAGTACGAGAGGACCGGGACGGACGAACCTCTGGTGTGCCAGTTGTCCCGCCAGGGGCACGGCTGGTTAGCTACGTTCGGAAGGGATAACCGCTGAAAGCATCTAAGCGGGAAGCCTGCTTCAAGATGAGGTATCCCACCCACCTTTGGTGGGGTAAGGCCCCCAGCTAGACGACTGGGTTGATAGGCCGGAAATGTAAGCCCGGTAACGGGTTCAGTTGACCGGTACTAATAGGCCGAGGACTTGCTCACGAAGATTCTGCTCGCGTCCACTGTGTAACTCACAACAAACAAACAAACCCGCCGGTAGTTTGGTTGGTGTGGTGTTGTTTGACATGTTGATAAGGTTACGGCGGTCATGGCGGAGGGGAAACGCCCGGTCACATTCCGAACCCGGAAGCTAAGCCCTCCAGCGCCGATGGTACTGCACCCGGGAGGGTGTGGGAGAGTAGGACACCGCCGGACACACGTCACAGTCGAGGGCCGCCCGGAATCGGGTCGGCCCTCGACTGCGTTGCGCCATGTGCGCACTTAGGAAGGATGTACCAGTGAGTTCAGGACCTCAGGGCGGAGACCGTTCCCGGGGCTACGAGGGTCGCCCCGGAGACCGCGGCGGCGCCTCCCGTCGTGGCGATCGCCCGTCGTACCGCGATGACCGGGGCGGAGAGCGTAGCTCCCGCGAGGGTGGACGCGGTGCCGGCGGAGACGGTGGGGACCGTTCCCGGTCCGGCGGCTTCCGCCGGGATGGTGACCGTCGTGAGGGCGGCTACGGCGACAGAGACCGATCCAGTGGCTTCCGTGGCGAACGCCGCAACAGCGACGACCGCCCGGGCGGCTTCCGGCGCGACAGCGGGGAACGCTCCGGCGGCTTCCGGAACGATGACCGGCTATCCGGCGGCGGCACCGCCGGCTTCCGTGGCGGTGACCGTCGTGACGGCGGGTCCTCGGGTTTCCGT
Source organism: Micromonospora tarapacensis (assembly GCF_019697375.1). Lineage (NCBI taxonomy): Bacteria > Bacillati > Actinomycetota > Actinomycetes > Micromonosporales > Micromonosporaceae > Micromonospora > Micromonospora tarapacensis. The sequence continues at coordinate 2,730,147 of NZ_JAHCDI010000004.1, read as the reverse complement.
GGTGCTGACCGTCGTGAGGGTGGCTTCGGGGCGGACCGTCGTGAGGGCGGCTTCCGCAGCGGTGACCGTCGCGAGGGCGGCTCCCGCGACGGCGGCAGTTCGGGTTTCCGTGGCCGTGACGGTGGTTCCTCGGGTTTCCGCGGTGGTGACCGTCGTGACGGTGGTTCCCGCGACGGCGGCAGTTCGGGTTTCCGTGGCCGTGACGGTGGTTCCTCGGGTTTCCGTGGCGGTGACCGTCGCGAGGGTGGTTTCCGTGAGGGCGGCAGTTCGGGCTTCCGTGGTGAGCGTCGTGAGGGTGGCTTCGGGGCGGACCGCCGTGAGGGCGGCTTCCGCGGTGGTGACCGTCGTGACGGCGGTTCCCGCGACGGCGGCAGTTCGGGTTTCCGTGGCGGTGACCGTCGCGAGGGTGGTTCCCGCGACGGCGGCAGTTCGGGTTTCCGTGGCGGTGACCGTCGCGAGGGTGGTTCCCGCGACGGTGGGAGTTCGGGTTTCCGTGGCCGTGAGGGCGGCAGTTCGGGCTTCCGTGGTGAGCGTCGTGAGGGTGGCTTCGGGGCGGACCGCCGTGAGGGCGGCTTCCGCGGCGGTGACCGTCGTGACGGCGGTTCCCGCGACGGCGGCAGTTCGGGTTTCCGTGGCGGTGACCGTCGCGAGGGCGGTTCCCGCGACGGCGGCAGTTCGGGCTTCCGTGGCCGTGACGGTGGTTCCTCGGGTTTCCGTGGCGGTGACCGTCGCGAGGGTGGTTCCCGCGACGGTGGGAGTTCGGGTTTCCGTGGCCGTGAGGGCGGCAGTTCGGGCTTCCGTGGTGAGCGTCGTGAGGGTGGCTTCGGGGCGGACCGCCGTGAGGGCGGCTTCCGCGGCGGTGACCGTCGTGACGGCGGTTCCCGCGACGGCGGCAGTTCGGGCTTCCGCGGCGGTGACCGTCGTGACGGCGGTTCCCGCGACGGCGGCAGTTCGGGCTTCCGTGGCCGTGACGGTGGTTCCTCGGGTTTCCGTGGCGGTGACCGTCGTGACGGTGGTTCTCACGATGGTGGCGCGTCGGGTTTCCGTGGCGGTGAGCGTCGTGACGGTGGGTTCCGGGACCGGGACCGCGCGCCGGGTGGCACCGGTGGCTCAGGTGAGCGTCGCGACGGCGGTTTCCGTCGCGGGGCCGACGAGCGTGGCGGTGAGCGGCGGGATCGTGGCTTCCGGGACGAGCGTGGTGGTGAGCGTCGCCCGGCGTGGCGTGACGACCGGGACCGGTCCGAGCGGGCCGACGACAGGGATGCGCAGGCTCCCGTGCTGCCCGACGAGATCGTCGCGACCGACCTGGACAAGGATGTCCGTGCCGAGCTGCTGTCGCTGGCGAAGCCGGTCGCGGAGACCGTTGCGCGTCATCTTGTCGCGACCGGGCAACTGATCGACGAGGACCCGGCCGAGGCGCTTGCCCACGCGCTGGCCGCGCGTCGGCTCGCGTCGCGTATCGCCGCGGTCCGGGAGGCGGTCGGTCTGGCCTCGTACCATGCGGGAGAGTGGCAGTCGGCGATCGCCGAGCTGCGGACGTACCACCGGATGACCGGGGTGCAGAGCCACCTCGCGGTGATTGCCGACTGCGAGCGGGCGCTGGGCCGGCCGGAACGCGCCGTGGACCTGTTCCGCGGCGCGGACCAGGAGAAGCTGGAACCGGCGATGGCGATCGAACTGTTGATCGTGGCCGCCGGTGCGCGGGGCGACCTCGGCCAGCGGGACGCTGCCGTGGCGATGCTCCAGGTGCCCGACCTGACCAACGACGCCGTACAGCCGTGGACGGCCCGGCTGCGGTACGCCTACGCCGACGCGCTGCTGGCCGTCGGACGGCGTGCCGAGGCGCGGGAGTGGTTCTCCCGCGCGGCCGAGGTGGACACCGAGGCGGAGACCGACGCGGCCGAACGGCTGCTCGAACTCGATGGTGTGGTCATCGAGGGCGACGACGATGAGGTGGCCGAGGAACTGGCCGCCGATCCCGGCGCTCCCGGCGCCGTGCCCGCCCAGCCGGACGTCGACCTGTCCGGGGAGACGGCCGCAGCGTTCGTCGAGCCGATCGGGGAGGACCCCGCCGACGGCGACGTCGCGGCCAATTCCCCGACGGTCGACGGCCCGACGGGTGCGGACCTGACGGTCAACGACCCGGGCGGTACCGATCCGGCCGGCGGTGAGGTGGCCGGAAGCGAGGAATCGGACCCGGTGGTCGCGTCGTCGGAAGCCGGGGATCGCCGGGAGGACGACGGGTCCGAGGAGCCGGAGGCGCAGCGGCGATGAGCGGCACCGGGCAGCGGCTGGTCGACGATTACGCCCTGGTCGTTTTCGACCTGGACGGGGTGATCTACCTCATCGACCAGCCGATCCCCGGCGCGGTCGAGGCGGTCGCCCGGCTGCACGGTGAGGGCCGGGCCGTGGCCTACGCGACGAACAACGCCTCGCGGCGGCCCGGCGATGTCGCCGACCTGCTCATCGGGATGGGCGTGCAGGCACGACCGGAGGAGGTGCTCACCAGCGCCGCCGCTGCCGCCCAACTGTTGAGTGAGCGGCTGCCCGCCGGCGCGCCGGTGCTCGTGGTGGGTGCCGAGGCACTTCGGGCCGAGATCAGCGAGGTGGGTCTGACCCCGGTCACCACCGCGGACGATTCGCCGGTCGCGGTGATCCAGGGGTACGGCCCGCAGGTGGGCTGGGCCGACCTGGCCGAGGCGGCGGTGGCCGTACGCGGCGGCGCGGCGTGGATCGCCACCAACACCGACCGGACCCTGCCCAGCGGGCGGGGACCGTTGCCGGGCAACGGCGCGCTGGTCGCCGCCCTGGCCACCGCGCTCGGCCGGGACCCGGACGAGATCGTCGGCAAGCCGGCGCCGGAGTTGTTCGCCACCGCCGCCAGGCGGGTCGCCGGGGGCCGGACGCTGGTCGTCGGTGACCGGCTGGACACCGACATCGAGGGCGCCAACCGGGCCGGGCTGGACAGCCTGCTGGTCCTCACCGGGGTCAGTGACGTGGCCGAACTGTTCGCCGCCGCGCCGCCGCACCGACCGACGTTCGTCTCCCGGGACCTGACCGGGCTCTTCGACCCGACCGAGGTGGTGCGGGTGCCGGCGCCGGATGGGGCCACCGGCGGCTGGCACGTGCTGTCCGGCGCGGACGGGTGGGAGCTGTCCGGCTCGGGGCGTCCGCTGGACGCGCTCGCGGCGCTCTGCGCGGCGGCCTGGTCGCGGCATCCGGCCGGCCTGCCCCGGTCGGCGTCCCCCGAGGCCGCGGAGGCTCTGGAGGACCTCGGCCTGGCGTCCTGACCGGGCCCGGTCGACTCAGAGGAGCTTGCGCAGCTTCATCAGGTCGAACGGGTTCGCCTTGATCGACACACGGCGGTTGGCCACCGCGCGGGTGACGTCGAGGTCACCGCGTACCAGGGCGAGCAGGTCGTCACTGGTGGTGCTCATGGCGATCTTGGCCTTCGGGTCGTCGCCGTCGGTGAGCCCGACCAGACGCCCGTCGGTGATCCGGCCATGGAATGCGGTTTCCAGATCGGTGATCCGGCAGGCCAGGGTGCGGTCCAGGTCGACACGCTCCCGGACGGTCTCCGCGTTGCGTTCGAGGCGGGCGGCCAGATCCTGCAACGCCTGCCGACACTCGTCCACGCTGGCCACCCTCGCCTCCTCGCCACACCACCGTCGTCTCCCGGGCACGGTACCGCACGGCGTGGTCCCGGCGGCCCGGTAGCGTGACACCTGCAGATCCGCCGGGCGAAAGGACTCAGGCATGCAGGACGCGTGGCGCGCCTACCTCGAACTGGCCATGGGCCTGACGGAGGCGCCCCGGAAGAAGGCGCAGGATGCGGTACGCCGGGCGATGGGCTCGACCGGAGCGACCGCCGCACAGCTCCAGACGCTCGCCGAGGAGCTGCGCTCGACCGGCGCGGCGAACCGCGAGGCGCTGACCAAGCTGGTGCGGTTCGAGGTCGAGCGGGCGCTCGGCGCGGTGGGGCTGGCCACGTCCGAGGAGGTCGCCGAACTCGACCGCCGGGTACGCGAGCTGGAGCGTCAGCTTCGTGGAGCGCCCGGCGTGTCCGGTGTCCGCGCCGCACCGGCTGCGACGCCGGCCGGTGCCTCGGCCGAAGCACCCTCCGTCGGCACCCCGGCGACCGCGGCTGCCGCCCCGCCCACCAAGGCGGTCGCGAAGAAGGCCCTGGCCACCAAGGCGGTCGCCAAGAAGGCGGTCGCGAAGAAGGCGGTCGCCAAGAAGGCGGTCGCGAAGAAGGCCGTGGCCAAGAAGACGGTCGCGAAGAAGACGCCCGGGACTGTCGCGCGTACCGCCGACGGCGACCCGGCCGTCCGGCCGGCGAAGGCCGCACCGGCGCGCGGGTCGCGACCGGACAGTGCCGCGTGAGCGGGCGCCGGTGCGGCGCGGTGCTGCGTCATGGGCGTGCGGGGCACGGCGCCGGTCCGACCGGGCGGCGCGGAGTGGCGGCGTGAGCGCGCCACGGCCCGGACCACGTCCGGTCACCCCGCCGCAGCCGTGGGCCGCCGACGGGGCGACGACGCCGGTCACCCGGCGGTCGACGCCGCGGTGCAGGCGATCGTCAATGCCGCGGCTCTCGCTCCGGCCGATCAGATTCCCCAGTACGAGGCCGCGTACCAGACGTTGCGGGAAACACTGGCCACCATCGACCAGGACTGAGGAGGGCCGCCCACCCCATGGCACGTCGTAACCGGTTGGACGCCGAACTCGTCCGCCGCGGCCTGGCCCGCTCCCGGGAGCAGGCGGTCGCGCTGGTGGAGGCGGGCCGGGTCCGGCTGCGGGGGTGCCGGCCCGCAAGGCGGCGGCGATGGTCGACCCCGCCGACCCGCTGCTGGTCACCGGCGCCGATCCCATCTCCGAGTACGTCTCCCGGGGCGGGCACAAACTGGCCGGCGCGCTTGCCGCGTTCGTCCCCGCCGGGCTGGTCGTGACCGGCCGGCGCTGCCTCGACGCCGGCGCGTCCACCGGTGGCTTCACCGACGTCCTGCTGCGCGCCGGCGCGGTGGAGGTGGTCGCCGTCGACGTCGGCTACGGCCAGCTGGCCTGGTCGCTGCGGAACGACCCGCGGGTGCGTGTCTTCGAGCGCACCAACGTCCGGGCGCTGCCCCCCGAGGTGATCGGCGGCCCGGTCGGTCTGACCGTCGCCGACCTGTCGTTCATCTCGTTGCGGCTGGTGCTGCCCGCGCTGGTCGCCTGCACCCGGGCCGACGGCGACCTGGCGCTGATGGTCAAGCCGCAGTTCGAAGTGGGCCGGGAGCGGGTCGGCACCGGCGGGGTGGTCCGCGATCCGGGCGTGCGGGCCGAGGCGGTGCTCGATGTCGCGGCGGCAGCCGCGACGTTGGGACTGGGGTTGGTGGACCTGGCCGCCAGCCCGCTGCCCGGGCCGAGCGGCAACGTCGAGTTCTTCGTATGGTTACGCCGGGACGCGTCACCGGCCGACCCGGAGCGGGTGCGGGCCGTGGTGGCGGCCGGGCCGCCAGGCCCGGCGATGTTCGGCGACGGGCCGGACGGGGCGACGGAGGAGGTGGCCGGGTGAGCGAGCGTGAGCGGTCGGACGGTCAGCGAGTGAACCAGCACGGTTCGAGGTGCCGGGCGACCCGGGCCGGGCGGGTGTCGCGGTGAGCCGCACGGCGCTGCTGGTGACGCACACCGGCCGTCGGCGGAGCACCGAGCATGCCCGTACGGTCGCCGCCGACCTGATCGCCGCCGGTTTCGAGGTCCGGGTGGTCGCCGAGGAGGCCGAGGACCTCGACCTGCCGGGTGTGGTGCCGGTGACGGGGCCCGAGGCGGCCGAGGGCGCCGAGATCGTCTTCGCGCTCGGCGGGGACGGCACGTTCTTGCGCGCCGCGGAGCTGGCCCGGCCGGCGAAGGTGCCGCTGCTCGGCATCAACCTCGGCAAGGTCGGCTTCCTCGCCGAGGCGGAGATCGACGATCTCGACGTCGCGGTCCGTGACGTGGTGGGGCGCCACTACAGCGTCGACGAGCGGCTCACCCTCGATGTCACCGCCGAGTTCGACGGCGGGCCGACGATCGAGTCGTGGGCACTCAACGAGATCAGCGTCGAGAAGGGCGAGCGGGCCCAGATGCTGGAGTTGCTCGTCGACGTCGACGGTCGCCCCCTGTCAAGGTACGGCTGTGACGGGGTGGTCTGTGCCACGCCGACCGGCTCCACGGCGTATGCCTTCTCGGGCGGCGGACCGGTGGTCTGGCCGGAGGTGGAGGCGTTGCTGCTGGTGCCGATCAGCGCGCACGCGTTGTTCAGCCGGCCGCTGGTGACGGCGCCCACCTCGACGTTCTCGATCACCGTCGACCCGTTCACCACGCTCGCGGTGCTGTGCTGCGACGGGCGGCGGGTCTACGACCTGCCGCCGGGGGCCCGGGTCACCGTCCGGCGGGGCGCCCTGCCGGTGCGGGTCGTGCGGCTGCGGGACCGTTCGTTCACCGCCCGTCTGGTGGCAAAGTTCGACCTGCCGGTGCACGGCTGGCGGGGCAACCGCCGCTGACCGCCGCCGCCGCGGTTCGGCGGCGCCGCCGAACCGCGGGCCCGTGCCGGCTGGTCAAGTGTCGGGCCTCGCGTCTACTGTCGGGTGCTGTGCTGGAGGAGCTGCGCATCACCGGACTGGGCGTCATCGAGGACACGACGCTGCCGCTGGCCGGCGGCATGAACGTCATCACCGGCGAGACCGGTGCCGGCAAGACGATGGTGGTGACCGGTCTCGGCCTGCTCTTCGGTGGCCGCGCCGACGCCGGGCGGGTGCGGGCCGAGCCGGGCCGGGCCGTCGTCGAGGGCGGCTGCGCCTCGCCGGCCGGGTGGCGGAGGCGGTGCACGCCCGGATCACCGACGCCGGGGGTGAGCCCGACGAGGACGGGTCCGTGCTGCTGAGCCGTACGGTCACCGTGGAGGGTCGGTCCCGGGCGCACCTGGGCGGGCGCGGCATGCCGGTGTCGATGCTCGGCGAAGTGGGTGAGCAGGTGGTGGCCGTGCACGGCCAGTCCGACCAGCTGCGCCTGCTGCGCCCGGCCGAGCAGCGGGCCGCGCTGGACCGGTTCGCCGGCCCGGAGCACGAGAAGCTGCTCGACGCCACACGCGAGACGTACACCCGGTGGCGGCGGATGGTCGACGACCTGGCGGACCGGCGGCGCAACGCGCGGGAACGCCACCAGGAGGCGGATCTGCTGCGGCTCGGCCTCGACGAGATCACCCGGGTCGATCCGCAGCCGGGCGAGGACGCCGAGTTGAAGACGGAGGCGCAGCGGCTGGAGCACGCGGAGGGCCTGCGTACCGCGGCGCAGCTGGCCCACCAGTGCGTGGCCGGCGGGCTGGAGGCAACCGACGACACGCCCGACGCATCGACGCTGCTCGGCACGGCCCGGCGGACACTGGAGGCGCAGGCCGGCACCGATCCGGCGCTGGGTGAGCTGTCCGCCCGGCTGGAGGAGGCGGCCACCCTGGTCGCCGACGTCTCGGTGGAGCTGTCGACGTACCTCGCCGGCCTGGACGCCGACCCGGCCCGACTGCAGGCCCTCTACGAGCGTCGGGCCGCCCTGCGTGCGCTGACCCGCAAGTACGCGGACGACGTCGACGGCGTCATCGCCTGGGCGGAGCGGGCCCGGACCCGCCTGTCCGACGTGGACACCTCCGACGAACTGCTCGACGAGTTGGAGCGGGAGGCGTCCCGGCTGGCCGGCGAGGTCGCCGAGCTGGCCGGCCGGGTGTCGGTGTCCCGGCAGGAGGCGGCGGTGCGCTTCGCCGAGCAGGTCACCGTCGAGTTGGCCGGCCTGGCGATGCCGCACGCCCGGATCGAGGTCGCGGTGCTGCCCCGACCGGCCGGCCGGGCCGAGCCCACGTTGCCGGTCAACGGCGTCGAGGTCGGCGTCGGGCCGGACGGCGGCGACGAGGTCGAGCTGCGGCTGTTGGCGCACCCGGGTGCGCCGTCGCTGCCGTTGCAGCGGGGTGCCTCCGGTGGCGAGCTGTCCCGGGTGATGCTCGCCATCGAGGTGGTCTTCGCCGGTTCCGGTGGGCCGCCGACGCTGGTCTTCGACGAGGTCGACGCGGGCGTCGGTGGTCAGGCGGCGGTGGAGATCGGCCGGCGGCTGGCCCGGCTGGCCCGTAGTCACCAGGTTCTGGTGGTGACGCACCTGCCCCAGGTCGCCGCCTTCGCCGACCGGCACCTGGTGGTGGCGAAGGACACCGGCGGTGCGGTGACCACCAGCGGGGTGCGGGTGGTGGAGGACACCGAACGCGCCCGCGAACTCGCCCGGATGCTGGCGGGTTTGCCGGATTCGGATCTGGGTATCGCTCACGCGGAGGAACTGCTGGCCGTGGCGGCCAGGGAACGGCGGCCCTGACGCCGCTGATTGTGAGCGGAGGCACGACGGCCTTCGCCCATGTGTGCTTCCCTGGGTAGGCGGCCCTGCTCAGGCATGTCGCGACAGATTCAGCTGCCCCACATGCCAGGATGGTCACGATGCGTCTACCCACGTTGCGCCGGGCCCGGAATGCGGAACCGGGACAGGTCCTCGGCACCGCACGCCTTGATCGCCGTACGAAGCGGCTGGTCGGCCGGCTCCGCCCCGGCGAGATCGCGGTGATCGACCACGTCGACCTGGACCGGGTCGCCGCCGACTCGCTGGTCGCGGTCGGCGTCGGTGCCGTGCTCAACGCCAAGCCGTCGGTCTCCGGCCGCTATCCCAACCTCGGGCCGGAGGTGCTGATCTCGGCGGGCATCCCGCTGGTGGACGACCTCGGTGAGGGGGTCTTCGAGCGGATCCGCGAGGGCGACACGGTGCGGATCGACGGCAACACGGTCTTCCTGGGCGACGACCCGGTGGCGCACGGCAGCCGGCAGGACCCGGAGACCGTGGCCAAGGCGATGACCGACGCCCGGGAGGGCCTGTCGGTGCAGTTGGAGGCGTTCGCCGCCAACACGATGGACTACCTCCGGCAGGAGCGTGACCTGCTGCTCGATGGTGTCGGCGTGCCCGAGATCGCCACCGAGGTGCAGGGGCGGCACTGTCTGATCGTGGTCCGGGGTTACGACTACAAGGCCGACCTGGACGTGCTGCGCCCGTACATCCGGGAGTTCAAGCCGGTGCTGATCGGCGTCGACGGTGGCGCGGACGCCCTGGTCGAGGCGGGCTACACCCCGGATATGATCATCGGCGACATGGACTCGGTCACCGACGACGTGCTGCGCTGCGGCGCCGAGGTGATCGTGCACGCGTACCCCGACGGGCGGGCACCGGGCTTGCCCCGGGTCAACGGCCTGGGGGTGCCGGCGGTGACCTTCCCCGCCGCCGCGACAAGTGAGGACCTCGCCATGCTGCTGGCGGACGAGAAGGGTGCCTCGCTGATCGTCGCCGTGGGCACCCACGCCACGCTCGTCGAGTTCCTCGACAAGGGGCGCGGCGGCATGGCGTCGACGTTCCTCACCCGGCTCAAGGTCGGCGGCAAGCTGGTCGACGCCAAGGGCGTCAGCCGGCTCTACCGGCAGAGCATCTCGGGTTCATCCCTGTTGCTGCTGGTCCTCTCGGCGCTCGCCGCGATGGCCTCGGCGGTGGCCGTCTCCACCGTTGGCAAGGCGTACCTGGGCGTGGTCTCCGAATGGTGGGACAATTTCGTGTTCCAACTCGGCCAGCTCTTCTAGCTCCCGACCGATCAAGAGGCTTCAAGCGTGATCAACTTCCGGTACCACGTGGTGTCCCTGACCGCGGTCTTCCTCGCCCTGGCGATCGGCCTGGTCGTCGGCACAGCGGCCCTCAACGGTCCGGTCGCGGACTCGCTCAAGGAGAACGTCAACGCGCTGCGTAAGGACAACCAGCAGATGCGCCAGGCGGTCCAGAACATGGAGCGGGAGCTGGAGCTGGAGGAGGACTTCGCGGCCGAGATGGCACAGGTCATGCTGCCGGGCACGCTGAGCGGCAAGCGGGTGCTGGTGCTCAGCCTGCCCACCGGCCGCGACCACACCGAAGGTGTGCTCAAGATGCTTCAGCTGGCGGGCGCCGACATCACCGGGCGGATCGACCTGCAGGACAAGTTCATCAACCCGGAGAACAACAACAACCTCCTGGAGCTGGCGGTCACCGCCGCCCGACCGACCAACGCGCCGACCGCCGGCCTGCCCGGCAACGGCCACGGTGTCGAGACCTCGAGTGCCCTGCTGGCCGCCGTGCTGCTGGATCAGCCCGCCGGCTCGGCGCCGGTCACCGAGGCCGACCGGCGGGCAGTGCTGGCCGCGTACGGCAACGCCAACTACCTGACCACCTCCGACCGGGTCACGGCACCCGCGGAGGCGGTCGTGGTGGTCAGCGGGCAGCCGTACGTGGACAAGGACTCCGCCAAGAAGGACGAGTCGGTCGTGAAGATCGCCGAGCAGTTCGACCGGACCGGGGCGATCGTGGTGGCCGGCAACGGCTCCGCCGGCGGCAACCTGGTGGCCTTCGTCAGGGGCGACGCCGTGCTCACCCAGACCATCTCGACCGTCGACAACGCCAACACGGTGCAGGGTCAACTGGTCACCACGCTGGCACTGGTGCAGCAGCTCAACGAGCGCAAGGCCGGCCAGTACGGTGTCGGCGACAACGCCGCTTCCCTGGTGCCTAGACTGCCCCAGTGAGCCGGGAGGCATCCGGTGCCCGATTCCGACGATCTCCGCCGGCCGGCGGGAGGGGGGACCTGAGCGTGCTCGGTCGACTGCTGGTGGCGGGCATCGGGGCGGCCACCGCCCGGTACGCGTTGCGTGAGATCCGCATTTCCCCGGCCGGGCCGGCGCTGGAGCGGACGAACTTCCGCGGACGCACGGTCACCCTGGCCGGCGGCCCGGCGCTCGCAGTCGCCGCCTCCGGTGCGGCGGCGGCCGGCGCGGCGAGCGTGCCGGCCGGGGCAGCGACCCTGGTGGCCGGGCTCGGCGCCGGCGCCGTGGGGCTCTACGACGACGTGGTCGGTGCCCGGCCCGAGCAGAAGGCCGCCAAGGGCTTCGCCGGCCACCTGGCCGCGCTGCGACAGGGCCGGGTCACCGCCGGCCTGGTCAAGATCGCCGGGGTGGGCGCGGCCGGCCTGGCCGCCGCGACCCTGCTCTGCGCCGACCCTCGGGTGGCCGGGCACCGCCGCCGGCAGCGGCAGGGCGCGCTGGGCCGGGGCGTCGACGTGCTGCTCGGCGCGGGGGTGGTGGCGGGCACGGCGAACCTGGTCAACCTGCTCGACCTGCGCCCCGGGCGGGCGCTGAAGTCGGGCCTGCTGCTCGGGGCGCCACTGACGGTCGGCGGGCACGGCGGGATCGCCGCCGGCGCGGTCGGCGCCGCCGTCGGGCTGCTGCCCGCCGATCTCGGCGAGGATGTGATGCTCGGCGACAGCGGCGCGAACGCGCTGGGTGCCCTGCTCGGCGTGGCGCTGGCCGCCCGGACCGGCCCGGCGGGTCGGGCCGGGCTGCTCGCCGTCCTCGCCGGGCTGACCGCGGCCAGCGAGAAGGTGAGTTTCACGGCTGTCATCGCCGACACCCCGGGGCTGCGTGAACTCGACGCGCTGGGCCGGCGCGCCGACTGAGGTGACCAGACCGGCCCCCTCGCCGGCGCCGGCCGGGTGGCCGGAGCAGCCGCGCTCATCGCCGTACTCACCGTCGTCAGCCGGCTGGCCGGGTTCGGGCGTACCGCCGTCTTCACCTGGGTGGTGCAGGACAGCGACCTGGGCGCGATGTACGTCCTCGCGAACACCATCCCCAACATCATCTTCGAGATCGTCGCGGGTGGGGCGCTGGCCAGCCTGGTCGTACCGCTGCTCGCCGGAGCCGCCGCGGCGGGGGACCGGCGGACCGTGGCGACGATCACCGGCGCCCTGCTCACCTGGACCGTGACGCTGCTGGTGCCGCTGGCGGTGCTGGTGGCGCTGGCGGCCGGCCCGGTCGTCTCGCTGCTCGGCGACGGCCGGTCGCCGGAGGAACTGGCGGCAGCCACCCGGATGCTGCGGGTGTTCGCGCCGCAACTGCCGCTCTACGGCATCGGGATCGTGCTCACCGGGGTGCTCCAGGCACACCGCCGTTTCGCCTGGCCGGTGATCGCCCCGTTGCTGTCCAGCCTGACGGTCATCGTCGCCTATCTCGTCTTCGCCGACGTGGCCGGTACCGGGGCGAGCGTGGCGCAGGCCGGCCGGGGCGCGGAGCTGATCCTGTCGGTCGGCACCACCCTCGGCGTGGTGGTGCTGTCGCTGTCGCTGCTGATCCCGTTGCGCCGCTTGCGGCTGCCGCTGCGCGCCGGGTACGCCTTCCCGCGCGACGCGCGGGCCCGGTGCGCGGGCTGGCCGTGGCCGGCGTGGTGACGGTCACCGCCCAGCAGGTGGCGCTGGCGATGATCCTCTACCGGCTCTCCAGCGGACCGACCCAGGCGTTCCAGGTGTTCAACCTGGCGCAGACCTTCTACCTGCTGCCCTGGGCGGTGCTGGCGGTGCCGCTGGCCACCGCCGCCTACCCCACCCTGGCCGCGACGGCCGGCGCGGACGAGCGGACCTACCGGGACGTGCTGTCCGCAACCGTGCGTGCGGTGCTGCTGTGCAGTTGCCTCGGCGCGGCGGTGCTGGTCGGCGCGGCGGGGCCGATCGGGCGGTTCTTCCCGCTCGACGACGCCGCCACCGCCGCGGCGATCGCCGGCTACGCCCCCGGGCTGCTCGGCTACGGCCTGTTCGCGGTGCTGTCGCGGGCGCTGTACGCGCGTGGCGCGACCCGGGCGGCCACCGTCGCCATCACCGCCGGCTGGCTGGCGGTTCCGCTGGTGCTGCTGCCGCTCTCCGGCCTGCTCCCGGTGGCTGACCGGGTGCTCGCCGTGGCACTGGCCAACTCCGTGGGGATGCTGCTGCTCGGCGTGTTGCTGCTGGTCGCCGTGGGGCGGGCGGGTGGCCGGGCGGCTCTGGCCGGTGCCGGACGGGCCGGCGGTGCCGGCCTGCTGGCCGGCACGACGGCCGCCCTCGCCGGGGTGGCGCTGCTGCGGTTGCTGGGCGCCGGGGACGGCACCCCGGCGCGGTGGACGGCACTCGTGCAGGGCATGCTGTCCGGAGTCTTGGTCGGTGTCGTGTTCCTCGGCGTGGTCTGGTTGGTCGACCGGCAGGACCTGCGACCGCTGCTGGCCGGCCTGGGCCGACGCCTGCGCCAGGCCCGGGCGCGGGGTAGGAAGGAGGAAGTGTCCCGGTGAGCGCGAGGAGTGAGCTTGCGAGCCCCGCAGTCGCGAACGGAGGGCCGGTGCGGTGAGCGCGAGGAGTGGACCGGCGGCCGCTGACCACCGGCGCGGCACGGTGGTGCTGCTGCTCGCCTCGAGCACCGGCGGCGTGGGGCAGCATGTCCGAGCGCTGGCCCGAGGGCTGACCGCCGCGGGCGAGCCGGTGCTGGTCTGCGGGCCGGCCGCGACCCAGGACCAGTTCGACTTCGCCGCCACCGGCGCGCGGTTCCGGCCGGTGGAGATCCCGGCCAGCCCCACCCCGGCCGACGTCCGCGCGGTCGCCGCGCTACGCCGGGTGCTCGCCGCGGAGCGGGCCGCCGTGGTGCATGCGCACGGGCTGCGCGCCGGGCTGGTCGCGGTGCTCGCCCGGCCGGCCGCCCCGGTCGTGGTCACCTGGCACAACGCGGTGCTCGCCGGCGGGTTGCGCGGCGGGCTGTCCCGGCTGGCCGAGCGGATCGTGGCCCGGGGTGCCCGGGTGACCCTGGGCGCCTCCGCCGATCTGGTCGAGCGCGCCGGCGCGCTGGGCGCGGCGGACGTCCGGCTGGCCCCGGTCGCCGCTCCGGAACTGCCCGCGCCGCGTCGGCGTCGCGCCGCCGTACGGGCGGAGTTCGCCGTCGCCGCCGACCAGCCGCTGATCCTGTCGGTGGGCCGTTTGCATCCGCAGAAGCGGTACGACGTGCTGGTGGACGCCGCCGCCCGGTGGCGGGAGCGCGTCCCGCCGCCGGTCGTGGTGATCGCCGGCAGTGGTCCCGCCTATCTGCCGCTGGCCGCCCGGGTCAGTGCCGCCCGGGCACCGGTCACCCTGCTGGGGCACCGTACCGATGTGGCCGACCTGCTCACCGGCGCGGACCTGGCCGTGGTGACCAGCGACTGGGAGGCCCGGCAGCTGTTCGCGCAGGAGGCGTTGCGCGCCGGCGTACCGCTGGTCGCGACCGCGGTGGGTGGCCTGCCGGAGCTGGTCGGTGACGGCGCGGTGCTGGTGTCGCCGGGCGATGTCGACGCGGTCGACACCGCGGTGCGCGTGCTGCTCGACGACCCGGCCGGCCGGGTCGAGCTGGGCCGGCGGGGCGCGGCGCGGGCGGCGACCTGGCCGACCGAGGCGGAGACGGTCGGCCAGCTGGTCGCCCTCTACGCCGAGCTGGCGCCCGGCCACGCCGGGCCGGCCACGCCGGGCGCCGACGCACCGTCGACGGGACGCCGGTGATGTTGCGGCGAATCGCACCGTTCCTGCTCACCGTGGTCGTCGTGGCGCTCGGTGTCACCGCGCTGGCGGCCCGCCCGCAGCCGCCGCCGCCGCCGCGACCGTCCGCCGACTATGTCGTCCTGGTCGGGGTGGCCGGCCTGCGCTGGGACGACGTGGATCCGCAGCGGACTCCGACGCTGTGGCGGCTGGCCCGCGACGGCTCGATCGGGTCGCTGTCGGTGCGTTCCGCCCACCGGCCCACCTGCCCGGTGGACGGCTGGCTGACCCTCGGCGCCGGCGGCTTCGCCGCCTGGACCGGCAGCCGCCCCGACGAGCGGTGCCCGCCGGTCGACGTGACGGTGGAGCAGCCGGACGGCATCGGTGCGAACCTGCCGGATCAGGAGAGCGTGGTCCTGCACAACCAGGACCGGCTGCCCTGGGGCACGGTCCCCGGTGCGCTGGCGGAGTCGGTGCGCTGTTCGGTGGCGGTCGGGCCGGGAGCGGCGGTGGCGGCGGCCCGGCCGTTCGGCCGGGTCGACCGGTACGAGCCGAACCTGCCCGAGGATCCGGCCGAGCTGCTCGGCTCGTGCGTGCTCAGCATCGTCGACCTCGGCACCGTCGAGGGCGAGGATCCGGTGGTGCGGGCGTCGGCCGCCCGCGCCGTCGACGCGCGACTCGCCCGGGTGCTCGCCGGCCGGCCACCGCAGTCCCTGGTGATCGTCGCCGGCGTCGCCGACACGGGACGGCCGTCGCGGCTGCACGTGGCGATCGCCGACGGGCCCGGCTGGGAAGAGGGTTGGTTGACCTCGCCCAGCACCGACCGCCGGGGCTACCTCCAACTGGTCGATCTCGCGCCGACCGCGCTGGCCGCGTTGGGCCGTCCGATGCCCGACCGGCCGTTCCTCGGCCGGCCCGCCGAGTCGGTCGGCGGCCGGCCGGCGGACCTGTCCGCCGCGATCGCCGAGCCGGCCGACGCGGACCGGGAGGCCGCCGCCCAGCGGGAGGTGGGCGGCGGGTTCTTCGTCCTGCTCGCCGCCGCCCAGGTCGTGCTCGCCGTGGCGGTGCTGCCGCTGCTGCGCCGGGCCCGCCGGCACGCCGGGCCGTACGGGCCGAAGCCGGTGTCCCGGCGGGTGGTGGCGACCGTGGAGGTGCTGCTCGTGGCCGCCGCGCTCGCGGTTCCGGCGGCGCTGCTCGCCGAGGCCGCACCGTGGTGGCGCTACGCCCATCCGGCCGCCTCGTTCGCCGGGCTGACCGCGGTGCTGCTGGCCGCCACGACGCTGCTGGTGCGGCTGACCCCCGGCTACCACACCACCCTCGGCCCGCTCGGCGCGGTGGCGGGGCTGACCGCGCTGGCCATCGGCCTGGACGTCGTCACCGGCGCCCGGTTGCAGCTCAACGGCGTGGTCGGCTACTCCGCGCTGGAGGGGGGCCGCTACGCCGGGCTCGGCACCGTCGGGCTCGGGGTGTTCGTCGCCGGGGCGTTGCTGAGCGCGGGCTGGCTGGCCCAGCGGGTGCGCCGCGGCTGGCGGCCGACCGTGATGGTGATCGTGGGTGGCGCCGCCGTGGTGGTGGTGGGCAGTCCCTACCTGGGTGCCGACTCGATCGGCGCGATCGCCCTGACCGCCGGGGTGAGCGTCGCCGCGGCGATCAGCGCCGGCGGCTGGTTGACCCTGACCCGGCTCGCCTGGGCGGCCGTGGCCGGTGTGGCGGTGACGGTCGGGTTCGCGGTGGTGGACCTGGGTCGTTCGCCGGCCGAACGGGGCAGCCTGGGCCGGTTCCTGGCCGCGCTCGGCGACGGCACCGCCGGGCTGACCGTGCAGCGCTCCAGTGCGTCCAGCTACGAGACCCTGGTCAACAGCCCGCTGACCGTGCTGGCCTTGGTCGGCGCCCTGCTGGTCTGGTTCGCGCTGCTGCAGCCGTGGGGCGGGCTGCTGCGGTTGTTCGGCATCTACCCGGCGGTCCGGGCGGCGATGGCGGGCACCGCGGTGGCGGCCGGGATCGGCGGTGTGCTGGGTGCCGCGGCGCTGGACGTGGCCGGCGCGGCCGCCGCGGTCGTGGTGCCGATGGCGGCGCTGTCCGCGCTGCGGGTCCTCGACCACTCCGCGGACCGGACCCGGCCCGGCGCGGACCGTCCGGCCGACGGGGCCCGGTCACCGCGGACGGCGACGGCGGTGCGGGTGCCGGCGGACCGGCGCGGGACGGTGCCGGGACGCCGGTCGGCGCCGGTGGCGCGGCGCCGGACGACGACGCGGGACCCGGCGGCGCCGCCGGATCGGAGCCCGGACGCGCGCGCGGCCGGGCCCTGCGGTCGTCGGCCGAGGTCGCGACCGGGTGACCCGGTGCCGCGTACCCGGGTGCGGCCCTGGTGCGCCGCCGGGGAGGTGTTAGCGTGGAATCCCGTGGATCGCGTGATCACTTCGCTGATCGGCTCGGCGGTCTGCATGACCGCGACGGACGACACGGGAGCAGGCCTTGGCCCCATCAGCACGGACGACCAGGCACATTTTCGTCACCGGGGGCGTCGCCTCCTCGCTGGGTAAGGGGTTGACCGCCTCCAGCCTCGGCAATCTGCTGACCGCCCGCGGGCTTCGCGTGGCGATGCAGAAGCTCGACCCGTACCTCAACGTCGACCCCGGCACGATGAACCCGTTCCAGCACGGCGAGGTCTTCGTCACCGAGGACGGCGCCGAGACGGATCTCGACGTCGGCCACTACGAGCGATTCCTGGACCGGGCGCTCTCCGGCAAGGCGAACGTCACCACCGGCCAGATCTACTCCGACGTGATCGCCAAGGAGCGGCGCGGTGAGTATCTGGGCGACACCGTCCAGGTGATCCCGCACATCACCAACGAGATCAAGTCGCGGATCATGGCGATGGCCGACCCGGACGACGACGCCCGCATCCCGGACGTGGTGATCACCGAGGTCGGCGGCACGGTCGGTGACATCGAGTCGCTGCCGTTCCTGGAGGCGATCCGCCAGGTCCGCCACGACCTGGGCCGGGACAACTGCTTCTACCTGCACGTCTCGCTGGTGCCCTATCTGGCCCCCTCCGGCGAGCTGAAGACCAAGCCGACCCAGCACTCGGTGGCGCAGCTGCGCAGCATAGGTATCCAGCCCGACGCGATCGTCTGCCGCTCCGACCGGGACATCCCGGACAAGCTCAAGCACAAGCTGTCCCTCTACTGCGACGTCGACGCCGAGGCGGTCATCGCCGCGCCGGACGCGCCCAGCATCTACGACATCCCCAAGGTGCTGCACCGGGAGGGACTCGACGCGTACGTGGTGCGTCGGCTCGGGCTCTCGTTCCGCGACGTGGACTGGGACGGCTGGGACGACCTGCTGGAGCGGGTGCACCAGCCCCGGCACACCATCACCGTCGCCCTCGTCGGCAAGTACGTCGACCTGCCCGACGCGTACCTGTCGGTCAGCGAGGCGATCCGGGCGGCCGGTTTCGGCCACCGGGCCCGGGTGCAGCTGCGCTGGGTGCCCAGCGACGACTGCGTCACCCCGACGGGAGCGGCGGCGGCCCTGGCGGGTGTCGACGGCATCGTCATCCCCGGCGGGTTCGGTGTCCGCGGCATCGAGGGCAAGATCGGCACCGCCCGGTACGCGCGGGAGAACGGCATCCCGCTGCTCGGCCTCTGCCTCGGCCTGCAGTGCATGACCATCGAGGTGGCCCGGCACCTGGCCAGCCTGGACGGCGCCAACTCGCTGGAGTTCGACGCCGAGGCGGTGCACCCGGTCATCGCCACCATGGCCGACCAGGAGGACATCGTGGCCGGCCGGGGCGACCTCGGCGGCACGATGCGGCTCGGCGCGTACCCGGCGGCCCTCGCCGAGGGCTCGCTCGTCGCGCAGGCCTACGGCAGCACGCAGGTCAGCGAGCGGCACCGGCACCGCTACGAGGTGAACAACGCCTACCGTGACCAGCTCACCAAGGCGGGGCTGCACATCTCGGGCACCTCGCCGGACGGCCGGCTGGTCGAGTTCGTCGAGCTGGACCGGGACCTGCACCCGTTCTTCGTGGCCACCCAGGCGCACCCGGAACTCAAGAGCCGTCCGACCCGGCCGCACCCGCTGTTCGCCGCCTTCGTCCAGGCCGCGGTGAGGTACTCGCAGGCCGACCAGCTTCCGGTCGAACTGGACGGCAGCAGCACCACCGCCGAGCGGGCGAGCCGCAACGGGATCGCCACGAAGGCGACCTCGGCGTCGTGAGCGCCGTGGAGCACCGCTACGAGGTGCGCTCCCGCGAGGTGCGCTACCGCGGCCGGATCTTCGACGTGGTCACCGAGGAGGTGACCATGCCCGGCGGCGGCACGGCCGCCCGCGACCTCGTCCGACACGTCGGCGCGGTGGCGGTGGTCGCGGTGGACGAGGCCGGCCAGGTGGTGCTGATCCGGCAGTACCGCCAGCCGGTCGGCCGGCGGCTGTGGGAACTGCCGGCCGGGCTGACCGACGTGGCCGGGGAGGATCCCTCGGCGACGGCGGCCCGCGAGTTGGCCGAGGAGGTCGACCTCACCGCCGGCCGGCTCGACGTCCTGGTCGACCTGCACAGCTCACCCGGGTTCACCAACGAACTGGTCCGGGTCTTCCTGGCCCGGGACCTCGACGACGTCCCGGCGCCGCAGCGGCACGACCGCCACGACGAGGAGGCCGACCTGCAGATCGTCCGGATCGACCTGGACGAGGCGGTCGGCATGGTGCTGGCGGGTGAGATCACCAACGCGTCGTGCGTGGCCGGGCTGCTCGCCGCCGCCCGTGCCCGGGACGCCGGCTGGTCGGTGCTGCGCCGGGCGGACACCCGCTGCCCGGCTGACCGCCGGTACGCGC
This sequence comes from Micromonospora tarapacensis, assembly GCF_019697375.1. Lineage (NCBI taxonomy): Bacteria > Bacillati > Actinomycetota > Actinomycetes > Micromonosporales > Micromonosporaceae > Micromonospora > Micromonospora tarapacensis. The sequence continues at coordinate 2,710,916 of NZ_JAHCDI010000004.1, read as the reverse complement.
CGCGGGGCCGGGCGGTTCTCCGCCCGGCCCCCGCGTGGTCGCGTCGATTCAGTCGCGCAACGGTCGACCCTGCGCGTCGACGCCACCGTTGACCAGGATCAGGATGCCGTCGACGAGGCCCCAGAGGCTGCCGACGCCGAAGGTGCAGACACTCACGACGAGCTGTAGGACGCCGGTCTTGGTGTCACCGATGTAGAACCGGCCGGCGCCGAAGAAGCCGAGCAGGATGCCGAGGACGCCTGCGACGACCTTGCTCTTGTCAGAAACGCCCTGGGGATGCCCGGGCTGGATGGGAGGAGTGGTCATGAGGCGACACGATAGTGATCGACTCAGTCGCTGTCCGCACCGGTGCGCACCAGGTGGGACGATGAGGGTCGAACACCGTCCTGACGGCTGAGGTGACGTCCACCCGGGCCGGGGTTCCACACCTGACACTTCGTCAACGGCAACGGCGACCGGGTGTCACAGTGCAGGCTCCGGTGAGCTGCGGACACGCCTAGACTGCCGCCGGCGGGACCGGATGACCGTGGCGGCAAAGGGGCCGGCCACGGCACCGCGCACTCGGGGAGGATCTCCCCGAAGAGAGGTGTCTGCATCGTGAAGGTCGGCATCCCACGCGAGGTAAAGAACCACGAGTACCGGGTGGCGATCACGCCCGCGGGCGTCAACGAGTTCAGCCGCGCCGGCCACCAGGTCTTCGTCGAGGCCGGCGCCGGGATCGGGTCGAGCATCACCGACGAGGAGTTCACCGCGGCCGGCGCCAAGATCCTGGAGTCCGCCGACGAGGTGTGGGACGCCGCGGAACTGGTCCTCAAGGTCAAGGAACCGGTCGCCGAGGAGCACCACCGGATGCGCGAGGGGCAGGTCCTCTTCACCTACCTGCACCTGGCCGCGTCCCGGGACTGCACCCAGGCGCTGCTCGACCACGGGGTCACCGGCATCGCCTACGAGACCGTCGAGCTGCCGGACCGGTCGTTGCCGCTGCTCGCGCCGATGTCCGAGGTGGCCGGACGGCTCGCCCCGCAGGTCGGTGCCTTCCACCTGATGCGCACCGGTGGCGGCCGGGGGGTGCTGCCCGGTGGCGTCTCCGGCGTGTACGCGGCCAAGACCGTGGTCATCGGCGCCGGCGTCTCCGGCATGAACGCCGCCGCGATCGCCCTGGGCCTGCAGTCCGAGGTGCTGCTGCTGGACAAGAACGTCGGCCGGTTGCGGCAGGCCGACGCCATCTACCGGGGCCACCTGCAGACGGTGGCCTCCAATGCGTACGAGATCGAACGGGCCGTGCTGGATGCGGACCTGGTCATCGGCGCGGTGCTGGTGCCGGGCGCGAAGGCGCCGAAGCTGATCTCCAACGAGCTGGTCTCCCGGATGAAGTCCGGCAGCGTGCTTGTCGACATCGCCATCGACCAGGGCGGCTGCTTCGAGGACTCGCGGCCCACCACGCACGCCGATCCCGTCTACCGGGTGCACGAGTCGATCTTCTACTGCGTCGCGAACATGCCCGGCGCGGTGCCGAACACCAGCACCTACGCGCTGACGAACGTCACCCTCCCGTACGCGCTGGAGCTGGCCAACCACGGCTGGCGCGAGGCCGCGCGCCGCGACCCGGCGCTGGCGCTGGGCCTGAACACCCACTCCGGGCAGGTCGTCTACGGCCCGGTCGCCGACGCGCACGGCCTGCCCACCCTGCCGCTGGCCGAGGTGCTGGCCTGACCGGCGACCGGCGCACCGCCGAGGCGGACCGGGCCGACGCGGGCGAGGCGCCCGCGCCGGCCCTGCGTCGTGCCCTCCGCGGTTACCTGGACCACCTCACCGTCGAACGTGGACTGGCCGCGAACACCCTCGCGTCGTACCGCCGGGACCTGGACCGTTACCTCGGCTCGCTGACCGCCGCCGGAGTGACCGACCTGTCCGCCGTCTCGGCCGGCGAGATCGAACGTCACCTCGCCCGGCTGCGCGCCGGCGCCGACGGGCATCCACCGTTGGCCGTCTCGTCGGCCGCCCGTGCCGCCAGCGCGGTGCGCGGCCTGCACCGGTTCGCGGTGCGCGAGGGCCTGGCCGGCGCCGACCCGAGCCGCGACGTCCGTCCGCCCGTCCCGCCCCGCCGGCTGCCCCGGGCGCTGCCGGTCGACGACGTGATCCGGCTGCTGGAGACCGCCGGGCCGGTGGACGCGGCCGGCGACGCCGGGCCGTTGGCGCTGCGCGACCGGGCGCTGCTGGAGTTCCTGTACGGCACCGGGGCCCGCATCTCCGAGGCGGTCGGCGCCGCGGTGGACGATGTGGACCTCGACGACGCGGTGGCGGTGCTCCGCGGCAAGGGCGGGCGTACCCGCCTGGTGCCGATCGGCGGGTACGCGTCGCGGGCGCTGGGCGCATACCTGGTGCGGGCCCGGCCCGGGCTGGCCGCCGCCGGTCGGGGCACCCCGGCGGTCTTCCTCAACGCCCGGGGTGGCCCGCTGACCCGCCAGGGCGCCTGGACCATCCTGCGCCGCGCCGCCGTGCGGGCCGGCCTGACCGTCGAGGGGCCGCACGCCGTCTCGCCGCACACGCTGCGCCACTCGTACGCCACCCATCTGCTCGACGGCGGCGCGGACGTGCGGGTGGTGCAGGAACTGCTCGGCCACGCCTCGGTCACCACCACGCAGGTCTACACCCTGGTCACCGTCGAACGGCTGCGGGAGGTCTACGCCACCGCGCACCCGCGCGCCCGGGGCTGACCGCCACCGGCCGGCCTCGCGGCGGAGGGCCGGGTGCCGCCGGCCGCGGGCGCGGGGCCGACCGACGCTGCCGGACGCCGTCGGCCGACACGCCGAGCGGGTGCCGAACCCCTGCTGGCCGGTGGCGTACAGTCGGCATCGGCGCGGCCCTCGCGGCGAGTGGACCGGGGTGCGCAGCGGCGCTGCGAAGGACGTCGGGCGGCTCCGACGCCGGATGGTCGTCGGGAGGGGGCAACGAGAACATGGCTGGCAACGGTGACCGTGCCGAGACCTGGACGACCGAGCTCCGCGAACAGCAGAACGCCCTCGGCTCGGACCTCGGCCCGGCGGACCCGGCCGCCTACACGATGCGCAAGCCGATCCCCGAGCCCATGCCCACCGACCGGCACGGCCCGGCCCGCATCATCGCCATGGCCAACCAGAAGGGCGGCGTCGGCAAGACCACCACGACCATCAACCTCGGTGCCGCGCTCGCCGAGTACGGTCGCAAGGTCCTGCTTGTCGACTTCGACCCGCAGGGCGCTCTCTCCGTCGGGCTGGGGGTGAACCCCCACAACCTGGACCTGTCGGTCTACAACCTGTTGATGCAGGACGACGTGACCGCCGACGACGTGCTCATCAAGACCGACGTGGCCGGGCTGCACCTGCTGCCGGCCAACATCGACCTCTCCGCGGCCGAGATCCAGCTCGTCAACGAGGTCGCCCGCGAGATGGCCCTGGCGCGGGTGCTCAAGAGCGTCCGCAAGGAGTACGACTACATCCTGATCGACTGCCAGCCGTCGCTCGGCCTGCTGGCGATCAACGCGTTGACCGTCTCGCACGGCGTGCTCGTCCCGCTGGAGTGCGAGTTCTTCAGCCTGCGCGGGGTGGCCCTGCTGCTGGACACCATCGACAAGGTGCGCGAGCGGCTCAACTTCGACCTGGAGCTCGAGGGCATCCTCGCCACCATGTACGACAGCCGCACCACGCACTGCCGGCAGGTGCTCCAGCGGGTGGTGGAGGCGTTCGGCGACAAGGTCTACCAGACGGTGATCACCAAGACGGTGAAGTTTCCCGAGTCCACCGTCGCCGGCTCACCGATCACCACGCTCGACCCGGCGTCCTCGGGCGCCCGCAACTACCGTCAGCTGGCCCGTGAGGTGATCGCCGCGCAGGCGGACCGGTAGGCCGGCAATTTCCAGGTGTCCAGACCGTGGACTACGGTCGTCGGCGTGAGTGCGCCGCCCATCGACCCGACCGCCGCGGCCCAGACTCCGACCCTGGCGGCCGACCCTGGCGTGCCACTTTCCGTCGCCGACGTGGCGTCGGCGGACGGCGGCCGGTTCACCGTCCGGCTGGCGAACTTCACCGGCCCCTTCGACCTGCTGCTGCAACTGATCGGCAAGCACAAGCTCGACGTCACCGAGGTCGCCCTGCACCGGGTCACCGACGAGTTCATCGCCTACATCCGGGCGATGGGCGACGCCTGGGACCTGGACGAGGCGAGCGAATTCCTGCTGATCGCCGCGACCCTGCTCGACCTGAAGGCGGCCCGGCTGCTGCCCGCCGCCGAGGTGGAGGACCCGGAGGACCTCGCGCTGCTGGAGGCGCGGGACCTGCTCTTCGCCCGGCTGTTGCAGTACAAGGCCTACAAGGAGGCGGCGGCGCACATCGCCGTCCTGGAGGAGGTCGGCGGACGCCGCTACCCCCGCGCCGTCACCCTGGAGGCCCGCTTCGCCGAGGCGCTGCCCGACCTGGTGCTCGGCGTCGGCCCGCAGCGGCTGCTCCGGCTGGCCGTCAAGGCGATGAGCCCGAAGCCGGTGCCCGAGGTCTCCATCGCGCACGTGCACATGGTCCGGGTCAGCGTGCGGGAGCACGCCGCGGTCATCGCCGAGCGGCTGCGTCGCGCCGGAACCGCCACGTTCTCGTTGCTCTGTGCCGACTGCGAGGCCACCCTGGAGGTGGTCGCCCGGTTCCTCGCCCTGCTGGAGCTGTACCGGCAGGGCGTGGTGGCCTTCGTCCAGGAGCAGGCCCTGGAGGAGCTGACTGTCCGCTGGACCGGCCCCGCCGACGGCGGCGAGACTCTGACGATCGACGAGTACGCCGGAACGCCCGCCGGGCCGGCGGCGGACACCGAGCCGGCACCTGGCGCCGAGCCGGCATCCGGCGCGGCCGGGACGGCAACGACGGAGGAGCGAGCCGGATGAGCAACGAGGAACGCCCCGATTCCCTGGCCGACCAGGCCGCCGCCTGGATCCCACCCTGGCAGCGCACCACCCCGCCCCGCGACCCCGCTCCCGAAGACCTCCCCGCCCCACGCGAGCCCGACGACGTGACAGATCCTGGTACCCAGTTGCCCCGCCGGGGGCACTCCGGTACGCAGCTGCCCCGCCAGGGGCACTCCGACACCGAAACCTCGGCGCACGGTGCGGGGGCGGGCGGGGAGACGGCCGGGTCCGCGACCGGCGACCCGGGTTCGGCGATGCAGGACGGCGCGGCAGCGGGGCGGAAGCGTCCGCCGGCACGGGCCCGGGTGGTGCCGGAGCCGCCGCCGGTGCTCGACGACGCCGAACTGCGTGGCGCGCTGGAGGCGATCCTGCTCGTGGTGGACGAACCCGTCAGCGAGCTGATCCTGGCCCAGGTGCTCGAGCAGCCCGCCGAACGGATCGGCCCGATGCTGGACGAGATCGCCGCCGGCTACACCGCCGCCGGCCACGGATTCGAGCTGCGCCGGGCGGCCGGCGGATGGCGTCTCTACACCCGGCCGGAATACGCCACCTACGTCGAACGGTTCGTCCTGGACGGGCAGTCGGTCCGGCTGACCCAGGCCGCGCTGGAGACCCTGGCCGTGGTGGCGTACAAGCAGCCGGTCACCCGGTCGCGCATCTCGGCCATCCGCGGCGTCAACTGCGACGGGGTGATCCGTACCCTGGTCTCCCGGGGCCTGATCGAGGAGTGCGGCACCGAGACGGACAGCGGGGCGTACCTGTACCGGACGACCACGATGTTCCTGGAGAAGCTCGGCCTCGACAGCCTCGACGACCTGCCACCGCTGGCCCCGTTCCTCCCCGACGACGTAGAAGAGCTTGCCGATGCCACGCGATAACCGCACCCCGTCCCCGGACGCGCCCGTCTACACCGGCCCCGAGCGCCTGCAGAAGGTGCTTGCCGCCGCCGGTGTGGGCTCCCGGCGTGCCTGCGAAGACCTGATCTTCCGCCGGCGGGTGACGGTCGACGGGCGGGTGGCCCAGCTCGGCGACAAGGTCGACCCGGCCACCGCGGTCATCCACGTCGACGGCGAGCGGTTGGTGGCCGACACCCGGCTGGTCTACCTGGCGTTGAACAAGCCGCGCGGAGTGGTTTCCACAATGGCCGACGAGAAGGGGCGCACCGCCCTGGCCGACTTCATCGGCAACCGCGTCGAACAGCGGGTCTACCACGTCGGGCGGCTCGATGCGGACAGCGAGGGCCTGCTGCTGCTCACCAACGACGGCACCCTGGCGCACCGCCTGATGCACCCCTCGTACGGGGTGCCGAAGACGTACCTGTGCGAGGTCGCCGGGCCGATCCCGCGCAACCTCGGCAGGCGGCTGGCGGCCGGGATCGAGCTGGACGACGGACCGGTGACGGTCGACGCGTTCCGGGTGGTGGACAGTCTGGGACGTACCGCCCAGGTCGAGCTGACCCTGCACGAAGGCCGCAAACACATCGTACGGCGGCTGCTCGCCGAGGTCGGCCACCCGGTGAGCCGCCTGGTGCGTACCTCCATCGGGCCGATCCGGCTCGGCGACCTGCGCGCCGGGCGCACCCGACGGCTGACCAACGCGGAGGTCGCCGCCCTGTTCAAGGCCGTGGGTGACTGACCGCGCGGTCGCGGGTACGGCTGAGGGTAGGCTCCTGACGGCCCGGTGACGTCGGCAGGCCGTACGCGGCGCCGCCGGGCATGATTGAGGACGTGTGGTCAACCGCTCGCGTGCACCGTCGAGGCGGAACGTGAGGTACGGGCTGAGGAGGACAACGGTGGAGGAAAACGTACCGGCCGGGCGCTGCGTGGTCGCTGTGGACGGGCCGTCCGGTTCGGGTAAGTCCACCGTCTCCCGGCGGCTCGCCACCGGCCTGGGCGCCCGGTACCTCGACACGGGTGCGATGTACCGGGCGATCACCTGGGCGGTGCTGCGTTCCGGCGTCGAACTGACCGACGCCCAGGCGGTGGCCAAGGTTGCCGGCGAGGTCGACCTGCGCATCGGCACCGACCCCGCCGGGTACGGCGTGACCGCCGACGGCGTGGACGTCGACGCCGAGATCCGTGGGCCCGAGGTGACCGCCGCGGTCTCCGCCGTGGCCGCCGTGCCGGCGGTCCGCGCGCTGCTGGTGGCCCGCCAGCAGGACATGATCATCAATGCGGGCCGGATCGTCGTCGAGGGCCGCGACATCGGTTCCGTGGTGGCCCCGGACGCCGACCTGAAGGTCTACCTCACCGCCTCGGCGGCGGCGCGTGCCGCCCGGCGCAGCGCCGAGAACGCCTCCGACGTCGCGGTCACCGCCGCCGACCTGGCCCGGCGTGACCAACTGGACTCGACCCGCAAGGCCGACCCGCTCGCCCAGGCACCCGACGCGGTCGTGCTGGACACCACCGAGCTGGGCATCGACGAGGTCGTGGCACGGCTGCGCGCACTGCTGGCCGAGCGGTCAGCGGCGTGAGTGACGACGGTTGGGTGGAGTTGCGGGAGCCGGACCTCGACACCGAGGAGCCGACCGGACCGCAGCCGGTGGTGGCCGTGGTCGGCCGTCCCAACGTCGGCAAGTCCACGCTGGTCAACCGGATCATCGGCCGCCGCCAGGCCGTCGTGGAGGACGTGCCCGGAGTGACCCGGGATCGGATCCCGTACGACGCACAGTGGTCCGGCCGGGCGTTCACCGTGGTGGACACGGGCGGCTGGGAGCCGGACGCGAAGGACCGGGCGGCGGCGATCGCCGCCCAGGCCGAGGCGGCTGTGGCCACCGCCGACGTGGTGCTGTTCGTGGTCGACGCGACGGTGGGCGCCACCGACGTCGACGAGGCGGCGGTGAAGATGCTGCGCCGCAGCGCCAAACCGGTAATCCTGGTGGCCAACAAGGCCGACAACACCAACGTCGAGCTGGAGGCCACCTCGCTGTGGTCGCTCGGCCTGGGCGAGCCGTACGCGGTGTCGGCGCTGCACGGCCGCGGCTCCGGCGACCTGCTCGACGCCATCCTGGCGGCGTTGCCCGAGGCGCCGAAGGTGGCGGAGAACCGCCCGCGTGGCCCGCGCCGGGTAGCCCTGGTGGGCCGGCCGAACGTCGGCAAGTCCAGTCTGCTGAACCGCTTCTCCGGTGAGGAGCGGGCGGTCGTCGACGCGGTCGCCGGCACCACCGTCGACCCGGTGGACAGCCTGGTTGACATCGGTGGCGAGACCTGGCACCTGGTGGACACGGCCGGCCTGCGCAAGCGGGTCGCCAGGGCCAGCGGCACCGAGTACTACGCCAGTCTGCGGACCGCCTCGGCGATCGAGGCGGCCGAGGTGGCGGTGGTGCTGCTCGACTCCAGCGAGCCGATCAGCGAGCAGGACCAGCGGATCCTGTCCATGGTCACCGAGTCCGGCCGGGCACTGGTGATCGCCTTCAACAAGTGGGACCTGGTCGACGCCGATCGCCGGTACTACCTGGACAAGGAGATCGACCGGGAGTTGCGCCGGATCCCGTGGGCGATCCGGCTGAACCTGTCGGCGAAGACCGGGCGGGCGGTGGACAAGCTGGCCGCCGCCCTGCATCGGGCGCTGGCCAGCTGGGAGACGCGGATCCCCACCGCACAGCTCAACGCCTGGCTCACCGCCCTGGTCCAGGCCACCCCGCACCCGGTACGGGGCGGCCGGGCGCCGCGGATCCTGTTCGCCACCCAGGCGGGTGTGGCCCCGCCGCGCTTCGTGCTGTTCACCACCGGGCCGTTGGACGCCGGCTACCAGCGTTTCGTCGAGCGCAAGCTGCGCGAGGAGTTCGGCTTCGAGGGCAGCCCGATCGAGATCTCGGTACGCCCCCGCAAGAAGCTCGGCCCCGGCGGCCGGGGCAAGGCACACGGCTGACCCACACCGCCCGCCTCCCCGACCACCACCCCCAGGATCCCACCCTCCTAGGACGCTTTACCGGTGGTGTGGGCGGTCACCAGCCGGACAGGGGCCTGTGCGACGGACGGGGGTTCCTGCGCTAAGCTGTACCGGCTGTCGCGCGGGAGATCACGCGAGGGCATCGGGACGTGGCGCAGCTTGGTAGCGCACTTGACTGGGGGTCAAGGGGTCGTCGGTTCGAATCCGGCCGTCCCGACAGCGAGAGGGTTTCCGCAGGTCAGAGACTTGCGGGAGCCCTCTTTTCATTGCTCGGCATGGATGCCTGGTCTGGCACGCCGCTGTTGGACTCCTTGACTCGGGCAGGTTGTCATGCCACTACTGGATCTTCAGAAACTCACCGTCGGGCTCTCCCGGACCTGGGCCGGGTTCCTCCGCGACTGGGACCGGTGCCTGCGGGCCGGGAACTATCCGGAGACCACCCGCTACAACTACCTCCTCGCCGCCGCGCAGCTTGGCCGCTATCTGGCAGAGCAGTCGCCGGATCCGGACGCCGGGGACGCGGCCGAGGATCCGTGTGCGGTGACGCGGGCGCATGTGGAGGCGTTCCAGGGTTGGATGATCGAGACCAGGTCCGCGTCGACGGCGGTGAACAAGCACAAGGGACTGCAGCAGTTCTTCAAGTGGCTGCTCCTCGACGAGGAGGCCATCGACCGGTCGCCGATGCAGCGGGTGCGGCAGCCGAAGACACCCCGCAAGCTGATCCCGGTCATGCGCGACGAGGACACCAGCAAGCTTCTCGACGCCTGCAAGGGCAAAGGCTTCGCGAACCTGCGCGACGAGGCGTTGATCCGGGTGTACTGCAACACCGGCGCACGCCTGTCGGAGGTCGGCAACCTTCTGGTCGACGACGTGGACCTGAACACGGAGTCGGTGCGTTTCCACGGCAAGGGCGCCAAGGATCGGCGAGTGCGGTTCGGGCCCAAGACGGCCCGGGCGCTGTCGCGCTATCTGCGGGCCCGGGACAAGCACAAGGGCGCCGCCCTGCCGAACCTGTGGCTGGCCGAACGAGGCACCGCAGCGTTGACTCCGAACGGCATCAAGATCCTGCTCAAACGGTTGGGAGCCGCGGCCGGCGTGGCGGACGTGCACGCGCACCGGTGGCGGCACAGCTTCGCCCACGAGTGGAAGCGTGCCGGCGGCGACTCCGGTGACCTGATGCTGCTGCTCGGATGGACCTCAGGGGACATGCCTCGCCACTACGGCGCCAGCGCCGCCGCCGAGCGGGCACAGGAGACGCAGGCGCGACTGGGTATCGGCGAGCGCGTATAGGCGGGTGTCGGCTGGCGCGGTCACCCACGCGGGGCCGTGTGTGACCGCGCCGTCACCGGTAGGCTGCGGCGAGCTTTCGAAGAGGGGGCGGCGGATGACGTGGTACGCGGTCGACGAGAGCCGTCGCGAGCTGATGGCGAGCTGGGAGACCGGCTACAGCGATGCAGGCCAGCGTGCGAGGACCATGGCTGCGCCGGTACGTGGCCGTATAACGCAGGGAATCGACGGTGATGCGGTCGAAGACACCGTCGGGGTGCTGGCCGCCGCGGTAGCGCCACCGGCGTTGCAGGATGCCCCACAGACAGACCCACGGTGGCGGGTCCACCATGATGACGGTGTCCGCGGCGGCTGCCCGGATGGACAGCGTGGCCAGAGAGTTCCCATCGATGATCCATGTGTCGGCGGTGACGGCTGCGCGTTGCTGGTCGGCGAACTCGGCCTCGGGCACCAGGTTCCAGTCGGTGTCGTAACGCAGCGCGTCCAGGTGGGTCACCGGCAGGTGCAGCAGGGCACCGAGCCGGTGCGCGAGCACGGTCTTGCCGGCGCCGCTGTTACCGACGATCGCGATTTTCTGCATTGTCACCCCGGTCATCGGATGTCGACGATCACCGAGTAGTTGGTCGCGGTTTCCCGCGGCGGGACTGACCGGGCGTTCGTTGGTGTCGCCGTGCCGGCGAGGCGCGCGAACCGGCCATGCTGCATCGGGTTGCTCACGGCTGTACTCCCGTCGTCTGGCTTTGCCCGATGCCCACAGGGACGTCTCGGCCTCGGCCCACAGGAAGGTCTCGCCTGGTCCAGCTACGCCAGGGCAGCACGACCACGCTGGCCAGCAGCACACCGGCCAGACCGAGCAGTGCGGGACGGGCGCCGACCGCCGCGGCGGCCACGCCGGCAGCCGCGATGACGATGGGCTGGGCGACCTTGCTGCTGACCGCCCACGCCGCGGTCACCCGGGCCAGGTAGCCGTCGGCGACCGCCCGCATCCGATAGGTCGAGAAGGCGGGATTGAAAATCCCGGCGCACAGCAACAGCATCGTGTCCGCGGCGATGATCTGCACCAGTCCGGCGGTCGTGCCCGGCGCGAACGGGACGACGGCCATCCACAGGCAGCGGGCCGCCCCGGCGACCAGCAGCGTCGGCATCAACCCGGCCCGGCGGATTATCCGTGGCGCCAGCACCGACCCGAGGACCCCGGCCGCGCACGGCACCCCGAGCGCGAGGCCGTACTGCGCCGGGCTGAACCCGAGATCGCGGAGCATGAGCACGGCGATCAGCGGCGTGGACGCGACAATGCAGCCACCGAAGACCAGTGCGTGCCCGAACAGCCGGAGAAGAACCGGGTGGGCAGCGATGTGCCGCCACCCGGCAGTCATTTGCGCCATCGAGTGCCGGCCGCGCTCGGGGCCAGTGGGTGCGGGTTCACGGTGCCGGATCCGGCCCAGCGTGACCGCCGACAGCAGGAAACTGGCCGCGTTGACCAGGAGCGTGGCGGGCGCGCCGACCCAGGAGACCAGTATCCCGCCCGCCGGAGGCCCGAACGTGGTGGCCGTCCACGTGGTGCTCTCCCACCTGGCGTTGACCAGCACCAGCTGGTCGCCGGGCACCAGCGACTTCAGGAACGCGGTGCTGGCCGCCGAAGACAGAATCGTCCCGATCGTCTGTGCGGCGGCCACCAGACACAACTGGCCATACGTCAGCCCGCCGGCCCAGGCGGCGACCGGGACGCTGAGCAGGGTGACACCGCGCAGCAGGTCCGCGCCGACCATGACCGGGCGTTTGCGGTGGAACTCGACCCACGGCCCCAGCGGCACCACCGCCACGGCGCCGGCGATCCCCGCGACCGCGGCCAGCAGTGAGATCTGCCAGTCCGAGGCGTCCAGCAGCAGAATCGCCACCAGCGGCAACGCTCCGGTGCCGATGCCGCTGCCGGCCTGCGAGATCGCGTACGCCGCCCACGCCCGCCGCACCCGCGGGCCACTGCCGCGCAACGTCGGCATCGGTTCGGGCCTGGTGTCCGGGCGGCGGTCAGCGGTCATCATGCTGCTCTCCGCCCGTCTCCGGCTGCGGTACGTCGATCAAGCCAAGCTGAACATGCCGCAGGTAGTGGTCGGCGATCGCCGTACACAGTTCGTCGACCACGTCGTAGTGCGCGGCGATCCCGACCGCCGCCCGCAGCACGTCCATCACTTCTTTGACCAGGCGCGCCGGATCGAACGGGCCATGCTTGGCGATCTTGATGCCTGTCGCTTCGGCGTGGTTGACCGCCGCCGCGGCGAGCTCACCGGACTCCTCAGCCAGCCGTGACACCCTCTCGAACGGGCCGTTGTGGTCAGGGAACCGGCGGGTCAGCGCATGCACCGTCGCCACGAGCGCCGCGAACGTGTCCGGCAACGGCCCGCCGCTGGCGTGCGGCGGCGTCTCCGGTCCGGCTGTCATGCGGCGGTTCCGGATCCGGTCGGTGGTGACCCGGCCGTCGTCGTGGCGAGTCCCGACCGGTAGGTCGCGGCCTTCGCTGCCACCGCGGCGACCGCCTCCTGCGGGTCGGCACCCAGGCTGGCGATCGCTACCAGGCTGGTGAACACCACATCGGTGAGTTCACCGACACCGTCATCGACCGCGTGCGTGACCCCCTTGCGCGGATTCTGGCCCAGCACCCCGAACCACGCCTGCGTGGCCTCGCCCGCCTCTTCAGCGATCTTCATGATCCGGCACGTCAGTTCCAGACGGTCGGTGCCGTCCTGCTCGTCGAGCAGCGATGTCCGCAGCCGGTCAGCCCGCCACGCCACTGGCACAGCCCGCCGGGTCAGGCCCGGCAGTTCGGCGAAGACGCCGAACTCGCTGGCGTTCGCCCGGGCCCGGAGCCCGGTCTCCCACCAGCTCTGGCGGAACTCCGGGAGCGCCTCCTGTGGGTCGCTCGGCGAGCTCTGGGACGGGATGGATCCGCTGCCGTTGCGGCTGTTCGTTGTGGTGCTCACCTGCGCGTTTTCCTCCTGCCGGTCGATCCGCTTGAGGGGCGTGGGTCCTGGCGAGAGTTGCTGGTCGGCGGTCACGTCATACGGATACCGGACCGCAGAGCCGATGCGGTGTCGGCCAGCCGACGAAGTCCGCACATCGGGTAGCACATTAGTTCGAATGGGCTATCTGGGCGTGTCGGTATGGCGCGGCGGGCCGCTGCGCCGCAGCTGGCAAGAATGGGAAGTTCTTACCGCCTCGGCTTCCTGTGCGACTTCGCAGCCGCTGGGGCTCGTCCGCAGGTTGCTGGGCGGCGGCAGTAGCTGAACCTCGCTGGCGGACGGTGTCATAGGCCTGGCTGGTGGCGGCTGCGATTTCGGTGTGCCTGCCGCGGATCTCGGCGATGAGCAAGTCAAGGATGTCGAGGGCGAGGGCGATGCTGACGGCGGACCGCAGGACGTCGGAAAGCTCTGCGGCGAGTTCGCGGGGGTCGAATTCGCCGTGTTCCTCGCGTTTGAGGCCGGTTCCGGCCCAGATGTTGATTTGCGCGGCGACCTCCCCGGTCTCTTCGGTGAGCTTCGCCAGTCGGACAAAGGCACCCGTGTCTTGGGGGTAGCGGGCTGCCAATGTTCGGGCGGTGTCCACGAGCAACCAGAACAGCCCGTCAGCGGCGCTGTCGGTGGTTAGATTGGTTCCAGCTTCGGTGGCAGCCACGCGGTTCCCTCCGGACAAATCCTCAGGCCGCGGCACCGTCGGCGGTGCAGTTGGCTTGGAGGTGCTCGAGCGAGGCCGTACCGGGAATGACCAGCATCGCCGGGGAACGGTCCAGCAACGTTTGGAGTATCTCGACCGGTCCATGAACCCTCGCGCCTGACTCCTTGCGCGGCAGGTCGGCCCCGGCGTCGAACGGTTTGTAGGCGACGTAGGGCATGCCATTGCGTTCGCAGTATCCGAGGACTGGGTCGGTGCGGGTCGGTGTGTGTTGGTTCTGTACGGCGGAGATGGCAGTGATGGTGCGGGCTTGTTCGAGCTGGTCGACGGTGACTTTCGACAGGCCGATATGCCGGATCTTCCCGGCTCGTTGAAGGTCGACGAGGGCGCCGAGCTGGTCGGCGAGCGGCACCTGTGGGTCGATGCGGTGCAGGTAGTACAGGTCGAGGACGTCAACGCCGAGGCGCCGCAGGCTCAGTTCGGCACATTGGGTCAGGTACTCCGGGCGTCCGCAGGGCCGCCAGATGTTCGGTCCCGGACGTGTCAGCCCGCCTTTGGTCGCGATCAGCAGGTCGTCGGGGTACGGGTGCAGTGCTTCGCGGATCAGCGTTTCGACGGTGTGCGGGCCGTAGGCGTCGGCGGTGTCGAGGTGGTTGATGCCGTGGTCGTGGACGGCGGCGCGCAGGATGCGGCGAGCCGTGTCCGGGTCGGCGGGCAGGTTCCAGTGGCCAGGGCCGGTGAGCTGCATCGTGCCGTAGCCGAGGCGCCGTCATCGCCGATGGCGAAAGTCTGGGTATCGGTACTGCTGATCATCGGGTGCCTTTCGCACAAGCCCCCGGTGTCGGCGAGGGCCTTTTAGTCGAACAGGGTCGGTTGCGGATCTGCCGTCGCGGCGGCCGGCTGTGGAGGTGTGGTGGGGATCCCGGCGACGGCGATCAGTTGCTGCAGCGTCGGATGGGTCGGCAAGTGGCGGCGGATCAGGGCGGGCAGAAGCAGCGCGGTGCCGGTGGTGTCCCACAGCGCGCGGTGAGGTTGGCTGCCGGGCGCGGCGGCCGTGACGGCGGCGGTCAGCTGGAGATGGGCCAGCAGGTCGGTGAGGCCGAGTTTGCCGGGGATGGTGGCGGCTCGCGCAAGACGCATCGTGTCGATGAGGCCGGCGACGGTCAGGTCGGGCAGGTGCCGGTGCAGCAGCCGCCAGTCGACGCCGATGTTGTGGCCGACGAGCCAGGCACCGTTCAAGCGGGCGTGCAAGGCAGGGCGGATGTCGTCGAGGGTGGGCTGGCCCTGCAAGGCGATGCCGGCCAGCCCGGGTGAGATCCACGGCCGGGCGGGGATCGCCCGGCCGGGATCTATGCCGGTGGAGTAGGCGGTGGCCATGTCCGGGTGTCCGTTGAGCAGCCGGACCGCGGCGATCTCAAGGATCTGCTCCTGGTCGCGTTCCTGGGCGCCGCTGCCTTCCAGGTCGAGGGCGACCAGGTTGGCGGTATGCCAGGGCTGGGATTCGGTGGTCACCGCGTTCACCGTACCGGCGCTCAGTCGTCCTCGGTGCGAGCGGCGAGCGCGAAGGTGCGCCTCACCTGTTCGAAGTCGGCGGCTTGGTCGGGGTCGAGGTCGTGGCCGGTCATCGACCTGCCGTGCGCGCCGAGCACGTGCGGGGTCTCGATGTCCCACATCTGGTACTGGAAGTGGTGCTGCAGCGCATGGGGGCATACGCACCGCAGTATCGCCCGAAGCGGCAGGCGGCACCTCGGTGAGCACCAGCAGCGGCACCTCGTAACTCTTCGACATGCGCCTTCCCGAAGCGACCCTGAGCAGGGATTTCGTCTCGGCAGAGTCTGCACGGCCCGGTGCTCGGGCAGGCCGAGGGCTGGTCACCACCGATGCCGGGGTGCCGGCCGTTTACCGGACTGCGTACGGTGACGCCCACGCGCATCATCCGGACAAAGTTTCAGGGCTGGGGGTCGAAAATGGACTCGGGCGTGTTGCTGGGCCTCGGCGGTGGGCTGCTCTGCCTGTTGACGGTGGTCGTGGTCGGTTGGGTGTTGCGCGCCTACAACCGGCTGGTCGGGCAGCGTAACCAGGTGCGGGCGTCCTGGGCGCAGATCGACGTGCAGCTCAAGCGGCGGCACGACCTGATCCCCAACCTGGTGGAGACGGTCAAGGGCTACGCCGGGCACGAACGCGGCACGCTGGAGGCCGTGATGGCCGCCCGTGGCGGGGCGGTCGCGGCCGCCGGCACGCCGGGCGTGGTCGATCGGGAGGGGGCCGAGAACCTGCTCACCCAGGTGCTGGGTCGACTCTTCGCGTTGGCCGAGGCGTACCCGGACCTCAAGGCCAACCAGAACTTCGCGGCCTTGCAGGCCGAGCTGACTCGCACCGAAGACAAGATCGCGTACGCGCGGCAGTTCTACAACAGCGCCGTGCATACGTTCAACAACACCGTGCAGTCCATCCCCACCAACCTGATCGCGAGCGTCGGCGGGTTCCGGACGACGGACTTCTTCCAGGCCCTGGACGGCGAGCGGGCCACCGTTCAGGTGCGCTACTGACGACGTGAGCGAGTGATGGACGGACGTCTGCTCTTCGACTTGGCCGTGATCGCGGTCGCGGTGCTCGGCTGGTTCGCCATCCACGGTGTGGTGTGGCTGGCCACCCGGCCGGTCATGCCAGCTCCCGCACCGGCCACGATGGAGCTGGGCAACGAACGGCCCGCCGTGGTCAGCCTGCTGGTCAACCGCTGGTCGGTTACCGAGGACGCGGTCGAGTCGACGCTGCTCGACCTCGCCGCCCGTGGCTTCTTCGAGCTGCGCCAGCCGGGCGACGACCCGACGCACACGACCGTGCACCTGCCGGCGACGCGACCGGACGACAGCACGCTGCGACCGTACGAGCATCGGGTGCTCAGCCGGATCCGCAGCCTCGCGATCGACGGTGTGCTGCCGCTGACCGCGCTGACCTTCCGAGACCGGGCGCATGCCAGGACGTGGAATAAGCGAATGATTGCGGAGGTCGTCGCGGACGCCCGCGCGGCCGGGTTGTCCCGGCGACGCTTCGGGCCGACGGTGACCAGCGCGCTGACCGCCGCCGCGATGGTCGTCGCGGTGCTCGTCGGTTACGCCGCCGCGCGCTCGATGGGGCAGGGTTGGCACAACTTCGGCTACTTCGTCGGCGTGCTCACCCTTGTCGTGCTGTCGACCATCTCCAGCCGGTCGCCGGGGGAGCGCGACACGCCGCTCGGCCGCGAGGTGGCCGCCAGGTGGCTCGGTGTGCAGTCCTGGCTGCGCGCGCACGAGCAATTCCACGAGCTGCCGCCGGCTTCGGTGGCGATCTGGGACCGCTACCTCGGCTACGGCGCCGCAGTCGGCGCGACCCACCTGACCAGCGCCGTGCTCGACCTGGGCATGGGCGACCGGACGCTGGTCTGGTCGTCGTACGGCGGCAGTTGGCGCCGGGTGCGGGTGCACTACCCGCGCTTCGCCACGCGCTACGGCATGACCCTGCCGAAGCTGTTGTTCGCCTCGGGGATCAGCATCGTGGTGGGTGCCTTTCTGCTGCGGTTCTTCGGCCCGTCGTTCGACCTCTCACCCTCCTCGCCCTACCCACGCGCGGCGACCTTCACCCTGGTCACCAGCATCGTCGCGGTGATTGCGCTGCTGTTGGTGTTCTCCGGCATCTGGAAGGTGGTGCGCGGCCTCGTCGACCTGGCCACCGAGCGCACCATCACCGGCGAGGTGCTCTGGGTGCAGGTGTGGCGGAAGAGGTCCCAGGGCGAGAACCAGCCTTCTCTGCCCTGGCTGCACTACCTGGCGGTGGACGACGGCACCGCCGACCGGACGACCGCCTGGGGGCTGCCGAGCGAGTGGGCCGGCCGGTGCCACGACGGCGACACCGTCACGATCCGGGGCCGCCCCTGGAGCCGCCGGGTGATGAGCCTGTCGGTGGTCGGCCACGGCCGCTCGCGGAGCCTGCTGGAGCCGGTCGGTAGAGGTGCGTCGGCAGACGGCCCGCCGACACCAGCGGAGTCGGTGTTCACCCCGGAGGAGGTCGGGCAGGCGCTGGGCCTGCCGGTGCGGGCCCCCGAGCGGGTCGCCCTGCCGGCCTCGTTGACCGGTGTCGAGTTCCATGCTGCCGGCGACGGCCAGCCGGTGCTGGCGGTCCAGACGGTGGCCGGCACGGCAGCGCAGTGGATCTGGCGGGTCAACGCCCGAGGGCAGGAGTTGCCCGGCATCGGCGGCGGAGCATACCTGATCGGCGAGGGGGCCGTGTTCCGGGTCGGCGACCGGGTAGTGCTGGTGGCCCTGCGCGGCCCCGCCCGCGCCCGCACCGCCCACCTGCCGTGGCTGCTGGCCCAGGGCGCCCTCCGGGCGTCGACCACCCGAGGTGGCGCGACCGCCTGACCGGGCTGGTCGTCGCCGTGCATGGCCTGTGCGCAGAGCGCCGCGCCGCGTCGGGTGTGCCAGTAGAGCACCTCCCGGCCGGCGCGGCGCTTGGTCACCAGGCCCCTGCCCGGTCGATGTTCGTGGCCCGGGCGCTCGCCGAGCCATGAACGACCTACCGACGAGGGGCTCCCATCACGGCAGCAGCCATGATCCAGTGCACGCTCATGCCGCAGGGCATGCGTGGCAGCCGGCTGCGTGCGGTCACAGAGCGTGGCGGCGTACGGCTGACACGCGACGTCCGGGGAGCGAAGGGGTTGATCGATCGGGTCCATCGGGCGTTGTGCTGCTGACGGCTCGCATGGGAGGCAGTGGATGAGTTTGGCCCCTGGTCGGGTTGTTTGCGCTTGGTCCAGGTGCTACCTGTCGTACATGAATCACAACGGTGCGGTGCCCGCCTGCCCTCAGTGCACAACGACGGTGATGGTGCGCCGGGTGTCTGCCGTGGTGTGGGAAGGGCACAGTCAGTCGAGCGTCCGCGGCGCCCACGTGGGCGTGGTCGGGTGGGGGCTGTGGCCGGCCGTCGGGGTGAGCGCCCATCATGGGTCACATGTGACGAGCCTGGCGCAGGTGCTTTCTCCTCCGCCCGCGCCGCCGTCTCGCACTGCCTGGTGGATCTGGCTCACCGTGCTCACCGGATACTGCGCCGGATGGATCGCCGTGGGTGTCTGGTCGATCCACGACGGATCGGACTCGTCCGAGCTGACGCCGTGGGGCGTCGTTGCCGGCGTCGCCCTGTGCATGTCACCTGGTCTGATCGCGATCACGGTCGTCCTGGTGATGCTTGTTCGTCGGCTGCGAACGGATCGGCAGTGGCGTAAGGCGATGCCCGCGATCGGTGCGATCTGGAGCGCAGCATGGTTTTGCGGACGCTGCGGCGGTGCGTTCCTCGATTCCCGCACCACCCCGGGCCAGATGCACCACGAGTTGATCCCTCCACACGCGTTCCGTGACGCGGTGTACCTGGCTGCCATCGGCTCGTTCGCCCGGTAGCAACTCCCGACCCCGCTCGGTGGCGGGCACTGCAGGCAGCCTCTGCCTTCATTCAGTCAAGTCCAGGTGGCTCAGCACCTCCTGCGCTAGCTCAAGGGTGCCTGCGGCGACGAACTTCTGCCTGCGGTTCATCGCTTGCTCAATGTCAGACAATGACCGCAAATTGTAGTCAAGAGTAATTGGCTCGCCTGCGAGATCGATGACCGCGCCGCCTGCCGAGTGCAGAATGTGGTGGCCCGGAGCTAGATCCCATATAGCGAAGCCCTTCGCGAATTCCAGCACGCCCTCGGCCTCGATCCGTCAGAGGGTTTTGATCCTCGGTCGCGCGTTTCGGCTTGACCGTTTTGTCCCTCGTGGTGGGGTAGAGGTCAGCGCGTGTCGCTGCGTGGGCGCCGGTTCTCCGGGTCCGGGTGGTCTTTGCGCTGGTAGGGCCGGGGTGGATGGGTCAGGTGGTCAGGGGTAGCAGGCCGAGGCGTTGCCAGCAGAGCTGGAACGCGTTGGCCCAGGGCCAGGTGTCGGGGATGGACAGGACGCGTCGGCGTGCGTGGGTGGCCAGTTTCGCGGGTAGGTGCAGCAGTCGGTAGCGCAGGGTGTCGGGTTCGGCGTCAGCGAGGTCGGGTTGGTCGTGCAGGCCGAGTAGCCGGGTCCAGGCGGCCAGGTCGGCGGCGATGTTGGCCGTGAGGACCCAGCCTTGGTTGACGGTCCAGGCTTTGCTGGGCAGGTTCCGCAGGCCCATGGCCTTGTTCGTGCGTACCCGGTCTTGCACTCCTGCATGGCAGCGGTGCAGTACGTCGAGCCGTTGCGGCTGGTGGGAGCCGGGAACGCCATGGATACGGCGGATGTTGGTCACGACTATCGCGTACCGCCAACCGGTGCGTTTCTCCAGGTCGGTGAGGTTCGTCGCATGCCGGGCGGCGGGTCGGGTGCGTCGGACGATCAGCCGTAACCCGGCCGGCCAGTTGCCGAGGCGTGGGTTGAGGCCGGTCAGCTCGGCGACCTGTGCGGTGTCGGTGGCGGTGCCGTCGGACTGCAGGCTGCTGGTCCAGGCATCGGCGGGCAGAGCGGCGATCGCGGTCTCGTCGGCGTCGGTGATCGTCCAGCCGACGGTGAAGCGCACACTGCGCCACAGCCGGTTCATCTGCTCGAGGTGTGTCACGAGGTCGTGGGTGGCGCCGGCCCCGGCGACCCGCACGAGGATCTTCCGCCGGTATGCCACCGGCAGCTGGGCGATCGCCTCACCCAACACGCGGATATGGTCGGTGACCGTGTTCGAGCCGGCGTTACCCGGCCGCAGCAGCATGGCCAGGCTCTCCGTGGTGTTGGCACACCACGCCCCCAGCGAATGGACCCGAAGCCCTTCTTGAAGGTGGCCGCCGCGCCCTGCTTGTCGGAGTGAGCGGTGATCAACGTGGCGTCCATGTCGATGACCACCCACCCGGACAGCAGCTTGCCGGCCACGCACAGCCACGGAAACCCTTGCGGCCGGCGGGCCAGCAGGTCCCATACCCGAGCGCGGACCTTCGCCCTCGCCTTGGCGATCCGACGCAGGGCGGTCTCGTCCAGCCCCGCCAGAGCCCGACGGACGGTCGCTTCCGACGGCGGATCAGCGAACACGAGCGCCTGATGGGCGAGTAGCCCGATGTCGGACATGCTCGTCGCGCCGATCACGATCGCGGTCGCCAGGCAGACCAGGACCGTGCCCCGGTCCCACCACCCCGGCCCCGCACCCCGCGACAGCACCGCGTTCAACGCCCCAGTCAGGCCGGTCCGATCCCCGCACCGGCGCAGCAAGACCGCGCCCGTATGCCCAACCAGACCCGTCCCACCCGCCGCTACCTGCAGCCGCTGATCCCACCCGCTACCCTTGCTCACCAGAGAGGTGCACCCGATTCTGCTATGGATATGACGTAGACACTCACATCCTTACAGCTCGGGCGCACCTTTCCCTTATCACCCTCGATGCATCAATTCCACTCTGAACGGGCGAGGTCGGTAAAGCCGGCGGCGACATGGCAGAGGCTTACCGAGCGAAAATCCACCCCGATCCTGCCCCGACGCTTGCCGTCTTCGGCAGGGCGATCCAGGGCGTTCATCAGTCGCTCTTGGCGACTTAATGGTAGTAGTACGGCAGCCGCCATTGGCTAGTTGACCAGGGTGTATTCGCGGTTGAGTCGGGTGCGTTGGTGGAACCAGCGTGCGCGGGCTTGGTGGCGGCGGCGCCAGGTGCTCCAGTGGTCGGCGTGGTCGGGCGGTGTCTGGCGGTGTTCGTGTCTGGTCAGGAGTCGTCGGGTTTCGGGGACGGTCAGGGGGATCAGGCCGGGCTCGGGTGGTGGGGCCTGGTCGGGGGTGACCGGTGGTGGGGCCTGGGTGTCGGTGCGGGCGCGGAGTTGGGCGGCGGCGACGGCGCAGACGGCGAGGGCGGCCATGGCCAGGACGGTGTGCCGGCGGATCGCGGTGTGTAGGCGGGCTTGGCACTGGTCGAGGCCGAACTGGTCCTTGCCGAACTCGAAATCTTCTTCGACGGGCCACCGTAGTCCCGAGGCGCGGATCGGCCTGGTCATGCTCGCCCGCTGTCCCTCGGGCCCCAGGTAGCAGTAGTGGAAGGCCAGGTCACCGGTGTGCAGGTGCCGGCGTACCAGCAACAGATGACGAGAACTGGCGGTGGCGATCTGCGTCCACGCGTACCAGCGCTGCCCCTTCGACCCTGTCCCGGCGGAACGCACCTCCCACTGGCGGTCGTCCACCAGTTGCTGCACGGCCTGCTGGCAGGTCAACCGGGTCTCCGAGGGCAGGTCGATCATGAAGGTGCAGGCCACCCGCAGCACGTACACCTGCTGGTGTTGTTCGAAGAACTCCCGTAGCTGGGTGCAGCCCCCGTAGACCTCGTCGCCGCAGATCACGTCGAAGCGCACCCCGTCGGCGTACGCCTGCGTGCAGATGTCGATTGCCAGCTGTCCCTTGGTGCGGAACTGCAGGTCAGCCGGTAGTCCCATCGCCTGGGCGGTGTCCGGGTCGTCGATCTGCTCGGCGGGGATCCACTGCCGGGCACCGATCAACGCATGCCCGACCCCCTCCCGCAGGTACGACAGGTGCACCGTGTTGATGCCGTTGTCCACCCGACCCGCGCAGCCCATGTACTGCCGCTTCACCCCACACGTGGCGGTGCCCCGCTTGCGCTGACTGGTCTCGTCCAACGCCCCGACCACCAGTCCCCGCCGCCGTCGGGCTGCCGTGCCCAGCCCGTCGACCACGAACCGGCGCACCAGGCTCATCGCCTCGTCGCCGTCCCAACACCGCCCGGTTCAGCAACCGCTGCATGCGGTCCGGGGTGCGGTCCCCGACATACTCGGCGATCGTCCACCCGTTGCGTTTCGGCAGGTCACTGGCCACCGCGGATACGTACCTCGTCGCCTGCTGCCACGTCTGCGTCCGCACGAAACACGACCGCAGACGCCCCACCAGATCAGCCCGCACCCGCTGCACCCGCCGAGCCGCTATCCTGGCAGCCGCAGCCGTCCTCGATCTTGTTGTCTTCACACACACATGATCATCAGGGCGGCTGCGCCCATCTCACCCGCCCCACCCGCGGGCATCCACCCTGGTCAGACAGCTAATGGCGGCTGCCGTACTAGCCTCGGTCTTTCACGCAATAGCCCTGGAGGCTAGGTCGTCCGTCTGCGGAGGGGAGTGAGCTGGGGCGGCGCGGATGCAACGGCCGGGGCGTGCCGGCAGCCGGACACGGAACAACATGTCAGGCAGCTTCCTGCGGCTGTTCGCCGTCGCTCGGCCCCCGCAGAATTTGGGTATGCCAGGTAAGCCAACCGGCAAAGATATCGGAAGGGGGAGTGAGATGCGGATCCTCAGCGGCGGGAACTCCACGGGCTGGGACTGACTGGCGCGGCCGCTCTCACCCCGCCTCGGTGAGATCGTCCAGTAGCCCGCGCTGCCGTGCGAGCACCCCGGCCTGGAACCGGCTCTCCGCACCCAGGTCATGCATGATCTCGGCGATGTGCCGGCGGCAGGTGCGCACCGAGATGCTCAACTTGCGAGCGATGAATTCGTCTTTCCGGCCGGCCGCCAGCAGGTGTAGCAGTGCCCGTTTGAGGTCGTCGCCGGCCACTCCGTAGCCGCCGTTTGGCGTGGTCTCGTCATCGAAGGGCAGGGCCGAGGCCCAGACCTGCTCCAGCGAACGGTACAGGTAATCCACCACGGACGGCTCCCGTAGGACGACCGCACCGCTCGCGAGCATGTTCGGAATGACCGCAATCTCACGGTCGAAGATGATTATCCGGTCGGTGATCTCTTCTCGGGTGCGCACGTCGCAGCCCGCATCGACGAGCTCTTTGAGGAAAGGGCGCATGCGCGGATGGACACGAACCGGATGTTGGTGGACTGTTCTTATACGAATCCCGCGTGCC
This sequence comes from Micromonospora tarapacensis, assembly GCF_019697375.1. Taxonomy (NCBI): domain Bacteria; kingdom Bacillati; phylum Actinomycetota; class Actinomycetes; order Micromonosporales; family Micromonosporaceae; genus Micromonospora; species Micromonospora tarapacensis. Next base: position 2,687,301 of record NZ_JAHCDI010000004.1, on the reverse strand, counting down.
AGCATCTCGAGGTCCTTCGGCAGGGATTCCTCGATGGCGCCGTCCGATAGCACCCCCGGATGGGCGCTGAAGACCTCGACCGAGCACCGTCGGGCGATCCCGGCGAGAGTGGCGCGTACCCGGCCCACCTCGTCGATGATGTCGATGGCTTCACGCCGATTGCGGACCTGTCGGGTGTTGAAGTAAATCGGGTTGAAGGCCAGCAGGGTCGCCTCCAGCTCCTCCATCCGGCGCTGGCGCTGACGTACCTCGAACTCCAGGGGGGCCACGAGCTCCGCGACGGCCGAATCCGGGCTGTTCGCCACCAGCACGTCGGGCTCGTCGGGCGCATGCCGCAGCAGCCGCAGGGCCAGCAGCGAGGCCAGGGCCTCGGCCAACTCCTCCGGGGACTGCCCAAGGGCGGTCGTCGCGTCCTCCAGCTCTCCAGTGGATACCTGGCCCCGCTGCAGAATCCACTGGTAGAGATTGGCCGCTTCAACAGTGGTTGTGCCCTCTGGCCGGTTTCCCTGTCGGTGGTCCTCAGCCTTCACCGGGTCACCTCACCACCCCGACAGCTCAACATATGGAAATACCCGCAAGATATCAGCCGCCATGCGGTGATGCAAGATCCGTTCGACCACTGCAATTCCGCTCATCCGCCGATGGCACGACTCGTTTGGGGAATTCTTTCCGTACAGGGCAGGAAGTGGTCACCTTCTTTCGGCGACGTTCCCCGGGAAAACGCCGGTACTGAAAGGACTTCTGGATGAAATCAGCCTCTGCGCCCCTGTCTGGCCCGAGCGTCGCCTCACGGGAGGCCGCCGCCTTCTACATCGACCTGCATGCCCATCCCGAGCTGTCTGGCGCGGAAGCGCGGACGGCAGCCAAGTTCGCCGAGCGGCTACGCCGTGACGGCTATCGAGTGTCCACCGAGGTCGGGGGCCACGGCGTGGTGGCCGTCCTGCGTAACGGCGTCGGCCCGACAGTCCTGCTCCGCGCCGAACTCGACGCGCTGCCGGTCAAGGAGGAGACCCGCCTGCCGTACGCGAGCGGGGAGGTGGCCGCCGGTCCCACCGGCCGGGAGGTGCCGGTGATGCATGCCTGCGGGCATGACCTGCACCTCGCCTGTCTTGCCGGGGCCGCCACCGTGCTGGCCGCCGATCGCGAGCAATGGAGTGGGACGCTCGCCATCGTCGGGCAACCCGCTGAGGAGACCCTGGAGGGGGCCCGCGCCATGCTGGCGGCGGGCCTGTACGACCTGACCGGACGACCCGATGTCGTCCTCGCTCAGCACAGCGCGCCCTTTCCGGCGGGGATGCTGGCGTTCGGCGCCGGCCCGGTGATGGCCGGCAGCGTCTCCCTGGAGATCACGATTCTCGGTCGGGGCGGTCACGCGGCGACGCCGCACCTCACCATCGACCCCGTGGTCATCGCCGCGGCCGTCGTGCTCCGACTGCAGACGGTCGTGTCCCGGGAGGTGGACCCGGCTGAGCCGGTCGTGCTCACCGTCGGCTCGCTGCGAGCCGGCGAGACGGGCAACGTCATTCCCGCCGAGGCCGTCATCGGGTTGACGATCCGCGCGTTCGCCACCGCCACCCTGGACCGGGTGGTCGCGGCGGTCACCCGGATTGTCAGGGCCGAGTGCGCGGCCTCCGGAGCGGACTCCGATCCCGAGATCCGTACGGTCTCCTCCTCGCCGGTGAACCTGCCGGATGCCACGGCGACCGCCGTGGTCCGCGCGGCGCACGAGGCCGCCTTTGGCGCCTCGCGGATCGCGTCCTGGCCACGAGCGATGGCGACCGAGGATTTCCCGCTCTTCGGCGACGAGGGCAGCGATGTGCACGGCCATTCGGGCATACCGACGGTCTACTGGCTGCTGGGCGTCACCAGCCCTCGCCAATGGTCGGCGGCCGCGACGGTCCCGGTGCCCGCCAACCACTCTCCCGCGTTCGCCCCGCACGTGGCGCTGGCCCTGCCGACCGGCATCTCGGCGATGACGCTCGCCGCGCTCGCCCACCTGCGGCGGTGACCGCGGATGGCGGCTCGGCCGACCGCCCGCTACCAGCGGCGATCCTTCGACGAGGCTGCCCTGCCATTCGTGGGAAAGCTGCCATGCAGCTTCTTACCGCCGGTTGTTCCTTGACCCTCCTATTGCCAACTCAACAAACTTGTTACAGCACCGCAGAGCGAAAGCGCTAATCCTGCAAGAGGGGAGCGCGGTCGAAATCATCCCGCAATGGTCATCGGTGTCGAGTGGGGGGAGAAACGGTGTGTATCTGTTGAGCAGGACGACGCAATGACGAGTCTCGCGAATGTTGAAACTGTGGGCGTAGCCCAATTTCGGCGCATGAGTTTTCAAATCCTAGGCACGCTGAACCTGACCAACGGGCGTGACGTCGCCGTGCTCCCGCCATCCAAGCCGACCACTCTGTTGGCGGCCCTGCTGCTTCGCCCCAACGCGGTGGTGTCGATCAACTCGTTGCTCGGCGCGATCTGGGGCGAGCAACAGCCGGCGTCGGCCAAGGCCGCGCTCCAGACCTGCGTCCTTCGCCTGCGGCGACTCTTCGCCAAGCACGGCATCGCCGGCAACGTGATCGAGTCAGTTCCGGGCGGCTACCGCATCGTCGCGGACGCCGAGACGCTCGACCTGCTGCGGTTTCGCCAATTGGTGGGCAGGGCCGAGAACGAGACGGATCCCGAGTCCGAGCTGCACCTCCTGACGGAGGGCCTGGGGCTGTGGCGCGGCGCGCTGCTGGCCAATGTGCCGTCCGACGCGCTGTGCCGGGACGAGGCGCCGCGGCTGACGGAGGAGTGGCTGCGGGCGTCCGAACGGGTGCACGACCTCAAGTTGGTGCTCGGCCGCTGCCGGGAGGTGCTGCCCGACCTGTGGCGAGCCGCCCGCTCGCATCCGGGGCACGAGCGCTTCGCGGAGCAGCTCATCGAGGCGCTGTACCGCACCGGCCGGCAGACCGAGGCGTTGGTCGAGTACCGCAACGTCAAGCGGTACCTCCTCGACGAGTTGGGCCTGGACCCAGGCCCGTCGCTGCAACGGCTGGAGGCCGCGATTCTGCGCGGTGACGAGTTGACGCCCGTCGGCGCGGCCAACGATGCCCCGATCACCACCGGTGGCGCGGCGAGGACGGAGGAGCCACCTCCGCCGATGGCGACCAGCGACTTCACTGGGCGGGCGGCGGATGTCGCACTGCTGACCGGGTGGCTCGGCGACGATCGGCCGGGCCCGCGCACGGTCGTGCTGACCGGCGCACCGGGCATCGGCAAGACCGCGCTGGCGCTACACGTCGCGGACCAACTCCGGGCCAGGTCCGTGGCAGGCCACGCCACGCTCCGAATGCGCCGGCCCGACGGTACGGCCCGGACGCCCGTGGAGCTGACCGCCGAGCTGGTGCGGCTCCAGGTTGCCGGGGCGGCCGACCCGGCCTTGCTCATCCTGGACGACGTGCTCGACGCCGAGCAGATCCGCGGGGTGTTGTCGCTCGACGGCGGACACTCGGTGCTCATCACCAGCCGGATGAGCCTCACCGGCCTGGTGGCGACGCACGGTGGCCGGGTGCACCGGCTCGACCCGTTCACCGACGACGAGGCTTTCGAACTCCTCTCGGTCCTACTCGGACCGGATCGGACCGCAGCCGAACCCGGCGCAGCGCACCAGCTGGCGGCGCTCTGCGGGAACTTCCCGCTAGCCCTGCGGATCATGGCGGCTCGATTGCAGGTTCGCCCGCGAACCCGGATCGCCGACTGTGTCACCTGGCTGCGGGGCGACCGCTTTGCCCGGATGTCCCTCATCGACGACCCGCGGATGTCGATCACCGGGACCTTCGGGGCCTGGCTCGACGAGCTCGATCCCCGGCTCAGCGACGCGCTCGTCCGGATCGCCCGATGTTCGTTCCCGGAATCTATGACCCTCGCCGACCTCGCCGGCGTCCTCGACCGGCCCGTTGCCGCCACCGGACAGATCCTCGACCTGCTGGCTGACGCCGGCGCCCTTGAGGGCGGCTCCGGCACCTACACCATGCACGAACTGGTCCGGGCCTTCGCCGTCGATGGCTACGGCGAACGGATCACAGCTCTCGCGGCGTGACTGCCGGTCCACCCCGTCCCGACGGCGTCTGCCGTCATCCACAAGAAACAGAGGTGCTTCCGCTATGGCCGCAGCGACCTTCGACGACATCGCCCAGACCCGGCCACGCATCCGCCGGGACGTTCTCTACACCCAGACGCCGGACGGCGTCCTCTTCCACAACTCCCTCGGCGGCTTCCAGTTGACCGGCCGGAGCGCGTACCGGCTGGCCACCCTGATCGTCCCGTACCTCACCGGCGACCACCAGATGGCGGACCTCGGCGCGGCGCTCGGCGCGGAGCAGCGGGCCATGGTCGCCAACCTGGTCGGGACGCTGTACGAGCGTGGCTTCGCCCGCGACGTGCCGCTGGCAACCCGGGCCACCGGCGTGGGACAGGTGGCGGTCGCCGGGCGGTTCGCGCCGCAGATCGCGTACGTGGATCACTACGCCGACGGCGCGGATGCCCGGTTCATGACGTTCCGCGATGCCCGGGTGGCGGTCTTGGGCGACGACCTGGTGGCACGATGGTGCGTCCTAAGTCTGGTGCGCAACGGGTCGGCGGGCATCGGCATCATGCCGAGCCTGGACCATCCCGACAACCGGCTCGCCGAGGTGCGGGCCGAGGTGCGGGCGCTCACCGACGAGGGCTGCCCGGTCGACATCGAGGTCGTCCCGGCAGCCGGCCCCCGCTACACCTGGGACGAACTCGCGGCGTACGACGTCGTCGTCGTGACCGGCGGGTCCGCCGGCGCCCGACAGACGCTGGACCTGCTGAGCGAGCGGGTGCCGGCCGGGCGTCACCTGCTCACCGCGTGGACGTTCGGCCGGCGTGCCGTGATCGGCCCGCACATGACGGCCGGCAGTACCGGCTGCTGGCTCTGCGCCGCACTGCGCCTCGCCGCCAACGGCGACCCGGCGGCCGCCGCCGACCTGTGGCAGGGCGTCTCCCTCGCCACGGCCCGCCGGGACGCCGCGATGGGCCGGCCGCTCGCCGCGATGATCGGGAACCTCCTCGGGTACGAGGTGTTCCGGACCCTGACCGGCGCCCTACCGGCGGAGACGGCCGGCAGCGTCATCATCCAGGACCTCGAGTCGCTCGACGTGGTCACCGAGCCGCTGCTGCCGCACCCGGCCTGTGGGTTCTGCTCCGGCGACGCGGTGCTCGACGAGCCGGTCACGACGGACCTCGCCATCGGGCAGACCCGGATCGTCGAGGCGCAGGTCGAGGCGTCGGAGCTGCTGGCCGAGTTGACCAACCGCGAGGTGCTGATCCACCCCCATGTCGGCGTCTTCGCCGAGTTCAGCGACGAGCAGTGGACCCAGACCCCGCTGAAGGTGAGCACCCTGCGATTCTCGCCCGGCCCGGGGCGCACCCGGGAGGTGGCGACGTTCGACCTGCACACCCTGGCCGGCGCCCGGCTCGCAGCCCTGCGCACGGCCGCGGTCAGCTACGTGGACCACGGTGTCCCCCTACCCGCCGAACAGGCCGCGCCGGACCGGACGGTGCCGGTCGCCGAGATCGTCACGTCCAGCGGCACGGCACCCGCAACCGGGCCGGTCGTGACGGCGACGTCGCTGCTCACGAAGGAGGAGATCGGAGTGCCGGCCGCCGCGGTCCGGCCGTTCGGCGAGCACAACGCCCACCGGCCGGTCATCGCCACCTCGGCGGGTGCCGGGGCGGGGACATCCCCAGCCGAAGCCGCCGCGCGGGGCTTGCTGTCGGCCGTCGCGTACACCCGGATCATCGACGCACTCCGTGGCCACGCCGAGGTGGCCCCGGCGCAGCTCTCCGACATCGACAACCCGGAGATCGTCTTCCTGCGCCGGTCCGCGGCGAACGCCGGGGTGGATGTCACCGTGCTGAACCTGCGCGGCGGACGGTTCGGCACCTCGCCCGTGGCAATCGCCCACGCCACCGACCCGCGGACCGGGGGCGTCCTGTGGGCGGCCGGGAGTGAGCTGACCTGGAACGCCGCCGTGATGACCGCCGTGCGAGACCTGCTCGGCCGGGTGCAGCTGGGCCGGGAACGCGACGCCGACGTCGACCCGGGAGACGACCTGGTCGCCGATTTCGACCCGGCCGTGCTCGCGGTGACCGGCGCCCCGGCCGACGTACCGGACGTCACGTGGGACGACCTGCTCGACGGGGTCCGCAACGCGGGCGGCGACGTGCTGCTGATCCGCACCACCCCGCCGGACCTGCTCGCCGGTGGCCTCCACACGGCCCGGATCGTGTTGACGGGCGGTTCGGTCCATGCGGCCTGACCTCGTCGCCTCCCCGGAGCACTGGGCGCTCGACTGCGCCGAGCTCGAAAAGTGGCTGCGCAGGCGACTCGGCGGGGACCTGACGGTCTCGGTCGCGCCGCTCGGCGTACGCGATGAACTGGCCGTGTCGAACGGCCCGGAAGCGGCGTCGGTGACCGTGCACCTGTACGGCCAGTACGCCCTCGTCGGGCCGTTCGAGGGCAACGCCGAACACCCGGCGTGCCCCCGGTGCCTGGCCCGGCGGTGGCAGGCGGTTCGGCAGCGCTCCCTGCGTGACGCCCTGGAGTTGGGCGGCCCGACCCGGCAGGCCGGGCCGTCACCATTCCGGTTGGCCTTCAACGGCGACGCCATCGCGGCGCTCGTCGACGCGCATCTCGATCGTGCGGCCGGCCCGACGACGGCCCGGGACGCGTACGCCGCGGTGTACGTGGTCGACCTCACCGTGCTGGCGGTACGCCGCTACCCGGTGGTGCCGGACGCCGAGTGCCCGTCCTGCGGCCGCAGCGTGCCGGACACCCCGGAGGCCGCTCGCCCGACCATCGGGAGCACCCGTAAGTCAGCGCCCGACTCGTTTCGGCTGCGGTCGGTCGACGACTACCCGTTCACGGTGGAGGCGTTCGCGAACCCGCTGTGCGGGCCGGTCGGTCCCCTGGTCGCCTACGACCCGGTGTCGCCCTCCACCTCGGCGGTCAGCGGCGGATTCCTGCTGCGTTCGGGCAGCTACCTGCGGGAGACCTACTGGGGTGGGCACGCCGAGAGCTATGCCCGCAGCGCCCGGATCGGCGTCCTGGAAGGGCTCGAACGGATCGCCGGCATGCGCGCCAAGGCCAAACGGACCGTGGTGTCGGCGTCGTACGACGAACTCGGCGACGCGGCGGTCGACCCGCGGGTCTGCGGTCTCTACTCGGACGCGTTCTACGCGGCGAACCCACGGGTGACACCGTTCGCGCCGGATCGGCCGATCCCGTGGGTCTGGGGTCACTCGCTGCGCGACGACCGGCCGGTGCTGGTGCCGGAGATCCTGGCCTACTACCACGCGCCGGGGCTGGAGAACCGGTTCGTGCAGGAGAGTTCGAACGGCTGTGCGTCGGGCGGCAGCGCCGAGGAGGCGATCTACCACGGCCTGATGGAGGTCGTCGAGCGCGACGCGTTCCTGCTCTCCTGGTACGGCCGGAAGACCCTGCCGGAGATCGACCCACGGACGAGTGCCCGCACCGAGACCCGGTGGATGGTCGACCGACTGGAGATGTGCGGATACCGGGCCCGGTTCTTCGACGCCCGGATCACCTTCGGCATCCCGGTCGTCGTCGGGGTGGCGACCCGCATCGGCGGCGGCCTGGGCGCCATCTGCTTCGGGGCCGGCGCGAGCCTCGACCCGGAGACGGCGATGGCGGCGGCCCTCTGCGAGATCGCCACCGATTCGGTCAACCTGCGCAGCCGCACCGAGCGGGAGGAGGCGCGCTATCGGACGATGGTCGCCGACTTCGCCAACGTCCAGGCGCTGCACGACCACCCGCTCGTGTACGGCCTGCCCGAGATGGCCGAGCACGCGGCGTTCTTCGTGGCCCCTCGGGAGTCCCGGGCCGTGTCCGAGGTCTACCCGGCCGCCGACCGCGCCGAATTGCTCTCCGACGACCTCGCCGTGGACCTGCGGCGCTGCGTGGCCGACGTCGCCGCGCAGGGTTTCGACGTGGTGGTGGTCGACCAGACGCTGCCCGAGCAGCGGGACCTGGGCCTGCACACGGTGAGCGTCCTGGCGCCCGGGCTCCTGCCGATCGACTTCGGCTGGGACCGGCAGCGCGCGCCGCACCTGCCGCGTATGCGCGCCGCACCTGCCGCCGCCGGCCTGCGGGATCACGACCTCGAGGTCGCGGACCTGCACCTCGTCCCGCATCCGTTCCCGTGAGTGCGCGAGCCACCACGCGACAGACAAGGACCGACATGGGTTACGCATATGAGTACGCGACCGCCATCATGCACCGCGGCCGTGTCCTGATGGAGCCGAAGGAATTCGTCCCAAACTGGCCCGACCAGCCGCGCAAGGGGAAGTACTTCCCCGGCGTCGAGACCTTCCCCCTGCACGACGGGAGCCCACCCGGGGACGCCACCGTCCAGGACGGGCTCGACGGCGCGCAGCGGGACGCGGCACGCCCCTTCGACCTGCCGTTCCTCGGCGCGATGCTGCACGATTCGTACGGGTTGGTCGGCCGTCGCCTCGGCGTCCAGGCCAACACCGACCTGCGTGCGTTGCCGACGTACACCACGGCGAACTGGAACCGTGGCACCGCGTCGGGCGGTGGCCTCTACCCGGTGAGCGTCTACTGGGTCTGCGGGCCGAGTGGCCCGATGCCGCCGGGCGTCTACCACTATTCAACGAAGCACCATGCGATGCAGCGCCTGCTCACCGGCGACGTGACACCTGTCGTCCGCGAGGCGCTCGGCGCCCGCGCGGGCCAGGACGACGACCAGTTCCTCCTACTCGGCGTCAAGTACTGGCAGAACGCCTTCAAGTACAACAGCTTCTCGTTCCACGCGGTCACCATGGACATCGGCACGATCGTGCAGACCTGGCGGCTGTGGGCCGGTGCCCGGGGTCGCGTGGTGGAGCCGGAGCTCTGGTTCGACGAGCCGCGGATCGCCGAGCTGCTGGGCGTGGCGAACGAGGAAGAGGGCATCTTCGCCGTCGTACCGCTGGCCTGGGACTCGGCGCGACGGCCCGGCAGCGCGCCGGCGCGGGTGTCGGTGCGCCACCGCGACCAGGAGCGGTCCCGGACCGTCCTGACCTTCGACACGATGACCAAGATTCACGCCGGGACGGTGCAGGGTGCGACCGTGGCACCCGCACCCGGGCAACTGGTGGCCGCGGCGGCCCATCCGCCGCAGCCGGGCCGCGCGCGGGTCGAGCTGCCGCCCCCACTCGCGCTCGATGTTCCGGTGCGCACCGCGCTGCGCCGTCGGCGCAGCAGCTTCGGCCGCTTCGACGCGAAGGTGCCACTGACCGCCGCGCAGCTCGGCACCGGGCTGGCCGCGAGCGCTTGCACGCCGTTCACCGATGCGTCGAGCGGGGCCGGAGCAGCCCGACTGGCGAAGCTCTACGCCTTCGTCAACCACGTCGACGGCGTGCCCCCGGGGGCGTACGAGTACGACCCGGACGGACACGCCCTGTACCTGGTCAAGGCGGGCCGGCCCGGGCCGTTCCTGCAGCGCAACTACTTCCTGTCCAACTACAACCTGGAGCAGGCCGGCGTGGTGATCGTGCCGACCGTGCGTACGACAGCGGTGCTCGATGCCGTCGGGGATCGCGGCTACCGCCTGGTCAACGCCACGATCGGCGCCGTCGCACAGAACTTCTACACCGCGGCGTCGGCACTGGACGTCGGCGGCGGCGTGGCCCTCGGCTTCGACAACATCTCCTTCATCGAGGAGCTCGACCTCGGCGCTACCGGCGAGGCGCCCCTGCTGATCATGCTGCTCGGCCACGAACGGGCCCGTCCTGCGGACTTTCGCTATGACATCGCCTGATCAATCGAGTCGAACGGAGTCCGTGATGACCCTGACCACCGAACCCGACCTCCAACCGGCAGTTTTCGCCGGCAGACCGACGGAGACCAGCTGGACCCTGCAAAGCCGCCTGATGGCCCGGGTCGCGGGTCTCCCCCTGGCCACCGTCGGCACCCTCCGCTGCCCGGACAGCTGCCGCTGGGCCGAGGAGATGCTGCAGGAGGAGGAGTCGCTGGCCGAGTCGGCGAGCCACCTCAGCGACCTGCTCCACGGCATGGTCAACGACAACGACGACGACCTGGTCCGCCGGCAGCTGCTGCGGCTGCGCCGACAGGTGTTCAACAACCGGCTGCCCCAGGACGCGGCTGCCGCCGTCACCCTGCTGGCCGGGCTGAACCCCGCCACCGCCGAGCAACTCACCAGTTGGCTGGCGGCTCGGCGCAGGTTCGACGACCTGCGCGCCGAAGGTGGGCGAGTCGTCGGCACGGAGGTGTCTGACACGACCGGACGGCTGCGCCAACTGGCCGCCGAGGACCGGCTGCGCCGAGGTGTGCTGCTCGCCTCGCCGTCGCTGGATTCGCAGCTCGACGCGTTCATCGACGGCCGCGCCGACCGACCCGGCAAGAAGGAGCGGCGGATCACCCGCTCGGTGCTGTCCTACCTGTACCGGACCGCGTGCAAGCCGAGCCCGTTCAGCACGTTCACCGCGGTCGGGGTGGGTCAGCTCGCCGAGGCCGCCGACGCCGGGCACCGGGTGGCCGTGGCCGACGACTGGTCCAGCCATCCCCGGCTGAACGTGGTCGTGCTGGGTCGGCTCGCCGAACTCGTCCTGGCCGACCCGCAGCGTCGCGCCGACCTGCCGGTCCAGGCGGCCACCGGATGGCGCAACGACGAAGACCGCGTGCGGTTCGTCCGCCGCTGGGTCACTACGGGCGACGACAACGCCGCGGTGACCTTCGACGCGGCCTCCGACCGGCTCTACTTCCTGCAGCGTACGGGCGTTCTCGAACGCATGCTGCGGATGATGGAGAGCACCCCGGGCCTGTCGTTCGGGCAGCTCACCGAGTGGCTCGGGGCCACCGAGCGGGCGAGCGCCGACGAGTGCGACAGGTACCTCGCCGCGCTCCTGCAACTCGGCATGCTGCAGTTCCCGTTGCTGCTGACGGACGTACACAGCCGTGACCCGCTGCGCGATTTCCAGGAGGCCCTGCGGGCGATCGAACGCCCCTGGGCGGACGAGCTGGCCGACGGGCTGACCGAGCCGATCTCGTACGTCGACAGGTACGCGCTCGCGGGTCACGCCGAGCGGCGGGAGCTGCTCGGGCGGCTGCGCGCCAGTCTGCACGAGCTGCAGACCAGCCTCGGTGACGAGGCCGCGACGCTGCCCCGGACACTGCTGTTCGAGGACGTCCGAGCCGGCGTCGACGACCTCGTGCTCGACCGGCAGGCGTGGTCCGGGCTGCTCGCGGACTCGCTGCGGTCGGTGGAACGGATCCTGCCGGCCTTCGACGTGACCCTGCCCCAGCGCATCACGTTCAACGGGTACTTCCTGGCCCGGTACGGCCGCGGCGGGCGCTGCGATGACCTGTTGAAGTTGGTGCACGACTTCCACGAGGACTTCTTCGACCAGTACCTGTCGTTCAACGGGCGCCCGAAGTCGTTCGTGGACGGCGAGTACGTCCCGGAGGTGAACTGGCTGCGGTTGCCCAGCATCACGGCCCTCGACGACGCCCGCCGCGAGCTGGTCGTCCGGATGCGCGCGGTCTGGGCCGGGGCCGCGGACGCGGGGAGGTGCGGCTCGACGAGGCGACGATCGACGCCGTCGCCGCGCACCTGACCCCGGTGACCACCCGGTTCGCCCCGCAGAGCCACTTCGTCCAGCTCGCGGACCGGCCCGATGACCCGGTCGCGGTCCTGAACCAGTCGTACGGCGGGTTGTCCTTCCCGTTCAGCCGTTTCACGCACTGCTTCGACGCCCCGCCGGACGAGCTGGAGCCGGACGGGCTGGCGCAACAGCTGCTGCGGCAGGCGGGGGAGATCGAACCGGACGGCGCGGTCCTCGCGGAGATCACCGGTGGCGCGGTGGTCACCAACCTCAACCTGCACGGTCGGCTGACCCGCTACCAGATCGTCTGCCCGGGCGAGACCAGCTCCGTGCCGGCCGAGGACCAACTCCACCTCGACGATCTCTACCTGGAGCACGACGTGGCCGAGGAACGCCTGGTGCTGCGGTCACACCGGCTGGGCCGTGAGGTCATCCCGGTCTACCTCGGCTACCTGGTGCCGCTGGCGCTTCCGGAGATCCCCCGGACCCTGCTGCTGCTGTCGCCGACGGCGCTGGCCCCGGTGAACCTGTGGGGCGGAGTGCCCGAGGCGGAGCCGCGCGACGGGGTGCGGCACCGGCCACGGGTGCGCCATCGCAACCTGGTGTTGAGCCGTCGGGCCTGGACCGTCGCCGGCCAGGACCTGCCTCGGCTGTCGCCGCAGGTCGCCGACGAGGACTGGTTCCTGGCCTGGCAGCGCTGGCGGCGGACGCACGGCCTGCCGGACCGCACGTTCGCCACGGTCACCGAGACCGCCGGGGACGGCCGATCGCGCAGCGGCAAGCCGCAGTACGTGGACTTCACCAGTTACCTCTCCCTGTACGCCCTCGACGGACTGCTGCAGAGCCCGGGAGCGCGGGTGGTGTTCCGGGAGATGCTGCCCGACGAGGACGCGCTGCACGTGCGGTCCAGCCGCGGCGAACACGTCGCCGAGCTGGCCGTCGAGACCCTCCGTTCCCCTTCGATCCTTCCCCCCGCGACGCGACAGGACGGGCAGCCATGACGCAGACCCTCATCGACCCCGTGACGGACGTGGCAGCCGGCGAGTGGCAGGCCATCCACATCTACTACGCGGCCAACCCGCAGCCGCTGCTCGTGCAGTGCGTGCGTCCGCTGATCGGCGGGCTCCAGGCCGACGGGCTGATCGCCGGCCACTTCTTCATCAACTACTGGCTGGAGGGTCCGCACGTACGGCTGCGGCTCAAGCCGGTGACCGTGGCCGCCACCGCCGAGGTGAAGCGGCGAGCGGAGGCGGCCATTACCGAGTACCTGCGGGTCCGGCCGGCGCTGTACCAGGTCGACGCCGGGTTCCTGGAGGACTTCTACAACTCCCTGTTCGACATGGAGTTCTCCGCCGACGAGAAATCCAGCTACCTGCGTGGCGACGGCCGGATGAACCTGCGCGAGAACAACACCTACAGCTACGAGGCGTACGAGCCGGAGTACGGCAAGTACGGCGGCGCAGCCGGGATCGAACTCGCCGAGTGGCACTTCGCGCACTCGAGCGAGATGGTCGTCGACGCCATCCGCACGAAGAATCTGCACCTGCGCACCGTGCTGCTCGGCACGTCGGCGCAGCTGATGATGGTGATGTCGGCGTGCTTCCTGCCGGACACCGACGACCTCGTCGACTATCTGAACCGTTACCACAAGTTCTGGCGCAGCGCGTTCCCGGACACCAACTACGCGGGCGACGACGAATACCAGCAGCAGTACGCCGCGACGGGCGCCGAGATCGGCCGGCGTTTCGCCGAGATCCGGCATTCGCTGCGGACCACCGGGGGCCAAGACCTACCCGGGCTGCTGCGCGGCTGGGCCGAACACTGCCTTGAGCTGCGCCGTCGGGCCGCCGAGCTGACCGAGCGCGGGCAGCTCGTGTTCCGTTCCTGGGACGACACCCGCGACGAGATCCCCACCGACCCGCAGACCTCGCTGCCGCTGCTGCTGTCGCCGTACATGCACATGACCAACAACCGGCTGCACGTCACGATCACCGACGAGGCGTACCTGTCGTACATGCTGGGCCGGGCGCTGCGCGAGCATGGCGAGCGGGCATGACCACCGCCGTCGCCGCCGGGCCGGCGGTGCGCGCCGACATCCAGATCAGCGGGCGGTACCTGCGTGACGCTACGTCGGTGCACCTGGTGCGGGATCCGGCTGCGGACAAGACGTTCGAGATCGGGGTGAAGGAGCACTTCGTCCTCGTTCGGCTCGACGGGGTGACGTCGCGTGAGGAGATCGCTGAGGCGTACGGCCGCACCTTCGGTCGTTCGCTCGGGTCGGCCGCCTGGCAGCAGCTGCTCGGGCTGCTGGCCGCCCGGGGCCTCATCGAGGGTGCCCGGCGCCGGCGGTCGATCCGCCGCCGGCGGCCCGGCGCAAACTCCTCGGCGGCTCGCTGCGGCTGGTCAGTGACGCCACGGCCACCACGGCCAGCCTGCACCGCTTCTTCGGGTTCACATTCCGGGGCGGATTCCTCGTCCCCGCGTGCGCGGCGATTCTGCTGATGCTGGCCGCTGTGATGTGGCACGGGCCGGCTCTGGTCGCCGACACCGCCCGGGTGCTCGACGACCCGTTCGCGCTGATGGCGGTCGCCACCGCGCTGTGGGTCACCATGGGCCTGCACGAGCTTGGGCACGGCGTGGTGGCGCACCACTTCGGCGGCACGGTTGGCGAGATCGGGATCCGCTGGCAGCTGCCCATGGTCGTCATGTACTGCCGAGTCGACGACTACCTGTTCCTGCGAACCCGCCGGCAGCAGGTGACGACCGCGTCGGCCGGCATTCTGGTGAACCTGCTGTTGCTGCTGCCGGTGCTGCCGGCCTGGCTGTTGCTGCCGGCGGGCGAACCGGCCCGGGCGCTGCTCGGCGCGTTCCTGCTGCTGGGGCTCGCCCAGGCCGCGCTGTTCCTGCTGCCGCTGCCACCGATGGACGGTTACAAGATGCTCGCCCACTCGCTGGGCATGCTGCGTTACGCCAGTGGCAGCCGGCGCTTCGCCGGCCGGGCGCTGGCCGGCATGGTCGGCCGCGGCCCGGGCCTGGCGGGATACCCCCGGGCCGCCCGGATCGCCTATTGCGCGTACGCCCTGGGCGGGACGGCTCTGGTCGTGAGCATCGTGACGATCGTCGCGTTGGTCGCGCAACGTGTTGCCACCGCCCACTTCGGGCCGGTCGCCGGGGCCATCTCGGCCGGACTGGCCGTACTGATCGGGATGGTCTTCGTGGTGCCTCGCACGTCGTTCACGGGGACCCGCAAGCCGGCCGACGGCCGCAGAGGAGAGGTCCAGAAATGACCACGACGCACGCCTTCGAATCGTCGACACTGAGCAGTGAGGAATCCATCGTGGAGGCAGGCACGGAGTCGGCCGTCGTGTTGGACAGCGTCCGGAAGCGCTACGGCGACGTGCAGGCCGTCGACGGCATCTCGCTGACCATCCGACGGGGAGAGTTCTTCGGCATCCTCGGCCCCAACGGCGCCGGCAAGACGACCCTGATCGAGATCATGGAGGGCCTGCGCCAGGCGGACGCCGGCACCATCGAGGTGCTCGGGATGCCCCCGTGGCCCCGCAACGTGGCACTGCTGCCCCGCCTCGGGTTGCAGACGCAGAAGAGCGCGTTCTTCGCCCGGCTGACGGCCCGCGAGCACCTTGCGACGGTGGCAGCCCTGTACGGACTGCCGGCCACGGCGGCCGGCCCCGCCCTGAAGCTGGTCGGGCTGAGGGGGGAGGCGGACAAGCGGGTCGGGGATCTCTCCGGCGGTCAGCGGCAGCGGCTCGCCATCGCCGGCGCCCTCATCCACGAGCCGGAGCTGGTCTTCCTCGACGAGCCCACCGCGGCGCTCGACACGCAGGCTCGCCGCGACCTGTGGCAGGTGCTGCGCGAGCTGAAGGCGCAGGGCCGCACGATCGTCTACACCACCCACCACCTCGACGAGGCCGAGGCGCTCTGCGATCGCGTCGCCATCGTCGTCTCCGGCGCCGTCATCGCGCTCGACACCCCGCACCGGCTCGTCGGCGCGGCGCACGTACCCACCCGCGTCATGGTGCCGGTCGGCCAGCTCTCCACCGACCAGGCCGGGGCTCTTCCCGGCGTCATCCGGGTCACCGTCGAGGGGGGCTCCGTGGTGCTGGAGACCAGCACGGCCGGCGCCACCCTGGCGGCCGTCGGCGACCTCATCGGCCTCGACGAGGTGCAGACCCGCACCGCCACCCTCGAGGACGTCTACCTGGAACTCACCGGATCGGAGACGCGCTCATGATCGCATTCGCCGCGCTGGGCACGGCCAACTACAAGGCATCCGTACGCGACAAGACCACAGTGTTCTTCACCTTCGCCTTCCCGCTGCTCTTCCTGGTGGTCTTCGGCCTGATCTTCGCGGGGCAGGAGGTGGAGGGCTCCGGGCGTAACTACATCGACTACATCGCACCCGGCGTGCTCTCCTGGGGCGTCGGCAACGCCGCCCTCTTCGGCATCGCGTTCACGCTCATGCAGTGGCGCAACGACGACATCCTGCGCCTGATCCGGATGACGCCCACACCGCTGACCACGGTGCTCGCCTCGCGATACACCGGCGCGCTGGTGATCGGCCTGGTGCAGGCCGTGCTGTTCGTCGGCGTGGCCCTGCTGCCGGTGTTCGGCCTCAGCCTCGCCGGCAGTTGGCCGCTCGCCCTGCCCGTGCTGTTGCTCGGTGTCACGGCGTTCCTGTCCATGGGCGTCGTCGTCGGATCCCGCGCCAACACCCCCGAGGCCGTCGCCGCCATCGCCAACTCGATCATGGTGCCGATGGCGTTCCTGTCGGGCTCGTTCCTGCCGATCGATCTCATGCCCACGTGGCTGCAGAACATCTCCCGAGCCCTGCCGCTGCGCTACATGAACGACGGCATCTCGACCGCCCTCACCGGCAGCGGCGACCTCGCGACCATCGGCCTGAGCAGCGCGGCCCTGGCCGGGTTCACCGTCGTCTTCGGCTGCCTCGCGGTGAGGACCTTTCGCTGGAGCAACAACTCGTGAGCACGACGACGCGAGCCGACACTCGCCCCATCCCGTTGGAGTTCGCCCGGCTGACCCTGCAGCAAGCGCTCACCGACCGGTTCCGGCGTGACGTCGGGGACGCCTCAAACGGCCCCGGCCCGGCGGTGCAGACCGTCGGCGCGATCGACGTGTTCGGTGCGCCCGCCACCCGCCTCGCACCCGTACGCGGCGTCGCGGACGTGCATCTCAGCGCCCAGGCCGTACTCATCGGCCCGTGGGGTGGCGTCTCCGACGCCCAGGCCTGCGGCCAGTGCCTTGCGATGCGGTGGCAGCGATTGCGGACCAGATCGGAACGAGAGGCCCTCGAACACGGCCGGACCGTCATCCCGGCCGGCACCTGGCCGGTCGTCCCGGACTACGTCGTGGACGCCGTCTGGTCGGTGTACCAGGCGGCCGTCCTCGGCCGATCCGGGGCCGTCGGCCGGCGGGCCGCCGGCGGCTGGCACGCCACTGCCGACCTCAGCTTGCCACAGGTCACCCGGATCGACCTCCAGACGCTGCACGTGCTGACCTTCCCGCTGCTCACCGATCCGCTCTGCCCCAACTGCGCGCCGCTGGAAGAGGCCACCCCGCAACTTGCCACCCTCGACCTGGTGTCCCGCCCCAAGCCGGACCCGGAGAGCTACCGGCTCACCTCGACAACGTCATACCCGCTGGCCACCGGGGCGATGGCCAACCCGGTCTGCGGCAGCCTGGGCGCCGGAACCTGGCTCGACGTCACCTCGCCCACCACCTCCCCGGTCACCGGCAGCGTCTTCATCCGCGGGTACGCCGGGCTCGTCAACTTCAGCTGGAGTGGGCAGGCCAGCTCCTTCCGCACCAGCAAGGACCTCGCGTATCTGGAGGGGCTCGAACGGTACGCCGGCACCCACCAGCGACGCCGGGCCGACCCGATCGTCGCCGCGTACACCGACCTCGGGGACACCGCGCTCGACCCGCGTAGCTGCGGGGAGTACTCGGCGCAGACGTACCGGACCGACCCGATGGTCGAACCGTTCGCCCCGGACCGACCGATCCCGTGGGTGTGGGGTTACTCCCTGCGTGACAACCGGCCCGTGCTCGTGCCAGCCCGCCTCACGTACTACGCCTCCGGGCAGGCCGCCGACAACTTCGTCTACGAATCCTCCAACGGCTGCGCGATCGGCAGCTGCCTGGAGGAGGCGATCCTCTTCGGTCTGCTCGAACTCATCGAACGCGACGCTTTCCTGCTCGGCTGGTACGGCAACCTGGCGCTCACCGAGATCGACCTCGACTCGTGCCGCAGCCCCGCCGTCCGCGCCATGGTGGACCGAGCGGCCTTCCGCGGGTACGACGTGCACGCCTTCGACAGCCGCGTCGACCTGGCCGTACCCGTCGTCACCGGCCTCGCGGTCCGCCGCGACGGCGGCGCGGGCGCCCTCTCCTTCGCCGCCGGCGCCAGCCTCAACCCGGAGACGGCCGTCGAGGGTGCGCTATCGGAGGTGCTCACCTACATTCCCCACCTGTCCCGGCAGGTCAACGAGCGCTGGGGCGAGCTCGACGCCATGGCGGACGACTACACCCTCTGCGCCAACCTGGGCGACCACCCCCAACTGTTCGGCCTGCCACGGATGACCGAACACGCTTGCAACTACCTCGAACCGGCCGGCCACTGCGCGATCCAGGACATCCGTCCCCCCGGCGACCCGGACTCCCGAGACCTCCTGCTCGACCTCCGTGCCTGCCAGCACGAGCTGGAACGGGCCGGATACGACGTGATCGTGGTCGACCAGACCACCCCGGAACAGCGCCGGATGGGCCTGCACACGGTGTCGACGATCGTCCCCGGCCTGCTGCCGATCGACTTCGGCTGGACCAGGCAACGGGCCCTGCAGATGCCTCGGCTGCGCACCGCGCCGCGGCGGGCCGGCCTGCGCACAAGCGACTTGGCCGACCAGGACATTCGGACCGTCCCGCACCCGTTCCCCTGAGCTGCCGTACGACGTGTGGCGCCCCGCTGGTCCCCTTCCGGCGGGGCGCCACGCTGTGTCGTGTCACCGGTCTTGTTACCGCTGTGTCTGACAAACCGAACGGCCCGCTTGGACGTCTTCGTCCAAGCGGGCCGTTCGGGAGGAAACTGCTGATCGGGGGACGATCAGGCGGAGCAGGAGGTGGTGCTGGTGGTGCTGGAGCAGGTGCTGGTGGAGCTCGTGCTGCACGAGGCGGCCACGGCCAGCAGGACGCCGCTCGCGTCCGCGTAGTCCGAGATCTCGAAGGTCTCCGACTCGAGCTCGAGGATCTCGTTCGCCAGGTCGGCCAGGTTGGTCTTGTCGTCGATGTTCATTGCTACTCCTCAGCGATGTCTGGGCTGCCCGTCTCCGGTTCGGCCCGCCGTGGTGACTAAGACCATTCCATCGGGTGCCGATAGCCGATCGACCTACGTCTCGCTGTCACTCCACTGACATCACTGGTGACTGGCTCAGCCGAGCCAGACCGGCCCCCAGGCCAGGTCCTGCGGACCGAGTAGCGCGTCGGCGGCGACCCGGATCCCGAGAACCCGCTGGCCGGAGGTGCCGAAGACGGTGGCGTGGATGTCGTGTAGCAGGCGCTGGACGTCGCCCGGGGACAGGGCGCTGATCAGGGGAGCGGTCGCCGGCGGGCTCGGGACGGCTGCTGGGGAAGTAGTGGGGAGCAGCAGGTCTCGGGTCCGGGCCGCAGTGAGGGCGTAGTCGATCGCCTCCTCGCTCTGCCGGCCCCAGGCTGCAGCCACGACGGCACTGGACGACCGACGTACGACCGCCGCGAGCCGCAGCGGCCCGCTGAACTGCGGAACATGGCGGGTGATGACGTCGAAGCCGGTGTCCGGCAGGGAGTGCCACTGGGTATCCCGGCTGTACGCGTTCAGGAGGTTGAGCGAGCCGTCGAGGAGCCACGTCCATTCCGTCGAGCCCGAGGCGCCGACCACCGCGCGGCCAGATGTCGGGACCGCGTCCGACGACATCGACCGCAGACTGTCCAGAACCGCGTGCCGCAGCGCCAGGTCCGTTCGAGTCGCCCAGCCCAGCCCCCAGTGTTGCTGCGCGGGGGCGGACGTCCGCACCGCAGCCGCTGAGATTCGCGTCGAATCGTGTGTCGCGAGCGGTTCGGGAGCAAGCAGTCCCGCCCACGGTGCCAATATCGCGAGGGCGTCACCTGGCACGTGGGTAGCCATCGGCATCGATTCGAGATCCGTCAAGCTCCGAATTCCGGTCCAGCGGGTCCGGCCCTCACCGGGCAGTACGAGGAGTGTCGTGACCCGATGCTCCGGGTCCACGACCGCCGCGGTGCTGTCGTCGGCCCAGTCCACAGATAGGACGGCGTCGCGCACCGCGGCCTCGACCGATCCGGCGGTCCAAGGCTTGCCGCTCACCGAACCGGTCGGGATCCGCGCCCGCCGCCAGAGCGCGGTGCGCTCGGTCAGCAGATCGTGCAGTTGTGGGTGTTCTGAACGTGGTCCGACGACGATCAATCCTGCGATGGGGGTGACCGGTACTGCTTCAGTCATCGGTCAACTGCCTTCCATTGGCGTTCTTCGGCGGGTCGATCCCCACGACTGCGGACCGCCAAGGCCGGCAGGGCGAGTCTTGATCGCTGCGTTCAGTCCCAGGCCGTCGAGTTGCTGCTGTCCACGACAGTGACAGGGGGAGCGGCGGGGTCCGTCGGGGCGTCGGCATTCGCGGCGGCCGGGAAGAGAATCACGATCATGGCGGCCAGCGTGCTTGCGAACAGCGCATTCTTCTTCATTTTGATCACCAGATCCCTTGGCTTCGTCCGTCCGGATGTTCCGTCCGGAACGCCTCAACTGTGCGGTCAGGTCACCGCAGGCGAATAGACGGAAGAAGCTGCCTGGCACGTAGTTCCCGGACGTCTACGCGGGCTGCCCCACCGCGAAGCGGCGGCAGGTACGAGCGGCTGATGGTGGCGATGACCAGGGGCCTGCCGAGGTCGCGATTCGGTGTGCCCCCACACGTTGTACATCAAAGCCGATCTGCACTTGGCCAACGCACCGTCGGTTATGCCCGGCCAGCCCCACCCGCTGGCTCGTGTGGTGGATCATGTCGCCCGGTGGTCGCAGGCGAACTCCGCTATGTCACCGACATCCCGCCAGTTGTTAGTAGTCGACCGGCAGCAGGTCCCGGCCGTGCTCCCCGCCCGCGCGGGGATGGTCCCAGGCGGCCCGCGTCTTACGTCAGCGATCAGCCGTGCTCCCCGCCCGCGCGGGGATGGTTCCCTTATGCGTCCGGATCAGCTCACGCGGGCATTGTGCTCCCCGCCCGCGCGGAGACGGTCCCTTCTTGAACTGCCCGTCGGACTGGTCGAGGCCGTGCTCCCCGCCCGCGCGGCGTTCACCCGACCAAGCCCGCCCTCCGGACAGCGCGGGATAGCCAGAGCTTGTAGGCGTACTCATCTAAAGAGGCTCCGCCTCGAGTCGGGCGTTACGTAGCGTGACGGTGGCGACTGCCGCTCGCCGACCGGAACTGCCGCCGACAGTGCGCGGACTGTTGCGCAGCGAGTCACTCTAGGTGACGAGCTCGTTCGGCGAAGAGTGCGACGGGCCGAAACGAGGGCACGCGACAGGTTGCGTCGAAACGGGCATCCCTACGGTGTCGCGTAACCCGACCAAGCACCGTGTGGCCTCCCTCGCCACGGTCGAGGGAGGCCACACGGCAATCACCGTCTATGCTTCCGCGGCGAGCGGATGCTCCTCGCCGGTGATGCCGGCCAAGGCCGCCGCGACCTCGTGCAGACTTGCCCGTACGTAGGTGGCTGTCGCGCCGATCCCACTACCGCCGTCAGTGTGGCCGGCGTAGGCGTGGGCCACGGCATGACCGTAGGTGCGCTCGACCCAAGTCAGGGTGGTGTGCCGCAGCCAGTGCGTGCTGATTTGCTGGGTGTGCACCCACCGCAGATGCTGCCCGATCCTCACCCACAAATGGTCGTAGCGCCGGTAGGTCAGCGGCCGACCATCGCGGTAGCGCAGCAGCGCAGCGTTCCGGTCGCCGTCACCCCGCTCAGCGTGATGCGCGAGCAGGTACCGCATCAGCGTCGGGGAGACGGGCTGCCAGCGGGAGGTGCCGCCCTTTTCCCGCAGGAAGATCAGGCATTGGTCGGTGTCCAGATCCCTTGGACGCAGCGCCAGCGCCCCGCCGCGGCGGCAGGCAGTCTCGGTGTGCAGCCGAATGAGCAAGCTGTCTAGGCCCGGGTCGTCTCCGGTGCTGGCCGCCACCTCGTTGATTGCCGCCAGGCGTGCGTCGCCGATCGCCCGCCGGGTGCTGGGTAGCCGGGGTGGCTTGTCCACTTTCAACGCCGGGTTGTCGGCCGCGTCCAGGTATCCGTCCGCTACCGCTCGCCGGTACAGGCAGCGCAGCGCGGACACCAGGTGTTCGGCAGCGGAACGGCCTCCCCGGTTGTTGCGTCGCGTCACCACATTGGCCTGTACCTGGGCCCGCAACTGCTCGATCTCAGAGGGGCGTGGCTCGTCGATACGCCGGCCACCCCATGCCTGCACCACTCGATTCCAGTATGAGCCGTACGCCCGGCGGGTCCCGGGCGAAACCGCGGCGGCGACGACCGGCACGTACTCGGCGAAGGTTGGGGCTGGTGGATGGGCCGGCCGTACGTTCAGCAGGTCAGCGGGGGAGATGCCCATCCGCTGCAGCAGCAACCGGGCGGCCTCCAACTCTGGCTGGCCTGCGGCGTTCTGGTTCATGCCGCCTCACCCCCCGCGACGGCGGCGTGCGCGTCGGCCAGCAACTGGTCGAGCGCTGCGAGGGGATGGGCCACCAGTACGCCGGAGGCAGGATCGGCGGCGAGCAGAACGCGGTCCCCGGCTGTGAGGTGGCACCACCGGCGCACCGCCAACGGCAGATGCAGGTGACCGCGATCGTCGATGGACTGAACGCCATCGGCTGTTGGCCGGGCCGCGATGAGTCCGGCCTGCGCGCGAATGTCCAGCCGAGTGCCCGGCGCCCAGCCAAGCGTGCGGACGATGCTGCGATCGGCGATCCGGCCGCTCTTGTCCACCGCGCTCAGCGCGTAGACGGTGCCGGTCACTCGTGAGGACGGGGAATCCAAGGCTGGCACGGGAAGCGGCCGTCGGGTCCGACCCACTGGTCCTGGGCCGGCACCGGCGCCTCCGGGAATCAGCTTGGGAATCACCGGCGGTACGGACGAGGTGGTCACCGTAACCACCCCCGCGCCTGCTCGGCTATCACTCGCAGTGACGCTGGACGGTAGATGAGGTGTTCAAAGAGGTTTGAACACAGGTACGGGATATTGCGCACCAGTGCGGACCGTGGGGGTTCAAGTCCTAGCTCGATGCGGCAGCGAGATAGGCTTGCGTCGGTCTGCGAAGCCTCGGCAGATTATGCATTGCAGACCGGATTGTCCCTACGATTTTGCTGGTGGAACCAAGAGTTCGGGCCCCTGCAACAAACTGGAATGTGCCGGCAAGGGCGAGGTATCTAGGGTGATTCGATACCAAACAATTGCTGGGCTGGCAGGATCACCCTGCATTGAAGCCGAGAACCCAAGGTGACTCATCACCTATGACGCCTCGGCTGGCGGCGGGTTCGAGGCGGTATCTCACTTCGCGACACAGGACGGCAGGCTAAAAGCCAGCATCCACTCGTTCGTCATCGAGACTCCGGCGCGCCGCATCGTCGTGGACACCGCCCTGGGTTCCCACAAGCGGGGCCGTCCCGTCGAGGCATGGAACAACCTGCGTCCCCCATTGCTGAACCGATTGACGGAGTCCGGGTTCCCGCCCGAGCCCATCGACACCGTGTTGTTCACCCACCTCCACATGGACCATGTGGGCTGGAACACCCATCTCGTGGACGGCGTGTGGGTGGCGCCGTTCACCAACTCCCGTCATCTGATCGTGGCCGGGGATCTCGACCACTGGCGTCGATACGCCGAAACCGCGACTGGTGGCATGCGGCTTGCCTACGCTGCGGCCTTCGCGGACTCGGTGCGGCCCGTGCTCGACGCGGGCCTCGTCGACACGGTCGGCAGCAACCACGCGATCAGCGACGAGGTCCGGCTGATCTCCACGCCGGGGCACACCGCCGGGCACGTCAGCGTCGAGACCGCTTCGGCGGGTGAGCGAGCGGTCATCACCGGGGACAGCATTCACCATCCCTGCCAGCTAGCCCATCCGGAATGGACGTCCGCCGACGATCTCGACGCCGAACAGGCCGTCCGTACCCGCCGGGAACTCCTCTCGGCCCTGGCCTACGACCAGGCGCTGCTGATCGGGACGCACTTCGCCGGCCCCACGGCCGGCCGCGTGCTGCGCGACGGTGAATCCTTTCGCCTCCGCATCGACGACTGAATCGAGACCAGCGTCATCGTGCCCGGCGTGGCCGGTCCGCAGGCGGTGCAGCGGCTAGGCAGGGGATTCAGCCGATGAGTCGTCGAGCCATGGAGTAAGCAGGGTCATGGTGCGCTGGTGGAGGCCGTCTTGAAAGCTCACCACGCGGACCTGTTCGGCCGGCTCGGCGACCCGCCCCTCGTCCAGGTAAACCCCGCTGGGCACCCCCGGATCGCGGGCGGCGTGGATGACGTTTGCCGCCCCGTGGGCCGCATCCTCACCTCGGACCGCGAACATCGCGTGCAACAGTCGGGTGTTGACGACTCCCGGGTGAACGCTGACGATCCCGGGGCGGTAGTACCGGGACTGCCGGACGGCGTGGGCGACCAGCGCGAGCTTGGACCGGGCGTACGCGGCGGCCGGCTGGTAGCCGTGCTGGAATTGCAGATCGTCCAGGTCGAGGCGGGCAGAGAGATGGGTCGCGGACGACACGTGCACCACCCGGCCCGTCGCGGGGATGAGCGGCAGGAGTAGTTCGGTGAGTAGGACGGCCGCCAGGTAGTTCGTCTGCAGCGTCGCTTCGTAGCTGTCTGTGCTGCACCGGCGGCTCTCGGCACCGGGGCGACCGGCGTTGTTGATGAGCACGTTGACCTGCTCGGTGGCGTTCGCCACCGTCCTGGCCAGGGCCACGACGTCGTCAAGTCTGCCGAAGTCGGCCTGCGCGTAAATCACCTCGGCTCGACCGACGCTGCGCAGCTCGTCGAGCAGCGGCTGCACCGCCGCGTGTGGCTCCGGCCCGTGCAGAAGCAGGCGTCGGGCTGATTTCGCGATGCGCCGTGCTGCCGCCGCACCGATCCCGCTGGTCCCTCCGGTGAGCACGACCGTTCCTGGTATCTGGTCGACCATTCTTGATCGCTCTCCCAAACGTGAGACGTCGGTCAAGACATCATCGGGCGGGCGGCGCCCCGATGCGGGCTGAATGGCCGCGGCCCCCGCAGGCGCGGGCGGCAGGAGGAGCACGCCGTCAAACAGGAGTCGTCACGCCTCAGCCGCCTCCGTGTCAGGCGGTGTTGCCGGCGCCGTCCGTCGTCGCAGGAACCGCGCTTGCCGGGCCCGCGGCGGCCCGACGTCACACCCACTATTCGGACGGTTCACCGCCGGCCGGGAGGAGTTGATCGAGGGTGACGGGCAGGGAACGGATTCGCTTGCCGGTGGCGTGGTACACGGCATTCGCGATCGCGGCGGCCACGCCGGGTAGTCCGACCTCGCCGACCCCCTTGGTGCCGACCGGTGTCAGCCGGTCCGGTTCGCCGACGAAGACGACGTCCAGCTCGCCGATGTCCGCGTTGACCGGCACCAGGTAGTCGCTGAAACTGGCGTTCGCGATGCGTCCAGTCCGCCCGTCGGTGACGGTCTCCTCCAGCAGCGCCTGGCCGATCCCGCCGACCGTGGCGCCCGTGATTTGGCTGCGCGCCAGCTTGTCGTTGAGGATCCGCCCGCCGTCGATCACGGACACCACCCGGGGGATCCGCAGCAGGCCGAGGTCGGGGTCGACGTGGACCTCGACGAACTTCGCCGCGAACGCGCCGGCGGGTGCCAGCCCGACTTCCCGGGGATCCGGTGGTGCGCTTGCGCCGTCGGCGGTCAGGCCGTCCAGCCCGTGCCGATCGAGTATCGCGGTGTAGCTCTCGCCCACTCTCGCGTCGGCCTTGCGGTGGATCCGCCCGCCGCTGACCGCGACGTCGTCGATCGTGCAGCCGCGCAGCGGCGAGGCGGCGTCGTCCGTAACGGTGTTGAGGAACACCCGGATCAGCTCTCGGCAGCTGGCGTAGACGGCGTTGCCCAGCGCGCCGGTCAGTCCCGAACCGCCAGCTTGCGGCGCCCAGGGCATGTCGGAGTCGCCCAGGTCGAACCGGACGTGTTCCAGCGGCAACCCGAGCAGTTCCGCGGAGAGCTGCCACATGACGGTGTAGGCGCCGGTGCCGATGTCGTTGGCGGCGCTACGGACATAGCCGGTCCCGTCGCGGCCGATCGTGGCCCGGGCCTCGCAGCGCGACTGCCACCATAGGTAGCTAACCCCGGCCATCCCGTAACCGACCAGCCATCGGCCGTCACGCATCGAGCCGACCCGCGGGTCGCGGCGCGACCAGCCGAACCGCTCCGCCCCGAGTGTGTAGCACTCCCGCAGTGCCTTGCTCGACCACGGGAGCCCAGACTGCGGCTGGACCTCGGCATAGTTGCGTAGCCGCAGGTCCAAGGGGTCGATGCCCAACTGGTACGAGAGTTCGTCGAGCGCCGACTCCAGCGCGAAATTGGCCTGGGCCTCGGCGGGGGCGCGCATCGATCCCGGACAGGGGATGTTGAGCCGCCGCTGCCGGTCCCGGTTCGCGACGTACGCACAGGCGTACGCGTTGGCGCTCGAAGCCGCCACCGGCTCCATGTTCTCGTCTTCCATGGCGACGGTCTGCAGAGACTCGTGGTCGATCGCGACCAACTTGCCGTCACGCCGTGCGCCGATCGCGATCGTCTGCACCGTGCCCGGGCGGTGTCCTACGCCGGTGAACATCTCTGGACGGGAGAGCACCAGCTTCACGGGCCGCCCCACCGTACGCGCGGCGAGCACCGCGAGGATCACGTGCGGCCACACCCGCAGCCCCGACCCGAACGCACCGCCGACGTACTCGGCGTATACGCGCACGGTGGATTCGGGAATCCCGAACATCTGGGCGATGGTGGTGCGTGTATTGGAGGTCCACTGCGTAGCGTCGTGCACCGTCACCTCGTCGCCGTTCCAGACCGCGACCGTCGCGAAGAGCCCGAGCGGGTTGTTGGTGTTCTCCGCCGTCGTGTAGGTCGCCTTGTGCACGACGTCGGCGGATGCGAGTGCTGCGGCGACGTCACCGCGCTCGCCGTCACTGCCGAACGGGTTAACCGCCACTTCACCCCGGGAGTCGTCGATGTGCACCACGGCCTCGGCGGATTCGTACCCGACGATGACGGCCCGGGCGGCGGCTGCCGCCTGGTAGCTGGTCTCGGCAACCACAGCCGCCACATACTGCCCGTGGAACAAAATCCGGTCGTCCTGAAAGGGCGGTGGCGGAGTCGGCCCGAGGGACGTCATTGGTCCCGCGGCCAGCCGGGCCGCGTTGCGATGAGTGATGATCGCCAGCACGCCGGGCACCGCCTCGGCCAGCGCGGTGTCGATCTCACTGACCCGCCCTGCGGCGACGGTGCTCCGGACAAGCGCGAGGTGCGCCATGCCCGGGTAGCTGACGTCGGAGGAGTATGGCGCGGCACCCTTCACCTTCAGCGGCCCGTCGACGCGGTCGATACCCGCCCCGACAATGGTCGTGGGTTCGGTCATGGTCATGTCGGACCTCCCGCAACGGTCTCCAGTGCCCGCACGATGGTCCGCCGGGCCAGCTCCGGTTTGAAACCCGTGCCGGGAACCGTGAACGGGTCGCGCAGCTCCGTCACCGCCGCTGCCCGGTAGGTCTCGACGGTCGCCGGGCCGCCGGTCAACACCTGCTCGGCGGCGCGTGCCCGCCAGGGAATCGTCCCGACACCGCCGAGGCCCATCCGCGCCTCGGTGACGACCCCGTCCTCGATGGTGAGGGCGGCAGCGACCGAGACGAGGGCGAACTCATACGAGGCGCGATCGCGTATCTTCAGGTAGACCGACCGGGCCGCGGCCGGCAGCAGCGGCACCTCGACCGCAGTGATCAGGTCGCCGTGGCGCAGCACCGTCTCGACGTCCGGGCGGTCGCCGGGGAGGACGTAGAACTCGGTCAGCGGGATCGCCCGCTCGCCGTCGCCGCCGCGCACCCGCACCACCGCGTCGAGCGCCACCAACGGTACGCAGAGGTCGGAGGCGTGCAACGCGATGCAGTTCTCGCCCGCCCCGAGGATCGCGTGCATCCGTGCCCCCGCGCCGGTGATCGCGGCGCAGCCGGAGCCCGGCGCCCGTTTGTTGCAGTCGGGCACGGTCGGATCACGGAAGTATCGGCAGCGGGTGCGCTGCAGCAAATTCCCGCCGATCGTCGACATGTTGCGCAACTGGGTGGATGCTCCGGCCAGAAGTGCGGTGCGGACCAGCGGGAGGCGCCGGGCCACGGTCGGGTCGGCAGCAAGCTCCTCCATCGTGGTCAGCGCGCCGACCCGAAGGGTCCGCTCGTCGGCGGTTATGCCGCGCAGCGGCAGTCGGGTGATGTCGACCACCCGCTCGGGGTCGAGGATGCCGTCCTTGAGCATCAGGTCGACTTGGGTGGTACCGCCGGCGAGGTACTGGGCGGCGGGGTCGGCGCGCACCAGCGTCACGGCTGTATCAACGTCGCCTGGCCGTAGGTACTCAAAGGCACGCATGATCATCCGGCTCCCTGGCCGGCGACCTCGCGGATCGCGGCGACGATGTTCGGATACGCGCCGCAGCGGCAAATGTTGCCGCTCATGAACTCCCGTATCTCGTCATCGGACCCGGCCCGCCCCTCTCGCAGCAGGGCAACCGCCGACATGATCTGACCCGGGGTGCAGTAGCCGCACTGGAACGCGTCGTGCCGCAGGAAGGCGTCCTGGAACGGGTGCCGGTGCCCGTCCTCCGACAGCCCTTCGATCGTGGTCACCGCCCGCCCCTCAGACTGCGCGGCGAGGGTCAGGCAGGCGAGCACCCGCTTGCCGTCGACCAGCACCGTGCAAGCCCCGCAGGCGCCCTGGTCGCACCCCTTCTTGGTGCCCACCAGGCCGAGTTCATCGCGCAGCGCGTCGAGCAGGGTGACCCGGCTGTCGAGCCGCAACTCGCGTCGGCCTCCGTTCACGGTCAGCGACAGCCGAACCTCGGTGGCACCAGTCGGTGAGGAGAGGGCAGCCTCGCCCTCGGCTCCGTCGTCTCGATTCATGCCCTCTCCCATCCGCTCAAACCCAAACTTACCGGGCAGGCGACTAGTATCCCTAACGGATGGGCACAAATCCGCAGAAGTACGTCAAAGCGTAAGTGCAGTGGCTGGCATCAGCTCACACCGAGATGTAGCTGCCTGGGCCGAAATCGCATGGCGGCCGTCGGGGCTGGCCACGTCCACGACGGGCGTTGGGTCGGTCCTCACCGGCGCATACCAGGGCGTCGGCGAATAGGCCACCGAGCGCGGACTGCCCATCGCCGCGGTCAACATGGCCCAACAGCACGATGCGGAGGGCCGTACGGCGCAGGCCAAAGCGTGGTTTCTCCGGGCCCATCACGCGGATCCCGACCTGCTCGGCACGCTCGGCCAGCAAGCGATAGAGGCGGGCGCGCGCGTCGAACCCACTCGTACTGGACGACTACGTGCGCAGCACCGGCGACTCCCGGCGGGTGGTGGACATGCTGGTGGGCGACACTGGGCATGACCCGTTTCGACGGACAGGGTCGATGTGTTGATCTTATCTAATCGGCCTGGTTCACCGGTTGCCTGGTGTGGTGGGTGGCTTCGTAGGCGGCTGGGCTGAGGAAGCCCAGCGAGGAGTGCCGGTTGAGTCGGCCTGGAGCGCGGTATTGGTGTTGCCACCAGCCCGTTTCTCCAGGCCGCTCGCCGAGTGAAGTGGGCCGCCGGCGAGGTGCCCGTGGTGTGGGTCCTTTTCCGTCGGCCTCTTCCCGAACCGTGCTGGTCGGTTTCCCTGACACACGGCTCTCCAGTGGTCAGTTCCGGGTGGTTGTGCGTGTCCGACCGGCGTGGATGCCGTTCAGATAGGGCATCGGTGCAGGTCGGCGTGGTGGGCTGACGGATGATGTCGAGGGTCGGTACGGTTGCTGGTCGTGACGTCGCAGGCGGTGCCCTCGGGGCGGTTGACTGACCATATTGGTCTGGGTGTGCTCTCGGCCCGGTTCCATCGCGATCTGCTCGAGGAAGTGATCAACCGGACGGGGTGTCGGGAGAAGCGCAGTCGTCGGCTTCCGGCGCACGTGGTGATCCGGTATGTGATCGCGATGGGTCTGTACGGCCAGGAGTCCGCTGAGGAGGTGATGCGGCGGCTCGTTGGTGGCCTGCGCACGATGGGCTCCTGGTCGGATGATTGGCAGGTCCCGACCGCCTCGGCGATCATGCAGGCGCGTCAGCGCTTGGGTGTGGCGCCGGTGAAGGAGTTGTTCGCACGGGCTGCGGTGCCAGTGGCGGGCTCGGGCACCAAGGGTTCCTGGCTGGCAGGCCGCCGTCTGATGGCCATCGACGGGACCAGTTTTGATGTGGCTGACACGTCGACGAATGTGGAGCGTTTCGGGCGGATGGGTTCCGGGGCGAACGCGTCGGCGTATCCGAAGGTGCAGGTCACTGCGGTCATTGAGTGCGGCAGCCGGGCCGTGGTCGGGGCTGTCCTGGGCCCGTGCAGCATCGGGGAACGCACCCAGGCCGGGGAGTTGACCGGTGTGACGGAGCCGGGGATGCTGCTGCTGGCCGACAGCGGCTTCTACTCCTTCGAGTTGTTCAACCGGTTCGCCGCTGGCGGCGCGGACCTCGCCTGGCGCGTCAAAGCGTCGGTATCGGTGCAACTGGTGCGGTGGTTGTCCGACGGTTCCTACCTGGCGTTGATCTATCGACCCGGGCTGTCCGCGCAGCGGCGCCGCCACCTGGCCCAGACGGTGACCGACGGAGGTCAGGTTCCCGCTGACACCGCCCGCCTCGTGCAGGTCGTGGACTACACCGTGCCCGACCGCAATCCCGACGGTGAACTCATCACCGTGATCACCACCATCCTCGATCCATACGAGGTATCCGCGATGGACCTGGCTACCGCCTACCATGATCGCTGGGAGGAGGAATCCGCCCTCAACGAGATCAAAAGTGACCTCCGCGGTCGAGGTGGGGTCCTCCAGTCGAAGATCCCTGACCTGGTCGAACAGCAGATATGGGGTCTACTTCTGGCGCACTACGCGATCCGGGCACTGCTCGTCGACGCCGCCGACGAAGCCGGCTACGACCCCGACCGGCTGTCCTTCATACGCGGGCTCCGTCTCGTACGCCGCCAGGTCACCGACCAGGCGGCCATTTCCCCCTGAGCGCCTGAAGACCGCCATCACCGACGCCCACGCCGAGATCCTGCGTCACCCGCTACCCGAACGCCGGCACCGCACCTGCCAACGAGCCATCAAACGCGGCCGACACAACTCCTACCGCGTCAAACGACCCACCGACAAGATCATCCGCCACTCCGGACCACCCACACCCATCCTGGCCTGCCCCAAGAGCCCTATCTGAACGGCATTGTTGTGTCCTGAACAGCGAAGGAGTTGCATTTGTAGGCGAAGCTCTGGAGTTGGTGCTGTGTGGGAGATGAAAGTTTGGCCCTTCGGAGCCGCCCACTCGGGGGAGGCTTCAAACCACCACATGCTGCGTTGGCTGAAGACCGTCGTGGTGAGCGATGTGGAAAAGGCGCACGAGATGTGTCAGGTGGGGATCAGGAAGACGATCGTCGTTGAGGTGTCGTTATTTAAGAAGTGACATCGAAACCGGGATTTCCAATGCGTTCCCGGGATGAGTCTGGCGGGTTCCCGATTTTCTGGCCAGGCGGTGTCCGGCATGGATGGCGACGTGAGCCTGGTCTGCGGCTCTCGTATGGAACAGGAGAAGGTGCGCCCGGCTACTGCAACCCCGTAGTTGAGGGGTGCGAGAGGGAGTGTCTCAAGCGGCTCAAACCGTGAGAGATCGAGTACCGATGTCGGGCGTGCTGGCGGACCGACTCGTAGTAGTGCTGAAAGCCGCTGTAATGGCGGTCGAGCGAAGGGGTCGGGTCGTTCGTGGTCTTTTCGTCTGATCAACCGGCGTTCCCGGGAGGAGTCATGTGGAGAGGCAGAAGTCAGCGGAAGGTAAGCCGTTTGACATTTCCAAGCAGGAAGTGTGGGAAGCTTATCGGCAGGTGAGGGCCAATAAGGGCGGCCCGGGTGTGGACGGGATGACGATCGAGGATTTCGAGTCGGATCTGAAGAACAATTTGTACAAAGTCTGGAATCGGATGTCCTCGGGTTCGTACTTTCCGCCTCCGGTGAAAGCGGTGGAGATCGCGAAGGCACATGGTGGAGGCACCCGGGTGTTGGGTGTTCCCACGGTCGCGGACAGGGTCGCGCAGACAGTCGTGGCTCGGCGGTTGGAGGCGAAGGTCGAACCGATCTTCCACCCTGACTCGTACGGGTACCGGCCGAACCGATCGGCTCTGGACGCGGTGAGCGCATGTCGGCAGCGCTGCTGGCAGTTCAACTGGGTGATCGATCTGGACATTCAGAAGTTCTTTGACAGCGTCGACCATGTGCTCATGCTCAAGGCGGTTGAAAGTCACGCTGATGTTCCGTGGGTGGTGCTCTATGTCAAACGGTGGCTGGTCGCGCCGTTGCACTTGACCGACGGCACTGTGCAAACACGGGATCGGGGGACTCCGCAGGGATCTGCGGTGTCGCCTGTGCTGGCGAACCTGTTCATGCACTATGCGTTCGATATGTGGATGGTCAGGGAGCATCCGGGAGTTCCGTTCGAGCGCTATGCAGATGATGCCGTGGTGCATTGCGTGAACCAGGGTCAGGCGGAACGTCTGGTCCAGGCTATCGCTACCAGAATGGGGGATGTCGGGTTGCGGTTGCATCCCGACAAGACGAAGATCGTGTGTGTGCCACGCGCGCAGAGGGAGAGGTTGGGATGTAGGTAGGAGACCTCGATCGATGTGCTGCTGCGTGGAAGATGAAGGATTGTGGCCCTTCGGCATCGCCCTTCGGGGGGTGGTGTCAAACCGCCTCATGCTGCGTTGGCTGAAGACCGGCGTGGTGAGCGATGAGGAAAAGGCGCCGTGAGAGGTGTCAGGTGGGAATCGGGAAGGCGAGCGTAAGCGAATCGCTATTGAAGTGTCGAAATTAGTTTTAGATGGCATCAGAACTGGAGCGTGCACGAGGTTCCAGGATGAGTCTGGCGGATACCCGGTTACTGGCCAGGCGGTGCCCGGCATGTAGGCGACGCGAGCCCGGTTTGCTGCTTTCACGTGGAACGTGGGAAGGCCAGCCCCGACACTGCCGCCGCTGGGGAGCGGCGGCGAGAGGGAGTGCGCCAAGCGGCAGAAACCGTAAGGCGTTGAGTACTGTCGCGGGGTTGGCATTCGGACCGGCTCATAGTAGTGAGGAACCCTCTGTAATGGAGGGGGAGCGAAGGGGCCGGACCATCCGGGGTGAGTTCGTTCGGGCAACCAGAAGATTCTGGGAGGGATCGAGTGGGCGAGCTGAAGTCGCCGGGAAAGCCGTTTGTCATCTCGAAGCGGCTCGTCTGGGAAGCGTACCTGAGAGTCAAGGCCAACCAGGGTGCGCCGGGTGTGGATGGGTGCTCGATAGAAGAGTTCGAAGCCGATCTGGAGAATAATCTGTACCGGATCTGGAATAGGATGTCTTCGGGTAGCTACTTCCCACCCCCGGTGAAGGCGGTGGAGATGCCGAAGTCGCATGGCGGGGTAAGAATTTTGGGCGTGCCGACTGTGGCTGATCGGATTGCGCAAACGGTGGTTGCCATCGAGTTGGAGAAACGGGTGGAACCGATGTTCCACCGGGACTCGTTCGGCTATCGGCCACGGCGCTCCGCGTTGGACGCGGTAGGCACGTGCCGGAAACGCTGCTGGGAATACGATTGGGTGGTCGATTTGGACATCCAAAAGTTCTTCGACAGTGTCGATCACTCGCTGATGGTCAAGGCGGTAGAGGCCAACACCGACCAACCGTGGGTGGTGCTGTATGTGAAAAGGTGGCTCGTTGCGCCGATACAGCATCCCGACGGTTCCCTGCACGAGCGAGACAGAGGAACCCCGCAGGGTTCGGCCGTTTCGCCCGTGCTGGCCAACCTCTTCCTCCACTACGGATTCGACCTGTGGATGGCCCGCACGTTTCCGGCTGTCCGGTTCGAAAGATATGTGGATGATGCGGTGGTGCACTGCGCGACCCGCCAGCAAGCGGAAATGCTGCGGGCCGCAATTGATCAGCGGATGGTGGAGATCGGGTTGCGACTGCACCCGGACAAGACCCGAATAGTCTATTGCAAGGACAGCAACCGGCGGGACGAGCACGATGCCGTCTCGTTTACGTTCTTGGGCTACACCTTCCAACCCCGGCGAGCGCGGAACACGCGGAGGCAGGTGCGGTTCACCTCGTTCCAGCCTGCGATGAGCCGGGAGAAGCTGACCGAGAAGGGCCGGGAAGTCCGCCGCTGGCGGCTGCACCGGCGACCAAACGACACTCTGGACGACCTCGCGGAGGCGATCAACCCGATCGTGCGAGGTTGGATGACCTACTGGGGCCGGTTCTACCGGACCGAAATGGACCCGCTTCTCAAACGCATCAACACCTACCTGATGCGGTGGGCGCGCAAGAAGTACAGGCGGTTGCGTGGGTTCAAGCGCCTCAAGGCGTGGTGGAAAGCGGTTACGCAACGTGACCCCGTCCTCTTCGCGCACTGGGAGTGGACTCACCGTTTCCATCCGGCTGGGTGGTAAGAGCGGAGTGACGGGAGACCGTCACGCTCCGTTCTGTGGGAGCCCGAGGGTGAGATTCCCTCGGGCTACCCGACACTGCAAGGATGCAAGCAGGCGTGCAACATATGAGCACACCCCGTTTACGTTTCTGGGGTACACGTTCCGTCCTCGCGGGGCGCGGAATGAACGTCAACATGTGACGTTCACGTCGTTCGCGCCGGCAATCAGTAAGGCAGCCCTGAAGAAGATCAGTGGGACAGTTCGCCGTTGGCGGCTGGACCGCAGAACAGGCCAGACCCTTGCCGACCTCGCACAATGGATGAACCCCATCGTGCGCGGATGGATGCAATACTACGGACGGTTTAACCGATCCGCCTTGTATTCGTTCCTGCAACGTATCAACGCCTACTTGGTGCGGTTCCTGCGTCACAAGTTCAAGCGGGTTCGATCGTTTAAGAAGGCCAGGATGGGCTGGCAGCGCATCACCAGCCAGTACCCGAAAGCTTTCGCCCACTGGGCATGGGTCAACACCTTCTGACGATCAGAACGACAAGAGCCGTATGACGGGAGACTGTCACGTACGGATCTGTGAGGGCCGGAGGGTGAGACTCCCTCCGGCTACTCGGCCTGCATGGGGTGGCCAACCGACGACGGGACGAGGCGGTGGGGATGCGCCAGGTGCTCCAGTTCGTCGCCCGACGGCTGCCAGGGTCCTACGGCCTCCTCTACGAGAAAGACGAGGAAATGCCCGTCCCTCCCGGTCCGAACGCGTTCCGGGTGCACGTCATGGCGCGGGGTGAGATCACCGAACGTCTCGATCCGTTCCTGTCACCCATCCGTCCCGTCATCGAGGACTGATCGCCGGACTGATCCGGGTGCGCCTGACCCATGGATCAGAGGCTCGGTGCTCCGTTGTCACCGTGCTGATCGGGCAGGGGTTCGTGTCAGCCCATGCTGAGCAGTGCTTCTGCGGTCGCCTGGTCCGGATCATGGTCGGGGGAACCGTCCTGGAGGCTGGTAAGCGGTGTCCACCATGGTCAGTCAGTAGATCTTCGTCCCGGGTGACTGCGGGGCGGTGTGCGGGCGTGACCAGTGGGTCGGGCTCGGATGGCAGCAGTCGTACGACGGCAGCCGAGTCGTGGCGGTACCGGGTTCGGGCATCTGACTTCTGCCCGTCACACAGAGCTGGCGAGATCGGGTCCGGCTGCCCGCCGGGTCGCCCGCTGCTCACCCCCGGCACGCACTGTGCGGCCCGGCCGACTGCCATCCTCCCCGGATGCTCGTCGCCGACCCTGCCGCACGCTCCGCGGCCCGGCGGCACGTCCACCCCATCGAAGGCAGCCGCGCCGCCCGCTGCGGCTTCGCCAAAGGTCGTGACGCGCGGGGCCACCGGTAAATACGACGGACTGACGCACTGATCTGCCGATGAGCGGATGTCGAGTTATCCGGGTGCGTGCAGGAGTCGACTTCAGCACAATCGGCGAATGGCGATGGTCTCTCTGGCTGGCCGCGTGGTGATCGTGACCGGCGCGAGTCGTGGTATCGGCATCGGTGCCGCCATCGCGCGGCGACTTGTTGCGGATGGGGCAGGTGTCCTGCTGCATTCCTGGGTGCCCTACGACGTCGAACAGCCGTGGGGTGCAGGTGAGCAGGGACCGCAGAAGCTCGCTGCTGAACTGCGACGCCTAGGGGGTGTTTAAGAAGTGTCATAGCCACTCGTTGATCGCGGCGATCTGGACGGTGGCCTCGTACCGGACGGCGAGTTTGTCGTAGCGGGTGGCCACGGCCCGGTGGCGTTTGAGTCTGTTGATGCCGCACTCGACCGCGTGGCGCTGCTTGTACAACTGCTGGTCGAACGACGGGGGCCGGCCGCCTCTGGAGCCCTTCTTACGACGGTTCGCCGCCTGGTCGGCC
Source organism: Micromonospora tarapacensis (assembly GCF_019697375.1). Classification (NCBI taxonomy): domain Bacteria; kingdom Bacillati; phylum Actinomycetota; class Actinomycetes; order Micromonosporales; family Micromonosporaceae; genus Micromonospora; species Micromonospora tarapacensis. Next base: position 2,650,949 of record NZ_JAHCDI010000004.1, on the reverse strand, counting down.
TTGATCGGGATGGTGGCCTTGATTCCTCGTCTGCGCAGGTACTCCCGGTTCGCCTTCGACGTGTACGCCTTGTCGGCCAGGACCCGATCCGGACGGGTCCTCGCCGGGCCGCCACCGAGGCGCCGCACCCGGATACCGTCCAACACCGTAGTGAACTGCGGACTGTCGCCGCGCTGCCCGGCGGTCAGCACCACCGACAAGGGCTTCTGCCCCTGCTCACAGCCCAGATGGATCTTCGTGGTCAACCCGCCCCGGGAACGCCCCAACGCATGACCGGCCGGCTCGGTCCGGATCCCGCCCGGCGGCTCGACCTGCTGGTCACCATCACGGCGGGCACCCGCGGCGTGCTGGTGGGCCCGAGCGATCGTGGAATCGACACTGACGTCCCACGTGATCAACCCGACGGCGTCGGCACGGGCCTGCAACTCGGCCAGGATCCTCGCCCAGGTCCCGTCGCGCTGCCACCGGCGAAACAACCCGTACACACTTTGCCACCCGCCGTACCGGGCAGGCACATCCCGCCAGGGCGTCCCGGTTCTGACCCGCCACCGGATCCCATCAATGAGCTGCCGTTTCGTCCATCTCGGCGGGCGTCCTGGCTTCCTACCGGCAACAGCGGCTCCAGGACGTTCCACTGCTCGTCGGTCAGGTCATGCCGCCCCGCCACCGGTATGGTGTCCACGAGGTCTCCGTGCAGGCGTTCTTCTTCGTCGATGAACGATCTACCGGAGACCTCCCTACCTTTCGATCACCGACACGCCACCTGTGACCTGACCAAGCCACCACCACTTCTTAAACACGGCCTAGGAGGTCGAGTCGAGCACGTCTCCATGGATCTGAGCGCACCTGATGCGCCGGCGGCGCTGGTCGACGCCGCCCGTGCGGCCTTCGGGCACGTCGACGCGGTGGTGGTCAACCACGCTCGCAGCGTTGATCAGGGGCTGGAGGATCTCACGGCGGCGGAATTGGACTTGACCTTCGCGGTCAACACGCGGGCCAGTTTGCTGCTCGTCCAAGCCTTCGCCGCTCAGCACGACGACGCTCGCCGGGGGTGGGCGGGTGCTGCTGTTCACCCCAGGTCAGTACCACGGCGCCATGCCGAAGGAACTGGCCTACATCGCCTCCAAGGCGGCGTTGCACGAGGTGACCCGCAGCCTCGCCGTTCACCTCATCGGCCGTGGCATCACCGTCAACTGTATCAATCCGGGGCCTAACGACACCGGCTACGCCGACGACGAGACGCGAGCCGCCATCGCGGCAACCAATCCCGGCGGACGCTGGAGTACCCCGGACGACACCGCCCGCCTGGTCACCTGGCTCCTCAGCGACGAGGCGGACTGGGTCACCGGACAAACCATCGCCTCAGACGGCGGCTGGTCATCACGCTGAGCGCGTTCATGCCGGGCAGCGCGGGAACTACATAACTCGGAAGTAGACCTACCTCCTCCCGATTAGGGCCGCTTCGCATAGCGGAGCGGCTGGGACTAACCCGCCGGATCGTCGTCGCGTTCGGCAGACGCCGGGGTTGCCCGGATCCTGACGTGGCCGGCCCTGATCGCGCGTTGGTGTATACCCGATCGCGGGTCGGCGGTTCGTCTCGACCGGCGATGAGATCCTCCGCTCACAGTTCAGGAGTACGCCATGTCCGTGAGTAGGAAGCGACCCCGCTGGGCCGAGTTGCCGGCGGCGGTTCGAGGGAGTATCGAGGGCCTGCTGGGTGGTGCCGTGGCGTGCGCCGAGAACTGTGCCGGCGGCTTCTCGCCTGGCTTCGCCTCTCGGCTTAGCCTGCAGGATGGCCACCGCGTCTTCGTCAAGGCGGTGGACGCACATCTCTGGCCGGTTGAGGCGTCGCATTACCGCGCCGAGGCCGGCGTGGCCGGGCGTCTACCGGTAGCCCTGCCCGTGCCTCGGCTGCTGAACGTGCGCGACGACGGCCGGTGGGTGATTCTGGTCTTCGAGCATGTGGACGGCGTCGCGCCGGGACAACCCTGGACCACACGGCAGATCCGGCGCGTCCTCGCGCAGGCAGTCGCCTTCGCTCAGGCGACCACGCCGTCGCCGATCGAACTCCCACATGAGCATCCGCGACTCGGCGGCTGGGCTGACATCGCACTCGACCCCTCCGGCATCGCCCGGCTGCACGCCGTCTCGACCTGGGCATCGCACCACCTCGATCGACTGACCGCAATCGAGCGGAACGGAATTTGTCAAGTCAAACTGAGACGGTTTGTGCCTTGGTTGTTGGCTGGTTGATCCAGGCTTTCTCGGGGAGCTGGGGTGCGCGGGGCTGGCGGGTGAACCGGTCGGGGTGCTGCGTGTAGGCGGCGTTCAGGGTGGTCTGGCGGTGCCGGCGGATCTGGTCGGCGGTGCCGTAGTGCACCGACGCGGGCGTGTGCCAGCCGATCCCGGAGTGGCGGTGCTCGTGGTTGTAGGCGGTGAAGAATGTGTCGCAGAACGTGCGGGCGTCGGTGAGGGATCCGAACCGGTCGGGGAAGTCGGGCATGTACTTCATCGTTTTGAACTGGGCTTCGGAGTACGGGTTGTCGTTTGACGTTCGCGGTCGGGAATGCGAGCGCAGGACACCGAGGTCGACGAGCATTTCCGACACCGGTTTCGAGGTCATGGCGCCGCCGCGGTCGGCGTGGATGGTGTGCGGCTCGATTCCGTTGGCGGCGACCGCGCCGGCCAGGAAATCGCGGGCCACGATCGCGTCCTCGGCGGCCGCGACGAGCCAGCCGGTCACGTACCGGGAGTAGATATCAATGATGACGTAGCATTTGAACCAGACGCCTTTGACGGGCCCTTTCAACGCGGTGATGTCCCAGGACCACACCTGCGACGGGCCGGTCGCGACCAGTTCCGGGCGCACCCGGGGCGGGTGAGTGGCCTGCCGGCGTCGTTCCCGGCTCTGCCCCGCCGCCCGCGCGATCCGGTACATCGTGGACATCGAGCACCAGTACCGGCCCTCGTCGAGTTCCCGTGCCCATACCTGCGGGATCGCCAGATCCGCATACCCGGGCGCGTTCAGCACCGCCAGGACCTGTTCCCGCTCGGCCAGGCTGAGCGTCTGTGGTGGCGGGGTCCGCGGCAGCCACGGGCCGTGCATCGGCCCGATCGGCTTCGCCTTGCGGTAGTAGGTCGCCCTCGAGATCCCGGTCAACGTGCACGCTCTTTGCACCGCGACCTCAGCGGCACGTAATTGTTCGAACGTGGTGGTCAGGACTTTCTCGGCGGCGTCTGATCGTCCGCGCTCTCGGACAGCTCTTCCAAGAGCGCGTGCGCTTTTCCCATTATATCCAACGCCATCCGGGTCTTCTTCAGATCCGCCTGCAACTTTTCATTCTGCCGGCGCAGTTTCTCCAGCTCGAGCTGTTCACTGTTCTTCCGCTTCGGCCGTCCCGTTCCCGCCGTTCCGGAATCGGTCTCCCGGCCTGGTCTGCCGAGTAGGCCCGCGTCACGAGCCCGTGTCCATTCGATGATGTGCGACGAATACAAGCCTTCCCGGCGCAACAGAGCGCCTTTTTCTCCGTTCGGGGCGCTCTCGTACGCGGCGACCATTGCGAGCTTGTACGCCGGGCTGAACGCCCGACGCGACGGCTTCGGCGCCGGATCGACCCCGTCACCGGCCGATGCCGGCTGCTTGTCAGATGAAGTGGACACGCTCACAAGCAGGGCCGTTGCGTTCTCGCTCGGCTAGCCGGTGAGCTGGGATGATGCTGGGTGATTGGCCTGTGTGGAGGCGGTTGAAGCGGGTGAAGCCCTCAAGGTGATCATGGAGTTTCTCTAGGACTGCACGACACCGAGGACTCCACCCGCAGATGTCATCATCCCTGATCTCCGTACTGACTGTGACAACCCCCAGCGGCGAGACGCCACCACCGCCGATCACCGAGGGTGAACGTCGTGGGCTCCTGGACGCTGTCAGCGTGATCCCGGACCCGCGCAACCCGCACGGGGTGCGGTATCCCCTGGCCGCGTTGCTGACCGTCGCGGTCTGCGCGGTCCTGGCCGGCGCCACGTCGTTCGCCGCGATCGCCGACTGGCTGTACGACCTGGACGAGGCGGACCAGCGGCGGCTCGGGTTCACCCGGGGCGTGCCGGCCGGCACCACGGTGTGGCGGCTGCTGATCCGCCTGGACGCGACTGTGATCAGCAAGGTTCTGGCCGGCTGGCTGCACACCCGGACGCCACCGGTGGCCGCTCGGCCGCGCCGCTACCGGACGGTGATCGCCGTGGACGGCAAGACCCTGCGTGGCGCACGCCAGCGTGGCGGCCGGCAGACGCATCTGCTGTCGGCGCTGGACACCAGCACCGGCATCGTCCTGGCCCAGGTCACCGTCGACACGAAGAGCAACGAGATTCCCGCCTTCACCCCACTGCTCGACGCCGTGCAGGCCGTGCTCGGCAGCCTGACCGATATCCTGTTCGTCGCCGACGCCATGCACACCCAGACCGGCCACGCCGAGCAGATCACCGGCCGTGGAGCACATCTGCTACTGCAGGCCAAGGGTAACCAGTGCGCCACGAGGCGCTCTGACACATCCCCGTTTCAGGCGGGACAGACTCGAAGGGAGGTCTGCTGGGTCCGATGGCTTACCTGGATCCGAAAGGTGAAGGGGACAAGAGCATGCCAGGAAATCGGCGGCCGGGTTCAGATGCCCGAGACGGCGTGCCGGGAGACCCGTGCGGTATGGCGAAGACTTGATTGTTTGAACCCTAATCTCCAGCGGCAGCAATTTACTGCGACCGGAAAGGCATCTGAAACCGGTGTCCGTCGTGGTCGGGGTGTACTGGTTCGCCCTGGCCAACCTTCGCGGCGGAAGCGATACCCGGCGAGGGTATTCAAGGAGATGAGTGGGGCGCCTGCAGCCGCGCTATTTCGTGTGTCAGAGACGAACGTGGGATCACCGTCCCAGTTCGGCTGGCGGTGTCGGAGCACTCGTAGTAGTCGCCGGAGTAACGCCCGGCCAAGGAGAACGGGAAAGCCGTTCACAGGGCGAAGGGGTGCAGGTGATGCGGACTGTGAGAAACAGTGGAGGTATGCGTAATGCAGAGCGCTGACACGGTACTCAAAGTCCTGCGTGGCAGGGGACGACGAAAACTGCCCCTGGAACGGCTGTATCGGCAACTGTTCAACGAGCAGTTGTTTCTGATCGCCTACGGGAGGATTTACGCCAACGACGGCGCGATGACGCCCGGAGTCGATGGGAGAACACCCGACGGGATGAGCCTGGAAGCCATCCGGGACATCATCGGTCGGCTTCGCGCCGAACGCTACCGGTTCACACCGGTCCGCCGGGTTTACATCCCGAAGAAGAACGGAGCCCAACGGCCCCTCGGGCTGCCGGCCTGGACCGACAAACTGGTCGGTGAGGTGGTGCGCCTGCTGTTGGAGGCGTACTACGAACCGCAGTTCTCGACCAGGTCGCACGGGTTCCGCACTGGTCGGGGCTGCCACACCGCACTCGACGAGATCGCCTCGACATGGACGGGCACGACCTGGTTCATCGAGGGCGACATCGCCGACTGCTTCGGGAGCCTCGACCACGAGGTCATGCTCGCGATCCTCGCCGAGCAGATCCACGACAATCGGTTCTTGAACCTGGTAGGAGGAATGCTGCGGGCGGGATATCTGGAAGACTGGAAATGGCATGCCACGCATTCCGGTGCGCCACAAGGCGGCGTCATATCGCCGATCCTGTCGAACATCTATCTCGACCGTCTCGATACATTCGTGGAACAGGAAATGGTCCCGGCCTGGACCCGCGGAACAGTCCGACGGCCGAACCGGGCGTACTACAACGCGACGTCAAGAGTCGGCTACTGGAAAAGGAAGGGCGACCGCGACAAGGTCAAAACCTACCGCAAGATCCAGCAGTCGATTCCCACTCGCGACGTTCACGACCCGGACTACCGCCGGCTACGCTATATCCGCTACGCCGACGATCACCTCCTAGGATTCGCCGGCACCAAGGCCGAAGCCGAACAGATCAAGAACGAGCTAACCGCGTTTCTGCGCAAGGATCTGAAGCTCGCTCTCTCTACCGAGAAAACCTTGATCACCCACGCCCGCACCCACAAGGCACGGTTCCTCGGCTACGACATCTGGACACGGCAGGCCGACACCTGGCACACCAAGGGCAAACGATCACTCAACGGCTCCATCGCCCTCGGTGTCCCACCGGAAAACGTCAACGCCAGATGCCGAAAATACCTGCGGAAACAGAACAAGCCCCTGATCCGTAACGACCTGATCCGCACCAGCGACCACAACATCGTCGCCTCCTACGGCGCGGAATATCGAGGATATGTCCAGTACTATCAGATGGCCGGAAACATCAGCTGGCTCAACAAGCTCCGTTATGTCATGGAACGGTCGATGATGTCGACCCTGGCAGCCAAATATCGCCGACCACCGTGGGTGATGCGAAACCGCTACCAAACCACCGTCGTCACCCCCCACGGGAAACGCCGGTGCTTCGAAGCGACCCAGCGCACCCCGAACGGAACGGTATTCACCGCCAGATTCGGCGGGATCCCGCTACGCCGCCGCAAACACGCCCGCCTCATCGACGGAGCGTGGCCGACCCGGCGGGGAACCCAACTCATCGCCCGGCTCACCGCCGGGATCTGCGAACTCTGCGACGCCCACGACGGGATCACCGTCCACCACGTCACACGACTCGCCGACCTCAACAGATACAGCCCTGCGGCCACACCACCCTGGGTGCAAGCCATGCGGGACAGCCGACGGAAGACCCTGATCGTCTGCGCCCGCTGCCACGGCGACATCCATCAACAGCCGCACACGCAGTAGCAACACTGGAGAGCCGTGATGCGGGGAAAGCTCGCACGTCCGGTTCGGGGAGGAGTCGCGCGGAAACGGACCCCCACAAGGGACACCGCGCCGCGCGGCTTACTCCACGCCGCGTCTGTATCGGCAGCTCAAAACCCTGCTCTGGGCGAAGATCCCGGTCCAGGACGAGACCAGCAGTCGCGGACACGGCCGCTACGACATCCGCCGCCTGCAAGCAGTCACCTGCACCGGAGCACTCGCCCTCGACTTCCCACACGCCGTGCAAGCACTACGAATCCGACGTCGCCGACTGAATCTGGCCACCGGCCGCTGGTCCACCGTCACCGTCTACGCGATCACCAACCTGACCGCCGGCCAGGCCAGCCCGGCAGACCTGGCCGACGCTCTGCGCGGACACTGGGCCATCGAGATCCTGCACCATATCCGCGACACCACTTACGCCGAAGACGCCAGCCGCCTGCGCACCGGCAACGCACCCCGCGCCATGGCCACCCTGCGCAACACCGCGATCAGCCTGCTCCGCCTGGCCGGCATCACCACCATCGCGAAAGCCCTACGCCGCAACAGCCGAAACCCACACCGACCCCTACAACTACTCGGGATCACCTAAAAACGGGCGTATGGCTACCTTGCCTGAACCCTGCCTGTACTCCGGCGTCGGCGGAGTAATGCTTGCTGGTGGCGATAGCGACGTCGCCATCGATACCCGGATCGTCACCCGACCCGCCACCGAACGCATCGTGCGGCGTGCATTCGAAGCAGCCGTACGCCCCGACCGGACTCGGCCGGACGGCGTACGGAGGGTCACCTGCGTGGTCAAGGACAATATTCTGCACGGATGCAGGTTGTTCGTGCGCGTGCTACACGAAGTCGGCTCGGATTACCCCATGGTGGAGCGCGAGGTTGTGCTGGTCGACACGTTCACGCAGTGGCTCGTGCGGCAGCCCGAGCACTACGACGTTGTGGTCGCACCCAACATGTTCGGCGACATCATTACTGAGCTGGCAGCCGTGCTCCAAGGCGGCATGGGCATGGCCGTGAGCTGTAACCTCGGCGACCGGCATGCCATGTTCGAACCAGTTCACGGCTCGGCGCCCAAGCACGTGGGCAAGGATCGGGTTAACCCCATGGCGACGATCCTCGCCGCCGCCGAGATGCTGACGTGGCTTGGGAAGCGACACGAGGACGAGGCGCTTCTCGCTGCGGCCGTCAATGTGCATTCGGCCGTTGGCGCCGTCCTCGCCAAGGGACGGCCACTCACCTACGACCTTGTTGGTACGCATCGTGCGTCGTCGGCGTCTGTCGTCACCACTGCGATCATCGCCGAGCTTGTCCCGGAGGGGCGGTGATGCTGGTCGACTCCCAGATGCACGTGTGGGGCGCGCACACCGAGGCCCGGCCCTGGCCCACAGAGGTGCGCCACATCGCGCACCGTGCCAGGCCACCGGATACCTCGGAGGTTGTGGCGGTACTTGATGCGGCGGGCGTGGACAGGGCCGTCCTGGTGCCGCCGTCATGGGAGGGCGACCGCAATGACGTGGCGCTCGCTGCGGCGCGCGCTCACCCGGAGCGGCTGGCGGTGATGGGCCGCGTGCCGCTGACCGACCCGGACAATGCGCAGCGCCTGCCGGGCTGGCGCGATAGCCCCAACATGCTCGGACTCCGCGTGACCCTGCATCGTGAGCCGCTGCGGGGCGCGTTTCTCGATGGCGCAACGGAGTGGTTCTGGGCGGCGGCAGCCGACGCCCGTCTGCCGGTCATGGTCTACCCGCCAGGGCTGGTACGGGAAATCGGCCGGGTCGCTGCGCGCTACCCGGGGCTGCGGATCGCTGTCGACCACCTCGCCGCCCCGGTGGATAAGAACGGCGCCGAGGCGTACGCCGAGTTGCCCTCCTTGCTCGCTCTGGCACGGCTACCGAACGTGGCAGTCAAGGCATCCGCCCAGCCATGCCACTCGCGACAGCCCTATCCCTTCACCGATGTCCACGAGCCGCTACAGCGCGTCATAGACGCGTTCGGACCGCACCGCGTGTTCTGGGGCAGCGACTGGACCCGGCTACCGTGCTCCTACGCGGACAACCTGCGGTTCTTCGAAGCGGCGCTGGTCGGCCTGAGTAGCGAGGAGATAGCCCTGACGCTGGGCAGCGCGCTGCTTCGCTGGCTTGACTGGCCGTGATGCCGACTGCGGAACTGCGGGAAACCTCGTCGACGGGTGTGGTGTCGACGCAGGTGCGGCCGGAACCAAGACCGCGACACCCGACACGGATGCTGTGAGGTTCAGTACACCTGCGACCGGATCTCACTGCGGTATCCGCAGGATCTACATCGCCCGAGCTGCCGCAGCGCCCTCACCTCGTCGTCATCGAGATCAGCACCTACCTCACAGCCCGGCGGGCCACATTTGCCGGCCCAGCGAAGTTGAAGGTGGCGGCGGGTGGGGGCGCAGCGTCCGGGTGTGCAGCCAGCCGGCCAGAACCTTGCTGATCACAGTCGCGTCCAGGCGGATCAGCAGCCGCCACACCGTGGTGCCGGCCGGCACGCCCGGGTGAACCCGAGCCGCCGCTGGTCCGCCTCGTCCAGGTCGTACAGCCAGTCGGCGATCGCGGCGAACGACGTGGCGCCGGCCAGGACCGCGCAGACCGCGACGGTCAGCAACGCGGCCAGGGGATACCGCACCCCGTGCGGGTTACGCGGGTCCGGGATCACGCTGACAGCGTCCAGGAGCCCACGACGTTCACCCTCGGTGATCGGCGGTGGTGGCGTCTCGCCGCTGGGGGTTGTCACAGTCAGTACGGAGATCAGGGATGATGACATCTGCGGGTGGAGTCCTCGGTGTCGTGCAGTCCTAGAGAAACTCCATGATCACCTTGAGGGCTTCACCCGCTTCAACCGCCTCCACACAGGCCAATCACCCAGCATCATCCCAGCTCACCGGCTAGCCGAGCGAGAACGCAACGGCCCTGAGCCACCCCCCCATCAACTTGGTTGGGCTGCTTCGCCGAGGCAGTTAGTGAACCGGGACGAGCCGTGCGCGTTGTGCTGTACAAGCCACGATGGTCCATCCGCTGGCGTCGATCAACAGCAGCTCGGAAAGGGTTCAGTATGGGTAGCAACAAAGCGCTGACCGCTCTCGTGGTCGCCCTCACGACCATCAGTGCCGTGACGGTTTCCCCGCAGCCCGTCTCCGCCGCCTACGTTTGTGCGGACAACAAGGTCTGCTTCTACGACGGGCGCAACTACACTGGCACCGTCTTTGCGCCGCAAGAGATGTACAACAATTATGGATCAGTTCCTGACTTCTCTCGTCGCGTGTTTACCAACGGAACGAACGCCAACGACCGCACCACGTCCATCATCAACAACACCGGATGGATTGTCCTCGCGTACACCGACGTTCGGTTTGACGGCTTCGCATGGGTGAGAATTGGACCGGACTCCAGGATCAACCTCGAGCACACCGTCGTGGATAACCAGATCTCCTCGGCAAAATTTCAGTGACTTTCATGCCCGCGGATCGTGTCGTTCGCAGCACTTCCTTAGGCGACCGTGATGCTGGTTCCGTAAGCGCAACCCTCGTCGCGCCGAAGGCTGCCAATTATTGCTACCCGCAGGAACGGCTAACGTCTGAGAGGGGAGTACGATGAATTCTTCACGGAGAGCTGTGAGGCTGGTCAAGGCTGCCAGCTGTGTCCTGGTTGGCGTCTTGATGGCCGTGGCGGGCGGGGTGCAGGCTGGCGCGCAATCGCCTGTCGGCCTTCGCCCCGTCTGCACGGTACACGTCCTGAATGTACGGCTGGCCGACCCAGGCCCCGCAGCCTACCGGCTATGGGGCAAGCTGTGCCAGCGGCCCGGCGCCAAGCCGAAGGCGGTCCAGGTGCTTCAACCGGGCGGAACTTACAACCACCTTTACTGGGAGAACCCCTACCGCGGTGGTATCTACTCCTACGAGGTCGCCGCCACCCTGGCCGGATACGCCACCTTCACCTTCGATCGCATCGGCACAGGGAACAGCACATTCCCGCCTGCTACTGAACTGTCGATCGCGGGGGAGGCGGTTGCGTTGCACGACGTCGTCACCGCCCTTCGTGCGGGGGCGGTTGGCGGTCGCGCATTCAGGCATGTCATCACGGTCGGTCATTCGTTCAGCTCGATGGTGAGCGCGGCGGAGGCTGCTCGGTACGATGATGTGGACGGGCATATTCACACCGGTGTCGTTCATGCCGTGGCCGATGCCGCTTTCGCCTTCGGGGCCAGTGCGCACCACGCTGCTAGCGAGGATCCGAAGTTCGCCGGACGGGATCTCGACGGCTACCAGACCACTGTCCCGGGCGTACGGGGTGCCTTTCACAGCTCGGCGACTTCGAACGCGGAGATCGTCGCGATGGACGAGGCCAACAAGGACGTCCATGCGACGCATGAAGGCCCGGAGGCGTTCGAGTTCCTTCAACCGGCAACGCCGGCGGACGCCATCACCCGACAGGTCAAGGCGCCGGTACTGCTCCTGCTCGGTGGCGATGACTTCACCTTCTGCGGCGCGGGCGGTGTCGACTGCTCCAGCCCGGCGCGCGTGCGCGCCCACGAGGCGAAGTTCTGGTACCGCGACGGAGCCAGGGTAACCTTCGCCGTGGTGCCTGGGGTCGGCCACTCGATCCACCTCAGCACCGCCGCGCCGCGAGCGGCAGCGATCATGCTGGGCTGGTCCTACCGGATCGCGCGGCCCTGACGCCCTGCACGTCGAACCATGTGGTAGCAGCTTGGTTCGTACCCGTGCGGCCGCCGCTGCCGGAGAGCCTTCCGCGCAGCGGCGGCCGTTTGGTCGCGTAGTGGTCTCGCCCCATCTCTCGAGACGGCAGGACAGTCGAGACGGTGAGGGAACCGACCGTCGTAGGGGGTTACTACAGGCTCGGGGTGCAGGCCAGACGTGCTCATGGTGTCCTCGGCTGCCCCAAGTCGATCAGGAGGCCGGAAGATCATGTCGTTGATGCATCCTGCCCCGCGTCCAGGGAGGTTTTTCCATACCAGGGACGCCTACCTGCACGAGGGCATTCCGGGTCCTCGCCGCGCAGGCGCCCGGCCTGGAATCGGTGCTGCTGGCGGCGAAGATGGCCCGGTTACGGCCACGTCAACATCGATGGGACCCTGATCGAACCCGACCGGTGCCGCACACCCGGGCCGCCGCCGGGAGTAGACCTGTGGTGGTCCGGCAAACACGACAACCACGGCGGCAACGTGCTGCTCCGGACGGGTGGCCGCTGTGGACCTCACCCGTACGGCCGGGCCGGGAGCACGACACGACCGCCGTACGTGAACACGGCATCCTGCACCTGTTGACCACCTGGACCAATCAGCGACAGGTACTCGGTGACCTCGGCTACGAAGGTGAAGCCGACACGATCACAACCGGGTTCAAGAAGCCCCCCAACGGCACCTGCGCCCACGTGCAGCAGCGGTTCGACAAGGCCCACAACGGCGTCCGCGCCATCGGTGAACGCAGAAACTCCCTACTCAAGACCACCCGCATCACCTGATCACCCAATGCCACGACCCGTTACGCGGAAAAGGCTCATTGGACACGTGGCGGTAACCTTCCATCTGTAATGAACGCTCTGGTGGGGATCTTCTTCGCGGGCTGTCGACAGGCTATTCCGTGGAATCTCGTGACTTGTTGAACCCATCCGAGGTCTCAATCGTCGTGAAACGCGTCCCCGCTTATCCGAGCTTGGCGTCCCACCTCACGGCAGGAGATGGTTGCTGATGATCTGTCCCTCGAAGAGCGTCGGTCCTGTTCGGCAGGCTTCGACACCAACTCGAACCGTCATGTCGGGCATGGCGGTGCTGTTCGATAACGACGGCACCCTGGTCGACTCCACTTCAGCAATTACCCGATGCTGGGACCGCTGGCGGACCGAGTACCGGGTCGATCAGGATCGCTTCCACAAGGTTGACTTCTTCGGTCGTCCAGTCAGAGAGATTGTCTCCGACATTCTTCCCAGGGAGCTGGTCCATCGTGCGGCATTGCATTACGAGGAAATGGAGGCGGCCGATACCGAATGCGTTGTCCTTCCTGGCGTTCTTAATTTGCTGGCCGACCTGCCGGCACCTCGCTGGGCGGTGGTGACGTCGGCCAGCCGGAAGGTGGCGGAGCTGCGCCTTGCCCGGCTCGGGGTGCGGATACCACAGTTGGTCTGCGCGGACGACGTCCGATGTGGCAAGCCCGACCCCGAACCCTACCTGCTCGCGGCCCGCCGGCTGGGAGTCGACCCAGCGACCTGCATCGTGGTCGAGGACGCACCCATGGGGTTGGTGGCCGCCAAGGCGGCGGGCATGCACACGATCGCGGTCACCAGCACGCATGCCCGAAACGAGTTGCGCGCCGACATCGTCATCGACACTCTCGCCCAGATCCGGGTGCGACACGATGACCAACTCGTACATCTGGAAATCGATGGCCAGGCGGTCGGGTACACAAGGCCCACCGGGATCCCGGTCTCATACCCGTCCGGCGCGAGGCGGTGACCCATGGTCTCTTCGACCAACCGTGACCTGGCTGTGGCGTTCGTCATCCCCTACTTCGACGACGGACAGTCTTGGCGCCGTAACGCATTGCAGCGCACGCTGGGCAGCATCGAGCGACAGACCGACGACCGGTGGCACGTCTACTTGGTCGATGACTGCTCGCCGGAGCGATCCGTCGGCACGTTCTTACGTCAGTGCAAAGAGATGTTGCCGGGTCGGCTTGACCAACTCCAAACCGTCCGCAACGCCGGGCCGGGCCAGGCCCGCAATCTCGGTGTCCAGGTGGCCCACGGCGACGGTCTGCCCGTGATCGCTTTCCTTGACTCTGATGACCAGGCCCATCCCGAGCGGGTCCGGACCGTCCGGGAGATGTTCACCGCCGATCCCGAACTCGATTTCGTCTACACGGATGTTGACTTCGTGGACGAGGACAATCTGCCGTGGGACGTGCATGATCTCCTGCCCGCGCTGAAACTGATCCAATGCGAGCAGCAACTCCCCAAACTCCGCGGCCGGGAACGATGGATCGAGCAGGCCGTCGAGCGAGACTGCATGGCCATCCCCTCAGCGATGAACCTTCACGCCGGTCTCGCTCTCAAGTATCCGTTCCCCGACGTGCGCTTCTGCGAGGACGTGGCGACGCTCTTCCGATACCTGGGCAGCGGCGCCAAGATCGATCACGCAGCCGGGATCCCTGTCCGCTACCGGGTGCCCCGGCAGGGGGGAAGCGCCGCCCGGGCACTATCCGGTGATCTGGAGTTCTACAACCGGCAGCGTTGCGTCAACGAGCGCGCCGGGCTGGAGGAGGCAATCGCGGAGGCACTTTCTCGCGGAGCCACCGACCACCGGCAGGGTCGCGAGGTGCTGTGCCGGTACCTGATCCGGATCGGGCGGACCGTCGCCGGAGACGGCAACATCGCCCTCGGAGTCGAACAGCTGCGCGAGGCATACTCCGTGGATCCCGACACCTTCGGCCGCCGTGCCACTGCTCTGGAGTGCCAGGCCGTGCACGGCGGGCTGGTGTCACAATGACGGTGAAGAAGTTCATCTTGCCCCTTCCCGAGGATGAACCTGGATCGGGAACCCTGGACGGACTCGATGCGGCGGCCGGCACCACTTCGGCACACGAGACGTCGACCATCCGCCGGCCGAGGCTTGTGCTGGCATATCTGCTCGCGGGATTCGGGCTGCTGGCACTCGGTATGGGGCTGGTCCCGGCACTCGCCACGTCGTTCCGGGCGGCCTTTCATCTGACCGGAGCGCAGGTTGCCAACGTCCACAACCTCAAGGACATCGGCCTCGTTGTGGCAATGCTCGCCGGGCCGGCGCTGTTGCGCAGGCTGGGCGCCTCTCGTGCGATACTCGCCGCCATCGGCGTCGGCATGGTCGGCTGTGCGGTGTACGGCATACTCCCGGGCTACCCCGCCGTGTTGGCGGGGGCATTCCTGCACGGTGCGGCATTCGCCCTCGGCAGCCTGGTGATCATGACCTACCTCTTCCAGTTGCCGGCCCGCTACCGGTACATCGCGGCGACGCAGGCCACATTCGGTGTCGCCAGTTTTGTCGCGCCGGTGCTGGTGGCCGGGCTGGTCCAAGTGCCGGCCGGCTACGGCGGCGTCTACGGCCTCTACGCCGGCGCCCTGCTCGGGCTCGCAGTCGCTGGCCTCCTGCTGCGGGGTGATGGTGACGGGGCGGTTGCCCGGCGGACCGGAGGGATCGGATCCCCGTCCGTGACTGCCGGCCAGTTCCGTGCGTGGTTGCCGGGCGCCGCGGTGTTCGCCACCATCATGGCGGCGGAAACCATCGTGGTCTCCTGGATCACCTTTCTGGCCCAGTACGGCTACGGCGCATCCCTCGCCGCGGCCTCCGCGCTGTTGGCCACCCTCTGGGCTGTCCACGCCCCGGCGCGGGCCATGGGCGACGTGCTGGCGCGGCGTTTTAGCGCGCCGCTGATCGTGTTCGTCGGTACGCTCATCGCGGCGCTGGGGATCGGCGTGGCGTGCCTGGGCAGCATGCCGGCCGCGTACGCCGGCGTGTTGGTCTTCACGCTCGGCATCGCCTCGCTGATCCCCGTCCACCAAGGCTGGATGCTCAACAACAGCCACGCAGATCTGCGCGGCTCGTTGAACTCACTGCTGGGCGTGGGTGCCGCGGGGATCACCACAATACTGGTTTGGCTGACCGGGCTCGCGGTGGACATCAACCGCAGGCTTCCGTTCGCCATCGCGATAGTTCTGCTGCTAGTGGTGGCCGGCTGGGCGCTTAGTGCAATGTCGACGGCCGGTGGCGGCACTCGCCCAACCCGGCGCTCGCTCGACCGGGACGGCTGGGCCGGCCGAGGCCATGCCAAGGAGAGAAGAGTTGCCCCAGCGTTGACTGGTGAGGCTTTCAATCCGTTCCCGACCAGGTAGGACGCTACCTCGGCCGTGCTCAGAATGGTGCCCGCTGCTGCTCAAGTCGTTCCTGAGTCGAACGGCTCTACCGACGATTTGGTTCTGATAGCGCCACACGGTGGCGGTCGCGTTACCGAACAGCTCGGCGCAGGCGTCCTCGGGCAGGTTGTGTCGCAGCTGGAACAGAACCATCACCAACGCCTCATTGTGCGGGTCGCCAGGGCCGCGCCCGCTGGTTCCACCAACGTGCACGGCTCAACCGCGACTATGCCCTGCTCAGCTAGCAAATGGCGGCTGCCGTACAAGGTGCGAGTTTTCGTCGCGCTCCGGTGTCGACCACGGTGTGGTGGCTGCTCGTGTCGTGGAGCGGTCACAGCGTCGCGACGAGCCGGAACCGCTCCAGCACGGCTGGCGTGTCGTCGTCCACGGTGAACTCCGGATTGCCCAGCCATCCTCGGTAGGCTGTTCCGTGCCAGTACTCCTCGTGGCCAGCCCTCCAGGCGGCGACCGAGTCGTGCCCCTCGCCCTCATCCCGGGCGTGGTCGAGGTCCACGTCGCCGAGCCGGCTGACACGTACCTCGGTCAGTTCGACCACCGCGACCCGGCGACCAGCAGAATCGACAACCGCCGCGCGGGTACCCACGACCGGTAGCGGTTCGCCGTCGATGTCGTAGTCCTGGAGCAGGCCGGTCGTAGCGGTCTTGGTCCCCTCGAGCACCGCAGCGACCAGCTTGTCGCGCAGCGGACCAGGGAAGGCGAACTCGAACGTGGGTAGATCTGCGGTCACGGTAGGAGACTAACGAGAGATCATCGTCTTCTGCGAGCCGATTGTGCGGTCCTTACCTGGGTTCCACAGATGTGTTGGTCGACTAGTCCACGAATCTTGGGCTTGAGCTGTGGAAACACGGCTTCAGCCGCCTAGCGGGCGTGTCACTAGGCGGTCGAGTTCGTGCTGGTCAGGGCGTTGTGGTGAGTTCGATGATCTTCTTGGGTGGGTCGAGCTTGAGCGCGGCGAGCAGGTCGCGTTGGGGCTTGGTGAGCTCGGTGGTCTGCCGGAAGGTGCCGGCGGGTCCGGTGAACGTGATCGTGTGCAGCCGGTCGAGGTCGGCGCGGATGGTGGGCCAGGTGCGGCTGGTGGTGGTTTCGGCGATGCGGACCAGCAGCAGGGCGAGCCAGCAGAGCAGGATGTGGGCGCGGATGCGTTCTTCCAGGCGGTGGTGGACCGGGCGCAGGTCCAGGACCGACTTCATGTCGCGCCAGCCGCGTTCGACTTCGAGGAGTTGCTTGTAGCCCAGCGCGATGTCCTCTGCCGACAGTTTCGGGTCGGAGCAGCGCAGCAGGTACTTGCCGTCGAGGCGGGCCTCGGCCTTGACTGCTGCGGCGTCGATGCGCAGCAGCCCGCCGGGGGTGACACGCAGGAACCTGTTGAGGCCGGGTGAGGTGGAGATCTGCCCGCGCAGTTCGGCGCGCTTGGTGGCGCTCAGCGAGTCCGATCCGGCGATCTTGTCGGTCAGGCGGGCGACCAGGTGCTCACGGACGTGCTGGTCCCGCTCGGCTTCATCGGGGTTGAAGCAGATCACGAACCGGTCGCCGGTGTCGTCGAGCTTGACCTCCTTGACCTGGAGGTTCGCCGTGATCTGGGCGTAGCGGCCCTGCCGGGACAGCGCCGCTGTGGCTTCCTCGGAGCCGGAGCGCAGTTTCTCGCCGATGATGTAGTGCCCGCCGCCGCGTTGCAGGTAGCGGCGGTTGGCGGCGGAGCTGAAGCCGCGGTCGGCGACCCAGATGACGCGCGCCAGGCTCCAGTCGCGCATGTCGTCCTTGACCTGGCGGATCAGCGCCGAGTCGCTGTAGTTGCCGGGCCATGACCACACCCGCACCGGGATCCCGGTGCGGGTGACGGCCATCCCGACCACGACCTGGGGCAGGTCGTCGCGGTGGTCCTTGCTCTTGCCGTGGCTGCGAAACCCGCTGTCACGTACCGCATCGGACGGCTCGGCGCCCGGCCGCACCCGGCCGTGCTCGCCACGGGCGACCGGCGCGTCGGCCTCGCCAGTCTCGAAGTAGGTGCTGGTGGTGTCGAAGAACAGCAGGTCCACCTCGAGGTTGAGCAAGTCGGCGACCTGGTGGAAGACCTGCCGGGCCACCTGGTCCTCGACGCCGAGCAGGGCGTCCATCGCCCGGTAGCAGGCCTCGTCAACCACGTCGGCCAGGCCTTCGATGTGCACGTCGTGGGCGATCCAGTCGGTCGCGGCCAGCTTCGACGAGGGCTTGAGCGCCCGGTTCGCGGTCAACGCGAACAGGATCCGCTCGATCCGGGCCGGATCGGCCCTGGTGCCGGCCAGCGCGTCACGGATCACGGTGTCGATACCGAGCCGGCGCCACAGGCCGTCGAGCACGTACGCGCCACCCATCGGGCGTGAGTCGGTCAACGTCATGTCCGCCGGGGCGGTCAACGCGGCAGCGGCCGCCGGATCCAGCAGCCGACTCAACGCGGTGACCAGCCGCTGCACCGCGGGGCGGTCGAGTTCGTCTTCCCGACCGAACGAGTACAGCACCTTCGTGCGTGACATCCCGGCCTGCGCGTCCCACTCGTTGTGGGCCAACTGCAGGTAGCGCACGACCTGACCGGTCTTGTTCTTCCGCGACGACACCCGCACATACACGTGGCTAGAGGTTACGGATTACACCCCTGCCCAGCAAGACCGAGTCCCAAAATCGTGTCACTAGGCGTTTTCGGCTTTCCCGCTATCCAGCAACGCCGCGACCTGCATCTTCACATAATTCACGTGCGTAGACCGCCCTACATCTGTGGAACCCAGGCCTTAGAGAGACCGGCAATAGGACTGGCGGGGCTGCGGCGCGCCCTGGCGCTTCGGCTGGCGGCGTTGTCGTCCTCGGCCAGGACCCGCCTCGCCGCCACCGCCCTATTGCCGGTCTCTAATACGAGCGTTGTTGCCGCTGCGGATCGACTCCCCGCGGTCGGCCGTCGCGACATGGCCGGCCGCGACACACCCGTCTCTCCGGCGCGAGTACGCGCTCATGGCCGCGGAGCGCTGGTCGCCCGAAAATGACCTCTGGCGCCGACCGTCGGCGTCCGGGCGTAGCCGAGAAGCGGACACGTGGACTGCGCACGAGGGCGTCACGGCGAATGTGAGTGAGTCGTTCTCTTCGCAACTTGCCGCATCCGCAGCGATCTGGACCGAATTTTCATTGCCGGAGTATTCGGCGTGAAGGTCGCCGTCGGGCTCGGGCAACCTCACAGCCGGGATCTCAGCACGGCGACCTCGGGGAACTCGTCCGGCGAGCCGTAGCCGTGCTCGGCGAGCCAGCGGACGTTGGTCAAGCATCGCAACGACCACCAAGCGTGGATGAGGTCGCGGTCGACGTCGGTGCCGTAGCCGGCGACGACGTCGCCAAGGTGCTCCTTGTGTCCGAGTGTGAGGGTGGCGAGGTCGAAGAGCGCGTCGCCCTGGGATGCCTCGGACCAGTCGACGACGCCGGTGACCTCGTCACCGGCGACAAAGACGTGGTCGACCTGCAGGTCGCCGTGAATGAACACCGGTGTCCACGGCCGGAGCGCAGTCTCGGCGAGGCGGCGGTTGCGGGCGACCACGTCAGCGGGAAGGACGTCGTTGGCGACGAGCCACTCGCACTCGCCCGCGAGGCTCGATGCGAGCTCGTCGAGGCTCCGACCGGGCCATGGCGGCAGCGGCGCGTCGTGCAGCGTCCGGGCGGCGGCACCCGCCGCGGCCCACGCGGCCGACGACGCGGTAGACGGCTCGCCGAGGTGACCGAGTGCCGTGCCGGGCAAGGCGGCGAGCGCGAGCGCGGGCGGCCTCCGCCAGAGGACCTCCGGAGTCGGGACCGGCGCCATAGCCATCGCCTCGACCTCGACGTCGGTGCGCGTCTGATCAGCGTCGATCTTCAGGAACACGTCGCCGACGCGCAGGGTCGCCCGCTCGTTGTGGGCGACGACGACCTCGACCTCCTGCACGTCGACCATTGTCGCGGGGATGAGCACCGGCGACACCGGGTTTGTCGCGTGCGGCTGCGTGGTACCAGGCCTGCTGGACATCGCGCCACTTCCGCTGCCGAGCAACTGTCATGGAGCCGGTGTATCGGCCCCGCGTCGCCGGCGTGCTTCGCCTGATCTCCACAATCCCCGGTGTCACCGTCGAGGATTCGACGACCGGCGGGCAGCCCACCCTGACCATCACCGCCGGAGTGCGGACGGACGGCACCCAACACGTGCTGACCATCAACGCCCACAACGGAGCACCCGTCAGCTCCACGGTGAACTCGCCCGAGACCGGAACCACCTTCACCGGAACCTACGAGGTCTCCCGCGTCACCGTCGCCGACATCAGCGCCGGCACGACCTGACCACCAACCCAGCACCGTGCGCGCCGTCCACACCACCTGGACGGCGCGCACGGACCGCACCCATCGACAACACGTGGATCGGGTAGCTGGAAACCGCGGCCCTGGACGGCGTTGCCGTCATTTCCTTGGCACGGCCGGGGTCGCAGCTGGCCTCCCGGCTGCTCAGGCGGGGACGGGCTCCAGGTCGGCGTCGTCGAAGGGTGGGTAGTTCTCGCTGCTCATTCGCTCGGCCGCAGCGATGTAGGTGGCAAGAGCGTCGCGGGATCGAGCGAGCCTGTCCACTTGATCGTCCAGTCGCCGCAGCCGCGACCGCATCGCGGCCAGCAACTCGGGACACCCGACCAGTTCCGGGGCCTCTCCGACCGCACAGGGCAGCAGGTACGCGATGTCCTCGGATGACAAGCCGGCCCCGAGCAGGTGCCGGATCTGCTTCACCCGCAGCACGGCACTCTCGTCGTACTCGCGGTAGCCGTTCGCGCCGCGGTCCGCCTCCAGCAGGCCCTGGGCCTCGTAGTAGCGCAACTGATGGGCGTTGACGCCCGTCCGACGACCCAGGTCCCCGATCCTCATCCAAACCCCGCTTGACCTTCGCACCGGTATCAACGTTGACGATGCTGCCATGAACAACGGCCCCGATACACCCGTGACAGTCATCGGCCTCGGACTGATGGGCCAGGCACTCGCCGGCGCCCTCCTGGAAGCCGGGCATCCCACAACCGTCTGGAACCGTACGACCTCCAAGGCCGACCAGTTGGTGGCCGGGGGTGCGCGGCTGGCCCCAACGGTTGGCGACGCGCTCAAGGCGGGCTCCCTGACGATCGTCTGCGTCACCGACTACCAGGCCATGTACGAGCTGCTCGGCACGAGCGATATGGAGCTGGACGGCACGATGTTGATCAATCTGACCTCCGGCAGTTCGGCCCAGGCCCGGGAAGCCGCTCATTGGGCCGAGCAGCGCGGTGCTCATTACCTGGACGGCGCCATCATGGCCATCCCGCCGGCGATCGGGACCGCCGAGGCGATGATTCTGCACAGCGGGCCGCAGTCGGACTCCGAGGCGCACGAGTCGACACTCGGCGCGCTCGGCACTGTCGCCTACCTGGGTGCGGACCATGGGCTGGCGTCCCTGTACGACGTCGCCGGCCTGGCGATGATGTGGAGCGTCCTGAACGCCTGGCTTCAGGGCACCGCCCTGCTGAGGACGGCCGGTGTTGACGCTGCAACGTATGCGCCGTTTGCCCAGCAGATCGCTGCCGCTGTGGCCGGGTGGCTGCCGGGATATGCCGAGCAGATCGACAGCGGCTCCTTCCCGGCCGAGGTGTCGGCCCTGGAGACCGACGCGCGGGCGATGGCACACCTGATCGAGGAGAGCGAGACGGTGGGTGTCAATGCCGAACTGCCGAAGCTGATCAAGGCGATGGCCGACCGCTCGATCGCCGCCGGACACGGTGGGGAGCAGTATCCCGTGCTGATCGGTGAGTTCACCAAGCCCCGCAACGACTGACCGATCCCGACACCGGAATCGTGCAGCTCTGGCCTGTCTGCTGATGTCCGACATGCCCTGCTCAGCTTCGTGGTCGGTAGCCCTCTCGGGCTACCGACCACGCTCAGGACGACGCGCCGACGGCGGCGTTCACCGTAGGTCGGCGTCGAGGTACTCGGCGAGCCGGGCGGCCCCGGTGAGCATGGCTTGGCCGCGGGTGGTGAGTTGTTCCCGCCACTGGCGTAGCGACGCGGCGAGCGGTTCGGTGCCACCGGCTTCGCGCACCCGACGCAGCACGCCGGCGATGTGGTCGAGCCGGTACCCGCCACGGCGCAGCAGGTGAGCGAGTTCGGCGTCGCGGACATCGTCCGGTGAGTAGGCGCGGTAGCCGGTCGCCGGATCGCGCGCCGGCTGCAGGATCCCGGCCCGCTCCCACTTGCGCAGGGTCGCGGGTCGTACGCCGAGGCGGTGGGCCAGCACGCTGATCGGCACGGCTTTCCGGCTCTGCGGTTGCCGCTGCGAGCCGGTGAGAGTGGCGACCGCCGTCTCGACCGCGTCCAGGGTTTCTCGGTCGCGCTGCAGCAGGATGTGGCTGTGGTCGATGGTGCGCAACGCGGCGTCGATGTCGCCCCGGTTGACGGCACGCATGATGTCGCCGCTGGCCGGGTAGCCGTGGCCCGCGATCAGCGCGAGGTAGGCGCTCAGCGCCTTGGCGTGCAGCTCGGTGAACCGGCGGTAGCCGGTCGGGCTGCGCTGGGCCCGCGGCAGGACGCCATCTCGTTCGTAGTTGCGCACGGCCTGCGCGGAGAGGCCGTGCCGGCGGGCGAGGTCGACTGGTCGGCGTACCCCTGGGTTGGAGGATTTCGTGGCTCTCACCGCGCTCCATCGCTCACAAGTCTCAACCGGAAGTTCAACGATACGGTTGATGGAATGACATCACTTCTCGACCTGTTTGCCGTACCGCCGACTCTGCTCGCGCTCGGCGAGCCGACGCACGGTGAGTCCGCCTTCCTTCAGGTTCGCAACGGGACCTTCGTGTCGCTGGCCGAGCAGGGCTACCGGTCGATCGCGCTGGAGAGCGACCGGGCGGCGGGACTGATCGCGAACGAGTTCGTTCAAGGCTCCACCGCCGTCACACTCGACCGTGCGCTCACCGAAGGGTTCAGCCACGGGCTCGGCGCCGCCCCGGCCAACCGCGACCTGCTGCTGCGGATGCGCGAGTGGAACGCCGGGCGGTCGGCCTCCGAACGCCTGACGTTCCACGGCTTCGACGCCCCGCTGGAAATCGAGGGCGCCCCGAGTCCCCGGCGCTACCTCACTCGGGTTTGTGAACTCCTCGGCCTCGACCGATCAGCGGAGATCGACGGCCTGATCGGGGACGAGGCTCGGTGGAGCGACATGGCAGCGATCTGGGAGCCCGGCAGGTCGATCGGGCGTTCGGCCGACGCCCAGCGCCTGCGGGTGATCGCCGACGACCTGCTGACCGAGCTGTACCTGAACGCACCCCGACTGGCCGAGGGCTGGCAGACGGCGTTCGTACATGCCACGTCCGCCATCGCGGTGCTGCGCTACCACGCAGCGGCCGCCGCACCACTGACGCGGGAAGAACGCTTCGCCCGCCTGGCCGGGGTCCGAGACGCGCTGATGGCCGAGAACCTGCTCGCGATCCGCTCGGCCGAGGCACACCGCGGGCCCACGCTGGTCTTCGCGCACAACACGCACCTTCAGCGCCAATCGAGCACGATGACCATGGCCGGAACAGACGTGTCGTGGGCCGGCGCCGGCGCGATCATCGCATCGCTGCTGGAGGGCCGGTACGCGGTGATCGTCGGTAGCCTCGGCGCAAGCCCCGCGCTCGGCATCGAGGCGCCTGCCCCGTCGACCTACGAAGGCAGGCTCCAGCAAGAGACCATCCTCCCGCGGTACGTCCGGGCATCCGAGATAGCAGCGGCCGAGCAGAGAACGCACGATTACCGCTACTTCCCGCTGGATCGGGCCACCATCGAACACGCCGACGCGGTGCTGCACATCCCGACCGGCGTCGACGCGGCGGTGCTCGCCGACCGGATTCTCGCGCTACCCGGTGTCGAGCAGATCGTGGCGAGCGAGGAGGACGGATCACCCGAGAGTGCCCGGGGCGACCGGTTCTTCTACGTCGGCCCCGACCGCCGCCAGCCGTTCGCCACCATCGTCGAGCACGACGTGCCCGGCTTCGACGAGGCTTCCCAACTCGACCGTCCCGGCGTCTTCCGCCTCAACCTGGACCTGGGCCGAACCGAGTTCGAGAGGCTGTTCGGCTTCCCACCCAAGGCCTTCGAGGACCACCGGCACGAGTTCGACTTCGCACGGCTGGACACTCTCGTACCGCACCCGGGCTACGCGCGGTACGGCTTCGGCAGCATCGTCATGCCCGGCCCGCACATGCTGCCCGAGATCGACCGGCTCCTCACCATCGCTCACGCCCGAGCAGTCGACCGCCGCGAACGCGCCGTACGGCGCGCGGCTGACCACTGAGCCCGACGACCAGCTCCCCAGTCGACTTTTGTTCGTCCCGGCCGATCCCGGCGCCAGCGCGGACGCGCCTTGCCGCAACCGGTACGCGCCACGTGAGCCCGACCCCTGCCATTGCGGCACTTCCAGGACTGCGACATCCAGCACCCCACACCCCGCTCTCCGCACGATCAATCATCGGAGCACGTGCTGTTGCACTGGGTGGTGCACGTCCACCAGCTGGGCGGATCCAGGGTTGGCCCCGTCGCGCTCACCGAGCGGCCCGAGTCAGGATCCCCTTGGCCGTGTCCCTCCGGCGGCGGAGACCGTCACGGCCTCAGGAGGGAGCGCCGACGGGCGGAGCTTGCGTCTTGTCACGTACGCCGAGAACCTCGTTGACGAAGTCGTCCTTGTTGCGCGCGTAGGTCATGAGGTCGGCGCCGTGCGCTTGCGCGAGATCGCGCTTGAGTTGCTCGTACCGGGACCGGTAGTCCGCCCGGCGCCGCAGCGCATCGCGGAAGGCAACCCGTCGCCGCCACAGCAGGGAGGTCGGCTCGGTGAGGTGAAGCTGGTAGGTGCGCTCCCACCAGTTGTCCGTCTCCGGCTTGAAGAAGTAGTGTGCTTCCTCCGGACGGTGGACGCCGTTGCGGTAGCCGAGAGCCGTGACAACCGCGATGGCGGCTCCTGCCGCTGCCAGACTGCTCACCGGCGCCATCATGTCGATGATCGGCTTCGCGGCCAGGCCGGGAACCGATGTGGAGCCGATGTGCTCGACCGGCCCGACCAGCCATCGCGCCAGAGCCGCTTCGAGGCCGACCCGCTCCTGCTCGAACAGCACAGCCCAGTGCGGATCGTACGGGCTGAGAGTGACTGGTGTGCCCTCCACGAGAACTGCCTTCCACCACGAAGTACGGGCCGAGCGGCGCCTCTTATCGTCCCCTTCTCCGTAGATCCCCTGTTCGACGGCGGTCAGCCATCCTGCCTGGTATCAATGTCGCCATGCCCGAGCTGAGCCCGCCCATCGTACGGGTGCATCGATCGTTCGTCGCCGCCATGACCGAGTTTCGCGCCGAGGGGCGCGGTAGCTCGGGAGATGACACCGTGATCGGGGCTGAGCTGCGCGAGTTTGGGCGCCGCTGGGCGGTACCCGAGGGCTTTGCCGCGTACGTCGACTGGTTGCGGTCCCAGGCCCTGGCGGAATCGCCCCGACCTGAAGGCTACGTGCCGTCGACCACCCTGTGGTGGACCCAGGATGACGACTACCTCGGCCGCCTCGCGATCCGGCATCGCCTGACCCCTCGCTTGCGCGAGGTCGGCGGTCACATTGGCTACGACGTACGACCATCGGCGCGGCGTCGGGGCCATGCCACCGCGATGCTACATGCGGCGTTGCCGGTGACGTACCGGCTGGGCATCGAGTCCGCGTTGGTGATGTGCGACGTGGACAACGTCGCATCCCGCAAGGTCATCGAGACCAACGGCGGCATCTTGGAGGACCAACGCGGCGGGAAGTTGAGATTCTGGGTGCCGACCGCTTGACCGAAAACTGCGGTGCTGAGTGACGGGCTGCCCGCCAACGACCAACAAGGCGCGGATCTGCCGCGACGCGCGCGTCGCACGGCGTCACAACTCATCGCCGTCGACACGGCCTGACGGGCAGGAGCGAACGCGGCGGTGCCGCTCGGAACCGAATTCGGTGGCGGCGGTCGCAGCGGGCGTGCAAACCTCAAGACGCCGCACCGCTGCACCCGAGTGGAGGGTGTCGGCCACGACGACCACGACGAGGAGTGACAATGCGAGCAGCTTCCACGCTCCGGACCCTTGACCGTCCTACCGTGGAGTTCTGCCTTGGCGTTGTTGAACCTCGGAATCGTCGCCCATGTTGATGCCGGAAAGACCAGCCTGACCGAACGCCTGCTCTACGAGGCCGGCGCCGTGTCCCAGCTGGGCAGTGTTGACGCCGGTACGACGCGGACCGACTCGATGGAGCTGGAGCGTCGGCGCGGGATCACCATCCGGGCGGCGGTCACGTCCATCATGATCGGTGATCTGAGCATCAACCTGGTGGATACCCCAGGCCATCCCGATTTCATCGCGGAGGTCGAGCGTTCGCTGGCCGTGTTGGATGCCGCCGTGCTCGTGGTGTCGGGTGTGGAGGGCGTCCAGCCGCAGACCGTCGCCATCTGGCGGGCGCTGCGCCGCATCGGCGTACCGACGGTGTTCTTCCTCAACAAGGTGGATCGCCGCGGTGCCGATGTCGACCGGGTGATGGCCGAGGTACGTCAGCGGCTCGGGGCACGTGCCGTCATGCTCTCCACGGTAGTCGGCCAGGGCGGGTGCGACGCCCGGGTGCGGGCCGTGAGCCTCGACGCCGGACCGGTGGTGGAGGCGGTGGCAGAGGTCGACGACGCGGTAGCGGCGCGGTGGCTGACCGACGAGCCGTTGTGCGTCCGCGACGTCCGGCGTGCGATCCGGGAAGCGGTGCGCCGCGCCGAACTCACCCCGGTGGCGTGCGGCTCGGCGATCACCGGAGCCGGGGTGTGGCAGCTGGGCCGTCTCCTGGCCGACCTGCTGCCGCGCGCCGAGGATCGGGACGGTCCACTGGCGGGCACGGTCTTCGCCGTCGACCGGGACGGATACGGCCGGCGTACCTGGCTGCGCTTGTGGTCCGGGCGGCTGCGCGTACGGGATCGGGTGCTACTTGCCGGAACTCGCCCCGAGACGGTGACCCAGATCGCCGTCATCGAGCCAGCAGGCGTCCAGGTGCGCCCTGCGGTGTCCGCCGGGCAGATTGCTGCGGTATGCGGCGTGTCGGCCCGGATCGGCCAGCACATCGGAGACCCGCCGCGGCGGCATGCCTACCAGTTCCCGCCACCGACCAGGCAGGCGGTCGTCGAGCCGGTAGAACCGGACCAGCGCCTGGCGATGTTCGCCGGCCTGGCCGAGCTGGCCGACGAGGACCCCCTGGTGGACCTGCGGCTCGACGAGCAGCAGGCGGAGGCGGTGATCCGCCTGCACGGCGAGGTCCAGAAAGAGGTGCTTGCCGCCCTCATGGAGGACCGGTACGGCGTCCGGGTGCGGTTCTCCGGCACGCTCACGGCCTGCATCGAACGGGTCGTCGGCACCGGAGCCGCCGAGGAGCGGGCGCACGAGCGCGGCAACCCGTACCTCGCTGGGTTGGGGTTGCGTGTCGAGGCCGCCCCGGTCGGGCACGGCATCGAGTTCCGCCCCGGTGTCGAGCCCGGCCGGCTGCTGCCGGCATTCGTCGCCGCCACGGAGGAGGGTGTGCGGGCCGCGCTCCGGCAGGGCCGGCACGGTTGGCCGGTCACCGACTGCACGGTCACCATGACGGCTTCCCGGTACTGGCCGCGACAGAGCAAGCCGCATCAGAAGTTCGACAAGTCCGTTTCGACGGTGGCGGGGGACTTCCGCAATCTCGCCCCGGTCGTGGTCGCGGCGGCGTTGCGCCGGGCCGGTACCCGGGTGTGTCAACCGATCGAGCGGTTCGACGTCAATCTTCCACAGCATGCGGTGGAGACGGTGATGGCGTTGTTCGGCCGGCTGGGAGCGGTGGTCCACGACACCGCCGTCGCCGGTGGTTACCTCGAGGTGGGCGGCACCCTGCCGTCGGCGCGGGTGCCGCGGGTCGTCGCTGCCCTTCCCGACCTCACCGGTGGCGAGGCCGTTCTGACCAGCAACTTCGACCACTATGCGCCGGTCACCGGCGAGGACCCGCCGACGTTGCCCCGGCGCGGACCCGATCCGGGCGATCGGGAGGCGTGGTTCCGTGCCGTACCGCGGTAGGCCGGTCGGGACGTCGCGGCATGCCCGCCGATCCGGCTGCCGGCCGGGGCGGCCGGCGGCCGAGTCACTGCAAGATGGCATCCTGCGCACGCCGTCGACTACCCGGCGCGGCTGCTCAAGCTCCTGGGATGTCTGTGCGCTCGCCGTGTCCTGGAGGTGGCGGAGGGGTTCGTGTCGGTGGGCTGGGGCAGGATGTGGCCATGACCGTGACAGCTCGTCTGGACCTGGCCATCTTCGACGCGGCGGACATCGACCGGGTCGGCTCGTTCTATGCCGAGTTGACCGGCTGGGACGTCGTCCGTCAGGACCCTGACCGCTTCGGCGTCCGGACCCCGGACGGTCAGGAGGTCGAGTTTCAGCGCGCACCCGACCATGTCGGGCCGCGGTGGCCCGGGCAGGAGCACCCCCAGCAGTTCCACCTGGACCTGCAGACCGGCGATCCCCAGGCGCAGGCCGAGCGGGCAGTCGCCCTCGGCGCCGTCCGGCTGGCCGACGGCCCTACCTGGATCACACTGGCCGACCCGGCCGGTCACCCATTCGATCTCTGCCAGGCGGACGGCGTCGGCCCGGTGATGAGGCTGTTTGCGGTGACCATCGACGCCCCCGACGCATCAGCCCTGGCCCGCTTCTACGCCGACCTCACCGCTATGGAGATCACCTACGACGGGCCCGAGGGCGCGCTCATCGCCGGGGGCGGTAGGAGCCTGATGTTCCAGCAGGTCAGCGCCTACAACCCGCCCCGGTGGCCGGATCCGGCGCACCCACAACAAGCCCATCTCGACCTCCTCGTCGCCGACCTCGACGCGGGCGAGGCCCGGGCAGTAGAGTTGGGCGCCCGCCGCCGCAGCGCCGACACCGAACGCTTCAGGGTCTTCACCGACCCGGCCGGCCACCCGTTCTGCCTCATCCGGTAGCGCACCGGTTTCCGCGCCCGTCCGGACGATCTTTCGGCATAGCGTCGAATACGGGGCGAGTCGTTCGTAGAACAGGTGACAGGCGGCCGGAGGAGGTCGCCGGGACAAGGGAGCCATGCGATGACCCGGTAATTGATCTCGTTCAGCGACGGCGCGATGGACCACATCCCCGACGAGGATTGGCCCGACGTGGGCAAGGCCTCGCACGCGGTGGTCCAGGAGGCCGTGAACGCCGGCGTGTGGGTGTTCGGCGCCGGACTGCAACGGCAGCGGGCGAGCGTCGTGGCCACGGACGGGACGGTCATCGACGGCCCTTACCCGGAGACCAAGGAGGTCATCGGCGGGTTCGTGGTCGTCGACGTGGCCTCACCCGAAGAGGCGCTGGCGTGGGCTGCCAGGATCGCCGCCAGTTGCCGCTGTGCACAGGAGGTCCGCCAGCCGACCCGGCCGCACCGGGACCGCGATGTCCCAGGCAGGTACACCGACGCGGACCGGCCCGGCAGATCGCACCTCACGATCGTACGTCTCGGTTCAAGCGACCCCCGGGCCAGCACACATCCGCACATCGACCAGATCCGGACGCTGCCGGGCTCACCAGAGCGAGTCAGGGGTGGTGGCAGAAAGCCACCGCGCCGACAGCCACGGCGAGTTCCCCGGTCACGACCCGTCCGGCGGGTTGGCCGGCTGCTGTCCCGGCCAGAACGGCCACTCCTCGAACGACCGACAACGTCCGTCGTCAGCGAATCGCATGATCCATAGGTCGCGGTACTCCTGGTCGACCGGGTCGCCGTAGCGGACCTCCTGGCGCGACACCGCGGTGTCGCCGTCGACCGCGACGATCTCGCTGGTCATCTGGAATACCTCGTCGGGGCCCTTGCGCTGCTGTTCCCACATCCGGGCGATGGCCGGCAGGCCGACGACGGGCGTCCAGTACGGCCCCTGCTGATAGCCCGCATCCTCGGTGAAGATCGTGACCAGCGCCTCCGTGCCCGGCGTCCGCCAAACCTGCTCGTAGGCAGCGATCCAATCGTCGACCTGCTTCCTGTCCATGGACAACACCCTGCCATCCAGCGGGCGGCCGGCGGCGGGAACCGGCCGGCCGCCGGGTACCGCTCGTCTCTCCACCTCCACCGCTTCGTCCGTGCGGTCCGCCACCGGCGCGCCTCATGCTGTTCCTCGTCGACGGCTAACCGCGCACGTGCAGGCCGAAACCCTTGCGGCCCGGCATTTCCAGGCCCTCCTTCAACCGCAGTGACGGGATCTCGTAGTCACCGAAGTTCTGGCGGCGGAACGCGATCGGCTCGGTCGTCTCCAACGACAGCAGCCGCTCCTGCCACACCTTCGCGGCGTTCTCGAAGCCATCGTCGGTGATCTTGTCGGCGCCGTACAGCACGAACGGCGGCAGCACCTCCACGCCCGGGTAGTACAGGATCCCGTGGTGGATCGGGAACAGTAGATCCTCGATCGGGCCGTTGATCCCGCGATCGGTGTAGTGGGACTCCGGGCCTCCGACGGTCACCGACAGGATCGCCCGCCGTCCCCGTAGCGTCCCCTCGCCGAAACGCTCGCCGTAGTGGGTCTCGTCGTGCACGCCGACGCCGTACGCGAAGTGGTATGAGAACACCCGGTCCACCCAGCCTTTGAGGATCGCCGGCATCGTGTACCACCACATCGGGAACTGGAAGACCACCGTGTCGGCCCACAGCAACTTCTCCTGTTCGGCCGCCACGTCGCGGGTGAGCGCGCCGGCGTCGTACGCCCCGCCCGAACTCCGCGCCACCTGCAGCGGGCTCGTGGCGTACCCGCCGAAGTCCGTCGCGTCCACCGCGGCCTTCCAGTTCATCGCATACAGGTCGCTCACCCGCACCTCGTGCCCGGCGGTTTCGAGGGTGGACACGGCGAGATCCTTCAGCGAGCCGTTCAGCGAGCGCGGCTCGGGGTGGGCGTAGACGATGAGCGTCTTCATGGCTGCTCCCTTCGGTGAAGTGCGTCGCCATGGATGTTCGGTCGTCGAGGCCGCGTCGTTCAGGGACGCCTCTTCCGTTGGACAGGACTTCCTGGTAACGGCAGGACCACCTTCACCTGCTTTGCCGGAGCGATACTGGAGGCATGGACGACCTCGCGGGCTTCCTGCGTACCCGGCGCTCGCGGGTCGACCCTTCCTCGGCCGGCATCCCCACCGACAGCCGCCGCCGCGTCGAAGGGTTGCGCCGCGAAGAGGTCGCGCACCTGTCCGGGGTCAGCGTCGACTACTACGTACGCCTGGAGCAGGGCCGCGCCACCCAGCCCTCCGAACAGGTCCTCGACGCGCTCGCCCGGGTCCTCGACCTCGACGAGACCGAACGCGGGCACCTGTACCGGCTCGCCCGGCAGCGCCGCCGCCGCGCCCCGTCGCCCAGCGGTCGCCCGCGACCGGAGGTGCTGCGCGTACTCGACCTGATCGCCGACGCGCCCGCTGTGATCATAGACCACCGCCTGGACGTGGTCGCCGGGAACCGCCTCGCCGGGCTCCTCTATTGTCGCCAGCTGCCGGGCTTGAACACCGCCCGGCACATCTTTCTCGAGGAGGCCGAGCGCGGGCTGTACGCGGACTGGGAGACCTGCACCCTCGACGTGGTCGGGCACCTGCGCCTGGCCGTCGGCAAATACCCCGACGACCCGCGCCTGGCCTCGCTCATCGGCGAGCTGGCAATGGGCAGCGAGCGGTTCCGTCGCCTCTGGGCCCGCGCGGACGTGCGTGCCCGCACCCATGGACGCAAGGCGTACCGGCACCCGCTGGTCGGACTGCTGGAACTGCACCAGGAGAACTTCGCACTGCCGGATGAGTCGGGCATGGAGTTGCTGGTGCTGTCCGCGGCACCCGGGAGCCCCACCGAGGACGGCCTGCGCCTGCTGGGCGCGCTCCATGGTGACGGCTGGGCGCTTCCGGTCGTGCCGCCCTGACGGCTCGGGCACGGCCGCCGTCCGCGGTGAGGCGTGGGTACGCCGCGCGCCGTCGCCGATCGGGCCGGGAGGGTCGGCGGTGCTTCTCGTCGGTGACCGTTTGGCTCGGCGTGATACACCAAGACGCGAGGCGCCCGGAAACGCGAATGGCCTCCTTCCGCCAGAGGGTGAGGGGTACGCCGATGAGAGCGGTCGTGTACGACCGTTACGGGTCTCCGGACGTGTTGCGGATCGAGAATCTTCCCAAGCCGTCTCCGGCTGCCCGGCAGGTGCTCGTCAAGATCGCGGCGACCTCGGTCAATCTGAGTGATTGGGAGACCCTGCGCGGCTCGCCGCTGTACTCGCGCATCGGTGGGTTGCGCTCTCCGGCACGCCGGACACTCGGCTCCGACATCGCCGGATGGGTCGAAGCGGTCGGCCCGGCCGTCAGCGGGCTGCGGCCCGGTGACGAGGTGTACGGCGACAACCTCATGCTCAAGGGCGGCTTCGCGGAGTACGCGGTCGCCCCCGAATCGGCGCTGGCCCGGAAGCCCTCGGCACTGACCTTCGCCGAGGCGTCGACGATTCCGCAGGCGGGCGTGATCGCCCGGCAGGGGACCGAAGGCGCCGGAGCCGGGCAACAGGTCTTGATCAACGGTGCCGGGGGCGGTTCGGGCTCGTTCGCGATTCAGCTGGCCAAGCGGCTCGGCGCCGAGGTGACCGGCGTCGACAACGCGGGCAAGCTCGACTTCATGCGGTCGGTCGGCGCGGACAGGGTGATCGACCACCGCAGCGAGGACTTCACCCGCAGCGGCCCGTACGATCTCATCCTCGATCTGGTCGCGCACCGGTCGGTGTTCGCCTACCGCCGGGCGCTGGCCCCCGGTGGCCGGTACCGGTGCGTCGGCGGGTCGGTCCCGGCGCTGCTACGCGTACTGACGATCGGCTCGGTGGCCGGTCGGCTCACGCACCGCCGGCTGGGCGTGCTCGCCGTCAGGGAAGGGCCGACACACTTCGAACCGGTGGCGGATCTCTGCGTAGCGGGTGACCTCGGCATCCACATCGACCGCACCTTCACCCTCGACCAGGTGCCCGAGGCACTGGCCCACGTCGGTGCGGGACGCGTCCTGGGTAAGGTCGTGGTGAGCGTGAACTGACCAGCCGCGTCGCCTTGACGACCTCGATCCGGGTGATCAGGCCAGCGCGGACCTCGAACCGGATCGTCGCCAGTGGGTGGCCGCCTGGT
The DNA here is from genome assembly GCF_019697375.1 of Micromonospora tarapacensis. Lineage (NCBI taxonomy): Bacteria > Bacillati > Actinomycetota > Actinomycetes > Micromonosporales > Micromonosporaceae > Micromonospora > Micromonospora tarapacensis. The sequence continues at coordinate 2,617,981 of NZ_JAHCDI010000004.1, read as the reverse complement.
GCGATCACGGCGCCGACCATCCCGTTGACGACCAGGGGAACGCTGGCGTGGATGCGGTCGAGAAAGTGGCGCGTCTCTTCGGCCACGCGCCTGGAGCTTCCCGACGACGCACCGAACCCGCTGCCCGAGATCGCGGAGGCCGGCGTTTTCCGCGCCCGGATCGCCGAGTGGGCGGGCACGCCGGTCCCGCCGGTTCCGCTCCACGTTCTGGGTCGGTACTCGGGGTGAGCACCGGCATGCAGGAGCTACCGGCGGTCGTTGCCTGGACCTGCATCGCTGCCAACGCCGGACTATCGTGATCGCGTGAGTACTCGCCATGTGCCTGCACAGATCGGTGACCTGCCTCCGATCGGGAGGCCAGCCAACAGCGCCCTGCTCGAAGCCGGCATCACGACGCTCGCGCACGTGGCCAGCCACAGCCGCCGCGATCTACTGGCCCTGCACGGAGTCGGGCCGAAGGCGGTCGGCATCCTGGCCGCGGCGCTGTCCGAGCACGGTCTCGCCTTCGCCGACTGACGGCAATCGGCCAACGATCAGCGCGGGTCTGTGTCGCGACGGCCCGCCGTCAGCTGGCTCACCACGGTCGGGCCAAGCGACGGGTCGGGGGAGCATCCGTGTGATGTGTGCAACGCTGGAGGGTGGCGGGGTTCGATACGCTCGGCGGCGTGGAGGTCGCGGGGGCCGGGTCGCCGGTCCAGGCGCAGGGACGCCGCCGCTTCGTCATCTGCGGTGACGACAGCCTGGCGTACCGGCTCGCCGACGAACTGGCCAACCGGCACGGGGGCGGGGTGACCGTGATCCTGCGGTCACGGACGTCGCGCTACGGTCGACGGATCGCCCGGCTGCCCGGCGTACGGTGCATCGTGGCGGAGCGGCCGGACGTCGACGCCTACCAGGCGGCCGAGCTGGGCGCGGCCGACGCGCTGGCCCTGGTCGACCGCAACGACGTCGCCAACATCGAGGCCGCCCTGCAGGCCCATGACCTGCACCCGACGCTGCGGATCGTGGTCCGGATGTTCAACACCGGCCTGAGTCGCGGGCTCGATCAACTGCCGTACTGCACGGTCCTCTCCGACGGTGCGCTGGCCGCACCGGCCTTCGTCTCTGCCGCCGTCGGCCAGGCGACTCCCCGGCACGGCCTGCGCGACGGCACCATGTTCGTCGCCGACCGGGGCGAGGTGCGCGACCACGAGGTGGTCTGCGGTCTGGCGATCACCCGTGACCGGGACGAGCCCGAGGTGCTGCCAACCCGGCAGCACGCCGCCGACCTGGTTCTGGCCGTGGTGGCACCCTGGCGGCCGGAGGTGCCGCGTCGCCGCCCGGCGACCCACCGGTATCCGCTCGGGACGATCGCCGGCCGGGTCTGGCGCCGGATCCGCCTGGTTCTCGGGATCTTCTTCGGACTGCTGCTCGCCGCCGCGGCCGTACTCGCCCTGAACGGGCCGGAGACCACCTGGTCGCAGGCGTTCTTCGAAGCGGTCCTCGCCACCCTGGGCGGTGCGGACGTCGACCCGAGCGCCACCCCGGTGGAGAAGGTGACCCTGGTTGCCCTCACCATCGCCAGCATCGCCCTGATCCCGCTGCTCACCGGCGCGGTGGTGGACGCGGTGATCAAGGTGCGGCTGGAGGTGGCGGACGGCTCCCTGCCGAGGCGAGCCAGCGGGCACGTCATCGTGGTCGGGTTGGGCGGGGTTGGCAGTCACGTGGTCGAGGGCCTGCACGCCCTCGGGGTCGACGTGATCGCCATCGACCGGTCGGCGGAGGCGCGCGGCGTGCCGGCCGTCCGGGACCTGCGGATTCCACTGCTCATCGGGGACGCCAGCCGACGGGAGACCCTGCTCGCCGCCTCGGTCACGACCAGCCGGGCGTTGGTCGTACTCACCTCGGACGACGTGACCAACCTGGAGACCGCGCTGGTCGGTCGGGCCGTCCGGGCCGACCTGCGGGTGGTGCTGCGGCTCTTCGACGGCGACTTCGCCGACCAGGTGCAGCGCGCCTTCGACCTCACCATCTCCCGCAGCGTCAGCTACCTCGCCGTACCGTCGTTCGCGGCGCGGATGCTCGGCCACGAGCTGGAGGCGATCCCGGTCGCCCGCCGGGTCCTGCTGGTCGCCGAGACGACGGTCGGGGAGCGTTCGCTGCTGGCCCGGATGACCGTCGGCGACCTGCGCCGGCCGGGCGAGGCATGGCTGCTGCGGCTGACCAACCTGTCCGGCAGTCAGCTGCCAGCGACCGTCGCGGACGGACGGCGGCTGCGCCCCGGCGAGAAGATCACGGTGGTGGCGACCCGGGCCGGGCTGGCCCGGCTGATGGTGGAGGCGGCGGGCCGACCCGACGCGCTGCCACACATCGTCCCGTACGAGTGAGTCTGTTGATCGTCGTGCGCTGGACGAGATCGGCGAGACCTGGTCGCCGAAGAGCGGGACGGTCTGCGCGGACCGGTAGCCCGCGAGCTCAGCGGCGGTGTGCCGAGGTCCAGCCTTGCTGTTGCAGCCGTTCGATGCCGTCCAGCAGCAGGTCCAGCGCGAACTCGAACTCGAACTGGTCGTCGCAACCCGGTCCCACGACCGACGCGTCGTCGTGGGACGCCGCTTCGGCGATCTCCGCGAGGTGCGGGAACCTGGTGGCGATCTCCGGTGGTAGGGCCGCCGGCGGGGTGGGTTTGGTCGTGCCGGACCGGCCGGCGCGGCGGGAGGCGTCGAACAGTTCCTGGCTGAAGCCCAGGATCCGGCTTCCCATCGCGTGCATCACGTGGTGGGCGAGGTCGGCGGAGAATCCGCCGGCCCGCAGCGTCCCGATCATCGAGTCGAGGTAGGCGAGGACGGCCGGCGTCGCCATGTTCCGCGACTCGATCGCGAGCGGTGCCCAGGGGTGGCGTTGCAGCAACTGTCGCGCCGAGAGGATGCGCCGACGGACCGCGTGCTTCCAGTCGGCGTCGGGCACGGGCGGGTCGATCTCGCCGACGACCACGTCGATCATGCCGTCGAGCAGTTCGTCCTTGTTGGCTATGTGCTTGTAGAGGGCCATCGGCACGACGCCCAGATCCTGGGCGAGATTGCGCATGCTGAGGGAGTCGATCCCGGCCTCGTCGGCGAGCGCGACGGCGGCGTGCAGGATCCGGTCCCTGCTCAGCGGCGCGCGGCGCAGCGTCTCGGCCTGCTCAGCCATCTCGATCCTCGTCTTCCGGCGGCGGTAGAACCATAACCGTCTTGACAGGTGTACGGCGTACACCTACGGTGTTTCCCAGGAGGTGTACGGCGTACACCAGGGGAGGGAAAATGAAGGCGATCGTCCAGGACCGGTACGGCCCGCCGGAAACACTCACGCTCGCGGAGATCGACGCGCCGGTGCCGGCCGCCGACGAGGTGCTCGTGCGGGTCGAGGCCGCCGCGCTCAACGCGTACGACTGGCATGCCATGCGTGGCGATCCATGGCTGGCACGGTTGGCGATGGGCCGGTCAGGGCCCCGGGCGCGGGTCCGTGGCCGGGATTTCGCCGGCCGGGTCGAGGCTGTGGGCAGCCACGTTCGACAGGTACGCCCGGGCGACGCCGTCTTCGGCGACCTCGGCGATGCCAACGGGGCGTTCGCCGAGTACGTGTGCGTGCCCGAGACTCTGGTCGCGCCGAAGCCGGCGAACCTGACGCCGCAACAGGCGGCCGCCCTGCCGCTGGCCGGCGTCACCGCGCTCATGGGGCTGTGCGACGTCGGGCAGGTCGAGCCCGGCCACCACGTCCTCGTCAACGGGGCCTCCGGCGGCGTCGGCACCCTGGCCGTCCAGTTGGCGAAGGCGCTCGGCGCGACCGTGACCGGCGTGTGCAGCACCCGTAACGTCGACCTGGTCCGCTCCCTCGGCGCCGACCACGTCGTCGACTACACCCGCGACGACTTCACCCACCACGCCCGCCGCCACGACGTCGTGTTCGACCTGGTCGGCAACCGCTCACTCACCGCGCTCCGGCGGGCGCTGACCCCAACCGGGACGCTGGTGCTCTCCGGCGGCGGCGTGTACCGCGGCGGCAGTCTCGTCGGCCCGATCTGGCTCATCGCACGCGGGCGACTGCTGGCACCCGTCGTCGGGCACCGCATCGTCGCACTCGCCACGGCACCCAGCCGGCAACACCTCGACACGCTCCGCGCCCACGCCGAGGCCGGCCGCCTCGTCCCGGTCATCGACCGGACCTATCCGCTCCACGAGGTGCCGCAAGCGATCCGGTACCTCGAAGGTGAACACGCGCGGGCGAAAGTGGTGATCACCATCTGACCTGCCGACCGCCACCACGACCACGACCCCGGCCATGGCCGGGGTCGTCGCCGAATGGGCACGACGCCCGATGGGCCACCCGGAACTGGGCGACCAGTCGGCGCAGCGCCTGAGCGGCGCGAGTGCCCGATCCCGTTTCGCGGGCCTGCCGGGGCAGGTGCGGTGATGGCAATCTCGGGCTCACGGGAAGTTTCGAAACTTACTGCGACCAAGGGGTAGCGCATTGCTGTCTGTCGTTGGATGATTGCCGCCAACGCATTGCTGATGCCGGTGTGCCCGCGCCGACCGGAGGGTCGATCCGTGAAACATAACCACTCGCCTGTCCTGCCGGGTCCCGGCGCCACGGACTACGCGCGTTATATGCGGACGGATACATTGCTGGGTCTGCAACGATCGTCGGGCGAGGTGATCCATCGCGACGAGTTGCTCTTCCAGGTGGTGCATCAGTCCGCCGAGTTGTGGCTGAAGCTGGCGGCGGCGGAACTGGCCGAGGCGACCGCCCGGCTGGATGCCGGTGAGCTGCCGCCCGCCGAGGCGCTGCTGGTCCGGGCGACGCTCGCGGTCCGGCTGATCACCGATCAGCTCGAGATGTTCCGATATCTGTCCCCAGTGGACTTCCAAGCGATGCAGCCGGCCTTCGGCAACGGTTCCGGCGCCGAGTCGCCGGGTTGGCGGCACGTCCAGTCGGCCAGCCGGCAACTCGGCCGCGCGTTCGACAGGCAGCTTGCGGACCGGGGTGTCCCGGCGGCGGACCTGTGCCCGGCGGACCTGTCGGATCCGCTGCATCGGCTCGCCGAGGCGATGGTGGAGTGGGACGAACGGGTGTCGCTGTGGCGGACCCGCCACTACCAGGTGGCTCTCCGGGTCGGGGGGCACCCTCCGGCCGACGCGTCGGGTAGCCCGACGACGATGCTGGCCAAACTCGCCGGACACCGATTCTTCCCTGAGCTGTGGCAGGCGCGAACGCAATCCACCGCCGAAGAAAACGGCATTGACAAAGCCTGAAAATGCGCTCGGCAGCGAAGCCGGGACCTCCGACTGCGGTCCGTTTCGTCAATTCCGAGGGGTGGCACGTGCGTGCTCTGGCTCACTGGGTGTCCGGCACGGCCGGACCGACCAGCTTTCCCTACTCGGCGGTCCTGCACGAATTTCATCGGGTTGGTAAACACTTCGTCGAAAAGAGTTTCCTGGCCCTGCTCGACGAGGCCCGGGCGAGGGTGGCCAGCCGGGCACCGGCCTGCGACGACGCGCCGACACGGCTGCTGACCGACTTCCTCGACGTCACACTCGACAAGTGGGACGGTCGCTACGACTACCGCAGCTACCTGGCCCTGCGTCTGCTCCCACTGCCCCGCGGAGTGGACGATCCGGCCCCGGCGGCGCAGGCCGCGGCCGGGCGCCGGGACCGGGACCGACTCCTCGTCCGCCTGATCGCCGACACGCTGGCCTTCGAACTGGACGCCGCCGCGCGCACCACCGGGTTCCTGCCGCAGCACCGACCGGGGCCGGCGGTGGTCGCCAAGCGCTGCCGACTGGGTGTCCGAGCCGCCGCTCCCGCGCTGGCCCGCCTCGGCCTGGCCGAGGCGGTCGGCGGGGACACCCCGGCCACTGCCGCCGCCGGCCTGCACGCCGTCGCCCGTGACCTCGCCTCCCCGGCGGATCCGCCGCTGCGGTGGAGCATGCTGCCGGTTTACGTCACCCACGACGAGTACCTGTTCCTGCGGGTGCTCCAGGGCTACGAGTGCCTCTTCGCCGGGGTCGCCGACGAACTTCGCTCGACGGTCGCCGTACTGGCCGGGGACGCGCCCGGCGCTGCGGCCGACCGGCTCGGGTACGCGGCTGACCTGCTGCGCGCCGCAGCCCCGCTCTTCTCCTTGCTGGCCACCATGCAGCCGGTGTCGTTCCGCACGTTCCGGCAGTACACCGAGGGGGCCAGCGCGATCCAGTCCCGCTCCTACAAACTGGTGGAGTCGCTGTGTCGGACCCCGGAAGCGGACCGGCTGGACTCGGTGGCCTACCGGTCGGTGCCGGAGGTGCGGGCCCGGGTACGCGGTGGCCAGCCGACGGTCGACGAGGCGTACTCGTCGGCTGTCTCCGACGGCCGGCTCACCGGTGCGGACCACTCCCTCGTGGCGCGGCGGATGGCCGCGTTCGCCGGCACCCTGGCACAGTGGCGACGCGCCCATCACCGGGTGGCCGTCCGGATGCTCGGTTCACGTTCCGGCACCGGTTACACCGAAGGCACGCCATACCTGGCGCAGGTCAGCACCGCGCCGGTCTTCACCACGGTGACCACCGAACCGGCTGCGGCCGACCGCAGCGAAGGGCGCCTCGCGTGAGCCCGCCCGAGCAGCGTCCCCGGTGTCTCGACGCCGGCACGCATGCCGCACTACGCGCCGAGTTCCCGCTGTTGCAGACCTGCGTCTACCTGAACAGCAACTCCACCGGCGCGGTACCCAGCGGTGCCGAACGGGTGCTGCACGACTACTGGGAGACGCTGCGCACCTGGCGCGACGGCGTGTGGCAGGACTGGCACGTCGGCCTCGACCGGTACGCCGACTCGGTGGCCGCACTCCTCGGCGCGCCGCCGGGCAGCGTGCTCACCGACGCGAACCTGAGCACCTTCCTCGCCCGCGTGGCATCCTGCTTCGACTACCGCCCGCCCCGCAACCGGGTGGTCGTGACGGATCTGGAATACCCGACGGTGCCGTTCATCTTCCGGGCGTACGGCCGACATGGCGCCGAGCTCGACGTGGTCGGCACCGGCGGCCCCCAACTCGACCAGCACGCCCTGGAGGCGCGGCTGGACGAGCGCACGCTGCTGGTGTGCGTGCCGCACGCCAGCTTCACCTCCGGCGCCACCGTCGATCTGGCCCGCCTGGTGACCCGCGCCCACCAGGTCGGCGCGTTGGTGGTGGTGGACGCCTTCCAGACCGTCGGGGTGGTGCCGCTGGACGTCACCGCGCTCGGCGTCGACATCGTCATCGGCGGGGCCCACAAGTGGCTGTGCGGCGTCGGCACCGCGTTCCTCTACGTCCGGCCAGATCTGGTGCCACAGCTGACCCCGGCGGCCACCGGCTGGCAGGCCGGTGACCGGGCGCTGACCTTCCGGCCGTCCACCGGGTGGGCGGCCGGAGTGCGCCGATTCGCCGGCGGCACCCCGTACCCGCTCACCAGCCTGGTCTCACAGGTCGGTCTGGACCTGCTGGCCGGAGTCGGTGTCGACGCCATCCGGCGGCACTCGCTGGCGCTCACCCAACGGCTGCTGGACCGAGCCGGGACTGCCGGCATCGTGGTGGTCAGCCCCACCGACGCGACCCGCGGCGGGGTGGTGTGCCTGGACGTCCCCGATGGCGAGGGGGTCAAGCAGCGGCTGGCCGCCCGCGGCGTGATCTGTAGCTGGCGCGGCTACCTGCGGGTCGGCCCGCACGTCTACAACACCCTCGACGAGATCGAGTCGTTCATGGACGCGCTGGAGAAGGAGCTGCACCGGTGAGCGTGACCCTCTCGCCTCGGGCGTTGCTGAGCCTGCTCGCCAACGGGCCCAAGGCCATGGACGTGCTGCGAACGGCGCTCGACCTGGGACTGCTCGACGCGCTGGAGCCCGGACCCGCCCGTCTCGACGCGCTGGCCAGCCAGTTCGGGGTGCTCCCGCTGCGGCTGTACAAGTTCCTCGACTGCATCGAGAGCCTCGGTCTGCTGATCCGCGACGAGCCCGCCGACGACATCGGCGCGACCAGCTACCGGGCCGTGCCGGGGCTGCGCGACGCGGTCGACGCCGTCGTCGGCCCGGGCGCCATCGAGCGGGACCGGGATCGCTATCCCTGGCGGCAGTTGCACGGCCGACTGGCCGAGGGCCTGCGCGGCGAGGTCAGTATCGACGACGATTTCGCCTGGCCACCGAAGACGGCCGCCCAGACCGCCGAGTTCGAGCGCAGCATGGCCCTCGGGCTGGGGCCGGCGATAGCGGCGGTGCGTCGGCACGCGGGCCGCCTCTGGTCGGATCGGCACCGCCTGCTGGACGTGGGCGGCGGGGACGGCACGCTCGCCGCGCACATCCTCGACGTGGCGCCGGCCCTGCGGGCCGACGTGTACAACCTGCCGGCGGTGGCGCCGCTGGTGGCGACCACCGGGGCCACCCGTGGTCACCGGGACCGGTTGGGCTTCGTCGGGGGCGACTTCTTCGCCGAGCCGCTGCCGCGGGGGTACGACGCGCTCTCGTTCGTCCGGGTGCTGCACGACTGGCCCAACGCAGTGGCCCGGCAGTTGGTGGAGCAGGCGTACGCGGCGTTGCCGCCGGGCGGACTGCTGCTGATCTGCGAGGAGTTCCGCACTCCGGACCGGCTGGCCATGCAGTTCTTCTGGAGCTACTTCCTGATCGGCGTCGACAGCAGCGTCAGCCGCCTGCGCGAGGTGGACTTCTACACCAGACTGCTCACCGAGGTCGGCTTCCAACACGTGGCAGTGCTTGCGGGCACCTGGGAGCTGGTCACCGCCTACAAGCCGACCTGAGCCGGCCACCTGATGCGGTGCGGATGTCTCCTGGCGCTGGACGCCTCCGTGCCGCCCACCGGCGGCCCTGCCGGAGACCGCCGCCGCCACGGACGGGCTCACCCGGGCCGCGCCGCGTTCAACCGATGACCGGAACCAGTCGAACATCCAATCGGGGGACCGATCACCCGCAGTTCTCCGTGCCGATGGTCGCGACAGACGAATGCGTGCTGGTCGGGGGCCCGCTGGCGGTGGCCCGCCGGATCGGCGCGGACTCCGCCCTGAGGCGTGGGCGCCGTCACCTGCGCCGGCTTCACTTGTGTGACTGAGGTGAGTCTCCTACGCTGCGCAACGCGACGATCGTTGATCAAGTAGGCCCTTCGAAGGGGCCGGTAAAGGGACTGATAGTGCGGCCGCGACGACCGTGGGCACGATCACCGTCACGGCGGCCCCGGCCCAGGCGCTGCCGTCCAACTGTAGCCAGATAGTCAGGTCACAGAGCAACGCCGCGGTGTGCAAGTCCGGCAGCGGGTATTACCGTGCCTGGGCCCGCTGCACCAACACGACGACGAAGAAGGCGACCTACCGCTACGGCTTCTGGCGCGGCGTGGGCAGCATCGCGTCCAACGCCTCCTGCAAGAAGGGGGAACGCATCGTGAGTTCGAGCAAGCACGCCGGGATCACGAAGACCAACTACCTTCCGCCGTACTGAGCAGTTCGGGCGATGTGCGGTAGCCGGCTCCAAAGCCGGGGTGTGAATCTCATTGCCGGGGGTTTCTTCCTGGCGCGGAGGTAGCAGTTGGCCGGGTGCGCAGGGCGGGCATGACTCATGCCCGCCCTGCCACCATCGCTGATCTCGGGTGGTGACCCCGGCTCGGGGTCACACTACGGCGCCTCCGGCGACCACAGGATCAGCCCAGGCGTTGAAGACGGCGGCGGGCGTCTCCGGCGGCCTGATCGCCCAGTTCGTCGTAGATCTGCGCCGCTCGCTCCCACGCGGCAGCCGCACCCGGCAGGTCGGCCATCGCCTCTCGCGTCTCACCGAGCCGGATGAGGGTTTCGGCCTCGTGGTACCGGTCCGCGGAGTCGCGGAAGAGTTGGATCGCCTGTTCGTAGCAGCTCAGCGCCCGTCCGTGTTCGCCGAGGCGGTCGTACGCGAAGCCGAGACTGTCCAGCGTCGCCGCCTGACCGTTGCGGTCGCCGCTGCGTTGTTGCTGGGCGAGTGCCTCCGTGCAGCTGGCGATGGCCTGGGCGTAGTCGCCCGTGCTGGCGTGCAACCAGCCGATCGCGTTCAGCGTCCGTGCTTCCCCGGCGCCGTTGCCGGCCAGCCGGTAGAGCCGCAGCGCTTCGCGGCCGTGCGTCAGCGCTTCGTCCAGCCGACCGCCCAGGTAGCAGAGTTCGCAGTAGTTGTGCAGGGTCTGCGCCTGGCCGGTCGGATCGCCGAGGCGTTCGTGGAGTTCGAGTGCGCGTCCCAGCCGGTATTCGGCGGTGTCGTGCTGGCCGAGTCGGGTGAACGCGCGGGCCAGCAGCCGGTTGGTCGCGGCCTGTCCGGCGACGTCGTCGATCTTTTCCGCGGCCGCGAGCGCGACCTGCTGGGTGGCGAGTTGTTCCTGCCAGAGACCGCGCGGTGCGAGAAACGTGTTCAGCGTCCAGGCGATCTGCCAGGAGTACGCCTCGAATCCTGTCTCGGCGGCCTGGAGAACCAGGCGCAGCAGCACGTGTTGCTCCGCCGTGAACCAGGCGAGCGCGGTGTCGTGATCGGTCGCCGGTCGGCTCACGTGCATCGGCAGCGGGGGCAACGGGTCAATGGGCGCCCACTGTGGCTGGAGCAACAAGGCGGCCGGATAGGCGTTGTGTAGATAGTGATCGTACAACCGGTGCCGGCTGGACAGCCGTTCGTCGGCGTGCTCCGACGAGTCCGCGAGTTCGGCTGCGTAGCCGCGGAGGAGATCATGGAAGGCGTACCGGCCCGGCACGTGTTCGGTCAACAGGTGCAGCCGGGTCAGCTCACGCAGTGGCGGTCCGACGGCCGGTACGGACACTCCGGCGAGCGCGGCGGCGGTGTCGGCGGTCAGGTCGGGGCCCGGGTGCAGCCCCAGCAGTCTGAACAGTCGTGCCGCGTCCCGGCTCAGGGCCAGGTACGACCACGAGAAGACGCGCCGCGCGTCCCCGCTTGCCAGGGCGTCCAGTCTCGCGTCGGCCGCGTGCAACTCGGTGGCGAAGGCGTCGAGTGGGAACGAGGGGTGCGTGGCGATGCGGGCCGCCACCATCGACAGGGCGAGTGGAAGTCGACCGGTGGCGGCGATGATATCGGCAGCCGCGGCCGGCTCTGCGCCGAGTCGGTTGGCGCCGAGCCTGCCGGCCAGCAGGCTCATCGACTCGTCAGCGGTGAGCACGTCCAGCGTCAGGGGTGCGGCGCACTCCGCAGCGACCAGGCCGCTGAGCCGGTCGCGGCTGGTGACCACGACCACGCAGTTGCCGGCGCCGGGCAGCAGCGGGCGTACCTGGGCGGAGTCGCGCGCGTTGTCGAGCACCACGAGCATCCGACGGGAGGCCAGCAGGCTGCGATAGACCCCGGTCCGAGCCGCCATGCTGGACGGAATCCGGGCGTGCGGCACGCCGAGCGCCTCGAGGAAGCCGAGCAGGGCGTCGGCCGGGGAAACCGCGTCGGTTTCGTCGTACCCGCGAAGGTTCGCGTAGAGCTGACCGTCGGGGAAGCGCCCGGCCACCCGGTGTGCCCAGTGCAGCGCCAGGGTGGTCTTGCCTACCCCGGCCATCCCGGACACGGCGGCAATGGCCACCGTCGCCGGGCCCGGCGCCCCGTCGTCCAGGAACGCGTCGAGGCTGGCGAGCTCGGCGCTGCGGCCCACGAATTCCGGCACCGCGAGAGGCAGCTGCTCGGGTCGTCCACTGAGCGGGTCCGGCAGCGCGGCGTCGCGTACCGGCCCGCCCGGGCCGGCCGGACCGGCCGCCGATCCGGCCAGGCTCGGGCGGTGGTGCAGGATGTCGTTGTGCAACTGGGTCAGCTGTGGTGCCGGATCCAGACCGGTCTGCTCGGCCAGCGCCTGCCGCGCCTGCCGGAACGCGTCCAGCGCGCCGGCCACATCTCCCATCCGGTACAGACCGAGCATCAGCTGGCCCCAGGCCCGTTGCCGTAGCGGATGCCGGTCGAGGAGGACACGTAGCCGCTGGACCACCTCGGCCGACGAGCCGCGCGCCAGCATCGCCTCGGCGAAGTCCTCCTCGGTGGCCATCCGCCGCTCCTCCAACTGCCCGACCCGCCGGGCCAGCAGCGGGCCCAGCGGCAGATCGGCCAAGGCCGTCCCACGCCACATGTTGACGGCGGTTGCCAGCTCGTCCTCGGCCCGGGCCGCGTCTCCGGCGGCGAGAGCGTCCCGGCCACGGGCCGCGGCCGCGTCGAACCGGTCCAGATCCCGCTCGTCAGGCCCCACCTGGAGCCGGTAGCCGCCAGCCGAGGCGGATATGCCCTCCCACGACTCGCCGTCACCCAGCGATCGCCGCAACCCCCGCACGTAGGTGCGCAGGTTCGCCGCCGCTGATGGGGGTGGATCGTCGGTCCACAACACCGCAGTCAACTCGTCGGCGCCGACTGCTTCGTTCGGTCGCAACAGCAGCGCCGCCAGCAACAGGCGCTGCTTCGCCGAGCCCAGCGAAACCGGTCGGTCTCCGCGGCAGACCACCAGCGGACCAAGAAGATCAAAACGCATAAGCACCTGTCCAGTTGTACCGGATTGCCGCTGGTATCCGGCACGGCTGCGGGCTCGACCTAGCCGGACACCTGCTGCCACGTGTAGTACGCCGCGAAGCCGGCGAAGAACACGATCGCGATCACCACGAGCGTGCTGGCCGCCCAGCCCGCCCGTAGGGCGGACGGCAGCGTACGCCGGTTGAGCCAGAGGACCAGCGCCGCGACCAGCGGGATGTGCACGGCCTCGATGGACCCCGCCACGGTGAGCAGTCCCACCGGGTCGCCGAAGAGGACGAACACCGCGAACGGCAGGACCGCGAGCCAGCCGATGACGGCAACCCGACCGATGACCGCAGGGCTGGCCCACCGCCCCTGCGCGAGGTGGGACGGCAGTGCCTTGCGGATGCCGTCGGTGTACAGCCGCTTCCAGCCGTCGATATTGGTCAGTGTGGCCGTCCAGAAGGCCGAGATGAGACCCACCACCATCAGCCAGAACCCGACGCTGCCGAACACCTCACTGAAAAGTGTGGTCAGGTCGCGGGCGACATCGGACTCCGCGGGCACGATGCCCTCCGGACGCAGCAGTTCCGCACCGAGGATGAGGAACGCGACCGTGATGATCCCCACGCCCACCACGGCGAACGTCGAGTCGAGCGTCATGGTCCGCAGCCACTGGCGCACCCGGGCCACCTGGCCGGCATCCAGGCTCCGCGGGTCGAGGTGGCCCTGATGGTCCAGCGCGCCGACGCCCACCCCCTTCGCCACGACCCAGTACGAGTACCACATCAGCCCGGCGGCGCCGTTGGACAGGAAGCCCAGCCAGGGCAGGATGTCGGCGACCACGAGATCCTCCGGCACCGTGGGCACCACACCGGATGCGGCCTCTCCGAGGCTGGGCCCGACGAGTACGGCGGCCACCACGACGCCGACCGCCAGCAGGAGCCCGATGATCCGGGACACCCACTCCACCCCGGTGTAGTGGCCGAGCAGCACCAGGCTGGCCGCCGCCGCGATGACCACCCCCGTCCAGAGCTCGATCGGACCGGGTACGGCCAGGGTGAAAGCGCTGCCCGCGGCGCTTGCGATACCGGCGATGGCCGCGACGCCGACCACCAGCTGCGGCACCAGGATCATCCACAGGGCCCATCCCCGCGGGCCGGGCAGTTCGGCCATTCCGCTGAGCAACCGCCGACCGGTGACCACGCTGTAGCGCCCGATCTCCCGGGTCACGAAGAGCTTGAGCACCAGGGCCGCGATCAACGCCCACATCAACGCGTACCCGTACTGGGCGCCGACTCGGGGCGTGAACAGCAGCTCGCCGGTGGCCAGGGCGGCCAGCGCCCAGAGCACGCCGGGCCCGATATAGCCGAGTTTGGCGCGTCCGGTCGGCGGCTCCGGCACCACCCTCTCTCTTTCCCGATCACTGGCCAACGCCTCGTGCATCACCCGTACCCTTCGATCGCCGTCACCCCTGCTGGGTCTTCCCCTACCCGCGGGCGCTCGGCAGGCAACCGGGCGACGTCAGGCGGCGCCGAGCAGGTCCCACCGGTTTCCGGCGATATCGAGGAAGACCGCGACCCGGCCATAGGGCTCGGTCCGCGGTTCCCGGACGAAGACGACACCGGCCTCGACCATCCGCCGATGAGCGGCGCCGAAGTCATCGACGCGGAGGAAGAACCCGACTCGGCCGGCCACCTGGTTGCCGATAGCGGCACGTTGGTGCTCTCCGTCGGCGCGCGCGAGCAGAATTGCGGTCTGGGCGCCCGGCGGCCGGACGACGACCCACCGCTTGGGCCGACCGTCGCTTGTCAGCGATGGCGAGTCCTCGACGAGGTCGAAGCCGAGCACGTCGGTGAAGAACGCGATCGCAGGGTCGTACTCGTCGACGATCAGGGCAACCAAGTCGATCTGCACCACCGCAGCGTACGTGGGGTCTTTCGTCAGCTGATCTCGAAGGACTACGCTCCGGCTAGCGTCGCGTGCCGGTGGCAGACCGTGCCAGGCATGGAGGCGCCCGACCGAGGGAGACCGACGATGTCGACGTCGCATCCTTCGTCTTCGCGTGACTGAGCGCGAGACGACCAGGCTCATCGCCTGGAGCCGTGAGCTTCGCCAGGTGCACGCGCGCCTGCGCGAGGCGCTCGACCTCACCCGGGGTGCGGTTGCCGAAGGCCGGTCCGGCGAGGCGGCCACCCGTGACCTGCTGCTGTACTGCCATGGGTTCTGCGCTGCCCTTGACGGGCACCACCGGGGCGAGGACCACACCCTGTTCCCGGCGATCAAGGCGGTCCACCCCGAGCTGGAGCCCGTGCTTCGCCACCTCACCCAGGACCATTCGATGATCACGCACCTGCTCGCCGGCTTGCAGGCCGCGGTCGATCGGGCCGCACCGGTCGCCGAGTTGGGTCGTCACCTGGAGGGCGTCGCCGCCATCATGGAGAGCCATTTCCGGTACGAGGAGCGTCAGCTGCTCGGTGTGCTCGAGACGCTCTCGCTGGATGCGCCAGCCGAGGAGGTCCTGGGCCCGCTGTGAGCGACCCGGGCCGGCGAACGGGCGGGACCGCGCGAGCCTGCATCATCGTGACCTCACCACGCGCGCCCAGTCGCGGCCCGCCGGCCACGCGCTAGGTCTGGAAGCTCGGCCCCGAGGTGGGTGCGCTCGCCGTCGTGGTCGAGGATGCAGAGGACCTCGGCCGGGCCGCCTCGGGCGCCGAAGGCGTGCGGCACCATGGTCGAGAATTCGGCCGCCTCACCGGCGCCGACCAGGATCGTGCGTTCGCCGAGCCGCAGCACCACGGTGCCGGAAAGCACGGTGAACCAGTCGCGGCCGGGGTGCACCCGCAGGTCGGCCGGGACTGCCCGGGTGATTCGCAGCTTGGCGACCGTCATGCCCTGCGCGGCGTGTTCCCGGGTGAGCAGCCAGGTGGTGATGCCGCGCGCGTCGTCGCAGTGCGGGCGGATCACCACGTCGGCGTCGGAGTCCGACTCGACCAGCTGGTCGAGTGTGGTGCCCAAGGCACGGGCGAGCGGCGCCAGCTGGTCGAGGGCGATTCGCCGGTGGCCGGTCTCGATCCGGCTCAGGGTGGACGGGCTGAGATGGCTGCGCGCGGCCAACTCGTCGAGGGACCAGCCGCGGGCCACGCGCAACCCGCGGATCCGCTGCCGCACCAGGGCGTCCAGCTCACCATCTTGCGTCATACGCAAGATGGTATGCCATTTACGCAAGATTGGGTTAACGTCAAGGCATGGCTCACTCGCACACTCACCCGCACTCGGTCGACTCGCCCGGCGCTGACTCGCACCCGGGTCACTCGCACGGCGCCGACTCGCGGGGAACCCCGTCGCACCTGGCCGAGATGCTCGATCTTGACGCTGAGGTCCTGCACGAGTATCACCGCGAAGTCATCACCTGGGTCGGCTCGCTCGTGACGGACCGGCCGCGCATCGTCGACCTCGGGGCCGGCACCGGCACCGGCACCACGGCGCTGGCCCGGCAGCTGCCGGCGGCGGAGATCACCGCGGTCGACCTGGACGAGTCGATGCTCGATCACCTGCGGGAGCGGGCCGCCGCACTCGGCCTGGCCGACCGGGTCCGCGCCGTCCGCGTCGACCTCGACCAGCCCTGGCCCGAACTCGGCCCGGCCGACGTGGTGTGGGCGTCCGCCGCCATGCACCACATGGCCGACCCGGCCGACGCCGTGCGGCAGGCTTTCGCGACGCTGCGGCCGGGCGGCCTGTTCGCGATCACCGAGCTCGACTCGTTCCCACACTTCTTCGCCGACCCGGCCGGCGCGGCCCTGGAGGACCGCTGCCATGCCGTGCTGGACGCCCTCCGCGCCGAGGCCGGGCTGCACATGCACGAGGACTGGGGTGCGCGGCTCACCGCGGCGGGCTTCGCAATCGAGGCGGCGCGGCAGTTCCGCATCGAGCTGCGGCCGCCATTGCCGGCCGCCGCGACCCGCTATGCCCAGCTGTCGATGGAACGCATGCGGCACGGCCTGGAGGGACGCATCAGCGCGGATGATACGGCGGCGCTCGGCCGGCTGGTCGCCGACCTGGACGGCGGCCGTGGCGACCTGACGATCCGCACCACCCGCATGGTCTGGCTGGCCCGCCGCCCGGCCTGACGGACAGCGGCGACCGAAGCGACGGTGCCCACGTTCCCGGCCACTCAGTCGAGACAGAACTCGTTTCCCTCGACGTCCTGCATCACGAGGCACGACTCGTTGACGCCATCGGCACGCAGTAGTCGCACGCGGACCGCGCCGAGCGCGACCAGTCGTGCGCATTCGGCCTCAAGCGCGGCCAGGCGCTCTTCACCCACGAGCCCGGTGCCGACCGGCACGTCAAGATGCAGTCGATTCTTGACGATCTTCCCTTCGGAAACGCGCTGGAAGAACAGTCGCGGGCCCACACCTGAGGGATCGACGCACGCGAACGCCGAACCCTGACGCTCAGGCGGCAGCGCACGATCGAAATCGGCCCAGCTGGCGAACCCCTCCGGCGGCGGCGGTACGACGTACCCCAACACCTCGCACCAGAAACGAGCCACGCGCTCGGGTTCCGCGCAGTCGAAGGTGACCTGGAACTGCTTGACCGACGCCATCGGACCACAATATGAGGCGTGGCCCCTGGCCGGCTCCATGGGGTCCGCACGGGCCACGATCCGGCCTCGACCCGGCGGTTGCGCGCGACCTCGTAGTGATTCACGCCATAGGCGAGCGCTGTCAGGAACCTCCGTCCCGTCTCGTTCAGAGGGCACGCGAACAGACGGGAGCACGAACATGCGACACCGCATCGCCGTCCTCGGGGCCGGATACGCCGGAGCCGCCGCGGCCGGATACCTCGCCCGCCACCTTCACCCCGACGACTTCGAGATCACCGTCGTCAACGCCGGACCCGACTTCACCGAGCGGATGCGCCTGCACCAGCTCGCCGCCGGTCAGGAGCTGCGCCGCCACGGATTGGCGGAGATGTTCGCCGGCACGGGTATCCGGCTACGCCTGGCGCGCGTCACCGCCGTCGACGCCGGGCAGCGGACCGTCACCGTGACCGACGGCGGGAGCACCGACCGGATCGGGTACGACACCCTCCTCTACACGCTCGGCAGCACCATCGGCGACCACGGCGTTCCCGGCGTGCACGAGCACGCCTTCCACGTCGCCGGACGGCCGGCGGCGGTGCGCCTGCGCCAGCGCCTGGACGAACTTGGCGAGGACGGGACGGTCCTGGTCGTCGGTGGCAACCTCACCGGGATCGAGGCCGCCACCGAGATCGCCGAATCCCGGCCCGGGCTGCGGGTCACCCTCGCCACCAGCGGCGAGCTGGGCGGTTGGCTGGGCGCGAAGGCCCGCCGTCACCTGTGGCGCGCCTTCGACCGGCTCGGCGTCGCCGTCCACGAGCACACCACCATCGAACGCGTCGAACGGACCGGCGCCATCGCCGCCGACGGCACCACCTTCGCCTGCGACGCGACCGTCTGGGCGGCCGGCTTCGCCGCGTACCCCGTCGCCGCCGCCAGCGGACTCGCCGTCGAGGACGACGGCCGGATCACCGTCGACCGGATGATGCGGTCCGTCTCGCACCCGGAGGTCTACGCCGCCGGTGACAGCGGCTACATCCTCGGCGACAACGGTCGGCCGTTGCCGATGTCCTGCGCCTCGGCGGGCTTCACCAGGATGCAGGCGACGGCCGCGATCATCGGGGATCTCACCGGTCACAGGATCGCGAAGTCCTCGTTGTCATACCTCGGCAACTGCATCAGCCTCGGCGCGAAGGACGCGATCTTCCAGGTGGTCGACGGCGACGCGCGGTCGAGGTCCTGGTCGCTGCGCGGCCGGCCGGCCGCCATCCTCAAGGCGTTCGTGCTCAGCGGCGTCATCTGGGGTACGAGCAACCCGACCTACGGACTGCCGGCTCGCAGGCGCCGCCTGGCGACCGTGCCCCACCGCTCTGTTCAGACGGCGGTGGCCGACTAGCGTGGCAGTCATGGACGCCGCCACCGTGGAGCGTTTCGAGGCCAACCGGTCCCGGTTGGCCTCGCTCGCGTACCGGCTGCTCGGTTCGGCCGCCGAAGCCGAGGACGCGGTGCAGGACGCGTTCCTGCGCTGGCACGCCGCAGACCGGGAACGCATCGAGGTCCCCGAGGCGTGGCTGACCAAGGTGGTGACGAACCTGTCCCTCGACCGGCTCCGGTCCGCGAAGATGCGGCGCGAACGAGCGGTCGGCGACTGGTTGCCCGAACCGCTGCTCGACGGCGACCCGATGCTGGGCCCGGCCGGCACCGTCGAGCAGCGCGAATCGGTGACCCTGGCGGTGCTGCTGCTCATGGAACGCCTCGCGCCGGTCGAGCGGGCCGTCTACGTCCTGCGCGAGGCGTTCGCCTACAGCCATGCCGAGATCGCCGGGATCCTCGACATCACCGAGTCCGCGAGCCAGCAGCACGCCCACCGGGCCCGGCGCCGGATCGCCGTCGGGCGTGTCGGCAGTGAGCTCGACCGCGCCGCCGCCCGCCGGGTCGTCGAGGCATTCGTCGATGCCGCCTCCTCGGGCCGTACCGAACGGCTGGTGGCCCTGCTCACCGAGGACGCGACCGCGATCTCCGACGGCGCCGGCCTGGCCGGGAAGGTGCTGCGGTTGTCGGCTCCCGAGCGGATCGCCGCCGCCCTGCGAGGCGCCTTCAAGTCGACCCCGGCGAAGCGGAACCTGGTCGGCGGCTCCCCGTCGATGTACGCCGGCGTGGTCAACGGCTCACCCGCCCTGATCGCCGCGTTCGACGACCGGGTCGTGGGCGTCGTCGTCCTGGACGTCCGCGACGACAAGATCGCGGCCGTACGCGGCATCGCCGCCCCGGACCGGCTCGGCCGCGTCAGCAAGGAGTGGCGTCGGCGCGAGCACGACGCCCCCCTCATCGAATCGTGGTGAGCGGGCGCTGAGCCGAGGGCGGATGGGAGCCGGGGACGGCCGGCGAACGGCCCGTCGCAGGCCGGCGAAGATCCGGGAGACACGCCCCAGGCTCCCACGAGTTCCAGGAGGTGATAGATGAGGAAGACCGGCCACACGAACGCCTGGAGAATCCCCAGGACGACCTCCCAGAACCCGTCTGCCTGCTGGATGTAGTACACCAGGGCGCCGATCAGCCCGAGCCCGTAGACGGCGTCACCGCCCCCGCCGCGGTTGCCGTATGCCTTCGGTCCTTCTGGTTCATGGAACCGTGACTATGTAGCACGGCTGGACGCGACGCGACGCGACGAACTGCGGGCACGCTGCGCGAGCCTGCTCCCCCAGGCAACGTCGTTCGAGATCGCCGCCTCTGCCTGGGCGGCGTGCGGACGCGCGTGGCAACTGCCGTGCATCGTCAAGGGGGCGGTGGTCGCGGTGACCGCCGAGCGGTGGCACCGCACGGTGGCACCAGCTTGCTGCTTCCTGGGGCCGCCGGTCGAGGAGCCTCGCCGGCAACCGCCCGAGCCGTACCCGAACCCGCGTAACCACCCGGCAGAAATCTCTCGTACCTCCGCTGGCAGATGCCCGCTCCTTCACCCGATCAGGCCGCACGCCGCGTTACGATGTCGCGGCGTGCGGCAGGGGGAGCACGCGGGGTAGCCCCTCTCGGCCGTCAAGCCGGTGCTCCGGGCCCGTGGCATTGGAGGACAAAGTGCCGGATCATCCGCGGTCGATCGTTCCCGTGAACCACGTCGAGCCGGTACCCCGGCGACTGCGCGCCTTTCTCGGTGGCGAGTTGGTGCTGGACACCACGCGGGCGCGGTACGTGTGGGAGTGGTCCTTCTACCCCCAGTACTACATCCCGATCGCCGACACGAACCGCGCCCTCCTGGTCGACGAACAGCGCACGGAGTCGTCCCGGCGGGGAACTGCCCGGCTGCACGGACTGCGGCTGGGCGCGACCCACCGCAGATCGTGCGCGCGGCTCTACGGCGACGACGCCCTGGCCGGGTTGGCGGACACCGTCCGGCTCGACTGGGCGGCGATGGACAGCTGGTTCGAGGAGGACGAGGAGGTGTTCGTGCACCCTCGTAGCCCGTACGCCCGGGTGGACGCACTGCGCTCCGCCCGCAGCGTGCGGGTGGAGTTCGACGGGGCCGTCCTCGCCGAGTCGGCCTCGCCCGTACTGGTCTTCGAGACCGGCCTGCCGACCCGCTACTACCTGAACCGGACCGACGTGGACATGCGGCACCTGGTGCCGTCCGGGACGACCACGTCCTGCCCGTACAAGGGCCGCACCAGCGACTACTGGTCGGTACGAGTCGACGACACGATCCATCCCGACCTGGCCTGGTCGTACAGCTTCCCGACCCGGCAACTCCTGCCGATCGCCGGGCTGATCGCCTTCTACAACGAGAAGGTCGACCTCATCGTCGACGGGCAGCGGCTGGCCCGACCGAGGACCCACTTCTCCTGACCGGCGCGGCGGATCGTGCCCTGTCGCGGACCGGCCGCCGCGGCCCACCGAGCCGGGAACGGCCTGTCGGTGACGGGCCCCGATCGTCCGGTCCGCGCCGGCCCGGCGCGCGTCGCACCGTTCGACCCCACGCCGTCGCCCGGCGGGGAGCAGCCGATGTCGTACTGTCTGGAGAGCCTCGACGCGCTCGACCAGCCGCCCTGGGGCGCCGCACCACCAAGCCGGCCGGGTTCGCCCGTTCCGGATGGAACGATCGGGAGCAGCGATGGCGATTCGGCGAACGTCCGCGACGCCGGACTGGTGGGCTGACCGGTGAACGAAACGCCCTTCGCGTTGGCGGTGGCCGCCGGGACGCTCGCGGTGGTCAACCCATGCGGATTCGCGTTGCTGCCGGCGTACCTGTCCTTCCTGGTCGTCGGTGACGGCAGCGCCGGCCGGGGGGCCGCCGTGCTTCGTGCACTGGTCACCACCGCGGCGATGACCGCCGGTTTCGTCGCCGTGTTCGGTGTGTTCGGGCTGCTGGTGGCACCGGCCGGCGCTGCGGTGCAGCGCCACCTGCCGTGGGTGACCATCGTCATGGGCCTCCTGCTGCTCGGCCTGGGCGGATGGCTGCTGGCGGGCCGGTCGCTGCCCGGGGTGGGCCTGGCGGTCGGTCGGGGGCCGGCGGTGACCCGGTCGCTGCCGTCGATGGCCGCCTTCGGCGCGGCATACGCGGTGGCGTCGCTGTCGTGCACGGTCGGACCGTTCCTGGCCATCGTGGTGACCAGTTTCCGGGCCGGCTCCGTCGCTGCGGGCGCCGGGTTGTTCCTGGCGTACGCGGCGGGCATGGGGCTGACCGTGGCGGTCGCGGCGGTGGCCGTCGGGCTGGCACGGGACGGCCTGATCCGCCGGGTCCGGCGGGCGGCCCCGCTGCTGTCGCGGGCCGGTGGGGTCCTGCTGGTGGTCGCCGGCGGCTACGTGGCCTGGTACGGGTGGTACGAGATCCGGGTGTTGAGCGGCGCGGCGTCCGGGGACGTGGTCGTGGACGGTGCGACCACGGTGCAGCGGTGGCTGGCCGAGGTGCTGTCCCGCACCGGCGCGGTCACCCTCACGGCTGTGCTGGTAGCGCTGCTCGCGGTGGCCGGCGTGCTCTGGTGGTGGCGACGCCCGAGGCCCCGGTCTCCGGCCGGGTCCGGCATCCGGCCGGCCACCGTCGACGAGCCGGCGCCGTCCCGTCCGGCGGGACGGGATCGCAGCGTCCGGTAGGTCGTCGCGGTGGCCGCACCCTACGGCGCGGCGTGGATTCGCCGGGCGGGCCCGGCACCGGCGCTGCCGGGCGCGGGGCTTGGTGGTGGCTACGGGGCGACGACGCTGAGGTGGGCCGCCGGGTGACTCGCTCGCCGCCCCGGCGGCACAAGTCCACCACCGTGGCAGTCACACCCGGCACCGGCTGGATCTCAGGTGGCCGCCGAGGGCCGGTCCACGCCGCGCGTGCCGTGGGGCGGAGGGCCGGACGGGTGCCGTGCCGCCTCGGCGAGCAGCGCCCGCAGCTGCTCGGCCAGGCCGGCGCTGGTGGTGACTCGACGGGCGAACGGCAGCCGGACGTCGTGGTGCCGGTCCGGTGCCTCGGCGCGGAGCACGATGCCGCCGGCGTCGACAGCGACCGGCACGACCCGCGCCGACCGGGCCGTCGACGCCGCGTCGACCAGCGTGGCGAGCCGGTGGAGTACGTCGCTGTGCTGCCGGATGAGGTGCTGAAGGTGTGCCGCCTCGTCGGCGGCGAGCGGGTCCGGGCGCGCGGCCCGGTAGGCGCTGATGCCCACCGTGGTCTCGACGCTGCCCTGGGTGAGGCCGACCGCGACCGGTTCGACCGCCCACAGCGCGACCGGAGGCAGGTCGAGCAGGGACATGACGGCGTCGATGTCGCACGAGTCCAGGCTGGCCGGGTCGAACCGGCGCACGGTTCCCAGCACCCTCACCTTGGCCCGCACCCGCGACCGTACGGCGACGGGGACCAGTTGGGTCACGTCGAGCCGTACCCCATCCGGTCGACCGCGTGCGGCGACCAGAAGCCCGCCGGTCCGGGTCATCGGATCAACCGCGAGGATCACCGTGCCGTCCGGCAGGACGGTGTGCGAGGCGATGAGGTCGACGCTGGCGTCGTCGAGGCGCAGCCGCAGGGACGAGCTGGCGGCCAGGGCGGAGCGCACCGTGACGGCGTTCGGATCTGTCAGCACGGCGTGCGAGCCCGCCCCTGACGTGTCCGCTCTCGCGGTGCTGTCAGTGGCGGGCGCCGCGTCTGCCAGCTCCGCTGGCCGCCTGGCTGGGTGAAACGCCATGTCAGTCCCCTCGGCCAAGAGTGACGGTGAGCTCGGCCTAGGGACACGACGATAGTAGGTAAGCCTTACCTTTGCCAAGGCGGTGCCGGTGCCCGCCGGTGGTCGGCGCGTCGTCATCCGGCGGCGGCCCGGTGCCCGGTGGTGGTCAGGCGGGCTGGTAGGTGAGGCAGTCACTCGCGGTGGCGCCCGGACCGACGGTGATCGACTCGGCGGTGCAGGCGAGGTTGGTGTTGAAGACGCACTCGGAGCGTGCGCACGCGCCCACCGAGCCGGTCACCTCAGCGATCCCGCCCTGCACCGAGGATTCCACGAACGTCGCGCAGGAAGCGGCGTCACCCGTCGAAGCCACGGTGATCGCCGGTGCGTGACAGCCGTTGTCGTTGAAACTGCACGCCGTGGCGGCACATTCACGCACCGGGGGCGACTGCAACAGCGTTTTCATGGTGCCTCCATAACGTCGGAGCCGGCAGGGGGCGAGGAGAAGCATTCCGCTGGTGTGCTCATGCCTCGGTCTGTATTTGCCGCAGGCGGTAGGAGTTAAACCCTCGCCCGCCAGCCTGCTGCCATTCTTTTTCCAACGACACTCTAACAGCGGGACGCCCCACACGGCGGACCCGCCGCCGTTTCTTGTTTCGACATCACGGCGAATAAAGATTAGCCTTACCTTTGTTAGGTGAGACTTGCTTTACCTGCCGACAAACGGCGTACGGACAAGATTTCGGCGTTGAGCGGAAGAACGGATTCGCGGCGCAGCCCGGCGAAGATCCGGGACGGCGATCACCGCTGTCGGGACGCGCCGCGCTCGGGCGGGACAGTCGGTGCCGGACGTCGGGCGCGGTGGGTCGCGAGGACGGCGGCGGCGGTCGCGGCGACGACGAACAGGACGAGGGCGCCGAGCGCCTGCGGGAGGCTGGCGGCCCCGCCGGTGCCTGATACCGGAATGGTGGCGGCCCGCGTGGCCGTCGGGGCGAGTACCGCCCCGGTAGCGATCAGGCTGGGTGCCGGATGTTCGTCGCCGGGTTGCGGGTCGGTCCATTCGTACGACTCGCCGTTGGCGCAGCGCTGCACGGTCGGGAAGCGCAGTGGCTGCCCGACCGTGCCGGTCAGCCGGGTGGTGAGGGAGAAGGCGGCTTCCGTGCCGCGGGACCGGGTCGGGGTCGGCCGCAGGACCCGCACGTATTGACAAACGTCGACGCGAGGGTGAGGCTGGGATGTGAGAGCGCTCTCTCGCATCGGGCCCAACCGACCACCACCAGTCTGGCCAGGGAACTCCGGTGCCATCGGCGGCGGCACCGGAGACATCCCTGACCTGTCCCCGACAGGAGTCACGAGATGGACAGGGCCGCACCCTCTTCCGCCGTCCACCGCCGACTGCGCCTCGCCACGGCGATCGGCGTCCTGCTGGCGCTGCTCGGCACGTACGTCGCGTCCACCACCGCCCGGGCCGACGCCGCCCCGGGCATCAACGTCATCCGGGTGGCCGAGTTCCCCGCCGACTGCACGTACAGTCACCGGCTCCCGGACGACCCGATCGTCCTTCCCGGGCTGCCCGGCGCCTCGCACATGCACAGCTTCTTCGGCAGCACGGTGACCAACGCCCACACCACGCTCCGCGACCTGGTCAACTCGCCCACCACCTGCAACCCGCGGGTAGACGTCTCGTCGTACTGGGTGCCGACCCTTTACGCCGACAACGTGCCGGTGGAGCCGGCCATCGCCACGTTCTACTACCTGGGCGAGGGCGTCCGCGCCGACGTGGTCGCGCAGACCCAGCCGTTCCCGCTGGGCTTGCGGCTCGTCGCCGGCAACGCGAAGGCCGCCGGGCCGGGCGAGAGCATCGCCCGCTGGTCCTGCCTGCACGCCGGGCACGTGCCGCCGTCGAAGAACTTCGTCAACTGCCCGGCCGGCACGATGCTGGAGTCGTACCTGGACTTTCCGCAGTGCTGGAACGGCCGGGACCTGGACTCGCCGGACCACAAGAGCCACCTGGCCTACCCGGTGAACCAGGCCTGCCCGGCCACCCACCCGGTCCACGTGCCGAAGCTGCGACAGGTGCTGCGGTACCCGGTCAACGGTGACCCGTCGCAGTTCCGGCTGGCCTCCGGGCCGGGCTACACGATGCACGGCGACTTCTTCAACGCCTGGCCGGTCGAGGAGCTGTCGCGGCGGGTCCGCGACTGCATCCGCCCGGTCATCAAGTGCGGGCACGACGGACGGCCGATCTGAGCCGGACACGTTCGCACCCGACGGCGGGCCCGGTCACGCCGGCCCGCCGTCGGGGGACGCGAAGGAGGCCCGATGCGGGACACCGTCGCACCGTCGGTGCTGCTCGCGGTGCTGCTCGTCGCCGGCTGTTCCGCCGCGCCACCACGCGCCGCCGACCCACCTCCGCCGACCGCGCCACCACCGGCCACGGCAGCTCCGCCGACCGCGCCGCCGACCATGGCGGCGCCACCCCGGTCACGGCCGGACCGTTCAACGCCACCGACATCGCCTGGCTCCAGTTGACGGTGGCGATGGCGCAACGGCTGCTGCCGGTACTCGACCTGGTGCCGACCCGGACCACCGACCCGGCCTGGCGGCGACTGGCCGCCCGGGTCGAGGCCACCCACCGCGCCGACCTGGTCCGGTCCAGCCGGCTGCTGGGCGACTCCGGCGCGCCGGCAACCAACCCGCACGACGGCCACGACATGCCGGGGATGGTCACCGACGAGGAGTTGGCCACGCTGCGTTCGGCCGCCGGAGAAACATTTCACCGGCTGGTCGCCGGTCACCTGCGGGCGCACCTGACCCAGTCGGTCCGGATCGCCGCCGCGGCGAGCCGCTCCGGGATCCACCCGGCGACCACCACGCTGGCCGCGGCCGTGGTGCGGGGCGGCACCGCCCAACTCGCGCGGCTCGACCGACTCGACCGCCCACCGGCTGCCGTACCGGGGCGGGCGCCGCCGAGCCCGCCACCGGGGCCTGAGAGCGGCCAGTCCACCGTGTGCCGGCGGCGGCCGACACCACCCCCGCAGGGTGGCCGGCGGACGACCTACCCGGGCCTGCGGTGGAGCAGCCGGCGGCGCGGCGCCTACGGCGTGGGCACCCCGGCTGACCGTCGCCGGGCGGCGACGACAGCCGACGCCTGATCGCGGTCTGGTGGGCGGGAAGCGCGACCGTCGCCAGGTCGCGCAGCACCGCCTCCAGCAGCCGCGTGACGCGCGGCTGCTGAGCGGAGACGAGTCGGATGTCATCGACGACGACGGCCAGCAGAACGTCGTACCGGACCCCGTTGAACCGGACGCGCGGCGTGCCGTCGTCGTCGCGGACGACGTGCACCGGGTCGGGGCGGGTCGCGAGCCGGCGGAGGAGGTCGTGGGTCTCCTGCACGGCCCGCACCGCGGTGGTGACGTCGTTGACCGACGGGGACAGGGCGCGCTCGGCGACGTCGGCCAGCTGCCGGAAGCCGAAACCGACATCCTGCCCAGGGGTGCGCTCCACGCCGATCGTCACACCCTGGTTGACCCGCTCGACCGGCACCCGACGAGCCCTACCGCCGGCGATCTGGTGAACGCGCACCAACGGTGCTCCCTCGACGACGAAGTCACCCGGGGCGGGAGCGAGGGTGAAGGCGCAGTCGTACTCGCGTGCCAGCAGAGCGAGCAGGGCGAGATCGACATTGCTGATCATCCCGGCCTTCGGGGCTGGCACGGTCTGGGTGACCGCACCGGGCACCGCCGCCCTCGACTCGTCCGGCGGGGGAAGGCCGGTGATCGACCGCCGGGTCTGCGCGCCGATCGCGGCGATGATGTGCGACACCCGCATCACGGTGGTGATGTGGTGCAGGTAGTAGATGAAGGTGCCGGTGCTGGCCAGGACGAGCGATATGGACACCGCGAGCGACAACTCCGGGAGCCCTTCCGCGTCCTGAGCCGGCAGTGCGGCGAGCACCACCATGGCGAACAGGAAGGTGGCGACGAACGTACCGAGCGTTGCCTGGATGATCCGATCCTGCAGGAAGGTCCGGAGCACCCGGGGGGAGTACTGGCTGCTGGCCAGTTGCAGGGCCACCACCGTGATGGAGAAGACCAACGCGGTGAAGGAGATCATCGCCGTGATGATCGATGACAGCAGCGAGCGGGCCCCGGCGGGGCCGCTGGGCAGGATCCCTTCGACAGGGAGGTCCAGTTGCAGCTCCAGCACCGACAGGCCGAACGCTGCCATCACCGCGCCCAGCGCGAAGGTCGCCGGCACGAGCCAGAAACTCTCCCGTATCTCGGCGAGCCGTCTGGACAGGGAGCGAGGTCGGCTCACGGTGCCCAGATCTTCCACGTCACGTGCCCATCGTGACGCACGCCGAGACGGTGCGCGGCCCGGTCCGTCGATGCCGACCGCGGTTCCGCACCGAAGCCGGTGCTCCGGCACACGCCGTCGCTGCCGGTGTCGCCAGCGTGGTCGTGCTGCCGGCATCCGGCAGTGGGCGGTCCGCCGGCGTTTCGCCCGCACGGGTGTGAAAGCGGGGACGAGGGGGTAGCGGCCGGGGATGGATCCGCTGCACCTCAGTTACGCCCTGGTGGGGGTGCTGGGGGTGTTGCTGGCCTTCTGGTCCAGCGCCATCCGCCGGGTACCGGTCAGCGAGCCCCTGCTCGCGCTGCTGGTGGGCGTGCTGGCAGGTCCGGTTCTCGGGCTGGTCGACCTGCCCCGCCACGAGGTGTCCGTGGTGACGCTGGAGGCGAGCCGGGTGCTGTTGGCCATCTCGCTGATGGCGGTGGCGCTGCGTTTCCCACTGTCGGACTACCGGTCGGTGATCCGCCCGGTCGGCGTGCTCCTCACCGTCGCGATGGCCGGCATGGCGGTGGTCAGCGCCGGCCTGGCCTGGCTTGTGCTCGGCCTGCCGGTGGCCCTGGCGGTGCTGTTGGGGGCCTGTGTGACGCCGACCGACCCGGTGCTGGCCTCCAGCGTCGTGTCGGGTGGGCCGGCCGAGCGGCAACTGCCGGCGCGGCTGCGTCAGGTGATCAGCGGCGAGTCGGGCGCCAACGACGGGCTGGCGTTCGTCTTCGTCGTGCTCGCGTTGTCGACCGCGACGTCCGGATCCTTCGGCGGTCACCTCGCAACGGCGGTGTGGGCGGTGGTGGGGGCGGTCGTGGTCGGCGTGGCGGTCGGATACGCCGCCGGCCGGGCCGTGGTGGCGGCCGATACGCGAGAGGACGTGGACGAGAGCTCCCTGCTGATCTTCACGCTCGTGCTCGGCATCGCCGCGCTGGGAGTCGCCCGGGTGGCGCGTACGGACGGGATCCTCGCGGTGTTCGTCGCCGGCCTGGCCTACAACGCCGTGATCGGGGACCGGTCGCGGGCGTCGGAGCAGCGGCTCGACGACGCGCTGACCCGCTATCTGGTGTTGCCGCTGTTCTTCCTGCTGGGAGTCGAGGTGCCGTGGCGTGACTGGCGTGCTCTCGGCTGGCCGCTGGCGGCGTTCGTGGTCGCGGTGCTGGTGCTGCGTCGCCTGCCGGTGGTGCTCGCGTTGAAGCCCGTCCTGGGGCTGTCCTGGCGGAGTGTGGCGTTCCTGGGCTGGTTCGGGCCGATCGGCGTGTCGGCGCTGTTCTATCTCGCGCACAGCCAGCAGGCGGGGGTCCGGGATCCCCGGCTGTGGGTGGCCGGAAGCCTGGTGGTGGTGGCGAGCACGGTGGTGCACGGCATCAGCGCAACGCCGGGGCGCCGCTGGTACGCCCGGCGGTCCTCAGCTTCGACCAGCTGAGCGTCGTCCTGATCGGTCCTCCGGCTCCCGGGAATCGCGCGGCCGGTGAGTGGTCACGGGCGGTCGGCCGGGACGGCGACGCCTTCCGATGCCGGCGGTGGGTAGATGGTGATGTCCTGGGTCACCGACGCCACCCGGATGCCGTTCTCGGCGAAGCGGTCCAGCACCCGCCGGGTGACCTGGTCCTTGACCTGACGGGCGGCGCGCACCGGCACCACGAACCGGGCCGACAGCTCGACCCAGTTCGGGGTGGCGCGGACGAAGACGCGCGGGTCGACCTCCGCCTCGGCGACCGGGTAGCGGTCGCGCATCTGCTCGATGGCGCGCCGCGCCTCGACCGTCGAGGAGATGGCCTGCGCCTCCTCGCAGAGGATCCGTTCCGCCCGGTGCCAGTCCGCGTCGTAGGAGACGGGCAGGGTCAGCTCCTCCCAGAGGTGGTCCAGCACGGTGCTGCTGTTGTAGACCGGTGCGGTGAAGACGAAGCGGTTCGACAGGGACACCACCCGTCCGGTGTACTGCCGGCCGCGGATCCAGGATTCCGGGTCGGCGGACGAGCCGCTCTCCAGGATGCGGGTACGCAGCGGGGTGATGTCCAGGACGTCGCCGCGTACCCCGCACATCTGTATCCGGTCACCGACGCGGAACTGCCGCCCGCTGAGGATGCTGATCCATCCGGCGAACGCGCCGAGAACCTCCTGCAGGGCCAGCGCGAGACCGGCGGCGAGCAGGCCGACGACCACGCCGATCCGGCCGGCGAACGGCCGCCACAGCAGGGCCAGCGCGAACAGCAGCACCACGACGGTCAGGTAGTGCACCGCCTTGCGTAGGTAGTAGCGGTTGCCGGTGTCCGTCACCCGGACGGTGGCCAGGCGACCGGCGAGAACCGCAAAGACGACGGCCAGCACGATCAGCGCGATGCTGGTCACGAGGCGACCACCCACGCTGCTGGTGTCCCAGACAGCCTCCAGGAACCGCTTCATGCTGCTCGCCCATCGTCCCGGCGGCGACCGCCCGATGCGGGTCCGTCGCGTCGTGTCCACCATAGGCAGCCACCGACGGCCGAATCTCGGAAAACGCCTCCGGCGCGGAGCGGGTCAGCGGGGGCGCCGCCGGGACGAGTGCTGGTCGAGCTGGTGTCGCAGGGTGTCGGCGAAGCCCTCGGCGGTGGCCAACTGTTCGCGGAGCGCGTCCACCCGGGCGGTGGCGACGCTGTGGAACATGCCGAGCCGGTCGAGCAGCGCCCGCCGGTCGTCCTCGCCTGCGGTGGGCAGGGCGTCGAGGACGACGAGCAGGTCCCGCATCTCGTCGAGGGTGAACCCGAGCGGTTTCATCCGCTTGACCACGGCGAGCCGGTCGAGGTCGGCGTCGGTGTAGAGGCGGAAACCGCCCTCGCTGCGCGCCGACGGGACGATCAGCCCGGCGTCCTCGTAGTGGCGGATGGTGCGGATGCTGAGCCCGACGCGGTCGGCGGCCTCGCCGATCTGCATGAGCCGCTGGGCGACCGGGCCGCGGCGGTGCCCGGGCGCGGCACCTCGCACCGCGCCCGGCATCAGTGCCCCCCGCTCAGGGTGCCGGCGAGGGTGCTGTGGATGGCGGCGCTGGGCTGGTTCAGTTCGATGATCTCGACGGTCTTGCTGCGTGCGGCGTACTTGGTGGTGACGGCGTCCAGCGCGGCGACCGACGAGGCGTCCCACACGTGGGCGTGGGTCATGTCGATGACCACGTGCTGTGGGTCGCCGGTGTAGTCGAACTGGTAGACGAGGTCGTTGCTGGAGGCGAAGAAGAGTTCGCCGTGTACGGAGTAGATGCGGGTGCCGCCGTCGGGGTCCAGCACGCTGGTCACCTCGACGAGGTGGGCGACCCGCCGGGCGAAGATCACCATGGCGGTGAGGACGCCGATGATGACGCCGATGGCGAGGTTGTGGGTCGCGAGTACCGCGCCGACGGTGGTGAGCATGACCAGGGTCTCGCCCAGCGGCATCCGCTTGAGCGTGGCGGGGGCGACGGAGTGCCAGTCGAACGTGGCGACGGCGACGATGATCATCACGGCGACGAGGGCGGCCATCGGGATGGTGGCGACCACGTCGCCGAGGCTGACCACCAGGATGAGCAGGAACACGCCGGACAGGAAGGTCGACAGGCGGGTCCGGGCGCCGGACGCCTTCACGTTGATCATCGTTTGGCCGATCATGGCGCAGCCGCCCATGCCGCCGAAGAAGCCGGTGACGATGTTGGCCACGCCTTGGCCCCAGGACTCGCGGGTCTTGTTGGAGTGGGTGTCGGTGATGTCGTCGACGAGCTTGGCGGTCATCAGTGACTCCATCAGCCCGACCAGCGCCACTCCGAGGGCGTACGGGCCGATCAGGGTCAGGGTGTCCACGGTCCAGGGGATCTGCGGCAGGCCGAGGGTCGGCAGGCTGTCGGGCAGTTCGCCCTGGTCGCCGACGGTGGGCACCGCCACGGCGGCGACCACGGTGATCACGGTGAGCACGATGATCGCGACCAGTGGGGCCGGGACGGCCTTGGTGAGTCGGGGCAGCCCGACCATGATCGCCAGGGCGAGGGCGACGAGGGGGTAGACCAGCCACGGCACCCCGAGCAGGTACGGCACCTGGGCGGCGAAGATCAGGATGGCCAGGGCGTTGACGAAGCCGACCATGACGCTGCGCGGGATGAACCGCATCAGCTTCGCCACCCCGAGCACGGCCAGCAGCACCTGGATGACGCCGCCGAGGATCACCGCGGCGATCAGGTAGTCCAGCCCGTGCTCCTTGACCAGCGGCGCGACGATCAGGGCGATCGCGCCGGTCGCGGCGCTGATCATCGCTGGTCGGCCGCCGCAGACCGAGATGACCACGGCCATGGTGAACGAGGCGAACAGCCCGACCCGGGGATCCACGCCGGCCAAGATGGAGAAGCTGATCGCCTCGGGGATCAGTGCCAGGGCGACGACCAGGCCGGCGAGGACCTCGGTGCGGAACACCTTCGGCGACAGCCAGGACGGGCGGGACAGGCGCGGCCGGTTGACCGCGGACAGCACAGAAGACATACAGCCGTTTCCGCTCGGGGTGTGCGCGCCGGG
The DNA here is from genome assembly GCF_019697375.1 of Micromonospora tarapacensis. Classification (NCBI taxonomy): domain Bacteria; kingdom Bacillati; phylum Actinomycetota; class Actinomycetes; order Micromonosporales; family Micromonosporaceae; genus Micromonospora; species Micromonospora tarapacensis. The sequence goes on along the minus strand of NZ_JAHCDI010000004.1, from coordinate 2,585,963 downwards.
GCGCGCACGTGATGCCGTGCCCGCGTGGGGATACGGCGCATTACGTACACATCAGTACCGGTCGGACGTTTCCGGACCGTTTCCGGGCATCGTCGCCCGGGAGAAGACCGCGAAGGGCCGTAGCCGCACCTCGACGACCTGCGCCGAACCTACCGTCGGGTGAGGGTAGAGTCCGCCTTTTCGTGATGATCATCACGGGCGCCCTGGTCGAGCGGCCGCGGGCCGTCGGTGAACACCTTCTGGGACCGCGCCCTGCGCGGCTACCGGGACATCGCCGGACAACCGATGACGGACGGCACACCGAGCAGGGGAAGTCATGACAGAGGTAACGGCCGTCGTGGTCCAGCGGCAGATCGTCATCGAGGCGCCGGTCGAGCGGGCCTTCACCGTGTTCACCGAGCGGTTCGGCGACTTCCGTGCGGGACGGCGTCGCCCACGACGAAGGGTGGCCCCGGTACCTGGACCGCTACGCCGCCCTGTTCACCCGGGGTCGCTGACCGCTACCGGCCTGACCCGGCGTCGATGCCGAGGTGACGGAGCTCAGCGGGCGTATCCGCCGTCGGCCATGATCGTCTGGCCGGTGACGAAGGCGGCGTCGTCGCTGGTCAGGAAGGCGATGGTGCCGACCAGGTCGTCCGGCTGGCCGTTGCGCTTGATCGCCTGGGCCTGGGCGACCGCCTCAAGGGCCTCCGGCGGGTGGACCTCCCGCACGCCCGGGGTGATGGTCAGGGTCGGGCCGACCGCGTTGACGGTGATGCCGAACGGGGCGAGGTCGTTGGCGAGACCCCGGCTGAACCCGATGTTGCCCATCTTGCTGGCCATGTAGTGCGACAGGCCGGGGGCGGCGGTGACGATCGAGTTCGAGGTCAGGTTCACGATCCGGCCCCAACCGCCCTGCTTCATCTCCGGCAGGACGGCCTTGACCATGAGGAACTGCGAGTCGAGGTTGACCGCGAGTACCCGCCGCCACTTCTCGTAGTCCAGCTCGTCGATGTCCCAGAACGGGAAGATGCCGGCGTTGTTGACCAGGATGTCGGCCCGCCCGAACCGGCGGGCGACCTCGGCGCCGGCCGCGGCGGTCTGCTCGGGGTCGGACACGTCGGCGGTCAGCGCGATCGCCGTCCGGCCGCTGTCGGTGAGCTGGCTCACCGTCTCTACCGGGTCCCGCAGGTCGATCGCGACGACCGTCGCGCCGCGCTCGCCGAGGCTCCGGGCAATGGCCTGACCGATGCCCCGACCAGCGCCGGTGACGACGGCAACCCGACCCTCATGCGTCTGAAAAGCGGACATGACTCTGACTCCTTTGTCGGTCACCAGGGGATGACGCCCCGGGCGTCGTAGAAGCCGCCAGTGGGACCGTCCGGTCCGATCTGGGCCATCCGCACGATGATCTCGGCACCCTCCTCGACGGTCTGGTGGCCGGCGTGGAAGTTGAGGTCGGTGGCGGTGAAGCCGGGGTCGACGGCGTTGATTCGCATACCGGGGTACGCCTTGGCGTACTGGACGGTCAGCATGTTCATCGCCGCCTTGGAGGCCGGGTAGGTGACGTCGGGATAGAAGTGCGCCGGGTTGTCCGGATTACTCAGGTCGCGCATCAGGGATGCGCCGCTGCCGACGTTCACCACGACCGGAGCGGCGGAGCGCTCCAGCAGAGGGAGGAACGAGTGCAACATCCGGATGTGCCCGAACACGTTGGTGTCGAACACCCGGTGGGCCAGGTCGGCGGTGACCTCGGAGACCGGAATGAAGCCGCCGTCGTCCAGGCGCGGTTCAATGCCGGCGTTATTGACCAGGACGTCCAGCCCGCCGTCGGCCGCCACCGTCTTGGCCGCGGCCTTCACCGAGGCATCGTCGGTGACGTCGAGCAGGATGAACCGGGCGCCCAGTTCGTCGGCTGCCCGGCGCCCCCGCGCCGCGTCGCGCGCGGCGGCGTACACCGTGTGCCCGGCGGCCACGAGTTGTCGGGCGGTCTCGAAGCCCAGGCCCTTGTTGGCGCCGGATATAAGGATGGTCGCCACCTTGTACCTCCACGATTGCCGAACAAAGTTGGTCTTTTCGGGAAGACGCCAGTTGCTGGCCCGATCTTCCCATGGGGGGGACGCGGCAGGCGGTGCTTTGCCCGGCAGGGCGTACCGGTGCAACGGGCGTGACAGTGAACACGATCCGGAGTTCGAGCGGCCGGCCGGGCTAGGGCGTGTCTCCCGGATCTTCGCCGGCCTGCGACGGGCCCAGACGGCGCCCGGCGGCGTTGGCGGTTCGCCGCCTGGGCCACGTCTCGGCTCGACGAGATCCGGGAGACAAGCCCGAGTGTCCGCCAGGTAGCGCATCGCGCTGCCGGTTACCTGGTGACCGCCGCGCGCCCACCGGAGTGCGGGCGCGCTCGGGAGGTGGGACGGACGCGATGGGTGACGGAGCACTGATGCAGATCGGCGAGGTGCCGAAACCCGCAGCCAGGGTGGCTTCCGCCTGCACACCGTCCGAGCTGAGCAACCCTCGCAACGGTAGTCTGGAAGATCCAGCGAGAAAGAGGTGGGACGGGTGCCGGTGGTGGAGTCTGCGACCGTGGTCGCCGCTGAGGCGGCTCGGCGGCGCACGTTCGCGGTGATCTCCCACCCCGATGCCGGGAAGTCCACGATCACCGAGGCGCTGGCGTTGCACGCGCAGGTGATCGGGGAGGCCGGTGCGGTGCACGGCAAGGCGGGCCGTAAGGGTGTGGTCTCCGACTGGATGGCCATGGAGCAGCAGCGCGGCATCTCGATCACGTCCGCGGTCCTACAGTTCGCCTACCGGGACCTGGTCGTCAACCTGCTCGACACCCCCGGTCACGCCGATTTCTCGGAGGACACCTACCGGGTGCTGACCGCGGTGGACTGTGCGGTGATGCTCCTCGACGCCGCGAAGGGTCTGGAGCCGCAGACGCTGAAACTGTTCGAGGTCTGCCGTGCCCGCCGGATTCCCGTGATCACCTTCATCAACAAGTGGGACCGTCCGGGCCGGGAGCCTCTCGGGTTGCTCGACGAGATCGAACAACGGATCAAGCTGCGGCCGACTCCGGTCACCTGGCCGGTGGGTATCGCCGGGCAGTTCCACGGCGTCGTCGACCGTCGTACCGGTCAGATGACCGCCTTCCGTCGTACCCCCGGTGGTGCCACCGCCGCCATCGAGGAACACCTCGACCCGCGGGAGGCGGCGCGACGCCACGGCCAGGACTGGGAGCGCGCCGTCGAGGAACTCGACCTGCTCGCCCTCACCGGCGCCGACCACGACCAGGCCGCCTTCGCCGCCGCCACCAGCACACCCGTCCTGTTCGGCGCGGCGGTCGCCAACTTCGGCGTGCGGCACCTGCTCGACGTCCTCGCCGCCCATGCCCCCGCGGCGGGTCCCCGTCCGGACGTCACCGGCACACCGCGACCCGTCGACGCGCCTTTCGCCGGTTTCGTCTTCAAGATCCAGGCCAACATGAACAAGGCCCACCGTGACCAGGTCGCCTTCGTCCGGATCTGTTCGGGCCGGTTCGCCCGGGGCATGACCGTCACCCACGCGGGCACCGGCCGGCCCTTCGCCACCAAGTACGCCCAGCAGATGTTCGGCGCCAGCCGGGAGACCATCGACCAGGCATATCCCGGTGACGTGATCGGGCTGGTCAACGCCACCGCCCTCGGTATCGGCGACACCCTGCACGAGGGCCCGGCCGTGACGTTCCCGCCGCTGCCGTCCTTCGTCCCCGAGCACTTCGCCGTGCTCAGCGCGGCAGACACCGCCACCTTCAAGCGCTTCCGCCGGGGCGTCGAGCAACTCGACGCCGAGGGTGTCGTCCAGGTCCTGCGCTCCGACCGTCGCGGCGAACAGGCCCCCGTCCTCGCCGCCGTCGGGCCGATGCAGTTCGAGGTCGCGGTCGCCCGCCTCCAGGCCGAGTTCGGCGTCACCGCCCGGTTGGAGCACCTGCCCTACCAGGTGGCCCGCCGCACCGACCCCGCCGGCGAGGAACGACTACGCGCCGTTCCCGACGCCGAAGTGCTCACCCGCGTCCGCGACGGCGTGCGGCTCGCCCTGTTCACCAGCGGTTGGCGGATGCGGTCCATCGCCGACCGCCAGCCCGGCCTGACTCTCGAACCCCTCCTGGCCGCCGGATAGGCCGTCCGTCGCGCGGTGCGCTTCCGGTTCAGGCCCGTCGCGGCGGGGCGGTACGCCACGGCCGGCGTCCCGGCGGTGAACAGGATCGGCCACTGGGACGCCGGTTCACCGCCCGGGTGCCCGGGTACGTCCGGGGGATGCTGCTGAACAACCCGGCCGACCTGCTCCGGCTGCTCGTCGTCGCGGTGCTCGTCTATCCGGTGTTGGTGCTGATCCTGAGAGTGTCCGGAAAGCGGACCCTGTCCAAGCTCAACGCGTTCGACTTCGTGGTCACGGTGGCGCTGGGCTCGACCCTGGCGACGAGCCTGCTGTCGCGGGACGTGTCGCTGCTGGAAGGGATCCTGGCGCTGGCCCTGCTGGTGGCGTTGCAGTACGTGGTGGCCCTGCTGGCCGTGCGTTGGCCGCCGTCACAGCGACTGCTCAAGGCCCGGCCGACGATGCTGCTGCGCGATGGCCGGCTCCGGTGCGGGACCATGCGGCGCACCCGTGTCGCGGAGAGCGAGATCCGGCAGGCCGCCCGCAGCCGGGGCGCGGGCGATCTCACCGGTCTGGCGGCAGTGGTGCTGGAGACCGATGGCAGTCTCAGCGTCATCACCCGCAGTCGGCTCGGTGACGGCAGCAGCCTGGCCGACGTGCTCGACGAGGAGCGGTAGCCCGCAACAAGGATGATCTCCCGTCACCGCCACACGGTCACCTGGCTGGCGGTGAGCGCCTTCTGCCCCTCGAACGGGTGGTACGCGTCCCGGTCGGTCAGGCGATGGCGGGCCGCGAGGTCGCCGTACGAGAAGCGGACGACGGTGCCCTCGACGGTGACCAGCTGTGGTGGGGACGCCTCGACGGCCTGCCGGGCCAGCACGAGAAGGGTGCCGTCGGTCAGGTCGACGTCCCGCACGACGAGGGCTTCGTCGCCGACGATCCGTTCGACGGTCGCGGTCACCGTCAGCCGGTCGCCGACCTCGACCCGGGCGAGCGTGCTGGGCGGGCTCGTGCTGGCCGGCCGGGGCGGCGGTTCGGGTGCCGGGTCGTGGGTGCAACCGGTGGCGACCAGAACGGCCGCCAGCCCGGTGGCGACCGCCGCCCACCGGATGTCGCGCTGGCTCGTCATGCTCATCGCCTCCTCCTCGTCGCCCGGCGCGGTGTCTCTGTCGGTTAGACATGCCCTGGGGAATGACGGCCGCCGCGCGAATGTGTGACGGTCGCGTGACATCGCGGGCTCGGGCCCTACCAACTCCTCGACCAGGTTTTTTTCACCCGGACGGGGGGTAGCGCGATAGTGACCGGGGCGGCGGGCGCGACACGATCCGCCGGCGAGGTGCCTCGACCTGGGGGCGTGACCGGATCGGGAGGGTCGGCTCGTGCGAATTCTGCGACGGCGTTACCGGCTCGACGAACCGGTCGGCCGGGGTGGCATGGCGACCGTCTGGCGCGGCTACGACCTGCGGTTGCAGCGGGTCGTCGCGGTGAAGCTGTTGTCGGCTCCACTGCTGGGCGATCTCGCGGCCCGGGAGCGCATCCGTCGCGAGGCACTGGCCGCCGCGCGGCTGGACCACCCCGGCGTCGCCCGGGTCTACGACTACGGCGAGCAGCGGCAGCTGGCCCGCACACCGACCCCGTTTCTGGTGATGGAGTTCGTCGCCGGGTCGACGCTGGGCGCTCGGCTCCGTGCCGCCGGCCCGCTGCCACCGGACGAGACGCTGCGGATCGGACACCAGGTCGCCGCAGCCCTCGCCGCCGCGCACCAGCACGGCATCGTTCATCGTGACGTCAAGCCCGGCAACATCATGCTCACCCCGAACGGTGTCAAGGTGGTCGACTTCGGCATCGCGGCCCGGGCGGGCGACGACCCGGCGGACCCGGACGGGCTGGTCTGGGGCACTCCGGCCTATCTGCCGCCGGAGCAGGCCGTCGGGGTGGAGGCGGCACCGTCGGGTGACGTGTTCGCCCTCGGCGTCGTCCTCGCCGAGTGCCTCACCGGTCGGGTTCCGGAACGGGCACCGCACGAACCGGTGCCCGTGCCCGTCCTCACCGGACTGCCCGCGTCCCACACGGAGCTGATCCGGCGGTGTCTGGCGACCGATCCGGCTGCGCGCCCCGGTGCGGGCGACCTGGCGGACGCGCTGGCGGCGGAGACCGTGGCCGCCGCCGTGACCGAGCCGTCCGGGACCAGCCGGGCCACCGGGCCCACCCGTACCGTCCCGGGTCCCACCCGGCCCGCCCGAGTCGCCCCACCGAAGGCCACCGCCCGTCCGGCCGCCGCCCGGCGTCGCGGTCTGTTGCTCGTCGCGCCCGCCGCGGCGGCTGCCGCGCTCGCCGCGGTCCTGCCGGGCCTGGTCGCCGCCGACGAGGGCCCGGCCGACCCGCCGCCGGCCGAGGCCGGCTGCACGGTCCGGTACCAGGCGCAGCAGGCGGCCGACGGTCGGTTCACCGCCCGGATCAGCGTGACGGACGCCGGGCGCCCGGAGACCGGTGCCCGGGCACTGACCTTCACCCTGCCGGCCAGCCAGCGACTCCTCGACGTCCGAGGTGCCGGTTGGGCGCACGACGAACGGCAGGTGACCCTCCGTCTCGCCGAGCCACCGACGCCGGGAGCGGACGTGACGGCAACCCTGCACGGCCGGGTGGAGACCGGCGGACACGAGGCACCGGGCCGGTTCAGCCTCGCCGGTGTCGCCTGCGAACGTGCCGATACGCACGTCCGGACGTCCGTCCTGCCCTCCGAGACCGCCGAGGCGGCAGCGGAGACGGAGCCGAGCCGTGGGCGACGGACGGACCCGCCGGCGGCGGAACGCACCCCGCGGGCGACCGCGGGCCGGATCAACCGGACTCCCGCACCGGCGACGGACCGTCGCCGACGCCGTCGGGTGGGCCAGCGACATCGGCGCCGGCCACGTCGAGCCCGCCGGCACCGTCCAGCGCGCCGGTCACGTCGAGCCCGCCGGTGACGTCGAGCCCGTCCGCGCCGGTCACGTCGAGCCCGCCGGTGACGTCGAGCCCGTCCGCGCCGGCCACCCCGACGACGCCGCCGGACACCGCGGAGCCGACCACCGACCCGCCGACGCCCGACCCGTCCGAGGCGGCGGGCCCCAGCCCGTCGGCCCCACCGGGCACCCCGGCCCGGACGTCGCCCACCGTGCCGGCGACACCGGCCGATTCGCTGTCGTGAGGTGGCGGCCAAGGTCGAGGGGACAGCGGTTTCCGACCGGGTCGAGCGGCGGTCCGGCCGGCAGTCGAACGCCGGCACCACCGGCGGACGTCAGGCGCCACTGCGCTCGGTGACGTCGCGGTAGGCGGCCGCGATCGCGGCCAGACCCCGGCCCAGTTCCGCGGCGGGCACCCCGGCATGGCCGACCACCAACGCCGGCGGCCGGTCGTCGTCCCGCAGGGCGTAGAAGCGACCACCCCGCACCAGTACCGAGCGGCGCCGGACGGCCTGGACCAGCGCCTCCTCGGCGCAATCCGGCGGGAGCACCAGGTACGTCTGTGGTCCGCTGTCCCGGCCGGACACGGTGACGCCGGGCAGGCGCCGGGTGACGAAGTGGTGCACGGCCTGCCGGCGCCGCTGGAACTCGGCGCGCAGCCGGCGCAGATGCCGATCGAACGCGCCGGTGTCGACCAGTCGGGCGAAGGTGAGCTGTTCGAGCCCGGAGCAGCCGATGTCCCAGCCGGCGCGGACCCGTTCGACCGGTCCGGTCAGCTCGGGTGGGGTGGCGACCCAGCCGAGCCGCAGGGCCGGGGCGAGGACCTTGCTGGCGCTGCTGGCGTAGACGACGCGGTCGGGGGCGAGGCTCTGCAGGGCCGGCATCCGCTGGGCCGGTGCCACGCACCCGGCGTTGAAGTCGTCCTCGATGATGTACCCGTCCACTGTCCGGGCCCATCCGACGAGTTGCTCCCGACGCTCGGCGCTGAGCACGGCTCCGGTCGGGAACTGGCTGGCCGGTGTGGTCAGCACGGCTCGGACACCGCTGGCGGCCAGCTCGTCGACGCGGATGCCGTCGCCGTCCACTGCGATGCCGACCGGGCACAGACCGGCGTCGGCGATGAACGTCCACTCGCCGGGATGCCCCGGGTCCTCCACGCCCACCCGGTCGTGGCCGGTGTCGCGCAGCACGCGACAGAGCATCGCCAGCCCCTGGGCGAACCCGGAGGTGATCATGAGGTGCTCGGGTCGGGTGCGGACGGCGCGTACCCGGCCGAGGTAGCCGACGAGGGTGTGCCGGACCGGTGGTAGTCCGGACGGAGGTCCGTAGCCCAGCTCCCGCCGGCCGGCCGAGCCGACCACCGAGCTGACGCAGCGGATCCAGTCCTGGCGTGGAAAGGCGGACGTGTCGGAGCCGCCGGTGCGCAGGTCCACGACCTCGGCGGCGGGCGCCTGGTCGTCGGGGGTGAGCGCGGAGCCGACCTCGGCACGGGCCGCCGCGGCGACCAGGGTGCCGGAACCGCGCCGGGAGATCAGATAACCCTCGGCGCAGAGCTGCTCGTACGCCTCGACCACCACACTGCGGGACACGCCCAGATCCACGGCGAGCCGGCGGCTCGACGGTACCCGGGTGCCCGCGCGCAGCGCGCCCTCCTCGATCTGCCGCCGTACAGCGCTGCGGAGCTGCGTCGCCAGGGTTTCCTGGGAATCGCGATCAATTGACAGACTTAGATGCCATGCCAAGTGGTCCCCTCCGCGATCGTCGAAGTGGTATGGACAGAGTGGTCCGCGCCTGGCGAAAGTGTTTCCCGGTCGTGCAACTGCTCGACCGTCAGCGAATCGGGCAATCTTTCCGTGCCCGCCCATTGAGGACGCGGGCGGGCGCTGTGCGGCGACGAGCGTCGGCGCGGTTGATGTGGTTATTCGTTGTGAGGGAGGGCTCGACCTGCCGTTTTGGGCGCTGGGGTCGGTGTCGGTGGGTGCGCGAATCGAGCTGCTCAGGGGAGGCTTCATGGTGGTCGCGTCGTCGGCCGGGTTGGGCGAACGTCCTGCCTATTCTCATTCCTTGGCGGAGGGCGGCACGCCGCGGGCGGGCACGATTCCGATTGATGTGACAACTATCACACTGCCGTCTATCGATCCCTTGGCGCTCTACACGGCTTTGTCCAAGAATCGCGTTCAGGACGACATTTATCTGTTTGAAAGCCTGGACGGGCCGGCCCGGGACCGGCGTGCCGCCGCGGTGGGCTGGGGACGCCTCGCCGAGCTGCGAGTCATCGCCGACCGGCTGGAACTGACCGCCGGCGGCGCGCTCGGCGAGGCCCTCGCCGCCGTGCTCGACGCCGTCCTGGGTGAGCCGCTCCAGCGTGGTGGCGACCAACGCCGGTGGCCCCTCGCCGGCCCGTCCGAGGTGTGGGCCGCGGTGCGGGCCGTGCAGCGGGCGTTCGCGGTGGAAACCACCGCGGACGCCGACAGCTTCGCCTTCGGCTTCCTCACCACCCTCGCCTACGAAGCCGCCCGCGACATGGACGAGCTCACCGTCGAGCGGGTGGTCGACGACATCCCGCGCTGCACGCTCGCGCTGTACCGGCACACCGTCTGGTGGGACCTCCGCGCCGGCACCGTCCACCAACTCAGCAGCACCGGCCCGCACCTGCCGCACGAGCCGGTGCCGCCGGCCGCCGAACTGGTCGCCGGGCTTCGTGGAGACCACGACGAGGTGCCGTCCGCCCCGGCGCCGACGCTGGTCCGGGACAGCCTGGACGAGGAGACCTTCGCCGCCCGGGTCAAGCAGTGCCTACGGCACATCGAGGTCGGAGACAGCTACCAGATCCAGATCGGCCACCGGATCGAGGTCGAGAGCCAGCTCACGCCGCTGGAGGTCTACCGGCGGTTGCGGCACCGCAGCCCGTCGCCGTACATGTACCTGGCACCCTGGGCCGGTCGCACCATCATTGGCGCCAGCCCGGAACTCTTCCTCCGCATCGGCGGTGGCCGGATCTCGATGCGCCCGATCGCCGGCACCGCCCCCGGGCCGCGGACCCGGCGGCCGACCGGCAGCAGGTGGCGGACCTGTTGGCCAGCGAGAAGGAGCGGGCGGAGCACGTCATGCTCGTCGACCTGTGCCGCAACGACATCGGCCGGGTCTGCGTGCCGGGCACCCTCAGTGTCGACACGATGCTTGAGCCGGAGGCCTTCGCGTACGTGCACCATCTGGTCTCCACCGTCTCCGGGCGGCTCGCCGCCGGCACGGACGTCTGGGCGGCGATCTGCGCGGCCTTCCCGGCCGGCACCATGACCGGAGCACCCAAACTACGATCGATGGAGATCATCGATGGCCTGGAGGACCAGCCCCGTGGCGTCTACGCCGGGTCCACCGGCCTGGTCGACGTACGCGGCTTCGCGGTCCTCGCGCTCTGCATCCGCACCGTCGTGCAGGACGGCCCCCGCTACCGCACGCAGGCATCCGCCGGGGTGGTCGCCGACTCCACGCCCACCGCCGAGTGGCGGGAGACCCTGGCCAAGATGAGCGCCACCTACTGGGCCCTGACCGGTGCGGAGCTGCTGCCGTGAGGATCCTGCTCGTCGACGCGTACGACAGCTTCACCCACATCATCGACCAGTACCTACGCACCCTCGGCGCGCACACCGTGGTGGTCCGCTCCCGGAGCCGGACCAGCGACCAACTCGCCGCCCTGCGACCGGACGCGGTGGTCCTGGGCCCCGGACCGGGGCATCCCGCCGAATCCGGTCACGTCCAGCTGGTGCACGCCTTCGCCGGCCGGATCCCGCTCCTCGGCGTCTGCCTGGGCCACCAGGCCATCGGCCTGGCCTACGGCGGCACCATCTCGGTCGCCCGGCACCTCATGCACGGCAAGACCAGTGTGACCGAGCACGACGGGCGCGGCGTCTTCGCCGGAGCGCCGGCACCGCTGACCGTCACCCGCTACCACTCGCTCATCGTCGCCGATCCCGTGCCGGCCGCGCTGGAGGTCACCGCGAGATCCACCGACGACGGCTACGTGATGGCGGCGCGCCACCGCACCCTGCCCGTCGAGGGGGTGCAGTTCCATCCGGAGAGCGTGATGACCGAGGACGGACTTCGGCTGTTCGACAACTTTCTGCGCGGCGTGCCCACCGTGCTGCCGACCTGATGGTGGTGGCGGTGGGCAGCGGGCAGGCCGGCCCGGATTGGTCTGACCGGAACCCTCGGAATTGGCTACAACCCGTGATCGGCCCGCTGCGTAAAGTCGACCCGATTCCGATGACCGAACTCCACGAGGATCACGATGACCCAGCTTAGAGACGGTGCGGACACCATCGAGGTCGGCATCGACGACCGGGTGCTGACAGCCGTGCCGGTGTACGTCCTCGGCCTGATCGCCGTACCGCCGGTGCAGGTCGTGCCGGCGGATCCGGCCACGGCGGCGCTGCTGAACGCGGCGGAGGACGCGCTGCACGGGGCCGGCCTGGACAAGGCCGGGGTGGCCCAGGTGCCACAGATCGCCGCGTGGCGGGCGGCGTACCAGGCGGTCGGGGTCAACCCGAACCGGTTCCCCTGCGCCGCCGAGTCGATCGCCCGCCGGGTGGTCCGGGGGGACCGGCTGCCCCGGATCAACTCCCTGGTCGACCTCTGCAACGCGATCTCGCTGGACGCGGCGCTGCCGGTGGCCTCGTGCTCGGTCGCCGGCCTCGCCGGCCTCGTCGTCCGCCCCGCCGACGGCACCGAGACCTACCTGCCGCTCGGCGCCCCGGACGCGCCGGAGCTGCCGGAGCCGGGCGAGGTGATCTACGCCGACGCCGACGGCCGGGCCCACTCGCGGCGCTGGAACTGGCGCCAGGGCCACCTGGTGCGGACCGACCTGGGCCGGCACCGGCTGCTGCTCACCGTGGAGGCAGCCCATCCGGGCGGCCGTGCGGACGTCGAGGCCGCGATGTCGCTGCTCGGTGCCGCGCTGGACGACCTGCCCGGCGGGCCGCACGTCGCGTCCTCGGCGGTGCTCGACGCCGGCACGACGAGCACGGTGCTGTCCGCCGCGGCCCCGGCCGGCGCGCAGGCCGGGCCGGCTCCGCCGGCAGCCACCTGGGGAGCCGTCGATGAGTCGCGCGATCCTCGTCGTCTACCGGCCCGCGGCCGGCCGTTACGCCGCCCAGTTCCGCAGCGTGGTGGCGGCGGCCACCGACCTCGGGGTGACCCCCGTGGTGCTGCTGCCCGTCGGGCAGCCGGCCGCCGAGGCAGCCGGCATGAGCTGCTACCACGCCGACCTCGACGACCGGGAGGCCGTCCGGTCCGCCGTCACGGCGATCGTCGCCGCGCATCCGGTGGAAAGGATCTTCCCGCTCTTCGAGGGTGACGTGCTGACCGCCGCGTTCTGCCGGCGGGACCACGGCATCCCGGGTCTCGATCCGGAGCAGGCGCTGACCTTCCGCGACAAGAACGTCATGCACCGGCGCGCCACCGAGCTGGGTCTGACGGTGGCCAGATCCTGCCGGCCCGACACCCGCGGCGCCGTCGAGGAGTTCGCCACCGAGGTGGGCTGGCCGGTGGTGGTCAAGCCGTACTCCGGGTGGGCCTGCGGCGACACCCACCGGGTCGACTCGACCGACGAGTTGGCGCGGGTCTGGCCGCTGGTCGCCGACAGCCGGCACGACTACCGGGTCGAGGAGTACGTCCGGGGCGTCGAATACCACGTCGACTCGCTGCTGCGAGACGGCGTCACGGTCTTCGACCAGCTCTCCCGTTACACGTACTCGGTCCTGGAGTTCCGCGCCGAGCCGGGCGGCACGATATCCCGCAAGCACGACCTCACCTCGGCGGAGCGACAGATCCTGGCGGCGAACGCCGCCGTGCTGCGCGGCTTCGGGATGCGCACCGGCGTCGCGCACGTGGAGTTCTTCCTCCGCGACGACGGTGCGGTGGTGTTCGGCGAGGCGGCGGCGCGGGCCGGTGGCGGTTCGATCGTTCCCGCCATCGAGGCCGGACGGGGGATCAACCTCGCGGGTGAGTGGTGCCGCCTGGAACTCGACGCCCGGCACGTCCCGGCCGCTCCACTCGGGCCGGAGATCGGCACCGAATATCTCTGCTCCGAGCGGTTCGGCCGGATCACCGCGATCACCGGCGCGGACGAACTGCGGACGTTCGACTCGGTGCTCGACGCGGACGTGTGGAAGAGCGCCGGGGACGTGCTCGCCCCACCGACCGCGTCCAACGACGTCCTCGGCTGGTACGTCTGTGCGGGCCGCGACTTCGACGACGTACGCGCCCGGTTCAAGGCCATCCGGGACATGTTCGAGGTGCGCACCGAGCCGGTCGAGGAAACGCCATGTGGCTGAGTCGCTTCCGGGCACTGCCGCGCCCGCTGCGGATGCTGCTCCTCGCGTCCTTCATCAACCGGGCCGGGATGTTCGTCTTTCCCCTGCTCGCGGTCTATCTGGTGCAGAGCCGGCAGCTGAGTGTCGGTCAGGCCGGTGCGCTGATCTCCGTGGGCAGCACCGGGCTGCTGGCCGGCAGCCTGCTCAGCGCTCCCGTCTGCGCCCGAGCCGGCCGCCGCGCGGCGTTGGTGTCCAGCCTGCTGCTCAACGCGGCCGGCTACCTCGGCCTGGCCGTGATCGACGGTCCGCCGTGGACGTACGCGGTGCTGCTGTTCGTCGCGCTGGTCGGGATGGGGATGTTCGCCCCGGCGGCCAACACGCTCATCGCCGACCTGACCGAACCGGAACAGCGGCCCTTCGCGTACACGGTCAGTTACATCGCCAACAACCTCGGCATGGGGGTCGGCCCGCTGCTCGGCGGGCTGGCGGCGGCCTACTCGTACCACCTGATGTTCGCCGGGAACATCCTGCTCGGTGTGGTCGCGGCGGTCACCATCCGGCTCTGCGTGCCGGCGGACACCCGCCGCCCGGCGGCGACCACCCACGGCACGACCGGCCGGATCGGGCTACGGCGGGACCTCGACGTGGCCGTGGTCGTGGTGGTCTCGTTCTGCTTCGTGGCGCCACTGATCGGCCTGGAGTACACCCTGCCCCTGGCGGTGACCGGCGTGCTGGCGTCGTCGGTGGCGGTGGTCGGGGCGGTCTACACGATCAACAGCCTGGTCGTGGTGGCCGCCGGCATCCTGATCGAGCGGCGGATCAAGGCGTACCCGACCCGGACCCTGCTCATCGTCGCCGGCCTGCTCTGGTCCGCCGGGATGGCCATCCTGGTCTTCGCCTTCTCGCTGCCGGCCGTGCTGCTGTCCACGGTGGTGTGGACCCTGGGGGAGATCATCGCCTCGGTGGTGGTGCCCACCTACATCGCCGACCACGTCGAGCAGAGCCGGGTGAGTGGCTTCATGGCCCTCAACGGCTTCGTGCTCAGCGCGGCCCGCCTGGTCGTGCCGCTGGGCCTCGGCCTCGTCTGGCAGGCCCAGGGGCACCAGCCCGTGTTCTACCTGCTGCTGCTGACCCCGGTGGTCGGCGTCGCCTTGTTCGCGGTGCTGCGGATACGGCCGCCCGCCCCGACCCGGCCCGCGCCCACCGAACTGGCCACCACCCGTCCCTGACCACCCTCGAATCGGAAGCGGCGATGACTGTCACGAAGTTTGTCCTGCCGGAAAGCGACATCCCGACGACCTGGTACAACGTGGTCCCTGACCTGCCCAAGGGGCTGCCGCCGATGCTCCACCCGGGCACCCGCGAGCCGATCACCCCGGCCGATCTCGCACCGCTCTTCGCGGCCGGGCTCATCGAGCAGGAGTTCTCCACCGAGCGGGAGGTGGAGATTCCCGGCCCGGTGCTCGACATCTACCGCCAGTGGCGGCCCAGCCCGTTGATCCGGGCTCACCGCCTCGAACGCGAACTGGGCACCCCGGCCCGGATCTACTTCAAGTACGAAGGGGTGAGCCCGGCCGGCAGTCACAAGCCGAACACGGCCGTCCCGCAGGCGTACTACAGCAAGCAGGACGGCGTACGCCGGCTGACGACCGAGACCGGTGCGGGTCAGTGGGGCAGCTCGCTGTCGATGGCGTGCGCGTACTTCGGCCTCGACTGCGAGGTCTTCATGGTGCGGGTCAGCTACGACCAGAAGCCGTACCGGCGCGGGCTGATGGAGACGTTCGGGGCCTCGGTGACCGCGAGCCCCAGCGAGCGCACGGCGGCCGGCCGGGCGGCGCTCGCCGCCGACCCGCACTCCACCGGAAGCCTCGGGCTGGCCATCTCCGAGGCGGTGGAGGCGGCGCTGCACAGTGGTGGTGCGGCCCGGTACTCCCTCGGCTCGGTGCTCAACCTGGTGCTGATGCACCAGACGATCATCGGTCAGGAGGCGCTGCTCCAGTTGGCGATGGCCGACGACTACCCGGATGTCGTGATCGGGGCGGCCGGTGGCGGTTCCAACTTCGCCGGTCTGGCCCTGCCGCTGCTGCGTCGGCAGTTCGAGGGCGGGCCGACCGTCCGGTTCATCGCCGTGGAACCGTCCTCCTGCCCGTCGCTGACCAAGGGCACCTACGACTACGACTTCGGCGACAGCGCGGGCATGACCCCGCTGACCAAGATGCACACGCTGGGCCATGACTTCCGGCCGCCCGCGATCCACGCCGGGGGGTTGCGCTATCACGGCATGGCGCCGATCGTCAGCGCCCTGCGGGAGATCGACCTGATCGAGGCGCGGGCGGTGACGCAGACGGCCTGCTTCGAGGCCGGCGTGCTGTTCGCCCGCAGTGAGGGGATCGTGCCCGCGCCGGAGTCCACGCACGCCGTCCGGGTGGCGGTGGACGAGGCGATCCGCTGCCGGGAGACCGGCGAGTCGAAGGCGATCGTCTTCTCGCTGTCCGGGCACGGCCACTTCGACATGCAGGCCTACATCGACTACTTCGCCGGAAAGCTGACGGACTGACCTCGGGCGGGAGGTGCGCGGCGCGCCTCCTGCCCGGCGAGCCTTCGGGGGACCGAGTGCACAGCGAAGCAGCCACCATCCTGGCCATCAACGGCTCCGAACGGGCCGGCGGCAACACCGACCTCGCGGTCGACTACGCCGGCCGCCTGCTCGCCGCGCGCGGTGCCGCGCTACGCACCATCCGGCTGCGCGATCACCGGATCTCACCGTGCAGCCCGTGCGGCGACTGCAACAGCCGGACCACGCCCTGCCAACTCGACGACGACGTGCCCGCCCTGGTGGAGCAGATGACCCGCGCGGACGGGCTGATCTACGCCGCCCCGGTGCACGGCTTCGGCCTGGCCCATCTCATGCAGGTCTTCATCGAACGGGCGGGGGTGGGATACCTGCGCTTCAACCGGCCGCTGGCCGACAAGGTCGGCGGCGTCATCGTCACCGGCCGCCGGTACAGCGACTCCTCCGTGCACAACCAGATCGTCAACAACCTACTGCTCAACCGGATGATCCTGGTCGGCAGCGGCTTTCCCGTGCTGCTGCGCAACACCACCGGCAAGCCCGGCCTCGCCGACACCGAGGGCATGGACGCGCTGGAACGGATGGTCAACCGGATGCTCGACATGGTGCACCTGCTCAAGCGACACCAGCGGGTCACCGGCGGCAGCGTCCTGCCGCAGCTGGACCACAACGAACGCGTCCCACGGCCCCGCTCGGGCGGGGCCGCCCAAAGCAGAGGAGATATCGAGAATGTCCACTGAACAGGTCACCGTCCCGGTCGGCATCGACTTCCCCGCGACGCAGTGGGAGAAGTGGGAGAAGCCGGGCGCCGAAGGGCGCGTCAAGATCGCGTACGTCGGGGGGCAGCGACTGCGGCTGCTCGAACTGCCCGCCGGCTTCGACGAGCACCACTGGTGTCTGCGCGGGCACACCGGCTACGTCCTCCAGGGCGAGTTCACCATCCACTTCCGCGACCGCTCGGTGCCCTGCCGACCCGGCATGGGCTTCGTCATTCCCGACGACGAGGAGCACCGGTCCCAGGGCAGCAACGCCGAGCCCACCGTCGTCTTCGTCGTCGACGAGGTCGCCCAACCATGAGCCAGCAGCAGGGGAACGGCACGCCGGGCGGCGGCACCGAGGGCCCGGCCCGGATCGCGGAACTGCGGACCACCATCGACGGGCTCGACCAGCGGATCGTCGGGTTGCTCGCGGAGCGTACCCGGGTGGTTCGCGAGCTGACCGTGCACAAGACGGACGAGCCGACCGTGCGGTCCCCGGACCGGGTGCGCCAGGTGCTGGACCGGGTGCACGCCCTCGCGGTGGGGCACGGCATGCCCCCCGAGATTGCGGTGGCCACCTACCGCGCGCTGATCGACGAGCTGACCCGGATGCAACTGCACATGCTGGCCGACCGCGGCGCCACGGCCACGCCGGGGCAGCAGTGATGGCCGGCGGCGCCCCCGTCGACCTGCGACACGCGCTCGCCTCCCTCGACCCACTGCCCGGCGAACTGGTCCGGGTCACCGAGGAGCTGCCCGCCAGGTACGGCGTCGCGGCCCGCTACGCCCGCTGGGCCGGGGCGCCCGCCGCCCCACCGACCGGCCCCGGGCCGGCGGTGCTCTTCGACCGGGTACGCCCGGACCACGGCCCCGTCCGGGCCGTGCTGATGGGGCTCTACGGCACCCGTCGCCGAGCTGCCGGCCTGCTCGGCTGCACCCCGGCCGAGCTGCCGCACCGGCTGCTCGACGCGGTGCGGTCGCCCCGTCCGCCGGTGCCCGCCGCCGACCCGGCCGGCTGGCCGCGCGAGACGCTGCCGCCCGACCTCACCGCTCTGCCGGTGCCGGTGCTCACCGACGAGGACGCCGGGGCGTACCTCACCCTCGGCGCGGTGCTCGCCACCGACCCGGAGACCGGGGTACGCAACCTGTCGGTGCACCGGATGTGCGTCCAGGGACCGGACACACTCACCATCTGGATGGTTCCCGGGCGCGACCTCGAACTCGCGTACCGGGCGGCCCTGCGCCGGGGCGGTCCGCTGCCGGTGGCGATCCACCTCGGGCTCGGCCCGGCGGTGCTGCTCTCCTCCTGCTGCCCGACCTCGCTGGCACCACCCGGCCTCGACGAGCTGGCCGTGGCCGGTGCGCTCGCCGGTCAGCCGGTCGAGCTGCTGCGGTGCCGGACGGTGGACGCCGAGTTCATCGCGCACGCCGAGTACGTCATCGAGGGTGAGCTGCTGGCCGACACGGCGCCGGAGAGTCGGCACGGCAGCGTGGCCACCCCGGAGTTCCTCGGCTACCAGGGCCGGGCACACCCGGCGCTGCCGCTGGTCCGGGTCACCGCGATCACCGCTCGGGAAAGCCCGATCCTGCAGGCCGTCTCCGGCCCCGGGCACGAACAGTCGGTGCTGCTCGGCTTCGGCATGGAGGCCGCGGTGCTGGATCTGCTGCGCCGGCGGGGCACGCCGGTCGAGGCCGCCCACTGCCACACCGCCGGGGGCGGCCAGCTCATGGTGGTGCTCCGGTGGCCGGCGAAACGCGGGCCGGACGACGACACCACGGTGCGTGCCGCCGCCGAGGCGGTGTTGACGGAGTTCCGGATGGCCAAGCTGGTGCTCTGCGTCGACGAGGACGTCGACATCGAGTCCGACCAGGACCTGTGGTGGGCGATGGCCACCCGGTTCCAGGCCGACCTGGACCTGGTCGTGCTCCCCGACCGGGAGGGCTTCCCCCTCGACCCGACCCAGCACACCGGGTATTCCCGGGCCCTGTCCGCCGACGGGCGGACCGCCAAGGCGGTCTTCGACTGCACCGTCCCGTACGCGCAGCGTGCCCGTTTCCGGCGGCCCCGGTTCACCGAGCCGCCACGTCCCGCACCGCGGCGGCCAACAGCGCGACTCCCTCGGTGATCCGGGCGGTGGACAGTGCCGCGTATCCGATCAGGAACGTCGGCTCCGCGGGTGGCCGGATGGTGAAGTAACCCGAGCCGGGGTAGATCCGCAGGCCCCGGACGGCCGCGGCCCGCACGATCTCCGCCTCGTCGGTGTCGGGTACGCCGCTCAGGGTCACCAGCACGTGCAGCCCGGCCGCCGCGCCGGAGATCCGGACGCCCGCGCCGAAGTGTTCGTAGAGCGCCTCCAGCAGCCGGGCCCGGCGCTGCCGGTACAGGCGGTCCATCCGGCTGATGTGCCGGCCGTAGGCGCCCGAGTCGATGAACTCGGCCAGCGCCTCCTGGGTCACCGTCGGGGTGAGCCGGTCGGTGATCCACTTGACCCCGAGGAACGGCCGGACCAGGTGCGACGGCAGCACCGCGTACCCGATGCGCAGCGACGGAAAGAGGGTCTTGCTGAAGCTGCCCACGTAGACCACGTCCGCGTCCTGCGGGTCGGCGGCCAGCGCCGACTGCCGCTCCGGAGCGAAGGTGAACTCGTTGTGGTAGTCGTCCTCCAGCACCGTGGCGCCGTGCGCGCAGGCCCACCGCAGCAGCGCCCGTCGTCGCCGCTCGGACATGATGAACCCGGTCGGGAACTGATGCGACGGTGTGACGTAGACGAGGCGGACCCGCGCCGGATGGTGGCCGTGCGCGCGGATCCGGTCGTTGATCTCGTCGACCCGGATTCCTTCCTCGTCCACCGGCACCGGCACCACCGCCGCCCGGGAGTAGCCGAAGATCTGCCGCAGCACCGTGTGGCTGGGATCCTCGATCACCACCACCTCGTCCGGACCGACGAGCAGCCGGACCAGGATGTCCATCGCCTGGGTGGCGCCGCTGGTCACCACGATGTGTTCCGGCGCCGCACCGAACGCCCGGCTGCGCCGCAGCAGCGCGCTGATCTGGGCGCGCAGGGCCGGCGCGCCCTCGGCGGGCCCGTAGCCCAGGGTCGCGGCGTCGGCGCGGCTCACCGCCTCCGCCAGCGACTGCCGCCACCGGGTCACCGGGAAGCTGGTCAACGCCGGGGTGCCGTGCCGGAAGTCGTACGCCGCGTGCGGCCGGTGCATCGGTGCCGGCTCCCATGGCCGCCACAGCGGACTTCCCGCGTCGGTGGGCAGCGGCGGCTCCGGCCGGAGGGAGCGCGTGGGGGCGGCGCGGCCCCACGGATCTCGGCGGGCAGGTGGCCGCTGACCCGGGTGCCGGATCCGCGCCGGGAGGTCAGTACCCCGTTGGCGCGCAGCAGCTCGTACGCCCGGGTCACCACGGTGCGGGAGACCCCGAGTTGGTGCGCCAGTTCCCGGCTGGGTGGCACCGTGTCGCCGGGGCGCAGCCGGCCGGACCGCACGGACCCGCTGATCTGCTCGCAGAGTTGCTGCTGTAGCGGCACCGGGCTGTCGCGGACCAGCACGACGAGAAGCTGGGACGAACTCACCTGGGTATGGTCCCCGATCGGCGGCGCTGCCGCGGCATCCGGTTCACACCCCGGCGGGCGGGCCGGCCGGATGAGCCGCTGGGCCCGCCGGCTTGCCGAGGCGCTCGACCAGATCCCGTACCGCCTCGGTGTACGGCTCGTCGGACTCGCCGGGCCAGTGTCCCCTGATCGGTGGCGGGACGCTGTCGCCGGGCGGGGCGAGCAGTCCGCTGGGATCGCGGCGGCGGCGGTCCACCGTTGCCGGCGGGCCGGTGACGGTCGGTGGTGTGTCCGACCGGTGGGCAGAGAAGATCCATCCACCGATGGGGTCGGTGTCGCGCCACAGGTTCAACCAGCGCCAGCCGACCCGGTCACCCACCTCGTGCAGCATGTCGTCGTCGAGGTAGGCGGGGAAGAGTCGGGCGTACAACCGGCGCAGTGGTGAGCTGTAGGTGAGGAGGGCGACCCGGCCGCTCACGTGGGGCGGCAGCTGAAGGATGGTGGCGGCGACCAGCACCGAGCCCTGGCTGTACCCGGCGATCAGGACCGGGTGGCCGCTGCCCACCAGGTAGGTGATGCGGCGGGCCAGTTCCGGCACGGCCCGTTCGGCGTAGCAGGGCGGCGCGAAGGGGTGGGCGGCGCGGGGCCAGAAGGTGGCCAGGTCCCAGAGGACACCGACGTGGCGCCGGAATCCGGCCGTCCGGTAGGCGAAGACACCCCCGATGACCAGGGCCAGGACGGTTGCCGCGATCAGGTAGCCGCCCAGGCTGATACCGAAGTCGACCAGGCCGGCGGGCACCCGCGCGTACCGTTCGATGACGTCGCCGGGATACAGCCCGAGCAGGTCTATCGCGGTGGTTGCCGCGCCGAGTCCGGCAAGGCCGGCGTAGAGCACGGCAAGTGGCAGCAGCCACTCGGTGAACCGGGCCCGGACGATCGCCTGTCGCACCTGCCGCAGCCGGGGTGCGGCCTCCGCCGGCGGGTTCGGGAAGTCGCGCTCGACGATCGCGACCGCCGCGCGGCAGCGGCGGCGTCGGGAGAGCAGGGTCACCAGGCCGGCGACGACCAGCGTGATCAGCATCGCGCGGAAGAAGCCGTAGATCGCCCAGGTGTACGCCGGTGGTGGGTTGGGGGTCGCGGTCGCCGCGTCGCGGTCGAGGAAGTCCGCCACCCGATGGACGAGTCCTGCGGAGAAGGCCACCGCGAGAGCTGCTCCCGCCGCCGCGGTTGCCAGCGAGCCGAGCCCACGCAGCGGCGACCTGCCCGGCCGTCGGCCCCGGCGCCACAGCAACACGGCTGCCAGGGCGGCCAGCAGTCCGGCGTGGGCGACGAACAGGCCGGTGAGGGTCGAGCCGTAGCCGGGCAGGCCACCCCGTTCGTGCCAGTGCGTGGGGGTGGCCAGCAGATGGGCGGAGACCACGATGGTGAGACCGATGGCGACCGTCCGCAGCATGCGGGCGGCACTGTCGAGCCGCCGGCTCGCCGGCGCCCGCTCGATCAGCGGGGGAGTGCAGAGCAGCGTCACTCCGGTGGCCAGGATCGCTCCCGTGGCCACCGCCAGCACGACGGTGATCGGCGCGGCGCCCTGCGCGGCCCGGGCGGCGAGCAGGCTGCCGTCGAGGGTCACGAACGCGGTAGCGATGTGGATCGATCGCAACCGCCCCATCAACGGCTCGGCGTCCCACTGGCCGACGGTGCTCAGTGGGTGACTGGACTGCGTGCTCTCGGGCGGACGGAACGCGTTGAAGGGGCGCCCCGGGCGGGTGCTGGCCCACCAGAGGAGGCCGACGGCGGCGGCCGGGACGAGCGCGAGCACCGCGAGTCGCAGCCCGGCGGGGCGTTCGCCCAGCCAGGACAGCCAGCTACGACCGGACAGACACGCGGAGGACGACATGCACTGCCAGGCGACCAGGTCCAGCGCGACCCCGACGGCGGCGAGCACGTACAGCGCGGTCAGGGTGAGGCCCAGCACCCGGCACAGGGATCTGACCACGACGTCGGGGGCCGGGTTGCCCGGGCGCATCCAGACCGCCACGTTGATCAGCATGAACGGCAGCAGGAACACCAGCGACAGGGTCCGGATCACGGTGCCGGAGGGCAGGTCGCTCCACCGGTACGCCTCCAGGGTCGACCCGTCCGGGCGGCCGGTGTGCGCGCAGCCGGGCCGAGGTCGATAGAAGCCCGCACTGCGGTCTCCCGCGACCTGCACGAGCGGCGGGTCCAACACCTGCCCGACGCCGGGGGCGGAAACCCCGTGCACCCGCAGTTCCACCACGTCACCGGGCATCGCCGGCCCGCGTGCCCGCGCTGATCCAGCCGACATCGGCCGGGTCTACCCCAGCCGGCGGGATCCAAGCCTGGGCTGCGGGGGCAGGCCGCCCGGCGGTCCCGGCGGGTGGCGGCCGGGACGCCGGCGGGCCGTTGACGAGCGGCGGTCAGGGGCATCCGCGCGGTGGTGAGCAGAATTCGGGAATTTGCCGCACTTGCCCTTCAACTGGGTGAAGCTGGCAGGGAGGTTGGCCGCGCAGGGGGGCGGCGAGACGTGCCGGCGGCCGTCTCCCCGATCCAGAAGGGTGGTGGCGAAATGATGTCCAAGCATCCCGGAACCGCGACGGCAGTCGGCGTTCTGCTGGCGATCTGCCTGGTGGTGACCGGCTGTGGACAGCAGGACGACGGCGGCGGCGACGAGCAGCAGCAGCCGGGCGGCACGGAGAGCACCGCGAACGGTTTCAAGATCGGTCTGTTGCTGCCGGAGTCGAAGACCACCCGGTACGAGGCGTTCGACCGGCCGCTCATTCAGGAGCAGCTCATGCAGCTCTGCGGCAAGTGTGAGGTGCTCTACCAGAACGCCGACCAGGATCCGGCCAAACAGCAGTCCCAGGCCGAGGCGATGCTGACCCAGGGCGTCAAGGTGATGATCCTGGATCCGGTGGACGCCAGGGCCGCGGGTGCGATCGTCAACAACGCCCGGTCGCAGAACGTCCCGGTGGTCTCGTACGACCGGCTGGCCGAGGGGCCGATCTCCTACTACGTGTCGTACGACAACCGCAAGGTGGGCGAGGTGCAGGGCCAGGCGTTGCTGGACGCGCTGAGCCAGGGCGGGCAGGACCCCAAGCGCGGCGACATCGTCATGATCAATGGGTCGCCGACGGACCCGAACGCGGCGGACTTCAAGGCCGGGGCGCACTCCGTCCTCGACGGCAAGGTCAACATCGGCCAGGAGTACGACACGCCGGACTGGTCGCCGGACAAGGCCCAGCAGGAGATGGAACAGGCCATCACCGCGCTCGGCCGGGAGCGGATCATCGGTGTGTACGCCGCCAACGACGGCACCGCCGGCGGCGCGATCGCCGCCATGAAGGGCAGTGGCTTTCCGAGCCCGCTGCCACCGGTCACCGGTCAGGACGCCGAACTCGCCGGCATCCAGCGCATCGTCGCCGGTGAGCAGTACATGACGGTGTACAAGGCGATCAGGCCGGAGGCGGAGGTCGCCGCCGCGATGGCGGTCGCCGCGGCCACCGGTCAGCAGTACACGGGCCGGCCGACCGAACAGCGCAGCAACGGCACCACGGACGTCCCCTCGGTGCTGCTCGAACCGGTCGCGGTCACCCGCGACAACATCGAGGACACGGTCATCCAGGACGGGTTCTACACTCCTGCGCAGATCTGCTCCGGAGCCTTCGCCGAGCCGTGCGCAGCGGCCGGCATTTCCTGAGCGGATCGGTGCGGTGGCTGACGACACTCCGGTGCTCGCGATGTCGGGCATCTCGAAGCGGTTCGGCGCGGTCCAGGCGCTCTCCGACGTGTCGCTGGAGGTCCGTTCCGGCGAGGTGGTGGCGCTGGTCGGGGACAACGGGGCGGGCAAGTCGACCCTGATCAAGGTGATCGCCGGGGTCAACCCCGCGGACACCGGCGAGATCCGCTGGCAGGGGCGCCGGGTGCAGATCGGCCGTCCCGCCGACGCGAGCAACCTCGGCATCGCCACCGTCTACCAGGACCTGGCGCTCTGCGACAACCTCGACGTGGTCGCCAACCTCTACCTCGGTCGGGAGCTGACCCGGACCGGCGTGCTCGACGAGATCGGCATGGAGCGGCGCGCCCGCGAACTGCTCACCAGCCTGTCGGTCAAGATCCCCTCGGTGCGGGTCGCGGTGGCGGCGCTCTCCGGTGGCCAGCGGCAGTCGGTGGCCATCGCCCGCTCGCTGCTCGGCGAACCGAAGCTGGTGCTGCTCGACGAACCCACCGCCGCCCTCGGTGTCGCGCAGACCGCCGAGGTGCTCGACCTGATCGAACGACTCCGCAAGCGCGGCCTCGGGGTGCTGCTCATCAGCCACAACCTGGCCGACGTCAAGGCGGTCGCGGACCGGGTGGTGGTGCTGCGGCTGGGGCGTACCGCCGGCACGTTCGACCCGGACCGGACCAGCCAGGAGGAGATCGTCCAGGCGATCACCGGGGCGCTCGACAACGCCGTCAGTCGGCGGCGGGCCCGGGACGTGCCGCCGGACGATGGCGATGGTGGCGCGGCGCGCCAGGCGACACCGCGAGATCAACTGTGAGTAGCCGTCCGAGGTCGGCCCATGCCGGCACAGCCGATCAGCAGCCCGAGGGGGTCTCCCGTTGAGCACCTCGACGACCAGCCCCGAACCACCGGCGGGGGACAGCATCCAGACCGGTCCCGGCGGCGAGGGTCGACGCTCGCCGCTGACCGCGATCCGGCGCCGGCTGCGCACCGGCGAGTTGGGTGCCTGGCCGGTCATCATCGGACTGATCGTGATCTGGGTGGTCTTCCAGTCGCTCAACGACCGGTTCCTCAGTCCGCAGAACCTCTCCAACCTCACCCTCCAGATCGTCGCCACCGGCACCATCAGCGTCGGCGTGGTGCTGGTGCTGCTGCTCGGTGAGATCGACCTGTCGGTCGGCTCGGTGGCCGGCGTGGCCGCCGCCGCCCTGGCCGTGCTGACCGTGCGCCACGGGTGGGGGACGTCGCGGCGATCGTCGCGGCGCTGCTGCTCGGCGCGGCGATCGGCGCCGTACAGGGCACCGTCTTCGCCCGGCTCGGGGTGCCCGCCTTCGTGGTGACACTCGCCGGCAACATCGGCTGGCAGGGCCTCCAGCTCTACCTGCTCAAGCCCGAAGGCACCATCAACCTGCCCTACACCGGCTTCATCGGCGAGATCACCCACGTCAACCTCGGCCGGGGCACGGGCTGGCTGATCGGCGTGCTCGCCGTGCTGGCGTACGCGGCGGCGGTGCTGGTCGACAGCCGCCGCCGGACCGCTGCGGGGCTGCCCACCCGCAGCCTCACCGGGTCGTTACTGCGGGTGGTCGGCCTGGCCGTGCTGGTGGCGGTCACCGTCGCCGTGCTCAACGCCTGGCAGGGCGTACCGGCGGCGCTGCTCATCCTGCTCGCCCTGGTGGTGGTGATGGATCTGGTGCTGCGCCGCACCCGGTACGGGCGGAGCATCTTCGCCGTCGGCGGCAACGTCGAAGCGGCCCGGCGGGCCGGCATCAACGTCGCGCTGATCCGCATCTCGGTCTTCGCGCTCACCTCCATGCTGGCTGCCCTGGGCGGCATCCTGACCGCATCGCGCGGGTACGCCGCCGGACAGTCGACCGGTGCCGCCGACACCCTGCTGGTGGCCATCGCCGCCGCGGTGATCGGCGGGGTCAGCCTCTTCGGCGGTCGCGGCTCGACCTACGGCGCCCTGCTCGGCAGCCTGGTGCTCGGGTCGATCACCTCCGGCATGTTCCTGTTGCAGCTCGACTCCTCGGTCCGTTTCATGATCACCGCGGCCGTGCTCCTCGGCGCGGTCATCCTCGACTCGCTGTCCCGCCGGGGGCGACGCTCAAGCGGTCGCGCCTGACGCCTGAGCCGAAGGCCCACGCGCGACGACCGTCGCGCAACCACCGCGGCGGCCGGTGGCATCGGCGGGCGGGAATCGTCATCGTTTCGTCGTGTTGGTCGGACCGTCCGGCGGGTAGCGCAGGAGGATCGGCGGTCGCGCTCGACGGCCGTCGGCACCCGCACCCGCTGAGGAGTCACCGTGACCCACCCCTGGTTCTTTCCCGACGACACGTCCGCCCTGTTCCAGATCGGTCCCACCTCCGCCGACGCGCGGCTGGCCTGCGGTCTTCTGGAGCGAATGCAGCGAGACCCGCTGCTGCGTCACGAACGCATCTGCATCGAGGTGCAGAACCGTGTGGTGATCCTGGACGGGGTCGCCAGTTCGGCCGAGGTGAGCGCCCAGGCACACACGGTCGCCTGGGGCACCCCCGAGGTGCACGACGTCAACAACCGCCTGCGGGTCCTGGACGGTTGACCGGTTCCGCGCGCGGGCCCGGGCGGGCCGGACGCGACCGGCCATGATTCCGGATGATCGGCGAACGCCGATCGTCTCGGCTGACCTGGAACCGGCCTCGGTGTCGACCCCCGCCCGAGGTGGTATGCGGGGCGGAGACGGTCGGCGTCGGTTCGGGGCTTGTTCGCCGGGACGGACGATGCCGAGTCGGGCGTGGAGCATGGCGCGGAAGGTGGCCATGCGCCAGGCGGGTACGGCGGCGGACGCGGTGAGCGGCGGGGTGCGGATCGAAATCCGCACCCCGCCGCCGTCGTGCCGAGGGATCAGGGGTTGGTGATGCCCAGTGAGTAGCTGCCGGAGCCGCTGTACGCGTGCACCTCGAAGCGGTAGTAACCCGCCGTGCCGTTGTAGGTCAGCGACTCGTCCGGCCCGGGGCTGTACGAGCCGGCCACGTCGACCCAGCCGGAGCCGCTCCACTTTTGTAGGTAGAGGTCGAAGTCGACCCCGGTCGGCCCGTCGAGGCAGCCGCGGTGGGTGCCCGACGAGGACGAGTAGTAGTAGCTGCCGTTCGGCTGGAACCGGCTCTGGCCGGAGGAGATGCTACCGGTGTAGGTCGACTCGTAGCCGCTGCAACCGGTGGGCGGCGGCGGGTCGCCCCCGCCACCACTGGTGCGCAGCGTCAGGCCGTACACCGAGAGGATCTCGTTGACCGGCTGGAAGTAGGTGGTACCGCCGAACGAGCAGTTGCCCGAGCCGCCCGAGGTCACGCCCTGCGCCTGCTGGCCGGAGAGCCACGAGCCGCCCGAGTCGCCCGGCTCGGCGCAGGCGTTGGTGCGGGTCAGTCCGCTGACCGAACCCTGCGAGTAGTTGACGGTCTGGTTCTTGGCCTGGATGGTGCCGCACCGCCAGCCGGTGGTCGAGCCGGAGCGGCAGACCGCCGCGCCGACGGCGGCCTCGGTGGAGCCGGCCACCGTGACGTTGCCGCCGGAGTAGTTGTTCACCCATGGCTGCGGGGTCCAGTTCGAGTTGGTCTGGACCCAGCCGTAGTCGTTGCCGGGGAACGACGAGCCGCGGAAGGTGCCCTGGGACACCTGGTTGTAGCCCTGGGTGGAGGTGCCGGTGCTGCCGCAGTGCCCGGCGGTGACGAAGCCGCCGGTCACCGAGAAGCCGACCGAGCAGCGCCCGCCGCCCATGTAGTAGGCGTCGCCGCCACGGACGTCGTAGAGCGGCTGGGGAGACTCGGTGGTGGTGACCACCCGGACCGCGGTGGCGTCGACCCGGCTCGTGCGGACGAACGCCGAGGCGGCGGCGGTGTCGCCGGAGGCGAGCACCACCACGGTGTTGGTCGTGACGTCGACGTACCAGCCGGGGACCGCGCCGGCCGGGGCCTTGGCGGCGTGGCGGTCCAGCGTCGCCTTGATCCGGTCCAGCTCGGCGCCGCTGCGGTCGACGATCGTCGCCCGCGCGCCGGCTGCCTTGACCCGGCTGGCAGCTGCCTTGCCGGTGACGGCGACGACCATGCCGTCGGCGGTCATCCAGCCGCCGGCGTACGCCGAGCCCAGCGACCGGCGCAGGCTGGCGTCCGTCCGGGTTCCCTTGTCGTCGCGGGCGATGCGGGTGCGCGCCTGGGTGGCGTTCAGGCCGAGGTCGCGCTGCATCGCGGCGAGCATATCCGGCGATGCGGCCGCCGCGGTGGCGGCGGGGGCGGGGGTGGGGCCGCGGCGGCGGGGTTACCGCCACGGCGATGGCACCGACGGGCAGCAGGATCGCTGCTGCCGCGAGGGCGAGACTTCGTCTCATCTGTTGCCTCCTGTGGAAACGGCGGCGGCGCGGAAATCGGGGGTGCGCCGCAGTCGGAACGGGGGGCTTCCCGCGGCGCTCCGCCCTCGGGGTTGGGCGACGGTGCCACGGGTGCCGATGCCCGCTGACCTGGCCGGTGCCGCAGCCGCTGGGCGCCTCGGTCGGGGCGCCGGCCGGATCAGGTGGGCCACCGCCAACCTAACCGGAAACGATAGAAAGGGATCTATATCAGTTAACTCATATTAAGAGAGACCGGCAATAGGGCGGTGGCGGCGAGGCGGGTCCTGGCCGAGGATGGCAAGGCGGAGGAGGAGGCCATGCCGGTGTTGCATGGCCGACGACGACAACGCCGCCAGCCGAAGCGCCAGGGCGCGCCGCAGCCCCGCCAGTCCTATTGCCGGTCTCTCTAAGGTGAGCAACGCTCGGATCGGCCTGTCCGGTCATCGGCCGGACCGGCTCACGGCCGGTGCCCGGAGGGCTCGGCCAGACGCACCGTGCGGTCCAGCGTGTACCGGTGTTGCAGCAGCATCGCCACGGTCATCAGCGCCGCGGGGACCAGGCCGAACCCGAGCCGGATCGCCGTGTGCGCGGACTCCGGCTGCACGACCTGGAAGTCCGCGGTGCTGGCGAGGAAGCCGCCGATGGCCAGGCAGGCGGAGTAGACGTACGGGCCGAGCGCGCCACCGGTGGCCTCGGCCGCGGTCCACACGCCCGTGTAGGTGCCGGCCCGGGTGGTGCCGTCGGCGCCGCCGGCCCGGATGACGTCCGGGACCATCGAGAACGGCAGCAACTGCATGGCGGCGAACGCGACGCCGAGCAGCGCGACCGCGCCGACCAGCACGGGCAGGCCGGCGTCGTTGCCGAGCGCCAGCACGAGCGAGCCGAGGACGAAGGCGCCCTGCGCGACGAGCAGGCCGGGCTGCTTGCCGATGCGGCGGGCGACGACGACCCATCCGGGGGTGGCGACCAGCGCCGGGGCGACGAACGCGGCGACCAGCACGGTGGTCAGGCCGGGGCGGCCGAGTTCGTAGGTGGCGAAGTAGGGCACCGCGGCCAGCACCAGGTGCGTGGTGGTCGACATGGCCAGGTAGGAGCCGACCAGCCAGCGGAACTGTGGATCGCGCAGCGCGACGAGCAGGGTACGCAGGCCGGCCGGGCCGTGCCCGGAACTGGTGACCGGGGTCGGTGCGGCGGTGGTCAGGTGCCGGGTGCCCGCGACGCCGACCAGCATGGCGACCAGCATGGAGGCGCCGAGCGCGACGCCCATCAGGGCGTAGCCGCCGCGGGTGGGTTCCTCCCGGCCGGTCAGCAACGGTGCGAGCACCCCGCTGAGCAGGATGCCGACGGTGAGCAGCACCATCCGGAAGCCCATCAGCCGGGTGCGCTCGTGGTAGCCGATGGACAGGTCGGCGGGGGTGGACAGGTAGGGCACCTGGTAGGCCGCGAAGAGCAGGTTGCCCGCGATGAACGCGACGGCGACCCAGGCCGCGGCCGGGCCGCCGGTGAGCCCGCCGGGCACCAGGAACAGCGCGGCGAAGGCCAGTGGCAGGGCGCAGCCGGCCGACATGAGCAGCCGGCGGTGGCCACGCCGGGCCAGGTCGGCGTCGGACAGGTGCCCGATCCACGGGTGCAGCAACACGTCGGCGATCTTCGGTAGCAGCAGCACGAGCCCCGCGACCAGCGGGGCCACCGCCAGCACGTCGGTGAGGAAGAAGAGCAACAGCAGGCCGGGTACGGTGACCCAGGTGCCCATGCCCAGCGACCCGCCGGCGAAGGCCAGCATGCCGCCACGGGGAAGCCGCGCCGACTCGTCCATGCCGTCTCCTCGCCACGCCGCCCGGAGCATTATCCAACGTGCGCTGGATAGTAGGGCACGATGGAACGCATGACCACACCCCGACGGGGGCCGGGTCGGCCCCGGCGTGCCGAGCAGCGCGACACCGCCGACGTGATCGTGGCGACCGCGGCGGGGCTGTTCGCGCGACGGGGTTTCGACGCGGTCGGCATGCGCGAGATCGCGGCGGCCTGCGCCGTGGACGTCGCCACCGTGCACCACCACGTGGGCACGAAGGTGGCGCTGTACGAATGCTGTTTCGCGCGGGTCTTCGCGGCCGAGAGCGAGGCGTTGGCCCGGGCCGTGGTCGCGGCCAGGGAAGGCCTGGCCGGTGGGCCGCTGGTGGCCATGGCCGCGCTGCACGAGCTGGTCGACGTGTTCGTCGACTTCCTGGAGGACCGTCCCGAGACCACCGGCCTGTGGCTGCGGCGCTGGCTGGAGCCCGACCGGCACGCCGAACTCGACGAGCGCTACTCGGCACCGCTCTACCGGGCCGTCGAGCAGGTGCTGACCGAGGCCGACGCCGCCGGGGTGCTCAGCGAGCCCCAGCCTCACCTGGCCGTACGCAGCCTGGTCTGGTCCGTGCACGCCCACGTCGTCGGCCTGCTCTCCGGCTCCGACGGCGCCCGGCGACGCCGGGAGTTCCGCACCTTCGCCCACCGCTGGCTCGACCGGATGTACGCCCTCCCCTGAATCCCGGCGTGACCGCGACTCCGCCGGCCCGCCGGCCCGGCCCGGTGGGCGCGGGTCCGTGGTGCGCCGACGGGCGCGGGCACTTGACGTGGGACCTGGTCGGGCGCAATATCCACCAGACGTTGGATTTCATGGAGGGGCGGATGGAGCCACGGGTCGCCGTGATCGGTGCCGGCCCGGCCGGGCTGGCCACGCTCAAGGCGCTGGCCGACCGGGCGGTGCCCGCGGTCGGCTTCGACACCGCACCGCAGGTCGGCGGGCTGTGGGTGTACGGCGCGCCGCACTCCTCGGCGTACCGCACCCTGCACCTGAACACCTCGCGGACCCGCACCGAGTTCGCGGACCTGCCCATGCCCGCCGACTGGCCGGACTATCCCGACCACGCCCGCATCGCCGGCTACCTGCACGACTACGCCCAGCGCTTCGGCCTGCTGGACGCGGTACGCCTGCGGCACACCGTCACCCGCGTCGCCCGTGACGGCGCGGGCTGGCGCGTCACCGCCGCGGGTCCGCGCGGCGTGATCACCGCACACGTCGAGGCGGTCGTCGTCGCCAACGGCCACAACAGCCGGCCCCGGCTCCCCGCACCCGCCTACCCGGGCGAGATGACCGCCGACCAGTTGCACAGCCACGACTACCGCGACCCCGAGCAACTCGCCGGGCGGCGGGTGCTGGTCGTCGGCGGTGGCAACTCGGCCATGGACATCGCCGTCGACGCCTCCCACGTCGCGCCGGGCACCCTGCTGTCGCTGCGTCGCGGCGTGTGGATCGTGCCCAAACATCTGCTCGGCCGCCCGTCGGACACCCTCAACGGCGCGCTGGCCACGCGGCTGCCGTGGCGGCTGCGCCAACGCGTCAGCGAGACCGTGCTGCGCCTGTCCGTCGGCCGTCCCGAGCGCCACGGCCTGCCCACGCCACGGCACGGTCTCCTCCAGGACCACCCCACCCTGTCGGACTCGTTGCTGTCGCGGATCAGCCACGGCGAGATCGGCGTACGACCCGCCATCGAACGCTTCGACGGTGACCGCGTGCACTTCACCGACGGCACCACCGACGAGATCGACCTGGTCGTCTGGTGCACCGGGTACGACATCGACCTGCCGTTCCTCGACCCGGCGCTGCTCGGCGACGGCGCCGACCGGCTGCCCCTGTACCGGCACGTGTTCCACCAGCAGGCGCCCGGCCTGATGTTCGTCGGGCTGATGCAGTCCACCGGCTCGGCGCTGCCCGTGGTCGAGGCGCAGGCCCGGCTCGTCGCCGCGCACCTGGCCGGGGCGTACGCGCTGCCCAGCAAGGCCGAACAGGCCGCCGACGTCGCCGCCGAGCTGCGGGCCGCCCGCGCCCGTTGGGGCGAGCGCCGTCCCGCCATGCGCATCGACTTCGACGCCTACCTGGCGCGTGCCGCGAAGGAACTGTCCGACGGGGCGACCCGGGCCCGCCGCGGCCGGGGCGTGAGCTGGCGCCGCACCGACGACGGTGGTGCCCGATGAGCGAACTCGCCGGCAAGCGCGTCATCGTCACCGGCGCCGACGGCACCTTCGGCCGGTTGCTGTGCGCGCGGCTTGAGCTGGCCGGTGCCGCTGTCGTCGGTCTCGACCTGCGGGCCCCCGGCGTCGGCAGGACCCCGGTCATCGCCTGCGATCTCACCGACGGCGCCGCGGTGCCCGGCGCGGTCGGGCAGGCGATCGAGACCCTCGGCGGCCTCGACCTGCTGGTCAACAACGCCGGTGTCGGCGGGCCCGCCCCGGCCGAGCTGCCACCCGGTGACGCGGTCCGCCGGCAGTTGGAGGTCAACCTGATGGCGGCCTGGCACACCACCGCCGCGGCCGTTCCGGCCCTGGAACGCAGCCACGGCAGGGTCGTCTTCGTCGCCAGCCGGATGGCCCTGCTCCCGCTCCCGCTGGCCGCCGCGTACGGGGTCAGCAAGCGTGCCCTGGTCGCGTACGCCGACGCGCTGCGCCTGGAGGTGGGCACCCACATCGGGGTCAGCGTGGTCTACCCGAGCATGGTCGCGTCGCCGATCCACCAGGCCTCCGCCGCGGCGGGTCTGTCCCTACAGGGCGTCTCCCGCTTCGAGCCCGCCGAGGGCGTGGTCGACGCGATCCTGCGCGCGGCGACCGCCCGCCGACCCCCGCGCGACGTGGCCACCACCGGACGCGGCCGGGTCGAGCTGTTCCTGGCCCGGCACCTGCCGTCGATCACGGGCGCGCTCGTGCGCCGCACCATCGCCCGTCGGATCGCCGCCGGCGACCTCGACCGGGCCCCGCTGGCCGAGGGATGCGTCGCCGCGCCGGCCGCTGAGGTGAGCCGGTCGGCCGGCGGGGACCTGGAAACGAGGCTGGCCAGCTCCGGCCACGTCTGGCGTACCCGCCGCGCGGGACGAGGCGCTTCGCCGTGCCTGCCGGCGGTCGCGCGCTGTGAGCGATAACACGAGCCGCGCCAGCCATCGTCGAGCGCCAGCCCGCGGCATACCGAGGACGGCCACGACCGACCCCCACTTGCACCGTACGAGCCCCCAGTCGAGCCGAGGAGGATCGATGTCAGTCGTTTGACGTATGACGTCGTGAACGATAACTTTTTCAACGCGGGTCACGTGGCTGCCGGGAGCCTGGTGACGCATCGCCGCAGTTCTGCGCGGGCCTGCCTCCGATCGGCGTGCCCGTGGCAGGGCGGAGGCCGTGTGCCGGCAACCCACGCCCGTCCCCGTGAACCAACTCGACGTGCTGACGCCACCACCGGACGCCGGCACACCGGCAGGGCGCGCGCGTCCGTCCCGTTCGCGCGCCGCCCCGATCGAAGGAGCGGATCATGAAGGTCATCGGAGCTGCCCGTACCGCCGGCACGCGGAGACGCGGCTGGCGGTCAGGGTTGGCCGTCGTGGCGGCGGCCGTCGTCGCGGCCGGCACACTCGTCGCGGTGAACGCGACGGGCGCATCGGCGGCGACCGTGGACACCAGCGCCTGGTACGTGCTGGTGAACCGGCAGAGTGGCAAGGCGTTGGACGTCGTCGGTTCGGCCACCAACGACGGCGCGCGGATCAACCAGTGGACGCGGCACGACGGGGCCAACCAGCAGTGGCAGTTCGTGGACTCCGGCGGGGGCTACTACCGGCTGAAGTCGCGGCACTCCGGCAAGGTCCTCGACGTGCACGAATGGTCGACCGCCGACGGCGGCGCGATCGTGCAGTGGTCCGACCACAACGGAACGAACCAGCAGTTCCGGCTGGCCGACTCGGACGGCGGGCACGTCCGGCTGGTGAGCCGGCACAGCGGCAAGGTGGTGGAGGTGCAGGGAGCCTCCACCGCGGACGGCGCGAACATCGTGCAGTACTTCGACTGGAACGGCGCGAACCAGCAGTGGCAGCTCGTCCGCGTCGACGGTGGCACCACACCGCCGCCGTCGACGGGCACCGGGTGCGGAAAGGCCCCGACGCTGTCGAGTGGCACGCACACGATCCAGAGCAGCGGCAAGAGCCGCTCGTTCATCCTGCGGGTTCCCGCCAACTACAACAACAACAACCGCTACCGGTTGATCTTCGCCTTCCACTGGCGGGGCGGCACCATGCAGGACATCTCCTCGGGTGGCACGAGCGGGACCGCCTGGTCCTACTACGGTCAGCAGGAACAGTCGAACAACAGCGCGATCCTGGTCGCGCCCCAGGGGATCGGCAACGGCTGGGGGAACGCCGGCGGCGAGGACGTCACCTTCGTCGATGACATGATCAGGCGGATCGAGAGCGACCTGTGTGTCAACCCGGGCCAGCGTTTCGCGCTCGGGTTCAGCTGGGGCGGCGGCATGAGCTACGCGCTGGCCTGCGCGCGGCCGGATGCCTTCCGGGCCGTCGCGGTGATCGCCGGAGCACAGATCAGCGGGTGCAGCGGCGGCACGCAGGCCGTCGCGTACTTCGGGTTGCACGGCATCTCGGACAACGTGCTGAACATCTCGCAGGGACGGTCGCTGCGCGACACGTTCGTGCGGAACAACGGCTGCACCCCACAGAGCCCGCCCGAGCCGGCCGCGGGCAGCCGGACCCACGTCACCACGGCCTACTCGGGGTGCCGGGCCGGGTATCCGGTGCAGTGGGCCGCGTTCGACAACGGCCACATGCCCGGCCCGGTGGACGGGACGTACGGCGAGAGCGGCATCACCACCTGGACCAAGGGTGAGATCTGGCGGTTCTTCGCGCAGTTCTAGCCGACCGGCGGAGCTCCCGGTGGCGGTGGGTCGGCACCCGCTGCGACCGGGAGCCCGCCTCGTCGTCAGCGCTGGAGACGCATCGGCCTGCCGGATCCGCTGCGGCGGACGAGCCAGGCCTCGGTGATGTGGGTGAACATCGCCTCGGCGGCGCCGTCGGGGTCGTGCGCGGCGATGAGTTCGTAGATGCGCCGGTGCCCGCGGTTGGACGCCACGCACAGGGAGCGTTCGGTCCGGCCCATGTAGCGGGCGGTGTTGACGACCTGGCTCTCCAGCGCCCGCACGACACCGCGGGCGATGCGGTTCCCGGACGTCTGCATGATCGTGTCGTGGAAGGCGCGGTCGTGCTCGTGGTAGGCGACGTGGTCGTCGACGAGCTCGTCCATCCGGTCGACCTGGGCGCGCAGCCGGTCGAGGGTCTCCTGGTCGGCCAGGCGGGCGGCGACGTTGGCCATGTCCGACTCCAGCACGCGCCGGGTGACCACGAGATCGTCGAGGATGGCGAGGCTGTCGTCCTCGGCGATCGTGGCGGCGAGGACGAGTTCGTCGAGCATGTCCCACATCGACGGCGGGGTCACCGTGGTGCCGGCGCCCTGGCGGACCTGCACCAGCCCCTTCTCCTGGAGAATCTTGACCGCTTCCCGGACGACCGTCCGACTCACGGAGAAGGTCTCGCAGAGGATCGGCTCGGGGGGTAGCGGCGTACCCGACGGGTGCACCCCGCGGACGATGCGTTCCACCAGCTCGGCGGTGACCGCCCTGGCGAGGTTCGTCGGTCGCCGTGCCCACGCCGGGGGCGCCGAAGCATTCAGGGTCGTCTCCTGCGATGGCGTCATGTCCCCCTCCGGATGGCTCGCCGTGCCGGTAGCACGACGCCCGTGATCAGTGTACGGCCGACTATTGACGTCACACGTCATACGAGTTACGTTTCCGTCAATGATGACACCAGGGCCGGGTCTACCGGCCACCACCACTTTCAAAGGTGAAAGCGATGAAACAGCGAGCAATGTGGGCGGCCGTCCTCGTTGTGGGACTGGCCATGGCCGGCTGTGGGAGTGCCACCGGGACGGGGTCGTCCTCGAGTGGTTCGGCGGACAAACTGGTGGTGTGGGACTGGAAGTCCGGTGAGCCTTCCGCCGCAGCCTACATCGAAAAGGCGAAGGCCGACTTCGGGAAGAAGCACCCGGACGTCACGGTCGAGTTCGTAGCCCAGCCGTTCGACCAGTACTACACGCTGCTCGGTGCGGCGATCCAGTCCGGCAAGGGGCCGGACGTCATCCTGTTCAACGGCGGCGGTCAGATCCGCGACCGGGTGGACGCGCTGGCGCCGCTGGACGAGTACGTCGCCGAGGACGAGCAGCGGCTTGCCGGTTGGGAGGCCTTCGCCAAGGACGGCAAGATCTACGCCGCTCCGGTGACGCTGCAGGGGCACCCCATCTACTACAACAAGGCACTCTACGAGCAGGCCGGGCTCGATCCGGCCAGCCCGGCTACCACGTGGAGCGAGTTCGTCGCGGACTGCGCCGCCATCACCAAGGCCACCGGCGCCAAGTGTTTCGCGCTCGGTAACAAGGAGGGCGCCGGCATCCAGTTCTGGCTGTCCGCCCTGGCGTCGGGCGTCCTCACCGCCCAGGAGTACGACGACTGGATCGCCGGTAAGCGGGACTGGAACTCGCCCAACGTCAAGCGGATCTTCCAGCTGTGGCAGGAAGCCGGCGAGGCGGGTCTCAACAACGACGGCGCCAACTCGACCGCGATGTTCAACGACTCCTTCGCGATCTTCCAGTCGGCCAAGGCCGCCCACATCATCGGGCTGATGTCGGATGTGGGGCACTGGAAGGACTTCAACGAGTTCCTGACGGCCGACAAGCTCGGTGTCATGGACGCTCCGGTCGTCACCGCCGGGACCACCCCGAGCCTGCCCTACGACGGCGGCATCGGCTACGGGGTCGCCAAATGGACGAAGGATCCGAAGGTGGCCGCCGACCTGGTGCGGTCCCTGACCTCGACCGACGCCCTGACGGCGTTCTACGCCGAGGCGGGCGCGATCGCCGCCGACACCACGATCGACGTGTCGCAGGCCGGCCCGGCCGTCGCCACTCTCGTCGCCGAGATCGAGACCGGCAAGCCGGCCCCGCACGTCGCGCTGTCCTCCAAGACCCTGGACCTGATGGGACGGCTCTCCCAGCAGCTGCTCAGCGGTTCGGTCACCGTCGACGAGGTGGTGAAGCAGCTGGCCGCCTCCGACCAGGCGGGTTGATCTCGTGCCGATCGGAAACTCGTTGCCGTCGGTCCGTCCGGGTGAACTCGGACGGACCGACGGGACGGTCGTCATGCCTCCTGCCCACCGTGGCGGCACCCGTTCCCGGCGCCGCGGCCGGGGCACCGAGCGTCTCGCCCCGTACGTCCTGGTGGCTCCGGCCGTCCTGATCATCGTGGTACTACGGCTCTATCCGCTGCTCCTCGGGGTCAACTTCTCCTTGACCGGAGACGGTGAGCGGAACGGGACGGTGGTCGGCCTCGACAACTACCTGGAGCTTTTCCGGGACCCGCTGTTCCGGACCGCGCTGGGCAACGTCGGACTGCTGGTCCTGCTGCTTCCGGTGGCCGTGGCGATTCCCGGGTTGCTCGCGACGTTCATCTACCTGCGGGTGCCCGGGCACCGCTTCTACCGCAGCGTCTACTTCTTTCCCGCGGTGCTGTCGCCGGTCATCGTCGGTGCGATCTTCAACCTGCTGCTCGCCTTCGACGGCCCGCTCAACGCCATTCTCGGATCGGTCGGCCTCGCTCCGGTGGACTGGCTGGGCGACCCGGACGTCGCCATGTTCATGGTGGTCGGTGTGCACGTGTGGGCGACCTTCGGGATGGCCCTGGTGGTGTTCCTCGCCGGGTTCGCCACCCTGGACTCGGCGTTGCTGGACGCCGCCCGGGTCGACGGCGCGTCGCTGCCCCAGGTCATCTGGCACGTGATCGTCCCCAGTCTCTCGCGCACCATCCAGTTCGTCTTCGTGACCACCATGATCGGCATGTTGACCTCCATGTTCGGCCTACTTTTCGTCATGACCAGTGGTGGCCCGGAGGGATCCACGTACCTGCCGGAGTACTACATCTGGATCCAGCAGGGACAGATGAACCGTCCCGCCCTGGCGTCGGCCGCGTCGACGGCCCTCTTCGTGATCATGCTCGTCGTGGGGCTGTTGCAGATCAAACTGCTCAAGCGGGCCGGAAAGGAGGACTGATGTCTCGCATCCCGTTGGGCCGGTGGGTGGTCGCCGTCCCGATGTCGCTCCTCGCGCTGGCGACGATCTACCCCCTGCTGTTCACCGTCAACGTCGCGATGAAGACCCGACGCGAGTACATTCTCGACCGGTTCTCCCTGGCCGGCGACCTGCGCTGGGAGAACATCACCACGGCGTGGACCAGCGTCGGCATGGGCCGCTACTTCGCCAATTCGGTGCTCGTGGTGACCTGCTCGGTGGTCCTGTTGCTGCTGTTCGGGTCGATGGCCGGCTTCGCCCTGAGCCAACTGCGCTTCCGGGGGTCGTCGGCGCTGTTCCTGGGCTGCCTCGCCGGGCTGTTCGTGCCGTTCCAGGTGATCATGGTGCCGCTCGCCCGGATCATGGCCGACGGCGGCCTCATCGACACCTATCCCGGCCTCGTCCTCGTCTACGTGGCGCAGTTCCTTCCCTTCACCGTCTTTCTGATGACGAGCTACTACAAGACCATTCCGCCGGACATCGTCGACGCGGCCAGGATCGACGGCAACAGCGTGTACGGCGTCTACCGCCGGATCATGCTGCCCCTGGGCACCCCGGCGCTGCTGTCGGTCGGCATCCTCAACGCCCTGTTCTGCTGGAACGACGTCCTCATGTCGCTGGTGATGATGCCCTCGGCCGACCACCGGACCCTCATGGTCGGGGTGACCTCGTTGCGGGGGCAGTATTCCAACGACATTCCCACCTTCGCCTCGGGGGTCCTGATCGCCGCGATTCCCGTCCTGGTGGTCTACCTCTTCCTCCAGCGCCAGATCGCCGACGGCGTCGCCGCCGGCTCCACGAAGGGCTGAAATGCGGATCACCGGATATCGGACACTCACCACGGTCCAGGACTGGGGACGGCCCGTCGGCGACGCCAACGGCGTCTTCGCCGACGGGGTGGTCCCGGTGTCGATCGTCATCGTCGAGACCGACGAAGGAATCACCGGGGTCGGTCTCGGGCCGCACGTGGAAATCGAGCGGATCTTCGCGGCCATCGAAGGCGAGGATCCCCGTGCCGTGACGACCCTCTACGATCGCATGCTCCGGCACACCTTCAAGGCGGGCCACGCGGGCCCGGTGTTCGGCACCATCGGCGCGCTCGACACCGCGCTGTGGGACATCAAGGCGCAGGCGGCCGGCGAGCCGCTCTGGCGGCTGCTGGGCGGACGTGACCGGCGGGTCACCGCCTACGCCTCCGGTCTGGACATCGGGCTGACCGACGACGAACTCGTCTCGGCGTACGAGGTGTACGCCCGGCACGGCCTGCGGGCGGCCAAGATCAAGGGTGGTCTCGACATCGAGCGCGACCGGCATCGTCTCTACCTGGTGAGGGAGGTGCTGACCGAGGCCGGGCACGGACTGCGACCGGGACTGATGCTCGACGTGAACGAGGCATGGAACCGCAAGCAGGCCGTCCGGCACGTCTGCGAGATCGAACGCACGCTCGATCTCATCTGGATCGAGGAGCCCGTCCGGCGGTGGGACGCCGAAGGGTTGGCCGCCGTCGGCCGGGGAATCCGCGCGTCGGTCGCCACGGGGGAGAACCTCACCGGGCTGGAGCAGTACCGTCCACTGATCGCCGCCGGGGCGGTCGACATCGTCCAGATGGCCGCCGTCGGGGGGGTCACCCACTTCCTGCGGGCGTCCGCCCTCGCGCACGCCCACGACCTGCCGGTCAGCCCGATCGGCAACAGCCCGGTCGGGCTGCTGCACGCCGCGACCTCGGTGCCGAACCACCTGACCAGCGAGTTGCAGGACCTGCATCCACCGGTCGGCGTCGCCATCGACCTGCACGTCGAGGACGGCGTCTTCGTCCTCGGCGACTCGCCGGGGCTGGGCGTGCGGATCGACGAGGAGGCGATCCGGGCGGCGAGCCGGCGCCCGGAGGCCCGGACGGCCGACGGCCCCAACATCCGACCGGAGCGGGCCGGACGACGGCTGTTGGCCGGAGCGGACGGCAGCCCGACCGTCCGGCCGATTCGCGTCGATCCCCCGGCCGTCATGCCGATCCAGACCCGCGGCGAGGTGTCGCCCAACTCCCACCGCTGATTCCCCGCCACCGACCTCCCACCGGAGGATCCCGGGGTGACCTCGCCCGTCGCCGGCGTGGCAGGCCCGGTCGGGACCGGTGGCGTCAGCGGGAATCGACCCAGAAGTGGTCGTGGGGGTGCGCCGCCTGCGTCGGTGCACCCGCGGCCGTGCCCCGCCGGGACGACCGGCGTACCGACCGTCGAGACGGAGGACCGATGAAGGCAGTGGTCTACCGAGGGGCGCGCAACCTCGGTATCGAGGAACGCGACCCGGCGCCGCCGGGCCCCGGCGAGCTGCGGATAGCGGTGGCCTACACCGGGATCTGCGGCACCGACCTGCACATCTACCACGGGGACATGGACGCCCGGGTCGGCGACTCGGCGATCATCGGACACGAGATGTCCGGACGGGTCGCCGCCATCGGTGCGGACGCCTCCGGCTGGTCCGTCGGTCAGGCCGTCACCGTGATGCCGACCCGGCCCTGCGGACGCTGCGCGGCCTGCTGGGGCGGCAATTCCCACATCTGCCACGCCATGAACTTCCTCGGCATCGACTCGCCCGGCGCGATGCAGTCGTCGTGGACCGTCCCGCAGGAGTTGGTGCTGCCGCTGCCCGACGGGCTGCCACTCGACCACGCGGCGCTCGTCGAGCCGACGGCGGTCGCCGTGCACGACGTCCGGCGGGGAAACGTGGCCGCCGGGCACCAGGTGGTGGTGGTCGGCGGCGGGCCGGTGGGCGTGCTCATCGCCGCCGTCGCCCAGGGGCGTGGCGCGCGGGTCGTGCTCGTCGAACCGGACGCATCGCGGCGTACGATCGCGGACGGGCTCGGCATCGAGGCGGTCGACCCGGCGGCGACCGATGTCGTGGCGTTGGTGAACGACCGCACCGGTGGGGCCGGTGCCGACGTCGCCTTCGAGGTCTCCGGTGCCGCCGCTGGCGTCGCCACGGCGGTCGACGTCCTGACCACCCGTGGCCGGTTGGTCATGGTGGCGATCCACCCTCGGCCCCGGCCGGTCGACCTGCACCGGTTCTTCTGGCGCGAGTTGGAACTGCTCGGCGCGCGGTTGTACCAGCGTGACGACATGACCGAGGCGATCCGGCTGGTCGCCTCCGGTGCTGTTCCGGCGGGCCAGCTGATCTCCCGGATCGAGCCCGTCGAGGCGGTGACCGCCGCGTTCACCGCCCTGGAGGGCGGCGGGGTGATGAAGGTGCTGATCGACTGGCGGGAGGAGGGCCGGTGACGACCCTGTTCGACCTGTCCGGTCGCACCGCGGTGGTGACCGGTGCCCGGCGCGGCATCGGCCTGGCCATGGCCGAGGCGCTCGCCCGAGCCGGCGCCGACATCGTCGGGGTCTCCGCCCGGCTCGAACCGAGCGGAAGCGAGGTGGAACGCCGGGTGCGCGTCGCCGGCCGCCGGTTCACCGCCCTGCGGGCCGACCTCGCCGACCGCGCGGCCGTGCACCGGCTGGCCCGGGAACTCAACGCGCTCGGTCCGATCGACATCCTGGTCAACAACGGTGGCACGATCGCCCGTGCCCCGGCCGCCGACCACTCCGACGAGCTGTGGGACCACGTCATGGAGGTGAACCTGACCAGCCAGTTCGTGCTGAGCCGGGAGGTCGGCCGGGAGATGGTCGCCCGTGGCCAGGGGAAAATCATCTTCACCGCGTCGTTGCTGAGCTTCCAGGGTGGCATCACCGTCCCGGGCTACGCCGCGTCGAAGTCGGGCGTGGCCGGGCTCACCAAGGCGCTGGCCAACGAGTGGGCGGCGCTCGGCGTGAACGTCAACGCGATCGCGCCGGGCTACATCGCCACCGACAACACGCAGGCGCTCCGCGACGACCCCGGTCGCAACGAGGCCATCCTCGCGCGGATACCGGCGGGCCGCTGGGGCCGCGCCGACGACCTCGCCGGCGCCACGGTGTTCCTGTCGTCCTCGGCGTCGGACTACGTCAACGGCGTGGTGCTGCCCGTCGACGGCGGCTGGCTGGGCCGATGAGCGGGCCGGAGACGCCCGGGATCGTGGACGCGCACCACCACCTCTGGGTGCGGGCCCGGCATCCGCAGCACTGGATCGATCCGACCACGATGGCGGCGATCGACGACGACTTCGAGCCGGCCGACCTCGTGCCGCTGGCCCGGGCCGCGGGCGTCACCCAGACCGTCGTGGTGCAGTCCATCGCCGTCGAGGCGGAAACGGCGGACCTGCTGGGTCTGGCGGCCGACGACGCTCTCATCGGCGGGGTCGTCGGCTGGGTGGACCTGACGGCCGGCGACGTGGCAGAGCGCGTCGACCGCCTCCGGGCGGGCCCGGGAGGGGAGTTGCTGGTCGGCATCCGCCACCTCGTCCAGGCCGAGACCGACCCGGCGTACCTCGACCGTCCGGACGTGCGCCGGGGGATCGCGGCGGTGGGCGCCGCCGGCCTGGTCTTCGATCTGCTGGTCCGCCGGCACCAGCTACCGATGGCCGCGCGTCTCGCACACGACCTGCCCGAGGTGCGGTTCGTCCTCGACCACCTGGGCAAGCCCGCACCGGCGGATCCCGCAGCCGGTGACTGGGCACGCTCCCTGCGGGCGCTCGCCGCGGCGCCCAACACCACGGCGAAGCTCTCCGGTCTGGTGACCGAGGTCGACGGGTCGCCCTGGACCCCGCAAGACCTCCGCCCGGCGGTGGCGCACGCCCTCGACGCGTTCGGACCGGATCGGCTGATGTTCGGCTCGGACTGGCCGGTGTGCCTGCTGGCCACCGCGTACCAACGC
The DNA here is from genome assembly GCF_019697375.1 of Micromonospora tarapacensis. Classification (NCBI taxonomy): domain Bacteria; kingdom Bacillati; phylum Actinomycetota; class Actinomycetes; order Micromonosporales; family Micromonosporaceae; genus Micromonospora; species Micromonospora tarapacensis. The sequence continues at coordinate 2,542,842 of NZ_JAHCDI010000004.1, read as the reverse complement.
TGGGTCGAGGCCCTGTCGGAGTTGCTGGGTCACCTCGGCGCGGCCGAGCGGGCGTCGATCTGGCGCCACACGGCGCGGCGGGTCTACCGGCTGGGGGCGTCGTGAGGGCCGGCGGGCTGCCGGGCGACCCGGCGATCCACCTGACCGCGCTGGGCTTCGGTGCCGCGCAGGGCGGCAACCTGTACCGGGCGACCACGGACGAGGAGTTCGCCGCCGCGGTCGACACGGCGTGGGACGCGGGCATCCGGTACTACGACACGGCGCCGCACTACGGGCTCGGGCTGTCCGAGCGGAGGCTCGGCGCCGCCCTGCGATCCAGGCCACGCGCGGAGTACGTGGTGTCGACGAAGGTCGGGCGCCTCCTGGTGCCCACGCCGCAGGACGCGCACCGGCGGGACCCGGAAGGGTTCGACGTCGCCGCGAGCCACCGGCGGGTGTGGGACTTCAGCCGCGACGGCGTCCGCCGCTCGCTCGAGTCGAGCCTCGACCGCACCGGCCTGGACCGGATCGACCTGGTCTACCTGCACGACCCCGACGACCACTGGGAGCAGGCGGTGCGGGAGGCCGTGCCCGCCCTGGTCGAGCTGCGCGACCAGGGCGTGGTGGGCGCGATCGGTGCCGGCATGAACCAGTCTGCGATGCTGGCCCGGTTCGTCGAGGAGAGCGACGTCGACGTGGTGATGTGCGCCGGGCGGTACACCCTGCTCGACCAGGGCGCGCTTGGCGACCTGCTGCCGGCCGCCCTGAACCGTCGGGTGGGCGTGGTGATCGCGGGTGTCTACAACTCGGGGCTGCTGTCCCGGGACCGCCCGCCGGCCGACGCGCTCTACGACTACCGGCCGGCCCCGGCGGAGCTGATCGAGCGGGCGCGGCGGATCGCGGCGGTCTGCGAGACGTACGGCGTCACCCTGCCGCAGGCGGCGCTCGCCTTCGTACGACGGCATCCCGCGGTTGTCTCGACGGTGGTCGGCATGCGCACCGAGGCCCAGGTCACCGAGTCCGTACGGCGCTCGGCGGCTGCCGTGCCGGACGATCTCTGGGCGGCGTTGGCGGCGGCCGGGCTGCTCGCGGCACCACCGACCGGGTAGGGCGGGTGGCTCCTCGCCGTCCTGTCGAGGACGGCGAGGAGCCCACCCGGGCACGCCTAGCGGGTTACGGCAGGGTCCATTTCTGGTTGGCGCCGCCGTGGCAGCTCCACAGGTGGACTGCCTGGCCGTCGGTGGAGCTGTTGTTGGATACGTCCAGGCACTTGCCGGTCTGTGGGTTGCGTAGTGAGCCGTCGGTCTGGGTGGACCAGTTCTGGTTGGGTCCGCCGTTGCAGGTCCATAGTTGGATCTTGGTGCCGTTGGTGGCGGAGCCGGCGTTGATGTCCAGGCACTTGTTCAGTGCGTTGATCGTGCTGTTGGGGGTGACCGTCCATTGTTGGTTGGTGCCGTCGTTGCAGGACCAGATCTGGATCTGGGTGCCGTTGGCGGACGATCCGCCCGCCGCTTCCAGGCACTTGCCGCCCAGCCCCACGATCCGCCCGGTCCCGGTCGGCGGTGGTGGCGTGCCGGATCTGACCAGGGTGAACTCGTCCACGTCGTAGAGGAAGCCGGCACCACCGGAGAAGGTCAGGTAGAGGCTCTGGGTCCCGGAGGGGACCCCGGTGAGGTTGGTGGTGACGTTGGTGAACGTCTCCCAACCACCGGTCACCGGCACCGCGACCTGGCCGAGCACCGGGCCGGTGGTCGAGCCGGTGCGCACCTGGAGGGTGCCGCCGGAGCCGGCCGAGGCGACCCGGGCCCGCAGCGAGGTGACGCCGGTCAGGGCAGCGCCCTGGTAGCCGGTCCAGTCGCCGTTCTCGATGTTGCCGACGACCTGTCCGCCGATCGCGGCGGCCTTGGCGAACCGGCTGACCCCGCTGCCCGAGGTGTACGACTCCGCCTGCACCGTGACGTCACCGCTCGGCGGCGGGGTGCCCCCCAGTTCCTTGATGCGGATGTTGCGGTAGCGGACGTCGTCGCCCGTACCGTGGTTCTGGATGCCGATGTAGCCATCGAGCTGCCGGTTGGGGTCGGTGTTGGTGAAGTCGTTGATCCTGACCCCGTTGAGGAAGACCTGGAGCCGCTCGCCCTCGACCAGAAGTTCGAAGGTGTTCCACTCGCCCGGCGGGTTGAGCGCGGCGTCGCGGGCTGCGGTGTCGGGGGCCTTGACGGCGTAGATCGAGCCGGTGGTGCGGTCCACGGCGTCGGTGGCGTCGATCTGCACCTCGTAGCCGGTGGCGAGGGCGGCATTGGGGTCGTTCGTCGCCGGGAAACCGACGATCACGCCGGAGTTGTGGTCGCCGACGACCTGCCAGTCCAGCTTCAGCGAGTAGCTGGGCGCGAACTGCTTGTTGCTGTACCACAGCATGCCCATGCCACCGAACGCGGTGAGGGTGGCGTCGGAGTTGGTGAAGCCGCCCGGCCCGGCCTGGGACCAGCCGGTGGTCGAGCCGTTGTAGAGCGTGGTGTAGCCGGTCTCCGGACGGCAGTCGGCCCTGGTGCGGCCGGCCGCGTACCGGATGCCGCCGAGCAGGTGTGCCCGGAACGCCGGTTCGGAGTAGGACGCCTGGGTGTGCCCGCCGCCGGTGTAGAAGGACCGTCCGCCGCCGTAGGTCTTGCACCAGGCGATCGGGTGGTCGGCGCCCATCACGCCGCCCGAGTACGAGGACTCGTCGAGACTGGCCAGCACCCGGGCGCCGGGTCGGGCGCTGGCCTGGTAGTCGTACCACTCGTCGGTGCGGGTCCAGGTCTGGGGCAGGTGGGCGGTGGCCGCGTGGGCGCGGTTCTCGACCCGGACGGTGGCCTGCTGGATGGCCGGGTGGGAGCGGAAGTACGCTCCGACCAGGTTGCCGTAGAAGGACCAGCCGTACTCGGTGTCGGCGGCGGAGTGCACACCGACGAAGCCACCGCCGGAGCCGATGTACGACTCGAAGGCGGTCTGCTGGCCGGCGTCGAGCACGTCGCCGGTGGTGTTGAGGAAGATCACCGTCTCGTACTGGGCGAGGTTGCCGGTGGTGAAGGCGGTGGCGTCCTCGGTGGCGGTGACGGTGAAGCTGTTCGCCGCGCCCAGGTCACGGATGGCCTGGGTGCCCACCGCGATGGAGTCGTGCCGGAAGCCGGCGGTCTTGGAGAAGACCAGCACGTCGTACGGGGCGTCGGCGGCACTGGCCGCGGTGGCGGGGATGGTCGAGGCGAGGACGGCGAGGACGGCGGTGGCCGCGCCGAGCGTGGATCGGGGGAGTCTTCGCATGACGCTCTCCAATCGAACGGGACGAAGTTACGGCAGGGTCCATTTCTGGTTGGCGCCGCCGTGGCAGCTCCACAGGTGGACTGCCTGGCCGTCGGTGGAGCTGTTGTTGGATACGTCCAGGCACTTGCCGGTCTGTGGGTTGCGTAGTGAGCCGTCGGTCTGGGTGGACCAGTTCTGGTTGGGTCCGCCGTTGCAGGTCCATAGTTGGATCTTGGTGCCGTTGGTGGCGGAGCCGGCGTTGATGTCCAGGCACTTGTTCAGTGCGTTGATCGTGCTGTTGGGGGTGACCGTCCATTGTTGGTTGGTGCCGTCGTTGCAGGACCAGATCTGGATCTGGGTGCCGTTGGCGGACGATCCGCCCGCCGCTTCCAGGCACTTGCCGCCCAGCCCCACGATCCGCCCGGTCCGGACCGACGAGCTACCAATGTCGACGGTGAACGCGTCGACGTCGTAGAGGAACCCGGTGCCGCCGGCGAAGGTCAGGTAGAGCGTGGTGGTGCCCGCTGGCGCCCCGGAGATGGTGCCGGTGACGTTGGTGAAGGTTTCCCAGCCACCGGTGTTCGGCACGGTCGCCGAGCCGAGCACCGTGCCGGTGGCCGAGCCCGCCCGCAGCTGGAGGGTGCCGCCCGAGCCGGCGGAGGAGACGCGGGCGGTGAACGAGCTGGCGTTGTCGAGCCGGTACGGTTCGAACGCGATCCAGTCGCCGTTCTCGATGTTGCCGACCGTGGTGCCGCCCTCGGCGGTGGCCTTGCCGAAGGTCGCGACGCCGGCGGAGGCCTTGTAGTGCTCCGCCTGCCGGTGCCGTGGCTGGAGGGTGTGCTGCTTGTGGGTGGTCAGCCCGCCGTTGTCGGTGTATTCGGCGTCGAAGATGCCGAAGATGTTCGCCGCGTTGTCGTGCTCACCGTCGACCGGGATGGTGATCGAGCCGGAGCAGCCGTTCTTCGAGGTGATCGCGTGCCCGTGCTGGTCGTGGCCGAGCACGTAGGTCAGCTTGACCCTGGCGCAGTCGATCGTCGCGTCCTCCGGGTCGCTCACCGTGATGGTGTACGGCACCGTGTCGCCATAGGAGAAGAGCGTGCCGTTGACCGGGGTGGTGATGGTCACCGTCGGGGCGGTGTTGCCGACACCGACCTGCACGTTGGCGGTGCCGGTTGCCCCCTGCGGGTCCCGGACGGTGAGCGTGACGTGGTACGTGCCGTTGGCGGCGTACGTCTTGCTGGGGTTCGCCGCGGTCGAGGTGGTGCCGTCGCCGAGGTTCCACGAGTAGCTCAGCGTCCCACCCTCCGGGTCCGATGAGCCGGCCGAGGAGAAGCTCACGGTGAGCGGGGCCTGACCGGAGGTCTTGTCGGCGCTGACCACGGCAGTCGGCGCGCGGTTACCGGCGGGACCGACGTAGTCGAAGCGGTAGAGCGCCGAGTTGGCGTCGCCGTTGTAGAAGCCGGTGCCGTAGTCGAGGACGTACAACGCGCCGTCCGGGCCGAAGGCCATGTCCATGACCTGCTTGCCGACCCAGGGGAAGTTGTCGATGGCGCCCCGGGAGCCGTCGGCGTTGATCTGGATCGGCTTGATCCAGCCCCGGCCGAACTCCCCGGCGAAGAACTGCCCGTCCAGGGACTGCGGGAACTTCGTGGTGGAGGGGTTGTTCGGGTCGTACCGGTAGACCGGGCCGGCCATCGGCGACTCGGAGCCGCCGCCGAACTCGGACGGGCTGCCGGAGTCGCCCGCATACCTGATCCAGGCCGGCTTTGCCGCCGGAAGGGTCGACAGGCCGGTGTTGCGGAACGAGTTGTTCGTCGGGCCGCCCGCGCAGTTGTACCTTCCGCCGGCGGAGTTGCTGTTGAAGTCCCACTCCGCGTAGGTCTCGTTGCTGGTGTTCGTGCCGGTGCAGTACGGCCAGCCGTAGAAGCCCGGCCCGGTGATCCGGTTGAACTCGACCTGCCCGCTCGGGCCCCGGTTGCTGGTGACACCGGCATCCGGGCCGTAGTCGCCGACATAGACGACGCCGGTGGCCTTGTCGACGCTCATCCGGAACGGGTTGCGCAGGCCCATCGCGTAGATCTCGGGTCGGGTCCTCGCCGTGCCGGGGGCGAACATGTTGCCGGCCGGGATCGAGTACGACCCGTTGGCGTTGATCTTGACCCGCAGGATCTTGCCGCGCAGGTCGTTGGTGTTGGCGGCGCTGCGCTGCGCGTCGTACGCCGGGTTGCGGTTGGTCCGCTCGTCCAGCGGCGAGTAGCCGGCGGACTCGAACGGGTTGGTGTCGTCGCCGGTGGACAGGTAGAGGTTGCCGGCGGCGTCGAAGTCGATGTCCCCACCGGCGTGGCAACACTGGCCGCGATCCGCCGCCACGTCCAGGATCGTCACCTCGCTGGCCCGGTCGAGCGTCCAGTCGGAGTCGAGGGTGAACCGGGAGAGCCGGTTGACGCCCTGCCAGGCGGACCAGTTGGTGCCGGTGCCCGGGGCGTCCCCGCCGGGGGTGTTCAGCGGCGGCGCGTAGTAGAGGTAGATGTGCCGGTTGCTGGCGAAGCTCGGGTCGACCCCGACGCCCTGGAGGCCGTCCTCGTCGTGCGAGTAGACGGCAAGGGTGCCGATCACGGCGGTGTTGCCGGCCGCGTCGGTACGTCGCAGCGTGCCGTTGCGGGCGGTGTGCAGCACGGAGCGGTCAGGCAACACCGCGAGGCTCATCGGCTCACCCATCTCGGCGATGCCCTTGGCCAGGGTGACCTGCTGATAGTCGGCGGCGCTGATGGCCGCCGCGGCGGGCGGAGTGCTGCCGGCGATCGCGATCGCGCCGGCCGCAGCCACCATGAGCAGCGCGGAGCCGGCCGACGAGAGCCGCCGGCCAAACCTACTGTCGGGTGTGGACATGTTGGATTCGTTCCTTCCTGACCGCTGGTGCCGGGCAGGCGCACCGATGCGCCGGATGCCGTAGCGAGGGGACTGCCGCGTGCCTTCCGGTCGCCGCCCCGGCTGGCGGTGGCCTCCGGCCGGAGGCCACTTGTCGATGGGCTTACCGCGCCGCCGGCGCACATCGACGAATCGGGTTTTCCGTGCGTTGCCTGCCGCGGCAGGCGCGGTTGGTCACGCCAGGCTGAACCGCCACTGCTGGTTGGTGCCGCCGTGGCAGTTCCACTGCAACAGCCGGGCGCCGTCGCTGGTGGCGGCGGTGTTGACGTCCACGCAGAGCCCGCTGGGCACGCTCCGCACCGTGTACACCCCGGACGTCCCGGTCGCCGTGGCGGTGAACTTCTGCTGGTTGCTGTTGTTGCAGGTGGCCTGCTGGAGGAAGGCTCCCGGCGTGCTGGAGCCGCCGATCACCTCCGCGCACTTGCCGCTGTGCACGGCCTTGAGGTACACGGCACCGCCGCCGGCGTCGACGGCCTGCCACTTCTGGTTGTTGCCGCCGGTGGCCGCCCACTGGTGGATCTGGGCACCGTCGGCGGTGGAGACACCGCTGACGTCCATCAGCTTGCCGCTGTGCTGCGCGGTGAGTGTCCAGGTCCGACCCGCTACGCCCGCGGTGTCGGGAACGCCGACGCCGGGGCCGCCGAAGGTGTGCGAATCGAGGTCGAACCAGTTGTTCGAACTGCCCTTGAACACCAGGTAGAGGGTGTGGGTTCCGGTGCTGGCGGCGACGGTCACCGGCGGCGTGGACTGGTAGTTGTCCCAGCCGCCGGTGCTGGGTACCGGTGTGGTGGCCAGCAGGGTGCCGGTGGGTGAGCCGGTGCGTAGCTCGATCGAGCCGCCACCGGACGGCGACGACAGCCGGTAGCTGACGTTAGTGACGCCCGACAGGCTCATCGGGGTGAACGCCACCCAGTCGTTGTTGGAGATGTCCCCGATGCGCTTGCCGCTCTCCGCGCCGGCCTGGTCGATGATCCGGGTGCCGGACTGGCTGCTGTGGTACTCGGCCTGCTTGTGCTTGGGCTGGAGGATCACCTGTGCGTGGCCGGTGAGCGGGGCCGCGCCCCCCGCGCCGCCGTCGTCGGTGTAGCGGGCGTTGAGCACGTAGAACAGGTTGGCCCCGTCGGGATGCCCGCCCAGCAGGTCGGTGGAGATGGTGCCCGAGCAGCCGGCGTAGTCGGTCGTCTCGTGCGCGTGGTCGTCGTGACCGAGCGCGGGATTGAGGATCACATTGGCGCAGTCGATCGGGGCGCCGCCCGGGTCCGAGACGCTGATCTGGTAGGACACCCGGTCACCGAAGGTGAGCATGCCGCCGTGCGACGGGGTGGTGATGGTGACCACCGGCGCGGTGTTGCCGACAGTGATCTGGACGTTGGCGAAGCCGCTCTTGCCGGTGTTGTCGGTGACCTTCAACTGTGCGGTGTAGTTGCCGTTGGTGGTGTAGACGTGCGACGGGTTGGCTGCCGTGGAGGTGGTGCCGTCGCCGAAGGTCCACTGGTGGCTGACCGTGTTGCCGGGGTCGGGGTCGGTCGTCCCCGCGCTGCTGAACTGGACGTTGAGTGGCGCGTTGCCGCTGGTGGGTGTCCCGGTGGCCTTGGCGATCGGTGATCGCCCGCCCTGGACGTAGTCGATCCGGTAGAGGCCGGAGTCGCTGTTGCCGCCGCCGAAGTTGGTGCCCCACTCCAACAGGTAGAGCGAGCCGTCCGGGCCGAACTCCATGTCCATCGGCTTGTTGAAACTCGCGGTGGGCAGGAACGGGTTGGTGCGGGTGACCGCGGTGGCGGAGTCGAGGTGCACTTCCTTGACGTAGTTGCGCGACCACTCGTAGAAGAAGTGGACGCCGTCGTAGTACGGCGGGAACTTCGTCGCCGACGGGTTCTCCGGGTCGTAGCGGTAGACCGGGCCGCCCATCGGCGCCGAGCCGCCGGAGCCGAGCTCCTGGAAGGTCGGTGAGGTGCCGTAGCCGTACCACAGGTTGGGCGCGACGACCGGCCGCAGGCTGGTCAGGCCGGTGTTGTTGGGGGAGTTGTTGACCGGTGCCGCGCAGTTGAACTTGGCACCGACCACCCCGGTGTCCGGGTTGTACGGGGCGTAGGGCTGGTTGTCGCCGTGGCAGAACGGCCAGCCGTAGTTGCCGGGTGTCTTGATCACGTTGAGTTCGACGAGACCCTCGGGGCCGCGGTTGGTGGTCGGCGGGTTCCGGTCGGGTCCGTAGTCGGCCAGGTACACCCACCCGTTGGCCGGGTCGATGGAGAAGCGGAAGGGGTTGCGGAAGCCCATCGCGTAGATTTCCGCTCGGGTCTGCGCCGTGCCCTGCGGGTAGAGGTTGCCCGCCGGGACGGTGTAGCCGCCGCCGGCCGAGGGCCGGATCCGCAGCAGCTTTCCGCGCAGGTCGTTGGTGTTGCCGGCGGTCCGGGCCGCGTCGAGGTTGGCCTTGCCGGAGCGCCAGTCCAGCGGGGCGTAGCCCTGCCAGTTGGGGTCGAGGTTGGGCGGCGTGTCGTCGCCGGTGCCGATGTAGAGGTTCCCGTTCGGACCGAAGTCGATGTACCCGCCGGTGTGGCCGGGTTCGGGGAAGGTCCGGTCGCGGTACGCCGGGATGTCGATGATGGTGACCCCGCTGGACGTGTTCAACGTGTCGCCGGTCAGCGTGTAGCGGGACACCCGGTTGACGTCGGTCGTGCTGCCGGCCGGCGAGTGGTACAGGTACACGTGCCCGTTGCTGGCGAAGCTCGGGTCCAACGCCAGCCCGGTGAGACCGTCCTCACCACCGGTGTAGACACTGAGCGTTCCGGCGGTGACGGTACTGTTCGTGCTGGGCTTGAAGATCTTGACCTGCCCGCCCCGCTGGACGTACATCACCCGACCGTCCGGCAGCACGGCCAGTGCCATCGGGTCGGCGGTGTTGTTGTCGAGGGTGCGTTTCTCGAAGTTGCCCCAGACGGTGCCGCCGCAGTCGCCCGGCTCGTTGCCGGCCGCCCACTTGACACCGCCCAGGACGTGGTCACGGAAGTGGGTCTCGCTGTACGACTCGGCGGCGTGCCCCATCGCGGTGGTCCAGACGCGACCTCCGCCGACGCTGCGGCACCAGGAGATCGGGTGGTCCGGGCCCATCGCCCGGGAGCCGGGGTTGTACGTCCGCTCGTCCGCGGTGACCAGGACGTGGACCTCGCCGCGCGGGTTCTTGTCGAAGTTGTACCACTCCTCGCTGCGGTTCCAGCGGTCCGGCAGGCTGGCCGTCGACGGGTGCTTCTTGTCGGCGACGATGGCGGTGCCGGGCAGCACACCGGGTGAGTGCTCCGGCATGTGGGCACCGGCGTTCACGGTCTGGTCCCACCACGGGTACTCGGCCTCGATGCCCATGTCGGTGGCGTTGTGGATGGCGACGATGCCCTTGCCGCTGGCGAGGTATCCCTCCACCGCCTGCCGCTGGGCCGTCGAGGTCCAGACCATGCCCGAGGTCTGGAACATGATGAGGACGTCGAAGGTGGCGAGGTTGGCCGGGGTGAAGACGCTGGAGTCCTCGCTGTGCACCAGCTCGAAGTTGTTCGCCGCCGCCTGCTGCTGGAACATCGAGACCCCGGCCGGGATGGAGTCGTGCCGGTAGCCGGTGGTCTTGGTGAACAGCAGGGCACGGAAGGCCGGGGCCGCCGAGGCCGGGTGGACGAGCGCGAGCGAGAGTAACAGGCCCGCGATCACTGCGATGATCCATGTTCTGCGACGCATGGCGTCTCCTAGTTCGGGCGTGGAGCAACGGGTTGCGACCGCGGGCCGGCTACGTGTCAGCACCGCGCGACATCACACAGCGTCACCTCGGTCGTGTCCTCGTCCCGTGGTCGACGGGGGCCAGGAAATAAATGATCTTAAGTTGATCGATGTTCACGCTCACATTGCCGGCCGCTCCTTGGGTGTGGGAGGCCGGGCCACCCCTCGACCCGGCCTTGCTGCCGATCGGGCAACGGGGCCGGAAGTTGCTTCTCGTCGAGGATTGCGAACTCATTTCCAAGCATCTATCTTCATACGTGTGATGTTTCGGTCGTGTCAAGCGAATGTTTGTTCAGGACAACACGAAGTGCGAGGTCTGGAAACAAAAGGGTGGCGGGCCGGCTGGTCGCAGGGTCTCCCGGTGCGACGAGTGGACCTTGAGCATGGCTACTATCTGTAATGGCAGCTGCGATGTCTGAGCCTCGGCCGGCTCCGCTGCTCGCCCTGCGGGGCGTCGGGAAGTCCTTCCTCGGGGTGCGCGTCCTGGGTGGAGTCGACCTCGACGTCGCCGCGGGCGAGGTGCACGCCGTCGTCGGCGAGAACGGCGCGGGGAAGTCGACCCTCATGAAGATCATCTCGGGTGGCTACGTCCCGGACGAGGGCGCCATCGAGTTTTCCGGCCAACCCCGCGCCTTCGGCGGCCCGCGCGACGCGCAGCGGGCCGGCATCGGCATCATCCACCAGGAGTTCAATCTTCTTCCGGAGCGCACCGTCGCGGAGAACGTCCACCTCGGACACGAACCGGTCCGCCGAGGGCTGGTCGACCGCCGGGCGATGCTCGCCCGCACCCGGGAGCTGCTCGCCTCGGTGGGTGAGACCTCGCTGCCGGTCGACGTCCAGGTCGGGCGCCTCGGCGTCGCCCAGCAACAGGTCGTCGAGATCGCCAAGGCGCTCGCCCTCGACGCGCGGCTGCTCATCATGGACGAACCGACCGCGGCGTTGGCCGACCATGAGGTCGAGTTGCTCTACCGCCTGGTCCGTCGCCTCCAGGAACAGGGCATCGGCCTGCTGTACGTCTCACACCGGCTCGCCGAGGTCTTCGACCTGTCCAGCCGGATCACCGTGCTCAAGGACGGCCGGCGGGTCGACACCCTGCACACCGCCGACACCACGGCCGACGACGTGGTGCGGCTGATGGTCGGCCGCGAGCTGTCCGGTTACTACCCCGACCGGGCGGTGCCCGACGACCTCGGCCCGGTCCGGCTCACCGTCCGCGGCGGCGGGAACCGGAAGCTGCGCGGCGTCGACCTGGACCTGCGCGCCGGCGAGGTGCTCGGGGTCGGTGGCCTCCAGGGTTCCGGAAGATCGGCTCTGGCCCGCGCGCTCTTCGGCGTGGCGCCCTTCACGACCGGCACCGTCACGGTCGACGACGAGCGGATCCGGCTGCGTTCCCCCCGTGCGGCGGTGCGGGCCGGAATCGCCTACGTCACCGAGGATCGCAAGGGCGAGGGCATCGTCGCGCGGCAGTCGGTGCTGGACAATGCGTTGCTGGCGAGTCGGGCCGTCTTCGCGCTCCGGTCCGGTCGCGCCGCCCGGACGGCGCGGGTGCGCGAGCTGCTCACCGCCGTCGAGGTGCGCGCCGCCGGTGACGACCAGGAGATCCGCTTCCTGTCCGGCGGCAACCAGCAGAAGGTCGTACTGGCCCGGTGGTTGGCGCTGCGTCCCGGGATCCTGCTCTTCGACGAGCCCACCCGCGGCATCGACGTCGGCGCCAAGTCGGCCATCCATGACCTCGTGCGCCGTCTCGCCCGCGAAGGCGCGACCGTCTTGCTGATCTCGTCCGAGCTGCCGGAACTGCTCGGCATGAGCGACCGGATCATCGTGATGCGCGACGGCCGGGTCGCGGGCGAACTGCCCGCCGGTGCGGCCGAGGAAGACGTGATGGCGCTGGCGGTCGGTGCCGTGCGGGAGGCGGCCGGATGAACGTGGCCCCGACCCTGCGGGCCGGCCGGGCGATCCCGGGTGTGTTCGTCGCCCTGGCCGCCACGCTGGTGATCGGCTGGCTGGTCGTCATGATCGACGGCGGTCAGCTCCTCAACCAACCGACGACGGTGAGCCTGTTGCACGTCGCCGCCGGTCTCGGCCTCGTCGGCATCGGTCAGACGCTGGTCATCCTCGGCGGTTCACTCGACCTGTCGGTGGCGTATGTGGTCAGCCTGAGCACCCTCGTCGCGGCCGAGACGATGAACGGCAGTGACGCCGCGCTGGTGCCGGCGATCGGCCTGGTGCTCGCCGTCAGTGCCGGCGTCGGGCTGTGCAACGGACTGCTCGTCACCAAGCTGCGGATCAACGCGTTCATCGCGACCCTCGGCGTGGGGCTGCTGCTCAAGGGATACCTGGACAACGGCTACGACGGCCCGGCCGGTACGACCGCGCCCAGCCTCGTGCAGACCCTCGGCTACCAGCGCGTCGGGCCCGTGCCGCTGTCGTTCCTGTTGCTGGTGGTCGTCACCGGGGCGGCCTGGTTCCTGCTCTCGCGCACCCGCTTCGGCCACCACCTCATCGCCGTCGGCGGTGACCCGCAGGTCGCCCGGCTCTCCGGCGTACGCAACGACCGTGTCCTGGTCGCCGCGCACGTGCTCTGTTCGCTGTGCGCCGGACTCGCCGGAATCTACCTGGCGAGCCGCCTCGGTGCGGGCGCCCCGCGGGTCGGCAGTGAGGGCCTCTACGACCTGGAGTCGATCGCCGCGGTGGTCCTCGGTGGCACCGCCCTGGCCGGCGGTCGTGGCGGCGTCATCGGCACCGTCGGCGGCGTGCTGCTGCTCGCCAGCATCGACGCCATCTTCAACCAGATCGAGGTCGACGCCTTCTTCAAGCAGGTGATCCGCGGCGCCATCATCATCGCGGCCGTCGCCGTCTACGCCCGCCGGGCCATGCGAAGGGAGGCCGGGTGAGTACGCAGATCGGCGCGCGCCGCCCGCTGCCGACCCGGCTGCCGCGACTGCGTCCCGGTGGTCTGCTGCCGATCGTCGCGATCCTCGCGGTGCTGCTGGTCCTCGTCGCCCTCCGGCAGCCCGACTTCCTCGCCCCGCCGTCGCTGATGTCCTTCCTCGGCCGTTCGGCCCCGATCATCCTGCTCGCCGCCGGTCAGTACTTCGTGATCGTTTCCGGCGAGTTCGACCTGTCGATCGGATCCCTGGTCACCGCGCAGGTGGTCGTCGCCGCCCGGCTCATCGACAGCGACCCGTCGCGCACCTGGCCGGTGGTGTTGCTGCTGCTCGCCTTCGGGGCGGTGGTCGGGCTGGTCAACGGCCTGATCACGACGCGGCTGCGGGTGCCGTCGTTCATCACCACCCTCGGCATGTTCCTGATCCTCGTCGGTGCGGTCTACCTGTGGTCCGACGGCGCACCCAAGGGCGGCCTCTCCGAGGATTTCCGCCGGTTCGGCCGGCGGGCGTTCGAGGACGTGCCGGTGCTCGGCCGGGTACCGTACGCGCTGCTCGTCCTGCTGGTCCTCGCGACGCTGGCCGTGGTCCTGATGCGCGCCGACTTCGGGCGGACCCTGATCGCGGTCGGGGACAACCCGCGTACCGCCGAGCTGAGCGGGGTGCGCGTCTGGCGTACCCGGACCATCGCCTTCATCCTCAGCGGGCTCGCGGCGGCCGTGGCGGCGATCCTGCTCGGGGGGTACAGCGGCGTCTCGTTCCAGGCCGGCGCCGGCCTGGAGTTCGGCGCGATCACGGCGGTGGTGCTCGGCGGCGTCGTCCTCGGCGGCGGTCGGGGTTCGGTGGTCGGCGCGATGCTCGGTGCGCTGACCCTGGAACTCCTGTTCGCGCTGATGAACTTCTACGGCGTCTCCGGCGCCCTCAGATCGACCGTCCAGGGCGCGATCATCCTGCTCGCCGTGGCGGTCTCGGCAACACGTCAATCGTCAAGACAAGGGGAAAGATAGTGCGACGTTCCATGGCGGCGCTGGCCGCCCTGACTCTGTTGTCGCTCGCTGGCTGCGCCACCGACGATCCGGTCGCGGGCCCCGACGGCACCGCCTCCGCCGGGGCCGGCTCGGGCACCGGCGAGCAGTCGAAGTTCTTCGTCCAGGCCGACTACGACAACGAACTGGCGCTGCTCGACGCCACCCCGACGGGGCCCGCCGACCGGCCGTGGGAGCAGGTGCTCGAACCGGCGATGGTGGACACCGCGACGTTCCGGAAGGCCGGGCCGTACAAGATCTGCTTCTCCAACGCGGCGTTGAACAACCCGTGGCGGCAGGTCGGATTCAAGACCATGCAGGCCGAGGTCGAGGCGCAGCAGAGCAAGATCAAGGAGTTCGTGCACGTCGACGCCGAAGGCCGGGACCAGAAGCAGATCGCGGACATCAACGACCTGCTCGGCAGGGGCTGCGACGCGCTCATCGTCTCGCCCAACACCACCGCCACGCTCACCCCGGCCGTCGAAGCGGCCTGCGCGACGGGCCTGCCGGTCATCGTCTTCGACCGGGGCGTCAACACGGCGTGCCCGGTGACGTTCATCAACCCGATCGGCGGCTACGGCTTCGGTCACGTCGGTGCCGAGTTCGTCAGCCAGCGGATGAAGCCCGGCGGCAAGGTGCTCGCCCTGCGGATCCTGCCCGGCGTCGACGTGCTGGAGACCCGGTGGTCCGCGGCGAAGGTGGCGTTCGACAAGGCGAAGGTGGATGTCGTCGGGGTCGAGTTCACCGACGGCGACCCGGCCAAGACCAAGAAGATCGTCGACGACTACATCCAGCGGTACGGCACGATCGACGGCGTGTGGATGGACGCCGGTGCGGTCGCCGTCGCGGCGGTCGAGGCGTTCCAGGACGCGGGCCAGCCGGTGCCGCCGATCAACGGTGAGGACCAGCTCGACTTTCTGAAGCTCTGGAAGGAGAAGAACCTCACCGCGATCGCGCCCACCTACCCGACCTACCAGTGGCGTACGCCGATCATCGCGGCGCTGCGGATCCTCGACGGCCAGCAGGTGTCCGACCCGTGGAAGCTGCCGCAGCCGACGATCGACCAGGAGAACCTGGACAGCTATCTCGACCCGACCATGCCGCCACTGCACTACGCGATGTGCGGTTGCACCGACCTGCCCGGTTACCCGCAACGCTGGAAGTAGGGGTCGGTGTACGACATCGGTGTCAACCCGTGGGTCTGGACCTCACCGGTCGACGATCGGGCTCTCGCGGAACTGGTGCCGCGGATCGCCGCGATGGGCTTCGACGCGGTCGAACTGCCGATCGAGAACCCCGGCGACTGGGATCCGGACCGCACCCGCGACCTGCTGGCGGCGCACGGCCTGGCCGCGGCCGGCGTCTGCGCGGTCACGCCGCCCGGGCGTGACCTGGTGGCCGCCGCGCCGGCCGTCGTCGAGGCGACGGTGGCGTACCTGAAGGGGTGTGTGGACAGCGCGGCGGCCGTCGGCGCGCCGTGCGTGGGGGGTCCGGTCTACGCCTCCGTCGGCCGGACCTGGCGGATGTCGGGGGCGGCGCGCTCCGCCTGTTACGCGGAGTTCCGCCGGTCGCTCACGCCGGTCGCCCACCATGCCGGCGAGCGGGGGGTGACCCTCGGTGTGGAGGCGCTCAATCGATACGAGACGAGCGTCGTCAACACCATGGAGCAGGTCGTCGAGCTGATCGACGGCCTGCCCCCGAACGTCGGCATCATGATCGACACCTACCACATGAACATCGAGGAGGCCGACCCGTACGCCGCCCTCGTCCTCGCCGGCCCGTACATCAAGCACGTCCAGGTCAGTGGCACCGACCGGGGTGCGCCCGGCGCGGACCACCTCGACTGGCCCCGGTTCCTCGCCGCCCTGGCCACGACGGGCTACCGGGGTGCGGTGTGTATCGAGTCGTTCACCGTCGAGAACGAGACGATCGCCGCCGCCGCGTCGATCTGGCGCCCGCTGGCTCCCTCGCAGGACCGGCTCGCCCTGGACGGCCTGACATATCTGCGCGGGCTCCTTCGATGACACCGGCCACCAGGTCCGGTGTGGACCGCGGCGCGGAGCCGGCCGACTCGGGGCCGTTCGATCGATCCTTGCCCAGACATCATTCGTATGATGAACTGCTGCCACACCCACCACACCGAAGGTAAGGAGACGTCCCGTGTCCGTACCGTCATCTCCCGCAGCAGCGCGAAGGCGGCTGCTGGCCGCGGTCGCGGCGGCGGCGTTGACCGCCGTGGCCACCGCGACCACCGTGGCCACCTCGGCCGCACCCGCCCTCGCCGACACCACCACCCTCTACGCGTCCCCCTCCGGCAGCGGCACCGCGTGCACCGCCGCCCAACCGTGCGCACTGAGCGGCGCGCAGACCGCGGTGCGGTCGCGTACCGGCTCGATGTCCGGCGACATCGTCGTCCAACTGGCCGACGGGGTGTACCGGCTCACCACCCCGCTCCGGCTGACCTCGGCCGACTCCGGCACCAACGGCTACCGGGTGGTGTGGCAGGCGGCACCGTCGGCCCAGCCGGTGATCAGCGGTGCCCGGCCGGTCACCGGCTGGACGCTCGCCGACGCCGGGCGCAACATCTGGCGGGCCAACGTCGGCGCCGGGACCGACACCCGGCAGCTCTACGTCGACGGTGCCATCGCCACCCGGGCGCGTACCCAGGTCAATCGGGCCGACTTCACCGCGGACAGCACCGGAATGAGGTTCACCAACAGCGCGTTGGGCTACCTCAACAACCTGGCGAACGAGAACCGGATCCAGATGGAGAGCGTCAACTCGTTCACGGACCGGTACGTCTCGGTGCAGAGCATCAGTGGAAACCTGATCACGATGCAGCAGCCCGGCTGGAGCAACAACAACTTCGGGTACGACACCTTCACCAGCCCGCACCGGGCCGGTCCGCTCTACCTGAGCAACGCGTACGAGTTCCTGGACGCGCCGGGGGAGTGGTATCTCGACCCGGGCAGCGGCGCGCTGTCCTACATCCCACTTGCCGGCCAGAACATGAACAACGTCAAGGTGGAACTGCCGACGCTCCAGTCACTGGTCAACGTCGGCGGCACCTATGACGCGCCCGCGCACCACATGACCTTCAGCGGGATCACCTTCACCGGCACCAGCTGGCTCGGGCCGAGCAGCAACCAGGGTTACGCGGACCAGCAGACCGGTTCCTACATCCACGGCAACTGGAACTGGCCCAGCTTCAGCTCCTGCCACAACGGCTGCCCGCAGTTCGAGGCCACCCGCCCGAACTGGCTCCAGTCACCCGCCGCCGTGCAGGTCTCCGCCGCCAGCAACGTCACCTTCACCGACTCCCGGTTCGTCAACCTGGGACAGACGGCGGTGGGGATCGGCAACGACCCGAGCGCCCACGCCAGCGGGGTCGGCCTGGGCGCCAGCAACATCACGATCACCCGGTCCGAGGTCGCCCGCAACTCCGCCGGCGGCATCATCGTCGGTGGCGTACGCGCCGACGCGCACCACCCGAGTGACCAGCGGATGGTCAACCGGGACATCACCATCAGCAACAACCGCCTGCACGACCTCGGCCTGGAGCATCGGGGCATCGTCTCGGTCCTGACCACCTACGTCACCAACGCCACGATCTCGTACAACGAGGTCTACAACATGCCGTACACCGGCATGTCGATCGGGTACGGCTGGGGCGCCAACGACGCCGGTGGCAGCAACCACTACGCCGACCGCGGCCTGTACAACTACCAGCCGCGCTACACCACCGCCACGACCGCGTCCAACAACCGGTTGATCGGCAACTACGTGCACGACGTGATGCAGCAGATGAACGACGGCGGCTGCATCTACACGCTCTCGGCGAATCCGGGCGGGCTGATCAGCGACAACTACTGCCTGCGGACCAACGGCTACTTCGGCGTCTACTTCGACGAGGGCTCCCGCTATTACACCGCCCGCAACAACGTTTTCTCGTCCACCGGCACCTGGGCCACCGCCAACTACTGGTTCGCCGAGAACATGGGCAACTTCACCGTCACGAACAACTGGTCGACCAACGGCAGCACCAACGTGACCAACGGCGACCGCGGCAACGTCGTCTCCGGCAACGTCACGGTGACCAACGGCAACTGGCCCTCGGGAGCCCAGGCCGTAATGGCCGCGGCGGGACCGCAGAACGGTAACGGCCAGCAGAACGTGCAGATCGTCGGTGGGCAGTCGGGTCGCTGTCTGGAGATCGGTGGGTCGAGCACGACCAACGGCACGCAGGCCCAGCTCTGGGACTGCCACGGTGGCACCAACCAACGGTGGACCCACACCACCGGCCGGCAGCTGATGGTGTACGGCAACAAGTGCCTGGACGCCTCCGGCCAGGGCACCGCCAACGGCACCCTGGCAATCATCTGGGACTGCAACGGCCAGACCAACCAGCAGTGGAACGTCAACCCCGACGGCACCATCACCGGCGTGCAGTCCGGGCTGTGCCTCGACGCCAGCGGCTACGGCACCACGAACGGCACCAAGATCCACCTGTGGGCCTGCCACGGCGGCACCAACCAGCAGTGGAGCCTGCGCAACTGACCCCGGGCGCCGGGTGGGGCCGCGCCGGCGCGGCCCCACCCGGGTGTCGGGTCGCTGCCCGGCGTGCCGCCCGCCCTCCGCGCCGGCGGCCTCGGTCGACCGCCGCCGGTGCCGGGTCGCAACCTGCTGTCCATGTTCTGTCAACGTAGACTACGCCCAGTGCCGATACGTTGCGATCCTCGTGCGGTGTGGGCGGCGTGTATTGGACACGCCGGCCAGTGTTGCGGGCGGTACCAGAATTCGGACATGTTCGTTCAGATGTGCATGCAGTGGTCGGGGCCGGCGGCACGGTCCTCACCGGCTGGCCACCGCCAGGGTGGCCGCGCGGTGCGGACTCCCGTCAGGGTGAGCGTCCCGACACTGCTCTTCCAACGGGAGAGGGACGGTTCTTCGGGTGTGGCTCGGGGCTGACAAGAAGGAGTTCGAGGCATTCCTCGACTCCGCTTCTGTTTACTGGCGCAAGAACCTGGGGTCCACGCCGTCCCAGCGCTACCTCATCGTCGAGGTGTTCCACCAGGACATCCGGGTGGCCATGCGCAACCTGGCGGTCGCCAACGCGATCCGCCGGCTGGTGCCCGCGCAGCTCGTGGTCGTCACCGGCGTCGAGGAGATGTGGCACGAGGCGCTGTGGACCGAGTTCGACGTGAAGTTGGTCGAGCGGGTCGCGGAGGCATACGGCGCCAGCGAGGTCATCGACCTCTATCGCCTGATCGAGGGTCCGGCCCGGTCCGCCACGCCGGGTGCCGTGCCGGTGGAGCTGTTCGGGCGGACGCTCGCCCCCGGCCGGTCCATCAGTGCGGAGACCCTGGAGGAGTTCGTCAGCGCCACCTACTGCCGGGTGACGAAGCGGCCCCGGGCGCCCGAGGACCCCGCCGCCGACCCGCGTTACGCGCGGCGACAGGCGCTGGGCCGGTCCATCTCGTCGTTCTACGACGCACTGCTGGGCAGTGGGTCCGTGGTGGCGCTGGTGACCAGCCACGTCGACTACGATCACTGGGGCCTGGCGGTGGACTCCGCCCGGCGGGCCGGCATACCCGTCGTGCACACCCAGCAGACGGGCTGCCTCAAGGCGTACGCGCTGTTCCCCGAGAACGACACCGGTGAGCACACCTTCCGCGGCGAGCTGACCCACCAGATCGGCGCGTTCTTCGAACAGCGGGTGTTGCCGCGGCGCGACGAGGTGCGGCGCAACGCGGAACTTGTCGCCTGGCGGTCGAAGGTCAACCTGGGCCGGCCCAGCTGGTGGCGGGGGGGTGCCAGTGCCTCCGTCGACATCAACAACAGCGAGGAACGGGCCCGGTTGCGTACCCACTACGCGGCGCGCCTGGGCTTCGACCCGTCGCGGCCGGTGGTGGCGGTCTTCAACCATGCCGTCTCCGACGCGCCCGGGACGAATCATCAGTCCTTTCCCACCCTGGCCGACTGGTTCGAGGAGACGGCGCAGTTCGCCAGCACCTCGACCGAGGTGCAGTGGTTGTTCCAGGACCATCCGAGCCAGTTCCGCTACGACAGCACCGACTTCTTCGACTCGGTCGCCCGACGCTACGCCCGGCACCGGCACATGGTGTTCCAGCCCAGCAAGGACCTCAGCAAGAACGGCCTGTGGAGCCTCGTCGACTTCGGCGTGACCGTCCGTGGCAGCGTGAGCAACGAGCTTCCCGCGTACGGGATCCCGGTGCTCCAGGCGGGCTGGTCCGAGTGGAGCGAGTGCGGCCTGTCGACCGTGGTGAACGACCCGGAGGCGTACTGGAAGGCCCTCGACGGCGCGATCAGCGCCATGCTGAACGGCGAAGAGATCATCTCGGCCGAGCAGGTCGAGCGCGCCCGGCTGTGGCTGTGGTTCTACCGCAGCGCCACGGACCTGTTCACCCCGCAGGTGCCGCACTGGGAGGTCTGGCCGGCCGACTACCTGCTCAGAGCGGTGCGGACGGCGTTCCGGCACATCGAGAGCGACGCGGATCCGCTCTTCGAGGCCGTCGAGCGCATGTGGACCCGCCGTGAGCCGGTGCTGACCCGGACGGACCTCCAGTTGCCCGGGGAGGTCCGATAGTGGCCATCGGCACCTGGTTCGGCACCGAGTTCGACGATCCGGTGCCGTCGCGCGAACTGCCCGCGGTGTTCGCCTCGGGCGGCGAACCCGAAGTGCTGGTCGCCGACCAGATGGCGCGGGGCGTGGCGATCGTGGGGCGGGTGCAGGGCGCGTCCGGTGCGGTCGTGCTGAAGCTGCGCACCGGCGGTCGGCCGGTCCGCGTTCGCGTCGATCTTCATGTCGACGGTGCCTCGCAGGCGGCCTGGTCCCGCGTCGCCACACCGGCGCGCGGCATGCGTGAGCTGCCGCGCCTGGTGGTGCTGAGGGCACAGGGCACGGAACGGGCCGCCGCCGTGATCAGTCGCCAGCGGGGGCGGCTGCGGATGATGGAGGCCCACGCCTGGGTGGAATTCGACCTGCGCGCCGACGAGGTGGGCCCGGACGGCCTGCTGATCGTCGAACTGGCCGACGCCGCGCTCCCGGAGTGGGCGGCATCGTCGCTCAGCTCGCTGGCGGCTGTCGGCGTACGCATCAACCGGGTCGAGATCGCCGCGATCGAGGACGGCGACGAGGCGAAGGTTCCGGTGCGCCTCGCCGGCCCGGCCGCACAGCTCGCCGGCCTGGTCAGCGCCGGGGACTGGTGGGCGCGCGGGGCCGCGGCCAGGGTCAGGCCCGGTCCAGGTTCCTCGTGGTCAACGCCGGCGCCGCCGAGGTCCGGTGCCGACTGCGGATCGCGACCGCGTCGGCGCCGCCGGCCGCGGTACGCCAACCCAGCCAGGCCTGGTTGCGTCGCCAGCAGGGCCAGAACGTGCTGAAGGCGATCCGGGTGGCCCAGCGCGGGGCGGGATACGCGCTGTTCGAGGCGTCGCCGTTCACCCGGCCGCCGCAGCCGGACCACCTCGTCGTACGCGCGGCGAGCCTGGTCGACGGCACCGAGTGCCCGGTCAGCGCGACGGCACCGGCCCAGGACACGCTCGACGTGGTGATCGGGCGCACCACCACCGGACCGGTGCTGGTCGGGCTGACCGACCCCGAGGCCACCGTGATGCGGCGGCGGGTCTCCGAGCTTGTCTGCCAGGTCGTCGAGTTGGAGTGCTGACCGTTGACTGATTCCCGATCCTCCGAGCTGGTGCTCACCGACGACGCGGCGGCCAACCAGGAGGCGGTCGACCGGCTCCTGGCGTCCCGGCCGGGCGGGACGATGCGCCTGCCGGCCGGCACCTTTCCGCTCGACCGGGGGATCGTCCTGGGACCCGGCTGGACGCTCGCCGGCGCGGAGCACGGCGACGGGCCCGTCACGACCTGGCTGACCTCGTCGGCGACGGACGGTCAGCCCGTCGTCCAGGTGCTGGGCTCACGGGTGACGATCGAGGACGTCGGCTTCCTCCCGCCGCCCGCCTCACCCGGCGAACACGGCGGCGACCTGGGCACCGCCATCACCATCGGGCGGTACCTCTACCCGGCGGAAGCCGAGTGGATCGAGGGTATCCAGGTCCGGCGGGTCCAGGTCGAGCGCCGTGACGCCCGCGCCGCCAACTGCATCGCGGTGGTCGGTGCGGTCCGGGACATCGCCATCTCCGACGTCTCGATCGTGGGTGGCTGCACCGGGATCGCCGTGCACTGGGGCGCGGTCGGCGAGGGCGTCGACTCGATCGCCGGGCCGTCGTACCACCCGCACCACCTCGGCATCTCCGATCTGCGGGTGTCCGACGCCTTCGAGGGGTTCTACCTCAGCTCGGTGCACGACGTCGAGGTGGAGCGGGTCTGCCTGTCGGATGTCGAGATCGGCTTCCGGCTGCTGCCCGGCGACAACACGGACCGCTTCCACTCCGACGGCGCCAAGTTGGTCGGCGAGCGGATCCGGGTGTCGGGTGCCTGCGTGTCCTGGAACGGTCCGTTGTACGCGGTGCGGGTTGCGGGCTGGGGCCGCAGCGAGATCGACCACTCGATCCGGGTGCTGGAGTACCGGGACGTGGTGGTGCGGGACTGCACCCTGGTGCCGCTGCCGGTGACCACGTCCGGGTCCGGCGATCCACTACGTCCGCGTTCGCCCGTCGTGATCGAGCAGGCGGCCGGCGTGGTCCTGGACGGGATCCGCATCGACTCCCGGCAGGGCTTGCCGGGCCGGACCGACCTCGCGGGCGGTGCCTGCTGCTCGCTGCGTGCCGCCGGCCCCGGTTGATCCCGGGCGTCCGTCGCCCGGTGCCTCGGTCGAGGTGGCCCGGCCGGTGCCGGTGACACCCCAGACGGCTCCCGCCAGCACCACCGCCCCGCCCAGCGCCTGCCTGGGCGTCATCGTCTCGCCGAGCAGCAGCCAGGCGGCGAGGATGCTGACGACCGGCTCCACCATGCTCATGATCGAGGCCCGGGTGGGACCGATGACGCTCATACCCGCGAAGAAGGCGCCGATCGCCACCACGGTGGAGACGACGGTGACGCCGAGGATGGGTATCCACGCGTCGGCGGCGAAGTCGAACCCGAGCGTGCCGGTGCCGGTTCCCACCGCCGCGAACGAGGTGGCCGCGAAGAGCGTGACGAAGGCGCTGGTGGTCAGCGGCGGCATGCCCATCGTGGTCCGGGCGCCCAGGCCGATCGCGGGCACCGGAAACGGTAATTCGATCTTACCTTACAGGGTCGCTCTGACGTGCGGAGATAACGCTCTCTCGGATTGCGTCGGAAGGCTTGACGGGCCGGTGATCCAACCGTAACGATGTACTTACATGCCTCATGCTCGCGACGGCGACGGCGCGTCGGGCGAGCCGCGACCGCGACGGCACCACCACCACCTCCCGCACACCACCAGGCGTGATCGGCGCACGCCCCACCACCCGAGTGGAAGGACCCCACCGTGCGCAGATCCCTGAGATCGTGCCTCGGCGCCCTGCTGAGTGCGATCCTCGTGGCGGGCGGCATCGCCGCCCTGCCACCCGCAGCCAGCGCCGCACCGTTCAGCGTGCTCGTGTTCAGCAAGACCGCCGGATTCCGGCACGGCTCCATCGGCCCGGGCATCACCGCCATCGGGCAGCTCGGCGCCGCCAACGGGTTCACCGTCGAGACCACCGAGGACTCGGCACAGTTCACCGACGCCAACCTGGACCGGTTCGCCGCGGTGATCTGGCTGTCCACCACCGGCGACGTCCTCAACGCCGCCCAGCAGGCCGCGTTCGAGCGCTACATCGCCGGCGGCGGCGGTTACGTCGGTGTGCACGCCGCCGCCGACACCGAGTACGAGTGGCCCTGGTACGGCGGCCTCGTCGGGGCGTACTTCGCCTCGCATCCGGCCAACCAGACCGCCACCATCAAGGTCGCCGACCAGGTGCACCCGTCCACGGCGACGCTGCCGCAGCGGTGGACCAGGCTGGACGAGTGGTACAACTACCGCACCAATCCCCGGGGCAGCGTGCACGTGCTGGCGACCCTGGACGAGAGCACCTACAGCGGCGGGAGCATGGGGTACGACCACCCGATCTCCTGGTGCCACAACTACTCCGGCGGCCGGGCCTGGTACACCGGCCTCGGCCACACCGACGAGTCGTACGCCGAGCCGAACTTCCGGCAGCACCTGCTCGGCGGCATCATGGGCGCGGCCGGCGCGACCGGGGCCGAGTGCGGTGCCACCGTGGACAGCAACTTCCAGCAGGTGGAGCTGGCCAGGGGGGCGGCCGAGACCGGTGAGCCGATGAGCCTCACCGTGCTGCCGAACCGAGGTGTGCTGCACACCTCGCGCAGCGGCGTGATCCGGTACACCGACGCGGCCGGCAACACCAAGATCGCCGCGAGTCTGCCGGTGTACACCGGGGACGAGGAGGGCCTACAGGGGATCAAGGTCGACCCGAACTTCGCCACCAACCGCTGGGTGTACGTGTTCTACGCCCCGCCGCTGGACACCCCGGGTGGTGGCGCACCGGCCACCGGAACCCCGGCCGACTTCGCCCCCTGGGACGGCGTCAACCGGCTGTCCCGGTTCACCGTCGACGCGGACCACACCCTCAACCTGGCCAGTGAGACACTGGTCCTGGACGTGCCGACCAGCCGGGGGATGTGCTGCCACGTCGGCGGTGACATGGACTTCGACGCGGCCGGCAACCTGTACCTCTCCACCGGCGACGACAGCAACCCGTTCGACTCGGCCGGGTTCACCCCGATCGACGAGCGGCCCGGTCGCAACCCGGCCTTCGACGCCCAGCGCACCTCGGCCAACAGCAACGACCTGCGCGGCAAGGTGCTGCGGATCAGGCCGAGCGCGGCGGGTGGCTACACCATCCCGGCCGGCAACATGTTCGCACCGGGGACGGCCCGGACCCGCCCGGAGATCTATGCGATGGGCTTCCGCAACCCGTTCCGGATGAGCGTGGACAAGGCCACCGGCGTCGTCTACCTCGGTGACTACGGTCCGGACGCGGGCACGGCCGACCCGAACCGGGGACCGGCGGGCAACGTGGAGTTCGCCCGGATCGACCGGCCGGGCTTCTACGGCTGGCCGTACTGCACCGCACGCAACGACGCCTACAACGACTACACGTTCCCGTCCGGCCCGTCGGGGCCGAAGTTCGACTGCGCCAACGGGCCGGTGAACGACTCGCCCAACAACACCGGCATCACCCAGCTGCCGCCGGCCGTCCCGGCCTGGCTGCCGTACGGTGGCTCCGGCTCACCGCCCGAGTTCACCGGCGGCGGGCTGTCCCCGATGGGCGGACCGGTGTACCGGTACGACCCGGACAGCACCTCGGACGTGGCGTTCCCGGAGTACTTCGACGGCACCTACTTCGCCGGCGAGTTCGGCCGCCGCTGGATCAAGAACGTCAAGCTCGACCCGGCCGGTGAGCCACTCAAGATCAACCCGTTCCCGTGGTCCGGCACCCAGGTCATGGACATGGAGTTCGGCCCGGACGGCGCGCTCTACGTGCTCGACTACGGCACCGGGTGGTTCAACGGCGACGCCAACTCCGCGCTGTACCGGATCGAGTACGCCCGTGAGGGCCGGGCACCCCGGCCACAGGTCTCGGCCAACCCGACGAGCGGCGTCGCACCGCTGACCGTGCAGTTCTCGTCGGCCGGCACGCTGGACCCGGACGGTGATCCGATCACCTACGCCTGGGACTTCGACAACAACGGCACCACCGACTCCACGGCCGCGAACCCCAGCCACACCTACACCACCGACGGGGTCCGCAGCCCGACGCTGACCGTCCGCGACAGCACCGGCAAGACCGCCACCGCGAGCACCGTCGTCACGGTCGGCAACGGCGCCCCGGTGGTCACCGTGAACACCCCGCTGAACGGGCAGACCTTCAACTTCGGGGACGCGGTGCCGTTCAGCGTCACCGTCAGCGACGCCCAGGACGGCGCGATCGACTGTGCCCGGGTGACGGTGAACTACGTCCTCGGTCACGACTCGCACGGCCACCAACTCGGCAGCGTGCAGGGCTGCACGGGGGTCATCCAGACCTCGGCCGACGGCGAGCACGACACCGCGGCGAACATCTTCGGCATCATCGACGCCGAGTACACCGACCTCGGCGGCGGCGGCCAGCCACCGCTGACCACGCACACCCAGGCGGTGCTGCAGCCCCGGACCCGCCAGGCCGAGCACTTCGGCGACTCGTCCGGCATCCAGGTCACCACGCCGGACAGCGCGCACGGCGGAGCGGCCATCGGATACATCGACAACAACGACTGGATCTCGTTCCACCCGTACAACCTGACCGGCGTCCAGTCGTTCAGCGCGCGGGTCGGTGCCCCGGCCGGTGCCGGCGGCACGCTGGAACTGCGGGTCGACTCGCCGACCGGGCCGCTGGTCGGCTCGGCCACGGTCGTACCCACCGGCGGGTACGCCACGTTCGCCACGGTCACCGGCGGGGTCACCGCCCCGACCGGCACCCGCACCCTGTTCCTGGTGTTCTCCGGTGGCGGC
Source organism: Micromonospora tarapacensis (assembly GCF_019697375.1). Classification (NCBI taxonomy): domain Bacteria; kingdom Bacillati; phylum Actinomycetota; class Actinomycetes; order Micromonosporales; family Micromonosporaceae; genus Micromonospora; species Micromonospora tarapacensis. The sequence goes on along the minus strand of NZ_JAHCDI010000004.1, from coordinate 2,516,490 downwards.
GCGATGTACGACCTCGACGAGTTCACCCTCCTCACCGGCCCCGGCGGCGACCCGGACCCCGACCCCGACCCGGACCCGGGTGCCAACCTGGCGCAGGGCAAACCGGCCCGGTCGTCCAGCGTCGAGGGGGCCTTCGTCGCCGCCAACGCCTTCGACGGCGCACCGGGCACCCGCTGGAGCAGCGAGTTCGGCGACCCGCAGTGGATCGACGTGGACCTGGGCGCCACGTACGACATCAGTCGGGTCAAGCTGACCTGGGAGGCGGCGTACGGCAGCGGGTACCAGATCCAGACCTCGCCGGACGGGGTCGACTTCACCACGATCCGCACGGTGACCGGAGGTGACGGTGGCGTGGACGACCTGACCGGTCTGGTCGGCTCCGGGCGCTACGTCCGGCTCACCGGCACCGCCCGGGGAACGGCCTGGGGCTACTCGCTGTTCGAGTTCGAGGTGTACGGCGACGCCGGCGATCCCACCGGCCCGCCCGGCACCAACCTGCTGTTGAACAAGCCGACCCTGACCTCCAGTGACGAGGGGGCCGGCATGTCCGGCGCCGAGGCGGTGGACGGCAGCCTCACCACCCGCTGGTCGAGCGAGTTCTCCGACCCGCAGTGGATCCGGGTGGACCTGGGCGGCCCGACGGCGATCGGCCGGGTCAAACTGACCTGGGAGGCGGCGTACAGCAGCTCGTACGTCATCCAGACCTCGACCAACGGCACCAGCTGGGTCGACGTGAAGACGGTGACCGGGGCCGACGGTGGGGTGGACGAGCACACCGCGCTCGGCGCCAACGGCCGCTACCTGCGGATCTACGGCACCACCCGGGGCACGGCGTGGGGCCACTCGCTCTGGGAGTTGGAGGCTTACCCGAGCTGAACCACCACCACCGCCGGCGGGGCCGGCCCGGATCGCGCCGGGCCGGCCACGTCGCTCGCCGCCGGCACGGGGATCACCCGACCGGGGCGACCGCCACCGGCATCGGGCGTCCGGCGCGGGCCGGACGGCGACGGATGATCCACTCCGCGACCGCCACGTTGATCAGCCAGGCGGCGGCCATGGTGCCGGTCTTGCTCGACATGGTCAGCGGGCCGACCGCGGCCATCCAGGCCACCTGGGTGAAGAACTGCGTACCCGCACCCATGCCGATCGCGTAGCCGCGGATCATCCAGGCGCGGTGCCGGGCGAAGTCGCGGCGCCGGACCGCGACGAAGCCGAGCACGATCGACGTGGCCATCACCACACTGACCACCACCCGGACGGCCGCCAGCGCATCGCCGTCGAGTGCGGCGCGGGGCATGAACAGCGTCAGCCACAGGCCGCTCAGCGCGGTGAGCAGCCCGCAGGGGACCAGCAGCCGTCCCGCGGCCCGGTGCCAGCCCCGACGGCGTCGGCGCAAGCCGGGCGCGAACTGGAAGGCGCCGAGGACGCTGAACACCGTGACGCTGACGATGTGCAGCACCACGGGTGCGGGTGCCGACGCGATCCGATCGCCGTCCGGCAGCGCCTGAGCGCCACCGGCCAGCTCGGCCAGCCGGAGGCCGCCGGCGAGCACCGGCACGGCGCTGAGCACGAGCAGGCCGGTGGGGATGAGCCAGTTCGACCTGGTGGAAGGCTTCACGGCCGGGACGTCCCTTCTCCCTGTGCGGTTGTCAGACACCGATCCTCGCGCCGGGCGGGGTGGGACTCATCGCCGCGCGGGCCCGAATCTCCTCGGCCGATGGTCGGTGGCGCCGGCCGTACTTTGGGCTGGTCCGGTGGATCTGCGGGCTGCGTACGATCGGGTACGTGCGCGAGCTTCTCCACTCCGTGTGGGCCGAGCCCCGGGCCCCCTCGCCGCCGGTACGGTCCTGGCGGGACTGGGTGCTCGTGGGCGTCGTCGTGCCGCTCGCCATACTCGAGGGGCTGCTGCGGCCCGACCTCGTGGCGCCGGTCTACTCGACCGTCATCACCCTGGCGCTGGTGTCCACCTTGTTGTGGCGCCGGACCAGGCCGCTGCTGATGGTCGCGATCGTCTTCACCGTCACCGGCGTCGCGCCGCTGTTCGTCGGCCACGAGCCGGAACTGGTCACCATGGTGTACGTGTTGATCCTGCCGTACGCGCTGTTCCGCTGGGGGTCCGGCCAGCAGGCGGCGGCCGGTGCGGCGCTCATCCTCGCCAAGATCGGTCTGTCGGCGGCCTTCGGTCACCTCGGCCTGGCGGACGCGCTCGTCGGGCTCGTGGTGATGTTCGCGGCGTTCGCCCTGGCCACCGCCTTCCGATACCGGGCGCGGCTGCTGGCTCGCGGGCTCGACCAGGCCAAGCTGCTGGAACGCGAGCGGCTCGCCCGCGACCTGCACGACACCGTGGCGCATCACGTCTCGGCGATGGCGATCCGGGCCCAGGCCGGGATCGCCGTGGCGCAGGCACGGCCGGACGCCGCGGTCGACGCGCTGCGGGTGATCGAGGCCGAGGCGGCGCGGGCACTCGCCGAGATGCGGGCGATGGTGCGTGTCCTGCGCCGGGCCGAACCGGCGGACCTGGCACCCAACCCGAGCATCCCGGACATCGCCCGGCTGGCCGGCTGGTCGCCGCCCGGCCCCGTGGTCGACGTGGAACTGCTCGGCGACCTCGACGACATCCCCGCGACCGTCGGCACGGCGGTCTACCGGCTCGCCCAGGAGTCGGTGACCAATGCCCGGCGGCACGCCCGGCACGCGACCCGGATCGAGGTCCGCGTCGCCGCCGACGCCGGGTCGGTGCGCCTGCGGGTCAGCGACGACGGCGACACCGGCTCGACCCGCCCCGCCGGGGCCGGCGGATTCGGCATCGTCGGCATGACGGAACGTGCCGGCCTGCTCGGCGGCACCTGCGAGGCCGGTCCCGACGCCGGCCGGGGCTGGACGGTGGCCGTGGCGCTGCCCCGCACGCCGACGGCCGCATAATCGCGGTATGCCCATCCGCGTGGTCGTCGCCGACGACCAGGAGATCGTTCGTACCGGCCTGACGATGATCCTCGACGCCCAGCCCGACATCGAGGTCGTGGGTGAGGCCGCCGACGGCCGGCGCGCCGTCGAACTCGCTAAGCGCCTGCGCCCGGACGTGTGCCTGTTCGACATCCGGATGCCCGCCGTGGACGGCATCGAGGCCACCCGCCACCTGGCCGGCCCCGCCGTCGCGGACCCGCTCGCCGTCGTCGTCATCACCACGTTCGACCTCGACGAGTACGTCTACGCCGCGCTCCGCGCGGGAGCGCGCGGATTCCTGCTCAAGGACGCCGGCACCGCCCTGCTCACCCAGGCCGTGCGGGCCGCCGCCGAGGGGGACGCGCTCATCGCGCCGAGCATCACCACGCGGCTGCTCAGGGCCTTCGCCGACGCCGGACCGGCCACGCCACCGAGACAGCCGATCGACGCGCTGACGGACCGGGAGGAGGACGTGCTCGTCGCCGTCGCGCGCGGACGCACCAACACCGAGATCGCCGAGGAGTTGTACATCAGCCTCAGCACCGTCAAGACCCACATCGCCAGCCTGATGGCCAAACTCGGTGCCCGTAACCGGGTCGAGATCGCCATCTGGGCGCACGAGAGCGGGCGCGCCAGGCCGGGCCCCGGACGCCCGGGGTAGTGGTCTTTACACGGCGTTCACGGCGCCTTCCGTCGGGACGGAATCTATCGATCGCCGTAGCTGCGACAATCGTGCCGTCGCTGCCATGCCCCCAGTCGGGATCCCCCACCCGCCGTGGCAGCGGACAGTCAGGAGTCGCCAAGTGGCTCGCGTACCCAAGGCCGCCCTCGCCACGGTGGCCGCCGTCGTCCTGTCCGTGGTGCTGGCCCCGCCGCCGGCCCACGCCACCCCGCCCAACATCCCCTCGTACAGCACGGCGGTGAGCCGGCTGAACTCGCTCAGCGTCGCGGCCGAGTCCCACCAGTCCAGCTACAGCCGCGACCTTTTTCCGCACTGGATCACGATCACCGGGGCCTGCAACACCCGCGAGCAGGTCCTCAAGCGCGACGGCAGCAACGTCGTCGTCAACTCCAGTTGCTACCCGACGTCCGGGTCCTGGTACAGCCCGTACGACGGCGTGACCCGCACCAATCCCGCCGACATCTCAGTCGACCACGTGGTGCCGCTCGCCGAGGCGTGGCGGTCCGGGGCGTGGGCCTGGTCCACCTCGCGGCGCCGGACCTACGCCAACGACCTCGGCGGCCCCGAGCTGTGGGCGGTCACCGGCAGCGTCAACTCGTCCAAGGGTGACCGGGATCCGGCGGCGTGGAAGCCCCCGCGCACCGCGTTCCACTGCACCTACGCGCGGGCCTGGATCCAGGTGAAGTGGTACTACGGGATGTCCGTCAACAGCGCCGAGAAGTCGGCGCTGGGCACCATGCTGAACAGCTGCTGACCGACCCCCTCGCCGGATCCTCCGGCTCGTCGTCCGCGACGTGGGCGGCCCGCCCCCGGCGGCCCGTCCACGTTTCGGGGAGCGGTAGGTCGGCCTTTCGGTTAGGGTTTTCATATCCACCGGGGGGTTGCGGCCGGACGGCCGACCTGTTACCCGAACCGCGACCCGCTCCGGCCGGACCACGACGAGGAGGGGATCATCGATGACGAGCGCGACCCAGCCGGGCTCGACCGCCGAGGTGTTCGAGCGGGCGGCTCCGACCTACGACCGCACCGGGGTCTCCTTCTTCGGCCCGCTCGGTGCCGAACTCGTCCGGCGGGCCGGCATCCGGCCCGGCGACCGGGTCCTCGACGTCGGCTGCGGCCGGGGTGCCGTCCTCTTCCCGGCGGCCGAGGCCACCGGACCGACCGGGCAGGTCACGGGCACCGACCTCGCCCCCGCCATGGTCACGCTCACCGCCGAGGACGCCGCGCGGGCGGGCCTGACCCAGGTCGACGTCCTGGTGGACGACGCCCAGCAGCCCGGCTTCCCGCCCCGCAGCTTCGACGTCGTCCTGGCGGGCCTGGTGGTCTTTCTGCTGTCCGAGCCGCAGCGGGCGCTGCGGTCCTACGCCCGGCTGCTGCGGCCCTCCGGGCGCCTGGCGGTCAGCACCTTCGCGGCCCAGGACCCGGCGTTCGACGCCGCCATGGCCGCACTGGCGGCGCACCTGCCGGCCGACCAACCGCGACCGGCTCCCTCGGATGACCCCTTCGCCGACGAGACGAGGATCGGCGCGACGATGGCCGCGGCGGGGCTCACCGTGACCGAGATCGGGAAGCATCGGATCGAGAGCCGGTTCCGCGACGTCGACCACTGGACGGAATGGATGTGGTCGCACGCCGGTCGGGCGCTGCTGGGGCGCGTCCCGGCCGACCGGCTCGACGCCGCGACGGCCGGCGCCGCGCGAGCGCTCGACGGTGCCCGCACCGCCGACGGTGGCCTCTGCCTGAGGACCACCTTCTGGATCACCGTCGCGACGCCCGCCGCCGAGGAGACCACTGTGGTCACCCGCCGGCCGGGCAGCCCGATGTGATCTCAGAGACACGCCGACACACCATCTGGTGTCTTGCAGTATCGGGTGGCCCATATATGGTGTCACTCGTAGCTGGTTCGGACGTCCATCCAGGGCGGCCGAGGCAAGAGGGAATCCGGTGCGAAACCGGAACTGCCCCGCAGCGGTGAGTGGGAACGACCGCCGTCACACAGCACTGGACCCGCCAGGTCTGGGAAGCGACGGCCAGTAGGAATGCGCGAGCACGCCCACGAGTCCGAAGACCTGCCAGCACGCCGCCCGCGAGCGCGGGCGGCGGCCGCAGGCCGCGCGGGACGGTCGACGCCACCAACCGGGCACGCGCCGTCGGGCGTGGATCCGGTGGCGTCCTCCTGTGCGTCCGAGGGCCTTCACCAGATGGTGTGAGGAGAGAGACGTGACGGTCGTACAAGAGATGTCCGCGTCCGGCCCAGGTGTGTCGGAGCAGCGCCGGCACGTGATGCAGGTCCGTAAGCGAAACGGCGATGCCGAGCCGGTGGACGTCAACAAGATCGTCCGGGCGGTGGAGCGGTGGGTGACCGACCTCGACGAGGTGGACCCGCTGCGGGTGGCCACCAAGACCATCAGCGGCCTGTACGACGGCGCCACCACCGCCGAGCTGGACAAGCTCTCCATCCAGACGGCCGCCGAACTGATCGGCGAGGAACCGCAGTACTCGAAGCTGGCCGCCCGGCTGCTGGCCGCGTACGTGGACAAGGAGGTACGCGGGCAGCAGGTGGCGAGCTTCAGCCAGTCGATCCGCTACGCGCACGGTCTGGGACTGATCGGAGACGCCACCGCGAAGTTCGTGGCCCGTAACGCGCGCAAGCTGGACGACGCGGTCGACCCGGACGGCGACCTCCGGTTCGAGTACTTCGGCCTGCGCACCGTCGCGGACCGGTACCTGCTGCGGCATCCGCAGACCCGGCTGGTGGTGGAGACCCCGCAGTACTGGCTGTTGCGGGTCGCCTGCGGGCTGTCGCAGACGCCGGCCGAGGCGATCGGGTTCTACCGGCTGATGTCCAGCCTGGCGTATTTGCCGAGTTCGCCGACGCTGTTCAACTCGGGAACCCGGCACACCCAGATGTCGTCGTGTTTCCTGGTCGACTCGCCGCGCGACGAACTCGACTCGATCTACGAGCGTTACCACCAGGTGGCGAAGCTGTCGAAGTTCTCCGGCGGTATCGGCATCTCCTGGGCGCGGGTCCGGGGCCGCGGTGCGCTGATCAGGGGAACCAACGGCAGGTCGAACGGCATCGTGCCGTTCCTCAGGACGCTCGACGCGGGCGTGGCGGCGGTCAACCAGGGCGGCCGGCGCAAGGGCGCGGCCTGCGTCTACCTGGAGCCGTGGCATCCGGACATCGAGGAGTTCCTGGAGCTGCGCGACAACACCGGCGAGGAGTCCCGGCGTACGCACAACCTCAACCTGGCCAACTGGATCCCGGACGAGTTCATGCGGCGCGTCGAGGCGGACGGCGACTGGTCGCTGATCGACCCCTCCGACGCGCCCGAGCTGCCCGACCTGTTCGGCGACGCCTTCGACGAGGCGTACCGGGCGGCGGAGAAGAAGGCCGTCCGGACGATCAAGGCCCGGGAGCTGTACGGGCGGATGATGCGTACCCTCGCGCAGACCGGCAACGGGTGGATGACCTTCAAGGACGCCTCCAACCGGCTCTCCAACCAGACCGGCGCGCCCGGCAACACGATCCACCTGTCCAACCTGTGCACCGAGATCCTGGAGGTCAACAGCGACACCGAGACCGCGGTGTGCAACCTGGGGTCGATCAACCTGGCTGCGCACGTGAGTGCGGCCGGTGTCGACTGGGACCGGCTGCGCGCCACCGTCCGCACCGCGGTGGTGTTCCTCGACCGGGTGATCGACATCAACTACTACCCGGCCGAACAGGCGGCGGCGTCGAACCCGCGCTGGCGCCCGGTCGGGCTCGGGCTGATGGGCCTGCAGGACGCGCTGTTCACCCTGCGCCTTCCGTTCGACTCGGCGCCGGCCCGGGAGCTGTCCACCCGGGTGCAGGAGGAGATCTTCCTGACCGCGCTGGAGACCTCGGCCGGGCTCGCCGAGCGGTCCGGCCCGCATCCGGCGTACCCGCAGACGCGGGCCGCGCAGGGCAGGCTGCATCCGGACCTCTGGGGTGCCGAGGTCACACAGGTGCAGCGGTGGGCCGCGCTGCGCGAGACGATCGCCGCCCACGGCCTGCGGAACTCGCTGCTGGTGGCGATTGCCCCGACCGCCACGATCGCCTCCATCGCCGGCTGCTACGAGTGCATCGAGCCGCAGGTGTCCAACCTGTTCAAGCGGGAGACGATGTCCGGGGAGTTCCTCCAGATCAACACCTACCTGGTGCGTGAGCTGAAGTCGCGCGGGCTGTGGACGGCGCCGGTCCGCGAGCAGATCAAGCGGGCCGAGGGGTCGGTGCAGGGCATCACCGACCTGCCGACGGAGGTGCGGGAGCTGTTCCGTACCGCGTGGGAACTGCCGCAGCGGGCCCTGGTCGACCTGGCCGCCGCCCGCGCGCCGTTCATCGACCAGTCGCAGTCGCTGAACCTGTTCATGAGCGCACCGACCATCGGCAAGCTCTCCTCGATGTACCTGTACGCCTGGAAGTCCGGGCTGAAGACCACCTACTACCTGCGCTCGCGTCCCGCGACCCGCATCCAGCAGGCCACCGTCGCCCTCACCCCGACGGTCAAGCCGATCGTCGCGGTCGGCGACGACGCGGCGCTGGCCTGCTCCCTGGAGAACCCCGAAAGCTGCGAGGCCTGCCAATGACCACCGTCCCGGAAACCCGCACCAGCAGCACCGACCCGCGTGCGCAGCAGATGCTGCTCGACCCGGGCATGGACCTGACCCTGCGGCCGATGCGCTATCCCCACTTCTTCGACCGCTTCCGCGACGCGATCAAGAACACCTGGACCGTCGAGGAGGTCGACCTGCACTCCGACCTGGCCGACCTGGCCCGGTTGTCGCCGGCGGAACGACACCTGGTCAGCCGGCTGGTGGCGTTCTTCGCCACCGGTGACACCATCGTCGCCAACAACCTGGTGCTGAACCTCTACCAGCATGTCAACAGCCCCGAGGGCCGGCTCTACCTGTCCCGGCAGCTGTTCGAGGAGGCGGTGCACGTCCAGTTCTACCTCAACCTGCTGGACACCTACGTACCCGACGAGCAGGAACGGTTCGCGGCGTTCGACGCGGTGGAGAACATCCCGTCGATCCGCCGCAAGGCCGAGTTCTGCTTCCGCTGGATCGACTCGATCTTCGAGCTGCGCGAGTTGCGGACCCGCGAGGACCGGCGGGCGTTTCTGCTGAACCTGATCTGCTTCGCCGCCTGCATCGAGGGGCTGTTCTTCTACGGCGCCTTCGCCTACGTCTACTTCCTGCGGTCCCGGGGGCTGCTGCACGGTCTGGCCTCCGGCACCAACTGGGTCTTCCGCGACGAGTCGATGCACATGGCCTTCGCCTTCGACGTGGTGGACACGGTGCGCCGGGAGGAGCCCGACCTGTTCGACGACGAGATGGCCGGCCAGGTGCGCGACATGCTGGCCGAGGCCGTCGAGTGCGAGGTGCAGTTCGCCGAGGACCTGCTCGAACAGGGCGTCTCGGGTCTGTCCCTGACGGACATGCGCGAATATCTCCAGCACGTGGCCGACCGGCGGCTGGCGCAGCTGGACATCGAACCGCTGTACGGCTCGAAGAACCCGTTCGCCTTCATGGAGTTGCAGGACGTGCAGGAGCTGTCCAACTTCTTCGAGCGGCGGGTGTCGGCGTACCAGGTCGGCGTCAGCGGCAGCGTCTCGTTCGACGACGACTTCTGAGCGGCGACGGACGCGGGTCGCGGTGTCCCGTAGTGCGGACGCCGCGACCTGCGCCGCCGTCCGCCAGCCGATCCACCGTGCCCAGCGTCCGGGACGGCGGTCACCGAAGCAAGTGGGGCCGGACAGCGGTTCCGGCGCCGCTGGCCTCTCGTCAGGAAGATCAGCGGCCCCAGCGATCGGCGAGGGCCAGCGGATCTCCGGTCCTGAAGTCGGGCGGCTCGTGCAGGAGGAAGTCGCGGTGGCTGATGTTCCACGCGTACGCACCGGCCATCGCGAACACCAGCACGTCGCCGACCGCGATCGCGGGGCCGTCGGTGGTGCGCGCGAGGACGTCCTTGGGCGTGCAGAGTTGACCGACGACGGTGACCGGGCCGCCGTCGGTGCGCGGCCCGCCGGCATGCCGGGGCACCACCACGAACGGCTGGGAATGGCCCTTGGCTGCCGGGGTACGCAGGTGGTGGGTGCCGCCGGCGACGATGACGAACCACTGGCCGTGGGACCGCTTCACGTCGACGACCTCGGTGAGGTACGAGCCGCAGTAGACCGTCACCGCCCGGCCGGGTTCGATCCGCAGGCGGACCGTCGGATGCTCGGCGAGCACGTCGCCGAGCAGGCGGCCGTAGGTGGGCCAGTCGAAGCGGCGATCCGGGTGGGCGTAGTCGACGGCCATGCCGCCGCCGACGTTCACCTCCTCGGCGCGCAGGTGCCGCACCGCCCACCGCGTCACACGCGCGCCACCGAGGCGGCGACCACCGCGTCGAGCCCGCTGGCCAGGTGGGCGTGCACGCCCCGGATCCGGATCCCGGCCGGCGGGTCGTCGGCGAGCCGGAGCGCCTCCTGCGGGTCCATCCCGAACGGGCTCGCCCGGCCGCCCATCACCAGGCTCGCGCCCGGCGTGGCGACGGGCAGGTTGACCCGCAACAGCGCGTCGACGGTGCGCCCGGCGGCGCGGGCCAGCGCCGCGAGGCGGCCCACCTCCGCGGCGGACTCGACGTGTACCCGGCCCACCTCGGCGGCCAGCGCCGCGTCGAGATCCGCGTCGGTCTTGCCCGGGCCGGCGAAGGCCGCCGGCCGCCGGCCGGGCAGCACGGTGGCGAGGTGGTTCAGCTCGCCGCGGCTGGCGGCCTCGAAACCGTCCACCGTGGCGGCGAGGGTCCGCAGGATGCCCGGGTCCGGATTGGCCTTGACGGCGTAGAGCAGCTCGACCCGGCCGGGCAGGGCCGCCCGGACGGCGGCGGCGTGGGCGGCCAGGGCGGCGAGGTCGTAGACGTACGTCGGCCGGGTCACCCGCCACCGCCCAGCGGGTTCGGCACCGCGACGTACGGCGCCTGCTGGTCGGGTGCCCGGCGCCAGCGGACCAGCAGGTTGGCCTTTGCCGCGAGCGGTGCCCCGTCGAGCAGCGGCGCCAGCTCGGCCGGCTCGCCCAACTGCGCGTACGTCGCTTCGACGGCTCGGCGTACGCGGCGCCACAGCCGTGCCTCGCTGCCCGGGTGAGCGTCGGCCAGCGCACCGGCCAGACCGGCCAGATGGTTGACGAACAGGCAGTAGGTGACCCGCCGGGCGGCCTGGGCGGAGGTGTAGGCGACCTGGCGGGGCACCCGGTCGGGCCAGCCGGACAGCCGGCCGGTGTCGAGCTTGAGACCCTCCAGGTCACGCAGCAGCAGCCGCACCGGGCGGCCGTCCGGATCCAGCACCACCAGCACGTTCTGCAGGTGCGCCTCGTGCACGACACCGTGCAGCAGCCACAATCGCAGGACCGTCGGGACCAGCAGGTCGACGTAGGCCCGCCACCAGTCGAACGGGTCCGGCACGGCCAGCGGCGCGGCGGCCAGCGCGGCGGCCAGCACCACCGTCTCGCCGGGTCGCAGGTGCTCGCGCACACCGGTACGCAGGATCGTGCCGTACGCCTCGTCCGGCCCGGACAGGTCGACGGTGCGGTATCCGGGCTCGGCGAGCAGGCCGATGTGTGCCGGGAGCGGCACGGTGGCCAGGAACCGGGTCAGCGCCACCGCACCGGTCAACTCGTAGCGGGCGTTCTTGCGCAGGCAGTTGGTGATGCGTACGTGCAGGCTGGTCTTGAGGAACAGGTCGGCGGTCGGCGCGTAGAGGGTCCGGACGCTCGCGGTGGGGCGCACCGGCACGCCGGCCGGACCGAGCCGGCGCAGCCGGTCGTCCGTCGGCGGCACGAGGGACAACTGCCACGGGTGCACCGGCAACGGGTGGTGCCCGGGTGGTGCGGTCGGCGGTTCCAGCGGCGCGATCAGCTCGTCGAACGGCCCGTCGCCCGCCAGCAGCTCGCTGGGTATGGCGAGCCAACTCAGCTGGAAGGTGCTCCGCAGCTCCGGGGCGTAGCGGCGCCAACTCGCCGGGTCGCCGCTGCGCCACTTCGGGCTGGGATGGTGCGGATGACCGTGCACCAGGGACTGTTCGGAGTCGACGTAGCCGTCCAGCACCCGGTCGCCGGTCGGCGTGGGGTCGGCCGGCGGACGGTGGTGCAGCAGTGTGGCGAGGGCGTCGCGGCTGCCGAGCACCTGCTCGACGAACTCGTCGTTGGCCAGACCGGTGCGGGCCGTCAGCTCGGCGGCGAGCAGCCGGGCGAGCTGCCCGGCGTCGACCGGAGCGTCGGGTGGTCCGGTGCCCGCGCCGGCGCCCGCCGCGCGCGGGTGCCCGGGGCGTGCGCCGAGGTCGGCCGGCACCGGACGACGCCGTCGTAGCGGTGCGCCAGAATGGGCGAGACCCGCGCCAGCCGGCAGGACAGCGTCAGCCCGAGGCGAGGCAGCCGGATCCGGACGACTCCGCCGGAGGTTCCGGTGTCCCCGTCGGGAGCGGCGACCTCCCGGAGATAGCAGGAGAGCAGCCGGTGCGCGGCGGCCAGGTCGGCCGCGCACTCCACCGGCTGGTCGGCCGCTCGGGTGGCGGCCTCGGCCATCCGACCCCTCACGAGTCGCCCCGCAGGTAGTTGGGGCCGGTGTGACGGTAGTACTTGTTGACGTCGGTGCAGCCGAGCCGATGCTTGGGCAGCAGCGTACCGGCGGTGAGCATCGCCTTGACCGGCAGCCGGTCGGCGGTGAGGACCTGGTCGACGAGGTGCCGGGCGGCGGGCCGGTCGCCCCACCTGTCGCGGGCGGCCCGCAGCCGTGGCGGGAGCGCCTCGACGGGGGAGGGCACGTCGACCCCCTGCTCCGCGAGGCCGAGCAGGGGAGCCGCCGCGGCCAGGTGGACGGTGATCGTGACGAACATGTCGGCCAACTCCCGAGGGTGCCGAACCCACATCCGTTCGTCGCGCAACCGCACCCGGCCCGCGTGGCGCGGATCGAGGCGCGCCCCGTCGTTGTCCTTGTAGAGCAGCTGGACCGGGCCGTCGACGGGCACGACCAGATGGATGTTCTGCGGATGTGCTTCCAACGCCACCCCGTACCGTAACCAGAGGAACACGTGCCAGTCGAGCAGAAGATCCAGATAGGACCCGAGCAGGTGGGACGGGTCGCTGCCGCCGACCCGTTGGGCCACCGTGCCGGCGGTGGGATCCGTCGCGGCGAGGGCCGCCACCGGCACCATCGTCGCCTGGTCCAGTCCGGCCGGCAGGCGGCGCAGCAGGAACGACCGCAGTTCGTCGTCACAGTGGCCGAACGTGCTCTCGTCGGCCTGCATGATCCGGCCGGCGAAGCGCGGCTCGCCGGCGGCGATGCGGTCCAGCAGCCGGGCCATCGCCGCCGCGTCCGACAACGAGTCGGGTGCCAGCGTGCGGCGGTTGCGGGCGCCCAGGCTGGCGGTCGGCAGCGGCAGCTTCAGATGCGTCGCGGGGTCGGTGTCGAGAGCGACCGTCCGCATCGACAGCGTGGGCCGTACGGTGACGGCCGGGTGGTCGAGGACCGGAAGGGCGGCCCGTTCGGCGGTGAGCGGGTGCACCGGCAGCAGCACCTCGCCGTCGCGTCGGGAAGCCGGCCACCAGTCGGGCAGCGAGCCGTTCAGTCGCAGCGTCCGGGCCGGCACGGGCAGCCACCGCAGGGCGAACGTGGGGGCGTGCTCGGGTGCGTACCGGCGCAGGTCACCGCCGTCGAGGCCGTGGCGGCACCGGTCGGTGGGGTAGACGGGGTGGCCGCCATGGGCGGCGAGGACGTCGTCGAGCAGCGCGGCGGCCGGACCGGTCGGCGCGGCGGCCCGCGCGGTGGCGACCCCGGCGTACGTGCGGGAGCGGGTCGCGGCGGCCAGCCGGCGGGCCAGCAGATCACCGTGGCATTCGACGGTGAAGGCGCGCCAGCCCTCCTCGGCGTCGGCGTCGTCCCGGGGCCCGAGCAGATCCAGCAGTTCCGCCACCGTGCCGACCCGGCGTGGCCGGTGGCCGGGCGGATGGACGTGCAACTCCGGGCGGGCGAGGCGCACGGCGTGCTGGAAGCCGTCGGGACGGACCGGAAGGCGTAGCCGGCCGTCGCGGTGGGGTGCCTGCCACCAGCCGGGGCCGTCGGGACCGCCGGCACTGCTCAGGCCGAGATGGTCCTCTCGTAGCAGGGCGTCCAGCACGCGGCGGAACACCTCCCGCTCGACGGGATCGGTCACTCGGCGATCATCCAGTCGAGGTCCGCCCGGAAACCGGCCAGCGCGCCGCGTACGCCGACCGGTTCCGGTCCGATGCCGTGCAGGACGGCCAGGTAGTCCCGGTTGGTGCCGGTCCACTCGGCGGTGGTCCCCACCGGACGCATCGGGCGGCAGCCGAGCCGTACGCCGTCGCGGAGCGCGTCGACGGCGCCGGGAGCGGCGACGAGGGTGCCGCCGCGGTCGGCGCAGACGTACTCGACCCGGGCCGACCGGGCGACCGTGGCCGGGTCGGGCAGACCGAGGGCGGCCACGGACTCGCCGAGGTGCAGCCGGATGACGTACTCGAACAGGGGCACGCCGAGCAGTTCGGCCAGGACCAGATCCATCCGGTCGCCGATCAGCCGGTCGTTGACCTCGATGAGCCGGGGCCGCCCGTCCTGCACGACGAACTCGGTGTGGCAGGCGCCGAACCGTACGCCGAGCGCGGCCAGTTGGGCGTGCAGTCCCGCGGAGACGGCCGGCGGGGCCGGTGCCCACTCCAGGCACCGCTCGGTGAAGGTGGGCGGTGGGCCGAGTGTGGTGCGCCAACCGCCGAGCACGCTCAGCGTCTGCGCGTCGCCCAGGGTGTCGTGGGTCCGGACCTCGCCGGGCAGGTACTCCTCCACCACGAGGGACACGTCCGGGCGTCGCCGACGGATCTCGGCGACCCGACGGGCCAGGTCGCCGCTGTCGGTCACCAGGTAGGCGTCCTCGCTGGCGACACCGTCACGCGGCTTGACGACGGCGGGAAAGGCGTCGAACACCGGCGTCCGACCCGGTTCCAGCGTCCGGGCGCGGACGAGGTCGAGGCCGGCGTCCGCGACGGCCCGCCGGGTGGCGGCCTTGTCCTTGCAGCGCCGCGCCGCCCTCGGATCCTTTCCGGGCAGGCCGAGGCGACGGGCCGCGAGGGCGGTCGCCTCCTGCAGGTGGTCGCTGTTGGAGAGCAGACCCGCCGCGGCGGGACCCTCCCGGACCGCCCCGGCGACGGCGTCCGCGTCCCGCACCGGGCAGGACCGCACCGGTGCCGCCCGCGGCCAGTCGGCGGGCCGGTCGGTCAGCACGGTGACCGGCACGCCGAGCGAGTCGGCCGCCGGCAGCAGGCCGTCGAGCACGGCGTCGGTCGGGTTGAGGGCGGTCAGATACAGCATCACGAGCCGGCTGGGCGGTGGACCGTCACCCGGCGCGCCAGTAGGCGAGCGCCGCCACCTGCTCCTTGCCGACGCCGAGCCCCCGTCGCAGGTGCTTGGCGATGCTCCGGGTGCTGGCCGCCTCGCAGGCCACCCAGTACAGCGCGTCGTCGTGCGCGGTGCCGAGCGCGGCGGTGACGGTGTCCACCAGATGCTGGCCCTCGTCGCGGCGCGGCAGCCACACCAGGTCGTCGTGCGGGCGGGTGCGCAGCGGCAGGCTCCGCTCGCCGTCGTGGGCGTACTCCAGCCAGATCGTCGCCGACACCGGCCCGGCGGCGTCGAGCAGGCTGTTGACCGCCGGCAGCGACGCCGCGTCTCCGACCAGGTAGAGGCGGGCCGGTGCCGGCTCGGGCAGGGTGAAGGAACTGCCCTGCACGGTGGCCTCGATGGTGTCGCCGGGCCGTGCCGTCGTGGCCCACCGCGCGGCACAGCCGTCGTGCAGCGCGAACACGAGGTGGAAGCGACCGCTGTCCGGGTCCGGATCGACCAGGGTGTACGCCCGCTGGTGCGGCCGGCCGTCGTTGTCGAACCACAATCGGATCCACATGGTGGGGTGGAGGCCGCAGACCCGCAGGAGATCGCCCCCGTCGACGAGAAGTCGCCGGTAGTGGTCGCCGATCGGCTCGCTGTCGAGCACGGTCAGCTGGAAGTTCCTGCCTCCGAACGCCTTGAGGACGAGAGCTTCCCAGTTTCGTTTCACGTGTGCCTCCACCATGGCTGCGTTCGGGTGACGAAGAGCTTGTCGATCGGCGACGACGGGTGCCGGTCGTCGCTGGGCGGCGGCTGCCCGCGGTGCCGGCCGTCGTTGGTCTTCCCGCCGCTCACCGGGTGTTCAGCGGCAGCGCCCGTACCAGCATCCGGTGCGGGCGCCAGCCCGGAAACGGGACGAGGTCGCCGACGTGGTCGAATCCGACCCGTTGCAGCGCGTGCCACACCCGGGTGTTCGTCTCGGCGACCGCGAGCGCGACCCGCTCCTCGCGGCGGCGGGCCAGCAGGTCGGTCGTCATCCGGAGGCCGAGGCGGTGCCGACGGAACTCGGGCAGCACGAACGCCTCGCACACGGCGAAGGTGCGCCCCGCCCACTCGACTGCGAGGTCGGGGTCGTCCGTCGCGGTCAGGTCACGCCACCACAGGGTCTCCGGCGGCAGCGGACAACCCATCACCGTTCCGACCAGACGGCCGTCGACGTACCCGAGCGCCGCCTCGAAGCCGGCTGCCTCGGCGGTCCACCGAAGACGCTCCCGCGCCGTCGGAACCTGATGGTCGACCAGGTGCAGGTCGTTCGCGTGCACGCGACGGTAGACCTCGGCAAGTGCCTCGACGTCGACCTGGTCGGTGACGACCGTGCTGCTGTCGAGGCTGCCGGACGCCTCGGTGGCGGCAACCGACGACGACATCGAGCCCTCCCCAAAGTTTGGTTAGGCATACCTAACCAGGATGGCGGCACTCGGGCAAGTCCCTGTCTCGCGCTCCCGTCCCGCGGACCCGTCGATCACCCGTCCCGGGTGCCGGTCACGAACGGCCGGCCCCGGGCCGGTGGCGGCCCCACGGGCGGGTCGGCTGGAGCACGGCCTCGCTCAACGCGTTCCGCCGGAGGTGGGCGATCTGCTGGTATTCCGGGTCGGCGAGCATCCGGCCGAACGCGTGGCGGGTCGGATACCGCACCAGCAGGACGGCGTCCCACTGCTGGCCCGCTTCGGCGACGAGAGCCGCGCTGCCGTCGCCGGCGTAGACGACCTCCACCCCGTAGCGGGGGGCGACGGTCTCACCGAAGGCCTTCGCGTACTGCTGGTACCGCGGGCGACCGCCGTCGGCGAACCGGAGCAGGTTGAGCATCACCACCGGGCCGTCGGGTTCGTCGGCGAGGAAGTCGGCGAGAACGTCGTCGCTCGGGTCTACCGCCATCGCTGCTCTCCGATCTCCGGGTTGGAAGCAGTATTCCGGTCCGGACGGTGGCGCCGTCAATGGCACCGGGAGTGGAATTCTGCACTCCCGGTGCAACTGGCCGCGTAGCACCCGGTGCCACGACCCCCGCCGGGTCAGGCCGCAGCGGGCAGCTCGGTCAGCAGCTTCTCGACCCGGGTACGGATCTCGTCGCGGATCGGCCGGACCGCGTCGACGCCCTTGCCGGCCGGGTCGGCGAGCTTCCAGTCCTCGTAGCGCTTGCCCGGGAAGACGGGGCAGGCGTCGCCGCAGCCCATTGTGATGATCACGTCGGAGGACTCGGCGGTGGCGTACTCGAGAAGCTTGGGGCTCTGGTCGGTGATGTCGATGCCGACCTCCCGCATGGCCTCCACGGCGGCCGGGTTGACCGTCTCGGCGGGCGCGGAGCCGGCGGAGCGGACCTCGACGGTGTCGCCGGCGAGGTGGCGCAGCCAGCCGGCGGCCATCTGGGAGCGGCCGGCGTTGTGGACGCAGACGAACAGGACGCTGGGCTTGTCGCTCACGGGATGGGCGGGGTCGAGATCCAGCTGGTGGTGGTGGGCCACGGCGATCGCCCGGGGATGGACGCGGGCCGCCGGTTTCGTGCCGGCGGAGGCGGCGGCGCCGCGGGTGCGATGTCTCCACAGTGCGGCGGCCAGCTGCGAGCGGGCCGAGTTGTGGGTGCAGACGAAGACCACCCGGTGGACCCCGGCCAGTCGTGGCGGGACGAGGGTGGCGAGGGCTTCGGGTCGCAGCTGGAGGTAGCTGCGCCGCCGGTCGCCCTCGGAGCGGACCCTCGCCACCAGCCCGGCGTGGGTGAGCACCTTGACGTGATGGGCGACCAGGTTGGTCGGCAGGTCGAGTCGGCGGGCGATCTCCCCCGGGGAGGCGTCACCCAGGATGAGCGCGTCCACGATCGCCAGCCGCGCCGGGTCGCCGAGCGCGGCGTGGAGCCGCGCCCGCCGGATCAGGGGAGAAGGCTCAACGTTCATTGACTCAATAATCGCTGTGTAAATGCTCCGGTGTCAAGTCCGCCGTCACCCGCTCCGGCCGCCGCCCCGGGCGGCGGTCGCCCGGCCCGGGTCGAGAGAATTACGTAATCCGACCTGCCGCCGACCGTCCCCCTTCAGGGGGACGTACGCGTAGTCGAGCTCAGGAGGGACAAGGACATGTCGTCAACCGGTCAGGGGCTGCCCGAGGCGGGGCGGGTCAGCGCGGCCCGACACGGCGATCGGCAGGCGCTCGACGAGGTGGTGCGGGGGTCCCTGCCGCTGGTCTACAACATCGTGGGACGGGCGCTGCGCGGCCACGCCGACGTCGACGACGTGGTCCAGGAGACCCTGGTGCGGGTGGTCCGGCACCTGCGTGACCTGCGCGACCCGGCCGCGTTCCGGTCCTGGCTGGTGGCGATCACCATCCGGCAGGTACGCGACTGGGAACAGCACCGCCGGGCGGCGCTGGACCGCCTCGCCGGGCTGGAGGCGGTCGACGACGTTCCCGATCCGGGTGCCGACTTCGCGGCGGTGACCATCCTGCGGCTCGGGCTGACCGACCAACGACGCGAGGTCGCCGAGGCGACCCGCTGGCTGGACCGGGGCGACCAGGAACTACTCGCGCTCTGGTGGCTGGAGGAGACCGGCGACCTGGACCGGTCCGAGGTCGCCGGCGCGCTCGGCCTGTCCACCGGGCACGTCGCGGTGCGGGTGCACCGGATGAAGGAGCAGATCCAGAGCGCCCGGGTCGTGCTGCGTGCGCTGCGGGCCGATCCCGGCTGTCCCGACCTGCGGGTGGTGACCGCCCACTGGGACGGGCTGCCGACGCCCCGGTGGCGCAAGCGCCTCGCCCGGCACGTCCGCGACTGCCCGTCCTGCGGGCAGCCGGGTGGCCCGCTCCTGCCGATCGACCGGCTGGTGGCCAACCTCCCGCTGCTGCCGTTGCCGGCCACGCTCGCCCTCCGGTTCCCGGGGACGGGCCCACCGCCGGATGCCGCCCGGGCGGCGCTGGGCCGACCGAGGGAAGGCTCGCGCCGGTCACCGCCGGCATCGCCGCCCTCGTCCTGGGCGTCACCGCGGTGGTCGTGACCCGGCCGGACGATCCGCCGCCGCCGTCGTTCGCCGCCCCGCCGGCCGCGACCCCGCCCCGCCGGCCCCAGCTTCGGCCGGGCCCCCGCCCCGAGTACGCCACCCCCGTCGGCCACCGCCTCGGCGAGCCGGCCGCCGGCCGCCCGGCCGGCGCCGCAGGTGCCGGCGTCGACGTCGGCCCGAAAGGGCGTCGGGGTGTGGAACTTCGCCGGCGCCAGCCAGGCGTTGGCGAACTCGAACGCGGGCTGGTACCACACCTGGGGAACCCGGCACCCGGGCATCGCCACCCCGCCCGGTGCGACGTTCGTGCCGATGATCCGCGCCGAGGAGAACGTGACGGCCGACGAGCTGGCCCGGGCGAAGGCGGCGGGGCCGTACCTGCTGGCGTTCAACGAGCCGGACCTGCCGGAACAGGCGAACATGACGGTCGGACGGGCGCTGGAGCTGTGGCCGAGGCTGATGGCCACGGGCAGCACGCTGGGCAGCCCGGCCGTCGCCTGGGGTGGTGCCGACGCCGGCGGCTGGCTGGACCGCTTCATGACCGGGGCGC
Organism: Micromonospora tarapacensis; assembly: GCF_019697375.1. Classification (NCBI taxonomy): domain Bacteria; kingdom Bacillati; phylum Actinomycetota; class Actinomycetes; order Micromonosporales; family Micromonosporaceae; genus Micromonospora; species Micromonospora tarapacensis. The sequence continues at coordinate 2,496,892 of NZ_JAHCDI010000004.1, read as the reverse complement.
GGGAGCGCGGCCACCGGGTCGACTTCATCACGCTGCACTGGTACGGCGGCGACTTCACCACGACCAACGCGGTCAACCAGCTCAAGCAGTACATCCAGGCGGTCCACCGGCGTTACGGCAAGCCCATCTGGCTCACCGAGTTCGCCCTGATCCGCTTCGACGGGGGTGAGCCGCGGTTTCCCACCGAGACCCAGCAGGCCGCCTTCCTCACCGCCGCCACCACCATGCTCGCCGGCCTGCCCTACGTCCAGCGCTACGCCTGGTTCGGTCTGCCCGCCTCCGACCAGGACCGCTCCGGCCTGTTCCGCACCGGCAGCCAGGCCACCGCCGTCGGGCGGGCCTTCCAGGCGGCCCGCTGATCGCCCTGCCGGCGGCCCCGGCCCGGGGTGGTGACGCGCCGGCAGGCCCTGGCGGACGCGGGGCCCGGCGATTCGCCCGCGTTGCCGGACCTGCCGCACTAGACTCCGGCCAGGACGACCGCCCCGGCTCACCCCGATCCCACCGGCTCGCCGCTCGGCGAGCCGGCCGTCGGTGGGCGAGCCTCGGAAGGGCCATGGCCAGGACGTACGACGTGCCGTTGCTGGTGCTGACGGTGGGCACGGGGGCGATCGACGGGGTCAGCTTCCTCGCCCTGGGCCAGGTCTTCGCCGGCAACATGACCGGGAACATCCTGCTCTTCGGCTTCGGGCTGGCCGGCGTTCCCGGAATCCCGGCGCTCAACAACGCGGTGGCGCTGCTCGCGTTCGCGATCGGCGCGGTGTTGGCCGGCCGGGTGACCCGGGATGCATCCGGGCTGGCGAGGTTGTCCCGCTCCGGGCTGACCGTGCTGGCCGGCGGCACCACGCTGACGTGGGCCCTGGCCGGGCTCTGGACGGCCGCCGGAGCACCGCACGGGCCGGCGATGCTCGGCACGACCGGGCTGCTGGCCCTGGTGCTCGGCGCTCAGGCCGCGGTGGCCAGGAGGATCGGTGTCCCGGGCCTCTCCACGGTGGTCGTGACGTCGACGCTCGTGAGCCTCTGCACCGACAGCCGGATCGCCGGCGGCACCTCGAGGGGGTGGCCCAGGCGGATCGGCGCGCTCGTCGCGATGGGATCCGGCGCCCTCGTCGCCGCGATCCTGACCACGCGGGTCAGCGGGGCGGCGGCACTGCTGCTGGCCGGCGTGATGTTGGCGACCGGTACGGCGATGGCCGCCCGCGTCCGCCGGCGGGAGGTCAACGCAGCCGGCCGCGCCCGCCGAACCAGTCCCGGGAGGCTCGGACGTTGAGGGCCAGGACCACCCACGCCAGCAGGCCCAGGCCGACGATCGTGATCGCGCCGAAAAGACCGAGCGAGGCGGCGGCCAGCAGACCTGCCAGCGCGTACGCGGGGTAGGGCGCCCACGGCCGGCGGCCGGCCAGGCTGACCGCCACCAGGGCGCACGCCGCGGCCATGACGGCGAAGAAGGCGACGGCGCCGAGCGAGCCCGTCTCGGCCAGCAGGCGGTGCACCGTCGCCAGGGCGAACAGCAGTGACAGCAGCGCGAAGGTGAGCACGGTGACCCGGACCTGGGTGGGCGTCGCGGGGGACCGGGGCGTGGCCCGGTAGCCGCCTCGGTCAGCGCGCACGGCCATACAGACAACGATGGGCGTCGAACTCCCGGATGGGTGGGCACTGTCGGCAAGGTGACAGGATCGGGTGCGGCGTAATCTTCCGCCCATGGCGAGGTACTTCGACGTACACCCGGACAACCCGCAACCACGCAGCATCGGACAGGTGATCGACATCGTCCGCGCGGACGGGCTGATCGCCTACCCGACGGACTCCTGCTTCGCGTTGGGTGCCCGGCTGGGCAACAAGGACGGCATGGACCGGATCCGGGAGATCCGCCACCTCGACAGCGGGCACCACTTCACGCTGGTGTGCCGTGACTTCGCCCAGCTCGGCCAGTTCGTGCAGCTCGACAACGCGGTGTTCCGCGCGGTAAAGGCGGCCACCCCGGGCAGCTACACGTTCATCCTGCCGGCGACGAAGGAGGTGCCGCGCCGGCTGCTGCACCCACGCAAGAAGACCGTCGGCGTACGCATCCCCGCCCATCCGGTCACCCGCGCGCTCCTCGACGCGCTGGGTGAGCCGTTGCTGTCGAGCACGCTGCTGCTGCCCGGCGAGGACGAGGCGATGACCCAGGGCTGGGAGATCAAGGAGCGTCTCGACCACGCCGTCGACGCGGTGGTCGACGCGGGTGACTGCGGCATCGAACCGACCACGGTGGTCGACTTCTCCGACGGTGAGCCGGAGATCGTCCGGGTCGGCGCCGGTGACCCGGCCCGGTTCGCCCAGGACGGTGGTCCGACGGTCGGTCGGTGACCGGCAGCGCCGACCTGGCGAGGGGTGATCGGGTCGGCCGGGCGTCTGGAACGGCGCCAACCAACAGTGGCAACTCGTCCGGGTCGGCTGACGACCCGGCGATCGGCAATGCGCCCGCCCCGTCCGGGGCGGGCGCTCTCGGGCCGGGCCGCCGTCCGCCCCTGCCGCTTCGGCGGGCCGGTGTCGAGCCGGTTCGGCGAAGCGTCCGTCCTGGTGGATGCGGGCGATGTTAACGTGCGGCGATGCGGGCGGGCGGGGTGCGGACAACCGTCGCCGGGCTGGTGCTCGCGGCCGGCGCGGGCCGGCGGTACGGGTGTCCCAAGGCGCTGGTGGAACTCGACGGCCGGCTGCTCGTGGAACGGTCGGTGGTCACCGCCCGGGCCGGCGGGTGTCACCCGGTGGTGACGGTGCTCGGTGCGCAGGCCGGGGCGGTCCGGGATCGCGTCGACCTCGGTGGTGTGATGGTGCTCGACAATCCCGAGTGGGCCACCGGCATGGCCTCGTCGTTGCGGGCCGGCCTCGTCGCGCTGCGGGCGACCCGTTCGATCGCCGTCGTGGTGCTGCTGGTCGACATGCCCGGCGTCACCCCCGAGGCGGTACGCCGGCTGGTCGCGCTCGCCGCGCCGGACGCGTTGGCCATGGCGGGCTACGGCGGTGAGCGAGGCCACCCGGTGCTGCTCGGTCGGGTCCACTGGGACGGCGTCGTCGCCTCGGCCTCGGGTGACGTGGGTGCCCGCAGGTACCTGCACGAGCGGGCGGCGGACCTCCGGATCGTGCCCTGCGGCGATGTCGCCACCGGCGGCGACATCGACACCGAGGCCGATCGCGACCCGTTCCGCCGGGGCGGAGACCGGCGGGGCGGCGCCGGGCAGTGAGGCCCGAGGGCCGGCGCCCACCGCCCGGGCCGACCACCCATCTTTCGTGTGTTTCCGAGGAAAGTTCCCCGCGTGCGGGCAGAACTATCGACGCCGCGTGGCGGAACGGCTAATCTCCCAGCCAAGCAACCGTCGATGTGAGGGGTGCCATGTCCCGTCGAACCGGCAGGCCCTCCTACCTGCTGACCCCGTCGGCCGGCAAGGGACGGTCGAAGACCTGGATGCTCGCGGTCGCCGCCGCGGCGGTGCTGGTGGCGGCCCCGGCCGGTGGGCTGGTGGGGCACGCCGTGGGACGGCCGGGCCCGACCGAGGCGAGCATCGCGGCGCTGCAACAGGCCGACGTCGAGCGCGACGCGCAGCAGATCGTCGAGCTCACCGAGATGGCGCAGCGGACCGGGGAGGAGCTTTCGCCGATCATCCGCGCCGTCAAGCAGGACGCCGAGGCCGGACGCACTCCCGAGGCGACTCAGGTCAGCCAGTGGCAGCAGATCATGGGCCGGCTGACCGCCCAGTTCGCCGACCCGCCGTCGGGCATGACCGCCACCAACGTCGCCCGGGGCGGGCTGCGCAGCGCCGTGGAACAGGCGGCCGTCGCGGTGGACTCCGTCGCCCTGGCACTGGCCGGACCCGCCGCCGACCGCCCCGAGCAGCTGGCACTGGCGGCCCGGCAGGCGACCCTCGCGGTCACCACCTGGTCGGTGGCGGCGACCCAGCTCGACCAGATCAACATCGATGCGGGGCACGGCCATCGGCACGTGCACCTCGATGCCGGCGAGGTGGAGGGTGCCCTCACCCCGGACGGATCGACCGAGGGCTCCGGCGGGTGACCGTCGCGCCGCCACCCGACCCGTCCGCGTGCCTTGCCGGGTGCCGTGATCGGCAGCGGTCCGACCGGAGTTGACGCCGACCTCGCCACTTGCGAGTCGGCATCGCGACCGATGCATAATGGGCAATGGACTGAGCGCGTCGGAGGACGACCATGGTGAGCCCTTTTCAACCTCCCCTCGCGGTACGACGGACCGCAGGGTCGGACGGTGCGCAAGTGCCGCGCGGTTCAGGTTGAAAAGGGTTCAGTGACCTGCCGACCTCAGTGGAGGCACCTCCATGACATTGATTCCGGCGGCCGGCTCAGGTTGTAGCGGGCCACCGACCCCGCCGTCACGAGTCGATGCCGAGAGGCCGGCCAATTCCGAGGTCGAGTGGGACGGCTTCGACCCCTGGGCATACGTCCAGCACAACTACTCGGTGCTGCGTGAGGACGATCGCGAAATTCTCTGTCGGATCAGGGACTTTTTCGGTGGTGCGAGTGTTTCCGGCGCGCACTGTGTCGACGTGGGGTCGGGCGCAAACCTCTACCCGGCTTTGTCCCTTCTGCCATTCGCGCGAAGTATGGAACTGTGCGAATGGTCCACGGCCAATGTCGGCTGGCTGCGCACCCAGATCGAGAGCTACGACGCCTGCTGGGACGCGTACTGGCAGGTGTGTGCCGAGCATCCGGCCTACGCCACGCTCGCCGATCCGCGGCATCGCCTGGCGCGGGTGGGCCGCGTGTCGCAACTCAGCGTCTTCGACCTGCCCAGGCACGCCTGGGGTGCGGGCACGATGTTCTTCGTGGCGTGCTCGATCTCGGGTGACCGAACGGAGTCCGAGCACGCCATCGGCCGGTTCCTCGGAGCGCTGCGGCCCAGCTCGCCCTTTGCCGCGGCGTTCATGCTCGGCTCGCACGGTTACCGCGTCGGCCAGCACTGGTTCCCGGCCGTGGCCCTGCAACGGGCGGAGGTGTTGACGAGCATCGCGGCCGGCGCGTACGACGTGGACCTGCACGAGGTGCGGCCCACTCCGTCGCTGCGCGACGGTTACCTGGGCATGCTGCTGGTCACCGGCCGCAGCCGGGGCTGACGCGCTGTCCGGAACCGTTCACCGGGCCACGACCAGGAATGGTGCCGCGTCGCTCGGTGCCCGGTTCTCCGGCAACACAGGTCCACGCGGACGTTCAGGCGAAGCCCCGACAGGGATACGATGAGGGCGCACGTCACCGTGGATCATCGTGTGCCAGGCAACACCGGCAGTTCCGTTTCGACGACTTGAGCAGCTCGACGACGACAGTAGACGGCGGTGGACCATGCGGATACAGCCGCGCCAGGAGATCCTCGACATCTGGCGGGCCACGGTGCGCAGTTGCTGGCAGAACGGCGAATGGCACTGGGGCGGCCGGAGCGCGACGAATTCCATCAGCGACGCCGAGCAACTGTTGACCCTGCTGCTCCCGGCGACCAAGATTCCGATGCTGTCGCTGGACGACCCGGACGGCATCGACGAGGAGGTCATCGAGGCGCTCGGCGCCATGGGTGGCGCGATCGAGATCCCGCGCCGCCTGGTCGGCCTGATGTCCGACTACTTCACCCGGTACACCGACGAGGCCGGTGCACCGATCTTCGCCGGTGGCACCTATCTCACCCCGGTGGACGGCGGTCCGGATCTCACCGAGGAGCAGCGTTCCCTGGACATCGTCGACTCGTTCGCGGTGTCCGTCACACTCACCCTGGCGACGATCGGTTTCGTCAAGATCTACCGCGGCTCCACCCAGCGGCGCGACCTGCTGTCCCAGCTCGACGTGCTGGAGACGATGGCCAGCGTGCGGCTCACCGCGGCCATGGTCGGCCTGCTGCGCAGCTTCAGCACCTCCGTCTTCGCCTCGACCGACGAGTTCGGCGTCCGACTCTGCGACATGGTCAACCAGGACGAGCTGCCGCGCCGGGAGGTGGTGGCCGCACTACGCGAGCAGCTGCGGGACACGATGGCCAGCCTGCGCAGCGTCGTCATCGGCTCCGGTCGGGTGACGGAGGACCTGGACAACAGCGAGATGCTGTTCGAGTGCGGGTGGTCGTGGGGGACGATCGCCGACGCCGAGGAGGTCCCGACCACCGAGCCGATCGGCCCGCAGCGTGTGGGCTCGGCGGAGAACGCGCCCTACCTCTACTTCACGGTCATCGCGATGGACGCCATCGACGACCTGAACTCCGAGCGCACCCGCCTGCTCGGTCTGCTCAACGAGGAGCAGCAGCGGCTGTCCCGGGCCCTGCAACTGCGCTGGGAGCTGACCCGGACGTACTGGGCCACGGTGGCGACCTTCGCCAACCGGCGGCGCTGGCCCATCGAGGACATTCCCTGGCGGACCACCGACGGCGACCGGACCGACTACTACACCCTCCAGGCCACCTCGCTGGCGGTGAAGGGCCTGATCGCCGGCGGGCGGGGCGGCGACGAGGAGCTCGGCCGGATCGCCAGCGTCCTGGTGGAGCTGGCGCAGCGGGCACGGATCACCCGGCGGGCCTCGCCCGACGAGTCGGCGTTGGTCGTGCACGCACCGGGCAAGCAGGTGACGCTCAACGACGCCACGTCGAAGCCGATCATGACGTGGAACGTGAACGAGTTCTCCACGGTCCTGCTGCTGCGGGCCACCACCGTCGCCGGCCTGCTGAACAATGCCCGGCGGCGCAGCGAGCTGCTGGAGCTGGCCGACGAGGTCTGGGAGCACCTGCTGCTCCGTCGCATCCCGGACAGCCGGTACGCAGGACTGTGGGATCACGCCGGCGGCGCCTTCCCCGGGCTCGCGCCGCCGCCGGTGGCGCCCTCCTGGTACCTCACCGAGCGGGTGGTGCACGCGCTGGTCACCGCCGGTCAGCTGCTCTGGGAGCGCCCGTTCCCCCGGGCCGGCAGACTCGCCGCGTACGCGCAGGATCTCATCGACGAAGCCGAGTACCTCTTCGACCGGGAGTTGATGCGCGGCACGTTCGCCGGTGAGGCGATGCAGCGCAGCATGCGTAGCATCCGCGCCAGCCTGCGCCAGGCACAGTCGCTGGTGGACGACCGCCCGGGCACGGCCGCCGCCCTGGCCGGCACCCTGCTGCTGCTGCTCAACGACGTCACCACCGGCCAGCAGAAGGCCAGCGAGGGGATCTGAATGCTGGTCTTCGTCACCTCGCACAAGGGCGGCACCGGGCGGTCGGTGACCGCGGCGAACATGGCCTACCGCAGTGCGCTGGCCGGCCGCCCCACCTGCTATCTGGACTACGACTTCGGTTCGCCGACAGCCGGCATCACCTTCCACGTCCCGCAGGCGACCAACGGCGTCGAGGGCGCCGGGCCGAACGGTGGCGGTCTGCACCGATACCTGCGCGGTGAGATTCCGTCGCCGGAACAGTTGGACGTCTGGGCCACCTCGGAGCAGGTCAGCCTGCGCCAGCGGCCCACCCGGTCCGGCTCGCTGGTGCTGCTGCCCGGGCAGCGCAACGGCAGCGAATTCGGCTTCACCAACGACATCGGCCGGCGCTGTGCGGAACTCTTCCTCCGGCTGGAGGAGGAGTTCGACCTGACCCTGGTGGACCTCAGCGCCGGTCGTTCCTACGCCAGCCAGATCGCCCTGGCGGCCACCGCCACCCCGACCCTGCGTAAGGTGACCGTTCGCTGGCTGGTCTTCCACCGGTGGACCCCGCAACACGTGACGGCGGCCGCGGACCTGGCCTTCGAGGCCGGTGGGATCCTGGCCATGGGGAAGGAATACGGCCACGAACCGGACCGGCTGCGGGAGTCGCTCCGGTTCGTCCGGACGGCGGTGATCGACTCACGCGGCCCGGAGGTCGGCCACCTCGATCTGGCGCAGCAGGCATTCCTGCGCAAGTGTGACGCGGATCTGTCGGAGCTGGCCCGGAAGAAGGGCACCGGGCGCACCACGCTGCTCGGCACGGTGCCGCTGGACCCGATGCTGCAATGGCGCGAGCAGCTGATCTCGGACCACGACGTGCAGACCAAGATCGCCAACGCCAGGACGGTCGACGCCTTCGTGGACCTGACCGACAAGATATTCGACGAGACGGCATGGGAGACCGTGTGATGAGCGTGGATGTCAGGTTCCAGGAGGCAGCCGCGGTGCGTCGAACGGAGAGCGTGGCGTACTCGCACCTGTCGGTGGAGTTGGGGCACGTGTACGCGGAGGATTTCGGCGACGGGTGCCGGGATCTGCGGCGCAAGTTCGAGCGGATCGCGGACTGGGCCCAGGTGATACCGGCGCTGGCCCGTCGAGGGTTGCGCCCGCAGCGGCAACCCCGGATCAGCACCTGCTTCCTGGTGGACGACTACTTCCACCGGTTCGCCACTCCGCGCGAGATCATCCCGCAGGTGCAGCAGGCCGCGACGGAGCAGGGCCTGGTGTTGGACTACGTGGCCCGGGAGTCCAGCTTCGCCCGGCACGACGATGTCGAGCTGGCCCGGCTGGTGGTCGACACGTTGGTCGTGGAGCCGCCCCGGCACACCAACGGGAGCCGTCCGCCGCTGAGCGAGTCGGGCTGGTTGTCCAACGGCAAGCGCTCCCCGGGTCATGCCGACGCGCCGGCGATGACCCTGCCGGTGCCGTGGTCCCCGCCGTTGCAGTCCGGCGACGCCCCGCACTCCATCTTCGTCGACATCGAGTTGTGGTCCGACGAGCCGGAGCGTCGGGTGTGGGCCTGCGCGTTGCTCGCCTCGGTCTGGCAGATGACGCGGCTCGGGGTGCTGCGACACCGGGGGCAGACGGTCGCCCAACCCTACCGGCTGTCGCCCGACGAGCCGCTGCCCGACGACTGGGACCGGTTGCCGGCGATCGTCCAGCTGAATCCGGACGCCGCGCCGTTCTGTGGGTACCGCACGGTGACCCTGATGGACACCCGGTACCTCCCGGTCGAGCTGGCCGTGCGAACCATCCTCGGCCAGGTGGCGGTGCCGCCGGCGGTCGCGCGACAGGTCGCCAAGCGGGCCGGGAGCGAGGGCGTGGAGTTGCCCGACGAACTGGTCGACCGGCTGAGCTACGTGTTCATCGGCGAGTGAGGACGCTCAGCGCAGGCACGGCTGGTCGGCCGCCACCCGGCCGGCCAGGTCGCGGAGCAGGGCCATGTTGCCCACGGTGATCTGGTCCCGGATCCAGTTGACCGAGGACTGCCACTGCCGGCTGAAACCGGGCACCTGCTCCAGCCGGTCCCAGATCGGCCGCAGCCGCGGATCGACCCGTGCACCGGGCAGCCAGAGGTGCAACAGGTGCTCCAGCACCGGGCGCAGCCGCTCGATGTGCTCCTGGGTCGAGCCGGTCCGGGTCACCGCGGCCTCCACCAGGGCGGACAGCATGGTGAGCAGCCAGTCGTGCAGGGCGAGATCCTCACAGAGGCCGGCGACCGCGGCCGGCACGTCCTGCGGGCCGACCGTGAGCCGGACGGTGCGCAGCGTCGGGGAGTCCACGGCGACCACCGCGGTGCCGGCGTGGTCCGCTGTCTGGTCGACCTGCGCGGTCCACCGCAGCCGGGTGCGCGCCGCGCGCAGCGGCGGGCGGCGGTCCAGCAGGTCGGACATCTGCACGCTGTCGAGCACCCGGCCGGTGATCGCGTCCAGGTTGAGTACGTCGGCGGCGTTGCCGTAGAGGAAACCCGTGGCCAGATCCTCGGCGTCGAGCTTGCCGACGGTCTCCAGCATCCCGGAGTTGGCCAGGTAGTGCGACCACGGTCGGCGCCGCTCCCCGGCGACGACCTGGATGATCGAGGACGCCTGGACGATCCGGCCGCCCGTGATGACGCCCCGGGTGACCACCGCGCCCACTCCGCGCAGTTGGCGCTTTCGTGCGCTGGGCAGCCAGCAGTCCACCCCGGTGCGGACGTCGGGCGACACCGCGTAGAGCGACGGGCGTCGCGAGGTGAGGACGGCCTCGCCCTCCACCAGGCTGAGCACCTCGGAGCTCTGTTCCTGTGCCAGGGCCGTGCTGTGCTGTAGCAGGCTGGTGTGCACCTCGCCCACCGTGAGCATGGTTCCTCCGCATCGGCAGCACCGGGACGCCCGGCAGGCACGGGCCTGCGGTCGGTGACGGGGCCCGACGTCGTCCTGCGGCCATCATAGGCCCACCGGGTGCGGGGGGCAGAAATGCGGCTCCGGGACATCGGACGTTCACGAGGGCGGATGGATGTGAAGGCGGCTGATATTTTGAAGAATGCGGTCGCCAGCCACCCCTGGAGTTTGCCGTCCATGAAGGTCTACATTTCGGCCACCCAAAAGGACCTGCTCGAATATCGCGCGGCCGTGCACGCCGCGGCGCGGCGCCTGGAGATCGAGGACGTCGCCATGGAGGCCTACGGCGCCGACGTCCGCCCGCCCCTGGAACGCTGCCTGGCGGACGTCCGCCGGTGCGATCTCTATGTGGGGGTCTTCGCCTGGCGATACGGCTACCGGCCGCCCGGCCAGGAGTCCTCCATCACCGAGCTGGAGTACCGCGAGGCGCTGGCGGCCGGTAAGCCCTGTCTGATCTTCCTGCTCGCCGACGACACGCCGTGGCCGGTGGACATGGTCGACCGCAACGGCGACTGGCAGCAGGTGGTCGCGTTGCGGCAGGAGCTGAAGGAGCGCCACCTGTGCGCCTTCTTCTCCAGCGTGGACGACCTGGCGGCCAAGGTCACGGCGGCGCTGGCCGACGTGCGGAGCGGCCGGTCCCCGGCGCGCGAGCCCGCCGACCCGGGCACCCACCTGCCGGAGGCGGTACGCAGCCAGTACCACAAGCAGCTGCGACTGAGGTACCAGGCCGTACCGTTGGACGCGGTCTCGCCACGGCCCACCATCGGGTACCTGACGGTCGGCCTGTCCAACGTGTTCGTCGAACCGCGGGTCCACGAGGACGCCCGGCCCGAGATGCCGCTGGCCTGGTGGCGCTGGGCGGGTTCCAGTCCGGACGGTGACGCCGGCGGGCTGCCCGGTGTGGTGGACCCGCGCGAGGTGGAGCGGCTGTGGGAGGAGTACGCGGCCAAGGAGGCGTCGGCGCTGTTCGACGTGGTCTGCGACCCGGCCAGGCGGGCGATCGTGCTGCTCGGCGACCCCGGCTCCGGCAAGTCGGCGACCGCACGATACCTCGCGCTGACGTTGGCCGGGGTCTGCGACGAGCCGCGGCTGGCGGCACTGGACCGGTACCTTCCCGTCCTGGTCGAGCTTCGCTCCTACGCCGCGCATCGCGGTGACGGTCGGTGCGACGGGCTGCTGGACTACGTCGGGCACCGGCACCAGCAGGGGCTCGCCGGGATCGACCGGGACGTGCTGGAGGCGTACCTGCGCCAGGGCGGCCAGGCGTTGTTCCTCTTCGACGGCCTGGACGAGGTGTTCGACCCGGCACAGCGGGAGGAGATGGCCGCGCAGATCGCCACCTTCGCCAACGAGTACCCGGGGGTGCGCACGGTGGTCACCTCGCGGGCGGCCGGCTACCTGCGGCACACCTTCGCCAACGCCGGCTTCGACCACTTCACCCTGGAGGATCTCGACGACGAGCGGATCGAACGGTTTCTCGGCAACTGGTACCGCTACGTGATGCCGACCCCGTCGGCCGAGGCGGACCGGCAGCGGCGCCAGATCCTCGACGTGGTGCGCAGTTCCCGTGCCATGCACGAGATCGCCGGAAACCCGTTGCTGCTGATGCTCATGGCGATCGTCGGCCGGGATCGCCCGTTGCCACGCAATCGGCGCCGGCTCTATGCGCACGTCACCGACGTGCTGATCTCCGAATGGGACGTGACCAAGCAGCTGCGGGAAAGCCACGGCGACGTGCCGCCGCTGGATCCGCAGGCGAAACTGCGGCTCCTGCGCCACCTGGCGTTCTGGATGCAGTGTCGGGAGTCCGGCCCGGCCGGAAATTACATTGAATCGGATGATCTGTCGCGCATCTTCCGGGATCACCTGGTGGAGTTCTACGGTTTCGAGAACGAGCGGGCGCATGCCATGGCCTACTCGATGATCGACAGATTGCGTCAACGGAGTTTTCTCCTGGAACGGTACGGCCTGCGGCTGTTCGGGTTCGTGCATCGCACCTTCCTGGAATTCTTCTGCGCCGAGGAGATCGTGGACAGGTTCGAGCATGATCCGGACGCCTGGGGGCTCGACCAGTTGCGTGCGCTGTTCCGCGAGCACTGGGCCGACCCATCCTGGCGGGAGGTGCTGCGGCTGGTCGCCGGCGCACTGCCCGCCGACGCCGCCGACGATCTGGTCGTCCTGCTCGCCACCGAGGTCAACCAACCCTGGCCGCCGCTGAGCCTGACCAGCCCGCCGTGGAGCCTCGTACTGGCCGCGCAGTGCGTCGCGGAGGCGCCCCAACCGGCCGGGCTGACGAATGCCGGTGAGGCGGTGTTGCGCCAGGTCGTACTGCTGATCGAGCACGGCATCTCCACCGACGACCCGAACCTCGTCGAGGTCACCGAGCAGGAGTTGTTCTCCTCGATCCGGGCGCTCGGATCGCAGTGGCCCGGCCGGGCCGCCTTTCTGCACTGGTACCGCCGCCGCGGGGTACGCACCAGCTGGCGCACCGGCTCCACGTTCGCCACCCGGGCCGCCGCGGTGCTGTCCACCGCCGAGGAGCAGGTGGAGGAGTTGCTGGTCCGGGAACTGGGGCAGGGCCGCGAGCGGCAGGCGCGGATCGCGCTGGTCGCCGGCCTGGGCGAGGCGGCCGGCCGGTTGGACGCCACCAGCCACGGCCGCCGATACTGCCACGATCTGTTGCTCGCCCAAGCGGGGGCGGAGGGTTCGACCGCGGTGCGGCAGGCAGCGGTACGTGCGCTGGTCGCCAACTACGGCACCGGCCCCGACCTCATCGGCGTGCTACCCGAACTTTCCGGCTCACCCGACCCGGCGGTGCGCGCCCTCGCCGTGCAGTCCCTCGGTGCGCGGGCCGACCTGACCGAGGACGTCCGCCGGCTGCTGTTGACGCGAGCCACCGAGGACCGGGACACCGGCGTACGGCGGGCGGCCGTGGCGGTGCTGGCCGAGCGCTGCGCCGACCTGTCGGGTGTCCCTGAGGGCCTGCAGCGGCTGTTGGCCACCGACAGCGACCCGGGGGTGGTGCAGTGCGCGCTGGGCCGCCTCCTGGCGCTACCCGAGCACGCCGAGGCGGCCCGTGGCCGTGCGCTCTCGCGGATAACCGGCGACACCAACGACGAGGTACGGCGCTGCCTGGTGACCGAGCTGCTCCCCGGGCAGCCGCTCGCGGAGGGCACCGAACTGCTGCTCAAACTGGCCGGCTCGGACACCTCCGCACTGGTCCGTGCGGTCGCCGTGCAGCGGCTGGCGCTGGTGAGCGATTCGCACGGGCGTTGCCTGGACCGGCTGGTGGACCGGGTCGAGCAGGACGAGGACGCCTCGGTGCGGGCCGCGGCGGTGACCGCGCTGACCGACCGGTACCGCATGGACGACGCCGGATGGGCGGTGGCGGCGCGCGCGGCGCGCGTCGACGGGGACGCCACGGTCCGGCTGGCCGCGGTGCGTGCGCTGGCCGAGGCGTATCCGGATCACCGCACCGGCGAGTTGCTGCTGGAGCGCGCCCGCCAGGACCCGACCGCCGGTGTCCGGCTCGCCGCGGTCGACCTGCTCACCGGCCGACCGCTGCTCGGTCATGCCACCCGCGACCTGCTCATCAGCCGGGCATCCCGGGAGCGGGACCCGATCGTCCGGCTGCGGGTCACCCGCAGTCTGGCCTGCCTCGCCGACCCGCTGGACGTGCAGGTGGGGGAGTGCCTGGCCGAGCAGGTCCGCCGCGATCCGGATCCGAACGTGCTGCGCGCGGCGGCGCAGGCGCTGGCCCGAGACGGCGGCTCCGGCCCACTGGTGGAGACGCTGTCGCGCCGGGCCCGCCGGGACAGCTACGCCGGCATCCGGCTGGCCGCCGTGCAGACCCTCTGCGCGTACGGGAGTCCCGACGTGGTGACGGACGTGCTGTTGGAGTGCATCGAGTCGGACACCGACCCGGCGGCCTTCGACGCGGCGGTGCGGTGTCTGACCGGGCGGACGTCGACGTCCATGGCGGTCACACTGCGGCTGATGCGCCGGTTGGCCGATCAGGACCCGGCGATCCGGGCCCGGATCGCCGCCGCGCTCGGCGAGCACTTCGCCGGCGACCCGGAGGTGCGGGTGCTGCTGGTCGGGCTGGTTCGCGACGATCCGGACCTGGAGGTCCGGCGTCGGGCCGTGGAGCAGCTCGCGGCCACCCTGGCCGGCCGGGCGGAGGTACGGGAGCTGCTGATGCGACTGGTGGACGACGAGGACTGGGAGATCCGCCGGACGGCGCTGCTCGCGTTGGCCCGCCACTACGGTGGCGACTCGCGGACCCGACCGATTCTCGTCCGGCTGGCCCGCCAGGAGGACGACGCGACGGTACGAGGGCTGGCCGGGCAACTGCTGGCGACGCTGCCGGGTACCACTCCCGACGACTTTCCGTGACCCGCCACGGCGCCGGCAGTCGCCGGCTCCGGTCGGTCAGGGGCCGGGTGAAGCGTCGTGGCGAGCGGGTCGCCGCGCCACGACAGCGCCACGATGTCGCCCACGACGGACGCCGTCGGAGGACCCGGAGGTGCACCTGATGGACTTCAAGCGCGACGACGTGTCGGTGGTCGGTGCCGTGCCGTCGGCGGCGCCGTCGAAGACGATCGAGGTGGTCGGCAAGCTGCCCGGCGAGCACAACCCGTTGATCGGGCACAAGTTCGGTGCCGACGGCTTCGGCTTCGCGCACGACGGCCGGGTGTACATGTACCTGACCAATGACACCCAGGGCTTCGCGCCCGACCCGGTCACCGGCATCTCGCCGGGCATCAACTACGGCGACATCAACCAGATCACGGTGATCTCCTCCGAGGACCTGGTGAACTGGACGGACCACGGCGAGATCCAGGTCGCCGGGCCGAACGGCGTGGCACCGTTCACCAACAACTCCTGGGCGCCCGGCATGGCCCGCAAGGTGGTGGACGGCGAGGAGAGGTTCTTCCTCTACTACGCCAACGGCGGTGGATCGAGCAACGTCATCACCGGTGGGTCGCCGCTCGGTCCGTGGACCAGCGAGCGCACCAGCACGCTGATCGGCGACCGTACTCCCGGTGCCGAGGCGGTCGCGTGGAAGTTCGACCCCGCGCCGTTCGTGGACGACGACGGCGAGCCGTACCTCTACTTCGGTGGCGGTCCCGCCTCGACGAGCAGGCCGGCGGCCGAGCGCTTCAACAACCCGAAGAACATCCGGGCGATCGAGCTCGGCGACGACATGGTGTCGACCGAGGGGACGGCGGCCGTCGTGGACGCCCCGGTGGCCTTCGAGGCGGCCCACGTGTTCAAGCGCGAGGGTCGGTACTACCTCTCCTACTCCGCGCACTTCGGCGGGAACGACTTCGGCGGCAACCAGACCCCGCTGCCCGGCTACCCCGGCGGCGGCCAGATCGGCTACATGGTCTCCGACGACCCGATGACGTGGCCGAAGGAGACCTACGCGGGCGTGCTGTTCCCGAACCAGTCGCAGTTCTTCGGCGCCGGCACCGGCGGCAACAACCACCAGTCGGTGTTCGAGTTCGAGGGCAGGTACTACTTCACCCACCACGCCCCGACGCTGAACAAGCGCATCACCGGGGACAACACCCAGGGGTACCGCAGCCCGCACATCGAGGAACTGGCCTTCAACCCGGACGGCACGATCCAGCAGGTGGTCGGCACCTACGCCGGCGTGGCACAGGTCCGCGACTTCGACCCGTTCCGGGTGTTCGAGGCGGAGACCTTCGGCTGGAGCACGGGCATCGCGACGAGAAAGATCGACGGCGGCTCCGCGCAGTTCGGCGGCTCGGCACCGAACCTGGTGGTGAGTGACATCGACAACGGCGACTGGACGGAGTCGACCGCCGAACTCGACGGCGTCGCCGACGTGCACGACGTCTACTTCACCTACGCCGGGCCCGACGGTGTCGACCTCTTCGAGCTCGACACCTGGGCCTTCGAGGCCGGTGCCGGCGCCGAACCGCCCGTCACGGCCAGCGTCCAGGCGCCGTGTGTCGGTGGCACCGTGTAGTGGCGGTGCAGGCCCGCAACGACCACGACGCCCCGGTGGGCATCGTCCTGGAGACCGTGTACGGCCAGTCACCGGCGGCTGACGAGGTGGCCGGACCAGCGCTCCGGTTTTCGGCCGCGGAAGGCAGAACTTTTGCCATCTGAACAAAAAGATGGCGAGCCATTGAATAAAGCCACAACGTCGCGAGGATGATCGGATGCGTCGTCCCCCTCGGCCTGCCGGCCGCCTGGCCTCGGGTCTGCTCGCGCTGGTCCTCACCGCCGCCGTCGCCCTCCTCTGGCCTCCCTCGCCCGCCGCGGCGCACGGCACCCTGGCGATGTCCACACCGGCCGAAGGCGCCACCGTCGAGAAGCCGGTGGCGACGGTCGAGCTGTACTTCACCGAGAAGGTCCGCGACGACGCCTACTTCACCGTCACCGCGCCCGGCGGCGGGCGCGTCGACAACGGCTGGACACACGGCACGCCCAAGCCGCTGGACCAGCCGGTACGGGAGTACTTCCTGGTGGACGGGGTCTTCGAGCCGCGCGAGTACACGACCGGCTTTCCCGCGCTGGTGACGCTCGCGCAGCTGCCCGCCACCGGCCAGTACTCGGTGAGCTACCTGTCGGTGGCCTTGGACGGCGACCCGGTTCGTGGCACGGTGAGTTTCCGCTACACGGGGAAGGCGACGGCGGCGCCGCCGGGCTGGCAGCCCCGACCGGTCAGCCGGAGCCGGCCCTGCTGGCCGCCGCCGAGCAGCACGGGACTTCCGGGCAGCAGCCGGCGTCAGGTGCCCCGGCGGCACCGCCGGTGTCACCGGTCCCGTCGGCGGCGGTCGCTGCGCCGTCCCCGGCCGACACGGCCGGCGCCGGCCCGCTGGCCTGGACCGGTGTGGCAGCGGCCATCGCCGCGGTCGCCGGCCTGGTCGCCTGGCGGTGCCGCCGGCCCGGCGTCGAGCGGGTCCGGCAGTCGGCGGCTCGCCGACCCGGTGGCGGCTCCCGCTCCGGGGGCAGACCGAGGACCGCCCCGCGTGCCGCCACTGGCAACCGCCGCGACTCGCCCGGCTCCAGCGGCAAGCGGCGACCGGTGACCGTCCCGGCCGCCCGGCAGGGCGAGGCGGCGGTAACGGCCCGGACGACGACCCCGGTCCGGACCGAGCCGCCGGTCGTCGAACCCGCGCCGACACCCGGCCCCCGCCTGGGCAACACGCGCCTGGCGTTGCTGGTCGGCGGGTTGGTGGTGGCGCTGCTGGCCGGGTTCGGGCTCGGCCGGCTCGGCGCCGCAGACCAGCGGCCCGCCAGCGGAGCACCGCAGGCCTTCGCGTCCGCCGGCGAGCCGCCGGCCGAGGGAGCGGCGGCGGCGGACGGGCACCAGCACCCGCCGGGAACCGGGGCACACACCCATCCCGGAGACGGCAACACGGGCCAGCAGGCCACCGGAACCACGGTCAGCGCCGCCGGCTACACGTTGCGGCCGGTGCTCCGGACCCAGCCGGCCGACGAACCGGCGGACTACCGGTTCCGCATCGTCGGGCCGGACGGGCAGGCGGTGACCCGCTTCGCGGTCGTCCACGAGAAGCCGTTGCACCTGATCGTGGTGGGCCGAGATCTGAGCGGGTTCCAGCATCTGCACCCGTCGATGGCGGACGACGGCACCTGGAGCGTGCCGCTGACCCTGTCCCGGGCCGGGAGCTACCGCGTCTACGCCGACTTTTCCGCCAGCACGCCCGAGGGCCGGCAGGTCCCGCTGGTGCTCGGCGTCGACCACCACGTGCCGGGCGGGTACGACCCCGCCGGGCTGCCGCCACCGCAACCGGGGACGACGGCCGGGCCGTACACGGTGTCCATGACGGGCACGCCCACGGTCGGAGTGACCGTGCCGATGGACTTCACGATCAGCCGCGCCGGCGCCACCGGGCCGGTCGCCCCCGAGCGCTACCTGGGCGCGTACGGGCACCTGGTCGTGGTGCGCGAGGGCGACCTCGGCTACGTTCACGTCCACCCGGAGCCGGAAATCGTCGACGGGGCGGTCAAGTTCTGGCTGACCGCTCCCAGCACGGGCCGCTACCGGGCGTTCCTCGACTTCCAGGTCGACGGGAAGGTGCACACCGCGGAGTTCACGATCAACCTGGCCTGAGGGCGCCGGGCGAGCGTGCCTCGTCGGCGGGCCGGAGCAGACCCGCGACGGTTGGACGCAACCGATTCGCCTCCGCCGACGTCCGATGGGAATGAGGATTCGTCGAAGCGGGCGGCTGGCGGTCGTCCCCCTGCTGTTGCTGACCTCCGCGGCCTGTGCCCAGCAGGCCGGCGACGCCGGCCCGGAAGGTTCCGACTCTCCCGAGCGGTCCTACGCCGCCGACGCGGTGGTGTTCCGGATGGACCACACCGGCGGGTTCGTCACGCCGGCCATGCTGGCCACCCGGCTTCCCGCCATCAGCGTCTACGGCGACGGACGGGTGATCACCCAGGGGCCGGTGCCCATGATCTATCCGGGTCCGGCCCTGCCCAACCTTCAAGTGGGCACGATCAGCGCCACCGAGGTGGAGGATCTGATCAAGGCGGCCCGCGCGGCGGGTGTCGGCGGCGAGGCCGACCTCGGCACGCCGCCGGTCGCCGACGCGCCCTCGACCCGGTTCACCGTGCTGGGTGACGACGGAGTCGAACAGTTCGAGGTGTACGCCCTCGCCGAGGCCGGCGGAGCAGGGACCGGGCTGACCGCCGACCAGCAGGCGGCCCGGGACAGGTTGCGGCAGTTCGCCGATTCGCTGACCGCCGGGTCGGGTCCACTCGCCGGGGCACAGGCGCAGGCGCAGTCGCAGCCGTACGTGCCGGCCGCCGTCGCGGCCGTCGCCGAGCCCTGGGTCGCCAACAGCGAGCTTGGCGAGCAGCCCGAGGTGGCCTGGCCGGGGCCGGCGCTGCCCGGCACCGAACTCGGCAAGAACCTCGGGCTGGGCTGTGTCACCGCCACCGGTGACGAGGCGCGGCAACTGCTGACCGCCGCGGCGAGCGCCACCGCGGTGACTCCGTGGACCTCGGACGGCAAGCGCTGGACGGTCAGCCTCCGACCGCTGCTGCCCGACGAGACCGACTGCGCCGACCTGACGACCAACCGCTGACCGCCCGGTCCGCGCGGCCGGCGGGATCGGAGCCGGGGCGTCCCCGGTCCCGCCGGCACCGCCCGCCGGGCGGCCGGCTTCGGAACGGTCACCCGGCCTCATCGCGTTCCGGCTGCTCGGGCCGGGACGGCACCGGCCGGCTACGGTGGCCGGGTGGACGAACTCGTGGCGCTGTACGCCGAGGGCGACCTGTCGGGACGGGTCACCGGCGTGGCCGCCCGCAGCGCCGTCCGGGCCGGCAACCTGCCGCACGCCGCGACCGCGGTGCTGTTGCGCGACGAGCGGGACCACCTCTACGTCCACCGGCGCACCGACACGAAGGATCTCTATCCCGGCATGCACGACGTCTTCGCCGGGGGTGTCGTGCTGGCCGGTGAGGATCCGTCCGGGGCAGCGGCCCGGGAACTCTCCGAGGAACTGGGCGTCCGCAACTGCGACCTGCGGCCCTGCCTGCGGTACTGGTACGCGGACGAGCACGCGAGCTATCTGGCGTACGTGTACGAGGCTCGCTACGACGAACACCGCTGCGGCCCGGTGGTCCACCAGCCGAGCGAGGTGGCGGCGGGGTGGTGGCTGAGCACGGCGGACCTGGTCACCCGTCTCGCGGACCCGGCCTGGGCCTTCGTACCGGACGGGCGGGCCACCCTCGGTCGATACCTTCGGCAGGCACGGCGTTCTACCGGCGGATTTCGGGCGTAACCTCCCTCTCCCGTCTAGCTTGGGGGCAATCGCCAGGATCGCGGCGGGTGCCGGGGCGAGGATGGGGCAATGGGGCGGATCTTCCGGGCGCGGGTGGTGGCCACCGGGCCGGCACACCGGGCGACGACGTACGAGATCTTCTTCGACCTGGTGTTCGTCTTCGCGCTGATCAGGATCACCGAGTACATGAGTGCGAGCCCCGGGCCGCTGTCCCTGATGCAGGGGTTCGTCGTACTCATGCTGTTGTGGATCTCCTGGGTGGTCTATTCCTGGCTCGGTAACCAGGCCCGCGCCGACGTCGGCCTGATCCGCGCCGGGACCACCGTGGCGATGGCGGCCGTCTTCCTGGTCGCCCTGGTCATCCCCGACGTCTGGGGTTCCGCCCCGGGACCGCGGATGATCCTGGTGCTGGCCTACGTCGTGGTGCGGGTGGTCCATCTGATCCTCTACCACCGGGCGGCGGGTGACGATCGACGACTGCACCGCACGATCCGGATCTACACCCTGACCACCGGGCTGTCCTGGATCCCGCTCGTCCTCGGCGCCGTGCTCGGTGGCTCCGTGCAGCTGTTGCTCTGGGCGGTGGCGCTCGCCGTCGACTTCTCCGGCGGACTGGTCGCCTCCCTGCTGAGCGGGTGGCCGTTGCGCAGCGCGGAACACTTCACGGAACGGCACAGCCTGGTGGTGATCATCGCGCTCGGCGAGACCCTGATCTCGGTCGGCGCCGGGATCGGCACCGAGATGATCCGGGGCCCGATCCTGCTGGCCGCGCTGCTGACGCTGGTCATCACGACCTGCCTGTTCCGGCTGTACGTGGTGAACTCGGCGGCCGCGGCCGCGGCCTTGACGAGAGAGCCCCGCCCGAGGCAGGGCCGGCTCGCCGCCAACGCCTACACCCTCGCGCACTTCCCGTTGATCGCCGGGACGATCTACCTGGCGCTGGGGGTCCATGAGGTGATCGACACCCTGGCGCACGACGCTCCCCGGGACGCGGCCGGCGTACGTCTGGTGTGGACGTCGGCGGCCGCGTTGTTCGGCGGCGTCGCCCTGTATCTCGCGGGCCGGGCGATGTTTCTCGCCTTCAGCGTGCGGTCGGTGACCCTGGTGCAGCTCCTCGCCCCCGCCGCGGCGCTGGCGCTCCTGCCCGCCGGCCGGTTCCTGCCCGGCCTGGCCGCGCTCGGCCTGCTCACCGCGTTCGTCGTCGTCCTCGTCGGCTACGAGAGCGGGCTCGGCCCCCACCGTGGCTCCGGCGAGGTCGCCATGCGGACGTCCGGACCGTCGTGAGGCGGCTGCCGGCGCCGGGCCCGCCCGCCCTACCGGGAACGGACCTGGACGGATCTCGGCGTCCGGGTGGGCGGGCCGGCGCTGCACCGGTTGCCCGGGCACCCGCGGCGGTCCGGTAGGGCTGCGGGTACGGTCGGGTGCGGTGGTGGTCCGGAGCAGCTTCAAGGGGGATAGGTGATGGGTGTGCCCAGCCTGACGGCCGGTGACGGCACGGTGTTGCCGGCGATCGGCTTCGGCACCTACAAGCTGACCGGGTCGGCCGGTGTGGCGTCGGTCGCCCAGGCGATCCGGGCGGGATACCGCCTGCTCGACTCGGCGGTGAACTACGAGAACGAGGGCGCGGTCGGGCGGGCCGCGAGTTCCGCCACCGGCGTGCCGGACGAACTCGTGGTGACCTCGAAGCTGCCCGGTCGGCGGCACCGGTACGCCGAGGCGCTGGCCACCATCGAGGAGAGCGTGTACCGCACCGGCCTGGACCGGATCGGCCTCTATCTGATCCACTGGCCCAATCCGAAGGTGGACCGGTACGTCGAGGCGTGGACCGCGTTGATCGAGGCGCGCGAGCGTGGCCTCGTCCGGCACATCGGCGTCTCCAACTTCCTGCCCGAACACATCGACCGGCTGGTGGCCGAGACCGGTGTGGTCCCGGTGGTCAACCAGATCGAGATCCACCCGTACTTCCCGCAGCGGGAGGCGCTCGACCACCACCGCACGCTCGGTGTCCTCGTACAGGCGTGGAGCCCGCTGGGCCGCCGCAGCGACCTGCTGGGGAACCCGACGATCACGGCGATCGCGGGGGAGCACGGGATCAGCCCGGCGCAGACCGTCTTGGCCTGGCACGTGGCCCGGCAGGTGATCCCGCTGCCGAAGGCCGCCGGCAGCGAGCGCCAGCGGGAGAACCTGGATGTCTTCGGCATCGCGCTCAGTGAGGCGGAGATCGAGGCCATCACCGCCCTGGGCCGCCCGGACGGGCGGACCGCCGGTCAGGATCCGGCGGTGTACGAGGAGTTCTGAGCCTCGCCGGGCCGGTGCCTCGGCCCGGCCGTCCGTCGTCAGCCCCGGCCGCTGCCGTTGAGCAGGGCGAGCCCGGTCTCCGGGTCGAACGTCTTGGCGAGCTTCCCGCCAACCTCGGTGATGATCACCTCCAGCGTGGGCCACACCTCGCCGCGCAGCAGATGCCCGCCGACGGTACCTCGGCCCGGTGGAAGCCCAGGGTTCCAGTGGCCTTGGCCGCCGGCCGAGTTACCCCTTACAGGCGGGTTCTCACCGATCTCGCGGCGACTCGCCGCAAGAGCGATACATCTACATCTTGCGATGTTATCGCTCACGGGATACCTTGCCGGTGCAGGAGCGAAGGGCACGCTCCGGCGTCCCCACCGGGTCGAGGACCAGGTGTGGCCGGACGAGCAGCGCCGGCTGACGGGCATGCGGGCCCCGTCCGGGACGTGTCACGTGCCGGCGCAGGCCGGGGCGTTCACCGCGGGAGCCGGGTGCGCCGACCAGACCGCCATCCTGCGCGGCCTCCCACCGGGCCTCGGTGCTCCGGTCGGGCCGCCGCAGCGGGCCGTATCCGCCTATCCGCCACCAGCGATGCTTCGCACCCGCGCGTCGTCAAGACGCGGAACGGAGTTCACGATGTCCAGGCGTAGATCGATTCTCGGACCCGTCGCGCTCGCGACCCTGATGGTGCTGGCCGCCGCCGGCACCGCGCTGAGCGGCAGGCTCGGCGACACCGTCCCGACCGCCCAGGCGGGAGCCCTCGCCGCGACCGCCGGCTGCGGCACGGCGCCGACGCTGCGCAGCGGCACGCACACCATCCAGAGCAACGGGAAGAACCGCAGCTTCATCCTGCGGGTCCCCGACAACTACGACAACAACCACCCGTACCGGCTGGTGTTCGGGTTCCACTGGCTCAGCGGCACCGCCACCGACGTCGCCACCGGCCAGACCGTGCAACGCGACGCCTGGGCCTACTACGGCCTCCTGCCGTTGTCGAACAACAGCACGATCTTCGTCGCCCCGCAGGGCATCAACAACGGCTGGGCCAACTCCGGCGGGGAGGACGTCACCTTCGTCGACGACATGCTCCGGCGGATCGAGGCGGACCTCTGCGTCGAGACGACACAGCGATTCGCCCTCGGCTTCAGCTACGGCGGCGCCATGAGCTACGCGCTCGCGTGCGCCCGACCGGACATCTTCCGGGCCGTCGCGGTCTACGGCGGTGCACAACTGAGCGGGTGCAGCGGCGGGACCCAGCGCGTCGCCTACTTCGGGGCACACGGCATCCGGGACGGCGTGCTCAACATCTCCAACGGACGATCTCTGCGCGACCGGTTCGTCAGGAACAACGGCTGCACCGCCCAGAACCCGCCGGAACCGGCGCAGGGCAGCCTGCGGCACATCAGCACCACCTACTCCGGCTGCGCGGCCGGCTACCCGGTGGTGTGGGCGGCGTTCGACGAGGGACACATCGCCGCACCGCAGGACGGCGCCGCCGGTGACAGCGGCTCCCGGACCTGGCTGCCGGGGGAGACGTGGCGCTTCTTCACCCAGTTCGGCGGCACCACCCCGCCGCCCAGCCCGACCACCCCGCCGCCGTCACCGACCACCCCGCCGCCGAGCCCGACCACCCCGCCGCCGAGCCCGACCACTCCGCCGCCCGGCGGCGCGTGCCGGGTCACCGCCGCGGTCAACGCCTGGAACACCGGCCTGACCGAGAACATCACCATCACCAACACCGGCAACTCCACGATCAACGGCTGGTCGCTGGTCTTCACGCTGCCCGGCGGGCAGAACATCACCGGCGGCTGGAACGCCAGCTACTCGCCGACGTCGGGCCAGGTGACCGCCCGGAACCTTTCCTACAACGCCACCATCGCCCCGAACGCGTCGGTCAGCATCGGCTTCCAGGCCACCCACACCGGCGACACCGCCAGGCCAAGCTCGTTCACCCTCAATGGCGCGGCCTGCACGATCGGCTGAGCAGCAGGGCCCGGGGGTGGACCTCGACCGGGATCCACCCCCGGCCCCCGCGTCAGCCGAACGTGCACACCGACGCTCCCCCGCCGCCCGGCCGCAGATCGACCGGCGACACCTGGCCTAGGCTCCGCACCGTGCCGCTGACCTTTCCCTCGCACCTGGCCCCGGCGCTGGCGCTGAAGATGTGGCGTCCCCGGTGGTTCGACGGTGTCGCGCTGTGCACCGGTGCGGTGGCCCCGGACGTCGCCTACCTGACGTCCGGACCGGTCGGCAGCAGCTTCCCGGACACCCATGCCTGGCCCGCGCTGCTCTGGTGGTGCCTGCCGGTGGCGTTGGCGTACGCGGCGGCGTTCCGGATCGGTGCCGACAGCATCGCGGCCCACCTACCCGGCGACCGCCGGTTCGGCTGGCGCCGCCACGGCTCGCTGGCACGGTGGCCCCACCGCTGGTGGATCACCGTCAGTTCGGCGCTCGTCGGCGCGGCGAGTCACCTCGGCTGGGACCGGCTCACGCACACCGACGACTGGCTACGAACGCTCTTCGGCATCCGCTGGTCCGCCGTCACCGATGTCGCGTGGTGGAGCGTCTCGGATCTGACGAGTACGGCCGTGGGTGCCGTGGCTGCCGTCGTACTCACCGCCCGCCTCGGCCGGCGCGGCAGCCCGGCGGCGGCACCGGACCTCGCTCGCCGACCCGGGCTGTTCTGGGGCGTCACCGCGGTGATCGGTGTCGTGGGGCTGGCCGTGGTGCCGCTGCTGCCCGGTGCCAGCGTCCTCGCCGCGACCGTCGTGAGGTTGCTGCACGTCGCCGGCCTGGCGCTGCTCGCCGGCGGCCTCGCCGTCCGGTTCGGGACTAGTGTGCCGGCGTCGCATGCTCGGTGACGGCGTGGCCCATCCGGCTGACCGCCTCGGTCAGGATCGCGGGGGAGGTGGCGAAGTTGAGCCGGACGAAGCCGGTGCCTCCGGTGCCGAAGACGTGCCCGGAGCTGAGAGCCACCCTCGCGCGGTCGAGGAACAGCTTCGCCGGCCCGGCGACGTCGGTGACCACGCCGGGCTCGCCGGTGCCCGGCCCGCTGTCGGTGCCCAGCGCGGTGCAGTCCAGCCAGGCGAGGTAAGTGCCCTCGGGCCGGTGGTACCCGATTGTCGGGCAGTGCTCCGCCAGCAGCGTCCCCAGCAGGTCACGGTTCGCGTCGAGGCCGTCGAGCAGCTGGTCGAGCCAACCTCCGCCGTCGCGGAAGGCGGCGGTGTGCGCGATGACGCCGAGGTGACTCGGCCCGTGGCCGACCTCCTCCGGCAGCCGGCGCAGGTCGGCCACGGCCTGTCGGCCCGCGACGACCAGCGCCGACTTGAGGCCGGCGAGGTTCCAGGCCTTCGAGGCGGAGAGTACGGCGAACGCGTCCTCGGCGCCGGCCAGCGTGAGGTAGGGGGTGAAGTGCGCTCCGGGCAGCACCAGCGGGGCATGGATCTCGTCGGACACCACCCGCACCCCGTGCCGTCGGGCGAGGTCGGCCACCGCGTCGAGTTCCTCGCGTCGGTGGACGACACCGGTCGGGTTGTGTGGGTTGCACAGCAGGAACACCGCCCGGCGTCGGCCGGCGCGCGCCCGGCGGAACGCCTCGTCGAGTGCCGCGAGGTCCATCCGCAGGTCCGGCGCGAGAGGTGCCTCGATCACCCGCCGGCCGTCGTGGCCGACGAAGGCGTAGAAGGGCGGGTAGACCGGGGCGCAGACCACGACCGCGTCGCCGGGGTCGGTCAGCAGCCGCAACACCTCGACGATGCCGAGCATGACGTCCGGCACCACGGCGGTGTGGTCGACCCGCAGGTCGGGCCACGCCCACCGGCGAGCGGCGAAGCCGCCGAGCGCCTCGGCGTACGCCGTCCCGCACGGGTAGCCGGTGTCACCGCGGTCGATCGCGTCGCGCAGCGCCCCGGCGACCGGTGCGGCCAGGGAGACGTCCATCTCGGCGACCCAGAGGGGCAGCACGTCCGAGTCGTACGTGCGCCACTTGACGCTGGTGCGGCACCGAAGCTCGGCGAGCGTCAGCTGGTTCAGCGGATTCACCGTCACGACCGCCGGCCGGTCATGGCTTGCGGGCCACGGCACCATACGCGTCGATCGCCTCGGCGTCGGGCTCCGGACGCCACAGCGGGATCGGCACCAGGCCGGGCTCCACCAGGGTCAACCCCTCGAAGCAGCTGGCGAGCTGCTCGGGGCTGCGCAGGATGTACGGCACGCCGCCGCTCTGGGCCAGCCGGTCGGCCCCGGAAACCACCTCCGGGCTGGTGTCGGTGCCGTCCCAGAGCACCAGGTGGCTGCCGGACGCGGTGGCGTCCATGACCCGCGCCACGATGGAGCGCACCACCGCCAGGTCGGGTTCGTACCCCATCACGCCCATGAACATCACGGCGACGGGCTGGTCGAAGTCCAGCGTCTCCGCCGCCTCGGCGAGGATCGTCTCCGGGTCGTGGTAGTCGGCGGGAACGTAGGTGGTGACCCCCTCGGAGGTCGTGCTCGACAACAGGGCCCGGGCGTGCACGAGCACCATCGGGTCAACGGTTGTCGGGTAGTATGCACACGTAGCTGGTTTTCCTGAAGGGAGCTACGCGTGGCACTCGGCGCAGGGTTCGTACGGGTCAGCACTGGTAGTCAGGACGAGGCGTCTCAGATCAAGGTGGTCGAGGTTGATGCTGCTGAGCGTGGTATTACGATCGTGAAGTGGTTCAGGCTCCATGGCTATTCGGCGAGCCATGGGACGCAGGAACCGGCGTTGCGTGAGGTGATCGCGGACATTGCGCGTGGCGACTACTCGACCTTGATTGTCACTGAGTCGTCGCGGCTTGACCGGCGGGAGGATTTGGACGCTCAGGCTGAGATTCTGCTGGCTATCCGGTCCGCTGGTGGCGACATCGTCTCCGTCAGTGAGCCGCAGTTCGGGCGGACCGATTTTGCGGGTCGTATCGTGACGCTCGTTGCGCAGCACGCGAATGCCGAGAAGTCGAAGACGGTCAAGCGTACGACGTATCGTGGAATCATGATGATCCGTGACAATAAGGCGCATCATGGGGCGTTGCCCGCGTTCTGGGCGACGGAGGGTGTTCGGTACGCCAAGCAGGCGCGGTGTCAGGACCCTGCTGCTGTTGTGGACATTTACGAGCGGGTCGCTAGCGCCGAGTCCCTTTCCAGCGTGGGGCGTGCTTACGACCTTTACCCGAACTCGGTCAAGAACGTCATCCGCTTCGCCGCGAACCACACGGGCGTTGTCGAGTGTTCCTATACGCACGAGGGTCAGACCGAGACGTGGGCGCACGAGGTTGAGCCTGTTGTCGATTCCGCGTTGTGGTGGCGTGCGAACAAGGTTCTGGACGCGAACATGGGCGAGAGCCGCGCGAACAAGGGCGGTCGGCCGGTCGCCAGCCCGGCCAACTGGATTTCCGGCATTCTCGACTGCCCTGAATGCGCGGGGAAGCTGTTCCTTAACGCGGGTCTGACGCCGGCAAAGAACTCGCGCACGGGCAAGCCACGCGTACCGAAGCCACGCACGCCGAAGCTCCGCTGTGGTGGTCATGCCAAACGGCGCCTGTCCTGCGGCGATTTCAAGGGGGTCGAAGCGCAACCCGTCATCGACGTCGTTGCCGGTATGTTCGCCAGCGACACGACAGACATTCTCGCGTTTCAGCGAGTGGCGGGAAACGCGCACGAGTTGGACGAGCTGCACGCCGGGCTTCGCAAGATACAGGCTCGACTCTCCGCCACCGAGGATGATGACGAGCTGGACACGTTGGTGGCGGAGCGTAAGGCGATCAAGGCGCGCATCGAGGGATTCGTGATCGTTCCCGACCAGTTCGACTATGCACCCACGGGGCAGACGGTGGCGCAGATGTGGAATGCCGGTGATGACACTGTCAAGCGCGGAATGGTCCGCGCGGTCAAGGCGTCCTGGGGAATGGTTCTCGCGGAGCATGATGGGTGGTGGGGAATCGCCGTCGGGACGGTAGGCCAAAACGGCCCGGCGGGCGCGATGGGGATTGTCGACCTTGGCAACGGCTTGTGTTTCCGGCGTTAGCACGCGGAACGGCAGAGGCTCACCCGGCATTTCACCGGGTGAGCCTCTTTTGTTGCAGGATCGGCGGCTACGGTCCCTCTGATAATGCAACCAGCATCACTCGAAACTAGTCGGGCCGTTGTGTTGCGGAATGACGAGCACAATCTTTCCAGCCTCGATGTGCCTGAGCACGTTAGGGAGCCTGAAATCCCGAGGTTGGACGATCACGGTCAACGTCCCTGAGTCATCGGCCGCCTGTTGGGTGCGCGCGTCGATGGTTGTCCGCCGGTCACCGGCGGCCCGGCGTCGCCGGGCTGGGGTGGTATCGGTGGAGGGGCGGGCCATCGGTGGCTCTCCCCGCTCGTCCTGATGGCCGGGGTGGTGCTGGATGGCGTCGGGGGTGGGGTCGGTGCCGGGCGGGGTGGCCGCGTCGGTGGCCGACCGGTCGCCTACAGACGGGCGACGGCGTGAAGCGTTCGCGTCGTGGCTTGTGGCCATGCCTTTCCACTGTGGTGGGTTGCTGGCCCGTCGCGAGCCCGGCACGTTGTGGAGCGGGCCGGGTACCCGCGGGCTGACTTCTGGCATAGGACTCCTGGCTGTCGTGGTGGATGGTGCAGACCTGAAACGGTTTGAGGCATGGCTGTCAGGGACCTCCTCTGTCGGAATCGGGGTGGATCGGCTCGACCGCTTCGCCATCATGGCGGGCGGGGAAGACGGCTCGGCAGCCCACAACAGGTGTGGGCGCAAACACAGCTCGCCGAGCGCCTATGCGCGCTCGGCGAGCTGTGTCGAGATAGAGATTGTCGGCCTGCGGCCAGAATGGCTGTCAGCCAGTGATGACGGGCCAGTTGTCGGTTACTTCGATGGTGGCTTGGTCAGCGGTCGTCGCCGGGGGCTCGGTTCCACTGAAGCCGCCACCGGACCAGGCGATGTGCCAGGTGACGACAGCGCGTAGGGTGAACTTTCCGCCCGGGGCTTCGCGTGATGTGGTCGTGTAGGTGTGGCTACAGTCCGATTCGGACAGCGGTGGTGCGCCTCCGGTCCATGGGGTGCCAGGGCCGTGGCATACCTTGGAGCTGCCGTCGCCGGCATACCAGGTGATCTTTGTCGGTTCGGCCCGCGCGGTAATGCTGATGCCGGGTAGCGACGCCGTGGCTGTGTGGGTCTTCCAGAGGCCCGGCTGGACCCACCACCACACGGGCACGTGCACCACCTGTGGCTTGTCCAGCCGGGGGTTGGAGGCCATGACCGGTTTGGGGAAGGTGAGCTGCGACAACGCTCGTTGAACCATGATGTCCAGGGTTGTCGGCGGGTTGGTCAGAAAGACGGTGCCGCCGAAGGCCAGTTCGTCGGTGGCCGGGTCATAGCAGGTCTTGATGTACCAGCCGTCCGGCAGGAACCCACCGCCGTCTTTGCCGTAGTAGCAGCCGTCGCTGCCGAGCCAGCCCCATGCCTCGCTGTAGCAGGGGACGACTTCGCCGCCGAGTTTGCAGGTCAGCGACCCTCCGCCGTCGCTGCCGCCGGTGCCGCCGCCTGCGCCTGGGTCGATCACGACGATGTTGCATTGAGGGTTCTCGGGGTTGAGTTGGCAGTTGACGTCGCCGTAGCCGTCTGCGTAGGCCGTGGATGGAACCAGGGCCATCGCGATCGTTGCGAAAGTAGCGGTTAGGAGTTTGCGAGCACGCATGATCCCACCTCGTGCACCCCCAATCCTGTGACCTTCCAGGCGCCGTCAGCGCGTTCCAAGTCTGCGATGACGAGTCGGAGACCACCGGGGGTGTCGTTGTAGGGGTCGCCGTTTGCCTTGTATCGACTGGTCTTGCTGGTGTCCATGCAATCGCGCACCCGCGCCTTCGTGGGTGCATTCGCCGGGGCCATTGATTCAACTTCTGGGTCGAACACGGCGTCTCCCCGGCCGCGTAACCCTTGGTCGCGCATCGAGGTAAGGCCGGCTGTCAGTTGTTGGAGCGCTCGCCCAGCGGCGTATTGGGCGAGTGAGGGTTCCTCTGGGTTTGCGGTCTCGCTGGCTTTGAGGAACGCGCGCTGCATGCCGAGGTACGCATCGAGGATCTGCTGTTGTGGAGTCGTTGTTGATGTGGCGCTGGCTGTTGGGCTCGCCGTGGATGATGGGCTGCTGGCACTGGGTAGGGTGATGGAGGGTTCTTCGGGGTCGGTGCAGGCCGTCAGCGATGCTGCGACGGCGAGCAGGGCGGTCAGGGTGATGGTGCGGATGGTGCCGTTCATGTGCCCTCCGGCTCCGCTGTCGTTCGTACCTTGGAATGGCGGTTCTCCGCTACTGTCACGTGTGCACGTACACGCGGTCAGTGACCGTCTCGGGTTGCGTCAGGCGGCGTCGCCGCTCCGTTGGATACGACGATAGGCATCGATCACGGCGTGGTAGACGCTGACGGACAGCCGGCCCTCGTCGGTGATGGAGTAGACCGGCACGAGCTTGTTGCCGTCTCGCATCTTGGCCTTGCGGACAAGGCTGTCGTTGGTGAGGCGCTTCAGGCTGCGACCCACAGCGTTGTCGTCCACGTGACCCTCGACCTGGCCCTCCAGCCGGGTGACCAGGTCACGGAAGCGAGACGGCCGCTCGGCGATGAGGCTGAGCAAGGCCGGGTCGTAGCGGAAGCGGAAGAGATCGGACAACTCTAGGTAAACATCGACATCTATCACAGGTTTGCCCCCGAGTGATACCGCGAAGTCCAAAACCCGACAGTGCCACGTTCGGGCGATGTCGGAAAGGTAAATATCTCTCTGCTTCTGGCCCTCGCCTCGGAGTCTGCCCGTCCGGCCGTTAACACGCCTGGCCGTTTGATCGAGGACATAGGCGACTTTTCATGATCTGCCGCTGACCCGCGTGTACTTACACGGTGGACGTACTCCGGTGTACGCGAGCTGATGTCCGTGGACCGGCCTCCCGCGATCCTGTACGCCTGAGAAGGAATCGAACTCACGGGGGTGGCAAGCCCATGACCGTAGGAGTCGCGCCGCCGCGCGCCCAGCCGACGGGTACACGTCCGGTCACTCCGTCTCTTCGCCCGAAGCGACGGGTCTGGCTGTTGATCATAAGTCTGTTGTCGATGGTGGTGTGTGCGGGGGCGTTCGCGTTGTTTTACGTGCGCGCCGATACGCGGGTTCAGGTGCTTTCGGTGACCCGTGCGGTGGCGGCCGGGCAGACAATCGTCGTGGCCGACCTTCGGGTGGTGCGGGTGGTGCCGGATGCGGGCGTCGCGTTGGTGGCGGCCTCCCGGGCGTCGCAGGTGATCGGTGCGACGGCGGTGGTGCCTCTGGCACCGGGGTCGTTGCTGACCGAGGCGCAGCTTGGCCCGGCGGCTTGGCCGCCGTCGGGGCAGGCGGTGGTGGCGATTCCGGTGAAGGCTGGCCGTCTCGCCGCCGGGGTGGTTCCGGGGGTGCGGGTGATGGTGATTCCGGTGGCCGCTGAAGGCGACCCGCAGCCGGCACCGTCAGGGTCGGCTGCACCGGAGCCGGTGACGGCGACGGTGGTCGGTGTCGCGGCGACCGACGGCGCCGGCTCCTGGGTGGTGTCGCTGCTGGTGTCACGGCAGGACGCGGTTCGGGTGGCCGGCACCGCCGGTGAGTTGTCGATCGCGGTTGCGCAGGACTGACCATGCTGATCGCGGTCACGTCCGCCAAGGGCTCAACTGGGGTAACGACGCTCGCTGTGGTGCTGGCGGCGGTGTGGCCCGGTGATTTTCCCAACGTCGTCGAAGCTGACTGTGCCGGGGGTGATCTGGGCGCCTGGCATTGGTTGCCCGACAGTCCCGGGGTGGCCACGCTCGCGACACAGAGTCGGACCGGCAGTGTCACCCTCGACGCGCATGTGACCCGGTTGCCGTGCGGCGTCGATGTGGTTCTCGCCCCGGCGGGCCGGCACCCGGCCACGGTCGCGGTCGGGCTGTTGATGGAGGCGAGCCTGGGGCTGTGGACGAAGGAGCGGCCCACGATCGTCGATGTCGGCCGGTTGGAGCCGGGCGCTCCGAGTGCCGCCGTGGTGGAGCAGGCGGATGTGGTGCTGGTGCTCGCGCGAGGCGACGAGGGGTCGCTGCTGCGGGTGGCGGATGCGGACCTGCCCGCCGGGCGGACCCGGCTCGTGCTGGTCGACGGGAGCCGGTACACGCCCTTCGAGATTGCCGACCGGACTGGGCTGCCGGTCGCGGCGGAGGTGCCGTGGGATGCCCGCGCCGCCGATGTGGTCGCCGGTCGCCGCAAGCCGGGTAAAGCGTGGACCCGTCGTGGGCTGCCCGCCGCCGTCCGCGCCCTGGCCAGCAGTCTGGCCACGCCGCCCACCGTCCCCACGCCGGCCGTTATCCGTAGCAATCGAGGGCGTGAGGGGTGAGGCGTGATGGCCACAGAGGCTGAACTGGTCGCCGAGCTGCGTGGACTGGTCGGCGGGCAGATGGCAGCGCACGCCGGTGGCGGGCCGATACCGATCGAACAGCGGCGCCAGCTCGCCGAGCGGTACACCGCCGACGTGCTTGACGCCCATGCCCAGCAGGCGGTCAGCCGGGGTGAGGCGCCGCTGGCCGCGCAGGCCGAGGCCCGCATCAGCCGGGCCATCGTGGACCGCCTCGCCGGTGCCGGTGGCCTGGAGAGCCTGCTCGGCGACAAAGAGATCGAGAACATCGAGGCCAACGGCTGCGACGACGTGTTCGTGCACCGCACCGACGGCAGCTACGAGCGGGTCGCTGCGATCGCCGAGTCCGACGACGAGTTGGTCGAGCTGATCCGGTCGTTCGCCTCGGAGGCGGCGATCGGTGACGACGAGAAGGGCACCGGTCAGGAGCGCACCTTCGACCGCAACAACCCGGTGCTGGATCTGCGGCTGCGGGACGGGTCGCGGCTGTGCGCGGTGATGTCGGTGTCGGCGCGGCCGTCGCTGTCGATCCGCCGAGCCACCATGATCGACGCGAACCTCGACGACCTGGTGGGCCGCGGCATGCTCTCGGCGGGCATGGCCGAGGTGATCCAGGCGGCGATGCGTGCCCGGCTCAACACGATCTTCGCCGGGGGCACCAACACCGGCAAGACGACCTTCGCCCGCGCCGCCGCCCGCGCCATCCCGTCAACGGAGCGGCTGATCACCATCGAGGACGCGTACGAGCTGGAGCTGTACGACCGCGACGTGCACCCCAACGTGCTGGCGTTCCAGTCCCGGCGGGCCAACCTGGAAGGCGTCGGCGCGGTCAGCATGTCGGCGCTGGTACGCACCGCGCTGCGGATGCGCCCGGACCGGGTGGTCGTGGGTGAGGCGCGCGGCGACGAGGTGATCGACCTGCTCAAGGCGATGTCGCAGGGCAACGACGGGTCCTTCGCCACTGTGCACGCCTCGTCGTCGGGGCAGGCGTTCTCCCGGTTGATGATGTACGCGGTCCAGGCGCCGGAGCGGTTGACGTTCGAAGCCTCGGCGATGCTGATCGCCGAGTCCGTGCACCTGGTGCTGCATCTGGATTGGACGCCGGACAAGAAGCGGGTCGTGTCCAGCATCCGTGAGGTGGTCGGGTTCGACGGCCGCGACGTCGCCTCCAATGAGGTGTGGCGTCCCGGACCGGACCGGCGGGCAGTCCCGAACACGCCGCTGCGGGCCGAGACCCTGGATCGGCTGGAGGCATCCGGGTTGCGCCCGGCCACCATCGACCGGATCGGCTGGTAGCGCTCATGGTTGCTGTGGTCGCGCTGCTCGGCGCCGGGTTCGCCCTCAGCGTGTTCGGTGTCATCGCCGGTCTACGCAAGCAGGTCGTGCAGCCCAGCGGGCTGCGCCGCCCGGTGCTGACCCGGGAGATCCTGACCCGGGCCGCTATCGCGGTGCTCATCGGCGCGGCCGTCGGGTTGTGGACCCGCTGGCCGGTCGGTGCGCTGCTGGCCGGCATCGTCGCCTACGCCCTGCCTGCCGCGCTGGGCTCGAACAAGCACCAGAAGGAAGCCCTCGCCCGTACGGAGGCGGTCGCGGCGTGGGCGGAGATGCTGCGCGACAACCTGTCCGCCGCGGCGGGGCTTGAGCAGACCATCCTCGTCACCGCCCCGTTCGCCCCGCCGGCCATCTACGACGAGGTCGCCGACCTGGCCGCCGCGCTGCGGTTGGGCACCCGCCTGCCGGTGGCCCTCGCCGAGTTGCGGGAGCGGATGGACGACCCGACCGGACGCCTCGTCGTGCGGGCGCTGTTGCAGGCCAGCCAACGCCAGTCGAGGCAGTTGGCCGAGTTGCTGTCGGAGATGGCCCGCCGGGCGCGGGAGCGGGCCAATCTGCGGCTGCGCATCGCCCCCGGTCATGCGCGGATCCGCACGAACGCCCGCATCATCGTCACCTTCACCCTGGCCATGGCCGCCGGGCTGACGTTGTTCAACCGCCAGTTCCTCGCCCCATACGACGACCTGATCGGGCAGTTTGTCCTCATCATCGTCGGGCTGATCTTCGCCGCCGGGTTCGTGGGGATCGCCCGGCTGTCCCGCGTGGGCGTCGATACCCCGAGGAGGCCGTCATGACCGGGCCGCTGATTCTCGGCGCCGGGTTCGGAGCCGGCTTCGCGCTGCTGGTCGGCTGGCTGCTGCCGGCACGGCTGACGCTGGCGCAGGCGTTCGCCGCACTGCACCCACCCGCCCCGACCGTCACCCCGATGCCACTGCTGCTGCCGCCCGAGCCGGGCGGCTGGATCGCCGGGCTCGGCAGGCCGGCGATCCCGCTGCTGGCCCGAGCCGGGCTGCCCCGCACGGCGACCATCGGCGACCTGGCCATCTGCGGACGCGACCCCGCCCGCCACCTCGCCGAACAGGCCGCCATGGCGCTCTGCGGCTTCCTCGCCATACCAGCGCTGGCGGGGATCCTCTACCTCGGTGGGATCACGATCGGCTGGCAGACCCCGCTGTGGGCTGCCCTGGTCGGCGCCGTGCTCGGCCTGTTCGTCCCCGACCTGGCCCTTGCTTCGGAGGCGGCCAAACGGCGCAAGGAGCTGCGCGACGCGACCGCCAACATGCTCGACATGGTCGTCATCTCCCTGGCCGGCGGCGCCGGGGTCGACCAGGCCCTGCGCGACGCGACCGACGAGCCCGCCGACTGGGCGCAACGCGCCCTGCGGCAGGCCGTCGAAGCCGCGCACCTGACCCGCCGCCGCCCGTGGGAGACCATCGGCGCGCTCGGCGACAGCACCGGTGTGTCGACGCTGTCCGAGCTGGCCGCCGCGCTGTCGCTGGCAGGCAGCGAAGGCGCCCGCATCAAGGCGACCCTGTCCGCCCGCTCGGCCGCGCTGTCCGCCCATCAGCTCGCCGAGGCCGAGTCCGCCGCCACATCCGCCACCGAACGCATGGTGCTGCCGGTCGTCGGACTGCTCGGCGGGTTCCTCATCTTCATTGGATATCCGGCGTTCGCCACGGTCCTGGAAGCCCTGTAGATCCAGATTTTCGAAGGAGGCGTCACACCATGACGTACCTGCTCTTGACTCACCTGTTCACCGGCATGCGGTCCGCGCGGCACCGTCTGGTGCGCAGCTACCGCGACGACGGCTACTCCACCGAGACCATCCTGGTGGCCTCACTGCTGGTCGTGCTGGCCATCGCGGTGCTGGCCATCCTCGCCACAGCGGTAACAGACAAGGCCAACGACATCAATCTCGATGCCCCGGCCCCGGTGTCCTGAAGCATGGCCAGGACCGGCAAGCACGGCGACCAGGGCTCGGCCACCGTCGAGGTGACCCTGGCGATGCCGCTGCTCGGTCTGCTGCTGCTACTCATCGTGCAGTTCGCGTTCTGGGCACACGCCACCCACGTCGCGCAGGCCGCCGCGAACCAGGGCCTGCAGACCGCCCGTGCGTATGGCTCCACCGAGGGCGCGGGCGTCGAGGACACCAACGCCATCCTCGACCAGACGGCCGGGTCGATCCTCGCCAACCGCAGCGTGACAGTGAACAACACCGCGACCACCTCGACGGTGACGGTGACCGGCAAGGCCGCCGCCGTGGTGCCGGGCCTGTCGCTGCCCATCACGGTGAGCGTGACCGCCCCGCGCGAGATTGTTCCGGGCATGCCATGACGTACGAGCCCGCACGCATGAGGGTGTCGGACCGGGGATCGGTCTCGTCCGAGGTGGTCGTGCTCGCCGTGCCGTTCATGATTCTGGTCGCGGTGTTCCTCATCTTCTGCGGCCGGGCCGCCTCCGCCGTCATCGACGTCGAGTCGGCAGCCGCAGCGGCGGCCCGCGCGGCGGCCGACGCCGCCACCCCACCGCCGCTGTCACGGCCGCACAGGGCGCGGTCGCGGCAACCACCGCCGGCAGCGCGTGGACCTGCACCGCCGCCACGAACACCGCGCAGCACTATCGCGGCGGACAGGTCAGCGTGAGCGTGACCTGCGTGGTGCCGATGTCCGACCTCGGCCTGCCGGTCGGCGCGTCGAAGACCGTGCACGGCTCGGCCACCGAACCGATCGCGACGTACAGGGCGGTCACATGAAGCATCCACAAAGTGGTATTGGCCGGGGCCGGGATGCTGGATCGGTGTCCGGCTACACCGTCATCACCAGCCTCGCCGGGCTGGCGTTCGCCGGGCTCGTCCTCGACGCCGGCCTCGCCATCGCCACGAAGGTCGACGCGGTGTCGATCGCGCAGTCATCGGCCCGCGCCGGGGCCAGCGAACTCGACGTGGCCTACCTGCGCGCCACCGGCGTGATTCGCCTCGACCCGATCAAAGCCCAGGACACCGCCCAGCAGTGGGTGAACACCTCCGGGCTGACCGGCACCGTCACCGTGGCCGGGAACACCGTCACCGTCAGCGTCAGCACCGCGCGGGACACCCAACTGCTGCAAATGATCGGCATCACCTCCATCCCGATCGCGGCCCACGCGACCGCCACCGCCGTGCAGCCGTAGAAAGGCGGTACCGATGTTCGGCACCCTCCGCCGCCTCACCGTCCGCACCACGGCCGCGCTACTGCTGCTGACCGTACTCGCCGGACTGCCCGCCGCCCTCGTCGCGTTCATCGGCTGGCCGCTGCCGTCACGGATCCCGACCGACGACCAACTCGCCGCATGGATCACCACACCGGTCACCGACACCGTCATCCTCAACGCCCTCGCCGTCGCCGCGTGGCTGCTGTGGGCGGCGTTCCTGCACGCCATCACCGCCGAGGCCCGCGCCGCCTGGCGCGGCCTGCCGACCCGGCCACCACCGGTCGCACCGCCAACCCGCTGCGGCTGGCGGCAGCGTCGCTGATCACCGCTTTGACCCTGGGCACCCTGTTCGGTGGAGCCGCCGCTGCCGCCGGTCCCGCCTCCGCGCAAGCCCGGCCACCAGCCGTCCAGGTCGTCACGGCCAACCCGCCACCGGTGCTGGCGCAGCAAGGCCCCGCCACCATCCACGTCGGCGCCAACAGCTACCGCTACGTCGTCGAACGCCACGACACCCTGTCCAAAATCTCGAAGCAGTGGCTCGGCGACGCCAACCGGTGGCCAGAGATCTGTGAACTGAACTGGCACCGCCACTTCAAGGTCGGCGGCACGATGCGCGACTGCAACCTCATCTACCCCGGCTGGGACCTGCGGCTACCCGCCGACGCGAAACCCCCCGCCGACGCGACCCCGCACCCACCTCACCCCCGCCAACCGCCGACCCGGAACCAGACGCCGGCCCGACCGAGCAGCCGACCCCCGCACCGTCAACCAGCAGCACGGCGCCACCCGAGGACCCGGACGGCGTGGTCGAACCCCGTCGGCCACGCCGTCCGCTTCGGCCACGACCGCCGCGCCGGGTGCCCTGCCAGCAGCCACGACGTCCACAGCGCCGGGCACGCCGAGCCCGTCCGCCACCGCGTCATCGACCACGACCGGCCCCACCACAACGCAGAGCCCGACCAGCACCGCGAATCCGGCGGACGACGACGGCAGCGACAGTCCGGCCGCCAACGAGGACGGGGTCCACCTGCCCGGCGGCAGCTTCGTCCCGTGGACCCTGGCCGCCGCGATCGTCGCCGCCACCGCCATGGTGTGGCTGCAACGCCGCCGCCGCTTCATCCCCGGAGAGCTGGGCGAAGACGACGGTTCGCCGGAGCTGCCCCCGCCCGTGACGGAGTTGCACCGCCAGGTCACCCGCAACCCCGACCTGCCCACGCCCAGCGACCTGGCCGAACGCGCCGCCGCCGTGCCCGCCCTCCCCTGCTGCCGCCCGGCGGGGTCGGGCTCGTCGGTGACGGCGCGCACGCCGCCGCCCGCGCCGCACTCATCTCCAGCCTCGCCTCCGGCGGACCCCGCGAGCCAGACCGGCGCGGCGAAGTCGTCATCGACGGCACCACCCTGACCACCCTGATCGGCGCCGACGCCGCCGCCCTCGGCCCCTGGCCCCGCCTGCATGTGGCCGACGACATCGACCACGCCCTGTCGATCCTGGACTCCCGGCTGCTGCACCGCGCCCGCGTCCTGGACGAGCATAGCCTCACCGACCTGGACGCCCTACGCGAAAGCGCCCCCGACGAGGAAGCGCTGCCGCCGGTACTGCTCATCTGCGAAACACCGCTAGCCGGCGCGAGGATGCGCGCCCGGGTCAGCTTCGGCCTCGGCAACGGCCTGGACGTATCCGCGCTGCTGCTCGGCGAATGGCCACACGGCTCCACCATCACCGTCACCGCCGACGGGCACACCAGCGTCGTCGACGGGCCAGCGGTGGAGGCGATCGGCGAACGCGTCGCCGTGCTCGACACCGCCGAGGCCGTGGCGATCCTGACCACCCTGCGCGAGGCCCACACCGGCGAACCACCGAACCCGGTCCTTCGGGCACGCGCCGCACCGCGGCCACCGGCACCAGCCAGCGACCCAGCCCCGATGCCACCTGCCACGAGCGACCCCACCACCCACGACCCCACCACGAGCGCCGACGCCGACGCCGCTGAGCCGTCGGACCACAGCCTCGACGCGCCGCCCCCTGCGGTGGGCGGCACGCCGCGCGTCAAGGCTTCCCTCCGGGTGCTGGGCGCACCCATCGTCGAAGACCTCGTCCTGCCCGGACGGGACCTACGCGGCCGGGCCGCCGAGTTGGCCGTCTTCCTCGCCTGCCACCCCGACGGCGCCGACACCGAAACCATCGCCGAGCACCTGGTGCCCGACGTCCGGCGCCGCCAAGCCAAACAACTGGTCCACACCAACGCCTCGAACCTGCGCCACGTCCTCGGCCGCGCCGGCGGACCCATCACCGCCGGATACGTGCTCAAACGCGGCGCCTCCGCCCGGTACCGGCTCGACCCCACCACCGTGCGGGTCGACCTGTGGCAGCTACGAGACCTGCTCAGCCGCGCCCAGATCGCCTCCGCACCCGCCCGCGCCGAGCTGCTGCGCGACGCATGCGCCCTCTACACCGCCCCCCTCGCCGACGGCTGCGACTACGAATGGGTCGAACCGCACCGCGAGAAAGCCCGCCAGTGGGGCACCGAAGCCCACCTCCTGCTCGCCGACGACCTGATCGAATCCGACCCGCAAGCCGCGTCTGACCTCCTCGACAAGGCCATCGACCTGGACCACTACAACGAGGAGCTGTACCGCAAAGCCATGCACACCCGCCACGCCCTGCACGATGCCGACGGCATCCGCACCCTGCTACGCGCCCTGACCAAAGCCCTCGCCGACCTCGACGCCGAACCCGCCGAGACCACCGTCGAACTGGCCGCCAAGCTCCGCACCAGCCTGGAACAGCAGTGACCACCACCACGAGCACGCCGCGCCGGCTCGGGCACCTCGGATACGCCCTCGCCGTCACACCGCTGCTGCGCTGGCTGATCGCCCACCACGCGGTACCCGCAGACCAGCCATGGCGAACCCGCTGCGAAGCCTGCGCCGCCGCCATCTGGCCCGCCGTGTGCACACCTGCGGGCCAGTGCCGCACCTGCCACACGCGGATCGGCGCCCCACCGTATCTGGTCGAAGTCCTCACGGTTGCGGCGTTCGGCCTGCTGCTCGCATCCGACGTACGCGGCTGGGAACTGGCCGCCTACACGTGGTGGAGCCTCGGCCTGCTCGTGCTGGCCTTCATCGACGCCACGGTGTTGCGCCTGCCACACCGGCTCACCGCCGCCATCACCGCCGGCACCGTCGTGCTGCTGGCGCCGCTCGGCCTCACCGGCTCGTGGCGGGGCGCACTCATCGGCGCCGGGTGCATGGCCGGCTACTACCTTGCCGTCCATGTCGCCTCCCGGAGTGGCCTCGGCCTGGGAGACGTTGCCGTGGCCGTGCCGATCGGCTTCGGCGTCGGCTGGCTCGACTGGCGGCTGATCATCGCCGTCGCGGTGCTCGGGCACAGCCTCGGCGCCGCCACCATCGTCATCCGCCGGCTCACCAACGCGCCGAGGGCGCCCCTGCCACTGGGCACCTACCTGATCGCCGCGTCGTTCGCGGTTGTCGTCACCGCAGCCGCCATTCGCTGAGTTCCTGGGCGCGACGCCGACGCACCATCGGCGGCGGGTTGTCACGGACGTGATCATGGCGGCGGATGGTTCAACCAGGCCAACACCACCATCCACCTCTCACCGTCCGCTAACGTTCGTGCCGTCGTAACCACAGATCGTGCAGGCGGAAGGGAGCCGGCCCGCATGGCCCAGTCGCCTGTCCACATGGAGCGGAACGGGTCGGCACGTCGCTACCACACCACTGCCCGAGACGCCCACGCCAGGCGCGCAGGATGCCGTCGTGGCCGACCAAGCTCTCCTCCCCGTCGAGGGCGGGGCAGTGCGCCAGGTCACCCGAGAACCGGGGTGGTCGGGCGGTCTATGCTGGCGCGGTCAATCGGCGTCGCTTCACATCCGAGCGCGAGGATGCGTACATGACAGACAACCCAACCCCGACCGATGACCAGCCGGACGTGCACAAGCTCGACACCAACGTGCCGCAGACAGCTCGGATCTGGAACCACCTGCTCGGTGGCAAGGACAACTTCGCCGCCGACCGCGCGGTCGGAGACCAGATCATCACGTCGATGCCGCAACTCGCCGAGAACGCGAGGCTCTCCCGCGCGTACCTGGTCCGGGCCGTGCGCTACCTGGCCGACGAGGCCGGGATCCGTCAGTTCCTCGACATCGGCACCGGTCTACCCACCGCCGAGAACACCCACCAGGTCGCCCAGGCGGCGGCCCCGGAGTCGCGCATCGTCTACGTCGACAATGATCCGCTCGTGCTCGTGCACGCCCGTGCCCTTCTCACCAGCAGCCCCGAGGGCGTCACCGCCTATGTCGACGCTGACCTGCGTGACACGGCGACGATCCTGCGGGAGGCGGCACAGACGTTGGATCTCAGCGAGCCGGTCGCGCTCATCCTGATGGGCATCCTCGGGCACATCGAAGACGACGAAGAGGCCAGCACGATCATCGACAGCATCATGGCCGGCCTGCCCTCGGGCAGTTACCTGGCGATGTACGACGGCAGCGACACCAGCGAAGCGGTCACCGAGGCCGTACGGATCTGGAACCTCTCCGCCAACCCGACGTATCACCTGCGCAGTCCCGAACGGATCGCCCGTCTCTTCCAGGGCCTGGAACTGGTCGAGCCCGGCGTGGTGTCGGTGACCCGCTGGCGCCCCGACAGCGGCCCGGTGAGCTTACCCGACGAGATCGACCAATACTGTGCCGTCGGACGCAAGCAATAACCGGTCCGGGTCCGGGTCCGGCACGGCCACGTCCGAGTCCATGGCCGGTTGGTAACGCTCGTACTCAGAGGAAGAGCTGTTGATCGCCCTCGGCAGAGTCAGTGATCGTTTTGGCCCCTGGGTCAGCCGAGACGGGTGGCAAACTACTGGCCGTTACGTTTGATCGCCTCCGGAATTTTCTGGTGAGGGTTGCTCTGCCATGGAGGTTCGCAGGAAGTGAGTCAGCTCCTCGGTGGACACGCCGGTCAGCCGTGCCCGGTGCGCCGCCATGAGGAGTAAGTGGGCGATCATTCGTTCGCGCCATTCTCGACTGCCGGCCCACTCCCAGAGTTTCTCGAAGCCGAGGTCGCTAGCCTCAATCCCGTAACGGTAACGGACCTCGGCGGCGAGCGTGCTGATCGCGTCGAGCCGGCTACTGCCGGGACGCACGCAGCGAAGCGCCGGGTACGGGCCGAGTCTGTCGAATTGGCAGCCGGCGGGTGGGTCAGCCTCCAGAGCTTCATACGCGAGCGTGTTAGCAGGTCCGGCCCCATCGTCGGTGAGGTCCGATGTGAAGACGAGGTCGAACACGTACACCGGCTGTCCCGTTTCGTTGACAAGCAAAATATCCAGCTCATCGACGGTGTCCAGGTCCAGGTTGTGCCCGTGTTGGATGAGCTGCCGTGCCTGAAAGTCGGCCAAACTGGGATCCGGGATCGTGGCCTGTCCGGCATCGGGCGCCCGGACCGTCCATCCGTTGTCTGACCGCGTCAGTAGGACGTGGAACTGTCGCATCGGATCAGAATAGGCAAGCGGGTGCCCACGGTCGAGCGGCCATAGACGGATGGCCGCCCAGCGTGGGTATAGCCTGCCACTGGATCGATTGAGACGACCGGCCGACGGCCTTCGCGCAGGGCGGGAGCGTTCTGGTGGGACATGTTTAGCGGACAGCGGCGATGAGGCGCAGCCCGGATCGCTCGCTGATGCCGAATTCGCGGGCGAGCTGCGCGCCGAGGCCCTTGGCCGCTTCTGCGGCTGTAGATTGGGCGAGGAGCTGAATGGCGGCGCAGACCCCCCGGGCACGACCATGCCCTGAACGGTCAACCGGCTCACGCGACCGCAGACCAGCGACCGGCACGACCGACAACCGTCAAACGCGCTCTGAACGTCACCGCTCACAAGCAACGCACGAGTCAAGAACAGCTTTGACCGTCCCGTGCGTCGGAGATCACACCGCCACCCACTG
Organism: Micromonospora tarapacensis; assembly: GCF_019697375.1. Lineage (NCBI taxonomy): Bacteria > Bacillati > Actinomycetota > Actinomycetes > Micromonosporales > Micromonosporaceae > Micromonospora > Micromonospora tarapacensis. The sequence continues at coordinate 2,453,855 of NZ_JAHCDI010000004.1, read as the reverse complement.
GATCGTGCGGTCGTCGTCGCGCAGCGAGGCGACTCTACGGCGAAGTTCAGCTAGCGCGGCGGGTGTGTGGGTGCTGGTGCGGATGTACGCCGCGAGGGAGTGCAGGTCGCGGATGTCGCGCAGGGTCTGGTAGTCGGGCCAGTCGGCGATGTCGTAGCCGTAGGCGGCGGTGAAGGCGAGCCGTTCGTGGTCGGGGTCGCCGAAGCGGCTGCCGGGTGCACCGACCAGGACAACGTCCAGTTCTCGGGGTCCGAGGCAGGCGCCTTCCCAGTCGGCCAGCCGGTAGCCGTGTCGGCTGCTCGGGTCCGACACCAGGTTGCCGGGGTGGGCGTCGTTGTGGATGAGCCCGGATCCGAGCGGGAACCGCATCGCGGCGTACCGCTGCGCCAACTCGTCGACCCGGCCGCGCAAGAACGCGGTGTCGTCGCGGCTCAAGACCGGTTCGGTGCCGGACGCGTCCAGGCGCAGCGCGGCGCGCAGCCGCGCGAGGGGTCCGCGGTGGGCAGCTCGACCGGCGGGACCGGCAGGGTGTGCAGCTCGCGTAGCAGCCGCCCGAGCGCGGTGTTGACCGCGACCGGTGTGCCGTGCGGGTGGGCGGGGACCTCGTGCCAGACGGTGACCACGTACCCGGCCGTCTCGATCGGCTCGTCTGCGGCGGGGCGGATCGTCGGGAAGTCCCGCGTCGCCAGCCACCCGGTGAGCTGGACCGCGCGGCGGGCTCGTGCCACCGCCTCGTCGGATTCGGGGACCAGCCGCAGCACCACGTGCTCGGCCGGGAGCAGCAGCGTGGCCGCGTCATGCACCCGCAGCGGTCGAACCTCATCAGTATTGAGGCCGAGCCGGCGGGCCACGGTGTGGGCGGCGGCGGCAAGCGGCGCGGGCAGCGGTTCAGTCATCGGCGAGGACGGTGTCGATACGGTGCTGGAACTGGGCCACCTCCGCGACGGCGGTGTGCGGGACGGTCAGTGCTTTCAGGGCGCGGAGCCGGTCCAACGCGCGAGGTGAGGTGAGCGTGCCGGCGCCACCCAACGCCTGATCCCCAACGGTCACGCCTTCCTCCAGGTCGTCGCCGCGTTGAAAGAACGTGCCCGACAGTGCGATCAGGTTGAGGGTACGGCTGCGCGCGTAGGCGCTGTCACGACCGGCGACCGCCTGCCGCAACAAGGTTTCCGCGTCGTCGACGACCTCGGGTACCCGGTGCGCGAGCACGTGGTAGGAGTGGCCGCGCAGCGCGGTCAGCTCGGCGGAGTCGAGGTGGGCAAGCCAGGGCGGCGCCGGCTCACCGTCGGCGTTGGCGAAGTGCTCCTGCGCCCGGCCCAAGGCGCGGTGGCAGGGCTGGAGCCTGCCGGCGGCGGCGAACGACCAGCCCTCGTAGGCGGCGATCTCGGCGAGGGCCAGCTCGGATACGTGGTGGCCGGGGTCGACGGTGGTGGCGTAGGACAACCGGACCAGCCGCAGCGCCTCGTCCGGGCGGCCCAGGTGCAGGGACTGGTGGGCGAGCTGCCGCAACGTAGTGCCCACCAGGTCGACGTTGCTGGCCTCGCTGGCGGCGTCGAGGCCGACCATCCACAGCGACCGCGCCTGCGGGTGCTGGTTCACGTCGTAGGACAGGAACGCCGCGACCCCAGCCAGGTCCGCCAGCGCGGTGAGCAGCCGGTTCTTCACCGTCCCGGAGGAGCACACCGACCGGGACGCGGTCGCGGCGACCCATTGGAGCTGCGCGATGACCGCCGCGCGGGACAGGCCGCCGCCCCACCGGTTGTCCCAATCGCGAAACGCGCTCGTGGTCGCCTCGATCCGGGCCACGTCCGCCCCGCCGATCCGGCGGGGCACGTCCATGCTCACCGGCGGGATCAGTTTCATGATCCGAGTGTGCAACGGCACCGTGACCGCGCCCCGCACGACGATCTCCGTGACCGGCGGGAGCACATCGGCCGGGTCGCCGCTCGTCTCCGGCTGCGGGGCCTGGTCCGCTGCCAGGGTGTCGTCAGCCGGTTCCCGACCAGGGTAGAACCCGAGGTCGGCGGGGCTGGCCGCGCCGAGGACCACCTGGAAGGCGCACCGATACGCCTCGGTCGGCCAGCGGTGCTCGCCGCGCTCCAGTTTGCCGACGTAGGTCTCGTCGATGACGGTCCGGTGGTTCTTGCGGTTCGCGGCAAGCCACTTGTTGACCTCGTCGGCCAACTCCTGACGCGACATCGGCAGCCCCGACCCAGACGGTGAGGCACGCCGACGACGTGCCTGCCGCAGCAGGGCATTCGGCGACTGATCTCGACGCCGAGACATCAGGAGCACCTCTCCCACCCATGTGTACCCGCACGGCCGAGGTGGCCACGGGCGAGCCTCGACCGGTGCCAGTATCAGTCCGGACACTGCCTATGATGCCGCTCACGCTCCCGAAGGGGCGTAGCGGGGCGACCACCGACGGGGTACACGACGAGGACCGTGCAGAAACGCCAAAAGGGCCGGCGCTTGCGGCCGAGAGGCCGCATGCACTGGCGCCGGGCAATCCCACTCCGAAGCCCGCGAGGTTTCCGGGCGGCCGTGTCACCCGACAACGTGCAGGTAGGCCGATCAGTAGGTGTCGAGGGAGTTGCAGACTTCCAGCAGTTCGGCCCAACCGAGCGGGTCGCCCTGATCGACTCGCAAGCGGTCGATGCCGGCGTGGATGCGTGCCAACAGGCACGGGTCGAGTCCCTTGTCCGCCGCGCAGGTAGCTTCGATGACCAGTTCATTCATCGCCATCGTCAGGCCCGGCGTTTCCTCCCGCAAGGCAGCGATCATGACCCTTAGCGCGAAGGCGCTGATGGCCGGGTCGCCGTTGTGGAAGGGCAGACTGACCACTGGTTTGGCTTCCTTGCGGATCAGATCAACAGCACAGCCGATCGTTTCGGTGAGGCTGTTCTGGACGACCTGCTCGGCGAGGGAATGGCCGACCAGCGCCCGCACCGCAGGCGCCTGCGGGTACTCCGGTGTCATCCCAACGGCCAGCGGGACCGGGTTGGCGATTTGAGTGCCGAGTTCCACCAGCCCCGCCGGGTCCGCCTCGGATCCCTCGAACCAGAACACGGCGATGTCGCAACGCCACAGGTGGCGGTGCCGCCACGCCATCTGGACGACCACGTCGGCGTCGGTGGCGATGGGCTGTTCCCGACGCGGGTTGGCGATGACCACCGGGTGGGTCGCGAGCGCTTCGATGGCCTCGGCCTGCCAGTTGATGTCCGCCGCGACCGTTCCGCCGAGGTAGATCACCGGTAGCCCGCCGGGGCTGTCCAGACTGTCCGGCGGCTGCACGACCCGTAGGGCGACACCCAGCAGCGGATCCTCGGCGACCTGAAGCCGGTCCGCCAGCTCCGGCACGGACGTGCCGACGTAGCGCGCGGCGCCTTCGGCGTCCGCGAGCGTCTCGGCCACCGCTATGAGCTGCGGCGACAGGAAGGAATCGACGTAGTTTATTCGGTAGGCCATGGCGCCACCCCCGTGGTCGCGGCCGTGGTGTATATCGGCGAACGGTTTCGTCGAGGCTACCGCGAACGCCAACGCCGAGGCGTCAGCCAGACGTATTGTGCCGACATCATTGCAGGTTGTCGGCGATTCGCTAATTGCCCGCACGTGAGGCCAGCGAGCCGGACATACCTACGGGCGCAAGGCGTCCGATGACCACGACCCGGAAACGGAAAAAGGGCCGGGCCTGCGGCCGAAGGGCCGCCTGCGTCGTCGGCGGCCGGGGCACCCAGAAGGGTGCCCCGGCTGCCGTTGCCAATCAGAATCGGAAGGCGCGACCGGCGCCGCGTTCGAGTGTCCACCGGTAGTAGTCGCGGTGTCCGGTGGTGTCGAAGTGGGTGGCGTGCCAGTCGTACGCCTCGTTGGATTGCCTGTCCTGCATGGGGTCGCGAGCAACCGGTGACTTCTCGCCGCAGCGGCATTCGACCTGGACGAACCGGATCACCCGCTCGTCCGGGTCGATCGGCTTGGGCAGCGCGATGTTGGCGGTCACCGCAGGCACCTCGCCCGCGCTGGCGCTGTCGGCTTCGATGGCCGTCGGGGGCGGTGCCACAACGGTGTGCTCCGGCTGGTCGTGCAACCGGACGAGGGTTTCGGTCGTGTGGCCGGGGGTCTGGTTCCAGAGTCGGGCGTATCGGGTGACGAGTTCGTACACCTCGTCGTCCACCCGGATCGTTCGCATGGAGTGCCTCCTCGTTACTGCCGGATCTTCGTCGGTCTGGTGTGCGGGTTCGGGATGGGGCAGCCGCCCTGGATCGGCCGCCACGGCTTACGTGGTCGCGGCGTGGAAGTCCGGGCGCCGGTGCCGCCGATAGAGCGGCTCGGTCTCCCACCGGGATGCGCGCAGGCAGGTCAGGCAGGCGCCGCGCTCGGTGGCGGTGGCGACGCGCTGCTGCCACAGTTCCGCGCGCTGCCGCTGGTAGCGCTCCTGGGCGGCGGCCTGCGCGGCGGCGGCTCGGTGCCGCTGCTCGCGTTCGGCCGCCTCGCGGGCGATGCGGTCCTGGCCGGCGCGCACATTCTCGGCGGTGGCGTACTTCGACGCCCAGCACGCAGGGTTGTCACAGTGCTGTGACCGTTGCGCCTCGGGTGGGTTCGCGGCCCCGCACCACGGACAGTTGAACCAGCCGTCAGCGAACCAGGTGGTGATCTCCCTGGTTTCGCCGGTCGCGATGGGCATGGCCCGTGTCTCGGTCACGACGGTGGACCCGAGTGGCAGGAACACGGGCACGGCTTGCGGGCCGTGTCGCGTGGACCGGGCTTCGTGTCGCCGGGACACACGTCACACCAGCGGCGGTGGCAGGCCACGCTGATCCCGGGTGGGCTGATCTCCGGGACGGAGTCGATGGCCAGGCTCACCGCGCCGCCCACGTCGGCGAACCAGTAGGTCTGCCACATCTGCGCCCAGCGGATCTCCACGGCGACCAGGGGCACGTTGACCAGCATGTCCGGGTCGATCTCGTGTTCGGTGAACCAGTCCGGGGACGGGCCGCCGGTCGGGCTGCGGTGGTCGTGGATGCAGCGCCACGGGTCGCAGGGGCAGTCCAGGGTGTTCAGGTAGTCGGTGGTGTAGCCGACTCGGGCGGTCCGGCGGGAGGTGCTGCCGAGCCCGGCGAGGATGTGTTTGATCAGCAGCCCGGGTGACATCGGCAGCTCCGGTGTGTCGTGCATCCGAGCCCACACGGTGGTGGCCATGAGCGCGCGGACCGCGTGGCGGCGGGCCGGGGTGCCGGTGTAGCGGATCCCGGCGGGGGTCCAGTCGCGGTGCCCGCCCGGCAATGGGTGTTGGAGGTAGTAGGTGGTTTCGTCGTCGGTCGACGGGCACAGCCCGGCGTGCTCGGGTGTTTGCCGGCAGGCGAGGCAAACGGGGATGGTGCGGTATGGCCTGGTCATGGAAGGCCGGTGTCCTCTCGCGAGAAGGGTGAGGTCGGCGCCGCCCGAACGGGCGGCGCCGGAGATCTGCGGTGATGGGCCGTCCGTCCGGACGGCGGAGCGCGAACCGATTAGCCCGGAGACTGCGTGGAGGTTTGTGGCTGGAGCGTGCCGCTCCAGCACGGACTGGCCGGGTTCCCATCGGGAGGCGGCAGCGCCCGATATGCCTTGTCGGCGTTGGTCACCGCGTCGACCAGGCGGCAGATCTCCGCCATCACCGCCTGGTAGTCGGGACCGTTGTACGGCCTGTCCGGGTCGCAGTTGCGCCGGTCGAACTCGGCGATGTTCTGCGGGACTCCCCAGTACCCGCCGGTCTTGCCGTTGTCCGGGACGAACCACAGGTAGCCGTCCGGTCCCCGGAAGAGCGCCATCCCGTAGGCCACTACGTACGCCGACGGCACCGGGAAGGCGTCGCTGAACTGGAAGCCGTCGTAGTCGAAGCCGGTGGCCATGGCCACCTGAGTCGGTGTTTCGATCCCGTGGTCGGTTAGGAACTGACGAGCCCGAGCGGCCACCGTGTCCGGCTGTTCGGTGATGAGCAACTCGTGTTCTTTGACCACCCCATTGCCGGCAGGGTCAGTGACCTCGATCGTCCAGCGCATCAGCCCGTCCAGGGCCGGGAACGGGCAGAGGCCGACCCGACCGCCGACGTGCTCCCCGCGTTCGATGCTCAGCCAGATCGCGAAGTCGCCGCCGGGCGATCCCTCCTCCAGGTACCAGGGCTTGCCGAGGAGGTTCGCCACCGGCGCCATCAGGACAGGGCTGTGCTCGTGGTCGTGGTTGCTGGCATCGCTGAGATCCGTCGGCCACTGGTTGCCCCAGCGGGCGTTGATCTCCGTTGCGTCGTACATGTGCTACTCCTTCTGCTTCGTGTCGGTGACGTCGGCCCGGAGTGCCGGTGCCATTCGGCGATCTGCCCGCCCCGGGTGAGGGCGGGCAGATCACAGGGCAGCTACCGGTGAGCCCCGGGCGGCTGCGGCTGGTCGAGGTGCAGCTCGATGGCGGCGTTGACGTCGCCCAGCTCGGGCCGGTCGGCTCTGCGTAGGTCGGCCACGGTCCAGGCGACGCGCAGGATGCGGTCGTACCCGTCATCGGAAACGGCGCCGACGTGACGCAACTCCAGCAGCGGGTTGATGTCGCAGGTGGGCAGCGTGCACACCCCCGTGCGCAGCACCTCGCCGGGCACCTGCGCGTTGACCCGGTACCCGAGGGCCGCCCACCGGTCGGTGGCCAGTTCCCTCGCGCGGGTCACCCGCTCGGCGACCACGGCGGACGACTCGCCCGCGTCACCGTCGTGCGAGGCGGGGATTTCGAGCCGCAGCCGGATGTCGGTGCGCTCCCACAGCACAGACATCCGGCTCAGGTACCGGGCGCGGTCTCGCGACGTGCACCCGCAGCGAGGGCCGCCGCCTGTTGACTGGCCACAGGGACAGGACTGCGCGGCGAGGACGAGATGGACCTGCGCGGGATAGGTCACCGTGGCGCCGCCGCCTCCGAGCCTGACCTGACCGTCGTCGATCGGTTGGCATAGCGACGTCAACGCCCGGTGTCCGAACTCCGGCGTCTGGTCCAGGAAGAACACGCCCCGGTGGGCGAGGCTAACCGCGCCGGGCCGGGACGCGCGTGGACCACCACCGAACAGCATCGGCAGGCTGGCTGAGTGGTGCGGTGCCTGCCACGGTGGGCGACGTACCAGCCCGTCTGACGGTTGCAGGAGTCCCGCCGCCGACCGCAACGCGGTGACCTCCACCGCGTCGTCGTCGCCAAGGTCCGGCAGCAGCGACGGCAACCGCTCCGCGAGCATCGCCTTGCCAGACCCGAGCGGCCCCAGCATGCCGAGGTGGTGTCCACCGGCCGCGGCGACCTCAAGCGCCCACCGCGCCCGCGACATGCCGGGAGGCAGGTCGGCGAGGTCGACGATCGGCCCGCCACCGGCGTACGGTGCCGCACCGGCGCCCGGCACGGAAACCTCGGGTGTAATGCCGAAGCTCGCCCAGCGGACGAACTGTCGCAACGAGTTGACCGCGATGATTTGGACGCCGGGAACGAGGCTGGCCTCGTGTGCGTTGGCGGCCGGCACCACGACAGTGGCGAAGCCTGCGCGGGCGGCGGCGGCCACCATCGGCAGGACCCCGCGTACCGGGCGGATGCTGCCGTCGAGTCCCAGCTCACCGACCAGCACGACGCCCTCCAGCGCCGTCGGGCGGAACACGCCGTTGAGGGTGAGGACCGCTGCGGCGAACGCCAGATCCGTGCCGGAGCCGGGCGACGGCTCGTGCGACGGCGGCAGGCTGACCCTCACAGGGGTGCGGGACAGATCCCAATGCGAATTGGTGATACCGGCGTACAACCGGTCCCGAGCCTCCGGCATGCTGCGGCCGTCCGGACCGAGGATGACGATGCCCGCCCGCCGGCCGCTGACCTGTTCGCCGTGCACCAGTTCGAGGCGGCCGGTGACCCCGACCAGCCGAACCGCGTTCGTCGTTACCTGCTCCATCACGCACACTCCGTGCCGGCCAACGGCCGGAAGCGTCGCGATCGTGGTACGAACATGGGTAGTTCTCCTTCACGAACAGGTGCCTCGCCGCACGCATCGGCGGCGAGGCACACCAGGGATAGGGAGAACCCGCTCGCGGCCACCGAACAGCGACCGGGCGAGCGGGAAACCTGACTCGGACGGTCAGGTCGTCTTCGGACGGGCGGCGACGATGCCGTGCACCCCGGCCAGCAGATGGAAGGCCGTGACCAGATGCCGGCGGGCGTCGTCGCCCAACTCGGCGGCGCGCTCGAACGCCTCACCGGTGCCCGGCTCGTCGTCGTCAACCGACGGGAGCGCGGCCTCCAGCAGGGTCACGGTGAGCGCGGCAACCTCGGCGGCGAGGTCGACCAGACCCCTGGCCGACGGTGGGCCATCGCCGGTTGCCAGACGGCGTAGGTCGCTGGCTACGGTGTCGGCGCGGTCGGCCACGGCGGGCAGTGTGGTGGGGCCGGGCGTGACGGTCATGATCGCTCCCCTGACAGGCGACAGGTTCCCGCCGCGCGGTGTGGTGCGGCGACTGGCTATCCCCGCTCCATCCGCCCCGGACGTCAAGGCCCGCGAAGGGACCGCCGTACCGGCACTCATGGACGTGTGCCGGTGGACGAGGGCGGCGACGCGGCCACGGTCGGGAGTAGTCAGGTCAGCTCAGGGTTGACCGAGCGGTGCCCCGTGTGCGGCCATCCAGTCCTCCGGCGAAACCGCGCCTGAGCTGCTGGAGTCGCCGTTGATGTGCACCTCGTAGTGCAGGTGTGGGCCGCTGGAGTGGCCGGTGGAACCGACCTCGCCGATCGGCTGCCCGGCGATCACCGGGTCGCCGACGTTCACGTACGGCTGGGTCTGCATGTGGCAGTAGCGGGTGATGATCCCGCCAGGATGCGCGAGGTCCACGTACATGCCACAGCCCGTCGTGTATTCGGGGCTCCCGTCGCGGTCGCAGCCCCATTCGCCGCCGGTGCGGTTGTCGATGGCGTTGCAGCGCACCCGCTCGACGGTTCCGGAGGCGGCGGCGACGATCGTGGTGTGCCGGGTCGCGCCGAGGTCGACCCCGTCGTGGCCGGGCCGGGAACTGGTGCGGAAGCCGGAGACGACCAGCGCGCGTACCGGCTGGGTCCAACCCTGCGCGGAGACACCGCTGCACGGGTTGATCCCCACCGTGGACAGGCCCAACGCCGCACCGACGTGGCTGACCAGGCGGATCGCCTCGGCCGTGTGCTTCGCATATGCGTCCGGGTACGCCGACCGCTGCACCTTCTGGGCTGCTTCGGTGAGCGGCATCTGTTGCCAGCCCTCGACCGTGAGCAGTTTGTCGAAGAACTTGCCTGCCTGGTAGGCCGGATCCCTGAGTTGTTCCGGGGTGCCCCACCCCTGCGATGGGCGTTGCTGGAACAGCCCGATCGAGTCGTCGGCACCGCCGGCCAGGTTCCGCAGGCTGGACTCCTGCATGGCGGTGGCGGTGGCCACCACCCATCCCCACGGCGGCACGGTTTTGGTGTTGCCGACGGTGAGGATCGTCGCTACGTGGGAGAGTTGTTCGCCATCCCAGCCGTCGAGGGCCGGGATCGGCCCGCCCGGGGCGATCGGGCCGGGTACGGCCGATGCGGTGGTGGCCGATCCCGTGGTGGCGGGAAGGCAGGTCGTGCCGCCACCGCCGAAGATCGCGGCGCCGCCGAGCAGCGGGATGGCGATGATCGCGGCGAGGACCGCGACGATGAGGCTGATGAGTTTTCGCATGGCAGCTCACTCCTTTCGGCGGAAACGGAGAAAGGCCGGTGGGCCGCCCTCACGGGGCGGCCCACCGACCTCAGGTGAACTCGTGGTGCGGTGACGTGCTATTCGGCTGCGGCGGGCTGCGGCGCCTCGGCGTCGGCCGGCGGCTGTGCGCCGTCGGCCTGGCTGTCCTGCGCCGGTGCGCGGTCGTCGGTGCCGGGGTTGGTGTCCTGGCTGCTGTCGGTCTCGCCGTCGGGCTGCTGGTGCTCAGCGTCCTTGAGCTTGTAGCGCATGGGCTTGTCGCCGATCAGCTCAGCGATCCCGTTCCGCTCCAGCTTTTCCATGGCGTTGTTGATCGCACCGGTGCTGCGGCCGGGCAGGTGAATGGCGACCCGACCGCCGGTCCAACCGGTCACCCCGGCGAAGGCGGGCAGCGGCTTTTCCCGCATCACCTTCTCGACCATGGCCTCCAGCTCGCCGGGGCGCAGCTTCGGCAGGCCGTTGGACAGAATGACCGGCTCGCCGGGCTCGCCGCGTCGGACCTGCGGCATGTCCTTGCGGCACTTACCGCAGAAGGCCGGGGTCTTCTGCCAGCAGCACTGGCAGATCTTCGGCATCTGCGTCTGGCAGCCGCGGCACAGCTTCGGCGGTTCGGCCTCGGCCTCGGCCTTCTTCTCGTCGCCGTCCTGGGTGGCCTCGCCGTCCGGCTTGGCCTCGGTGTCGGGCTGCCCACCGCCGTCGGGCGTGGCCTCGCCGTCGGCCGTCGCCTCGCCGCCCGGGGCGGTGCCCTCGCCGTCGCCGGTGGTCGGCGGGTCGGTGTCGGGCTGGGAGTCCGCCGTCGGGTCGGCTGCTTCGGCCTGCGTCGTGGCGTCGGCGTCCGTGGTGTCGGTGGTGTCGGTGGCGGGCGTATCGGCGGCCGGCTCGGTGGCGTTGTCGCCGCCGTCCGGTTCCGGCTGGCCGGTCTCGGCGTCGGCCGGGGCCTCGGCGAGCTGCCAGCGGGTCGGGGCGCCGTCGGCGGGGTCACCGCCGTCGTCGACCTTGACGATGAGGCCGGTCTTGGCCAGGTCGTTGATGGCCTTGTCGGTGGTCGAGCGGCTGCGGCCGGTGCGGTCGCTCAGCTCGTGCACGTTGCCGGGTCCGGCTTTCAGTGCGTCGAGTGTGAGCCTCGCGCTGGGTGAGAGTTTCTGGGTGTCCATGCGGACGATTCCCTTCTGTGGTTGGTGCGGATAGGGCAAAGCCCGACCCCCGGGCGGGGGTCGGGCTCGTCTATGGGGTGCCCGCTATGGGGCGGAGGCGCCGGCCTGCGCGGTCAGCCGTTCGGCGGCCTGCGCGGTCACCAGTCGGGCGGCCGGGGTGAACTGGTGTTGCAGGCGGCGCAGGGCGGCGCGTTCGAGCTGCCGGACCGCGTCGACGCTTCGGCCCATCGCGCGGGCGGCGGCGTCGCGGGGGTAGCCGTCGATGTGTCGCAGTTGGATCGCTCGGCGCTGGTCCGGGGTGAGCCGGGCGAGGGCGTGCACGAACGTCATCCGCGTCACCGTCTCCGCCAGCGTGGGCGCGGCCGGTCCGAGCGGGTCCGGGGTGGGGCCGCTGTGCTGGTCTTCGCCGACGGTGAGCGCCGCGCGCAGGTAGCGCCGGTGGGACCAGCGGTGGCGGGTCACGGCCCGTGCGGCGAGCCGCAGCATGGAGCCGGTCGGGTCGTCGCCGATGAGGGTCGGCTCGGCCAGGGCGAAGCAGTATGCGTCGTGGACGAGGTCGCCGACGGCGTCGCGGTCGCGCCCGCGCAGGCGTACCGCGACGTAGCGGGTGACGGCGTCCAGGGTGACCTCGTACAGCGTCGCGAACGCGGCGCGGTCGCCTGCGCGGGCGCGGTCGACGAGGTCGGCGTCGAAGGTGGCGCGGCGGTGGCGGTTGGTCACCGTGGGCCGGTGCAGTGGCTGGGCCATGGCAGGGTTTGCCTCCCGTGCGGTGGTGCGGGGAAGTCCCGGGCATGGCCGTGCGGCCATGCCCGGGTGCGCTCGTGCGGCGCGAATCGGCCGGGCGACGGCCGTGGTCACCGATGTGTCGACATCGGGGTGCGTTTCGAAGGGGAATTCAGCCGGTGCGGGTCAGGCGGTCAGCGCCGCCCGTTCGGCGGTGGACAGCTCGGCGGGGGTACGGCCTTGCCAGCGGTCGGAGTCGCGCAGCGCCCACCAGCGCAGCAGCGCGCGGCAGGCGGCGGCCTCGTCGTCGGCCGGCGGCAGCGGGTAGACCAGGTGCGGGCAGGTGCTCCGGTGCTCGGGATGCGTGTACGCGGTGGCTTGCCAGCCTTCGCTGCCGTGCCAGATCTCGCCGACGATCGCCCCGTAGCTGGCCAGCCCGTGCACCTCGGCGGCGATGTGGTCCGGCACCACGAACCACGCCACGCCGGTCTCGTTGGTGCTGAGCGCGGCCATGCCCTTGCTCGGGTCGTAGGGCTGCACCCACAGGTGCCGCACCCGCGCCTCCCGGGTGACGGACCGGTGCCGTCGCCACATCCCGTACAGGGACAGCAGCGCCTCGCGTTGGGCGTCGAAGCGTTCGAGCTGCTGCACGATCCGGAAGGTGTCGACGTCCAGCGAGTGCGGGTAGACACCGGCCAGATCGGTGATGGTGCTGGCGTGCCGACGGCAGGTCTCGCCGACGTGGCCGAGCACGCGGACGAGAAGTGCGGTGGTGGTGTTGAAGTCGTGTGCCTTGCGGGCCAGTTCGATCGCGACGTGCGCGATCGGGTCGCCGCTGTCGGTGGCGCCGGTGTCGTAGCGCCATAGGTGTTCGGTTAGCGCGTCGTTGGTGGCGACCGCGATGGCGGTCAGCGCGGGGTCATACGGCACGGTTTGGGGTCTCCTCACGGGGTGTTCGGGCCGCCCCGACGGGCGGCCGAAATTGGGCCACCCGGCATGGGCCGGGGCGTATCGCCGCTCCATCCGCACGCCTGGTCAAGGCACGGTGGAGGGCTCGAACGGCGAACAGCCGGTCGCGGAGGCGACCGGCTGTCCTGACAAGGAGTTGATGGACCGGATGGTTAGGGCTGTGCTCCGACCGTGACGGCGAGGATCTGGTGGCTGCGACGCAGCTTGTGCAGATACGAGCCGGCCTCGGCCAGGAAACGCAGCTTGTCCGCCAACGACGATGAGGCGGGCTCCAGGAGCCGTCCGTCGTCGGTGACGACCGCGTCTCCGGTGATGGCCTGCTGCCAGTGCACGACCGTGTAGGTCGCTTCTCCCGCCTGGTAGGCGTCCAGTTCGTACGGGTCGAGTTCGACCTTGGACATCGGGTGGGAGTTGTAGGACAGCATCGCCAGCACGCGGGGCTGTTCCTCGAACCGGCGGCGGGCCTCCTCCAAGGTGACCTTGGTGGGGTTGGCCTTGTGCTGGGCGAGGAAATCACCCCAGGGCTTCGCAGCCGGAGTCGTACGGACCACCTGAGCCCAGGTGCGCCACCGGTAGACGGCGGCCGTGTTGGCTCGGGTGACCGCGGCGGTCAGGTCGAGGCGGCTCTTGCGGCCACCGGCGGCCCAGACGACCGCGCCGAAGCGGCGGGTCACCTGCACCAGGTGGCGAGCCGACCACTGGCTGAACCAGCCGATGAAGCGTGGCCGACGGACCGGGTACATGGTGCGGGGCGTGCCAGCCGGCAGCTTGTGCCAGTCCAGGATCTCCGAGGCGGAGAACCAGTCGATGGGCTTGTCGGCGGGCATGCAGACGATGACGGTACGAGCGGTGCTGGTGTTGGTGGACACGGCAGGGTGCTCCCTTCGCAAGGGTCTTGCGGGCAGGTGGAGGCGCACCAGTGCCGTCGCCGAAGATGCGACCGCTGTTGACAACGCCGAGGCGAACACCAGCCGACCCGAGAAGGGTGGGCTGAAGGTGTGTTCGCGCGGGGCGCGAGCGGGCTTGGGTGGCGACGAACGGTGCAGGAACAAATAGATGTGCTCGCACCGTAGCTTCGCCACCTGACAGGACAAGCCCCGCCGGAAACCTCCGGCGGGGCGGTGACCTGCGGTGTTAGGAACCGAGCCGGCGGCTGACAGGTCCCGTCAGGTCCGGTCCGACCCGTCGGGGGGTGCTGCCCGGTCAGGCCGCGAGGTCGGCCTGACCGGACAGGTCGAGCTGACCTGCGACCCAGTTCGGGTTGCTCGCGGTGTTCATGCCGTGGTCCGTGTGCAGCTCGGCCAGCGAGATCCGCTGCCACCCGTCGACCGGCAGCCACACCGCGTCGGCCGGGTCGGTGTCGTGAGTGGCGGTGACCACCGGCACCTCCGGCAGCATCCCCCGCAGCATCTGTTGCAGGTGCGACTCCCGGTCGGCGTTGGGCAGCCAGAACAGCACCGGGTAGGTCGGTCCGCCGGAGGCGGCGAGCCGTTCATACGCCTCCAACTTTGCGGTGACGCGGGTCAATGGCTCGGTGCCCATGTCGGTCTCCAGGAACCAGCCGACCGTGCGCCCGCGTGCGGTCCACAGCCCGTGCCCGTCGGGGCGCACGCGCATGAACCTCGTGGTAGCGGTGCGCTCGGACCACCACCGGTCCAGCCGGACCCGCTGGTTGATGCGGGCGGTGAACGCCAGCCGAACGAAGAACTCGTTGGTGGCCAGTAGGTGCGACAGACGCGGGCTGGCGGCCAACCGGTGGACCTGATCGCGGTGGGCTCGCACGGTCGGTGCCGGACGGCCGGTGGCTCCAGCCATGAACCGGGCGCCGTGCAGCCCGAGGACCCAGTGCCAGGGCTCCGACCCGCCGTAGAGGCGGGCGAACCGGAACCGGTCCAGCAGCCCCAGCGCGTACAGCTCGCGGAGCCGGATCTGACAGGTGCGCATCGCCCGGTAGTGCAGGCGGTGGACCTGATCGGTGGTCAGGACCAGGTGCTCGTCCAGCAGGGCGAGCAGGTTCCGGTCACGGGGGGTCAGGCGGTGGTAGAGGGCCAGCGGATTGTTGGCCGATGCGGATGTGGGCATAGGCAGTCACCCCTCAGAGGTAGAGAGATACTCCCGGTACGGGAGTCTGGACGGATGGATCTTGCGGACCGGTTGACAGGTCCGCTGGTGGGCGGCCTGACAGCCGCCCCGATCGGGACTCGTTCGGGGCCTCGTTTCCGAAACGCCCCCGAACGAGAGACCAGCCGAGAACCCCGCCGAGCACCCAAACGAGGGCCTCCAGCCGGGATGTCCGGAGACCAGCAGCCGGATGTGCGGCTCCGGGTCAGGGCTGTTGTCGGTTGGTGCGCCGGTGAAGCGACTTGCGGGCGACCTGCTGCATGGCGGATTCCTCGGTGGGCGGGGCGTGCGCCGCGGCGACCCTCTGCCGGATCGCGAGGGCCTCACCGACCGCCTCGACCGGCGGGTTGGTGGTGAAGGTGAACGCCGGCATCTCCCGGTTGGCGACCAGCAACCGCGCGGAGGCCGTGAACACGTCCAGGTGGGACAGGTCGTGGTCCTCCAGCTCGGGGCGGGTGTGCTTGGCCAGTTCCCGGGCGTCGTTCGGGTCGACGTTGAAGAAGACCTTCGACCGGGCGTTCGCCGAAACCGCGTCAGCGGTCTCCTTCGGCAACTGCGCCAAATTCTGGTGCGCCAAGACGAGGCCCAACCGGAACCCCCGGGCCTCGGCGAGCATGTCGTCCACCGAACCCGGCAAATTCAGAAAATTCTGACATTCATCAATATATAGGGTGGCGTCTTTTCGCTTGTCCTCGGGTTGTCCGGCGCGGGCGATGGCGGCCTGCCAGACGCGGGCGACGATCAGCGAGCCGAGGATCCGGGCGGTCTCCTCACCGAGGACACCCTTGGGGAGCCGGCACAGCAGCAGCCCGCCGTCCAGGATCTTCGACATCTGGAACGAAGTGTGCGCGGTGCCGATGACGTTCTTGACGAAGTCGCGCAGCAGGAACGCCCTCAAGCGCGCGAGGACGGGGCCGATGACCTGGGCGCGTTGGCCCTCGTTCATCGAGTCGTACCAGGCCCAGAACCCGCCCAGCCCTTCGGGGTCGGACAGGTCGTAGACGAACCGGCCCCGGAAGCCTCGGTCGTTGAGCAGCGGCGGCACCAGCGACAGGGTGGGATGGGCGTGACGCATCAACGTCAAACAGCTCACCCGCAGGGTGTCATCGATGCGCGGCCCCCAGTGCCGTTGGAAGATCTTGGAGAAGACGCCGACGAGGTTGTCCACCGCCAGGTGCGCGTCTCCGCCGTCGTCGAGCGGATTGAAACACGCCGGGTTGTCCTGCTCGGGGTCGATGATCGCGATCCGGTCGGCGTAGTCGGCCGGTAGCCGGTCCAGGATGTCCAACACGAGGTCGCCGCGTGGGTCGATGACCACCGTTCCCCGGCGGGCGTGTACGTCGGACAGGATCATGTTGAGCAGCAGGGTGGACTTGCCAACGCCGGTCTTGCCGATCAGGTGCACGTGCTGGCGGGCGTCGACCACGTTCAGGCCGACGGAGTGCCCGCCGATCTGGGAGCGGCCGAGCACCTTCACTCCACGCCCGCCGGACGGGATCGCCGCTGGCGCCGGCACCGCCCTCGCTCTGGCCCGGTCCAGGCCGGGCACGGCGAGGTCCTGTGGCAGGGCGGCGAGGACCGCGAGTTCTTCGACGGTGGCGAGGAACCCGCGCAGCAGTCGCCGCGAGGCAAGCACCGCCACCGGTTGGGCCATCTTCATTCGCCGCAGCCGGTTCGGGCGGGTGTAGGTGGCCGCCGCCGACGCGAAGGTGTGCGCCAGCCCGTGCAGCCGTGCCCGCATCTGCTGGTGGTGCTCGTCGTCGCGCCGCCGCTGGTCCTTGGTGCGCTTGTCGGCCGTGCGGCGCTTGGCGCCGTTGTCGCTCTGGTCGTCATCGACGGCGACGGCGTAGCGGATGGCGATCTCGAAGTGCGGCACGCGCACGGCCTTGTCCACCACGGCGTGCTGGTTGGCGTCGGCCACCGGATCCCGGACGCCCTCCGGGCGGGATCCTCCGCGCGTGGTTGCGCTTCGCCGGGTTGGCCCGGGGAGGAAGACTTCGAGGAGCCAGAGGATCGGCTCGATCGCGAGCCTGGCCATGCTGTTGACCGCCCGGTTGGCGACGTCGCCGCCGGGGTGCCGGCGGGCTTCGACGCGGCCCGCCGGGCACGGCGCACCCGGCGGGCCGAGGCGGGCCGGGCCAGGATCTGCACGCACGCGTGTTCCCGGTCGCGGACGCCGGCACCGGCCGACAGCAGCGCCCGCAGCGGGTCCGCCTCGTGTTCGGTGCGCAGCGGCAGCCCTTCGGTCTCCTGCGGCCACAACGCCCCACCGGCCTGCTCCGCCACGGCGGCCGGGATCGGCTGTCCGGCCGTCTCGTCGACCGCCACGGTGCAGGCGGGCCAGGCCGCCCGCACCGCGCTCTCCACGGAGCCGGGCGGGACGGTGCCGGGCACCCACAGTCGGATTGTGAGGGTGCGGCCGGTCCAGGTGTACTCCCACCCGACGTGCGGCGTGCCGTACAGGCGGCGCCGCCATACCGACGGGGTGAGCACCCCGGTCATGGTGGACCACAACGCGGCGGCCGACTCCGGGGTGACCTCCGGCGGCGCGGCGATGCTCACCCAGCGGGCACCCTCGACGAACCGGCGATGCCGCCACGCGAGAAGCTGATCGCGGCCGAACACATAGGCGACCAGGCACAGCGCCGCCAGCGCGGCCAGCCACGGCCGATCCGTCACCCACGACACCCAGGACTCCCACGACTGGCCCGTCACCGCTGCTCACCGCCGATCCCCGTTACCGCCAACCGGTGCTCGCTGCCGGAGGCTTGGGAACGAAACGGCACCCTCGACCGGCCAGCGACCAAGAGCCCCTCGCCCCTGCCCGCCGAGAGCAGCAGCCGGGCCTCCCCACCGGTCAGGCCGAACGCCTCGGTGACCACGTCGATGGCCTGTGTGGACTGGCGCATCAGTACCTGCGTCGCCGCGTTGGACACGATCGTGAGTCCGAAGTTGGTGCTCAGCACGTCGGCCGCGTCTTGCGTCACCACGGTCAGGCCCGCGTTGCGTTTGCGGCCCGCCCTCGCCATGAGGGACAGGAACCTCGCGCCCTCGCCGTCGCGCATCAGCAGCCACGCTTCATCGACGACCACTAGCCGCTTCGTCTGGTGAGCGCTGGTCGCTGTTTGGTCGATGCGGCCCCAGATGTGCTTGAGGGTGAGCAGCGTGCCGATGGTGCGCAGTTCGTCCGGCAGGTTCCGCAGCGACCACACCACCAGGTGACCGTCCGGGCGGGTGCTGGTCGGTCCGTTGAACAGATCCTTGAAGGTGCCCGACACCCATGGGGCGAGCCGGGCCGCCATCTGCTGCGCGGCCGGATCCGCATCGGCGGTCAGCGTGGCGGCCAGGTCCCGCAGCAGCGGCGCCGGCCTTCCCCACGTCGCCGGGTCGTGGGTGATCCCGGCCGCCTCATAGGTGGCGGGAATCGCCCGGTCTAGGGCTTGGCCTTCGCTGGGCGGCGGAACCATGCCCAGCATCACGTTGATGGTCGTGTGCACGGCCAACTGCTGGTCGCGCAGCGTGGTCAGTTCGGTGTCGACCGGCAGATCGAGGGGGTTGATGCACACGCCGGGCGCGCCGAGTTGGATGACGGTGCCGCCGACGTGCTCCGCGAGGGGCGTGTATTCGTCCTCCGGGTCGATCACGGCGACTTCGACACCCTGGTACAAGCTGCGCAGCACTTCCAGCTTGATGAAGTACGACTTTCCCGCTCCGGACCGGGCGAGCACGACGCTGTTGTGGTTGTCCTGCGCCCACCGGTTCCACATCACGATGCCGTGGGAGGTGGTGTTGACCCCGTACATCACCGCCTGGGCGGAGGTGTGCTGGCCGGGGGCGGGGGCGGCGAGGTCGCCGGAGGCGAACGGGAACGCCGCGGCCAGGCTTTCGGTGTCGAAGATGCGTCGCATCCCGAGCTTGTCAACCCCCAGTGGCAGGGTGGTGGTGTAGCCGAGGTGGTGGCGGAACGTGGCCGGTTGCAGGTCCAGCAGCATCGACGCGGCGGCTGAACGCACCCCGGCCGCCGTGGCGTGCAGCTCGTCGAGGGTGCGGCCGTGCACCGTGACGTAGACGGCGCCGTGGTGCAGCTTGGAGGCGCCCCGGGCGACCCGCTCGGCCAGGTCGGCGGCGTCGCTGGCGGCGGCCTCCACCGTCGGATCGGACAGCTTGCCGCGTTCGGCGTCGATCCGCCGCGTCGATTCGAGGCGGGCGCGTTGTTTGGTGAGCATCGGCGCGGCGATCGGCGCCGGCACGGGCTCGGTGTGCACGGCGACGGTGACCCGGCCCGGGTAGGACAGCAACGGGACCAGCCAGGCCGGGCCGACCTCGGCCGGGAAGCCGCACACGGCGTAGGTGGCCGCGTAGTCGTCGCCGACCCGCACATGGGTCGGGGTGATCTCCAACGCCGCCGGCGCCGGCACCGGGTCGGCCGGCGCCTTCGCGGCGGTGCGGGAACGGTTGCGGGTGAGTAGGCTCATGGGTTCCTCCTGGTGGTGATCGGGACGCCGGGCACGGCCCTCGGGCCGGGCACCGGCGGCTGGTAGGGGTCGACCGCACTCGCGAGGGCGGCAGTGAGCGCGCCGCCGTCGAGCGGCTCCGCGCTGACGCCGAGGGCGCCGAACGTGCGGACGGTCGCCTCCCGGGTGGGGCCTTGCGCGATGACGGCGAGCACCTGGCGGCGCAGCGGATCGCGGGTGGTGTCGAGTTCGAGCAGGAACGCGGCGTAGTCGTCGGCCGCCCGCCGCAGCGCCTCATGTGGTAGCCGGGCCGTGTTGTCCAGCACCGCTTGCGCGTACGGGGTCAGGTCATGCCGCTGTGCGGCGACCACGATCTGCGCCGGGCCGGTCAATGCGTTGAGCCACTGCCCGAACCCGGACAGCAGCGCGGCCTGTTCCTGCCCGGTGCGCAACGCCACGTTGGTGGTGCCGCAGGCGATCACACAGCGGGCCGCGCCGTCCACCGTGAGAGTGCCGTCGGCGGCGATCGTCGTGGCGGCGATCCGCAGCGGCGCCGGCACCATCGGCGGCGCGGTCGTGTCAACCAGCGGCTGTCCGGTGCGGGTGCGGCCCGGGGTTTGCAGCTTCGGTACGCGGCGCAGCGCGAGGCCGTGGCGTAGCCACACATCCAGCGGCAGGCCGTCGCGTTTGCCGAGCGCGACGACGATGGTCACCGCGGCGATCGGGATCGCGGCAATGACCCACGCCATCGGGGGCAGCAGCGGACCGAAGTTCGAGTACAGCAGCCAGCCGGCACCGGCGACGGTGCCGATGATGGCGAGCTGCCGAAATGACAGCCCCCAAGCGATCTTGTCGGGGGCGCCGATGTCTGCGGGCACGGAGGCCCGGGGGATGTCGTCGTCCATAGCAGAACTCCTTGCGAAAGAGGGATGTCAGCGGCGTCCGGGGATGCGCATGCGGCGGGTGATCGACTGGATGACCACGGCGCGCAGCACGACTCCGGCGGTGGACACCTGGCCGCCTCGGGTGACGTAGCGGCCGACCAGTTTCGGGATGCGCACGGTCACCATGAGCAGGACGGCGGCGATGAACAGGTTGAAGATGTCGGTGCTCGCGCCGGCGGGAAGGCCCAGCAGGATCGGCACGTTGTGCTCGGGGTCGAGCAGCAGATCCACGCCGGTGGTGAAGAAGATGGCTTGCAGCAGCGGCGTGGCCAGACAGCCCAGCAGCGAGCGCCACCACAGCCCGGCGGCGGCCTGGGTTTGCGGCAGGGCGTAACACGCCAGTGCGACCGGGGCGATCCCGGCGAGCACGATCAGCGTGGCGATCCTGGCGAACCAGCCGACGAGCAGCATGTAGAACAGCACGACGATGATCAGCCCGATCACCACCGCGAGGACGGCTGACGACGGGCTGGTCAAGGCGCCGACGATGCGGGCCGTGACGAACTCGATGACCTGCGAACCGGACGCGGTCTCACCGACCATCGCGACCGTCAACGCGTTGGCCGTCTCGATCAGCAACCGGCACAACTCGACGCCGAAGTTCGACGCCACGAACCCGAACACCAGTCGGGGCAGCAGGTCTTTGGCCTGGTACCGGATCTGGAAGGTGCCATGCGTCATCGCGATGGCACCGGCGACGATGATCGCCAGCACGAAAGCGGCGTTGACGACCACGACGGAACGGCCCGCCAGCAGTTGGACCTGTGGGAAGACCGTGACATCGGGTGAGGTGAAGAAGGTGGCGGTCAGGAGCGAGACCAGCCCGCCGAGCATGCCCTGGACACGCTCGGCGAGCCACTCGATCAGGCCGTTGTACAGCCAGTCGGTCATGGCGGCTTCAGCCGCCGAGGATGCCCTGCAAGACTTGCAGGATCACCGGTGCGAGGATGGCCAGGGCGTAGCCGGCCAGGGCCGCCTTGAAGTTTCCCTTGGCCTGTTCTGCCTGGGCCGGGTCACCTCCAGCGGTCATGTACCGCAGGCCCCCGATGACGAGGAACAAGGTGGCCACGGCCGCCAGGATCCCCATGATCCACAGTTCGAGGCCCGCAATGACCTCGGGGATGCTCTTCGCCGCCAGGACATCTAGGGCGGGTGCTGCGGCGATCAGGTCTCCGGCAGCGGAGACGATGGTGTACGCGTGCATGGGCGGTCTCCACAAGGGATGTGTGGGACCGCCTCGGTGGGAACCTCGCGCGGGTGCTGGCCGGTGGGGGCGCTCCTCCCTACGTCGTTGCGAAGGGTTGGGGGTCAGTACGCCGTACCGGATCGCGGCCAGCCGCCCGAGGTCGTTGCCCACCGAGGCGGGCACGCCATCAGCGGCATGCACCGCCCAGACCTCAGTTGTCAGCCCGTACGAACTCGCCGCCCACCTGACCCGACCTGACCAGACCTGACGCCGCAGGTAGACGCCAGTGCCGGCGGTCGAGCCGGTTGCCACTTGTTCGCCGTTGACAGGTCCGGGCACCGCCGCGAACGCCATTAGGCTCCGCGCCGCGCACCTCTGGTGAGCGGTCAACTACGCTGACTGATGACCGGTTTCGGTGCGCGAGACGACCTGTCGCGGGCCGGGCTCGACGAACGCGACAACCTCGGGAGGGAGGCCGCGGCGGCGGTGTCGGATCACCCGGAAACCCCGAACGAGCTGCTGCGATCGGCGCGGCTACGCACGCCCTCGCCGTCCGGGTCGGGGCGTGCGATGTCGCGGCAGGAACTCGCGGAGGCGGTCAACGCGTGGCTGTTCGCTGATACCGGGCGCGAGTTTCGCCTCGATGAGACCTACATCGGAAAGCTGGAGCGCGGCGAACACCGCTGGCCGAACAGCCGGTACCGGGCAGCGTTGCGCGCCGTGCTGGGTGCGGCGGCCGACGCGGACCTCGGGTTCTACACCATGCGCGGTAGCCCGCTGCTCGTCGTTGACTCCTCAGCGCGGCCGGTCGGCGCAAGCGGACTGCTCGGCGGCGACACCTGGGGTGCGGCGAGCGCGGAGGCGTTGGCGGAGTTCCTGGCCGATGACCGTGATCTCGATCCGGACGAGGCGCTGCGGCTGTCCCACGAATGGCGGGTGATCGATGCGCCGCAGGTCGCCGAGATGCGAGCGGGACGGCGGGTCGGGCGTCGCCTCGCGGCGATGGTCACCGAACGCGCCGATGCGCTGCGCCGGATGGACGACTTCCTCGGCGGCGGCGACATGCATGACCTCGTCCGCCGGGAGCTGCGCGTCACGGTGGACATGGTGCGCGGCGCCTCGTACAGCGAAGCGACCGGAAGGTTACTGCTGGCGGCGGTCGGCGAGCTGTGCCAGCTCGCCGGCTGGGTCGCCAGCGACGCCGGGCTGAACGGGCAAGCCGAGCGGTACTACCTCGGCGGCGTCTCGGCCGCCCACGCCGCGCAGGACAACCCGCTCGCGGCCAACCTGCTCTCGTCGTTGGCCTACCAGAAGGCCAACGTCGCCGACCCCCGCGACGCGGTGCTACTGGCCTCCAGCGCCTACCACGGCGCGAAAGCCGCCGCGACCGCGACCACGCGGGCGTTGCTGCTGGAGCGGGTCGCGTGGGCCAACGCCCGGTTCGGCGACCCGCAGGCCACCCTCCGCGCCTTGGGCGAGGTCGATGAGGCGTACGCCGATACCGATCCCCGCATGGATCCGGCCTGGGTGTACTGGCTCAACCGTGAGGAGATCGCGGTGATGGCCGGGCGGTGCCTCACCCAACTCAAGCGCCCCACGAACGCCATCGGCTTGCTGGCCACCGCAGTGGACAGCTACGACGACGCGCACGCCCGCGAGCTGTCGCTGTACCTGTCCTGGCTGGCCGAGGCACACGTCTATGACGGCAACGTCGACGAGGCCGCCGACATCGCCGCCCGCTGCCTGACGCTGTCCGCCGGGGTCACCAGCGCCCGAGGCGTCGAACGTGTCCGAGTCGTCCGACGCTTGCTGGCGCCACACCACGGGAACGCGGCAGTCGACGCCTTCGCCGAACAGGCGGCGAGTGTTCTCGGCCCACCATGACCCCAGACCAACGGCGACGACCGGGATCGTTTCGCCACCGGATCCCGCACCAAGACGGCCCCGGGCGACCACCGACCCGCAGGACCGACCGGTGACAGCTCCGGTACCACCCGTCACCTATGCTGCCGACACGGCGGCACCGGCGGCCAATCTCGATCGGTGCGGTACGGCTGGTGGGATTCGCTCACGAGCCTGCACGGGAGGGCGGTAGCGGTGATGGCCGAACCGGGGATAGTCCCGAACGCGCTGGTCCGGCAGGCACGGCTACGCCAAGCGTCGCCGTCGGCGACGGGTCAGCCGATGTCGAGACAGGAACTCGCCGACAGCGTCAACACGCTGGTGGCGGGTAGCGGCGGCGGAGCGCGGATGGACGCGGCCTACATCGCGAAGCTGGAGCGCGGGGAGCACCGGTGGCCGAACCAGCGGTACCGGGAGGCGTTGCGGGCCGTGCTACACGCGGCGAGCGATGCCGACCTCGGCTTCGCCACGCCGCGCCGCCCGTAGTCGATCGGCTGGTCACCGCCAGTAGACACGACCGGCGGTGACCAGCCCGGGTGCGGAGCACCCCTTTCGCGGCAGGTCACGCGGTGGCCGGCACGACCCGGCGGGGCACGGCAAGTTGACCCTGCTTCAGAGCGGCCACAAGCTTGCGTTCGGCGCGCTTGCGCCTCATCCTCACGACCGCGCCGGTCTGGCCGCATTCGGCGGCGATCTGCTCGATCAGGACGTCGCCGAGCCGGGTGGAGGAGATCAGTTCGGCTTGTACGTCGGTGATGATGCCGGCGGCGACGGCGCGGCCGAGGACGAGGTCCGGGTGGCCGTAGGGCCGGTACGGGGTGCGGGATCCGACCGGCACGTCCGGTGGTAGTTCGAGCAGGTCGTCGTGGCGGCGGGCTTTGAGCCCGGCCCGCCACGCCGCCCAGCACAGCCGCAGCCAGATCCGCGGTGCCTGAAGGTCGTCGGTGCGCAGCGTCTGCAGGAACGCGGCGAGCAGTTCGGAGTCGATGTCGTCGGCCAGTTTCGCGTGGCCCTTCGACAGACGAGCGGCGAGGTGGGTCAGGCCGGGCAGGGCGACACCGACCG
Source organism: Micromonospora tarapacensis (assembly GCF_019697375.1). Taxonomy (NCBI): domain Bacteria; kingdom Bacillati; phylum Actinomycetota; class Actinomycetes; order Micromonosporales; family Micromonosporaceae; genus Micromonospora; species Micromonospora tarapacensis. The sequence continues at coordinate 2,429,616 of NZ_JAHCDI010000004.1, read as the reverse complement.
CGCCGACGGTCCACGCCGGCCCCCAGTCTCGGGCCTGGTGGGCGAGTTGACGCCAGACGGCGTCGGACGTCTCAGGGCTCATCGTCCGGCTCCGCAGCAGGGTACGCAGTTCGTCTAGGGGGATGTGCCGGTCGGGTAGGCCGTCGATCGGGCGGCCGTCGAAGGCCAGGGGTGCTGGTTCGCAGACCAGCAGCCGGAAGGCGTCCTCGGCGACGGTCAGGGCGGTGCGGGGCATAGCGGCTCCTGAAGGAGAGCAGCCCCACCGGGTGTGGGGCGAAGACCCTCATTGGCACACCCGCACCTGTCACCACAGGCCGCTGTCAGGTTCTGTCAGATCCGGTTAGGTCGCGTCAGGTTCGCAGGCTGTCAGGTCCCGCCCGGACAGGTCCTGACCGGTCGGCCGGGAGTTCGTCTCGCCTGACAGGTCGCGTCTGTGCAGTGTCAGTACGCCCAACCTGGTCCGGGGGCCACCACACCCATGGCCGAACCCATTCGTATCCCCGCACCGGATGCCGTCGGTGACATCGTTGCCGGCGAGCCGCCGGTGCCGATCACCGTGTGGCACGTGCCCGCCCCGCACCCAGGCGACACCATGTCCATCACCCTCGCCGACCGCCTCGTGCGCAACTTCACCCACGGCCGCCGGCTGGTCCTCGACCTCACCAGCGGCGAACAGCTTGCTCGGGCCGCCCGCGCGGCCCGGCGCCGCCACGCGCGGCACACCCCGCAGGATCTGTCCGGCGACATCCGCCGGGCTTCCCTCGTCGTGGCCGGCTGGCCCCTGGAGCGCACCGAGCCGGTGCCGTTCCTGGCCGACTGCGCCCAACGGGTGATGGCCGGCGGCTGCGTCGCGATGGTGCTCGGCGCCGCCGAACTCACCGTCAATCAGGTCCTCATCGCCGCCGCCCGCGCGGCCGGGCTGACCTACCTCCAACACATCGTGGCCGCGCACGACCTCACCGGGCAGCGCGGGCAACTCGGCGACGGCGGCACCCACCTTTCCGTGCACAGCGACGTCCTTGTCTTCTCAAGCTCGCAGGACGCGTTGCGGGGGTCTGCCGATGGCTGACCAACTCCCCGTCACCTCGGTCTGGCTGACCTGCCAACGACCGGCCCGCGACCAACGGCGCGGCCGGTACGTGGAGGAAACCTCCCGGCACCCGGCGAAGATGCTGCCCGACCTGGCCGCGCACGCCATCAAGGCGTACACGGCCCCGGGCGACCTCGTCATGGACCCGATGTGCGGGTCGGGCACCACGCTGGTCGAGGCGGTACGGTCCGGCCGTGACGGCATCGGCGTGGACATCGAAGCGACGTTCACCACCCTGGCCCAGGCGAACCTCACCCTGGCCGCCGAGCACGGGCACACCTCGTGGGGGCAGGTCGCCCGCGGCGATGCCAGGAACGTGGCCGCGCTGCTGCCGGCCAGCTCCCACGGCAAGGTGTCCCTCGTGGTCACCTCACCGCCGTACGGACGGAAAACGCACGGGCTGGTCCGCACCAAACCCGGCGAGCGGGTCCACAAACGCGACCACCTCTACGGCGACCGGGGCGCCGGCAACCTGGCCTACGCGGGCTGGGACCGGCTCCTGGACGGGTGGCGGCAGATCGTGGCCGGCTGCGTCGAGATGCTCCGCCCCGGCGGCACCTTCGTGTTCACCGGCCGCCCGGTCCGGCGCACTCCCGACGACCTGATCGACCTGCCGGGCGAGCTGTTCACCGCGGCGCTGTCCGTGGGGCTCGAACCGGTGGAGCGGTGCGTCGCCATGCTCGCCGCCGTCCGCGACGGACAACTCGTCCACCGGGCCAACATGTTCGGGCTCATGGCCGTACGCAAGGCGCGGGCCGACGGCATCCCCGTCGCACTCGTCGCGCATGAGGATGTGTATGTGCTCCGCAAGCGGCGCGGGTCTGCTCCGGTTCACCACCGAACCCGGGCCGGCGCCGCCGGATGAAGCCTACCCACACCCTCGCTGACCTGGGCTGTCAGGTCACATACGCGGCGCTGACAGGTCCGGTCAGCGCCGCTCACGGGACGGCTGGCCTGGGCTGACAGGTCGTCGAGTTAGCCTCGGCGCACACCCTTTTCGCACCACCCCTTCGCTGACCTGACAGCCCTGCCGTACGCCGGCATCAGCCCACCCTTCGGGGTCGGTCGTCCGACGTTCGGGCTGACAGCCCCAGCACACGTTGCCCACACGGTGTTGACCTCGCACGCCTGACCGGCGCGCGTGGCGACCCGTCACATCCCTGTTTCCGCGAGGGCGGCCACCACCGGTGGCCGCCCTCCTCGTCGTGCCCAACGAAGGAGAGCAGCATGCTCAAGAACGCCTGGTACCTGATCACCCACGCCGACTTCTTCACCGGCCTGACCGACGCCCCGCGCCTGCCGCAGGCACCTGACCTGATGCTCACGCTGGACGCATTGTTCGGCGCCGAGGCCGGTGTCAGCCCAGCACACTGCGCGACGGCGGTCGAGGTCATGCTGCGCATGGCCGAGCACCTGTCCGACGCCGTCCCACACGGCCGGCACACGGTGGCCGACGGCGACCAGCTCGCCCGGCTGCTCAACGGCGTGAACCTGCTGCTCGCCTATCTGGCGCAGCTCAGCGGCCGACTGGCTCACCAGGTCGACACCGGCACCGGAGCCGACCTGTCCGCCCTGCCGCGAACCGACCGCGCCGAGCTGACCACCGCGTTGGCCACCGCCAGTTGCCGGCTGGAGGAGTCCGCCGGGCTGGTCAAGGAAGCCCACCTCGCCACCGGCCGTACCAGCCGTTCGGCCGTGCGGCGATGACCGCCGGCACCGGCGACGCGCAGACGCGGATCAGGGACCTGCGCGCCGAGACGATCGCCGCTGTCGAACAGCGCGACCTGCTCGCCGCCGAGGCCCGCCGCGCGCTCATCGCCGCGTGGGAGGCGGGAGAGATCTGCCGGGACGGCTGCGCGGACGCCCTCACCGGCTGGGGGCTGGAGCCGCCGCCCGGAGAGTTGACGATGTCCGCCGACGGGCAGATGTCGTACACGCGGATGCACACCGACGAAGACGAGGCCCGCGAGGAGGCGTGGCACCATGTGCCGGACGAGTTGTACCGGCTGCTGCCCGAGGTGACCGTCTGGCCCACGCGGGTGGTCGAGGTGGCCCTCATCCCCGGTGAGGACGACTACCCCGAGGTGCACCCGTACCGGATCACGGTCCAGGTCCGCCTCCGGACTTCGGTCACCGCCGCCTCGCAGGCCGCCGCGATCACCGACGCGCAAACCATGGTGAACGCCCGGCTGCCCGAGCTGGCCGACGCGGACGTCACGCTGACCGGGCTGACCTGGCACGTCTACGACGGACCCGACGACCTGATCCACACCGCCGGCACCGACGCGCAACCGGCGACCGTCCGCCTGCCCGGTGCCAGCGACGACCTCGCCGCCGCGATCGAAGCTCGCGACGCGGCCACCGGGGCGCTCGCCGACCTGCGGCGCAAGATCCGCCACCGGGCGGTCCACGCCCTGGCCACCGAGGAGATCGGCGGGGAGTACGAGGAGACCGCCGAGCGGGTCGAGCGGTTCCTGCTCGACCTCGGGTTCGACCGGCTGCCGCGGGCCTACTCCGTCACGGTCACCGCGGACATGACGGTGCGGGTTCGCGCGGCCACCGCCTACGAGGCGTACGGCCGCGTGCGCGACCTGATGGAGTCCACCGGCGGACCGCACGAGCGGCGGCGGCCATGGACGGCGCAGGGCTGGGGCACCGCCGACCTCGGCGAGGTCGACGGCTCGTGGCGGGTCACCTGGCGGCACGTCTACGACGTGTGGCTGCGCGACCAACCCGACCGCGCCGCAGCCGCCACGGCCGGCGAAGCCCTGATCCGGGGCGAACTGGACCGGGCACTGGCCGGGGTCGAGCACCACACGGTCCTCACCTGCGCCGTCGAGGGCTACGGCATCGACCAGCGACTGGACCCGGACACCGACTGAAATCCACGACCATCGGCCGCCGCTGGCGGCCGGGCAACCCATCACCCCTTGGCACCACGCAGGCGCCACCCGACCCGGGTGGCGCCTGTCTCTGTTTCCCCCACTACCGAAGGGAGCGCCGCCGTGGCGCACGAGATCGAACAGTTCACCGACGGATCCGCGGCCTTCTTCACCGCCAGGACCGACGCCTGGCACCGGCTCGGCACCGTCACCACCGACTGTCTCACCGCCCAGCAGGTGATGGACGTCGCCTACCTCGGCGGCTGGGACGTCCGCAAGGAAGCCCTGCAGACCGTGCCGTCCGGCGCGGCCGTGCCGAACCGGTGGGCCACCACCCGCATCCACCCCAAGACCGGCCGGCGGGAGGTGCTCGGCATGGTCGGCAAGTCCTATCAGGTCGTGCAGAACGAGCAGGCCGCCGGGCTGTTGAACTTCATCGTCGATGCGACCGGCGCCCACTTCGAGACCGCCGGCAGCCTGCGCGGCGGCCGGGAAGTGTTCGTGACGATGAAGCTGCCCGACTCGATGATGGTGGCCGGCATCGACGCCATGGACCTGTATCTGGCCATGTGCACCTCGCACGACGGTTCCCGGCTGGCCCGGGTGCTGGTCACCCCGGTCCGCATCGTGTGCGCCAACACCCAGGCGGCGGCGTTCGCGGACAACGTCGGCGAGTACGCGTTCAGCCACTCCGGCGACATCGAGGGCAAGCTGACCGAGGTCCGCGACGCGCTGAAGCTGGTGCCGGTGTACCTGGACCAGTTCCAGGCCGAAGCCGAGAAGATGATCGAAAAGCAGCTCGAATGGGACCAGCTCCAGCGCATCTCCGACGAGCTGTGGCCGCTGGACGAGGACGACAAGGAAGCGGCGTTCCTGCGCAAGCTGGGCCGCGAGCGGGACCTGCGCTACCTGTTCGAGGAAGCCTCCACCCAGGCCAACATCCGCGGCACCGCGTGGGCCGGCTACCAGGCCATCACCGAGTGGCTGGACCACAAGCAGCCCGCCCGCAGCGACTACCACCGCGCCAACAAGGTCCTCGCCGACGGCACGGTGACCGCCACCAAGAAGCGGGCCTTCGACCTGGTGCTGGCCGCCTGACCGATCGCGCTCGACACCGGTAGCGGGCGCAGAGGTTCGACCGTCTGCGCCCGCCACCGGCGAGCCCACCACCGCCAAGCCCACCACAGCGGTGCCTGGCCCGCCCGGCAGCACAGCCCCGGCCCGTCGACCGCCCGGCACTCACCTTTCTCAAATCCCCCCTTTTCAAAAGGAGATCCCTCATGTCCTCTCCCGTACCCAAGCTGCGGATCCGCACCGACGTCGACCTCGTCGCCGTCGTGCCCTACCTGATCGGGTTCCGGCCCGACGACGGCAGCATCGTCGTGCTCGCCTTCGCGGACAACCGCGTCGTGTTCGCCGCCCGCACGGACCTGCCCGGCCCGGACATCTGTGGCGACGTCCTGCTCGACCTGGGTGGCCACCTCGCCGACGTCACGCGGCGAGTCCACCCGAACGCCAAGGTCGTCCTCGTCGGGTACGGCGCCGCCGGTCACGTCGACCCGGCGCTGCGCACGGTCGCCGACCTGTTAACGACCGGCGGGCTGTCCGTGCGACAGCGGTTGCGGGTGACCGACAGCCGCGTCTTCCACCTGGACTGCGACCACGCGGGTTGTTCACCCGGCGGCACGCCCTTTGATCCCATGTCGTCGTCGGTCGCGGCCGAGGCGACGTTCGCGGGCATGGTGGCCCTGCCGAACCGGGCGGCCAAGGCGGCGCTGCTCGGCCCGGCCGATACCGCCTGCGGCGAAGCGATGCGGCAGTCCGTCACCCGGGCGACGGCTCGCCTGCAACCGCTGATCCACGATGACGCCGCCGTGGACGAGGCCGCAGCCGCGGCCATCGCCGATGCCCTGATCCGGCACGCCACCGGCACGGCGCTTGGCGACGACGAGGTGGCCTGGCTCCTCGTCCTACTGGCCCGGCCTTCGGTGTGGGACCTCGCCGCCGGCCACGCCGAACCGGACGAACGGCACCTCGCGTTCTGGAACGAGGTCACCCGCCGAGCCCCGGACCCCCTCGTACCGGCGCCGGCCACCCTGCTCGCGCTCACCGCGTGGCAACTCGGCGACGGCATGATCGCCACCCTGGCCACCGAGCGTGCCCTGCACATCGACCCGTCGCGCGAACTCGCCGGTCTGATCCTGCACGGGGTGCAGGCGGGAATCAGCCCGGCGGATGTCGAACGGGCACTCGCCGACATCGGCTCCGAGTCGCCGTCCGACATCGAACCTCGGGCATGACGATGGCTGCCAAACCTGCGTGGAAGGCTACCGTCGTCATCACCTCCAGCCACTGGATCCGCCAGGAGCTGCACCGGGTGGAACAGCACGCCGGATGCGAATTCGAGTTCACCGCGTCCATCCCGGACGGCCGCCGCAACACCCGCCGCCGCCCGATCGTCATCCTCGGCGCGGACCTCGTCGGCCGCGTCCGCAAACCGATCTACTGCGGCGGCTTCGTCGTCGTGGCCGCCCTCGACTTCGCCGGCCCGCGAACCTTCAGCCACGCCGCCCGGATCAACGCGTCCTACGTCATCGCCCTACCCAACGCCCGGGAATGGCTCGCCGACAAGCTCCTCCGGATCAAGGCCGACTGACCCGGGGCGCAACACCTTATGAGCCCACACAGCGGGGCGAGCCGTCACGGCTCGCCCCGCTGTCCGCACACCCATCGCCTCCCACCAGGAGACCAGGAGACCAGGAGACCCACAGATGACCTCCCACACCAGTCCCCCCGCGGCCGACGTCGTGCGCGACGAGGCCACCGCCTGGCGGCACGTGACCCACGCCCTCGGCGTCGAGCTGCGCCGCCGCCTGATCCCGCTCGTACGCGCCCGGCTGTTCGGCCTCGACGTCGCCTGCCGCGTCCTGAAAGCTGCCGACCTACCGCCGCTGCCGCAGATGTGGACCGTGCAGCTCACCGTGAACCTCCGCCGCCGGGTCACCTCCACCAGCCTGGACCGGGCGGTCGCCGCGTTCCGCGACGACCTGCACCAGGCCGTGCGCCAGGCGCTCGGCCCGGCCACGGCCGTCACGTTCCAACAGCCGCCGCAGGCGCTCGCCACCGGCGGACGCGACGAATCCGGCAACCGTAGCTACGACGTCTGGGGTCAGCCGGCGGTCATCGCCACCGTGCGCGCCGAGGCCGGCTACCTGGCCCGGACGGAGGCGGTCGACACGCTGCTCGCCGCGCTCGCCGAACTGCCTGGCGCCAAGGCCGACCTCGATAGCGCGACAGGGGTACACGTCGAACCCGACCCGGACACGCCGGTCGACTTGAACGTGGACACCGACGCCCCGCACCAGCCGTACACCCCGCCGCCGGGCTACGGCCCCATCAGCATCATCGAGGCGCGCACCGCGCGGCGGCTCGCGGTCGATTCGTGGCAGTACCTGGTCCGGCAGATCCGGGCGGAGCTGATCGAGGTGCTCCTCGCCGGGGACATCGACGACCAGCCCGGCAGGCACGCACCGTACGGCCTGGTCGACGACCTGCTACGCGACCTCGGCCTGCCGGGGCTGCCACACGCACACCTGTACGAGATCACCACCGCCATCCCGGTCACCGTGACCGCCGACACCCCGGCCACCGCCCGGCTCGCCGCCTACCGGCTCCGACGCGACGCCTCGGCCACCTGCCCGCAATACGGGCTGCCCCTCACCGTCAGCTCCACATTCCGCGACCCGGACATCGCCGCGGCCGACGCAGGCGGCTACCGGGTCACCTGGCACGAGACCTACCTGGTCTGCCTACGCGCCACCCACTCGCCCCGACTGGCCGAACACGCCGTACGGCTCCAACTCAGCGTCCTGACCGAGCAGGTGCCGGACATCGCAGGCGTCCCGCTCACCACCGTGTACCTCGGGGAGTACATCGACCACCGGCTCGACCCCGACCGCGACTGACCCACCGCGACTGACCCACCCCTATCAAACCGCCCGGCCCGCCCGATCTCGGGCGGGCCTTCGTGTCCTTGGAGGACGAAACCTATGGAACACACCACACACCTTGGCGTTGTGCCCATGCCCGGCGCCACGACGAGGTTCCCGCTGTCGGTCAACCTGCACGTCGCTCCCCGACAGACGACCGCGACCGCGCTGGCCTTCGCCGCCGCCCTCGGGCGACCCGACTACGTGGCCATCACGATCGTCGGTGAGATCCACGGCCACACCGTCGACCTCGGCGTCCGCGCCGAGGTCGACGTCAACCACCTGCCCACCACGATCGAGGAACTGGCTGCCGCTGAACCGGTGGCCAGCCTGATCGCGGAGTTCGGGCAACGGCTGGCCGACCTCACCTGGCACCTCACGGTGCGCGGGCTCGCGCACGACGACCGGATCATGGCCGGGTTCACCGTCGACGACGTCGAGTTTCTCCGCCACTGTCTGACCAACCTGGAACGACGCTGGTGGGACGCCATCGACACGGCGACCGCTAGCGCCGCGCAACCACAGCGGGACGTGCCGCCGTCGCCCGGATTCGTCAACATCGAGCCGACCCCGAGCGGGTACCGGGGCATCGCCCGCCTCGCCGGGGCCGAACTCACCCGCGTCATGGACTACGGCAAGCGCCTGGAGCGGCTGCTCGACCTCGCCCGGCAGGCGGCCGGCGACAACGGAGACGACGACCGGGAGCCGCAGTGACCGCCGACGACCCACGGCTGATCGGCGGCCTGAACCCGTGGGTGGCCACCGCCCCGGAGCCCGTGCTGACCATCACCGGCCACACCGCCGCCATCACGCAGGTGCGGTTCGTGTGGAACGGCATGCGCTGCGTCTGGTGCCGGCAGCCGGTGGCGCTGTGGACCGACGGCGGCACCATCGACGTCGGCCTCGCATCCGGGCGCCCCCGGCGGCGCTCGCCCACAACGGACGCGCACTGGTACCAGACGTACCGGCCCTGCGGCGTCCCGGCCATCCCGGACGACTGCCCCCACCCGAACTGCCACCGCCCGGCCACCCGCACACTCTCCACCGGCGAGCAGGTGCCAACCGAATGGCTGCACGGCAGATGGCGGCTGGACGCCGGCCCGTTCACCCACGGCCGAGACATGGACGAGCGCTGCCCGACCCCGGCGAACCCGAAGACCTACCGGCTGCTGGATGAGGTGTGGTCCACGCTGCGGCGCACCCACGCGGATCTGGCCGCCGCCGCCGACGCGTACGCCGCCGACCAACGCCGCCGCGCCGAACGCGGCTGACCCCCACCACCTGACGCACCCCTATCCCGAACCCGGCCCGCCACCCATCCGGGTGGCGGGCTACCGGCACATCCCCCACACACGACCGGAAGGAACAACCAACCGTGACAACCACCATCGAACGATGGGTGCAGGACTGGTACGGCCTCACCCTGCACACCGACCGATACGACTTCGACATGTACGTCTCCACCACCGGAATGCTGGCCGCCGCCCACGCGGCCGGCTTCACCACCGCCCTGGACCTCACCAACATCGCCCTCGCCGCGCAGCTCACCAGCAACGGCCAAGGAATGATCGACACGTCGGTGCGGTTGCTGGCCGCCGCCCGCAACCTCGCCTGGCAGGCCATCACCGCGTTCGCCGCCGACGCGCACAAGGTCGGCTTCGCCAGCCTGCCCACCGGAGTCAACACCAACTGGACACCGGTCTGTGTCCACGATCGCGACATCGGCCCGAAGGTGTACCCGGCCTTGGCCGACACGAAGCGGCCGGACGTGGCGCCGAGGTTCACCCGCAAGACCGCCGAACGCATCAGCGACGACCTCGCCGGCCAGCGCGGGCAACGCATCACGCTCACCTTCACCGGCGCCGTACTCACCGTGTCACGCGGCGAGCACTCGGCGGTCCGGCCGACCCGGCACGAACCCGACGACGACGGCCTCTACGCCGTCGGCGCCGGAAGCCTCGTGTGGGAACGGGTCCAGCCATGACCCAATCCGGCGTTCCACCGATCCCGCTCAGGTTGGGACACCGGCCGCTGATCGCCGGGCTGGTCGTGCCGTGGATCACCGCCCACACTCCGGACGGCCGCTACCGGTTCGGCACGGTCGACGCCGACCGCGCCGCGCAAGCCCTACACCGCCGCTGGTGCCAAATCTGCGGACAGCGCCTTCAGACCCGGTTCGTGTTCGCCATGCGCGACCGCGACCTCGACCGCAGCATCGCCCCCGAGGCCGCGATGCACCCCGAATGCTTCCACTACTCGATCACCGCCTGCCCGATGCTGGCCGGTCGCATGGACCACTACCGGGCCGGCGGCCACGCCGAGGTGTTCGCCGGCACCGGCATCGTCCTCGGCGACCCCGCCGGCCGCCGCGCCGGCCAGGCCGCCGAGCCGTGGAACGCCGTCTGGGCACGCGACTACACGGTCATCACCGACCCACACGCTCACCTTCCAGCGGCACTGCTGCTGCCCGACCAGATCCTCCGCGTGCGCCCGATCGCGCACCCGGAAAGCCGGCAGAACCGGCAAACCCCGCACAACCCGACGATCCACTGAAGGAGTTCCGGCATGACACGTCCCACCCGTCTGTGGTGGCACCTGGACGACGTACTACCACTGGCAGAGCACGCGCTCGCCGCACCTGAGCGCAGGATCACCCGCGCGCAGGCCCTCGCCGGCTCGGCCACCCAACCGGCCCTGATCTGGGAATCCGAGCCCGACAACGACTGGCTCGGCTCCAACGGCGTACCCATCTGGTACGCGCAGGACGGCAGACCCCACCGGGTGCCGGCCCGCACCTGGCGGCACAGTCAGACCGGGACACTCGGCACGCCCGGCCAACTCGACGGCGCGTCCGGTTTCCTGCGGCTGAACCGCCGCTACCGCGACCCCGACCGCACGCCGCTCATCAAGCTTCTCCGCCGTGGCGCACGGGCCGGTGGTCACTGGTTCGTCCTCGACCCGAGCGCCCTGCACACCATCGACGGCTACCAGGTCGTCAACCACCGCGACGACATCACACCGGCGGACGCGACCTGGACACCGGCCACGGTCACCTGCCGCGAAGTGATGGACATGGAGTTGCCGGCCCTGATCGCGGACGGCTACACCGTCTTCGACGGGGTCCTGCCCACCTTCGACCGCGCCACCGTCGAACAGATCGCCGACGCCCTGGCCTGCGCGCGGATCGGCGACATGCCCGGCGAACACCCGCTCATCCGGCTCCACGACGACGTCGCCGTCATCTGCTGGGAGGTCGACGACGGCCGCACCACCCGCGAGGTCGAAGTCGACCGGGTCCACCCCGACCCCGCCGGACGCTACGCCCTCGGCCTCTACCTATGGCCGTGGTTCATGATCCCCAACTGACTGACCGATACGGATACCTATCTCATGGAGGGGCAATGGCCAGATACCAGGTGCGGGGCCCACACGGCTCCACCCGTGACTACGCGCGCTGGACGGTTGTCGACACGGCCGACCGCGACATCGCTGTTCACACGACACGCACGAAGGCTGACGCCCTGGCGGCAGCCCGCGAATTGAACGCCGCTGGCATTCCGATGAATACAGCACGTCCGAATAGGTGCACTCCACCAGCCGGCGAGGTGGCCCGGTGATCGTCACACTGGGGTTCACCGAGTCCGACCGCGACGCCGACTACGTCAGCTTCTCCGACGGCTACCGGCACGGGGCGCGGCAGCAGCTCGTCACCATCATGCTGGAAGGCGACGGGTCGCCCTACGACGCCGAGCAGTGGGCGGAGGCGGCGTTCGTCGCGTCGAACCACCCCGGCGAGGCGCCCACCGGACCGGCCAGGGCCATCCAGCTCGCCCTCGCCGAACAGGCGACCGGTCCGCTGCGCAGCTTGTCCGTCGGGGACACGGTCACCGTGCACGGGCAGATGTGGGCGTGCGAGAACAGCGGGTGGCGGCTCGTCGACCCGCAGCCGGGAGACACCCCGTGACCCGCCCGCAGCGCCCGGACATCCCGGCGCGGCTCGCGGCCCGGCCCGTCGACCCACGCCGAGGGCTGCCCATCCCGTACGTCAATGAGCACGACGACGGCAGCGTCAACTTCGCGCTCATCAACGGCGGCCGGGTCCTGGAGTGCGTCCGCGACCGGCTGTGCGGGCTGTGCGGTCAACGCCAGGAGTTCCTCGTCGCGTTCGTCGGCGGGCCGGGCGGGTTCCACCAACGGATGTTCACCGATCCGCCGGGACATGTCGAGTGTGCTCGGGCAGCTCTGGACCTGTGCCCGTACCTGGGCCTGGAGCGGCACCAACGGCGCGGGCTGACCGAGTTGACCGCCGCGCCCGGGTTCGCCGACATGGAGAAGGCCCAGCCGGTCATCCTCGCCGTCACCTGGGCGTACGACGTGGCGCTCATCGGCGAACCGCCGGCCCTGATGTTCCTACCTGCCGCGTGGATGTCGGCCACCCGATTCGACTACGCCGACGGACGGCTGGTCGAGACCGGACCCGAGCCGCTGCGCCACCCGCCGACGTAGCGCGGCTCGCGGCACAACCGAACGCCATGCGCGCCGCCCACCGGCGCGGCACAAACGCAAAAAGCGGCCCGCCAACCGGCGGGCCTTCGTCATTGTTGGACCCGGGACGCCACCGCCTACGAAACGTCGGCGTCCCGGGTTCTCTCGTTGAAGAGAGGACTCCAGTGTCCATTCTCGCTGCCCTCGCCGCCAGCGCGGCGCTCGCTTTCATCGCGGGCCGGCTCAGCACCCGACCCAGACTCCGCAACCTGCGCGCCGAGGTCACCGGCCTGCGCGAACAGATCGACACGCTGGACGGCCTGCTCCGCGTCGCCAACTACATCGCTGGTCATGACCGGCTGACCGGCCTGCCCAACCGGTCGTCGGCCGCGAAGGTCTTCCTGGTCCGCGAGACGCTCGGCCGGCCCACCGTCGTCGCACTGATCGACCTGGACCGGTTCAAGCGCACCAACGACACCTACGGCCACGACGTCGGCGATGACCTGCTGCGCACCATCGCCGAACGCCTCGCCCACGCCGCGAAGGCGGCCGGCGCGACCGCGGCCCGCCTCGCCGGTGACGAGTTCCTCCTGCTGCTACCCGCCGACCCGGGTGACGACCACGCCAAGCCGGTCGCGGCGATCCTCGACCAGCTCGCCCAGCCGGCCACACTGTCCACCGACGACGGCGAGGTCACCGTGCACCCGCAGGCCAGCGCCGGTATCGCCGTCTACGACGGCACCTTCGGCACGTTCGACACGATGCTTCACCACGCCGACATCGCCCTGTACCACGCCAAACAACAACGAGGCACGCACCGCACCTACCGGCCCGAGATGCGCATGCCCCGCAACGCCGGACGCCACGGCCCACGCCGACGCGACGAGCACCCTGCCAGCGGCGGGCAGCTCGGCGGCGAGGTGACCGCATGATCGAGCGCGACATGGCGTGCGCGGTCTGCGGCTACGCACTCAACGCCATCGACCACGACGGCCTCATCACCTTCGAGCACCCCGTCACGCCGCGCAAGGACAGCCACGACCCGCAACCGATACCGGCGTACCAGCACGATGACCTCTACCGCCGGTGTCACATGTGCAGCACCGACGAGCCGTTGTGGACGTACCGCACGCCAGAAATCGAGGCGGTGTCCGTCGGCGGCAACTTCCCGGTCACGCAGACCTACAGCACCCGATGGAATGCCTGCGCTCGCTGCGCCCAGCTCATCGAACAGGACGATGACGTCACGCTCACCCGGCGCAGCAGCGCCGCGATGGGGTGGCGCCCGACCGACCTCGAAGCGCAGATCCTCGCCGGCATCCACCGGACCATCGTCCGCACCCGGGAGCCCGGCAGAGTCCTACTCACCGTCGGTGAGTGGGAACCGACGAACCTGAAGGCGGCGACCCTGCCGAAAGTCCGGGATCGCCTCGCCGGGCTGTTCCGCGGACCCGTAGAGTTGCCCACACCGCTGGACAACACCGAAACGCGCGGGCTCCTGGCTGGCGGGCTCGACCAAGCCCGCCTCTACTGGATCGACTCGGAGTTCACGTCGCTGGTCGCCGAGGTGCTGGCCGACCTGCCGAACACCGCCGTCACCGATCGGATCGTACCTGCGGGTAGCGGCTTGCTCACGTGGTCGAACCCGATCGACCGACGCCACCGCATTGCCGCCGCTTCCTGGACTCCGCAACCGACCGGGTGGCACGTGGTCTGCTACCGCAGTTTGGGTCTCGACCTGCCACCTACCGCCATGGAGACGGTCCGGCGCGAGGTCGGCTGGCTCGTTCCCGTCCACGCCGCCCACCTCTCACGCGAGGCTGTGGTCAACGGCGATGATCCCCTCGCTGGGCTCGTCGCCACCTGGCTGATCATCGCCCAGCAGCTCACACAGGGCGAGCCCACCCCAGTTGATTCGTCCATCCGCAAGGCGTACGCACGCGCTCGCCGGAAACCGCCCGAGGTTCGGCTCATCCGGATCAAAGCCCCGAGCGCGCAATCCCGATCAGCCGAGACCACGAAGGTCCGCACCTCGACCGGTAGGGCCAAACCTGATCATCGGTACTGGGTCGGCGCGCATGAGCGCAACCAGGCGTACGGCCCTGGACGTAGCCTGCGCAAGAAGTTGGACATCGATCCGTTCCTCAAGGGGCCGGAGGGCGCACCGATCAGGGCCAGCACCACCGTACGGATCCTCGGCAGCACGCGCGTACGCAGAGCGGCGGACGAACACGAACAGCCACCGACGAACGACGACTAGTCACGCCGGGCCGGTGTGTAGGCGGTTACCCCTCCTACACACCGGCCTGTGCCACGCAGACGGACCTTTTTTGCGTAATAGGTCCATATCTTGCCCGGGTTACTCCAGCAGCCCGAAGGCCGTCACGCGGCTTGTCGACGGCTCCGGCGGCGTCGCGGGCCAGGCCCTCCTCGGCGGGGGTTCGATCTCCTGATGGCAGGATGATCGCGTGCGGATGGATGAAGCCGTCAGCGCAGCAGCGCAGGCTGCCGCTCGCGCTGGTCTCGTGGCCGACGGTGCTCGCGCACTTCGGGTGGGCGAAAACGGCGTGGTGGTGCTGCCCGCCGCCGGGGCGCTTGCCAGAGTTATCCCGGATGAGAGCCAGTTTGATCATGTTCGTCACGAACTGGTCGTGGCCAAGTGGCTGTTCTCCCATGATGTGCCGGTCGTGCTGCCCTTGGTTCCTGCGCCGGTGCTCGTTGGCGGTTTCGTAGTTTCGTTCTGGGAGTTCCTCGCCAATGGCGGATCGGCGGATCTGGTCACCCTCGCCGGCTGCCTACGGCGGCTTCACGCCATCCCCACGCCGCCGACTTCCCTCCTGACCCGGCTAGACCCATTTGCTCGGTTCGAGAAACGCGTGGCCGCCGCGACGATGTTGGACGACGCCGACAGCGTCTTCCTCACTGAGCTGCGCGACCGGTTGGCTGAGCAATGGCGCCGGGCCAACTTCGATCTGGGGGAGGCAGTGATCCACGGCGACGCGCACATGGACAACCTGCTCCAGACACGCGACGGGCGGGCCGCGTTTGTGGACTTGGAGACCGTGGCGATCGGGCCACCAGAATGGGATTTGACCCTGACTGCGCTCTACCACGAGTGCGGGTGGTTCTCGGCGAGCGAGTACGCCAATTTCGTCGACGCTTACGGCTATGACGTGCGCACCAGCGCCGCGTGGCCGGTGCTGCGGGGGATTCGCATGGTGAGGATGACGACGTGGCTCGCGCAGTCGGCCGAGAACTCTTTCGAGCGGGAGACGCAGCTTCGACACCGTCTCGCGACGCTGCGGGACGGTACAGCTCCAGCCGGATGGACCGGCTTCTAGCCTCTACTGACAGGCGTGACGATACTGGCGCGAACCTTCGCGAGCCGGTCGCGATTGCCCCGGGTAGTGGGGACGGACGCCAGAACCCTGTCCAGCAGACGAAGATCGTCTGCGATGCGACGTGAGTGGACCTCGCGAGCATCGGCTATGCCGAGATCGGCAGCGTCCAGCGCTTCCCCGAGATCCCGGTGGCGTGCCTTCAGACACGCGATCCGGATCATGGTCAGGGCCTTCGACCGGACAGACTCCGGCGAGTGGCTCACATACGCCGCTTCCAGCCTGTTGATCGTCGCTTCGGCCTGGTCCTCGTCGCCGGAGGTCATAGCCAGGTCGAAGAGTGCATGTCCGGCGTCACCGAGGATCTGGGCAGCGTCGGCGTAGTAGCCCCACGTCGGGTCAACCACTCCGTCCGGGGAACTGTTCGCGAAGTGGTGATCACATAGTTGGACAGCTTGCTCGCAGGCTTGCCTATCGCCGATCTTGCCGTGGGTACGGGCCTCCGCAATGCCGATGACGGCCCGACCGAGATGCGGCAGCTCCCGCCAACCCAGGCGGGCCAAGCCGACAATGTCGAGGGCTTCAGAGGTTCGGCCAAGGTAGGTCAGGTGGCGGTTCATCGATGTGGCTGTGTGGGTGCGCTGCTGGACGTCGTTGGCTTCCCCGGCGAGTTGGATCGCGGTCAGAAAGTAGTGCTGTACGAGTTCAGGTCTCTCTCCGGCGTCGAAACACGCCCAGCCCGCGAGGTCACCGAGCCGGGCCGCGACTGACTGCCAAGCCTGCCTCGTCGTCTCCGTCATGACCGAAGTGCGGGCAGCTCTGCATGCCCACTGAAGTTGGCCGCTCATCGCGGCCCGAGCCAGTCCGCCGCCGTACTGGTGGTCCCAGTGCTCGAACAGGGCGATGCTGCGCCGTAGGGCCTCCACATGAGCAGCTTCGATCTTGGTAGGTGTGTCCATGTCGGTCGTCCACGGACCGGGTAGCTCGACTAGATCCTCGGGCAGCATGCCAAACCAGGCGGCTCCCGTCAGGCGGACCAGCCCGACATCGAAGGCTCGATTCGGTGAACGGGTCGAAGAAGCCCCACCCACGGCCACCGCAGGGATCGGTCGAGCCTCGCTTCTGGCCGACCTCGCGCCGCTGGTACCGCGGACCACGTAGAACCCGAGCTGTCGGTCCTCATCGACTCGCAGGACAGCGCGGAACGCCTCACGTCGGCACTCGCGGGGCCACCGGTTCTCGCCCCGCTCAAGTTTGCCGATGTCCTTTTCGTCGAGCCGCTCCCTGGCCTTGTATGTGTCCCACAGGTATGCGTTGACGGCTTCGGCAAGTTCCTGTCGAGACATCGACCGTCCAGAGCCTGACCTCGATCCGTCAGAGGGTTTTGCTCCCCTGCCTGACCGTTTCGGCTGACCGTTTTGTCCGGCCCGAGTGGGGGTGGGACTGCCACGTGTCGCTGTGGAAGCGCGAGGTCTCCGGCCCTCGGAGGGCAGCCTTTCTGCTGGTAGGTGCGGGAGTCGGGGTCAGGTGGTCAGTGGTAGCTGGGTGAGGCGTTGCCAGCAGAGGGTGAACGCGTCGGCCCAGGGCCAGGTCTCGGGGATCGACAGGACACGGCGGCGGGCGTGGACGGCGATTTTGCCGGGCAGGTGCAGCAGCCGGTAGCGCAGGGTGTCGGGTTCGGCGTCGGCGAGATCCGGCTGGTCGTGCAGGCCGAGCAGTCTGGTCCAGGAGGCCAGGTCGGCGGCGAGGTTGGCGGTCAGGACCCAGCCGCGGTTGACCGTCCACGTTTTCGAGGGCAGGTTGCGCAGGCCCATCGCCTTTGCGCCGCGGACGTGATCTTCCACGCCGGCGTGAGAACGGTGTAGGGCGTCGAGCCATTGCGGCTGGTGCGAGCCGGGCACGCCGGCGATACGGGTGATGTTGGTGGCCACGATCTGGTAGCGCCAGCCGGTGCGTTTCTCCAGGTCGGTGAGGTTCTTGGCGTGCCGGGCCGAGGGTTTCACCCGGCGTACGAGCAGCCGTAGTGTGCCGGTCCAGGCGTGCAGGCGCGGGTTGAGGCCGGTCAGTTCCGCGACGTGCGCGTCGCTGGTGGCGGTGCCGTCCTGGTGCAGGCTGTCGCTCCAGGCGTCGGCGGGGATCTGGTTGATCGCGGTCTCGTCGGCGGTGGTGATCGTCCAGCCGACGGTGAACTTCACGCTGCGCCACGCCCGGTTCATCTGCTGAAGATGTTCCAGGAGCTCGTGGGTGGCGCCGGCACCGTCGACGCGGATCAGCAGCTTGCGCCGGTAGGCGACCGGGAGTTGCGTGATCGCGTCGCCGAGGACCCGGATGTGATCAGCAACCGTGTTCGATCCGGCGTTGCCGGGCCGCAGCAGCATGGCCAGGCATTCCGCGGTGTTGGCACACCACGCGCCGAGCGGGTGGAAGCCATAGCCTTTCTTGAAGGTGGCCGCCGCGCCCTGCTTGTCGCTGTGGGCGGTGATCAGCGTGGCATCCAGATCGATGACCACCCACCCGGTCAGGAGTTTGCCCGCGACGGTCAGCCACGGGAATCCCTGCGGGCGGCGGGCGAGCAGCGCCCACACGTGGGCGCGGACCTTCGCCCGCGCATTGCCGATCCGCTTCAACGCGGTCTCGTCGAGGCCGGCCAACGCTCGCCGGACGGTCGACTCCGACGGGGATCACCGAAGACCAGGCCCTGATGGGCGAGCAGCGCGATGTCGGACATGCTCGTGGCGCCGAGCACGATCGCGACCGCGAGCGACACCAGGACCGTGCCGCGATCCCACCATCCAGGGCCCTTGCCGCGCGGCAGCACCTTGTTCAATCCGCTGGTCAGACCGGTCCGATCAGCGCATTTCCGCAGCAGGACCGCACCCGCATGACCGACCAGCCCTTTCCCGCCCGAGCCGACGACCAGCCGCTGATCCCACCCACTACCCTTACTCACCAGGAAGGTGCACCCGATTCTGCTGTGGACATGGACTCGACACCCACATCCTTGCAGGTCAGGTGCACCTTTCTTTCACTGACCTCGATCAGTCAAATCCCCCTCTGAACAGGGGAGGCTGATGGGGAAGGCGCCCGCCGCCGTGCCTGAGACAGCAAGGTGTTCGGTGCTGGCTTGATGCGGCGGCTACTCACCTGTTCACGCCTCCGACCGCAGGAATGGTTCGCTGGGTGATGACGCGGATCGCCCCCGGCTGCGTGGTCATCGTCTGGACGCGGAAGCCGACAGGTACAAGCTCGCTCGGAGAGCGCACCTCCGCCGGATCTGCTGCGTGGTCACGGACGATGTAGGTTCGCATGGCTAGGCGACGGTGTCATCCGATCGTGGTGTCGAACCGGAGCAGGGGGACGTCGTAGAGCGCCGGATTCCGCTCGCGGCTCATTGCCGGCGCAGACGCCTCGACGATCAGCATTTCCGTGAGGAACTGGACCTTCGCCGACAGCAGATGGCTTGTGTGGCCGGTAGCGCTGTGTTCCTTGAGCCCGACGGAGACGTGGATGTGTGGCTGTATCCGGTTCTCGGTTTCGTCGTAGGCGATCGTGCCGCCGCCGAGCGCCTCGACGTTGGTCAGGTGCACGGCGGACCAGACCGGAGCCTGGGGGTCTTCTAGTTTGCCGCAGGTGCCTACAATCTCGACCTCGGCGAAACCAGCGATGAAGACGGGCACGAAACCTTGGCGGACCCCGTTGGTGCGGCAGAACTCCTCCAGGGCCACGAAGAAGTCCTCGCCATGGTCGAACGCCACGGCGAACGTGCGGCTGAGGACCACCTCTTGGCTACGCACGGGCTACCCCTTCAGTCTTTGCGTTCAGGCTCTCCGCCCACGGCCAGTCCTCGGGGTCGGCGTAGTCGCCGGCGATGGCGAATGCCGCACTGATCGTTTTGCGGTCGGCGTCAGCCGCCAGCAGGCTCCGCAGGAGGATGCGAGCTTTGAGCGGATCGAGGAAACCGGCCGAGATCAGCCCCCGGCTGAGGAGGTCGCGTTCTGAACCAGGAAAGCCGTAAGTGCTGGTGAGAACAGAGCCGGCGCCGGTGCGGCTGGCGAGGATGACTGGGATCTTGTCCGCTAGATCGCTGAGCGCCGGTACGAGCTGGCGTGGAACGTGGCCCACGCCGAAGCCGCCGATGACAGCTCCGTCGACGCGGCCCGCGATACCGTCTAGAAGCACGCCGTCGTCGCCGAGACTGACGGTGAGTAGCGCGATGCGGGGGTGGCGACCGGCGGCTGGCGCGGGCACTGTGGTTCTGTGAGTAGTGCGATTGACGAACCGGGGCTGACCCTCGACGAGGTAGCCGAACGGGCCTCCGTTAGGGGATTGGAATGTGGAGCCCGCCGTGGAGTGGGTCTTACGGACGTGCCGTGCCGCATGAATCTCATCGGCGAGGACGACCAGGCAGCCGAGATTGCGTGCGGCTGGACTCGCGGCGGTCTGGACCGCCGCGAGCAGGTTCGCCGGCCCGTCAGGTCCAGCCAGCGTCGGATTGCGCATCGCTCCGGTGACCACGACCGGCTGCGGCCCGTCGTGGTAGAGGTCGAGCAGGTAGGAGGTCTCCTCGATCGTGTCGGTTCCCTGAACTACCACGGCACCGTCGATATCGGCGGCGAGCTGTTCCCGGATCAACGTCATCACCGCGACTAGATCATCAAAGCCCAGTGAGGCGCCGGGAAGTCGCCGAAAGTCTGTGGTCTGCACAACGACATCGAGATCCGCGGGGCCGGGGACGGCGGCCAGAAGTTCGTCAGCGGACAGTGCCGGGGCGACGCCGCCGCCTGCGTTTGGAGTCATCGCGATCGTGCCGCCGAGGCTGATCAACAAGACCCGGCGCTCCCCGGGTGTAGCAACGGGCACGGGTGGCGTCCTTTACCTCGACGAGACGGATGCGTGTCGCGAGCCTAGTCTGTCGCCGCCCCGACCTCGCTGAGGTACCGGCATGCCCGATCCAATCCAGCGACGGAGAGTAGTCGGCTGCGAGGCCCGGCGAGTCCTGCGCAGCCGTGTTGTCCCAACTGGGCACAACGCTGGACCAGCCATGGCCAGTCCAGCTCCAGGTAGTCGGCCATTGCCCGTAGACGCTGCCCGGGTGAACGCCCTGGCACGACAGAATGTGCGCTCGTGTAGGCCGCAGTCTCGCCGTAGTCGTATATCGCCGGGCGGGTGGTGGTGACACCAACCTGCCAGATTCCGTCGGCACCCACCCAGTTCGCCACAATGGCTTGCCGTCCACGGTCCAGCACGAAGCCCTCGACGGCCGCGTACTCCGGGTCGGCGCATACATCGACGCGGATCGAAAACGATTCCATCAGGGCTGCGGCGAGGATGAGGAGGATGCGCTCGGCGCATGGTGACGCGACGACTGTCTCGGGCGGAATACAAAACGCGCGGCTCAGTGCTCCACCGGAGAAGCGGTCAGTGACGGCCTGTAGATAGTCGTACTTATGCCGGAACAGCAGCCATGTGCTCGCCTCTTCGCCACGCTGTTCCCGGGTCCAAAATTCGGGAGGGCTGGAAAGGTCGGCAAGGTGACGAAGGATGTGTTGAGCACAGAAGTCGCTGCCCAACCACATCTGTGACACCCTCGTGAGATCCGACGCGAGATCGCGCCCGGCCGACGAATGTGGAAGTGCCTCGTACTGCGCCAACTGCTGCTGGAGGTCGAACAGGAGACCGTCGTCGTGAAGCAGCGGTTCGTCCAAGTTGACCACGGCCCATAGAACTCCGGCCGTTACATCGTCCAAGATATAGGCGGGAGGTATGAGCAGCCGTGCCGCTGGGCCAGCCTTGATCAGCCGCCGCCGCGCCTGCCGGCTGTCGAGCCCGAAACCGCGAGGCCGCTCGTCACCTTCGACAACCCCCACGACCAGCCCACGGCGGGGTCTGCGAAGAAACTGGCTGTTAGCGAAGTCGGCGGGCACTGCCGTGAGGACGCGGCCGTCATCGACAGCGGGGTAGACGCGTGTGTCGACGGATTGCCCATCGAAGAAGCGACCAGCCGGCGCCGCGAGCGTGTGGTCCTCTGTCTGCGCCGATTCAATCCCATGTAGCGCGAGTCCTGCACCGGTCAGCAGCGACAGAGCCGCCGAAGGGTCGGGCTGCGCTTGGCTGATCTGTTGCAGAGTTCCTGGGCTGCTGCTGTCGGGCGATGGCAGTGTCCAGGGTTGATCGAGCTCTGCTGTTTGGGCGTTGCGGTTGATATAGAACCCAAGTTCAGCGTCCGAACTTACGTGCAGGACGACGCGGAAGGCTTCACGTCGGCGTTCGCGTGGCCAGCGGTTCTCGCCTCGTTCCAGTTTGCCGATGTCCGTTTCGTCGAGCGCCTCCTTCGTCTTATACGTGTCCCACAAGTAGGCGTTGACAGATTCGGCAAGCTCCTGCCGGGACATCTTTCGTCCCGAACCGGCTGGCGAAGGCAGCCGTTGTCGCGCTCGGGACAGCAGCGTGTTCGGCGGTGGCTTGCGGCGATCGCCCACCTTAGTCAACCTCCCGACGCGCATCGGACCGTCGCGAGAGGACACGAATTCGACGCCGCGCTGCGGCCACGTGTGGTCGCGGCATCTCAGTGCTCCTTCCCCTCGCACCTCCGCCGCCGTGCGGTGATCATTCTCGTGCGGGCGGCTGTACGTCTGGACGGGTCCGGTGCGCTCAGCATGACAGCGTGGATACCTGTCTTCTAGCAGCTACTCCGGGTGGTGGACGGCGGTGTGCCGAGCGGCACCAGCGCCGTCCACCAGGGCGGCGCCTCGTGGCCGCCGTACGCCGGCTATGCGTCGAACTCGCCGTCGCGGACGCCTCTCGTGAACGCCTGCCACTCGGGTGGGCTGAACTCGAGGATCGGGCCGGTGGGGTTCTTGGAGTCGCGGACGCCTACGGGGCCGTCGGCGGCGACGGCTACCTCGACGCAGTTGTCGCCGCCGCCGCTGCGGCGGGATTTGCGCCAGTTGGTGAATTTGCTCGGGTTCATTGTCGGCTCCCTGAGTAGTTGGGCAGGTCTTCAGCCACGGCGGCTAGGAGGTCGAGGCTGTCGGCGGGACTGAGCGTCGCCTGCTGTAGTCGCTGGTAGAGGTCAAGGTAGTAGGTGATCTCGGCCGGTTCGGTAAGTACGAGGTCGGACGTGACGGTGTCGACGGCCACGACGATCGGGTCGCCGGGGTCCGGATAACGATAGGTGAAGAAGGCCGACCGGGGCACGACATGACCGGCGATGGCCGCCATCAGTGGCAGCACGCGGATGGTGATCCTCTTGCGGCTACGGCCGACGTGCACGAGGTGGTCCATCTGGGCACGGACAACGTCCGGCGGCGCGGCGAAGCGCCGGACTGCCAACTCGTCAATGATCACCTCGTAGCTGGGCCCGCCGGCACGTTCGAGTACACGCTGTCGTATCGCTCTTGCCTCCAGCGCGCGGGCTGGGTCGAAGTCCTCTGGGTATGCGCCCCGGTCGGCCCGCGCCCGAACCTCGGTGAACCGGGGGATTTGGAGCAGGCCCGGCAATAGCGTCATCTGGTACTCGACGATGGACCGTGCGCCGGCTTCGAGGTCGGCGTACAACGCTTGGCGAGGTCCCATCTCGTCGCGGAACTTTTCCCACCAGCCACGCTCCTGGGCTTCACGGGCGATGGTCATGATCTGCTGCCAGCGACGTTCGCCGACGTTGAAAAGCTTGAGGATGCGCATGATCTCGTCCAAGTCGGGCCGCAGGTGCCCGTTCTGGAGTTGACTGATGCGCTGGCGTGGGACGTTGATCTCCTTGGCGAGCCGTTGGGTGGAGTAGCCGTGTTCCTCCCGCAACCTGAGTAGCTCGGCTGCGAGCCGGCGGCGTCGCACATACGGACTGATCATGAACGGCCCTCCGGTGCAGACAGACGCAAAGGCACCGCGACTGTCCGACCATCGGCGGCTGTCCGGTGCGGCCAGAGCCTAACCCCGACTTTGAACCGTTGGAGTCCGCCCACCACTGATCGATGTCGAGAATCAGCAGGTCAGAGGCACGTCTCCTGCTAAGTCTCCTGGTAAGTCTCCTGGTAACTCGGGGTTCCAAGGCAGCGGACTGTCAGTGATCGTGAACACACGACATGCGACCCATCGATGGGTCACGGCATCGAAGATCAGCCGGCATGAAGTGCACGGCTGGCGAGCATGATCCGACTGTTGCTGAGGAGGCGCAATGACCGCCATCGGGCCAACCACAGCGACGACCATACGTCGTAGCAGGTGGACCGTGGGCGTTGTGCTGCCTTGTGCGACAACCCCCGTCGCAGCGGCCGGTCTCGACCCGGCCGACGCCGATGTGCGCGATCGGCGCGTTCTCTTGTCGCGACGCGAGCAGTACCTCGGCCCTGCCGGCCGCCGGCTGTCCTCGCATATCCATGCCCACCGAGGCGTCCGGTCACGGCCTTCCCCCGAGTGTCGTGGCCGGACCCGGCCGTGCGGTTGGTCGCGCAGCTCTCTGCGCGACCAACCGCACCGTTGGGAAGGGGTCAGGCCAGCCCGGCACCTCCTTGCCTCATTGGCGGTGTTGGAGGAAACCACGGTGCAAAGCGATCTGGTATTTCCAGTCTCATCGACGGCGTCGTATCCGTTGCTCGGGTGGTTGTTCTGCGCATGCGGCGAGCGCTTCTGCCAATGGGGATCACCCGATTCCACACGTGAGTACCTGAGCGTGTGCGGCTGCCGACTACGGCCCATCGACGCCGACGCCATCGAGCGCCGGGTGCGCGCAGAGGCGGCCCTTGCAGCTCCGACGTTGGCTGGCCGCTGGTCCGCCGACCCGATCGAAGTGCTCACACGGCTCTATTCGCGGATCGAGGTTGGCGGAACGGTGGCCGACGTGAGGTTCGTCGCCCGCGAATAGATCGCGTCCGCCCTCGTCGCCACCAGGGCGCGGCGGCGTAGTCGCACCCATTGCACACGACCCGGCCTACTGGCGCCGCATCGCTGAGGTCGCGACAAGCCGACGCCAAGAGCGCCACCGCCATGAAGCCGGCTACTCGGCGACGTCCAAACAGTTCTGGGGAGGAATGCCGTCGTGGACGGTCTCAAGATGGGAGTCGGTTGGTTCGGCAGACGCCGCCGCGCCAACCCGCCAATCAACGGCGTAGGTGCCCGTTCCGTGGCTAGCTCGACGGTCCGATGGGCGGTGCGGCGAGACTGGCCAGACGGCACACACGAGTTCATCCGGGCTCGTGAAACCGAAGCGGACGCACACGGCCAGTTGGAAAGGGATCAGGTGTTCTGGCGTCCCGGCCCGATGCGACCCGAGCTGTCGGTGGTGTGCATCAGCGCGAATGACTTCACGGTGCACGGCCGGCACCGCCGCGACTGCAAGGCTCCTGACTGTCCTCGCGCGCAGCTCCCAGCGGCGGGGGTGAAGGCGGCGTGAGTCAGGTGACGTTGGCGCGGCGCACGCTCGGTGGTGGCGCTCTGTGGGTGTTCGGCGTGGGCGCGAGTTCCCCGCTGACGGTGTTGGTCGGGGGGATCGTGTCGACGTACGCCCTGACGGGTGTGGTCGGTGTGCCGTTGTCCTTCCTGGTGATCATGGTGGCGTTGGGGTTGCTGGCGGTGGGTTATGTGGCGATGGCCCGGCACGTTCCGCATAGTGCCCCGTTCTACGCCCAGCTCGCGCGAGGGCTGAGCCCGAGACTCGGGGTGGCCGGCGCGGCAGTGGCGCTGCTGGGTTACAACGCGATCCAGATTTCGTTGTACGGCCTGATCGGCGCCACGTTGGCGGGGCTGGCCGGCGGGGTGTGGTGGGCGTGGGCGGCGCTGGTGTGGCTGGTCGTGGCGGTGTTGGGCCGACTTCGCGGTGCCGCGAACGCGAGGGTGCTCGGTGCCCTGTTGGCGGTGGAGTTGGCCACGATCGTGTTGTTCGACATCGCCGCGTTCTCGAATCCGGCCGCCGGTGGGGTGAGTCTGGAGTCGTTGGCGCCGTCGGGTCTGATGACGGCCGGGGTGTCCGGTGCCCTCGCTTTCGGGATGGCCGCGTTCGCCGGTGCGGAGACACCACCGGCGTTCGCGGAGGAGTCCCGCACACCACGGGCGGTCGCCAGGGCGACGTTCGGGGGGATTCTGTTCCTCGGGCTGTTCTATTGCCTTTCGGCGTGGGCGTACGCGACGGCGGTCGGTCCGGGCTCGGTGGTGCTCGCGGCGGCGGACCCGACGCAGTCGCCGTTCGCGGTGCTGGAGCGGGTGTTCGGCGCGGGTGTGGGCACGTTGGCGACCCTGTTGCTGGTGACCAGTGTCGTGGCGGCGATGGTGGCGTTCCACTCGGCTGCGGCCCGGTATGTGTTCGCGCTGGCGCGGGAGCGGGTCCTGCCGGTGGCGATGGCGGCGGTCAGCGGCGGCGCGCACGGCGGGGCGCCGCTGGGCGGCTCGACGGTCCAGTCCGTGACCGCAGCCGTGGTGGTGACAGCCTTCGTGGCAGCCGGCGCCGATCCGATGACCCTGTTCGTGTGGTGCTCGACGATCGGCGCCGTATCGATCATGTTGCTGTTGACGGTGGCGTCGGTGGCCGCGCTGGGATTCTTCGCCGCCGGGCGGGGCGCCAACGAGTCGATGTGGGTTCGGCAAGTGTTCCCCGCCGTCGGGGCCGTGGTGGGCTTCCTGGTCCTCGTGTTCATGGCCGGCAACCTGGCATCACTGCTGGGCACCGCGCCGGGCTCGCCGCTGCCCTGGCTGATACCGGCATTGGTCGCGGGCGCCGGGCTGGTCGGGCTGGCCCGGGGCGAGTGGCTACGCCACGCCGATCCTGACGTCTACCAGCAACTCGGCCACGGCACTCCGAACGCCCTGACCGTGCGGGACCAGCGCCTGGCCGAGCTGGAGGTGTGAGGGCGTGACGGCGGAAACGGCAGGGTTCGCCCGGCACGAAACCGGGACGCGGAGTCCGGCGGATGATCATGAGGCCAGGCTGCAGGACCTCAAACGGGACACGAGTCTGCGGATACAGGCCATCGGGCGGCTGCGGAGAATGAACGTGCAGCACGCGATGCACGCCTGGGAACGTCGCTACCACGACCCGCTCGCCGCCCACGCGCTCGCGTTCCTCTACGCCCAGCCCGACCGGCCGGGTTGGCTGGCCGTGCACGCGGCCACCCGGTTGTGGTTGGCCGGGCCCGAGGCGGCGGATCTGCCGCGGTTGTTGTTCCGGTTGAACGAGGTGGTCACGCAGCGTGGTGGCACACCGTTCGACCCGCGTCGGGATCTGGCCGACCGGGTGGACCCGCAGATGGCCGCCGACGCCTGGTACGTCGGGCTGGCCGTGTCGAGCCTGGACACCCACACCGGCTCCTGGGAGCAGACCCGGGAAAGGGTCGACGGGTACAGCGATGTGCCGGGACTGGTCCGCATCGTGATGACCGACACGACCACGATCACCCTCGACCGGCGCGGCCTGTCCGAGTTCAACACCATGACGGTGCACTCCACGCACGCGCTGAGCTCGTCAATGATCGACGCCCCGTACACATACAACGTCGTCGGTATCGATCAACTCGCCACCGACCCGGAACACACGAATGTGCTGCGGTGGATGGCGGAACTCAACCACAATCTGTGGCAGTCCGACCTCGCCCGCTCCGGCCAGGTCACCCGGCCCGCCGCCGGGCGGGGGCATGATCCACGATCACGGCGGAGGCAGCCGTGATAGCACCGGCCGTCGATGGCCGCGTCGAACCCGAGACCGTCGTAGCGGACCTGCTCGCCAGAGCGCGGGAGAGCCGCCGCTACGACATCGGGTTCCCCGGCGCGCGGGATGTCACCTTCCCCGCCCTGGCCGACATCATGACCGGTCTGCTGCTCAACAACGTCGGCGATCCGTGGGACCTCGGTCACGGCCGCGCCCACACCAAGCACATCGAGCAGCAAGTCGTCGCCATTGTCGCCGACATGCTCCGCGCACCAGCTCAGGCGTGGGGGTATGTCACCGGCGGCTCGTCGGAGGGGACACTGCACGCTCTGGATGAGGCGTGGCAGCGCTACTCAGACCTGGTCGTCTACACCTCCGCCGCCGCGCACTACTCGGTCGCCAAGAGCAGCCGCCTTTTGAAGCTGCCGCTGGTGATGGTCCGTACCGACGACACCGGACGGATCGACGTGGCCGACCTGGCGGGGGAGATCGCCCGCCGCCGGCACCGCCCGGCGATGATCGTCGCCACGGCGGGCACCACGATGCGCGAAGCCGTCGATGACGTCGCGGCTATCGCCGCCGCCTGCGACGACCTGGCCGTGACCCGCCGCCGTATCCACGTCGACGCCGCCCTGTCCGGGATCCCGCTGGCATTGCTTCCCGCTGAGACCCGACCCGGGTTCGACTTCACCGCCGGCGCCACCAGCATGGTCATCAGCGGCCACAAGTATTTGAGCACGCTGATGCCATGCGGGGTCCTCGTCTACGCCGAACCGCCCCGCACTCCCGCCGGTGGCCGAATCGCCTACACAGGCAGCGCCGACACGACCATCACCGGATCCCGCTCCGGCCACACCCCCCTGCTGCTGTGGTGGTCGCTGACCACCCTCGGCGTTGACGGACTCCGCCACCGCGCACAGGCCGCCCGCGACCTGGCCACCCATACCTACCGCGAACTGCAGCGGATCGGCTGGCCGGCAGGGCTCAACCCGCACGCGTTCACCGTCACCCTCGACCAACCCCCAGCGCAGGTGTTGGCGAAGTGGGTCCTGGCCAGCGACGGGCACACCGCCCACATCGTCTGCATGCCCGGCGTCACCCAGGACCAGATCGACGAGTTCATCACCGACCTGACCGCCGCCCGCCCGCCCGCGTCACCGGCGGCGCCCTCTCCCAAAGCCCGTGTTCCGCGTACCCGCCTGAGCCGGACAAGGACCTCACCATGACCAACCCACAGACGGTGCCCCGACCGGATCCATCCCTGGTCTCCGCGTTGCACTACCTGCGGTCACAGCCCCGGCTGCGACCGCCGGAGGAGGCCGGCGGGAAGCGGCTCTACCTGCACCGCGGCTGGACCGTCACCCCCCTGCACCCCTACCACGGCGGCTGGATCTGCAATGTCATCTCCGCGCCGGCAGCCGATACCCGCCGGCCCATCAACACCATCGAGATCGCCACCGCCCTACCGGCGGACGCACCCGAACACCCCCTCGACACCGCCGACCACGCCACCTACCTCGCCGTCTGGCGCACCCAAACCTTGATCCACTTCCCGAACGGTCGCCGCGCCGCCCTCGGCCGCTGGCTCACCGAACACGCACCCCCACCACCGGCGTACCCGCTCGCGCAGCCGGGCCTGCCAGCGAGACCGGCGGTCACTCTGGACGCCGTCACCCTGCACCGCCTGATCCTGCAGGTCCACACCACCCGAGCCGGCCTTGCGCAGCTCCTGGGCTTCCACGCCGCGGCCGGGCTCCTTGTTCACGAGCAGCCGAGGCTGTCGCAGCCGCACTGGGGCCAGGCCCAGCTCACCATCCCCGGCTACCACCGGAGCCAATCATGACCGCCCCCGGCGCCGCCATCGGCGTCATCGTGCTTGTCCTCGCGCTCGTCTTCGCCGCCAGCAGCCGAACCACCTGGCTGATCATCCGCTACCGCATCAGCCGGATCGCCGCCACCGCGCTGGTCATTTTCCTCCTCCTCGGGGCTCTCACCCACCTCGCAACGACACCCGAGTAGACCCCGCGACCGCGTCACGAGAGGAACGAAATGCCTGTGTCCACCCTCGCCGTCAGACCCGACACCCCGCCGCCCACACCGGCCGCCGAGTCGGTCGTCAGCCTCGCGGCGTCGGCCGCCGCCATCCTGGCCCTGCACACCGTCGACGAGCAGGGCATGTGCACCCAATGCCGCACCGCCTACGCCCACCTCACACCCCACCCGTGCAGCCAGCACGCCTGGGCGCAGCGCGTGAACCAGAGCGTTCCCGCGCCGGAGACCCTTCAACTGCTCGGCCTTCCGTGCTCCTGACGAGCCCAGGCCCGGTACGGGCCGACCGCCACCGTCGCACCGACGCACGCCATTCCCACCGGCGAGCGGGACCAATGGTCCTGGCGTTGCCCACCACATGACCAGGGAGTATCGATCGTGACCCCCTTCAACCAGCACCCCACGCGTCGCCGCTACAGAACCGCGACGGCGGTCGTCACCCTCGCCGTCGCGGTGGGTGTGCTCGCTGTCGTCGCGGTTCCCCACCTGGCAGCCCAGCCGGCACCACGGCCGAGCGCCGCCCCATCGACCCAGCCGGCTGCCGCGCCGGTCGAGCCGTGCCGGCTACCGGCGGCGACGTCTGCGGCGGACCTGCGCGACCTCGCCCGCGAACCCGCCTCCCCGCCGACGCCCCTGCCGGCATCAACACCCGCCCGCGAACCGCTGCACGCGCTGGTCGCCAGCATCGTCGCGAGCGGCTGCGACGCCACCACCGGCTCCTACGCCCACATCCGCATCCGACAATGGGCCGCCGATACAGCCAGCACCCGCGGCCGGACGCGCACCGTCACCATCCTGCACGACGAACAGCGTTGGCGCGCCGATGACGGCTCCGGCCGCATCATCAGCACCCGACACCCCGCCACCGGCGACCCGACCCACGACCAAACCCACCCCGCCGGTGGACTCCCCGCCGCCGTCACCGGGCCACTGGCCACCGACCCGGCCCTCCTCGCCGGACAGATCAACGACATCCACCCAATCACCGCCATCGGCCCCCCGGCAGCCCTGCGGGCCCTCGCCGACATCAACGGCTGGCACACCCCCAACCTGGCCGTACGCGCCGCCGCCATCGCCGTCCTACGCGACACCGACGGCCTGCTCCACCACGGCACCGTCACCGACCGCGCCGGCCGCCCCGGCATAGCGGTCAGCGCCACCAGCCCCGACAACACCACCCGCGACCTGATCATCCTCGACCCGCGCACCGGCGACCTACTCGCTTCCGAACTGACCCTGCTGCGCGACCCCGGCCAACTCGGCATCACCGAACCCACCGTCGCCGACTACGTCCTCTACCTCGCCCGTACCCGCACCCCCGACCTCGACCCCCGCACGCACGCCGGCCGGTGACCACCATGACCCGACCCGACACCCCCGCGCCCGGGGCGGCTGCGACGACCGACGACCAGACCACCCCGCACCTCGTCGCCATCGGATCGCTGACGACCGACTACATGATCAGACCGCCGGGAGGCGACGGAACCGCCTCGCCCACCGACCAGCTCACACGGCTCATCACCGCGGTGAACGCCGGCCGGATCGACCTCGCCACCCTCCACACCGCCGTCAAGGACATGGCCAACCGGGGAACTGACCACCCGAAACTCGGCGGGGCAGCGTTCAACACCGCAATCGCCGCCGCCTGCTGCCGGCGGGGACTGCGGATCGGATACGTGGGAGTCGCCGGGCGGACGTTCGCACCACCCACTCACCTGCAGCAACTCACCGCACTCGGCATCGATCACCAATTCCTGTTCACCGACCCCAACAGGCAACCCTGCGGACTGCGCGTCACCATCGACCACGACGCGACCACGACCCGCTTCGCCGTCCCCGGCGCGAACCAGTACCTCGGTGACCACCTCACCCGCCACCACGAGGCACTGACCGCCTACCTCGCCGCCGCCCGACTGGTCCACATCACCCCGATCCTCGACACCCGATCAACCCAACACCTCCTGGCCATCCTCCGGACCGCCCGGCACCGCAACCCCGGCCTGCTGATCAGCGTCGACCCCGGACCCGAATGGAGCACCCGCACCGACCGCGCCGTCGTCGGGATCCGCGACCTCGCCTCCCACCTCCTACTCACCCGACCCCAACTACGCGCGCTCGGCGGCGCCACCGACGCCACCGACGCCACCATCGCCACCCGCCTCCTGCGCCGGACCGGCAACGGGGCCGCGATCATCGTCAGGAACCCCAGCAGCACCCGGATCTATCGACACCGCGACGGCTCCCTGCTCACCGAGACCCGCTCCCAGGTCCGGCTACCCGCCAGCACCGCGGGCGAGGCCGGCGCAGGCGCCGCCTTCGCCGCAGGGCTCCTCACCGTCCTCGCCCGCGACCCCACCCAACTCCGCCTCGCCGTCGCCCTCGGCGTCCGGCTCGCCCGACACGCCCTCCACCACCCCGGCACCGCACCCGCCCACTACGCCACCCTCACCAACGAAGTCCTCACCCCCACACCCCGCAGGCCGCACCTCACCTCAGGGCACACCTGATGACCGCCACCGCGCCGACGCCCGAAGCCGTTCCGGTCACCCACGCCTACTCCCACCACAAGCACGGCGATCGACCGGTCGCCGTCTGCACCAGCAGCGACGTCCACCGGCGCCTCGACGACCTCCTCGCAGCCGTCATGGACAGCGCCGACACCACCCGCAGCGTCATCTACCCAACCGGCCGCCCCGACCTGCCTCGCGGACTGCCCGACCACGAACTGGCCACAGTCGCCACAGCCGAGGCCATCAACGCCGGGCCGCGCCACAGCGGCGCCGGGCACACCATCGGCCCCGTGCCGGCAAAGACCGCAGCCCCGCCGACACACCACCGACAGCGGACCACCGGTGACGCACGGGCCCCGCCGCACGGCCGAACGACCGGAAGTAGCCCAACAACACCCAGATTCAGCGAGACGCTTTGGAGGAACATCGACATGTGCGGCATTAACCACAACCTGTTCCCGCGACCGGGATACCTCATCGACATCACCTGCGAGAGCATCGCGGCGAAGGTCCTGTTCACCAGGATGCTGTCTCACCACACCGAGATCGGACTCACCCCCGAGCAGATCACCCGACTGATCGACCTCAACGCCGAGTACCAGGCCGAGCTGATCGCCATCCGGGTGCAGTTCGCCCAGGTCACCGAACAGCTCGAACACAAGCGGGGACGGCTGGACACCCAGACGCTCATCGACCGCAAGGACCTTCTCGACCGCCACGCCGAGCTGTTCCACGCCGAGGAAATCCTGTTCTTCACCTACGGCGCGCGGGGACACGAACTCCTCGGCGACGAGCAGATCGCCACCATCGACCAGATCTACCACGCCGAGAAGGACGCCCGACTCGCCGAACTTCTCCCATCGCTGAACAACGCGGTCGCGCCGCGTTTCCAACTCACGGCCGTCACGGCGTAACGGAGAACTCTCGTGGGTGAGCAGGCCAAGCAAGCACGACCCGCCGAGCAGGCAGGGCAATGGTTGACCCGAGACCGAGACGCCGGTCGCGACAACGCAGACCGCGCCGCGCTCACCGGACTCCTCGCCGACATCCGCGATCGGGTCCTGGACGCGGCCCGGCTGCACCCCGGCCACCACGTCCTCGACCTCGGTGCCGGCACCGGCCTGCTCACCCACACCGCCGCGCGGGCAGTCGCCCCCACCGGATCGATCATCGCACTCGACCTCTCCGCAACCGCGTTAGCGCAGATCAGAACCGATCAGGCGACACAGATCCGGCCAGTCGTCGGCGACGCCTCCCACCTCCCCATCGCCACCGCGACCATCGACCGCGTCGTCACCCGCAGCGTCCTGATCTACCTGCCCGACCTCCCCACCGCGCTCGGCGAGATAGCCCGCGTCCTGCGACCAGCAGGAATACTCTCCGCGTTCGAGCCCATCAACGCCCGCCGTCACCACAACGCCCACCTCGACGGCCTCACCGCCAACGAAAACGAAGCAATCGACGGGCTCCGCCGCCACAGCAGCCCCGCCGCCGGACCCATGATGGCCTTCGACGTCGCGCCGCTGACCACCGCCGCCCTCCACGCCGGTTTCACCGCACCCACCGTGCACGAGACCACCATCATCGACCGGCTCACCAGCCACACCCAGGTCGACGCCTACCTACACCGCCGACCCCACCCCGGCGCTCACAGCCCGATCGACCTGATCACCGGACATCTCGGCGCTGACACCGCCACCCGGTACACCACCGCCTGGCACCACGCCCTGGACCAGGCCACCGACCAGGCCGGCATCACCTTCACGACCCCCGTGCTCTACCTGACCAGCAGCCTGGAACGACGCCACACCGTATAGAAACAATTCCGCCATCGATGAAAGGAAAGACAACGACATGACCCCCACGACAATAGCGGTCGGCCACGACCCGGAACCCGATGCGACGGTTGCGGAACTCCTCGAACGGCAACTGGCACTAAGTCCCAATAGGGCAGAGGGCAACGACCCCAGCTTCACACAGTGGGGCAAGAATGCACCTTTTGTCCAATGGGGAAAGGTCGGCGCCTGGACGTTTACGACCTAGAGCATTCTGAACCCGTAATGGATGCGTGCATGGACTGGCCAGGTGCAACGAGGGGAATGAGATCTGTCATGGAGGATACGCCTACGCGTGACAGCACGGTGGGTTCAGCGCTGCCCTCCGCCGGGGCCGGCGGCATCGCGGTCCGCCACAGCGCACCGGGAATAGATCTGGGCGATCAGAGGCTTCTCGACTCCCTATCGAATAGTTTCGGTCTCCTACTGGCGCAGCCGACCACACGCTGCAATATCGACTGTGCGTACTGCTATCTGCCGGGGCGAGACCGGCGCGATCGAATGTCGGTCGAGGTCGCTGAAGCGATCGCGGACGGCATCGCGGCACAAGGCGCGCAGCCGGTTACCGTTGCGTGGCACGCAGGCGAGCCGCTCGCGACCGGCCGCGACCACTTCAAACGGCTCCTGGCACCGTTCGAGGCGCTGCGCGCGTCGGGTGTGATCGCACACGCCGTGCAGACGAACGCCACCCTGATCAACGACCGGTGGTGCGACCTGTTCGCCGAATACGGCATAGCGGTCGGCGTCTCGATCGATGGCCCAGGGAACATGAACTCGGCACGCCGCGACTGGGAGGGACGCGACACCTTCGACCGGGCGATGCGAGGCATCACATTGCTGAAGACTCATGAGATCCCGGTCACCGTCCTCACCGTGGTCAGCGCGGCGACCGTCGACCGCGCGTCAGAGGTACTCGGATTCCTGAGCGAACTGGGGACCGCCGCCGTCGGCTTCATCTTCGAGGAGCGCGACAACGCGAACCTCGACCGGGGCCGGCCAACGATCACCTTCGAGCAAGCGGTGACATTCTGGAGGGAGGTGATCGCGTACCTGCGCGCCAATCCCGGTTTGCGGGTCCGCGAGATCGCGGACCTCGCACGCTTCCTCAAGCACCAGGAGCCGGCCCTCACGCTGGAGGCCATGCCCACCGTTGCCTTCAACGGCGACGTGGTTGTCACGGGACCCGAACTCGCCGGCGCACCCGCGCCCGAACACGGTAACTTCGTCGTGGGAAACGTCTTGGCCACGCCGCTGCCTACGATCATGGAGCAGATCAGGCAGGTGGACTACGTTCGACGGTTCGCCGCCGGGCTCGCCAATTGCAGGAGGCGCTGCTCGTTCTGGGAGTACTGCGGAGGCGGATGCACCGCCTCCAAGCGATGGTTCGAGCACGGCGCATTCGAAGCCACCGAGACCACCTTCTGCCGCAACCGAATCCAAGCGCCGGTCACGGCGCTGCTATCGGTGATCGAGGAGGAAGGGCCGCACAGCGATACCCGCGCAGGAACCAGGAACGAGCTTCGGCGGATAGCAGGCGACGCCCAGCGCCCGACATAGCTCGATCAATCGCGACCCCATACGAGGAAGGACCCGCGTGTTCACACTCACCCCTCAACGCAGAACGATCCTCGCCGGCCCCACCGTTACGGCCATGTCGACCGCCGACATTGGCCTGTTCGCACAGGAGATCGGGGATCCGAACGTCGGAGTAACCATCCGCGCGGTGTGCACGGGGCACGGCCGCGACCCGAATGGGAGGGCGAATGTCGACTGATGTAGAAATAGCTGAGAACGGCGCCGCTGTGCACGTGCAGGATCCGCCCGACCTCGTCGTCGCCGAGCGCGCCGCGACGGCGTTCCTGACCGCGTTGGGCGTGCCGCTGGACTCTCCGCACTGCCGGGACACTCCCCGCCGAATGGCATCCGCGTTTGCCGAACTGCTGACGCCCCCACGATTCGTCCCCACCATGTTCCGCAGCGACAGCTACGAGGGCCTGGTGGTGGTCCGGGGCATCGCCTTCGCGAGCCTGTGCGCCCATCACGGGCTGCCGTTCATCGGCACGGTCGACGTCGGTTACCAGCCGGCTGGGCAGATCATCGGCCTGTCGAAGCTGGCGTGGGCGGTGCACCTGTACGCCCGCCGGCTGCAAGTTCAGGAGCAGTTGACGGGGCACGTCGCGGACTGGCTCGTCGACACGTTACAGCCGAGGGCTGCCGGCGTTCGGGTACAGGCCGAGCACTTGTGTATGAGCCTGCGGGGGGCTCGCGCACGCGGAGCGGTGACGGTCACCAGCGCGACACGCGGCGCCCTTGTCGACGATCCGCTGCTGCGTCAGGAGTGGGTGATGCACCTGGGCGCCGCTGTCGCCGGAGCACACGACTGCCAGGGTCAGGAGACACGCGATGTATCGGATCAGTAAGCGGTGGACGTTCGATGCTGCCCATCATCTCGACGGGTTGCCGGACGGGCACAAGTGCGCCCGGGTGCACGGGCACACCTGGGCCGTTGAGGTGGTGCTCGCCGCGGCGGCGCTGACCGGGCCGGGGTTCGTGACCGACTTCGGTGAGCTGGCCCCACTGGGCCGCTACATCGACGACACGTTGGACCACCGCGACCTCAACGAGGTGCTGGACGTGCCACCCACCAGCGAAAACCTGGCCCGACATGTGGCCGACTGGTTCCTGGGAAATCTTCAGGCCCAGGTGGCTGGCCGCCTCGTCGCGGTGCGGGTGTCGGAGACACCCACCAGCGCGGCCGAGTACGTGTTGGAGGCGGCGTGAGCACCGCAGCCTCCACGGGCCGGGGCTGGCTGGTGTGTCTGGAAGGCATCGACGGCGCCGGGAAGACCACCGCCGCCGCCGCGCTCGGACGACGGCTACGCGAACGCGGAGTATCGGCGGTGACGGTCGACCGGACCGCCGCCAACTTCTCGTCTGCCTACGTGGAAGGCCACCTGGCCAGGCTGCGGGCGTTGATCTGGGACCACCCACCTGGCGACCCGTATCTGGAGCTGGGTGACCTGCACTGGGTTCACCTTCAGGCCGCCTGGTACCTGGCGGTGGGCCGCTGCGTCGTGGAGCCGCTGCTGGACGCCGGCACGCTCGTGCTGACCGACACCTGGACGCACAAGTTCCTCGCCAAGCTCGCCCTGCGTCCCACCGTCGACTTCGACCGTGCCCGGTCCATTTTCGCCGACGTGTTGCGCCCCGATCTGGTTATCCGGCTGGACATCGACCCGGTTGTGGCGGCGGCCCGCAAGCCGGTCATCACCGCGAGCGAGGCTGGCAACCACGAAGGGCCGGTGGAGCTCACCTCGGCGGGTTTCGTCGCCTATCAGCAGCGGCTGGCCGGTGTGCTGGATGAGTTCGGCGACGCTGCGGGTTGGCTGACGCTGGACGTCACCACGCTGTCCGTCGACCAGGTCGCCGCAGCCCTGGCCGACATGGTGCTCGAACCGCTGGCCACCGCGCACGCGTCGCGGGCGCCGCATCCTGTTGGTGAACGGCGCGCGCCATGACGGCCCGTACCGCCACCCGGCCACTGCTGGTCGCCGAGACGTTCGGACCGACCTTCCAGGGCGAAGGGCCGAGCTGCGGGCAGCAGGCGATATTCGTACGGCTGTCGCGGTGCAACCTGTCCTGCCCGACCTGCGACACCCCCTACACCTGGGACCGCACCCGCTTCGACCTGCGGGCCGAGTCCCGGCCGGTGCCCGGCGACCAACTCGTCGCATGGGTTCTGCGACACCCCACTGACCTCGTGGTGTTCACCGGCGGTGAACCGCTTCTTCAACAGAATCGTCTGCTGCCCGTCGTACAGGAGCTGACCGCCGCGCGGCGGCGGGTGGAGGTGGAAACCAATGGCACGGTGGAACCTCGTCCGGCCCTGGTCGAGGCGGTCGCCGCGTTCAACGTCTCTCCGAAGCTGGACAGTTTCGCCGCCCCGGAAGACGCGGCACGTCGCATCAACCCGCAGGCGTTGCGGGTCCTAGCCGGCTGCGGCAGGGCGGCGTTCAAGTTCGTCGTCACCGACCGCGCCGATCTGGCCGAGATCGCCCGGCTGTGCGACGAGTACCGGCTCGACCCAGTGTGGGTCATGCCAGAAGGCACCACACCGGACCGGATCATCACCGTGATGCGCGAGGTCGCCGACCCGGTGCTGGCCCACGGCTGGCACCTCACCAGCCGACTGCATGTCCTGCTGTGGGGTGACGTCCGTGGCCGCTGACCTGAACGCTGGCCCGGGCCAGGCGACCGCCGGACCGGCGTCAGTTGCAGCGCCCGTGCAGGACAGGGTTTTGCTGGTGGTGGGCAGTGTGTCCACCGACCGGATCAGCACTGCACATCGGCCACCGACCGAGGTCCTCGGTGGCGCCGGTCTGTACGCCGCGCTGGGCGCCGCTGCCGTCGGCGTGGCTTGCCGGGTGGCGCTGGCCGGAGTGGTCGGGCACGGGGTGGCCGCCGACGCCGCCGGCATTATCACTCCACGGGTCGAGCACGGCGGGCTGCTGGCGGTTGCCGGACCAGGGCTGCGGTTCGACATCGCCTATGACCGGGACTGGACGGCGCACTACCGCCTCGACGGCGCTGAGGCCGAGGACGCGGTCGGCCCGCACCTGCTGTCCGACCATCCGTCGCCGCAGGCGGTCCACCTGTGTCCGACCGGTCCGCCCGAGGTGCAGCTCAACCTCGCCACCGCACTACGGGCCGGGCACGCCGGGCAGGTCCTACTGTCGGCGACGACGTTCCGCAACCGGATCCTCGCCGAACCCGAGACCGCCGCAGCGCTGTGGCGGCTGGTCGACCTGTTCGTCTGCGATGTTGCCGAGCTGCGCCTGCTCACCGACACCAGCGACATCGCGGCGGCGCTGCGACTCGCATGCCGGATCACTGGCGACCGGGCCACCTGCGTGACCGACGCCCACCACGGCGGCTACCTCATCGGTGACGGTGCGACCACCCCGATACCGGCGTTCGCGACCCGCACGGTCGATCCGACTGGTGCCGGAGAGAGCTTCGCAGGTGCGGTGGCCGCCGCCCGGATGGCCGGTATCGACCTGCCCACCGCAGTGCGCCTGGGCGCCGCCACCGCGTCGATCACCGTGGAGGACTTCGGGGTACGACGGCTGGCCCTCGCCGACCCCGCTGAGATCCGCCACCGCGCGGCGGCGCTCGCCGGGCAGCAGCGACTACCCGAGGAGGCGACCCATGCCTGATCTCAGAGCCAGGACTGTGCCGGAGTCCGGGTTCGTGGCCGTGGAGGGCATCGACCGCAGCGGCAAGACCACCCTGGTAGCGGCGTTGCGGACCGCACTCGCCGGCCGGGGGTGGCGGGTGGCGGCCCGCGCCGAGCCCAGCACCGGGCCGGTCGGGGTGTTCTTCCGCCAGGTCAGCGCGGACCTGACGCTGCCGGCGTACGCGGCGGCGTTGCTGTCCGCCGCCGACCGCCATCAGCAGCAGCCAACCCTCGCCCACGATTTGGCCACCCACGACCTGGTCGTCTCCGACCGCTACTACCTGTCCGGGCTGGCCTACCACCACGCCGACGGGATCGAACCTGCCGCCTACCGCAGCCTCAACGGCGGCATCCGCCGCCCCGACCTGTACCTGTACCTGGCCGTCACCCCGGCCGTCGCCGCCGGTCGCGGCGAACCGCCGCAGGGTCGGTGGGAACACCCGGACCTGACCGCCCGGCTACCCGCCGCCTACACCGCCGCGATCGACCAGCTCGTTGACGTCGAGCACGCCCGTCTGATCCACATCGACGCCAGCCAACCAGCCCCGCAGGTGTTGTTCGAGGCCCTCGACGCCATCACCGCCGTCGCGTCCGAAAGGAAACCGCAACCATGACCGCTACCGCCATCCCTTCCCGGTGCGACGTGCTCATCATCGGATCCGGCCCAGCCGGCCTGTTCGCCGCCGACCAACTCCACCAGGCCGGTGTCACCGATGTCGTGATCGTGGAGAAGGGCCAGCCGATGACCGCCCGGATCTGTCCGGACGGGTCAGGCTGTGACTGCCGCACCTGCGACGTACTGGAAGGCGAAGGCGGCGCCGGCTCGTTCTCCGACGGGAAGATCACCCTCTCGCCGACCCGTGGTACCCACGGCGCGGCCCTGTTCACCCCCGAACAGGAACGGCTGCTGCGGATCGTCGACGCCACGGTGCGCCGCTTCGTGCCTGACGGGGTGGACTACCCGCCCACCAAGACCTTGACCGCCATGGACGGCCACGACGACGCCGGGCTGACGTTCGAGTCCTACCCGCTGCTGCACATCGGCTCCGACGGGGTGCGGCTGTTCGGACAGCGCTACAGCGCCCACCTCCGCGAACTCGGCATCACCATGCTGACCGGCGTACAGGCCACCGCCCTGACCATCCACCACGGTCGCGCCCGTGGCGCCACCATGGTCGACCGTCGCAGCCGCGTACCGCAGCGGATCGAGGCCGGCGCGGTCATCGTGGCCAGCGGAATGATGGGCACCCCATGGCTGGAGGAACAACTGACCGCTGCCGGGGTGCAACTGGCAACCGGGCCCGCCGACATCGGCATCAGGGTGGAGACCACCGCCGCCGCGCTGGAGCCGTTCATCGGTCAGTTCTACGACTTCAAAGTCCGCCACACCAGCCCGGCCGGGATCGCGCTACGCAGCTTCTGCGTCAACGGCAACGGCTACGTCGTCAACGAATACCACCGCAGCCTCGGCATCCGCGGCGTCAACGGCCACAGCTTCCTCGACCGCGGCAGCGGCCAATCCAACCTCGCCATCCTGGCCACCATCGACACCACGTTCACCGACGACCCCTGCGCATACGTGCGCACCCTCGCCACCGCGATCAACGCCGCCGCCGGCGGCTACCCAATCACCCAACCACTGTCGCAGTTCCTACCCGACCTGACCACCGCACCAGCGCAGGACGTGCACCCCAGCAATCCCAAGACCCGCCCCGGCCGGCTCAACGACGTCCTTCCGCCACCGCTGTACTCCGCGTTCGCCAGCTACCTACGCGCCCTCGGACAGATCCTGCCCCCGGTCCTCGGCTGCGACACCACGATCTATGCCCCGGAGATCAAGTACTACAACTACCGGGTACCGATCGACCCGGACACCTGGGCCAGCAACGACATCGCCGACCTGTTCGTTGTCGGAAACGCGGCCGGCTACACCGCCAGCCTGTCCGCCGCCGCGCTGTCCGGCATCATCGCCGGCCGCGCCGCCGCGACCCGCACCGTTGCAACGAGGTGAACACGTGCGCCCCAGCATGACCCTGCGCTTCGCGCACCAGCCAGACCTGGCCGCCACCATGGACATCCAGATCCCCGCACTCGCCTGGCAGCCGGTCGGCGACGGCCGGTGGAGGCGCACCTACCACCTCGACGGCGACCCGATCCCGGTGGAGGTCACCGAAGCCGACCACGCGCTCCGGTTCTTCTTCGACACCCCGCCGGACACTGCGGCACTCGTCCGGACGAGGCTCACCGACGCGTTCGGCACCATGGTCGGCGACCTGACGCTCGACACGCATCCCACCCTCAAAGCCATCCGCGACCGCTACCGCGGCGTCATCGTCATGACCGCCGCCCCGTTCGAAGCGCTCGTGTTGACCATCCTGTCGCAGAACCGCACCGGCGAGATCGTCCGACAGGTCTACCCCGCGCTGGCCGCAGCGTCCGGCGGCGCCACCCCGCAACGGCTCGCCGCGCTCAGCGTTGACCAACTCGCCGCTCTCATCCGCTCCGCCGGCCCGTACAAGGCATCGCGGCTGGCCGAAACAGCGAAGATCGTGGCCACCATAGGCGTCGACGCGTTCGACCGCATCGTTCGTCAACCCGGCCCGCAGGCGCTGGTCTATTTGGAATCCCTGCCCGGCGTCGCCCACAAAACCGCAGCGTGTGTGCTCGTGTTCGCCGCCGCGACCCGCACCACACTGCCGGTGGACACCCACCTGTTCCGCGTGGTCGACCGCCTCGGCCTGGCCAGCCACGCGGGCCGTAACACCAAGACTGTCCGAGACCAGCTCATCGTCACGCTGCTGCGCTACGGACCAGACCTTGCCCCGGCCCACTTCCTGTTCCTGCTCGTCGGTCGCAGCACCTGCACCGCGTCGGCACCCAACTGCGGTGCCTGCTTCCTCGCCGAGCACTGCCAGCACGCCGCCACCACACCTCCAGGATCGGAGCAGCCATGATCGATCTCGCGGTCATCAGCAGCACGGCGCACCTGGCGGACCTGTCCGCCCACGGGTCGATCGACATGGCGCTGACCCACCTCGTACTCGCCAACCCCGACTACGCCGCCCACTACCGCGACCGGTCCGCCGCCGGGGTGAGGATCCTGCTCGACAACAGCGCCTACGAACTGGAGGCCACCACCGGCGCGGGGATGCCCGCCGCGGCCGTCCTCGACGCCGCAGCCCGAATCAACGCCGCCGTGGTGGTCTGCACCGACGTCCTCTACGACGGCCCGGCCACTGTCGCAACCACCCGCCAGTTCCTCACCGACGCGGCTGATCACCCGTACCAGTTCATGGCCGTCCCCCAGGGCACCACTCGGGCGGAATGGCTCGACTGCTACCAGAGGCTCACCGACCTGGGCGTCGGCCTGATCGGCTTGAGCAAGCTGTCGGTGCCGCGCTGCTTCGCCGCCCCGGTCGCCGAAGCCCGCCTCGACTGCGCTGACATCCTGCACCGCCGCGACGAGCCGGTCCCGCTGCATCTGCTCGGCGGCGACCGGTCACTGCCCTGGGAACTGGCCGAACACCGCCGCCGCAGCCACGACCTGATCACGAGCAACGACTCGTCGTTCGCCTACTGGTACCCCGCCACCGGCGTTGCCGTGGACGAGACCACAGGCCGCGCCGCCCGGGAAGCACCCGGCAAACCCGACCTCACCGGCGGCCGGCTGTCCGCCAGCCAACTCGACACCGCCCATCAGCACATCGCACTGCTGCGCCGCGCCGCCGGCCTCGGCCTGCCCGCCGACACCGACGCAGCTCGCAGGAGCCGACAATGGGCATGAGCAGCTACGTCCACCTCGTCACCCAGGTGGAGGGCCTACACCACTGGCCGAACGCCGAACATCCCGAGCAGTACCTCCGTGCGTCGCACCGGCACCTGTTCGTCGTCACCGCCCAGATTCAGGTCTTCACCCACGACCGTGAAATCGAGATCAACGCGGCAACCCGATGGATGACCGGCGTCCTGGCGAGCTTCGCGGACACGCCGGTCGACGCGGACACCCCGTTGGACTTCGGGCCTCAAAGTTGCGAGCGGCTCGCCGCCCGCCTGGTCGACGCGCTCACCGGCCGCTACGGGCGACACCGCCAGGCCCGGTGCACCGTCACCGAGGACGGGCTCCTCGGGGCCGGAGTCACCTGGGATCCGGCACCTGCAAAGGCATCGGAGCCGGGCTCGTGACCGGCCTACACCCCGACCGGCGAGCCGGTGCGCAACGACACCATCGTGATCCCGTCGCGGGCCAGCCACGCCTCGATTTCGTCGTCGGCAAAGCTGGCCACACCGGCATCGTTGAGGATGCGCATCACGGTCGGATGCGGTCGCAACCGATGCGGGGCGACCTGCACGACGTCACCGACGTGATCGCCTTCGAACCCCGCCGGGACCACCGCCGGTGTGTCGGACAGGAACGCGAACATGATGATGTGGTAGCCGCCGTCGGCCCACGCGCCACGCAGCTCATACACCCCGGTCAAGGTCAGCTTCCCGACCTCGCAGCCGGACTCCTCCAGAGTCTCCCTCCGGGCGGTGTCGACCACGCTCTCACCGAACTCGATCCGGCCACCAGGCAGCAGCCAATGCCCGGCGTACGGACCACGTTCCTGCCGCAGAAACGTCACCGACCCATCCGGACCCGGCACAATCGCCAACGCCGCCGAGCTGACCTTGCCGTACCCGCTCAACGCCGATCCCACCCCATCAAACACGAACTCGATACCACGCGACTCCACACGTACGCGGCCGGTCTATTCGACCGCCGACCCTACACCGGCAACCGCCGCCCCTGCCGCATCCCAGCGCTCGGCGGGCCAGCCCAGTTCACCGGGCCGAAGCCGTTCACGGCCCCCATCCGCCGAGGTGAATCTGGTGATCGGCATGGCTGACCGTGACGCCGCCACGTACCTGGTGCTGGCACGCGCCGACCTGCTTACCGAACGGCCGACGCTGCTCGACCAAGACGTGGTCACCATAGGGCGACTTTCGGACGTGAGGGCGGTGGACCCGCCGAACACCATCATCGTTCGCTGGGCCGACCTCGGCGTGGTGGATCTGATGGCTCGCACCGTGGACGGCTCTCGACGGGCACAGCAAGTAGCCACCGGAGACGCGCTGTTCGAATCGCTGCTGCCGGGGTTCCCACTGGCGGCCCTGACACGCCAGATCACTGCGGACGGGCCGATTCAGCCGGCAACGCCGCTGCTCTATGCCATCCACGCCGGACAGGCCCTGCACCTCTACAGCAGGGTCGAGATCACCGCCGACGACGTGTGCTTCCTGCGCACCGCGACCGTCCCGGCGCCGGCCGACGGCCTCGACAACCTTGACTGGCTACGAGCCGCGTTCCAGACACACGCCGGGCTCGCCCCAACGCTCAACAGCTACCAGTGCTACTTCCGCAAGGCATTCCCCGGCCAGGAACTGGAACACAAGTACACCCTGCCCGACCACGCCCCAATCTGGACGCTCGCCGCCGATACCCACCATCG
The DNA here is from genome assembly GCF_019697375.1 of Micromonospora tarapacensis. Classification (NCBI taxonomy): domain Bacteria; kingdom Bacillati; phylum Actinomycetota; class Actinomycetes; order Micromonosporales; family Micromonosporaceae; genus Micromonospora; species Micromonospora tarapacensis. The sequence continues at coordinate 2,385,081 of NZ_JAHCDI010000004.1, read as the reverse complement.
CGTGCACGCCGGCCACCTGCCCGGCTTCACGCTCAAGTACCACGACGAACTGCAAACCTGGGACTACCTCAACCACCTATTCGACATCGACGAACCAGCCACCGAACGCGGCTACGTCTCATTCATCCCATCCATCACCACGCCCGGGTGGCGAATGAAACGCAAATGGTTCACCACCGACAGCTTCGCCCGCCGCGAACAACTCACCGACCTACCACCCATCGACGGCAGCCTCGACGACTACGTCCACGACGTCCTGCGATTGCAGGCACGCCGGCTGCCCACCTTCCGCCGCATCCGTTACGACGTCAACGTGGAGTCGCTGTCCACCGGCCACTACTACGGCGTGTTCTTCGACCGCTGCCACCTCACCGAGCAGCCAACACAAGCCATGTCCCAGTGCGAAGTCGAGTACTGCAACAGCCGCACCACCCGCCCACCCGACGAGGCAGAAGTCCTTTCCGAGATAGAGCGCGTGGCGATCTGGGTGGGGACCATCCTCGATGACCACAACCTGCCCACGACGCGCTCGCACTACTCCAAGCTGTCCTACCTCCGCGACGCCGTGGCCGGCCGCGCCGGCGCAAGAGCACCACATGCAGGCGTGTGATCAAGCCCCTTCCCAGCCCGCAACGCGCGCCCACGCGGTCCGAGGCTGGTTCCACTTCACGCACCTGCTGTTGTCGGGAGCGCCTGGCCAGGGCCTAGGCCAGACCTAGCCAGCACCGGAGTCCGACTCGGCCTGAACACTCACCCGGCATCCCATCACCCACCCCGAGATCACAGGCGCCGTCTCCCGACCCAGCCGGCCAAATCCTCGGTGATACCGACCTAGGCAACAGGCAACGACGACCATGCCGTCGAAGCGGCGCCACCAGTACCGACACGCAGAAGGGCGCACCTGCCCACAACGCAAACCGCACACAGCCCTGCTCCCTGCACACCGCGCCCGATGAGGCCCTCTTCCAATGCGAGATCGAAGCCGTACTCACCCGCAGCATCCTTCCATCCGACGAAAGGCTGACCTAGACGAGTTCGAGACCCTCACTGGCTGGTGCGGGCATGGATGACGATGCACCGTGGACGAGCGCGCGGCTCGTGGCCGCCGATGTGGAGGGCAACGGCCAGCAGCCGCCGCGACTGGTGGAGCTGGCGGTCGTACCGATCGATGCGGGTGTCATCGGCGACCCGGTGAGCTGGCTGGTCCGCCCACCCAGTCCGATCAGGCTGATTCTTGACGAGTTGGAGTCCCTCGCCGCCTGGTGCAGCAAACTCCTGAGCGAGCACCGAATCACAGCGGATGCGAGCTACTATTCAAAGCTGTCGTACCTCCGGGACGTCGTCCACCGCCCACCGGAACTCGCGGACGCCACGGAGTCCGTATCCGCAACGTAGCGTCGGCTAACCGGATGGTCGATCCTCATCGACTCGACCGCGATCGGAATGAAAGTCCGCCCCCGTTCCATCGCCGAGGCAGGGCGACGGCGAGGATCAGGTGTCGCGTTCGATCCGCTCGAAGATGTCGGCGTCGGTTTCCTGCTGCCACGCGGGCAGGTCTGGCCAGTCAGCCACGTAGGACGGCTTGGGATCGGGGAACTGCCTGAAAATCTGGCCTGTCCAGCACAGTGCGACGAACCGACCCTTCTGGTCCCGGGTGAGCTTGGCAGCGGCACCGTCCGTCGCCTTCAGGAACGCGAATACCTGCTCGTACACGGCGGCTGCGCTGGCCCGTTCCCAATCCGGGGTCTCCTCCCACGGCGCGACGTAGCCCGGTTTCGGAGTGCCAGGGTAGTGCGCCCGGACTCCAGCGATCCATGCCTCCCGAAAGACCCGGCCCGGCTCTACTTCCACTGTCATGCTCCCTGTCTCGCCACCTAAGCGCCGATGGCTGCCGTGATCTGGTCGTTGAGGTGCCCAACATGCCGGTCATCGGTGAACGGCGCCATCTGGCGCTGCAAGCCGCGTAGCTTCCGCTTCAGCATGCCTGATCGGCTCTGGCGTTCGGCATCCAGCGCGGCAGCGCCATACAACACGATCTGGTGCACGTCCCTACGCTGCGCTCCCACGACCGCTAGATCCGTGAGAACGGCACCACGGCGACGGATCGACAGACGCGCGCCAAGCGCCTCCTGGAGGGCGAGTTGCGCGCGGTCCGGGCGGCGCAGGGTCACGTAGCAGGTGCCCCGTTCCTCCGCCATGCGCGTGCCGTCGAACCTCAGCCACCCGCCGTTGTGCACCTCGCCGCGCAGTTGGTGTACCTCCTCGGCGGCATCCAGTGCCCGTTCGCACTCATCGAACCGACCCAGACCGGCCAGTGCCTGCGCCCGAATGGTTCTGTGGGCCAGTTCGGGTCCCACTTGTCGGGGTCTATCGAGCCCACCTCTCGGTAGCCGATTTCTGTGTTCGTGAGTTGTGGACCCGCCCTGGAGGGGGCTGGCTCGGCTGAGGCGAATCTGGTTGCCGGGTCGAGGATCGGCACATAGCGTGCCCGGGGTGACCGTTGAGGTGCCGTTCCGCCCGCTCTTCGTTGACCAGACTGACGTTCGCTACGCCCATGGGCCTGACTCGCGTCGGCGGGCTGAGGCGCCGATGGGTCAGACGGTCGAGTTCGGCTGGGACGACAGCGCCGTTTACCCGGGTACGTCGCGGAAGTTCTGGGTTCACGTGCCGGCTCAGTACGACCGGTCACAGCCCGCGTCGCTGATCGTTTTCCTGGACGGACAGTGGTACCTCGATCCAGAGGGCGAGGTTCGCGGCGCGATCGTGTTGGACAATCTGATCCACAGCGGTGATATCCCGGTCACCATTGGCCTGTTCGTCGACCCCGGCATCCTCGCGGACGCGCAGAATCCGAAGAACCGCAACATCGAGTACGACGCCTTCGACGATCGCCTGGTCACCTTCCTGTTGACCGAGATCATCCCGCAGGTCGCGCAGCGCTACTCGATCACTGACAACCCCGACCGGTGGGGCATCTGCGGATGCCCACCGGAAACCCCTACCCGGAGTTGATCCCCAGCGTCGCTCGGAAGCCGTTGCGGATCTTCATGCAGGCCGGCCACCGAGACCTGCACTGGAACGAGCCCGAACGAAACTGGCTCGCCAGCAACCTGCACGTCGCAGCCGCCTTGGCCGAAGCCGGCTATGACTTCCGGCTCGTACTCGGCGACGGAGGCCACAACCCCAACCACGCCGGCGTCCTTCTCCCGGACGCACTGCGCTGGCTGTTTGCGCTACCCACAAGGTGAGCGAGGACGCCGGTATTCACCTTCCTGGTGCGCTGCGCGCTGCGGTCGCCGCCATCAGCTGAGCTGGCATCAGCGTCGCGCTGGTCGACATCGGATCCGATACCACGCTCCTCACCTGCATCTTGTTCGCCAGTTCGGGCCCCACCCGATCGGGTGGTTTCGATGTTCGCGACTTCCGGGCCCACTTGGCGCGGTGGGAGCATCGGCGGGTCTGGACGGGAGCCCGCCTATGCCGCCGATGTCGAAGGTCGACCTGTTCGCGGCGATCCGACGGGACTCCCGCGCCGGCCTGTCCGTGCGCGGCCTGGCCCGCAAGTATCAGGTCAGCCGCCGCACGGTCCGCTCGGCGCTGAGCTCGGCGTGGCCGGCACCGCGCAAACCGATGACGCCGCGGGCCTCGAAGCTGGACGCGTTCAAGCCGGTCATCGACGACATCCTGCGCGCGGACCTGGACGCACCCCGCAAGCAGCGGCACACCGTGAAGCGGATCTACGACCGGCTGATCGCCGAACACGACATGCACGACGTGTCCTACGCGGTGGTCCGCGCCTACGTCGCAGACCGCAAGCCGAAGATCCGCGTCGAGGCCGGCCGGGGACCGGTCAACGTGTTCTTCCCACAGACCCACCGGCCCGGCGCGGAGGCCGAGGTCGACTTCGGTGAGGTCGCCATCAACCTGCGCGGCGAACTGGTGACCTGCATGCTGTTCGCGTTCCGGCTTTCCTTCTCCGGCAAGGCCGTCCACAAGATTTTTGCGTCAGGTGGGTCGGAAGCATTCCTGGAAGGCCACGTCCACGCCTTCACCACGCTCGGCGGTGTCCCCACCGGCAAGATCCGCTACGACAACCTGAAGGCGGCGGTCGCCCAAGTCCTCGGGTTCACCCGGCAACGCGTCGAAACCGCTCGATGGACCGCGTTCCGTTCTCACTTCGCCGTCGATCCTTTCTACTGCCAGCCAGGCTTGCAGGGCGCTCACGAGAAGGGCGGTGTCGAGGGGCAAATCGGTTGGTTCCGCCGCAACCACCTCGTCCCCGTCCCCGAAGTCGAGTCGTTCGAGCAGCTCAACGCCATGGTCGACGCGTGGGACGCCGCCGACGACGCCCGGCGCATTGGGAGCCGAGCCCACACCGTCGGGGAGCTGTTCGCCATCGAGCAGCCGCTGCTGGTGCCGCTGCCGGACGAGTTGTTCGAGACCGGCATCTGGCTGGGACCCCGCGTTGACCGCTACAGCCAGATCACCGTCCGGACCAACCGCTACTCCGTGCCAGCACGGCTGGTCGGCCGGCAGGTCCGGGTCCACCTGCATGCCTCCCACCTGGTCATCTACGACGGCCGCACCGAAGTGGCCCGGCACGAACGGCTGATGGCCAAGAGCGGCACCCGCTTAGACCTGGACCACTACCTGGAGGCCCTGCTACGCAAACCCGGTGCGCTGCCCGGCTCTACCGCTCTCGAGCAGGCGCGCGCCGCCGGCAAGTTCACCCCGGTCCACGACGCCTGGTGGGAAGCCGTCCGCAAGACTCACGGCGACGCCGCCGGCACCCGCGCCCTGATCGAGGTCCTGCTGCTGCACCGGCACATGCCGCACGAACACGTCGTCGCCGGCCTGGCCGCCGCACTGCGCGCCGGCGCGTTGACCGCGGACGCGGTCGCGTTGCAGGCCCGCAAGTTCGCCGAGACCGAGGACCACCCGCGCACCCTCGACGAACCGGCCCGGCCCGCCAGCAACGTCGTGTCGTTGACCGAGCGCCGCCTCGCCCAACTACCGGCCGACACCCGGCCGGCGCCGTCGGTCGCCGCCTATGACCAGCTGCTCCGCCACCGTCGCACCGCAGAAGGGAACAAGCCATGACCCGTCATCGAGGACTCACCGAACAGGCCGCCGACGCGGCGATCGACTCCGCCTGCCGGCTGCTGCGCCTGCCCACCATCCGCGGCCAGTTCCCCGACCTCGCCGAGGCCGCCGCCCGCGACCAGATGACCTACCGCGGGTTCCTCGCCGAGCTGCTCATGGCTGAATGCGACGACCGAGCCCGGCGCCGGTCCGAACGGCGGATCAAGGCCGCCGCATTCCCGCGGGACAAGAGCCTGCGCGCGTTCGACTTCGACGCCAACTCCAACGTCGACCCCGCCGTCGTCCACACCCTCGCCAGCTGCGACTGGGTCCGCAAAGGCCTGCCGCTCTGCCTGATCGGGGACTCCGGCACCGGCAAGAGCCACCTGCTCATCGCGCTGGGCAGCGAAGCCGCCATGGCCGGCTTCCGGGTCCGCTACGTGCTTGCGACCAAACTCGTCAACGAGCTCGTCGAAGCCGCCGACGACAAGATGCTCGTGAAGACGATCGCCCGCTACGGCCGCGTCGATCTGCTTTGCATCGACGAACTTGGCTATATGGAACTGGACAAGCGGGGCGCTGAGCTGCTCTTTCAAGTTCTCACCGAACGCGAGGAGAAAGCCTCCGTCGCCATAGCTTCCAACGAAGCCTTCTCAGCCTGGACGAAGACGTTCACCGACCCGCGGCTCTGCGCCGCGATCGTCGACCGGCTCACCTTCGGCGGCAACATCATCGAGACCGGCACCGACTCCTACCGGCTCGCCAAGACCCGCAACCAGCTTGCTAACACCGGCCAATGAACCACCCGCCAGCTGGTGTCATGGTCGTCTACGCCCTCACCGAACCCGTCGACGACTTCGACGCGCTCACCCCGCTACCCGACTGGATCACCGCCGACCCCGTCGCGCGCACCCACTGGGCCTTGCAGGCCGTGCTCGCCCTCGCCGACGTCGCTGACCACGTCCAATGGGACGGCGAGATGCGCCACCTGCCCTCCGTCGGCGCGGTCCTCGCACCGCCCGAATCGCATCCCTACCTGGTGGTCAAGCAGGACAACAACGGCACCACCTTCGTGATCAGCGACATCGAGATCCCCGGACTCGCCGGCGTCACCGCCCACACCGCGCACGCGATCCGCCGGCCGATCGGAGGCTGGACCCACCCCACCAGCCACGACATCCCAGCAATGCCGCTCCCCGACACCGCCGTTCTCACCCGCCCGGACGCCGACCCACCCTTCTAAGCCCCATCCGACGATGCCTGAGCCACCGCAGAAGTGGGCCCCAAGGTCAGCGACATTGATCAAGGAAAACCACTCGACCCGGGCCCCAAAGTCGCGCACATCTGGGCCCCGTTCACACGCACGAAGCCACCCGAACGGACTGCACCCAGTGACGGGTAGACAACGAGGTGTCACCATTGATCGCAAGCCGAGCTGCGGCGTCGAGCATCGGTTCTGCTGCTGAAAACGCGCCGTCATACAGGCTGACATAGGCGTAGCGGGTCATCGCGCCAGCCCACAGGTCGAATGCGTTGGCCTCCCTGCTCGCCGTAGCCGCCAGCGAGTAGCACTGGGCCCCCTCGTCGTACCGGTCAGCATCGAAGGCAAGCTCACCGGCGAGTTGGAGAAGGTCGGCAGCGACGGCGCACACCTGCCGACGAACGTCCGGGCCTTGCGAGCGCCGCAACGCCTCGGTGATGAGCGCGAGCTACCGGTGCACGAGCGGCGAGGCTGTCGCCTTGTACTCAGACGATCCGAATGTCCGCCACAGCGAGGCGTTCAGCCGTCCGGTACTGGCTCAGCATCTCGGCGTCAAGCGGCCCGTGAGCGATCCGCTGCGGCGGCGATCCGCTCCCAATCCACCGGGCCGGCGTTGAGCGGAGCACCGACGAAGGCGCCCGCCGTCGTCAGCAGGCGCAGCAGTTCCCGACGGTCCACGCCATCAGTATCAGTCTCCTCCGTGATCTCGCCCTCGCCGAGCCGGCGTGGTACGGCGACGTCGCCCATCAGAACCGGCGCCTGACTAACATGGCCCGTGTTATCTGCATCGATCCGGTCAACGCCGAAGCCCTGCGAGCGTGCGTTGCCACGTACGATGTAAAAGCCCAGCTCAGCGTCCGTAGCTGCGCTCAGCACAGTGCGGAAGGCCGTCCTCACCATGGGAGTCGGCCACCGTATGACGCCTCGCTCCAACTTGCCGACGTAGATCGTATCGATGCACGGCAAGGCCCGCCGCACCGGTACGGGCGACACCGAACCGGAACCGCGTTCAGCCGGCCGACTCGCCTTGGGCGGACTGCTCGAACAAGTAGGTGTTGGCGAGATCGGCGAGCTCCTGGCGGGACATACAGCGGCCCGATCCGGAGGACGAGAGCCGGCTCAGGCGTGCAGAACGGAGCAGGTCGTTAGGTAGACGCCGTGCCTCACTCGACACATTCACCGACCTCCGCCCGCCTTGCGTCACCAGCGTAGACCGGGCACAGCGTGGCCGTCACGTTCAGCCAGGTGGGGTTATGACGCAGGCGCCGACGGGGTGACGTACGGTCACCCGGGTTGCGAAGGATCTGGGTGTGGGGGTTGGCCCGCTTTGTACGGACAGGGTCGATAAGTTGATCACGCTACCTTGCTGGTTGGCCTGCGGGAATAGGCGGTCGCTTCGTACTTGACCGGACTCATGTAGTCCAGGGTGGAATCGCGGCGGAGGGTGTTGTACCCGCCCTCGATCCAGTCGAAGACCGCTGCACGGGCGGCAGTACGCGGGTCGGCCACGCCGGCAGGAGGGATGTTTCGGGTATCCGACACGTCTAGCCAGGCGGAGTCGGGGCTCGATACGGTGGTCGTGCGGTGCTGAGGAGGCGCGGCGTTGCTATTGTCGGCTTGGCTCCGGGTCGGCGGTTGAATTGACGACCAACCGCGTCTTGGTGTCATCGGTGCATTGCAGGAGAGCGGCATGCAACCCGAGCTGCGCCTAGGGCGCGTCCCACAAGCGGCGCTGCGAACGAGCGCGTTGGAGGCGTTCGTCGCAGCGGTGGCGCGCAACAGCGACGCCGTCGCTCAAGATCCAAATGTCCTTGATATTGCGGCGGCGGTCTTCGAGGCATTCGCATCCCGTCGATCGTCAGGGGGGTTGTCCAGGCAGGATCTCCTTGATGCGTGTGCTGGGGTATGTGACGAGCGGAGCTTCGATAGCCGGTTTGAACTATTCAAAAAGCTGAAGCTATTGATACCGGGAGTTGCCAAGGCGCATGAGGACCGATACCTGTTCAACCCATATGGTGCTGCCGGGATTCTGGTATTCGACCGAGTATCGAGTACCGGTGGGGTTGATGAGCTATTGGCTTTGCTTGATAGGACCCGCCTCGCTATCAGTCGTGGGACTGCGACGGCCGAGCAGGTCAGCGCGGCATTAACATGGGCACGTGGAATGCTCGTAGTCGCCGCCGATTACCTCCTGATGCTCGTACGCACCCGTTCGTTGGAGATGATGATTGCTGAGCGGCACCAGCATCAGCATCCGTCACTGATGACCGACGTAAAGGCCGTCACCGAGCTAGTGCGCCTGAAGTACACCGAGATGGACCCACTCGCCTATACAGTGATTTTGGAGGCGCAGCGGTATCTGGATGCGCGAACACAGTTCGTCGACCGCATCTTGGAGGAAGGCGCGCGCGCCGAGGATTTTGGCGTCCTTCACCATGAGCAGTATCTAGCCGTGGCGAGAGATGGGTCGGCCGAACTCCTGTCGAAGGCTCTGGAACGGTTCGTGTTCGATCCTGTCGACCTGCCTCTGAGTACAGCGACGATCGCGCTAGAGGTTGACCAACTTCGCCCTCCGGCTCCTAAGGCGCCACAGCCACCTCGGCCAGACAACGCCCGGACGCGCGATGACCCATTCCGGGCTCTTGTCGAAAGAGAAGACCGACGCGTCAGCATCGCTTCTGACGAGGCCGAAGTGCTGCTGGGTGCGGAGAGTATGGTGGATATTTCCGACGAGATGTCAGCTCGCGGCTGGCCGGGAGCCGCCCGCCTGCTCGTATCCATGGTCCGCGCAACCGGCCCGGGACGACCATTCGCTCTAGAGTTCGGCGACTCCTTGCGCGTGGATCCGACCGGGCAGGTGACCTATCTCTCGCCCGTCCGATTGAAGCGTACGCCCCATGCAGCAGTGGAAACTGTTGATGAATAGATCGTCCGCCGACCCCAGACTGGCCCTCGCGAGACTCAGAGCGGCGGGCATCGCGGCACCACGCTCACCGCTCGACGGGCCGGCGGCTCGAGCGGGCCGTGCTGTGGTCCGAGCAACGGCCCGAGGCGAGGTGATGGAGCTCCTCGCTTGGCCAACCGGGTTCGAGCCCGCAGCGCAGGAGGTACAGGCCGCAGGAGTCCCCCCGTTCGTGATGCTCACCTTTGCTGCTTGTCTTGGTGTCTGCTGGTCTGACCGGGCCGCTCATCCCTGGCCCAGCGTTTCGTGCTCCGAGCAAGACATTACTCTCGCCGTCGCATCGGCACGGGCTGACACCATCGACCCAGGGTTCGCTGGAAGGGTGCGCAGCGCCCTTGGCTCCTTGCACGTCGCGCTGTGGATCGAACGCGGTGAGAGCACGGTCAGTTTGGGGCCCCGCGTCGCAACGTGGTCGGAGACCGACGTAGATCTGCTCCGCGGCGTTTACGGGCGGCTTCCTCGGACGCCTGACGCTGGGGTGAACCGGTGACCGTCCTAGCCGACATAAGTCCTACTCGATATGCCCAGGTCTTGGCGGCTCTCGCAGCTTTGGAAACCGGTGACGAGCCGATCCGGGAGAGTGACTATGCCGCGCTGCGTGAGCCAGACCTCCGCGAATGCGTCCGAATTTGCCTTCACGAGGCGGGCCGAGTGCTGCTGCGCACGGCTGATGGTTTCACTTCCGGCTATGCGGTGGACGTCGCAGAGGCTCTTGCTGACGAGGGTGTGGGAGTCCTTGAGAGGAACGATCGGGCCGTTTTGGTACTAGTCCTTCTTCATTGCGTTGCGATACCGCGGGCCAGAGGTAGGATCATGGGGTCGGGATGGTTTCCGGGAGTAGCGATATCGAGGACGGAGCTAACAATCAGCAAGATCCCAACCACGGTTGTACACGACTCGCTTCGCCGGCTGGAGGAACGGCGTCTCATTCGCTACGTGACTCGGAACAAACTGGTGGCCCCTGGACCGCAACTCGTCCGGCTGACCCCCGAAGCCGCCGCTCGGCTATGGGAGGAACTCGTTCTTCTCGCGGAGCCAGAAGGAGCCATGGCGGACGTCATTCGTCGTCGAAGGTGGCGGACAGTTCGCGGAGCGGAGTAGAAGCATGGCAAGAGGTCCTCGGAGTCGCCTACTTGGCGCCCTTGCTGGCAGCGCCGCTGCCGACCTAGGGGTGATTGGAGGAAGGCAGCTTGTTGCGGTCCAAACTGTCGACATCGCACGGCTCACTACGGATCCGGTCCCGATTGTTCCAGGCAGCTTCATTGCGGTGACTGGGCAAGGAGCGAAATCGGACTCCAACGGATCCGGCAAAACCACCTTCCTCAGCGCCGTCTCGCTGTTGTATTGCGATCCACAATGGCGGCTAGACGTTGACGGCCGATACACGCTTGGATTGCTCTTCCGGCCTGGCGCAGCAGGTCTGGACCCGGCGGGAGGCGGTGCCGAACGCGGATACATCATTGGTGTCTTCGCTGATAGCGACGCCGACTCCCTCGCTGGCGTCATAACCGTCTGGGTTCGAGTGTCCCGAAAACCACCTCTGGTAGTTCTCCGATATGTCACCGGACTACATGTCCTGCACGGGATAAACGACCAAGAGCGGTCAGACCAGGCCGACGAGCTTTGGGCACAGCTACCTCAAAGCAACGAGCGCGGCTCCCGCGACATGACCTCCACTCTCTTCGGAAACGCACCGCGATGCCTTGCCTACCTCGACTCGACACTGCGACCGTCCGTGCCCTCACTTCTCTCCCAACAAATAACACAGATGCCACCAGATCGTATCGGTGAAGCGCTGATCGCGTTGACTGGACGTGACGAGCTACTGGACAACGAGCTCAAGGTCCGACGAAAGCACGCCAACCAGCTCGCGGTACTTGACGGACGAGTTGATGATGACAAGCGGGATCGACTGACCGAAGACGCGCAACTTGCAGAGTTGGGGCGTCGAGAGTTGGCCCGCTCAGCATTGGCTAAGGCTGACCAATGCTGGGAGGCATACCTTGCACAGGGCTTTATAGAAAGGACCCAGCTTCACAGGGAGAAGATGGCCGAGCTCGCCGAGGTTCGGGACGAGTTGCGCAAAGCGGTGGACGCGCATGAGGCCAAGAAAGCCGAGCACAAGGGTCACGCGGCGAACACCGATCTGACTCGGGACGCCGACGACGCTGAGAAGGAGCGGGACAAGATCGGGCGCCAGCGAGGCGCCACACGGGAGGCGATCGGCAAACATACCGCCACTATTGAGGGGCTCGGCGTAGAAGCCCTACGTCTGAGAGGGCTAGCGGAAGGAGACGATGGGAAGCCAGTAGATGAACACTTGACGCACGTGCAGAACGCAGAGGACGACCTCGTAGCCGCAAAGGCGGAATTTGGCCTGGCTGAAAAGCGCCTTCAACTGGCGAACGAAGAGCTCGAAAATGTGAAGGAAGGACGCGAAGGGCTCGCTGGCAGAGTTTTGGCGGCGCTGGACGGGGTTGCCGACGCGGTCAGCCTCCTCGACGCCGTAGCCGTTACAGAACCTAACAGAGCTACCTGGGAACCACGATTGTGGTTACATCGAGATGCCGTAGTGGTAGCGCCAGGGGATGAGCAATCCGCGCTTCGCGCTCTCCAATCAGTGCCAGGCGCGACGCTCGTGCTGGCCGACGGCCCGCTAGACGAACTCGCAGCAGGTGTATTGCCCGACGGTCTTACCTCCTCGGTGCCGCTTTCGCGGTTTCTCAATGCCCTCAAGGACCGTCTCGATTTCCGAGGAGATCCTTCTCACGTTAGGGATAGCGGCCTCTCCGAAGCCGTGCTCGGCGGATTCGCCAGTCCTTTCGCCGGCAGGGAAGCGCGGCTCAACCTTGCCCGCGCCGAAGTCACCACGGCGACGAGCTTCCTGCGTGACAAAGACCAGGAACTCAGGCGAGCCGTTTTGAAGTTGAAGCACGAACGTCAACTGCTAGAAGCAGCTGAGGCTACGGCGCGGCTCATTGGTGTGAGAGCAGGTATCAAGGCCGCCGAGGCGAACCTCGGAATCGAACGGGACCGTGAAGCAGCCGCCGAAGCCAAATGGAAGGAAGCCGATGCTGTGTACACTTCCGCCAAGAGCGCGCTCGACAACCATGAAGAACGACTTAGGAGGCTAGCGGATGAGCTCAAAGCCTGTCAGGACAGGCGGGGAGAGTTGGCGCGCGAGGAAAGGGCCGCTAATGTGGCAGTCGATCGTGTTCAGATCAGCGTGTGGCGGGACACCTGGCATCAGCCGTACGAGACGGCGACCGCACTAGTTGAGCGAGAGGAAACGCGACGGGGAAGGCATCCTGCAGCATGGTGGCTGGGCCAAGCGAGCCTGTCGTTTAAGGAAGCCCTCACCTACACTACCAATGATCCAAACCTGCCGGATTCTCGTGAAGAATCTGCCCCACCAACCGCCCCACAAATAGACAGCTTCGACTTTGACCTGCCAGATTCAGCCATGTATGCAACCTACACCCGCAGCCTGCGTGATCTCCTCGACGCGACAAACGAGAAGGATAGAATTCTTCAGGACCGGATACAGCGCAGCCGCGAGAAGCGGCAGCAGGAAATCGCCGAAACCGAAGCGGAACTCGAACAAATTAGCGGCGACCTGAAGAAACAGCAGGAAATGGTCGAGAGCTCGATCGACACGGCGCTTAGGAATATAAGCGCGCGCCTCGACGAATTGGACATGGAGCGAGGCTACGGCGCGCGACTGGACGTCGCGATCAGCCGTCCACCTGGGCCAGAAGATTCCTGGGGCTGGCATGTGACGCCGAAGTGGAAGCGCTCCTCGTCTGGCGGTTACATTTCATATAGGGAAGTCGCGAACAGTGCGCAGGTGAAGATATTCGCGATTCAACTCGTTCTGGCGGCGCTCCTCGTTGACGACAGTGTACCGGCTCGCCTCCTGATCCTCGATGAGCTCGGTAACAGTCTGGGCGATGCCAATCGCAAGGATGTTCTTTCGGCACTACACAACGTCGCTAAAAGACAGGGCGTGACCATACTCGGAACTTGTCAGGACAGCGTCATCTATGACGCGGCAGGCGTGTGTGGTGAGATCCTCTGGTTCAGCCACACTACTGCATCAGAGCCATACAACAGGCCCACCCGGGCTTGGGGCTTCGACTCTGACCACAAGAGAGTCGATCTCCTGGCACCCTGGCTCAGAGAAGGCCGTGAGGAGCCCTGAGTTCAAGATCTGCCAGGGTCTCGTCGAGCACAGACAAGACAACGTCGTGGAGTGTCTGTTGCTCTCGGCTCCTCCCAGCTAGCTCGGGATACTCCGCGATCACCTTGGCCAGCTCTCGAAAAGCCGGCGGGCCATTGGCGACTAACTCTTTGGCTATTGCCACCGACCGGTCCTTCTGCTCGGATGTGGTGAACCGATGTGGACCCTCAATCCAACCATTCGCGGTCATACCGACTGGGTTAAAAGACCTCCCAAGCTTGCGCTCGATGTCCGCCACAATCCGCAATCCGTCAGCATCCAAGTCCCCCCAAACAGCTAGCGGAAGGTGCCTTAGCAACTTAAGCAATTCCACCAAACCGTGAGCGGCGTAGCCCTTTCCCCATACGATGATCCAACGCTCCGCTATCGACCGGAGTTTGCAGACCTCCTGAAACGACGTCTGGTTCTCGACGACAAAGACGCCACGCGCTTTCGAATAGTTGATCTGCCCAATCAGTCGCGCCCCATTTGACGGCAATCCGGTCCAAGGATCAGCAACGCTCGCGTCAGCCGCGACAGATCCGATGCGCCACTCAAGCGGGCCGCGCACTCGAAGCTCATAGTCTGGCGTTGTCATTAGCTCGGTAAGCGGGGAGCCTAGGATATTCTCAACCGCAAGCCGCCGAGGGGCGGTCCATTCCTCCTTCGATGCGCGACGGTCCGGAAAGGCCCACGCCGTCGCCTCGTCCATTGGTGGTTTCCGCCCAGGATTTGGGCGGCGATACCACCATGCTGCGATTCGTAATGCGAACTCATACGGCGACCATCGAGAAGCCCTTGTTTTTGTATCCGATGGAGGGATTAGCGGCGATGTCTGGTCCTGGGCTCGAAGCATGTCATACTCGTTGATCAATTCGGGCATTCCTGCTATCACGGCTAGGAGAGCTGCACGTGCTTCGACCGGCTGCGCTTTGCCAGTCAGCTCTACCAGTTTCTCGGCGGCCACCTCCGCCCAAAACGGCGTTAGGCGAAGCGTGACAATTGATGACAATCGGAAGCTGGAGTCAAGCCGGACCTTTAGCATGAGGCCGCCGCACCTTGTCAGCTCGTACGCCAACTCCTCGGCGCGGTCGCCCCATTTCGACTCCACGCTACGCCACTGTCTTCGCTTCTCCCGGAGGAACCAAACAAGTTCGTCCTTCGTGATCGAAGGCGAAGGAACGAATCGCTCAAGGGAGCCCGTGCCGTTGATTTCGGCCACCTTGGGACAGAAACGGCCCCGCTTGTTGGGTCTTTTTCCCACTGGATAGACGGCGAACGCCTCAAGCGTCTCCGGCAGGCCGGGCAACGAGAACCGCTCGCGAACGAGAATTGGGGCCTCGCCCTGTTCGTCCTTCATCCAGGCTTCTTTCGCTCGTGGGCATCGTGGTCGAGTCGCTATCGCGGGCCGCCCGTACACGGCCCCGCATCACGTGCTCGTGACGCCAGACTAATACGCGTATGGGCGGCGCTAGAAGCGTGCGGTCGGCTGAGGCACTCGGACACCCGCGCGTCTGACGCCTCGGGACAGCCGCTCGAGCTCATCGCTGTTGTCGATGGATTTGATTTGCGCGGCGCGAGCAGGTCCAAGTTCTTCCTCGACCTGCACGGTCACACCCCCGGCCACGAACCCACCAGCTCGGCCGACGCCCTCGCCGATCTGCTTCGCGCCGACGGCCTCGACCCCCACCAGCTTCCCGACGGGGTGCAGGCAGCTCGGCTCTCTGGCGGGACCGGATGAACGGCAAGCGCGCCCTGCTCGTGCTCGATAACGTGAGGTCGACGGCACAGGTACTCCCGCTGCTGCCCGGCTCCAACAGCGCGTTGGTGCTCATCACCTCCCGGGTCCGCTTGGCCGATCTGCGCGACGCTACCCACCTCAACCTGGAACTCCTACCCTCGAACGACGCGGCGGCGATGTTCCTACGGCTGGTCCCCCGCGCTGAAGCCGAACCCGACGCGGTCGCGGAACTGGTCGAGGTATGCGGGTACCTGCCACTGGCAATCGCCATCACCGCGAGCCGGTTCACCACCCGGCCCAGGTGGACCATGGCAGACCTGCTCGCCGAGCTTCACTCCAGCGGGTGGGTGCTAACCGTCAAAGGAGAGGACGCCACCGTGCGGGCGGCGTTCGAGCTGTCCTACCGCCACCTGCGACCCGAACGGCAGCGGTTCTTCCGGCTCCTCGGCCTGCACCCGGGCGTCGACATCGACACCTACGCCTCGGCCCGCCCTGACCGACGCCACCCCCTCGACCGGGCCGCCGAACACCTCGACGAGCTTTACAGCGATCACCTCCTCGACGAAACCGAGCCCCGCCGCTACCGGATGCACGACCTCATCCGCGCCTTCACTCACACCCTCGCCACCACGACCGACTCGCCCGAGGTACGTGATGAGGCCGTGGAGCGGCTGCTGGACTACTACCAACACACGGCCAGCCGAGCCGACCGCCTGATCGCCCGCTACGCCCACCCCGCGACCACAACGGTGGTGGCGCCGGCGGCCCGCGCCCGACCTGGCCGGTTGGGACTCCGCCGCTCATTGGCTACGTATCGAACGGGCGAACCTACTCGCCTGCTTGCACCACACCACGGCCCGCACGCAGCACCACCGCGTGGTCGGGCTCACCGCCGGTCTCGCCAATCTGCTACGCAACGAGAGCCGTCCGATCAGTTGGTGCGGCGACCTGTCAGGCCCGCTGACCTGTCAGAACCTGTCACGACCTGACAGGCCGCGCGACGTGCGCCGTCCCGTCGGGAGGTCGGGCCTGTGGCATGGCGTGGCAGAATCGCTGTGTGACCCTTCGCGCCCGAGTCGAA
The DNA here is from genome assembly GCF_019697375.1 of Micromonospora tarapacensis. Classification (NCBI taxonomy): domain Bacteria; kingdom Bacillati; phylum Actinomycetota; class Actinomycetes; order Micromonosporales; family Micromonosporaceae; genus Micromonospora; species Micromonospora tarapacensis. The sequence goes on along the minus strand of NZ_JAHCDI010000004.1, from coordinate 2,368,735 downwards.
ATCAATGAGAACCTAACCTATGGCGACCTCTTCGACTTCGTGGACATCGTCCGAGACAGCGACGTCTCGCCGGACACTTTGGTGAAGCAGATCCGCGCCGATCACCATGGCGAAGATCTCGGCTTGGAGGCGTTCGAGGCGGACGTGACCCTGCCGCAGGTCCGGTCGGTTGTCCTGCACGGCTACGAAGTACGCCAGCTCCTCGGAACGCTGGAAGAGATCATTGACAGCGAAGGTGACGCCCGGTCGGCTCTCAGCACCCTCACCCGGCTGCGCAAGCGGCTCATCGGCCTCGATGACTGATCATCGAAGGTCGTTCGATCGGCTGCGCGCCAGGAGGCTCAGCTACGCCATGGTTACGTAGCCACCGGCGCGACAAAATCTGCCGCCGCCGGGACGGGCTGCTCGGCGTTGGCCACTTCTGGACGATCTCTCAGGCCAATGTTGACTGGCGACATCCGAACCGACCCGACAGAAGCGGTCGACGCTCGCTGGTACACCCGAGGCGAACTACAGGACCTCGCCGACCGCACCATCACCTACGCGGGAGGAGCTCCTGGCGGGACATACAGCGGCCCGATCCGGACGACGAGATCCGGCTCAGCCGCGCGGACCGGAGCAGGTCATTGGGTGGACGCCTTGCTTGACTAGCCACTTTCACCGACCTCCGCCCATCTTGCGCGCCACCAGCGTAGACCGCGCGCGGCGTGGCCGTCACGCTCGGACAGGGGAGTTTGGGACGCGTCTGCCGGCAGGGTGACCGTACGGTTGTGCAGGTCGCGAGTGTTTACTATGCGCTGTCGACAAGGACGTGTGCGGGCTCTGCCAACCGTCCCGCAGCTCCCTGGCAATCTGGTTGGCGTGGTTGACCTTCACGGTCAGCATGTCCGGCGTCTGCACCCCGACCGGGCCGAGTGCCCCGGCGGTCGGCAGCGGGTCGGCCACCGGCACCGAGCCTGGACCGCACCGGTGGCGGCAGAAGATCCGGGCTTGGTGGCGGTCGCCGGGCATGGATCTTCGCGACGACCCGCTACCGAACGACATCGGCGCGACGAACAGCCACGCCAGCCTCGGGCTCCGGCCGGCCCGCGCAGGTAGCGTCCTTCCGATGTACGGATTTCGGACTGTCGCACAGACTCGGAAGCAGCGTCGCCCAGCGAAAATGCCACCGGAGCCATGGCGCGCTAGATTAGGCGACGCAACACTCGTTGCCGTCCGGGTCGGCCATCGTGACCCAGGTGTGCGGGCCTTGCCGACCGTCCCACAGCTTCCCGGCTCCCCGGGCGATCAATTTGGCGACGACCTGATCGCGGTCGTCGTTGCGTCGGTCACCTACCGGCAATCGTTACCCGGGCGACGGGGTTGTAAGCAACGCCGCTAATGTAGCACCGGACGGCGATCGTTCGTGTGCGCACAACCCGACTTGATATGGTCGTTGTCCACGTAGACGATCCGTGCGTCGGACGCGATGCCCTGGGCGACCTCGTGGGTGTTCTGCATGGTGGGCAGGCCGGTGCCGATGTCCAGGAACTGCCGGACGCCCGCCTCGGCGGCCAGGTACCGCACGGCCTGGATGAGGAACCGGCGCGACTGCTGCGCCATCACCACGATCTCCGGATAGACCTCGGCCACGGCGTCGCCGGCCGCGCGGTCGGACTGGAAGTTGTCCTTGCCGCCCATCCAGTAGTTCCAGATCCGTGCGGCGTGCGGCACCTCCGGCTGAAGCTTCGCGGCGAGTTCGGCATCCGGGCTGGCCATGCCGGCTCCTATCAGCGGGGTCGTCGGGTAGGGCCTAGATCCGCGTATCGTACTGAAGCCACGTCCACTCCCGACGACCCGCCTCCGGTTTGTCGACACCTGGCAGGCTTGCGCCATGGGGAGTCTCGTCGGGCAGTTGCCCGCGCTCGTGGGCGTGCTGGTCGGCACGATCGGCACGATCGTCGCCACCTCGCTGGCGGACCGGTCGCGGTGGCGACGGAGCCAGACGGTGCGCTGGGACGAGCGGCGGCTGGACGCGTACGCCGAGTTCGCGCGGGCGCTCAAGGAGGTGCACACCATCGCCAGCCGGCTGATCGGCGGCTACCTCGACCGGGACGAGGAACTCGCCGCGCTGGCGGAGGCCGACTTCCGGCACACGCTCGCCTGGGAAAACGTGCTGCTGCTCGGCGACGGGCCCACGGTGACCGCGGGTCGGGCCTGGCGGGACGTGGTCTGGGAGATCGAGCGCCTCGCCCGCAACGGATCGGATCGGACCGAGCTGCCCGGTCTGCTGCACCGGGCCAACGAGGCACGGGACGGGTTCTACGGTGCGGCCCGAGGCGGACTGGGCGTCGGCGGTGGGTCGGTGGCCCAGGCCGCGCTGCTGGTGGGCCGGCTCACCAGCAGACGTGACCCGCACGCCGGCGTCGCTGCCGAACGTTGACCGGGCGACCGGCTCAGGCCGGTTGGGCGGGCTGGTCGAGGATGGCGCTGAAGCGTTCCTCGGCCAGGTCGAGCTGCTCCAGGATGTGCTGCTTCACCGGCTCGGACAGCGGGGTGTCGGCGCGGGTCACGAGGTCCCGGTAGACCGGGACCAACGGCCGGTACTTGCGGGCCGACGACTCGACCTTCGGCCCGACGGAGTGGATCACGCCGACGCCGTTGTCGGTGAAGTCGGAAATCTTGACGACCCGTGCCCACGGTTCCCGGTCGAGGCTGGTCGCGATGTGCTCGTGGTACTGCTCGTGGCGATCCCGACCGGGATCCCAGTGCGGGTTGGTGACCGCTGCGACCAGGCGTGCCACCCGGGAACCGAACCGGTCGGCGAGCACTGCCAGCGCCGCCGTCGTCGGATCGGTGGCCGTCCCGTCGCCGGCGGCCTGGTCGCTGGCAGCCGGCTTGGCGGGGGGACGGTCGTTGGCGAGTTCAACGGGGTGGTCCTCGACGGTGTCGTGGAGCAGGCCGGCGACGATCACGTCGACGTCGCCTACCTGATAGTGGTGCAGCATCCGGATCGCCACCCGGAGCAGATGGTTGAGGTAGGGCTCCCGGGATCGCCGGTCGTGGCGGTGCAGCCGGGCGGCCAGGTCGAGGGCATCGTCGAGGCGGCGCCGGCTGTCGGCGTCGAAGGGCTCGGTCTCCAGCCGGAACCGCTCCCGCAGGCCGGCCTCTCCGTGCATCTCGGTGATCGCGTGCATCGGCATGGTGGCCAGGTACGGCGGCAGCTCCATGCGTCTCTTATATCCGATCTCCCCCACCTCCCGCTGGACCCGCGACACCCGCTGCAACGAGGACGAGGCTTCCCCTGATCGCGGCAGTGTGGCTGCTCGACACGCCGTCGTGTGAACAGCCACACCGCCACGATGAGACGCGGTGCGCGCCATAGCAGATGGTGGCTGGTGACGGGGGTCGTCCACAGCGGGGTCGTTGTCCACAGAGTGGGGGCTTCGTCGTTGCGGGACCCTGGTGCTGGGCGGCACGGTCGATGGCGTGGATGCGGTGTTGGCGGACCTGGTAGAGCGCGGCCACGGGCTGGTGACCCGATCCATTGTCGAGCAGGTCGTGCCGGCGTGGATCCTGCAGCGGGCGTGCACCAACGGTGAACTGGTGCGGGTCCTGCCCGAGGTGTTCGCGGCGGCGCACCTTCTGAACGCTCCCATCGAGCGCGCGACCGGCCCGCCGCTCAGCCGGATCGGCCCGGCCCTCGGTCGCCGTGCGGTCTCCGCCTGGGTACGCGGGCGCGGCGCGCTCAGCCACCTCACTGCCCTCGACGTGTGGGGGCTGCGCCGACACCGTCGGTGGTGGTACGACAAGGGCTGCCGGTGACCACCATCGAGCGAGCCCTCGTCGACTCCTGGCCGATGCGTCCGTTGGCCGAGCAACGGACGCCAATGATCAGGGCGGTCAACGACCGGCTGACCACCCCTGGGCGGTTGCAAGCTGCGCTCGACGGAACGGCGCGGGTGACTGGCCGAGGAGCGCTGCGCACGCTGCTGACCCGGCTGGCCGAGGGCTGCCGCAGTCCGCTGGAGATCTGGGGGCACGAGCGAGTCTTCACTGGCCTTGGAATGCCGGCGTTCCAGCGGCAGGTCCGAGTCCAGCTCGGCCGGCGCACCGTCTACCTCGACCTCTACGCCGAGCCGGAACGCCTCAACATCGAACTTGACGGTGCCACCACCCACGGTGATCCACGACAGCGCGAGTTCGACCTGCGCCGGGATGCGCAACTGGCCGCCCTCGGCATCCTGGTCGTCCGTTTCGCCCATCGTCGGCTCGTGCGCGAGCCGGAGGCGGTACGCCGGGAAACCCTCGCCATCCTGGCCAGCCGCCGGCCCCCGTGATCCCAGGAACCACACACGTGTCGGTCGACGACGGATCTGGCTCTGCCCGTGTGCCGTCGCTACCGTCTCGCCATGGCGATCTCCGCGCGGCAGCGCGTCGCGGCCTTCTGGGATGCTCATATCGAGGCACGGCTGGAGGGTGACGACCACCTGCCACAGCAGCTTGAGGAGTGGTTTCACTCCTATGTGGGTGTCGGCCCCGGTGAGGTGACCCGTGCAGGTTTCCCGGAGCCGTACCATGCTGATCTTCTCGGTCTGGAATTCACGCCGCGAATGGTGGTGCTCGGGCTGAACCCCGGCGAGTCGCTGGCGCGGCCGGGCCGAGTGCGAGGGAGACCACCCTTCTCCGTGAAGCGCTCACTTCAGGGCTGATGGTGCGGTCGGCGGACACCCTTGCCTGATCGGTTGTTTCCCTCTGTGGCTCCGTTCGGTCACCATGTCCATTCGGATTGTTGTGGCCGGACCGGTGTTGCAGGGTGGAGGAGCGCGGGTGCGAATCGCTGGAACTGTGCCGTTGGACTCCGTGATGGACGAGTTGCGGACCAGGCGGAGGGTGTTCCACTCGGAGGCTGACTTCCAGCACGCCTTTGCCTGGGTGGTCCATCGGATCGACGCAGCCGTCTCAGTCCGCCTAGAGGTGCGGCAGGACAAGGCCGAGTACCTGGATCTACTCTGCTGCGGCCCGAAAGGACGCACCGCGATCGAGTTCAAGTACTTCACGGCCCGCTGGGCCGGCACCGACCCCGGCACGGACGAAGAGTTCCGGCTACGTGGCCATGCCGCCGCCGACCTGGCTCGGCGCAACTTCGTCTTCGACATCGCGAGGCTGGAGCGGTTCTGCCGCTCCGGCGATACGGGTACGAACGGCCTCGCGATCCTCCTGACCAACGACCGCGCTTTGTGGAATGCACCGCCGCCCAACCGGATCACACGGGACCAGGAGTTCCGTGTCCACGACGGCAGGCGGCTCACCGGCACCCTCCGGTGGGGGCGCGACGGCAGCCACCATCTGCCGAACCAACGCGACCTGACCGGTGACTACGTCCTCAGTTGGCGGGACTACACCGACCTACCCGGCAGCAGTGGCCGTTTTCGATGGCTGGGTGTGCCCGTCAACGATCTCGACGCACCGGCGGTGCTCACCCGGGCGCTACGGGCTGAGTCCGATGTTCGCGGATAAGGCGTCGCGCCTCGCCAGTGACCCGGCTGCGACCGCTCGCCGGATCGAGGGTCTCCGTCGCTACCTGACGGCGAACGTTCTCGCCGAGTCGGGTGCCTGCGTCTGCCGCAATCTCGACCGGTGCCGGCGCAGTGCCCTTCGCGACCGGGCCGGCGCGGCACGGCCGAGCGCGGCCTTCGCCGCCGGCCAGCTCTCCCACGTGGGTCGGCACTACGACCTGCGGCTCGGTGACCGTCCGCTGCGCATTCTGGTCATCGCGATGGAGACCGGCCGCCCCCGCGAGGGCGTGAGCTTGGACGAGCGGCACGCCGAGGTGATGACCTCCGCCGCAACAGCCTTCCCCTCCCGGAACCCGCACATGAGGGGCGTCGCCAGCGCGCTGCGGATCGCGGTGGGTCGAGATCCGGGTCCGGACCGAAACGGGGAACTGCTTCGCCTGCCCGGCCGGCTCCGGTCCGTGCACCTGTTCGACACCTACGCCATGGCGAACCTGCGCCTCTGCTCCGCCACGATGGCCGGCCGCGCGAAGTCGCTGGGGAATCCGACCATGAGCCGCAACTGTCTGCCGCACCTGTCAGCGACCGTACGGATCCTCGAACCGACGTTGTGCATCGTTCAGGGAGTCGAGGTCCACCGGACACTCACCTCGGTGATGAGTAACCGCTGTCGGCTCGGATCGCACCTCGAACGTGCACGGATCGCTGGAGTGGACACGCTGGTCGCCGCCTTCACCCACCCGTCGGCGATGCGCCTCACCGACCACTGGGGGCGACTAACCTCGGCGCCGTACCTGCACGGGACGGTCGTGCCGACGCTCCGCGCGGCCCACCAGCTTCACCGCGCCGGCTGACCTGGCGAGGGGAGCGGGGGCCGTGGTCGGGCAGAGGCCGGCGAGTTGGACCCTGGGGGATCGAGGATTTGCAGTCCGTTGCGGTGCCGCCCTCCTATTCCGGCTCGGTCAGGTCGATCCGCCAGGGGGCGACTGCCCACGGCACCCCGAATTCCGACGGCAGCGCGCCGTACGCGGCGGCCCGGCGCAGTTCCCCGTTCACGCCCCGCAACCGCAGCACCCGCCGCGGGCCGGTGCCGGCGGCGTCGACCAGCGCGCCGCCGAGCAGCGTCGGCTCGGGCGCCGCCTGTAGGGCGGTCAGCACGGCGGTGAACGGCGCGGAACGGGCCAGCGGCGCGATCAGCGGCAGGCGTGGATCGGCGCGGTGGGCGAGCAGGTTCTCCAGCAGCCCGCACCGGCCGGGCACCTCGCGGGCAGTCGCCTGGCCGGGCAGCAACAGCCGGTCGGTCGGGTACTCCAACACGGCCCGCCCGGCGCTGCCGGTGACGATCACCTCGCCGGGGACGAAGTCCTCCCCGGCGAGGGTCACCGCGGCCACGATCGGTGGGCCGTCGGATGTCCGTACCCGCAGCACGGCGGTGTCGTCGACCTCGATCGGCCGCACGCGGTACCGCTCCACCTCGACCGTCGCCGGCCGCACCGGGCCGTCGCCGACGGCCTCGGCGACCGCCAGGCACTGCATGACCGCATGAGCGAGGGGGTTGGCCAGCGCGCCGTCGAGCACCGGTCGACCGTCGACCTGGCGCCGCCCGGCCCAGGGCGCGCGGGCGTAGTAGGCGTCCGGTCGCTGCCACGCGGCGACCGTGGCGATACCGGTGACCGTGCCCAGCCGGCCCGCCCGCACCGCGTCGGTCAGCGTGGTCAGCGCGACCGAGCCGAGCGCCTGGAAGCCGACCTGTGCCACCCGGCCGGTGGCGGCCAGCGCCGCGGCCAGTTCCTCGTGCTCGGCGGTGCAGAGCACCGGTGGCTTCTCCAGCAGCACGTCGGCGCCGGCGGCCACCGCGTCCCGGGCGATCGGCAGGTGGGTGTGCGGTGGGGTGCAGATCACCACCACGTCCGGCGCGACCTCGGCGAGCATCATCCGGTGATCGGTGAACACCGGCACGCCGGCCGGCACCGGTGCCGCCGGCTCCGGCTCGATCGGCCGGGTGTCGACCAGCGCGACCAGCCGCACCCGACCGGCGCCGTGCAGCGGGCCGAGCACCCGCCGATGCCAGCGTCCGTGCCCGTTCGCGCCGACCAGCGCCACCCGCGGGACGGTCACGTCGCACCGGCCAGGGTGGCTGTCACGCCGTGGCGGTGCAGGTCGGTGAGCCAGGCGATCATGTCGGCGCGGACCTGGGCGTCGGCGGCCACCTCCGGCGGGACGATCTCGTCGAGGGCGAGCACCGCGTCGACGGCCCCGGCCGGGGTTCGCGGCGCGGCGGCCAGCGCCGCGCTGATCCGCCCGGCCAGGGGATCGTCCAGCGGCAGCGACCGGCCGTCGTCGGCGGCGCCCTGGGCGAACCGGATCCAGGCGGCGACGACCAGCGCGGCCCACCGGGCCGGGCGGCCCGCGGCGCGCAGGTCGGCGACGGTGTGCAGGATCCGTTGCGGCAGCTTCTGTGATCCGTCCATCGCCACCTGTAAGGTCCGGTGGCGGATCGCCGGGTTGCCGAAGCGTTCCAGCACCTGCTCGCCGTAGCCGATCACGTCGACGCCGTCGGGTGGGGCGAAGCTGGCCGCCACGTCCTCGGCGATCAGCCGGCGCAGCACGGTGCCCAGGTGCGGCAGCGCGAGCGCCGCCGCGATGGTCTCGCAGCCGGCCAGGGCGCCGAGGTACGCGGCGGCCGAGTGCACGCCGTTGAGGGCGCGTAACTTCAGCCGCTCCCACGGACCCGCGTCCGCGCAGAGCACCGCCCCGGCCCGATCCCAGGCGGGCCGTCCGGCGGGGAAGTCGTCCTCGATGACCCACTGGCTGTACGGCTCGGCCGCCACCGCCGCCAGATCCGTGACGCCGAGTGCCTGGTGGGCCGCCGCCAGGGTCTCCGGGGTACTGGCCGGGACGATCCGGTCCACCATGGTGCCGGGGAAGCCGACCTGCGTGGCGACCCAGTCGACCGCTGGCTGCGGCGCGCCCGCGTACGACAGGGACTGGGTGACCAGGCCCCGCAGCCGCCGGCCGTTGGCGGGCAGGTTGTCGCAGCTGACCAGGGCGATCGGCCCGGCGTCGGCGGCGGCTCGGGCCAACAGGCCGCGCACCAGCAGCCCCGGCACGGTGGCCGGCGGCCGGTCGGTGGTCAGGTCGGCGACCAGCTCCGAATCGGGGCGCAGCGTGCCGGCGGCCGGATCGAGCTGGTAGGCCTTCTCGGTGACGGTCAGGGTGACGACCCGGATCGCCGGGTCGGCCAGCAGCGCCACCACCGCCTGCGGATCGGCGGCGGCCAGCCGCACCCCGGCCAGTGCCCCGATCACCCGGGTCCGCCGGTCGGCAGGCCAGAGCGTGCTGACGCTGTACAGGTTGTCCTGCGCGGTCAGGGTCCGCACCAGCTCGGCGTTGCGCGGGGCGACCCCGATGATGCCCCAGTCGCCGCCGGCCAGCCCGACCGCCTGCTCGGTGTAGACCGCCTGGTGGGCGCGGTGGAAGGCGCCGAGCCCGAGGTGCACCACACCGGCCGGCACAGTGCCCGGGCGGATAAGCGGACGGGCCTCGGCGGGCAACCGGCGCACCGCGCCCAGGTCGAGCCGGGACGCGCCCACCGTCACCGCCACGCCGGGCCGTCCGGGAAGCGGAAGGCGGCGATCGACTCCGGGTGCATGGTGGCGCTGTAGCCCGGTGCCGTCGGCAGCAGGTACCGCCCGTCGCGGGTGCGTACCGGGTCCACGAAGTGCTCGTGCAGGTGGTCGACGTACTCCACCATCCGTCCCTCCAGGCTGGTGCCCACCCGCAGGTAGTCGAAGATCGCCAGGTGCTGCACGTACTCGCAGAGGCCGACGCCGCCGGCGTGCGGGCAGATCGGCACCCCGAACTTCGCGGCCAGCAGGATCTCGGCGAGGACCTCGTCGACCCCGCCGACCCGGCAGGCGTCGATCTGCATCACGCCGATCGCCTCGGCCTGCAACAGCTGCTTGAAAATGACCTTGTTGGCGGCCACCTCGCCGGTGGCGACCCGGCACCGCCCGCCGGTCAGCTCGCCCAGCGCGCGGGCGATCCGGGCGTGGCCGAGGATGTCGTCGGCGTGCGTCGGCTCCTCGATCCAGTACGGGTCGACCTCGGCCAGCGCCGTCATGTTGGTGATCGCCTCGTCGACGTCCCACACCTGGTTGGCGTCCATCATCAGCAGTGCGTCCGGGCCGATCTCCGACCGGATGATCCGGGCCCGGCGCAGGTCGTCGGCGGGCGGGCCGCCGACCTTCATCTTCACCGCCCGCCACCCCTGGGCGTACGCGGCGCGGGTCAGCGTCCGCACCTTGTCGTCGGGATAGCCGAGCCATCCCACCGACGTGGTGTAGGACGGAAACCCGCTTCGCTCCAGCACCGCGAGTCTGTCGTCCCATCCGGTCGATCCCCTGTCGAGGATGGCGGCGGCCTCGTCGGCGGTGAGCGCGTCGGTGATGTGCCGGAAGTCGACGTTGGCCACCAGCTGGTCGGTGGGCAGCTCGGCCAGGTAGCGCCACATCGGCTTGCCGGCGAGCTTGGCCCGCAGGTCCCACACCGCGTTGACAAGCGCGCCGGTGGCCATGTGGATGACCCCCTTCTCCGGGCCCAGCCAGCGCAGCTGCACGTCGGCGACGAGCGAACGCCAGAACGCCACCGGCTCGGCGGCGATCTCCTCGACCGTACGACCCGCCACGTGGTGTCGCAGGGCGCGCACCGCCGCGCAGGTGATCTCGTTGCCGCGGCCGTTGGTGAAGGTGAACCCGGCGCCGGTCGGCCCGTCGTCGGTGCTCAGCTCCACATAGGTGGCCGAGTAGTCGCCGCGGTTGATCGCGTCGGAGCCGTCGCCGCTGGCGGCGGTGGGGAATCGCACGTCGTGCACGCTGACGTCGGTGATGGTGGTCATTGTTGCCTTCCGTTCGCGACTGCGGGGCTCCGCTGCGCTGCGCTCCTCGCGCTCACCGCGTCTCCCCGAACTTGAAGACCCGCTTCGGCAGCCGGTACGCCAGGTCGACGATGGTCTCGGCGGCCTCGTCCATCGGCAGCCGGTGCTCGGCGACCAGCCGGGCCAGGAAGCCGGCGTCGACGCGGCGCGCCACGTCGTGGCGGACCGGGATGGAGCAGAACGCCCGGGTGTCGTCGACGAACCCGGCGGTGTTGTAGAACCCGGCGGTCTCGGTGACCGCCTCGCGGAACCGGCGCAGCACCTCGGGGGAGTCCAGGAACCACCAGGGCGCGCCGAGCAGCAGCGCGGCGTATCCGCCCGCCAACGGCGCCAGCTCCCGGGTGAAGGTGTCCTCGTCGAGGGTGTAGAGCACCACCCGCAGCCGGGGGTCGTTGCCGTACGCGTCCAGCAGCGGGGCCAGCGCGTGCACGTACTCGGTGACCTGGGGGACGTCGCCGCCGATGTCGCGGCCGTGCCGCGCGTGCAGCCACCGGTTGTGGTTGCGGACCGCGCCGGGGTGCAGCTGCATGACCAGGCCGTCGTCGAGCGACATCCGGGCGAACTCCAGCAGCATGTGCGCCCGGAACGCCTCCGCGTCGCCCGGCTGCGCCGCGCCCCGCCGGGCCCGGTCGAAGAGTGTGGCGGCGTCGGCGCCGAGGTCGAGGGTGCGGGCCGTGGGGTGGCCGTGGTCGGAGGAGGTGGCCCCGGCGGCGATGAACGCGGCCCGGCGCCAGCGCAGGGCGGCCAGGTAACCGGCGTACCCGCCGGTGTCCTCCCCGGCGATCTCGCCGAGCCGGTCGACATTGGCCGACCAGCCCTCGAAGTCGAGATCCACCACATTGTCCGGACGGAACGTGGTGACCACCCGCCCGCCGGGACCGCCCCAGCCGTCGGCGGCGAGCTTCGCGTGCCGGCCCAGATCGTCCAGGGGCGACTCGGTGGTCGCCAGCACCTCGATGTTGAACCGTTCGAACAGCGCCCGGGGCCGGAAGTCGGGCTCGGCGAGCCTGGCCGCGAGGGCGTCGTACACCTCGTCGGCGGTGCCCGGGGTGAGCCGGGTGTGCACGCCGAAGACCTCGGTGAGGGTCTGCTCCAGCCACAACCGCGACGGGGTGCCCCGGAACAGGTGCCAGTGCTCGGCGAAACGCCGCCAGATCCGTCGCCCGTCGGTCTGCACCGGCGTGCCGTCCCGGGTGGGCACCCCCAGCTCGGCCGGGAGCACACCCTGACTGAACAGCATCCGGGTGACGTAGTGGTCGGGCACGATGAGCAGCTGGGACGGGTCGGGAAACGGTCGGTCCTCGGCCAACAGCGCCGGGTCGACATGCCCGTGCGGGGAGATGATGGGCAACCGCGCCACCAGCGCGTACAGCTCCCGGGCCAGCGCGCGTTGGCCCGGGTCGGCGGGGAGGAGCAGATCGGGTCGGGTCGAGGTGGGCACGGCGTGCGGCTCCTGTGGTCGAGGTCAGTCGAGGGTGAGCAGGTCGGCGACCCGCACGGGGGCGCCGGTGTCGAAGGATCGGTTGGCGGCCAGCCCGGTGAGCAGGGCCAGCGCGCCGTCGCGGGCGCTCGCCGCCCGGTGTAGCGGATCTGGCACGGCGCCGAGGAGCACCGCGGTCATCCGGGCGTCCGCCCCGCCGTGGCCGTGCCGGGTGTACCCGTCGACCTCGATGCGGCGCGGCGGCGTCCAGAAGGGGCGCAGGGTCAGCGTGGCGCCGCCACCCTCGGCCGCGGCCTCCGCTCCGTGCAGGGCGGCGCCCTTGAGCGCACCGGCCGCGGCCGGGCTGACGAACTCGCTCTCGGTGACCTCCAGCTCCAGCCGGCCCCGGCTGCCGTTGACCATCACCCGGTAACCCTCCCAGGGCGCGTACGCGGTGAGGTGGTAGGTCATGGTCGCGCCGGTGGAGTAGGTGGCCAGCACCGACATGTCGTCCTCGATGCTCACGCCGGGCGCGAAGACGTTGCGGTCACGGTGGTAGCCGTCCTCGTCCTCGGCGTCGAGGTACAGCTCACGCAACCGGGGGTGCTCGGCCAGCCGCAGCGCGAACGGGTCGTCGGCGGCGGCGGGGCAGCCGTGGGCGCGCTCGTAGTCGCGGGCGTAGCCGTGCCGGCGGCCGGCCTCGCCGTAGAAGAACAGCCGACCGGCGGCGTACACCCGCACGGGTGTCGCGTCCAGCCACCAGTTGACCAGGTCGAAGTGGTGGCTGGCCTTGTGCACCATCAGGCCGCCGGAGCTGGCCTTGTCGCGGTGCCAGCGGCGGAAGTAGTCGGCGCCGTGCCGCACGTCGAGCAGCCACTCGAAGTGCACCGAGCCGATCTCGCCGACCGCGCCCTGGGCGAGCAGCCGGCGCAGCTGCTCGTGCAGCGGGTTGTAGCGGTAGTTGAACGCCACCGTGACCCGCCGGCCGGTACGCCGTACCGCGTCGAGGATGCGCTGGCATCGCGGCGCGTCGGTGGTCATCGGCTTCTCGGTCACCACGTCGCAGCCGGCCTCCAGGGCGGCCACCACGTACTGGTCATGGGTGACGTCCACCGAGGTCACCAGCACGACGTCGACCCGCTCCTTGGCCAGCATCGCGGTGAAGTCGGCGGCGTGGTACGTCGGCACGGGCGGGTGGCCCAACTCGCCGAGCCACCGGTTGTGGGCGTCCATCCGGGCCTGGTTGACGTCGGCGAACGCGACCAGTTCGGCGGTGTCCGGGTGGCCGCGGACCAGCGCCCGGACGAACATCTCGGCGCGCGCGCCGGTGCCGACCACGGCGTACCGGATGCGCCTGCCGGGTTGCGGTGACACAGACCGACCCTCCTCGATCTTCGTGCAAACCTTTGCAATGAAGTAACCACGGTCGATCCGACGACGTCAACGCGAGGCCGAGAAACGGCGGTTTTTGAACCGCTATGGGGTTATTAGGACGCCCCATGAGAGTGGTGCCGCAACACATCTGTAACCATCCACCGTTGACACTGGAGCAACCGTTTGCATTAATTGGCGGCACCCGTGACCGCCGACACATCCATGAGGGAGGCCTGAATGCCGGTCACCATCCGGGACGTCGCGCGGGCCTCCGGCGTGCACATCTCCACCGTTTCCCGCACCTTCTCCGCGCCCCACCTGGTCAACCCGGAGACCCGGGTACGGGTGCTGGCGTGCGCCGAGGATCTGGGCTACCGGCCCAACCGGGCCGCCCGCGCACTCATCACCGGTCGCACCCACAACATCGGGCTGATCATCGCCGACATCGCCAACCCCTTCTTCCCGCCCCTGATCAAGGCGGCGGAGAGCCAGGCCCGCCACCGCGACTACCACGTCTTCGTCGCCGACACCGACGAGGACGCCGCCGCGGAGGAGGAACTGGTCCACGCCCTGGCCAAGCAGGTCGACGGGGTGCTGTTGTGCAGTCCCCGGATGAGCAACAGCCTGATCGAGCAGCTCAGCCGGGAGGTGCCGCTGGTGGTGGTCAATCGCCAGTTGGCCGGCCTGCCGTGCGTCCTGATGGACGTGGGGCAGGGCGCGCGTTCCGCCATCGAGCACCTCGCCGGGCTGGGCCATCGCGAGATCGCGCTACTCGGTGGCCCCCGCGGCTCCTGGACCAGCCGGGAGCTGCGGCGGGCCGCCAGCGCCGCCGCCCAGGCCGCCGGCGCCGACCTGACCGTGCTCGGCCCGAATCCGCCCACCGAGACCGGCGGTCTCGGCCAGGCGGAACACGTCCGCCGGGCCGGTGTCACCGCCGTGCTCGCCTACAACGACCTGATGGCGATCGGCCTCCTCGAAGGGCTCGACGCACTCGGGGTCAGGGTGCCGCAGGAGGTCAGTGTCGTCGGTGTCGACGACATCTCCCTGAGCCGGCTCACCCGCCCCAAGCTGACGACGGTGGCCACGCCGACCGCGGCCGCCGGCCGGACGGCCGTCGACATGTTGCTGCAACAGGACACCGCGCTTCCGCGCACCGGGCGTGGCAGCGGTGCCGCCGTGGCTGTCGGCGCCCGTCGTACCACCGCACAGGTAATGCTCCAGACCGAGTTGGTCATCCGCGACTCCACCGCGCCGGGCCCCTATGCCGGCCGGGAACGTCCCGGTGCCGCTGCCGCAGGCCCGGGTCCGCATCGCCGTGCGGACCCGGGCGGCCCGATCGTGGCCGCCGGTGACGTCGTCGCCTCCTAACGCCAAGGAGTGAGCGCACATGCACCCCGCAACGCACCCCACCGCCAGCGCGCCCGACGGGCGCACCTACCGTACCCCGCTGCTGCGCCGCCGACTGCTGCGCGGCCTGCTCGCCGCGGTCGTGGCCCTGCCGTTGGTCGGCGCCGCCGCGGCCTGCGGCGATGACGCCGCCTCGGACGGCAAGACCAAGATTTCCATCTTCTGGTGGGGCGGTGAGGCCCGGGCCCAGCTCACCGAGCAGGCGCTGGACCTCTACACCCAGAAGAACCCCGACGTCACCTTCGAGAAGACCTGGCAGGCCAACCAGGGCTACTTCGACAAGTTGGCCACCCTCACGGCCGGCGGCAACCCGCCGGACCTCTTCCAGATCGACGACAACTTCCTCGCCGAGTACGCGGCCCGCAACACCACCCTGGACCTGAAGCCGTACCAGGACGCCGGCGACCTGGACACCACGAAGTTCCCGCCCAGCCTGCTCCAGTACGGCGTGGTCGACGGCAAGCTCGCCGGCCTGGCCGCCGGTGAGAACACCCAGGGGCTGGTCTACAACAAGACCCTGCTGGACAAGAACGGGCTGCCCGAGCCGACCACCGGGATGAGCTGGGAGGAGCACATCGCCTGGGCCGAGCAGGTCAGCAAGAAGACCGGGGTCCCCGGTACGCAGGATCCCAGCGCCGACTACAAGGCGTTCTGGGTCTGGCTGCGCCAGCAGGGCAAGGATCTCTACACCGGCAGTGAGCTCGGCTTCACCGCCGAGGACGTGACCAGGTGGTTCGAGCTGTGGAAGGGCGCCCGGGACCGGGGCGCCACGCCGACCCCCGACGTCATCCACGAGGGCAACGCCACCGACATCACCAAGCAGCTCGTGGTGACCGGCAAGTCGGCGACCTCCTGGGTCTGGGTCAACCAGATGCCGGAGCTGAAGAAGAACACCGCCGACGAGCTGGGTGTCATCGCCTATCCGGGTGACCCCAGTGGCCAGTGGGCCCGCGCCTCCATGTACTGGTCGGTCTTCCGGGGCAGCAAGAACGCCGACGCCGCGGTCGACGTGATCAACTTCTTGGCCAACGACCCGGAGGCGGTAAAGCTGCTCGGCACCGACCGGGGCCTGCCGTCCAACCTGGACCTGCGCCGGGTGGTCAGCGACGACACCACCGACGAGGCGATGAAGCAGTCGATCGCGGTCGAGACCGAGCTGGCCGAGACGTTCGGCGAGTCACCCCAGGTGCCGATCAAGGGGCACAGCAAGGTCCGTGCCGAGCTGACCAAGGCCGGCGAGAACGCCCAGTACGGGCGGGCCACACCCGCCGAGGCCGCCGCCCAGTTCGTCGCGGCCTGCAAGGCGGCAATCGCCTCCTGACCCGCCGCAGCACCCGGAGAGGAGCAGTTCGTGGCCCTGACCACGGCGCCCGACCCGACTCGCCGCGACACCGGATCCGTCCGGCCCGACGCCACCCGGCGCGGGACCGGACGGATCCGGCACGGGGAAGGTCTGGCCGGCTACGTCTTCCTGTCGCCCTGGCTCATCGGTCTGATGGGCGTCACGGCGCTACCCATGCTGTTGTCGCTCTACCTCAGCTTCACCAACTACGACATCCTCACCCCGTTCTCCGAGGTGGAGTGGGTCGGCCTGGCCAACTACGAGCGGATGTTCACCAGCGACCCGTCGTGGTGGCACTCGGTGCGGGTCACCCTCAGCTTCGCCCTGATCGCCGTGCCGCTGAAACTGGCCGCGGCGCTCGGGGTGGCCCTGCTGCTCAACCGGGCCTGGCGCGGTGTCGGGCTGTTCCGCGGCCTGTTCTACCTGCCGTCACTGCTCGGCGGCAGTGTGGCGCTGGCCATCGTCTGGGTGAACATGTTCAACCGCGAGGGGGCGTTCAACTCGTTCCTCGCCGTGTTCGGCATCCAGGGCAGACCCTGGGTCAACGACCCGGACTGGGCGCTGGAGACGCTGATGGTGCTGGCCATCTGGCAGTTCGGCGCACCGATGGTGATCTTCCTGGCCGGGCTCAAGCAGGTGCCCACCGAGCTGTACGAGGCCGCCTCGGTCGACGGGGCCGGCCGGTTCCGGCAGTTCGTCAACGTGACGCTGCCGATGCTCTCCCCGGTGATCTTCTTCAACCTGGTGCTGGAGACCATCAACGGTTTCCAGGGCTTCACCGCCGCGTTCGTGCTCAGCAACGGCACCGGCGGGCCCGTCGACTCGACGCTGATGTACACGCTCAACCTCTACATCGCCGGCTTCACCGACCTGGAGATGGGCTACGCCTCCGCGATGGCCTGGGTGTTCCTGGTCGCCATCGCGGTCATCACGGCCGTCTTCTTCGGCACCGGCCGGTTCTGGGTGCACTACTCCGACGGGGAGGACCGCTGATGGTGGCCAGCACCGTCGCCCGGCCCGTGGCGGCCCGCCCGCAGCGCCCACGCAGCCGCTCCTGGCTGCGACTGGTCGTACTGCTGGCCATCGTCGCGGTCGTGCTCTACCCGCTGATCTGGATGATCGGCACCTCGTTCAAGTCACCGCAGGAGATCGTCAACAACATCGGCCTGCTGCCGGAACGGTTCACCCCGGGCAACTACACCGACGGGTGGCGCAACTTCGACGTCAGCTTCGGCCGGTTCTTCCTCAACAGCGCGATGGTCAGCCTGCTCACCGTGATCGGCAACGCGGTGAGCTGCCTGCTGGCCGCGTACGCCTTCGCCCGGTTGCGGTTCCGGCTGCGCGGCGTCTGGTTCGCCGTCATGATCGGCACCCTGCTGCTGCCCGGTCACGTGCTGATCGTCCCGCAGTACATCCTGTTCCGCAGCCTCGGCCTGGTCGGCGGTGACTGGCCGTACCTGCCGCTGCTGATCCCGCAGTTCCTCGCCACGGAGGCGTTCTTCGTCTTCCTCATGGTGCAGTTCATCCGGGGCATCCCCCGCGAGCTGGACGAGGCGGCGCGGATCGACGGCGCCAACGCGTTCGGCATCTTCCGGCACGTCATCCTGCCGCTGAGCCGGCCCGCCCTGGTCACCACCGCGATCTTCTCGTTCATCTGGACCTGGAACGACTTCTTCCGGCAACTGGTCTTCCTGTCCAGCCTGAGCGACTACACCGTCCCGGTGGCGCTGACCCTGTTCATCGACTCGACCAGCCAGAGCGCGGTCGGGCCGATGTTCGCCATGTCGGTGCTGTCCCTGTTGCCGGTGTTCCTGTTCTTCGTCGCCTTCCAACGGCTGCTCGTCGAGGGGATCAACACCAGTGGAATCAAGGGCTGAGCAGCGTCGCGACTGGCGCGACACCGTCCGCGACGGTGCGGACCTGGCGCTGCTGGGCATCCTGACCGTGCTCGCCGCGGTGCCGCTGCTCACCGCCGGCACCGCGGTCGGCACGGCGAGCGCGGCCGTGCACGACCGGTTCGACACGGGCAGTTGGCCGACGGCTCGGCGGACGCTGTCCCGCTTCGGCCACGGCCTGCTGCCGGGGCTGCCGGCGGCGCTGGTCGGGCTCGCCGCCGCCGGCCTGCTCGCCGCCGACCTGGCCGCGTTGGCCACCGGTCGCGTGCCGGGCGGTGCGGTGGCGCTGAGCCTCACCACCGTCGTGGCGGCGGCACTGCTCGGGTACGCCGCCGCGATCGTGGTCGAGGTGGGCCGTGCCGGCGGCACCGGATGGTGGTCGGCGGCCGTCCGGGCCGCCCGCGCCTGCCTCGACCAGCCCACCCGCTGGGCCGCCCTGGCCGGCACCGCCGTGGTCGCGGCCGTGCTCGGCGTGCTGGTCACCCCGGTCGCGGTGCCGATCCTCGTGGGGTACCTGCTGGCCGCCGTGCACGCCGTCGCCCGCCGCCGGCCGGTCGCCCGGCCGGAGCTGTCGTGACCGCCGCCGACGACCCGCGGCTACTGGTCGGCGGCACGCCGGTCGCGCGGTACGTGCTCGCTCCCGACCTCGACGCGAGGCACGGACCCCGGCCGTACCTGCACCCGGTGCGGACCCTGGCCGGCACCACGGTCACCGACGCGCTCCCCGCCGACCACGTCTGGCACCTCGGGGCCTCCCTGGCGGTGCAGGACGTCAACGGCACCAACCTCTGGGGCGGACGGACCTACGTCCGCGACGTCGGGTACACCTGGCGTGCCGACCACGGCCGGATCAGGCACGCCGGTTGGGAACACCGGGCGGCCCACCGGGTCGACCACCGGCTGCACTGGTGCGACCCGGCCGGTGGGGTCCTGCTCACCGAGCGGCGCAGCCTCACCGCCTCGGCGGTGCCCGGTCACCCCGACGCCTGGCGGCTCGACGTCGACAGCACCCTCACCGCACCCGCCGGCCGGGACGTCACACTCGGCAGCCCGGCCACCAACGGCCGTCCCGGTGGTGCCGGCTACGGCGGGTTCTTCTGGCGGGCGGCGGCGGCGCAGCCGCCCGAGGTGTTCACCGCGGCGCTGGCCGGCGAGGAGGCGGTCAACGGGTGCGACAAGCCGTGGGTCGCGCTACGCGGGCGGGCGCCCGAGGGTGGGGCGTACACCCTGGTCTTCGCCGGCCTGAGTCGCGGCGACCGGTGGTTCGTGCGGACCACCATGTACCCGGGGGTCTGCGTTGCCTTCGCCTTCGCCGAGCCCGCGACCGTCCCGGCCGGCCGCAGCCGGCACGGTCGCTACCAGGTCGTGGTCGCCGACGGCGCGCTCGACCGCGACACCGCCGCCGCCCTGCTGGGCGGAGCCTGACCGCACGCTCGGGGTGACCGTGATGGCGCCGACCGGGGCAGCGCTGATCGGGGCAGCCTCGGACGGGTCGAGAGGTCGGCAGGACGCGCGGACGACCAACTCGGTGGGCAGCCGGATGTGGGTGTCGCGTTCGACGCCGGCGATCAGGTCGACGAGCAGGCGCAGCGCCTCGGCGCCCATCCGTTGTATCGGTTGCATGATCGTCGTCAGCGGCGGGTTGACCAGCGCCGACTCCGGAACGTTGTCGAAGCCGATGACGGACAGGTCGTCGGGCACCGACAGGCCCATGCTCCGGGCGACATCGACGGTGGAGATCGCGGAGAGGTCGTTTCCGGCGAAGACCGCGGTCGGCCGGTCGGGGAGCGCGAGCAACTCGGCGGCCGTGCCGGCGGCGCTCTCGATCCGGAACCCGCCGACGCGTACGAGCCGCTCGTCCACCGGCACGCCGGCGTCGGCCATGGCCTGACGGAAGCCCGCCTCGCGCAGGCGCGACGACTCGAGGTCGGGACGCCCGCTGATGTGCCCGATGCGTCGGTGGCCGAGCGACAGCAGGTAGTTGGTCGCGAGCACGGCACCGGCGAAGTTGTCGGAGTCGACGGTGGGCAGGCCCGAGGGACCGGTGTGCGGGTCGACGGCCACGACGTGGAAGCCCTGCTTGGTCTCCACCACCGTTGGCGTGACGATCACGGCGCCGTCGATGAGCGTGCCGGACAGGCGGGCCAGGGATCGCCGTTCCCAGCCGACGGCGGTGCCGGCGCCGTCGCCGCCGGAGTAGGCCAGCAGCTGGTAGCCGGTGCCGGCGACCTGCGTGGACGCGCCCTTGAGCAGCTCGGTCGAGAACGGCTCGAATTCGGCGACCAGGATGCCCAGTACGTTGGTGCGGTGACTGCGCAGGCTCTGTGCTCCCAGACTGGCCTCGTAGCCGAGCTGACGGATGACCTGTTGGACGCGCTCAACGGTCGCCTGAGCCACGCCGTAACGGCCATTCACAACCTTGGATACGGTTGCCACGGAGACGCCGGCCGTACGGGCCACGTCCGACATCTTGACACGCTGCGGGAACACCACGCCGACGATGATAGAGGGCCTTCCTGGCCGTGTTACAGGCGAGTCGAAAACGTTATCGACACCGATTGACACCGAGTTACGGGGCTGTAAAACTCGCCGTCAGGCCGAGCACCCGACTGATTGGTCGAGGAGACACCGATGGCTATAAAGCGCCGTACCAGCACTTTCCTAGCGCTGTCCATTACCACCGCACTGCTTGCCGCCGGCTGCACCGGCGGCGGCGAATCCGAAGCGCCTCCCGAGAGTGAGCTGTACAAGAACCCGGTAACCCTGACCTGGTGGAACAACGCCTCCCAGGACGGCCCGGGCAAGACCTACTGGGAGAAGGTCGCCAAGGACTTCAATGCGCTGCACCCCACGGTCACGATCGAGATGGAGGGCATCGAGACCAACCAACTCCAGCGGACCCGGCTCCCCGCCGCGCTGCTGAGCAACGACCCGCCGGACATCTTCCAGGCATGGGGTGGTGGTGAGATCCGCGAGCAGGTCGAGGCCGACTACCTCAAGGACATCACCGACCAGGTCAAGGACGAGGTTGCCAACATCGGCAGCGCGGTCGAGATCTGGCAGGTCGACGGCAAGCAGTACGGCCTGCCGTACCGGATGGGCATCGAGGGCATCTGGTACAACAAGGACCTGTTCCAGCAGGCGGGCATCGCCGCGCCGCCGACCACGTTCGACGAGCTCAACGACGCGGTCACCAAGCTCAAGGCGATCAACGTCGTGCCGATCGCCGTCGGCGCCGGTGACAAGTGGCCGGCCGCGCACTGGTGGTACAACTTCGCGCTGCGCGCCTGCTCGGTCGAGACGCTGCGCAAGGCGTCCCTGGAGAACGTCTTCGACGACCAGTGCTTCGTGAAGGCCGGCCAGGACCTGAAGGCCTTCATCGACACCGAGCCGTTCCAGGACAACTTCATCGCCACGCCGGGCCAGAACGACCCGACCAGCGCCAACGGCCTGCTGGCCAACGGCAAGGCCGCGATGGAGCTGATGGGCGACTGGAACAGGGGCAGCCTGGACACCGTAACCACGGACCAGGAGGCGCTGAACAAGTTCATCGGCTGGTTCCCCGTGCCGGCGATCGCCGGTTCCGCGGGTGACCCGAAGGCGGCCCTCGGCGGTGGCGACGGTTTCGCCTGCGCCAAGAACGCCCCGGCCGAGTGCGTCGAGTTCCTCAAGTACCTCGTCAGCCCCGAGGTGCAGCTGGGTTACGCCGAGACCGGCACCGGCCTGCCGGTCGCCAAGGGTGCCGAGGAAGGCGTCAAGGATCCCGCGCTGCGGTCCATCCTGGAGGCCACCACCAGCGCGACCTACGTGCAGCTCTGGCTGGACACGGCCTTCGGCAGCACCGTCGGCACCGCGATGAACGACGCGATCGTCGCCATCTTCGCCGGCAGCGGCACGCCCGAGCAGGTCGTCGAGGCTATGAAGGCGGCCGCGCGCAAGTGACCTCCACCAACCCAACCATGGACCTCGCCGGCGGCGCATCCGCGCCGCCGGCGGGCCCCGGCCCGCCCGGCGTCCGTCCTCCCGGGCCGCCGAGACCCGCCGTAAGTGGTACGAGATCATCGGCCTCACGACGCCAGCCGTGATCGTCTACGTGATGTTCGTGCTGGTGCCGATGGGCTTCGCCTTCTACTACAGCCTCTTCCGCTGGCGCGGCGTCGGACCGCCCACCGACTTTGTCGGCTTCGACAACTACGTCCTGGCCTTCCAGGACCCGATCTTCATCGACGCGCTGCGCAACAACGGGATCATCGTGTTCGGGTCGCTGCTGATCCAGGGCCCGATCGCCCTGGGCGTGGCCCTGCTGCTCAACCGCAACTTCCGCGGGCGCACCGTGTTCCGCCTGCTGGCGTTCGTGCCCTACGTGCTCGCCGAGGTCACCGTCGGCATCATGTGGAAGCTGCTGCTGTCCGACGCCGGCACGGTCAACGCGTTCATGCAGTCGCTGGGCATGGGCGGCCTGGTGCAGGCGTGGCTCGCCGACCTCGACCTCGTGATCTGGACGCTGCTGTTCATCCTCACCTGGAAGTACGTCGGCTTCGCCATCATCCTGTTGCTCGCCGGCCTGTCGAACGTGCCGCAGGAGTTGAACGAGGCCGCCGCGATCGACGGCGCCAGCTGGTGGCAGACCCAGCGCCACGTGACCCTGCCGTTGCTCGGCCCGACGATCCGGATCTGGATGTTCCTGTCCATGATCGGTTCGCTACAGGTCTTCGACGTGATCTGGGTGACCTCGGTGCCGGCGGTGCGGTCGCTCGGTGCCTCGGCCACCATGGCGACGTACATGGTGGACAGCGGGTTCTTCGCCCGGCTCTGGGGTTACGGAAATGCGGTGGCGGTCATCCTGTTCGCCATCTCGTTCGTGGCGGCGGTGCTGTTCCAGCGCTTCCTGCTGCGTCGTGACATCGAGGGCGCCATCACCAGAAAGGCGAACTGATCGTGACCGCGAACGCCGTTCCGTCCCCAACCGCCAAGCGCCGCCCGATGTCGTGGGGCAACCCGCTCACCTACGCGCTGGCACTCGCGGTCGCGGCCGTGTCGATCACCCCGGTGGTCTACGTGATCATCGGCGGGTTCCGCACCACGCCGCAGATCGTCGCGGACCCGGCCGGGCTGCCCGACCCGTGGGTCTGGGACAACTACGCCCGGGTGCTGACGCAGAGCGACTTCTGGCGGCAGGTGTTCAACAGCGCGGTGGTGTCCCTGGGCACGACGCTCGGCGTCGTGGCGCTCGGGGTCTGTGCCGCGTTCGTGCTCGCCCGGTACACCTTCCGCGGGCGCGAGGTGCTCTACACCTTCTTCACGCTCGGCCTGCTGTTTCCCGCCGGTGCGGCGATCCTGCCGCTCTACCTCATGCTGCGCGACCTCAACCTGATCAACTCGTACTACGCGGTGATCCTGCCGCAGGTCGCCTTCTCGCTGCCGCTGACGATCGTGATCCTGCGGCCGTTCCTCACCGCCATCCCCCGCGAGTTGGAGGACGCCGCCGCGATCGACGGCACCGGCCGGCTCGGCTTCCTCTGGCGCATCCTGCTGCCGCTGTCGCGGCCGGCGATGGTCACCGTCGGGATCCTCGCGTTTGTCACGAGTTGGAACGCCTTCCTCCTGCCGCTGCTCGTGCTCGGCGACGCCAGCCTGCACACCCTGCCGCTGGGCGTGCAGAATTTCTCCAGCCAGTACACCTCCGACACGGCGGGAATCCTCGCCTTCACCTCGCTGGCGATGCTGCCGGCGCTTATTTTCTTCACGTTCGCCGAGAAGCAGATCGTCGGTGGCCTCCAAGGTGCGGTCAAGGGCTGAGCGGTAGCGGCATGAGCGAGCGTGAGCGAGCGAATCATCGGTTCAGCGCGTCGGTGCCTCATGACGGCCCGAAGCGCAGCGGAGGGCCGGCATGAGCAACAGAGGGGTAGCAACAGCATGACTGAGGTCAGCGGGGTGGTGGGTGGGCCGTCGTCGGCCCATACCGGCCCAGGTGGCGACCGGCCCGACGGGTCGGACGGCGAGGCACGGGTGCGTGAGCTGCTCGGCCGGATGACGATCGAGGAGAAGATCGCGCAGCTGGTCGGCTTCTGGGAGAAGGAGGAGGGCGAGGCGGTCGCGCCGCTGCAGGGCGAGTTCGGCGACATCGGCCGGCTCGAGGACTTCTCCCGGCACGGGCTCGGCCATCTCACCCGGGCCTACGGCACCCGCCCCGTCGACGCCGCCGCCCGCGCGTCATGGCTGTGGAAGTTCCAGTCGGACCTGGTGACGGGCACCCGGCTCGGCATCCCGGCGATCGTCCACGAGGAGTGTCTCACCGGGCTGTCGGCGTGGAAGGCCGCCACCTTCCCCACCCCGCTGGCCTGGGGCGCCGCCTTCGATCCCGAACTCGTCACCGAGATGGCTGCGGCGATCGGGGCGTCGATGCGGGCTCTGGGCATCCACCAGGGTCTCGCCCCCGTGCTCGACGTGATCCGGGATCCGCGCTGGGGACGGGTCGACGAGTGCATCGCCGAGGACCCCTACCTGGTCGGCACCCTCGGCACCTCGTACGTGCGTGGGCTGCAGTCACAGGGTGTGCACGCCGCCCTCAAGCACTTCGCCGGATACTCCGCCTCGCGCGCCGGGCGCAACTTCGCCCCGGTGCACGCCGGCCCGCGCGAACTCGCCGACGTGCTGCTCGTCCCGTTCGAGATGGCGCTCCTCGACGGAAACGCGCGCTCCGTGATGCACTCCTACGCCGAGATCGACGGCGTACCCGTCGCCGCCGACCCGACCATGCTGACCGGAGTGCTGCGGGACCGCTGGGGCTTCGACGGCACGGTGGTGGCCGACTACTTCGGCGTGGCGTTCCTCCACCTGCTGCATCACGTCGCGGCCGACCACGCGGAGGCGGCCGTGCAGGCGCTGACCGCCGGCGTCGACATCGAGCTTCCGACGGGTGACGCCTACCTGACCCTGCGGGAGACGGTGCGGGCGGGCCGGCTCGACGAGGCGCTCGTCGACCGGGCGGTGCTGCGGGTGCTGCGCCAGAAGGCGGAACTCGGGCTGCTCGACGCCACCTTCGCCGACGAGCCGACCCAGGCGGTCGACCTCGACTCGCCCGAGCACCGGGCGATCGCCCGCCGCCTCGCCGAGAAGTCGATCGTCCTGCTCGCCAACCAGGACGCGCTGCCGCTGCCGGCCGGTCGGCGGGTCGCGGTCATCGGCCCGAACGCCGACCGGCAGGGTGCGCTCTTCGGGTGTTACTCCTTCCTCAACCACGTGCTCGTCCAGCACCCCGACGTGGAGACCGGCATCGAGGTGCCGACGATGCTCGACGCGATGCGGGTCGAGTTCGGCACCGACCTCGTCACCTGGGCGCGGGGCTGTGACGTGGACGACGACGACCGGTCCGGCTTCGCCGAGGCGGTGGCCGCGGCGACCGCCTCGGACGTCGCGGTCCTCGTCGTCGGCGACCACGCCGGGCTCTTCGGGCGCGGCACGGTGGGCGAGGGCTGCGACCGGGACGACCTGGAGTTGCCCGGAGTCCAGCGTGAACTGGTCGAGGCGGTGCTGGCGACGGGACGCCCGGTCGTCCTGGTGCTGCTCACCGGCCGGCCGTACGCGGTCGACTGGGCACTGGCGCGGTGCGCCGCGGTGGTGCAGGCGTTCTTCCCCGGTGAGGAGGGCGCCGGTGCGATCGCCGGGGTGCTCTCCGGCCGGGTCAACCCGTCGGGCCGGCTGCCGGTCAGCCTGCCCCGTTCGGCGGGGGCGCAGCCGTACTCGTACCTGCATCCCGCGCTGGGCGACGGTAACGAGGTGACCAACCTGCTGGCGACCCCCGCGGCGCCGTTCGGCCACGGCCTGTCCTACACCACCTTCGAGTACGCCGATCTGACGGTGCCCGGCACGGTGCCGACCGACGGCGCAGTGCCCGTGGCGGTGCGCGTCACGAACACCGGCGCGGTCGCCGGCGACGAGGTGGTCCAACTCTACGGCCGCGACCTGGTGGCGTCGGTCACCCGGCCGGTGGCGCAGCTGCTCGGATACCGGCGGGTCCACCTGGAACCGGGCCAGTCGGTCACGGTGGAGCTGACGGTGCCCACGACCCGTCTGGCCTTCTCCGACCGCACGCTCACCCGGGTCGTGGAGCCCGGTGACGTCGAGCTCTGGGTCGGTACGAGCGCCCGGCGGGACGCGCAGGCGCTGACCACGTTGACCGGTGACACCGTGGCCGTCACCAACGCCTCGGCGCGCTGGACCACGACCGAGCTCAGCTGACCGTCGCCTTCCTGCCCTGCCGGACGGCCGTCCGGCAGGGCAGGTTCGCGATCGGCGGATGACGGGGGAACGGTCACGCCGTTCGCGATTCGGCGCGCAGGGCGGCGGTGGCGCGAATCGCCTTGACGATCGCCGGGATCGAGCCGATCAGCAGCACCAGCGCCCAGATGATCGCGATGACCGCGAAGACGATCGCGCCGAGGTCGTCGAGGATGCTCACCAGGATCACCGGCAGCAGGTGGTGCAGGAACTCCAGCACCACCGTGCAGAGCAGGCTGGTCAGGATCAGCAGCACCAGACCCTTGTTCTGCAGGAACTTCGGCTGGGCCAGGATCAGCAGCCCGGCCCAGGCCAGCTTGAGCAGCAGCACCAGGCCGAGCAGCACGGCGGCGTCGCCGACCGGAAAGAATCCCCACAGCGCCAGGTAGGCCAGCGTGCCGAACGGCGGCGCCGAGAACAGCGAGACCATGATCATCAGCTCGACGAAGGCGACGATCAGGGCCACGACGGCCACGATGATCAGGATGATGGAGAAGATCAGCGTGGCGACGCCCTGCACCCGGCCGTGGATCCGCTCGGGCAGCACCAGACCCAGGCAGAACAGCCCCGTCGTCCAGAGCGCCACCGCGTCGATCAGCGCCAGGTGGCCGGTGCCCCGACCGGACGGTTCGCTGACCCCGCTCACCTCGCCGACCTCGACGCCGAGGTCGTCGGCGCTGCCGACCAGCGCCGCGCCGGCATCGCCGCCGCCCAGCAGCAGCCCGGCACCGACCTCGACACCGACCGCCAGCACCAGGGCGAGCATCGCCAGCAGCAGGAACGGCCTGCGCAACGCACCCATCCCGGCCCCCCGCCTCAGTCCCGGGTGACCGTGACGAGGCAGCCGCCGGGGCAGCTCACCAGCACCGTGGTGGCCCGGTCGACGGCGACCCGGGCCACCGCGCCGGTGCCGTCGCCGGCCGGCGTGACCTCGTCGGTGACGGTCACGTCGGCGTCGCCGGGGGCCACGGCCCGCACGGTGAACGCGTCCGGACTGCGCAGGACCAGGGTGCGCAGCCCACCCGGGTCGGCCACCCGCAGCGCACAGCGGTCGGTGACCGCCAGTCGACCGGGCGCCTCGGCGCAGTCCGCGTCGACCGCCGCCGGGTCGACCGCGCTGCGCCCGCCGCCGACCCCGCCCAGCAGGTCGACCAACGGGTGCCGGGCCGCCGGGTCGCCCCGGTCGCCCCGTCCCGCGCCGAGCGCCACCGCGAACAACACCACCAGCAGCACGCCGAGGGTGGCGAGCAGGGCCTTCTGCTGACCGCTCACCGCTTGTCCTCCGGCGGGACCTCGCTGAACCGGATCATGTCGATGCCGGCGAAGTAGCGGTTGGTGCTCTGCGTCTTGCCGATCGCGACCAGCGTGATCCGGTGCGGGCCGGAGCCGAGCCGCACCCGGCCCACGTCGACCCAGTCGGTGATCTGCACCTTGGGGGTGAAGCCGATGAACGGGTCACCGACCTGCCGTCCGTCGATCAGGAACACCGTGTTGGCATAGTCGAACGAGGTGGTCCGCACGGTGGACAGCTGCCAGGTCGCCTCGGCGGGCAGCTCCACCGTCACGGTGAGCCGGTCGTTGACCGCGCGGCCGAGGAAGAACAGCTGTGCGTCCTGCGACCACGTCACCTCGCAGCAGTTCGGCTGGACGGCCACGGTCGCACCGGAACTCGACGGTGACTCGACCTGCGCCCCGGCCACCAGGCTCTCCGCCTCGATGGTCACCACCCGTAGCTCCGGCGGTGGTTCGTCGTCGCGGGCCACCAGGAACACCACCACCGCCGAGACCACCAGCACGAGGGCCGCCGCCGCGGCGATCCACGGCCAGGGCGTACGTTTCGGCGGCGCCACGGCCCGCACCTCGTAGGTGACCCGCCCGCTGGCCCGGGAACTCTCCTCCGGCGCGGTGTTCGCCGAGTACGCGAACCCGGTCATGTCGTAGCGCCGCGACGGCGTGCCCGGCGGCACGGCCAGGCGGACCAGGAACGACACGGAGCCCTGCCCGGGGACCACCCGCTGCGGCTCGGTGACGGTGAACCAGGACCGCTGCGTGCCCTCGCCGGGCGCCACGTCGAACACCACCGTGTCCGGCGCGACCCCCGGGTTGGAGACGGTGAAGGTCAGCTCACCGGCGTTGCGGGTGTCCAGGGTGAACTGTTCGGCGGCGGCGACGACGGTCCATTCGGTGGTCATGACGGCTCCTCGGGAGCGGGAACGGGAGAGGTGGGGACGACGGATGGCGACGGAACGCTGGCCCGCCCGACCGCACGGTCCGGCGAGGATTCCCCGACCGTGATCTCGGCGGTGACCGCGGCGGGTTTCTCCGCCTCGACGATGCGGCTGACCAGGCTCACCTGGTCGGCGGCGGCCGGCGGAACCCGGACGACCACGTGGAAGGGTCGTTCGGCCGGTTCGTCGAGGACGAAACCGGTGACCCCGGTGGCCAGCTCCAGGGCGGTGCGCAGCCCGTGCGGGGTGCCCCGCCAGGCGGCCAACTGCGCACCGTGGGCCACCAGATCGCGCAGCCGGCTCAGCGGCAGCGGCAGCGGCGCGTCCCGCCGGGGCCTGGCGACGACGTGGTCCATCGCCACCCACCGGGCCAGGTAGGCCACCATCGGGCCCGGCGCCTGGTACGGCGCGAACAGCGCGTCGACGTCGGCCAGCACCGTCTCGTCCGGGGCGTGCAACGCCTCCATCACGTCCAGCAGCGCCCACAGCACGCTGCCCGGCACGCAGGCCCGCTGGTAGGCCGCGGGCAGCAGCCGCTCAATGCCCGCTCGACGCATCCTGCCGCACCACCTCGATGTCGTGCTCGCCGGAGCAGAGCAGCCATGTGTCCGGGACGGTCACCACGTCGGCGGTGGCCTGGTTGGCGCTGGCAGACCAGTCCACCGCGTCGGCGCTGCGGTGCACCCCGCGCTCGCCGCCGGCCAGCACCAGCCGCTCGGCGCCGCTGGTCGCGGCGACCGCGTCCACCGGCACGAACCGGGACCGGTCGCGCAGCGGCAGTCCGCAGTTGACCATCACCGACGTCCACTGCGGCTGCGCGGCGAGGGTGTCCAGGCGCAGCACCCCACCGCTCTGCGTCGCGGCCAGCGCGAGAGTGCCACTGAAGGCGAGGTCCCGGCAGGTGCCGCCGACCCAACCCGCCTGCACCGCCTGCCACTTCACGTCGGACTCGAACAGCCGGGCGCGGAAGCAGCCCTGCCCGGGTTTCTTCGGGTCCGGCTCCCCGGCGCCGCTCCACAGCAGGGTGGCGGGGCCGTCGTACTGCACGGTGAGCACCCGGTTGTCGACGTTGGCCAGGCCGACGTGGCTGAAGCTGCCGGGCCGACCGGCGTTGCCGGACAGGTACACTCCGAAACCGGCCTGGGCCGCCACCGCGACCCCCGGGGCGCCCCGTTCGGAGACGAACGCCCGCACCGCGTAGAAGCCCCGATCGGCGTCGGCCGGCTCGACCAGGATCTGCAGCGGCACCGCACCGGGCAGCAGGGACACCTCGTACAGCCCGGTGTCGGTGGCGACCAGCAGCGATCCCGCGCCGTCCCGGTCGATCCACGCCAGGTCGCTGATCCGTGACTCCAGGTCGGCCAGCAGCGACCAGGTCTCGCCCAGGTCGGTGCTCAGGTGCACCCGGGAACCGCCACCGGCGCGGACGGTGGCCACCGCCACCGAACCGGGCCGGGCCACGATGCCCGGGCGGACCGGGGCGGGCGCGGGTGCCACCCGCTGCACGGTCTCCCCGTCGAACCGTCCCGCCGGCTCCCAACCGGCTCCCGCGTTTGTCGACCGGAACAGCACCGCACCGCTGCCGGCGTACCAGGTGCGTGGCTGGTACTCGTCGGCGGCGAGGGTCCGCACCTGGTCTTCCGGTGCCTCGTCCACCACGAACCGCACCGACTCGACGTAGCGCACCCCGGGCTCGGCGTGCTCCAGCAGCCGGTACACGTTGGACGCCCGCAACGGCTCGCCGAACGCCCAACCGGTCGGGTTGAGCGTGCCCGGCAGCGGGCTGAGCGTCTGGTGCAGCCGGTCGTGGATGCGCCGGCGCACCGCCTCGACGTCCTCCTCCCGGCGGACCACCACCCGGGCCCGGATGGACACCGCCTTGTACCGCGCCCAGCTCGCCCGGCAGGTGGTGCCCAGCGAGCGGCGACGCTCCAGGTCCGCCTCGACCCGCAGCCGCGCCTGGTCCACCTCGTGCTCGCGCAGCACCCGCACCGGGAGCCGGCCGCCGGGCCGGGCGTCGGCCGGCACGTACGGCACCAGCACCACCTCCACCTCGCCCGGCCGGGCGAAGCTGTAGACGGCGGCCCGGGTGAAGGCACGGGCCCGGCTCACCCCACCGGAGGCGGTGGCCAGCACCTCGAAGTCACGGGCGGTCACCGCGCGTTGCTGGGCGAAGAACGCGTACGGCCCGCGCAGCAGCACCGACTCCATGGCCTCCATCTCCCGCCCGCCGGCCGCCGGCAGCGGATTGGCCACCCTCACCCCCGGCAGCGGGTCGCGCAGGCTCGTCAGCGTGCCGGCGGCCACGTTGCCGGCCGGCCCGCCACCCGCGCGGTACCAGAGGCGGACCTGACGCCCGGCCGGCGGCACCGCCGCGACCGCGCCGTCGCCGACGCTCAACGAACCGTCGGGTGCCCGCAGGTCCAGCGCCGGGGCGAAGGTCACCGTCCCGGAGCAGCGGTCCACCAGGTACGCCTTGTCCTGCGGGCCGAGGCCGGCGAAGCTGTCCACCGCGCGCCAGATCTCGAAGGTGCGTCCGTCGTGTTCCCGGGCCGCCGCCCCCAGTTCCACCGACCCGGCGGGCACCTCGACACCGAGCAGCAGGTCCAGTGGCTCGGCGGTACGCGCCAGTGGCGCCCGTTCGGCGCGCAGCACCTGGCCCGGTGCGCCGGTGCCCACGCCGAGCAGTTCCGCCTCGACCGGCTCACAGTGGTGCATCCGGACGGTCGCCTCGCGCTGCCCGGCGGTCAGCAGCGCCGGTTCGCAGGTGATGAAGACCACCGGTCGCGGGTCGGCACCGCGGGCCGCGGCCACCCGGGTGCCGGCCGGGATCCGCAGCGGGGCGTCGTCGGCGCCGGTGCGGGTGAACCGGACGTCCGCCCAGGCCGCCGTCGGCGCGTGCCGGGTCACCCCGAGCAGGTTGAGGAAGGAGACGTACGCCCTTTCCGGCAACTGGTTCAGCCGGTAGATCATCACCTCGGTGAGGTGGGCGAACGCCTCCAGCAGTGCGATGCCCGGATCGTGCGCGGACAGGTCGGTCCAGCCCGGGCAGGACTGCCGGATCCGTTCCCGGGCCTCGGTCACCAGGTCGAGGAAGGTCCGGTCGTCCAGGTGCGGCACGGGCAGCGTCATCGCGGCTCCTCTACGTCGGCGCCGGGATCGGGCGTCGGCCCGGCGGGCGGGTCGTCGTCGGCGGGCAGCAGGTCGACCGAGAAGACGAGCTGACCGGGGGTGAGGCTGGCCCGGATCCGGTAGTCCAGCCGGATCACCAGGCGCCACGGGTCGTCCCGGTCGGGCCCGGCGTCGACGTCGAGTACGTCGATGCGGGGCTCCCATCGGGCGATGGCCGCGCGCACGTAGTGGATGGCGAGCCCGGCGGTGGTGTCGTCGTTCGGCGCGAAGACCAGCCGGTGCAGGTGTGATCCGTACCCGGGGCGCATCAGCCGCTCGCCCGGGGTGGTGGACAGCAGCAGGAACAGCGCCTGGCGTACCGTCTCGTCACCGTCGGTCATGGCCAGCCCGCCGGCTGCGGTCAATCCGGGCCCGCGGCCCTGACCCGGGTCGAAGCCGGCGCCGACGAACCGGAGGGCCCTCACCGGTCGGCCCCCACGAACCGCTGCCGGGGGTCGCGCACCCGGTAGGTGAACTGGCCGGGCGGGCTGCCGTTGGTGAACCCGGAAAGGTGCGATAGCACGATCCGGTGACCGTTGACGCGTACCCAGTCGCTGTAGCCGGCCCGTACCGGCTCGGTCCGGGTGCACGGCTTGACCGTGGCGCCGTAGTTCGGGCAGGCGACGATCTCGCGGCCCTTCGGGTCGTCGGCCACCAGCACCGGCACGCCGGCCACGGTCACCCACTGCTGGGCGGCCCGGTTGCGGACCCGGCCGTCGTGACTGCACCTGATCAACGAGTCGCGGTGGATCCAGCGCATCAGCCGCCTCCTTCGTGATGGGCACGGGCGAGGGTGCGGGCCCGCTCGGCGGCGGTCTGCGGATCCTCGACCGTCTCGGCGTGCAGGAAGTCGACGCTCCGGGCGCGGACGACCATCGCCCGCCCCGGTGCGGAGAGCACCAGGTCGCTGGCGGCGTGCAGGGTGGCCAGTTGCGGGGTCAGCTCCAGCCAGCTGCCGGCGTCGGTGCTCAACCGCAGGCTGCGTGCCACGTCGTCGATCACCACCTGCTGACCCCCGGCCGTCCGCAGCGACCAGCGCCGGGCCCGTCCGTCGTCCACCCCGGTGTCGTACGGCTCGACGGTGCCGAACAGCGAGCCGAGCACCACTCCCGAGGCCGGTTCACCACCGGGCAGCGCCACCAGCACGCTGTCCTGCGGATCGGGCAGCGCCACCAGTCCCTTGCCCCGGCCCGCTCCCGGGCAGAGGACCGCGAGCCACCCGGCGTCCGCCCCGCCGTACGCCGGCAGTTCCACCCGCACCCGGCCCAACCCGTCGGGGTCCGTCACGTCGGTCACCGTGCCGAGGGTGACCACCGCCGGGGCGGGCGGCCCGGCCGGTGGCGCCGGTGGCGGTGCGGTGGAGAAGCGGCTCAGGTGACCGCTCGCGTCGACGGTGTGCACCACCTCGGTCAGCACGTACGTGCCCGCCACCGCCTCGGCGACACCGCTCAGGCGTATCCGGCGGCCGGGTCGCAGCGCCGGATCGCCCTCGGCCGTTCCCGCCGCGGTGACCAGGGCGGCGGCCCGGACGTCCAGCCGGGCCTGGGCGAGCGCGGCGATCTCGTCGTCGCTGCGCCCCGGCTGGTCCAGTGCGGTACGGGTGCCGTCGGCGCCGACGTCGGCCGGATCCGGGTCGACCGGGGTGTGCCGCCCGCACCGTGGCGTGCCCGCGCGCTGGCTGATCGGTTCGGCCCGCTGTGGGTGCCAGCCGAGCGCCGCGCTCTCCCGGCCGCCGCGTCGGAGTTGACCGACAGCCGCAGGCCGTGCACGTCGCGGCCCAACTCCAGCGCGATCGGTTCGCCGTGGCCCCGCAGGGTGACCAGATGCAGCACGTCCCCGTCGACGCTGAGGTGCAGCCCGGCCCGGCCGGTCACCTCCAGCAGCAGGTCGAGATCGCTGGGCCGGTGGTGCGGGAGCCGGTCCAGCCGCGGCCCGTCGGCCTCCGCGTCGACGCTCAACCCGAGGTCGGCGCAGAGTTCCGTGGCCAGTTCGGCGGCGGTCACCGACTCGAAGACCCGGAGCCGCTGGCGCTTGCGCAGCCGGTGCAGGGCGTCGTACCCGCGCAGCCGCAGCGTGGCGGCGCCGTCGGCGGCGTACTCGACCTCGACGGCGGTGACCTCGCCGGTGAACAGGGCCGCCGACTGCCCGTCGAGACGGACGTCGAGGTGGGCGCCGATGCGCACCGGCCCGGTCAGCGCGGCGGTGCCGGACCCGGCGCTCAGCGCCACTTCGCACTGGGTGGGCCGGTTCAGCCGGGCGGCCACCCGGATCGACGTGACCCGGCCGTACACCGTCGCGGGCAACGCGGCGCCGTCGAGCAGCACGGTCGGCGCCCGGTGCGCGGCGGCGGTCACGACCCTCCCGCCGGTGGCCGCGGACAGCGGCTCGGCGAGCGCGGCCGGCGCGGTTCCGGGCAGCGGTGGCACGGCCAGGGCGGTGCCGGCGGGCACGGCGAGCGGGTCGGTGATCCGGTTGTGCTCGGCCAGCAGCCGCCAGCGCAGCGGTGAGCCCAGGGCGTCGTGGGCGAGCAGGTCGAAGCGTACGCCCGAGGAGTCGGCGGCGGCGGTCCCGTCGCCGGCGGCGAGCACGGTCGTGCCGGGCGCCACGGCCGGGGTCTGCGCGACGGACAGTTCCTCGGCGAAGCCCTCCTGCGCCCGATCGGCGTCCTCCGCCACCCGGACCAGCTTGAGCCGCAGCCATGACCGGCGTGGCGAACCGGTGGCGGTGAAGGCGTCGAAGCGCTCCGCGACGGCGACGATCACTCCGGGCACGTTCCAGGTCTTGCCCCAGACCAACCGGACCAGCGGTGGCCGCAGCCAACCGTGTTCGACCGCCGAGTTCTCCGCCAGCATCCACAGCGGGCGGGTCAGCGCCCGTACGTCGGCGGGGCGCACCTGCCCCTCGGCGAAGTCGATGTCGAAGAGCAGGTCGAGCACGAGTTCGGTGCGGCCTCCGCCGGTGAAGACCAGCGGGTCGTCGGCCAGCCCGGCGCCGGTGAGCTGGCCGCCGGTGTCGCCCCGGTGTCGGACGCCGGCGAGGCGGGTCGCCTGGACGGTTTCCGGGTTGAGCAGGCAGTCGATCCGCTCGCCGCTGCTGTCGATGAGGAAGGCGACGCGTTCCATCAGCCACCCGCCTGCTCGCTGTCGAGCCGGCCCAGACGTTCGGCGTCCGGGCCACCCGGATCGGGGACCGACCACAGTGCCCGGTCGTCGGGCAGCGCCGGCCACGGATCGGGTCCGCCCCATCCGCCGGGTGAGCGCTGAGGCTCCAACTCCGGCCAGGAGCGGCCCGCCGGGCCGGCGCGGTGCCCGTCGCCCGCCTGGGTCTCGCCGCCGGGTCGGCGTCGGCCATCGGATTGGCGTACCGCGTCGGGCCGGCGCGCGTCGCCGGCCGGGCGCGTGGGGGCAACCCGCTGCCCTGCCACCGTCCGTCGCCGGCCGGGGCGCCGCTGCCCGGCCAGAGTCCGTCGCCGGACGGCGCCCGCCCCGGGTCGGGAGGTGGTGCCCGATCTCGCCGTCCCGGTCCGGGAGACCCGCTCCGGCGCGCCGATGAAGGTCGCCGCCGGGTCGGGTGGCCGGCTGCCTCGCAGGTGACCCGGTCGCCGGGCCGGGGTGCGGGCTCGCTCCGGTGGGGTGTGGGCTGGGTAGCGTCGTCAGGTCCGGATCCGCCAGCCGTGGCTCCGGTGCCAGGCTCAGGTGGGCCCGGACCGGCCGCGGCGACTGGTGCGTCGGTCCGGTCCGGGAGCCAGCCGGCGTGACCGTCCCGGACCCGGCGGTGTCGGGCGGGTGAAGCCAGCCGTTCGAGCGGGTCGGCCGGCGGGAGCCTGCTCGCGGCACCGGAGCATCGGCCGACCCGGAGCCGGGCCGAGGTGGTGTCCCTGCGCCGCCCCTTTGCTCTGCTTCACTCCACGCATCGCCCGGCGTCCGGTTTCCGGACAGTGGGCGTTGCGTCGGTTGAAGCAGAGCAAAGGACGTGTCGGAGGTAGCGGCGGTCTCGTCCACTGCCGGCGGTGCCACGCCGGCCGAGGTCCGGTCCGCTGCCGGCAACGCCAGGCCGGCCGGGGTGTCGGACGTCTGGTGCGGGCCTGCGGCATCGCCCGTACCCGGCCGGCGGTAGGGGTGGCCTGGGTCCGGCGCGGTGCCGTCCGTCCGCTCCGTGCCGTCCGTCCGCTCCGTGCCGCCCGGTAGGTCCACGGCGAGGTCGCGCAGCAGGCCGGGAGCGTGCGTCGCGACCACCCGCAGCCAGTGCTCCGGCGGCTGGCCGGGTCGCCGGTCCGAACCCGCGGCGCCACCGGCACCGGACCCGACGGGCGGTGCGGCGGCGGTCGCGGTGGGACAGGGATCGATGACGCCGGCGAAGCGGTCCACGATCCGTGCCGCGGACCGCAGCCGGCCGGCCAGCCAGCTACGCGGGCGTCGGCGCGGCACCACCGGCCTCCAGTTCCAGGCTCTCGTAGCGCAGCGTCAGTGCCGCGATGGCGATCTCCTGGCCGAGCGTGTTCAGGTGGGCGCCCCGCCAGTTCGTCGGCCAGGCGTTGATCAGATTCCAGCGCAGCACCTCCGCCGTGCCGGCGGCGTCGAGCAGCACCACGGAGACGTTGCGGCGGTTGACCGTGCCCCGGGCGACCGCGTGCACCCAGTCCCACAACTCCCGCGACGCGGTGAGACCGAAGTGCAGCGTGACCGGCCCGTACTCGACCTGCCCGGGGACCATCCGGATCCGGTCGTTGCCCTGTTCCCGGTACGGCACCGCGGGGATGTTCACCTCGAGCCCGCTCACCTCGGTGAAATGGCCGTTTGTCACACCGTTGACCAGCAGCTGGAAGTTGTACCCACGGTAGGGGTCGACCGGGGTGCCCGGCTGCGGCGTGGCCGTGGTCGGCATGTCAGCCTCCAATCGTCTCGGTCTCGGTGCCGCCGGCCCACTGGCTCAGCTTGAACACCACGAACTCCGCGGGCTTGACCACGGCGATGCCGATGTGGGCGACCACCATGCCGGCGTCGCGGACGTCGACCGGATTCGTCTCCTCGTCGCATTTGATGAAGAACGCCTCCTCGGGCGTACGCCCCAGCAGCGCGCCGTCACGCCACACCCGGGTGAGGAAGGCGCCGACGTCCCGGCGGATCGAACGCCACAGCGTGTAGTCGTTCGGCTCGAACACCATCCAGCGCGTGCCGTTGGCGATGGCCTGTTCGATGGCGATGGAGAGCCGCCGGACGTTGAGGTAGCGCCACTCGCTGGCCTCGGCGGCGAGGGTACGCGCGCCCCAGACCCGGATGCCCTCGCCGG
Source organism: Micromonospora tarapacensis (assembly GCF_019697375.1). Classification (NCBI taxonomy): domain Bacteria; kingdom Bacillati; phylum Actinomycetota; class Actinomycetes; order Micromonosporales; family Micromonosporaceae; genus Micromonospora; species Micromonospora tarapacensis. Next base: position 2,331,898 of record NZ_JAHCDI010000004.1, on the reverse strand, counting down.
GGAAGTAGCGGATGACGTTGACGCCCTTGGGGTTGAGCACATCGTGCTCGGCCCGGGTGACCAGGTGGCCCAGGTCGACCGCGCCGCGTACCGGTTCGTTCGCCGGTGCCTTGTGCACCCCGCGCAGGGCGTCGGTGCGGGCCCAGATGCCCGCGACGTGCCCGCTCGGCGGGGTGAGCACCAACTCGCCGCTGAGTGGGTCGCGGACCTGCAGCCAGGGATAGTAGAGGGTGGCGACGTCGCACTGCCGGGGTCGGTGTGACACCGGGCCGCCCCGCCGGAGCCCGAGCCCGATCCGCCGCCGGTGGCGGCAGCCGCGTCGGCGTCGCTCGGCTTCGGTGGCCGGGCCGAGCCGGGCGTGGCGACCCGGGTGAGGGTGGAGACGTCGTCGATGTCGGGTGCCGGGTCGCAGATGGCGACCATCGTGCGGGTGCGTTCGGCCATGCTGAGCAGGGCCTCGTGGGAGACCGGGTCGTGGAAGCCGGGTGCGGCCAGGATGGCGATCTCGTCGACCGCCTCGAGCAGGTCCAACCCGCCGCGCTGGCGGCCGGTGCCGGAGATCGAGCCGCCCTCGCCGACGTTGACCACCCAGCAGCGGGTGCCACCGTTGTCGAGGAAACCGAAGACGGCCCGGGCCAGCGGGGTGCTCTCCAACTGTTCGCCGTCGGCGTACAACCGGAGGAAGTCGGTCCAGTTGTTCACCGCGAGGGCCTCGCCGAGGTGGGCGGTGCGGTCCGGTGCGACGCCGACGAAGCCGGCGGTGCTGGTGCCGACCGGTCCGATCGGCCGGGCACCACTGGGCACCTCCTCGACGTAGATGCCGGGTGAGAAGTAGGTGGGCATCGGTCCTCCCGTACGGGTCGGGTCAGCGGGTCGGTGGCGTGCAGACGATGACGATGTCGGGGTCGGCCGGGTCGACCTCGGTGGTGAGCGTCTGCCCCCGGCCGGTGAGCCGGAGCCGGATCGGACCCGGCCGCTCCGGGTCGTGGGGCACGCCGGCGACCCGGAATCGGCCCGCCGGGTCGGTCTGGGTCGCGTACGGCTGGCCGACGACCTCGACCCGCATCGCCGCGAGCGGTTGCTCGGCCGGGCCCACGACCCGGCCGTCGAGGGTCAGCATGTCCAGCTGGCGCAGCCGCAGCGGGTGCAGTACCGGTGCGGCCGGCTGGCTCGGGTGGGTGACCTGCACGGGCACGTCGATCAGCAGCGACGGTCGGGGCGCCGCCCCGAATGCCGCCCACAGGGTCGGATCGCCGGCCTCCAGCACCAGGGTGTGCCCGCTCGCGGCGGTGGCCGCGACGAGGACCCGGTCCAGCGCCGCCAGGGCGTCCGGCCCACCGGCGGCGAGCAGGTAGCGCACCACGAGGCGGTACGGCTCGGGTCCGCCGCTGCCCCGGGTCTGCCGAGCCGGCCGCAGTTCCAGTGGCCACAGGGTCAGCCGGCCCGGGTCGGCGTCGGGCCGGGGCGGGCCGACCGGGACGGTGTCACCCGCCGCCCCGGCCAGCCACCGCGCCAGCTCGGCGGTGGCCGTCTCGATCGGACCGTCGGCGGTCATCGCGGCGGCGTCCCCTGGATCCGGTACGCGATGGCCTCGTTCCACACGTGCGGATAGACGCCGATCTCGAAGTAGCGGGTGAAGCGGTTGATCGGCGCACCCGCGTGGTCGTGGTACAGCAGCCAGACCGGCGCGATGGTGAACAGCACGTAGTTGGCCAGGACCAGCGGGATGTAGAGCGGCCCGAGCAGCCGGGCCTGGAAGATGTGCACGTCCTCGTGCCGCTGGATGCCCGAGCTGGAACCGGCGCAGACGGTGCCGAGGGTGGTGGCATAGCGGGGGGAGACCCCCTCGACCACGTTGACCCGGCAGCTGCGTTGGGAGGTGGCCCGGTCCAGCGAGTGACCGAAGACCAGGTGCAGCGCGAGGTAGCCCGCGCCGACCAGAGTGTTCAGCAGGCTCCAGGTGTGGTCGACGACGAAGAGGAACACACCGCGGAGATCGGCACCGTAGACCTGGGCCGAGGTGATGGCCCAGCCGAAGACGGCACCGACGAGCAGGCCGAAGCCCGCGCCGACGAGCAGCCCGACGGTGCCGCCGGCGAGCTGGCCGAGCACGGCGCCCGCGGCGACGTGGACGGCGGCGCTGATGATCCCGAAGACCATGACCCTGGTCCTCTCAGGCCCAGGATCGGATGAATTTGGGCTCGTTGCCCTGGGCCAACTGGACCGGCGTCGCCTGCCGGTTGCCCGGCGGCAGCTGGTTGACGCCGAGCGCGGCGGAGAAGATGACCAGCCCGTTGAAGAAGGCGATGATCCACTTTTCGGAGCCCGCGTCGGTGGCGAAACCCGCGGTGATGTACGACAGCGCGAGCGCGATGCCCAGCGCGATCCACTTGCGGGCCTTGTCGGCGCTCGGGCCGATCAGTCCGCCGATGACGTTGGTGGTGAGCAGCGTCGCGGCGCTCGCGCCGGTGAGACTGCCCAGGGCCGCCCAGCTGAAGAGATCGTTCATGGCCGATTTCCCTTCGATTTCGCATGGTGCGAGGTGGGGTTTCGGTGAGGTGCCGTCCGCCCAGGCGGGCGACGCCAGCCGGCTGGTCAGCCGACGCCCGGCGGGCCGGGATTCGTGGTGGCCGGCGTGGGCCCGCTGGCCGGCGTTGCCCCCGCCGCCCGGCCGCCCTGGGCTGCGGCGCTGTCCGCGGGCGGAGCGCCCGTGTTCGTACGCGGCCGGCGCAGCAGGAGTGCGACCAGCACCGCCACGAGCAGCAGCGCCACCGTGCCGGCGGCGATCAGCAGCCACGGAAATCCACCGCCGGTGTCCGCTTCGGCGGCCGCGGACGGTCGGGGCGGGGCCTCGGCGACGGCCCGCAGTTCCGCGGGCTTCCGCTCGTTGGGCTTGACCCGCCAGGTGACCGTCCGGTCGTTGACCTGAGCGCCGGCGCTTGCGTCCAGGACGCGGCCGGGAAAGGTCACGGCGATCTCGAACGACATCAGCAACATGAATCGGGCTTGATTTTCCGGGTCCTGCTCGGCAACTTTTCCGCCGTACCTCTTCGGGTCCAGCGGTAGGGTGAAAACGTAGCGGTCGCCATCGCGGACGATGCTCAGGCTTTCGCTGTCGAATTGGTCGAGCGGTACGTTCCGGTAGTTGATCAGAGAGCCGAAGTGGGTGGCGTCCTCGTACCTGGTCTCCGGGCCGGCCGGTAGCGCCGGGATGTTCTGCCTCAGCTCGGCGAAGCCGGTCTCGACCGGCCTGTTGTTCGCGGTCAGCACGTTCCGCGCCGCGGTCAGCAGGAGTTGGCCGCTGACCGTGTCGTCGGCGTTGACGGTCAGGCCGGCGTTGAACTGCATGCAGCCGGAAAGGGCCGCCAGTAGAACAAGACACACCGCACCTCGGAGTGTCCTGATGCGCCCGAGCCCCGTATTCATGGCCTCAGTGTGTGCTCTTACCGTAGGAGCCATCAGTCAGCGATCAGTCACATGCAAGTCGCCGATCTTACCCGTGACCAGTCATATTCGGCTGAGGCCGGAAACCGTGGAAATCGATATTCTGAAAGGTTGACCACGATTTCCGCAAGAGGGACCCCGCGGGGGCAGCGGGATGTGGTCCCCGGCGAGGGCGCCGCCCTGGCCTTCCTCCCGTCTCACCGCGCTGGCCGCGGCCGACCGAACCGTACCGGCCCGGCTCCGACCGTCTCAGGCGCTCCCGCGGCGGACCAGCGTCGACGGGAAGACGGTCGTCGCCGGTGCCGGGCGTTGCTCCAGCACCATGGTCGCGGCCGTGGTGATGATCTGCCGGACCGGATGGCTGGCGGTGGTCAGCGCCGCCGTCGAGGCCAGCGGGATGTCGTCGAAGCCGGTCACGGCCACGTCGTCCGGCACCCGAACGCCGTCGGCACGCAGCCGACCGATCACGCCCAGCGCGGTCGCGTCGCTGATCCCGACGATCGCGTCGGTGTCCGGCCAGCGTCGCAGCACCTCCCGGGCGGCGGCGTGTCCCCGGGCCGCGCTGAAGTCACCGACCACCTCCCGCGCCGGCAGACCGGCGTCGCGCAGCAGCCCGCGGTACGCCCGCACGGAGCGGGTGGCGCAGGCCAGCCAGCGCGGGCCGGTGACCATGGCGATCCGTCGGCGCCCGGAGGCGTACAGATGGCGGACGATGGTCGCGGTGGCGCCGCCGTTGTCGATGTCCACCGACGGCACCGCGGCCGAGCCGATGCCGATCGACACCGTCCGGCCGTGCAGTCGCCGTGGCACCAGGCCCAGCAGCGACGCGGTCGTGTTGAGCAGCACCAGACCGGCCACGCCCCGGTCGTCGGTCAGCTGGATCAGCCGTTCCGGCGTGTCCAGCGGCAGCCATTGCACCGCGACCCCCAGATCGTGCGGCGCGCAGGCCCGTGCCACCGCGGCGACCGCCTGGTCGACGTAGGGGTCGTCGAGGACGGCCGGGCCGGTGCCCGCCACCGCCACCAGCAGCCGTACGCCGGTGCCGTGCACCAGAGCCCGGGCCGCCGGATTCGGCACGTAGCCGAGCAGGTCCGCTGCGGTGCGTACCCGCTGCCGCGCGGTCGAGGAGGCGAAGCCGGTGCCCGCGATGACCCGCGACGCCGTCGAACGGGACACTCCGGCCGCCCGGGCGACGTCGTCCAGGGTTGCCGGCCGGCCTGCTGCCGTCGTCATGATCCTTCTCCCGTTCCCTGTCGCCCGCCTCCGGTGCCCGGGCGCCCATCTGCATCATGCCGCGCCCGGCGGCCGGCGGTAAGGACCGGAGGCGGATTGTGGTGGTAGCGCTCCCAGGTGTGTGATCGTTGCCAGTGCACCGAGGAGAGGACCGGAACGTACGTGGACCCAGCCGTCACCGCCCCCACCACACCGCCGACCACCCCCGGCCCGTCCCACGGGGTGCTGGCGGCCCGCAACGGCGTGGCGGTGGTGTTCGCGCTCAACGGGCTGGCCGTGGCCACCTGGTTCGCCCGGGTGCCGGCGATCCGCGACGGCCTCGGGCTCACCCCTGGCCGCCTCGGCCTGCTCCTGTTCGCGATGTCCCTCGGTGCGATCCTCGCCATGCCCACGGCGGGGCTGGTCGCCCAGCGACTCGGCGCGGCCCGCGCGGTGGCGCTCTCCACGATGCTCGTCGCGCTCGGGCTGACCGTCGCCGGGGTCTCGGCCGGCGTTGCTGGTTGGCTGCCCGGGGTGGCGGTGGGCCTGTTCGCCTTCGGCTACGGCTCCGGCAGTTGCGACGTCGCGATGAACGTCGAGGGCGCCGCGGTCGAACGCCGGCTCGGCTGGACCGTGATGCCCCGGTTCCACGCCGCCTGGAGCCTCGGCTCGGTGGCCGGCGCCGGTATCGGCGCCGGTGCCGCCCGGCTGGGCGTGCCGGTAGCCGTGCACCTCGGCGTGCTGGCGGCGCTCGTGCTGGGCGGCACCCTGCTCGGGGCACGCGCGTTCCTGCCGGCCGCACCGGAGGCCGCCGGCACCGCCGCCGGGCGCCGGGGCCGGCTGCTCGCGGCCTGGCGGGAGCCACGCACCCTGCTCATCGGCCTGCTGGTGCTGGCGGCGGCGTTCGCCGAGGGCGCCGCCAACGACTGGCTCGCGGTGGCCTTCATCGACGGTTACAGCTTCAGTGAGGCGGCCGGCGCGGCGGTCTTCGGCGTCTTCGTGGTCGGCATGACGGTGGGCCGCACGCTCGGCACGGTGGCCCTGGATCGGTGGGGACGGGGGCCGGTGCTGACCACGACCATCCTGCTCGCCGTCGTCGGAGCCGGCCTGGCGGTGCTCGCCGGCTCCGGTCCGGTCGCGGTGGTCGGCGTCGCGTTGTGGGGGTTGGGTGCCTCGCTCGGCTTCCCGGTGGGCATGAGCGCCGCCGCCGACGAGGAGGAGCACGCCCACGTCCGGGTCAGCGTGGTCGCGGTGATCGGTTACACCGCGTTCCTCGCCGGGCCGCCGCTGCTGGGCATGCTCGGCGACCAGGTCGGCACCCTGCGGGCGCTGCTGGTCGTGCCGCTGCTGCTGCTGCCGACCCTGTTCCTGGTCCCCGCGGCCCGTCCGCCCGCCGCCGGCAACACGGGGTGCCGGCGCGGGCGGGCTCGGCGGGCCCGGACGCGTAGCTGGCCGACGGCCGCATCGCCGAGTCGATCATCGGGCAGCGCCCACCGCCCAGGTCCCTCGCACCGGGCTCACAGGGATCTGCCAGGCGGCGGTGCTGCACTGGGAGGCACGCCGAGAAGAGGAGGCGGGCATGGGCTGGTTCAGCCGACGGCCACGCGCCGCGCAGGGCACCCCGACGAAACTCGACCGCGAGGCCACCCCCGAGGACCTCGCCGCGCTGGAGCGGTTCGCGACCAGCCGGCAGGGGGTGGAGTTCTACCTCGAACCGGAGACCACCGCCACCGACACCACGGTGATGGCCATCGCGCACGACGGCGAGTGGATCCGCCGTCGCACCGGTACGCCGCGCGCCGCCGGCGCCATGGCCCGCAGGCACGCCATCCCGCTCTACGAGGCCGCCAAGGTCGGGTACCCGGACCGGATGCGGGCCTGGAACCGGGCCCATCCGGAACGCCGCGCCCGCTGACCCGGCCGGGCCGTCCCCGCTCAGCCGGCGATCGCCGCCCGGGCCTCGGCGAGGGGCAACGGCGGGCTGTGGCTGGAGACGTACCAGCCGATGTCGTCGTCGAGCAGTCGGCCGACCAGGGCGAGGTCCGGTTCGTCCGCCGGCGTGCGCAGGTGCGCCGGCGGCGGATACCAGCTGTCACCGAGCAGCATGACCCCCGAGTCGGGTACCACCACGACGGTCGAGTCCGGGGCGTGCCGGCCGCCGACGTGGCGTACCAGCACGCCGGTGGGCAACTCCACCTCGTCGGTGAAGACGCGGGTGGGCGGCAGCACCCGCAACTCGTCCCAGGAGTCGACGGCGAGCGCACGGGCTCGGAAGCTCGGCCCGAGCCGGCGGTTGCGTAGCACCTCCTCGCGTAGGTAGCGGACGCTCCACGGCCGGGTCGCCTCGGCGCGCAGCAGCTCCGCGCCGCTGACGTGCCCGACGATCTCCACATCCGGCCACGCGCAGGCGCCCCAGACGTGGTCCCAGTGATGATGGGTGTAGACCAGCCAGCGGGGTGCGGGTAGACCGGCGGCGAGCAACGCGGCCTGGATCTCGCGGGCGTGCGACGGGCTCTGCCCCGCGTCCACCAGCACGCTGCCCCGCTCGTCGACGATCACCGCGACCCCGGCCTGCACCAGATCCGGATCGGGGTCACCCGGACAGAGCCACACCCGCCCGACAAGATGCTCGAACTCGACCACCACCGCACCCTAGCGCCCGCGCTCCCCGCCCGGGCCTCGGCGATCATGCAGTTGTGGCACTGGACGGATGGGGCGAATGCGGAGGAGTCAACGACCACAACTCCATGATCGCGGGGGCTGGGGTCAGAGGACGGCGACGACTGCGGCGTCGGCGGCGCCGCGCCAGAGGGTGCCGACCTCGGTGAATCCGGCGTCCTTGAGGGCGGTGAGGTGCCAGGAGGCCGGGGGAGTCCACTCCGGGCTGTGCCCCGACGGGTAGATGGCGTGGCGTTGCTCCACGAGTGGGCGCAGCGTCGGATCCTGCGCCGCCTGGTCCCACCACTGCGCCCAGGACAGCGTGGCACCCGCGGCGTGCCGCGCCGTGCGGTGTTGCGCTGCGCGGGCGAGCAGCCGCTTGGTCAACTCGGGCAGGTCGTCGTCGGGCATGTGGTCGGCGTTGACGAACAGACCGCCCGGCCGGAGCAGGTCGCGAATCTCCGTGTAGAGGGTGCTCAGTCGTTCCGCGGGCAGCCAGTGCAGCGCGGTGGCGGTGAGCACGGCGTCGTAGCGCCGGTGCGGCAGCGCGGTGGGCCAGTCCGGCCGGCTGAGATCCGCGGAGACGATGGTGGCCCGGTCGCCGAGGGAGGCGGTGGCGAGGGCGAGCAGGGCAGGGTCGAGGTCCACCAGGGTCACCTCGGCGTCGGGGAAGCGGCGCAGCGCCCGCAGCGAGATGGTGCCGGTGCCACCGGCGAGGTCGAGCAGTCGGGGCGACGCGGTCTCGCGGACGGCGTCGACCGCGTCGAGCATGGCGGTGAACCGGTGCTCCCGGTCCGGCAGGTACGCCTCCTGCTGCCGGTCCCAGCTTTCCTGCCAGGCGTCGGCATCGGCGATGTAAGGGGTCATGCCGAGCAGGCTAGTTACGTGGCAGCTTCCGTGTCCAGCCTTGTTGCCAATCTTTTGCAATTGCGCAAGGATGGCGTGGCGATGATCGGGTCGGGTCGGGTCGGCACTGCCGGTCCGACCCGGCCGCCGCTGCGAGGCGGTGCCATGATGTCCGTGGCGAGGGTAGGCCCCGCCGCGACGGACCTGGGAGCAAGATGGATCCGCAGCGCACCGCCGCGCACGAGATGTTCGACGCCGATGTCGCGTCCAACCGGCTCGGCATCGAGTTGCTCAGTGCCGCCGACGGCAACGCGGTGGCCCGGATGCGGATCACCGGCAGCATGGTCAACGGTCACCGGATCGCCCACGGCGGTTTCGTGTTCCTGCTGGCCGACACCGCCTTCGCGCTCGCCTGCAACAGTCACGGTCCGGCCACCGTCGCCGCCGGCGCCGACATCACCTTCGTCCGTCCGGCCCGCCAGGGCGACCTGCTGATCGCCCGGGCCGCCGAACGCACCCGGTACGGCCGCAGCGGCGTCTACGACGTCACGGTGAGCCGCGAGGGCGGGGAGGTGGTCGCGGAGTTCCGGGGGCACAGCCGGGTGCTCCGGCGCTCCAACGGCTCCGGGGACGACGCACCGGGGGAGCGGGACGACGGACCGGCCACCGTGGGCCGCGACTGACCCGGGCGGCCGGCGGGTGTCCCGCGCGTGCCGGCAGGGCGCCGCCGGCGGGGTCGGGCACCATGTCCCGATGGAACACGTCGTGCTCTTTCATTCCGTGTACGGGCTGCGGCCGGCCGTGTCGACGGCCGCCGACCGGCTGCGTGCCGCCGGGCACCAGGTGCACACGCCCGACCTGTACGGCGTACCCGCCGTCGGCAGCGTCGAGGAGGGATTCGCCCTGCTGGACCGGATCGGCCAGCAGACCGTTCTCGACCGGGCCCGCGCGGCGCTCGACGGGCTGCCGCCCGGCACCGTGCTCGGCGGGTTCTCGATGGGCGCCGGAGTGGCCGGCGCGATGCTGGCCGAGCGCCCCGGCACCGCCGGGCTGCTCCTGTTGCACGGCACCGGTGCTTCCCCGGCCGCGGTCCGCCCCGGCCTGCGGGTCCACCTGCACCTCGCCGACCCGGACGCCTACGACCCGCCCGACGAGGTCGACCAGTGGCAGCGGGAGATGACCGCCGCCGGGGCCGACCTCGTGGTGCACCGCTACCCCGGAGCGGGGCACCTCTTCACCGATCCGACCGTCGCCGACCACGATCCGGTCGCCGCCGAGCTGACCTGGGGCCGGGTCCTGGCGTTCCTGGCCCGTTCCTGAGCCGGCGGCCCGTGGCCGGCAACCGGTGGCGCGCCGGCGCCGGCGGCTCGCGGCGGCGGCCGTCGCCGATCCCCGCCCGGGCCCGGAGCAGCCGGCCCGGGCCCGCCTCCGGCGACGCGCCGGTGCCGGCCCGGTAGGTGAAGACGGCGCGCACGGCCCGGGGCAGCCGGGCGCAGGCGACGAGCCGCACCACCGGGTCGGCGAGGTCGTGCCCGCCGGACGGTAGCGGCACGAGCAGGCCGGAATTGGTCAGGGCGGCCAGCTCCGCGTGGGCCCGGGCGGCCGGCCAGTGCAGAACGCGGGCCAGTTCCGCCGCGGTGCAGCCCGGCGGCAGTGCGGCGGCGGCCATCAGGGCCGCCCGCCGCGTACCGTCGAGACGGTCCAGCCGGGCGTCGACGACCCGCCGGACGCTCTCCGGGACCGGCAGCTGCGCCGGAGAGTCCCCGGTGAGCGAGCGCACGTAGGCCACCGCGTGCCCGGGGTTGCCGCCGGCCAGGGGATCAACCGCGCCGCCAGACCGGCGGGCTGCCCGGCCCGGCGCAGCAGCGACCGGAGCAGCCGGCCGGTCGTCACCGCGTCGAGCGGACGCAGCCGCACCCGGGCCGTCGGCCGGGCGGGGTCGCCGGTGTCCTGGGCGCCGGTAGCGACCAGCACCAGCGGCAGGCCGGCCGCGCCGGCCTGTTCGACCAGGATGTCCAGGTTGCGGCGCAGCGCCGGCGCCGAGCGGTCGAGGTCGTCCACGGCCACCACCACCGGTTGCCGCCGCGCCAGGCTCAGCAGCACCTCTCGCCAGCACACCACCGCCCGGGCGGCCGCCGCGGTGCCGGTCGCACCGAGCAGATCCTCCACCGTGTTCAGTGCCGGGACGAGCCGATCCGCGGGCACCAGTGCGCCGAGGGCGGTGGCCAGCCGGCCGCGTACCGCGTCGGGGGTGGCGGCGACGGGTGCCTCGGTGAGGCCGCGGACCAGGTCCGCGACGGGCTCCAGCGGCCCGTCCGGGTAGGGCGGGCACGCCGCCAGACACCACCGCACCGGGGCGCCGTCCACCGTGGGCGTCGTCCGGGCCAGCTCCCGCAGGAGGCGGGTGCGCCCGCTACCGGCCGGACCGAGAAGCAGCAGGCGCCGCTCGCCGCGGCCGCGCACCGCCTCGACGAGTTGCTCCCGGGCGGTGGCGAGTTCCCGTCGCCGGCCGAGCAGCGGGCCGTCGTGGTCCGATGGTCGGGGCCGCAGGGTGCCGGTGGCATGCCAGACGTCGACCGGCAGCGTCTTGCCGGTCACCGTCACCGCGGGTGCCCGGCGCTGCGCGATCAGCCCGGAGACGGCCCGGTGGGTGGCCGGGCAGACCGCCACCCCGCCGGGCGGGGCGTACTCCTGCAGCCGGGCGGCGAGGGTGATGACCGCGCCGCTGGCCATGCCGTGCCCGCCCTGGTGGCTGGCCGCGAGGTCGACCACCGCCTCGCCGGTGGCCACTCCGACCCGCACCCGCAGGCCGGGCGCCGAGGCGAGCGGGCGTCGGTCGAGCGCCCGCTGGATCTCCAGCCCGGCCCGCACCGCCCGGTACGCCTCCCACCCGTCCCCGGAGCGCGCGCCGAACAGGGCCATCACGGCGTCGCCGACGTATTTCTCCACCGCGCCGTTCCACCGTCGCAGCACCCCGGCGACCGCGCCGAAGTAGGCCCGCTGCAGGGCCCGGACGTCCTCCGGGTCGAGCCGGTCGACCAGCCGGGTCGAGCCGACGATGTCGACGAAGAGGACGGTGACCGTCCGCCTCTCCTCGGCCACCGGCCAGCCCACCCGCCCGGCGGACCCGGGAACCGTGACCACAGACCTGGGCATGGCGATCGCACCCGCCTCTCCCCCCGTGCGTCCCGACGATGTGCGGAGCCTGTCACCCCCGGTCTGACGGCGGATCGGCAGAACGACGTATGTCGGCCGGACGCAACCTTTGGTCGCAATGTCGACGCGATGAGGAGGAACGACGACAGACGGCGGTAGAACGGGGACGGTGCCTGTGACTAGGCTGCGAGCCATGGCCAGCGACGTGGACACCACACCGCTCGTCGGTCGGGCCGACCTGGTCGCGACGGTGCGTGCCGCGCTGCTCGACGATGTGGCGCCGGGCCACACGGCGGCGGTGTTCCTGACCGGTGAGAGTGGTGTGGGCAAGACCCGGCTGTTGCGCGAGATCGGCGAGCGGCTCCGCGGCGCGGGTGCCCTGGTGCTCACCGGTTCCTGTCTGGACATCGGCGACGCCTCGCCGTTGCACCCGGTGCGGCAGGCGCTGCGCCGCCTCGACGCCGATCTCGCCCCACCGGCCGCCGCGTCGGTCCGCGCCCTGCTCGCCGTGTTCGCCGAGGACCGGGCCGGTCCGGACGGCGCGGGCGCGCTGCTGGAACGGGTCTCGCGCGGGTTGAGCGTGATCGCCGGGGGACGCCCGCTCGTCCTCGTCCTGGACGACCTGCAGTGGGTCGACCGGACAACCCGCCAGTTGCTGCTCTACCTGCTCGCCGGTCTCGGCGATCTGCAGCTGTCGGTGCTGGCGGCGGTGCGCTCCGAGTCCCTGCAGGGGGCACATCCACTGCGCCGGGTGCTCACCGAGTTGCGCCGGCTGCGCTCCGTGCGGGTGCTCGACCTGGCCCCGCTGGACCGGGCGGGCACCGCACAACTCGCCGCGGCGGTGATGCGCCGGCCGCTCGCGTCGGACGCGGCCGAGCAACTGTGGCAGCGCAGCGGCGGCAACCCGTTCGTGGTCGAGGAACTCTCCCGGGATCTGCGTGACGGTCGTGACGGGGTCTCCGACACCCTGCGCGAGGTCTTCCTGGCCCGGGTGGACGCCCTGCCGCAGCCCGCCCACCGGGCCGTGCACGCCGTCGCCGCCGGGGTGGAACCGGTCGAACACCGGCTGCTGGCCCGGGTGGTCGAGCTGCCGGAGCACGACCTGCTCGACGCGGTCCGGGCGGCGGTCTCCCACCGGCTGTTGGTCGGTTCCCACGACGGCTACCGGCTGCGCCACCGGCTCGTCGGCGAGGTGCTGGAGAAGGAGCTGCTGCCCGCCGAGCGGGCCGCGCTGCACCGCCGCTACGCCCAGGCGCTCACCTCGGCCCCCGCGGAGCTGCACCAGGCCCGGCTGGCCCACCACTGGCGGCTGGCCGGCGAGCCGGAGCGGGCGCTGCCGGCGGCGGTGGCCGCCGCGGAGGAGGCGGAGCGGCTGTACGGCTACGCCGAGGCGCACCGGCACTGGTCGGTGGCGCTGCAGCTGGCCGACGGGCGGCCCGGTGCCGACCGGGCCACCCTGCTCGGCCGTGCGGCCGAGGCCGCCCACCACTGCGGTGAGTACGCCCGGGCGCTGGCCCTGCTGGAGGAGCTGGCCGGCGCCGACACCGGCCTTCCGGTCTGCGAGCTGCACGTCCGGCGGGCCCGTTACCTGGCCGCGGCCGGCCGGTCGGCCCTGGCCGAGGTGGAGTACCAGCAGGCGCTCGACGCCGCCGACTGCACCCCGGCAGCGGGCCACCGCGGCGGCCCGCCTGGCGGAGCTGTTGTTGCAGCTCGGGCGGTACGCCGACGCGGGCCTGCGGGCGGGGGAGGCGCTGACCCTGGCCGAACAGGTGGACGGAGCCACCACGGAGGTGGTCCTGGCCAGCGCGGCGCTGGGCTTCTCGCAGGCGTACCGCCAGGATCCGGATGCGGGTCTGGCGGTGTTGCGCCGGGCCCTGGCCACCGCAGAACGCGCCGGTCGCCCGGAGGATGTCGCCCTGGCCTACCTGCACCTGGCCGAGCTGCTCACCGGGCCGCTGAACATCCTCGAGGAGGGGGTGGTGGTGGCCCGCCGGGGTGCCGAGCGGGTGGCCGAGCTGGGGTTGGGTCGTTCCTACGAGACCCGGCTGCTGGCCATCGCCACCAACGGCCTGTTCCGGGTGGGGCAGTGGGCCGAGGCGGAGAAGGTCGTCGCGGCGGCGCTGCGACACCGCCCCTCCGGCGCGGATGCGGTCGAGTTGCTGCTGGCCCGCTGCCGGCTCTCGGTCGGCTACGGCGACGTCGAGGCGGCCGACCGGGACCTGGACGCGGTGGCGACCATCCTGGCCGGCGGCGGGGCGCGGCACGTCATCCCGCTGCTCACGCTGCGTGCCGGGCTGGCCATGTGGCAGGGGCGGCACGAGGTGGCCCGGCACGCCGTGCAGCGGGGTCTGACCGAGACCCGCTCCGACGACCTGGTCATCCTCGCCGTGCTGGTCTGGCACGGCCTGCGCGCCGAGGCGGAGGCGCAGGCCAGCCGGGCCGTGGCGGTGGACGACAACGCGGTGCGTCGGCTGCGGGAGATCGCCGACCGGGTGGCCGGCCGGAGCGAGCGCGCGGCCCGGCCGGTGCGCTACGTGGTCGACGGGTACCTCGCCCTGTGCGCGGCCGAGGTGAGCCGGCTCGACAGCAGCGACCCGGAGCTGTGGGGGCGGGCCGCCGCGGAGTGGGACCATCGCAACCACCCGTACCCGGCGGCGTACTCGCGGTTGCGTCAGGCCGAGGCGCTGCTGGCGCGGCGCCGCCGGACTGCCACCGCCGCCAAGCTGCTCCGCCGGGCGTACCAGATGGCGCAGGGGCTCGGCGCGGTGCCGTTGACCGACGAGATCCGCACTCTCGCGGGGCGGGCCCGGGTCTCCCTGGAGGAGCGTGGCCCGGTGGGCGCTGCGGCGACGGCCGGGCCGGGCGGCGAGGAACTCGCCGCGCTGACCGTCCGGGAACGCGAGGTGCTGGCCGCGGTGGCCGAGGGGCTGACCAACAAGGAGATCGGCCAGCGGCTGTTCATCAGCGAGCGGACGATCGGTGTCCACGTCTCGCACATCTTCGACAAGCTCCAGGTGCGCACCCGCGTACAGGCGAGCGCCATCTTCCTGCGTAGCCGCGGGCAGGTGTCGGATACGTAGTTCTACTGATGTCCACCGGGGTGGTGCCTGAGAGGCTGGGCCCGGCGTCGCAACGGCACGACGGCGTCGGCGAGCAGCCTGGAGGGGACATGAGCGAGCAGGGCGAGGTTGGCGAACCGGTCTGGGGGCCGGTGCAACGGGACATCGTCGACCTGCTCGCCGATCACCCGACCGACGTGCCCGCCGTGGTCGACCACCTGACCAAGCTGCAGGACATGCTGGTCCGCCTGCCTCCGTTGCTGGACAGCTGTCCGCTGGCCGACTTCAACAAGCTCTATCTCACCATCACCACCAGCGTGCTGGACGGGCTCTACGCCGACCGGTTCGCCGACCCGGTCTTCCTGTCCCGGCTGGATGTGGAGTTCGCCGCCCGGTACTTCGACGCGTTGCGGCTGTGGAGCGATTCCAGCCCCAGCACGCCGCGGGCCTGGGCCTGCCTGTTCGAGCGGATGCGTGGCCCGGACGCCCGTCCGCTGCCCTCGGCGGCGGCGGGTGTGAACGCGCACATCAACTTCGACCTGCCGTTCGCGCTGGTGACCACGTTCGACCACCTGGAGTCCGAGCCGGTCGACGGCAGCGATCAGCACCGCGACTACCTGGAGATCAACAAGATCTTCGCCGACAAGATCCCTGGCCTGCGCCGGGGCTATCTCGAGCAGTGGCAACTGCTCATCGACATGCTCAACGGCGACATCGACGACTGGTACCAGGGTGAGCTGATCGGGTACACGCGGGATGTCGCCTGGCGCAACGCGCAGCGGGTCTGGCGGTGTCGGCACGACCCGCACCTGCACGAGCGTGAGCGCAGGCGGCTCGACGACACCGCCGCCGCGCTCGGTCGGTTGCTGCTGTCGCCCCTCGGGGCGTTCCTGCAGTAGCCGGTACGGGGTTCCCGCGCTCCGCCACGGGGGCGGAGCGCGGGGACATCCGACCCGCCCGGGCGGCATCGCCCGGAGGGTGACCACGGGGATCAGGGGCCGGCCGGCCCGGGGGTGTCGGCCGGCCCTTGCGGGGTACGCCGCCGCCATGACCGCTGTGTCCCGGCGCCGTCCCGCCACCCGGCCCCGACCGCGTCCCGCCGCTCCGCCTCGCCCCGCGCGGCCGGGAGACCGCGCCGGCCGGGGAGCCCGGGGATGAACGGACGACTCTTCGACTTCCGGTTCGACCCACCGCTGCGCCCGTTGCTGGCCCTGCTCGGGGTCCGGCCGTCGACAGCCTGGGTGCGGGTCGACGCCGCCGATCTGGCGGTTCGGTTCGGGCCGTGGCGCCTGCGTACCGGCCGGGAGAACGTCGCCGGCGTGGAACTGGGTGGTCCGTACCGCTGGTGGCGGGCGATCGGTCCGCATCTGTCCGGTGCGGACCGGGGGGTCACCTTCGGTAGCAGCACCGTGGCCGGGCTCTGTGTGCGTTTCGTCCGGCCGGTGCCCGCCCTGCTGCCCGGGGACTGGCTGCGGCACCCCGGGATGACGGTCACCGTGGTCGACCCCGCCGTCCTGGCCCGGGTGCTGACGGCGCCGGGCGGCGGCTGAGCGAGCGGCCGGTCCGGCCCCGGCCCAGGTGGGGCGACGGCCGGGCCGGCACGGCGGGCAACGGCCGTTTCCGGCGAGGTGGCGTCCGACCACCACCTACGGTCGGTTCAACAACGGCGAGGGCGGGGGCATGGGGGACGGGACCAGGGGGCGACGAGGCCGGGAACGCCGTCGTCCGGCGCCCGGGGCGCCCGAGCCCGCGCTGCGCGCCGCGCGGGACCCGACCCACAAGGGCGAGCGGGCGGGCCGGGCGGTCACCGTTCCCGAGCAGGTGGCGGTCCCGGCGGGCCCGGTCCGGCCGGAGAGTCGGCTGCGCCGCTGGCTGTTCGTCCACCAGGTGCAGCCGGTCGGCCCGGAGACCGCCGAGGGGCAGGCCCGGTCGCACGCCTGGTGGCGGGTGATGTGCCTGACCGGCGTGGACTACTTCTCCACCCTTTCGTACCTGCCGGGCATCGCGGCGCTGGCCGCCGGGGCGCTGTCCCCGGCGGCGACGTTGCTGATCGTGGTGCTGACCCTGTTCGGGATGCTGCCGATGTACCGTCGGGTGGCCCGGGACAGCCCGCACGGCCAGGGCTCGGTGGCGATGCTGGAGCGGTTGTTGCCGTTCTGGCGCGGCAAGATATTCGTGCTGGTGCTGCTCGGTTTCGTCGCCACCTCGTGGATCGTCACGATCACCCTCTCGTCGGCCGACGCGACGGTGCACATGCTGCAGAACCCGTACCTGCCGGAGGCGTTCGGCGGGACCGCCGTCGCGGTCGCCGTCACCGTGCTGTTGCTGCTGATCCTCGGTGGGGTGTTCCTGCTCGGCTTCCGGGAGGCGGTGGCCGTGGCCGTCCCGCTCGTCGCCGCGTTCCTGGTGCTGAACGCGGTGATCGTGGGGGTGTCGTTTGTCGAACTCGTCGGTGATCGGCGCACGCTGGCGGACTGGACGGCGGCGCTGACCGCGAGTGGTGGGCCGGGCCAGGTGGCGCTGACCGCAGCGCTGGCGTTTCCGCTGCTGGTGCTCGGCCTGTCCGGCTTCGAGACCGGGGTGAGCATGATGCCGCTGGTCGCCGGCGACGGGCCGGACGCATCGGCCAGGTTGGCCGCGCGGATCCGCAACACCCGGCGGCTGCTCACCGTGGCCGCGTTGATCATGTCGATCTACCTGCTCTCGACCACCTTCGTCACCACGGTGCTCGTCCCACCGGAGGAGTTCGCACCGGGCGGCGCGGCGAACGGGCGGGCGCTGGCCTATCTCGCCCACGAGCACGTCGGTGAGGCGTTCGGCACCGTCTACGACGTGAGCAGCGTGCTGATCCTCTGGTTCGCCGGTGCGTCGGCGATGGCCGGGCTGATCAACATCGTGCCGCGGTACCTGCCGTCCTACGGCATGGCACCGGAGTGGGCGCGGGCGGTGCGCCCCGTGGTGATCGTTTACACGCTGGTCTGCATCCTGCTGACCGTCGTGTTCCGCGCCGACGTCGACGCGCAGGCAGGAGCGTACGCCACCGGGATCCTGGCGATGATGGTCTCCGCCGCGGTGGCGGTGGCGATCGCCGCGGCCGGCCGGCGGCAGCGTGGCGTCGCGGTCGGCTTCACCGTGCTCACCCTCGTCCTGCTGTACGCGCTGGTCGAGAACGTGATCGAGAAGCCGGACGGGATCGCCATCTCCGGGCTGTTCATCCTCGGCATCATCGTGGTCTCACTGGTGTCGCGGGTCACCCGGACCACGGAACTGCGGGCGGAGCGGGTCGAGTTCGACGATGCGGCACGGCGGTTCATCGCTGATTCGGTGGGCCACGACGGTCGGCTGCACCTGATCGCGAACAAGCGGCACAGCGGTGCCGTCAAGGAGTACACCATCAAGGAGCGCGCCCAGCGCGGGCTGAACCCGGTGCCGGGCGGGACCGACGTGCTCTTCCTGGAGGTCGACGTGGTCGATCCGTCGGGGTTCCGCCACGTGCTGCGGGTCTGCGGTGTCGAGGTGGGCGGCTACCGGGTGCTGCGGGCCAGCAGCCCGGCGGCGCCCAACGCGATCGCCGCGATCCTGCTGGCGTTGCGGGACGCCACCGGGATCCGCCCGCACGCGCACTTCGAGTGGTCGGAGGGGAACCCGATCGCGCACCTGCTGCGGTATCTCATCCTGGGCCGGGGGGACACTCCGCCGGTGGTTCGGGAGATCCTGCGCAAGTCGGAGCCCGATCCGGCCCGCCGGCCGGGCATCCACGTCGGCGGGTGAGACGGTCCGCATCGGGGGACATGAAGGCGAATGGCGTACTTATTCACGTATGACGGATTTGGGTAATTTATCGCCGTACGGTGACCTCTGGTGGGCTGAGGCGACGTCAGCCACCCCGCGCCCGGTTGGGTGTGGCCGTGTTTTCGCATGCACGAGAGGCAGGAACCCTGATGTCCACGTACCAAGGGAGCCGTGGGTCCACCCGACCCGGCCGGCGATCCCGGTGGTTGCTGGCCGGTGGCCTGGTGGCCGGCAGCCTGGTGGCCGGAGCGGCGGGCCTGACCGCCGTGACCGCCTCGGCCGCCGACCGCGACCCGGCGGTGCCGAGCCCGGCCCAGCCCGCCGGGATGTTGCAGCACGATGTGCCCGGGCTCGACGGGACACCGCAACGCCGGGGCGCCGACCCGCAGCGTCCCGAGTGGCGGCACGACGCCTCCGCCGACCCGGCCGACCGGCCCGCCGGCCGAAACGGCCGCCCGCCGCAGGGTATGGCGGTGCGGGTGCCCTGCGACCCCGCCCGGCTCATCGCGGCGCTGGTGCGGGTGAACGCCGAGGGCGGCGGCACCCTGCGACTGGCGGAGAAGTGCACCTACCAGCTGACCCACGCCTTCCAGCAGGTCGACGAGTACGACGGGGGGATCCGCGACGCGCGGGAAGCCGCCGATGCCGCCGAGAATCCGGGCGACGCCGAGGCGCCGCCGCGTAACCCCGCGGACGACAAGGCCGGCCTGCCCGTGATCTACCACGGGATCACCATCGAGGGCGCGGACGCGACCATCGTCCGAGCCGTGCACGCCGACGAGTTCCGGTTCTTCACGGTCCGTGACGGTGGCGAGTTGACCCTGAAAGACGTCACCCTGCGCAACGGCCGGTCGGCGGCGGAGGGCGGCAGCATCCACATCGTGCACGGTGCGACCGCGGTCGTCGAGGGGGTCACCGTCATCGGCAGCACCTCCCGGTCGGCGGAGGGCGGCGGCGGTGCCATCTTCAACGACGGCAACCTGCTGATCAGCGACAGCAAGCTGATCGGCAACCGGGCCGCCGGCGCCCAGGGCAAGGGCGGGGGCCTGCTCAACGGTGGTGTGATGACCATGCACCGCACCGAGTTCCGGCACAACAGTGCGGTCAGCTACGGCGGTGGCCTGGCGAACTTCCGAGCCGCCGGAGACGTCTACTCCTCGGCCTTCGTGCAGAACAATGCCGGCCAGGGCGGCGGTCTGGCCAGCTTCTCCGCCCGTACCAAGGTCTTCGACAGCCTTGTCGCCGACAACAGCGCCGAGGTCGGCGGTGGCCTGGCGAACTCCGACGCGGTGCTCGTGCTCCGGCAGTTGACCGTGCGGGACAACGTCGCCAGCGTCTCCGGCGGCGGCATCTCCACCTTCCAGGGGCTGATGCCGGTGGACGACAGCGTGATCAGGGGCAACACCACCCGTGGCAACGGCGGCGGCATCCACAGCGAGAGGTCCAACCTGCTGGTACGCGGCAGCGACGTCGAGGGCAACGACGCGGTCGGCAAGCAGTCCCAGGGCGCGGGCCTGTTCGTGACGGCCGGCTCCACCTCGCTCTACCGGAGCCGGGTGACGGGCAACCAGGCCACCGTGAAGGCGGGCGGAATACAGGCCGAGCGGGCCCAGGTCAAGATCGATGCCGAGAGCATCGTCATCGAGAACAACCCCACCAACTGCGAGGGAAGCAAGGTGCCGGTGGCCCACTGCTTCCGCTGAGCGGCGCGGCCGTCACGGTGCGCCCGGCCTCTGCCTCCGGTCCTGCCGACCGGTGGCGGTAGGGCCGGGCGCACCCGCCGTACGTCGACGGACTCGGACGGCCGCACGGACCGTCACCGAACCGTCCTCAACCTTCCGTCCGGCCCGACAGCGGGGGCCGGCCGCGGTGCGCGAGCGCCACCCGGTTCAGGTTGGTGGGGCTCACTGGGAGGGCTGCGGCAGTTCGCAGTCGACCTGCGGGTTCGCGCCGATGTAGTTGAGCGGTCCGGCGACGATGGTCACCAGGATGGTGCCGAACTCGGCGCAGTTGGTCTCCTCGTCGCTGTAGTAACCGCGCTGTCCGGCGGCGATGGCACCGATGACGAGCCAGATCACGACGAGAACACCGAATATCGACGTGCCACGCATGGCTTCCTCCACAGGGTCGGGGTGGGTTGCAAGGTGTGGGGCCTTGTACCCAACCGGGCCGAGCGGCTAACGGAGGCCGGCGCGACAGCGGTGCCTCGGGTCGCCCCGCAGTGCCGTTGCCGGCACCGGCGCCCCGGGCGCGGAGGTCATGCGCCCGGGGCGCCGGTGTGGACTGCCCATCCGGGCAGTCCACGCCCCGGCGGTCAAACGTTCTCGTCGGCCTGGGTGGCCAGCACCTTCGCCTGCTGGGGCCAGGTGACGAGGCTGGCGGTGGCACGCAGCCCGGCGCCCTTGATGGTTTCCCGCAGCGCGGCCTCGTCCAACTCGGCCAGTTGCCGGTAGGTCCGGATGCCCGCGTCGTGCAGCGCGGCCGCCATCTTCGGCCCGACACCCTGGATGCGCCGGAAGTCGTCCGGTGCGGCGCCAACCGCGGCCGGCTCGGCCGGCTCGGCGTCGGCCGGCTCGGCGGTGGCCGCGTCGGCGGGCTCGGGGAGACCCGGGGCCGCACCGGCGGGGTGGCGACGGCCGGGCGTTGCGCCGGGGTCGCGTCTGCGGTCGGTCCGGCGGGGACGGAGTCCGACTCGACCTCGGCGGGCGGTGCCGCCCCGTCGCCCTCCGCCCCCGTGGCCGCGGGCTCGGCGTCGACCGGTTCGGGCCGGGCGGTGGCCGGCTCGGTGCCGGCCGGCTCGGGCTCGGGGTCCGCCGGCTGGGCCGTGGTGACCGGCGGCACGGTTCCAGTGTCAGCCGCTGGGGTCGATTCGGTGGTCGCCGCCTCCCTCGCCGTCCCGCTCGTCGGTGCCGGCGGTTCGTCCCGCCGGCCGCGCAGCAGCACCCAGCCCACTGCCAGTCCGGCCAGCAGCGCCACGAGCAGTATCAGCCAGTTCCCGAAGGACTCGCCCACGTTGATCCTCCCTGAGGTTCACGTCCGAAATCGTCGCGAGAAAAACTCGCCGCAGCTTCGCACACGCGCGGCCGGGGCAACAGGCGGGCCAGGTAACAGTCCGTGCGGGGGACCGGGAGGCTACCGCAGGTGCGCGACACCGAACGGACGGTGTGGATGGACCGCGGCCCGCCACGACCCCGGAACCGTCGAGGGCACCGGGTTCGTGGCGGGGAGGATCAGTCCTGTTCACCTCGGTAGGTGTAGAAGTCGTCGACGAACTTGCGCCGCAGCCGGGGGACCCGGCTGGTGACCCGGAAGTAGCCCCGGGCCCCGAGCAGCGCGAGCCGGCCGAACACCGGTCGGTACATGCGGTCGTCGCCGTTGGTGCCGCTGCGGCCCAGCGAGTCGGCCACCCGGGCGAAGCCGTACGGCACCATCACCGCCTCGTAGTCGGCCACCGCCTGCACCAGGGTCTTCTCGCCGGAGGTGGCGAGGATCAACTGCCGCCGCAGCAGGTTCGCGTCCCGCAGCGCGGTGTTGGCGCCCACACCCCGGCCTGGCGTCATGGTGTGGATCGCGTCACCGAGGAGGGTGACCGCACTGCTCTTCCACGGCGGTACCGGCTCCGAGGTGGACACCCGGATCGGCAGTGCGCTGTCGGGGTCGGCCAGGCTGAGCAGCTCCCGCAGGTGGGGATGCCAGTTGGCGGTCAGGTCCAGGGCCACCTGGATCAGCTGTGCGCCGCGTCGGCGCATGACGTCCGGCGGGAACCGGCGGGCGGTGCTCCAGACGACGAGGTTGATGTTGTCGCGGGTGGGGTCGTGGCGTAGCCCCGGCCATTCGGCGAGCAGCGCCGCGGCGGCGGGGGCGGTGCCGGGCTTGAGCCGACCGTCCCGGTCCCACTTGAACTCCATGACGTGTAGCACGCCCATCACCCCACCGGTGCCGAAGATCAGCGAGATGCCCCGCTGCACGGTCTCCGGCAACAGCGCCCGGGTGTGGTCGGTGAGTGGCACCCGGGTGGCGATGTTGACGGTGCCGGCGTCCCGGATGACCGCGTGCGGCAGATACTGGCGGCGGACCGCGGAGTGCGTGCCGTCGGCCGCCACGAGCAGGTCGCCGGTGGCGGTGCCGCCGTCGGCGAAGTGGGCGGTGACCGTCCCGTCGTCGTGCTGCTCGTACCGGGTGAAGGTGCGGTCGAAGTGCACGACGTCCGCGATGCCGGTCAGCAGCACCTGGCGCAGCGTCATCCGGGCCACCGACCGTTCCGAGTCGACCGGGTGGGTGTCCGGCCGCAGCGGGAAGGACGCCGTGTGGCGCAGCTTCTGGTTGAGGACGTTGAAGTAGCGGGGGGAGCGGGCGCAGGTGGCCAGGTAGATCTCGAACAGCTCGGGCGGTAGGCAGTCGCGCAGCGCCCGGCTGCCGGTGGGGCCGATGCCCACCCGGTAGCCGAGCAGCCCGTCGCCCCTGCCGCGGTGCCGTTCGTAGACGGCGACGCTGATCCCCGCCCGGCGCAGCCCGTGCGCCAGGCAGAGGCCGCCGGTGCCCGCGCCGATGACCAGGACGTGCGGTGCTCGGGAGGCCACGGCGTCGCCCGTCAGCCGGCCATACGCGGCGCCGGAACGCTCGCGTCGTCCCAGCGGTAGAAGCAGTTGGCGATCGCGTCCCGCGGCGAACTCCAGGTCGGCAGGTACGGCGAGGTGTGGGCGGACAACCGCTCGTTGACCTGGCGGTAGAGCGGGTGGTTGCGGGCCGCCGCGAGGGCGTCCGCACCGACGTCGTCGGTCTCCATCAGGTGTACGCACAGATCGTGCAGGCAGTACAGGGACCGGTGGCGCACCCCGGTCAGGGTGGGCAGCTCGGTCGCGTCGGACTCGGCGAAGATCTGCGCCACGCGCCCCTCCGCGCCCGGGATGATCCTGTTGACGATCACTAGACGGCTCATCGGACCCCTCTCACCGTGGCCTGTCCCGGGCGGCTGCCGGGGTTCGACCGCTGTTCCCCCACCCTGTCCCCGGGCAGTCACCTGCGCGTCAATGCGCGGGATCGGGGTGGTGACGCACGTCGACGGGCTGGAACGCGGCTCGCGAACCCAGGTGCCGGCGTGGTCCGCTGGCCGGTCGGCTGGCCCGGCGGATCGGTTCGAGGGTCTCGGCCAGCAGCGCGCTCATCGCCGGCGACGGTTCCAGCCGTAGTTCCCGTAGCAGCAGGTCGCGGTAGACGTAGTAGGCGTGCACCGCCTCGAAGGCGTTGCCCTCGGCGAGGTGGATGCGGACGACCAGCCGGTGCGGTGTCTCGCGCAGCGGTTCGGCGGCCATCGCCTCCAGTGCCGCCTCCAGCGCCTCGCCGTGGCGTCCGGCGGCCAGGTGCTGGCCGGCCACCTGTTCCAGCATGTGCAGTCTGAGCTGGCGCAGTCGTTCACGGTCGGCCAGCACCCAGTCGTCGTACCAGCCGGGGAGCAGGTCGTGCCGGCCGGCGGCGAGGGCTTCCGCGGCGTCGTCCGGCGTCTGGCCGTCGCGCACCCGGGCGGCCGTGTCGACCAGCTGGTTGACGTCGACCCGGACCAGCGGGTCGAGGCGGACGGTGTCGGCGGGGGTGGTCAGCGGGCAGTAGGGATCCTGGCGCAGCCGCCACAGCGCGGTGCGCAGCGAGGAGAGGGCCCGGTCCTCCGGGGTTTCCGGCCAGAGCAGCCCGGCGAGGTGGGTGCGGGTGGCGCCGGGGCGCAGCCCGATCAGCGCGATGATCCGTTGCAGGCCGCGGGGCACCGCCACCGTCGTCTCGCCCTGCGTCAGGCGGAATCCGCCGAGCAGGTGCAGCCGCACCTCGGCGTCGTGGCGCTGGCCGGTGGTCGGCGTGGGCGGATCGGCGGCCACGGCGGCACCCCCTGCGGAAACGCGTCGGTTGCGGGCATCGGCCGGGCCCCGGCGTGGCCGCCGTGCCGCCACTGTCGACTCGCTGGGACCGTCGCACGGGCGTGCGGAGCCGGGACTGACCGCCACGAAGATTATCAATCATAATTACTCTGGGTCAACAACCCTGTCGGTAACATGGCTGCGTATCTCTCTGTGAAAACCCCTCTGAACTGGCCAGTCGTCGCAGACAAGGGCTGTGGGTCCGCTCAGCTGATACACAGTGTGCGTCAACGCAGCGTCACCAAGTTGGGTTTCGTGAGCGAGTGCCGGTGACGCCCGGGTGACGGCTCGTCCCGCATCGTGTCGGCAGCCATCCGGGCACACCCGGTGGCGTCCACCGGCCTGGGAGGATCAGCATGGACCGCACGCTGATCGTCGCGAAGGTGCTCCCGACCGCCGAGACGGCGGTCGCCGAGATCTTCGCCGAGTCCGACACGACCGAGCTGCCCCGACTGGTGGGTGTCCGGCATCGGTCGCTGTACCGCCTGCACGACCTGTACGTGCACCTGTTGGAGACCGAGTCCACCGGCGACGACGCGGTGGAGGCAGCCCGGGAACACCCGGAGTTCGCCAGGGTCAGCGCGCGGCTGCGTCCGTACATCTCGCCCTACCGGCCGGACTGGCGCTCACCCCGGGACGCCATGGCCCGCTGCTTCTACCACTTCGACGGGCGGCGGCCGTGACCGCCACCGCGCCCTCCGGCGAGACGCTCTGGTCCCGGTGCGGTGGCTGCGCCACACTGCTCTACCGCAAGCGGCTGCGCCGCAATCTCGACGTCTGTCCGGAGTGCGGTCTGCACGCCCGGCTCGCCGCGCCGGAACGGATCAGCCAGTTGGTCGACCCGTCGTCGTTCCGAGCACTGCCCGACCGGGCCGTCGAGACGGACCCGATCGGCTTCGTCGACGTGCTGCCGTACCCGCACCGACTCGCCGCCGCCCGCGCCCACACCGGGCTGCCGGAGGCGGTGCTCTGCGGCACCGCCGCCGTCGGCGGGTGTCGCTGCGCGCTCGCCGTGATGGACTTCCGGTTCCTCGGCGGCAGTCTCGGCTGTGCGGTCGGCGAACTGATCACCCGTACCGCCGAACAGGCGCTCGACGCGGGCGTCCCGCTGATCCTGGTCACCGCCTCCGGCGGCGCCCGGATGCAGGAGGGAGCCCTGTCGTTGATGCAGATGGCCACGATCAGCCAGGCGATCGCCGCGCTGCGCGAGGCCGGGCTGCTCACCGTCAGCGTGCTGACCGACCCCACCTACGGGGGAGTGGCGGCCTCCTTCGCCACCAGCACGGACCTGGTGCTCGCCGAGACCGGCGCCCGGATGGGCTTCGCCGGCCCGCGGGTGATCCGCCAGGTGACCGGGCGCACCCTGCCGGACGGGTTCCAGACCGCCGGGTTCCTGCTGCGGCACGGTCAGGTCGACATGGTGGTGCCCCGGCACGCACTGCGCGCCCGGCTGGCGACCCTGCTCGCCCTGGCGGGCGGCGGGCGCCGGCCCGCGACGGGCTCGGGGGTGCCGGCGTCGCCGCGGCCGGCCAGCCGGCCACCCGGCCAGCCGGGGCGCCGTCCGGGGACGCCTGGGAGACGGTACGCCTCGCCCGGCATCCCGGCCGCCCGACCACGCTGGACTATCTGGAGAGCGCCTTCGACGGCTTCACGGAGCTGCACGGTGACCGGCTCGGCGGCGACTGCCCGGCGGTGGTCGGTGGGCTGGCGCGGCTCGACGGCCGGAACCTGATGGTGATCGGCCACCAGAAGGGGCACACCACCGCCGAGCTGGCGGCCCGCAACTTCGGGATGGCCACTCCGGCGGGGCACCGCAAGGCACTGCGGCTGATGCGGCTCGCCGCCCGTCTCGGACTGCCGGTGGTCACCCTGGTGGACACCCCGGGGGCCGACCCGGGCGTCGACGCGGAGGAGCACGGCCAGGCCGCCGCCATCGCGGAGAACATCCTGACCCTGAGTGCGCTGCCCACGCCGGTCGTGACGGTGGTGACCGGGGAGGGGGGCAGCGGCGGTGCGCTTGCCCTGGCCGTCGCCGACCGGGTGCTGATGCTGCAACACGCGGTGTACTCGGTGATCAGTCCGGAGGGCTGCGCCGCGATCCTCTGGCCGGGGCGCACGGCCGCGCCGCAGGCGGCTCGGGCACTGCGGCTGACCGCACCGGACCTGTGCCGACTCGGGGTCGTCGACGAGGTGGTGCCCGAACCGGAGGGCTCGGCCGCCGACGACCCGGAGGCGGCGGCCTGGGCCGTGCGCCAGGCGCTGCTGGCGAACCTGCTACCGCTGCTGGACGTGCCGGCGGCGACCCTCGTCCAGCAGCGCCGGCGACGCTTCCGCCGGTTCGGTGCGGCACGCGCCGGTGCCCGGGCGGGTGCCCGGTGAGCGGCACGGTCGAGGCCGGGCCCGCGGTTGCCGGCCCTCCGGCGGCCCGGCCGCCGAGCGCGGCCGAGCGGGCGGACGAGGCGACGCTGACCGGGCTGCGCCGGCACGCTGGCCAGCTCGTCGCCGAACTCGGCGGCCCGGTACGCCGCCTGCGGCTGCGCTGCGGGGACGCGGAACTGGAGGTGGAGTGGGCGCAGCCGGCCGAGCCCGGACCAGGTTCGGGCGGAGCATCCGCCGTGGTGGGTTCCGGCGGCCACACCGCCCCAGCGTCCGCCCGGCCGGCGGTCGCACCGACCGCGGGTCCGCCCCGGCGGATCCCGCCCCCGTGCCACCGTCCGCTCGCCGATGGTCGGGACGTTCTACCGGGCGGCGGAGCCGGGCGCCGCGCCCTTCGTGGCCGTCGGTGACGTGGTCCGGCCGGGACAGGTCATCGGGATCGTCGAGGCGATGAAGCTGATGAACGAGGTCGCCGCCGACCGGGCCGGGCGGGTGACCGAGGTGCTGGTGGCCGACGGGCAGCCGGTGGAGTACGA
The DNA here is from genome assembly GCF_019697375.1 of Micromonospora tarapacensis. NCBI lineage: Bacteria > Bacillati > Actinomycetota > Actinomycetes > Micromonosporales > Micromonosporaceae > Micromonospora > Micromonospora tarapacensis. Next base: position 2,304,913 of record NZ_JAHCDI010000004.1, on the reverse strand, counting down.
CCAACCGCTGGTTGCCCTGGACCGGGCCTGAGGCGGGGTGGTGAGGTGTTCTCCAAGGTGCTGATCGCCAACCGTGGCGAGATCGCGTTGCGGATCCTGCGGGCCTGCCGTGAGCTGGGCATCCGGACCGCTGTGGTGTACTCCACGGCGGACGCCGACTCGGTGGCGGTGCGGCTGGCCGACGAGGCCGTCCGGATCGGGCCTTCGGCCAGCCGGCACAGCTACCTCAACGCGGCGGCCGTGGTGGAGGCGGCCCGCAAGGTCGGTGCGCAGGCGGTGCATCCCGGCTACGGTTTCCTCTCCGAGGACGCCGACTTCGCCGAGATCTGCGCGGACAACGGACTCACCTTCGTCGGTCCGCCCCCGCACGTGATGTCCGTACTGGCGGACAAGTCCGCCGCCCGGTCACTGATGAGCCGGGCCGGGCTGCCCCTGGCACCGGGCGCCGTGCGGCCGGTGCCGACCGCCGCCGAGGCCGCGGCGGTCGCCGCCGAGGTGGGCTACCCGGTCATCGTCAAGGCGGCGGCCGGGGTGGTGGCCGGGGGATGACGGTGGTGAGCCGCCCGGCGGACCTGCCGCGGGCGTACGCGCGCACCCGGGCTGCCGCCCAGGCCGCCTTCGGCGACGACCGCGTGTACGTCGAGCGGTACCTGACCGATGCCCGGCACGTCGAGGTCCAGCTGCTCTGCGACTCGCTCGGCAACGGTGTGCACCTGGGCACCCGGGACTGCTCCGTGCAGCGCCGGCACCAGAAGCTGGTCGAGGAGGCGCCCGCGCCGGCGTTGTCCCCGGCGACGCTGGACACGATCGCGCAGCTTGCCCTGCGCGGCGCGCTGGACGTGGGATTCACCGGCGCCGGGACGGTGGAGTTCCTGGTGGACACCGAGGAGCGGTACCACTTCCTGGAGATCAACTGCCGGATCCAGGTGGAGCACCCGGTGACCGAGATGATCACGGGGATCGACCTCGTGCACGAGCAGTTCCACGTGGCCGCCGGGACACCGCTGCGCTGGCGCCAGCAGGACGTCCGGTTGACCGGGGTGGCGATCGAGTGCCGGGTCAACGTCGAGGACCCGGACCGCGGTTTCGCACCGACGCCGGGCCGGCTGGACCGGTTCGTGCCGCCCGGTGGCCCGTTCACCCGGGTCGACACCCACGGCCACGCCGGCTACCTGTTCGGGCCGCACTACGACTCGCTGCTGGCCAAGGTCGCGGTCTGGGCGCCCGACCGGGAGCTGGCCCTGAGCCGGCTGGACCGCGCGCTCGGTGAGTTCGAGATCTCCGGTCCCGGGGTGTGCACCACCATCCCGTTCGTCCGGCGGGTGCTCGACGACGCCGACTTCCGGAAGGGGCGTCACTCCACCGGCCTGGTCGACCGACTGATCGCCGCACCGCCCCCCACACATCCGAGGAGGAAACGATGACCGTCACCGACGACCGTTCACTGACGGCGGAGATAACCGACATTCTGGTGACCAACTGCGGGCTGGACCCGGACGCCGCCGCCCGTGCGCCGGCCGCGTCGCTGGAGGAACTGGGGCTGGACTCGCTCGCCCTGCTCGAACTCTCCGCGGTGGTCGCCGACCGCTGGCGGGTGAGCATCCCGGAGCAGGCGGCCCAGCTGAGCATTCCCGCCGTGGCCGACCTGGTGGCCCGGCGCGTCGACCCGCCCGGGCACACCGAGAACAGCATCGTCATCGCCGCACCGCTGGAGCTGGTCTGGTCGGTCACCAACGACGTCGCCGGTTGGCCCGACCTGTTCACCGAGTACGCCAGGGCCGAGATCCTCGACCGCGACGGTGACACCGTCCGGTTCCGGCTCACCATGCATCCCGACGAGAACGGGGTCGCCTGGAGCTGGGTGAGTGAACGCACCGCCGACCCGGCCACCCGCCAGGTCCGGGCCCGCCGGGTGGAGACCGGACCGTTCGAGTACATGCGGATCCACTGGACCTACACCGAGCAGCCGGACGGCGTCCGGATGACCTGGGTCCAGGACTTCGCCATGAAGCCGACCGCGCCGGTGGACAACGCCGGGATGACCGAGCGGATCAACACCAACAGTGCGGTGCAGCTGTCCGTGATCAAGGACCGCGTCGAACGGCTGACCGGCGAGCGGGCGAGCGCCGCACCGACCGCGCCGCCGACGAGCACGCCGACCGGCGGGTCCGGAACGGGAGCCCACGATGAGTGACCTCGCCCTGGTGGCCGCCCGCGACGTGCCCGCCGACCGCCGCCGCGGCGGCGAGCTGCGCGTCCTGCTCGGCCCGCGTACCGTCGGCAGCACCTCGGGCTTCATGGGTGTGGCCGCGCTGGCGCCGGGGGAGCGGATCGCCGAGCACTACCACCCGTACAGCGAGGAGTTCCTCTACGTCGTCCGGGGTGCGATCACCGTCGACCTGGACGACGAGGCGGTGCCGTTGGCGGCCGGCGAGGCGCTGTTCGTGGCCCGCAACGTCCGGCACCGGCTGCGCAACACCGGCCATCTGCCCGCCGAGGTGGTCTTCCACCTCGGACCGCTGGCCCCCCGGCCGGAACTCGGCCACGTCGACACCGAACTGGTCGAGCAGCGGGACGGGTCGTGACCGCCCGCCGCACCGTGGTCACCGGCGTCGGGGTGGTCGCCCCCGGCGGGGTCACCCGGGACCGGTTCTGGAAGGGCATCACCGAGGGGCGTACGGCGACCCGGCGGATCAGCTTCTTCGACCCGTCGCCGTTCCGCTCCCAGATCGCCGCCGAGTGCGATTTCGACCCGGACGCCGCCGGGCTGACACCGACGCAGCGGCAGCGCGCCGACCGGTACGTGCAGTTCGCGCTGGCCTGTGCCGCCGAGGCCGTCGCCGACAGCGGGCTCGAACTCACCGACGCCGAGCGTGACCGCGCCGGTGTCGTGCTCGGCACCGCCGTCGGCGGCACCATGGCCCTCGAACAGGAGTACGTGACGGTCAGTGACAGCGGTCGGCGCTGGCTGGTCGACGCGGCGCTCGGCGGACCGTACCTGTACCCGGCGCTGGTGCCCAGCAGCCTGGCGGCGGACGTCGCCTGCCGGCACGGCCTGCACGGCCCGGCACAGGTCGTCTCCACCGGCTGCACCTCCGGCATCGACGCCATCGGGTACGCCCATCAGCTCATCGCCGACGGCGAGGCGGATGTGGTGCTCGCCGGGGCCGCCGACTCGCCCATCTCACCGGTCACCGTCGCCTCCTTCGACGCCATCAAGGCCACCAGCCCGGACAACGACGACCCGGCGCACGCCTCCCGTCCCTTCGACGCCGACCGGCACGGCTTCGTGCTGGCCGAGGGGGCGGCGGTGCTGGTGCTGGAGGAGGCCGGTCACGCCGCGCGGCGCGGCGCGCACGTCTACTGCGAGGTCGCCGGCTACGCCAGCCGCAGCAACGGCTACCACATGACCGGGTTGCGTCCGGACGGTGTGGAGATGGGCCTGGCCATCACCGACGCCCTGCGCCAGGCCCGGCTGGCACCGGAGCAGGTCTCCTACATCAGCGCCCACGGCTCCGGCACCCGGCAGAACGACCGGCACGAGACGGCCGCGTTCAAGCGGTCGCTCGGGTCGGCCGCCTACCGGGTGCCGATCAGCTCGATCAAGTCGATGGTCGGTCACTCGCTCGGTGCCATCGGTTCCATCGAGATGGCCGCGTGCGCGCTGGCCATCGAGTTCGGGGTGGTGCCGCCGACCGCCAACTGGACCACCCGGGATCCGGAGTGTGACCTGGACTACGTGCCCAACGAGGCCCGGGAGGTGCCGGTGGACGTGGCGCTCTCGGTGGGCAGCGGGTTCGGTGGCTTCCAGTCGGCGATGCTGTTCCGCCGGCTCTCCCGCGAGGTGCGGGGATGAGGCAGGTGCGGGCGGTGGTGACCGGCATCGGGGTGGTCGCGCCCAGCGGCGTGGGGGCGGACGCGCACTGGCGTGCCGTGCTGGCCGGCCAGCGCCGTACCGGCCCGATCTCCCTGTTCGACGCGACCGGATATCCCACCCGTCTCGGCGGCGAGGTGGCCGACTTCGACGCGGCCCGGTACGCCGACAACCGTGCCCTGGTGCAGACCGACCGTTGGACGCACCTCGGTTTCGCGGCCAGCGCGCTGGCGCTGGCCGACGCCGGCCTGCCGGAGCGGGCCACCGACCCGTACGGCTGGGCGGTGGTGCTGGCCAGTTCCTCCGGCGGCAACCTGTTCGGCCAGCGGGAACTGCAACGGCTCTGGTCGTCGTCGACGCGCACCGTCGGTGCGTACCAGTCGATCGCCTGGTTCTACGCGGCCAGCGTCGGGCAGTTGTCCATCCGGCACCAGGCCAAGGGCCCGTGCGGGGTGCTGGTGGCCGAGTCGGCGGGCGGCCTGGACAGCCTCGCCCATGCCGTGCGGACCGTACGGCGGGGCGCCTCGGTGGTGCTCGCCGGGGCGACCGAGTCTCCGCTGAGCCCGTACGCGTTGGCCTGCCAGCTGCGCTCCGGGCTGCTCAGCGAGGTGACCGACCCGGAGCGGGCCTACCGGCCGTTCGACGCCGTCGCGAGCGGCTACCTGCCGGCCGAGGGCGGCGCGGTGTTCGTGGTGGAGGAGCTGGGGCACGCGAGCGCCCGGGGCGCCCGGATCTACGGCGAGGTGACCGGCTGGGGTGCCACCCACGACGCCGCGCACACCTCCGCGGAGAGCGCCGGTGATCCGTACCAGTACGCCCGGGCGATGCGGCTGGCCCTGGGGCGGGCCGGGGTCGAACCGGCCGAGGTGGATGTGGTGGTCCCGGACGCCCTCGGGGTGCCCCGCTACGACCGGGCCGAGGCCACCGCGTTGCGGGCGGTGTTCGGCGGGCTCGCGCCGCCGGTGAGCACCCACAAGGAACTGACCGGCCGGGCGCACCAGGGCGGTTCGGCGCTGGACGTGGCCACCGCCCTGCTCGCCTTCGCACACGACACGTTGCCCGCCTCGGCCGGCCCGGACAGCGTGGCAGCGGGCTGCGAGCTGGATTTCCTGCGCACGGCCCGGCGCCCGCGTACCCGGGTGGCGCTGGTCTGCGCCCGGGGCTTCGACGGGTTCAACAGCGCGCTGGTGCTGCGCGGGACGCCACCGGCCGGACAGGAGTGGTGATGACACGAGCACGGGTGGTCTTTCTGGTCCGGGTGCGCGACGAGCGCACCGGGGACTTCCTGCGGGCGTACGAGCAGATCCGGCACCTGGTCGCCGGCGGGGTGCCGGGCCACCTGGTCGACCAGGTGTGTCGTTCGTCGACCGACCCGGAGCAGTGGCTGATCACCAGTGAGTGGGCCAGCATGGCCGACTTCGAGGCGTGGGAACGCAGCCCGGAACACCGTGACCTGGTCCGTCCGATGCGGGAGTGCTTCACCGACGCGCGTTCGCTGCGCTTCCACATCCACGCGCAGACCCCGGTACCGGCCTGAGCGGGGCGCCAGAGTCGCGCACAGCAGGTGTCTGCCCGCTCACTGATCGCTGACACACGGAATTGATCGTCCGCGCCGCACGCGCCGCCGACAATCCCGCCACCCGCTCTTTCGTGCATCCATTTGCATGAAGCAATGCCCGTCGAGGCTGCCGTAGGGTTCCCGCAGTACCCGCAGGGACGCGCGCTGCGGGCTCGTTCGCGCCGTAACGACGTTGGGATGGTGGAGGTGGCGATCTCATGACCGGCCCGCTGTTCTCGCTGACCGAGGCCGGCTGTCGGCCCGCTGCCGGCCGCCACCGATCAGAGTGGCCGCGGCCCGAGGCCGACCTCGGCCAGGTAGACGCAGCTGCGCCCCTCGTGCGAGGAGTAGTAGCTGACGTGGAGCAGGTCGTCGTGCCAGGCCAGACCGGGGTAGCTGCAGTCGCCGCCCGAGGGTAGGGCCACCAGCTCCCGCAGCCGCCCCCGGGCCACGTCCACCACGCAGATCGCGGTCCGTACCTGGCCGTCGTGCAGCCGTACGCCGGCGACGAGTGTGCCGTCGGGCAACCGGTGCAGCGCCGGCCCGCCCACCCGGACGCCGAGATCCGTCCAGGTCCATTCCCGGTAGGGCGGGCGGGCCCGGCCGAGTTGGGCGGTGGCCGTGCCACCGTCGCGCCGCAGCAGGCAGGTGGCGGTGCCGTCGGGCTCGAAGACCAGCCCGGACTCGTTCGGATACCCGTCGGAGAAGAGGGTCGGCACCACCGGCCGCAGGTCGAAGCCGTCCTCGCTGCGGTAGAGCCGGACGAACCTTGGCTCCCGGGTGGCGTAGCCGACGCCGTACATCACGTCGCCCTGCCAGGTGGCCTGCCAGACCCAGACGTCCGCCTCGCCGACCGGCCGGAGGTCGTTCCACCGGTGACCGTCGTCGCTGACCGAGGCGACCGTCCGGAATCGTTTCGGCGTGCCGGTCGCGGCGGCGGCCAGCAGCTGCAACCGTCCGTCGGAGCGCGCCACGAAGCGTGGGTCGCGCAGGTCGGCGCCGGGCCGGTCGAGGACGGCCGCGGTCCGCCACGACCGAGCGTCGGGGGAGGTCAACACCCGCAGCACGCCGTCGTCGGACAGGTGTGACCGGCCCTGGCGGAACGCGCAGAACCAGGCGTCGGCGTGCCGGACCAGGTCGGTGAAGGCGCTGTGTGGGGCGGCGTCACCGATGCGGCGCAACGCGCGCACCTCGGTGGTCGCCGAAGGGCTGATCACGGGCGTGCCGTCTCGGCGTCGTACGCCGCGGCGAGCCGCTTCGGGGCCCGGGCGTACCAGGCCTCCACGATCAGCTCGGTCAGCTCGGCGAGCTCGATCCGGTCCAGCCGGACCAGCACGGCCGGGTAACCGTCGAAGTGCGGGGTGGTGAAGAAGCGGCTCGGGTCGTCGGCGAGCAGTGCCTCCTTGACGCCGAGGTCGGCCACCCGCACGCCGAGGATCGGACCGTCGGGCGCAGCCGCGCCGAAGGCTTCGAGTTCCCTGCCGCGCAGCGGTCGCTCCCAGACGAAGGCCTTGTCCTTCACCCGCCAGGCGGCCACTCCGTCGTAGGAGGGCCGCTCGCTGGTCTCCGGCAGGCCCAGCGCGATCCGGCGTACGTCGTCCCAACTGGCCACCTCCCGACGGTACGCCAGGTGACCCCACCCGGGGACCCCGGCACGCTCGGCACGGGAATGGGACGGCGCCGACGGCGACTCATTGCGTTCACCGGTTTGCAACGTGTCACCGCCGCACTGCCCCCGTCCTGGTTGGACGGTCATAATGGGCGGCATGGTTGCCTGGGAGTACGCCCTGCTGGTCCGCCGTTACCAGGGGCAGGGCCGCAATTTCCTCGTCTCGTTCGTCTGGTACGGCCCCGACGGGTCCCGCAAGGACATCACGGCGTACGGCGACACCGCCATCGCGCACCTCAACCGCGCCGGGCGGGACGGCTGGGAGCTCGTCTCCGCGGCCGAGGACGTGAACAACGTGCAGGGCAGCACCGAGGTGCATCGCTACCACCTGAAGCGCCCGCTGAGCTGAACGCGGCGGGCGCGGAGGAGACTGTCACCTCGCGCCCTGTCGAGCTGAACCGTTCGCGCGCTCAGCTCGACAGGGGCCGCGTAGGACCACACCCGGGGTGACCCCGGCCGCCGGGCTCCCGGCGGCTCAGCCGAGCTGGACGCCGGGGTAGAGCGGGAAGCCGGCGAGCAGTTCGCCGGCCTGGCGGCCGACCTTGTCCGCGAGGGCCGGGTCGAGCGCGTACTTCGCCTTGGAGGCCGTGCCGTCCGGGTTCGCCGCGGCGCTGGTCTGGCTGAGCACGGTGTGCATCAGCTCGGCCGTGGTGTCCATCTCGGCGGTGCCCAGGCCACGCGTGGTCAGGGCCGGCGTGCCGATGCGGATGCCGGAGGTGTACCAGGCCCCGTTCGGGTCCTGCGGCACCGCGTTGCGGTTGGTGACGATGCCGGAGTCCAGCAGCGCCTGCTCGGCCTGCCGACCGGTCAGGCCGTACCCGGTGACGTCGATCAGCACCAGGTGGTTGTCGGTGCCGCCGGTGACCAGCGAGGCGCCGCGCCTCAGCAGCCCCTCGGCCAGCGCCTGCGCGTTGTCGACGATGCGCCGGGCGTAGTCGGCGAAGTCGGGACGGCGGGCCTCGGCCAGGGCGACGGCCTTGGCGGCCATCACGTGCGGCAGCGGGCCGCCGAGCACCATCGGGCAGCCCCGGTCGACCTGGTCGGCCAGCTCCGGGCCGCAGAGCACCAGGCCGCCGCGCGGGCCGCGCAGCGACTTGTGGGTGGTGGTGGTGACGATGTGGGCGTGCGGCACCGGGTCGAAGTCGCCGGTGAAGACCCGGCCGGCGACCAGGCCGGCGAAGTGCGCCATGTCGACCATGAAGGTGGCGCCGACCGAGTCGGCGATCTCCCGCATGATCCGGAAGTTGACCTTGCGTGGGTACGCCGAGTACCCGGCGACCAGCACCAGCGGCCGGAATTCGCGGGCCGCCTCGGCGACCCTGTCGTAGTCGACCAGGCCGGTGGCCGGGTCCGTGCCGTAGCTGCGCTGGTCGAACATCTTGCCGGAGATGTTCGGCCGGAAGCCGTGGGTGAGGTGACCTCCGGCGTCCAGCGACATGCCGAGCATCCGCTGGTCGCCCAGCTCGCGCCGGAGCGTGAACCAGTCCGCCTCGGTCAGGTCGTTGACGTGGCGAGCCTGCGCCCGCCGCAGCGCCGGTGCCTCGACCCGGTCGGCCAGGATCGCCCAGAACGCCACCAGATTGGCGTCGATCCCCGAGTGCGGCTGCGCGTACGCGTGTGCCGCGCCGAACAGCTCCCGGGCGTGCTCGGCGGCGAGCGCCTCGACGGTGTCCACGTTCTGGCAGCCGGCGTAGAACCGGCGCCCGACGGTGCCCTCGGCGTACTTGTCGCTGAGCCAGTTGCCCATGGCCAGCAGGGTGGCGGGAGAGGCGTAGTTCTCGCTGGCGATGAGCTTGAGCGACTCGCGCTGGTCGGCCAGCTCGGCCCCGATCGCGTCGGCCACCCGCGGCTCGACGCCGCGGATCACCTCCAGGGCGCTGCGGAAGGCGGTGGACTCGGCGTTGCGCGACATGCGACCTCCAGGTGACGTGCGGAAGGCCCAGGCGCTCGGCATGCGTCCTCATGACGGGACCGCTTCCCGATGGTGCTCCATCCCCACGCGCCAGTCACGGCCCCCGCCGATCCTACCGGGTCCGACGTCGGGCATCCGCGCACCGGCCGGGCGGCCCCTCGCCACCGCCCACCGGTCCGCCTACGATCGGCGCATGGCGGCCCAGGGCGGGGGAAGTCTGCTCGCGATCAGCGACCTGCACGTGGGTCACCCGGCCAATCGGGCGGTTGTCGAGGCGCTGCGCCCCGAGTCACCGGACGACTGGCTGCTGGTCGCCGGCGACGTCGGTGACACGGTGGGCCAGATCGAGTGGGCGCTGACCATGCTGAGGCGTCGCTTCGGCACCGTCGTCTGGGCCCCCGGCAACCACGAGCTGTGGACCCCGCCGTCGGATCCGGTGCGGCTACGGGGCGTGGCACGCTACCGGCACCTGGTCGAGTTGTGCCGGCGTCTGGGTGTGCTCACCCCGGAGGACCCGTATCCGGTCTGGCGGGGGCCGGGTGGGCCGGTGTTGGTGGCACCGCTGTTCCTGCTCTATGACCACAGCTGGCGTCCGGAAGGTCTGGACACCCCGGAGGCGGCCCTGGCGGAGGCGTACCGCACCGGCATCGTCTGCACCGACGAGTTCCTGCTGCACCCCGACCCCTATCCGAGCCGTTCGGCCTGGTGCGCGCAGCGGGTCGCCGCGACGGCCCGGCGCCTGGCCGAGGGGCCCGCCGGGCTGCCGACCGTGCTGGTCAACCACTGGCCGCTGGTCCGGGAACCGACCCGGATCCTGCGATATCCGATCTTCGCCCAGTGGTGCGGTACGGAGTCCACCGCCGAATGGCACCGACGCTTCCACGCCGTCGTGGTGGTCTACGGCCATCTGCACATCCCGCGCACCACCCGCTACGACGGGGTGCGCTTCGAGGAGGTCTCGGTCGGGTACCCGCGCGAGTGGCAGCCGCGGGCGACGCCACCGGCGTGGCGCCGGATCCTGCCCACCGGGTGAGCGCGTGTGCACCCAGTTCAGGGGCGTTGCCCGCGTGTGCCGTCGCCGTCGCGGGGTAAGCGGCCGGGAAGCCGACGCAGCTAGCTGGAGGTGAGATGTGGCCACGATGGTGAAGCAGCCGGCCAGTCCGGTGAAGGACAAGAACTACGACCTGATCCACGCGTTGCAGATGTCACTGGAGAACATCTGGCATCTGGAGACGTACATCGCCGACGCGGACGCCCGGGGTGACGCGGAACTCGGCAACTGGTTCCGCAAGATCCAGGAGAACAACCGTAAGGCGGGCGAGCAGGGCAAGCAGCTGCTCGTCGCGCGCCTGCAACGGGAGAACGGCTGACCGACGCGAGGTCGGGGACCCGATTTCCGGCCGCCTCCGGGCGGTCAAGCGGCACCGTGTGGAGGGGCCGGGCGTCGCCGACCGGTGGCCGGAGCCGACGACCGACGCGCCGAGCGGGGAACCGCCCCAGCTCGGCGCCGGCCGGTGGGCCCCCGCACCGTACCCTCGCAGGTGTGGCGACGGCGGCAGAGGAGATCCAGGTGGGGCGGCGGACCGTCCGCGTCTCCAGCCCGGACAAGCCGTACTTCCCGGAGCGGGGGTTGACCAAGCTCGACGTGGTGCGCTATTTCCTCGCCGTCGGCGACGGCATCCTGCGCGCGCTGCGGGACCGGCCGACCATGCTGGAAAGGTGGCCTCGCGGGGTCTTCGAGGGCGCGACGATCGCCACCCGGCAGGACAACCGGGGCGAGGCCTTCTACCAGAAGCGGGTGCCGGCGGGCGCGCCCGACTGGGTCGGCACCGCGCACATCACCTTCCCCAGCGGCCGGACGGCGGACGAGGTCGCGCCGGGCGAGCTGGCCGTGGTGGTCTGGGCCGTCAACCTGGGCACGCTGCGCTTCCATCCCTGGCCGGTGACCAGCGCCGACGTCGAGCGGCCGGATCAGCTGCGCATCGACCTGGACCCGCTGCCCGGCGTGGGGTTCGACCAGGTGGTGCCGGTGGCGCACGAGGTGCGCGCCTTCCTCGACGAGCTGGGCCTGGTCGGCTATCCGAAGACCACCGGGGGGCGGGGCCTGCACGTCTACGTCCCCATCGAGCCCCGCTGGAGCTTCGGCGACTGCCGCCGGGCCGTGCTGGCGCTCGGCCGCGAGATGCAGCGGCGCCGGCCGGACCTGGTCACCACCACCTGGTGGCGGGACCAGCGGGACCGACCGGTCTTCGTCGACTACAACCAGATGGCCCGGGACCACACGATGACCTCGGCGTACTCCATCCGCCCGACGCCGGCCGCGCTGGTATCCGCGCCCCTGGACTGGGCCGAGCTGCCCGACGCCCGGCCGGAGGACTTCGACGTGACCACCATGCCGGGCCGCTTCGCCGACCGCGGTGACCCGCACGCCGGCCTGGACGAGCGGCACTTCCGGCTGGACGCGCTGCTGGAGCTGGCCGACCGGGAGGGGCTGGAGTCCCCGCCCGAGCGCTGAGCCACCGCGGGGGCTATCCCCACGGGCTGCGCGTCCCGTCGTACTCCTCGAAGACCAGCCAGCTGCGGGTGGCCAGCACCCCGGCGATGCGCTGCACCCGGTCCAGCACCACGTCCCGCAGGGTGGCGTTGTCCGGTGCCCGGACCAGTGCGAGCACGTCGTGCTCGCCACTGAGCAGCGCCACGTGCTCGACGTAGCGCACCCGGGCCAGCTCGGCCGACACCTCGCGCCAGGTGTTCTGCCTGATCGTCAACGCGATGTATGCCGAGGTGCCCAGGCCGGCCGCCTCCGGCGCGACCCGCGCCGCGAACCCGGTGATCACTGCGTCGCGCAGCAGCCGCTCCACCCGGGCGTACGCGTTGGTGCGCGAGACGTGCACCCGTTCGGCCAGTGTCCGGATGGAGATCCGCCCGTCGCGGGTCAGCTCGTCGAGGATGCGCCGGTCCACCTCGTCGAGTGCCACGGCCGAACGTCCCGTTCCACCCGGCCGGTCCGGCCCGTCGGCGGCCTCTTGGTCCATCGATTCCTCCTCCTGATGCCATTCATCCCGCGTTCGACCGGCATCTTGAGTCAATCATTCAACAGCAGGAGCATAGGGCCACCACACGTCCAGGAGGTTCCGCCGTGACGACGATCCCCCAGGCGGCCCGCAGGGCATCCCCCGCAGGGGCCGGCCGGCCACCCCGGCCGCGCCCGACCCCGCCGCGATCCTGCTGCCCCAGGCCGAACCGGTGCGGCTGCTGAGCCCGGACGGCAGCCTGCTGCCGCCGCGTGCCGACTACCCCGAGCCGCCCGTCGAGACGCTGCTGGAGATGTACCGGCGGATGGTCGTCGGCCGGCGCTTCGACACGCAGGCAACCGCGCTGACCAAGCAGGGTCGGCTCGCCGTCTACCCGTCCTCCCGGGGTCAGGAGGCCTGCCAGGTCGGCGGGGTACTCGCGCTGCGCGACGACGACTGGGTGTTCCCCACCTACCGCGAGTCGATGGCCCTGACCGCCCGCGGCATCGACCCGGTCGAGGTGCTCACCCTGCTACGGGGCGACTGGCACTGCGGCTACGACCCGGCCGCCACCCGTACCGCCCCGCAGTGCACCCCGCTGGCGACCCAGTGCGTGCACGCCGCCGGCCTGGCGTACGGCGAGTCGTACCAGGGGCGCGACACCGTGGCGCTGGTCTACATCGGCGACGGCGCGACCAGCGAGGGCGACTTCCACGAGGGCGTCAACTTCGCCGCCGTGTTCAAGGCGCCGGTCGTCTACTTCGTCCAGAACAACCGGTACGCGATCAGCGTCCCGCTGTCCCGGCAGACCGCGGCCCCCGCGCTGGCCTACAAGGGCGTCGGCTACGGCGTGCCGAGCGAGCAGGTCGACGGCAACGACCCGGTGGCCGTGCTCGCCGTGCTCGACCGGGCGGTCGCGCACGCCCGCGCCGGCCGGGGCCCGTTCCTGGTGGAGGCGCACACCTACCGGATGGAGCCGCACACCAATGCCGACGACGCGACGCGCTACCGCGACGCCGACGAGGTCGAGGCGTGGCGCGACCGCGACCCGGTCAGCCGGCTGGAGCGCTACCTGCGGGGGCGGGACGTGCTCGACGACGACGCCGTCGCCGTGATCGCCGGCCAGGCCGAGGCGTACGCCGCGCGGCTGCGCGAACGGATGAGCGCCCAGCCCACGGTCGACCCGCTCAGCCTCTTCGACCACGTCTACGCGCAGCCGACCCCGCAACTGGTGGAGCAGCGCGAGCAGGTCCGCGCCGAACTGGCCGCGGCGACGGAGGAGGACGCCTGATGGCCACCATGACCATGGCGAAGGCGCTCAACGCCGCGCTCGCCGACGCGATGCTCGACGACGAGCGGGTCGTCGTCTTCGGCGAGGACGTCGGGCAACTCGGTGGGGTCTTCCGGATCACCGACGGGTTGCAGGCGCGCTTCGGCGACAAGCGGTGCTTCGACACCCCGCTGGCCGAGGCCGGGATCGTCGGCTTCGCCGTCGGGCTGGCCATGTCCGGCCTGCGCCCGGTGGTCGAGATGCAGTTCGACGCGTTCGCGTACCCGGCGTTCGAGCAGATCGCCTCGCACGTGGCGAAACTGCGCAACCGCACCCGGGGGGCGCTGAGCGTGCCGATGGTGATCCGGGTGCCGTATGCCGGCGGCATCGGTGGCGTCGAGCACCACTGCGACTCCTCCGAGGCGTACTACGCGCACACCCCCGGGCTGAAGGTGGTCACCCCGGCGACCGTGGACGACGCGTACTCCCTGCTGCGGGAGGCGATCGACGATCCCGACCCGGTGGTGTTCATGGAGCCGAAGAAGCTCTACTTCACCGGCGCCGAGACGTCCCTGCCGGCGCGTACCGAGCCGTTCGGCCGGGCGGTCGTCCGCCGGCCCGGCCGCGACGCCACCCTGATCGCGTACGGGCCGGCGGTCCCGGTGGCGCTGGAGACGGCCGAGGCCGCCCGCGAGGAGGGTTGGGACCTGGAGGTGGTGGACGTACGCACCATCGTGCCGTTCGACGACGCCACCGTCGTCGAGTCGGTGCGGCGCACCGGACGGTGCGTGGTGATCCAGGAGGCGCAGGGCTTCGCCGGGGTCGGCGCGGAGATCGCCGCCCGGGTGCAGGAGCGTTGCTTCCACGCCCTGCACGCGCCGGTGCTGCGGGTCTCCGGACTGGACATCCCCTACCCGGCGCCGATGCTGGAACACACCCACCTGCCCTCGGTCGACCGGGTGCTGGACGCGGTGGCCCGGTTGCAGTGGGACGACCAGCCGGACCCGCGCTGGCTGACCGAGGGAAGTGCGGCATGACCGAGCGTGTCTTCCTGCTGCCCGACCTCGGTGAGGGGCTCACCGAGGCGGAGATCGTGCAGTGGCGGGTCGCGGTCGGCGACACCGTCACCGTGGACCAGAGCGTGGTCGAGGTCGAGACGGCCAAGGCCGTCGTCGACGTGCCGTGCCCGTACGCCGGACGGGTCGTCGCCCTGCACGGCGATCAGGGCGAGGTGCGCCCGGTGGGCCAGCCACTGATCACCGTCGCCGAGCCGACGGCCGGCGGCGCCGACGGGACCGAACCCACCGGGCACGCCGTCTACCGCGAGGAGGAGCGGGCCGGCTCCGGCAACGTCCTGATCGGGTACGGCACCGGCCACGGCGGCTCCCGGCGCCGGCGCCGGCCCCGGCTCGCGCCCGCCGCACCGGCGAACGGTGCCGGGACCGCGTCGGCTCCGGTGCCGGCCGTGGCCGCTGCGGTGGCTGCCGGACCCGCCGGTCACCCCGGCGGCGTGCCGGTCGCGACGATGCCCGGACCGGTCCGGGTCATCTCGCCGATAGTGCGGCGCCTCGCGCGCGAGCACGGGGTGGATCTGAGCACGCTGCGCGGCAGCGGCCCCGGCGGAGTGATCCGGCGTGCCGACGTGGTGGCGGTGGTCGGTGACACCGACGGCGGTGCCCCGACCCCGGCGCCCCGGCTCGCGGTGGTGCCTGAGCGGTCGGTGGCGGCGCACTCGCCGGACCCGCTCGCGGCTCCGCGGCAGCCGGCCCGGGACGACTCACCGGCGCCGGCCGGCGGGCAGGATGTCGTCATCCCGTTGGCCGGCATCCGGCGGGCGATCGCGGACAAGCTCTCCCGCAGCCGGCGGGAGATCCCCGAGGTGACCATCTGGGTGGACGCCGACGCCACCGCGTTGCTGGAGACCCGGGCCGCGATCAACTCCGCAAGCCCGGACCGCCCGGTGAGCATCCTCGCCCTGCTGGCCCGGATCTGCCTGTCGGGGCTGCGCCGCTATCCGCAGCTCAACGCCCGGGTCGACACCGAGGGGCAGCGGATCGTCCAGTGCGCCGGGGTGCACCTGGGCATCGCCGCCCAGACCGACCGGGGTCTGGTCGTGCCGGTGCTGCGCGACGCGGACCGGCTCACCACCGGAGAGCTGGCCGCCGAACTCGCGACCACCACCGCGGCGGCGCGAGCCGGCGGACTGCCGCCGTCCCGGCTCACCGGGGGCACCTTCACGCTGAACAACTACGGGGTCTTCGGTGTCGACGGTTCGACCCCGATCATCAACCACCCCGAGGCGGCGCTGCTCGGCGTGGGCCGCATCGTGGACAAGCCCTGGGTCGTCGACGGCCAACTCGCGGTCCGCAAGGTGACGCAGTTGAGCCTCACCTTCGACCACCGGGTCTGCGACGGTGGCGTGGCCGGTGGTTTCCTGCGGCACGTCGCGGACTGTGTCGAGCGGCCGGCGCTGCTGATCGCCGCCGTCTGAGGCCGCCCGGTCGCGCATTCGCGGTGGTGCGATCCGGCATGTTCGTCGCAGCCTGCCGGCTACCACCCCCGACCGTGCGATCAGGTATTCACCGCGCGACGTGGTGCGATTAGTCAAAAACGTCCAACGGTTAATGTCTGGGCTCTTCCGTAAATTGCGAAAATGCCGTCGCCGCCCCAGGGAGAATGTGGCGGAGGACGCAGCAACAACGGGGGGACGAATCATGATGTTGAGGCGGCGACTGACGCTGTTGGCGGTGACCGTCGCAGCGGCACCACTGGCGCTGGGCGCGTGCACCGGCGACCGCACGACGGGGCAGCCGGCAACGGCGCGAGCCAACCCGGAGCTGGCCGTGACCCCGGTCGAGGGCGCGCGGGACGTTCCGATCAGTGGCGAGATCGGCACCGTCGTCAAACACGGGCGGGTCACCGCCGTGCGGATCACCGACGACAAGGGTGCGACGGTCGGAGCGGAGCCGCGCGAGGACGGTAGCGGGTGGGTGCCGAGCAGGACCCTGGAGCCGAAGCGGACGTACACCGCAGAGGTCACCGCGACCGGCGACTCCGGAAAGACAGTGACCCGCAAGACCACCTTCACGACTCGACCGAAATCGTCCAAGCCGGCCATTACCAGTGTCCTTTATTTCGCCGGTAATCGGACGTACGGCACGGCGATGCCGGTAACTGTCGCCTTTGACCCACCAATTCCGAAAGAAGCCAGGGTGGATGTGCAGCGCCGCTTGTTCGTGAAGACGGACCCGCCGCAGCCCGGCACCTGGTCCTGGGTGTCCGACGGTAGTCAGGTCTATTACCGGGCGCCCGACTTCTGGCGGCCCGGCACGACGATCAGCGTCCGCTCCGCCCTGGAGGGCCTGCGGATCGGCAAGGAGAGCGTCGGCGACGCCGACCGGCGGGCGACCTCGGAGATCGGCCGGAAGGTCGAGTTGGAGATCGACAACGCGACCAAGCAGATGTCGGTCATCCGGGACGGCAAGCTGTTGCGCAGGCTGCCGGTCAGCCTCGGCAAGCCGAGCACGCCGACGTCCAGCGGCAAGATGGTGATCATGGACAAGCACGACTTCACGACGTTCGACACACGGGGCTCGGCCGACCCCTACGTGGTCGACGTCGAGGACGCCCAGCGGCTCACCTGGGGTGGCGAGTTCATCCACGGCGCACCCTGGTCGGAAGGGGATCAGGGGTACACCAACGTCTCGCACGGCTGCACCAACCTCTCTGCGGCCAACGCGGACTGGCTGATGGGGATCACCCAGGTCGGCGACCTGGTCACCGTCAAGGGCACCGAGGTCGAACTCGACGAGGGCAACGGATGGACGGCCTGGAACGTCAGTTGGGAGGAGTTCGCGAAGGGCAGTGCCCTGCCGGTGCCCGCCGGGCTGCGCCCCACGCCGACCCAGGCGCCGGACCCCGGCGCGGTGGCCGGTGGTTCACCCGAGCCGCAGCCGTCCGCGAGCGGCGGCTGACCGGACCGGACCGGACCGTCGGGCCGATCCCCGTGGGGCCGGCGCCGGCGTTCCGGACCGAGGTCGCGACCGCTGCCCCGGGGCCGTCCCTGAGGTGGACCCGGCCGGCCTGCGGGTGATGCCCTGGGTTTACCCGGAACCCGCCCCGCGGCAGGGTGGAAGTGTCGGCGGTGGGGGATAGGTTCGTCTCATGCGAGAGCCCGAGGAGCGGTTCCACGTCGAGACCAGCGTGTCCGACGGCGCGGTGTGCGTTCGCGCGGTCGGTGTGGTCGACATCGCCACCGTCGCCGCGTTCCGCGCCGCCCTGTGGGCGGCCCCGGCCCGGCCGGAGCTGCGGGTGGATCTCTCCGGGGTCGGGCTGCTCTCCGCGGCCGGGGTCCGCACGCTGGTCGCGGCCCGGCTGTGGGTGCGGTCCCAGGGCGGTGAGCTGGTGCTGGTCGATCCGCCGCCCGTGGTGGATCGGGTGCTGCGGGCCACCGGTCTGCGCCGGGTCATCCGCGTCGTCGGCGCCGCACCCGAGCGGTTGCTCGCCGCGGCATGAAGGGTCGGCCCGGCGCACCGGTGCCGGCCTCACGGCGGCGTCGGCACCGGTGCACCGGCGGTGCCCCCGCCGCCCGCGGGCTCGCCTGCCGGCTGCCGCGTCCGGCGTCGGGCACCGGGGCCGACGCCGGACGCGCCGTTCAGCGGACGCCGAGCAGATCGACCACGAAGACCAGGGTCTCGTTGGGCTTGATGACGCCACCGGCACCCCTGCTGCCGTACCCGAGGTGCGGCGGGATGGTGAGCCTGCGCCGGCCCCCGACCCGCATCCCCACCACGCCCTGGTCCCAGCCGGCGATGACCCGGCCGCCGCCGAGCGGGAACTCGAACGCCTCGCCCCGGTTCCAGGAGGCGTCGAATTCGGCGCCGGTCGAGTGGGAGACCCCGACGTAGTGCACCCGGGCCACCTGGCCGGGCTGCGCCTCGGGGCCGTCGCCCACGCTGATCTCCTCGATCACGAGGTCGGCTGGCGGGGCACCTTCGATCGGACCGATCTCGGGCTTGCTCGCTGCCTGGTTCATGCGGATTCTCCTGTGACGTCGGTTTCGGTCAGCACATCCTGCCGGATGCTACGCCAGAACGGGTCACCCACGGCCGGCGATGCGACGCACCCGTCCGTGGGTGGCGGCCGGACGTGCGGTGCGGCGGGCGTCACCCGAAGGTGAAGCCCGCCGCGTGGGGAGGTGATCAGGTCAGCGGAGCCAGCCGAACCGCTGGACGATCGGCAGCCCGGCCCAGGCCCGGCCCAGGCCCCAGGTGTCACCGGCGTTGGTCACCGCGAGCAGGGCCAGCACACCGGCGTAGACCAGGTGGTCGTCCATGAAGGGGTTGTTCTCGGGAGGCAGGACGGCCGTCCACATCAGCACCAGCAGCAGGCCACCGGCCGCGGCGGCGATCCGCACCCCGATGCCGAGCAGCAGCGCCGCACCGATGGCCGCCAGACCGGCCATGAACAGCCAGTCGGCCCAGGCGGCGCCAGCGATGCCGTGGTAGAACCCCTGGAACGGGCCGGCGGCGCCGAAGGTGAGGAAGCCCTCGGTCGGGCTGCCCCCGTTGATCCAGGCGTTCTTCGTCTCGGTGGCGAACCCCAGGCCGAACACCTTGTCCAGGAATGCCCAGACGAAGGTCCAGCCCAGCGCCAGGCGGAGCCCGGCGAGCAGGTAGCGGGTGGCCCGCTGCCGGGTGGTCTGCTCCCGGATCGTCTCGGCCCCCGGGGTCTTGGTGGCGGCGGTGTTCCGCTCGGTCATCGCGGTCATCGTGTCCACGTCCCTTCTCTGCCTCGCACCGCGTGTCCCGGTGACACTTCCATTGGACGCCCGGGAACGCGCGGCGGTCAGGGCCGACCGGGCCGTTCCCGGGCGGGACCTTGGACCCCTGTCCGCCGGGACCATCTGGCCGGGCTCGGCCCACCGTCGTCGGGTCACGTTGGCCTGATCGGCCGGAGGCCGTCGATGAGCAGCAGCAGCGCCCGATGAGCAGCAGCGCCGGGCCCGAACGGCCTCAATGCACCGCCAGACGTGGTATCACTACTCGAAAGCTAGACAAAGTTGGCAGAAACGGGCGGGCGAATGTCGACAAGGGCCACCGCGCTGCTACGGAAGCCGGGGCAACCGGAGCGGGCGACCCTGCTGGAGCTCTTCTTCGACCTGGTTTTCGTCTTTGCCCTCAACCGGGTCTCACACCGGCTGGTCGAGGACCTTACCGAGCGGCGGGTGATCCTCGCCGATGCCGGCAAGACGCTGCTGTTGCTGCTGGCCTTCCTGGTGCTGTGGTTCGTCACGACGTGGGTCACCGACCTCTACGACCCGCAGCGATCGCGGATTCAGTTGCTGGTCTTCGCGGCCATGCTCGGCGCGTTGATGATGGCGGTCGCGGTGCCACGGGCGTTCGGCGACGGGAGCCTGGTCTTCGCCGGTGCGTACGTTGCGGTCCACGTCACTCGCGGTCTCGTCATCGTGCCGGCCCTGCGCGGCCACGAAGCTCAACGCCGAGCCGCGGGGGTGCTCCTGTGGTTCGCGATGTCCGCCGTGCCGTGGCTCGCCGGAGCGATACTGCCGGATCCGGCGCGCGGGCTGCTGTGGACGCTGGCGATTGCCATCGACTGCACGGCGGTCCTGCTGTTCTACCCCGCGCCCTGGACCCTGCCCGCCCCACATCAGTGGCCCGTGTTGGCCGAGTACCTGTCCGAGCGCTACCGGCAGTTCTTCATCATCGCCCTCGGCGAGCTGATTCTGACCACCGGCTCGGCCTACAGTGACACGTCCTTCCGCGAAGGTGGAGCCGCCGCGGCGTTCGCGGTCTCCTTCACCACCACGGTGCTGCTGTTTCGGGTCTATCTCTTCCGGGCCGGCCGACTGCTGCCCGCAGCGATCACAGCTGCTTCCGAGCCTGCCCGTCTCATCCGGGAGGCGTTCCTCGCCCACGTACTCATGATTGCCGGCACGGTCGCCGTCGCCGTCGGCTACGAGCTCGTGATCCAACACCCCTTCGGGCGCACCGATCCGGCCTGGATCCTCGTCATCCTCGGTGGACCGATGCTGTTCCTGGCCGGGCGCGCTCTGGTCGACCACGCGGTGTTCGCCCGGGTGTCCCGCTCCCGGCTGATCGGCGCACTGGTGCTGGCCGGCGCCGCGCCGGCCATGATCCTTCTGCCGCCGCTGGCGGTGGCCGTCACCGCCGTCCTGGTCCTGACCTGCATCGCCACCTCCGACACCATTCTCGCCAAGCGACAACCACCCGAACGGCCGTCACCACCCCGCTTCGGATCCTGAGAGCCGGGTTCTCCCGACCCCTCAGCAGTTCCTCAGATCTTCCCCAAGTCTTGGGCGCGCCGGGACCGGAAGCTATGGCCGGGTCTGATGTCGCAGTCCCGTCTGTCGAGGGAAGGGCAGCACGTGAGAACGGGCCAGGGCGGTTCGGTCCGCCGACAGCGATCGGAGAGCCGCCGCCTCGCCTGGACCGACGCGGCGCCCGCGACGGCGTGCGGACCGCAGTGCCCTCTGCTACGACGGACCGACAGGAAGACGGGATGACTGCTGTCTCTCAGCAACCGATATCGACCACGTTCCACTCCGCCCGGGTCGCGCGCATCGTGGCCCTGGCCTTCCTCATCGCCAACGTGGTCATAATCCACGCGATGTTCTTCCTGGCCGGGTCACCGGCGTACAACCTGCTCGGTTCGATAGGTCGTCTCCTCGGTTTGTATCTGGCCCTCGTGATGGCGGTGCAACTACTGCTGATCGCCCGGCTGCCGTTGCTGGACCGCGGTTTCGGCATGGACCACCTCACCGTCTGGCACCGGTGGACCGGGTTCGCGGTCTTCTGGCTCGCCGTGCTGCACCCGGTGGTCGTGCTGCTGGGCTTCGCCACCTACAGCAACATCTCGTTCCTGCGCGAGACGGTCATCCTGTCCCAGCAGCTGCCGGTCCTGCTGGGGATGATCGCTGTCGCCCTGATCGTCGTCGTGGTCGCGTTCTCGGTGCAGGCCGCCCGCAAGCGCCTGCCGTACGAGGTCTGGCACACCGTCCATCTGCTGCTCTACGCGGTGATCCTGCTCGCCGTGATCCACCAGGTGTACAACGGCACCACGTTCACCAGTAACGCCCTGACCCAGGTCTACTGGTGGGGTCTGTGGGCCTTCGCCATCGGTGCCCTGCTCACCGGCCGGCTGTTCCTTCCGCTGGTCCGCAACGCCCGGCACCGGCTACGGGTCGCCGCCGTGGTCCCCGAACCGGACAACGCGGTTTCGGTGCACATCACCGGCCGGAACCTGCACCTGTTGCCCGCCCGCGCCGGGCAGTTCTTCCTGTGGCGCTTCCCCGGCCACAACCCGTGGTGGCAGGTGAACCCGTTCTCCCTGTCCGCGGCCCCGGACGGCCGCTCCCTGCGGCTGACCGCCAAAGGCGTCGGCACCACCAGTTCGGGACTGCGCGAGCTACGGGCCGGCACCCGGGTCTTCGCCGAGGGACCGTACGGCGCGCTCACCGCGTCGCAACGCGTCCGCGAGGCGACCCTGCTGATCGCCGGCGGGATCGGCATCACCCCGATCCGGGCCCTGCTGGAAGATCCGGACCTGACCGACATGGTCATCCTCTACCGGGTCCGCGACGCCGCCAATGCCGTGCTGGGCGGCGAGCTGCACAACCTGGCCCAGGCCCGCGGGGCCCGGTTGCACCTGTTGTCCGGTCGCACCGGACCGGACAACAACCCCTTCGCCCCGGCGAACCTCGCCGCGCTGGTACCTGACATCACCGAACGTGACGTTTACATCTGTGGGCCGCCACCGCTCACCGTGGCCGTGCTGGACGCCCTGCGCCAGCTCGGCGTCCCGAAGCGCCAGGTCCACGCCGAGCTTTTCCGCCTCGCCGGCGGGTGACCGCCGCAGTGGGGCCGATCAGACGGCTGCCTCTTACCGATCGCGAACTGCCAGACGACAAGGGTGAAAGGAAAGCGCACGGGTGACTGTGGTGGTGGGTGTGGACGGTGCCGGGCGAACCCGCCGGCTCGGCGAGGTCGCCGCGGCCTCCGGCCGGCCGGTCCTCCCGGTCATCGCCACATCCGCCGAGGATCTGGGTACGCTGCTTGCCCGCGCCCGCACTGACGGCGCGATGGTCGTGGTCGACGACGCGCACCGGCTGCCGGCGGAGGCGCTGTCGACGCTGGCCGCCGCCGCCCGCACCGGAGTGTCGATGGCGATCACCCGCCGCCCCACGATCAACGGGCCGGAACTGGCCGACCTCGACGAGGCGGTCGCCGCCGTGGGGACGGTCGAACACCTCGGCCCCCTCACCCACGACGCCCTCTCCGCGATGGTCACCGCCGTGCTCGGCCGGCCGGCGACGGCCGAGCACGTGGCTGCGGTCCACAGCGCCTCGGCAGGCTTGGCCGCCATCGCCGAGACAGTGGCGGTCGCCCCGGACGGCACGCCACCCGCGCTGGTTGCCCGGCTGCAACGCCGGCTCGCCGGGCCGGGCCGCGACACTGCGGAACTGGCCATGATTCTCGCGCTCGGCCTGGATCTCGACGACGACGTCGTCTGCGCGGCCGCCCGGCTGGACCCGGCGCAGGCGGCGGCGGCGACCCGCTCGCTGCACGACCAGGGACTGTTGGTGCCCGACGGTGAACGGATGATCCCGGCGGTCGCCCGCGCGGTCCTCGCCGACCTGTCACCGCCGGAACGTCGCCGGCTGCATGACACCGTGGCGACGGCCCTGCTGGCCACCGGCGCCGACCCGGTTCGCGCCGCAGAGCAACTGCACGCGGCCCGCGCCCGTACGCCCGCGGCGGCCGGCGTCTACCAGCAGGCCGCGGACCGGCTCCGCTTCGCCTCCCCCGACCGGGCCCTGTTCTGGTACGACGAGGCACTCGACGCCGGTGCCGCCCCGGCGGTCGTGGCGGCCGGGAGGGCCGAGGCCGCCATCCTGCTCGGCTTGCCGGTGGACCTGGACGCGGTAACCGCGTCACCGGCCGACGCCGCTCGGCTCAGGTTGGTCGCCGGTGCCGCCGCGGCCTACGACGGCCGACCCGGCCGCGCTGCCGAGGCGCTGCTGGGCGCCAACCACCCCGGTCCGGTTCTGGCCGTTGCGGCGCTGGTGGCGACCGGCCAGCCGGGAGCCGCGCGATCAGCGGCGACCGGTGAGGGTCCGCTGCCGTTGCGACTGCTCGCCCAGGCGGCGCTGGTGATCGGCCGACCCACCGTTGCCCTGCCACTGCTGATCGAGGCGGCGGAGGCCTATGAACAGGCGCCGCCGGCGGTCGCTGTCCCCGATCTGCCGCACGCGCTCGGCGCCTTGGTCGCGGTGACCGCCGGTGACACCGCGACCGCCGAGCACCTCCTGGAACGGGCGCTGACCGCCGGGCTCGGTGGCCCGGTCGCCCAGAACCGGCACCGGACGCTACTGGCCTGGATCCGGCTCCGAGCCGGCCGGTACGACACCGCTCTCGCCGAACTTGATCGCCTCTCCGGCACGGCGCTGCCGGGGCGGGAACGTCTGACGTTCGCGTGTCTGACCGCTGGGATTGCCCGGCGCCGGGGCGATGTCGCCCAGCTCCGCGCGGCGTGGGCGTACGCCGAGCCGGTGCTCGCCCGGCGAGCGGTGGACCTGGTGCACCTGGAGATGGTGGAGGAAATTCTGGTTGCCGCCGCCCGGCTACGCCAGCACCGGCGGATCACGCCGATTCTCGACGACCTCGAAGCGGTGGTCGACCGGCTCGACTCGCCGGCCGACTGGGCGGTGTCGCTCGGCTGGATCCGGCTGCAGATCGCCATCGTCGGCGAGGACCAGGCGGCCTCGGCCGCCGCCGCGAGCCAGCTGGGCAGCCTCGATCCGGAGGGCATCCGGCAGCAGGCCCAGTGCCGTGCCGCCACTCGCTGGTCAGCCGCGCTCGCCGGCGAGGTCTGCCCGGACGGCGTGCTGGCGGACGCCGCCGAACTCGACGCGACCGGCCTGCCCTGGGAATCGTCCCGGTTGCTCGGGCACGCCGCGATCCGGACCAGCGATCCGTCGGCGGCGCGCCGTCTGCTGGAGCGTGCCCGAGAGATGTCCTATGTGGATCTGGTTGCGGACGAGTCGGTCCGGGACGCGGGCCGGGGCGGCTTGTCCGACCGGGAGGTGGACGTGGCTCGGTTGGTGCTGGCGGGCCGTACCCACCGGGAGATCGGCTCGCAGCTCTACGTGTCCCCGAAGACGGTGGAGCACCATGTTGCCCGGATCCGGGCAAAGCTGGGCGCCGGCAGCCGGGCCGAGATGATCGCAGCGCTGCGCAGCCGGCTTCCTGCGGAGCCGTAGGACCGCCAGGGGGCGAGCAGCCACCGGTCCCTAATCCCCTTGGCACGGAATGGGGATAGCCCCGATGCGAAGCACCGGCCCTGAAACGCAAGCTTTTAGGTATCCGGCCGGTGGGGCCGGCCCCCGAGCGAGGCAGGAAGCCATGTCTACTGTGGAAGTTACTCCGCTGATCATCGACAACATCCGGGCACTCTTCGAGAAGGTCTTCAGCAGCGAAGCGGAAACCGCGAAGTTCCTCGCCGACCCGGCCGGATCCTTCGCCGCCAACGACATCGACGCCGAGACGCTCAGCGCCGTCGATGTCGACCAGATCGTCAACGAGGCCGCCTTCGGCAGCAGCGCCGGCCCGGGCGGTGGCGGCTTCGGCGGTGGCGGCGGCGGTGGCGGCGGCTTCGGCGGTGGCGGCGGCGGTGGCGGCGGCTTCGGTGGCGGCGGCGGTGGCGGCGGCTTCGGTGGCGGTGGTGCCGGGGGCGTCGGTGGTGGCGGCGGTGGCGGGGAGCCGGTGCTGCGGCCTCGGCGCCGGCCGTGCAGACCGTGCAGCAGGTCAGCAACGTCGCACAGACCTTCACGACCCAGAACTTCGTGGACAACTCCCAGACCTTCACCGACAACTCCACCGACATCGACAACTCGGTGGACCTGGACGTGGACGGCGAGGTTCTCGGCGACATCGACATCGACTCCACGAACCTCAACCAGGCCGGCGACGGCAACGTCGGCAGCGCCGGCGACGGTGACGTCAATGCCGCTACCGGCGACGGTGCGGTGGCCCAGCAGGGCGACGGGGACCAGGTCGCCGCGACCGGGGGCGCGGTGGCCGCGGGAGACGACGCGTTCGCCGCCACCGGCGACAACTCGTCGGTGGAGTTCGTCGACGGTGACAAGGTCACCGCAGGCGACGGCTCGGTGGTCGGCGCCGGCGACGGTGACGTGCTCGGCGCGACCGGCGACGGTGCGTTCCTCGGCACCTCGGAGAACGGTGACGTGGTGGGAAACACCGGCGACAACGCGGTGACGGCGGGCGACGACATCGACGGTGTCGTCAACACGGGCACCAACTCGGGCGTCCAGGCCGACGGCGACGTCGACAAGGCGATCCTGGGCGACAACTTCGGCATCGTCGGCGACGACGTGGACAAGGCTGTCGTGGGGGACAACAACCAGACCGCTCAGCTCGACATCGACACCAGCGGCGGCGCGGGTGGCAGCGACGACGGTGGCGACGGCGGTGACCTGGAACAGATCAACCTCAACTTCGGTGGTGGCAGTCAGCAGAACGCCAACGATGTCGAGGATTCGGCACTGTCCGTCGGCGGTGACGCGTCGACGACCCAGGACTCGTTCAACGACCAGTCCGTCGAGGACTCGTTCAAGGACCAGTCCGTGGACGACTCGTTCAACAACGAGGATTCGTTCAACAACGAGGATTCGTTCAACAACGAGGACTCGTTCAACAACGAGGACAACGAAATCAAGATCGGGGAGTCGGGCGACAACCCCGAGCCGGCCCCGAGCCTGGGTGCCTGAGCCGAGGATCGGACAGAGCTTCGCGGATGCCGTACGGCGGGCCGGATGAGGACATCGTGGCGTGGTGGGTTCCCGAACCCACCACGCCATGCTGGTGCTCCCAAGTCGATCGATCGACCGGCTTCGGTCCGCTGTACCCCAACATGTGACGGGTAGGAACGACGTTGACCGCAACCACCGCATCATCCGACGCCGACGGCACGCTGCAACAGGCGACCCGGATCGTCGACCTCGCACAACACGCCTGTGAGGCGTACGACCGTGCGGATCTCGCCGGCCGGCTCGCCGGCGTTCGCGCCACCCTGGCCGACCCGGTGGTGCACATCGTCGTCGTCGGCGAATTCAAGCAGGGCAAGAGTTCCCTGGTGAACGGGCTGGTCGGGCACGACATCTGCCCGGTTGACGACGACGTCGCCACCGCCCTGCCGACCTACATCCGATTTGGCAAGGAACCGTCGGCGCAGTTGCTCCTCGACGAGGTTCCGCCCCGGCGCGAGCCGGTGCCGATCGACCGGGTGCGGGAGTTCGTGCTGGAGAAGGAGACCGAGGGCGCGGTGGCCGGTGTCACCGGGGTGGAGGTCCGGCTGCCGCGTCGACTGCTCTCCAGCGGCCTCGTCATCGTCGACACCCCAGGGGTCGGCGGGCTCGGCTCGGTGCACGCGGCGGCCAGCCTGACCGCGGCCTCCATGGCCGACGCGCTCTTGTTCGTCACCGATGCGGCGCAAGAACTCACCCGCAGCGAGTTGCAGTTCCTCCGTCAAGCCCGCGAGGTGTGCTCCACGGCGGTGTGCGTGCTCACCAAGACCGACTTCTATCCGCACTGGCGCAAGATCCGTGACCTCGACGCGGGACACCTGCACGGCGAGGCGGACATGCCGATCATCGCGGTGTCCTCCGATCTCCGGCGGCGTGCCGTGGCCGGCGGCGACAAGGAGCTCAACGCCGAGTCCGGGTTCCCGGACCTGGTCAAGTTCGTCGCTCAGCGGGTCTCTGGCGGAGCCGCTACCCGGGCAGCCGCCCAGGCGGGTGCGTCGGTCGTCGGGGTCTGCGAGCAGATCGAAAGCCAGTTCGAGGCGGAACGGGCCGCGCTCGCGGACCCGGCCGCTGCGGCGAAGGTGATGGACGACCTGAACGAGGTGAGGCAGCGGGTCGAGGCGCTCAAGACCGCCGCGGCGAAGTGGCAGCAGACCCTCAGCGACGGCATCGCCGATCTCAGCTCCGACATCGATCACGACCTGCGCGGCAGGTTCCGTCGGCTGGTCGAGGAAGCCGACGCGCAGATCGAGGAAGGTGACCCGGCCGACGTCTGGGAGGAGACGGAACGGTGGCTGCTGGCCCGGGTCTCCGACGAACTGCTGGCCAACTACATGATGCTCCGGGACCGGTCGATCGCTCTCAGCGACGACGTGGCCGGCCACTTCCAGGAGGCCGCAGGTCAGGCACTTCGCCAGGTCGCCGTCACCGACCCGGTGTCGTTGGCCGGCGCCGCCCAGGTCGATCACAAGATCGAGCTGGCGAAGATGAAGGTCGGGAAGCAGGCGATGGTGGCACTCAAGAGCGCCTACGGTGGCGCGCTCATGTTCACCATGCTCGGCACGCTGGCCGGCGTCGCCCTCGGCCCGATCGGCGTCGGGATCGGTCTGGTGATGGGTCGCAAGGGCCTGCGCGAGGAGAAGAAACGGCAACGGACGAGCCGGCAGAGTCAGGCCCGCAACGCCATCCGGCGCTACTGCGACGAGGTCAGCTTCGTGATGACCAAGGACTCCAGGGACACCCTGCGCCGGATCCAGCGTCAGTTGCGCGACCACTACAGCGGCCTCGCCGACGAGTTGTCCCGGTCCAACACCAGGGCGTTGAGCGCGGCAGCGGAGGCGGCGCAGCGCACCAAGGCCGAGCGCGAAGCCCGCCTGCGCGATCTGACCGCAGAGATCGACCGCCTTCGGCAGCTGCGAGAACACGCGTCGGCGATCGTTTCCTGACCCGGCTGGACTCAGTCGCCGTCGATGTCGTCGATCTCCGGCGCGTCGTCGGACAACCGGAGTTCCGCCCATGGATCGGCGGCCGGTGGCGGCTCGTCGTCCACCGGCACCGGATCGTCCGGCGCCGACTGCTGCTGCGCATCGACGTACCCGGCCGGCGCTGCCTCCGGCGCCACGGCACCGAATGCCGGGTCGTCGGCCGGTTCCGTCCGGGCCGGGGCCGCCCGTGGCCGAACGCCGGGTCCGGCGGCGCCGGCCGGGTTCGGCGGGCACGTGCCCGCCGGCATGGCTCTCGTCGTCGTCCAGCAGATCTGCCGGGTCGACGCTGCCGCTGTCGACGGGCGGATCGATCTCCGGCGTCTCCAGGACCGAATCCCCGTCCAGTTCCGTGGTGGGAGCGGTGGCGAGCAGGTCGGACAGCCGCCCGATGTCGCCCGCCGCGGTGTCGCCCGGTGCGATCGGACCGTGTGCCATGACGAACGGTGCCAGA
Source organism: Micromonospora tarapacensis (assembly GCF_019697375.1). Classification (NCBI taxonomy): domain Bacteria; kingdom Bacillati; phylum Actinomycetota; class Actinomycetes; order Micromonosporales; family Micromonosporaceae; genus Micromonospora; species Micromonospora tarapacensis. The sequence continues at coordinate 2,276,318 of NZ_JAHCDI010000004.1, read as the reverse complement.
TGCTCGGCGATCTCGGCCGGCGCGGTGCCGGCGAAGCTCACCACTGCCTCGGCGAGCAGATCCGGTGGTAGGTCCGGATAGCCGCCGGCGTGCAGTGCGGCGGCGAGATCGCCCGAGGTTCCGGCGTCGCCGGTCAACCCCGTGATGATCTCATGGAGGGATCGCGCCGGTGCCATGCCACCAGATTAGGAACACGCCATCGGCCGCGGCAGGGGGACATCCCCTGACCGTCCCCTATCGCCGGCTTGGCGGTGACGGTGGGTTCCCACCCCGGGGGCTGCGAGGGGGATTACCCCGATGCCCCGTACCGGCAAAGGCTGCCACGCTTGCGTGGTGCCTCGGCGTCAGTGCTCGGCGCGACGAGCGAAAGACAAGGACGGCGGGCGACGTGATCGATGCGATGAATGATCTCGCCTCGGTCGATCGAGATCAGGGTGCCGGCCGCGCTCACCTACCCGAGCCTTCCGGCCCTGTTGATCCTGGTAGCCAGATCGTCAGCGATGCCTCGGCCGCGGGCCGATCGCGCCATCGCCGGATTCGTCGCCCGATCCCCACCTGCGGCCCGGTCCCTACCGTGCCGGCACGGCCACGATGACGGGCCCGCGCCGCACACAATCACCCGGCCATCGGGCGGCCGGGTGTCCCGGTCCGGTCGTTGACCGACAGTCCGTTACCGCCATTGACTCACCTTCGACGAACTCCGGAGCATAGGGATGTACGCACTCGGCATCGATCTGGGAACCACCTACACCGCTGCGGCCGTCTGGCGCGCTGGCCGGGCCGAGATCGCCCCGCTCGGCAGCCACTCGGCGGCGATTCCCTCGGTGGTGCTACTTCGCGCCGACGAGACGTTCCTGACCGGCGACAGCGCCAGCCGCCGGGGACTGAGCGAGCCGAACCGGGTGGCCCGGGAGTTCAAGCGGCGCCTCGGCGACTCCACCCCGATTCTGCTCGGCGGGGTGCCCTACTCGGCGGAGGCGTTGATGGCCCGCATGCTGCGGGCCGCCGTCGACGAGGTGGTGTCCCGCGAGGGCGGCGAGCCGGCGGCGATCTGCGTCTCACGCCCGGCGAACTGGGGACCGTACAAGATGGACCTCATGCATCAGGCGGTCCGGTTGGCCGGCATCGAGCAGCCGGTGCATTTCATCACCGAGCCGGAGGCGGCGGCCGTGTTCTACGCGCACCAGCAGCGCCTGGAGCCGGGTGCGGTGGTCGCCGTCTACGACCTCGGTGGCGGGACGTTCGACGCGGCGGTGCTGCGCAAGACGTCGAGCGGCTTCGACCTGATCGGCGCGCCGGAGGGGATCGAGCGGCTCGGTGGCATCGACTTCGACGCCGCGATCTTCGCCCACGTCGCCGCGGCCATCGGCGACAAGCTGGACGAGCTGGACGAGGACGATCCCGCCGTGATCGCCTCGGTCGCCCGGCTGCGTGAGGAGTGTGTGCAGGCCAAGGAGGCGCTCTCCGCCGACACCGACGCCGCGATCCCGGTCCTGCTGCCGAACATCAACACCGAGATTCGGCTGACCCGCGCCGAACTGGAGGCCATGGTCCGCCCGGCGCTGCACGGCTCGATCGAGTCGTTGCGGCGAGCCGTCCGTTCCGCCGGGGTGGACCCCCGGGATCTGCACTCGGTGCTGCTGGTCGGTGGATCGTCGCGGATGCCGATCGTCGCGCAGCTGGTCGGCTCGGAGTTGGGCCGTCCGGTGGCAGTGGACGCCCATCCCAAGCACGCGGTCGCGCTCGGCGCCGCGTGGCAGGCGAGCACCACGATCGCCGGCCCCGGCACGGTGCGGGCGGAGCCCGGCGGTGCGACCGGCCGGCCCGTGACCGCGGTCGCCACCACCCCCGAGCCGACCGCCGCGATGCCCGCGTCCGCGAGCCCGCCGGCACCGGAGCGGGTCGTCCGGAACTGGCCCCCCACCGGGTACGGGTCCGCGGCCGTGCCAGGTGTCCCGAAGACGCACGATGCCGAGACCACGGGGCCGATCCCCGTTGCGCCGTCGGCGGTGGACAACGGTGGCCGGCGGCGCGGGCCGCTGCTGGTCGCCGCGGCCGTCGTCGTGCTCCTGCTGGTCGGCGGCGGCACGGCCTGGGCCCTGGTCGGTCGGGACGGCCAGGGGAACCAGAACAACGGGGCCACCGATATCGTCGCCGGGGCAGGGGACCAGACGGAAAACGAGGCACCGGCCGCCAGCACGCCGGCCGCCGACGAGGTGCCGCCGGACGAGGACTGCACGGAGCTGAAGCAGAGCACCCGCTGGGTCTGCATCACCAAGGCGACCGTGCAGGACGGCACCTTCACGGTGTGGTTCGACGCGGAGTGGAACGGCAGCAAGCCGAACATCGCCAACGGCTTCCACCTGCATCTGTACGGCGGCGACGGCACCTCGCCAGACGAGGCCCTGATGGGCAGCCAGGCCACCGGCCACGGCCAGTACTACTTCGAGGATCAGCAGCCGTCGGTGCGCCGGACCTCGGACGAGGACTTCGAGGCCGTCGGCGACGCCGAGAAGATCTGTGCCCGGATCGCGAAGAACGGACACCAGTTGGCCAGGGCGTACGACGGTAGCTACCACACCGGCAACTGCTTCCCGATCCAGCGCAACTGATCAACGAGCCGGAAACGCCGAGCGGGCCCGAAGATTGATCATCGGGCCCGCTTCCTGCGGCTTGGTCGACCTCGCGGGTGACGCCTCCCTCACCGCGACCGGTGCCGGTCGGCGATCATGCCTTCGCAGGAACGGACTGCCACCCGCGCGGCGACCGCCATCGCCGCGGAGGTCAGCGGATTCTCGGCGCGGCGCTGCCAGCGGGCCAGCGCCCTCTCCACCGCCGCGTCCAGCTCCGCGGCGGACGCATCCGGTGGCAGCCGCAGTCGCTGGTGGGGCGTGGCGCCGCTGCCGCCGATGAGCTGTTCCAGTTCGGCTGTGACGTCGGGCTTCCCGGTCACCCATCCGGCCCGCAGGCCGGAGAGCACTCTCAGCTCGTTGAACGGGTGCGCGGAGGCGATGATCTCCTCCACCTTTCCGGCGAGACCCTCACTACCCGGCCGGGCGTGCGCCCGGGTGACGTCGGCCAGGGCGAGCAGGGCCGACCTCGACTTGAGGACGTCCCGGCGTTCGAGGAACAGCGATCCGAGAACCTCCCGGAGCTGGGCGAGCCCGCTGCGCTCGGTCAGTTCCCGGGCCAGTTCGGTGGCGGTGCCGCAGGTGCCATGTCTCAGCAGGGCCGCGGACAGCCGCAGCCCGAACATGCCGAAGCGGGCCAGCAGCGCCTCCCGTTCGATCGAGGTCATGCCCAGCTCCGGCATGGTCTGGACGAACCTGTCGGCGGAGAGCAACAGCTGATCGGCCTGGGCCGCCGGCAGCTCCGAGATCCGGCGCAGCCGGGCGAACTCCACCTCGGTCAGTGTCCCTGAGGTCTCGGCGAGCAGACCAGCCACCGGAACGACCGACTGCACCAGCTTCCGGACGCTCGGGTCGGTGCTCAGCCGGCCGGCGATCCGGCGTGCCGACGCCATCGCGTCGAGCCGGCCCACGGCGATCTCGTCGGCGCGGGACAGCACCCCGATCGCATTGACCGGGTTGGGACGGGACACCTCCACATCGTGGAAGGCGCGGAGAAAGTCGACGTCGTTGCTGTGCAGGTGGCGCATCAGGTAGATCACAGCGTCGGCGGGTGTCTCCTGGTCGTCCGGGACGAGCAGACTCCAGGACCGCTGCGAGATCTGCTCGGACAGCGACCCGATACCCGGGGTGTCGATGAGCGTCATCGGCCGCAGCGCCTGCGACGGCCAACTGATCTCCAGCTGTGCCACGTCGTCCGCACCGAGGTCGCCGAGGTCCATTTCGATGGCGCCGTCCTCACGGCTGAACCGGACCTGCCGTGGCGGACCCTGATATGGCTGGGCCATGACCTGATAGGTGTGCCCGTCCTGATACCAGGTGACGATGCGGGTGCACTCACCCGCGTCGGTGGGCGCCAGTCGTTCCCCGACCAGGGCGTTGAGCAGCGTCGACTTTCCGGCCTTGACCCGGCCGGCGATCGCCACCCGAAGCGGTTCGTCGAGCCGGTCGCGCATCGCGGCCAGCCGCTGTTGGTGAGCAGTGTCGCGGTACACGTCGACGGCCTGGCCGAGCACTACCCGCGTACGGTCGACAAGGCTTTCCGGGGTGCTGTCGTGGATGGCGAAACTCCTTGTTGTCCGCGTATCGTCGATCGGCGCGGGGCAGGCGCGCCCTGTGAAGCATCGACTCGTCGCCGGGCCACCACTTGGCGGAAGTCTGAGGGTTGCCTGACGAACCTATGAGCCGCCGCGGGGTGTCATCAATCGGTCGTGGGACTGTCATGGAGCCGTGCTGGGGCAGACAGTAGGCTCAGGGCCTTGTGGAAGCTACCTATCGCTTCGGTGACTACGAGCTGGACCCCTCTCGTCACCAGCTCCGCCGGGCCGGTGCGGCGGTCCACGTCGAGCCCCGTGCCCTCGACCTCCTGTGCCACCTGGTGAAGCACCGGGACCGGATCGTCACGAAGAACGAACTGCTCGACGAGGTGTGGGGTGACCGCTTCGTCAGCGAGGCCGCCCTCACCACGGGGCTGCGGACCGCGCGCCTGGCCGTGGGGGACACGGGCAGCCAGCAGCAGATGATCCGCACCGTCCACCGGCGGGGCTATCAGTTCGTCGGCCCGACGACCGTGCTCCGGGCCGGACCGACGGCCGAGCCCGGGCGGGTCTCCGGCACCGTGTCGAAACCGCCGAGACCGGTGATCGGCGCGGACCGCCAGACCATCCAGTTCTGCAACGCGGACGACGGCACCGCCATCGCGTACGCCGCCGTCGGTTCAGGCCCGCCGCTGCTCAAGGCTGCCAACTGGATGACGCATCTCGACCTGGAGTGGGCGACTCCGGTGTGGTCGCACTGGCTCAACGGTCTCGCGCGTGACCGGCAGCTGATCCGCTATGACGAGCGGGGCTGTGGCATGTCGGACTGGGTGGCGCCGAGCTACACCTTCGACGACTGGGTCGATGATCTGGAGACGGTGGTCGACGCGGTGGGCCTTGACCGGTTTCCGCTGCTCGGTGTCTCGCAGGGCGGCGCGGTGGCGGTGGCCTACGCGGTGCGGCGTCCCGAACGGGTCAGCAGGTTGATTCTGGCGGGCGCCTACGCGCGTGGCCGCCGGGTCAGGGCCGGCAACGCCGCCGAGAGTGACGCGGCGGCACTCGACCTGAGCCTGGCCCGGGTCGGCTGGCTACACCAGGACCCGGGGTTCCTGCGGGTCTTCGCCTCCCAGTTCCTGCCGGACGGCACCCCGGAGGAGTGGCAGGAGTTCACCGCCTTTCAGCGGCGGACGACCTCGCCGGAGAACGGCGTCCGTTTCCTGGAGGAGTTTGCTCGGATCGACGTGTCCGACATCGCGCACCGGGTGCAGTGTCCGACCCTGATCATCCACGCCCGCGACGACGCGCGAGTGCCGGTCTCGCAGGCCAGAGAGCTGGCCGCGCTCATCCCCGACAGCCGGCTGGTCCTGCTGGACAGCCGGAATCACCTGCTGACCGCCTCCGAGTCGGCCTGGGACGAGTTCCTGTTCCACATCGACGACTTCCTGGGCGAATGATCTCACCGATCGATCTCGCCGGCCGGGGGAACCGGGGCCGGCTCGCGGGCCGCAGGTGGCTGCACGAGCCGTCGGGTGTGCCGATCCGCGGCCGGCGAGCGGCGAGCGGCCAGCAGCACCCGCAGTGCCATGGCGGGGTTCATCAGTGATCCCGGCCGCGCCACCAGATTCTGCACCCGCAGCACCCGCAGGGTCACCGGCACGGAGGTGTGGCACGCCTGGATCACCTTCGCGATGTACCGGTTGATGAGGTCGGTGCCGAACGGCCGCGTTCCGCTGGTGCGGGGATCGGCGAAGTCGGCGCCGGCGGCGATCCGCCACGGCACACCGATCACTCTGGCGGCCCGCCGGTAGAAGTCTGGTGGCAACGCTGGTGAGGTGGGGCCGTGCCGCCCGACGGCTCGACCGAGCGCCCTGGCCTGGAGGGCTGCCGACGACATCCCCTGTCCGTAGACCGGATTGAAGCTGCAGATGGCATCGCCCAACACCACGAATCCCGCCGGACTGCGCTTCATCCGTTCCACGTGGCGGCGCTGGCTGGTGGGCATCCGGTGGGTCAGCACCGGCGTCAGGGCCTCGGACCGGGTCAGGATGTCGGCGGGTACGGGCGACGGCAGGGTGCGGGCGAAGTCCTCGAACCCGGCCTGATCGGTCGGGGGTACGTCACCGTGGAACGCGCCGAGGGTGACGATCCATCGGTCTCCCTCGACCGGCATGACCGTGCCGATCCGGTGGCCGCGGGCCGGGTCCCCGACGATCAGCGCGAGGACGTCGCCGCGCTCGTCCGCTCGCCGTCGCAGCAGTTGGGTCCCGTAGGCCATGTCGAGGTGGATGGTCGAGACCTCGGGTGCGGGGAAGCCCTGCTTGGAAAGGTGGTCGAGGAACCGGGTGTTCCGGCCGGTGCAGCCGACGACGAGGTCGGCCCGGTGCTCCGCGCCGTTGCAGCGGACTCCGGTCGCCCGGCCGTCCGTCACGATGAGGCTGTCCACCGCCGTCTGGTCGGTGATGGACACGTTGGGCCGATCCGACAAGAGTCGTCGGCGGATCGAGCCTTCGAGCAGTGGCCGGCTCATCGACATCGCCGGGTGACCGGAGTCGGGCATCCTCCAGTGGGCGCCCCCCTGGTGCCAGAGCAGATCAACGCCGGGGATGGGGACAGCGCCACCTGACAGGAGGTCATCGACGAGTTCGGGGAACCAGTCACTGAACAGCCGCATGCCTGCGGCCATCAGCACATGGGCATGACGTCCCTGTGGAACGCCTCGTCGCACCACCGGCTCCTCGGGCAGGCAGTCGCGTTCGAGGATCGTCACCTGGTCGAAGTGGTCGCTCAGGACCCGCGCGGTCGCCAAGCCCGCGATGCTCGCACCGATGACAATGGCCTTGCCGCCTCTGCGGTCGCTCACCCTACCCACTCCGACCCGTCCCCGACCCGGCTGGGTCGCCGGTTCGTTCGAGCATCGGGCGGCTATCGAGCCGACACTTGGTGAAGATCTGAGGCTTCTCTGAGGAGAGAATGAGGCCACCCGAACGTGGTCACTCCGCAAGGAAGCTGTTGACGTGGTGCACGAAGACGGGCCAGGCCGGCTCGGACGCGGTGAGCAGATGGTTGCGGCTGTCGAGCAGGACGAGGCGGTTGTCGGGGACGAGGGAGGCCAGTTCCGTCGCCTCCGCGACCGGCACTCGTTGATCTCCTCGGGAATGGATGATCAGCGTGGGGCACCTCACCCGGTGAGCGAGGTCCGAGACGTCGATGCGGGCCAGTGCCTCCAGAAACCGGACACCGTTCTCTGTGGAGGTGGTCTGTCGCTGCAGGGCCACGAATTCATCCCACTGCTCCGGCGGGGCGTCCGCCTGGAACTGGGACGCGAAGAAGCGCAGAAAACTGCGATCCTGGGTGAGCCAACCGACCCGGGCGACGTCCATGTCGACGGCCGCCGCGTCGCGCTCCATGTCGTCAGCGGCGCGGACCAGCCGCCCCTTGCCGTAGGCCCCGGCGAGGATCAGCCTGCTGATCCGCTCGGGACGCAGCGCAGCGTACGCCAGCGCTACCGCCCCGCCCTGGGACACGCCGAGCAGTGGGAATCGATCGAGACCGATCGCGTCGGCCACCGCGTCGAGGTCGGCGATCCAATCCTCGACGGAGGTTCCCGCCGAGGTCCAGTCGGAGAGGCCGTAGCCGCGCTCGTCGTAGCGGATCAACTGACGATTTCGGGCGAGTCCGTCGAACCAGTGCGACCACATGGGGACCGTTCGCTCGACGTCGAGGCGGGTCAACCAGTTGGCGGCCCTGATCAGGGGAGGGCCGTCACCGGTGACGGCATAGGCGATGCGGGTGCCGTCCCTGGTCCGGCAGAAACGGATGATCTCGCGGTCCGCGCCGCCCCGCCGGGACCTGGCCGCCGGGCCGGGGCCGGAACGGCGGCGTCGGGGCCGGCCGGCGCGGTGGCCGGGCGCAGTGTCGTGGGCGCCACGAACTGGTAACCGCGCCGTTGCAGGGTGCGAATGAGTCGCTGCCGGGTGCCGTCGTCACCGATCGACCGGCGGGCGGTGCGCAGGGCGGTGGTGAGCGCGGCCTCGCTGACAAAACGTCCGCGCCACACCGTATCGAGCAGTTCGGCCTTGGTCACCAAGCGATCACGGTTCTCGACAAGATGACAGAGCAGCGCCAAGGCTCGCGGCTCGACATGGATCGGCCGGTCCGCACAGCTGAGCTGGCGGCGCGTGACATCCAAGTCGAACGATCCGAAGCGGTACACCTCGTCGGCCATCGTTTCCAACTATAGGTTGATCGGCAAGTTGCGGATCATGAGCCTCTCCGGGTGAGGATTCGACCATGCCGCGCACAGTCCAAGATGGACGGAAGCCTCCCAGAGCGACCCGATGTGAGCGGTCGTAGCCGGGGATCGCAGACTTCGCGGATGACCTGCCCCGTCCCGCACCCCCGACGGTGCTCGTCGACTACCCGACGAACGGGAAGCGCCAGCACCCCGAAGTCGAGGTTACCGACAAGACCGTGCAGGGCTGCCGGGAACGGGTCCGGGCCCGGCCGGTCTCGGAAATGTCAGTGGTGGCCCAAAAGGGCAGATTGAAGATGGTAACACCGGCTCGGGTGAACATTATCCAGTTTAAGTGCCACCCGAAAGTGGGCGCAACCGTCTCGGAAGTCGCCAAAGGCGCTCTTTCGCTGCCGGACGTCGATGTCCCGTCGGAGCCAAAGCTAAGTGCTATTCCGCTGCCATCTCTTTGCTTGACCGGGTGAGTCGATCCGGTTACGATAACGCCGCTGATCGTCGATAGACTCTCGTATTGCCGATTCTCGCCTGATAGGTCAGCCTCGCCGTGCCGACTCCGCCCGAAATGGGGAACCTCGTGCGCGTAATGCTGAAGCCGATTGGGTCGTGGGTGACGTTCAGCCGCTGGTGGCGCCGGTGATGCAGGTCTCCTTCGCCGTCGAGCATGCTGCGTCCAACGGCCGAAGCGCAGGTCGCCGCCCAATTCGAAGGGCTTTCCGATACGGCCTACGGCTGTGACCTGGTCTCGGCGAACCGGCGGGTATTTCCGCAACGACTTCAGGCCCGAGTGCACCTGACGGAGCACGGCACATTTCCGACGAGCAGAGAGCGGTGAACAGCGATGAACGTTGACTTCGAGGTGCCCACGCCAGACTCCGTCGGGGCGTTCTACGACCAGGTGAACGCGATCATCGCCCGGGTCCAGGGCGGAGCCATGCACCACGGCTACTGGACGGGGCCCGACGACGACAGCGACTTCGAGACGGCCAGCGCCCGGTTGACCGACATGATGATCGAGCGGGTTGCCGCGCGGCCGGGTGAGCGGGTGCTGGACGTTGGCTGCGGGCTGGGCTGGCCCGGCGTGCGGCTGGCCAAGGCCAGCGGTGCCGGGCTCGTCGGGGTCTCGGTCAGCGAGCAGGACGTGCGCCTGGCCAACGAGCGGGCCCGCGCCGAGGGGGTGTCGGACCGGGTCGCCTTCGAGCGGGCCGACATGCTCGCGCTGCCGTTCCCCGACGACTCCTTCGACCACGCGATGGCCTTCGAGTCGATCGTCCACGTGCACGACCGGGTGCGGGCACTGGAGGAGATCGCCCGAGTGGTACGCCCGGGCGGGCGCGTCGTGCTGACCGACTTCACGGTCAAGGAGGGGCCGGACGGGCGCTCGGACGAGACCTTGGCCAAGGTGTACGACTCCTGGCGGGTCGCCGCCGTTCCCATCGGCGCGGAGGACTACGAGACGATCGCCTCGCAGTCCGGACTTGTGCTCGACGCGGTCACCGACATCACCGACCACGTGAAGTACACCAGCATGTGGACCTACCTCAAGTTGCGGCGGTACGCCCGCGACAATCCGGTACCGCCCGAGGTGGAGCGGATCCTCGGCGTCTTCGGGCCGACCCTCAAGGGCACCGAGGACGCGCCGCCGCTCACCGACGCGGAACTTGAGCGGGGATGGCGCAGGATGCTGGCCGGGGAACAGGTGCAAGGAATGATCATCGTCGTCGCGCACACGCCGCCCGCTTGAGGTCGGGACAACGAGGGGTTCGCGGGTACGCCGACATCCCCGCCGGACGTCGTCCAACGCCGCCGTTCGTTGTCTGGGCCCGCCGGCAGGGCGGCCAGGGACTTCGACGCACGCCCTAAACGTCGTTGCCGGCCGGATGGCGGGGAAGGTTCCCGTCGAAGCCGGGCAGGAAGGTGCAGAGCGCGGACAACCGGCGACCGGCACCGAGGACGATGCCGTCCGGGCGGACGACTGCGGCGTCCACACGGCCGTTCCTCAGCCACCGGTGTAGTTCGCTGCCGGGCCGGGTGGCGACGACGACCGATCCACATTTTTCGACGGCTGCCCGTAGGGTGGCGGGCGGCTCGGTGGACGTGACGAGCGCGAACCGGCCGGCCGCCACGTCGTCGAGACGGCGGTCGCCGTCGAGGATCGCGTTCGGGCACAGCCGGCCCGCGAGGGTGCGGCGCAGGCGTGGCCGCAGCACCAGGGCGGACCGGCGCAGCGCGGGTGTCTCGCTGTCCGAGGTGAGGTCGGCGAGGCCGGGCACCAGGTGCAGCCGCGGCGCCACCGCGCGGCGGATGACGTCGCCGGCCCGGCCACCGGCGGTCATCGCGGTGCCGACCAGCTTCGCCAACCTGATCATGGCGCGGGCGTGCTGCCTGCGTTCGATCTCGTAGGTGTCGAGGACCGCCCCGCGCAGGGTTCCGTCGAGTACGCCGGCGAGTTTCCAGGCAAGGTTCATGGCGTCCCGCAACCCGGCGCCCATGCCCTGGCCGATGAAGGGCGGGGTGAGGTGGGCGGCGTCGCCGAGCAGGAACACGCGGCGGTCGCGCCACCGGTCGGCGAGCTGCGCGCGGAAGGTGTACTCGGACGCGCGGACGATCTCCAACTCCGCGATGGGGATGTCCCCGGTCCACGGCGAGATCAGCGGGTGCAGTCGAGCCGGGTCACGACAGTCGTCGGCGCTCTCGCCGGGCGCAAGTTGAAACTCCCAGCGGTAGCGGGTCTTTCCCACTCGCATGTAGGTGGCGGCGCGGGCGGGGTCGCAGAGCTGGTGTACGCCGTCCCACTGGCCGAGGTCGGCTCGGGTGGTCACGTCGATGACGAGCCAGCGTTGGGTGAACCCGAGGTCGCGCATGGCGGCGCCGATCGACGTCCTGGACAGACTGTTGGCACCGTCGCAACCGAGGACGTACGCCGCGCGAAGCACGTCGTGCTCGCCGGTGGTGGTGTCGGTGACGTCGATCCGAACGCCGTCGCCGTCCTGGGTCAGCGCGGTGACTTCGGTGTTGCCGCGTAGCGTGACGGTGTCGTACTCCGTGAGGTTGCGGCGGAGGATCGCCTCCAGCTCCGGTTGGTCGAACATGCTCCCCTGGGGGAAGCCGTGCCTGCCCGGCGTCGTGTCGCGCGGGAACTCGGCCAGCACCCGCATGCTCCGGTCGACGAGCCGCAGACCCCGGTGTGGCCTGGAGACGGCGGCGAACTCCTCCCGGATCCCCAGGCGGGCGAGGACGCGGTGGACCTCGTCGTCGAGGGCGACGGCGCGGGGTAGCGGATAGACCGACGCCCACCGTTCGAGGACGAGACACCCGACGCCGTACTGGGCGAGCAGCGTCGCGGCGGTGAGCCCGGTGGGGCCGGCGCCGACGATCGCCACCGGAACGGCGGTCATCGCTGACCTGCCGGCCCAGGGTCGCCTCGTCGGGGGCATGCAGACAGATTCACACAGTGGACGACCGTCCTCGTATCGGTGTCGCACTTGCGGGCGGTCTGGAGCTGATCACGACGGAGGGCGACCTCGACCAGGTTCGCGTAGATGATGCAGGCGTTCTGTAGGCCGTCGACGGCTTCGTCGTGGCGTCCGAGTTCGATCAGCGCGCTACCGAGGTTCACCTGGGCGACGATGGCGTACTGCGGGTCGTCGCGATAGGCGGGGCAGGCCAGCGCGGTGCGCATCAGCTCGACGGCGTCCGCGTCGTGGCCTTGGCCGACGCGCAGTCCGGCCAGATTGACGGTGAAGGCGGCGGAAGCCCGACCCGCACCGGCACGGACGGGAGGACGACAGGGTGAACTCAGCGGAGGTGCCCGGGCCGCCGGTACGCCAGCTACGGCTCGTGGTGGCGGCCGACGACTACGAGGCGGCGGTGCGGTTCTACCGCGACGGGCTCGGGCTGCCGGAGCTTGCGCACGCTCGACGAGCGCCGCACTCGACGGTTTCGGTACCGACACCGCCGGGTCGTCCTCACCGCCGGGCGGCGACGGCGGGCATCCGTGACGAGCGCGCCGGGTCGACCGGCACCGGCCCGACCGGCGTTCCGGTCATCATGAGCAGGCGGTGGACCGCGCGGGGGTCGCGGATCACCACCGCACGGGTGCCGCAGGTCCGCTGGTACGACGCGCCGACCCGCAGCACGGCAGCCGCCTCGCACAGCATCTCGGCCGCGAACGGCACCGTGGTACGAACCCGGACCGCCCTCTCCACCGGGGCGGTCGGGTTCAACAGCAGGGCCATCCGCCACAACGCGACCGCAGCCTCCGGGCTGCCCTGGCCGGCACCGGCGGCGAACTCGCGTCGACACCGACGCCAGACCACGGTGAGCGCCCGTAGCACCCGGTGATAGTCGTTGCGGGCGACGGTGACCGACAGGCGGGGCGACGCCGCGTCGTCGGATTCGGTCACCACGGCCCAGGTGAGCCCGGTGAGGGCCCGCGCCAGCCGGGAGGCCACCGGCTCGTGGTCGGTCCGCGCGAGCGGAAGGTGGGTCTGGTGGACCGGCGAGCCGGTCTGCCAGGGGGAACGGAAACTGGTCGGGCGCAGCTGCCGCCAGGCCAGCGCGGCCTCGACGATGCCGTGCTCGCCCAACGGCGCCTCGCGCGGCAGCAGGCGGTTGTCGGCCGGTGGCCGATGCTGGCCGATGCCGGCCGGACTGACGACGGTCATGCTGGCAACTCCGGGTCTCAGGGGATGGGTTGATCGGCCACCACAGCCCTGCCGCGGACCCGGTACGCCCAGACGGTGACGGACGAGTCGACGAGGTCGCCGGTCGGGGTGAACCGCACCGTGGTGGTGAGGCCGGGTCCTTCGTAGGAGCTGACGAAGCGGACCATGGCGCGCCGGCTGAGCTGTCCGGCCTCGATGCCGCGCAGGAACACCGTCGCCGCGTCGTACGCCTCGGCGCTGAACGTGCCGGGTGGCCGTCCGAACTGGTCGTGGTAGTCCCGCGCGAACGAACCGCCGACGGTCTCGGGCGGCCGGCAGGGGCAGGTGATGACGGCCTCCTGGGCGGCGGCGTAGCCCGCCTGCGCGAGGAACCCGTCGTCCTTGACCCCGTCGCCGGCCACGAAGGTCGCCGTCACGCCGGCCGCCCGTGCCTGGCGCAGCAGCCGCCCCGCCTCGCCGTAGTAGCCGCCGTAGAAGATGGTGTCCGGCTCCGCGGCCGTCAGCTGACCCACCACCTCGCGCAGATCGGCACTTCCGGGCGGCAGCGTGATGCTCTGCACCACCCGGTCACCCAGCACCTCGATCACCTTGTTGGCGAGGCCCTGCCCGTATGCGCCGGCGTCGTCGATGACGAACACCTTCCGGCCGGCCAGGACGTTCTCGATGTACCGGCCGGCGGCCGGACCCTGCGTGTCGTCGCTGCCCAGCATCCGGTGGAAGGTGGACCAGCCACGTTCGCTGAGGCTGGCCGCGGTGGCCGAGGCGCTGATGGTGGCCACGCTGCCCTGTTCCAGCAGCGGGTTGGCGGCCTCCGACTCACCGGAGAAGGCCGGCCCGACCACCCCGAGTATCCGCTGGTCGGCCACGACCCGCTGGGCCAGTGCCGGTGCCCGCTTCGGGTCACCCTGGGAGTCGAAGTCCACCACCCGCACCGGGCAGTCGGGCCGGTCCCGGTTGTGCTGGCCGACCGCGAGGCGTACGCCCTCACCGATGTTGCGGCCGAGGTTGGCCGACTCGCCGCTGAGCGGGCCGAAGACGCCGATCCGGGCCACGCAGGCGGCCACGGCCGTGGTGCCGGCGGCCGGCGTGCTCACGCAGCCGGCGAGGGCGGCCAGCAGCGCCACCAGCGCGAGCACCCGCGCCGGTTGCCGCTGGTCCGGTCCACCGCCATCCGCCCCTCACCCCGTTCGCTGCGCCGCCCACCGCCGGTGCTGGTCCGCGCAGCCGACGTACGTGGTGCGACTCGCATTGTGGTCCAGCGCGAATGAGGATTTGATGAGGCGTCATGGGAACTGCCGCGGGTACCGGGCGGCGAGTGTCGCTCGCCGTGGCCGCGACGCTGCTGCTCACCGGCTGTGACCGGTCACCGGGCGCGGTGCCGGTGTCACCGGTCGGTTCGACGCCGCCGGCGCACCCGTCGGGACTGTTCGCCAGTACCTCACAGACCCTGGGCGCCGTGGTGATCGACGGTCAGGGCTACCTGCTCTACCGGTCGGACCGGGACGATCGTGCACCGTCCCGGTCACGGTGCACGGGCAGTTGCGCCCAGCGGTGGCTGCCGGTGCCGGCCGCGTCCGACCTGCGGGTGGTGGGCATCAACCGGCAGCTGGTCGGCACCCTGGCGCGCCCGGACGGGCGGTTGCAGCTCACCCTCGACGGGTGGCCGCTCTACGGGTACGCCGGTGACCGGGCGCCCGGTGACGCCACCGGCCAGGAGGTCGACGGCGTCTGGCGGGTGGTCAGACCCGACGGTAGCGCCGCCACCGGGAGACCCGGTCCGGGAGGGTGAGCACGGCGTCCGTCCCACCGGCCGTCCCCGGTTCGAGCCGCAGTCCGCCGCCGTGCAGCACGGCCACCCAGGCGGTGATCGCCAATCCGAGGCCCACCCCGTCGGCGGTTCCGCTGCGGAACCGCTGTCGCACCGGATCCACGGACCAGTCGCCGAGACCGGGCCCGTCGTCGCCGACGCGGACCTGGCCCTGGGTCACGGTCAGGGTCAGCCGGCACGGCCGTTGCTCGACGCGGCCGTGCCGGATGGCATTGGTCACCAGGTTCTGCACGGCCATCCGGACCAGCGTCGGATCGCCGTGGGTGACGACCGGTGAGGTCGCGATGTGTGCCGTGTGTGGCGGTTGGATGTGCTCCGCCACCACCTCCTCGGCGAGTTGGTCCAGCCGGAACGGTTGGCGTTCCAGGTCACGTAGCCCGGCGACCAGCCGGGCCCGGGTCAGCAGGGCGTCGACCGAGCCGGCGAGTCGCTCGGTCGAGCGCAACACCTGACGCAGCGTCGCCGGCTGCCGGCCGGGATCGGTCAGGGCGGCCTCGGTGACCAGACGCATCGCGGTCAACGGGGCACGCAGTTCGTGCGCGGCGTCGGCGATGAACCGCTCCTGCTGACCCAGCGTCTCCACGGCGGGACGGGTGCCCCGACGGGCCAACAGATGACCGCCGACGCCGCTGACCAGCATGAAGAGGGCACCACCGGCGACCAGCGCCCCGGCGAGGCGGCGGTGCGCCTGCTGGCCGGGGCGTGGATCACCGACCACGACCACCGTGCCGGCCACCCCTGCGGTCACCGGATGACGGAACGGCATCGCCAGCAGGCGCAGCCGCTCCCCGTACCCGTCGGCGACGTCGGTGCTCAACCCGACCCCGGTGCGCCACACCGCACGGGCCGGCGCGGTCAGGTCGGCTGCCGGGACGACCGGCAGCTGGGCGGGGTGGGCGAAGACCAGCGTGACGTCGTCGCGCAGGCCCTCGAAGACGAACACCCCGGCCGAGCCCCGCGCGGTCGGGTCGGTGCTCAGGTTGCCCAGGTCGAGCGAGCCCGAGTCGTAGGAGAGCAGCGCGACCGCGGTGCTGGCCGCGCGGAGCAGTTCCGCCGCCTCCACCTCGGCGCGCTGCTCCGCGTGGATCAGCAGGGCGACCCCACCCATGCCGACGAGCCCGGTCGTGTTGAGGACGACCAGCAGCACGGTCAACCAGATCCGCAGCCGGCCCAGACGTGCCGCGCTCTGCAGCGACGAGGGCCGGCGGCCGTCCCGGGTGCGCGGGCTCAGCACCCTTGCGTGGCGAGCCGGTAACCCGCCCCCCGTACGGTCGTGATGATCTGCGGCTCGCCGAGTTTGCGGCGTAGCTGCGCGATGATCACGTCGACCACGTTCGACGCCGGGTCGGCCATCTCGTCCCAGCAGTGCTCGATCAACTCGCTCCGGCTCACCACCGCCGGGTCTCGGATCATGAGCATTTCGAGGACCGAGAACTCCTTCGGGGTGACGGTGAGCAGGACACCCGCCCGGCGTACCTGGCGTCGCGCCGCGTCGACCTCGATGTCGTCCACCCGCAGCACCGTCGGCCGGGTGGCGCCGTTGCGTCGGCACAGCGCCCGTACCCGCTGGACCAGCTCGGCGGTGGAGAACGGCTTGGCCACGTAGTCGTCGGCACCCGCCTCGAAACCGGCGATCCGGTCCCGTACCTCGTCCATCGCGGTCAGCATCAACGCCGGCACGGCCAGCCCACGCCGCCGCAGCCGGTACAACTGGTCGGCGGAGTCGCCGTCGGCGAGCATCCGGTCCAGCACCAGGCAGTCGTACGCGTTGATCGTCAGATTCAGTTCCGCCTGGCTCCAGCCGGCCGCCTCGTCCACCGCGAGCCCGGCGGACCGCAACGCGCTGACGACCGCGTCGCGAACCTGCCCGTCGTCCTCGATTACCAGGACTCGCATGCGCGCCGTGGATCGGCTCGGCGTCCGGTTCGGCGCGGTGACCCGAACAGCGGCGTCCGGCTCGGCGCCGCGCTCGTCGGGTGGTGCGCGCCCGTCATGGCATCTCCGTACGTCCTGGTGAATCACCTGTGGTGGGGCCGTCGGCCGGCGCCGGCCACCATACCGTGCCCGGCCGTGCGCACGTGGCCAGCGGTTCACCTGCTCAGCTGGGTCGGCCGCGCGCGACGTCGGCGCGGCAACCGGATCAGGATCACGGAGAGCGCCTACAACACCGCGCTGCCCGGGGTCGCGGCCGACCTGGAACGCGGCGCGGTCGCGGTGACCAGCGACGGGGCGCTCTGCGTCTTCTTCGACGACGTACGCGGACCGGACGGTGCGCCCACGCCGCTGATCGTCCGCAAGCGTGACGGCGGTTCCGACCGACCTCGCGGCGCTGCGGCACCGGGTCACCGAGTCGCGCGCGGACCGGCTGTTGTACGTGGTCGATCCGGTCCATCCTGGCCAGGGCGGGCGAGGTCGAGGCGACGGTCGACCCGACGGCCACGCTGGAACCGGCCGAGCGGGCGTTGATCCTCGACCTGGACGCCTTCGCTGTGGGTGGCCGGCTCCCCGGTGAAACGGTCGGCTGAGTACGGCCGACGTCGCCGTAGGCCCTCAGGGGGTTCCGGGCAACCAGGGTTCGAGGAGGCCCGGATCGGCCATGGCCTGCCGAACCTGTTCCCGCTCCGGCTCGGTCAGGGTGAGCGCCCGGAGCCGGCTACCCCACTGCGGTACCCGCTCCAGCTCCGGCAGTGCGGTGGCCAACTCGATCAGCGCGGCGAGGGCCAGCGCCCGCTCGACGCTCGACGCGTCGTCCCCGTGCCGGCGCAGGCCGGAGTCGAGCGCCCGGAACGCCGCCCGGTCGTCGGTCTTGAACTCACGCAGGATCCGCGCGTTGTCCAGCACCCGGGCCAGCCCGGTCAGCCGCTTCGAGCCGCCGTACTCCAGTTCCTCCGGCTCGTTCCGGGCGATGAAGATGACGGTGTTGCCGGACGGGTCGACGATGCTGAACCGCGACGCGCCGGGGCGGAAGCGGGTGATTCGGGGCAATCCCCGGCCGAGCACCTTGCCGTACGCCTGGCGCATCGCGTCGGTGAAGGCCGAATGGTAGGGCGCCACCGAGTCGACCATGACCAGGCAGCCGCCGCTGCTCTCGGTCGCCGGGTCGAGGTCGCGGGGCGCCGGTCCGTAGTGCAGCTCGAAGCCGCTCCACCGCAGCGCGAGGTACACGTACGGCTTCCGCTGCTCGTACGTGGTCACGAAGCCGAGCGCCCGCCAGAAGGCGAGGGTCTCCTCGACGGCCGCGCAGGGCAGCAGCGGCACCGTGGTCTCGTTGGGTTGGACGCGATCGACGGTCGTCATGAGATTGCCCCCCTGGTGGGATCGACATCCCGGCCAGTGTGCCAAGGTCCACGCCGCAGCCCTGGCGTACCCGGTTCGACGCCGGTCGCGCGGGGTGTGATCTGACGGCAGAACCTCGACGTCCGCATCGACCCGAACGTCAGTCCCGCCCAGGACGCCCGGTTCCGCGTGCTGCCCGGCCTGGCCGGCGGCGCCGGCCACGTGTCGTTCGAGTCGGTCAACTACCCGGGTTACTACCTGCGGCACTACGGGTTCGACTTCGTGCTGGCGGCCAACGACGGCGGCTCGGTCTTCGCTGCCGACGCCACCTTCCGACAGGTCGCCGGGCTGGGAAACTCGTCGTGGTCGTCCTTCCAGTCGTACAACTACCCGGATCGGCATATCCGGCACTACGCCTACCAGCTCCGGCTCGACCCGATCAACGACGCGCAGGCGCGCAACGACGCCACATTCCGCCTGACCTCGTAGCCGGGCGGGCCGTCGGACGCAGGGTGGCCACCTTCCTTGAGGTGGCCACCTCGCTCGCCGCCACGCCTGGTCTGGTCCGGGTGGAGCTTCAGGTGGTGCCACCTGCCGGCGACGGCGAGGGGTATCTCGCCACGGCCGTGATGTCACGCAGTTGGCGGCGACCTCTGGGGTCTCAGACTCCTCGGCCCGCTGTCGGCCGCACGCACTGCGCCGACAGAAGAACTGGTCCCGGTCGGCGAGCGACCGGGACCAGCGGGGTGGTTGCGTCAGGAGGCAGCGATGCCTTCCATGCCGATACCGTTCTCGAACTTGGGCAGGCCCTCCACAGTGGTGACAAGAGTCAGGGAGCCGTCCTTGTTCACCTCGTAGCCCTGCACGTTGCCGGCGGCGGCGTTCTGGACGTACAGGAAGCCGTCGCTGGTGGTCATGTCGATCGCCCCGCCGCCGGTGTCGACGGCGACGGCCTTGACGAGTTCAAGCTTGCCGTGGTCGTTGAGGCGGTAGGAACTGATGGTGGAGCTGCCGGCGTTGGCGACGTAGAAGAAGTCGCCGACCTGTTGGATCCAGCACGTCGCCTGCTGGCCGTTGGGCACCGACGGCCCGATCTGGTCGAGGGCGCCGTCGTCCTCGAGCTCGAACCGGCTGACCGCGTTCGTGTTGGATTCGGTGACCAGCAGCGTGTCGTCGGTGTCGAAGGTGAAGCCGAACGGAGCGTCCCCCGCGTCGCTGATGACGGGGTTCCGGGCCAGTCCGCCGTCGCGACCGATCTCGTAGCTGAACATGACATTGGCGGCCTTGGTCGACACCAACACGAACTCGCTGTCCGGGTCGATCTCGATTTGAGCCGGGGCGGTCCCGAACGCGGGCGGGTTACCGTTGTGCAGCCCGAGCGACCGATTGGAGTCGTCGATCCGCGACAGGCGCCCCTTGTGCAGCTCGAAGCCTTGGACCGAGCCCTCACCACCGGCGTTGAGGACGTAGACGAGGTCGCCACGGGCCGTGACGCTGACCGGCAGCAGACCCCCGGACCAGATGACCTGGAGCTTGTGCAGCTTGGTGCCGTCGACACCGAAGACCGTCAGGGTGTTGCTGCCGGCGTTCACGGCGAACAGCATTCCGCGGTGGTAGGTCAAGGACCCCTGCGAGGCCAGCGCGTCGACCGGCGCGCCGATGGTGAACCCGCCCAGCCCGCCGGTTTCGTACTCACCCGCCTTGGTGAGGTGGCCGCCCTTGTCGCGGTCGTACACCTTGATGGTGTTGCCCTCGGCCTTGTTGGTCTGGACGAAGACCGCGCCCTCGTCGCCGTGGTGGTAGTCACCTCCCTTGCGGTCGTCGTGGTTGTATCCCGGGCCGCCGCCGTCAGCGAAGGCCGCCCCCGGGACCGATCCGATGCTGGTCAGACCCGCCAGGAGGGCTGCCGCGAGCGCTACACTGCGCTTCATCAATTGCTCCTTACGCACTCGATGGAAGGAATACGAGCTTTCCTCTCATCCGAAAGCTATCGGAGAATGTAGTCGTGTTAGGCGACTTGCCCTAAAGTGGTAATTTTGCGACGTTTCGTCGAATGAGCAGACGGAGGCGAGGGGTTCCTCGCCCAGGACATCGCCGTCAGCACCGGAATCCGCGCCCACTGACCCCACGCGAGCTGCCGGTTGGTCAGCAACGAGCGTGAAGGAGACGAACAGACTTCCGGACGCCTGCTGTTTGGTGGCGCCCGAGGCAAGCATCTCGGTCACCCGCGCCTCCACCGGAGTGAGCGAGTCGAGCCCGCAGAGTGCCTCGGTCAGGAGGTGAGCACCTTCGCGTCCTGGGCCAGCAGCACGAAGCCGATGTCGACGAACGCCACCTCGGGACATGGTTTCTCTCTGTCTTGACGCGTCCCCCGGGGGGCGAGTGCCGACGTCGCCGCCACGGTGTAGCTCAGGTCCCGGGTTCTCTCGGAGGCGGATCCGCCCCTGGCGGACGTTGGACTCGTACCATTGCGCAGAGATCGTGGATCGCGCAGTGGGGAGGGGCCATGGGCAAAGGAATATACGTGCAGGAACTGCCGGGAATCGGCAAGCGGTACGACGTCGACCTGGGCAGCAACACCCAGCGGATCTCGGTCGTGGTGCGCCGCGACGGTGCCCGCGACCTGTACGTCTTCGCCGCCGGCGAGGATGATCCGGTGGCCGTGATCGAGATGTCGGAGGAGCAGGCGCGCAAGGTCGGCGCGCTGCTGGCCGGCACCTACTTCTCCGAGTAGTCGACTCCGCTCCGACAGCCCGCCCCGCCCACTCCAGGAGTCCTCACCGTGCACGCTGACCTTGTGGGCTTCGGAGCCCTCGTGCTGATCGCGGGCCTGCTGGCCCGCTTCGGCCGTCGGATCAACCTGCCCACCGTGCCGTTCTTCATGCTCGCCGGCATCCTGCTCGGGCCGGGCACCCCTGGCCCCGTGCTGATCGCCCACCCCGAGGACCTGAGCCTGCTCGCCTCGCTCGGCCTGGTGCTGCTGCTGTTCCACCTGGGCGTCGAGTTCCCGATCGGGCAGGTGCTCGGCAGTGGCAGGCGGCTGTTCGTCGCGGCCGGCTGCTACATCCTGCTCAACGTCGGCGCCGGGCTGATCTTCGGTCTCGCGCTGGGCTGGGGTGGCCACGAGGCGTTCGTGGTCGCCGGTGCGCTCGGCATCTCCTCGTCGGCCATCGTCACCAAGCTGCTCATCGAGCTGCGCCGGCTGGCCAACGCGGAGACCCCGGTCATTCTCGGCATCATCGTGATCGAGGACCTGTTCCTCGCGCTGTACCTGGCGCTGCTCTCGCCGCTGTTGTCCGGCGCCGGGACCGCCGGGGAACTCGCGCTGCGCATCGGGCTCAGCTTCGCGTACCTGGTGGTGCTCTTCGCCGTGGCCCGCTTCGGTGCCCGCCTGGTCAGCAAGGTGATCGACAGCAACGAGGACGAACTGCTGGCCATTCTCATGGTCGGGTTGGTGGTGCTCGTCGCCGGCGTCTCGGCCGAGATCGGTGTCTCCGACGCGATCGGCGCCCTGATGATCGGTCTGGTGGTGGCCCGCACTCCCATCCGCGAGCGGGTGGAACGCCTGGTGCTGCCGCTGCGGGACGTCTTCGCGGCGGTCTTCTTCGTGGCGTTCGGGCTGAGCATCGACGTCGGCGACTTCGGTTCGGTGGCGCTGCCGGTGCTGCTGGCGGTCACGATGACCATCGTCACCAACGTGCTGGCGGGCCTGATCGCCGGCCGGTTGTTCGGGCTCAACCAGCGCGGGGCGGCCAACGTCGGCCTGACGGTGCTGGGCCGGGGCGAGTTCTCGCTGATCCTCGCCACCCTCGCCCTCACCGCCGGCCTCGACGGCCGACTCGGCCCGTTCATCGCGCTTTACGTGCTGATCCTTGCCGTGGTCAGCCCGCTGCTCGCCGCGAACTCCCGCTACCTCGCCCGGATCATTCCGGACCGGCTGCTGCACGCCAGCTGGCGGTACGTGCGCGAGGAGACCATCAGCACCGCCTGCACCCACCTGGACCGGATCCACATCACCGAGTCCGACGCGCACGCGTGCCCGCAGTGCGTGGAGAGCGGTGACGACTGGGTGCAGCTGCGGATGTGCCTGACCTGCGGGGCGGTCGGCTGTTGCAGCGACTCGGTCAACAACCACGCCGAGGAGCACTACCGGCACACCGGGCACCCGCTGATCCGGTCGCTGGAGGAGGGCGAGGAGTGGCGCTACTGCTACATCGACGGCGCCCTGGTCCGCGAGCCGATGGGCGCCACCCGGGAGTGACGGGCGCCGTCCGCAGCCGACGCCCGTACCGCCTGCGCTGATCCGGCTCAGTCGAGGCGGTACACCCACGCCCCGGCTATCTCCTCCCGGGTGATGCCGAGGCCATCGACCGGCCGGTTGGGCAGGCCGTCCCAGGCCGTGCCGGCCAGCCGATCCGGCAGGACGACCACCGACCGGATGCCGACCTGCCGGAGAAATGCGATGCTGCCCGGATCGGGGAACGTCGTGGTCACCGCGCGGATCTGTTGTTGACTGGCCGGCAGGAAGGTGACCGAACCGTTGGCGACGCGGGGAAATCCGTCGGTGGACCAGAGCATGATGTCGGATTCGGCCACACCGTTGCTGGGTAGGACCAGGATCGGTTCGGTCGCCGCCCGGAGCGCTGGCGGGGCGGTGGGCACGGTGGGGTGCGGTGTCCGGTTGACGCCCTCGACCAGCACCAGCAGCAGGGGCACCAGGAGCGCTACCGCGCTCACCGACCTCGGCCACCCGCGCTTGGGGCGATTTCGTCCGAACTCGCTGATCGCTCCTGCTGCGAGAATGGCGAGCAGCAGGCTCGTCCACACCATCAGCCGCCCCGGGGTTCGTAGCGCGTCCCAGCCGGGCAGCAGCCGCGACAACGTCAGGTATCCCGGATCGCCCTGACCGGGGAGGTTGGTGCCGAGTCCGAGCGCGCCGCTGACCAGCACGCCGAGCCCGAGCAGAAGACGGTGGCGGACCCGGAACGTCGAGTAGCTCAGCCCGGCCACGGCCAGCACGATCAACGTGACGCCCGGCAGCAGCGCCATCTCCGGCGGCCAGGACAACTGGGCGCGGGCGGCCGCGAAGTGGTCGCCCCACAGCCACGAGTCCGCGGGCGCGACGAAGTATCCCCGCAGGGGTGGGGAGAACATCTCCGTCCAGGACAGATCCCGGTGCGCCTCCGGGTTCAGCTCCACCACCCGCAGGAAGGTGGTCCCCAACCAGACGCACACGCCACCGAAGGCGACCCCACCGAGAAGGTTGGCCAGCACCACCCGGCGGCCCAACACCCAGGTGCCGGTCCGCCAGCGGGTCCAGCCGACCGCCACGAGGACGACAAGCATGGTGCCGGCCAGGAAGTACGCGAGCGGCAGGCCGATCGCCAGGCCCAGGGTCATCTGCCAGGCGGCGACCAGCCAGCCGGCCATGATCCATCCGGGGCGGTGCAGCGCCGGTCGGTGGCCGTCGCGCAGGGACCAGCCGTGGCCGCGAGCCAGCATCGCCAGGCACAGCGCGACACCGCCGATGGAGAGGATGTTCAGGTGGCCGCCGTGCGCGAGCCGCCACGGCGCGAAGGCCCAGGCGACGCCCGCCACTGCCGCCGCCGTCCGGATTCCCCCCAGCTGGCGCACCAGGGCGTACGCCCCGACGAAGGCGAGTGCGTGGGCCAGGACGTAGAGGAGGTTGTAGCGGAAGATGGCAGCCGCCACACCGTGGCCGAGCAGGCCGGCCGGTGCATATCCGAGCACGATGTCGGTGTAGGCGTACGTGTACACATCCGGGA
Source organism: Micromonospora tarapacensis (assembly GCF_019697375.1). Classification (NCBI taxonomy): domain Bacteria; kingdom Bacillati; phylum Actinomycetota; class Actinomycetes; order Micromonosporales; family Micromonosporaceae; genus Micromonospora; species Micromonospora tarapacensis. Next base: position 2,252,347 of record NZ_JAHCDI010000004.1, on the reverse strand, counting down.
AGAAAGTGTTCGAGTGCCAGAGGTTGAGTGGGTCGGTGATCAGAGCATGCCCGGCCCAGGCGACCTGCCACGCCTGCAATGGGGGATCGCCGATGTCGCCCGGGATGGTCGTCCACGGCTGCTTCAGCGTCGGCCAGGTGAGGAGAACGGCAAACGCCAGGCCAGCGATCGTCGTCAACGTCCATTCATGCCGCAGCAGGCGCGACGCCCTCCGAAAGGCCCTCGCCAGCCGCTCCTGTCCGGATCGGGACCGGAGCTGCGATTCGGCCTGGTCCGGGTCGGCTTGCTCGCGGTCAGCGGACGGGGCTCCGAGTAGCCTTCGACGTATTGCCTGCACGTATCCTCCTGCCGATGGCCGGCGCCGACGTCATAGCGTCGCATCGATTGGAGGATAGGAGCCATCATCGATGGCGACCGAAACTTTCGGGCTGGCTTCTCGGCACCAAATCCCAAATAGTGGGAAGTGGCATCCCGGCCTACCGTGGGGTCCCGCACCACCAGGGCGGCCCGGGTCAGCGCCCGGCCGGCCGGGGCGTGCCGATCCTGGTGACGCCGGAGCCGTGTTCGACAAGTGGCGCGACCAGCGCTGCCAGGACCCCACCGAGCAGCGGAAAGACGATGAACACCCAGAGCTGCCCGAGCGCGTCCCCACCCTCGAAGATCGCCGGGCCGAAGGCGCGGGCGGGATTCACCGCCGCCCCGGTCAGCCCGACACCCACCAGGTTCGCCACGCCCAGCGCCAGCCCGATCGCCAGGCCGGCGAAGCCCGACAGGTCCGTGCTGCGCTTGCCCACCACCAGCACGACCAGGACGAACAGGAACGTCAGGACGGTCTCCAGCAGCATCGCTCCACCGGCGTTGATGTTTGTACCGTAGCCGTTGGCGCCCAGCACACCGGTCTGGTCGGTCACCCCACCCCACCGCACCAGCACCCAGAGCAGGAAGGACGCCAGGGCGGCACCGAGGAACTGGGCGATCCAGTACGCCACCGCCCCGAGCAGCGAGATCTTGCCGGAGAGCAGCACGCCGAGGGTCACCGCCGGGTTCACGTGGCTGCCGGAGAGCTGGCCGATCGTGTAGACCAGCGCGAGCATCACGAACCCGAACGCCAGCGAGACCACCACCACGCCGCCCTCGACCCGGGCGGCGATGGCGCTGCCCACGCCGAAGAACACCAGCAGGAAGGTGCCGATGAGCTCGGCTACGTACCGTCTGAGGTCGACCATGGTCCCAGTCTCCCCAAAAGCGACCCTGTCAGAGGCCGTTTCGGCAGGTCAGGACGTCAGCGAGGGTTGGCTCAGGTGGGGTCGGCGCGCCGGTTGAGGCGTCGGTACACCGGGGCGAGCCGCCTGTGCAACTCCCGGTAGGTCTGGAAGATCTCGTCGTAGGTGGCCTGGTGGGCCGGTGTTGGCGTGAAGACCCGGTCGGTACGCATCAACGCGGGGATGTCGGCGAAGGTGAGTTGCCCGGTGCCGACCGCGCCGATCCAGCCCGCGCCGCGGGCGTTGACCGCGAGCGGCTGGGCATCCCGCCGGATCTCGACGCCGAGCACGTCGGCGAAGATCTGGCACCACGAGTCGGACAGCGCCCCGCCGCCGGTGATGGCCATCGAGGTGACCGGCGCGCCGAGGAAGCGGTCGACCGCGCGGGTGAGCCAGCGGGTGTTGAGGGCGACCCCCTCGAAGACCGCCCGCAACAGGTCGGAGCGGTTGGTGTCGAGCGAGATGTTGAGGAAGCCGGCGCGCAGGTTCGGATCGTCCACGGGGGCGCGTTCGCCGTACAGCCAGGGGGTGTAGAGCACGCCGCGGGCGCCCGGCGGCACCGTCGGGATGATCGTGTCGAACGCGTCGAAGATGGTGCCCTCGTCGCGGCTGAGGTGCCCGGCGGCGAGCAGCGGATCGTCGTACTCGACGATCTTGTCCCGCAGCCAGGTCAGGTTGGCCCCGGCGGTGGCCTGTAGGGCGGTCATCAGATAGCGGTCGCCGATGGCGCAGGGCACCGCGGCGATGCCGGCGGTGACGTCGGTCTTCTTCCGGGGCACGTGGGCCGCGATCCACGACGAGGTGCCGACGTACAGGTGCGGTTCCCTGTCGCCGGTGGTGCCGGCGCCGATCGCCGCCGCGGTGTTGTCGATCGCGCCGGCGACGACCCGCACCGACTCGGGCAGCCCGAGGTGCGCGGCGGCGGCCGGGGTCAGCGTGCCGATCACGTCGGTGCAGGCCACGATCGGCGGCAGCTTGTCGCGGTCGATGCCGCAGTCGGCGACCAGGGCGGGGGAGTAGCGGATGTCGCCGGGCCGGCGGTTGTCGGTCAGCCATGAGGTCAGGATCGAGTCGACGGTGGCCACCGTGCGTCCGGTCAGCTTCAGGTTGATCCAGTCGAGGACGTTGAGGAAGGTCGCGGTCCGCGCGTACACCTGCGGCATGGTGTCGCGGACGAACAGCATGTGGGCGGCGGGGTCCTTGCCGGTCGGCGAGGGCATCCCGCCGGTGAGCCGCAGCCAGCGCGCGATCCGGCGCACCGACATCCCCTGGTACGCGGGGAAGCCGCCGAACTGTCGCCGCAGGTGCGCCGCGCCGCGCATGTCGAGCCAGCTGATGCATCGGGTCAGCGGTTCACCGGCGGCGTCCACCGCGATGGTCCCCTCACCCTGGGTGGAGGCGCAGACCGTGCCGACGGCCCGCAGCTGCTCCGGGTGGGCCCGGCCCAGCTCGCCCGCGACCTCGCCGAGCGCCGCCCACCACGCCAGGGGGTCCTGTTCGGCGCCGCCGCCGGGCAGCAGTCGCAGCGGGACGGGTCGTTCGGCCCAGCCGGTGACCGTGCCGTCGGCGGCGACCAGGGCGGCCTTCATCCCCGAGGTGCCCAGGTCGATCGCGAGGGTCTGCGCTGCGGTGGCGGCCACCGGCTCAGACCCCCTCGACCAACGCGAAGACCCGGTCGAACCGGGCGAGCGCGTCGTCGACGACCTCGTCGGTGTCGGCCATCGAGGTGTACATCCGGGAGCCGGCCAGGGTGATGATGCCGTGCGCCGTGTACGCGGCGCCCATCTGCTCCATCAGCCGTTTGCGGGCCTTGTTCTCGCGCAGCAGCTTCACCGGGTTGCGCATGTCGAGCAGCATCACGCCGCTGCACTCCAGGTGCACGATGGACCCCTGGTTGTACGCGACGTACGGCAGACCGTAGGAGTCGATCAGCCGTTGCAGCCCTCGGGTGAGCCGGTCACCGGCGCGGCCGGCGATCAGCGGCGCGTTGGTCCGGGCCATCTCCTCGATCGCGAAGTAGCCGGCCGCGCAGGACAGCGGGTTGGCCGACAGCGTGCCGCCGACCTGGATGTGCGCCCCACTTTTGCCGTCCAGCCCGGAGCCGAAGACCGCCATCACGTCGGCCCGCCCGCCGACCCCGCCGGCCATCGGGTAGCCGCCGGAGACCGCCTTGCCCAGCACGGTCAGGTCGGGGGTGACGCCGAAGTAGCCGGCCGCGCCGCCGAGACCGAGCCGGAAACCGGTGATCACCTCGTCGAAGATGAGCAGTGCGCCGAACTCGTCGCAGAGCGCGCGGACGTGCGCGTTGAAGTCGCGGGGCACCGGGCGGGTGCCGGACTCCGGGCCGACCGGTTCGACGATGACGGCGGCGGTGCCGCCACGCAGCCGGTTCTCGATCAGCTTGCGCTTGAGCTGGCCCAGGTCGTGCGGGAAGGACTCGCGGGTGCGGCTGGTCGCGCCGAACGGGATGCCCTTGGCGTTCATCCGGTACGTGCCGGGCACCCGCAGCCCGTACACCATCGTGTCGGACCAGCCGTGGTACGCGCCGCCGACCTTGATCACCATCTTCTTGCCGGTGAAGGCGCGGGCGCCCCGGACGGCGGCCATCACCGCCTCGGTGCCGGAGCCGAGGGAGCGGTACATCTGCACGTGCGGCATGAACCGGTGGATGATCTCGGCGAGCTTGAGTTCGTACTCGTGGAACAGGCCGGTCACCGGCCCGCAGGCCCGGACCACCTCGGCGACCCGCTCGTTGACCGGGGCGTAGTTGCTGCCCAGGATCGTCGGCCCGCCGGCCTGGAGGAAGTCGATGTAGGTGTTGCCGTCCCGGTCCACCAGGTAGGCGCCCTCGGCCTTGTCGACGGCGAGCGGGAACGGGTAGTTGAAGGCCAGGTTGTGCTGCACGCCGCCGGGGATCCGACCCCGGGCCCGGTCGGTGATCTCCTTGCTGGCCCGGCACCTGGTGTCGAAGTAGTTGAGCACGTCCAGCAGCGCGTCGTGGCGCAGCCCGCGCACCGGCTGGGCGGTCAGCGCCTTCAGCCGCCGCAGCACGTCGTCGACGTCCGGGTACTCGCTGATCGCGTAGCCGAGGCGGGCCGACTCGGTGCCCGCCGCCTCGCCGGCCGTGGTCTGCGCCGGCGCTGGCGTGGCGCTCGCGGCCTCGGCGGCGTCGGCGCTCTCGGCGGCGGTCGCGTCGGCGCTCGGAAGCGGCTCGTCGGCCGGCACCCGCAGCGGTTGCACCGCCCTGGTGATCTGCGCGGCGATCCGCTTCTCGTCGGCGCGCAGCTTGCCGAAGGCGATCTCCCGGATCGCGGTCGGGATGGTGTAGACCTTCCCCGCCTCGCTGGTCAGTGCCAGCAGGTACGCGATGGAGACCTTCTCCAGCAACGCCATGTTGAACACCGCCCGGTCCGGGTCGGTGCCCACGGCGACCACCCCGTGGTTGGCGATGATGAACGCGTTGTCGCCGCTGCTCACCTTCTTCTGCACGTTGCGGGCAAGGAAGCCGGTGCCCGACGGGGCGTAGTCGACGATCGCCACCTCGCGACCGAGGAAGCGCACCTGCTCGTCGGTCAGCGCCGGGATCGGCTTGCGCAGGAAGGCCAGCGCCGAGGCGTACGGCTGGTGGGTGTGCACGATCGCGTTGACGTCCGGGCGCTGCCGGTAGATGTTGGCGTGCATCCCGCACTCGATCGACGGTTCGAGCCCGGCGCCGGAGTCGTCGGGCACCTGCCTGCCGTCGAAGTCGACGAGGCAGACGTCCGCCACGCGCATCCGGTCGTAGTCGTAGTTGCTCGGGGTCACCGCGTAGAGCCGGTGGCCGGGCACGCGGACCGAGACGTTGCCCTCGGTGGCCTTGAGGTAGCCGCGGGCGAGCATGGTCCGGCACATGTCGACGACGTGCTGGCGGGACAGGCGGTGCTGCACGGCGATCTCCTCCGTCGGGTCGTCCGGGTCCATCGTCGCGCGGGCGATCGGGTCGAAACACCGTCCCACCGGCAGCGAGAATGCCGGGTGTTCTTATCCTGCCGTGACAAAATCGCGGGGTGAGTGGGCCTGTTTCCGCGACTCCCTGGCGACGTCTCTCCGCCGACCTGGCCGCCGCCATGCGCCCGCACCTGCCCGCGACCGTGGCCGCCGTCGCGGTCGCCGTCACCGAGGCCACACCCGCCTTCGCCGGCATCGCCGACGACAAGTTCACCCGGGACGCGCACACCGCCGTCCAGGTGGCGCTCGACCGGTTCCTCGACCTGATCGGCACCGACGAGCCGGCGCTGCCGCCCCGCTTCCGGGAGGTCTTCGTCGCGCTGGGGGCCGCCGAGGCGCGCGAGGACCGGGGGCCGGAGGCCCTGCTGGCCGCGCTGCGGACGGCGGCGCGGCTGCTGCTGCGTACCGCGTCGCAGTCGCTGGCCCGGCTGCGCCCGGTCGACACCGAGGAACTGATCGACCTCTCCGACGCGGTCAGCGCGTACGTCGCCGAGCTGGCCGCCGCGAGCACCGACGGGTACGCCCTGCAGGTGCGCGAGCAGGCCGGCGAGGGGACCGCCGCCGGCAGCTCGCCGAGCTGCTGCTGCGCGGCGACGCCATGCCCAGCGCGGTGGAGGCGGCGGCGGCCCGGATCGGCTGGCCCGACCTCGACGCCGTGGTGCCCGTCCTGCTGCCGCTGGACCAGGCCCGCGACGCGCGGTTCCGGTACGGCGCCGACGGCCTGGTCATCGAGCGTGGGCGCGACGCGGTGCTGTTGCTGCGGGCCGGCCCCCGGGCGGCCCGCGAGCCGCTGGCCGGGGCGCTGGCCGGGCGCTGGGCGGTGGTCGGCCCGGAACTGGGCTGGCCCCAGGTGCCGGCCGCGGTCCGGCTCGCCGAGGTGGCCGCCGGGCTGGTCGGACCCGACCCGGGCCCGATCTTCGTCGACGACCAGCTGACCGCGCTGGCCCTGCGCGGTGAGTCGGCCGCGCTGTCGGTGCTCACCGCTCGCCGCCTGGCGCCACTGGCCGACCTGCGCACCGCGCAGCGGGACAACCTGCTGGTCACCCTGCACTCCTGGCTGCGGCACTGGGGCTCGCGCGCCGAGGTCTCCGCCGAGCTGTTCGTCCACCCGCAGACGGTCAGCTACCGCCTCAAGCGCCTGCGCGACCTGTACGGTGCCGACCTGGACGACCCGGCCGCCCGGTTCGAGCTGTCGGTGGTCCTGGCCAGCCATCCCGGTGCCCCGCCCGGCCACGGGTAGCGGCCCCGACTCGCCGGTGGCTGGGGTCGTGCCGGGTGCCCGGCGGACGGTCCGAGCGGACCGGTGCCGGCCGCGTCGGGCAGTTGCTACGCTGGGCCCGAGCGGAACAGCCGCGGGGACGAGGAGCGCGAATGCTTTCCGGGGACGACGACATCTCGGGGTGAGCAACCCCGCCGCCCGTGGGGCGGCCTGTCTTTGTCGCATCCCCTGTCTGCCCTGACCGGGCGCTGATCGCGTCCCGGCTTCCCTTTCCGAGGTCTTTCCTGCCATGTCCGACGCCTGCGTCGTCTGCACCAACCTGTCCTTTTCCTGGCCCGACGACACCGCGGTGTTCCGGGACCTGTCCTTCACCGTGCCGCCGGGCCGCACCGGCCTGGTCGCGCCGAACGGCGCCGGCAAGTCGACCCTGCTGCGGCTGATCGCCGGCGAGCTGACCCCGACCGGCGGTGGCGTGACGGTCGAGGGCGTGCTCGGCTACCTGCCGCAGAACCTCCCGCTCACCGGTGAGCTGACCGTGGCGGAGGTGCTGGGGGTCGCCCCGGCACTTGTCGCCCTGCGGGCGATCGAGGCCGGCGACGCCAGCGAGGAGAACTTCGCCGCGGTCGGCGACGACTGGGACGTCGAGGAGCGCAGCCACGCCGAACTCGACCGGCTGGGCCTGGGTGAGGTGGACCTGGACCGGCGCCTGCACACCCTCAGCGGCGGGCAGACGGTCTCCCTCGGCCTGGCCGCGCAGCTGCTCCGCCGCCCCGACGTGCTGCTGCTCGACGAACCGACCAACAACCTCGACATCGACGCCCGACACCGGTTGTCCGCGGTGCTGGAGAACTGGTCCGGCTGTCTGCTGCTGGTCAGCCACGACCGGACACTGCTGGACCGGATGGACCGGATCGCCGAACTCGACGGTGGGCAGTTGCGCCTGTACGGCGGGAACTTCACCGCGTACGCCGAGGCGGCGCGGGCCGCTCAGGAACTGGCCGAGCGCCAGGTGCGCAGTGCCGAGTTGGAGGTCAAGCGGGAGAAGCGGGAGATGCAGCAGGCCCGGGAACGGGCCGAGCGTCGCGCCGGCAACGCCGCCCGCAACCTCGGCAACGCCGGCCTGGCCCGGATCGTCGCCGGTGGGCTCAAGCGCAGTGCCCAGGAGTCGGCCGGCCGGGCCCGGCAGGCACACGCGAGCCGGGTCAGCGACGCGCAGGGCCGGCTCGACGAGGCCAGCCGGGCGCTGCGGGACGACCAGACGCTGGCGCTGGACCTGCCGGAGACCGACGTACCCGCCGGTCGGACCCTGGTCGAGGGGCAGCGGATGCAGGTGCGGCACGGCACCCGGGCGCTGTTCGCCGGGGACGGTGTCGACCTGACCATCCGAGGGCCCGAGCGGATCGCCCTGACCGGGCCCAACGGCGTCGGCAAGTCCACCCTGCTGCGCCTGCTGCTCGGCGAACTGGAACCCGAGGGTGGGCAGGTGCGCCGGGCCGACGGTCGGGTGGCGTACCTGTCGCAGCGGCTGGACCTGCTCGACGGAGACCGTACGGTGGCGGAGAACCTCACCGCGTACGCCCCGGACCGCCCGCAGTCGGAGCGGATGAACCTGCTGGCCCGGTTCCTGTTCCGGGGTGCCCGCGCCAACCTGCCGGTGGGTGTCCTCTCCGGCGGTGAGCGCCTGCGGGCCACCCTCGCCTGCGTCCTGTACGCCCAACCGGCACCGCATCTGCTGCTGCTCGACGAACCCACCAACAACCTGGACCTGGTCAGCGTGGGGCAGCTGGTGAACGCGCTGGACGCCTACCGGGGCGCGTTCGTGGTGGTCAGCCACGACGAGCGCTTCCTGCACGACGTCGGTGTGCGGCGATGGCTGCGCCTCGAAGCCGGCGACCTGCGCGAGATCCCCGCCCCCGAGCCCGAGTGAGCGACGGCCCGATGCCGGGGTGCTCGGGGAAGCAACAGGTCGCCGACCGGTGCCGCCGGGCCTTGCCGAGCGGTTGAACAAGTGTTTAATCTGGGGTCGTGACGTCGGTGGGCGCGGGTCCGGGGGAGCGCGGTGGCGAGTTCGCCACCGCCGACCGGATCCGCGCCGCCGCCATCGAGCGGTTCGCCCGCGACGGCTTCCGCGCCGGGCTGCGCACCATCGCCGCCGACGCCGGGGTGACCGCCGGCCTGGTCATCCACCACTTCGGCTCGAAGGACGGGCTGCGCCGCGCCTGCGACGAGCGCGTGCTGGAGATCATGCGCCAGGAGAAGACGAAGGCGCTGACCGACGGCACCGCGGCGATGCTGCTGGCCCAGATGGCCGAGGTCGAGCAGTACGCGCCGATGGTGCAGTACCTGCTGCGCAGCATGCAGGCCGGCGGGGAGCTGGCGCTCAAGCTGGTCGAGCACATGATCACCGACGCCGAGGCGTACCTGTCCGCGGGGGAGGCCGCCGGGGTGGTCCGGCCCAGCCGGGACCGCGCGGCCCGCAGCCGCTACCTGGCCTACCAGGCCACCGGCAGCATGCTGCTCTGGTTCACCCTGCACGGCGCGGACGCGCCGGCGGAGGAGTTCGCCGCGCTGTTCCGCCGGTACGTCGAGGAACTCGCGCTGCCCGCGCTGGAACTGTTCGCCGAAGGGCTGCTCGTCGACCGGTCGATGCTCGACGAATACCTGATGTACGTGCCGGATCCGCCGCCGGCCGGCGACCCGGACCGCACTGCGGGCTAGCCACCACGCTCCCGGCGTGGCTCCCTCCATCCGCGAACCACGCGAACCACCGCGGCATCTCCGGCGGAGATGCGCCGATCGACCACACCGGACCCCAGGGCGCCCTGGGGCTTTCCTCGAACGAGGTCCACGACCATGACTGCTGCCATCGACATCCAACACCTCGACAAGTCCTTCGGGCGGGTCAAGGCGCTCGACGGGCTCGACCTGCGGGTCGAGACCGGCACCGTGCACGGCTTCCTCGGCCCCAACGGCGCCGGCAAGTCCACCACCATCCGGGTCCTGCTCGGGCTGCTGCGCGCCGACGCCGGCCGGGCCCGGATGCTCGGCGGTGACCCCTGGTCCGACGCGGTGAGCCTGCACCGCCGGCTCGCCTACGTCCCCGGCGACGTCGAACTGTGGCCCAACCTCACCGGCGGCGAGGCGATCGACCTGTTCGCCCGGTTGCGCGGCGGCACCGATCCGGTCCGTCGCGACGAGCTGTGCCAGCGTTTCGACCTGGACCCGAGCAAGAAGGGCCGCACCTACTCCAAGGGCAACCGGCAGAAGGTCGCCCTGATCGCGGCCCTGGCCAGCGACGTGGAGCTGCTCCTGCTCGACGAGCCCACGGCCGGGCTGGACCCGCTGATGGAGGCGGTGTTCCAGGAGTGCATCCGCCAGGCCAAGGACGCCGGGCGGACCGTCCTGCTCTCCAGCCACGTCCTCGCCCAGGTCGAGGTGCTCGCCGACCAGATCTCGATCATCCGGCAGGGGCGGATCGTGGAGACCGGCTCGCTGACCGAGCTGCGTCACCTCACCCGCACCTCGGTGGATGCCGTCACCGACCGGCCGGCCGGCAACCTCGCCGGCCTGCCCGGAGTGCACGGGCTGCACACCGAGGACGGCCACGTCCGCTTCGAGGTGGACGGCGACCAGCTCGCGAGCGTGGTCCGCGAGCTGGGTGGACTCGGCGTGCAGGGGCTGACCGTGCGACCGCCGACGCTGGAGCAGTTGCTCCTGCGCCACTACGGCGACCAGCTTGTCCACGACGGCGCGGCGCAGGTGGCGTCATGACCACCGCGACCGTGAGCCGGCCCGCGCCCGCCGTCGCCGCCCGGGGCAACACCGTCACCGGCACCGGCACCCTGCTGCGGTTCATGCTGCGCCGCGACCGGATCCGCTTTCCGGCGTGGACGCTCGGCCTGACGCTGCTGATGACGTACTTCGCCACCGCGCTGGACACCATGGTGCAGAGCCCGGCGGACCTGGAGGGGCTGGCCGCCTTCACCGGCAGCCCGGCCGGTGCGATCTTCGGCGGCCCCGGCTTCGGCTTCGACGAGGTGACCGTCGAGCGCTTCCTCGCCGGGCAGTACGGCCTCTACGTGGCGATCGGTGCCGCGCTGATGGGCCTGCTCACCGTGGTGCGGCACACCCGCGCCGAGGAACGTTCCGGCCGGGCCGAGCTGGTCCGCGCCAACGTGGTCGGCCGGCACGCCCAGCTCACCGCCGCGCTGACCCTCACCGCCGCGATGGGGGTGCTGGTCGCGGTGCTGATCGGCGCGATGCTGACCAGCCGCGGATACGACGCGGGCGGATCGCTGCTGTTCGGCGCCGCCGTCGGTGCGGTGGCGCTGGCCTTCGCGGGCATCGCCACGGTCACCGTCCAGCTGTCGGAATATCCCCGGGCCGCCTCCGGCATGGCCGGCGCCGCGCTCGGGGCCGCCTTCGTGCTGCGCGGACTGGGTGACATGGCGGCGGTGCAGGGCAGCGGGCCGTCCTGGTTGTCCTGGCTGTCGCCGATGGGCTGGTCCCAGCAGACCGCGCCGTACGTCCACGACCGCTGGTGGCCGCTGGCCATCTCGCTGGCCTTCGCGGCGGCTGCCGCCGCGGCCGGCTACGCATTGTCGGCGCGCCGGGACTTCGGCGCCGGCCTGGTGCCGCCGCGTCCGGGTTCACCGCGGGCCGCGGCGTGGCTGGCCGGTCCGTTCGCGCTCGCGTTCCGGCTGCACCGGGCCAGCCTGATCGGCTGGAGCGCCGCGCTGCTCGTCGCCGGCCTCGCCTACGGCTCGTTCACCCAGCCCATGCTAGACGGCTTCGAGAACGTACCCGAGGACATGGTGGCCCTGATGGGCGGTGCGGAGAACCTGCTCGCCGGATTCCTCGGCATCATGGGCCTGACGATGGCACTCGCCGTCGGGGTCTACGCCGTGCTGGCGGTGCAGACGCTGCGCGCCGAGGAGGCCGACGGGCGGGCCGAGCCGGTCCTCGCCACGGCGGTGAGCCGCCGGGCCTGGCTCGGCAGCCACGTCGCGGTGGCGGCGCTCGGCGTACCGTGGCTGCTGCTCGTCGCCGGCCTGGGCATGGGGATCGGGGCGGTGGTGAGCACCGGCGACCCGGGGCTGCTCGGCGACCTGGTGCTCGGCCACGTCGCGCACACCCCGGCGGTCTGGCTGGTGCTGGCCGCCGCGGCCCTGCTCTACGCGGCGGCCCCGAGGGCGTTGCCGGTGATCTGGGTGGTGCTCGGCTACGGGCTGATCGCCGGGTACTTCGCGCCGATCCTGGAGATTCCCGCCGCCGCGCTACGGCTGTCGCCGTTCGAGCACGTCGGTGACTATCCCCTGGAGGAGATCAGCGTGGTCGCGGTCGTGGTGCTGACCGTGCTCGCGGGGCTGCTGGTGCAGGCCGCCGTGACCATGTTCCGCCGGCGTGACCTGGCCGGCGGCGCCTGACGCGCCCGCCAGCCCGCCGAGGTGTCCGTCCGGGCAGCTCGGCGGGCTCGGTCGCGGCGTCGGCGGGCTCAGTCGCGGTGGGGCATCGGGAAGCCCGCCACCACGATGCCGTACAGCAGATGATCGGCGATCAGCGCCAGCTGTTCGTGCCAGTCGGTGAGCCGCCGGTCGATACCCAGGGCCGGCGCGATGGCGGCGTGGAAGCCGAGCAGCAGCGTCATACCGTAGAGCGGGCCCACCCAGATCCGATGACGCAGGCGCGTCGGGAGTGCGCCGAAGGCCAGCCCGGCCCCGAGCCCGTAGCCCCAGTGCGCCACCGCCAGCGCCGCCGGATGCCGGTCGCGGGGCAGCCGGTCGAGCAGTCCGGGCGCCAGCTTCTCCATCACCGACTTGGGCGGCGAACTCTGGACCAGGTTCAGGGACGTGGTGGCCTGCCGAAGCCCGGACATCGCCATCGCGGCGAGGACACCCCGGATGCCGCTCCTCATAATGATCGTCGTGCGTGCCGACAGCGCCATGACACGTTCCCATCCGTAGCCGCAGTAGCGCCGGCTACCCGGCTGCCACCGTCGGTAAACGTGCTCCGGCCGGGCAACGAGGCCGGCGGCGCGGGTGCTCAGCGCGGCGCTTCGGTCAGCTCGTTGCGGGCTCGCGGTCGCACCCCGATCGCGTGCATCGCCTCGACGTAGCGCCGGTACGCCTGACCGGCCTCGCCGTGCCGGCCCGCGGCCACCAGCGTGCCGACGAACTCGCCGTGCACCCCCTCGTCGTAGGGCTCCAGTTCCAGGGCCCGCCCGAGCAGGCGGACCGTCTCGTCGACCTGGCCTCGGCCGCGGGCCAGCGAGGCCAGCTCGCGCACCACCCGTAGATAGACCCGGCGCGCCTGGTCGCGGGTCGGCTGAGCCCAGTCGTCGTACGGTTCGTCCGCCAGGAAGTCACCCCGGTAGCGCCGCTCGGCCAGCAGCAGGATGGCCCGCGCCTCCTCGGCCTCACCCCGCTCGGCGAGGTGGAGCCCGTGCGCCGCCTCGGTCAGGAACTCCTCCACGTCGAGTTCCGCGTGAGCGACGTCGAGGGCCAGGCTCGTGTGGGCCGCGACGACGAAATGGTCCGTCGGTGTGCGGCGATCGGGATCGAGCACGGCGCGGAGGGTGGACAGCGCCACGGACAACCGGTGACCGACCCGGCTCGGGTCCTGGCCGGGCCAGAGCAGCTCGCCGAGCTGTTCCCGGGAGATCGCCCGACCACGCCGGGCCGCGAGGATGCGAAGCAGATCCCGCGCCTTGCGCGACTGCCACGCCGTGGCCGGGACCGCCGTGCCGTCCAGGTGCAGCTCGAACCGGCCGAGGGTGCCGATGCGCGCCCGTGGGCCGGCGGGCCGCAGGTCGGGCGGCGGTACCCCGACCGCGGCCAGCCGGTCGGTGGCCAGGTGAGCCCCGAGGCGCTCCGACGGGTCCGCACCGGGCAGCCGACCGAGCAGCACCGCGATCCGATCCGTGGCCACCCGCGCCCCGATGTCCCGCAGGATCGCCGTCGCCTCCCGCCACGAGCGGCGGGTGTCGTCCGGGTCGGTCGCGGCGGCACCGCGCAACTCCAGCGCCTCGGCCAGCGCCGCACGGTCGCGATGCCGGCGGGCCGCGTCGGACGCCGTCAACGCCACCTCGGCGGCCCGTGCCTGGTCGCCGGTCTCCAGCGCCACCCAGCCGAGCGCGAGCCGGGCGGTGGCGGAGTCCGGCCCGCGTTCCAGGTCGACGGCCCGCTCGGCCATGGCGATCGCCGTGCCGGCGTGCTCGGCGGCGAGCACCCGGGCCAGACCGGCGAGCGCCGGCACCCGGGCCTGCTGGTCGTCGACCGGCTCGCTGGCCCGCAGCGCCTCCTCGTAGGCGGCCCGGGCCAGGCTGGCGCGGCCCCGCAGCGCGTGGACCTCCCCCAGACCCACCAGGGCGTACGCCACCTTGTGCGATCCCATCCGTTGCAGGATCGGCACCGCCCGCTCGTAGCACGCCGTCGCCTCGGCCAGCTGCCCGAGATGGAAGTACGCGGTGCCCTCGTTGCAGAGCGCCAGCGCGAGCATCGCGCTGTAGCCGCTGGCCTCGGCCAGCTCCACCGCGGGTCGCAACTGATCCAGCGCCTCGGCGTAGCGGCCCTCGCCCACCAGCGCGGACGCGCGGTTGGCGCGGATGCGGGTCACCTGCACGGTGTCGTGGGCCGCCTCGGCGGCCCGGAGCGCCTTCTCGTGGTGCTCGTCGGCGGCCGGCCGGTCACCGCGCAGCTTGGCCTCCAGCGCCAGCGCCGCGTGCGCGGCGGCGAGCGCGTCGTCGCCGCCGACCTCGACCGCAGCGGCCAGCGCCCGGCGGGCGTGGTCCCGACACGCGCCGGCATCCCCGGTCGTCCAGTACGCGGCGGCGGCCCACGCCAGCAGGCGCACGTTGTCGGTGGACGGGTGGGCGTCGAGGCGACCACGCCGGAAGATGTCGAGGGCCGCCCGGGGCTCGCCGCGCAGATAGTGCACGAGCCCGTACCGCCAGGCGAGCCCCGCCACCAGGTCTTCCCGGTCCGCGGCGAGCCTGCCGAACCCGGCGATCGCGGCGTCGAAGTCGCCCCGGATCTGCAGCGCCTCGCCGTGCAGCATCAGCAGGCCGGCCGAGAGCGCGTGCTCGGGCAGCGACCGGCACGCCTCGACGATGGTCTCGGCGCCGCCCGAGGCGAGCAACCCCGCGCCGTGCTCGGTGAGGAGGCGCGCGGTGACCTCGGTGGCACCGGATCTTTCGGCCGACCGTAGCGCCGGCACCAGGCAGTGACGCTCCGCGTACCACGTCGCCGCCCGCGAGTGCAGGCGCCGCGTCTCCGCGGGGACCAGCGGGAGGCAGCGGCGGACGACGTCGGCGACGACCGGCACCGGACGGTACTCCTGCCCGCCGGCCGCCAGCGGGTTGAGGATGCCGGCGCGCACCATCCGGGCCAGGAGACGATCGGCCCGGCCGTGCCCGAGACGCTGGCAGAGATCGGCGTGCACCGGGTCGAGATGCGCCGCGTCCCGCAGCAGGCGGCGCGCCTGCGGTGCGAACTCCGCCAGCACTTCCCGCATCAGGTACGACTCCAGCGGCGTACCCGGGCCGGCCAGGTCGTCGCGGTCCGCCCCACTGGCGCTGGCCGTCTTCGCGGCCAGCGCGACCAGCACCGGCCAGCCCGCGGTCGCGGTGTGGATCCGGGTCGCGAGCGCCGGATCGGCCAGGCCGTGATCGGTGGCCAGGACGGCCGACACCTGGTCGGGCGAGAGGGCCAGATCGGCCGGGCCGACCTCGGCCGGCAGCCCCGCGGGTCGACGCCGGAGCGTTGCCGGCGGATGCCGGGTCAGCAGCACGAGCCGCAGCCGTCGCGGAAGCAACTCCACGGCGTCCAGGAGCGTGCGCAACTGCCGGTGGGACAGCCGCGGCACGTCGTCCAGGACCAGCCAGACCGGTTCGTCTCCGGCCGGGCCGGCGGCACATCGGGTGCAGAAGGCGGCCAGTCCGGCCGGGCCGGTGGTGGCCAACTGGACGGCTTCCGCGCCGTCGCACCAGCGCACCGGGCGGTCACCCAACCAGCTCCGTACCGCGCTGGTCTTGCCGTAGCCGGCCGCGGCGACGACGAGGGTGCACCTGCCGTTCAGCGGCCGATCCTCCGTCACGCTCATCCGACGCCTCCGGTGGCAGCTGGTCCATCTCCATTTGGCGCCCTGCCGGCGGCGGTGCCTACGCCAACGTCGTCGTTGCGACAGCAGTGGACCGGCGAATTTGACGCCACCTTGACGAAGTCCTGAGCCCGGCCGCCCACGATGGCCGGGTCAACGGGCCTGCGTGGTCCGTGCACCGATCGATCGGGATGAGGAGTTGCCATGACAGTACTGCGGCCTGGACGTGCCCTGCTCGCCGCGCTGGTCGTACTGCCGACGCTGGCGGTGACCGCCGCGCCGGCGTCGGCCGCGCCGCCGGGCACCGCCGGTGCGGCCAAGCCCGGGGTGTCCAGCGACGAGCCGGTGGACCGGGAGATCGAGCTGGCGCGGCTCGGTTATCGCAACGGGGTGCGGGTGGTGTTCTCCCGCGACGAGGAGTCCGGTGACTGGGGCCTGCGGGAGGACGGGCAGGTCGACCGCAACGCGCCGCTGGTGAACGACGACGACCGAAGCATGCTGGCGGCGTACCTGCGCATCACGCCGAAGGACGTGCCGGTCCCGCGGGAGCTGCTGTCGGAGCCGCCGCCGGGCACCCCGACCCCGCCGGAGCTGGCCGGCCGCACCATCGCACCCTCCCCGGTCGTCGCGGAGGACCTCGCCGCGCCGTCGTCGGGCGGGATGGCCACCGCGGCCGTGTCGACGTGCTGGGACCTGTACTGGAACTCGTACCACTGGGCGGAGTTACCCGGCTACCCGAACCCGGGCACGGTGTACCACCCGGCGAAGACCTACTACTCGTCCAGCTTCGGCGGGATGGCGAGGTACTCCCACAGCTACCTGGCCAACTGCGGCGGCTACGCCCGCCACCGCGTCTACTACAAGTCGTTCGGGTCGTACAAGAAGCACCACGACCACGCCGTGCCGCTCTGGCACTGGCAGGCGGTGAAGAAGGGCTCGGTGCACCGCTACCGCAAGGTGCTCTACGACGCCACCTCGGGCGACACCCGCAACGGCAGGTACACCGGATAGCGGCGCTGGTCGTCCGCCGGGCCGCCCTGGTCGACACGAGCCGGGGCGGCCCGTCCGCGACCCCGCGTCTCAGAGGTGGTCGCGCACCCACCGGGCGAGCAGTCGGGCGCAGCCGTCGACCGACTGCTTCCAGGTGCGGTCCGCCCCGTCGCCGGCCTCGTCGCTGACCTGCTTGACCAGACGGACCGGTACGCCGAACCCGCGTGCCGTCGACGCCACCGCGTAGCCTTCCATGTCCACCAGCTGGGCTCGCCGGGCCAGCGCGGCGCGCGCGTCGTCGTCGGCGACGAACTGGTCGCCGGTGGCCAGCACCGGTCCGTCGCCCAGGGTCAGCGGCGCCCCGACGGTCTGGCCGGTCAGCTGCCGGATGAACCCGGTGTCCAGGTCGTGCTGGAGGACGCTGCCCACCTCGTGGGTGCCGGTCCAACCGGGGTGCAGGGCGCCCGCGGTGCCGAGGTTGACCACCGCCGACGGCAGCGGGGAGCGGGCCAGCGTGGCCGCGACGGCGGCAGCGGCGTTGACCTTTCCCATGCCGGTGAGCAGCACCGGAAGCTCCGGATCGAGGTGGGCCGCCTCCTCCGCGATGGCCAGGACGAGGAGCGGCCGGTCCGGCCTGATGGTGCCTCGAAGATCCATCGAGCGATGGTAGCCGCCGGCCGTACCGGCGGCGGGCGGCGAGGCACCGACGACACGGCCATCCTCGCGCTGCGCGTGGCCACCTCCTCGGTCGTGACGATCGGGTCGACGTAGGCTGCTGGGGTGGAGCAAGAAGACCGGATCGCGCTGTTTCTGGACTACGAGAACCTGGCGCTGGGGGTGCGTGACCACCGGGGCGGGGCGATGTTCGACTTCCGACCCATCGCCGACGCCCTGGCCGAGCGGGGTCGGGTGGTGGTCCGCCGGGCGTACGCCGACTGGTCCTACTTCGACGAGGACCGGCGGATGCTGACCCGGTCCCACGTCGAGCTGATCGAGATACCGCAGCGGATGGGCGCCACGCGCAAGAACGCCGCCGACATCAAGATGGCCGTCGACGCGATCGAGCTGGCCTTCGAACGCGACTACATCTCGACATTCGTGCTCTGTACCGGCGACAGTGACTTCACCCCGTTGGTGCACAAGCTCCGCGAACTGAACAAGCAGGTCATCGGCGTCGGTGTCGAGAACTCCACCTCGGCACTGCTGCCCCCCGCCTGCGACGAGTTCCTCTACTACGACCGGCTGGAGGGTGTCGACATCCTGCCGACGCGCAGTCGGCGTGCCCGCGCGGCCCGGCCGTCCGCCGCGGAGCCGGTCGAGCGGGTGACCGACGCCGAGCGGGTGACCGACGCCGAGCGGGCCGACGCCGAGCGGGCCGACGCCGAGCAGGCGGAGGCCGAGGCGCGTCCGGCCGAGGAACCGGCACGAGACGTCGACGCGCTCGCCGTCCTGGTGGCGCAGACGGTGGCCGGCCTGCAGGGCGGCTCCGGCGGGGAGGTGACCGCGTCGCGGTTGAAGCGAACCCTGTTGCGCAAGGATCCGACCTTCAGCGAGTCGGACTACGGGTTCCGCACCTTCGGCGAGCTGCTACGCCACCTTGCCGGGCAGCGGGTGATCGAGCTGGCGGAAGGCCCCGCCAAGGGCGACCCGGAGGTCTCCCTGCCCGAGCACGGCGACCGTGAGGTGGCCTTCGCGCTGCTCCGCACCGTGGTGCAGGATCTCGCCGCGGAGACCGGCGAGGTGGCCCTGTCCGGATTGAAGAACCAGCTGCGCCGGGTGCGGCCGGACTTCAGCGAGAAGAAGCTGGGCTACCGGAGCTTCCTCCAGTTCTGCAAGGCCGCCGCGACCGGTGGCGCCGTGGGTCTGCGGTGGAGCGCCGAGGCGGACGACTACCTGCTCACCGCCGAGCCGTCCTGAGGCGTGCTGCTACCAGGTCGTCAGCCCGAGGCCGATCGTCCTGGTGAGGGTGGCGTTGTCGTCGTCGCCGTCCAGCGACCAGATCATCGCCCCGCCCAGGCCGGCTCGCCGGATGTAGAGCGTCTTCCGCAGCACCACCGCGGGATCGTCGTACGTCCAGAAGGTCGTGCCGTCGAAGAGCCAGGCATGCCCGGCACGGAGGTCGCGGTGCACGGTGAAGCCGTTGCCGGTGAGGGTCTTGAGCTTCTTGTAGTCCTCGTATCCGGCGGCGTGGGTGGCCGGCGCCGGCCCGGTCGCGGGCTGGAACAGCCCGTTGCCGCCGCCGGTGACGCCGGTCCAGCCCTGGCCGTAGTAGGGGATGCCGAGGACCAGCTTGTGCCGGGGTGCGCCACGGGAGATCCAGCCGTCGATCGCGACCTCGACGGAGAAGTCCGGGTCGTCCGGCGCTCCCTTCGGCACGCGCAGCGCCGACTGCTGGTTGGTCACCGCCTCCCAGGTGCCGTGGAAGTCGTATCCCTGCACGGTGGCGAAGTCGAGGTACTTGAAGATCTTGCGGCCCTCGTAGCCGGCGTCCATGGTGGCCGGGTTGGCCGGCAGGAACGCGGTCAACGGGTAGTGCTGACGGGTCCGCCGGCCGTACGCGTCGAGTTGCCGGCGGAACTCGGCGAGCAGTTTGGTGAAGTTCTCCCGATCCTCCGGGCGGAGCACGTTGCCCGGCTCGCCCGGCCAGTTCGGCCACTCCCAGTCCAGATCGATGCCGTCGAACACCCCGGCGGCGGAACCCGGGCCGCCGCTGCCGCCGTCCAGCACCGGCAGGTTGCCCTTGAGGTAGAGGTCGATGCAGGAGGCCACGAACGCCCGGCGGGAGGCGTCGGTGCGGGCGGCGTTCGAGAAGTACGTGGACCAGCTCCACCCGCCCAGGGAGATCATCACCTGGAGGCTGGGGTGCTTGGCCTTGAGCTTGGCAAGCTGGCCGAAGTTGCCGTTGAGCGGTTCGCCCCAGGCGTCGGCGACGCCGTCGACGCTCTCGTCCGCCGGGACGGGGCGCTGGTAGTCGGCCCAGGCGTCACCCTCGCCCGGCCCACCGTCCACATAGCACCGCCCGTCCTCGCTCACGTTGCCGAAGGCGTAGTTGACGTGGGTGAGGCGGCTCGCCGCTCCGGAGGTGTCGAGCTTCTTGACCGGGAAGGCCCGGCCGTAGATGCCCCACTGGGTGAAGTAGCCGACCCGGTGGTAACCGGTGCCGCGGCCGGGCTTGCCGGCCGCGTTGGCGACGGTCGGCGGTGCGGCGGTGACCAGCAGGGTGGTCAGGGCGAGGAGAGCGGTGAGGCGGCGGTGGCGGGACGATCGCATCGGCACTCCCAGGAGGGGTGAGGCGAAATCAGTAAAGATACCTTCCTGATCGACAAAGTTAAGCCGATCACGGTCTGCGGTCAAGGGTTGGCCGAGCTGCGTCGCCATGGTTCCCGGCCACTGTTGAATCGACGGGCGTCGAATGCGAGACTCGGCCGGTGCGGTGCCCGACGGCGTGTTGACCTGCGGTCGCTGACCTGGCGTACGGCGTCGTGAGGCCCGGCATCGCCGGCTGAACCCCGGTTGCGGCCGGCGGGCCGTCGAGTCGCACGGGCCGATAGACGCACCGTGTATAGACAGCGTGTATAGTCGCGGTCATGTCTGTTGGTTTGGTGCTGTTGGGCCTGCTCGAACGCGGTCCACGCCACGGGTACGACCTGAAACGTTCCTACGACGACCAGTTCGGTCGCGACCGGTCACTGCACTACGGCCAGGTCTACGCGACCCTGGCCCGGCTGCTGAAGAACGGCCTCGTGGAGGTCGAGTCCGAGCCCGGCGCCGGCCCGGATCGCAAGCGGTACGCGATCACCGAGGCGGGAATCACCGATGTGGAGCGTTGGCTGGCGCAGCCGGAGCAACCCGAGTCGTACCTGCAGAGCAGGCTCTACACCAAGGTCGTCCTGGCGCTGCTCACCGACCGGGACGCGGCCGACCTGCTGGACGTCCAGCGGTCCGCGCACCTGGCGCAGATGCGCTCGTTGACCAACCGCAAGTTCGACGGCGACCTGGCCGACCAACTCGTCTGCGACCACGCGCTGTTCCACCTGGAAGCCGACCTGCGCTGGCTGGAGCTGACCGCGGCCCGGCTCGACCAGCTCCGCGCCCAGCTGCGGAAGGAGACGCCGTGAACCCCGCGGAGACGGCGGGCCCGCTGCTGGTGGCGGAGGAGCTGACCAGGACGTACGGGTCGACCCGAGCGCTCGACGGTGCCTCGCTGCGGGTGTACGCGGGGGAGGTGCTGGCCCTGATGGGGCCCTCCGGCTCCGGCAAGTCGACCCTGCTGCACTGTCTGGCCGGGATCGTCACCCCGGACTCCGGCCGGGTCAGCTACGCCGGTGCGGACCTGTCGGCCATGCCGGATACCCGACGCAGCGCACTACGCCGCACGGAGTTCGGCTTCGTGTTCCAGTTCGGCCAGTTGGTGCCGGAGCTGACCTGCCGGGAGAACGTGGCGTTGCCGCTGCGACTGGCCGGGGTCCGGCGGCGGGAGGCGAGCCGGCGCGCGGTCGAGCTGCTGGCGGAGCTCGAGGTCGCCGACGCGGCGGACAAGCGCCCCGGCCAGGTGTCCGGCGGGCAGGGCCAACGGGTCGCCGTGGCCCGCGCGCTGGTCACCAGTCCCAAGGTGATCTTCGCCGACGAGCCGACCGGTGCGCTCGACTCGCTCAACGGCGAGCGGGTGATGCAACTCCTCGTCACGGCGGCCCGGCAGGCCGGCACGGCGATCGTGCTGGTCACCCACGAGCCGCGGGTGGCGGCGTACTCCGATCGGGAGGCCGTGGTCCGCGACGGCCGGGTCCGCGTCCCGGAGCCGGTCCGGTGAGCGCCGCCGACAGGCCGGCACGTCGTGGCCGGTTGGCCTGGACCGGTGACCTGGCCCTGGGGTGCGCTTCAGCGTGGCCGGCGGCCGTTCCGGCTGGGCCCGGCTGGCCCTGATCTCCGCCGGCGTGGGGCTGGGGGTGGCGATGCTGTTGACCGCCACCGCCCTGCCCACCGTGGGCGCGGCCCGCGACGACCGGAGCACCGCCCGGTCGCCGGGCCCCGAGGTGGCGGCGGCCGGACCCGACACCCTGCTGTACGCGGTGGTCCGATCGCAGTACCGCGACGTGCGTATCGAGGGCCGTCTGCTGCGGCCGGAGGGCGACCGGGCGCCGGTGCCACCCGGCGTCGAACGGCAACTCGCTCCCGGTGAGATGGTCGTGTCACCGGCCCTGGCGCAGCTGTGGCACGGCCCGGACGGCGGCCTGTTGCGCGAGCGGTGGGGCGGTCAGGTGGTCGGCACCATCGCCCCGGACGGTCTCACCGGGCCCGGCGAGCACTTCTTCTACCTGGGCACGGATCAACTCACCACGGTGCCCTACTACACGCAGCGGATCAGCGCGTTCGGTGCCAGCGGTCCGGCGGAGCCGGCGGGCCTGCCGCCGGTGCTGCTGGTGCTGGCCGTCCTCGGCCTGGTGGTCCTGCTGCTACCCGTCATGATCTTCGTGACGACTGCGGTCCGGTTCGGCAGCGAGGCCCGTGACCGGCAGCTGGCCGCGCTGCGGCTGGTGGGCGCGGACGTCACCATGACCCGCCTGGTCGCCGCCGGGGAGACCCTGGTCGGCACGGTGCTGGGGATGCTGCTCGGTGCGCTGGTCTTCCTCGGTGCCGGGCCGTTCGTCGGCGAACTGGTCCCGGCCCGGTTCAGCTTCTTCCCGGCCGATCTGCGCCCGGTGCCCGCGCTGGTCGCGGTGGTCGTGCTGCTGGTGCCCGCCGCGGCCGTGGCGGTCACCCTCTCGGCGTTGCGACGGGTGATGATCGAGCCGCTCGGCGTGGTCCGGCGCGGTGTCGAGCGGCGCCGGTTGCTGTGGTGGCGGCTGATCCCGCCGGTGCTGGGCCTGCTGTTGCTCTACCCGCTTCTCGGCGGGCTGCCCGAGGGCGGTGGCCCGATCATCGAGGCTCAGCTCACCGCGGGCCTCACCCTCCTACTGGTCGGCATCGCGCTGCTGCTGCCCTGGCTGGTCCCGTCGGTGGTGCGCCGGCTGGATGGTGGCGGCGTCGCCTGGGAACTCGCGGTACGCCGGCTGCGGCTCGACAGCGACACGGCGGTGCGGGCGGTCGCCGGCATCGCGGTCTCGGTGGCCGGCGTGATCGCGGTCCAGGGCGTGCTGGGCGTGGCACAGGCACAGTTCTCCACCCCGTCGGGCCCGACCGACCGGTTCCAGGCGACCGTGTACGCGACGTCCGCAGCCGACGAGCAACTGCCGGCCCTACCGCGGGCGCTGGCCGACCTGCCCGGTGTCCGTGTCACCAGCGGCGTGTCGTACCTGACCGATGGATCGGACACCGCCGACCCGACGACCGTGCGGGTCGGCGAGTGCGCGGCGCTGGCACAGTACGCCGAGCTGGGCTCCTGCGTCGAAGGCGACAGCTTCGCCGTCGGCGGGCCCGGCGGTCCGCCGGCCGGGACGCTCCTGACCTTCGACGAGCAGGGGCCCGGTGCGTCGTGGACGGTGCCGGAGAACCTCCGTCGGGTGGAGCTCCACTCACCCCTGGCCGCGGCGGTGGACTACCTGGTCACCCCGGCGGCGCTCGGCTTCGTCGCGCCGGCCGCGGAGATCGTGCTGGTGGGGCTCGACCCCGCCGATCCGGACGCCCTCGAACGGGTGCGTAACGTGACCGCCCGGGTGGATCCGTTCGCCGCCGTCCAGTCCATCGAGGATCAGTACAACTCCACCCTGCTCGCCAACGTCGAGCAGGCGGTGCAGGTCGGTGCGGTCGCGTTGCTGCTGCTCATCGGCGTGAGCATGCTGGTCAACGTGCTCGAACAGCTTCGCGAGCGGCGTCGGCTGCTGGCGGTGCTCACCGCCTTCGGCACCAGCCGGCGGATCCTGTCCCGGTCGGTGCTCTACCAGGTGGGGATTCCGGTGGTGCTGGGGTTGGTGCTGGCCGTCGGGGCCGGAAGCGTACTCACCGCGGTGCTGCTCTCCGTGGTAGGCGAGTCGGTCGGGTTCAACTGGGGGGCGACCGCCGGAGTGTCCGGCGCCGCCGCGCTGATGGTGCTGGCCGTCACGGCCGCCAGCCTGCCGCTGCTCTGGCGGTTGACCAGGGCGGACGGGTTGCGCAGTGAGTAGTGGCGTCCTGCGCTCCGGCTGTCCCACATCGACCGAAACTATCGATGACTGTGCACACGTTGTAAATCTCAACAGTAGGAGTTCATAATCAAGTTGCGTAGGAGCCGCAGATTTGGTGCGAAATGTGCCGTTGGCAAGGCGAGGTGCACGGAGACGTTTCCGTTAGGGCAGCACCTTCCCTATCTCGGAGGTAGACGTGACCCGAACCAGAGCGGCGCTGGCTTGCCTAGCTGCCGCATTCCTTCTCGCCGTGGCCGGCGTCGCCGTGGCCCCGACGCCGGCCTCGGCCGCGTCGTTGGTCGAGGTGACGAACTTCGGCAACAACCCCGGCAACATGCGGATGCACATCTACGTGCCGGACGCCCGACCGGCGAACCCGGCGATCGTGGTGGCCATGCACGGCTGCGGCGGATCCGGCCCGGGGTTCCACTCGGGCAGTGAGTTCGCCAGACTCGCCGACCAGTACGGTTACATCGTCATCTATCCCACCGCTACCCAGCAGGCCGGCTTCGGCAACTGCTTCGACGTGTGGTCGGCGGCGTCCAAGCGCCGCGACGGCGGCAGCGACCCGGTTTCGATCATGTCGATGGTCGGCTACGCGCAGCGCCAGCACGGCGGTGACCCGCAGCGGGTGTACGCCACCGGCAGCTCGTCCGGCGGGATGATGACCCAGGCGCTGATGGCGCTCTACCCGGACGTGTACAAGGCCGGCGCGGCGTTCATGGGCGTGCCGTTCACCTGCTTCGCCAACGCGGCCGACTTCCCGCCGACCAACAGCCAGTGCGTGAACGGGCGGATGGACCGTACCCCGCAGCAGTGGGGCGACGCCGTCCGGCAGGCGTACCCCGGCTACAACGGCGCCCGACCCCGGGTGCAGGTCTGGCACGGCACCAACGACAACCTCATTCCCTTCCAGCTCCTCCAGGAGGGGGTCGAGCAGTGGACGAACGTGGCCGGGCTGAGCCAGACGCCCACGTCGACGGACACCCCGCAGGCCAACTGGAACCGGCGCCGCTACGCCGACTCGTCCGGCACGGTGCGCGTCGAGGCGTACAGCATCCAGGGCGCCGGGCACAGCCTTCCGTCGGCCGGCATGGCCCGGGTGGCGATCGAGTTCTTCGGCCTGACCGGCAGCCAGACGCCGCCCCCACCACCCCGCCGCCGACCACTCCGCCGCCGACCACCCCGCCCCCACCACTCCACCGCCGACGACGCCGCCGCCGACCACCCCGCCGCCGACGACGCCGCCGCCCGGCTCGACGTCGTGCCGGGTGCAGTACACGGTCGACTCATGGAACAACGGCCTGGTCGCCAACCTCATTGTCACCAACACCAGCAGCAGCACGATCAACGGCTGGACGGTGCAGTGGTCCTGGCCCGGCAGCCAGCAGGTGACCAACGGCTGGAACGCCACGGTGAG
The DNA here is from genome assembly GCF_019697375.1 of Micromonospora tarapacensis. Lineage (NCBI taxonomy): Bacteria > Bacillati > Actinomycetota > Actinomycetes > Micromonosporales > Micromonosporaceae > Micromonospora > Micromonospora tarapacensis. The sequence continues at coordinate 2,227,273 of NZ_JAHCDI010000004.1, read as the reverse complement.
CCAGAGCGGCAACCAGGTGACCGCGCGCAACGCCGCCTGGAACGCCACCATCCCGGCCAACCAGAGCGTCAATTTCGGCCTGCAGGCAACGCACAACGGCAGCAACCCGCCACCCACCTCGTTCACCCTGAACGGAGTCTCCTGCGCCTGAGCTGACCGGCTCGCCGGCGCCCCCCACGCCCGCATCGGGCCGGGGCGCCGGCGGGCCGGCCCGCCGACCGGCTCTGGATACCACCGGTTCGCACGGTGGAGGGCCGGGCGCCGGTCGTACAGTGTCGCCATGCCGGAAATCGTCCAGCTGCTGGCCTCGCCGGCGCACCGCTTCGTGGGTCGGCCGGCGGACGGGCCGGTGCCCGCTCCGGCCGGCGAGCTGGTGGACGAGATCGAGATCCGGGCGGAACTGGGCATCGTGGGTGACCGGTACTTCGGCAAGGCAGCGCACCGCGCGGCGAGCGTGACCGTGGTCGCGGCGGAGTCACTGCCGCCGGGGGCCGGCCTGGCGCAGGTCCGACGCAACATCATGACCAGCGGCATCGCCGTGGACGAGCTGATCGGGTCGGTGCTGGTGCTGGACTCGGGGCAGGGCCCGGTGCGGCTGCGGGTGAACCAGGCGGCGCACCCCTGCGCCTGGATGGACGTGACCATCGGCCCCGGAGCGTGGCGCGGACTGCGCGGACGCGGTGGGATCCGTTGCACGCCGGTGACCGACGGCATCCTGCGGGTCGGTGCGGTCGACGCGATGATCGAGGCCGGGCCGGGGCGGCGACAGACCTGACGGCGGGCCCGGCCGGTGACGCCGGCCGGGCCCGCCCACGATCCGGCCTACGGGTACGTGGTCAGGTACGACACCTGGTTGGCGGCGTTGACCGTGTTGCCGGTGTTGTTGATCATTCGGTTGATCGTGCCGACCCCGCCGAGGGAGACGGTCACCATGTTGGTGAACCGCACGTTCGGATTGTTCGGCACTTCGAAGGAGCGTTCGGCGACCACCGACGGGTCGACATTGAAGTAGGCGTAGCTGCCCAACCCCCACGCCTGGTGGCTGGTCACCGAGTCGGCGACCTTGTACGCCGCGTAGCCCCGGGTGGAGCCGTTCATCCAGGCCGCCTGGTTCGGCGGGTCGTAGGGCAGTTCGTTCTGGTAGAAGTAGGTCCGCCCGCCGTTGCCGTTCCAGATGGTCTGGTACTTCTGGTAGTGCTCGACGAAGAGGCCGTACATGGTGACGTTGTCGCCGTTGACGATCAGCCCGGTGTCGGCGGTGTTGACCGTCCATCCGACACCGTCACCGTGGTCGGCCCGCCACAGCCACATGTGGTCGCCGATCACGTTGTCGCTGTTGACCACCAGGCTGGTGGTGGCTCGCCCGACGCCCGGTCCGCCGATGCGGAAGAAGACGTCGTGCAGCGAGGTGGGGTTGGCGGCGTGGCTGGCCGAGGAGCCGGCCGGCCCGACCTCCATCAGCACCGGGGAGCTGGTGGCGCCGGCCTCGAACATGATGCCGGCGACCTTGACCCCGTCCACGTCGGCGACCCGCATGCCGACGGTGCCGTTGTCGGTCTGGATGGTGGCCAGGCCGAGGCCGAGGACGACCGTGTTGGCCCGGTTGACCTGGATCGGTTCGGTGATCCGGTGCACGCCGGGGGCGAACAGCAGGTGCCGACCCTGGGCGAGCGCGTTGTTGATGGTGGCGGCCGAGGTGCCCGGCCGGACGATGAAGAAGTCGGCCAGCGAGATGGATGAGCCGGCCGGAGTCTTGTTGTGCCAGCTGGTGCCGGAGGAGTTGGTGCGCAGTGCCGGCACGAAGACGCGGTACGTGCCGGTACCGTCGACGTAGAGGAAGGGCTTCTCCCGGACCACCGGGGTGGTCGGGATGACGGTGTGCGACGGGTTGGGGAAGTTCGGCGTCGGAGCGCCGGCCACTCCCTGGAAGACCATGTTCCACACCGAGCCGGTCCAGCCGTTGCCGAACTCGCTGTTGCGTGAGTACCACTGCTGCTGCGAGCCGGAGACCACCAGGCCGTCGATGCGGGTGTCGGCCATCAGCCCGCCGCTGGCCCAGCCGGTGTAACCGTCCCAGAGCTGGATCTGGTTCTGCGCTCCGCGCAGATGCATCCGCCGGTACGGCGCCGCCTGCGACACCGCCCAGCGCTCGACGGCGACCCCGGCGGGCAGGGTCACCGACAGGTTCTCCGCGGCCCGCCAGAAGTTCTGGGTGGCGTTGCCGCCGAACCACGCCGCCTCGGCGCGGACGTGGCCGGTGAGGTTCACGTCGTCCGGTGACATGCCGAGGCCGGCGACCTGGGTGAAGAAGCCGAGGTTGACGTCGGCGGTGTAGTTGCCCGGCTTGAACAGCACGGCGTAGCGCTGGGCGCCGAACTGGTTGGTCTCCTGTTGGCTGAAAATGGTGTTCAGCCGGTTCTGAATGGTGGCGGTCGGGGTGGCCGGGTCGAACACGTAGGTGTTCGGGCCGAAGTTCGGGTTGCGCGGGTCGGTCGGCTCGACCGGGTCGCCGGTACCGTCGCCGGTCTCGCCGAAGACCTGGAACTCCCACAGCGAGTAGCCGTACCCGGTGGCGCGCTGGGTGCCGTACATCCGTACGTACCGGCCGGCGCCGGTGACGGTCAGGGTCTGGGTGCCGCCGGTACCGCTGGCGGTGCTGTGGACGGTGGTCCAGGAATTGCCGTCGTCGGAGGCCTGGATCTGGAAGGCCCGGGCGTACGCGGCCTCCCAGATCAGGGTGACCTGGGTGATGCTGGCCCGGGTGCCGAGGTCGACCCGGAGCCACTGCGGGTCGCTGAAGGCGCTGGACCAGCGGGTGCCGGTGTTGCCGTCGACGGCCGCGGACGCAGGGAAGGCGCCACCCTCGATGCTGGAGGCGGTGGCCGGCCGGCCCTGCGAGAGCAGCACCGGCGCGGCCTGCGCCGGGGCCACCCCGATGGTCGGGACCAGGGCGGCCACCAGGGCCACCGCGAGCCCGACGAGCAGACTCCGAGCGGCCGGCCGGGGGCGGCCTGGCGGGGCTGGTGCTGGCGGGGCTGGTGCTGGCGGGGCTGGTGCTGGCGGGGCTGGTACGAGCGGTGCGGGAGGTGTCATGACGTCGCCTGTCGGTCGGGAGCTGCTGACGACGGGCGCGACGGGGAGGCGGGACTGATCGCGCTGCCGTGCGGTGATGCCGCCGGGTTGGCACCGCCGTGGGGGGAGCGCTTGCGGAAGAGTGTTGCGGCGATGTTGCGCTGCCGTCAAGGCATCGATCTACATCTGTCAGCGCGGTACTCACGGTGGCGATTACTTCCCGTGACGGCGATGCCTCCCCCACCCAACTCCCCTTCGCCCCCTTTGCTCTGCTTCAACCCACGCAATAGCCCATGACCAGCGGCGGAGTGATGGGGCGGCGTTGATCACCGTCCGACTGTCGGTACAGACCGTAACTGTTGCGTCGGTTGAAGCAGAGCAAAGGGACGGAGGAGTGGGGGACGGGTGGGATGTGTTGTTGCTCAGGGTGACGGTCGGTGCTGAGCTTGGCGTGGGTGGCGTCAGCGGCGGGAGCCGCCGTTGGCTAGCAGGCGGGCGATGGGCAGGGTGGCCGCGCCTAGCGCCACGGCGTCCACGCCCAGCCGGCACAGCTCGATCGACGCCTGCGCATAGGGCAGTCGTAGCGCCTGGCGGCCGGCGGCCTCGCGGACGGCCGGCAGCAGGTCGCCCAACGCCATCGCCGCCCAGCCGCCCAGCACCACCCGTTCGGGGTTGAACAGGTTGATCAGGTTGGCCACCCCGGCGCCCAGGTAGCCGGCCGTCTCGTCCAGCACCCGCCGGGCGGTCTCCGACCGGTCGGCCGCCGCCACCAGCCCGGCGAGCTGGGACTCCTCGTCGTCACCGGGCACCGGCCGGCCGCGCCGGGCCTCGCGGTACCGATCGATGATCGCCTCGGCGCCGACGTACGCCTCCAGGCAGCCCCGGGCGCCGCACCGGCAGGGCCGCCCGCCGTACACGAGGGTGGTGTGGCCCCACTCGCCGGCACTGCTGGAGGCGCCCCGGTAGGTGACGCCGTTGGTCACCACGGCCGCTCCGACACCCGAGCCGACCAGGGCGAAGACCGCGTGCCGGGCGCCCCGGCCGGCGCCGAACCACATCTCGGCCTGGCCGAGGGTCTTGGCGCCATTGTCGATGTGCAGGGGCAGGTCGGTGCCCTCGGCGATCAGCCGTTCCAGCGGCACCCGGTCCCACCCGAGGGTCTGCGCGTCCACCACGGCTCGGGCGCCCTGCTCGACCACCCCGGAGACGCCGATGCCGACGCCCAGCACCTCGGACCGGCCGACCCCGGCGTCGGCCAGCACCCGGTCGATGCCGGCCAGCACGTGCCCGGCGACCGTCGCCGGCTCGGTGCCGCCGTCCTCCAGGGGGTATTCCACGCTGGCCAGCACGCTCATCGCGAGGTCGAACAGCTCGACGCGGACCCGGGTCTCGCCGACGTCCACCCCGACCACGACGGCGTGCCGTGGCGCGACCCGCAGCATCATGCTCGGCCGCCCGCCGTCGGACTCGGCGGCGCCGGCCTCCATCACCAGACCCTCGTCGATCAGGTCGCCGACCACGTTGCTCACCGCCGGCTGGCTCAACCCGGTGCCGCGCACCAGATCCTGCCGGGTCAGCGGACCGTCGAGAAAGATTCTGGACAGCAGGGCCGACCGGTTGCGCAACCGGACGCTGCGATTCGTCGCCCGCGCCAGCTCCACGTGTCACCTCATCCCGTCGGCCGCCCCGGGGCGACTGTACGGCCCGGTGCTTGACGACCCTGTGCCGAACCATTTTAATGACGACATTAATTAAGCCGTGATGTAACTCCCCCGTCATCCGCACCACCACCCCCAGACCGAAAGGGCAGACCGTGTCGAGACGACACCTCGCGATACTCACCGCGACCGTCCTGGCCGCCGCGTCGCTCATCGCCTGCGGCGCCGGCGACGAGTCCGGCGAGGGCGGCAAGACCCTCACCTACTGGGCCAGCAACCAGGGCGCCAGTCTGGAGGCCGACAAGGAGATCCTCCAGCCCGAGCTGGACAAGTTCGAACAACAGACCGGCATCAAGGTCAACGTCGAGGTCGTGCCCTGGTCGGACCTGCTCAACCGGCTCCTCGCCGCCGCCACCACCGGGCAGGGCCCGGACGTGGTGAACATCGGCAACACCTGGTCGGCCTCGTTGCAGGCCACCGGCGCGCTTGTCGAGTTCGACGACGCCACCCTCGACAAGGTCGGCGGCAAGGACCGGTTCGTCCCCGCCGCGCTCGCCGCCGCCGGCGCCGCTGACAAGCCGCCGGCCGCCGTGCCGCTCTACAGCCTCGCCTACGCCCTCTACTACAACAAGCGGGCCTTCGCCGACGCCGGCATCACCGCCCCGCCGACCACCTGGGAGGAGATGGCCGAGGTCGGCAGGAAGCTCACCGGTGACGGCAAGTGGGGCCTCGCCGTCGAGGGCGCCAACCCGTCGGAGAACGCCCACCACGCCTTCACCTTCGGCCAGCAGTACGGTGGCGACTGGTTCGACAGCGCGGGCCAGCCGACCTTCGACACACCGCAGAACGTCGCCGCGGTCAAGCGCTTCATCGACCTGATGGCCGTCGACAAGATCGTCAATCCGAGCAACGCCGAGTACGCGCAGAACCAGTCGGTCTCCGACTTCGCCAACGGCAAGGCCGCCATGCTGCTCTGGCAGGCCGCCGGTGCCAACCTGAAGTCACAGGGCATGGCGCCCGACGGGTACGGGGTGGCCCCGGTGCCGTTCCCGGCCAACCCGCCGGCCGGCGGCAAGCAGGTCAACAGCATGGTCGCCGGCATCAACATGGCCGTGTTCAAGCACACCGGGAACCTCGACGGGGCGCTGGAGTTCGTCAGGTTCATGACCAGCGACGCCGAGCAGGTGACGCTGAACAAGACGTACGGCTCGCTGCCGGCGGTCGGCACCGTCGCCGCCGACCCCGCCTTCGCCGCCGAGGAGCAGAAGGTCCTGGCGCAGACCCTGGCCACCAGCGCGGCGCCGTTGCCGCAGGTGCCCGAGGAGAGCACCTTCGAGACCCTGGTCGGCACCGCGATCAAGGAACTCTTCGCCGACGCGGCCAGCGGCAGGCCGGTCACCGAGGACAGCGTCCGGGAGAAGCTGACCCGGGCCCAGCAGCAGATGCGCTGACCACGGACCGCTGGCCGTGGGAGGTCCGCCGACCCTCCCATGGCCAGCCCGCGAAGGGACCTGAATGGCAACCACCACCCCGCTGGCCGGCACCGCGTCCGGCCCACCACCGGCCACCGCCGGCAGACCCGCCGGACGGCCCGCCCGCCAGCCCCGCCGGTCACTGCTGCCGTACCTGCTGCTCGCTCCGGCCATCGTGCTGGAGCTGGCGATCCACGTGATCCCGATGCTCGTCGGGGCGTGGATGAGCCTGCTGGAGCTGACCCAGTTCCACATTCGCGACTGGTCCGGCGCACCGTTCGTGGGTCTGGACAACTACCGGGTGGTGCTGGACGTCAACACCGCGGCCGGCGCGGACCTGCTGCGCTCGTTCCGGGTCACCGTCGTCTACACGGTGCTCTCCGTCGGTCTGTCCTGGGTGCTCGGCACCACCGCCGCCGTGCTGCTGCAACGACCGTTCCGGGGCCGGGCCGTGCTGCGCGCGCTCTTCCTCACCCCGTACGCGCTGCCGGTCTACACCGCCGTCATCACCTGGACCTTCCTCTTCCAGCGCGACACCGGCCTGGTCAATCACGTCCTCGTCGACCAGCTCAACCTGCTCGACGAGCCGCCGTTCTGGCTGATCGGCGACAACAGCTTCGTCGCCCTGCTGGTCGTGTCGATCTGGCGGACCTGGCCGTTCGCGTTCCTCTGCGTGATGGCCGGCCTGCAGAACATCCCCGACGAGTTTTACGAGGCCGCCGCGATGGACGGCGCCGGGTTCTGGCGGCGGCTGCGCTCGGTGACCCTGCCGATGCTGCGCCCGGTGAACCTGGTCCTGCTGCTCGTGCTGTTCCTCTGGACGTTCAACGACTTCAACACCCCGTACGTCCTCTTCGGCGGCTCCGCCCCGGCCGAGGCCGACCTCATCTCGCTGCACATCTACCGCAGCTCATTCCAGACCTGGGACTTCGGCTCCGGCTCGGCGATGTCGGTGGCGCTGCTGCTGTTCCTGCTCGTGGTCACCGCCGGATACCTGCTGCTGACCAACCGACGGAGGAACGATGCGTGAGACCGCCGCCGAACGCTGGTCGCGCCGGATCGTGCTGACCCTGCTGACCGGCTTCGTCCTCGTCCCGCTCTACGTGATGGTCAGCTCGGCGATCAAACCGTTGCAGGACGTCCAGGGCCCCTTCACCTGGTGGCCCCGGCGTCCCACCTTGCAGGCGTTCGTGGACATGTGGTCCACCGTCCCGCTCGGCCGTTACCTGCTCAACAGTCTGCTGGTGGCCAGCGTCGCGGCGGTCTTCTCGGTCGCCGTGGCGATCTTCGCCGCGTACGCGGTCAGCCGGTACCGGTTCCGTGGCCGGCAGATCTTCTCGGTGACCGTGCTGTCCACCCAGATGTTCCCCGGCATCCTGTTCCTGCTGCCGCTGTTCCTGATCTACGTCAACCTCGGCAACGCCACCGGCATCGCGCTCTACGCCAGCCGCACCGGTCTGATCGTCACCTACCTCACCTTCTCGCTGCCGTTCTCGATCTGGATGCTGGTCGGCTACTTCGACTCCATCCCGCGCGGCCTCGACGAGGCCGCCCAGGTCGACGGCGCCGGCCCGCTGCGCACCCTGTTCCAGGTGGTGCTGCCGGCGGCCGTGCCGGGCGTGGTCGCGGTGACCGTCTACGCCTTCATGACCGCCTGGGGCGAGGTGCTCTTCGCCTCCGTGCTGACCAACGAGGACAGCCGCACCCTCGCCGTCGGCCTCCAGGGCTACGCCACCCAGTTCAACGTCTACTGGAACCAGGTGATGGCCGCCTCCCTGGTGGTGAGCGTGCCGGTGGTCGCCGGCTTCCTGGCGTTGCAGCGCTACTTCGTCGCCGGTCTCACCGCCGGAGCCGTCAAGTGAGCCCGTCCACCGCGAGAACCGAGGAGAAACCGCCCGTGCCGGACCTGTCCACGCTGCCGCCCGACTTCCTCTGGGGCGTCGCCACGTCGGCCTACCAGATCGAGGGCGCCGTCCGCGCCGACGGCCGCGAACCCTCCATCTGGGACACCTTCTGCGCCCGGCCGGGCGCCATCGACAACGGCGACACCGGTGACGTCGCCTGCGACCACTACCACCGGTGGCCGCAGGACGTCGCGCTGATGCGTGGCCTGGGCGTCGGGGCGTACCGCTTCTCGGTGGCCTGGCCCCGGGTCCGGCCTGACGGCGTCGGCCGGGTCAACCCCGCCGGGCTGGACTTCTACGACCGGCTGGTGGACGCCCTGCTCGCCGCCGGCATCCGGCCGTTCGTGACGCTCTACCACTGGGACCTGCCGCAGGCGTTGCAGGACCGGGGCGGCTGGCCGCGCCGGGAGACCGCCGAGGCGTTCGCCGACTACGCCGCGGTGGTGGCGGCCCGCCTCGGCGACCGGGTGAGCGACTGGTGCACCGTCAACGAGCCGCTCTGCATCGCCTGGATCGGCCACCTGGAGGGCCGGATGGCCCCCGGCGAGCGGGACTTGGCCCGCGCCGTGCCGGCCGCCCACCACGTGCTGCTCGGGCACGGCCTGGCCACCGCCGCGATCCGGGCCAACGCCGCCCACCCGGCGTCGATCGGGCCGGTGCTCAACCTCAGCCCGATCGAGGCGGCCACCGACCGCCCCACCGACGTCGCCGCCGCCCGCCGGATGGACGGGCACGTCAACCGCTGGTGGCTGGACCCGCTGCACGGCCGCGGCTACCCGGCCGACACGGTGGCGACCTACGGCATCGAGCCGCCGGTACGCGGCGACGACCTGGCGGTGATCGCCGCCCCGATCGACTTCCTCGGCGTCAACTACTACTTCCGGCAGGTGGTGACCGACGACCCGGACGGTCCGGCACCGTACGCCCGGCAGGTCCGGGTGCCCGGCGCGGCACACACCGCGATGGACTGGGAGGTGCACCCGGCCGGCCTGGAACGGCTGCTGGTGGAGGTGAGCGAGGAGTACGCCCCGGAGCGGATCCTGGTCACCGAGAGCGGCTCGGCCTGGCCGGACGTGGTCGCCGCCGACGGCACCGTCACCGACCCCGAGCGCACCGACCATCTGGACCGGCACCTGGCGGCCTGCGCGGCGGCGGCCGGCCGGGGCGCTCCGGTGGCCGGCTACTTCGCCTGGTCGCTGCTGGACAACTTCGAATGGGCGTACGGCTACGACAAGCGCTTCGGGCTGGTGCACGTCGACTACGCCACCCAACAGCGGACGGTCAAGGCGAGCGGCACCCGCTACGCCGAGACGATCCGCGCCCACCAGCGGCGCACCGCGACGGTCGACACCGTCGCGGCGCGCGGATAGCGGGCCGACGGGGCCCGGGACGCCCCGGGTGCCGCGCCGGGCGGCACCCGGGGCACCGGCTTTGGCTCAGCTCCTTCGGGAGCGACAGGCCACGGCCGGGCTTCGCGGTGCCGGCGTCGGTCAGCGGCGGCGCCAGGCGAGCAGGCCCAGCACCACGCCGGCTCCGATCGTGGTGAGTACGCGGTGACGCGACAGCCATGCCTGCGGGCTGCGCCCGTGGGATCGACCGGTGAAGCTGCCTCGGGTTCCGTGGTCTCGCCCGCCGGGGCCGTCGAGTGGGTGCCACAGGTTGTCCGGCCGGTCCGGGTCGGCGGGCTGGCTGGTCTGCTGTGACCGGTAGCCGGTCCGGGCCAGGTAGTGGTCGAGCAGTCCCGGTGCGACGCGGTTGCCGATGATGGTCAACGCTGTCGAGGCGCCCACCCAGTAGGCGCGGCGGTGCGGTCGTTCGGCCGCGGCGACGATCGTCCGGGCCGCGACGACGGGTTCGTAGATCGGTGGGACCGGTTCGGCGTGGCGCGGCAGCCGGGACAGCAGCCAGTCGAACTGGGGGGTGTTGAGCGCCGGTAGGTGCACCATGGTGACCTTGACGTCGCTGCGGTCGTGCAGCAGCTCGCAGCGGAGCGCCTCGGTGAAGCCGACGATGGCGTGCTTGGCACCGCAGTAGGTCGCCTGCAACGGGATCCCGCGATAGGCCAGCGCCGAGGAGACCTGCACGATCGTGCCCCGGTTGCGGGGTGTCATGTGGGACAGGGCGACCCGGGTGCCGTGCACGTAGCCGAGGTAGCTGACTTCCATCGCGCGGCGGAACTCCTCCGGCCGGGTCTGCTGGAACGGTGCGAAGACGGAGCTGAAGGCGTCGTTGATCCACAGGTCGATCGGGCCGAGTTCCGCTTCGATCCGTTCCGCGGCGGCGGCCACCTGCGGGTAGTCGGCCATGTCGACCTCGACCGGCAGCGGCCGGCCGCCGGCCGCCCGCACCTCCGCGGCGGCGGCGTCGAGCCCGACCCGCCCCGGGCGAGCAGCGCGACGGCGATGCCACGCTCGGCCAGCAGCCGCACCGTCGCCCGTCCCACCCCCGCACTGGCACCCGTGACCACCGCCACCTGCGCGTCCCGCCGGTTCCGACCCATCTGGCGCCTCCGGTCACCTCGCCTCGGGCCCGGGTCTACCCGCGTACGCGGCTACTACGCAGCCCCGGCGGTCACGGCAACTGCGCGGCAACCCGCCGCAGGCTTTCGTGTACGCCCTCATGGTGGAGACGGCGGTGACCGCGGGCCACGCCCCCGGTGTCGCTGAGCGCGTCAGCCGTCCCGGTCGAGCCGGACGGCTCGCCGACCGAGTTCCGCCCAGGCGGCGGCGATGGCGGCGTCGGCGAGCGCGGCGGGTCGTTGCCGCCGGTCGACGGCGGCGAGGGCGAGCGACGCGCCGGCCGGAGGACGCCCCATTCGTCCACCTTAGGGGTTCCGGCGGCGGGTCGTGACGGCATCATGCAAACGCTCGATGTCTGAGAGCGATGCTGGGTGCAGCGCGCTGGGGCAGTGTCGTCGGCCCGGTCAGGGTGCGAGTCCGAGGGCGCCGGCTGCCAGGCTGTCGCTGAGCTCGCGGGCCAGGGCGGCTCCGGTCGTTGCCGCCCGGTCGAGGGTGGTGCGGAACTCGACGAGTTGGCGGAAGGCGTGACCGTACGCCTGTTGCTGCTCCAGCGGCACGACGGGGATGGTGAGTCGTCGGATGTCGATGCGTAGGGCGCCGTTGGCGGTGCTGGCGGAGCGGCCGGCGATGCGCGCGTTGTCGGTGCGGGAGATGACGCCGGCGACGAACCACGGGTCGAAGCGGGTCGTGTCGACGCGGATCAGTTGGGCGCCGGGGCCGAGTTCCGCGCCGACCTGGTCGGGTGTGGCCACCCGGGCGCTGATCCGGTGGCCGATGACGGGGACGAGGATGTCGCCGGGGCGTACCGTCGGTCCGGGTTCGTCGTCGTCGGTGCGGGTGGCCGCGCCGGTGGCCGGGCCGCCGGCCAGGATGTCGGTGGCGGTCAGCACGGCGGTGCCGGCGGTGGCGCGGGTGGATCGGGCCCGGGAGACGGCGCGCTGTACGGAGATGCTGCCGGATCGGATCAGGTCGGCGATGTCGGCCTGGGGTGCCTCGCGCAGCGGTGGCCGGGCCGCCTGTCGTACGGCCGGCAGGCCGCCTCGCAGCTGGTGGAGGAGCTGGTCGAAGGCGTCGAGGCGGGCGATGGTCCGGTTCGGGTCGGCGGTCAGCTCGCCGGCCTGCGGCAGGTGGCGTTGCGGTGTCAGGTCGACCTGGTCGTCGAGCATCTCGATGGTGGGCACGCTGCGGTGGACGCCGGGCTCGTCGGTGTAGTTGTCGGACTGGTATGCCGCCCAGGCGGTGCCGACGATCTCGGTGAGGCTCCGGCCGGCCGCTGCGGTGGTGGTGTCGACCACGAGCAGGTCGGGGCTGTGTGGGTGCTGTGGATCGGGTGGGGTGAGCACCCAGACGTGCAGGCCGATGCCGGCCGGCGGCATCAGTCCGGCCGGCAGGGCGATGACGGCGCGCAGTGCGCCGTGGCGGATCAATTCGGCGCGGACCCGACGGCCGGCGGGGCGTGACGCGGCGGCCGGCGGCATGAGCACGACGGCGGTGCCGTGTGGGGCGAGGTGGGCCAGGGCGTGTTGCACCCAGGCGAGTTCCGGTTCGGTGCGTGGGGGCAGGCCGTATGCCCAGCGGGGGTCGTAGGCGAGACGGTCGTGGCCCCACTCGTGGATGCCGAACGGGAAGTTCGCCACGACCACGTCGGCCCGCAGGTCGGGCAGCGCGTCGGCGAGCAGGCTGTCGCCGACGTGCACGGCGGGGGGTGGCGCGTCGTGGCCGGCCCGCAGCTGCACGAACCACAGCCGCAGCAGGGTGATCAGGGCGTACTGCGGGTTGATCTCCTGTGCGTGGCAGCGGGTGACGGTGCCGGCCCGCAGGGCCTGGTCGGCGGCCATCCGCAGGATCGATCCGGTGCCGCTGGTGAAGTCGAACGTGTCGGCGCCGTGGCCGGCGAGGGCCAGCATCACCTCGGCGACGGTGTCGGGCGTGCCGGCCAGGCCGGACAGCGAGTGGGCCGAGGTGGCGTACTGGCTGTGCAGGTATTCGAAGGCGGCTTCCGGGCCCTGCTCGGCGCCGAGTTGGTCGACCGTGCCCAGCAGCGTGGTGAGCTGCGCGGTCCACTGCTTCGGTAGGAGGTCGCCGACCAGCTCGGCCAGCTCGGGGTGCAGGGTGCGCAGCCGGGTGACGAGCTGCCGGGTGGTGGGCAGGTCGCCGCCGGGGGTGTCGGGCGCTGCGGCGCGGGCGAGCAGGAGCGCACCGGCGATGCCGAGCACGTCGCTGATCTGCGATGCCGGTTGGAAGCTCTCGATCTGCCGCCAGGCCCACTGCTCGGTGCCGGCCCGGTGCAGCCGGCCGTGCTGGCGGAGCCACTGCTCGACCTCTCCGGCGTCGAAGGACGGGCTGGTCGGGGTGCCGCCGACGGGCGCCGGGAAGTCGACGTACCGGCGACGCCAGTTGCTCACCGCGGCCCGGCCGACGTTGGCCAGCCGCGCGATGCCGCTGGCGGTCAGGGTGGCCTTGCTGGGGGCCGTGCCCGGCTCTCGTGTCACACGTGAACGCTAGCATGGTGATTGAGCTTGTGCGCACTGTTCACAGGCTCTATGTTTCTCGGCAGTTCCGCTTCACAAGCCTGGTTGGAGGATCGATGCCACGTCGTGGGCGCAGCACCACCATCGGAAAGATCGCAAAGGTCCATCAGGACCGTCGGGTCTCCGAGATCCGGGTCCTCGGCGAGTTGCTGCGGTGCGAACAGGTCCCCACCGCCGGCAACGGCTCGCCGCCGCACGATGCCCGGGTCGGCGCGGCAACCCGCTGACCGCAGGCTCCACGTCACCCACGATCCAAGGAGGACCATGAACACCCTTGTCCGTAACCACGTTGCCGCCCGCGCCATCCCCGTGCTTTCCGCCGGTCGAGTTCGTCGTGGACGGCGTGCGGCGATTCGGCTCCGGCTCCACCCACACCACCACACCCCAGGTGTACGCGCGAGTGCGCCTTGACTCCGTGCTCGGCGCGGCGATCGCCGACGCGTACGTGGCGGCGCCGGTCCGCGACGAACGGGCCTACACCGCGTACGCGGCGTTCTGCCGGGAGACCCTCCAGCAGTACCACCTGCTGGTGGGCCGGCCGGAGTTCGGTGGCCTGGGTGTGGCGGTGCGGATCGTCGACGAGGACCCGTACGCCGACGTCGAGTCGATGGTCGAGGACGTGCGGCACCACCGCCTGAAGGTGTTCGCCAGCGCGGCCAGCGGCAACCCGCATCCCTACCTCAGCGACGGGGAGAACGACATGTTCCGGGCGGTGCACGACGTCTTCGGTCACGCGGGAAGTGGCCGTGGCTTCGACCGGCACGGCGAGGAGGCCGCCTGGTTGAAACACAGCGCGATGTACTCGCCGCTGGCCGCGCGTGCCCTGACCACCGAGACGCGCGGGCAGAACTGCGCCCAGATCTTCCGTTACGGGGCGGGTCGCTTCGCCGAGCAGAAGGCCGCGCTGCTGCCCCGGCTGTTCAGCGATCCGCGCCTGGTCCGCGTCGTGGGGAAGGAGGTGAGGCTGGCCGCCCGGTGTTGAGCCGGGCGATCTCCCGGCGCAGCTGCGCCACGACCGGATCCGCTGGCCCGTCGGCTCGCTCCCTGCTCTGGAGCAGCGAGTTGAACTGCCGCAGCGCCCGGTCGTGTTCGCCGAGCGCCACGTGGGCCCGTGCGGCACGCAGCCGCAGGTCGAAGACCACCGAGTCGTCGTCGCCGTGCTGCCGGGCCCGGTGCTCGGCGAGCCGCCGCCACTGACGGGCGGCGGCCCGGAACTCCCCGGCGGCCTGTAGCTGTTCCGCGTGCCGTGCGGCCTGCTCGGCGTCGATCGTGGTCGGCCCCGAGGTGGAAGCCGCCCGGAAGTGGGCCTGCTGCGGCACGCGTCCGACGATCGCGGCGTACGCCCGCACGGCTGCGGCGGTGTCGTCGAGCACGCCGGGGATCGGCGGCAGGTCCTGGCAGAGCGGCACCAGCACGGGGTAGACGTCGGCGGCGGTGGCCGGCCGGTCGTCGGGGTGTCGCGCCAGCAGCGCGTGCACCAGGTCGTCGAGCACGGCCGGAGTCTCCGGCCGTAGCTCGACCGGGCGCGGCGGGGGAGTCTCCAACTGGTGCCGCACGGTGGTCGCGGTGGTCGCGTCGTCGAACGGTGGGCGGCCGGTCAGCAGGTCGAAGAGGGTGGCCCCGAGCCCGTACAGGTCGGTGCGGTGATCGGGCTGCTCGCCGCGGATCTGTTCGGGGGCCATGTAACCCAACGTGCCGAGGGCCTGCCCGGTCTGGGTGATCTGCGAGTAGCGGTCGTCGTCGGGCATGACGGCGAGACCGAAGTCGAGCACCTTCACCGCGCCACTGCGGTCCAGCATGGCGTTGCTCGGCTTGATGTCCCGGTGCACGAGACCGAGCCGCCGGGCGGCGAGCAGGACGCTGCTGATCTGCGCGCCGATGGCGGCCACCCAGCCGAGAGGCAGCGGACCCTGCTCCGCGACCAGGTCGGAGAGGGTCACTCCGTCGATCTTCTGGAGCACCACGTAGGGCCGACCACCGTGCTCGCCGAGGTCGTGGACGGCGGGTACGCCCGGGTGGTCGAGCCGGGCGGTCAGCAGCGCCTCGCGGCGGAACCGGCGTACCAGGTCGGCGTCCATCCTGGCGGCGTCGACGAACTTCACGATGACCGGTCGGTCGAGCAGCGTGTCCTGCGCGGGCCAGACTTCGGCCATTCCCCTGTGGGCCAACGGGAACCGGCCCAGCCGGTATCGGTCTTTGAGGCTCGTGCCGGGCACCACGGCCTGAGCATAGTCGCCGGTCGGCCCGCGGCCGTGCACGTCGGTCCGCCCCGGCGTGGTCGAAGCGGTGAACAATGGCAACGGAAAGGGGCTTGCAAGCATGGTTCACAAGATGCATCATGAGGTCGATGCGGATCGGCGGCCACGACGCCGCACATGATCCGCGAACGAGGCCGCCGACTGTGTCCGGCGCGCGACAGTTTCCGACCACCGCGTCCCGGGCCGAGCCCCGACGCCTGTCATCGGGGGTGGAATGGCTGAGCTGGCCATCGGCCGGGAGTTCCTGCCGGCCTACGCCCGGCTGCAACACCGGGTGCGGCGGGCCGTCGACGCCGCGATCCGGAAGTTCGCCGAGCACACCCATGCGGGCCTGCACCTGGAGAAGCTGACCGGCGCGCGGGACCCGAACATCCGCACGATCCGGATCGACCAGTTCTATCGCGGCGTCGTGCTCTCCCTCGGCGGCGAGCGGTACGCGCTGCTCGACGTGCTACCGCACGACGACGCCATCGCCTTCGCGGTGAGTCGCCGCTTCACCGTCAACCAGGTGCTCGGTGTGCTGGAGACGCGCGACCAGGCCGGCATCGAGGACTTCGCCCGCACCGAGCCGTCCCAGCCGTCCGGCGCCGGGCTGTTCGGCCACGTGTCGATCGAGGAATTCGCGCGGCTCGGAGTGGACGCGGACCTGGTGCCGCTGCTGCGGGTCATCGTGACCGACCAGCAGTTGGAGAGCCTGGCCGGGCGGCTGCCGGAGACGCAGGTGGACGTCCTCAAGGGGCTGGCCAGCGGGCTCGCCGTCGAGGAGGTCTGGGCGGAGCTGGCCGACCGGATCGTCTCCGGTGTGGACACCGACGACCTGCTGACCGCCGCCCGCCGCACCCCGGAGCGGATCGCCTTCGTCTCCGGCCCGGTGGAGCTCGCGGCCATCCTCGCCCACCCGTTCGACGTGTGGCGCACCTTCCTGCACCCCACCCAGCGGGACGTGGCCTACCGCGAGACCTACGGCGGTCCCGCCCTGGTGACCGGCAGCGCCGGGACCGGAAAGACGGTCACCGGCCTGCACCGGGCGGTGTTCCTGGCCGGGCGGCTGCCCGACGGCGAGAAGGTCCTGCTGACCACCTTCACCCGGGCCCTCGCCGACGCCCTCGCCAAGCAGTTGTACCGGCTGACCAGCGACCCGGCGGTGCGCACGCGCATCGACGTGATCAGCGTCGACAAGCTCGCCTACGAGATCGTCGCCCGGGACCGGAAGGTCACGGTCGCCGACAGCGAGATCGTCGACCAGCTCTGGGAGGCCGCCGCGAAGAACGGCCCCACCTACCTCGACCGCGCCGGCCAGGTCACCACGTTCAGCGCCGCGTTCCTGCGGCACGAGTGGGAGCAGGTGATCCTGGCGCAGCAGCTGACCACCCTGGCGACGTACCGCGACGCCCCCGCCGGGGCCGCGGCGCGGGCCTGCGCGCCGCGCACCGCGAGCAGGTGTGGGCCGCGATCGACTCGGTGGCCCGGGAGCTGACGAAGCGGCGCCTACGCACCCACACCCAACTCGCCGACGAGGCCGTCGAGATCGTCCGCCGGTCACCCGCCCGGTATCGACACGTCGTCGTCGACGAGGGGCAGGATCTGCACCCGGCGCAGTGGCGGCTGC
Organism: Micromonospora tarapacensis; assembly: GCF_019697375.1. Lineage (NCBI taxonomy): Bacteria > Bacillati > Actinomycetota > Actinomycetes > Micromonosporales > Micromonosporaceae > Micromonospora > Micromonospora tarapacensis. The sequence goes on along the minus strand of NZ_JAHCDI010000004.1, from coordinate 2,210,250 downwards.
TGCGGGCGCTGGTCGCACCCGGGCCCGATGACATGTTCCTGCTCGCCGACCCGTACCAGCGCATCTACGACAGCCACGTGTCGCTGGCCCAGCTCGGCATCGAGGTCCGGGGCCGGACCCGCCGGCTCACCGTCAACTACCGCACCACCCACGAGATCCTGGACCTGTCGGTCAGGGTCCTCGGTGGCGACGCCACCACCGGCCTGGACGGGCAGGCCGACACGCTGCGCGGCTACCGTTCGACCACCCGTGGCGGCGTCCCGGAGCTTGCCGCGCACGGCAGCCGCGACGGCGAGTGCGACGCCCTGATCGAACGGGTGGGCACCTGGCTGGAGCAGGGCGTGGAACCGCACGCCGTCGGCGTGGCCGTCCGCACCGGACAACTCGTCAGGACGGTCAGCAGGATCCTCGGCGAGGCACACATCCCGGTCGCCGACGACCGGCGCGGCACCGACGGGGTACGCGTGGCCACCATGCACCGGATGAAGGGCCTGGAGTTCCAGTGCCTGGCCGTCGTCGGGCTCGACGCCGGCGTGCTGCCGGCACCCCACGTGCTCACCTCGGCGGCCGACGACCCGCACGCCCACCGGCAGGACCTCCAGCGGGAGCGCTGCCTGCTGTTCGTCGCCCTGACCCGCGCCCGGGACGTGCTCTACCTGTCGCACAGCGGCGCGCCGAGCCCGCTGCTGCCGGCGGCGCTCCGATGATCGTCCGCGGCAGCACCGACGGCCCGCCGCCTTCCGTCGCCGCTCGATCGGTGTGGGGCAAGACCGACCGGCAGGGCACCTCGCCGGTGGGCTGGCTGCCGCTGTGGCGGCACCTGGCCGACGCCGCCGACGTGGCCGGGCAGCTGTGGGACCACTGGCTGGGCCAGGCAACTCGACGCCGGATCGCCGACGAACTGCCCGGTGGCGAGGTCGACGGCCGCACCCTGGCCGTCTGGCTCGCCGGGGTGCACGACATCGGCAAGGCCACCCCGGCCTTCGCCTGCCAGGCGTACAACCTCGCGGAGCGGATGCGCGACCACGGGCTCGGCTACCAGCGAGACCTCATCCACGCCGACCGCCGGTACGCCCCGCACGCCACGGCCGGGCACGTCGTGCTGGCCGACTGGCTGCACCAGCAGAAGTGGAGCGACCCGCATCCCGTCGCCGTGGTCGTCGGCGGGCACCACGGAGTGCCGCCGACCGACGAGGGGATCCGTGACGTGCAGGTGCGCCCCCACCTGCTCGGCGGCCCCGCCTGGCGGGACGTGCAACACGAGCTGCTGACCTGGATGACCCACCGGTCGGGGGCCGACAACCGGATCGACGGGTGGAAAGATGTCGCGCTCAGCCAACCCGTACAGGCCGTCCTCACCGGCCTCGTCATCGTCGCCGACTGGATCGCCAGCAACGAGGACTTCTTCCCGTACCTGCTCACCCGCACCGACGAGGATCGGCTTCGTGCCGGCTGGGAACTGGTGGACCTGCCGGTCCCGTGGCGGCCGGCCGCACCGCCGGTGAGCGTGGACGAGCTGTTCGGGGCACGGTTCGCGCTGCCCGCCGGTGCCACACCGCGTCCGGTACAGCGCACCTCCGCCGAGCTGGCCGAGACGATGCCCGCGCCCGGCATGATGATCGTCGAGGCGGCGATGGGGGAGGGCAAGACCGAAGCCGCCCTCGCGGCGGTGGAGATCCTGGCCCGCCGCACCGGAGCGTCCGGCTGCTACCTGGCGCTACCCACCCGGGCCACCAGCGACGCCATGTTCGCCCGGATGTTGTCCTGGCTGCGCCGGCTGCCCGACACGCAGGCCGACCGGGGCCACCGCGACGTGCGGCTGGCCCACGGCAAGGCGGCGCTCAACCCCGAGTACGACCGGCTGCGGTCGACCTCGCTGCCCAGCGGCATCGCCGAGGACGCCGGCGGCACCGACATCGGTGTGCACCGCTGGCTCGCCGGGCCCAAGCGGACCCTGCTGTCCAGCTTCGTCGTCGGCACCATCGACCAGCTGCTGTTCGCGGCACTGCGCAGCAAGCACCTGGTGCTGCGCCACCTCGGGCTGGCCGGCAAGGTCGTGGTGATCGACGAGGCACACGCCTACGACGTCTACATGGGCCGCTTCCTCGACCGGGCGCTGGAGTGGCTCGGTGCCCACGGCGTACCGGTGGTGGTGCTCTCGGCGACGCTGCCGGCACACCGGCGGGCCGAGCTGATGGCGGCGTACGACAACGGCCGGCTCGGGCCGCTGCCCGCGTTGACGTGGCGCGACCGTGGCAAGCCACGGGCCGACCCCTACGCCCCGCTCCGCACCGACCTGCGATACCCGCTGGTCACCGTCTCCACCGCCGAGCGTGGCGCCACCGCCACCAGCTGCGCCGACTCGGGCCGAGGGGTCGAGGTCGCCCTCCGCCGCCTGGCCGACGACCCGCCCGCCCTCGCGGACCTGCTGCGCGACCGGTTGGCCGGCGGCGGCTGCGCGCTCGTGGTCCGCAACACGGTGGCCCGGGTCCAGGAGACGGCGACCGCCCTGCGTGCGGCGCTCGGGCCGGACTTCCCGGTGTCGGTGGCGCACTCCCGGTTCATGGCGGTGGACCGCGCGGCGAAGGACCGCTGGCTGCGCGACACGTTCGGGCCACCCGGCGACGGCAGTCGCCCGCACCGGCACGTGGTGGTCGCCAGCCAGGTCGCCGAGCAGTCCCTCGACATCGACTTCGACCTGCTCGTCACCGACCTCGCCCCGGTCGACCTGGTGCTGCAACGCATCGGCCGGCTGCACCGCCACTCCCGCGACGACCGTCCCGCCCGGCTCGCGACGCCGACCTGCTGGATCACCGGTGCCGACTGGGCCACCGAGCCGCCGCAGCCGGTCACCGGCTCGCGGCGCGTCTACCAGCTGGCCACCCTGCTGCGCAGCGCGGCGGTGCTGCTGCCGCACCTGGACGGCACCCCACTGCGACTGCCGGCCGACATCGCGCCGGTCACCCAGAGCGCCTACGCCGACCGGACGCTCGGCCCGCCGTCCTGGCAGGCCGCCATGGCAGACGCGGAGGCGAAGCAGCGAGACGAGATCATCGCCAAGGAGTTGAAGGCCGACGGTTTCCGGCTGGCCGGCGTCGCCGAGCCCGGGGTACCGCTGATCGGTTGGCTCTCCGGTGGCGTCGGCAACGCCGACGACCGCGCGGCGCAGGGCCACGTCCGCGACACCGACGCCGAGTCCCTTGAGGTCCTCCTGCTGGTACGCACCTCAGACGGCCTGATCCTGCCCCCATGGATCGACGGTGGTGGAGTGGTCGTGCCCACCGGAAGCGTCCCACGCTGGCCACTGCCCCGGATGATCGCGCGCTGCACCCTGCCGTTGCCTCGGGCGATGACCGCCGCCGACGTGATCGACGACGTCATCGCCGAGTTGGAGCGGCGTACCGACCTCACCGCCTGGCAGGACAGCCCGTGGCTGGCCGGCGAGCTGGTGCTCGACGTCGACCCGGCCGGCAACGCCACGGTCGCCGGCTTCGACCTGCACTACGACCCGCACGAAGGGCTGCGCGTCACCCGCGCCGCCAGCTGAGTTCACCCCGATTCCCGAAGGAGGTGAGGCCGGTGACCGGCTCAACGCACCCAGCCGGGTTCTCCCTGGTCGACGAGGCGTGGATCCCGGTGCTGGACGCCGCGGGTCAGCGCCGCGACGTGTCCCTGCTCGGCGTCTTCGAGCAGGCCGGCGAGGTACGCACGCTCGCCGGTGAGCTGCCCACGCAGAACTTCGCGATCCTGCGGCTCGCCCTGGCGATCCTGCACCGCACCACCGGCGGTCCACCCGGCGAGGCCGCCTGGCAGGCGTTGTGGCGGGCCCGGACGCTGCCGGTCGGGGAGATCGCCGACTATCTCGGAGCCTTCCGCGACCGGTTCGACCTGCTCCACCCGGAACACCCGTTCTACCAGGTCGCCGACCTGCGGGCGGCGAAGGAGAACACCTACGGCCTGGAGCGTCTGATCGCCGACGTGCCGAACGGCATTCCGTTCCTGACCACCCGCGCCGGGTCGGGCATGGACTCGATCGCGCCCGCCGAGGCGGCCCGCTGGCTGGTGCACTGCCAGGCGTACGACCCCTCCGGCATCAAGACGGGGGCGGTCGGGGATCCGCTCGCCAAGAACGGCAAGGGCTACCCGATGGGGCCCAGTTCGGTTGGTTCGCTGGGCGGCGTCCATCTTGAGGGCGAGACGTTGCTGGAGACGCTGCTGCTCAACCTGGTGCCGGTCGCACCGCGCTGGCAGGTGGCCGACGAGCGGGACCTGCCGGTGTGGGAGCGCGAGCCGGTCACCGCCGCCGAGGAGGCCGGCGCCACCCGTGGCCCGTACGGCCTGCTCAGCCTCTACACCTGGCAGTCCCGGCGGATCCGGCTCTTCGGCGATGCCGGCGGCATCACCGGCGCGATGATCTCCAACGGTGACCGGTTCGAGTGGCAGGACCGGCACCTGCTGGAGCCGATGAGCGTCTGGGGACGCAGCGGACCACGCGAGACCAAGGAGAAGCGGTCACCGATCTACCTGCCCCGGCCGCACGACCACAGCCGGGCACTGTGGCGGGGGTTGCAGAGCCTGCTGCCGGCGCCACCACCGCCCGGCGGCGAGCCACCGCAACGGCTGTCGCCGATGGTGGTGCAGTGGCTGGCCCGGCTGACCGTCACCGGCGTCGTCGCACCGGATTTCCGGGCCCGCACCCGCGCCACGAGCGTCACCTACGGCACCCAGCAGGCGGTCGTCGACGAGGTGTTCAGCGACGCGCTGACCATGAACGTCCTGCTGCTTGTCGGAGACTCGGCGCTGCGCGCGGCGGCCGTCGACGCCGCCGGTGACGCCGAGGCTGCGGTGGCGGTGCTGCGCCGGCTCGCCGACAACCTGGCCCGCGCCGCCGGCAGCCGGGACACCGACAGCGGCGAGGCCGACCGGGCGGCCGAGCGGGCGTACGCCCTGCTGGACCGCGCCTTCCGGGACTGGCTGGCCCGTCTCGGCCCGGACAGCGACCCGGTCGCCGAGCGCGCGGCATGGCAGCGGCTGGTCCGCCGCCACGTCACCGGGCTCGGCCGCGAACTGGTCGCGGCGGCCGGCCCGCAGGCCTGGATCGGCCGGACGGGCACCGACCGGGCCGGCCGGGAAGTCCACTACTCCAGCTCGCAGGCCGATGCGTGGTTCCGCGTCGGCCTGGCCAAGGCGCTGCCGATGGCGGCCGAGCCCCCGCAGCAGAGTCAGGAGAAAGCAGCATGACGACGGCTCACGTCGACCAGCCGGCCGGACCGGCGCGAAAGTCGTGGCTCCGCCGGCGAGGTGACCTCGGCGACCACGTCGCCCGGGCCGTCGGCAGCCTCCAGGCGCGGGTGTTGAGCACCGTGCCGCAACCCGAGGCGGTGAGCGCGCTGGCCCGGCTCCGGCGCGGCCTCGGCCGCACCCCCGGCTTCGACTTCACCCTCGAACGGTATCTCCAGGTGCCGGAGCACCTGCTGGGCTCCCGGCCGGCGAACGACGCCGAGGCGGCCGACTCCGAGCACGCCGTGCACGACGCGGTCACCCTCTACGCGCTGCACCAGCAGTCCCGCCGGGAGCGGATGCACGCCGACGGGCGCGGGCTGGGGCAGGCCCTGTCCGAACTCGTCCACCGGTCCGCCGGCCCCGACGGCGTACGCCGCCGGTTCGCCGCGCTCGGCACCGCCAGCACCTACCACGAGAGCGTCTACCACCTGCGCAGCCTGATCGTGATGCTGCGTGAGCACCAGATCCCACTCGACTACGGGCTGCTCGCCGACGACCTACGGACCCTGCGCCGACCCGACGGCCAGTCCACCGTCCAGGCCATCTGGGGCCGGGAGTTCTTCCGCAGCCGACCCGCCGCCACCGACTCTCCCGAGGAGGACCAATCATGAGCCGCACCATCATCGACGTCTACGCACTCCAGACCGTGCCACCGAGCAACCTCAACCGCGACGACACGGGTTCACCGAAGACCGCCGTCTACGGTGGACACCGTCGGGCACGGGTGTCCAGCCAGGCGTGGAAGCGGGCCATCCGGCTGGCGTTCGCCGGCCTGCTCGACCGCTCCCAGCTCGGCGAGCGGACCAAGCGCGTCGGCGAGTCCCTCGCGACCCGGATCAAGGAACTTGACCCGAGCATCTCCGACGAGGCCGCCTCCGCCCTCGCCGCCGAGGCCTTCGTGGCCGGCGGCCTCGCCAAGGCGGAGAAGAAGAAGGGCGAGGTGAAGGACGTCGAGTCCGGCTACCTGCTGTTCCTGAGCCACCGGCAGCTGGACAACCTCGCCGCCGCCGCGCTGGAGGCCGCCCGCGACGGCAGCACCCTCGACAGGGCCCGGTTCAAGGCGTTGGTCAACACCGAACACTCCGTCGACGTGGCGATGTTCGGCCGGATGGTCGCCGACATGGCCGACATCAACGTGGACGCCGCCTGCCAGGTCTCCCACGCCATCAGCGTGCACGCCGTCGACAACGAGTTCGACTACTTCACCGCCGTCGACGACCGCAAGGCCGACGCCGCCGAGACCGGCGCCGGCATGATCGGCACCATCGAGTTCAACTCGTCCACGCTGTACCGCTACGCCACCGTCGACGTCGACGCCCTGCACCGCACCCTCGGCGACGCGAGCGCGACCCGCGCGGCCGTCGAAGCCTTCCTGACCGCGTTCGCCCGCAGCATGCCGACCGGCAAGCAGAACACCTTCGCCCACCGCACGCTGCCCGACGCCGTGCTGGTGCGGCTGCGCGACACGCAGCCCATCAACCTGGTCGGGGCCTTCGAGACGCCCATCCGCGAGACGCACGCCGCCGGGCGGATCGAACTGGCCGCGGCCGAGCTGGCGAAGCACACGGTGGCGGTCGAGACCGCGTACGGGGAACGGCCGGTCGGCAGCTGGGTCACCCAGGTCGGGGAGAAGACCGCGGTGCTGGCCGACCTCGGCAAGGCGGTCAGCTTCAGCGAGCTGGTCAGCGGAGTGGGTGAGCAGGTCACCACCGCCCTCGGACAGCCGGCATGAGCGTCCTGCTGCTCAGGCTCGCCGGGCCACTGCAATCCTGGGGCGCGTCCAGCCGCTTCGCCCGCCGGGGCACCGAGGTCGCACCCACCAAGAGCGGAGTGATCGGCCTGCTCGCCGCCGCGAAGGGCCTCCGCCGGACCGAGCCGCTCACCGAACTGCTCGGCCTGGAGTTCGGCGTACGGCTGGACCAGCCCGGGCAACTCCTGCGCGACTTCCAGACCGCCCGGTCCCTCGACGGCCGGCAGAGCGCACCGCTGACCTACCGCTTCTATCTGTCCGACGCGGCCTTCCTCGCCGCCGTCAGCGGCGAGCGGGAACTGCTGCACGGCCTGGCGCAGGCGCTGGCCCGGCCACGCTTCCCCCTCTACCTCGGTCGCCGTTCCTGCCCGCCGGCCGGGCCGATCAGCCTCGGCGTCCACGACGACACCCTCGACGACGCGCTGACGCACTGGCCGTGGCTCGCCGCGAAGTGGCACCGCCGCAAGCTGGCGAGCACGGTCCGGTTGGAGATCATCCGGGACGTCCGACCGGGTGAGCCGGTCACCGAGACCGTGCCCGACGAGCCGATCAGCTTCGACCCCGCGCATCGACAGCACACCTGGCGGACGGTGCTGCGCCGGCACGTCGACATGACAAACGACCTCGCGGAACGGGCCGGTGTCAACGGGCACGACCCGCTGAGCCTGCTGGGAGGCTGAGCATGTTCCTCACCCGATTCCAGATCAACCCGGCCCGCCGCAACGCGCGCAAGCTGCTCTCCTCGCCGCACGCCATGCACGCGGCGGTCCGCGCCGCCTTCGCCGCCGCCGACGACTACGCGCGCGCCGGCACCCGTACCCTGTGGCGGCTCGACACCCCGACGACCGCGACCGTCCACCTCTACCTCGTCAGCCCCGGCCGGCCGGATCTCACCCACCTGGTCGAGCAGGTCGGCTGGCCCACCAGCGACGAAGCCTGGGTGACCCGGGACTACGACGGGCTGCTCACCTCGCTGCGCCCAGGCCAGCAGTGGGCGTTCCGGCTCACCGCCAACCCGACCCACAGTGGCCGCAAGACCGCCGACGCCAAGGAGACCCAGCGCTTCGGCTACCTGCGCGAGCACGAACAGATGGCCTGGCTGGTGGGGCGGGCCGACCGGCACGGCTTCGCCGTGGCGAGCCAGCAGGACGGTCGCCCGAACCTGCGGCTGCACCGCCGTCAGACGCAGACCTTCAAACGCGGCATGGGCACCGTCACCCTGACCGTGGCGACGTACGACGGCATCCTCCAGGTCACCGAGGCCGACGCCTTCCGCAGGGCGTTGACCGGCGGCATCGGCCATGCCAAGGCGTACGGCTGCGGCCTGCTCACCCTCGCACCCGCCCCGGGCAGCCCGTGAAGATTCCCGGTGTACCACCGGCGGAACTGGCGGACCTCAACCGGGCGCAGGACCGGCTCAGCTTCGTCTACCTCGAACGCTGCGTGATCCACCGCGACAGCAACGCGATCACCGCCACCGACGACAGGGGCGTCGTCCACCTCCCCGCCGCCACCCTCGGCGCCCTCATGCTCGGGCCGGGCACCAGCATCACCCAACAGGCGATGATGCTGCTCGCCGACAACGGCGCCACCGCCGTCTGGGTCGGCGAGCACGGCGTCCGGTACTACGCCCACGGCCGGCCACTCGCCCGATCCAGCCGGCTGCTCGTCGCCCAGGCCACCGCGGTCGTGCACCGCGACCGGCGTCTCCAGGTCGCGCGAGCGATGTACCGGATGCGGTTCCCCGGCGAGGACACCACCACCCTGACCATGCAGCAACTGCGCGGCAAGGAAGGCGCCCGGGTCCGCCGCTGCTACCGGGAACACGCCAAACGCACCGGCGTGACCTGGAACAACCGCGAGTACAACCCGGACGACTTCAGCGGCAGTGACCCCGTCAACCAGGCGCTGTCGGCGGCACACGCCTGCCTGTACGGCATCGTGCACGCCGTCATCGTCGCCGTCGGCGCCGCACCCGGACTCGGCTTCGTCCACACCGGCCACGACCGGTCCTTCGTCTACGACATCGCCGACCTCTACAAGGCCGACATCAGCATCCCGGTCGCCTTCGACATCGCCGCCAGCGGATCCACCGACATCGCCCCGGACACCCGCCGCGCCGTCCGCGACCGGGTCCACGACGGCGCCCTGCTCGACCGCTGCGTACGCGACATCCGGAGCCTGCTGCTCAACCCCGCGCCCCGCGGGCCGATCGACGAGCAGTGGCTCGGCGAGGAGCCGGAAGACGACACCCTACGGCTCTGGGACGAGGGCGGCTACGAGCTTGCCAGCGGACGAAACTACGGCGAGGACGTCGACTTCTGATGACCGTCGTCATCCTCACCGCCTGCCCCGAGGGCCTGCGCGGTCACCTGACCCAATGGCTACTGGAGATCTCGGCCGGCGTCTACGTGGGCCACGTCAACAGCCGGATCCGGCACCGGCTCTGGGCCAAGGTCGTCGAGATGGCCGGGCCGGGCCGGGCGCTGCTGGTCTACCAGCAGCCAGGCGAGCAGCGGCTGTGTTTCGAGGTGCACGACCACCACTGGCAGCCGGTCGACTTCGACGGCATCACCCTGATCCGCCGACCCACCGCGCGAAGCACCTACAACCCCGCCCTGCCCAAAGGCTGGAGCAAGGCAGCGAAACGCCGCCGCTTCGGACGCCGCACCACAGGGCGCAGCGACACGCCGACGGCCACCCCAAGACAAAGTGAAGAAAAACCCGATAGTTGATCTGCAAACGCCCAGCTCAGAAAGCCTGCTCCCCGCGCACGCGGGGGTGATCCCTTCGTCGCGCCGACCACCCCGGCCGGCACCTCCTGCTCCCCGCGCACGCGGGGGTGATCCGGCCCGGGCGGGCTGGCCACCGCCGTGGCGATCCTGCTCCCCGCGCACGCGGGGGTGATCCGGATGATGGAGCTGGCACGCACCACCGCGCTGGCTGCTCCCCGCGCACGCGGGGGTGATCCCGCGGGGTCAGACATACGTTTGACCTCCATTCCCTGCTCCCCGCGCACGCGGGGGTGATCCATTCTAGTCTCGCATTGGCGTCACTCATTCTCGCTGCTCCCCGCGCACGCGGGGGTGATCCGCGTGCCTCGGACGGGGTGAGCTGGCCGCCCTCCTGCTCCCCGCGCACGCGGGGGTGATCCGGCACTCGGGCCCGGTGGTGCGGCAATCGAGGGGCTGCTCCCCGCGCACGCGGGGGTGATCCCGGAGCACCCCGATGCCGCGCATCAACGCCGACCTGCTCCCCGCGCACGCGGGGGTGATCCCGACACCACGCAGACGTTCATCCCCAACCCCGACTGCTCCCCGCGCACGCGGGGGTGATCCCGGCATCCAGCTGTCGGTCAATGACAGCGAGCGCTGCTCCCCGCGCACGCGGGGGTGATCCCGCGGTACACACCCCAGACACCGAATGCGCCAGCTGCTCCCCGCGCACGCGGGGGTGATCCCCTCCTCGCGCGGGTCACTGGTAATTCCGAACGCTGCTCCCCGCGCACGCGGGGGTGATCCCGCCTACTTCGCCTGGCGGGACGACGAGTGGGCCTGCTCCCCGCGCACGCGGGGGTGATCCGGGGGGTCGGCGACTTCGGTGACGAGCGGCCTTCTGCTCCCCGCGCACGTGGGGGTGATCCCGGGTTGTGCTGGTTGACCAGGTACGACCCGACCTGTTCCCCGCGCACGCGGGGGTGATCCCCGGACAGCCGCACATAGTCGCGGATATCTCCACTGCTCCCCGCGCACGTGGGTGATCAGCCAAAAACGAAACGGCAGACGTAGCCGAAATCTGCTCCCCGCGCCGGCGGGAGCGATCCTATATGGACAGGGCCGCTGAACCCATCTCGACTCTGCTGCCCCGGGTCCACCGGGCACCATCCCCGTCCGGTCAGCGCCCCTGGAGGGCCCGGACGTTGTCGCCGAAGGTCCAGCCCTTCGAACCGTCCCAGTTCAGCGACCAGGTCATCAGCCCTTTCAGGCCGCCCCGGTAGGTGTTCCACGCCTGGGCGACGGCCGGTGGCGCCAGGTAGCCGCCGCCGGCACCGACCTGGGCGGGCAGGCCGGGGACCTGCTTGTCGTACGGGACGCGGATGGTGGTGCCCTGCACGACCAGCCCGGCGTTGAGGCAGTCGGTCTGGGCGACGAAGCCCTGCACCGTGCCGGCCGGGTACGAGTCGCCGGAGCAGCCGTACATGCTGCCGTTGTAGTACTGCATGTTCAGCCACCAGAGCCGGCCGTTGTCGGCGTACTTCTTGATGATGGGCAGGTAGGAGCCCCAGATGGAGCCGTAGACGACGCTGCCACCGGTGACGTACGCGGTCTCCGGCGCCATGGTGAGGCCGAAGCCGGCCGGCATCTGGGCCAGCACCCCGTCGATGATGCGGATCAGGTTGGCCTGCGACGTGGAGAGCTGGTTGATGTTGCCGCTGCCGATGAGCCCGGTCTCGATGTCGATGTCGATGCCGTCGAAGTTGTAGCGCTTGAGGATCGGCACGATGGTGGCGACGAACCGGTCGGCGACCGCGGCCGAGCCGAGGTCGATGCCGGCGGTGGCCCCACCGATGGACATCAGGATGGTCAGCCCGGTGGCCTTGGCCCGGCACATCTCCGCTGCGGTGGGCACCTTGACCGTGGTGTCCATGCCGTCCTCCCAGAGCACCGTGCCGTCGGAGCGGATCACCGGGAACGCCGTGTTGATGACGTTGTAGCCGTGCGCGGGGATGCGCGAGTCGGTGATCGGGATCCAACCCAGCGGCGGGTGTACGCCGTTTGCCGCGCCGTCCCAGTTCTCCCAGTAGCCCTGGAGCACCTTGCCCGCCGGCCTCGGCTTGAGCGCGCAGGTGTCCGGGCCCGGCGGGGCAGTGGTGGTGGGCGGCGGGGTCGGCGTGGGGGAGGAGGTGGTGGTGGGTGACGGCGTCGGCGTCGGGGTCGGCGAGGGGGTCGGTGAGCCGTCGCATGGGCCGAGGTCGGTCCAGAGTGACGGGGTGGCGGCCGGGTTCCAGCCGGCACCGACGTGCGCCGTGTGCGTCACGAGAGCCTGGTAGGTCCGGCCGGCGTAGGTGACCCGGCTGCCCACCGGGTAGGTGTTGCCCTCGGCCCAGGCCGGCGCGGTGCAGGCCGCCGCGACGGCGACATCGGGTACGCCGGCCGGGCTGCCGTTCCCGGCGGGGATGCCCTGCGCGGCGGGGATGCCCTGCGCGGCGGGGGTGGCCGCGAGGCTGCTGGCGGTCGGGAGGGCCACGGCGGCGGCGAGCAGGGCGGTGGTGGCCAGCAGGGCGGATGGCCCGGGTCGATGTCGCATGGCATGCCTCCTCATCGATGGGTGGAGGTTATCGTTAACCTTGTTAAAAGTAAATGTCTCGATCCGCGAAGTCGGCAAACCCCCTGGCCGATCCGTGCGTCGGTAACCGATGATGGCGGCGCCGCCCGATGGCGACCAGGCGCCGGGCGGAGGTGCGGGAAGAGTCGGCCGCCCAACGACCGGACGGGGAGACCCATCATGGATGTCACCGAGCGTCGTGAGCTGGCCCGGGTCGGTCTCGACGGACCCCTGGGCGGCAACGCCGCCTCGATGCGGGCCACCGCCCGCGCGCTGGCGCAGGTGGAGTCCGCCGCGGCCGTGGTGCTCGTCGAGGGCATCAGCGACCAGATCGCCCTGGCGGCGCTCGCGGCCGGCCGCGGCCGGGATCTTGCGGCTGAGCGGGTCGTCGTCGTGCCGATCGGAGGGGCGCACGCGATCGGCCGTTTCCTTACCATGTTGGGTCCGCTGGGCCCGGAGGTGCGGCTCGCCGGCCTGTGCGATCTGCGGGAGGAGGAGATCTTCCGGCGCGGCCTGACCGAGGCCGGTGTCGGCGCGCCGCGCACCCGCGCCGAGCTGGAGCACCTCGGGTTCTACGTCTGCCTCGACGATCTGGAGGACGAGCTGATCCGGGCCGTCGGCCCCGCGGGCGTGGAGGCGCTCTTCGACTCGCAGGGCGACCTCCGGTCGTTCCGGTCGTTCCAGAGCCAGCCCGCCTGGCGTGGCCGGGAGCCCGGCGCGCAACTGTGGCGGTTCCTGCGCAGCAGCTCGCGCCGCAACCTGCGCTATGCCCGCCTGCTCGTCGAGGCGGCAGTGGCCCGCGACACCGTGCCCCGACCGCTCGACGCGCTGCTCAGCACCGTTGGTGGGGGCAACGCTCGCCAGGTGAGGCCAGAGTCCGGCGATGGCTGACCGCACGGAAGGCATGGACCAGGCGTTGGCCAACGAGGCGGCGGAAGCCGGAGCCGCGATCGTCCGCCGTCGACACGGATGCGTCCCTGCTGACGCTCATCCGGAAGTAGCCCGCCACGAGCGGTTGAGTCGCCTCCGCTGCGCGGGGTGGCCGGCGGAAGGGACGACGCTGTCCGCTGCCGCCGGCCACCGACCGGCCGCCGTCCCTCCCAGAGCGGCGACCGGTCGGGGTGGCCGCACGTCGACGGCGGCCACCGGGTGTGGTCGTCGCGGGTTCACCCCGGCTCGGCGGCCACCCGTGGCGGAATCGGCTGCCGGGGGCGGGGCAGCGACGCGGCCGGCAGCGTCGCCACCAGATCACTCAGAAAAGCGTCGATCTGCCGCCGGCTGATGCCGGGCATGCAGACGATGTGGCTGACCGGGCCGTCGGTGGCCAGCAGCCACTTGGCGCGTACCGGCTCGGGTGGGGTGTCCAGCACGACGGTGAAGGCGTGCGGGTGCCGCCACGCCGGCCAGCCGGCGGCGGTGAGCTGCTCGACGGCGTACCCGGCGAGGTGGCGGGCCTCGGCGGCGCGCCAGCGGTGACCCTCGCGGCCGTGGGTGGCGATGGCGTGCCACAGCAGCGCGGCGGCCAGGCCGCAGCGCGATCCGGTGATGGTGGTGTCGCGGGTGGCGGTGTAGTTGACCGGGCTGCCGTGGCTGCGGACCGCCGTCGCGAACTCGCGGATCAGGACCACTCCGCATGGGGTCGGTACGCCGAGGAACTTGTGGCCGGAGATGGCGACGCTGCCGATGCCGCTGTCGGCGTCGAGGCGGAGCCGGCCGTCGAGAGCGAGCGGGATGCCGGCGAGCGCGGCATCGACGTGCAGGTGCCCGCCGGGGGAGTGGCCGGCCAGGAGGTCACGGACCCGGCTGGTGTCGTCGACGGCCTCGGTCATCGTGGTGCCGGCCGTGGCCACCACGATGGCCGGTACGCGCCGGTGCCGGTGCAGGTGTGCGGCCAGTCGCGGATAGTCCATCTCCCCGTCGGCGCGGGCCTCGACCCGCACCCCTCGGGCACCCAGCAGCGCGATGATCTTGGGGATGGAGTAGTGCGCGGCGGTCGAGAAGTAGATCCGGGCCCTCGGGTGACGGCGGTACGCGGCATGCAGGGCGGCGAGGTTCCCCTCCGTCCCGCCGGTGGTCACGTACCCCCACCGGTCGTCCGCCGGGGCGGCCAGCAGGTCGCCGACCCAGCCGACGACCTCCCGTTCCAGCAGCCGGGTGTGCGCGACCCCACCCGGGTCCTCCGGGTCGCCGATGTTGTTCCACAACCGGCCGCCCAGCCGGGTCAGCACCGCGTGGTGGTCGAGGTCGACGGCACCGGGAAAGCCGATGCTCGTCGGCGCGGCGGCGTCGGCGTCACGGACCAGCCGGTCGAGCACGGCGGTGACGTCGATCGGCGCGCGGCGCAGGTCCGCCGACTCGCCGAGGGTGCGGCTGTCGGTCACGGCCGCCGCTCCGCCCGCAGATGGGCGGTGAGGACGCGGTGCAGCCTCGCCAACTGCCGCCACACCTGCCGGGTGGGGTGGTCACCCTGCTCGGTGAGCTGCTCGTGCGGGTTGTGGTAGCTGATCCTGTCCGGGTCGAGGGAACGGGTGCAGCGGACTCCGTCGGCCCCCAGTCGGGCGTGCGGATCACGGTCGACGTGCAGCGCCGTGCCGTCGGTCAGCAGCGCGTAGCACTGCCCCTTCAGGTCGAACGCCGACCGTTGCCGCCCGCCGGCCGGCACGTCGCGCAGGCTCCGGCCGACCTGCTGCCAGCGACCCTGGTCGGAGTCGAGGGTGCTGACGCCGACACCGACGTAGACCGCCCCGGCCGGCAGGCTCAGGTCACCGCCGTTGACCATCGACCCGTCCGGCCCGAGGGGATGCCACCGCCGCCCGGCGGCGGTGCCACGGGCGATGTTGTCCGCCGTCACCTCCGTCAGGTCACCGAGCAGGCCGGGCAGGTCGTCGGCCTCGGGCGAGGCCAACCACAGCCGGTACGCGGTGTGCAGCCGGTAACCGTGCGGCTCGGCCGGCGCGTCGCAGACGAAGAACAGCGCCACACCGTGCGGGCCGAGCGCGTCCCGCTGGCCGAAGCGTTGATCGGCCTCGATCATGTGGCCCACGTTCAACCGCTTCGACCGGAACACCACCTGCTGGCGCAGGTCCGCCCAGCAGCGCTGCTGCGGCGACACCGGCTCCGGCGGCCAGGCCGGGCCCGGCGGGTCGCTGCTGTGGTGCCGCCCCGCAGCCGGGGTCGTCACGTTCGTCATCGTCATCGCCCCGGTCAGATCGAGATGGTGATGGCGTCGGGAACGGCGTGCGTCTTCGGCGTGCCACGGCCGATGCCGGCATACACCTCGGGCCGCGACTGCCGCAGGTGCCCGGCCCAGACCGCACCGACCACGGCGGTGCCGACGACGATCGCCGGCAGCAGGTACGGGTACCACGATCCGGGCCCGGCACCGAGCAACGACCCGACGTTGCCGACCATCGCGGCCAGCAGCACCGATCCGCCGAACACCCCCAGCACCGGCGCGAACCGCCACGACCAGGCGTCCGGCGCCGGGCCACGGACGCTCGCCGGGGCGACCATCGCGGCCATCGACGCGGCCAGCAGCAACGCCAGCAGCCCCAGCGCGCCCAGGGTGGACAGCCAGGTGAACATCGCCGCGATCGGGTCGACACCGCCGAGCGCGAACGCGGCCACCACGGCCGTCGCGACACCGGTCTGCGCCAGCGACCCGCCGCGCGGCGCGCGGACCCGGGTGCCGCCGCCGGCCCGCGCGAGGCCGGTCGGCAGCACCCCCTCCCGGGCCATGGCGAACACGTACCGGGCGATCACCGAGTGGAACGCCAGCATGGCGGTGACGATCGCGAAGACCAGCATCACGTCGGCGAGGACGACCCATCCGCCGCCGGCCCGCGCCAGCACCGCGAAGGGCAGCCCCGCCGCCGGATCGGCCGCCGCTGTGGCGACCGACGCCGGGCCGACCGCGAGGCCCATCGCCCAGGCGGTGACCGCGTACACCCCGCCGAGCACGAGCACCGCGCCGATGGTGGCCCGGCCGACCGCCCGCCGGTCGACGGCCTCCTCCACGAACGAGCCCGGCGCGTCGACCCCGGTCAACGCCGCGACGCAGAACGCGACGGCACCGCCGATGCCGCCGACCGCCAACCCGGACACGTCGAAGCCGGCCCAGTCCAGCCGGCCGCCCGCCGGCCGCCCCAGCCCGGCGAGCACGAACACCACGACGATCAGCAGCGACACGGCCAGCACGGTGCCCAGCACCCGGGTGGACAGCACGATCGCCCGCACCCCCAGCACCCCGACGACCGCCAGGGCGACACCGGCCCACACCCACCACGCACCACCGAGCCGGGTGGCGACCGTCGCGCCCAACAACCCGTACAGGCTGATCTGGATGGCGTTGTAGGCGACCAGCGCGACCAGGCCGGCGGCGACCCCCCAGCCACGACCGAGGCCGTGAGCGGCGATGCCGTAGTAGGCCGCCGGGTGCCCGACCTGCCGGGCCATCGCCGTGTACGCGACGGCGAGCACCGCGACCACGCCGGCCACCAGGACGAAGGTGAGCGGCAGCGCGGTCACCCGGGTGTTCGCGTAGGTGGCGGGGATACCCCCGGCCAGGACCACCAGCGGCGCGGACGCCGCCGCACCGAACATCCACATCCCGGCCGGCGTCAACGTCCGGCGGGCCAGCGCCACCTGCACATGCGACGACATCACCGCCGGTCACCCCGCTGTGGGCTCACCATGGGTCGTTCTCCTTCGAGTTGTCGGGTCGAGGTCAGCGGGGCCCGGTGCACCCGCACCCGGCGCGGCATCGCCGCGCCGTCGCGGGCGCGGCCCGCCACATCCGCCAGAGCGCCGGGCCGCCGCCGAGCAGGACCGGCGTCCGTGGGGCGTAGCCGAGCCGGCCGAGCAGGCACTCCCGGGGCCGGTCGGTGACCACCTCGGCGTACGAGGGCAGGCCGTGCGGGTCCAGCAACCGGTGCCGGGCGACCAGCAACCGCCGCGCCGCGTCGTGATCCCCGGCCAGCTGGGCGAGGTGGTGGTGCGGGATGTGCGGGTGCACCGCGTCGGTCTGCGCGTGCAGCAGCGCGAACCGGGCCGCCTGCGCGCCGAGCACCCGGCAGAGGCCGAACAGCAGGGCCGCCGCCGGCTCCGGCGCGGCGCGGCGGGGATACCAGACCGCCACCGCCGTCCGGTCGCAGGTCGTGTCGACCTGGCCGTGCGCCAGCCCGTGCGCCAGCACGAACCGGGCGTAGGCGTGCAGGACGGGCCGACGGTGGGCCGGGTCCGGCACCAGCCACGCGGCGATCGGCCCGGCCGCCAGCTCGGCGGCGAGCAGACCGCTCAACGCGGGAAGGTCGGCACCGGTCGCCGGCCGAGCGGGTGATCCTGTCCGGCGCACGTCACACCTCCGCCGCACGGTGCCCGGCGCACTGCCCGCCGCCGTGCGGCTGGTCCTGCTCGTCGCGCTGCCCGGCGGTCTGCGGGCGGCCCTGCTCGTCGCGCTGCCGGCCGGCCTGTCTGGCGGGCTGCGGGTGCTGCGGTTGGCGCGACCAGCGGGCGGCGTCGAGGGCGCGCTCGAAGGTGACCGCCAGGTGCAGTTCCCGGGCGGCGACACCGGCCGCGGGCAACCGCACCCGGGCCGCCTCGATCAATGCCGGTGGCCCGCAGACGAAGAACGCCTGCCCCGGCCGGTGGTGGTAACGGGCGACCGTGAGCAGGTCACCCTGGGCGGCCGGTTCCACCGCCGGATCGTGGGAGAACGTCGGCACGATCGTCAGCCAGCGACGGTGCGCGTCGGCGAGCTTGTCCAGCGCCACCGCGTCGTAAAGATCGAACAGCGTCCGGGCACCCACCACCAGCGTCACCCGCCGATTGCCCGGCGACACCGCGACCTGCTCGACCATGGCCCGCAGCGGCGCCAGGCCGGTCCCGCCCGCCGCCAGCAGCAGATCGGCACCGCCGGCCCTGGCCAGTGACAGCCCGACGTCGGCGGGTGGCCCGAGCCACACCGTCTCGCCCGGCATCACCTCCCCGACCAGCAGCGGCGACACGACACCCCGCGCGACGGCGCGGACGTGGAACTCCAGCCGGCCGTCCGGGCGGGGCGCGTTCGCCGGGGACAACCACCGCCACCGGCCGGGCAACCTCGGCGTGCCCACCGGCAGCGCCTGACCCGGCTCGTACCGCAGCCGCCGCACCGGCCGTACGGTCAGCACGACCACACCGGCCACCGGCTCCGAACGCGACTCGACCTCACCCACCATCACCTGCGGCCCGTCGCCCAGCGCCCCGGCCGCCCGCTCCGCCAACCGCAACGCCCGCCGGCAACCCCGCTCCCACCGCACCGCCGACGACGGACCCCAGGCGGTGCCGGCGAACCGGCCCACCGTGTCCACGAACGCGGCACTGATCGCGGTGTCGTGGTACGCCCGAAGCCCGAGCCGCTGGTGCATCCGCCCCAGCACCGCCAGGGCCGCCCGCCGCCCGGCCGGCTCATCCCGACCCGCGATCACCTGCCCCAGCGTCGTGAAGAACATCGGCGCAAACCGGTGCGGCAGAAACCGCACCGACCGATCCTCCATGAACGCCCAGAAATGATCGGCGGCCCGCTCGTGCACTCCACGAACGGCCACCCACGACAACCCGGGCTCAGCCATGCGACCGACCCCGCATCGCAGCCGTCCCGGCCATCCGCCCATCAACTGCGGTACCGATCAACTCCATGTCAGCTCTCCGTCGAACGGTCGATGGCTCCGTGCACAGTGCCTCAGGAGACGGCCACGCGCGTGCCAGTTCAGCTGGTCGAACCTCCGCGCGACGGCGCAGCGCGACGCTCGGGGATCCCGACATCAAAGGTTCCGTTGAATCGCCTGCAACTACAGATGTCACTGCGGTGACACCTGCCCGTCCCCTCGGTGCCACCCTCGGAAAGAGCGATAATGGGACCATGGCAGAAGGTCAGGACGCTGCGGAGGACCGGCCCGTCTGGGCTGCCCGGCTACGCGCCGAACGGGCTGCACGCGGGTGGTCGCAGGCAGACGCGATTCGGGCGCTTCGCGCTCACTCACCGGAACAACTGCCCTCGGACAACGCCCTCCTGCGGAACTGGAAGCGCTGGGAGGCGGGTGGAACCGAACCAGATTCCTTTTACAAGGCGGCCATTGCCGAGACCTTCGGCACCGTCACCGCCGCATTCTTTCCGCCCCATGCGGCGCGTGAGGCCGACCAGGCGCTCCTTGGGGGATCCGGTATGGAGACCCTGGAAATCCTGGCGAGAGTGCAGGCGTCCGATGTCTCCACGTCGACGCTTGACGCACTGAAGGTCACCGCCGATCGCCTCTGCTCCGAGTACCCATACATGCGGTCGGAGCAGCTCCACGCTGAGGGCCAGGCATGGCTGCGGCGCATCACCTCGCTGATGGACCGCCGCCTCACCCTGTCCCAGCACCGAGATGTTCTCACGCTCGCTGGATGGGTTGCCCTGTTGGTCGGCTGCCTTGAGCACGACATGGGAGATCGCAGGGCCGCCGAGGGCACCCGTCGAGCTGCCGCCTCACTCGGCGAAGAAGCCGGCAACGCCGCCGTTTCCGCCTGGGCCTACGAGATGCGCGCCTGGTACGCCCTGACCCAGGGCGACTACCGGGGCGCCATTGTCGCAGCCAATGCTGGGGAGGACGTCGCCGCAGCAGATGGCGCGGCAGTCCAACTCGCCGCTCAGCGGGCGAAGGCTTGGGCCCGCCTCGGTGATCGTCGCCAGGTCGAGACTGCCCTCGATCATGGTCGCCGACTGCTGGAGTCCCTTCCATACCCGGCAGATATCGACCACCACTTCATGGTGGATCCCGCCAAATTCGACTTCTACGCCATGGATTGCTACCGGATCCTAGGCGAAAATCGCCTGGCCGAGATGTACGCCAGGGAGGTAATTGCCTCATCCACCGACCCGAACGGGATTCCGCGAAAGCCGATGCGGATCGCGGAGGCGCGCATCACGCTTGGCGTCACAGCTGCCCGCGAGGGAGACGTCGAAGCAGCGGTGTCTCATGGCCGGCGAGCGCTCGAAGGCGACCGTAAGTCCTTGCCCTCACTCCTGATGTGTTCGCGAGAACTCGCCAGCACGCTCGCCAACAGACACCCAAGACAGGACGAGGTCATGTCCTACCTCGACGAGCTTCGTACCCTGACCTCGGCATGATAGGACCCAACGCGCACGCCTACACAGGGACTACGCCCTGGTCAGCTACATCACCCGGCCAGATTTGCCTCGGCGACTGTCGTCCACCGGTAGGTGCGGTCGGCCCGGCGAAGCGCAATCAACGGCACATGGCCGATTCTGACCCGTGCCGGAGGAAGGTCGCGTAGGGCGGCGAGGCGGCGGCGTATCGGGCCGGCTGGTGCTGGCGAGCCGCTGTACGCGATGGTGACGTGCGGCCGAAACCCGTCGGCAGGCTCGGGCACGCTCCGCCACACCGTGTCGATGGCCTCTCGGATGGTGTTGCGCAGGCGCTCGACCTGTGCCCACGGCTGAACGAGAAGGCCGATCCCCTCGGCATCGGGATCTACCGGACCGAGGGTCAGCTCAAGCGGCGGCATGCTCGCGCAGAGTAGACGGATAGCAGCGATAATCTCTTCGATGTCGGCGTAGTTGATCTCGTCGGCGAACCCAATGCCCTGCATGGTGAGATGCAAGCCGTCGACCGGCACCAGGTCCAGCTCCGGCAGCGCTAGCTCAGCCTGGATCCGGGCCACGAGTGCATGAAGTTCGAGCTGGTGTTCGAAGGTCAGGTGCCAGGTGTAGAACTGTCGGTCGGCTCGCCAACCGGGCCGCCAGTACCAGTGCTCGGTGAGGTTGGGCAGCTCCTCGTAGGCACTCCAGCGTTGGTGCAGGCTGGCCAGCTCCCGATCGCTCATGACGGCGATGGTAAGCCGGGCGGTGACAGGGCAGCAGGCCGGCTGCGCTCAGCAAGTACCTCCGCGACATGCCGGAGCTGCGGTCGCAGCGTACGGCCGAGCGGTGGTGAGGAACTGCCGAGCACGCTTATGGACCGACTCGTAGCGCTGCTCGGCGGTGAGTCTGAGTGCTTCCAGCACCAGCGAGCCGGCATGCTCGGGCTCGGGGTTGTCGCGGCGCAGGTGCGGTGAGGCGATCGACCGGCGGGCGTTGGGATCATCCCCGCGTGCGCGGGGAGCAGTGCCGAGCTGACCCAGTTGGCCGGGTGGCTGTGGGACCATCCCCGCGTGCGCGGGGAGCGTGCGCGGGGAGCAGGATCCGGTTGCCCTCCGACTGCACGGCGGTTGGGGATCATCCCCGCGTGCGCGGGGAGCAGAGAGCGGACGGGGCGTAGAACGCAGCAGTGTTCTCGCCGACTCATTCGGGCCCCACAGGTCCATCGATTCCTGGCCCCATCAATTCGATTCCAGAAATCTGTGGCTCCACATGGACGCCGATGCCCGGTGGTGTCAGCGTGGCTCCACCGGTTCACGCCGCTCGGCGCCGAACAGCTGCCGCGCCGGTCTTCGACCGGCTTGCCACCGAATCCCTGCAGCAAGACGTCGCTGGTGGGAGCGCAGTGTCCTGGGGTCGGCGGCTTGGCTGCGAGTACGTCGGGCTCCGCCGGCCGAAGTACGGCTGTTCCATCCCTTGGGACCGGTGGGGCCAACTGGAACTGGAACTCCCATCGACGCATGGGCACCTGTCGCGGACGGTGGACCCGGGACTTTCCGGAACGGTGGGGCCAAAAACACCCGGTGAAAACACAGCAGCATCCGGATCATCCCCGCGTGCGCGGGGAGCAGCAGGATCACGATCACCATCGGGTCACCGTCTCGGGATCATCCCCGCGTGCGCGGGGAGCAGAGGCTCCTCCTGGGGGGTAGGGGGGAAGGAACGGATCATCCCCGCGTGCGCGGGGAGCAGACAGGATTTTGGACAATCACACTCCCATTCCCAGGATCATCCCCGCGTGCGCGGGGAGCAGCTGATCCGCGACGACCTGGGCACCGCTGGCACCGGATCATCCCCGCGTGCGCGGGGAGCAGAGGCCCGACGTGGGCAGGGTCGATCCCGACCACGGATCATCCCCGCGTGCGCGGGGAGCAGGCCAGGACCAGGCCGAGGATCTCGAACGGAATCGGATCATCCCCGCGTGCGCGGGGAGCAGAAGCGCGACAACCCGCAGCCACCGAAGGCCGCCGGATCATCCCCGCGTGCGCGGGGAGCAGGGTGTGGCCATACGGGACTGTGGCACCGTGGGAGGATCATCCCCGCGTGCGCGGGGAGCAGCCGCTCGACGGCCCGCTGTCCGTGTCCATGGTGGGATCATCCCCGCGTGCGCGGGGAGCAGAGGACCAACCCGCTTGATATACCCACTAGACAGGGGATCATCCCCGCGTGCGCGGGGAGCAGACGGCGGTGCTGGAGTCCGACGAGGACGACACGGGATCATCCCCGCGTGCGCGGGGAGCAGCAGCACCCCGCGGACCACTGACCCCGGCGGACGGGGATCATCCCCGCGTGCGCGGGGAGCAGAAGACCGTGCCATCTACCTCGGTGGCGCGCGAGGGATCATCCCCGCGTGCGCGGGGAGCAGACGGTGACCGGCAGGTCGTAGGTGCCCACCCCGGGATCATCCCCGCGTGCGCGGGGAGCAGTCGGCGCTCTCCCTGGTCGGCTGGTCCTGGTAGGGATCATCCCCGCGTGCGCGGGGAGCAGTTCACGGAGATCGACGGCACCCCCGCGGCGCCGGGATCATCCCCGCGTGCGCGGGGAGCAGTCGGCGATCAGCTGCTGGAAGCTGACCTTCCCGGGATCATCCCCGCGTGCGCGGGGAGCAGCGTTGGGAGCGGGCGTCTTCCCAGGCGGCTTCGGGATCATCCCCGCGTGCGCGGGGAGCAGATCTCCGGCCCAACAGGATCAGGCAAAAAACAACGGGATCATCCCCGCGTGCGCGGGGAGCAGATCTGTTCCTGTGCGATCTCTCGCTCGGTGTCCGGATCATCCCCGCGTGCGCGGGGAGCAGATCTCCGCGATCGAATACACCTCGGCGAAGGCGGGATCATCCCCGCGTGCGCGGGGAGCAGACGAGGACACCGACGATGATCCGCATCTACCCGGGATCATCCCCGCGTGCGCGGGGAGCAGTCCGCAGGGCGAACTTGACCCGGGTGTCGGAGAGGATCATCCCCGCGTGCGCGGGGAGCAGGCACTGTTGACTCTGCATACACTGCGCTCTAGGGGATCATCCCCGCGTGCGCGGGGAGCAGAACCACCCGCTGGCTGTCGAGCGGCGGGACCTGGGATCATCCCCGCGTGCGCGGGGAGCAGAGCCAGCGGATCGGGTCGGATTCCAGCCGCATGGGGATCATCCCCGCGTGCGCGGGGAGCAGGACGGCCGCCGCAGTGTCGGCGTCGACGGCCGGGGATCATCCCCGCGTGCGCGGGGAGCAGATCCGACACCACAATCTCCGCCTCGGTGAAGTCGGATCATCCCCGCGTGCGCGGGGAGCAGGGCGTGGCGACGCCGGCCGACAAGCTGATCCGCGGATCATCCCCGCGTGCGCGGGGAGCAGACCGTCCGTATTCCGTGCCCCGGTATGTCCGGAGGATCATCCCCGCGTGCGCGGGGAGCAGGGTTCGCCGGGCTGGAGGTGGCCGCCGCACTGCGGATCATCCCCGCGTGCGCGGGGAGCAGGCGGGATCGGCTGCCCCGGTTTGTCCGATTGCCGGATCATCCCCGCGTGCGCGGGGAGCAGATCTCCATGTCTTCTCCTCACGACGACGGATGGGGATCATCCCCGCGTGCGCGGGGAGCAGTCGGTCCACACCGGCACGTCGACCGTGGGCACGGGATCATCCCCGCGTGCGCGGGGAGCAGGCAGACCAGCCCGACTGGTCGCACGAGATCGCGGGATCATCCCCGCGTGCGCGGGGAGCAGACAAGGCGCATTGCTCGCTCATGCCGCACATCCGGATCATCCCCGCGTGCGCGGGGAGCAGGCCGCCGACTTGGCCGCACGCTCGGCGGCGGACTGGATCATCCCCGCGTGCGCGGGGAGCAGACCTCGCCGGGCGTCATCAGCCGGCCTTTGCTGGGATCATCCCCGCGTGCGCGGGGAGCAGATCTCGTCGAGCCGGTCGAGCAAACCGGAGGAGGGATCATCCCCGCGTGCGCGGGGAGCAGCTGGCTCTCCGGCCGTTCGTACGACGACAGAGGGGATCATCCCCGCGTGCGCGGGGAGCAGTTCATCGCCCAGTTCCACGCCCGCGTCGAGACGGGATCATCCCCGCGTGCGCGGGGAGCAGGCACTGATGGGAGACAACGACGATGCCTAACCCGGATCATCCCCGCGTGCGCGGGGAGCAGGGCGACGCCGCCACCGGCACCCTGCTCGCCACGGGATCATCCCCGCGTGCGCGGGGAGCAGAGCCTCCTGCAGCGCCGTGCGGACCCGCGCCAGGGATCATCCCCGCGTGCGCGGGGAGCAGAGGTGGACCATCTGCATGTCCCGCAGCAGCCCGGGATCATCCCCGCGTGCGCGGGGAGCAGATCTGCAGCGCCCGCGGTTCTGCCTCCGACAGGGGATCATCCCCGCGTGCGCGGGGAGCAGGTGATCCGGTGTTCGTATGCCTCCACCAGTTTCGGATCATCCCCGCGTGCGCGGGGAGCAGCGACAAGCGCGCCCGCCGGTGACCTGCTTCGTGGGATCATCCCCGCGTGCGCGGGGAGCAGGTGCCGGGCCTGTCCGAGCACACCGACGGGATGGGATCATCCCCGCGTGCGCGGGGAGCAGCTGCACGGCGGCGGTGGTGCGTCGCCAGTCCTGGGATCATCCCCGCGTGCGCGGGGAGCAGTGCTGGTCACGGGTGGTGTGTCGGGTGGTGGACGGATCATCCCCGCGTGCGCGGGGAGCAGGCCAGATGCGCACCCGCCCGCTGAGGGCCCGACGGATCATCCCCGCGTGCGCGGGGAGCAGCATCTGCTGCTCGGTCACTGCCGCCCTCTCTTGGGATCATCCCCGCGTGCGCGGGGAGCAGCCACCCCGTCGCCGGCCGTCGTCGCGCGACGCAGGATCATCCCCGCGTGCGCGGGGAGCAGAAGGCCGCGTACTGGCGCAAGGCCCGGTGGCTGGGATCATCCCCGCGTGCGCGGGGAGCAGTGCCGCGGGCCGCCGCGCCGGCGTTGGTCGACAGGATCATCCCCGCGTGCGCGGGGAGCAGTCCACTGCTGCTGTGCTACCGAGCTGCGCGCCGGGATCATCCCCGCGTGCGCGGGGAGCAGACTGACCCCGGCGGACGGTTCTACCCGATCGCGGGATCATCCCCGCGTGCGCGGGGAGCAGATCCTCACGCCGGACCTGGGTGCCGCCCGCGAGGGATCATCCCCGCGTGCGCGGGGAGCAGGGGCCATAGAACCACGTCGCGCTGGTCGGATTGGGATCATCCCCGCGTGCGCGGGGAGCAGGTGGAGCACGCGGAGCCGCTCGGCAACGGTGAGGGATCATCCCCGCGTGCGCGGGGAGCAGGGCGCCGGCCTGGGCGCGGCGGGCGGGGTCGGCGGATCATCCCCGCGTGCGCGGGGAGCAGTCCCAGGTTGCCTGCGCGGTGCCCGCCAGCCGGGGATCATCCCCGCGTGCGCGGGGAGCAGCTGCCGCAGATCGGTGAGGCGGTCAGCCGGTTCGGATCATCCCCGCGTGCGCGGGGAGCAGATCGCTCTGGCGTTCGCCGTCAGCAGGCCCGGGGGATCATCCCCGCGTGCGCGGGGAGCAGAGCACCTTGCCGATCTCGCCCGCGCCGGAGCCCGGATCATCCCCGCGTGCGCGGGGAGCAGTTCGCCGCCGACGACCAGGGCCCGGCGATGACGGGATCATCCCCGCGTGCGCGGGGAGCAGAGCCGAGCGTCGGCAGCATGGGAACCTCCTCAGGGATCATCCCCGCGTGCGCGGGGAGCAGCGTTGACGACACCGGATCCGAAGGGTGTGCCGGGATCATCCCCGCGTGCGCGGGGAGCAGGCTTTCTGACCTGGGGTGTTAAAGATCAAGTCCGCTGTTTTTCTTCACTTTGCGTCTCAAGATCGCCAGGCTCCTTTGCCGCTTGGGGTCGGGAGTTGGGTGTGTGCGAGTGGCGAAACGTGAGGTTCAGCGTAGCGGATGGCGATGGTCGAAAGGGGCTCTCGGCCGGGCGGCCGACTCTCCGCCCATGATGGACGTGTCGACCTGCGACAAACCCTTGGTGATTGGATGGAGCGGCTGGCGGCGGTGACCATCTCATGATGGGGCGGCTCGCAGTCCGCGAGAGGTCACCGTCGGGACGTCGACGTCGGTCGGGAGGTGCTGGGTTGAGTTTCCGGTTGGCCGCGTACGCCGTGTGCTTCGAGGATGAGCGGGTGCTGCTTGTCCGTTGCGTGTCGCCGGCCGGCGGGACCAACTGGAGCCTTCCGGGCGGCAGGGTGGAGCACGCGGAGGATCCGTTCGATGCGGTGATCCGGGAGGTTGCCGAGGAGACCGGCTGCGACGCGGTGGTCGAGAGCTTGGTGGGCGTGGATTCCAGGGTGATTCCCGCCGCCGAGGCGTGGTCAGGGCTCGATCACCAGAATGTTGGCATTTTCTACCAGGTCCGCATCACGGGAGGCGTCCTCCGGCCGGAGCCGAGCGGCGACACTGTCGAGGCGGTCTGGACCCCGATGGCGGAGGTGGTTCACCTGCGCCGATCCTCCCTGGTGGACGTCGGTCTCGCCCTGGCGCGGACGCGCCCGGCGACCGGGCACGTCCCTCCGGTCCTGGCCGGCGGGCTCGTGCAGCACTGAGGCCACGTTCAGCCGTTTGAGCGGCGCGGGGCGGCTGGGCTCAGCGTTCCCGGACGCGCTCGGCGATCGCGCGGCCCAGTTCCGCGGTCGTGCCGGTGCCGTGCAGGTCGGGGGTGAGCGGCGCCTCCTTCGGCCCGAGCGCCAGCACGTCCTCGACGGCGCCGAGGAGGTGGGCGGCGGCCTCGGGATGGCCGAGGTGGTCCAGCATCATGGAGCCGCACCAGATCTGGCCGATCGGGTTGGCGATGCCCTGGCCGGCGATGTCGGGTGCGGAGCCGTGCACCGGCTCGAAGAGGCTGGGGTGGTGGCGGTCGGGGTTGATGTTGGCGCTGGGTGCGATGCCGAGTGTGCCGGTGCAGGCCGGGCCGAGGTCGGAGAGGATGTCGCCGAAGAGGTTGCTGGCGACGACCACGTCGAACCACTCGGGGTGCAGCACGAACTGGGCGGCGAGGGCGTCGATGTGGAACCTGTCGACCCGTACGCGGGGGAACTGTTCGGCCATCGCGGCGACCCGCTCGTCCCAGTACGGCATGGAGATGGCGATGCCGTTGCTCTTGGTCGCCGAGGTGAGGTGCTGTTGCGGGCGGCTCTGCGCCTGCTCGAAGGCGAAGCGCAGCACCCGGTCGACGCCGATGCGGGTCATCACCGTCTCTTGTAGCACGGTCTCCCGGTGGGTGCCCTCGAAGATGCGTCCGCCGACACTGGAGTATTCACCCTCGGTGTTTTCGCGGACCACCAGGAAGTCGATGTCGCCGGGCTCGCGGTCGGCGAGTGGGCTGCGGACGCCGGGCATGAGCCGGCACGGGCGCAGGTTCACGAACTGGTCGAAGGTACGCCGGAACTGGAGCAGGCTGCCCCAGAGCGAGATGTGGTCGGGCACCACGGCGGGCCAGCCGACCGCGCCGAAGAAGATGGCGTCGAAGGAGCGCAGCGTCTCCTCCCAGTCGGGCGGCAGCATTTTCTGGTGCCGCTGCCAGTAGTCGGCGCTGGCGAAGCCGAAGTCGGTGAACTCCAGCCGCAGGCCGAAGCGCCCGGCGGTCGCCTCCAGGGCTTCGATGCCGGCCGGGACGACCTCCTTGCCGATCCCGTCGCCGGGGATGACGGCGATCCGGTGGTTCATCGGGCCCCCCGCAGGGCGTCGAGGCCGCCCTGTGAGTCCTCGATGGCGATGCGTTCGGCGGCGGCGGAGTCACCGGCGCGCAGCGCGCGGACCAGGGCGCGATGGCTGGTGTAGCGCTCCAGGCCGAAGGTGTCGTCCTCGGCCACCCGCTTGAGCAGCAGTTCCCGTCGCTGCGGCCGGGTGAACACCCGGCTCTGGTCGAGCATCCGGACGAGGACCGGGTTGTGGGCGCAGGCGTTGACCGCCTCGTTGAATTCCAGCATGGTGTCGAGCAGCGCGGTGAGGTGCCGCTCGGTCGGCCGGTCGTGGGACCGGCGCTCCTTGAGCAGGATCAGCAGGTCGTCGGCCCGGTCGAGGATCTCGTCGAGGGTGTCGAGCTGGCCGGGGGTGGCGTGCCGGGCGGCGAACCGGGCGACCAGGCCGCGCAGGCCGACCTCGACCTCGGCGAGGTCGTCGATGGCGGCGTCCCGGATCTCGGCGACCAGCACGGTCCGTGGCCCGAGGCGCTCGATCAGCCCGTCGGACTCCAGTCGCCGCAGCGCCTCGCGGACCGGGGTCGGGCTGATCGCCAGGCGTTCGGCCAGGCCGCGCTCGGTGACCTTCTCTCCCGGCGCCAGCTCGCCGGCGGCGATGGCGGCGCGGACATGACGGTACGCCTGGTCGGCGAGCGTCTCGGTGACTGTCATGGCCACACCCTAACGCATGCCATTGCCTAACTTTGTTGCAACTGTTGACGAGTTTGCTACAGCAAACTAGCGTGACGCGGCACACGTTACGTGGAGGCGACATGGCCGAAATAAAGACCCGCGACGAGGTGTCGTACCGGAAGATCACCTTCTTCATCGCTCTCGCGCTGTTCGCGCAGGAGTCGACCTGGAACTTCTACGACAACCAGGTGCCCGTCCTGCTGCGCGAGCACGTCACGAGCGCCGCGCTCGTCGGTGTGCTGATGGGGATGGACAACCTGCTGGGGATCTTCATCCAGCCCTGGATCGGCAACCGGTCCGACAACACCCGGACCCGGTGGGGCCGGCGCATCCCGTACCTCGCGGTGGGCATGCCCCTCGGCGCCCTGATCTTCCTGCTCCTGCCCTGGACCACCTCGCTGGTCACGCTGGTCGCGGTGATGGTCTGCTACGCGCTGGTCGCGAACACCATGCGGCCCCTCGCCGAGGCGCTGACCCCGGACTTCGTCCCGCCCCAGCGGCGCGGCCGGACCAACGCCGTCGTCAAGATCGCCACTTCGCTGACCATCATCGTGGCGTCACTGATCAGCCTCCTGGTGGTGGACGACCATCCCCGGGCGGCCTTCGTCATCCCGGCGGCGATCATGCTGGCCGTCACCGCCGTGATGATCGCCAAGGTGCGCGACAGCCGGTCCCCGGCCTATCGGGCCGCGGTGACCGAGGACGCGACCACCGGACCCGGCGAGACGAGATCGCCACTGTGGCGGGTCATCACCGAACTGGTCACCAGCCGGGACCGGCGGCGGGTGCTCCTGCTGCTCACCGTCTTCCTCTTCGGCGGCGCCTGGTTCGCGTCCCGGTCGCTGATGACCCCGTACGGCATGGAGGTGCTGGGCCTGACCCGCGGTGAGGCCGGCGGGCTCACCCTGCCCAGCGGCGTCGCCTACCTGATCGCGGCCTACCCGGCCGCGCTGGCCGCCGAGCGCTTCGGCCGGCTGCGGGTGGTCCTGATCGGCATCGCCGTCTTCGCCGCGGCGCTCACGGCCGCCGCCGTCGTGCGGACCCCCACCGGCACGGTCGTGCTGTTCTGCGTCGCCGCCATGGGCGCCGCCGGTTTCCTGATCAACGCGGCGGTCGCGTTGTGGAACCTGGCCCCGTCCAGCCGGATGCTCGGCGCCTACACCGGGCTCTACGCGGTCACCTGGTATTTGGGCGGCTTCGCCGGGCCGGCGCTGGTCGGCGTCGCGGTCGACCTGGTCGGCTGGGACTGGATGCTGCTCGACATCGCCGTGCTGGCCACGCTCGCCGCCGTGGTCGTGATCCGGCTGGCCCGCCTGGAGCAGGCCCGCGAGACGACCCCCGCCCCCGCACGTTGAGAGAGAGCCGATGCCGACCATCCTGATCACCACCGACTACCTGCGCCCGGGAGACGAGGTGGACGCCTACCTCACCGGCCAGGGCTTCACCACCCGGCACGACCCGATGGGCGGGCCGCGCCGGCCGGCGGAGCTGATCGCCGCGCTGGCCGGCGCCGACGGCGCGCTGATCGCCAACGAGCCGATGACCGAGCAGGTGCTGGCGGCGTCGCCCGGCCTGCGGGCGATCGTGCGCACCGGCGTCGGGTACGACTCCGTCGACGTCCCGGCCGCCACCCGCCTCGGCATCAGCGTCAGCAACCTGCCCGGCATCAACGCCAACGCGGTCGCCGAGTACACCCTCGCGTTGCTGCTGGCCCAGGCCCGGCAGCTGGTGCCGATGGCGGCCGGGGTCGCGGCCGGCGGCTGGCCGCGCCGGGACGGGCACGAGCTGCGCGGCAAGACCCTCGGCCTGATCGGCCGTGGCGCGGTGGCCCAGCGGGTGCGACCGCTCGCCGAGGCGTTCGGCATGACGGTGCTGGGCCACGAGGTCGCGCTGGAACGCCTGCTCCGCGACGCCGACTACGTCTCCATCCACACCGCGCTGACCCCGCGCACCCGGCACCTGATCGACGCCGCCGCGCTGGCCCGGATGAAGCCGACCGCCCATCTGATCAACACGGCCCGCGGCCCGATCGTCGACGTGACCGCCCTGGCCGAGGCGGTCCGGTCCGGCCGGATCGCCGGGGCGGCCCTCGACGTCGTGGACGTCGAACCGTTGCCCGCCGACAGCGTGCTGCGCGGTGTCGACGGCATCACCGTCTACTCGCACATGGCCGGCCAGACCACCGAGGCCCGCCGCGACGCGGGCCTCTGCGGCGCCCGCGAACTGGTCGCCGCCCTGGCCGGCAACCCGCAGACCTCCGTCAACGCCCACCTGATCACCCCGGAGCAGAGCCGATGACCGCTGACGTGATCGTTGTCGGGGCCGGCCTCGCCGGGCTCGTCACCACCGCCGAGCTGGTGGACGCCGGCCACAGTGTCCTCCTGCTCGACCAGGAGCCCGAGCAGAGCCTCGGCGGCCAGGCGTTCTGGTCGTTCGGCGGCCTGTTCCTGGTCGACTCGCCCGAGCAGCGCCGGATGGGCATCCGCGACTCGCGCGAGCTGGCCTGGCAGGACTGGCTGGGCAACGCCGGGTTCGACCGGCCCGAGGACGAGTGGCCCCGGCGCTGGGCGCAGGCGTACGTCGACTTCGCCGCCGGTGAGAAACGTGCCTGGCTGCGCCAGCTCGGCGTCAAACTGTTCCCGATCGTCGGCTGGGCGGAGCGCGCCAACAACTCCGTGCCCCGCTTCCACATCACCTGGGGCACCGGGCCGGGCCTGCTGGAGCCGTTCGTCGCCAAGATGCGCGCCGGGAAGGTGACGGTCAGGTTCCGGCACCGGGTCGACGAGATCGTCCGCACCAACGGTGCCGTCTCCGGCGTACGCGGAAAGGTTCTTGAAGCGAGCGACGCGGAGCGCGGCACCGCCAGCAGCCGCACGGCCGTCGCG
This sequence comes from Micromonospora tarapacensis, assembly GCF_019697375.1. Lineage (NCBI taxonomy): Bacteria > Bacillati > Actinomycetota > Actinomycetes > Micromonosporales > Micromonosporaceae > Micromonospora > Micromonospora tarapacensis. The sequence continues at coordinate 2,178,423 of NZ_JAHCDI010000004.1, read as the reverse complement.
GACTTCGAACTGTCCGCGCCCGTGGTGGTGGTGACCTCCGGCGGCATCGGCGGCAACCACGACCTGGTCCGCCGCAACTGGCCGCAGCGGCTCGGCACACCGCCCGCTCGGATGATCTCCGGGGTGCCGACCCACGTGGACGGTGCCATGATCGGCATCGCGGCGGACGCCGGCGGCGCGGTGATCAACCCGGACCGGATGTGGCACTACGTGGAGGGCGTGCAGAACTGGAACCCAATCTGGGACGCGCACGGCATCCGCATCCTGCCCGGACCCTCCTCGATCTGGCTGGACGCCCGCGGGCAGCGGCTGCCGGCGGAGCTCTCGCCCGGATTCGACACCCTTGGCACCCTCGCCCACCTGCGGTCCACCGGGTACGACCACAGCTGGTTCGTGCTGACCCAGAAGATCATCGAGAAGGAGTTCGCGCTGTCCGGGTCGGAACAGAACCCGGACCTGACCGGCCGCAGCGTCCGCCAGGTGCTCGGCCGGATCCGGGCCGGCGCGCCGGCACCGGTGGAGGCGTTCAAGAGCCGCGGCGCGGACTTCGTGGTCGCCGACGACCTGGACGACCTGGTGAAGGGGATGAACGCGCTCACCGAGACGCCGCTGCTGGACCCGGCCGAGATCCGGCGGGTGGTGCAGGCGCGCGACCGGCAACTGGACAACCCGTTCACCAAGGACCTCCAGATCGCTGCGATCCGGAACTTCCGGAACTACCGGGGCGACCGGCTGATCCGGACCGCCCCGCCGCACCGGATCCTCGACCCGAAGGCCGGGCCACTGATCGCCGTACGCCTGCACGTGCTCACCCGCAAGACCCTGGGCGGCCTGCACACCGACCTCGACGGGCGGGTCCTGGACGCCGCCGGGCAGCCGGTGCCCGGCCTCTACGCCGCCGGCGAGGCCAGCGGCTTCGGCGGCGGCGGCATGCACGGCTACCGCGCCCTGGAGGGCACCTTCCTGGGCGGCTGCCTGTTCTCCGGCCGGCAGGCCGGCCGAGCGATCGCCAAGAATTGAGGAACGATGGCCACCAACCCTGACTCCGTACGCATCCTGGTGCCGGTCGGCATGCTCGGCGCCGGCTTCCCGCCCGAGACCGTCGAACGCGGCCTGGCCCTCGGCGCCGACGTGATCGCCGTCGACGGCGGCTCGACCGACTCCGGGCCCTACTACCTCGGTGCCGGAACCGCCAAGACCGCCCGCGCCGCGGTCGCCCGCGACCTGCGCCTGCTGCTGCGGGCGGCGGCCACCGCCGGCATCCCGCTGATCATCGGCTCGTGCGGCACCAGCGGCACCGACGCCGGTGTCGACTGGGTCGCCGGCATCACCCGGGAGATCCTGGCCGGGGAGGGCCTGGACCTGCGGCTGGCCACGATCTACAGCTCGCAGCGGGCCGCCGACCTCGATCTGGACCGGATCCGGCCGCTCCCGCCGGCCGGCGACCTCGACCGGGCGACCCTGGAGAGCTGCGCCAACATCGTCGGGATGATGGGCCACGAACCGATCGCCGCGGCCCTGACCGCCGGTGCCGACGTGGTCCTCGCCGGGCGGGCCACCGACACTGCCGTGGCCGCCGCCTATCCGCTGCTCAGGGGCATGCCGGCCGGGCCTGTGTGGCACGCCGCGAAGATCGTCGAGTGTGGCGGGCAGTGCACCACGAACCCGCGTGCCGGCGGGGTGCTGGCCACCGTCGACGCCACCGGGTTCACCATCGAGCCGCTCGATCCGGCCAATGCGTGCACGCCCACCTCGGTCGCGGCGCACATGCTCTACGAGACGGTCGACCCGTTCACGATGCGCGAGCCGGCCGGCACCATCGAGGTCGGCGACGCGGTCTACCGGGCGCTGGACGAGCGGCGCGTCCGCGTGGAGGGCTCCCGGTTCGAGCCCGCCGCGCAGCACACCATCAAGCTGGAGGGCGCCCGGATCACCGGGTACGAGACGATGTCGTTCACCGCCATCCGCGACCCGCACATCCTCGGCCAGATCGACACGTGGACCGCGCTGCTCCGCAAAATGATCACCGAGTGGGTGTCCGGGACCATCGGGCTGGGCGAGGGCGACTACACCTTCGACATCCGCCGCTACGGCCACGACGCGATCCTCGGCGACCTCGACCCCGCCGCCGGTCCGCCCCGCGAGGTGGGCATCATGCTCCTGGTCCACGCGGCGGACCAGCAGACCGCCACGGCGGTCGCGAAGGTCGCCAACCCGCTGATGCTGCACCTGCCCACACCGGACATGGACCACCTGCCCAGCCTCGCCTTCGCCACGTCGCCGGCCGAGACCGAGCGGGGAGCGGCGTACGAGTTCGTGCTCAACCACGTCGTCGAGGTGCCGTCGCCGACCAGCCTGTTCCGCGTCTGCCTGGAGGACAACCGATGACCGTGGTCGCTGATCTCGCACTGGAGGTCCGGTCGAAGAACGCCGGGCCGTTCTGGGTGACGATGGAGGTGTTCGCCCGGGACGCCGCCGCCTACGCGCTCCTCGCCGATCCGTCGTTCCTGGACGCCTCGGTGATCGCCCGCCTCTACGGCGTCGCCGCGGAGGGCGTCCAGTTCTTCCGGATCCCCGCGCTGAACGTCGTGAAGATCTCGTTCCCGCGGCCGGTCGTGCAGGGCAGCCTGCACGACCGCGACATCCACGCCGGCCAACACCACGTGCCGCTGGCCATGCTGGCCGTCCCTCCCGCCACCTGACCGCGCCGCCGGCTCAGACCCGCACCACCTGGCCGGCGGGCCACCGACCAAGTGCCCACTGTGACAGGCCGCCGATCGGCCTAGACACTGAATGGGTTTCGACCTGACTGATGAGGCTCCTCCGCGAGTGGAACGGATGAGGGAAGTGGACGTGGGAAGGCTCTAGTTGGGTGAGGCGCGGCTCTCAGTCGGGCGTGCCGATTTGCAGCCAGACGCGGATCCGCTCGGTGACCTTGTCGCGCCCTCCGAGGGCGTCGCGGACCTCGGCGGTGAACGTGGCTCGGCCGTGCATGGAGGGCAGCCGGTCGGCCGACATGGCGGAGAAGACGCCGCCGACCATGTCATCGATGGTGAGCGGTGCGTCGTACTGCACCGAAGACTCTGCATATCGGTAGCCGGCGCCAACGAGGGCGTCCTGGTTGCGTTGGCGACCGGCCTGATCGGTTTGGCATGTCGCCGTGACGGGGTGACCCAGCCCCTCCAGGCATTCGCGCAGTGCCCCGGACCACTCGGCGTCCTGCAACCACAGCGGTGCGCCGTTAGTGATCACGGCGACGCCGCCGCCGGCGCGTAGCAGCGGTCGGACGGCCCTGAACAGCGTGTCGCGGTCCATGAAGTGGACAGCGACAGCGACGGTCAGCGCGCCGATCGTCCGGTCGCCGAGCAGCCGGCCCAGCGCCGGCAGATCGCTGTCGTCACCGAGCAGCCAGGTGGCGTTGGCTCGTGCCGCATCGAGGGCGGCCTGGCGAGCCAGGGCCAGCATGTCCGGCTCCGGGTCCACGCCGATGACGGACCCGACCCGAGCGGCGAGTGGGAGGCTCAACTGACCGGTGCCGCAGCCGAGGTCGACGACCGTGTCTGCGGCGCCGAGACCGAACGCTTCGACGAGGGCGTCGAGCACCTCGGGCGGATAACCGCGTCGGTGCCTCGCGTAGTACGTCGCCACCCCACCGTTGAAGCTCGCTCTCATCTCGACAGTCCGTCCGCGGCCACGATCGGGACGCGAGCGATTCTGCTCATGGCATGCTCAACGTGTTACGGAAGCCCATCCACCCACCACCGGTCTGCTTGCACAACGCCACGGCGAGGTTTTCGGTCGGGGGAGTTGTAGCCAAAGGTTGTTCTCAAGCCGGGTCGCGCTGATCTTCCACAAGGCTGAAGGACGAGGATCGCGGCTGCGGCTCTGCACTTCGGGACTCCGGTGGTGCTCATCGGTTCGCGGAACCCCGACGGCACCACCGACCTCGCCCACATGTCGTCGGCGTGGTGGCTGAGCCAGAGTTGCATGCTGGGCCTGGGTAACAGCGGGCAGACGACGGCGAATCTGCTGCGGGAGCGTGAGTGCGTGCTCAACCCGCCGTCGGCGTCGTGGTCGACGTCGTGGACCGACTCGCGTTGACCACCGCGGCACCGGTCGTGCCCGCTCACAAGGCGGCGATCGGATACCGGTACGAGATCGGATACCGGTACGAGCCGGACAAGTCCGCTGCCGCCGGGCTGACCGAACAGGCTGCGGAGTTGGTCGCGGCGCCGCGAGTGGCGCAGTGCCCGATCCAGCTGGAGTGTGCGGTGGACACCGCTCACGAGTTCGGGAGGCCGGCACCGCACGCCACCGCGTTCCTGGTGCGTGTGGTCCGGGCGCACGTCGCGGAGGATCTGCTCGTGCCGGGGACACACTACGTCGACCCGCTGCGCTGGCGATCCACTGATCACGAAATCCTGCGAGTTCTTCGGCGGCGGGGACAACGTCCATCCGTCCCGACTGGCCGAGGGTTGGCGCATGCCCCCACCAACTGTCGACCATGGCGTAGTGGCCCCGGCCCCTCGCGCCGATCATGCAGTTGTGGCACTCCGCAAAGGTCGCGAAACGACTCATCTCAGGTGCCACAACTGCATGATCACGGAGGTCAGCCGCGCGGACGGGGTCGGCCGCGCGGACGGGGTCGGCCGCGCGGACGGGGGTCGGCCGCGCGGACGAGGGTCGGCCGCGCGGACGGGGTCGGCCGCGCGGACGGGGTCGGCCGCGCGGACGGGGTCGGCCGCGCGGACGGGGGTCAGCCCTTTACGGCGCCGGTTAGGCCGCCGACGATGCGGCGCTGGAAGAGGCTGAAGAACACCAGGGCCGGGATCATCGACAGGGACGTGAACGCCAGGACCTTGGCCGTGTCGACCGAGTACTGCGACGCGAAGGCCTGCACCCCGAGGGGCAGGGTGAAGGTCTCCTCCCTGTTCAGGATGAACAGCGGCAGCAGGTAGCTGTTCCAGCTCTGGATGAAGGTCAGGATGCCCACGGTGATGACTCCCGGTTTGGACAGCGGGAGCACCATCCGCCAGAAGAAACCGAGCCGGCTGCAACCGTCGATCGACGCCGCCTCCTGGATCTCGTCCGGGATGGCTCGCACGAACGGGACCAGGATGATGATCGTCATCGGGATGGCGAACCCGATCTGCGGGAGGATCACCCCGGGCAGCGTGTTCATCAGGCCGAGGGTCTTGACCAGGATGTAGAGCGGCGTGATCGCCACGGTCAGCGGGAACATCAGACCCGCGGCGAACAGCGAGTACATCGCCTCGCGGCCCCGGAACCGGTAGCGCGCGAGGATGAAGCTCGTCATGAGACCGAGGGTGACCACGGCCGCCGTGGTGGACACGCCGACGAGGGTGGAGTTGAGCACCTGGCGCCAGAATGTCCCGCCGGCCAGCACGTCGAGATAGTTCTCGAACCGCCACGGGTTCGGCCATCCCGCCGGGTCGGTGGTGATCTGCGCGTTCGTGCGGAAGCCACCGACGATGATGTAGGCGACCGGCGCCAGCATCATCCCGATGAGCAGCAGCGCGACGAAGTACACCGACGGGTTTCCCCACGCCGGCCGCCGACGCGCCCGGGGTGCCCGGGGTGCCCGGCGTCCGATCACGGCAGTCACGGCCATCAGTTCCTCCCTCCGGTGATCGCGCCATCGGTGTCCCGGCGCAGAATGAACCGCTGGTAGATCAGGGCGGCGATGAGCGAGATGAAGAACAGGACCACGGCGACCGCGTTGCCGTACCCGTACTCCCCGGCGTTACGCCCGTTGGCCACCATGTAGGTGGCCATCGTCGACGTCCCCGCCGTCGCCGCGATGTACTGCCCCCAGATGATGTAGACCAGGTCGAACAGCTGTAGGGCACCGATCATCGACAGGAAGGCCCAGATGCGGATCGTCGGTCCGAGCAGTGGCAGCGTGATGCGGCGTTGGGTCTGCCAGTACGATGCTCCGTCGATCGCTGCGGCCTCGGTCAGTTCCTCCGGGATGCCCTGTAGCCCGGCGAGGAAGAGGATCACGGCGAAGCCGATGTACTTCCAGGTGAGGATGCCCATCAGCGTCCAGATCGCGATCTGCGGGTCGGAGAGCCAGTCATTCTGCAACCAGGCCAACCCCAGGTCCGCGAGGATGGTGTTGACGAAGCCGTCTCCGTGCAGCATCAGGCTCCAGCCGATGCCGACGACCACCTCGGCGATCACGTAGGGGACGAAGACGAGCACCCGGATGAGCGTCTGCCCCCGCATCCGCCGGTTCAGCAGCAGCGCGAGCAGGATCGCCGCCGGCCCCTGGAGCAGCAGCGACAGCACCACGATCGCGCCGTTGTGTTGCAGCGCGTCGATGAACGTGCCGTCTTCGAAGATGAACAGGTAGTTGCGGAAGCCGACGAACTCCTCGGCCGGGCCGTACCCCTGCCAGCTGAAGAAGCCGTAGTAGGCCGCCATGACGACGGGGAGGATGACGAAGGACAGGAACACGAGCAGTGTCGGCCCTGTCATCAGCGCGATCTCCAGCCGGGCGGGCCAGCCGATGCCCTTTCGGGCCCGGCGGCCGGCCGGGGGCGGCACGACCGGCGTGCCACCCCCACCCGTCGTCAGATCCGGCGACTGCTTCGTCGCGAGCCGTACGTTTTCACGGTCCAGATCAGACATGGTGTGTATTTCTCTACGGGCCCTCGGCGGCGGCCTTGACCGCGTCGACGAGGCCCTGCGGGTCTCCCTTGCCGGCCAGCATGTTGACCACGGCGGTGTTGAGGGCGTTGCCGACCTTCTGCCCGTACACCGTGTCGAGCCACTGCGAGACGAACGGCGCCTGGTTGTAGGCCGCGAGCACGGACTGCAGGTGCGCCTCGGTCACCGCGGCCTGCGCCTCGCTGTTCACCGGCGGTGCCTTGAAGGCCTCGTAGTACGCCTTCTGCACATCGGTCTCCGCCAGGTAGTTCAGGAAGGCGGTGCACTCCGCCTTGGGCGCCTGCGCCGAGCAGGAGTATCCGTCGACGCCGCCGAGGATGGCGCCGGGCTCACCCGCGCCACCGGTGACGCTGGGGAAGGGGAACCAGCCCAGGTCGGGCAGCGGCTTCTCGTCCGGCGTCAACGAGGCGATGACACCGGGGTTCCAGGCACCCATGAGCTCCATCGCGGCCTTGTGGTTGGCCAGCAGACCGGCCGAGCTGGCCGCGCCCTGCTGGGCCGACGTGGTCAGGAAGCCGTTGTTGAACGGCTCCGCCGCGGCGAAGCTCTGGACGTCCTGACCGGCCTTGAGCCAGCAGGGATCGTCGAAGTTCATGGTCTTGCCGGTCTCGGTGATCGTGGTGGAGCTGCACTCGCGGAGCGCGAAGAAGTAGTAGTAGAAGGCGGCCGGCCAGGCGTCCTTGGCGCCGAGGGCGATCGGCTGGATGTCCGCCGCCTTCAGCTTGTCGACGGCGCCCTGCAGGTCGGTGAGCGTGGCCGGTGGCTCGGTGATGCCCGCCTGGGCGAACAGGTCCTTGCTGTAGAAGAAGCCGCCGGGCAGGACTGCCACCGGCATCGCGTAGACCTTGTCGTCGATCGTCTGCGCGATGAACGACCCCTCGGAGATGACCTTCCTGGTCGCGTCGGTGATCGAGCCCGTGATGTCCATCAGCTGGCCGGCCTTGACCATCGCGGCCATCTTGCCGCCGCCGCGCTGCATGAAGACGTCGGGGGCGTCGCCGGAGTTGAGGGCGGTCTGGAGCTTGCCGTCCAGGTCCTCGTTCTGGATGGCCTGGATCTCGATCGTCACGTTGGAGTTGGCGGCCTCGAAGTCGGCGACGGTCTTCTCCCAGAAGGCCTGGCCATCGCCGGTGGAGGCGTTGTGCCAGAAGCTCATCGTGACCGAGCCGTCGCTGTTGCGGCCCGAGTCGTCGCCACAGGCGGCCGTACCCAGGACGCCCGTCGCCAGGACTACCGACACAGCCAGTAGTTTCCTCGCTCTCATCAATCTTTCCTCTCTGCCGAGTCTGTCCACCTGAAAGCCCGCTGCGGCGAACGGAGACGCCGACCAGGCATGCGTCGGGGGAGGCCGGAAAGGCTCCCGCCGGTCGACCGGCGCTGGTCTGGTGCTCGGCTCGCGGCCACATCGGGGTTGACCTCGGAGTGACCCAGGCCACCGACGGCCAAAACAGTCGCAGACTTATCTGAAAAAAACAAGACACGTTCCCGAAACTTCCAATGGGCGGGGTCGCGTGTGGAGGCGTGGCCAATCCCCGGGATTCGGCGGCAGTACCTGACGTTGTCTCTCGGTAGCGACGTGTTCGCGCTAACACACATTTGCCCGCTCACTGCACAAATCGTCCGGTAGGCGGGCTGGTGGCTGCCGCACACGTATCCGACGCGCGGGCGAACCGCGCCGTGATATCGGTAAACTCCCGGTAGGCGTGGGTCCGTCAGCGAAGAGAGCCCGCGCGGACGCACCGTGCGGTCCCGTCACTACAGGGAGGTAGCGATTCCGATCGCCTCGGTCATGGTCAGCCCGCCCTCCAGGCGGTAGGTCACCCCGGCGTCCGCCCAGATGAGGGTCGCCGCGGCGAGCCGGGCACTCTCCTGGCGTACCGTGCCGTCGCGGTCCACGTACGAGACCGGGTGCGGGGCACCGACCCAGATCGCCTGCGCCCCGGCGACCTGCGTCCACTGCACCCCCGGTCCACCGGCCTGCTTGACGAAGACCGGGTCGAGCCGGCCGTCGAAGGCGTCCAGGCGCACCGCGCCGCCACGGTAGAGCAGGGTCACCACCCGATGCCCGCCCGTGCCGTCGGGATCGGCCACCAGCACCTGCTCCGGCGGTCCCAGCGCGGCCGGCGTACGGATCGGGAAGCGCACCAGCCGCTGTGCCGCGTCCAGCGCGGCGGGCCGCTGCGCCGGCAGCGGTGACGCCGAACCGGTCGGTGGCCCCGGTGCGGAGGACGTGCTGATGGTGATGCCGGCGAAACGCAGCAGGCCCGTCACCGCCCCGGCGAGCGCCGCCCGCCCCGGCGGCAGCACCGCCACCAGCAGCGCGGCCAGCGCCGCCGCGAGCGCGTACCGCCAGCGTCGTCGACGCTCGACGTGGCGGGTGGCCGGCGCAGCGGCCAGCCGGGCGCGGACCTGCGCCGTCACCTCGGGCGGCGGGGGCGTTGCCAGCCAGGTGGACAGCTCCCGTAGCTCCCGCTCCAGGTCATCCATGACCGACCTCCTCGACGGCGAGCAGGCCGCGCAGCTTCACCAGCGCCCGGGACGTCCGCGACTTCACCGTGCCCCTCGGCCAGCCCAGCATGGTGACGGTCTCGTCCTCGCTCAGGTCCAGGAAGTACCGGCAGACGATCACCTCCCGGTCCCTGGCCGGGAGCAGCCGCAGGGCGCGCACCAGCGCCGCCCGGCGCTCCCCGGCGAGGATCGCCGCGACGGCGTCGTCCTCGACGATCTCCGAGCCCGGGTCCACCCGCGCCGCCCGCAGCACCAGCCCGTGGCGCCGGTCCCGCGAACGGTGCAGGTTGCGGGTCTCGTTCGCCACGATCGCCAGCAGCCAGGACCGGAACGACGACTCACCGCGATAGCGGGACAGCTTTCGGTAGCCCTTCACGAACGCCTCCTGGACGACGTCCTCCGCGTCCGAACCCGCGCCGAGCAGCACCGCGGTCCGGTACGCGGCCGTGGTGTGCCGGGCGACCAGGAACTCGTACGCCCCCAGGTCACCTGCCTGCGCGCGGGTGACGAACTCCTCGTCGTCCAGTGCAACCTCCGGTGGGGATCACCCTTACTGACACCGCCCGCGCCGGCCGGGTTCCGCCCGCGGCCCGATGGAACCCCGGCCGGTCCGGCGGTGTCACCGGGTCATGATGACGAAGGCGACGATCTCGCGGCGCACCCTGCTGACCACGCTTGCCGGTGCGGGCGCCGCCGCGCTGGCCGGCTGCGACCCGACGGGCGCCCCGGCGGCCGGCGGCCGGCTCCCGGACCCGCTGCTCGTCCAGGTCGACGGCGGCCTCGGGGTGCTGCGCGGCACCGACCTGGAGGTGATCCCGCACGGGGTGGCCACCGCCGACGGGCGGCTGGTCCACGCGAGCGCCCCCGACGGCGCCGACACCGCCCTGTGGCGGATCGACGCGGGCCGGGGCACCGCCTCCGAGCGGGTCCGGCTGCCCGGCCGCTGGGTGCCGCAGACGGTCTCCGTCGACGGCAGCCGGGTGGCGCTGACCACCGAGGCGGTCAGCGTCACCAAGGAGCGACCCGCCGGGCGCGACGTGACCCCGGTGCTGATCGCCGACGCCGGTGGCGTCCGGCAACGGCTGCGGCTGCCCGGCAACGTCGTGCCGGAGGCGTTCACCTCGGACCTCGCCGGGCTCTTCGTGCTGGAGTGGCTGCCGCCGAACGCGCCGGACCGGTACCGGGTCCGCGTCGTCGACCTCGCCACCGGTGTCCCCGGCCCGCTCTCCACCCGGGCCAAGGCGCCGGTTCCGGCCGGCGCGGAGGAGGAGATGCGCGGCGACGGACGGCAGGCGGTGCTCGCCCCGAACCGGGCCGTGCTCTACACGCTCTACACCCACCAGCCCGAGCACCAGCACACCCGGGACCGGATCAGCGGCCGGCCGGGCAGCGACGTGCACGCCTTCGTGCACACCCTGAACCTCGAACAACGGTGGGCGTACTGCGTGGACCTGCCGCACCCGTTCGGCGAGGGCCCCACCGACGGTCACGCCATGGCGATCACCCCGGACGGCAGCCGCCTCTACGTCGCCGACACCACCTCCGGCACCGTCGCCGAGATATCCACCGAGGACCTGACCGTACGCCGCACGGCCCGGCTCCCTGCCGGCACCGGCCCGGCGTACGCGGTTGCCGACGGCGATCGGCTGTTCCTCGGTGCCGGTGCCGGTGCCGGTGCCGGTGCCGCGCTGCGGACCGTGGACCTCGCCGGTCTGGTCGTGACCACCGAGCGGCCGGTCCGCGACGCGCTCGACGGTCTCGTCCTCAGCCCCGACCGGGCCCGCCTCTACCTGGCCCAGCACGGCGCGGTGACCTGGCAGGATCCCGCCACGGGTGGCGAGCTCGGCCGGGTCGCCGTGCCCGGCCTGGTGGGGCTGCACGGTCCCGCCCGGCCCGCCTGACGGCTCGGCGGGCGGCGAACGGGTCACCGACCGTGCCCGGCAGGTCGAGTACGAAGTCGTGCAGGGGGCTGGCGGTGACCGGAACCGGTCATCGGGGACGATCCCGCTACCCGACCCGTTCAACTGGGGGCGGCTCCGCTCTCGTACGTTAGGGGGAATGGGGGACAAGGGTCGGCCAGAGTCGGGCTCGGAATGCCGGAGTGATCTCTGGTACGAACGTAGGACCCCGCGGGCACCGGACCCGCGGTCACGAGAGGACACTTCCATGACCCCTGCCGCGGCCACCGCCGGCGACCTCAGCCGGGCGCTCGACGGCATCGTCGACCGCGTACCGGGCGCACAGTTCGCGGTGGTGCTCTCCCCGGACGGCCTCCTGCTGGGTGCCTCCCGGGGAATCGACGACGAACTCGCCACGGAGCTGTCCAGCATGGTCTGCGGGCTACAGGCCCTGGGCCTGGCCGCCGCCCGGGTGTGCGGCGACGGCGAGCTGCACCAGGTCGTCGTACAGATGTCGCGGGCGTTCCTGTTCCACGCCACCACCGGCAACGGTGCCGTTCTCGCCGTCGGCATCGACGGCGACGCCGAGGTCGGTGACATGGCCTACGAGGTGGCCATGTTCGTGGCCCAGGCCGGCCCGTACCTGCCGGTGTATCTGGAACCGGCCGTCCGTGGCGCACTGTGCTGAGGCCCGGCGGCTAACCGCGGTCGCGCTGTCCGTCGTACGGCGGGGCCGGGTTCGCCACCTGCCACAACTCCGCGGGCAGGAACGCGATGACGTCGTCGTACTCCGCGGCGGTGACGGCATCGCGGATGGTGTCGAAGACCGCGCGGATGCCGGTGACGGCCAGGTCCGGCGCCACGTCCGCCCGGCCACCGACCCGCTGCACGAACACGTCGAGACCGAACCGCTCGGCGTCGGGGTGCGGCGCGAACGCGTACGCCCGCAGCCCCTCGGGCAACTGGCCGGCCAGCTCCGGGCCTCGCCGCCGTCGATCCGCTCCGCCAGGGTGGTCAGCGTGGCCCGCGCCAGGACGGTCGCCTGCTCGGCCGAGGTGCCTGCGCGGTTCGCCACCGAGTCGATGAACTGGTCGTCGTCCACCTGGCCGGCCCCCTTCTCGCAACGGACCCGGCGTCTACCCGCCCGTCGGCGTCTCAAACGGGGGCCGGACCGCCGTGCCCGGGTGCGACGTTTCCGGAAGTACCTTGACGTATTCGTGGAGATCGTTACGATCTGCGCAATGCGACGGTATCGCCGGGAAAATCCGTGACCGGCCCCCACCCGACCGACGTCCACCCCGCCTGGCTGCCGCCCGAGGCTTTTCGCGCCATCGGCTCCCGGAACACCCTCGTGGGCGGCGACGCCGCCCTGGTCGACACGGTCTTCGCCGAGGTCGAGCGGGCCTGTGCCACGCACGGCGGCAGCGTCCGGCGCGGATCGGCGGATACCGGCGGCCCGACGCCCGAGCTGGTGCTCACCCTCACCCCGCCGGCCACCGGCCAGCGGGCCCCCGCCGACCTCGACGCCGCCGGTGCGGCCCGGGCCGACCTCGACCGCGCCGGGGGCGGACCGCTCGGCCCGGAGGGCTACGCACTGGCCCGCCACGGCGAGGTCACGGTCGTGCTCGCCGACGAACCCGCCGGGCTCCTCTACGGACTGTTCCATGTGGTCCGGCTCGGCGAGGCGGCGTTCGGCCCGCCCCACCCGGTGCGGGTGCACCGCCCGGCGATGCGGCGGCGGATGCTGGACCACTGGGACAACGTCGACGTGCATCCGGTGATGGGGCAGGTCGAGCGCGGCTACGCCGGCGGGTCGATCTTCTGGCGGGACGGCCGTCCCCGGCGGGACCGCACCCGGATACGGGCCTACGCGCGGCTGCTGGCCGCCTGCGGCGTCAACGCCGTCTCGGTGAACAACGTCAACGTGCACGCCACCGAGGCGCGGCTGCTGACCGAGCGGCTGGACGACGTCGCCGAGATCGCCGACGAGCTGCGGCCGTACAGCATCCGGGTGCACCTGTCGGTCACCTTCGCCGCGCCCGTGGTGCTCGGCGGCCTGCCCACCGCCGACCCGCTCGACGAGGCGGTACACGCCTGGTGGGCCGAGACCACCCGCCGGGTGTACGACCGCATCCCCGACTTCGGCGGTTACGTGGTCAAGGCCGACTCGGAGGGCCAGCCGGGCCCGTTCAGCTACGGCCGTGACCACGCCGACGGGGCGAACCTGCTCGCCGAGGCGCTGGCACCGTACGGCGGCGTGGTGCACTGGCGGGCCTTCGTCTACAACCACCGGCAGGACTGGCGCGACCGCTCGACCGACCGCGCCCGAGCCGCCTTCGACCACTTCGCCCCGCTCGACGGCCGCTTCCACGACAACGTCCTGGTGCAGGTCAAGCATGGCCCGATGGATTTCCAGACCCGAGAGCCGGTCTCTCCGGTGATCACCGCGATGCCGAACACCCGGCTGGCGGTCGAGTTCCAGGTGACGCAGGAGTACACCGGCCAGCAGCGGCACGTGTGCTATCTGGCGCCCTGGTGGAGCGAGGTGCTGCGGTTCGGCTGGGGTGACGACGGGCGGACCGTCGCCGGGGTGGCCGTCGCCGGCGGTGGTCTGGTCGCCGTCTCCAACGTGGGCGACGACCCGTTCTGGACCGGGCACCCGCTGGCCCAGGCCAACCTGTACGCCTTCGGCCGGCTCGCCTGGGAGCCGACGCTGCGCCCGGAGACGGTGCTCGACGAGTGGATCGGCCTGACCTTCGACCCGGCGGGCGGCGCCGACCCCGAGCTGTTGCGCCGGACCCTGCACGAGATCATGGACGGCTCCTGGCGCGGCTACGAGCGGTACACCGCGCCGCTGGGCGTGGGCTTCATGGTGCGGCCGGGCAACCACTACGGCCCCGACATCGACGGGTACGAGTACACGCCGTGGGGCACCTACCACTTCGCCGACCGCGACGGTGTGGGCGTGGACCGCACCCGGGCCACCGGCACCGGCTTCACCGGCCAGTACCCGCTGCCCTGGTCGCAGGTGTACGAGTCGCTGGACCGCTGTCCCGAGGAGTTGCTGCTCTTCTTCCACCACGTGCCCTACGGACACGTCCTGCCCAGCGGGCGGACGGTCGTCCAGCACATCTACGACACCCACTTCGAGGGCGTCCGCGAGGTCGAGGCGATGCGCCGGCGGTGGGAGTGTCTCGCCTGGCTGGTCGACCCGGCCGTGCACGCCCGGGTCACCGAGCGGCTGGCCGAGCAGCTGCGCTGCGCCCAGGAGTGGCGTGACCAGGTGAACGCCTACTTCCACCGCAAGTCCGGCGTGCCCGACGCCCATGGCCGCCGGCTGCACTGAGCCCTCCCGGCAGGAGCGGCGCCCGACGAGAAACGGCCACCGGGGGACCGCCACGATGCTGGGAGGTCGCAGTAGCAGGCGCCGCCGAACGGCACCTGGCGGTGACCGGCAGGCTCATCGCACGAACTCCTCCCGGATGACGGCGATCATCGGTGCGCCGCCGCGGACCAGGGCCAACGCCAGCACCGAGGCGAGCGCCGCCGGCGCCGCCTCCGAGGCGACCAGCGTCAGCAGCGTCGCGGCGCCCAGCAGCAACGCGGTGCCGAGGGCGACCACGGGGGTACGCAGCACGAAGTAGCCGGCGAGCCGGAGCACGTCGCGCAGCCGGAACGTGAACAGCGAGGTGATGACCAGCGCGTTGACGCCGACCACGGACAGCCCGGCGCCGACCAGCACCAGCGGCACCGGCCACCAGCGGGGCACCCCGGCCGCCGGCAGGTTGACCAGGTTGACCGCGATGACGGCCAGCCACAGCAGCATCGGCACCCAGACCAGCAGCGAGCCGGCCAGGTTGGCCCGGTAGCCGCGCCAGAACAGCCGCCCCGGGCGCAGGTCGGTCAGGTCGAGGCGCTGGTGGTGCAGCGCGTACAGCGCGGCGGACAGCGCCGGGCCGAACGGCACCGCGCAGCCGGCGACCAGCGGCAGGTTGCTGGCGTGGCGCTCCAGCGCGAACAGCGCGACCAGGCCGGGCGCCGCGCAGAGCAGCAGCAGCAGCTCGACCACGAGCAGGGAGTAGACCAGCGCGGCGCCCCGTGACAGCGGGCCGGCACCGAAGTCGCGGCGGGCGGCGGTGCTCACGTCGGCGCTCCGCCGAGCAGCCGATGCTCGTCCCACCACGGTGGAGTGTGGTCGACGGTCGGCGTGATTTCGGCCAGGGTCACCTCGTGCCGGGTCAGGTGCAGGTCCAGCTCGACGCGGCCGGCGACCACCGGCAGCGACGTGTGCCGTCGGGCCGGCTCGGCGGCCTCCAGCAGGACATCCAGCTGGCGCATGGTCGGGGAGGGCGGCCGACCCAGTTCGCACCACGCCCGCCAGGCGTTGCCCGCCTCCTCGCTGACCGAGGAGCGCAGCAGGAAGGCGGTGCGGGCGGTCGCGGCGGCGACGGGCAGCGACAGGCGCACGGTGTGCCCGTCGACCGGGTCACGGCCGGTGACGTCGACCGGAGCCCAGGCCAGCACGGCGATCCGGCCGGTGCCGTCCCGGGTGACCAGGTGGTCCGGGCCGAGGGGTTGCTCCGCAACGGTGATGCGCATCCTCGTCCTCGTGCTCGCCGGTGGAAGGGCGTCCGGTCCGGTCGCGCCGACACGACCGGACCGGACACGTCTGCTAGGTGTTCTCCTGGAAGCGCTTGTGCGCGTTGTTGACCGTCTCCAGGTAGGTGTCCATGTTCTTGCTCTTCAACTCCGCCACGTACGCGTCCCACTGGGCGAAGTCACGCTGCCCGAGAACGAACTGGAGTGTGGCCTGGTAGACGTAGTCCTTCAGCGGGGTCTCCCAGAGCGACACCTGCTCCCGCTCCTCGTCGTTGAGCGGGTACGGCGGCGGCACCGCCTTCGGCGCCCGCGCGTTCATCACCTGCTGGAACTCCTGCTCCTCCGGGGAGAAGAACGCCTGCACCAGCTCGGGCTTGCCGCCGTAGGCGAACACGCCGTTGTAGAAGCCGAAGTCCTTCTGCAGGTGCTTGGGCGCGTCGGGGTTCAGGCCGATGACGTTGACGTCGGGGGCGAGGGTGTGCTTGCCGGCGGCGTCCTTGACGAAGGTGGTGCCCTCGACGCCCCACTTGGCGAACTCCTGGCCAGCGTCCGAATACCACAGCCAGTCGACGAACTGCATCATCGCCACGAAGTTCTCGCTGTCGCGGGCCCTCGACGAGATCATCATGCCGTTCTCCAGGCGGCTGGCGGGGTTGATCTCACCGGCCGGGCCGATCGGCAGCGGGATCTTGGTGATCTTCGCCTTCGGGTTGGTCGCCGCCAGGTCCGGCCGGTATTCGTTCACCACGGCCTGGGCGTTCGCGCTGATCACGAAGGACTTGCCGTTGGCGAGCTTCTGCCGGGCCAGGTCGTCGGTCTGGGTGAAGCTCTCCGGGTCGAGCAGCTTCTCCGAGACCAGCTTGTTGAGGTACTGCAACATCTGCTTGTACTGCTCGGTGGCGCCGGTGTACTCGAACTGCTGCGCCTGGGCGTTCCAGCTGACGTGCTGGAAGTTCCAGCCCGCGCCCTCCAGGCCGTACGACACGGCCAGCAGGTTCAGCAGGTTACCGGCCGGGTTGGGCTGGCTCCACCGGTCGGAGAACGGGTAGACGTCCGGGTAGGCCGCCTTCATCGCCTTGAGCATGGTGTAGACGTCGTCCCAGGTCTTCGGCACCTCCAGGTTCAGCTCCTCGAGGATGTCGGTGCGGACCGCCAGGGAGTAGTCGTGCCACGCCTTCTCGTGCAGGCCCGGCAGCAGGTAGAACTTGCCGTCCTGCTGGCGCAGCGTGTCGATCTCCGGCTTGAGGTTCCACTTCTCGATCTTGTCCTTGAGGTTCGGCATCAGATCGAGGTAGTCGCTGATCGGCAGGATCGCCCCCGAGGAGACGTACGCGTGCACGTCCGGTGGGTAGGTCTTCGGGATGAGCAGCGGGGCGTCACCGGCACCGATGAGCAGGCTGCGCTTCTGGTTGTAGTCGCTCAGTGGCACGGCGACCTTTTCGAGGCTGACGTTCGTCCGGGACGTCAACTCCGTCCAGAACAGCCAGTCCTCCTTGAGCGGATAGTTGGGGTGGTTGTTGTAGAGGACGGAGAAGGAGAGCGGCTCGGTGGCCTTGAACTGCGTACCGGCGGCGTAGTTCTCCATCGCGCCGGCCCGGTTCCCCGACAGGTCCTCCGCGTCGGCCGGGTCGTCGCTACAGGCGGTGATGCTGGTGAGGGCAAACAGCGCGGCGGTGGCTGCCGCCGCATGGCGCCACGATCTGCGGAACATGGCGGATCCTTTCAACTTGGTGGTGGGAGGGGTGGACACGCCGGTCAGCCCTTCACCGCGCCGAGCATGATGCCCCGGACGAAGTACCGCTGGACGAAGGGGTAGACCAGGAGGATCGGCAGGGTGGTGAGCACGATGGTCACGGCCTTGAGCGTCGCCTCGGCCTGTACCTCGTTGGCCTCGGTGATCGCACCGACGTTCTCCGCGCCGGTGGCACCGGCGATGAGGTTGCGCAGGTACACGGTGACCGGCCAGAGTTCCTGCCGGTCCATGTAGAGGAATGCGGCGAACCAGGAGTTCCAGAAGGCGACCGCATAGAAGAGCACCATCGTGGCGACGATGGCCTTCGACAGCGGCAGCACGATCCGCAGCAGGATGCCGTACGTGTTGAGCCCGTCGACGGCGGCGGCCTCCTCCAACTCCGTCGGCAGGCTCTCGAAGAACGCCTTCATCACCAGCAGGTTGAACACGCTGATGGCGTTGGGCAGCGCGATCGCCCAGACGCTGTTCTTCAGGCCCAGGCTGGTGACCAGGACGTAGTTGGGGATCAGGCCACCGGTGAAGAACATGGTGAAGACCGCGATGCCGACCAGCGCGCCGCGTCCCTTGAGCTGCTTCTTGGACAGCACGTAGGCGTAGCAGGTGGTCATCACGATCGAGATGACCGTCGCGGTGACCGTGTAGAACACCGTGTTGCGGTAGTTCGTCCAGAACAGCGAATCGGACATCAACAGCTTGTAGGTGTCCAGGGTGAAACCGCGCGGCACGAGGTTCACCTGACCGGCGATGATGTACGCCTCGTCGCTCATCGAACGGGCCACGATGTTGACGAACGGGTAGAGCGTCACCATCACCACCACGGTGAGGATGATCCCGTTGGCCACCTGGAACGCCCGGTAGCCCCGGGTCTGCTGGATGCCGCGCCGCCGGCGGGGGCGGGGCGCGGTCTCGGTGGGCCGCTGGGCGGCGTCGACGGTCACCACAGGCTCGTCCCCACCGTGCGGCGGGCGATCAGGTTCGCCGAGACGACGAGGATCAACCCGATCACCGCCTCGAACAGCCCGATCGCGGCGGCATAGCTGAAGTTGCTGGACGCGAAACCCATCCGGAACAGGTACGTGGAGAGCACGTCGGCGGTCGGATAGGTCAGCGGGTTGTACAGCAGCAGGATCTTCTCGAAGCCGACCGCCATGAAGGTGCCGATGTTGAGGATCAACAGGGTCACCATGGTCGGCCGGATGCCCGGCAGCGTGACGTGCCAGGTCTGCCGCCACCGGTTGGCGCCGTCGATCCGGGCCGCCTCGTAGAGGTCGTCGTCGACGGTGGTGAGCGCGGCCAGATAGAGGATCGTCCCCCAGCCCACCGTCTGCCAGACCTCGGAGGAGACGTAGATGGTGCGGAACCATTCCGGTCGTTGCAGGAACGGGATCGCGTCGCCGCCGCCCGCCTTGACGAGCTGGTTGACCGTGCCGTCCATGGACAGCAGCTGCATGACGATGGCCGCCACGATCACGATGGACAGGAAGTGCGGCAGGTAGGACACCGACTGCACGAAGCGCTTGAGCCGGCGGGCGCGCACCTCGTTGAGCAGCAGCGCCAGCACGATCGGCAGCGGGAAGCAGAACAGCAGGGTCAGCGTGCCCAGCACCAGCGTGTTGGTGAAGACGTTCCAGAACGTCGGGTCGTTGAGGAACATCTTGAAGTACCGCAGGCCCACCCAGTACTCGCCGAAGATGTTGCCGCCGGGCTGGAACCGGCGGAAGGCGATCACGTTGCCGAGCATCGGCAGGTACCGGAAGATCAGGAAGAACAGCAGGGGCAGGATCGCCAGGGAGTACAGCTGCCAGTCCCGCCGCAGCGCGCGGCGCCAGGTCTGGCTCCTGGCCCGCGGGGGTGTACTCGGCGGGGTCGCGTCGGTGACCGGCTCCGGTGAGGTGACCGTGGTGGAGGCGCTCATGGCCGGCTCCGCGGTGTGTCGGCGGTGGCGGGCTCGACGCGGACCCGCGAGACCAGCTGCCGGTGGTGGCCGACCTCGCGTTCGCCGCCCACCAACCGCAGTGCCAGGCTCGTCACCGTCTCGCCGCTGGACCGGGCCAGGCGCAGCTGCACGTCACCGGGCTCGACCACCCGCTGGCCGCGCACGCCGGTGAACGAGGCGACATCGGCCGGGACCACGAAGGTGACCCGAGCCGACTCGCCCGGTTCCACCGGCACCCGGGCGTAGCCGACCAGCCGGACCACCGGTCTGGTGGTCTGCGCCACCGGATCGTGCAGGTAGAGCTGGACCACGTCGGTGCCGGCCCGCGAGCCGGTGTTGCGGACCGTGACGTCGACCGTCACCTCCCCGTCGACCGGCCAGGCCGTCGGTTCTCCGGTGGCGCCGCCCGGCCCGCCACCGGCCTGGGCGTCGTGCCACTCGAAGGTGGTGTAGCTCAGCCCGTGGCCGAACGGGAACGCGGGCGTCGGATCCACCGACGACACCTGCGTGCGGCGGCCCAGGGCGGGGGTGAGGTAGGTGCCGGGCAGGCCACCGCTGTGCTGGGGCACGCTGACGGGCAGCCGACCGGAGGGGTCGACCGCGCCGGTGAGCACCTCGGCCAGCGCCTGGCCGCCGAGCTGACCGGGGAAGAATGCCTGCACGATCGCACCCGCGGCGTCCACCGCCGCGCCGAGCGCGTACGGCCGGCCGGAGAGCACCACCAGCACCACCGGGGTTCCGGTGGACAGCACCGCGCGTACCAGTTCGGCCTGCACCCCGGGCAGTTGCAGGTCGGCCGCGTCGCAGCCCTCGCCGGAGGTACCCCGGCCGAACATCCCGGCCCGGTCGCCGACCGCGAGGACGCAGACGTCGGCGTCGGTGGCCGCCTCGACCGCCGCGGCGATACCGGAGGTGTCGTCTCCGGTGATGCCGGTGCCCGGCACGTGCCGCAGCTGCGGGTGCAGCCGCTGGAGCGCCTCGCGCAGCGACGGGATCTCCACCCCGGTGCCGTGCTCCGGGTACTGCACGCCGACGTGCAGCGGGAAGGAGTAGCACCCGAGCATCGCCATCGGGTCGTCCGCCACCGGGCCGATCAGCGCGACACGTCGCCCGGCGGTGAGCGGGAGCAGCCCGTCGCGGTTGCGCAGCAGCACGACGGACTGGCGGGCCAGCCGCAGGGCGACGGCCCGGCTGGCCTCGTCGTCCAGGCGCAGCTCGTCGACCTCGGCGGGCAGTGCCCGCCATCCCTCGTCGAGCAGCCCCAGCTCGATCTTCTGGATCAGCACCCGACGCAGGGCCCGGTCGACCAGCGCCTCGTCGACCGTGCCGGCGCGCACCGCGGCGACCAGCGGCTCACCGTAGGCGTCCACAGTGGGTAGCTCGACGTCGATGCCGGCGCGCAGGGCGAGCCGGGCCGCCGCCGCGGCGTCGGCGGCCACGCCGTGTAGGGACTGCAGGAAACGGACGGCGAAGTAGTCGGCGACCAGCACACCGTCGAAGCCCCACTGCTCGCGCAGGACCCGGGTCAGCAGCTCCTCGTCGGCCGCGACCGGCACGCCGTCGATCTCGGCATAGGAGTGCATCACCGACCGCGCGCCGCCCAGCCGCAGGGCCATCTCGAACGGCGGCAGGATCACGTCGGCCAACTCCCGGCGCCCCATCGGCACCGGCGCCAGGTTCCGCCCGCCCCGCGAGGCCGAGTAGCCGGCGAAGTGCTTCAGCGTCGCCACCACGCCGGCCCGCTCCAGCCCGCGCACGTACGCCGCACCGGTCGTTCCGACCAGGTAGGGATCCTCGCCGATCGTCTCCTCGGTGCGCCCCCAGCGGTAGTCGCGGGTCACGTCCAGCACGGGGGCGAGTCCCTGGTGGATGCCGGCGGCCCGCATCGACCGGCCGATCAGCCCGGCCATCTCCGCCACCAGCTCGGGGTCGAAGGCCGCACCCCAGCTCAACGGCGCCGGGTAGACCGTCGCCCGCCAGGCGGCGAAGCCGGTGAGGCACTCCTCGTGGACCTGGGCCGGGATCCCGAACCGGCTCGCCGCCACGATCTCTGCCTGGGAGGCGGCCAGCGAGCGTGCGCCGACGACCGGCTCGACGGGTGCGGTCCCGAACGGCCGGGTCAGCTGCCCCAGGCCGTGGCGGATCGCGTCCGGCCAGGGCGGGATGTGCTCGACCATGTCGGTCTGGTGGGGAGCGACGCCCTCACCGGAGGCGTCGGCACCGACCCAGAGGCCGACCAGCTGGGCGACCTTCTCCTCCAGCGACATCAGCGGGATGAGCGCCTCGGCCCGCTCGTCCGGGCGCAGCCCCGGGTCGCGCCAACGATCGGTGCCGGGGGACGCCAATCGATCGTCGACGGGCAGCTGACTAGTCATGCGCACCCCTCCGGCCACGCCCGGGAGGTCGCTCCCGGCAGGCCACACCGAACGCCGTGGGACCACGGCGATCCTCGAAATTTTCGGAAACCACTTCGTCACCGTGTCGGGAACCTATGGGCGTCGATAAGGCGTGTCAAGGGTGCGGCAGAGACTCCCGCATGCTGCGTCAGCGGCGCAGGCAAGCGATTGCCTGTCACCCCGTGGCGACCCCCACGCCATCGACTCGTGTCATCACCGACCGGTAATCGTCGTGCTAAGGTGCTCCGAAATTTTCGGACCCCGTTGTAGAGGACCGGATGGCAGAGAACGGCTCGTCGACAACGCTCGGCGCCACCACCATCGCGACCATCGCGCAGGAGGTCGGTGTCTCCACGGCGACGGTCTCCAAGGTCCTCAACGGGCGGTCGGACGTCGCTGCGGGGACCAGGGCGCGGGTCGAGGCCAGCCTGGAGCGGCACCGCTACCGCCGCCGCGCCCGGCGGGCCTCCGCCGAGGGCCAGATCGACCTGGTGTTCCACGAGTTCGGCTCCGACTGGGCCCTGGAGATCATCCGCGGCGTCGAGGCGGTCACCACCCTCAAGGAGGTGAACGTGCTGCTGTCGCAGCTCAGCGGCGCACGCCGACCGCCGCAGTCCTGGATCGACTCGGTGATCGCCCGGCGTCCGCTCGGCGTGCTGCTGGTCATGTGCAACCTGACCGACCAGCAGCGTCAGCATCTGCAACGCCAGTCGATCCCCGTCGTCGTGGTCGACACCGACAGCGCCAGCGCGGCCTCGGTGCCCACCGTCGGCTCGAACAACTGGAACGGCGGGCTGCTCGCCACCCGCCACCTGCTGGAACTCGGGCACCGCCGGATCGCGATCATCTCCGGTCCGCAGGACGTGTTGTGCGCCCGGGCCCGGACGGCGGGCTTCCGCTGTGCCCACGAGGAACTCGGCATTCCGGCCGACCCGGGTCTGATCCGGCACGGAAACTTCCACCTCGACGCCGGCTACACCCACGGCGTCGAGCTGCTCTCCCGGCCGGACCGCCCGACGGCGATCTTCGCCGGCTCGGACCTGCAGGCGATGGGAGTGCTGCGCGCGGCCCGGCAGGTCGGCCTCGACGTTCCCGGTGACGTGTCGGTGGTCGGCTACGACAACCTCCCGGTCTCCGCCTGGATCGGCCCGGCCCTGACCACGGTCAACCAGCCGCTGCGCGACATGGCCGGCACGGCCACCCAGATGCTGCTCGACCTCGCGCGCGGAAACGCCCTGCCCACCAGCCGGATCGACCTGGTCGCCGAGCTGGTGATCCGGGAGAGCACCGCACCACCCCCGCACCCCTGACCGAGCCCGCTGTGAGGAGCCATGCCCCAGTTCGATCTGCCCCTCGACCAGCTGCGGCAGTACGCGCCCGCAGTGGCCGAGCCAGCCGACTTCGACGTGTTCTGGCGGTCCACCCTGCGCGCGGCGGCGGCGCCGCCGGTGCTGGTCGACGTCCGCCCCGAACCCACCGACCTGCGCCTGGTCGACAGCTGGGACGTCACCTTCGCCGGCTTTGCCGGTGACCCGGTCCGGGCCTGGTACACCCGACCGACCGGGACGGACGGACCGTTGCCGGTCGTCGTGGAGTACGTCGGCTACGGCCGTGGCCGGGGACTGCCGCACGAGCGGCTGACCTGGCCGGTGGCGGGCTACGCGCACCTGCTCATGGACGCTCGGGGGCAGTCCGGCCAGTACGGCGTGGGCGACACGGCCGATCCGCACGGCAGCGCGGCGGGCGGGCCGTCACCGGTGACCCGGGGCATCCTGAGCCCGGAGGGCTACTACTACCGCCGCCTCATCACCGACGCGGTGCGCGCGGTCCAGGCCGCCCGCGCCCTGCCGGGAGTCGACCCGCAGCGGGTGGTCGCCGCCGGCAACAGCCAGGGTGGTGGGCTGGCTCTCGCGGTCGCCGGGCTCGTGCCGGACCTCGCTGCCGTGATCGCCACTGCACCGTTCCTCTGTCACCTCCAGCGGGCCATCGAGATCACCGACGTGGGGGCGTACGGCGAGATCGTCAACTATCTCGCCGTCAACCGCGACGCGGAGCCGGCCGTGCGGCGCACCCTCTCCTACTTCGACGGGGTCAGTTTCGCCCGGCGGGCCACCGCTCCGGCGCACTTCGGGATCGGGCTGCGCGACGCCGTGTGCCCGCCGAGCACGGGCTTCGCCGCCTACAACCAGTACGGCGCGGCGAGTGGACGCCCGGCGCCCGAGCGGACGATCCAGGTGTACCCGTTCAACGGCCACGAGCACGGGGAGGCGACCCAGGTGCGCCGGCAACTGTGTTGGCTGGCCGGTGTGCTGGGAGCGCCGGACGGGGCGCCGGACGGACCGGCGACGCCGAAACTTTCGGCGCTGCCGTCCTGACCGGCGGGCCCGTGCTGCCTTTGGGTAGGCGGTCGCGGGGGAGTCGCCGCCAGCCGCTGAAAGAGTTTCGGAGCGTTGAGCTTTCGGGCGTGTTTCGATACTGTTTTCGATACAACAGCCTCGATCTACTCATGGTGGCCGGCGGAACGCACCGGCCGACGCGGCTCTCGGGCGACCGCGTCGGCGACGGAGAGCCACCATGCTGGGCAGTGGTCGAGGCCGGTTTCTTCATCACGGCTTCGTCGAAAGGCTCATGCCATGAACAACCCATTCGCCCGCGGTAGCGGGCGCCCGGCTACCCGACGGCGACCGCGCGCCGCGCTGGTCTCGGCCACGGTCGGCCTCGCTCTCGTCGCCACCACCATGGTGGTGGCCTCCAGCGCCAGCGCGGCGACCACCCTGGGGGCGTCGGCAGCCGAGAGCGGCCGGTACTTCGGGGCCGCCGTCGCCGCGAACAAGCTCTCCGACTCCACCTACGTCGGCATCCTGAACCGCGAGTTCAACAGCGTCACGGCCGAGAACGAGATGAAGATCGACGCGCTCGAGCCGCAGCAGAACCAGTTCAACTACAGCAACGCGGACCGGATCGTCAACCACGCCCTCAGTCGGGGGTGGAAGGTGCGCGGCCACACGCTGGCCTGGCACTCGCAGCAGCCCGGCTGGATGCAGAACATGTCCGGCACCGCGCTGCGTAACGCGATGCTGAACCACGTCACCCAGGTGGCGACCTACTACCGCGGCAAGATCGACTCGTGGGACGTGGTGAACGAGGCGTTCGACGACGGCAACAATGGTGCCCGGCGCGACTCGAACCTGCAGCGCACCGGCAACGACTGGATCGAGGCCGCGTTCCGGGCCGCACGGGCCGCCGACCCGGGCGCCAAGCTCTGCTACAACGACTACAACACCGACAACTGGACCTGGGCCAAGACCCAGGCCGTCTACCGGATGGTGCAGGACTTCAAGCAGCGCGGCGTGCCGATCGACTGCGTCGGGTTCCAGTCGCACTTCAACGCGCAGTCGGCGTACAACAGCAACTACCGCACCACGCTCTCCAGCTTCGCCGCCCTCGGGGTGGACGTGCAGATCACCGAGCTGGACATCGAGGGCTCCGGCACCGCGCAGGCCAACACCTACCGCAACGTGGTCAACGACTGCCTGGCGGTGCCCCGCTGCAACGGCATCACCGTGTGGGGCATCCGGGACAGCGACTCGTGGCGCTCCTACGGCACCCCGCTGCTCTTCGACAACAACGGCAACAAGAAGGCCGCGTACAACTCGACGCTGGAGGCCCTGAACGCGGGTGGCACGACTCCGCCGCCCACGACTCCGCCGCCGACCACGCCGCCGCCCACCACGCCCCCGCCGACCACTCCGCCGCCCACCACGCCGCCGCCGACCACTCCGCCGCCGGGCGGCGCCGGCTGCACCGCATCGCTGTCGCTGAACCAGTGGCCCGGCGGCTTCGTCACCACGGTTCGGGTCACCGCCGGTTCCAGCAGTTTGAACGGCTGGTCGGTGAACGTCTCGATACCGGGTGGCGCCACGGTGTTCAACACGTGGAACGCCCAGGCCAGCGGCTCCAGCGGCACCGTGAACTTCCGCAACGTCAGCTACAACGGCACGGTCAACGCCGGCGCTACCACCGAGTTCGGCTTCCAGGGCACCGGCACCGGGCCATCCGGCACCGCCACCTGCTCCGGCAGCTGATCCACCGGTAACACCCCGGTGCCCGGCGCGGAACCTCCGCGCCGGGCACCGGCATGTGCGCCTCGTGCGCTCCCGATGGGTTCCGGGCCGGTCAGCAGCGGCTGATGGTCGAGTTGTTCAGGACGATGTTGCTGATGGTCAGGTTGGCCGCGCAGGGGCTTTCCCGGATCCGGCTGTTGACCAGCGTGAAGTTGCGCAGCGTGATGTCCCGGTTGCCGGGGAACTCGGTACGCGCCGCCAGCCGCACCTCCCCGCCGCCGCTGATCGTGCCGCCGCCCGCGGCGATGTCCACCCCGTAGCAGTTTTCCAGGAGGATCGCGTTGTTGCCGGTGTTGGCGATGTCGACCCGGTTGATCGCCACACCGCCGGATTCCGAGACGCAGAAGATGCCCCGGCCGCCGCCGCGCGCCCGGACGGTGTCCACCCGGATGTTGGTCGGGTATCCGGAGCCGATCCGCCCGGCGCGGTTGGCGGTCCGGAACGCCGCGTAGCCGGTGCCGGTGCCGGCGTTCTCCGCGTCGACGGTGGTCACCGTCGCGTTGATGGTCTCGTTGAGCAGCAGGCCGGACCCGCCGACGTTGCGGGCCGTCAC
Organism: Micromonospora tarapacensis; assembly: GCF_019697375.1. Classification (NCBI taxonomy): domain Bacteria; kingdom Bacillati; phylum Actinomycetota; class Actinomycetes; order Micromonosporales; family Micromonosporaceae; genus Micromonospora; species Micromonospora tarapacensis. Next base: position 2,151,963 of record NZ_JAHCDI010000004.1, on the reverse strand, counting down.
GGTGCCGACGGTCAGCCCGTCCACGCCGTACGTCTCCACGCCGTGGGTGCTGGTGCCGGAGACGTGGACGTTGTCGATCCGGACGTTGCGGCTCCACTGGCTGGTGTCGCCCCGGTTGTCGATGCGTACGCCGAGGCCGGCGGAGAGCCGCAGATCGATCTGCCCGAGGATCACGTTTGTGACGTTGCGCATGAAGATGCCGTAGAGCGGCGCCCCGGTGACGGTGAGGTGCTGCACCTCGACCTGCGTGGTGCCGCGGGAGTAGATCGGGGCCTGGTCACCCGAGCCGGAGCCGGTGACGTTGATCGTGCCGCAGACGTCGATCGCCGTGTAACTGGGCAGCGAGATGCGGGAGCCGGCGCTGATCGAGCCGGAGCCGCGCACCACGACCCGCTGCTTGCTGGTCCGGCCGGCACTGAGGCTGTTCACCGCCGCCTGCACGGCCGCCCGCATGTCGCCGCCGGTGTAGACCGTGCTGCCACCGTTGCGGGCGGTCCAGGTGCCGCCGCCGAGCACGGCTTCGGCCTGGAACGCACCGCTGCCGCAGCCGCTGCCGCCGCCGGTTCCGAGGGCGACCAACTGCCACTGCTGGTTGGCCCCGCCGAGATCCTGGTACTGCGAGATCATGCCGCCGTCGGCGGTGGACCAGGCCCACACGTCCAGGACCTTGTTGGAGTGCCGGTTGACGAACCGGACGTGGCCGCCGTCGGAGTCGGCCAGCCTGAAGTGCTGGCGGTTGTTGCCGCTGGCGGCGGTGTTCTGGACGAGTTGGACGCCGTCGTTGGCGTTGGGCACTTCGAGCACCTTGCCGCTGTGCACCGAGCGGATCTGGTAATAGCCGCTGCCGGCGTCGACGAAGCGCCACTGCTGCACCGCGGCGTCGTTGCGGGTGTACTGGTTGATCGGGGCGTTGTCGGCGGTGGACCAGTTCCACACGTCCATCGCCTTGCCGCTGTGCCGGTTGACGAACACGTAGGTGGCGTTGGGGTCGACCGTCGCGGCCTGCGCGCTCGGCGAGGCCACCGCCATGCCGGCGCCGAGCAGCGCGAGTGTGGCGGTGCTGACCAGCCAGCGGCGGGGCTGTCGTTTCGTTGTCCTGAGCAGCATCCGAGGTTCCTCCGGGTGCGGGTTGGTGGTGGAGCGCGTGCCGGAGTGGCGACGGGATAGGGCAAGCGCTTTCCTGCTCTGGTCAAGCTATCGAGATTTCTCGATAAAGCCAACGGGTGTAGCTGCCGGTGCCCGCCGGCCGGAAGGCCACGCGGGCACCGGTGCCGGGTGGGATCAGGCGACCGCGCAGGGGCTGCCGTTGAGGGTGAACGAGGCCGGACGACCGGTGTCGCCGGTGTGGGTGGCCTGGAAGCCGAGGCTGACCGACCCGTTGGGGCCGAGGGTGCCGTTGTAGGAGACGTTACGGGCGGTCACCGCGCCGGCGGTCGGGGAGTAGCTGGCGTTCCAGCCGTTGGTGATGGTCTGCCCACCGGGCAGCGTGAAGGCCAGGCTCCAGCCGTTGACGGCCGTGGTGCCGCTGTTGGTGATGGTCACCTGGGCGGTCAGTCCGGTGTTCCAGGCGTTGACCACGTACCCGACCCGGCAGCCGGTGCCCGGCGGCGTCGTCGGCGGTGGCGTGGTGGGCGTGGGAGTCGGGGTCGGTGTGGGGGTGGGGGTCGGTGTGGGGGTGGGGGTTGGCGTGGGGGTGGGGGTCGTGCCGTCGAAACCGAAGAACCGGATCGCCTGGGCGGCGTTGACCGGCAGGTTGTGCGACACGCCCTGCATGCTGATCGCCTCGACCGGCGCGTTGCCGCCCGAACCGCCGTACCGGGTGCGGGTGTGGCCGGGCTGCGGGCTGTCGGTGAAGGTCGGGGTCTGGCTCAGCCCGTGCAGGTTCGTCCACTGCTTGATCTGCTCACCGAAGTTCGGATAGCGCAGGACCTCGTCGTTCGTGCCGTGCCAGACCTGCATCCGGGGCCCCGCGCCGGTGTACCCGGGGTACGCGTTGCGCACCAGGTCACCCCACTGCTGCGGGGTCCGGGTGAGCTGCCCGTTGGCGCACTCGCTGTTCCACTCGGAGCCGCCGGTGGTGGCGCAGCAGCCGAACGGCACACCCGCGAAAGCGGCTCCGGCGCGGAAGACATCCGGATAGAGCCCGAGCAGGACGTTGGTCATCATCGCTCCGGACGAGACGCCGGTGACGGCGATCTTGGCCGGGTCGACGGAGTACCGCGCCCGGACGTGGTCCACCATCGACATGATGCCGACCGGGTCGCTGCCGCCGCCGCGGCGCAGCGCCTGCTGCGAGTACACGTCGAAGCACTGGCTGCTGCGGGTCACCGACGGGTAGATCACGATGTAGCCGTACTGGTCGGCCAGGGACGCGAACTGGGTGCCGGAGTACATCGCCGGGCCGGTGCCGGTGCAGTAGTGGACCGCCACCAGGAGTCCCGGCCGGGGTGCGACCCGGTCCGGCACGTACAGGTACATGCGCAGGTTGCTCGGGTTGGTGCCGAAGTTGGTCACCTCGGTCAGCGTCGCCGCCGACGCCGGTGTCGGGACCGCCAGCGCGGCCAGCGCCGTCAGGGCGATGGTCGCCAGCGCGGCGCACCACAGTCTGATCGCCTTTTTCATTGCACAGATCCTCCGGACGCAAGTGGGCAGAGCGTCGTTCCAATCGAGGGCTTGCCCGGTGCCCTACCTCGTCCGGCTCAGGAACATTGATGATTGTCGTGGTGTTCGAGAGTGCCTGACAGGGCGCGTGGGCGGAGCCGCGCCGAGCGGCGGCGGGTCCGCGGCGAGCGGTGTCGGGTCCGCGGCGAGCGGCCCGCCGGGCACCCGGGCCGTACGGCGACCCTCCTATCCTTTGTCCATGCGGGATCACCGGGTCGTGCTGTTGTGGGTGGGATTCGTGCTGGCCGTGGTGGTCTCCATCGCCCTCGTGCTCAGACGCGCGGACCGGCTGTCCGACCTGCACATCTACTACGGCGCGCTGACCGACTTGCGCGCCGGGCGCCCGTTGTACGGGTACGTGGCGGCGAACGGGGGTCCGTTCACCTACCCGCCGTTCGCGGCCCTCGTCCTGTGGCCGATCACCATGGTGCCGCTCGGCGTGGCCGAAGGGCTGTGGTTGGCGGCGACCTGCGTGGCCGTGGTCGCCATCGCGGTGCCGGTCGGCCGTACGCTGGCGGCGGGGCGCGCCGCTCGGCTGCCGTCCGGGTCGCGTCCCGGCCCGGCGAGATCCAGCGGACCCGCCCTGGTCGCCGCGGTGCTCATGGTCTCCGCGCCGGTGCAGAGCAACCTGCGATTCGGCCAGGTGAGCATCTTCATCGTGCTCATGGCCCTGCTCGACGGCATCGGGCGGCCGTCGCGGGTACGCGGGGTGCTGGTCGGGGTGGCGGCGGCGATCAAGCTCACCCCGCTGCTGTTCGTCGGCTACTTCCTGGTCTGCGGCCGGTACCGCGACGCGGCCCGCGCGACGGGAGCCTTTTTCGCCTGCGGGGCGCTGGCGCTGGTGGTCCTGCCCGCGGAGAGCCTGACCTACTGGGCCGGCACGGTGGCGCAGACCTCCCGGATCGGCAACCTGGCCTCGCTGGGCAACCAGTCCGTGCACGGGATGCTGCTGCGCCTCGGCGTCGACGAGCGGTCCCTACCACTGGTCTGGGCCGCCCTGGTGGCCGTCGTCTGCGCGCTGGCGTTGCTGCGGGCGCGACGGCTGGCCGGGCAGGGTCGATCCGGGCACGCCGCGGTGCTCGTCGGCTGCGCCACCGTGGCCGCTTCCCCGGTGTCCTGGACGCACCACCAGGTGTGGACGGTGCTGGCGGCGATGCTGCTGATCGGTACGGCCGGCACGACCCGACGGGTGGCCGGCGTCGCGCTGATGGCGAGCATGGTGCTCTCGCTGGGTGTGTTGCTCGGTCCCATCTCGACCCGGCCCGGCGTGCAGTTCCTGTTCGAGAACGCCCGGACCCTCGGCGTGTGCGCGCTCTGCGTCGCCGGGTTCGGTGCCGCCGCGGTCGTTGCCGGCCGGGCGGACCGTCCGGCGACCGCCGGCCGCGGCTGGCTGCGGGCGGGCGTCGCGTCCCTCGGCGTGCTGGCGTTCTTCGCCGTGCAGCCGTTGCCCGCCGGCGCGGATCCGACCTTCAAGGCCTACCGGCTGGAGGACGTGGTCAACCCGCGTTACTTCTTCGCCTGCCGGGGGCCGGTGGAGTGCGCCCGCTTCGGCACCGGCGCCCCGGTCACCTTCGCCACCCGCAGTGAGAAGACCAAGGTACGCGTCAACGGGGTGGTCGCCGATCACGTGGCCCGCCTCGACTACCACTCCGCACCCGGCGGCCCACCCCGGAACATCCCGCTGCTGGCTGCCTACCCGGGCGTGCGGACCTTCTCGTTCCGATCGGCGACGATGGTCCATGGGCGGCTGGTTGCCTACTCCGCCGACGGGCGCCCGCTCGCCTCCTACGACGACGAGTTGGCCGCCGCCCTGGGTGCCCGGTCGCCCGGGTGAGGCTACTGGTCGCCGTCGACCACATCGGTCTCACCGTCGTGGGTGTACGTCACCGGCAGGTGCTCGTCGGGCTGCGGCGCCTGGGCCGGGTTGTGATGCGGGTCGCCGTCGGGTGAGAACAGCACCGGATCGGTCTTCGCGCTCTTCTCGCGCTCTTCCTCCGGCTCGGTCACGACCCGCTCCTCACCTCGTGGGCATTGCTCCTCGACGCTACGCGTGGTGCTCGGCGGGGCACCCCGACCGGGTGTCACGACCACCCGATAGAGGTGCCGGTGGTCACGGCCGGAGCAGCACCGGCCCGGCGTCGATGCGGGTCCGGAACAGGGCGTACGGCCCGGAACCGGCGCACCACTTCCAGCGTGCCGACCGGTTCGTCGGTGGGCAGTCCAGGCAGCGAAGCCGGCCGTCGTCCATCCGACCCGCAGCAGCAGGAAGCCTGTTCGTCACCCAACCGTCATGTGTCCGCGCGGTGCCCGCCACCTGGCGCCGGCAGGGTGGGGGCCGATCCCTCCGACCTGGGAAAGGAGCACGCCATGGCCGTCGTCCTGGACGATCATCTGGTCACCCTGACCTGCGACAACTGCGGTGACACCGTCGCCGAGCCGCGGGTGCCCTCCGACGGCGAGGTGGTGTGGCCGCTGGTGTCCGAGCACGGCTGGAGCGGCTCCCCGCTGGCCGACGGCCCGCACCGTTGCGCGCACTGCACCCGCCTGGACCCGGTGTCCGGCGGCGTGCCCGGTGGCATCCTCGGCATCGAGCACCTCGGTGACGTGACCGTGGTGACCGTCGCCGGCGACATCGACCTCGACACCGGCGACACGCTGCGGATGGCGTTGCGGCACGCGGCAGACATGGGCGGGCATGTCCTGGTGGACCTCGCGCGGACGGACCTGGTCGACTCCACCGCCCTGGGGCTGCTCGCCCGCGCGCATCGCGGCGCCGTCGAGCGTGGCGCGCTGCTCTGCGTGGTGGCGACCTCGCCGCTGATCCGTCAGGTCCTGCGGGTCACCCGCCTCGACGAGGTGTTCCCCGTCGAGGACAGCCACGCCGCCGCGCTCGCGCGACTCGAAGGTCGCCCCGCCGTCGCGGCCACGGAGAGCGCCCGCAACTGACCCGGTGCTGCGCCGGCACACCGCTGTCCGCTCTGCCCGCACCGCAGACCCGCGCGGCGATCCGAGCCTGCGCCGGCCGGCCGGGAAGTCGCGTCCGGCCCGTCCGCAACGCCGGTGCCAGGCGCTGCGGACGGGCCGGAGTTCAGCGGCGACCGCGCCGGGGCCCGGCGAGCCGCAGTGCGTTGCAGACGTCCGCCACGCCCGCGACGTCCCAGGCCAACTCGGCGGCTGCGCGGCGGGTCTCGGCGCTGCCGACCAGGCCGGTGAGGATCACGACCCGGTTCTGCACCATCACCGTGATCTGTTGCCGGCGGGTCGTCCAGTCGGCGCTGAGCCGCTGGGCGACCAGGGCGGCGAGGCGGACATCCTCGTCGTGGTTCTGTGGCTCGTCCCAGACCGCGCGGAAGGAGTGGTCGTCAGGCATCGGCCAGGGCCACGGCATCACCACAGCGGTCTCCTTCGTCGTCGTCGACGCCGGTGATCCGACGCGCCGTCCCGATCGACCATTACCTTGCGCAACGACCTTGGAGTCGACCGCACGGTTGGATGACAGTTGCATGACAGATCGCCTGCCGGCCCCACCCACTCCCGCTGATCATGCAGTTGTGGCACCTGACAGAGGGGGTGGAGCAGGGCAAAACGGCGACCACAACTGCATGATCGACGCACCGATCAGATCGCCTTGATCGCGGAGGTCGTGGATGTACTCGAACCCTTCGAGCGGGGCCGGCACCATGACACCGAAGATCACTTCAGTGCTCCTGTTGGGCACGGCGATGGCAACAACTGCCGTTCCGCTGACATCCGGCGCCGGCAGACCAGGTAGCCAAGGAATTGCTCCGGCGCACCGATTCCCTGTCTCGGCAATCAAGGCCGTCGCCGATCCAATACATGGCCGCAAGTGGTTGTCAGGACCGCTTGGGCGCTGGTCTGCGCAATCCGAGTCGGGGCACGGAGGCGTGGTCAGTCGGGCGCACCGAGCACGGTGGCGACGCTGTCCACGAACCACCGCTCGAACTGCTCGACCGGCCACGCGCGCTCGTGCACCAGCCAGTCGTAGTTGCGGACATCCTGCGCGAGCCACAGCACATCGGCGGCCCGTTCCTGACTCACCCGAACCTCGCCGGTGGCCGTCAGATCGGCGGCGAACATCGCCATGCCGCGGCGGCGGTCCTCAAGGTTCCCACCTGGGACCGTTGCCGCCGTTGCCGGTCGGCGATGAGCCAGGCCCCTTCGCATTCGCCGATCCGGCCCGGGCGGCCCGCCTGCTCACCGCCGCCGGTTTCACCGACATCGGCATCCACCCGTACGACGTCACGCTCGACGCCCCGGACGACCCGGCGGTGGTCACCGAATGGCCCATCGAGATGGGCCCTGCCGGCGCGGCCTATCGGGACGCCGAACCCACCACCCAGGAGCAGGCCCGGGCCGGGTTGGGCCGCCTGCTCGAACGGTTCCGCACGGCCGGCACCGGTTATCGGCTGGCGACCGGACTTTGGTTGATCACCGCTCGCTCAGGCAGGACCAGCGCACAATGACCTCTCACCGGCGACTCCACCAAAGCCGGGCACGCGCTGCTCGACAGCGACCGCATCGCCCCCGCCGAGGTCCGCAGCCGCCCGGTCGCCCGTACCCTCCTCGCCGAGATCATCCAGTGCGGGCCGGCAGCGGCCGACGTGGCGCGACTGGCGGCCATCGTCGGCCTGACCCGGCAGTCCTGACCCACTTCTTGATCAACATCTCAGTCCCGCCGTCGCTGGGCGCGGTAGCGGCCGATCAGGGTGGCGGTGGAGGAGTCGAGGTCGTCGAGCTGCGCCCGGTCGCCGGTGAGCAGCGGGGCGAGCTGGTTGGCCATCACCTTGCCCAGCTCGACGCCCCACTGGTCGAACGGGTTGATGTCCCAGATCACGCCCTCGGTGAGGACGATGTGCTCGTAGAGGGCGACCAACTGCCCGAGGGTCGCCGGAGTGAGGCGGTCGGCCACGATCGACGTGGTCGGGTGGTTGCCGGCCATCACCCGGTGCGGCACGAGTTCCGCCGGGGTGCCCTCGGCCGCGACCTGCTCGGCGGTACGGCCGAAGGCAAGCGCCGCCGTCTGCGCGAAGAAGTTCGACATGAACAGGTCGTGCATCTCGCCGATGTCGTGGTTGGGTTCGCTGAACCCGATGAAGTCCGCCGGCACCAGCCGGGTGCCCTGGTGCAGCAGCTGGTAGAACGCGTGCTGGCCGTTGGTGCCGGGCTCGCCCCAGAAGATCTCCCCGGTGTCGTACGACACCGGCCGGCCGTCGGTGCGTACCGACTTGCCGTTGCTCTCCATGGTCAGCTGCTGGAGGTAGGCCGGGAACCGGTGCAGGTACTGCGAGTACGGCAGCACCGCGTGGGTCTGCGCGCCGAGGAAGTTGACGTACCAGACGTTGAGCAGCCCGAGCAGCACCGGCGCGTTGCGGGCCGGCGGCGCGGTGCGGAAGTGCTCGTCCACGGCGTGGTAGCCGCCGAGCAACTCGTCGAACCGCGCCGGTCCGATGGACAGCAGCACCGACAGGCCGACCGCCGAGGGTAGGGAGTACCGGCCGCCGACCCAGTCCCAGAAGCCGAACATGTTCGCCGGGTCGATGCCGAAGTCGCGCACCCGCTGAGCGTTTGTGCTGACCGCGACGAAGTGTCGGGCCACCGCGTCGGCGTCCGCGCCGAGCCCGGACAGCAGCCAGCGGCGGGCCTGATGGGCGTTGGCCAGGGTCTCCTGGGTGGAGAAGGTCTTCGACACCACGACGAACAGGGTGCTGGCCGGGTCCAGGTCGGCGGTGGTGTCGTGGATGTCGGTCGGGTCGATGTTCGACACGAAGCGGCAGCTGATCCCGCCGTCGCGGTACGCCTTCAGCGCCTCGTACGCCATCACCGGCCCGAGGTCGGAGCCGCCGATGCCGATGTTGACCACGGTGCGGATCCGTTCGCCGGTGTGCCCGCGCCACTGCCCCGAGCGCACCTTCTCGGCGAACCCGGCCATCCGCTCCCGCACGGCGTGCACGTCGGCGGCCACGTCCTGCCCGTCGACGGTGAGGGTGGCCCCGCGGGGCAGCCGCAGCGCGGTGTGCAGCACGGCCCGGTCCTCGGTGCCGTTGATGTGGGCGCCGGAGAACATGTCGGCGATCCGCTCGGCGAGCCCGACCCGTTCGGCCAGGGCGGTCAGCAACCGCAGCGTCTCGTCGGTGACCAGGTTCTTGCTGTAGTCGACGTAGAGGTCGGCCACCTCGACGGTCAACCGTTCGCCCCGGTCGCGGTCGGTGGCGAAGAGGTCCCGCAGGCGGGTCCCGCGGATCTCGTCGGCGTGCTTGCGCAGGGCCTGCCACTCGTCGGTGGTGGTGACGTCCGCAGCCATCGGATCGATCGTCTCCTCGCAGGGTCGGCACGCCGCCGGCGTCGTCCGGCCGGCGGTGAGACCAGCCTGCCACACGAAGATCGCCGCGCCAGCCCGACGCCCACGACTGTCACCATCCGCGCGGGCACCGGAGCGGTGCGCGCACGGCGGTCGTTTCGAGGGGTCCGCTGCCGGCCCGTCGCCGGGACAGGGCAAGGTGGTGGCATGACGACGTCAAGCCCGAGTGCCCGCGCGACCGACTCCGGAAATCCCGCCGCCGCCACGGGGGTACGGCAGACGTTGCTGGTGCTCGGTGCCAGTGGCGACCTGACCGGACGGCTGCTGCTGCCCGGGCTGGGCCGGCTGGTGGCCAGCGGGGCCGTCCCCGGGCTGCGGCTGCTCGGCAGCGGCATGGACGACTGGGACGACGAGCGGTGGCGCCGCCGGGTGGCCGACTCCTTCGCCACGGTCGGCGCGGACGGCCCCGCGGAGTCCGAGCTGGTACGTGAGACGCGGTACGTGTCCGCCGACGTGACGCGCGAGGAGGACCTGCGGCGGCTGCTGCGGGAGTGCGCCGGGCCGTTGGTGATCTTCTTCGCCCTGCCGCCGCTGGTGACCGCCCGGTCGGCCGCCGCGCTGGCCCGCATCGGAGTGCCGCCCGGCACTCGGCTGATGCTGGAGAAGCCGTTCGGCGTCGACCGGATCTCGGCCCGTTCACTCAACGAGCTGCTGGACACGATCGTGCCGGAGGACCAGGTTCACCGCATCGACCACTTCCTCGGCAAGTCGACGGTGCTGAACCTGCTCGGCCTGCGGTTCGCCAACCGGATCTTCGAGCCGCTGCTCAACTCCGCACACGTGGCCTGCGTGGACATCGTCTTCGACGAGACTCTCGGCCTGGAGGGGCGGGCCGGCTACTACGACGGTGCCGGCGCGTTGGTGGACATGGTGCAGAGTCACCTGCTCCAGGTGCTGGCACTGCTCGCGATGGACCCGCCGCCGACCCTGCAGGCCCTGGAACTGCGGGGGCGTGCGGCGCAGGTGCTGCGGGCCACCGGCCTGTGGCACGACGATCCGGTCGTCGCCAGCCGCCGGGCCCGCTACGGCGCGGGCGAGGTCGGCGGGCGCCGGTTGCCGAGTTACGTCGACGAGTCGGGCGTAGACCCGGCCCGGGGAACGGAGACGCTGGCCGAGATCGCGGTCACCGTGGACAACTGGCGCTGGGCGGGAGTGCCGTTCCGGCTGCGTTCCGGCAAGGCGATGGCGCAGGCCCGCAAGGAGGCGATCATCACCTTCAAGCAGCCGGCCCGGGTGCCCGATGGCCTGACCGGCTACGAGCGTCCCGACCGGCTCCGGATCGGCTTCGGTCCGGACCGGCTCTGCCTGGACCTCAACATCAACGGTCCCGGTAACCCGTTCGAGCTGGAACAGGTCAACCTGGCGGCGAGCTTCGGTCCCGGTGACCTGCCGGCGTACGGTGAGGTGCTGCGCGGAGCCCTCGAGGGTGATCCGACCCTGTCGGTACGCAGCGACGTCGCCGAGGAGTGCTGGCGCATCGTCGATCCGGTGCTGACCGCCTGGAAGGGCGGCACGGTGCCGTTGCAGGAGTATCCGGCGGGTTCCACCGGCCCCGCCGACTCGCTGATCGGCCCGATGCCCGGTTGAGTGGCTGCGCGGTGTGTCGCTGCCGGCGTCGCCTGTCGAGCTGACCGCGCAGACGGATCACCGCTGCTGGCGCTCCGGCCGGTGATAGCGCGAACGGTTCAGCCCGACAGCGCGTGCCGAGGTGACCGTGACCTCCTGTCGCGGTGCTGATCTCTCGCGGCGACCCGCGGTGCGCGCACCGCGGCCCCGGCGGTGTCCCGCCGAGGCCGCAGGGTGGTGGTGCGCTCGGATCAGCTGGTCGGGAAGTTGTCCGGCGTGCGGATGCGCTCACGCATGAAGGCACCGGAGGTGGTCAGCACGGACGTGCCGGTGTAGTTGCTGCCGTTGCAGGTGCCGGGCCGCAACGCCGCGCTGCCCTCGGCCTTGTCGGAGAACGTCCAGTTCGCGTAGCCGATCTTCAGCCGGTCCAGCAGATCCAGCCACTGGCCGCTGCTGGTCAGGTCGGCGGCACCGTCACCGGTGTAGTCCACGGTGCCGAACTCGGTGACGAACAGTGGCAGCCGGGCGGCGGCCCGCTCCACCTCGGCGCGGTAGTTGTCCTTGTGCGACGCCGCGTAGAAGTGGAACGCGTACATGATGTTGCTGGCGTTCACCGGATCGTTCGCGATCTCGGTGTGGTTGGCGCCCTCGGAGACCCCCAGCGAGGACCAGGCCCGGGTACCCACGACGATCACCGCGTCCGGGTCGTTGGCCCGGATGACGGGGATGACCTGCTCGGCGTAGTTCTTGATGGTCGACCAGCTGACCCCGTTGGGCTCGTTGGTGATTTCGTAGATCACGTTGTTCTTCGCGGCGTGCCGGGCGGAGACGGCGGCGAAGAACGTCCTGGCTCGTTGGAGGTTGTGCATCGGGTCGCCCGGCGTGAGGGTGTGGAAGTCGATCATCGCGTACATCCCCCGCTCGGTGGCCTCCTCGACCAGGGTGTTGACCCGGTTGGTGAAGCCGGTCGGGTCGGTCTCGTAGCCCTCCTCCTGGACGTACATCGCGATCCGGAACAGGTCGGAGCGCCAGTCGGTGGCGAGGGCGTCGAGGGACGCGTCGTTGTAGCACTGGCCGAACCACTGGATGCCGTGGGTGCTCATGCCGCGCAGCTGGATCGGCCGGCCGTACTGGTTGCAGAGGTTGACCCCGCAGACCCGCAGCTGGCCGTTGACGGCAACCGGGGTCTGCCCGGTGGGCGGCGGGGTCGTCGGCGGGGGTGTGGTGGGCGGGGGTGTGGTGGGCGGTGGAGTGGTCGGCGAGGTCGATCCGGTGCAGACCGTACCGTTGAGGCTGAACGAGGTCGGCGACGGGTTGGCGCCGGTGAAGCTGCCGTTGAAGCCGATGTTGGTGCTGGCGCCGGTGGCCAGTGAGCCGTTCCAACTCATGTTCCGCGCGGTGACGGACGCACCGCTCTGGCTCCACGTGGCCGACCAGCCCTGGGTGAGTCGTTGGCCGCTGTCGGGGAAGGTGAACCCGAGCGTCCAGCCGTTGAGCGCGTCGCCGACGTTGGTGATGGTGACACTCGCGGTGAACCCGCCGGACCAGCTGTTCGTCGTGTAGGTCACCGAGCAGCCGGTCGCGGCCATCGCGTTCGTGGTGGGCAGGGCGGTCAGCACGCCGAGGGTCAACGCACCGACGGCGCCGGCTGCGATCAGCAGGCGCCGCAGGCGGCGCGGAGGATGCTTCATGGTGGACCGTCGCAATCTGCGTCGTGGTGGGTGGTGGTACGGCACTCCGGTGACATCGGACGGGACGACCGGGAGCGCTCCCACGGCAGCTTACGACGTATCGAAACGATCCTGCAATATTCGAGTGCATCGAAGTCTCGCGAACGGGCACGGCCGCGCCGCATCCCGAGGTCCGCGATGATCGGGTACGGGATGGCCGACCGAGTCGTCCTTGTCTATGTGATCGCTCACATGTTAGCTTTTCCTCGGTGCCGGCGGGTGTTCGTCCCACCCCCGGGCTGCCGGCCCCGCGAGACACACACCAGCACTGGTGAGACCGCCGATCAGGTGATGTTGGCGCTAACATCGCCTGCCCTCGCGCCGCCGGGCATCGGGCCTCCGCACGCCGCCGAAGTCGGTACGCCGAGCCGTTCTCCTGCTGCCGTCCGCCGGCCGCGTCCCGCGAGCGCACCACCACCCAGGAGTCCACAGTGAAATTCATGTCCTCGCTGCTGAGCAGCGTCAGATCCAGGCGCCCGGTCGCCTGGTTGATGGTTCCGCTGATGCTGGCGACGTTCTTCGCCGCCCCGGCGAAGGCGGACAACCCCATCGTCCAACACGTCTACACGGCCGACCCGGCCCCGCTGGTGCACAACGGCCGGGTCTACATGTACACCGGCCGGGACGAGGACGGGTCGACGTACTTCACCATGAACGAGTGGCGGGTCTTCTCGTCGGCGGACATGGTGAACTGGACCGATCACGGCGTACCGATGAACCTCGGCACGTTCAGCTGGGCCGACGCGAACGCCTGGGCCGGCCATGTCGTCGAACGCAACGGCCAGTTCTACTGGTACGTGCCGGTGCGGCAGCGATCGAACGGGCAGATGGTGATCGGCGTCGGGGTGTCCAACTCCCCGACCGGGCCGTTCCGGGACGCCCTCGGTCGGCCCCTGCTGGGCAACGGTGAGATCGATCCGCACGCCTTCATCGACGACAACGGCCAAGCCTATCTGTACTGGGGTAACCCGAATCTGTGGTACGTACGGTTGAACGCCGACATGATCTCCTACTCCGGCGGGCTGACGCAGATCCCGCTGACCACGGCCGGGTTCGGCACCCGCACCGGGAACTCCAGCCGGCCGACCCTCTACGAGGAGGGGCCGTGGGTCTACAAGCGCGACGGCGTCTACTACAACGTCTTCGCCGCGGAGTGCTGCTCGGAGTTCATCGGCTACTCCACGGCACCCGGCCCGACCGGGCCGTGGACCTATCGCGGAACGGTCATGCCCCGGCAGGGAGGCAGCTTCACCAACCACCCCGGCGTCATCGACTTCGCCGGAAACTCGTACTTCTTCTACCACAACGGAGCGCTGCCCGGCGGCGGTGGCTACACCCGGTCGGTAGCGGTGGAACGGTTCTCCTACAACGCCGACGGATCGATCCCGACGATGAACATGACGACCGCCGGCCCACCCCAGGTCGGCACCCTCAACCCGTACGCCACCCAGGAGGCCGAGACCATCGACCGGGCCAGCGGCATCGAGACCGAACCGTCCAGCGAGGGCGGGATGAACGTCGGCTGGATCGAGAACGGCGACTGGATCCGGGTCAAGGGGGCCGCGTTCGGCACCGGCGCCTCGTCCTTCACCGCCCGGGTCGCCTCGGGCACCAGCGGCGGCACCATCGAGCTCCGCCTGGACAGCACCTCCGGTCCGCTGGTCGGCACCTGCGTCGTGGCCGGCACCGGCGGCTGGCAGAACTGGACCGACACGAACTGCAACGTCAGCGGCGCCACCGGCACCCGCGATCTCCACCTGCGCTTCACCGGCGGCAGCGGCTACCTGTTCAACGTCAACAATTGGCGGTTCACCGGCGGCGCCGGTGGGAACCTGGTGACCAACGGCACCATGGAGAGCGGCACGACCGGGTGGTCGGTGTTCGGCAGTGGCACGCTGACCGCCGACACCAACGTCGTACGCAGCGGCTCACGCTCGCTGCTGCACACCGGGCGGACGGGGTCGTGGAACGGGCCCAGCCAGGACGTGACCTCGGTGCTGACCAGCGGCCGGACGTACACCACGACGCTCTGGGTGCGGTCGCAGAACGGCACCCCCTCGGTGCGGCCGACCCTGGCGGTCACCGCCGACGGCACCACCAGCTACCTCCAACTGGCACCGTCGGTGACGGCGAACGCGAACGGCTGGACCCAGCTCACCGGCACGGCGACGGTGTCGTGGAGTGGCACGTTGTCCAACGCCCGCCTCTACGTCGAGACGGCGGCCGGCACCGACAGCTTCTACCTCGACGACGTGTCCTTCCAGTGACGGGTTGACACCCGGCGGCGGGCCCGACCTTCCGGTCGGGCCCGCCGCCGGTCACCGCCCCGGCGAGTTCGCGTCGAGCCGGGCGAGCAGCGTCGCCGGCGCCACCACCCGATAGCCGTCCTCGATGACCTCGGCGAGCTCGGCCTCGTCGATGCCGGTGTCCAGGCGTACGCCGACCCAGCCCCGATGCCCCACGTAGGGCGGCCGGAAGTACGTCTCCGGACTCGCCGCCATCAGCTCGGCGGCCGAGCCGGGCGGTGCGGCGCACCACAGGTGGGGGAACTCGTTCTGGTGGTGGCCGTCGGGCCAGACCTGCGCGAACGACTTCTTCCCCCGGATGAACCAGGCGGGGGTGCCGTGGCTGAGGCGCTCACTCACCTCGGGAAGGCCCAGGCACACCCGGCGGATCGGGGCCACGATGTCCGTCATCGTTCCACCGTACGGCACATCGGTGAACGTCGCGGTCACCAGCGGGCCGGCGGCGGCGGCGGTACGACCGGCGGCCGGTCGTCGCAGGTGACGGTGTTCGGCAGCTGCCAGTCGGCGAGCCAGCCACCGTCGTTGCCGCCGCGGTCGGTGAGGCCGAACTCCGAGCCGGCCGGGGTGAAGCCGAACGAGCCGCAGTTGTTCACCCCGACCGCGCCGACGTGGCGGGCGTCGACGTTCTGGAAGGACGCGGATCCGGCGGTGCGGGCGCTCACCACGGAGGTGCCGGTGCCGTCGACCCGGATGTTCCGGAAATGCACGTTGCTGATCGAGTACAGGTCCTTCACCGCCCACTCGCTGACCAGCATGATCGCGTTGTATGTGTTGTCCAGGTAGGCGTCACCGGTCACCTCGATCCGGGCGTCGATGCTGCGGTCCAGGGCGTAGAACCAGATCGCGCCGAGGCCGATGTTCCAGTTCAGCTCGTACGTGCCGGCGCGGGCGGTGGTGTTGCTGGTGATCCGCAGGTGCCCGGTGAACGGTTCCGCGCCGAACCGGGAGCCGATCTGGATGGCGCTGCCCTCGCGGACCGGGTCGGCGATCAGGTTGTTCGAGACGGTGTTGTCCCTCCCGCCGTAGATCGCGATGCCGTTGGCGAGCACCGGCGACTGCACCGTGTTGTGGTCGAAGGTGTTGCGGGCGTTGGCGGTGGCTTCCGACCACATGGCCAGCCCGTCGTCGCCGGTGTTGCGGACGAAGTTGTTGGCCACCAGCGAGTCCGTGACGCCGGTGTGGAAGTTCAGTGCGTCCGCGATCTGGTCGACGATGATGTTGTCGGTGATCCGCACGTTGCGCATCGGGCCGTCGAGCCAGATGCCGACCTTGGTGTGCCGGATGTGCAGCCCGTCGATGGTGGAGTCGTTGAGCGCCCCGCCGATCCCGTTGACCTGGTCGGTGTCGATGCGTTCCCGGACGTCCCCGGCGATGGCGAAGCCGGAGAGGTGGACGTTGTGGCTGCCGCCGTCGGCGGCGTCCCGGCCGTAGAAGCCGACGCCGGTGTGCACCGAGCCGTCCGGTGCGGGCGTGGGCAGGGCGACCTCGCGGCCCCGGATGATCGTGTACCAGTTGCCGGCACCCTCGATCGTCACGTCGTCGACGATGATGTGCCGGTTGACCTGGTAGGTGCCCGGCGGCAGGTAGACCGGCAGCTTCTTGCGCTTGGCGTGGGCGATCGCCCGCTCGATGGCGGGAGCCGCGTCGCGGCGGCCGGTGGGGTCGGCGCCGAAGGCCAGCACGTTGGCGGCGCGCAGCCGCACCCGCGGCGGCCCGACCAGTTCGGAGTCGAGCAGGTCGATGACCGTCCAGGCGGCGTTGCTGCCGGCCGGCACGGTCAGCCGGATCCGGTCGCCGGCCCGGTAGGTGCGCCCCAGCCTCAGCCGCTGCTCGTCGTAGAAGTGGCTGGGCCGGAACGGTTTGGTGATGCTCGGGTACGGCGTGGTCTGCGCCGGGACGCAGGAGCACTCGGTGATCCACCAGTCCGGGTGCAGCAGGTCGGCGTCCGGGTCGTTGGTGAACGGGTACTGGTTGTAGAGCCAGGCGTACTGGGAGGTCAGCGTCATCGTGCGGAGGCGCTTGCCGTTGGCCGAGACGTCCAGCGGCGCGGTGATGCCGCCGCCGGTGGGCGCGTCCGGAATGCTGTAGCGCACGGTGATCGCGTTGGCCGCCGCCGGCAGGGTGAACTCGACGTGCTGGCCGGGCCGCAGCTTCACCGCCCGCCGGCCGGAGGCCTCCGACGGCAGCGTGTACGCCGTGCGGTCGGGGCCGATCACCTCGCCGCTGGTCACCGCGTTCTCCGCCTCCTGTTCCCGGAAGGCGACCCGGGCGCCGCGGCCGGCGACCAGCGCCGGATCGAGGGCGGCCCGGGTCACCACCGGGCGGCGCCTCCGGTCCCGGCCGGCCGGGAGCGCCGGTGGCCGCGCCGGCCGGTGCGCCGGCCAGGATGCCGAGCGTGGTGGCCAACGCCGTCGCGGCGGCGACCGCGGCTCGGCGCCGGTGACGGCGTGGTGTGTGGCTGCTCCGGTGCATCGGGACTCATCTCCACATCGGTGACGTCGGTGGGGCGACCGCGGCCGGCGGGCCGGGTTCAGGCGGGGTAGATCTCCAGCTGGGAGAGCTGGCCGGCGGGCCAACCGGTGTTGCCGGTGAACCGGATTCGGACGTACCGGGTCGGGGCGGCGGTGAAGGTCGAGGTCACCCGGTTGCCGGTCGCCGGGTCGAAGACCCGGCCTTCGGCGGCGACGAGCGTGGTCCAGGCCGCGCCGTCGGAGCTGCCCTGCACGGCGAGCGTCTGGGTGCGGGCCTGCCAGGCCGGCGACGGTGGCAGGCGCAGTGTCACCCGACCGACCGCGGTGAGGGCGCCGAGGTCGACCTGCACCCACTGGGGGAAGGCGTTGTTGGCGCTCTCCCAGTAGCTGTCCGGGTTGCCGTCGACGACGCTGCCGCTGCCGTAGGCCTGGACGTGGCTGCTCGCGGCGGTGGGCCGCCCGCCCGCCAGATCTGTCGGGGACGGCGGTGCGTCGCCGGTCCCGTACACCTCGACCCGGGCCAGCTGGGCTGCGGGCCAGGCGGTGTTGCCGGCGACGGTGACCCGGACGTGGCGGACGGTCGTGGCCGGCGTGGTGACCGTGGCGGTGTTGCCGGTCGTCGGGTCGAACCGGATGCCGGCCGCCGCGGCCAGCGTGGTGAACGTGGCGCCGTCGGTGCTGCCCTGCACCGACAGGGTCTGGGTGCGGGCTTCCCACCCGGACGGCAGGGCGAGGACGAGCCGGTTCACCGGGTACGCGGCGCCGAGATCCACCTGCCACCACTGCGGGAACGCGTTGTTGCTGCCCTCCCAGTAGCTGTTCCGGTCGCCGTCCACCGCGTTGCCGGCGGTGAACGGTCCGTGCTGGCTGCTGGCGGTGGCCGGCCGGCCGGCGGCCAGGTCGCCGGTGGGCGGCGGTCCGCCGTCGGTGACCGGCGCGGTCGGCCGGACCGGGGTGAGGGGGAGTTGGCCCTTGAGCATCCGGCCGCCGTCGGCGGTGATCCGGAGGTAGTAGTCGGCGGAGCAGCGGGTGCCGTCCTCGTCGAGCGCGCGGATACCGACCCCGGCCGGCGTGCTCGCCTGCGTCTCGCTGGTCTTGGCGATCTGGTTGCCCTCGTTGTACTCGTCGAACATCGACACGTAGAGACCCTGGGCACCGAGCCGGACCATGTTGTAGAGGTGCCGCCAGTAGAAGTCGCCGTGCCGGCGGTGCCCGGCGGACAGGTCGCCCGGCATCACGCAGGGCTGGTAGTCGATGCCGTGCGCGACGCAGTCGGCCAGGTCGGGGACGTTGACGTTGGCGTGGAAGTCGTCCAGACCGGCGAGGGTGCCGGTGCGTCCGACCATCCACGGCGAGAGCATGTCGAAGGCGTGGTAGACCTCGGTGAAGCCGGGCCGCGAGTCGTTGACGCCCTGCCGCCAGTACGTGGGCACGCCGCCGATCACGTAGCAACCCTGCGCCTTGAACCAGTCGATCACGTCGAGGCAGGGTGCCGGTGTGAACGGCCGGCCGGGGTCGTCGAAGCCGAACCCCCAGATGCAGACGACCGGCTTGCCGCTCTGCCGGGCGTACGCCGCCGAGGCGGTGTACGCCGACATCTTCGTCGTCCAGTCCTGCTTGAGCTGCGACTGCATCGAGGTCCAGCCGGTGACGTCGTACATGATGTAGAACTTGCGGCCGAACCGTTCGGCCGCGCCGCGGACCTTCACCGCCATCGCGTCGCGGGTCGGCCCCTCGTCGCCGAACGGGTTGAACCGCTGCAACGCGGCGGTGTCGCAGCCGTACTCCTGCATCCAGCGGAAGTGGGTGTCCACCGTCTGCTGGTCGTAGGACGAGAACAGTGTCGCGGGCTGGCCGTTGCCGAGACTCGGGTACGCGGTGGGGTAGCTGTGCGCGTACTCCCGGGTGTCCGGCCAGGACACGATCGTGGTGTTGGTCGGCGACGGCGGCTGGAAGCGGTCCCGGCTCCAGTGCCACCAGCCGCCGATCGGTGCGCCGTCGCCGGGACAGGCGAACCAACCCTGGTAGCCGACGGTGACCTTGCCGACCACGTCGCCGGGCGGGCCGGCCGCGCGGGCGGGGCGGGCGGTGGTTGGCGCGTCGCCGACGGCGGCGAGCGCGGAACCTGCCGCGATGGAGCCGATCACGGTGCGGCGAGTGAGCGCCATGCCGGCCACCCCTTCGGGGTAGGAGGAATTGGCGGACATCATGCCAGCGGACGACACGGAAGCGCAACACTTGAATCTGCGAATGAAAGATGCCGGCAAAGTAGCTGTAAAAAACCGACTGTGACTGAGCGGCGCCGAGCGGCGGCGCGGATGCGGGTCCGGATGCCCGCCCGATGTCGACCTCTCGACGGTCAGCGGAAGCCGGCCAGCAGGAACGCGCCGAGTCCGGCGAGTGCCAGGGGCAGCGCCACGGCCAGGGCGAGCATCCGCTGCCGGTGCGTGCGGGCGGACACGACGACGACCAGCACCCCGAGGGCGATCTTCAGCAGGGCGTCCCACAGTGGATCGATCCCGTAGTTCGGGTCACCGATCCGGCGAACCTCCAGCCCCGCCTCGGCGAGGAGCACCCCGCCCGGCAGCGCGGGTGCGACGAGCCGCCGCCACCCGGGCCGCGCGCCCACGTCCCGCCGATGCCGAAGACCACCCCGGCGAGGACGCCGAAGAGCATCCAGAGCAGTGACGTCGGTGCCCACAGCACGGCCGGTTCGTCACCCTGGATGAGCGCCGCCGCGAGGTAGTAGCTGGGCACCGCGACGACGAGCCCGGCCGCCGCTCCGGCCGGTGCGGGCGCTCGGGTCTCGGCCGTCGTGCCCCGTCAGTTCGCGCAGGTACCGGAGCACCGGCAGCCAGCGGCGCATCCGCCGGGCGGGCGAGCGGGATCGATGGTGGTGGGGGCGCAGCAGGCGTCGCCTCGCCAGGCGTCTCGGCCTTCCTTCACGGCGACGGCGGCGATGACGAGGGCGGCTGCCGGGTCGGCCCACCACCAGCCGAAGAGCGAGTTGGCCGCCAGGCCGACAAGCAGTACCGCGGACAGGTACGTGCAGAGCAGCGTCTGTTTGGAGTCCGCGACGGCGGAGGCCGAGCCGAGTTCCCGGCCAGCCCGGCGTTGTGCGGCGGACAGGATCGGCATGATCGCCAGTGACAGTGCCGCGAGGACGAGTCCGACGGTGGAGTGGTCCGCCCGATCCGCGCCGAGCAGCGCGCGTACCGACTCGACGCCGACGTACGCGGCGAGCGCGAAGAACGAGATGGCGATGACCCGGAGGGCGGCGCGTTCGCGGCGTTCGTGGTCGGCGCCGCTGAACTGCCAGGCGACGGCCGTGGCGGAGCAGACCTCGACGATCGAGTCGAGGCCGAAGCCGATCAGTGCCGTGGACGACGCGATCGTGCCGGCGGTGATGGCGACGACGGCCTCGGCCACGTTGTAGGTGATGGTGGCGGCGACGAACCAGCGGATCCGGCGGGTGAGCACCACCCGCCGGGCGTCGGCGGTGTCGGCCGGGAGGCTCGGGGCCAGCGGCAGCGGCGTGCCCATCAGCAGCAGTCGTCGGTGTCGGCTGCCGGGCAGGCTGCCGGGTCGACGGCCAGGACGAGGTCGATCAGGTCCCCGAGCGCGTGGGCGAGCCGGGGGTCGGCCAGCTCGTAGCGGGAGCGGCGGCCTTCGGGAACCGTCACGACCAGGCCGCAGCCGCGCAGGCAGCCCAGGTGGTTGGAGAGGTTCTGCCGGCTGGTGCCCAGCAGGTCGGCCAGTTCGGCGGGGTAGCCGGGACTCTCGCGCAGGGCGAGCAGCAGGCGGGCCCGGACCGGGTCGGACAGGGCGTGTCCAAAACGGGCCAGGACGTTGCCATGCGTCAGTGCCTCCACGGAGGCAGACGGTACAGCACATACTGAATAAACAAAACGCTGAACTGTCATCGCGGGTGCGGTGCGCCGCCGTCCTCCTGCTCGGGCGGCCGACCTTCGAGTTCGGTCTTGAGGGTGGCGAGCAGGCCCACCGCGGCGCTGGCGTACTCGCCGATCCAGCGGTCGTGGATGTGCTTGATCGGCAGCGGGTCGAGGTGGTTCCACCGCTCGCGGCCCTTGCGTTGCGCGATGACCAGGCCGGCGGCTTCGAGCACCCGCAGGTGCTGCATCACCGTGCACCGGTCCAGCTCGGGGATCAGTTCGCAGAGGTCTCCCGTGGTGCGGGCGTGGTCCTTCAGTAGGTCGAGGATGCGCCGCCGGGTCGGCGACGCCAGCGCCTTGAAGACGCCGTCCTCGTCGACCGGATCTGGTTCGGGCGGCTGACCACGACGGGACGACATGTTATAAAGATACAACATGTCGGCGAGGGGAGATCACCATGGAGCTGCGTTTCAAGATCGCCGGGCGGGTCGGCCGTCCGGTGCGCGAGGTGTTCGAGGCGGTGGTCGACCCGGACCAGCTCTCGCGGTACTTCACCACCGGCGGGGCGAAGGGCCGGATGGTCACCGGCGCCACCGTCACCTGGGACTTCGCCGACTTCCCGGGGGCGTTCCCGGTCGAGGTGGTCGAGGTCGAGCAGGATCGGCGGATCGTGCTGCGCTGGGAGGCGGCCGACGGCGCGCAGTCCACGGCGGACGCGCCGGAAGCGGGCGCGGCCTACTCGACGACCGTCACCATGGAGTTCGAGGCGTTGGGTGAGGACCGCACCCTGGTCACCATCGCCGAGGAGGGCTGGCGCCCCACCCCGGAGGGCCAGCGCGCGTCGTACGGCAACTGCGAGGGCTGGACCAACATGCTCTGCTGCCTCAAGGCGTGGCTGGAGCACGGCATCAACCTGCGCGCCGGCTTCTTCGTCTGACCGCCCTGCCGTCCTGGGGATGCCGGGTGTGGCGGGCGGGTCGGTACCCCGGGCCGTGACCCGGACGCACGGGAAGCGCCCACCCCCACACCGGGGGTGGGCGCTCTCGCTGTGCCGGGGGCCGCCGGGGCCCGCGGTCACGGGTTGGGCGGGGTGACCGCGATGATCAGGTGGGCCGGCTGGTCGCTGGCGTTGCGGTAGAGGTGGGCCAGGCGCGAGTCGAAGGTGACCGCCTCGCCGGCGGTGAGGGTGTACGACTCGCCGCCGATCTCGGCGACCACCTCACCGCTGACGACGATGGCGCACTCGGTGGAGGGGTGCGCCCAGGGCTCGGCCGAGCTGGCGTCGCCGGGGGCGAGGTCGGCCTGGAGCACCTCCAGGTCGCCCCGGCCGGGGGTGAGCCGCTCGTAGGTGATCTGGCCCGGGGGTGCGGTCAGCAGGCTCCGGGCGCCGACCCGGCTGATGTGTACGGGTGGCGCCTCCGGCTCGGAGAAGAGTTCGGCGATGGAGGTGTCGAAGACCTGGGCGAGCTTGCGCAAAGTGGACAGGCTCGGGTCGGTCGCGCCGTTCTCGATCTGGCTGAGCAGGGCGGGTGACACGTCGGCGGCTGTGGCGAGCTGCCGCAGCGTGAGGGAGTGCTGCTGGCGCAGGTCGCGCAGTCGGTCACCGAGCATGGGGGTCCTCGCTCCAAAAACAGTGTGGCTGAAAATGTTTGACCAAACTACACGGACCTGTTTAGGGTGGTCAAACAAGATGGCGGTGTTGTTTGGTAGTGGTAGACACGCCGCGTCCAGGCACGAACCGGACGAACGCGAGTCCGGCCTACATCCAACCCTGCGACGACGCAGCCCGAAACCGACGGCACCCCGAAAACCGACGCACCCGTCGATGCCCCCGCGGATCCGCGCAGCGAGCCGCGCCATACGAAGGTAGGAACAGCATGTCGGTGTACCCCCGCCGGCTCCGCGCCGGAGCACTCGCTCTGGCGACGCTGGCCATCATCTCCACCACCGCCTGCACCGCCGGTGGCAGCGGTGGAAACGCGAACGGTGACGCGACCACGACCCTCACCGTGAACACGTCGTTCGTGCTCAAGACCCTCGACCCGGGCCGCGTCTACGAGGCGACCGGGCTGACCGCCGTGCACGCCCTCTACGACACCCTGCTCACCTTCGAGGGCTCCGACGTCGGCACGCCGGTCCCGGCGCTGGCCGAGTCGTACGAGGTGTCCGCGGACGCGAAGACCTTCACCTTCAAGCTGCGGTCCGGGGTGACCTTCTCCGACGGCAGCCCGCTCACCGCTGACGACGTGGTCTTCTCGCTCAACCGGCTGAAGAACATCAAGGGCAGCCCCGCGGTCACCGTCAGCGAGCTGAGCGTCAGCAAGACCGACGACAGCACCGTCGTGGTCACCTCGGCCACGCCCAACCCGAACGTCCCGGTCGTGCTGGCGATGCCGTCCACCGGCGTGCTCAACGCCGGGGTGGCCCAGGAGAACGGCGCCAAGGACGGCGAGGACGCCGCGCAGGGCGACACCGCACAGCAGTACCTGGACACCAACTCCATCGGCAGCGGCCCGTACGTGCTGAAGTCGTACGACCCGTCCGCGCAGGTGGTGCTGGAGGCCAACCCGAACTACTGGGGCGAGAAGCCGCAGTTCGACCGGGTGGTGCTGCGCAACATGGACGTGCAGACCCAGAAGCTGACCATGCAGCGCGCCGAGACCGCCGAGATCTCCCTGGACATCTCCGGCAAGCTGCTCGACGGCCTGCCGGAGAGCCTGCACACCTCCGGCGTGCAGGACACCGTCTACTTCCTCTTCCTCAACGCCGACCCGGCAGTGTCGGCGGTGACCTCGAACGCGAAGTTCAACCAGGCGCTGCGCGCCGCCATCGACTACCAGGGCATCGCCGCCCTGTACGGCGAGGGCGCCGCACCCGGCGCCGGGCTGGTCGCGCCCGCCTTCCCCGGCACCCTGCCGGCCGGTGAGGCGTCCACCCGGGACGTGGCGAAGGCCAAGGCGCTGCTCGCCGAG
Source organism: Micromonospora tarapacensis (assembly GCF_019697375.1). Lineage (NCBI taxonomy): Bacteria > Bacillati > Actinomycetota > Actinomycetes > Micromonosporales > Micromonosporaceae > Micromonospora > Micromonospora tarapacensis. The sequence goes on along the minus strand of NZ_JAHCDI010000004.1, from coordinate 2,127,985 downwards.
GCCGGGCTGACCGACCCGACGGTGAAGTTCAACTATCCGGCCATCACCTACAAGGGGGTCGATCTCGGCACCGTGGCCACCAAGGTGCAGGGCGACGCCGCCGAGGCCGGCATCACGCTGGAGCTGAACCCGCAGCCGCTGACCACCTTCCTGGACGAGATGCGCGGCGGAAAGTCGCCGCTGGGCTTCACCCCGCAGAGCCTGAACTACCCGGTCGCCGACTCGCTGATCAACAACATGGCGCCCGGACAGGCCACCGCGCTGCGCTCCGGCTGGACGGTCGAGCGGGCCGACCCGGCCATCGTGGCCGCCGGCGAGCAGGTCACCGAGACCCTCGACCTGGCCGCTCGCGCCACCGCCATGCAGCAGTGGCAGCGGCTGATGAACCAGTCCTCGCCGTACATCGTGCTGGCCAGCAACTCCTCCACGGTGGTGGCGACCGCCGACCTGACCGGGGCGGACTACACCGCCGCCGGTTGGCAGGTCGACGTGGCCGCGGTCGGCCGCAAGTAGTCGGAGCACCATGACGACGCTCCACGACGGAGAGCCGGGCGCGGTCACCACGACCGCGCCCCGGCCCCGACGCGCGCATCCGCTGCTGGCCTTCCTGGCCAAGCGGCTGGCGATCACCGCAGGGCTGCTGCTGGGCGTCACGGCGGTGACGTTCGGTCTGGTCAACGTGGTGCCCGGTGACCCGGTCACCGCCAACCTCTCCGACCAGGCGCTCAACGACCCGGCCACGGTTGCCGCCTTCCGCGAGAAGTGGGGGCTGGACCAGCCGCTCTGGGCGCAGTACCTGCACTACCTGGGCAACCTGCTGCACGGCGACCTGGGCACCTCCCAGCAGACCGGCCGGGCGGTCCTGGACGACCTGGTGCGGTACGTGCCGGCGACGATGGAACTGGCCATCCCCACCATGGTGCTGGCACTGTTGATCGGCACCGGGATCGGCATGCTCGCGGCGGTACGCAACGGCCGGTTCACCGACCAGCTCGTCCGGGTCGGTGCCCTGCTCGGCCTCTCCACCCCGCCGTTCTGGCTCTCCCTGGTGGTGCTCTACGTCTTCTTCTACCAGCTCGGCCTGGCGCCCAGCGGCGGGCGGCTCTCCACCGGGTTCAGCCCACCGCCCACGGTCACCGGCATGTACACCGTCGACGCGGCGCTGGCCGGGCAGTGGGACGTGGCCTGGGACGCCGCGCAGCACCTGACCCTGCCGGTGCTGGTGCTGACCTCGCTGACGGTGGCGCTGCTGGTCCGGTTCGTCCGCTCCGCCATGCTCGAAGTGCTCCAGCAGGACTACATCCGGGCCGCGTACGCCAAGGGTCTGCCGACCCGGGTGGTGCTGCGCCGGCACCTGCTGCGCGCCGGCCTGGTCCCGGTGGTCACCGTCTCCGGGCTGGCCTTCGCCTCGTTGCTGTCCGGCACGGTGCTGGTGGAGAGCATCTTCGGCTGGCCCGGCCTCGGGCAGTACGCCTACCGCAGCGCCACCGCCCTGGACCTGCCCGCGATCCTCGGCGTCAGCCTGTTCGTGGCGTTGGTCTACACCCTGGTCAACCTGACCGTCGACCTGCTGTACGGGCTCATCGACCCGAGGATCCGCCTGTCATGACGATGATCGCACCCGATCCGGTTGCCGGAGACCCGAAGGTGGACCGGGCGCTGACCCGGCGTCGTTGGCTCGGCCGGCTGCGCGGTGGCCCGACCAGCCGGCCTGTGTGGCGGCAGCCCATCGCGGTGGTGGCGCTGGCCATCCTCGGCGGGTGGCTGCTGGTGGCGCTGTTCGCCCCGCTCATCGCCCCCTACGACCCGCTCGCGCAGAGCGCCGACGGGTATGCCCCGCCGTCGGCGGCGCACTGGTTCGGCACCGACTCGCTGGGCCGGGACATCCTCAGCCGGGTCCTCCACGGCGCGCGGCTGTCCATCCCGCTGGCCCTGGCCATCGTCTCGCTGGCCCTGCTCGTCGGTGGCCTGCTCGGGCTGGTCGCCGGCTATCTCGGGCGGTTCGCCGACGAGGCGCTGATGCGGCTGACCGACCTGGTCTTCGCCTTCCCGCAGATCATCCTGGCCATGGCGGTGACCGCCGCCTTCGGCCCGAACACCCGCAACGCCGTTCTCGCGCTGGTCATCGTGTCCTGGCCGGTCTACGCCCGGGTCATCCGCAGCGCGGTGCTCAGCATGCGTGGCGACGACTACCTCAACGCCGCGCGGCTGCTCGGCGTCGGGCCGGTCCGGGCGCTGCGCCGCGACGTGCTGCCCAACAGCATCGGCCCGGCGATCGTGCTGGCCACCCTGGAGCTCGGCAACGCGGTGCTGCTGCTCGCCGCGCTCTCCTTCCTGGGCCTGGGGCCCCGCCCACCGGCCGCCGAGTGGGGCTCCATGGTGGCCCTCGGCTCCCAGGACCTGTCGATGTGGTGGGTCAGCGTCTTTCCCGGCCTGGCCATCCTCACCGTCGTGATGGCCTTCAACGTGCTCGGCGACGCGCTGCGTGACCGGCTCGACCCCCGCTACGCGAAGGGACGCTGAGATGGCGCCGCTGCTCGACGTCGACTCCCTCGCCGTCACCCTGCCCGGCCCGCGCGGGCCGCTGCCGATCCTGCACGACGTGTCGCTGCGCGTCGACGAGGGCGAACTCGTCGGCATCGCGGGGGAGAGCGGCTGCGGCAAGAGCATCACCGCGCAGACCCTGCTCGGTCTGCTCCCGGACGGCGCGCGGGTCAGCGGCGCGGCCCGGTTCGCCGGCACCGACCTGCTGGGCCTGGACAACCGGGGCTGGCAGCGGATCCGGGGCGCGGGCATCGCCATGGTCTTCCAGGACCCCAGCGCGGCCCTGCACCCGATGCTCACCGTCGGCCGCCAACTCACCGAGCACATGCGGGTGCACCTGCGGCTGGACCGGCGGGCGGCGACGCGCCGGGCGGTGGAACTGCTCGACCAGGTGCGCATCCCCGATCCGGAGCGTGCCCTGCGGGCCTACCCGCACCAGTTCTCCGGCGGCATGCGGCAACGCGCGGCCATCGCCATCGCCCTGGCCGCCCGGCCCCGGCTGCTGATCGCCGACGAACCGACCACCGCGCTCGACGTCACCGTGCAGGCCGGCATCCTCGCCCTGCTCGACCGGCTGCGCGCCGAGACCGGGCTGGCCGTCGCGTTCATCACCCACGACCTCGGGGTGCTCAGCGCGCTGACCACGCGCGGCTACGTCTTCTACGCCGGGCGGGTGGTGGAGACCGGCCCCACCGGCGCGCTGCTCACCGCACCCACCCACCCGTACACGGCGGCGCTGCTGGGCGCCCGGCCGCACGGCACCCAGTCCGTCGGCACGCTGCGGCCCATTCCCGGCGGCCCGCCGGCACCGGGCCAGGCGCCGCCGGGCTGCCCGTTCCAACCCCGCTGCGGGTACGCCGAACCGGCCTGCGGCACCGCCGCACCACCGTTGACGCCGGCCGGCACCGATCGGTCGGTGGCCTGTGTGGTGCGCCCGGAACTGGAGGTGGCCGCATGAGCGGGCGGCAGTGGGCGGGTCAGCAGACCCAGGACGACGGTGCCGGCGCGCGGCGCGGTGCCGTCCCGGGTGAACCGAGCCTGCTGGAGATCAGCGACGTGGAGGTCGAGTACCGGCCCCGGGGACGCGGCCGGGTGCGGGCGGTCGCCGGGGTCAGCCTGGACGTGGCGGCCGGGCAGATCGTCGGCCTGGTCGGCGAGTCCGGCTGCGGCAAGTCGTCGCTGGCCCGGGTCGCGGTCGGGCTGACCGCGCCGAGCGCCGGTGCGATCCGCTTCGCCGGGCAGCCGGTCACCCCGCTGGGTTGGCGCCGCCGGCCGGGCACCGAGATCGGCCTGCAGATGGTCTTCCAGAACCCGTACGCATCCCTGAACCCCCGGCGCACCATCGGCGCGCAACTGCTCGACGGCGTGCCGGCGGAGGTGACCGGCGCGGCCCGCCGCGACCGGGTGCCCGAGCTGCTCGACCGGGTCGGCATGCCGGCCACGGCCGCCGACCGGTACCCGCACCAGTTCTCCGGCGGGCAACGGCAGCGCCTCGCCATCGCCCGGGCGCTCGCCCCGCAGCCCCGGATGATCATCGCCGACGAGCCGGTCACCGCGCTGGACGCCTCGTCGCAGGCCCAGGTGGTCAACCTGCTCGTCGGGCTGGTCCGCGACCTCGACATGGGCATGCTGTTCATCTCCCACGACCTCGCGCTGGTGCACGAGATCGCCGACGTCACCGCCGTGATGTACCTCGGCCGGATCGTCGAGAGCGCGCCCACCCGCGAGCTGTGGCGCGACCCCCGACACCCGTACACCCGGGCGCTGATCGACGCGGTGCCGCAGATCGGGCCCGCCCCGCGGCTGCCCGCCACCCTCGCCGGAGAGGTGCCCGACCCGGCCAACGCGCCGACCGGCTGCCGGTTCCGGCCGCGCTGCCCGCACGCCTTCGCCCCCTGCGGCGACGAGCCGCCCACCGTCGAGCTGGGTGGCCGCAGCGCCGCCTGCTGGCTGACCGAACCCGAAGAACCCGGCCACCGTGCCCGCCCACCGAGGAAGTCGTGATGCACTCCGCCAGCGAACAGGTCCTGGTCAACCTCGCCCTCTACGACGGCGTCGACGAACGGCTCCAGCCCGACCGGGGCGTCTGGGTCGGCGCCGACGGGATGATCCGCGCCGTCGGCCCGGTCGACGACGTGCTCGCCGAGGCGGGCGACGCCACAGTGGTCGACCTCGGCGGCGACGTCGTCATGCCCGGCCTGACCAACATGCACGTGCACCTGTCGCTCGGGCTGCCCGGTCACCTGGCCGACACGGTGCACCGGTCCAACCTGGCCGAGCTGGTGCTGCTGATGGCCGACTCGGCGCGACGCACCCTGCACGCCGGTGTCACCACCGCCCGGCTGGTCGGTGAGGGGCGCTACGCCGACTTCGCGCTGCGCCGGGGCATCGAGGGTGGCGCGGTGGACGGCCCCCGGATCTTCACCGCCGGGCACGCCCTGTGCTGCACGGGTGGCCACGGCTGGGAGGCCGACGCCCTGGAGGCCGACGGCGCGGACGGGTTCCGGCGGCTCACCCGGGCGCAGATCCGGGCCGGCGCCGACCTGATCAAGGTGTGTGTCTCCGGCGGCATCGCCGGCCAGTACGAGGCCATCGACACGCCGCAGCTGCTCGACGACGAGATGGCCGCCGTCATCCGGGTCGCCCACGACTGGGGGCGCAAGGTCACCGCGCACGCCGGTCCGGCCGACACCGTACGCCGGGCGGTCGAACTCGGCCTCGACTGCGTCGAGCACGGCTACGAGTTGACCGACGAGGTCACCCGGCTGATGGCCGAGCGGGGTGTCTGGTACGTCCCCACCATCGTGGTCAGCCGCTGCGAACAGTTCTTCCGCGACTCCGGCGTGCCCGGCTGGCTGATGGACCGGGCGCTGGCCGCCGGCCCCCGGCACTGGGAGAGCCTCCAGCACGCCATCCGCAACGGGGTACCGATCGCGCTGGGCAGCGACATGCCGCCGCACGCCGGCTACGACGAGACCACCGCCACCGTCCGCGAGCTGGAGTTCATGGTGGACGCCGGGATGCCGGTCGCGGACGCCTTGCGGGCCGCCACCATCCGCCCCGCGCAGTGGCTCGGGCAGGCCGACACGCTCGGCAGCGTCGAGGCCGGCAAGCACGCCGACCTGCTGGTGCTGCGCGAGGACCCGACCCGCTCGGTCTCCGCGCTGCGCACCCTGCACGTGGTGATGAAGGGCGGCGTGGTGTACCGCGACGACCACCACCGTGTCCGGACACCCCGATGACCGCCATCGTCCAGGTGGCGGACGACTACCTGCACGCCCTGGCCGGACTCGACCCGGAGGCCGCCGAGGCGGTCGGACGCACCCCCGAGTCGCAGCTGGCCGACCTGTCGCCGGAGGCGTTCGACGCCCGCGCGGAGCTGGCCCGCACCACCGCGACCGCCGTCGCCACGGCCAGCGCAGACAGCCCGACCGAACGCGCCCTCGTCGGTGCCCTCGCCGACCGGCTCGCCAGTGAGGTCGCGCTGCACGACGCCGGCTTCACCACCCGGCTGCTCGCCCCGCTGGCCACCCCGGTGCACCTGGCCCGGCAGGTCTTCGACAACCTGCCCCGTTCCACCGCCGACGACTGGGCCGCCGTCGCCGACCACCTGCACCGGCTGCCCACCACCCTCGACCAGTACGCCGCGACACTGCGCCGCTCCGCACAGCGCGGGCAGCTGGTCGCCCGCCGGCAGGTGCTGGCCGTCGCCGAGCAGTGCACCGCCTGGATCACCGCCGACTTCTACGGCGGTGTCGTCGCCGGCTACCCGGGTGGGCCGCTCGCCGGCCGGCTGGTCGACGGGGCGCGGTCGGCCACCGCCGCGACGGCGCAGTTCGCCGCCTTCCTGCGTGCCGAACTGACCCCCGCCGCCCCCGACGTCGACGGTGTCGGCCGCGAGCTGTACGAGGTCACCGCCCGCGCCTTCCTCGGCGCCACCGTCGACCTCGACGAGCTGTACGCGTACGGCTGGGCGGAGCTGGACCGCACCGCCACCGAGCTGCGCGCCGCGGCGACCGACTGCGGCCATCCGGACGCGCCCACCGCGCGGGCCGCACTGGACGCCGACCCCGCGCACCGGGTGCCGGTCGGCCCCGCACTGGAGGCGTGGCTGCGGGAGCGGACCGCACGGCTGACCGACGCGCTCGACGGCACCCACTTCGACATCCCGGCCGACACCCGGCAGGTGACGTGCCGGATCAGCCCCGCCGCCGCCGGCGTCATGTACTACACCCCGCCCGATCCGGGCCTGACCCGCCCCGGCGGGATCTGGTGGTCGGTGCCACCGGGCGAGCAGACCGTGCCGGTGTGGCGCCACGTCGGGACGTTGTGCCACGAGGGGCTGCCCGGCCACCACCTGCAACACGCCATCACCCTCACCACCGCCGAGCTGCACCCGTGGCAGCGCACCCGCTGCCAGGTGCACGGCTACGCCGAGGGTTGGGCGCACTACGCCGAACGGCTCGCCGACGAACTCGGCCTCTACACCGGCCCCGCGGAACGGCTCGGCATGCTCGACGGGCAGCTGTGGCGGGCCGCCCGGGTGGTCATCGACCTGGGCCTGCACCTCGACCTGCCGATCCCCGCCGGCAACGGGTTCACCGCCGCTCGGCGCTGGACACCCGAGCTGGCCGTGGACCTCCTGACCCGGGTGGCCGGGCTGGACGCCGCGACCGCCCGCTTCGAGGTCGACCGCTACCTCGGCTGGCCGGCGCAGGCCCTGGCGTTCAAGGTCGGCGCCCGGCTGTGGCAGCAGACCCGCCGGGACGCCGAGCGGCGCGCCGGTGCCGCGTTCGACCGCAAACGCTTCCACCACACCGCGCTGGCGCTCGGGCCGATGGGCCTGGACCCGCTGCGCGACCGCCTCGCCGAGACGTTCCGACCCGCCACCGCCACCCTCGACCGGAAGTGACCCGATGACCACCGACGAACTCACCGCCACGATCAGCGACATGTACCGATCACTCGGGGATCGGCCCGCCTTCGACGCCCACCTGCACCCCGACCTGACCATCTGGGAGAGCGACGCCGATCACCTGCTCCGCGGCCTGGCCGACCTGCACGCGCTGCGCGACCGGCGGGCGGCCGAGGCGGCCGGACCGGCGCCGCTCACCGTGGCGCCGGAACAGCTCCACGCGGACTGCTGGGGCGACACCGGCGTGGTCCGGTACGTGCTGCGGGCCCGCCACGGCGGCGACCGGCCGGACAGCTGCTTCCGGGTCACCGACGTGCTGCGTCGCGCGGGCACCGGCTGGCGGATCGTGCACCACCACGCGGAGGCCATGCGATGAGCGACGAACAGCCCACCACCGACGTCTACGACCTGCGGGTCGTGGTGGAGCGCATCGAGGGCCGCTCGGTGTGCGGCATGAAGCCGGGCGACCACCTCGACCTGACCGAGTCCTGCCGGCTCAGCATCCCCGCCGGCCAGCACTTCTGCCTGTACGCCCTCGCTGCCTGCCTGCCGCTGCTGCCGGCCAAGCAGCGGGCCCTGGCCGAGGGTGACTGGATGGCCCGGGACAGCCACGTCGCCTGCCCGGACCCGGACGAGCGGGTCATCATGCGCATCGAACGCACCGGCCGGCGGCAGATCCCCACCGAGGAGCTGACGTGAGCCGTCTGGTCGGTATCGGCCTGCAGTCGGACAAGTCCGCCGACGAGTACGCCGAGCTTGCCGAGCTGGCCGAACGGCACGGCTTCGACGTGCTGTCGGTCTTCGGTGACCTGATGTACCAGCCGCCGATCTTCCCGCTGCTGGTGGCCGCCCGGCACACCCGCCGGATCCGCCTCGGCGCGGCCTGCCTGAACCCGTTCACCCTGCACCCGGTGGAGGTGGCCGGGCAGGTCGCCGCGCTCGACCTGGCCTCGCACGGCCGCGCCTACCTCGGGCTCGCCCGGGGCACCTGGTTGCAGCAGGTCGGGGTGCCGCAGGCCCGGCCACTGCGCCGCATCGCCGAGACCGTCCAGATCGTCCGCCGGTTGCTCGCCGGCGACGACGGCGGCTTCGCCGGCCGGGAGTTCACCGTGGCGCCCGGCACCGCCCTGCGGTACGCCCCGGCCCGCCCCGACGTGCCGGTGCTGGTCGGCACCTGGGGGCAGCAGACGGCCCGGTCCGCCGCCCGCTTCGCCAGCGAGGTCAAGGTCGGCGGGTCGGCGAACCCGGCGATGGCCAAGACGATGCGGGCCTGGCTGGACGAGGCGGGGGCCGGACCGGGCACCGGTGTGGTGCTTGGCGCGGTCACCGTCGTCGACTCCGACGGTGCGCTGGCGCGACGGGTGGCCCGCACCGAGGTCGCCATGTACCTCGCCGTGGTCGCCGCCCTCGACCCCACCGTCGAGGTCGACCCCGAGCTGCTGGCCCGGATCCAGCAGCACGTCACGCGCCGCGAGGACGACCTGGCCGGCGCGCTGATCGGCGACGACCTGCTCGACCTGTTCGCGTTCTCCGGTACGCCCGAACAGGTCGCCGCGCAGGCCGCCGCGGTGTTCGACGCCGGGGCGAGCCGGGTGGAGTTCGGCACGCCGCACGGCTTGACCCCGCACCGCGGAATAGAGCTGCTCGGTGGGCGGGTGCTGCCGCTGCTGCGCGGCTGACCCGACGCCCGGCCGGCCGGCGTGTTCACCGTTGCTACGTTGTGGCCGTGACGAGGACTCGGGGCCTGCTCGGCTGCGGAATCGTCGGCGCGGTGCTGTTCATCGCGGTGATCCTGATCAACGGAGTGGTCAAACCCGGCTACCAGCCGGCCCACGACTTCGTCAGCGAGGGCTCGATCGGGCGCGGCGGGTGGCTCCAGATCGCGAACTTCGTGGTGAGCGGCACCCTGTTGGCGGTGTTCTCGTTCGGGCTGCGGCACACCGTCTCACGGTGGACGGCCTGGCTGGTGCGGGTCTTCGCGATCTGCCTGATCGGAGCCGGCGTCTTCGTCTCGGATCCGGTTCCGACCGACCGGACGACCAGCCACGGCACCGCGCACAACCTCGTCTCGCTCCTCGTCTTCGCGGCGCTGATCGCCGCCTGCTTCACGGCCGCCCGCTGGCGGCCGACCGGCGCGTGGCGCTGGTACTGCCGGCTCACCGGGATCACCGTCGGGGTGCTCGTCGTGGCCGCCGGCGCGGTCGATCCGACCGACGGCGGTGCGGGGCTGATCCAGCGTGCCGGGATCACACTCGGCTGGACCTGGCTGGCCGTCCTCGCGGTGCGGGCCCTGCGCGCCGGCGACCGGTCAGCGCTGCCAGGCCGACCAGAGCTCGGCGTACCGGCCGCCGGCCGCGACGAGCTCGTCCGGGCTGCCGAGTTCGACGATCCGGCCGTGTGACATCACGGCGATCCGGTCACAGCTGTGTGCCTGGGTGAGCCGGTGCGCGACGACGACGGCCGTGCGGCCACGGATGAGCGCGGCGCTGGCCTGTTCGAGCTGCCGCGCGCCCGCGCTGCCGGCCTCGGCGCTCGCCTCGTCGAGGACGACGATCGGCGGGTCGAGCAGGGCGATCCGGGCCAGCGCCAGCTGCTGTGCCTGGCCCGGATTGACCGGATGGGCACCGTCACCGACCCTGGTCTGCACCCCGTCGGGCAGCGCGTCGACCCACTCGCGGGCGCCGACCAGGGTCAGCGCGGCGAACAGGTCCTCGTCGCGGGCGTGCGGGGCGGCCAGCCGGAGGTCGTCGGCGAGCGTGCCGGCGAAGACGTGGACCTCCTGGGTGACCACGCCGACGGTGCGGCGCAGTTCGTCCGGGGACAGCTCGCCGATCGGCCGGCCACCCAGCCACACCTCGCCGTCGGCGGCGGGGACGACCCCGCCGAGGATGGCCGCGAGGGTCGTCTTGCCGGCCCCGCTCTCGCCGACGATCGCGAGTGACTCGCCCTCGGCGATGTCGAGCGACACGTCGTGCACGACGAGGGGGCCGCCGGGGTAGCGGTGTGCCACCGATTTGGCGGTGATGCCGGCGGGCCTCCGCGAGGTCACCGGGCCGCCGGCACCCGCCGCCGGCACGCCGAGCCCGGTGATGCCCACGAGCCGGGCGAGCGCCGCGCCGGCCGACTGGATGTCGTTGAACGAGATCAGCAGCATGCCGAGCGGGCCGAAGAGCCGGTGGAAGAGCAGCGCGGCGGCGGTGACGTCGCCGACGGTGACCTCGCCCGCCCGAACCAGCAGGAACCCGCTCAGGAGCACCGCGGTGAGCCCGATCGCCTCCGCGTAGTTCATCATGTTCGCGAACCAGAGGAATCCGCGGACCGCCCGCAGCCGGGCGACGACCGCGGCCCTCGACGCCTCGTCGACCCGCCGGCTCTGCCGATCCTCCATGCCGTACGCGTGGACCGTCCGGGTGCCGGTGAAGGTCGTCAACAGGCTCTGGGTCCGGACCGCCGCGGCCTCCCGCTCGGCGGCGTAGAGCCGCCTCGCCCGGGGCACGAACCGGCGCAGGCTCATCGCGTGCACCGGGAAGACGATCAGAAAGGCGCAGGCGATGCGCCAGTCGAGCGTCGCGAAGCCGGCGAAGGTGATGACGACGGTGACCAGCGCGGTGAAGATCCCCGCGGCCAGCCGGACCGAGTCGGTCACCTGCTCGACGTCCTCGGTGACCCGCGAGGCCACGTCGCCCGCGCCGGCGCTCTCCAGCCGGGCCGCGTCCATCCGCAGCGCCCGGTCGAGCACGTCTTCCCGCAGGTCGGCGCAGCCGCGCATGCCCCACTCGGTGATCAGCCACCGGGACGCCCCGGTGAGGACCGCGCTGGCGAGACCCGCGCCGAGGATCCACGCCGAGGTCAGCAGCAGCGACCGGACGGTGCCGCCGGCAACCACCAGGTCGACCAGCCGACCGAGCAGGATCGGCACGCCGACCGCGGCCACGCTCGCCGCTGCCGATGCCACCACCGACGTCCAGCCGAGCAGCGGGTAGCGCCGGAGGGCACGCCAGAAGGCGGCAGCGGTCGCCCTGCCGCTCGCGACGGGCAGGATCGACGTCGGGCTCATCGCAGCACCACCTCGGCGTACCCGGGCTGGGCGAGCAGTTCACGGTGGCGCCCGACGGCCGCCACCCGGCCGGCCTGGACGAAGACGACCCGGTCGCACTGGTCGAGCAGCGGCGCGCTGGTGGTGACCAGGACCGTTGCCCGCCCGCCGCCAGCCCGGTAGGCGCGTATCCCGTCGGCGATGGCGTGTTCGGTCACCGCGTCGACCGCCGTCGTCGGGTCGCGGAAGACGGTGACCGGCCGGTCGGCGAGCAACGCCCGGGCCAGGGCGAGCCGCTGCCGCTGGCCGCCGGAGAGGTTGAGGCCGTGGTCGGTCAGGTGGCGGTCCAGCCCGGCGTCGCCCTCGGCGAGCAGGTCGTCGACGGAGGCCGCCGCCATGCTCGCGCTCAGCGCCGAGTCATCCCCGTCCGCACCGGTCCGCAGCGCCTCGCGCAGCGTGGCACCGAACAGGTCGACCCCGTGCGGCTCGACGAGCACCACCCGGCGCAACGAGGCCACGTCCAGCTCCGGTAACGGCGTGCCGGCCAGCCTCACCTCGCCCCGCTCGGGCAGCCGCGCACCGGCGAGCAGTTCGGTGATCGCATCCGCGGTGACCGTCTCCCCGGTGACCACACCGAGCAGCTCACCGGGCGGGACGGTGAGGCCGACGCCGGCCAGCCCCGGCGCGTGCACCTCGTCGAGGGCCAGCGTCCCCGCCGCCGCGGTCCGTCGGCCGGACGGGGCCTGCTCGGGTGCGGCGAGCACCTCGGCGACGCGGGCCGCGCTGGCTCGCGCGGTCGCCAGCCGGAAGACGCAGTCGGCGAGGTTGAGCACCGGATCGGCGATGAACGTCGCCAGCCCCACGATCGTGATGAGTTGCCCGACGGTGATCCGTCCCTGCAGGGCGAACCAGCCCGCCAGCGCGGCCACGACCGTGATCAGCAGACCGGTGGTGAACGTCGACGCGCCGACGAAGGTGGCGCCGGCCTTGGCCGTGCCGATGCTGGCGCGCAGCGAGGTACGGCTCGCCGTACGGTAGCGACGGGCGGCCTCGTCGACGCCCCCGAAACCCCGCAGCGGCCGAAGCCCGCGCAGCAGGTCCGAGGCGGTCGCGGCGGCCCGGCCGATGGCCTGCTGTTGCGCCGACGTGTGGCGCCCCACGACCGGCCCGAGCGCGTTGAGCCCGAGCACCAGGATCGGCACGCCCACCACCAACCCCAGGCCGAGCGACCAGTCGATCCGCAACAGCACGATCGTCGACACCGACAGACCGACCAGCGCGCTCACCCCCCGGGTGCCCAGTTCGAGCAACTCGGCGGCGGACTGGGTGTCGGAGGTGGCGATCGAGAGCAGTTCCCCGCTCTGGCGTTCGGTCCGGATGCCCCGTCCGGTCACCACGCGCCGGACCACCCGCATCCGCAGCACGTGCGACTCCTCCACCACCGCCTTGGAGAGGAACCAGAAACCCGACCGCCAACCCATGGTGAGGGCGGTGAACAGCGCGAAGATGCCCAGCACGGACCAGGCCATCGCCGAGGTCGATCCGGTCCCGACGGCCTGGTCGATGACCAGGCCGATCGCCACCGGGACGAGTGCCTCGCAGACCTGGTGCAGCGACCAGAAGGCGGCGCACAACGTGGTGTCCCGGCGCTGGCGCCAGAACATCTGGCCGATCAGCCGCGCCGTGGTCTGTGGCATGCCCCCGCCTTGATGTCGCAAAGTTAGGGCAGGCTAACCTGAAAGGGCCGGTTGGCGCCATTTCGCCGACCGGACGCGGCGGCGCGAAGCGGGCGGCCGGTCAGGCCGGCGGCAGGCCGACCCAGGAGCGCAGCAGCCATCCACCGATCGAGTCGACGGGACCCGAACCGGGGCCGTCGACGATGCGTTCGACGATCTCGGCTTCGGTGAACCACCGCAGGTACCGCAGTACCGGGTGTGCCGGTTCCAGTAGAGCAGTCCCCGGGCGTACGCGAGGGTGGCGGCCAGCGGCGCGGGCAGCGTGGCGGCGAGGCTACGCAGGTCGGCGCTGGCGTGCGCGGCACCGAGCCGCAGCGCCTCCGCCTCGTCGACCTCGCTGAGGTCGGCCGCGAAGATCGCCGTCGTACCGTCCAGACCCAGCAGGGTGCTCTGGCCGGCAGACGCCACCAGGGTCCGGCCCGGCGGCCCGGTGAGCGTGACCGGGTGGCCGGTGGCCGTCAACAGCGGGCGGTCGCGCCACATCGGCAGCACCTGGCTGTCGTCGCGCCGGAGCCGGTCGGCGACCCAGTCCGGGTCGGTGCGCAGGCTCGCGGCCCGGTCCTGTGGTGTCCCGGTGTACGCCAGCCCGCCGAATGTCATGCCCTGATCGTGCCCGACGGCCATCGGCGACCCGGTCACGGGTGGACGGACACCAGTCGGTTGCCCCGGGTACGGCGGGTCCGCTGAATCAGTCGGCCCGTCGTACCCGGGAGTCGCGTCAGAGCGGGCGGATGTTCTCCGCCTGAAGTCCACGCTGGCCCTGGGTGATCTCGAACTCCACCCGCTGGTTCTCCTCCAGGCTGCGGAATCCGCTGGCGGAAATGGCCGAGAAGTGCGCGAACACGTCGGCCCCGCCTCCGTCCTGGCTGATGAAGCCGAAGCCCTTGTCCGCGTTGAACCACTTGACGGTGCCGGAAGCCATGTTTTCTCCTCGCAGGCTGTCGAAACGCCGCACCATGCGGAGTTTCCTGGTCGCTGCGTTGATCACCCGTGTCCCGGCAGAGCCGGGACAAAACAAAAAGCGCCCGGGTTTGGATACCCTCAGGCGCTGGCTACGTCTACGGAAATCAAAACTGCAACGTGGCCACCGTAGCACGGAAAACCGGGCCGGGTGCGGTCTTCGCCGCGACGGGTCAGGGCAGGATGGAGTCCACGTAGCCGCCGTCCACCCGCACCGCGGCCCCGGTGGTCGCCGACGCGAGTGGCGAGGACAGATAGACCACCATATTCGCGATCTCCGCGGGCTCGATGAGGCGTTGCAACAGCGACTGTGGCCGGTGCCGGATCATGAACTCGTGCTGCGCGGCGTCCCAGGGCAGTTCCGAGCCGACCAGCGAGCGGACGAACTGTTCGACCCCGCCGGTGTGGGTGGGGCCGGCGATGACACTGTTCACGGTGACGCCCGAGCCCGCCGCCTCCTTGGCGAAGCCCCGGGCCACACCCAGCAGGGCGGTCTTGGAGACACCATTGTGGATCATCTCGGCCGGGATCACCACCGCCGAGTCGCTGGCGATGTACTGGACCCGACCCCAGCCGCGCTCGCGCATCCCGGGCAGGTATGCCCGGGTCAGCCGCACCGCGGCCAGCACGTTGACCTCGAAGTAGCGCCGCCAGTCGTCGTCGCTGATCTCCAGGGCGGGCTGGGCACCGAAGATGCCGAGATTGTTGATCAGGATGTCGACCCGGGGGAGCGCGTCGACCGCCGCGATCGCTCCGTCGGCTGTCGACACGTCGGCGGGTACGGCGACGAAGTCACCCTCGCCCAACTCGGCCAGGGACCGGTCGACGGACTCAGGTGAACGCCCGTTGATTCCCACCCGGGCTCCGGCCGCCGCCAGGCCGGCGGCGATGGCCCGGCCGATGCCCTGGGTCGAGCCGGTCACGAGAGCGGTGCGGCCAGCAAGGTCTATCCTCATACCGGCCATTCTGCCGAACGGATGGGCGAGGGCGTGACCGCTGTCCGCGTCCTGCTGCACCATCACCCGGTTGTCGTGCGAGGTCATCCGGCCTGGTGCCGGCGGTCCCGGTCGGGTTCGGCCGGCACGGTCGCTGGGCTTCGCTGCTGTGCATGCGGCGGTCGTCTGGTCCAGCCGATGAAGCGGCGGTGCAGCTCCAGATCGGCAGGACCGGGCCGTGGGTGCTCACCGCACACGGCCGAGGAATCTGGCGACGCTCGCGTGGGCCTGCTGGCTGGTCGCCCACTCCACCTGCCAGCACGGGTACGGGGACAGCCGCGACCACCAGGCTCGGCAACCGGCACACATGCCGTCGAGTCCTCGGACGTGGACCGCGAGGATCGCCTGCTCCGGCCCGCCGGTCACTGCTCACCTTCCTGCGGCCAGTGATCACGGTTGATCGGGATGCGATGCCGGGCACGACACGGCAGATCGGCCCCGCACCGGCAGACGCGCCGCCACCGCTGCCACGACCACACGGGCCGATGCCGCCGGGCAAACGTCAACGCGGTAGCCGAGAGGTATTCGTCGTACGAGACGCGCCGCTCCACCGACACCGAGACGTCCCTGCCCGCTGCCGGGGGCTTGTGTGCGGTCATCTGTCCGGCCCTCCGTCGCGAGGGCACGGAGGGACACCTGCTGATGTGCCTCGTTCCGCGCCCGGGTGCAGTGAGGTCCAGCGTCACGCCGGGCGCGTCATCGATCCAGAAGGTGACTGTCCGCTAACCAGGTGTGCTGTCCGCTGGTGGTCGACGTCCCGGGGCGTACTCGATGCACAGGTCACGCAGTGTCGCCGCCTCTGGTGCCCCCGTCTGCTCCACCTTCGTCAGCAACTCCGCAGCCCGCCACCAGTTCGACGGCACCACCCGCCCGGACGCCACCGCCTGCGTCCCGAGCGCGACCGCCTCGTCCGGCTGGCCGGCGGCGACCAGGGCGAGACCGAGGTCGAGACGGGCCGACGCGGACCGGCGGGGCCGTGCTCCCCCGTCGCCGTTCGGGTCCAGGTCGGCCAGCACCGCCCGCGCTACCTGCTCGGCACCGGGGTCACCGGCCCACGCCAACGTCGTGGCCGTGTAGGCGGCGGCCTTGGCCGGGTCGTATCGATAGTGGTGCTCGGCCCGCTCAGGAACGGGCAGGTTCGCCGTCAGCCGCGCTACCCGGTCCAACGCTCGCCGGGTCGCGCCGACGTCCCCGATCCGTGCCCACGCACGCGCCTCCTGGGCAGTCGCCTGAATGCGGGCGGAGCTGCCCTTCGGGGCGATCCGCTGAGCTTGATCGGAAAGATCGAGTGCCGTCCGGTAGTCACCTTGAGTCAACACGTCCCAGGCCCGGGTTTCGAGACACCATGCCTGGATCTCGCCATGTTCGGCATGTTCGGCAAGGTCACGAGCAGCTCGCAGATGGGCAGCCGCAGCAGTCCGCTGCCGCAGGTCGATGTGGACGGTGGCCCGCAGTACCGCCAACCAGCCACCAGCAACCAACAACCGCCGTTGCTGAGCTAGCGTGACCCGTCCATCCAGCAACCGCCCCACATAGGCGAGGTGCCGCCGCACCAGCGGCAGAAGATCCGCAGGGGCCATCGTCGGATAGGAACTGGCAAGATCGTCAACACCCTGCTCGATCCGGTCGAGCACCTCTCTGCTGACATCGCTGGCGGCAACCCGCGCCCGCAACTCGCCGGCCTCGGCCGCATGGTCGATCGGCGCATCGACCAGGCGAGCAAGCGCGCCCTCCGCTTCGAGAATCTGGTCCAGGTGGCGCGCCGTGTCGACCGTCGGAGCCTTGAGCCCTGCCTCCAACTCGTGCAGATGGCTCTTACCCCGATGAGCGAGCTGCCCCAGGGACCGAAGCGACAGACCACGCCGCTGCCGAAACTCACGCAGAGCTACACCGAAGCGCGGATCGACGGACGAGACCATAGCGCCGCTCCAAGCTCAACAGGCCAGGCGAACTCACCCAGCCGCCACCCGCCGACCGTACCCCGGCACGCCGCACATCGATGACCCCACGCTTGCAGGTTCCGGGCTTCGTACGGTCCCCGCTCCCGTTCATGTCCGTCGGCTACCCCGGGCGGTTGACCCGTCGAATGGTCTGGTGCGGTCCGCGCGTCAATCCGGTGGCGCACCTGACACCGGTGACCCGGTGCCAGGTGCGCCTGCCGGCGGCGGTCAGCCAGCGGTGCAGCTCGGCGTCGGGGCGCTGGTCGAGCCGCTGGCCGAGCCGAGGAAGCCGAACGTCGTGCTGGCGCGGGCGGCGAGGCTGCCGTTGTAGCTGACGTTGCGGGCGGTGACCGTCGATCCCTGGCTGGTGACGGTCGCGTTCCAGACCTGACTGATCGTCTGGCCGTTGGCGAACGTCCAGGTCACGGTCCAGCCGTTGATCGCTGCCGCACCAGCGGTGACGCGGACCTCGCCCTGGAAGCCGCCGGGCCACTGGTTGATCACCGCGTACGTCGCGGTGCAGCCGCTCCCGCCCGGCGGCGGGGTGGTCGGCGGCGGGGTGGTCGGCGGGGAGTGGTTGGCGGGGAGTGGTCGGTGGGGAGTGGTGGGCGGGGAGTGGTCGGTGGGGGCGTGGTGGACCCGCCCCAGCCGGCGGTCGAGTCGAGCCAGGCCGCGCGGCGCAGCATCCAGTCCCGCATGAACTGGACCTGCCCCTGCCAGGTGGACGCGGTCGGGGTGATGAAGGGCCCGACCATCCGGGTGGAGAGGTTCGGCCAGCGCTGGAAGTTGCGTTGCGCGCCGGCCGTCAGCGGCGCGGTGAGGGCGTTGATCCGGGACTGTAGCGACGCGTCGGAGAGGGTGCTGGTGCGCAGCGCCTGCCAGCGCAGCCGGACCTGGTTGACGAAGGCCGGATCCCGCATCAGCTGGGTGTACCAGTCGTTGGCCACGGGCTGCCGCACCTGCTGGTACTGCCAGCCGGAGGTCTGGTCGTTGGCGAAGTATCCGCCCACCCCGAAGCTGAGGTCGTAGTCCCACAGCGGACCGGCGAAGATCTTGGTGTCGCGGTCCTTGTAGAAGTACGCGCTGCGGATGTACGAGTCCATCTCCCGGCTCAACTCGTTGATGATCAGCTGGTCGATGAAGGAGTCCACGTCGATGTACGCCCGGTAGCCGCTCGTCGGGTCGGCGAAGTTGGGCGCCCGGAGCACGTTGTGGAACTCCTGGAGGTGGTTGCGTAGCCAGTCCCGTTGTTCGGGTTGCAGCGGGGACGGGTCGGCGACCTCCAGGTAGTTCCAGCAGCTCGCCGCCGGCCCGGTGCAGGGCAGGATGGGCTCCTCGGCGGCCATCCACTCGAACTTCCAGATGTAGCCGCCGGTGATCCTCGGCAGGGTCCGGTCGTCCTCGCGGAGCTGCTTGAGGTCGAGGCGGTTCTTGGAGTTCTTGATCGTCTCGACGATCATGTAGACGCCCATGTAGTCGTCGGCGGCGACCGGGCCGGCGTCGGTGTTGAGGTAGAACTCCGCGAAGGCGTACCGGGGCGCCGGCAGGCCCATCTGCCGCCCGAGGTCGTAGACGAACGCCTCCCGGATCAGGGCCTTGTCGGTGAACGGGCCGCGCAGCACCCAGTCGGAGTCGGCGGGCATGCCCAGCAGCGGGTAGTCGGCGTCGTCGTCCTCGTTGTCCCAGAATTCGAGCCGGAACGGCGTCTTGTCGAAGGTCGACGACGACTGGCCGCGTAGCCGGAACCCGGCGCGGGTGGCGACCGTGGGCGCGGCGGCCAGCGAGGTGTTCCCGCCACCCGGCTCGAAGATCATGGTGGCGGCGTCGAAGTACTCCCGGTCCGGCCGGCCGGCACCGTACGAGTCGACCAGGATGACCGGTAGGTCATGCGCCGTGGTGGTGTTGCGGGCGACGTACATCGCGGTGCCCGGCGCCCCGGACGCGGTCTGTCCGACGAAGGCCTGCGCCCGCACCTGGGTGGTCCGGGTCAGCCGCAGCGGGGAGCCGGAGTAGAGCGACGACTGTGCGGTGGGCAGTCGACCGTCGGTGGTGTAACGGATCTGGGCGCCGCTGACGGTGCTGCTCAGCGACACCGACACCTCGCCGGAGAAGGTGCCGCTGGGCACGGAGAACCCGATGTCGCCGACCAGGTCGTCGGCGGCGGCTGCCGCCGTGACGGCGTCGGCCGCCACGGTGTCGGTGCCGCTGCCGCCGGTGGTGGACGAGCCGGCGAGGGTTCGGCGCCGGCCGGTGCCGGCGACGGGACGAGTAGCCCGGCGACCAGCACGGCGACGGCGGCGATCCCTGCGGTACGCAGGGGTGCCGTCGCGGTGCCGGCGCTGCGGACGGTCAGACGCACGATGCCTCCTGAACGGAACGGTGGGTGGTGGAGGTCGGTGCCGTGCCCACCGACTCGGGGGCGCGGAAGTGGCGGCGCAGGGTCCGTCGCCACGGCGAGTCCGGCAGCCCCGGACGGAGGGCGGCCAGGCCGGTTGCGTACTTGGAGATGCGGGCGGGCCGCAGCCCGCGCTGCCACAACATCCGGTCGGCGGGTGAGGCGGCGTAGCTGGTCTTGGTCTCGACCACGGCGAGGCCGGGCAGTTGCAACGAGGTGTCGCCGTCCTGCCAGCTCAAGCCGGTGTCGATGGTGACCCGGCTGGCGGTGCCCGGCAGCAGCAGGGTCGCCCGCCGGTAGCTGGTCACCAGCACCGGGTCGAGGTCGCTGCCGGCGGGCGGGCAGACCGCCTCCCGGACGAGGGCCTCGTCGACGAAGTCCCGGCCCGGGCGCACGGTCGCGCGGTCGCGCGGGTCGTACGGCAACCGGTGCTTGGTGATGCTGTCCCGGGCACCGCTGATCTTGACTCTCAGCCAGCACTGTGCGGAGTCGAGGTAGCTGCGCGTGCGTACCTTGAAGCGGCGTCGCCGCCGGTAGGCCGCACAGTGGTAGCTGGCCAGCCACGGGGTGTCGAAGTAGACCGACTCGTAGCGGAAGCTGCGCTCGCCGTCGATCTCCAGCACCTGGGCGTACGAGGTGAGCTGGCGCAACAGCTGCGGCAGCTCGCCGAGCGGGACGACGTACTTGCGGTCGACCCTGGTCTGCAGCGCGGCCCGGTCGATCAGCTCGGCCAGCCCGACGGGTGGCAGCGCCGCCAGTGGCGCGGTCAACGGCGGCGTGCTCATCGGTGGGCTCCCGCCGGGGTCGGCGTGCCGGCCGCGGCCCTGGCGGCCCGACCCTTCACCGAGTACCGGACGTCGACGATGGTGGTCTCGTTGACCAGGTCGAGCCGCTGCACGATGGCGGCGTGCACCCGTGCGCCGAGCAGTTGCTCCAGCTGTGCGACGAGGGCGACCTGGTCGGTGACGGCCGAGTCGAGCACCATGATCTGGTGGCGGTAGTGGCGTAGCAGCCGGGGATGGTCACCCAGGAACATCACCACCACGATCAGCCCCATCAGGCCGGCGCTGAGCCAGATCGAGGTGGTGCTCAGCGCGCCGAGGATGCCCAGGGCCAGGGCCGAGAAGTAGTACGCGACCTCGTGCTGGTCCAGCTCCGTGGAGCGCAGGCGGATGATGGACAGTACGCCGAACAGTGCCAACCCGAGCCCGAGCCCGGCGCCGACGTTGCTGGCGCTGAGCGCGCTGGCCACCGCGAGGACACCGACGTTGACCCCGAGGTAGGCGACGACAAGGTCACGGCGCCGGTGCCTCGGGAAGTAGAGCCCGAAGACGAGCAACGCCACCGCGCAGATGTCGATCGCGAACAGGACGAGCTGCGACATCTCGTACGTTCCTCCTGGATCGCTGCCGCTCCGGCCCGGACCGTCCACGCTGTCCTCGGATGAACCGCAGGATGATCGGCCGAAACGCAACCGGAACTTCCGGTAAACTTGCGGGAACAATTTCGAGAATAGTAAGGCAAGAAATCGAGATTGGTCAATGAAAACCTGGCGCTCACCTGGGTCGTTGGTGCGTCGACCCTTCCACTGTGGCTGGTCGGCCGGGCCAACCTTGCTGGTCAGTGTGGGGTGACGGCGAATCAACTGGCCGATTGACCAACGATGAACCAGAGGCAAACGAGGGGTGTCTGCACCGTCCACTGCCGCGCGCCGCGGATGCCGTGGATCGTCGTGAGACCGGCCGTCCGGGCGGTGGACGCGGTGGCGGCCGAACCCGGGCCCGATCGCGGGCCGATGCGGTGCGTGTCCGGGTGGGCGGGCCGGCCGGCGATGACCGACCGATAATTGCCGAAACCATATTGACATGTTTCGGTGTCGGGTTTGAAACTTACCGCTGCCTGCTATCGATGAACGTCGATCGCGCTCGTCGCCGCTGGAAGGGGACCTTCAGTGATCATGAGATCAGACCGGTCACAGATCCGTTCGGCGATCGTCGTGCTGGCGGTGACGGTGCTCGCGCTCGCCGCGACGATCTGGGTGGTGGCGAGCACCACCGTGGCCCAGGCCGCCGGCAGCCTCGCCGCCGTCTCGCCGGTGGAGGACGAGGGCGCCGACTGCCCGGTGCCCAACCCGGGATCGCCGCCGGCCAGCTCTCGCCTCCCCGATCCCTTCCGGAAGCTCAACGGCACCCGGATCTCGGCCAAGTCCGACTGGCGGTGCCAGCGGGCGGAGACCAAGGACCTCGCGGAGCGGTACGTCTACGGCGACAAGCCGGCGAAGCCGCAGAGTGTCACGGGTACGGTCTCGGGCACGAACATCACGGTGAACGTGACCCACAACGGCCGCAGCGCCAGCTTCTCCGCGAGCGTGCAGCTGCCCAGCGGCAACGGGCCGCACCCCGCCGTGGTGGTGCTGGGTGGATTCGGCGCGGACACGGCCACCATCCGGTCCGCCGGCGCCGCGGTGATCAACTATGACCCTCTCGCGGTGGGCCGGGAGGGCACGCCCCGCAACGACAAGCAGGGCGCCTTCTACAGCATCTACGGCTCATCGAGCAGCAGCGGCCTGTTGGTCGCCTGGGCCTGGGGGGTGAGCCGGATCATCGACGTCATCGAGCAGTCGGGCGGCAGCATCCTCCGGGCGGACGCGACCGGCGTCACCGGCTGCTCCCGCTACGGCAAGGGTGCCTTCGTGACCGGCGCCTTCGACCAGCGCATCGCGTTGACCATGCCGATCGAGTCGGGCAGTGCCGGCTCACCCATCTTCCGCGGCATCCCCGGCGAGTCCGGAGCCCAGCCGCTGAGCAGCGCGTACGGCGAGCAGCCGTGGCTCGGCGACGCCTTCGGCTCCTACACCGGAAACCCGGCGAACCTGCCGGTGGACACCCACCAGACGGTGGCCATGGTGGCGCCCCGCGGTCTGTTCATCATGGACAACCCGCACATCGACTGGCTGGCCGCCCGGTCATCGAGCGTCGCGGCCCTGGCCGGCGCGGAGGTCTACCAGGCCCTCGGTGCGGGTGACAACATCACCTACTGGTCCGACGTGCAGGACGGCACGCACTGCGCCTCCCGGTCGGAGTGGCGCACCCCGCTGCAACAGCACATCCAGAAGTTCCTGCTGAAGACGGGTAGCGCGGCCGGCGTCTTCCGCATCTCCAGCCGCAAGGCGGGCAACCTGGCCGAGTGGCGGGACTGGCAGACG
Organism: Micromonospora tarapacensis; assembly: GCF_019697375.1. Lineage (NCBI taxonomy): Bacteria > Bacillati > Actinomycetota > Actinomycetes > Micromonosporales > Micromonosporaceae > Micromonospora > Micromonospora tarapacensis. The sequence continues at coordinate 2,105,259 of NZ_JAHCDI010000004.1, read as the reverse complement.
CCTACCCTCGCCGACGGGCCGACCACGCCGCCCACCACGACGCCGCCCACCACCACGCCGCCCACCACCACGCCGCCCACCACCACGCCGCCCGGCGGTGGCTGCTCGGCGTCGGTGTCGGTCAATCAGTGGCCCGGCGGGTTCGTCGCCACGGTGCGGGTCACCGCGGGCTCCTCGTCGATCAACGGCTGGTCGGTCCCCATGACGCTGCCCTCCGGTGCTGCCGTGACCAACGCCTGGAACGCCCAGCGGAGCGGGAACAGCGGCGCGGTCACCTTCACCAACGTCAGCTACAACGGCAGCGTCGCCGCCGGCCAGTCGACCGAGTTCGGCTTCCAGGGCACCGGAACCGGCACGGGAATGACCGCCGGCTGCGCCGCCGGGTAGGTCCCCGGCACGTCGAGTCCCGGCCTGGTGCGGCGGCGGCAAGCCGCCGCACCAGGCGTGTTCCTGTCATTGCTCGCTGACCGGGGTCGAGCGGTAGTCGAACCAGTCGAAGGCGGCGCTGCCCGCGGTGACGTAGAGGCCGAACACCCGCCCGGTGAAGCCGGCGGCAACCTCGGTGGACAGGTAACGGCCGTCGAGTTCGGCCAGCACCACCGGGCCCTGTTCGGTCGCCACCTCGAAACTGACCGTGTCGCAGGCAGAGGGGCGTACGCCGAAGGGTGCCCCGGGCGCCGTCACCTGGTCGGCCGCGGTGACCGTCGGTGGCAGCAGGTCGTGGGTCCTGGTGGCGATCGTCAGGGTGACCGGCCCGGCCGGCACCGGCACCTCGCCGAAGACCTGGCGGAACGGCCCGACCCGGCCGATCACCCGTACGCAACCGTCGGAGATCTCAAGGTCGTAGTGGTGCGCCTCGTCCATGCGGAGGGTCAGTCCGGCCCGTCCGGAGCCGGGGTCGACCCGGACGGCGGCCCGGCAGTCATGGTGCAGTTGCCGGTGGGCGACCATGGTCGCGCCGGTCCGGTCGAGGGTCGTACCGTCGGCGTGCAGAGTGAGCCACCCGGGCCGTGCGGTCAGCGACCAGCTCTCCTGCCGCCGGTGGCGCAGCGAGATCCAGCCCGGCGCCAGCTCCGCGCCGTCGAAGTCGTCCCGGCGCGCGCCGGGATCCGCGGCTGCGGCATGCGACGGCGGGCTTCCGGCCGGCGCGGCCGTCACCTCCTCGACCGGGTCGACCACCGGCCAGCCGTCCACCCACCGCACCGGCACCAGGAAGGTCTCCCGGCCGAGCACGTGGTACGGCGGCCACTGGCCCTTGGCCCGGATGCCGAGCAGCACCATCCACCAACTGCCGTCACCGGCCTGGACGAGGTCGGCGTGGCCGGTGGCCTGCACCCTGCGGTCGGTGCTGCGATGGGTCAGGAACGGGTTCACCGGGCCGGGCTCGAACGGGCCGCGGATGTTGCGGGAGCGGGCGATGGAGACGGCGTGGCCGGTGTGCGTGCCGCCCTCGGAGACCAGCAGATACCACCAGTCGCCGATCCGGTACAGGTGCGGGGCCTCCGGGTACTGCCCGCCGGTGCCGGACCACATCGGCACCGGGCCTTCCAGGACGGTGCCGGCCTCGGGGTCGATGCGGTAGGACGCCACGCCCGACAGGGTCATCCAGCAGTCACCGTTGTCGTCCCAGGTGAGGGACGGATCGACGTTCGGCAGGTCGAAGTAGACCGGGTCCGACCACGGCCCGGCCGGGTCGGTCGCGGTGACGATCAGGTGCCGGCCGAGGGTGACGTTCGTGGTGACCATCCAGAACCGGCCGTCGTGATGACGGATCGTCGGTGCCCAGATGCCCAGCGAGGCGTGCGTGTCCGGAGGAAGTTCCAGCTGGCCGGGGCGGTCGAGCACGTTGCCGATCTGCCGCCAGTTCACCAGGTCCCGGCTGTGGAGGATCGGCACGCCGGGGAAGTACTCGAAACTCGAACAGACCAGGTAGTAGTCGTCGCCGACCCGGCAGACGCTCGGGTCCGGGTGGAAGCCGGAGACGACGGGATTGCGGAAGGTGGCGGAGGGGGTGGTCATGTGGATCATGCTATAGGCCGATCGCCGTCGCCGTCGCCGCCTACGGGCGGAGACCGGTGCCCCGCCAGGAGGCAGGGCCGCATCGAACGATGTCATTGACCTTACCGTTAACACTCTTTAAGATTTGGCTGCCTCGAGGAACCCATCACCCGTACGCCCGGCCGGTCACCGGCGGCACCAGCGGTGCCCGGCCGTGGCGGCACGGCACCCTCACCTGCCAACGGGAAGGCCCTCGATGTCCTCACCACGCCCGCGGCGCCGCTCGGCCCTGGCCGCCGGTCTGCTCGCCCTGGCCACCACCGCCGCGACCCTCGCCCTCGCCCCGACCGCCGCGCAGGCGGTGGTCCTGCCGAACAACTTCAAGAGCGTCGGCTACCTGCCGTCGTGGACCGGCAACGTCAACGCGGTCCAGTACAACAAGCTCACCCACATCAACTACGCGTTCGTGCTGCCCAACAGCAACGGCACCCTGCGCGCGGTGGAGAACCCCAGCAAGCTCTCGTCGCTGGTGTCGCTCGGCCGCGCCAACAACGTCAAGGTCTCCATCGCCATCGGCGGTTGGAACAACGGCGACGACAGCGCCTTCGAGGCGCTCGCCGCGAACGCCAGCACCCGCACCACGTTCGTCAACAGTGTGGTCAGCTTCGTGAACCAGTACGGCCTCGACGGCGTCGACATGGACTGGGAGTACCCGGACCCGGGTGCCTCGGCCAACAACTACAGCGTGCTGATGTCCCAGCTCAGCAACGCGCTGCGTCCGCAGGGCAAGCTGCTCACCGCCGCCGTCGTGGCCGAGGGCTACTACCGCGACGGGGTGCCGACGGCGGTCTTCAACCACGTCGACTTCCTCAACATCATGGCGTACGACGGTGGTAGCCCGCACGCCAACTACGACTGGTCGATCAACGCGGTGAACGGCTGGAAGGCCCGCGGCCTGCCGGCCAGCAAAGCGATCCTCGGCGTGCCCTTCTACAGCCGGCCCGGCTACTACACCTACTCGCAACTGGTCGGCATGGACCCGGCGAACGCCAACCGCGACTGCACCACCGCCGGCGGGGCCCAGCAGTGCTACAACGGCGTCCCGACCGTCAAGCGCAAGACGCAGTGGGCGATGGCCAACGCCGGCGGCATGATGAACTGGGAGCTCACCCAGGACACCGGCGGCTCCACCTCGCTGGTCAGCGCGATCTACGACACCGTGATGGGCGGCGGCACACCGCCGCCGGGCGGCCGGACCGGCCAGATCACCGGCATCGCCGGCAAGTGCGTGGACGTGGCCGCCGCCGGCACCGCCAACGGCACCGCCATCCAGCTCTACACCTGCAACGGCACCGCCGCGCAGAGCTGGACCGTGGCCAGCAACGGCACCCTGCGTGCCCTCGGCAAGTGCATGGACGTGACCAGCGCCGGCACCGCCAACGGCACGACGATCCAGCTCTGGGACTGCAACGGCACCGGCGCCCAGGTCTGGCAGCCACAGTCCAACGGCACGCTGCGCAACCCGGCGTCGAACAAGTGCCTGGACGCCACCGGCAACAGCTCCGCCAACGGCACCCGGCTGCAAATCTGGGACTGCTTCGGCGGCGCCAACCAGGTCTGGAGGCTGCCAGCCTGACGCGGTGCCCGCCGCCGAGGCGGTGCCACTCGCCGAGTCCGAACGAACGAACGGGCAGGCGGACGGGTGGACGGGCGGACGGGCGGACGGTCAGTGGAGCCGTTGACCGTCCGCCCTGACGCTGACGCTCCGTGACGATGTCGACGACGCTCCACGCTGCTGACGTTCCGTAGTGGCGCCGACTCCTCCCGGATATGGTGGTTGGCTCCTTTGCTCTGCTTCAACCCACGCACTGGCAGCTGAGCAGCGACGATCCGGGCGGCGCCAAATCGGGCAGGAACTTCTGCCGCCACGTAGCGTGACTTGTTGCGTGGATTGAAGCAGAGCAAAGGAGCTAGGGGGTGAGGGGGCGTGAGCGGCGAATATTGCCGACGGTGATCGGCGTCTGCTCCTCGTCGGATCCGTGGGGGTGCGGCTTCAGGTCGAGCTGCGGATAGATGCGCGTGCGGCTTCGGGCCGGATCCGGCTGCGGCAGATGTGCGTCCGGCTTCAGGCTGGGGCCCGGCTGCGGCCGGACGGGCCGGGCGATGACCGGGCGACGGGCGGCCGACGGGGTGGGCGACGGCCGGGGCGACGGCCGGGCGGCCGGGCGGCCGGGTGCGGCGGGACGGTGTGACTATCCGGTCAGCATGCTGCGGGCCTGGGTAAGGCCGCCGAGCGTCTCCCGCAAAGCCGTGACGATCGACGTTTCGAGCTCCGGTCGTAGCCGGGTCGCCGGCACCGAGACGCTCACCGCGTCCACCGCCGGCGACGCCAGCGGTACGGCCATCGCGAGGCACATGATGCCCTCGGCGTTCTCCTCCCGGTCGACGGCGTGCCCGGCCGCCCGTACCGTCGCCAGCGCGGCGTGCAGGGCGTCGCGGTCGGTGAGGGTGTGCGGGGTGAGGCGGGGCAGCGGCCACGACAACAGCCCGTCGACGTCCTGGTCGGGATGCTCGGCGAGCAGCGCCTTGCCGAGCGCGGTGGCGTGGGCCGGCAGCCGGCGGCCGATGGCGCTGTAGAGGCGCAGTCGGTGCACCGACTCACGCTTGGCCAGGTAGACGACCTGGTCGCCGTCGAGGCGGCCGAGATGCACGGCCTCGCCGAAGCGGCGGGACAGCTCGTCGAGCACGCCGGAGAGCAGGCCGATCTGGTCGTCGCCGTCGAGGTAGCCGGCACCGACCCGCAGCGCCCGCAGGCCAAGCCGGAACCGGGTGCCGGTCTCGTCGGTCCGCACCCAACCGCGGTTGGTCAGCGTACGCAGCAGGCCGTGCAGGCTGCTCTTCGGAATGCCGAGGGCGCGGGCCAGGTCGCCCAGCGCCCACGGGTGGGGGTGGTCGGCGAGCAACTCGAGCAGGTCGAGGGTGCGCCCGGCCGATTTGACGGGCTGGAAATCCTCGGGCGTGCTGGACACGTGGTGACTCTAGCCAGGGCGGTGCCGGGAAACGTTGCCGGTGTCGCGGCGCCGAAGGCTCGATGTGCTGGCCGGGTCGGCACTTGCCGGCCCGGCCAGTACACGGGGCTCAGCTACAGGCGGCGCCGTCGAGGGTGAAGCCGCTCGGTGCGGCGTCGTTGCCGCTGTGGCTGGCTTGGAAGCCGATGGTGGTCGAGCCCCCTGGAGGTATGGAGGCGTTGTAGCTGACGTTCGTAGCGGTCACCTGACCACTGGTTGGTGAGTAGGTGGCACTCCAGCCGGAGGTGATGGTCTGCCCGGGAGCGAGGGTGAACCTGAGTGACCAGCCGTTGACGGGACTCGTGCCGGTATTGGTGATGGTGATGTTGTCGACCAGGCCGGTGTTCCACGCGTTGACGGAGTTGGTCACCCGGCAAGCTCCGGCAGGTGGGTTCGTGGTCGGGGTGGGTGAGCCGGACCCCTCCGTGACGGTGATGGTGGAGATGCTCCGCGCGGGGACGTCGACGGTCACCTGCCCGCCGCTGACACTCGCCGGCTGTGACTGGGCACTCTGGGTTCGTGAGGTGACGGTGTACTCGGCCGTCGAAATGTTCTGCGGCACCTGGACGACGGCATCGTTGACCGCACTGTTCGAACGGTTGAGAACCACCAGCGTGACCTTGCCCCTTCCGTGGTAGGCGGTGACCTCCAGAGAAGAAGCCCGTGAACCCTTCGAGACGGCCACCCGCCTGTCGCCGGGCCGGACATATTTGGCGTACTGCGAAAATGCATAGCCGCGTTTGAGTGCCTCGCCCTTCGTGGTCCCGAACTGCGCCTCGCCGTCACCGACGAAGGAGTAGAAACGGCGGCCATACCACCAGACGTACGCGCTCCAGCCGGACTCCATCGACCTGTGCACGGTCCGCATGATGTCGTCCAGGCTCTCGTTCCAGACGGAGGTGTTGCTGGGGTCCCCCCAGATGTTCGAACCGTTCCCGTCGGCCGCGTGGAGGTTCCACTCGGTCATCCACTGGTTTTTGCCATGCTGGTTCGCGAGTGGGTAGGGAGACAGGTTTCCACTGTTCTCGGTATCGTACAGATGGCCGCCGACATAGCCGATGTTGTTGCGTGCGGCGGCGTCCTGCAGCGTGGGGTCGGTGTACGAGCGGTTGAACCTCAGCGACTCGGCAACCATGAGTTCGGTGTCCTTGACCTTGGCGCCGTGGTCCCGGACGAAATTCCGCATCTCGGTGCCGGTCCAGTCCATCGAGTCGTAGTTCGGGTGCCAGTCCGGCTCGTTCTGGACCGAGGTCACGTCGATCGTGACACCCTGCCCTTTCATGTACTGCACGTAATTGTTCAGGTGCTCGGCATAGTCGTCGTGGTAGTCCGGCTTGAGCTTGCCGCCGTCGGTCCTGCTGTTGTTGGTCTTGAAGTGCGCCGGAGCCGTCCAAGGCGACGCAAGAATCTTGACGTCGGAGCCGTAGGACTTGGCAGTCCTGAGGCTGTTGACCGCATGGCTCCACTCGCTCGACTCGGGCGACAGCCCGGTTCGCACGATCGACAGACCGAGCTGCCCGCTGCCCATGCCGACGAGTGTCTGGGTTTCGCCGGTCGTCCAGTGCTCGCCCGCGCTTCCCCAGATCGGAGTCGCGGCCCCGAACCCGTCGATCACCTGGAACGACGAGGCGGTATCGACGGTGATGTCGGGCGTGGCGGCCAACAGGGGCGGCGCGGTCAGGACCCCTGCTGCGGTGACCAACGCGGTCCCCGCGGCGAGCACTGTGGCCGCGACCGCTCCGCGACGCAGGCGGGACGGTGGGACTTCGTCACGGTGGGTAAGCCTCATCGGGCTTCCTCTCTACCGCCGTTGCGATGCAGGCGGCGGCAACATCGCGCAACTGGGGACCTCGGGCCAGCCCGAGAGGCCGGGCGGGCAGCGGGACAGCCGCTACCGTCGCCTCCCAGCTACGAGTTGATCAGAAACGAGCTGCTCCGTCGCCGTTGCCCTCGGCCCGGATGATCAGCGCTACCGCTCCCGCGCGACGCACAAACGGTCATTTTGTCAGCCCGGGGCAGGGTTCGCAACCAGCCTCGCTACCGAGTGCACACAGCACGATCACGGCTTGTAGCCTCGAACTCCAGGCATGATCCCGAAGGGGTGTTGCCGCACTGGCGAAAGAACTGGGCCTCCAGTAGCGTCACGTACGTGACTGACGTTCATGGCTCTGAACGATTGGCTGTCGGTCGGGTGCTGCCCGTCGTGGTCCTCGACGATGCGCGGCACGCCGATCCCCTCGGTGACGCCCTGGTCAAGGGCGGTCTGACGGCGGTCGAGGTAACCCTTCGTACCCCCGCCGGGCTGGCCGCCATCAAGGCACTCGCCGCCCGTGGTGACCTGACGGTCGGCGCCGGCACGGTGCTCACCACCGAGCAGGCCGAGCGGGCGGTCGCGGCCGGCGCCCGGTTCGTGGTGACCCCCGGCTTCGCGCCGGCCGTGGTCCGCGCCGGTCAGGAGGCCGGCGTGCCGGTGGTGCCCGGCGCCGCCACCGCCACCGAGATCCAGATGGCCCTCGACGTCGGCCTGGACATCGTCAAGTTCTTCCCCGCCCAGCAGCTCGGCGGCGCCGCAATGATCAAGGCACTCGCGGCGCCGTTCCGAGCCGTCCGGTTCATCCCCACCGGTGGCATCACCGCCGCCGTGATCGCGGAGTACCTCGCCCTCCCGGCCGTTCTCGCGGTCGGCGCGAGCTGGATGGTGTCGGCGGACCTCATCGCCGGCGAGCAGTGGGACGAGATCAGCGCCCGGACCCGGGCGGCGCTGGCGGCGGCCGGAGGTGCCGCATGAGCATCGTGACAACCCGACCGAAGGGCGACTGCCGCTTCGACCTGGTCTCGCTCGGCGAGGTCATGCTGCGGCTCGATCCCGGTGAGGGGCGGGTCCGCACCGCACGCCAGTTCCGCGCCTGGGAGGGCGGCGGGGAGTACAACGTCGCCCGTGGCCTGCGTCGCTGCTTCGGCCTGCGGACCGCGGTCGTCACCGCGTTCGCCGAGAACGAGGTCGGCCGGCTGCTGGAGGACCTCATCCTCCAGGGCGGCGTCGACACCAGCTTCGTCAGCTGGCTGCCGTACGACGGGATCGGCCGCACCGTCCGTAACGGGTTGAACTTCACCGAGCGGGGCTTCGGCGTACGCGGGGCCGTCGGCACCTCCGACCGTGGGTACTCCGCCGCCAGCCAACTCAAGCCGGACGACGTCGACTGGGATCACCTGTTCGGCGCGTTGGGCGTGCGGTGGCTGCACACCGGCGGCATCTACGCGGCGTTGTCGGAGACGGCCGCGCTGACCGCCGAGGCCGCCATGACCGCCGCCCGCCGGCACGGCACCGCCGTCTCCTACGACCTGAACTACCGGCCCAGCCTCTGGAAGGCCGTCGGCGGTCAGGACCGCGCGCGGGAGGTGAACGGCCGGCTCGCCGGTCTGGTCGACGTGATGATCGGCAACGAGGAGGACTTCACCGCCTGCCTGGGCTTCCCGGTGCCGGACACCGACATTCACAGTGGAGCGCTGGACGCCGGCAACTTCAAGGCGATGATCGAGGCGGTGGTCGAGGCGTACCCCAACTTCAAGGTCGTGGCGACCACGCTGCGCGGCGTGCGCAGCGCGACCGTGAACGACTGGGGTGCCGTGGCCTGGGCCGGCGGTTCGTTCGCCGAGGCCACCCACCGGCCCGGCCTGGAGATCCTCGACCGGGTCGGCGGCGGCGACAGCTTCGCCTCCGGGCTGATCTACGGCCTGCTCGAACATGGCGGTGACCTGGCGCTGGCGGTGGAGTACGGTGCCGCCCACGGTGCGCTGGCGATGACCACCACGGGCGACACGTCGATGGCCAGCCGTGCCGAGGTGGAGGCGCTGATGCGGGGAGCCGGAGCGCGCGTGCAACGCTGAGGCAGCGACCTCGGGCTGCACCCGACCTCGGACTGTGCGCGGTCGCGTACGCCGAGCTGGTGATGATCCGACTGACGTGTGTGTATCGGCGGTCAACTGCGACAGCCGTTCCGGCAGGCGGGAGTCGTTCTCCTACGTCCGGGCCGCCGGGAACAGATCCGCGCCGTTCGACTCCATCGGTGGACCGTAGCGGTCGTTCGTTGCCGGGCGCAGCCGCTTCTGGGATGCTCCGGCGATGCCTTCCCTGCCGCACACCTCCACCCAGGACGTTCTCCAGAAGCCGATCCGGGCCCAGTTCGAGACGTTCCTCGACGAGCACCGCGCCTTGCTCAACAGCAGCCTCGACGGGCTGACCGAGGAGCAGGCCCGACGATCATTGGTGCCGTCGCGCACCACCCTGCTGGGGCTGGTGAAGCACGCCGCCTTCGTGGAGAAGGTCTGGTTCGACGAGGCGGTGACCGGCCGGCCGCGCGCCGAGGTCGGCATCCCCGCGACGCCGGACGAGTCGTTCGTCCTCGACGACACCGACACCGTCGAGAGCGTCCAGCGAGCGCACCGGGAAGCCTGCGTGGCGTCCCGACGCGCCACGGCGAACCTGGACCTGGACGACCTGTTGCCGGGCAACCGGCGCGGCCCGATTCCGCTGCGCTGGGTCTACCTGCACGTGCTGCGCGAACTCGCCCAGCACTGCGGGCACGCCGACATCCTCCGCGAACAGATCCTCGCCGATTGACCCGGCGCTGCTCCGGCTTGTCTCTGACCGGTTGTCGGAGCTGACCGATATCCTTCCGCCTCGTGAGATCGCAGCTGAACGAGATGCCGTCCGACCTGCTGGAGCTGTTCGGGGGGACGGACGCGGGTCCGCGCACACTGTCCGTGCCGTTGCCGGCCGGCCGTGCGGTGCGGGGCGACGAGGGCGACGCCGAGCGGCCCTCGTTGTGGCTGTCCGACGATCCTGCGTCGGCCGGGTTGTGGCCGCGGTTGCGCGCGGCGCACCGGCAGTCCGGGTTGTGGCCGTTGCTGCTGGACGGCTACGCCGGTGACACGTCGCGTCCCTGGGCTGTCGGCGAGTTCTGGCCGGACGGCGTCTCCTCGCCGGCAGCGCATGATCCGGAACGACTGCTCGCCGGCTGGTGGACCGCCCAGACGGCCCCCTACGACGGCGACGACGAGCTGTCCAACGAGCGGCGGCTCGCGGTGGCCGCCCCGTACGGTCAGGACTGGCCCGGGCTGGCCGTGGCGGCCGAGCCCTGGGTGGCGCCGGAGCGGCACGCCGACCACTGGGCCGAGCAGCTGTCGCAGGCTCAGCCCGCGATGCGGCTCGGGCTGGTCGCCGCGGAGCGGGGCAGTGACGCGTTGGCCGTGCTCGGCTGGCAGGGCGCGATCAACCACACCAACGACACCGCCCAGCTCTGCGCCGTGCTGCGCAGCTGGGAGGAGCGGTTCGGGGTCCGGGTGATCGGCGTCGGATTCGCCGAGCTGTACCTGAGCGTCGCCGCGCCGCCGACGCACACCGCAGAGGCGCTGCGGGTGGCCGCCGAGCACTTCGCCTTCTGCCCGGACAACGTGTGGCAGGGGCAGCGACCGTGCACGCTGGCCGCGTACGCCGACCGCCTGGTCGACGCCCCGACCTGGGCGTTCTGGTGGGACTGACCGGGCGGCTCAGTGGGCGGGGTCGCCCGGTCCGGGGATCGTGAGGGTGACCAGGAACGCCGCGTGATCGGTCGTCCGGTCCATGCTGATCGACCTGCTGTCGCGGATCGTGACGTCGGCCGTGGCCATGAACTGCTGCACCCCGCCGTCGTGCAGGTGCAGGTGGTCCGCCGGCACGCAGGACCGCACGTCGGGTGTGCCGCCGTGCCGCAGGTTGAGGTCGCCGCTGACCACCGTCGGCTGGTAGCGGTGGCGGGCGTGCAGCTGCGGGATGGCGGTGCCGAGCAGGTGCCCACACTGGGCCAGCGCCAGCGTCGAGCTGGTGTACGCCAGATGCGTGGTGCATGCATAGTAGGCGTCGGTGGCGTCGACGCAGAGCCAGGCCCGCTGCTCGGGGTCCGCCGGATCCTGCGCCGGGTAGATCCCGGCGTGCACCTCGTGGCCACGGTACGGCGCCGCGATGTGCGCCAGCACCCCGACGCCGTACTGCTCTCCGTTGACGCATCGGTAGGGCTCGCCGGTACGGCCGTTGCGCGCCGGCTGGAAGGCGGCCACCACGGCGTCGTCGTGTGCCTGTCGCATCGCCTGCTCCAGCAGGTCCACGTCGCCGGAGCAGATCTCGTTGAGGGTGACGACGTCAGGGCTCTCGCTGCGGATCACCTCGGCGGCGCGGGCCACCGACCGACCCGTGTAGCAGCCCTTCGCCATGCCGCTGTTGCACAGGTTCAGCTGGAGCACCCGCAGCTGGGTGGGGCCGGGCGCGTCGGAGACCGAACAGCCGGCCAGCAGCCCGGCGACCGAGATCAGGCAGACGACGACGGCGACCAGCCGGCGCGGGACAAGGGAGGGACGAGAAGCCATGCACCTGCCCTGCACTCGCGGAGGGGCTGAAAGTGTATCCGCCCTCCGCAGGCAGCGTCGGGTTCAGTCGCGCAGCGGGTACGGGATGAAGGTGCTGCGGTTCTCGTCCACGTCCAGCTGCCGGCTGATCGGCGGCGCGGCCCGCTGCGGGCAGGTCATCCGCTCGCAGGTCTTGCAGCCCGGCCCGATCGGGGTCGCCGCCTCGGTCGCGTGCAGGTCCACCCCGGTGGAGTAGACCAGCCGACCGGCGTGCCGGGTCTCGCAGCCCAGGCCGATCGCGTAGACCTTGCCGGGCTGGCCGTAGCCGCCGTGGTGGCGGGTGATGGTGCGGGCGATCCACAGGTAGCGCTGGCCGTCCGGCATCGCCGCGACCTGGGTCACCACCCGGCCCGGTGAGCCGAACGCCTCGTAGACGTTCCACAGGGGGCAGGTGCCGCCGGTGCGGGAGAACGGGAAGCCGGTGGCCGACTGGCGTTTCGACATGTTGCCGGCCCGGTCCACCCGGACGAACGAGAACGGCACCCCGCGCGCCCGGGGGCGTTGCAGGGTGCTCAGCCGGTGGCAGACCGTCTCCCAGCCGATCGCGTAGTGCTGGGTGAGCAGGTCGATGTCGTAGCGGCGCTGCTCGGCGGCGGCGAGGAAGTGCTCGTACGGCAGGATCAACGCCGCCGCGAAGTAGTTGGCCAGACCGACCCGGGTGAGGATCTGGGTCTGTGCGTCGTCGAACTTCTCCGACTCCACGATCTCGTCGATGACGTCGGCGAACTCCAGCAGCGCGATCTGCGCGGCCATCCGCATCGCCTCCTGCCCCGCGCGCAGCGACGTGGACAGGTGCAGGGTGCGGGTCTGCGGACGGTACCGGTGCAGTTCGCCGCCGAGCGCGGCGGCGTCCTCGCGGGCGATGCGTACCCCGTGGCGCTCGGCCAGCCGGTCGCGCAGCAGGGCGCGGACCTCACCGCGGCGCAGCCCCATCCGTACGGCCAGCCGCTCGGCCTCCTCGTCCAGGTCGGGCACGTAGTTCTGCCGCCGGTAGAAGAACTCGGTCACCTGGTCGTGGGGGCTGCGGCCCACCCGCTCGCGGTCGCCGACCAGTTCGGCGAGCTGTTCGTCGGCCTGCTGGTAGCGGCGGTGCAGCTCGATGACGGCCGCGGCGACCTCGGGCAGCCGGGTGGCGAACTCGGTCAGCTCGGCCAGCCCGGCCCGGCCGGGCAGTGCCTCGCGCAGCCCGGTGACCAGGCGTGGCGTGTCGTGCGCGGCGAACACGGTCGGGTCGACACCGAACAGCTCGGTGATGCGCAGCAGCACCGGCACGGTCAGCGGCCGGGTGTCGTGCTCGATCTGGTTGAGGTAGCTCGGAGAGATGCCGAGGTGGCGGGCCAGCTCGGTCTGGCTGAGCGCGCGCTCCTCGCGCATCCGGCGCAGCCGGGCGCCGGCAAAGGTCTTGGCGATCGCCCTCACCTCCCTGCTCCGCGGAACCGGATCGGGCCACATTAGCACTGCTGCGAATGGAGTCCTTCGCAACTTTGCAAAATCGCCTCTTGACTTTTCAGTAATTGGCTTTTTGCGTCCCTCGACCCTGTCCGGCCAGCCGTGTGAACGTGGGCTGACACCGGCGGCTCGGCGTTGGCGCAGCGCCCCGGGTGCCGATCGAAGACCCCCGAAGGGAATGAGAAACGATGGTTACCGCGGTCGAGCAGTTGCGGCACGAATGGGACACCAACCCCCGTTGGCGGGGAGTGCGGCGCAGCTACCGTGCCGAGGACGTGGTGCGGTTGCGCGGCGCGATCCAGGAGGAGCACACCCTGGCCCGGCACGGGGCGAACCGGTTGTGGCGGCTGCTGAACAGCGAGGACTACATCCACGCCCTCGGCGCGCTCACCGGCAACCAGGCCGTGCAGATGGTCCGGGCCGGACTCAAGGCGATCTACCTCTCCGGCTGGCAGGTGGCCGCGGACGCCAACCTGGCCGGGCACACCTACCCCGACCAGAGCCTCTACCCGGCCAACTCGGTGCCGGCGGTGGTGCGCCGGATCAACAACGCCCTGCTGCGCGCCGCCCAGATCACCACCGCCGAGGGGGACACGTCGGCGATCGACTGGCTGGCGCCGATCGTCGCCGACGCCGAGGCCGGCTTCGGCGGCGTGCTCAACGCGTACGAGCTGATGAGCGGGATGATCTCGGCCGGCGCCGCCGGCGTGCACTGGGAGGACCAACTCGCCTCCGAGAAGAAGTGCGGCCACCTCGGCGGCAAGGTGCTCATCCCCACCGGTCAGCACATCCGCACCCTGGAGGCGGCGCGGCTGGCCGCCGACGTCGCCGGCGTGCCGACCGTGGTCGTCGCCCGCACCGACGCCCAGGCCGCCACCCTGCTCACCACGGACGTCGACGAGCGGGACCAGCCGTTCGTCACCGGCGAGCGCACCGCCGAGGGTTTCTACCGGGTCCGCAACGGTGTCGAGCCGTGCATCGCCCGGGGCCTGGCCTACGCCCCGCACTCCGACCTGCTCTGGATGGAGACCAGCACGCCGGATCTGGAGGTGGCCCGCCGGTTCGCCGAGGCGATCAAGGCCGAGCACCCGGACCAGTTGCTCGCCTACAACTGCTCGCCGTCGTTCAACTGGCGCAAGCACCTCGACGACGCGACGATCGCGAAGTTCCAGCGCGAGCTTGGCCACATGGGCTACAAGTTCCAGTTCATCACCCTGGCCGGCTTCCACGCCCTCAACTACTCGATGTTCGACCTGGCCCGGGGCTACGCCACCGACGGCATGCCGGCCTACGTGTCCCTGCAGGAGCGGGAGTTCGCGGCGGAGGCGGCCGGCTACACCGCGGTCAAGCACCAGCGCGAGGTGGGCACCGGCTACTTCGACCTGATCAGCACCGTGCTCAACCCGGCCGGCGAGACCACCGCGCTGCGCGGTTCCACCGAGGAGGAGCAGTTCTGATGAGATACGAGATCATCGGCCCGATGGCGGAACGGTTCGACGAGGTGCTCACGTCCGAGGCGCTCGATTTCCTCGTCGCGCTGGACAGCGAGTTCGCGGCCCGCCGGGTGGCCCTGCTGGACACCCGCCGGGCACGCCGGGACCGGTATGCCACCGGCCAGCTGCCCGACTTCCTGCCCGAGACCGCCGGCATCCGCGCCGACCCGACCTGGCAGGTGGCGTCGCCCGCGCCGGGCCTGCTGGACCGGCGGACCGAGATCACCGGGCCGCCCGACCGCAAGATGACCATCAACGCGCTGAACTCCGGCGCCAAGGTCTGGCTCGCCGACTTCGAGGACGCCACCGCTCCGACCTGGCACAACATCATCCGTGGTCAACTCAACCTGATCGACGCCCTGGACCGGCGGATCGACTTCACCGACCCGCGCGGCAAGCGTTACGCGCTCGGCGCGGAGCTGGCCACGATCGTGGTCCGGCCGCGCGGCTGGCACCTGGTGGAAAAGGGGATCGTGGTCGACGGGCGGCCGGTCTCGGCCAGCCTGGTCGACTTCGGGCTCTACTTCTTCCACTGCGCCCGCCGCCAGCTCGACGCCGGGTCCGGGCCGTACTTCTACCTGCCGAAGCTGGAGAGTCACCGCGAGGCGCGGCTGTGGAACGACATCTTCGTCTTCGCCCAGCGCTACCTGGGCCTGCCGCAGGGCACCATCCGGGCGACCACGCTGATCGAGACGATCACGGCCGCGTTCGAGATGGAGGAGATCCTCTACGAGCTGCGCGAGCACTCGGCGGGGCTGAACGCCGGCCGGTGGGACTACATCTTCAGCGTCATCAAGAACTTCGGGCAGTGGCCGGACTTCGTCCTGCCGGACCGGTCCGAGGTGAGCATGACCGTGCCGTTCATGCGCGCGTACACGGAATTGCTGGTGCGGACCTGCCACCGGCGCGGCGCCCACGCGATCGGCGGGATGGCCGCCTTCGTCCCGGCCCGCGACCCGGAGGTCAACGAGGTCGCCCTGACCAAGGTGCGGGCGGACAAGCAACGGGAGGCCGGCGACGGCTTCGACGGCTCGTGGGTCGCCCACCCCGGCCTGGTCGAGACCTGCCGGGAGGTCTTCGACGCGGTGCTGGGCGAGCGCCCGAACCAGCTCGACCGGCGCCGCGACGACGTGGCGGTCACCGCCGCCGACCTGCTCTCCGTCGACAAGACCCCGGGCCAGGTCACCGAGGCGGGGCTGCGGTCCAACGTCGCGGTGGCGCTGCACTACATCGACGCCTGGCTCGGTGGTGCGGGTGCGGTGGCGCTGTGGAACCTGATGGAGGACGCCGCCACCGCCGAGATCGCCCGCTGCCAGATCTGGCAGTGGCTGCACCACGGCGCGCCACTGGCCGGCGGTGGCTGCGTCACCGACGAGCTGGTCCGGTCGATGCTCGCCGAGGAGCTGGCCACCCTGACCGAGGGTCGTGCGGACGCCGGGCGGGAGCGCGCCGAGCAGGCCGCCCGGATCGTCGAGGAGACCGCGTTGGGCGAGGACCTGCCGTCGTTCTTCACCACCGGCGCGTACGCCCGGCACCTGGGCCCCGCCCGAGAGTTGGCCGTGGCGGCCCGCTGAGCGGCAACCACCCGCAACACCCCAGCCATCGACGTCGACCGTCACAGCTCGTAAACGCCTGTCCTGCTCCACCCCCTTCCCACTCGCACGCTTTGCTCTGCTTCAACCTACGCAACGGTTACGCTCCGCTGCTGACGAGCAGGCTGCGGCTCCACCGTCGCGCCAGATCTACCCAGCTCGGCGGCTATTGCGTGGGTTGAAGCAGAGCAAAGGACGGGTGGTAGGGGTATGGCCGTCGGCTGTCATCGTCACGGACAGCAGCGGCTGAGGGTGAGGGAGGTCGTCACCGAAGGTAACGGTGCTGAACGGTCGCGGGGACGGCGGCGGCCACGGCAGGCCGCCGCCGTCTCGGCGGATACACCCTCGGGCGCCGTCAGCCGTCGATCCGGGTGATGTTGCGGATCTTGTTGGAGGCGTCCAGGGCGGCCACCTTGTACGCCTCGGCCAGGGTGGGGTAGTTGAAGACCGTGTCGACCAGGTAGTCGACGGTCCCGCCGCAGCCCATCACGGCCTGCCCGATGTGGACGATCTCGGTGGCACCGGTGCCGAAGACGTGCACACCGAGCAGCCGGCCGTCGCCCGGTGAGACGAGCAGCTTCAACATGCCGTACGAGTCGCCGACGATCTGGCCGCGGGCCAGCTCGCGGTAGCGGGCGATGCCCACCTCGAACGGCGTCGCGCCGTCGGTCAGCTCCTCCTCGGTCTTCCCGACGAAGCTGATCTCCGGGATCGTGTAGATGCCGATCGGCTGCAACTGGTGCATCGGCCGGTCCGGCTCGCCGCAGGCGTGCTGCGCGGCCAGCCGTCCCTGCTCCATCGAGGTGGAGGCCAGCGCCGGAAAGCCGATCACGTCGCCGACCGCGTAGATGTTCTCCACCGCGGTCCGGTAGTTCGCGTCGACCTCGATCCGACCGCGCCGGTCCGCCGCCAGCCCGGCCGCCGCCAGGTCCAGCCCGTCGGTCTGGCCCTGCCGGCCGGCCGAGTACATCACGGTGTCCGCGACGATCTTCTTGCCGCTCTTGAGAATGCACAGGGCTGCGGCCTGGTGCTTCTCCACCGCGGCCACCTCCTCGCCGAAACGGAACGTCACGGACAGGTCCCGCAGGTGGTACTTCAGCGACTCGACGATCTCCTCGTCACAGAAGTCGAGCATCCGCTCCCGGCGTTCGACCACGGTGACCTTGGTGCCGAGCGCGGCGAACATCGACGCGTACTCCATGCCGATCACGCCGGCGCCGACCACCACCATGCTGCGGGGCACGCTCTGCAGGTTGATGACGCCGTCGGAGTCCACGATCGTCTTGTCGTCGAAGTCGACGCTGTCCGGGCGGGCCGGTCGGGTGCCCGCGGCGATGACGGCCTTGTCGAAGGTGACCTTGGACTCGCGTCCGGAGCCGCCGTCGACCCAGACCGCGTGCGGGTCGGCGAACCGTCCGGTGCCGGTGATCATCGCGATCCGGTTGCGGGCGAGTTGGTTGCGGATGACGTCGGTCTGCCGGTTGATCACGTGTTGCGTCCGGGCAGCCAGGTCACTGACCGTGATCTCGTCCTTGACCCGGTAGCTGCTGCCGTAGAGGTCCCGCTGGCTGAGGCCGGTCAGGTAGAGCACGGCCTCACGCAGGGTCTTGGACGGGACGGTGCCGGTGTTGATGCACACTCCGCCGATCATGTCGCGTCGTTCCACGAGGCCGACCCGCCTGCCCAGCTTGGCGGCGGCGATCGCGGCCTTCTGGCCGCTGGGGCCGGAGCCCAGTACCAACAGGTCGTAGTCATACACGATCACTAGCGTCGCAAGATGTCGCGGCCCGCGCCAGGCCTGGAGTCCATGCGGGACCCGACCTTAACCTCACCGGAACAAACCCGCCATCCTGAGGGATACATCCTAATCGTCCGCTTATATGCTGATACTGTCCTGAGGGTGGATGACGGGCTCGGGGGTGGTGCGGCGTGGTGAGGTCGTATGCAGAGACGGCGGTCAGCGCCGACAACGTCGTGGTTCGGGGGCCGGGCGAGGTGCGGGTGACGCTCTCCGTCAACGGCCAGCCGCGCACCATCGCCATCGAGCCCCGGGTCAGCCTGCTGGACGCCCTGCGCGAACGGATGGGCCTCACCGGCGCCAAGAAGGGATGCAACCAGGGTGCCTGCGGTGCCTGTACGGTCTGGGTCGACGGTCGGGCGGTGCTGGCCTGCCTGACGCTGGCCGTCGGCTGCGAGGCGCGCGAGGTGACCACCATCGAGGGCCTGTCGACCGGCGGTGAGCTGCACCCGATGCAGTCCGCGTTCATCGAGCGGGACGCCTTCCAGTGTGGCTACTGCACTCCCGGCCAGATCATGTCGGCGGTGGCCTTCCTGGCCGAGGGGCACGAGCCGGACGACGCACACATCCGGGAGTGGATGAGCGGCAACCTGTGCCGGTGCGCGGCGTATCCGCACATCCGAGCCGCCATCCGGCAGGTCCGCGACGCGAACTCGACAGGAGCCTCCTGATGAGGACCATCAGCTACTCCCGGGCGACCGACGTGCCCACCGCGGTCGGTGCCGTCACCGCCGACCCGGGCAGCGCGTTCCTGGCCGGCGGCACCAACCAGGTCGACCTGCTGCGGATCTACGTGGAGCAGCCGGCGCGGCTGGTGGACATCAACGACCTGCCGCTGCGACAGATCGAGGAGTCGCCCGGCGGTGGGCTGCAGATCGGCGCGTTGGCCCGGATGAGCGATGTCGCCGGGCACCGCCTGGTCCGGCAGCGGTTCCCGGTGCTCGCCCAGGCGCTGCTGCTCGGTGCGTCCCCGCAGCTGCGCAACATGGCCTCGATGGGCGGCAACCTGATGCAGCGCACCCGGTGCGCCTACTTCCGTGACCTGGCCAGCCCGTGCAACAAGCGGACGCCGGGTGCCGGATGTGGCGCGATGCACGGGGTGAACCGCGGCCACGCCGTCCTGGGCACCAGCGACATGTGCATCGCCACCCACCCGTCCGACCTGGCCGTGGCACTCGTGGCGCTCGACGCGGTGGTGTACACGCGCGGCGCCGTGGCATCGCGGGACATCCCCGTCGACGATTTCTTCCTGCTGCCGGGGAACACCCCGGACCGGGAGCATCCGATCGAGCACGGCGAACTGATCGAGACGATTGAGGTGCCGGCGTCGCCGATCGCCGCCCGGTCCGCCTATCTCAAGGTGCGCGACCGGGAGTCGTACGAGTTCGCGCTGGTGTCGGTCGCCGCCGCGGTCGCGGTCGAGGCGGGGACGATCACGGACGTACGCCTGGCGCTCGGCGGCGTGGCTACCAGACCGTGGCGGGCCAGACAGGCGGAGCAGGTGCTGCGCGGGGCACCCGCGACGGTCGAGACGTTCATGGCAGCGGCCGGACGGGAGATGGCAGCGTCGGTCGCCCACGGCATGAACGAGTTCAAGATCGAGTTGGCTCGGCGCACCATCGTCCGCGCGCTGGGCGCCATCACCGCCGAAGACTGGCCGGCGGCGACCCGGGCGGCTGGTGTCGCATGAGGACGGTGATGTCATGAGCCCCGCCATCGGTCTCGCCGTCGACCGGGTCGACGCCCGGCCGAAGGTCAGCGGCACCGCCCGGTACACCGGCGAGGTGACAGTGCCCGGCCTGGTGCACGCGGTCCTCGTCGGCGCCCGGGTGGCCAACGGCCGGATCACCCGCATCGACGCCAGCGCGGCGGAGTCGGCCGGCGGCCTGATCGCCGTCCTGACCCACCACGACCTCCCCCGGATCGTCGGCCAGCCGCAGCTGCTGCCGTCGCTGGCCGGGCTGCCCGCGCCGGGGCAGAGCTTCTTTCCGATGCAGGCCGACGTGGTGCACTATGCCGGCCAGCCGGTCGCCGTGGTGGTCGCCAGCACCATCGAGGCGGCCGAGCACGCGGCCAGCCTGATCGAGGTCGACTACGCGCAGAGCCCGGCGAACACCGTCCTGGACCAGGTGCGCGACCAGGCGTACGTGCCGGAGAAGATCTTCGGTGGGATGCTGCCCGGCCGGATGTCCCGGGGCGACGTGGACGGCGCGCTCGGTCAGGCGCAGCTCCGCCTCGACGAGACGTACGCCTTCGCGGCCAACCACCAGAACCCGCTCGAACCGTCGGTCACCACGGCGATCTGGGACGACGTCGACCGGGTCACCGTCTACGACTCCACCCAGGGGCCGACGGCCACCCAGCTCACGGTTGCCCACCTGCTCGGGCTGCCGCCCACCCAGGTCAAGGTGATCAGCGAGTTCGTCGGCGGTAGCTTCGGGGCGAAGGCGATGATCTGGCCACACGTCACCCTGGCGGCGCTGGCCGCCCGGCAGCTGGGCCGACCGGTCCGGCTGACCCTGAGCCGGGAACAGATGTTCCACTCCTGCGGGCACCGCGAGGAGCAGGAACACCGGGTCAGCCTCGGCGCCCGGCCCGACGGTCGGCTCACTGCCCTGCGTCACCAGAAGGTATCGGTCACCTCGCAGTTCGACGACTGGGCCGAGACGTCGCTCCAGTCGCCCGCGGTGCTCTACGACATCCCCAACTACGAGGGGATCTACCGGGTGGCGAAGGCGAACACGATCACCCCGACCTTCATGCGGGCGCCAGGGGAGGCGACCGGCGTCTTCTCGCTGGAGAGTGCGATGGACGAACTCTCCGTACGGATCGGCGTCGACCCGTTGGAACTGCGGATGCGTAACATCGCCGACCACGATCCGACCACCGGCCACCCGTGGTCGAGCCACGGCCTGCGGGATTGCCTTCAGCGGGGTGCGGAACTGTTCGGCTGGCAGCACCGCGACGCCCGGCCCGGGACACGCCGGGAGGGGAACTGGCTGATCGGCTCCGGGCTGGCGTTGGCCGCGTACCCGCAGGTCGCGCCGCCCAACCCGCAGCGGGCCCGGGCGCGGCTCTACAGCGACGGCAGCGCGCAGATCGAGGCCGGCGTCTCCGAGTTCGGCACCGGCGTGCTGACGGCGATGACGCAGGTCGCCGCGGACGGGCTGGGGCTGCCGGTCGACCGGGTTCGCTTCGTCGGCGGCAGTAGCGACCTGCCCAACATCACCGCCGCCGTCGGCTCGGCGGGCACCGGCGCGGTCAGCGCCGCCGTGCACCTCGCCGCGACGTCGCTGCGCGACCAGCTGATCCGGCAGGCCATTGCGGACACCCGCTCGCCACTGCACGGCGCGGACCCCGGCTCGGTCACCGTGACCGACGGCCGGATGATGCTGCGGGACCGCCCCGACACGGCCGACGGCTACGCCGACCTGCTCGGCCGGTCCCTGATTCCCGACGTCGAGACGCTCGGCGTGTGGACCCCGCCGCCACCGGACCCCGGGTACGGCATGCACACCTTCGGCGCCCAGTTCGCCGAGGTCGCGGTCGACGCGGAGCTGAGGCTGATCCGGGTCCGCCGGATGGTCGGTGTCTTCGCACCGGGGCGGGTGCTCAACCGTCGCACGGCGCACAGCCAGCTGATGGGCGGGATGCTGTGGGGGCTCAGCCAGGCGTTGCTGGAGGCCACCCACATGGACCCGGCGCTGGGCCGATGGGCGAATCCGAGCTTCAACGACTACCTGGTTCCGGTCAACGCGGACGCCCCCGACGTGGTGGTGGACACCATCGAGGTGTCCGACACGGTGGTGAACCCGCTCGGCGTCAAGGGAGTGGGCGAGATCGGCGTCGTCGGGGTGGCGGCGGCCATCGCCAACGCGATCCACCACGCCACCGGGCGCCGGGTGCGCAGGCTTCCGATCATGCTGGAGGAGCTGCTGTGACACTGTCCGCACTCGGTTGTCGGTGACCGACTCGCGAGTGCGGATCCGGCTGGTTACCCTGCGGCGGTGGCGGTCGGTGCGGATGGGCAGTGGCTGGCGGCGTCGCTGGCCGACCGGCTCGACGCGGTCGCAACCGCGGTGGTAGGGCGTCTCGCTTGACATGCAAGTGAACGCTTGCCTATCGTTCACGTGGTGGGTGACGTGTACAAGGCGCTGGCTGACCCAACGCGGCGTGCCATCCTCGACGAGTTGCAGGACCGCGGTGGGCAGACGCTGTTCGAGCTCTGTGCCCGCCTGGCTGGCAAGGGTTTCACCTCGACGCGGCAGGCCATCTCCCAGCATCTCGCCGTCCTGTCCGACGCCGGGCTGGTGGTGATCCGTCGCGAGGGCCGGTACGTGTTCCTCGACCTCGACACGTCCCCACTTCGACAGATCTACCAACGATGGAGGGCAGGACCATGCGGATCGGACACCTGAGCATTTTCGTCGACGACCAGGACAAGGCGTTGACGTTCTACACCGGCGTGCTCGGCTTCACGAAGAAGCACGAGATTCCGCTGGGGGAGCACCGGTGGTTGACCGTGGTGTCCCCGGAGGAGCCCGACGGGGTGGAACTCGTCCTCGAACCCGACCAGCATCCCGCGGCGGCCACGTTCAAGAAGGCGCTGGTCACCGACGGGATCCCGGTCACCATGTTCGGTGTGCCGGACGTGGCCGCCGAGTACGAGCGGTTGACGGCTCTCGGGGTGATCTTCACCCAGGAGCCGTTGAGCGTCGGCGGCATGACGACCGCGGTCTTCGACGACACCTGCGGCAATCTCATCCAGATAGCGGCTCCGCAGGCCTGAGCGGCTGCGGTGCCGCCCGCTCGTGCCGCACTGCCGGGGCGGCGGTCAGTGGACGGCGAGGGGCACGGTCTCCGGTCCCAGCAGGGCCGGCCGTTCGGCGCGCACCACGAACAGCAGCACGACCAGTGCCGAGGCCATGCCGCCGGCGATCACCAGGGCCATCGCCACTGCTCCGGTGCCGAGTACCCCCACCAGCGGCGCGGCCAGCGCGCCGATGCCGAACTGCACCGCGCCGAGCAGGGCGGAGGCGGTGCCGGCCGCCTCGCCGTGCCGGGTCAGGGCCAGCGCGGGGGCGTTCGGCAGCGCCAGCCCGGCGGTGGCGAGCACCACCCACAGCGCCGCGAGCAGGGCCGGCAGCCCGCCGATCCCGGTCGCGGCGAGGCCGAGCAGCACCAGGCTGGCGGCGGACCCGACGAGTAGGGCGGTGGTCAGGATCCGTTGCGGGGAGTAGCGGCGCAGCAGGCGAACGTTGCCCTGGGTGGCCGCGATCAGGCCGATCGCCCCGGCCCCGAAGGCCAGCCCGAACTGCTGCTCGTCGAGCCCGTACTGCTCCTGCAGGACGAACGAGGAGCCGCCGACGTACGCGAACAGCGCCGCCATGGCCAGCCCGGCGACCAGCACCAGCCCGACGAAGGCGCGGTCACGCAGCAGGGAGCCGTAGAGGCGGACCGTCGGCAGCACCCCACCGCGCTGGCGGCGCAGGGCCGGCAGTGTCTCCGGCAGACCGAGCATGGCGATCAGCATCAGCAGCACGCCGAAGACGGCCAGTGCCGCGAACACGCCCCGCCACTGGGTCCACCGCAGCAGTTCACTGCCGAGCGTCGGTGCGAGGACCGGGGCGGCCCCCATGACCAGCAACAGCCGGGAGAGGAGTTGGGCGAAGGCCGTGCCGCTGAACAGGTCGCGTACCACCGCCATGGCGATCACGGCGGCTGCCGCGGCGCCCAGGCCCTGGACCACCCGCAGCCCACCGAGCACCGCGATGTTCGGGGCGAGGGCGCAGCACACGGAGGCCACGATGTGCAGCGCGGTGCCCGCGATCAGTGGCTTGCGCCGGCCGACCGCGTCCGACAGCGGGCCGATCAGCAACTGGCCCAGGGCGAGGCCGACCAGCGTGCCGGTAAGGGTCAACTGGACCGCCGCCGAGGTGGTGGCGAGGTCGTCGACGATCGCGGGCAGCGCTGGCAGGTACATGTCGATGGTCAGCGGTCCCACCGCGATCAGCGAGCCGAGGACGAGGATGAGCCGCACCCGCTGGCGGCGGCTCATCAGATCTCCCGGCATCAGCGCGGGCGGCGGCGCGGCGGGCAGTGGTGCGACGGTCATATCTGGCTGCAACCGGGAACCGGTGAGCTGATTCCCGGTCTGCGCAGAGGTAACGCAGCTCACAGCCGCCGGCAAGCGGTCTCGCCGGCCGGAGAGCGCGTCGCCGGCCCCGACGTCGGTGTCGGGGCCGGCGACCGCTGGCTTCGGGTAGTGGGGGACGAGGGTCAGGTGGCGTCGGCGACGTTGCCGGCCGTCACCTCCCGGCGGGCGGCCGGGTAACGGATGTTCTCCACCATCTCGACGATCTCGTCCGGCGGTGGCGCCGTCATCTTCGACACGACGATGGTGACGACGAAGTTGACGATGGCGCCGATGGTGCCGATGCCCTCGGGGCTGATGTCGAGAATGTGCGGGTTGGCGGCGGTGCCGAACACCGGCAGTGTGTAGATCATGTAGGTGGCGGTGAATACCAGGCCGGACACCATGCCGGCTGCCGCGCCCGTGGCGTTACATCGTTTCCAGAAGATGCCGAGCACGATGGCCGGGAAGAAGGTCGACGCGGCAAGGCCGAACGCGAAGGCGACCACCTGCGCCACGAACGCCGGCGGGTTGATGCCGGCGTAGATCGCGATCAGCACCGCCAGGCCCATCGCGATCCGACCGGCGAGCAGCCGCTGCTTGTCGGTCGAGTCCCGCTTGACCCGGCGGAAGTACAGGTCGTGCGAGAAGGACGACGAGATCACCAGCAACAAGCCCGCCGCGGTGGACATCGCGGCGGCCATGCCGCCGGCCGCCACCAGACCCACGATCGGTGCCGGCAGGCCGGCGATCTCCGGACTGGCGAGCACCAGGATGTCGTTGTTGACGATCAGGTCGGCGCCGGAGGTGGGGCTGTTGCTGACGGTGTTGATGGTCTGCGCACCGTCGTTGACGGTGACCAGACCCGTCGCCGCCCAGTTCTCGATCCAGGAGGGCAGCGCGTTCGCGGAGATCCCGTTCACGTCCTGCAGCAGGTTCAGCTTGGTGAACGCGCCGACCGCCGGGGCGGTGGTGTAGAGCAGCGCGATGAAGAACAGTGCCCAGAACGCCGAGTAGCGGGCGCCTCGGACGCTCTTCGTGGTGTAGAACCGGACGATCACGTGGGGTAGGCCGGCGGTGCCGATCATCAACGCCATGGTCACCAGGAAGACGTCGATCTGTGGTCGGGCCGCGAACGCCTCGGTGTACTGGTTCAGCCCCATCTCCACGCTGATCGCGTCGAGTTCGCTGAGGATCTGCCCGAACGACACCTGTGGAATCGGGATGCCGGTCATCTGCTGGGCCACCGCGACAGCGGGGATCAGGTAGGCGGTGATCAGCACGGTGTACTGGGCGACCTGGGTCCAGGTGATGCCCTTCATGCCGCCGAGCACCGCGTACAGGCCGATGATGACCGCGGCGAGGATGACGCCGCCGGTGACGTCCAGCTTGAGGAACCGGCTGAAGACGATGCCGCCGCCGCGCATCTGCCCGACCACGTAGGTGAAGGAGATGATGATCGCGGCGACGGCGGCGATGGTGCGGACCGTCTCCGAGTACCGGTCGCCGACGAACTCGGGAACCGTGAACTTGCCCCACTTGCGCAGGTACGGGGCGATCAGCAGGGCCAGCAGCACGTAGCCGCCGGTCCAGCCCATCAGGTAGATGGTCCCGTCCGAGCCGAGGAACGCGATCAGGCCGGCCATCGAGATGAACGACGCCGCGGACATCCAGTCGGCGGCCACGGCGGCGCCGTTGGCGATGGTGGGAATGCCCTGGCCGGCCACGTAGAAGCCGGCGGTCTCCTTCACCCGGCTGCGCCAGGCGATGTAGAGGTAGACGGAGAAGGACGCGACGATGAAGACGAGCGTCCAGGTCTGGATCTGACTCATTTGCCAGCCTCCTGGTTCTCCTGCTCACCGACACCGAACTGGTTGTCCAGACGGTCCATCATCTTTGCGTACACCAGAATGAGAATCACGAAGACGTATATCGATCCCTGCTGGGCGAACCAGAAGCCGAGCGGGAAACCGGCGATGACGATTTCGTTCAGTGGTTCGACCAGGATGATTCCGAAGCCGAACGAGACGATGAACCAGACGGTCAGCAGGATCACCATGAGCCGGAGGTTCCGGCTCCAGTACTCCTTGCGCCAGCCGTTGTCCGGCGGTGCGGCCGGTGGTGGTGAAGACGGTGGCGGTTCCCCGCCCCGGGTTTCCTTGTCGGGGGTTACCTCGGTCATGTCTGGAGCCTCCTAGTCGGTACGGAACCGGCAGATCCGGCGAGGGGCCTGCGACACGGCGCCCGGTTGGTGGTGACGCGGTGCTGGTGCCGCTGCCCGATCCGCCCGTCCACGCCGCCGTACTGCTCGACGCGGTTGTGCGGTCGGTCACACGTTCTGCGAAGCGAACGTGACGCGGCCTGGCCAGGCAAGAGTTGATCGGTTGGGCGGTGGTTCGGGTCGCCGAGCGGTCCGTTGGATCCCGTGAACGGTCGTCCGGCCCGGGCAAGCGGTGGGTGCCGTCCGGTTTGCGGCTGTTCGCGGCCGGGTTCGGGCCGTCCACCGACACTGTCCGACCGTTCACCGATCTGCTCGTTCGGTCATCGGTGGTGAGCGCCTAGCATCCGGACATGGCAGACACCGCATCCACCGCCGCCCCGGCCCGCCGGCGCATCCTGCACGCCGGCAGCATCGGCATGATCGTCGGCGGCCTGCTGGCGCTGGTCGGCTCGCTGCTGCCCTGGGTCATCACTCCGTTCGGGCCGCTGTCCGGCGCGGCCGGCCCGGGCCTGTGGACGCTGAGCGCGGCGTTCATCGCCATCGCCGGCGCACTGCTGCCGTACCGCAAGGTCGCCATCGCGCACTGCCTGCTGCCCGGACTGGCCGTCGCGATCATCGTCGGTTGGCAGTTGGTCCGGCTGGCCACCCTCAGCGCCAGCACCGGTGCCTGGGGGCAGCTGATGCCCGGCATCGGCATGGTGATGGCCGCCGGTGGCGCGGTGGTCCTCATCCGCACCGGCATGCGCCTGGTGGCGCTCCGGTAGCCCCGGCGGTGCCGGCCCGCGCAACGTTCTGGCGAGCCGGTGAAACCACTCCCCGGTCCCCGGCGTCACGAGGCTGTACCGGTCGTGAGTCACGGATCGACCGGACGGTCGCCGTGGATGCGGCGGCCGGCAGCCGGGGAGGTAACGGTGTTGGTGGGTAAGCGGTTCGCGGGTGTGAGCCTGGTGGTTCTGGCCGGTGCCGCCGTGCCGGCGTGCGGGGTGACACCCGCTACGGACGCCGGCGGCGGTCCGACCGGGCCCGCGCCGGTCGCGGTCGTCGATACGGCCGATGTCCCGTCGGCGTCCGCGTCGCCGAGCGCGCCGCCGCCGGCGCTGTCCGGTACCCGCCGGGTGACGATCGTGCGGGTCGGCGCGTTCGAGTCGGGGCTGTCGCTGCTCGACCGGGGGCGGCTGGCCGAGGTCGACGACGACAGTGGCCGGCAGGTGTTCGTGCCGACTCCGCTGAGTTCCGGTGAGTTCCTGATCAAGGCTTACCGCGGTGGCGGCGCCGGGCAGCCGGTCTGCTGGCAGGTGCACAACTTCGGCGACACGCGCCCGCTGGTGGTGCGGGAGGCCGCGTGCCGGGCGGGTGACCCGGCTCAGCGGTTCGTCATCGACCCGGCGTCCGGCGGTGGCGTCCGGGAGTTCGTGATCAGCAACCGGTGGGCCTACCTGCGGGATTCCGCGCGGTCCGGTCTGATCATGGAGGAGTTGGGCGATGCGCCGCCGGCGAGTAGCTTCCGGTTCAACGACACCGGGCCGGCGCCGCGACACGGGTGAGCCGCCGGCGGCGTGCCCGGCCGGGCCGTCCAGCCCGGCCGTCCGTCAAGCGACTGTGCGACAGGTGCGACCAGTTCGGGTGGGAAACGTGAGCGATGCGTGACGCTGAGGAGTTCGACGCCTTCTACTCGGCGTCGGCCCAGCGCGTGCTGGGACACCTGGCCGCGATGATCGGCAGCCGGGCCGAGGCCGAGGACGCGGTGGCCGAGGCGTACGCCAGGGCCTGGGACCGCTGGGCGTCGGTCCGGGAGTGCGACAGCCCGGAGGCGTGGGTGCGCAGCGTGGCGTACCGCATCGCGGTGAGCGCGTGGCGTAAGGCGGTGAACCGGCTCCGGGCACACCGGCGGGAGATCGCCGGGCAGCACGTCGAGGCGGCGACGGTCGACCACGTGGCGGTCGTGTCCGCGCTGCGCCGTATTCCCGCCGAGCAGCGCCGGGCCGTCGTACTGCACCACCTGGTCGGCCTCAGCGTGACCGAGATCGCGGTGGAGGTCGGTGCCAACCCGAACACCGTCAAGACCCGGCTCGCCCGGGGACGCCGGGCGCTCGCCGCGTACCTGACCGACGACGACTACCAGACGACCGGCGGGGGGAGCAGCCATGGGGTCTGAGCCGCATCTCGACGAGGCCCTGCGGGCATTGGCCCGGCACGGCGGGCAGGGCCGGGTCCCGGCCGCCGCCGATGTCCGGCGGCGTGGCGACGCCCGCCGTCGTCGCCGGCGGGCCGCTTCCGTCGGGCTCGGCGCCGTGCTCGTCGGCGTGCTCGGCGCCGGTGCCGTCCTGGTCCGTCTCGCCGGTGCGCCGGACGGCGTGCCCGTCGGACCGGCCGGCCCGACACCGCCGCCGGCCACCGCGTTGTCCAGTCCGGTTCCGGGGGAGACGTCGGGTTCACCCGGTGCCGCTGCCGATCCGCTGCTGTCCGGGCAGCGCCAGGTCACCATCGTGCGGGCGGTCGCCCGGGCCGCCGGGCTGTCGCTGCTCGCCGACGGTCGGCTCGCCGAGGTCGACGGCGACGAGGGTCGCCAGCTGTTCGTGTTCGTGCCCCAGGGGCCCGACGGTTACCTGATCCGTGCCGCCGAGCAGGGCGCCGAGGCGACCGACGTCTGCTGGGAGGTGCGCTCGGCGGCCAGCGAGCCACTGCGGGTCGTCGCGGCCGGCTGCGCGCCGGACGAACCGAGGCAGCAGTTCTCGGTCGCCCGCGACGGGCAGTGGGACGGCGAGGCGACGTACGCGATCAGTAACCACTGGGCCTATCTGCAGAACTCGCCGACCCGCGGCCTGATCCTCGAGGAGTTGGGTGACGCGTCGCTGACCACCCGCTTTCGGCTGGTCGACAACGGGCCCGCACCCCGATGACCGGGGGTGCCCGACCGGGCAGTTCGGATCCCGATCGGGCGGGCGCTGCCCGCAAACGGGCACGCGAATTGCGAATGTTGTGGCTAGTGCCCGTTCCGGGCTGCCCGTTCGGCCGGGAAACCCGGTCAGCAAATCCACCAGATTGACGCCCATGTGACCGCGGTCACCCCTCGTTAACGGTGTTACAAAAAAACACACGAGCCGACGGGAGGTGCAAAGTGGACGCAACACAGCGACGACATCACATCCTCACGTTGGCTCGCCGCCAGGGTGACGTCGACGTCCGCAAGCTCGCCGCCGACCTGGGCGTCGCACCCGAGACGGTGCGCCGCGACCTGAGCCTGCTCGCTCAGCAGGGACTGGTCCGGCGGACCCACGGCGGCGCGTACCCGGTGGAGACCGCCCGGTTCGAGACGACCCTGGAGACCCGGGCCACCCGGATGGTCGTGGAGAAGCGGCGGATCGCCACGGCGGCGGTGGAGCACCTCGTCGACGCGGAGTCGGTCTTCGTCGACGAGGGCTACACCCCGCAACTGATCGCCGAGGCACTGCCCACCCACCGGCCGTTGACCGTGGTGACCGCCTCGCTGCACACCGCGGCGGCGCTGGCCGCGTACCCGAGCATCACCGTGCTGCTGCTCGGCGGCCGGGTCCGCGGACGCACCCTGGCCACCGTCGACCACTGGGCTACCCGGATGCTCGCCGGCTTCGTCATCGACCTGGCCTACGTCGGCGCCAACGGCATCTCCCGCAAACACGGGCTGACCACGCCCGACCCCGCCGTTGCGGCGGTCAAGTCCCAGGTGATGGCGGTGTCCCGGCGGGTGGTGTTCGCCGGGGTGCACACCAAGTTCGGCGGGCACAGTTTCTGCCGTTTCGCCGACGTCGCGGACGTCGACACCATCGTCACGGACACCGCGCTGCCGGCGTCCGAGGCGCACCGCTACTCACTGCTCGGTCCGGTGGTGCTGCGCGTCTGAGCGCCGCCGGCCGGCCATCCCTTTCACCCACCACCTCACCACCACTGGAGGTTCGCTGTGCCCAGAACACGATCTCCGCACCGATGGCGCGGCACGCTGGCCGTCGCCCTCGCGGTCGGACTGGTCTCGACCGCCTGCTCCGGGGCCGGCGGCGGCTCGTCCGACGACGGCACGGCCATCACCGTGCTCATGGTCGGCAACCCGCAGATGGAGGACCTGGCCAAGGTCACCGCCGACAACTTCACCAAGGACACCGGGATCGAGGTGCGCTTCACGATCCTGCCGGAGAACGAGCTGCGCGACCGGGTCACCCAGGACGTCGCCACCCAGGGCGGCCAGTACGACGTGGCGACCATCGGCGCGTACGAGGCGCCGATCTGGGCGCAGAACGACTGGTTGCACGAACTCAGCTCGTACGCCGACGCCGACACCGGGTACGACAAGGGTGACCTGCTCGAACCGATGGTCGCCTCGCTCTCCGGCGCCGACGGCAAGCTCTACGCCGCGCCGTTCTACGGCGAGTCGTCGTTCCTGATGTACAACAAGGAACTCTTCGCGGCCAAGGGCCTGAGCATGCCGGAACGGCCGACCTGGCAGCAGGTGGCCCAGTTCGCCGCGCAGCTCGACGACGACAGCGCCGGTGTCTCCGGGATCTGCCTGCGCGGCCTGCCCGGCTGGGGCGAGCTGTTCGCGCCGCTGACCACGGTGGTCAACACCTTCGGCGGGACCTGGTTCGAGCAGGACTGGACGCCGAAGGTGAACGCACCCGAGTTCACCGAGGCGACAAAATTCTACGTCGACCTGCTGCGGGAACACGGCCAACCGGGCGCGCCGCAGGCCGGCTTCACCGAGTGCCTGAACACCTTCGGCCAGGGCAAGGCCGCCATGTGGTACGACGCCACCTCCGCCGCGGGCACCCTGGAGGACCCCGACTCCAGCACGGTCGCGGGCAAGGTCGGCTACGCGTACGCGCCGGTCGACAGGACCGAGTCGTCGGGCTGGCTCTGGGCCTGGGCGCTGGCGATGCCGAAGACCACCCAGAACGCCGATGCGGCCTGGAAGTTCATCTCCTGGGCGACCGGCAAGGAGTACGAGCAGCTGATCGGCTCCTCGCTCGGCTGGTCCCGGGTGCCGGCCGGCAAGCGCCAGTCGACCTACGAGATCGCCGAGTACCGGGACTCCGCCGCCGCCTTCGCCGACATCACACTGAGGTCCATCCAGGAGGCCGACCCGGTCAGCCCCGGGGTGCAGCCGCGCCCCGCCCTCGGCGTGCAGTTCGTCGGCATCCCCGAGTTCGCCGACCTCGGCACGAAGGTGTCCCAGGAGGTGTCGGCGGCGATCGCCGGCCAGACCACCGTCGAACAGGCGCTCGCCGACGGCCAGCGGCTGGCCGAGGAAGTCGCCAGCAACCACCGGTAGCCGCGCACCGGGGCCGGTCGACCGGCCGGCCCCGGCCCTGCCCCGAGGTGAATCGATGACCACCACCAGCACCACCGGTGCGGACGCGGTACCGCGTCCCACCGTCCGCCCCACCCGGCCGGACCGCACGCAACGCTGGGCCCGGCGCGCACCGCTGCTGCCGGCCCTGGTCTTCGCCATCGTGGTGACCCAACTGCCGTTCCTGTTCACCGTGTACCTGTCCACCCAGAGCTGGAACGCGCTGCGCCCCGGCAGCCGCGAGTTCATCGGGCTGGCCAACTACGCTCAGGTGCTCAGCGACGACCGGCTGCGCGCCGCTCTGGTCAACACGGTCGTGCTCACCGCCTCGTCGGTGATCGCGTCCGTGCTGCTCGGACTCGGCCTGGCCATCCTGCTCGACCGCAGGTTTCCCGGCCGCGGCATCGTGCGCACCATGCTCATCACCCCGTTCCTGGTGATGCCCATGGCGGCGGCGCTGCTGTGGAAGCACGCCATCTACAACCCGTCGTACGGCCTGATCAACGGCATCGTCGGCGGCAGCACGGACTGGGTCTCGCAGTACCCGATGGTCTCCGTGGTCGCCGCCCTGGTCTGGCAGTGGACCCCGTTCATGATGCTGATCATCCTGGCCGGATTGCAGGGGCAGTCCCTGGAGACCCTGGAGGCGGCCCGGGTCGACGGCGCCGGCCCGTGGCAGACCTTCACCCGGGTCACCCTGCCCTACCTGCGGCCCTACCTGGAACTGGGCGCCCTGCTCGGTTCCATCTACCTGGTGCAGACCTTCGACGCGGTCTTCACCATCACCCAGGGCGGCCCGGGCCGCGCCACCACCAACCTGCCGTACGAGATCTACCTGACCACCTTCCGCAAGTTCGAGTACGGCGAGGCCGCGGCGGCCGGCGTCGTGGTGGTGATCGGCACCATCGTCGTCGCCACCTTCGCGCTGCGGGTGATCTCCAGCCTGTTCCGGATGGAGGACGCGAAATGACGCGTACCACGAACCCGGCCCGGCGCGGCGCGGGCCGCACCGGGGCGATCTGGACCGTGCTGGCCTGGCTCGCCGGGCTGCTGTTCTTCCTGCCGGTGGCATGGATGGTGCTCACCGGCTTCAAGCGGGAGGTCGACGCGGCCAGCAACCCGCCGTCCTGGTTCTTCACCCCGGTGCTCGACGGCTACCGGCAGGTCTTCGACCGGGACATCACCCCGTACCTGCTCAACTCGGTGATGGCCAGCGTCATGTCGACCCTGCTGGTGCTGCTGCTGGCCACTCCGGCGGCGTACGCGCTGTCGATCCGGCCGGTCGAGCGCTGGCGCGACGTGCTGTTCTTCTTCATCAGCACGAAGATGCTGCCGGTGGTCGCCGCGCTGTTGCCGATCTACCTGCTGGTCCAGGACCTCGGCATGCTGGACAACGTCTGGACCCTGGTGGTGCTCTACACGGCCATGAACCTGCCGCTGGCGGTCTGGATGATGCGTTCGTTCCTGCTGGAGGTGCCGGCCGCGCTGATCGAGGCGGCGGCGATGGACGGCGCCAGCCTGCTGGTCACGATCCGGCGGATCCTGCTGCCGATCGTCGCGCCCGGCCTGGCCGCCACGGCGCTGATCTGTTTCATCTTCAGCTGGAACGAGTTCTTCTTCGCGGTCAACCTGACCGCCACCCGGGCCGGCACCTCGCCGATCTTCCTGGTCGGTTTCATCACCTCCGAAGGGCTTTTCCTGGCCCGGCTCTGCGCGGCGGCGACGATCGTGTCGCTGCCGGTCGTGCTGGCCGGCTGGATCGCCCAGAAACAACTCGTCCGAGGACTCTCCATGGGGGCGGTCAAGTGAAGGCAGCAGTCATCGTCACGCCGGGCCAGATCAGCGTCGAGTCCGTGCCGGACCCCACGCCCGGGCCCCGGGACGTGCTCGTCGAGGTCGCCGGTTGCGGGATCTGCGGCACCGACCTGCACATCATGGACGGCGAGTTCGCGCCCGCGTACCCGATCGTGCCCGGTCACGAGTTCGCCGGCACGGTGGTGGCCACCGGGCGGGACGTCACCGAGGTGCGGGTGGGTGAGTCGGTCGCCGTCGACCCGTCGCTGCACTGCGGCGAGTGCTACCAGTGCCGGCGGGCCCGGGGCAACCTCTGCGAGCGGTGGAACGCCATCGGGGTCACCGTCTCCGGCGGAGCCGCCGAGTACGCCCTGGCCCCGGTCCGCAACTGCGTGGTGCTGCCGTCCGGCGTGGCCCCGGCCGACGCCGCGCTCATCGAACCGCTGTCCTGCGCCGTACGCGGCTTCGACGTGCTGCCCCGCCGCCTGGCCGACCACTACCTCATCTACGGCGCCGGCACCATGGGCCTGATGATGCTGGAGCTGGCCAAACGCTGCGGCGCCGCCACGGTCAGCGTGGTCGACCTGAACCCCGACCGCCTCGCCACGGCGGTGCGGTTGGGCTGCTCCGCGAGCGCCGCCAGCGCCGAGGAGCTGGACCGCCCGCGCGGCTGGGACGTGGTCATCGACTGCACCGGTGTGCAGGCGGCCATCGCCGACGGCCTGACCCGGGTCGCCCCCGCCGGCACGTTCCTCCAGTTCGGCGTCTCCGAATACGCCACCCGAGTCCCCGTCGAGCCCTACCGCATCTACAACAAGGAGATCACCGTCACCGGCTCCATGGCCGTCCTGCACAGCTTCGAACGCGCCGCCGAGTTGTTCACGGCCGGCGTCCTCGACCCACAGGTCTTCATCAGCCACCGCTTCCCCCTGGAGTCCTACGCCGACGCCATGACCCAGTTCCGATCCGGCAAAGGCCGCAAACTCCTCATCACCTAACACCTCGTCGATCATGCAGTTGTGGCGCCGGAAACATGTTGAATGCACCACTTTGTTAGGTGCCACAACTGCATGATCCACGCGGGATCGTCGCCCGCGCTCGTGGACGGTTTGAGTCTTGGGGGCGCGGGGGAGTCCGACCGCGCCCGCCTGGTCCGGGAGCCCGAACCGGCCAGGTCGGAAGTCCCGCTCCGACCGGACCGTCCGGCCCTGCGGAAGGAGACCTCGGCCGCTGGTACGGCCCCGCCCGAGCCGCTGCACTGGAGGGCAGGACGAAGGGAGTGAGGACGATGACCTATCTGATCGTCGTAGGCGTTGACGGCTCGGAAGGTGGGCGGCGAGCGCTGGGGTGGGCGGCCCGCGAGGCAGCCGAACGGAACGGCACCGTGCAGGCGGTCACCGCCTGGCGGTGGGACGGCCTGGAAGGCGGGTCCATGGTCGCGCCGAACCCGATCGAGGAGGAGGAGCGGGCCACCGCCCTGCTGGCCCGGGAGATCGCCGTGGTCAACCGGGACGGTTCCGCGGCGCCGGTCGCCGCGCAGGTCGTCGAAGGCCGGCCGGCCGACGTGCTCTCCGCCGCGGCCCGTGGCGCCGACCTGCTGGTGCTCGGCAGTCACGGGCACGGCCGGCTGCGGCACACCGTGCTCGGCTCCGTCAGCGAGGAATGCGTACGCAAGGCGACCTGCCCGGTGGTGGTGATCCCGGTGCCGGCTCCCGCCACCGCCGCGAACGCCGCGCCGGCGCTGCCGGTCTGACCGGAACCGGCGACCGGCGTGCCAGGGCCGGCTGGCGCGGGCGCCCCGTCGGGTGCCCGCGCCCGCGGGCCGGCGGCTTGCCGGCATCTGCCATGCTCTGGACGGTGACGACCGGCCACCCCCGCTCCCACCGCCGCGCCCGCCGCAACGGCCTGCGGATCGTGCTCAGCCTCGCTGTCGTGACCGCCCTGGCGGTGGCGGCCGTCGTGGTGCTCCGCCCGCCCGGTCCGCGCCCGCTGTTCCAGCTGCCGGTCGCCTGCGGTGAGACCTGGCAGGTCGGCACCTACCCCGGTCACGGCGACTTTGACGTGGACTTCTTCCCGCTGCAGGGCGACCCGTGGGGGCAGCCGGTGCTCGCCTCCTACGACGGCACGGTCACCGTGGCCGGGATCAACGGGTCGTTGGGCGCACGCACCCCGGAGAACCCGGACGGTCCCCGAGGCCGGGGCGGCGGCTACTGGGTGAAGATCGACCACGGCGGCCGGTGGGAGACGCAGTACCTGCACCTGCTGGAACCACCGCTGGTGGCGGAAGGCCAGCGGGTCGCCCAGGGCGAACAGATCGGCCGGATCGGCAGCAGCGGCAACTCCGGCGCCCCGCACCTGCACTACGAACAACGCCGGGGCTTGCAGAAGGTGGAGACCTGGTTCGACGGTGCCCCGTCGGGCATCACCACCGACGAAGTCGAGTACACGGCGCGGCTGACCAGCAACAACTGCCCATAACGCGCCGCCCGGGTGATGCCGTTCACAAAAGGTCGACGCCCCGAGGGACACGTCGACGGTCGACGGAAAAGTCGAGGGCACAACGGACAGGTCACAGAACGGCGGCGATCGCGGGTGCCTGCGAGGTCCGCGGTCTGCCGACCGGCGGGTTTGCGGTTAGCGTGGGGCGAGAAGGGGAGGTCGGAGCCCGGCAAGACGGGCAATTTGCGACGGTTTGTGTTGACATTTGTCGGCCAGGGAGCCAGACTCGCAAAAATCTTTCATCTGCCGGGGAAGAATCCAGGGGGAGGACCATGTCCAGCACCAGATTCCGGATGGCCGGCGCCACACTGGCCCTGATGCTCGGTGCGCTGGCCGGTTGCACCACGGGCGAGGGAGTCGACGTCGACGGAGCCGACGGGGCGTCCGCCGGCGGCGTCCTCAATGCCGCCATCGGCGGGGAGCCCGACCAGCTCGACCCGCACAAGACCTCCGCCTACCACAGCTTCCAGGTGTTGGAGAACGTCTACGACACCCTGGTCGAGCCGGACACGAACCTGGAGATGAAGCCGTCGCTGGCCACCGGATGGACCACCAGTGACGATCAGCTGACCTGGACGTTCACCCTCCGCGAGGGAGTCACGTTCTCCGACGGTTCGCCGTTGACCGCCGAGGACGTCGTCTACTCGTACAACCGGATCATCGACGAGAAGCTGAACAACGCCTACCGGTTCGGCACCGTCAAGTCGGTGGCCGCGCCCGACCCGACCACCGTCGTGGTCACCCTCAACGCGCCCACCCCGAACCTGCTCGCCAACCTCGGTGGCTTCAAGGGCGTGGCGATCGTCCAGAAGTCCAACGTGGAATCCGGCGAGGTGACGACCAAGCCGGTCGGCAGCGGCCCCTTCGCCGTCGACAGCTACACCTCCGGCGACAGCATCCGGCTGGTCCGCAACGACAACTACTGGGGCGAGAAGCCCAAGCTCGACGGCGTGACGTTCACCTTCGTCAGCGATCCCACCGTGGCCCTGCAGAACCTGCAGGGCGGCGAGGTGCAGTGGACCGACAACCTGCCGCCCCAACAGGTCGCCGCGTTGCTGGACGGCGACGACCCGACGGTCCAGTCGGTGCCGTCGACCGACTACTGGTACCTCGCGCTCAACCAGGCCCGCGAGCCGTACGACGACGTGAACGTACGCCGGGCGATCGCCTTCGCGCTGGACCGGGAGGCGATCACCAAGGCCGCCAAGTTCGGGCTGGCGACGGTCAATCAGACCGCCATCCCGCAGAACAGCGCCTTCTACTACGAGTACGCGCCGTTCTCGCACGACGTGAACCAGGCCCGCCAGCTGCTCGACCAGGCCGGGGTGAGTGACCTGAGCATGGACCTCATGGTCACCAGCGAGTACCCGGAGACGGTCACCGCCGCGCAGGTCATCGCGTCACAGCTCGAAGCCATCGGCGTCACGGTCGAGATCCGCACGCTGGACTTCGCGCAGTGGCTCGACGAGCAGGGTGCCGGCAACTTCGACTCGTTCATGCTCGGCTGGCTGGGCAACATCGACCCGGACGAGTTCTACTACGCCCAGCACCACAGCGGCGGCACGTTCAACTTCCACAAGTACGCCAACCCCACCGTGGACCGCCTGCTCGACCAGGCCCGGACCGAGACCGACCAGGCCGCCCGCAAGCAGCAGTACGACCAGGTGGCGAAGCAGATCGTGGACGACGCCAGCTACATCTACCTGTACAACCCGGATGTGGCTCAGGGCTGGTCCAAGCAGGTCACCGGCTACGAGGTCCGCACCGACCGGGCGATCAGGTTCCGCGACGTGGCACTGGCCAAGTGAGCCGGCGGGGTTCCGCAGGTGGCCCGCTTCGTCATCCGTCGGCTGTTGCAGTCGGCCGTCGTACTGCTCGGCGTGACCCTCGTCGTGTTCCTGCTGCTCCAGCTGGTGCCGGGTGACCCCGTGCGGGTGGCCCTCGGCACCCGCTTCGACCCGCAGACGTACGAGGCGCTGCGGGCCCGGGCGGGGCTGGACCAGCCGCTCGTCGTGCAGTATTTCAACTACCTCGGGCGGGCGCTGACCGGCGACCTCGGCGTCAGCTTCCGCAGTGGACGGCCGGTCACCGCGATCGTGCTGGAGCGGTTGCCCGCGACGCTGTCGCTGGCGTTCACCGCGGTGGTGTTCGCGACGGTGGTCGCCTTCCCACTGGGGATCCTGTCGGCCATCCGCAGCGGCTCGTGGATCGACCACGCGGCCCGGGTGTTCAGCCAGTTCGGCGTCTCGGTGCCCGACTTCTGGATGGGCATCATGGGAATCCTGCTCTTCGCCGGGGTGCTCGGCTGGCTGCCACCGTCGGGCTACGTCGCCCTCACCGAGGATCCGGCCGGGTGGGCCTCGCACGTGGCCCTGCCGGCCGCGACGGTCGGCCTGGTGACCGCCTCGATCCTCACCCGGTTCATCCGCTCCTCGATGCTGGAGGTGCTCTCGGAGGACTACGTCCGCACCGCGGAGGCCAAGGGGCTGCGTACCCGGGTGGTGGTGCTGCGGCACGTGCTGCGGAACGCGCTCATCCCGGTGGTCACCGTGGTCGCGGTGCAGCTGGCCAGCCTGCTCGGTGGCGTGATCGTGATCGAGGTGCTGTTCGCCTGGCCCGGCATCGGCCGGCTCACCTACGACGCGGTCCAGGCTCGTGACTATCCCGTGCTACAGGGCGCCGTGCTGCTGGTGGCGGCGCTGTTCCTCCTGGTCAACCTCCTGGTCGACATCCTCTATGCCCGCCTCGATCCACGGATCACCGTCCGATGAGCACCGACATGAGCGAGCGGGGCGGGCGAACGGCCCGCAGCGAGGGGCAGCTGCGTCGGGCGTTGTCGGCGCTGCGGCACGATCCGCTGGCGCTGGTCGGCAGCGTGGTGCTCGCGCTGCTGGTGGTGGTGGGCGTCGCCGGGCCTTGGTTGGCGCCGTCCGGGATCAACGAGGTCGACGTCGACCGGATGCTCCAACCGCCCAGTTGGTCGCATCCGTTCGGCACCGACGAACTGGGTCGCGACGTGCTCAGCCGGGTCATGGTCGCGGCGCGGGTCTCCCTACAGGTCGGCCTGGTCAGCGTCGGGATCGCGCTGGTGGTGGGGGTGACCCTCGGGCTGTTCGCCGGCTACTACCGGGGCTGGCTCGACAACGTGCTGATGCGCTGCATGGACGTGCTCTTCGCGTTCCCGGTCCTGCTGCTCGCCGTGGCCATCGTGGCGGTGTTGGGGCCGGGGCTGGTGACCGCGATGGTCGCGATCGGGGTGGTCTACACCCCGATCTTCGCCCGGGTCACCCGCGCCGGTGTGCTCTCCGTCCGGGAACAGGTCTTCGTCCGGGCGGCGATCTCGATCGGCGCGTCCGACCTGCGCATCATGCGGCGACACGTGCTGCCCAACATCGCGGCACCACTGATCGTGCAGACGTCGCTGTCGCTGGCCTTCGCGATCCTCTCCGAGGCGGCGCTGTCCTTCCTCGGCCTCGGCGTGCAGCCACCCGATCCGGCCTGGGGCCGGATGCTGTTCGACGGGCGGGGGTTCGTCACCCAGGCGTGGTGGCTGGGCTTCTTCCCCGGCGCGGCGATCTTCCTCACCGTGCTGGCGTTCAACCTGGTCGGTGACGCGCTGCGGGACGTGCTCGACCCCCGCCAGCTCACCGTGAGCGAAGCCCGCAGGAGCAGCACATGAGTCAGCAGCGCGAGCGCGGCGAACCGGTACTCGCGATCGAGGATCTCAGCGTCACCATCGGCACCCGGCGCGGGCCGGCGCGGGCGGTCGTCGGCGTGGACTGGTCGGTGCGCCCGGGGGAGACCCTGGCGCTGGTCGGCGAGTCGGGCAGCGGCAAGAGCATGAGCGTGCTCGCCGCCACCGGTCTCGCGCCCCGCTCCGCCCGGGTGACCGGGCGGGTGCACCTGCTCGGCACGGACCTCACCGGGCTGGCCGGGGAGCGCCGGCGGCGGCTGCGCGGGCGGCACGTCGGCTTCGTCTTCCAGGATCCGATGACCTCGCTCAACCCGGTGTTGACCGTGGGCCGGCAGGTCGCCGAGGCCGGTGAGGAACACCTCGGGCTGACCCGGCGGGCCGCCCGGTCCCGCGCCGTGGAACTGCTCGACCTGGTCGGCATCCCGTCCGCCGCGCAGCGGGTCGACGCCTACCCGCACCAGTTCTCCGGCGGCATGCGCCAGCGGGTGGTGATCGCCATGGCCCTGATGTGCGAGCCGGACCTGCTGATCGCCGACGAGCCGACGACGGCCCTCGACGTCACCACCCAGGCCCAGATCGTCGAGCTGGTCGCCGACCTGCAACGGCGGCTCGGCACGGCGGTCGTCTGGATCACCCACGACCTCGGTGTGGTCGCCGGCATCGCCGACACGGTCGCGGTCATGTACGCGGGCCGCATCCTCGAACAGGGGCCGGTGGACGCGGTCTTCGGTGCGCCGTCGCACCCGTACACTGCGGCCCTGCTGGCGGCCCGGCCGGACCCGGCGGCCGGCGGCGGTGATCTGGTCACCATCCAGGGCGCCCCTCCCAGCCCGTTGGACCTCCCGCCCGGCTGCGCCTTCTGGCCCCGTTGCCCGGTGCGCGGCGACGCCCGGTGCGAGCACGAGCTGCCACCACTGGTGCCGGTGTCGACCGGGCATCACGTCCGCACCTTCTATCCGCAGCGCGCCGACGGGGAGGCCCGATGACCACGACGCCGCGCGTACCGGCCGAGGTCGTGGCCGAACTCGACGACCTGACCGTGTGGTTCCCGACGCCGGCCGGCGTGGTTCGTGCGGTCGACGGGGTCTCCCTGGAGATCCGTCGCGGCGAGACCCTGGGTCTGGTCGGCGAGTCCGGCAGCGGCAAGTCCACCGCGGGGTTGGCGTTGCTGCGACTGGTCGACCCGACCTCCGGCAGCGTCCGGGTGGCGGGGCAGGAGGTCACCCGCTGGTCCCGGCGGCGACTGCGCGCGCTGCGCCGCCGCGTCGCGATGGTGTTCCAGGACCCGCAGGCGTCCCTCGATCCGCGGCGGACCATCGGGGCGAGTATCGCCGAGCCGCTGATCGTGCACCGGCTCACCGACGGCGCAGCCGCCCGCCGCCGGCGGGTCGAGGAACTGCTCGACATGGTCGGGCTGCGCCGTGACCTGGCCGACCGGCACCCGCACGAGCTCTCCGGCGGCCAGCGGCAGCGGGTCGGCATCGCCCGCGCGCTGGCCGGCGAGCCGGACCTGATCGTGCTGGACGAACCGATCGCCTCGCTTGACCTGAGCGTGCAGGCGCAGATCATGAACCTGCTCCGGGGTTTGCAGCGGGACCTCGGCCTCACCTACCTGTTCATCGCGCACGACCTCGCCGCGGTCGAGCACATGAGCGACCGGATGGCCGTGATGTACCTCGGGCGGATCGTGGAGAGCGGCACGCCGGCGCAGATCTGGCGGGAGCCGGCCCATCCGTACACTGCCGCGCTGCTGTCGGCGGTGCCGGTGGCCGACCCGCAGGTCGAGCGGGAACGCCGCCGGATCATCCTCAGCGGTGACATCCCCAGCCCGGTCGACCCGCCCGACGGCTGCCGGTTCCGGACCCGCTGCCCGCAGGCCCGGCCGGAGTGCGCCGAGACCGACCCGGCGCTCGCCGAGGTCGACCCCGCACACCGCGCGGCGTGCCTGTTCGCCGGGGAGGCGGTACGGGCGATGCGGTCGGCCCGGGGGCCGATCACGTGAGCCAGGCCAGGGAGATCGAGGTCAAGTACCGCGTCCGTGACCTGGCCGGTCTGGCGGATGAGCTGTACCGCCGCGGTGTCGTCTTGTCGCCCCCGGTACACCAGGACGACCAGGCGTACGCCCAGGACGGCTGGCGTTACGGCATGAGCAAGCTCGGCGTGGCCTTCGCCCGTCTCCGCACGCAGGACGGCGGCCATCTGTTCACGCTGAAGCGTCCCACGGACAACGAGCTGGCCTGCCTGGAGTTCGAGACCGAGGTAGCCGACCGCGACCAGATGCACGAAGCCATCCAGCACATGGGCTTCTATCCCACCGTCCGCATCGTGAAGACCCGCCGTTCGGCCAGGCTGGGCGACCTGTCCCTGTGCCTGGACGACGTTGAGCACATCGGGACGTTCCTGGAGATCGAGAAGGTCGTCGGGCCGGGGCAAACCGGCGAGGCTGTACAAGCCGAGCTGCACGCCTTCGCGCTCTCCCTCGGTGTCGAGCTGGAGCGCACCACCGACACCTACGACTCGCTCGTCCGCGCGGCGCCGACGGGCGTGTAGGGCGAGGTCACGCCAGCGGGTCGCGGTAGGAATGTGCGCCGGGCTGCCCCTAGAACAACGTCGCCGCTTCTTCGATCACGTCGCCGATCGCCAGCCGCTCCACCTCGTCAACGTCCAGCGTCAGCGTGACCGCCGCGTGGTCGGTCAACCGCAGTTCGCGCGTCTCGTGCAGGTACGCACAACCCGTGATACGCCCGGCCAGCTCACGCCCGATGTGGAAGTAGTCGTAGCGGTAGCCGTCGCCGGTTCGCCCGATCCAGGAGTACGGCTGCTCGCCGGGCGAGCACCGTTCGTGCGCGTCGACCAGGCCGTGCGCCTCCAGGGCTTCGAGTAGGCCGAACTCGAAGGGCAGGAAGCCGGGATGCAGCGGCCGATGATGCCGGGCGATGACGTTGTAGTCGCCACCCAGCACCAGCCGGTCGCGCCGCTCGGGCGGCAGCTCGTCGAGGGCTCGCAGGAGCGAACGGACG
This sequence comes from Micromonospora tarapacensis, assembly GCF_019697375.1. Classification (NCBI taxonomy): domain Bacteria; kingdom Bacillati; phylum Actinomycetota; class Actinomycetes; order Micromonosporales; family Micromonosporaceae; genus Micromonospora; species Micromonospora tarapacensis. The sequence continues at coordinate 2,062,742 of NZ_JAHCDI010000004.1, read as the reverse complement.
AACATCTGGCGCGACGGCTTCGGCGAGGAAGGCATCCGCGAACAGCCAGCAAAAGCACGGCATCGGCAGGTGACACCGGGTGCAGGTCGCGTCGCGGCTCAGCGGGTCGGGCAGGTGCGAGCGCCACAGACTCGACGCCAACTCCCAGCCGATGACCACCGGCACTCCCAGCGGCGGACACGGCGGAGGCGGGCACTCGACAGTGAACGGGCTGTACCGCATGGCCTACCGGCCTCGCCGCTCACGCGTCCCGGCGGCAAGGGTCGCGCTGGACCAGCGCTGGAACGCGCAGCGCCCCCGGGTTCCGCACGAGGCGCAGACCCGCCGGTACCACGGCCCGGTGAGCCGGTGGGTCGTGGCGTACTCGCCGGCGAGCCTCCACCGCCACTCCCTGCCGACAGTCCGCACCACGCCGAGACCCGGCACGTACTCGGTGCCGCCCGGCAGAACACCGCCGCTGGCACGCCGTAACAGCAGTCGCATCGAGCCTCCCGCTCGGTCCGCCCCCACCGCCGATGTGGACGCGGACATGAGGAAGTACCGGGCTGCCAGCCCGGTCATCGAGTTGTAGAGATGCCTCGAAGCTAGGTCGGGGACCTGGCCGAGCCAACAAAGTTGCTCCGAATTGCTGCAATGTGACGGCTACTCACAGCACTTGACGGACATCGAAGCCTGTCAGAAGATGGGTGAATGGCAAGAAAACCAAAGCAACATCGCTACGGGAGGTGACCGCATGGAGCTACGGTTTCTCGGCAAGCAGACACAAGGGGGCGGCTCTCCGACTCTCTTCGCCACCGATCGCGAGACGTACATCGTGCAGGGTTGGAAGGTGCCCGAAGAGACGACGAGCGTCGAGATCCCCAAGGGCTTGCTGCGCTTCCTGGAACCGGACACGCAACTCGGCGTCCCGCTCCAGGACACAGGGCGTGACAGCTACATACTGGCCGGGGCCGCCGTCCTTGATCACGAGGTGATCATGCAGATGGACATCCCTGGCCACGAGACGTGCGTCGAGGTCGGGAAGATACGGGAGGGTGATGTAGGTGCAACTGCTGACGGGTGACGCCTTCGACGATCTGTTCCGGACGTTCGCCCGCACTGCCTTTCACCTTGAGGTACAGGACATCTACTCCACGCCGGAGGAGAGCGAGCCCTTCCGGCGTTTCCTCACCGGCGAACCCGACGACTTCGCTTGGCACCAGCCCTGGCTGACGCTCGTCAAGGAGACCACCGGCGCGGGCCGAAGCGTTTCCCGCGTACGGGTGGTGACGGTGCCCCACGTCGACTACACCCGCTGGGGCCTGACCGTCGCCGAGCTGAACACCGCCGCTGGCGAGGACATCCGTTGGCTCCCGCGCCACCTGACCGCAGACCTCGCCCTGCCGCTGGACGACTTCTGGATCTTCGACGACGAGCGGGTGGTCTACACCGTCTTCGAGCCCGGCGGCCGGTTCGCCGGAGGGGCGGAAACCACGGACCCCTTCATCGTCGAGCGGTGCCGTGCGGCACACCGGCAGGTCTGGGACCGGGCCACCCCACATGCCGCCTACGTTGCCGAGTGAGCAGGCGGCACCTTGTCAGGACCCGTCCACCAGGCGCGCGAAGCGCTCGGCCACCGGCTGAGGGACCTTCGCCGTGACGCTGGACTGACGGGTCGACAACTTGCCGACCTCACCGGTTGGCACAACTCCAAGATTTCCAAGATCGAGTACGGGAAGCAGACGCCGAGCGAGGACGACATCCGCGCCTGGTGCCAGCAGTGCGGTTCACTCGACCAGGTACCGGACCTCATCGCCACAGTCCGTAACATCGAGGCGATGTACGTCGAGTGGCGCCGCATGCTGCGCACCGGCACGAAGCGACGGCAGGAAACCTCCAAGCAGGTCGAAGGCGAAACCCGCCTGTTCCGGTGGTACGAGCCGGTACTCGTGCCCGGCATCCTGCACACGGCCGAGTACGCCCGTGCTGTCCTCGGCCGGGTCATCGCCTTCTACCAGGTGACCGATGACCTCGACGCGGGCGTGGAGGTCCGCATGGAACGGCAGCAGATCCTCTACCGCGGCATCCACCGCTTTCACTTCATCCTGGCCGAACAGACGCTCCGTACCGTCGTTGGCGACCGAGAGGTCATGATCGGGCAGCTCGACCGCCTGCTCACTGTGCTCTCCCTGCCACGGGTCCGCCTGGGCATCCTCCCCAGGACCCACCGCTACGAGGTGCCAACCAACCAGTTCATCATGTTCGACGACCGGCTGGTCCAGGTCGAGGCCGTCACGGCCGAGCTGACCATTACCCAGCCACGCGAGATTGCGCTCTACGCCAAGGCGTTCGAGGCGCTGGCAGAGGCCACGGTCTACGGGGAAGGCGCGGCACGGTTAATCGAGGACACCTTGCGTTCCTATCGGTCAGGTTGAGTCTGCGTCTCGTGAACGGCTACAACGGGCGCTGCTCTGGCCACCTAGGGTCACGGCGTGTGCGTGATATGGAGCGCCTACGCGAACACGCGGTTGGTACGAATGGAGAGGTTCCGCGCTGGGCGTCGCGCCAGAGGGACGGCGCGACGCTCGGCATGCGCCTTCATCGAGTCCCACTCACCAAGGTAGTGATCTTCAAACCTATCCAGTTGTTCTTCCTGTTCCAGCCCGACGTATGCCGCCCATGCCGCGAACACGCAGGTGGTCGCCGGCGACGGCGGCACTCCGGGCGGTGATCCACTGGGTTGGCCGGCCGCCGCGGCGCTCTACGGAGGCACTGCCCTCTACCTGGTGGGCACGGCGCTGGTGCGGTGGCTGTCGGGCGGGGGGCGTCCGGGTCGACCTTTTCGTCGTGGCCGGCGTACCGCTGGTCCTGCTGCCTGCTGGCCGGTCTCTCCCCGCCCTGGCGGCCATCGGCCTGCTCACCACCTTCATGGTGGCGGTGGCGGTGCTGACCCGGCCCGGCCGGGCGGTCGGGGACGGAGAGCAGCTTCCGGCCGCGCATGCCGGCGACTGACACCGGTGCCGGCGGCGGTCATCGGCGGGCGCGCAGCGGCCGGAACGCGGCCCGTACCTCGGTGGAGAAGAGCTCCGGTTCCTCCCAGGCCGGGAAGTGGCCGCCGCGATCGACCTTGTTGAAGTAGGCGAGGCCGGGGTAGACCGCCTCGACCCAGCTGCGCGGGGCCGCCCAGATCTCGCCGGGGAACGTCGTGAAGCCGACCGGAACCGAGACCGCCGGAGGAGCCTGGCCGGTCGCGCGGGCCGCCGCCTGGAACCGGCCGAACTCCCAGTACCAGCGGGCGGCCGAGGTGCCGGTGCCCGTCAGCCAGTAGAGCGTGATGTTGTCGATGATGGTGTCCCGGGTGAGACTGCCGACGGGCTCGCCGTCGACGAACGCGCGGGAGATCTTGTGGTAGCTGTCGGTGTCGTGATCGAGCATCCAGGCCGCCAGCCCGATGGGTGAGTCGAGCAGGGAGTAGCCGATCGTCTGCGGTCGGGTGGACTGCTCCAGGAAGTAGCCGAAGCCGTCCGTCACGAATGCGTTGAGCGCCTCGTGTGCCGCGCGCTCCTGCTCGGACTCCGCCGGGAGTTGGTCCTTGAGATCGATCGCCGCGGCGAGCAGGTTGATGTGGATGCCGAGCAGGCCCTCTGGTGCCTGGCGGCCCATCGCGTCCGTGACGGCGGCGCCCACGTCGCCCCCCTGGGCGACGTAGCGCGAGTAGCCGAGGCGGCCCATCAGCTCCGCCCAGGCGCGTGCCATCCGGGCCGAGTCCCAGCCGAGTTCGGTCGGTTCGCCCGAGAAGCCGTAACCCGGCAAGGATGGCAGTACCAGGTGGAAGGCGTCCTCGGCCCGTCCGCCGTGCGCGGTCGGATCGGTGAGCGGGCCGACGACGCCGAGCAGTTCGACGACCGAGCCTGGCCAGCCGTGCGTCATGATCAGCGGCAGGGCGTCCTCGTGCGGTGACCGCTGATGAATGAAGTGGATCTCGACGCCGTCGATGTCCGTCGTGTATTGCGACAGGGCGTTCAGCCTCGTCTCGAAGGCGCGCCAGTCGTGATCGTCGGTCCAGTAGCGGGCCAGCTCCTGAACTGTCGCCAGTTGTACGCCCTGGGAGCGATCGGTGACCAGTTCCCTGGTGGGCCAACGCGTGGCCGCGATCCGGCGACGCATGTCGGTGATCGCCTCTTCCGGCGTGTCCAGGCGGAAGGGATGGACATCGTTGTCGTTGGACATGTTCTCCGCCTGTCGGGTCGGGCCGACGGACGCCGGGACCCGCCGGAGCTGGCACCGGCCCATCGTGACATCGGGCCGGTGGCCGGCGGACCGGAACGCGACTTCTCGGTCGGGTCAGCCGGGGTGGTGGGCTCCGGCGGGAACCACCGTCGGGGCCCGCGCGACCAGACCGCCGGTGCGCTCGTAGCGGACCGGGATCGGGTCGCTGATCTCGCCGACGAACTCGCCGTCGGCGTGCTCGACGAAACCGATCAGGGACCAGCCGTCGGCGTCGGGGACCAGGCGGGGCGCGTACAGGTGCGGTTGCGCGACGGGCCGGGCGGACGCGACGTCCCACGGGCCACGGACCGTCGGCGAGGTCGTCACCCAGAGCCGGTGCCCGGACTCGCGACCGGCGGCGAAGGCGTTGGTGCAGAACAGCAGCAGCGGCTGGCCGTCGACGACGGCGATCTGCGGCACCTCCAGGTGACCGAATCCGGCGGGCGCGGACAGCGGCGCCTGGACGGTCCAGTTCAGCAGGTCCGGCGAGGTCGCGTGGCCGACGACACCACGCGCGTCGGCAGGTCCCTGGTTGGCGCGGGCGGTGATCAGCATGTGCCAGCCGTGGCCGTCCGGATCGGGGAAGACCCACGGGTCGCGCCACGCCTGCTCGTACCACATCTCGCGGTCGAGCAGCTCGTACCAGGTGGGGTCGGCCTCCAGGAGCGGGCCGTCGCCGTGCCGGTGCCAGGTCAGCAGGTCGTCGGAGACGGCCAGGCCGATGCGTTGGACCAGGCCGTCCTCCGCCCGGCCGACCCCGGTGTAGAAGAGGTACCACCGCCGGTCCGGGCCGCGCACCGTGCAGCCGGTCCAGGTGGCCAGGTCGTCCCAGGCCGGCTGGTCGGCGGGCACGAGCGCGTCGGCGAGCAGGCGCCAGGAGCGCAGGTCGGTGGAGACGGCGTGACCGATGGAGGCACGGCGGTGGCGGCGGTGCGGGTCGAGCAGGGCGCGGGAGGCGCGCAGGAAGAAGGCGTGCCAGCGGCCGGCGTCGTCCTGGGCGTACCAGCTGTCCCACACCCAGTGGTCGGGCAGACTCAGCATGGCCGGAAACGTACCAGTGAATCGGTTTAGCCGCGACAGCGGGTGACCCGGCCGGCGAACGGTCGGGGTCAGCCCGCGGGCGGGGCCACGGAGCGGCGGCGCCGCAGCGGCATCGGCACCAACGTGGGGCCGGCATGATCCCCGTCGAGCAGGAGTTCCACCGCCCGGCGCCCCATCTGCTCGTGCGGCAGCGCGGCGGTGGAGAGCCCCGGCCGGAGCCAGGCGGCGATCGGGTCGTCGTCGAAGGAGATCACCGAGAGGTCGTCCGGGATGGTCAGGCCGGTCTCGCCGAGCGCCTGGTACGCGCCGAAGGCGAGCCGGTCGTTCATGCAGATCACCGCGGTGGGCCGGGCGGGCCGATCCAGCAGGGTACGCATGGCGGCGTAGCCGTGCTCCGGCTGCCACTCCGGGCAGAAGCCCTCGCTGAGGAGCGAGACGCCGGCGGCGGCGAGGGTGTCCCGGATGCCGCGCAGCCGGGCCTCGGCGGCGAGGGAGATCTCCGGATCGCGTTCCTTCTGCCGGTTGCGACCGATCAGCGCGATGCGATCCCGGTGGCCCTGGCCGAGCAGGGTCTCGGCGACCACGGCACCGGCCCGCTCGTCGTCGGGCAGCACGCAGGGCAGCTGCTCCGGGCTGGTCGCGTTGAGCAGCACCACCGGGCCGCCGAGGATGGCCGGCGGTACGGCCAGCCGGCGGGTCGCCATGGCCGCGTAGATCACGCCGTCGACCTGGCGGTCGAGGATCGCCTCGATGGCGTACTGCTCGAACGCCGCGTCGCCCTGGGTCTCGGTGATCAGCAGGACGTGGTCGCGCTCCCGGGAGGCGTCCAGCGCGCCGCGGATGAGGCCGCCGGCGAAGCGGGTCGTGGCGACGATGTCGGAGACGAACGCGATGGTGGCGGTCTTGCGGGTCCGCAGGCTACGGGCGGCCACGTTGGGCCGGTAGCCGAGTTCCTCCGCGGCGGCGAAGACCCGTTGGTGCGCCTCCGCGGAGAGCCGGGTGCCCTCGCGGCCGTTGAGCACCATCGACGCGGCGGTCTTGGACAGCCCGGCCCGGCGCGCCACGTCGGCCAAGGTTGCTCTGTCGCGGCCCATGAGTCCTCCGATCGCGGCGGCCCGTCCGACGCCGCCGTTGCCCAATCATGATGCGTCGAGCCGCGTCCCCGGTCACCGGCGGTGTCCCGTCGCGGGACGCCCGGCCGATGAACCATCTGTTTCCAGACCGTTGCGAACTCGTCCTTGACAGCCCCCGGCAACGCGCGCATGCTCTGCTAAATCAGTTTAGCGGCGCTGTTTCGCCTCTGCGGTGGACGCTGGTGCGTCCGCCGACGTCATATTGGGACCGCGGGCCGTCAGCCGGGGCTCGGCACGCGGATGAGTCAAGGAGCACGAGGTGCCGGAGTTCTCGACGAGGTTCACCCGACGCCGGTTGGCACTGCTGGTGCCACTGCTGGCCGTCGGTCTGACAAGCACCGCCTGTAGCGCGCCGGGTTCCGAGCAGACCCCGTCGGGGGACCCCGACGCCGCGGTCAGCACGGAGCTCGGTAGCGACCCGATCACCCTGGAAATGTACGCCGAGACCGGCTTCCCGCTGGCCAAGGCGCTCGCGGACGAGTTCACCAAGCAGCACCCGAACGTCACGTTCAACATCCGCGAGGACCAGTTCACCGTGATCACGGAGAACGCACCCCGGGTGCTCGCGTCGGACAACGCGCCCGACATCATCCGGCTGCCCACCATGGTCGACCTGGTCAAGGACGGGCTGCTGAAGAACCTGGACCCGTACTTCGACGCGCACGGCTGGGACAAGTTCCCCGCCTCCCAGCTGGTGCAGCTGCGCCTGTCCGACGGCGGGGCGGTGCGTGGCAGCGGATCGCTGTACGGCATGGGGCTCGGCTACAGCGTGACCGGCGTCTTCTACAACAAGAAGCAGGCCGAGCAGGTCGGCATGACCCAGCCGCCGGCCACCATCGCCGAGTTCGAGGAGTTGCTGGCCAAGGCGAAGGCGGCCGACCTGCTGCCGATCATGCAGTTCAACAAGAACACCGCCGGCATCAACTTCCCGCACCAGGCACTGCAGAACCAGTACGGCGACCCGACCGCGATCGCGGACTGGATCTTCCAGAAGCCCGGTGCCACCTTCGACACGCCCGCCGCGCTCAAGGCGACCCAGACCATCCAGAAGTGGGCCGAGGCCGGCTACTTCCCGCAGGACGCGAACGCCATCGACTACACCGCCATGATGGGCGAGTTCCAGAAGGGCAACGGCCTGTTCATGTTCAACGGCGACTGGGAGTCGGGGAACCTGGACAAGAACATGGCCGGCGAGGTCGGCTTCTTCCTCTTCCCGGGTGAGACCGCCGACGCCAAGCGGGTCGCGATGTCCGCGCCGAACACCTTCGGCGTCGGCGCCAGGGCGAAGAACGCGGACGCCGCCGCGTACTTCCTCAACTGGTTGCACACCAACGACAAGGCCCGTGAGATCTCGGTGACCGTCGGCGGCTCGCACCCGGGCGGCCCGGCCGACCTGGCCCTGCCGCCGGTGGCCGACGGGACCGTGCTGGCCGAGACCCTCAAGGCCTCGCAGCAGTTGGGCGCCGACAACGGCGCGGTCGACTTCACCGCGAACGCGACCGGCGGCATCTTCGCCGCGGCCATCACCCCCGAGATGCAGAAGCTGGTCGCCGGTCAGCAGACCCCCGAGGGGTACGTGAAGGCGGTCCAGGCCGAGTACGAGAAGGAACTGTCCCGATGACGTCTGCCCTCGGCAGCGCCCCGGCCGGGCCGGACACCTCGTCCCGGCCCGGCCGGGGACACCGGTCACCCGTGCGGCCCCACCGGAAGCGGTGGGGCCGCACGGTCCGGTGGACCGGTTGGCTCTGGGTGCTGCCCGCCCTGATCATGTACGGCGTCTTCGTGCTGCGTCCGCTCGTGCTGACCGTGCAGTACTCGCTGTACGACTGGAACGGCATCGGGGCCGCCCGCTGGGCGGGGCTGGACAACTACCTCACGGTCTTCACCGACCGGGACCTGCTGAAGATCATCTCCAACGCGTTCATTCTGATCATCTTCTTCAGCTTCATTCCGGTCGTCCTCGGCCTGCTGGTGGCCAGCCTGGTCCGGCGGATCACCACCGGCCCGGCCGGCACCATGGTCCGCACCGTGCTGTTCCTGCCCCAGGTGATCCCGCTCGTCGCGGCCGGCATCGCCTGGAGCTGGGTGCTCTCCACCAACGGGCTGGTCAACCAGGCGCTGCGGGCCGTCGGGCTGGACGGCGTCACCCGGGCCTGGCTCGGCGACTTCGACACCGCGCTGCCGGCGGTGGGCGTGATCGGCACCTGGGTCATGCTCGGCCTCTGCACGATCCTGCTGATCACCGGCATGAGCAAGATCGACCCCTCGCTCTACGAGGCCGCCCGGATCGACGGGGCCGGCCCGATGCGTGAGTTCTTCGCGGTGACCCTGCCCAGCCTGCGCCAGGAGATCGGGATCTGCCTGACCGTGACCATCATCGCGGCGCTGGCCAGCTTCGACATCGTCTACATCTCCACCAGCGGTGGTCCGGGACTCCAGACCACCGTGCCCGGCCTGGAGATCTACCGGCTCGCCTTCTCGCAGCGTCAGGTCGGCCTCGCCTCTGCCCTGGCGGTGGTGCTGATGGCGCTGGTGCTGGTGTGCGTACTGCCGATCCAGCGGCTGACCCGGGGAGAGAAGTGATGAACCTGACCACCCGCAGCGAGCGGCTCACCGGGCGCATCTTCCTGATCGCGCTGGTCGTGGTCACCCTGCTGCCGTTTCTGAGCATGCTGTCGGCGGCCCTGCAACCGCGCGGCACCGTGCCCACCGGCCTGGCCTGGCCCACCGATCCACAGTGGGGCAACTTCGCCGACGCCTTCACCGCCGCGAACATGGGCGCCCTGCTGAAGTCGAGCGCACTGATCGTGGCCGGGGTGGTGCCGATCGGCGTGCTCATCGCGACCATGGCCGGGTTCGGCCTCGGTCACCTGCGGGTACCCGGCGGTCACCTCGCCTTCGGGCTGCTGCTGCTCGGCCTGACCCTGCCCTTCGAGGCGGTGGTCACCCCGCTGTACTACCAGATGCGGGACCTGGGCCTGCTCAACACCCGATGGGCGATCATCCTGCCGCTGATCGGCCTCTACATGCCGTTCGCGGTCTTCTGGATGCGCGCCCACTTCATCAACGTGCCCCGGGAACTGTCCGAGGCGGCACGGGTGGACGGCAGCAACACCTGGCAGCTGTTCTGGCGGGTGCACGTGCCGCTGGCCCGGCCGGCCATCGCCTCGCTGACCATCCTGTTGTTCCTGTGGACCTGGAACCAGTTCCTGCTCGCCATCGTCCTGGTCGACGACGCGACCAAACGGACGATGGCCGGCGCGCTCGGCGCCTTCCAGGGTCAGTGGGGGACGGATCTGGTGCTGCTCTGCGCCGGCTCGCTCCTGATCCTCACCCCCACGCTGATCGTGTTCCTGATCTTCCAGCGACAATTCATCAAGGCACTGCTCCAAGGGTCCGTGAAGGGATGACGAGTTGACCGACACCCAGATCCACGGGCACGCCGACGACGGCTTCGGCCGGGTGGCCGACGTGTTCCGTGACAACTTCGCCAGCCGGGGCGAGGTGGGCGCCGCAGTCGCCGTGTACGTGGCCGGTCGTAAGGTCGTGGACCTGCACGGCGGGTCCGCCGACCCCCGATCGGGCCGGCCCTGGACCGCCGGCACGCCCGCGGTCGTCTTCTCCTGCACCAAGGGGATCATGGCGATCTGCGCCTACCTGCTGGTGCAGGAGGGCCGGCTGGAGCTCGACGCACCGGTCACCCGCTACTGGCCGGAGTTCGGCCAGCACGGCAAGGCGGAGATCCCGGTACGGTGGCTGCTCACCCACCAGTCCGGCCTGCCGGCGCTGGACCAGCACTTCTCCCGCGAGGAGGTGCTGGCCTGGGACCCGGTGATCAAGGCGATCGAGGCGCAGACTCCACTGTGGAAGCCGGGCACCGCGTACAGCTACCACGCGATCACCTACGGCTGGCTGATCGGCGAGGTGATCCGACGGATCACCGGTGAGATGCCTGGTGCCTACTTTGCCCGCGCCCTGGGTGAGCCGCTCGGCCTGCGTACCTGGATCGGCCTGCCGGCCGCCGAACGCGACGCGGTCGCCTGGATGCTGGCGCCGATCGGCGAGCCCGTTCCGGCCGGCGACCCGGTCGCCGAGCGCGGCATCACCATGGGCGGTGCCTTCGCCTTCCCCGCCGACGAGAACGGCCTGGTCAGCTTCAATGACCCGGCCATACAGGCCGCCCAGATCCCGGGCGCGGGCGCGGTCAGCACGGCCGAGAGCCTGGCCCGCCTCTACGCCGCCTGTGTCTCCGAGGTCGACGGTGCGCGGCTGCTCAGCCCCGCGTCCGTCGACGACGCCGTCACGGTCCGCGTCAGCGGGCAACAGGTCTACGGGCTCCCCGACGCGGGACACCGCTGGGGTACCGGTTTCCTGGTGCACTCGGTGCCCCGCCCGATGCTCGGCGAACGCAGCTTCGGCCATGACGGGGCGGGTGGGCACCTGGCCTTCGGCGACGAGGCCCACCAGGTCGGGTTCGGCTACGTCGTCAACCAGATGGGCGGCTTCGACGACGAGCGCGCCAACCTGCTCTCCGCAGCGGTCCGGGACTGCCTGGGCGACAGCTGACCGACGGTGGCCCCGGCGAAGCCGCTCGACCGAGCCGGGGCACACCCGCGACCGTGATCGACCTACGGTGAGCGGATGTCGTTTGTCGATGCTGATCTCGCGATCCGGGCGGCGTAGCGCCCGGGGCGTCGGAGGCCCCGTCAGTCGAGGCAGAACTCGTTGCCCTCGGGGTCGGTCAGCACGATGAAGCCGGCCTCAAGCGGTGGCGCGGGCTCGACCCGGCGTACCTGGGTGGCGCCCAACGCGACGAGCCGATCACACTCGGCCTGCAACGCCGCCATCCGTTCCGCTCCGGTCAGCCCGGCCGCGGCCCGCACGTCGAGGTGCACCCGGTTCTTCGCGACCTTGTCCTCGGGCACCTGCTGGAAGAACAGCCGCGCCGGGATGCACGTAGCCCAGCGCGTCCCGCCAGAATGTCGACAGCGCCTAGCAATCTCAGCATCATCGATGTTAGCGTTCGCATCTAGTTGACCCTGCTCATGGTGTTGGCCAGTCCACACCCATGTGATCGCAAACATTTCGCGTCCGACGTTTCCGCCTCCCGGTTGTCGTCCACGGCGTCGGCTGTCGCCCTGCGGCCACCCGAGCCACAGGTGCCCGTCGAACGAACGGTCGGCCGGCCGGGTTGGCAGGATGGCCCAGTCGCCCAAAGCAATCAGTCTGATGTCTGCTGCGATCAAGGTGCGCTTCTGGGGGTTACCGGGTGATCCCGGACGTTGACGTCACACGTCTGTAACCTTTAACGTCTGACGTCTAAGCTTCGTGAACTCCACCACCCCACCATCGTGTCTCGGAGGGATCGCCATGTCCCGTCGCCCGGCTTCGCTGTGGGCCGCCCTCGGCGCGGGTGGGGCCGGAAACAACGACGCCATCACCGTCCTGCGGGTCACCTTCATCCCGGCCACCCGTCGGCGGAGCACGAACGTGACAACCGGGCCGGTGCTGGACAGCTGCGGCAACGTCGCTCCCAGCGCGCGACTGAAGCAGCGGAGCTGGGGCGGCAGCGCGAATCCGCCGTGGACATTCGCCCCTCGCATGAACCCTTCGCACGTCACGTCCGACACGGGCGTCGTCGTGGCCCGACCAGGCCGTGGCGACGCGCCTGAGGTGACGCCCCGGATATGGAGGAACAGCAATGAAAAATAGGGCACTGCTGAACGTGGGGCTGACGCTGATGCTCGGCGCGTCGGCCACCCTCGCGGCGGGTTGCGGTGACGGCACGGCCGACGGCACCGGATCGGGCGGCTCCAAGGTCGTCGGGGTGGACTATCCGCGCTCCGACACCGACTTCTGGAACTCCTACATCAGGTACGTCCCGCAGTTCGCCGACGAGCTGGGTGTCGAGGTCAAGACCACCAACTCGCAGAACGACATCGCCAACCTGATCTCGAACACCCAGACCTTCATCAGCCAGGGTGTCAAGGGTGTGGTGATGGCGCCGCAGGACACCGCCGCCATCGCACCGACCCTGTCCCAACTGGACAGTAGGCAGATCCCGGTGGTCACCATCGACACCCGGCCCGACACCGGCAACGTGTTCATGGTCGTCCGGGCCGACAACCGCGCCTACGGCATCAAGGCGTGCCAGTTCCTCGGCACCAGACTCGGCGGCCGGGGCAAGGTCGTCATGCTCCAGGGTGGCCTCGACTCGATCAACGGCCGGGACCGCACCGAGGCGTTCAACGAGTGCATGCAGAAGGAGTTCCCCGACATCACCGTCTTCGGCGAGGCCACCGACTGGAAGGCCGACGTGGCGGCGTCGAAGCTACAGACCCGGTTCGCGGCGGACCCGGACATCAGGGGCATCTACATGCAGTCCTCCTTCGCCCTGTCCGGGACCCTCCAGATCCTCAAGCAGCGGGGTCTCCAGGTGCCGCCGAGCGACCCAAAGCACGTCTTCGTGGTCTCCAACGACGGCATCCCCGAGGAACTGAAGAACATCGGTGCGGGGCTGATCGACGCCACCGTCAGCCAACCGGCCGACCTCTACGCCAGGTACGGCCTGGAGTACGTGCAGGCGGCGATCGAGGGCAGGACGTTCCAGCCCGGCCCGACCCCGCACGGCAGCAACATCATCCAGGTGCGCGACGGCCTGCTCGAGGACCAGTTGCCGGCGCCGCTGGTGACGCTGGACGGTGCGCCGATCGCGGGTGAGCCCACCCTGAAGTTCGACGACCCGTCCCTGTGGGGCAACAACGCATGAGCGGCATCCCGCCGGCGCCGACCGACGGGCTGGTCGGCGCCGACCAGCCCGTCGTCGAGGCCGTGAACATCACCAAGCGGTTCGGTTCGACGGTGGCGCTGGCCGACGCGGAGATCGTGGTCCGGCGCGGTGAGACACACGGCCTGGTGGGACGCAACGGCGCCGGTAAGTCCACGCTGGTCGGCATTCTCACCGGATTGCAGGCCGCCGACGACGGCGCGGTGGCCTTCGACGGGCGTCCGGCACCGCCGCTGGGTGACCGTGACGCCTGGCGCAGGCGAGTGGCCTGCGTCTACCAGAAGTCCACAATCATCGGCACGCTCACCGTGGCGGAGAACCTGTTCCTCAACCGGCACGCCCGCGGCCGGGCCGGGTTGATCGGCTGGTCGCGGCTGCGTCGTGCGGCGGAGCAGTTGCTGGCGGCGTGGTCGGTGGACGTCGACGTACGCCGGCCCGCCTCGACGCTCTCCGTCGAGCAACGGCAGTTCGTCGAGATCGCCCGGGCGCTCTCCTTCGGAGCCCGGTTCATCATTCTCGACGAGCCGACCGCCCAGCTCGACGGCGCCGGCATCAACCGCCTGTTCACCCGGATCCGGGAGCTGCGGGCGCAGGGCGTGACCTTCCTGTTCATCAGCCATCACCTGCAGGAGATCTACGAGATCTGCGACCAGGTGACGGTCTTCCGCGACGCCCGGCACATCGTCACCGCCCCGGTGGCGCAGCTGAGCCGCCCGGAGTTGGTGGCCGCGATGACCGGTGAGGACGTGACCATGCCCGAGGCCGACCACCGGCCGCTGCCCGCCGACGCGCCGGTGCTGCTGTCGGTCCGGGACCTGGTCACCGCCTCCGGCGCCGAGCTGTCCGTCGAGGCCCGGGCGGGCGAGGTGGTCGGCATCGCGGGCGGCGGTGGCAGCGGCAAGGTCGAGGTCGCCGAGGCGATCGTCGGCCTGGCCCGGCCAGCGGGCGGGACGGTCGCCGTCGGCGGCCGGGAACTGCGTCCCGGCAGCGTGCCCGACGCCCTCGACGCCGGTGTCGGGCTGGTGCCGCAGGACCGGCACCGGGAGGGCCTGGTGCCGCTGCTGTCCATCGCCGAGAACGTCACGATGACCGTGCCGGGTCGGATCGGTCGGCGGGGCCTCATCTCGCCGGCCCGGCGTGATGCCCTGGCCCGGGACGCCATCGCCGATCTGGCGATCAAGGCCGCCGGGCCGCAGGTGCCGGTCTCCGACCTGTCCGGCGGCAACCAGCAGAAGGTGGTCATGGGCCGGGCGCTGGCCAGCGATCCGAAGCTGCTGGTCCTGATCACCCCGACCGCCGGGGTGGACGTGCGCTCCAAGCAGACCCTGCTCGGCGTCGTCGAGGAGGTACGCCGTCGCGGCACCACCGTGCTGGTCGTCTCCGACGAACTCGACGACCTGCGGATCTGTGATCGCGTACTGGTGTTGTTCCAGGGGCGGGTCGTTCGCGAGATGGCCCACGGGTGGAGCGACAACGATCTGGTAGCCGCCATGGAAGGGGTGGATCTCCACCATGTCTGAGACGCTCTCCACCACCGCGCGGCCGGCCGCAACGCCGCCACCGTCACCACCGGGTCCCCCGTCGCGCAGCCTGGCCATCGCCCGGCTCCGTGACCTGGCGCTGGTGCCGGCGATCATCGCGGTCGCCGTCGTCGGGTCGATCGTCAGCCCGGTCTTCCTCAGCACCGACAACATCATCAACGTGCTACAGAGCATGTCGGAGATCGCCATCGTGGTCCTCGCCCAGACCATCGTGCTGATCACCGGCAAGATGGACCTGTCGCTGGAGTCCACCTTCGGCCTCGCGCCGGGCATCGCGGCCTGGCTGGTCGTCGACCCCGCGTTGACCCGGGGCCTCGGTCTCGACGTGCTACCCGGCGCCTGGGCGGTCCCGGTCGTGCTGCTCGTCGGTGCCCTCGTCGGCGCCTTCAACGGGTTGCTCATCGTGCGCTTCGGCCTCAACGGTTTCATCGTCACGTTGGGCATGCTGATCGTCCTGCGCGGGTTGCTCACCGGCATCTCCGGCGGCCAGACCTTCTTCATGCTGCCCGAGTCGATGACCTATCTCGGCTCCACCACCTGGGTCGGCGTGCCGGCCTCGATCTGGCTGTCGCTGCTGCTGTTCGCCGCCGGGATCGTCGTCCTCGGCTACACCCGCGCAGGCCGGGCGCTCTACGCGATCGGCGGCAACACCGACGCGGCCCGCGCGGCGGGTATCCGCACCGACCGGGTGCTCTGGACGGCCCTCATCGTGGCCAGTGTGCTCGCGGCCCTTGCCGGCCTGCTGATCAGCGGCCGGCTCGCGGCGGTGCCGTCGGCCCAGGGCAGCGGCGCCATCTTCCAGGTCTTCGCGGCGGCGGTGATCGGTGGCGTCAGCCTCAACGGCGGCCGGGGCAGCGTCTTCGGTGCCTTCACCGGCGTCCTGCTGCTCTTCATGATCATCAACGTGCTGGCCCTGGCCGGGGTGCCCGCGCAGTGGACGAACTTCCTCAACGGCACCGTCATCCTGGTGGCCCTGGTGGTCTCCCGCATCACCGGAGGTAAGGCACAGACGTGAGGCGGCCCGGCCCGGCGGCCGGGCCGTTCGCGAGGCAGACAGTCAGGCCCACCTGCTCGACCCCTCAGGAGTTTCGGTGAGTGAGCGCATCTCGTCCATAGAAACCATCGACGTACGGTTCCCCACGTCCCGGCATCGCGACGGGTCGGACGCGATGAACCCGTTCCCCGACTACTCCGCCGCGTACGTGATCCTGCGGACCTCGGCCGGTGCCGAGGGCCACGGACTGGTCTTCACCGTGGGCCGCGGCACCGACCTCCAGGTCGCGGCGGTGCAGGCGCTCGCCCCGATGGTGGTCGGCCTGCGGGTCGACGAGATGGTCGCCGATCCGGGGGCGCTGGCCCGCCGGCTCGTCGGTGACAGCCAGCTCCGGTGGCTGGGGCCGGAGAAGGGGGTCGTGCACATGGCCGCCGGTGGTCTCGTCAACGCGGTGTGGGATCTCGCGGCCCGGCGGGCGGGCAAGCCGTTGTGGAAGCTGCTCGCCGACCTCACCCCGGAGCAGCTGATCGCCCAGGTCGACTTCCGCTATCTGCGCGACGCCCTCACCGAGGACGAGGCGTCGGCGTTGCTGCGGGCCGCCGAGGGTGGGCGGGCCGAGCGTGAGCGGCGGCTACGGGCCGAGGGCTACCCGGCGTACACCACGACTCCCGGTTGGCTCGGTTACGACGACGAGAAGCTGGCCCGGCTCTGCCGGGAAGCGGTCGAGGCGGGCTACCGGCTGATCAAGCTCAAGGTGGGCGGGAACCTGGCCGACGACGTACGCCGGATGGGCATCGCCCGGCAGGCCGTCGGGCCGGACATCCGGATCGCGGTCGACGCCAACCAGGTCTGGGGCGTGCCCGAGGCGATCCGCTGGATGCGGGAACTCGCCGAGTTCGACCCGTACTGGATCGAGGAGCCGACCTCGCCGGACGACGTGCTCGGGCACGGCGCCGTGCGCAAGGCTCTCGCCCCGGTCAAGGTGGCCACCGGCGAGCACGTGCACAACGCGGTCATGTTCAAGCAGCTGCTCCAGGCCGACGCCGTCGATGTGGTGCAGATCGACGCCTGTCGCGTCGCCGGGGTCAACGAGAACCTGGCGATCCTGCTGCTCGCCGCGAAGTTCGGGGTGCCGGTCTGCCCACACGCCGGGGGAGTGGGGCTGTGCGAGCTGGTGCAGCACCTGGCCATGTTCGACTTCGTCGCGCTCAGCGGCAGCACCGACGACCGGGCCATCGAGTACGTCGACCATCTGCATGAGCACTTCGTCGATCCGGTACGCCTCAGCGGCGGACGGTACCGCGCGCCCGACGCCGCCGGCATGAGCGCCCGGATCCTGCCCGACTCGTTGGCGCGGTACCGCTTCCCCGACGGCCCGGCGTGGGCCGACGCCGATGCCCTGGCGGGAGCGCCGACATCATGATCACGCATGCGGCCCGGGGCCACCGCAACTCTGCGTTCGAGGGCGTTCGCCGTCCACCGGCCGGGGTCGCCGAGTTGTTCGGCTACGCGACCGTACGGGGCGGTTCATCTGATGTCTGCCGCGGCTCGGTCGGCCTGCCTGCTTCGATCCGGCCGCTACCCGTCCGTCGACTTCGCGGCGAGCACCGTACGCAGCCACGCCTCGGAGGTGTTGACATGCAGCAGGGCGCTGGCCTGTGCCAGCAACTGGTCACGCGCGCGCAGCGCGAGATAGATCGTGTGATGCTCCTCGATCGTCTGGTGCGCCGCGTCGCCCTCTATCAACCCGCGCCACACCCGGGCCCGCAGCGTACGACCGGAGAGCCCGTCCAGCAGCGAGGTGAGGGTCTCGTTGCCGGTGGTGGCGACGACGGTGTGGTGAAAGGCGGTGTCGAACTGGATGAGCTTCTCGGCGTCGTCGGTCGCCGCCCGCATGTCCTGAAGGATCTGGCCCAGCTCGTCGAGGTCGGCGTCGGTCATCCGCAGCGCCGCCAGGCCGGTCGCCATCGGCTCCAGCATCCGGCGCACCTCCATGACCTCCAGGAGCGTGTCGTCACGCAGCAGTTCCACCGCGACGCCGAGCCCCTGCAGCAGCAGCCGGGGTGCGAGGCTGGTGACGTACGTTCCGTCGCCGCGCCGCACGTCGAGCACCCGGGCCGATTCGAGCACCTTGACCGCTTCCCGGACTCCGCTGCGCGACAACCCCATCTGGGCGGCCAGTTGCGGCTCTGGTGGCAGCCGCGTCCCCGGGGGCAGCTCACCGCTCTGGATCATGCTCCGGATCTTCGCGATCGCGTCGTCGGTCAGTGCCATCCACGCCCCCTTCGGACCGGTCGGCCGGACGCCGTCAGCCTGGGGCCACCACCTGCGGCCGACACCGGCAACCCTCACCACTATAGAGACATCGGACGTTTGCCGGCGCCGTGGCTCGCTCGCCGTGTGGCTGCCGGGACCAGGATCAACCGACCTCACCGGAGGGTGTGACATGCGACGTTACGGCATGGTGATCCGGCTCAGGCCGGAGCACCGGGAGACCTACCTGCGGCTGCACGCCGAGGTCTGGCCCGGTGTCGAGCAGACGCTACGCGAGGGGAACATCCGCAACTTCACCATCTTTCTCCACGGCGACCTGTTGTTCGGCTACTACGAGTACGTCGGCGATGACCACGACGCGGACCAGCGCCGGATGGCCGACGACCCGGAGACGCAGGCGTGGTGGAAGCTGACCGACCCGTGCCAGGAATCGCTCGCCGAACCCGGGTCGGGGCACTTGTGGGCCCCGATGCAGGAGATCTGGCACCTGACCGAGGATCGGTACTGATACGCATCGCTCTACCGCGCTCCCTACATCTGATGAATAAGGTGCCTGCACCAGTCTCGGTCGGTGTGTGGTCCGGTCCGGCCGGGCCGCCCGCCGGGTGTGGTAGCACCCTGCCCTGGATTGCGTAATGCCTGGTGAGATTCGGAATTGACGGGACGACGGACGGGCCGTCGCCCCGGTCCGCTGGCGAGATAGACCGTTGCCTATCGCGCCGTCAGGCGGTAACATTCGCGAAACACATCTGATGTCTGGCCATTCTGGGTCTGTCGGCGATCAGTGAGGCTTCGCATGGCCGGATCGGTCACGGTTGGAGGATCGATGTCAGACCTGACTCGACGGCAGGCCCTCAAGATCGGCGCGGCGGGTGCGGGTGGCGCCCTGCTGCCGCTGCCCTGGACCGCCGCGGCCCGAGCGGATCCGGCGGCACCGCCACAGGTGCTGGCCGCCGGTGACCTGGCGCTCTGGTACGACGAGGCCGCCGGCACCGACTGGCTGCGGGCGCTGCCGATCGGCAACGGCCGGCTCGGTGCCATGGTCTTCGGCAACGTCGACGCGGAACGGCTACAGCTCAACGAGGACACCGTCTGGGCCGGCGGACCGCACGACCCGAGCAACCCGCGTGGTCTGGGCGCGCTGGCCGAGATCCGGCGACTCGTGTTCGCGAACCAGTGGACCCAGGCCCAGAACCTGGTCAACCAGAACATGCTCGGCAACCCGGTCGGGCAGTTGGCGTACCAGACCGTCGGCAACCTCCGACTGGCCTTCCCGACCTCCGGCGGGGCGTCGCAGTACGACCGGCAGCTTGACCTCACCACCGCGACCACCGGCGTGTCGTACGTGATGAACGGGGTGCGGTACCAGCGGGAGACGTTCGCCAGCGCACCGGACCAGGTCATCGCGATGCGGCTGACCGCCGACCGGAGCGGCTCGATCACCTTCACCGCCACGTTCGACAGCCCGCAGCGGACCTCCGTCTCCAGCCCGGACGGCACCACGATCGCCCTCGACGGCGTCTCCGGCAACCAGGAGGGCGTCACCGGCGCGGTGCGCTTCCTTGCGCTGGCCAACGCCACCGTCAGCGGCGGCACCGTGAGCAGTTCCGGCGGCACGTTGCGGGTCACCGGCGCCACCAGCGTGACCCTGCTGGTCTCGATCGGCTCCAGCTACGTGAACTACCGCAACGTCGGCGGCGACTACCAGGGCATCGCGCGGCGGCACCTTACCGCGGCGCGGGCCAGCAGCTACGACCAGCTGCGCACCCGGCACGTCGCCGACCACCAGGCGCTGTTCGGGCGGGTCAGCCTCGACCTGGGGCGTACCTCGGCGGCGGACCAGCCGACCGACGTCCGGATCGCCCAGCACAACAACGTCGACGATCCGCAGTTCTCCGCGCTGCTGTTCCAGTTCGGCCGGTACCTGCTGATCTCGTCCTCCCGGCCGGGCACCCAGCCGGCCAACCTCCAGGGCATCTGGAACGATTCGCTGACCCCGGCCTGGGACTCGAAGTACACCATCAACGCCAACCTGCCGATGAACTACTGGCCGGCCAACACCACAAACCTGTCCGAGTGCCACGCACCGGTCTTCGACATGGTCAGGGACCTCGCGGTCGCCGGCGCCCGCACCGCCCAGGTGCAGTACGGTGCCGGCGGCTGGGTCACCCACCACAACACCGACGCCTGGCGGGCCACCTCCGTGGTCGACGGCGCCTTCTGGGGCATGTGGCAGACCGGCGGCGCCTGGCTGGCCACCCTGATCTGGGACCACTACCTGTTCACCGGGGACATCGAGTTCCTCCGGGCGAACTACCCGGCGATGAGGGGCGCGGCGCAGTTCTTCCTCGACACCCTGGTGACCGAGCCGAGCCTCGGTTACCTGGTGACCAACCCGTCGAACTCGCCCGAGATCGGCCACCACGCCGACGCCAGCGTCTGCGCGGGGCCCACGATGGACAATCAGATCCTGCGGGACCTCTTCGACGGGTGCGCCCGGGCGAGCGAGATCCTCAACACCGACGCCACCTTCCGGGCACAGGTCCGGGCCACCCGGGACCGGCTCGCGCCGAACCGGATCGGATCGCGCGGCAACATCATGGAGTGGCTCTACGACTGGGTCGAGACCGAGCGGAACCACCGCCACGTCTCGCACCTCTACGGTCTGGCCCCCAGCAACCAGATCACCCGGCGCAACACCCCGCAGCTGTTCGAGGCGGCCCGGCGCACCCTGGAGATCCGGGGCGACGACGGCACCGGCTGGTCGCTCGCCTGGAAAATCAACTTCTGGGCCCGGATGGAGGAGGGCGACCGGGCCCATGACCTGATCCGCTTCCTCGCCACCCCGGCCCGGCTCGCGCCGAACATGTTCGACCTGCACCCGCCGTTCCAGATCGACGGCAACTTCGGCGCCACCGCCGGCATCGCGGAGATGCTGCTGCACAGCCACGTCGGCGAACTACACATCCTGCCGGCCCTGCCGGCGGCCTGGCCCAGCGGACGGGTCAGCGGGCTGCGGGGCCGGGGCGGTCACACCGTCGGCATCACCTGGAGCAACGGCCAGGCCAGCGAGATTCTCGTCCGGCCGGACCGGGCCGGCACCGTCCGGCTGCGCGGCCGGCTGTTCACCGGCAACCACACCGTGGTCGACGCCGCCGACGGCACCCCGGCCCCGACCACGAAGGTCGAGAGCGACCTGATCGAGGTCACCGTCGCGGCCGGGCGCACCTACCGGGCCACCGGGTCCGGCGGTGCGCCCACCGCACCGCCGCTGGAGCAGAGCTTCACCAACGTCAGCACCACCAACGACTACAACACCGGCGCCGGCAACTTCGACGGCAACGGAGCCACCCTCTCCGCGCAGGCCCTGGCCCAGGCCGGGGTCACGCCCGGCAGCACGGTGAGCCGCAACGGGGTCACCTTCCGCTGGCCCGACGTCGCACCGGGCGGTGCCGACAACGCCATCGCCTCCGGGCAGTCGATCGGTCTGACCGGCACCGGCCGTACGCTCGGCTTCCTCGCGACCGGCACCTACGGTGCCGTCTCGGGCACCGCCGCCGTGGTCTACGCCGACGGCACCCGGCAGACGTTCACGCTCAGCACCCCGGACTGGTACGGCGGACCGCACGGCGGTGGCACCGCGGCCGTCGTGATGGCGTACCAGAACCGGCCCGGCAACCAGCGGCACAACGTCGCCGCCTGCGTCTACTACGTCGGGGTGGCGTTGCAGAACAAGCCGGTGGCCCGGGTGGAACTGCCGAACATCAGCGCACGCCCGGCGGCCAACGTGCCGACCATGCACATCTTCGCGATCGCGATCGGCGCCTGACGGTCGAGGGCGGGTCTCCCGGATCTCCGCCGACGGATCCAGCACCGCATCCCGGCGGGCTCGCCGGCCACGACATCCCCTGTCGCGGCCGGCGAGCCCGGTCGGTGCCTGCTCAGTACGCCCCGGAGGCCCGGCCCGTCGTCACTTCCGCTGGGCCAGCAGCCACCGCAGGATGCCCCGGTCGTCGTACGTCGGGCCGTAGGCCGCGTGGTAGTCGGGCAGCGAGAACGCCTCGTTGCCGTACTCGGTGTAGTGCAGCAACTCGTCGATCTGCTGCGGTGTCTTGCCCCGCGCCTCGTACGCCGAGCGCAGCGCCGCCTGCGTGTTGCGGGCCAGCGAGATGTTGAGCAGGTGGTCGCTGACGCCGTGGGTGATCCAGAGCGGGATCTCGGCGGCGGCGATGGCCGTCGCCTGTGCGGCGCCGACCTGGAAACCACCGGTCACCAGCCCGCCGGCGAACAGGTCGGGACGCTTGGCGAACGCCTCCCACAACAGCCGGGAGCCGTACGAGACGGTGGTGGCGTACACCCGGTCGGTGTCCACCGCGTAGTCCTTGCTGAACTGGTCGACCAGCTTGACCAGCAGGTCCGCCTCCGCCACGTCACCCACCCGCTGGTTCTGCGGGGCGAGCACGATGACGTCCTCCCGGCTGCCGGTCACGTCTGGCCGCAACCAGGCCGTCGCCGGGATGTCGGCGGCGATCTGCACTCCCGCGTTGTCGCCGTCCCATCCCATGCCGTGTCCGGGCAGCACGACCATCAGCGGGTACTTCCTGCCGGGCTGGTAGTTCTTCGGCAGGTGGTAGTGGTACGGCAGCACCATGCCGCCGCTGAGGTACGAGCCGTAGTCGAAGTCGTCGACGAGCAGGTTCACCGGCGGCTCGGTGACCCCGTGCGAGGTGCGTGGCGCGGCCTTGGCCAGCACCGGCCCCTTGCCCCTGCCCTTGCCCGGCTGGGCGTGCACATCCTTGCGCTGGGTCACCCGGGTCGGCAGGTCGGTGTTCACCTTGACGGTGCACAGGAAGGTCGGGCACTTGGAGACGATGACCGTCCAGCCGGCGTTCTGGTCCGGATCCAGCTCGACGATCACGTACCGTCCGGGGACCGACCGGCGGTCGGCGCGGGTCGTGGCGGCGCTGTTGGTGTAGGTGCGGGTGATCCTCCGCTCGGTCAGCTTGGGCAGGTCCTCGATCGGGTTGAAGCGGAAGTTGTAGCTGGTGTCGGAGACCGAGAAGGTGGAGTTGTCGAGCTTGTGGGGGTTGACCGTCGCGCCGTACTCGACCGCGACGGCCGAGACCTTCTGGCCATAGGTGTAGACGGTGGTGATCGGTGTGACGCTGCGGATGCCACCGGTGCCGCCGCCGTGTTCTCTGGTCGCGGCATAGGCGGCGGTGCCGGACGTGGCCAGCAGCAGCACCGCAGCGACGGAGACGAGCGTCCTGCGCAGTCTCATCGGCCCTCCTTGTTGGACGCGTCCGTCTGGTCCGGCTCGCGCCGGAGCGGCTCTGCCGAGCCAGGGGACAACGGGCGCTAAACTGATTTAGCAGAGCATCGGCGTCCGTCAGGTGGATGTCAAGGCCGTTCTGGTAACGGCATGGAAACCGAGCGTTCACATGGCGCGACGCCCGTGGATCGCCGCTGGTCGACCCCGGCGGGTGGGCGGTCGGGTGTGGACGGAGGTCGGCCGCGGGGTGTCCGCCGGCCCTGGCTTGCCGTATTCTCTGGCGTCGATGAAGCCCACCCGGTCGGTGCGCGCGACTCCCCGGCCACGTCCCGTGATCGCCGCGTTGACCTGCGACGACTCGGCCGCTTGGTGGAGCGGGGCGTTCGTTACGAGACCGTGACCGGGGTATTTCTAACGAGGTGTTGACCGGCGCATTGTGAGCGCTAACACTTGGGCCCCAAGTGCGACCCGCGCAGCCGGTCCGACGGCGCGAGTTCCAGATTGGGGAAGCC
Organism: Micromonospora tarapacensis; assembly: GCF_019697375.1. Taxonomy (NCBI): domain Bacteria; kingdom Bacillati; phylum Actinomycetota; class Actinomycetes; order Micromonosporales; family Micromonosporaceae; genus Micromonospora; species Micromonospora tarapacensis. The sequence continues at coordinate 2,038,940 of NZ_JAHCDI010000004.1, read as the reverse complement.
AGTGAGCAGAAGAATCCTGGCCGCTCTCGGTAGCGCCGTACTGGCGCTGAGTATGGCGGCTTGCAGTGGTGAGGGTGCCGGCAGCGATGGGAACGACAGCGACAGCCCCGGCGACCTGACCATCGGCGTCTCGATGCCGACCCAGACCTCCGAGCGGTGGATCGCGGACGGCAACTCGGTCAAGGAGAAGCTCGAGGCCAAGGGTTACCAGGTCGACCTCCAGTACGCCGGTGACGACATCCCCACCCAGTCCCAGCAGGTCGACCAGATGATCACGCGCGGTGCCGACGTGCTCATCATCGCGGCGATCGACGGCACGGCGCTGAGCGGGCAGTTGCAGGCGGCGGCCGACGCGGACATCCCGGTCATCGCCTACGACCGGCTCATCCGGGAAAGCCCGAACGTCGACTTCTACGTCAGCTTCGACAACCGCAAGGTCGGCGTCGCCCAGGCGACCGCGTTGCTGGTCGGCCTCGGTGTGCAGACCAAGGACGGCGCGAAGGGCGAGGCGAAGGGACCGTTCAACATCGAGCTGTTCGCCGGATCGCTCGACGACAACAACGCCCACTTCTTCTTCGACGGCGCGATGGACACCCTCAAACCGTTCATCGAGGACGGCACGCTGAAGGTGACGTCCGGGCAGACCGACATCGAGCAGGTGGCGATCCTGCGGTGGCAGCAGGAGGCCGCGCAGCGGCGGATGGAGGACCTGCTGACCGCCAGCTACAACAGTGGCACCAAGGTCGACGGCGTCCTGTCGCCGTACGACGGGCTGTCCCGTGGCATCATCACCGCCCTACAGAACGCCGGCTACCGCGGTGCCGACTTCCCGGTGGTGACCGGTCAGGACGCCGAGATCGCCTCGGTCAAGCTGATCGACGACGGGGTGCAGCACTCCACCATCTTCAAGGACACCCGCCTGCTGGCCGAGCAGGCCGTCATCGCCGGTGAGGCGTTCCTGACCGACAAGACGCCGGAGGCCAACGACACCGAGACGTACGAGAACGGTGTCAAGGTCGTCCCGTCGTACCTGTTGCCGGTCCAGACGGTGTACAAGGACGACATCAAGCCGGTTCTGATCGACTCGGGCTACTTCACCGCCGAGGAGGTCGCCGCCGGCCAGGCCGGCTGACGGCGCTGTCCCGGGCTCGGCGGCGGCATCGTCGCCGAGCCCGGCACCACCCCTGCCACCCCGCACGATCCAGACCGCCAGGACGGTGAGCATGGACGACAACATCCTCGAGATGCGTCACATCACCAAGACCTTCCCGGGCGTGGCCGCGCTCCAGGACGTCTCGCTCGCCGTTCGCCGTGGGGAGATCCACGCCATCTGCGGCGAGAACGGTGCCGGCAAGTCCACCCTGATGAAGGTGTTGTCGGGCGTCTACCCGTCCGGCAGCTACGACGGGGAGATCCTCCTCGACGGTGACCCGGTGCACTTCCGTGGCATCCGGGGCAGCGAGCACCACGGCATCGTCATCATCCACCAGGAACTCGCCCTGGTGCCGTACCTGTCGATCGCCGAGAACATCTTCCTCGGCAACGAACGCCGTGGTCCCGGCGGGCTCATCGACTGGAACCGCACCAACGCCGAGGCGGCGAAGCTGCTCGCCTCGGTGGGACTGGCCGAGAACCCGCTGACGCCCGTCGTGCAACTCGGCGTCGGCAAGCAGCAGCTGGTGGAGATCGCCAAGGCACTGTCCAAGAAGGTCCGGCTGCTCATCCTCGACGAGCCGACCGCCGCGCTCAACGACGTCGACTCGGCGCATCTGCTGGACTTGATGCGCCGGCTGCGCGACGAGGGCATCACCTCCATCATGATCTCGCACAAGCTCAACGAGATCACCTCGATCGCCGACTCGACCACCGTGCTGCGCGACGGGCGGACGGTGGAGCGGCTCGACGTGCGCTCGGGCGAGGTGACCCAGGACCGGATCATCCGCGGCATGGTCGGCCGCGAGTTGGACAGCTTCTACCCCGACCGGGTCTCCACACCGGGTGCGGAGGTGTTGCGGATCGAGAACTGGTCGGTGCGGCACCCGACCCAGGACCGCCTGGTCGTCGAGGGTGCCAGCCTCGACGTACGCGCCGGTGAGGTGGTCGGCATCGCCGGGCTGATGGGCGCCGGGCGTACCGAACTGGCGATGAGCGTCTTCGGGCGGTCGTACGGCCGGGACATCACCGGCCGGCTTCTCATGCACGGCAGGGAGATCAGGGCACGCTCCGTCGCGGAGGCGATCCGCAACGGCATCGCGTACGCGACCGAGGACCGCAAGCGTTTCGGGCTCAACCTCATCGAGGACATCCGGCGCAACATCTCGGCGGCCGGGCTGCGCCGGCTCGCCCGGTTCGGCTGGGTGCACGGCAACGAGGAGATCAAGGTCGCCGAGACGAGCCGGCGTGACCTGAACATCAAGGCACCGAGCGTGATGTCGGTGGTGGGCAAGCTCTCCGGCGGCAACCAGCAGAAGGTCGTGCTGTCCAAGTGGTTGTTCACCGATCCGGACGTGCTGATCCTGGACGAGCCGACCCGGGGTATCGACGTCGGGGCGAAGTTCGAGATCTACACGATCGTCAACCGGTTGGTCGCCGAGGGCAAGGCGGTCATCATCATCTCCTCCGAGCTGCCCGAACTGCTCGGCATGTGCGACCGCATCTACACGCTGTCCGCGGGCCGGATCACCGGCGTGCTGCCGGCCGGTGAGGCGACCCAGGAGAAGCTCATGGAACTCATGGCGAAGGACAAGGAACCCGTCAGATGACCAGCACCAAGCCCTCGTCGGCGGCGGACAGGAAGCCCGCCGAGAGCGCTCCCGGCGCCGCGCCGCACGCCGGCACCAGCGATCCCCGCGCGCTGATCATGAACAACCTGCGGCAGAGCGGGATCTTCGTCGCCCTCGTCGTCATCGTCGCGCTCTTCGCGTTCCTGACCGACGGCATCTCGCTGAGCCCGGGCAACATCACCAACATCGTCCTGCAGTACTCCTACATCCTCGTGCTCGCGATCGGCATGGTCGTCGTGATCATCGGCGGGCACATCGACCTGTCGGTCGGCTCGGTGGTCGCGCTGACCGGTGCGGTCTCCGCCGTGGTGGTCATCCGGCAGGGCCAGCCGTGGTGGGTCGGCGTGCTGGCCGCCCTGGCCGTGGGCATCGCGGTCGGCGCCTGGCACGGCTTCTGGGTCGCGTATGTCGGTATCCCCGCCTTCATCGTGACCCTGGCGGGCATGCTGCTGTTCCGCGGTCTCACCCTGCGGGTGCTCGACAACATCTCGCTGTCGCCGTTCCCGGCCGAGTACAACCGGATCGCGGCCGGCTTCCTCAACGGACTGATCGGCGGGGACGGCTACGACGCCTTCACCCTGCTGATCGGCGCGATCGGGGTGGCCGGCTACGTGGTGAGCTGCTTCCGCACCCGGGCCGCGCGCATCCGCTACCAGCAGCCCGTCGAGTCGTTCGTGCTGTTCGTCGTGCGGATGACGCTGGTCGGCGGCGTGGTCATGTATTTCGCCTGGCAGTTGGCCCACGCTCGCGGTCTGCCGATCGTGCTGATCATCCTTGCGGCGCTGGTGCTGGTCTACGGCCTGCTCACCCGGCGTACGGTCTTCGGCCGGCAGGTCTACGCGATCGGCGGCAACCTCTCCGCGGCGATGTTGTCGGGCGTGAAGGTCCGTACCGTCAACTTCTGGATCTTCGTCAACATGGGCTTCCTGTCCGCCGTGGCGGGCATCATCTTCTCGTCGCGCTCCAACGGCGCACAGCCCGCGGCCGGCAACATGTTCGAGCTCGACGCGATCGCCGCGGCCTTCATCGGCGGCGCAGCGGTCACCGGTGGCGTGGGCACCGTCGTGGGTGCCATGGTGGGTGGCCTCATCATGGCGGTGATGAGCAACGGCATGCAGCTGATGGGCGTGGACCAGTCGCTGCAATCGGTGGTGAAGGGCCTGGTGCTGCTGGTGGCCGTGGCCTTCGACGTCTACAACAAGCGGCGCGCGGGCGCGAGTCGCTGACGGTTCGGGCGTGGGCCGGCCGGTTTCCGGGTGGCCCACGCTTGACGCCGGCGTCGCGTCCTGGCGACACTCCCTCGGGTCAGCTGTCCGTCCCGTCGTGGCCTGACGCCGGAGGTCGGATTGGTCCAGGAGGAGATCCGCCGGCGCAACGCCGGCCGGCTGCTGCGGCACGTGCACCTCACCGGCCCGTCGTCCCGTGCCGAGCTGGCCGAACGGATGGACCTGAACCGCAGCACCATCATGGCGCTGACCACCGAGCTGACCCGGGCGGGCCTGGTCCACGAGGAGTCGCCCACGGACACCGGCCGCGCCGGCCGGCCCTCGCTGCTGGTCCGCCCGGCATCCGACCGGTGCTATGTGCTGGCCTTCGACGTCGCCGTGGATCGATTGGTCGCCGCTCGGGTCGGGCTGGGGGGAGTGATCCTGGACCGCCGCGAGGCGACGCGCCCGCGCGCCGGACCCGACCTGCGTCGAGTGGTCGCGGTTCTCGCCCGGTTCGGCCGCCAGCTGCACCGCGCGGCGCCACCGGAGGCGGCCTGTGTCGGCGTGGGCGCCTCGTACTGTGGCATGATCCGTCCCGGTGACGGGATGGTGCGCTTCGGGCCCGACCTGGGCTGGGTGGACCAGGCGTTCGGTGCCGAACTCGGCCGCCGTCTCGGGCTCGGCCTGCCGGTGGCCGTGGGTAACGAGGCCCACCTCGGCGCGCAGGCCGAGCAGCTGCGCGGCGCGGGTGTCGGCCTCGACGACCTCATCTACCTGCATGGGGATGTCGGCGTGGGCGGTGGCATCATCGTCGGCGGCCGGCTGCTCGGCGGTGATGGCGGCTACGGCTGCGAGCTGGGCCACATGGTGGTCAACCCGCACGGCGGCCGGCCCTGCGGTTGCGGGTCGTCCGGCTGCCTGGAGGCGGAGGTAGGCGAGCGGGCCCTGCTCGACGCCGCCGGTCGGCCCGCCGAGCTGTTCGGCCGAGCCGCGATCCGGTCGGTGGCCGACGACGCCGACCGTGGTGATCCGGCGGCGGGGGCGGCCCTGCGCCGCGTCGGCGACTGGCTCGGCATCGGCGTGGCGAATCTGATCAACCTGTTCAACCCGGGGATGGTGGTCTTCGGCGGGATGCTGTGCGATCTGTATCCCGCCGCGGCGGTGCAGGTGCGCCGGCGGATCGCCCGGAACGTGCTGCCGGTGGCCCGGGAGACCGTACGGCTGCGCACCGCGATCCTCGGCGACGACGCCACCCTCGTCGGCGCGGCGGAACTCGGCTTCGCCCGGTTGCTCGCCGACCCGCTGCCAGCGCTGGCCGGCGTGGCCGACCGGTCCGGTGACGCATCCGGGCGGATGCCCGGCAGGGCATCCGCCCGGATGGCGCACCCGCCCGCGCTCGGCGGGCGCGGGCGGGGCGACCGGGATGGGTGGTCGGACCGGTGCTAGGCCCGGCTCCACCGCTGGTTGGCGGCGGTATGGCAGGTCCAGACGAGCACGGTGGTCCCGTTCGTGGTCCCGTTGTTGTTGACGTCCAGGCAGAGGTTCGGGAAGCGGACACTGCTGATCGTGCCGTTGCCGTTGAAGGTCCACTGCTGGTTGCTGCCGCCGTTGCAGTCCCAGATCTGCACCGGGGTGCCGGCCGTCGCGTTCGGCGAGATGTCGAGGCACTTGCCGAGCACCTGGAGGGCCTGGCCGTTCTGGCTGAAGCTCTGGTTGCTGCCGCTGTGACAGTCCCAGATCAGCGTCGTGGTGCCGTTGGCGGTGCTGCCGTTGTTGACGTCCAGGCATCGGCCGGACGACTCGCTGCGCAGCCGGAAGGCGGCCGGCGGGTTCGTCGTCCCGCCGCCGCTGACCCGGTAGACGACGGTGCCGTGCGCCGGCACGCTGGCCGAGATCGCGCCGCTGGTGGTGGAGGTGCCGTTGGTCCAGGCGTCCCGGAGGGTGAACGAACTGCCGGACTTGCCGATCGCGGCTGCGGTGGTGGACACGGTCGTCGTGGAACCGCCCTGGTTCAGCAGGGCGACCGCGACGTCGCCGTTCGACAGCCGCTTGGCCAGCACCCGGCGGGTGCCGTCGTTGGCGACCTGCACCGCCTGTAGTGCCAGCGGGTCCTGGTTGATGGCGATCAGGTTCTCGTTGCGCAGGATGGCCAGCGTCGCCGCGTTGGCGTTGCGGATGTCGTTGCCGGCCATCAGTGGCGCCGCCATGATCGACCAGAGGGCGAAGTGGCTGCGCATCTCCGTGTCGGTCATCCCACCGTTGCCGACCACGAGCATGTCCGGGTCGTTGAAGGATCCCGGCGAGGCGTACGAGGCCAGGGGCACGTTGACGTTGAGGATGTTCTGGATGCCCATCGGGTAGCCGTTGGTCTGGCCGGTGTCCCACGAGTTGGTGATGTCCTCGGTGGTCCGCCACATGTTGGCGATGTCACCCCAGTTGCGCTGCGGACCGGTCTTCTCGTGGATGCTGTTCGGGTTGATGCTGTAGACGATGGGGCGGCCGGTGGCTGCCAGGGCGTCCCGCATCAGGGCGAAGCCCGCCACCTGGTCGTTGATGGTCCCCCAGGGCGAGCACCAGTCGTACTTCAGGTAGTCGACGCCCCAGGCGGCGAACTGCCGGGCGTCCTGGTACTCGTGTCCGAGGCTGCCGGTGGATCCGGGCCACGCCCCGAAGTACTGGGCGCAGGTCTTCTCCCGCGGCACCTGGTAGAGCCCGAAGAGCAGGCCGCGGGCGTGCAGGTAGTCGCCGAGCGCCTTCATCCCGCTCGGGAAGCGGCCCGGGTCGGCCTGCAGGTTGCCCTGCGCGTCGCGGTTCGGGTTGAACCAGCAGTCGTCGACGACGACGTACTTGTAGCCGAGGTCGCGCATCCCGTTGGCGACGATGGCGTCGGCCATCTGCCGGATCAGCGCCTCGTTGATGTTGCAACCGAACGTGTTCCAGGTGTTCCAGCCCATGGGCGGCGTGCGGGCCACGCCGTTGTTGAGCGCCTGCGCGGGTTTCGGTGAGTGGAGCCCGTCGACGACGACCGTAGCGAGCGTCAACATCAGGACACTCAGGACGGCCAACCACCGTGGTCGTACGCGCATTCGGGACCTCCTCAGGTCGGGGGAGCCAACAGGTGCCGTTCGCCGATGGCCGACGACGAGTGGCCGGAAGAGCAGTCGCGGTCGGCGGGCGAAGGGCGTCGTGCGTCGCCTGCCCGGCCGGGTCGGACGGAACCGCCGGGTCGGACGGAACCGCCGGGTCGGACGGAACCGCCGGGCTGAGGCGGGAACGCCTGCCGCCGGCGGATCGCGCCGGCCGCACTGGCGCCCCGCCAGCCGGGTCCTGCTGCTGCCGGGCACCCGGACAGATCACGCATCGATGTCAGTCATGTTATCGCTCCCATCCAGTTGTGTAAATCGATCGGCGGGAACGCCGATCTGGGCCGAAGGCATCGGGATGGGCCTGGCGGTGGTCAGCCGAGCAGGTCAGAGGCTTTCGTTCGTCGAATCCAGGTCGACGTAGGACCGGCACGGCCATGGCAGCGCTGGCGACGAGACCGACCGGCGAGGGTGGTTGTGTTAGCGCTCTCTAGCGGTGTTGGCGCGGGCCACGGTCGGGCGGCTGCCGGGCGGCGTCCGCTTCGCCGGCGCGGTCCGCCGGGGTGGCTCGGGCGAGCGGGGTGGTGCCCGCCGGGTGCGCAGTCGAGGGTCGGTTCCGGTTCGGTGCTTCCGACGAGGGTCTGCGGTGATCGGTCCCGCCCGGTCCGTCCGAGAGCGCCGAGCCCCGATCGGTTGCCGTCCGATCGAGGGCGTCCGGAAGTCGCCGACCCTCCGGGGGTGCGCCCGGAGAACGGCCGCCATGCGTCCTGACGTGCGACGACAGGCATTGATTGGGATGCTGCCGGCGCCTGGCGTAGGTTGGCTGCGGCGATGGTGCTCACCGTTACGGAGCTGTTGCCGGCAGGTGTCTTGACGACACCTTATGTGAGCGCTAACACTGAGGGCTGTCATCGGCCGGAGGTGAGCATGAGCGGTGTGGACGAAGCTGGCGATCGGTACGTCGTCGGCGTCGACTACGGCACCCTGTCGGGACGGGCCCTGGTGGTCCGGGTCCGCGACGGTGCCGAGCTGGGGACGGCGGTGCACGAGTACCGCAACGCGGTCATCAGCTCCGCACTGCCGGACGGCGGTGTCCCCCTGCCGCCCGACTGGGCGTTGCAGGATCCCGAGGACTATCGCGACGTGCTGCGGTACGCCGTACCCGCGGCCGTCGCCGCCGCCGGGATCGACCCGGGCGATGTCGTGGGCGTCGGCATCGACTTCACCGCCTGCACCGTGCTGCCGACCCTCGCCGACGGCACCCCCCTGTGCGAGGTGCCGGAGCTGCGTCAGCGTCCGCACTCCTGGGTGAAGCTCTGGAAGCACCACGCCGCCCAGCCGCACGCCGACCGGATCAACGCGCTGGCCCACGAGCGCGGCGAACCGTGGATCGGCTGCTACGGCGGCAAGATCTCCGCCGAGTGGCAGTTCGCCAAGGGCCTGCAGATCCTGGAGGAGGATCCGGAGATCTACCGGCGGGCCGATCGCTTCATCGAGGCCGCGGACTGGGCGGTGTGGCAGCTCTGCGGCGTCGAGACCCGCAACGTCTGCACGGCCGGCTACAAGGGCATCATGCAGGACGGCAAGTACCCGTCGGTGGACTACCTGACCGCGCTCAACCCCGGGTTCGGGGACTTCGTGGCCAAGTTGGACGGCCCGCTGATGCAGCTCGGCGCCAAGGCCGGCGAGCTGACCCCGCAGGCCGCCGGGTGGACCGGTCTCCCGGCGGGGATCGCCGTCGCCGTCGGCAACGTCGATGCGCACGTCACCGCCGCCTCCGCGCAGGCCCTCGATCCCGGCCGACTGGTGGCCATCATGGGCACCTCGACCTGCCACGTGGTCAACGGCAGCCACCTCGCCGAGGTGGCCGGCATGTGTGGCGTGGTCGACGGTGGCATCAGCGCGGGCGCCTGGGGATACGAGGCCGGGCAGAGCGGCGTCGGGGACATCTTCGGCTGGTTCGTCGAGCACGCCGCCCCGGCCGGAGCGGACTCGCACGAACGGCTCACCGAGCTGGCCGCGGCCCAGCCCGTCGGCGCGCACGGGCTCGTCGCGCTGGACTGGTGGAACGGCAACCGGTCCCTGCTGGTGAACCACGATCTCAGCGGCATGATCGTCGGTCTGACCCTGGCCACCCGACCGGAGGACATCTACCGGGCGCTGCTGGAGTCCACGGCCTACGGCACCCGGATGATCATCGAGGCGTTCGTCGAGGCGGGGGTCAAGGTCGACGATCTGGTGATCGCCGGTGGCCTCACCTCGAACGAGCTGCTGATGCAGATCTACGCCGACGTCACCAACCGCCCGCTCGGCATCATCGGCTCCGCACAGGGGCCGGCGCTCGGCTCGGCGATCCACGCCGCCGTCGCCGCCGGCGGCCACCCTCGATCCAGGAGGCGGCGCAGGCGATGGGCCGGGTGCAGGAGGCGGTCTACCGGCCGGACCCGCACCGGGCCCGCGCGTACGACGCCCTCTACGCCGAGTACCGGACGCTGCACGACCACTTCGGTCGGGGCGCCAACGACGTGATGCTGCGCCTGCGGGCGATCCGGAACACGGCTGTCGAGTCGGCCGCCGCGCAGAAGGGAGTGCCGGCATGAGCGCCGAGCTGACCCGTCAGGTGAACGAGTTGCGCGAGAGCGTCGCCCGCCTGCACGGCGAGCTGACCCGGTACAACCTCGTCGCCTGGACGGCGGGCAACGTCTCCGCGCGGGTACCCGGCCAGGACCTCATGGTGATCAAGCCCAGCGGCGTCGACTACGACGACCTCTCGGCGGACAACATGGTGCTCTGTGACCTCGACGGCGTGCCCGTGGAGGGAGACCTTTCCCCGTCGAGTGACACCGCGGCGCACGCCTACGTCTACCGCGCCATGCCCGAGGTCGGCGGCGTCGTGCACACCCACAGCACGTACGCCACCGCCTGGGCGGCGCGCGGTGAGTCGATCCCGTGCCACCTGACCGCTCAGGCCGACGAGTTCGGCGGAGAGATCCCGGTGGGCCCGTTCGCGCTGATCGGCGGCGACGACATCGGCAAGGGGATCGTCAGCACCCTCACCGGTCACCGGTCACCGGCGGTGCTGATGCAGAACCACGGCGTCTTCACCATCGGGCGCAACGCCCGGGCCGCGGTCAAGGCCGCGGTGATGTGCGAGGACGTCGCCCGGACCGCGCACCTGGCGCGCGCGGTCGGGCAACCGGTGCCGATGGCGCAGGCCGATATCGACGCGCTCTACGACCGTTACCAGAACGTCTACGGCCAACGTTCTTCGCCTCCGGCGAACTCCTAGCCGGCCCCGGGCCATCTCCGCGGCCCAGGCCAGATTCGCACCACCCGACGCACAGGATCCGCACCACCAGCGCACGCCGCTCGTGCCCGTCGGCGGACGGCGTGGACACCCGCACCCACCCGAGGAGATCCGATGAGAAACATGCGAATGTCCCTGGCGCCTCGACGCGCCGTCGCAGCCGTCGCCGCCGTCCTGCTCGCCGGCACGGTGGCGGCCTGTGGCAACAGCGACACCGGAGGCGAAGCCGCCGACGACGGCAAGATCGTCCTGGGCTTCTCCCAGGTCGGCGCGGAGAGCGGCTGGCGCACGGCCAACACCAACTCCATCAAGGAGGCGGCGGCCGAGGCCGGCATCGAGCTGAAGTTCGACGACGCCCAGCAGAAGCAGGAAAACCAGATCAAGGCGATCCGCAACTACATCCAGCAGCAGGTCGACGTGATCGGCTTCTCGCCGGTGGTGGAGTCCGGCTGGGACACGGTGCTCAAGGAGGCCAAGGACGCCGGTATCCCGGTCATCCTGACCGACCGCGCCGTCGACTCGGCCGACACCTCGCTGTACAAGACCTTCCTCGGCTCGGACTTCGTCAAGGAAGGCCGGCTGTCGGGGGAGTGGCTGGTCGAGAACACCAAGGACGCGACCGGCGACGTGAACATCGTCGAGCTGCAGGGCACCACCGGTTCGGCCCCGGCGAACGACCGTAAGAAGGGCTTCGCCGACGCGATCGCCGCCAGCCCCAACCTGAAGGTCATCGCCTCCCAGTCGGGTGACTTCACCCGGGCGGGCGGCAAGCAGGTCATGGAGCAGTTCCTGAAGGCCCACCCCAAGATCGACGTGCTCTTCGCGCACAATGACGACATGGGTCTCGGCGCGCTGGAGGCGATCACCGCGGCGGGCAAGGAGCCCGGCAAGGACATCACCATCATCACCATCGACGCGGTCAAGGACGGCATGCAGGCCCTGGCCGACGGCAAGTTCAACTTCATCGCGGAGTGCAGCCCGCTGCTCGGCCCACAGCTGATGGACCTGGCCAAGAAGGTGCACGCCGGCGAGGAGGTGCCCCCGCGGATCGAGACCGAGGAGACCACCTTCACCCAGGAGCAGGCCAAGGAGGCCCTGCCCAACCGCAAGTACTGATCGACGCCGGGGCCGCCGCGCTGATGTGGCGGCCCCGCCGCGTCGCCCATTCCGGACGGAGTGGGCGCCTGGCCCGACAATCCCGCGCCACGCCCGCCCGGCCGGCCCTCAGGGGCCGGCCGGGCGGACGCCACGGGGAGGCCGTGGCCCATCCGTGTCGATAGAACCCAGAAGAGGTCTGATGGGATGACGGATAGCCGTCCGGTCCTGACGATGACCGGGATAAGCAAGTCCTTTCCCGGGGTGCGCGCACTCCACGATGTCGGCTTCCGGCTCTTTCCCGGCGAGGTACACGCCCTGATGGGCGAGAACGGTGCCGGCAAGTCGACCCTGATCAAGGTGTTGACCGGCGTTTACGGCATCGACGAGGGCGTCATCACCCTCGGCGACCAGCGGGTGGCCTTCAGCGGGCCGATGCAGGCGGCCGGCGCCGGGGTCAGCACTGTCTACCAGGAGGTCAATCTCTGCCCCAACCTGTCGGTGGCGGAGAACATCTTCATCGGTCGTGAGCCCCGCCGGTTCGGCGCCGTCCGTTGGCGAGAGGTCCGGCGGCGGGCCCGGCAGCTGCTGGCCCGCCTTGACCTCGACATCGATGTCAGCGCGCCGGTGGCCAGCTACTCCCTGGCCGTGCAGCAGATGGTCGCGATCGCACGGGCGATCGACGTGCGGGCGCGGGTGCTGATCCTGGACGAGCCGACCTCCAGCCTGGACGCTGGTGAGGTGGAGCAACTGTTCCGGATCATGCGCCAGCTGCGCGACGAGGGCATCGCCATCCTCTTCGTGACCCACTTCCTCGACCAGGTGTACGGCATCGCCGACCGGATCACGGTGTTGCGCAACGGAACCCTCGTCGGCGAGTACCCGACCGCCGAGCTTCCCCAGCTTGCCCTGGTCGAGAAGATGATCGGTAAGGAACTCGACGTGCTCGACCGGATCGAGGGGCACAACCGGCCGGAACTGGCGGGCCTGGAGGACGAGGTCCCCTTCGTGGCGGTGTCGGAGCTGAGCCGCAGGGGGGCGGTCGCCCCGTTCAGCCTGACCATCCACGCCGGCGAGGTGGTCGGCCTGGCCGGGTTGTTGGGCTCGGGCCGTACCGAGGTGGCGAGGCTGTTCTTCGGCGCCGACCGCAGCGACCATGGTGAGGTGGCGGTGGGGGGCAAACCGGCGAGTCTCCGTAACCCGGTGCAGGCCATCAACCAGGGCATCGGCTTCTGCTCCGAGAACCGCCGCGCGGAGGGGATCATCGCCGACCTGACGGTCCGCGAGAACATGATCCTCGCGATGCAGGCCGCCCGTGGCTGGCTGCGCCCCATCCCGCGCCGCCGCCAGGACGAGCTGGTCGACAAGTACATCAAGGCGCTGAGCATCCGTCCCGCGAACCCGGACGTGCCAGTGCGCAACCTCTCCGGCGGCAACCAGCAGAAGGTGCTGCTCGCCCGGTGGTTGATCACCGAGCCCCGGCTGCTGATCCTGGACGAACCGACCCGCGGCATCGACATCGGCGCCAAGGCCGAGATCCAGCGGCTCGTCGTGCAGCTCGCCGGCGGCGGCATGGCCGTGCTGTTCATCTCCGCCGAACTGGACGAGGTGCTGCGCCTGAGTCACAAGATCGCAGTGATGCGCGACCGGGAGATGGTCGCCCATCTCGTCAACGACGGCACGGTCGACGCCGACCGGGTCATGCAGACCATCGCCAGCGGATCCCCACGGGAGGAGGCGAAGCCATGAGCGACAACCACCGCTTCCGAGCCCTGCTCGGCCACCGGCTGTTCTGGCCGGTCGCCGTCCTCGTGGTGATGTTGGCGGCCAACACGGCCTACCGTCCCGGCTTCCTCAGCATCGAGGTCAACAACGGTCACCTGTACGGCACCCCGATCGACATCCTTCGGTTGAGCGCGCCACTGATCCTGGTCGCGCTGGGCATGACCCTGGTCATCTCCACCGGCGGCATCGACCTCTCCGTCGGCTCGATCTGTGCCATCAGCGGCGCCATCGCCTGCCTCTACATCAGCAAGGCGCCGGACCAGAACGACCTCGGCATGGTGTTGACCGCGCTCGCGATGGCCCTCGGCGTGGCACTGGTGCTCGGTGCCTGGAACGGCGTGCTGGTCTCGATCATCGGCATCCAGCCGATCATCGCCACGCTCATCCTGATGGTGGCCGGCCGGGGACTGGCACAGCTGGTCACCGCGGGTCAGATCATCACCATCAACTCCGACCCGTACCGGGCCATCGGCCTGGGGCACTTCCTGACCCTGCCGCTGGCGATCTTCATCGCGTTGGGCGCGGCGCTGCTCGTCGCGGCGGTCACCCGCCGTACCGCCCTCGGCATGATAATCGAGTCGGTGGGCGGCAACCGCGAGGCCAGCCGCCTGGCCGGCATCCGTTCCAGCCGGGTCGTCTTCCTCGTCTACGTGGTCAGCGCCGGCTGCGCCGCCATCGCCGGCTTCATGATGACCGCCAACGTCTCCAGCGCCGACGGCAACGCCGCCGGCCTCTGGGTGGAACTCGACGCGATCCTCGCGGTCGTGATCGGTGGCACCTCGCTGGCCGGTGGCCGGTTCTACCTCAGCGGCACCATCCTCGGCGCCCTGATCATCCAGACCCTCACCACCTCGGTGTACGCCATGAACATCTCACCGCAGACGGCGCTGCTGTTCAAGGCGGTCGTCGTCATCGCCGTCTGCCTCATCCAGGCACCGGCCTTCCGCGCCAAGTTCCGTCGTCGCCGGCGCGGCACCCCGACCCGGCAGCCGTCACCGCCGCAGCGGCAGAAGGAAGAGGTGACGGCATGACCACCGGCTCGCTGAGCGGCGTTCCCAGCTGGGCCCGGCTGCCGCGGCGGCACGTGCCGGTGCTGGCCACCCTGGCCCTGCTGCTGGTCATGTACGGCATCGGTGTCTCCCAGTACCGGGCGTTCTCCAACGTCCAGGTCGTCTTCAACGTCTTCATCGACAACGGCTTCCTGCTCGTCATCGCCGTCGGAATGACCTTCGTGATCCTCACCGGTGGCATCGACCTGTCGGTCGGCTCGGTGGCCGCGATGACCGCGATGGTGTCGGCGTGGCTGCTCCAGTCGGGCCTGCCTGCCCTGCCGGTGCTGGTCATCGCGCTGCTCATCGGGCCGACGCTCGGGTTCCTGATGGGCTGCGCGATCCACTTCTTCGACATCCAGCCGTTCATCGTGACCCTGGCCGGGATGTTCTTCGCCCGCGGGATGTGCACGTTCATCAGCAACGCGTCGATCCCCATCACCGACGGCTTCTGGACCACGATGTCGCAGTACCGGATCGGCGACCCCCGCGGCAACTTCGTCTCGGTCAGCGTGCTCGTCGCGTTCGCCGTGGTCCTGGTCGCGGCGTACGTGCTGGCGTACACGCGGTTGGGCCGCAACGTGTACGCGATCGGCGGCAACCCGCAGTCCGCGCTGTTGATGGGCCTGCCGCTGGGGCGTACCCGGATCGCCGTCTACACGATCAGTGGGCTGTGCGCGGCGATCGGCGGGATCCTGCTGTCGTTCTACACGCTCTCCGGCGCACCGCTGATCGGGGTCGGTATGGAACTCGACGTGATCGCGGCCGTCGTCATCGGCGGCACCGTGCTCACCGGTGGCTCGGGGTATGTCTTCGGCACCGTGCTCGGGGTGCTGGTGCTCGGCGTGATCCAGACCCTGATCACTTTCGACGGCGGCCTGAACTCGTGGTGGACCAAGATCGTGATCGGAGGCCTGCTCTTCGCGTTCATCCTGCTCCAGCGCCTCATCGGCATCCGCTACAAGTAACCGCCCATCTCGCGGAAGGCAACTCCCATGGCAACACACCCTGAACCCGAGGTCTGGTTCCTCACCGGAAGCCAGGCAATGTACGGCGAGGACACCCTCCGGCAGGTGGCCGACCAGTCCCGTCAGATCGCCGCCCTGCTCGACGACTCGCCGCACATCCCCGCCCGGGTGGTCTGGAAGCCGGTCCTGACCACGAGCGCCGACATCCTGCAGATCTGCCGGGATGCCGCCGCGCAGGGGGCGGTCGGGGTCATCGCCTGGATGCACACCTTCTCGCCGGCGAAGATGTGGATCTCCGGCCTGGACGTGTTGCGCACGCCGTTGCTGCACCTGCACACCCAGGCCAACGTCCGGCTGCCGTGGGACGACATCGACATGGACTTCATGAACCTGAACCAGGCCGCCCACGGCGACCGGGAGTTCGGCTTCATCCAGACCCGGCTCGGCGTGGCCCGCAAGACGGTCGCCGGGCACGTCTCCGACCCGCGGGTGGTCTCCCGGGTCGGCGCCTGGACCCGGGCGGCGATCGGCTGGTCGGCGATGCGCTCGCTGCGCCTGGCCCGCTTCGGCGACAACATGCGCGACGTGGCGGTGACCGAGGGGGACAAGGTCGAGGCGGAGCTGCGCTTCGGGGTCTCGGTGAACACCTACGGGGTCAATGATCTGGTGCGGGTGGTCGACGAGGTGGCCGAGGCCCAGGTCGACGACCTGATCAAGGAGTACGACGACACCTTCCGGGTCGCCGCCGAGCTGCGGCCCGGTGGTGAGCGGCACGACTCGCTGCGCTATGCCGCCCGGCTGGAGCTGGGTCTGCGCACGTTCCTGGACGCGGGGGGGTTCCGCGCGTTCACCACGAACTTCGAGGACCTCGGTGGCCTGCGCCAGCTGCCCGGCATCGCGGTGCAACGGCTGATGGCCGACGGCTACGGCTTCGGCGGCGAGGGGGACTGGAAGACCTCCGTCCTCGTACACACCCTCAAGGCGATGGCGGTCGGCACCGAGGGCGGCACGTCGTTCATGGAGGACTACACCTACGACCTCACGCCCGGCGAGGAACTCATCCTCGGTGCCCACATGCTCGAGGTCTGTCCGACGATCGCCGCCGGCGTGCCGAACGTGGAGATCCACCCCCTGAGCATCGGAGGTCGGGAGGACCCGGTCCGGCTGGTCTTCGACGCCGAGCCCGGCCCGGCGGTCGTGCTCGGCCTGGCGGACATGGGCGAGCGGTTCCGGTTGGTGGCCAACGAGGTCGACGTGGTGCCTCCGCCGCAGCCGCTGCGGCGGTTGCCGGTGGCCCGGGCGGTCTGGCGACCCCGCCCGCACCTGGCCGGTTCGGCCGAGGCGTGGATCACCGCGGGCGCACCACACCACACGGTGCTGTCCCAGGCGGTCGGGGTGGAGGAACTGCACGACCTCGCCGAGATGAGCCGTACCGAACTCGTGGTCATCGACGCCGACACCGAGCCCCGCCGCTTCGCCGACGAACTCCGCTGGAACCAGGCCTACTACCGACTCGCCCGGGGCTTCTGACCGCCGGGATCTCCCTGGCCTGTGGATCGCAGGGGAGACGGCGGCGGACGTGGCCGCGGCAGGACGACTCGGTACGACCACCGGGCCGCCCGCCGCGCGCGGGCGGCCCGGTCAGCTCGCACTCGCCGGCGACCGACCGCCGGCACCCGCCCGCCGCGCGGGCGGCCGGTCCCCGGCCGGCGCGCGCCGGCCGGGGCTCCACCCGGCGCCGGTTCCGCACCTCGTCGGCGCCGGTCCGGCGTCGCCACCGGCGAGGCCCGCGTGGCCGGCGTACCTGTCGCCGCGGCACCCCCGGCCAGCCGCCACGGTCGACCCGGGACCCTTGTGGATTCGAGCGCAAGTCGTCGATGTTACGTCTTGACTAACGACATGTTATCGCTCACAGTCGATAGTGAAGACGGACGATACCTATGGCTGGCCGGGCCCTTCGCATCGCTCTGAGAACTCTGACCATGTGAGCAGCCTCCTTGGGCGGGAGGCGATGTTAGCGATCACATGGTCTGCCCGGAGGCGATGCCCTGGCCGCGGTAGCGACCGGTCCCGCCCGATCGTTCGGCTCTCATTCCTGAAGGAGGATCATGGTTGCGATTGGCGAGGTCTCACGGACCGTGCCGGGTGGGCGTGGGTGGTTGTCACGCGCCGCGGCCGTGCTGGTTGCGGTGGTGGTGGGCGGCGCGCTGGCGGCGGTGGCACCGTCGCCCGCGACGGCCGCGACGGTGGACACGAGCGCGTGGTACGTGTTGTTGAACCGCAACAGTGGCAAGGCGTTGGACGTGTACAACCTGGCCACGAACGACGGGGCGCGGATCACCCAGTGGGCCCGGAACAACGGCAACCAGCAGCAGTGGCAGTTCGTCGACTCCGGCGGTGGTTACTACCGGTTGAAGTCGCGGCTGTCCGGCAAGGTGCTGGACGTCTACAACTGGTCGACGGCCAACGGTGCGGCGATCGTGCAGTGGGCCGACCACAATGGGTCGAACCAGCAGTTCCGGCTGGCGGACTCGGCCGGTGACTACGTCCGGTTCATCAACCGGAACAGCAACAAGGTGTTGGAGGTGCAGGGCGCCTCGACCGCTGACGGTGGCAACATCGTGCAGTACGACGACTGGGGTGGCAACAACCAGCAGTGGCAACTCGTCCGCGTCGACGGCGGTGGCGACCCCGGCACCCCCGGCGGCAACTTCACCAATCCGGTGGTCTGGCAGGACTTCGCCGACGTCGACATCATCCGGGTCGGTGACGCGTACTACATGTCCGCCTCGACCATGCACTACTCGCCCGGCGCCCCGGTGCTGCGCTCGTACGACCTGGTGAACTGGGAGTTCGCCGGGCATTCGGTGCCCCGGCTGGACTTCGGCGCCAAGTACGACATGGCCAATGGCCAACATGCCTACGTCGACGGCATCTGGGCCTCGACCCTGAACTACCGGCCGAGCAACCAGACGTTCTACTGGGCCGGCTGCATCGACTTCGCCCAGACCCACATCTACACCGCGTCGGCCGTCGACGGTGCCTGGAGCCGGCACGCCACCATCCCCAACTGCTACTACGACGCCGGCATGCTGATCGACGACAACGACACCATGTACGTCGCGTACGGCAACGGCACCATCAGCGTGGCGCAGCTGTCGGCGGACGGCCGCACTCAGGTGCGGACCCAGCAGGTCTACCAGACGCCGTCGAGCATCGGCACCCTGGAGGGGGCGCGCTTCTACAAGCGCAACGGCGCCTACTACATCTGGCTGACCCGCCCCGCCAACGGGCAGTACGTGCTGAAGTCCACAAACGGGCCGTTCGGCCCGTACGAGCAGCGGCAGGTGCTGCTCAACATGCAGGGCCCGATCTCCGGCGGCGGGGTACCCCACCAGGGTGGGCTGGTGCAGACCCAGAACGGCGCCTGGTACTACATGGCGTTCACCGACGCGTACCCGGGCGGCCGGATGCCGACGCTGGCGCCGATCACCTGGACCGCCGACGGCTGGCCGCAGGTGCAGACGGTCAACGGCGCCTGGGGGGTCAACTACCCCAACCCGCTGCCGCTGCGTCCGGTCAAACCCCTCACCGGCGTCGACACGTTCACCGGGACCACCCTCGGCCCGCAGTGGGAGTGGAACCACAACCCGGACAACAGCCGATGGTCGGTGAACAACGGCCTGCGCCTGGAGACCGCCACCGTCACCAACGACCTGTACCGGGCCCGCAACACGGTGACCCACCGCATCCAGGGGCCGACCTCGACCGCGACGGTCGAGCTCGACTACTCGACGATGCGTGACGGTGACCGCACCGGCCTGGCCATGCTGCGGGACGCTTCGGCCTGGATCGGCGTCAGACGGGACAACGGTGCGACCCGGGTGGTGATGACCAACGGGTTGAGCATGAACGGCAACTGGGACACCACCAGCACCGGCAGCGAGGTCGCCAGCGCCGCCGTCTCCGGCGGCCGGATCTGGTTGCGTGCCAACGCCGACATCAGGCCGGGCTCCGGCCGGCAGGCGCGCTTCTCGTACAGCACCGACGGGATCAACTTCACCCCGTTGGGCAACGCGCTGACGCTCAACAACAACTGGACGTTCTTCATGGGATACCGGTTCGCGATCTTCAACCACGCCACCCAGGCACTGGGCGGCGCGGTGACGGTGCGACGCTTCGAGTTGGCCACCCCCTGATCCTGATGATCGCGGGGTCCTCGCAGCGGGTGCGGCGCTCACCTCCGGCAGCGCCGCCCGCCGGGGCGGAGGTCACCGCACGAGGGTGACCGGCGGGTGGTGCCCGGTGATTCCGGGCGCCACCCGCGTACGTCCGCAGGGCCCGCCCCACCGGCCACCGCCACACCCGTACGGGCGTGGCGGTGGCCGAGTTCGTGATGTCGCCAGAGCGTCGTCTGTCAACCGTTATCGACGGCGCGACCGACATCCGTCACACGTCTCTGACCTGCCCGCGGCCGGAGCCGTCGCTGGCGTAGACTGTGCGCGATCTAGCGCTCTCCACCCGGACGGCACGGGCCGGTGTGGGCGCCGCGCGAGGGGATCTCTGTATCCAGGCCGTGCCAGTCAACGTCGACGGGCAGCGGCGACTGACGGGCATGCCGGGAGTGTGAGATGGCCGTACGCGATCCTGCGATGACGGACGTGGCCCGCCTCGCTGGTGTCTCCCACCAGACGGTTTCGCGAGTGCTGAACGGCCACCCGAACGTGCGTGAGCAGACGCGGTTGCGGGTTCAGGCGGCCATCGTCGAGCTGGGTTACCGGCCGAACCGGGCGGCCCGTGCGTTGGTCACCGGCCGATCGCAGGTGATCGGCGTGATAGCCCAGAACACCACCCTCTACGGTCCGGCGTCGCTGCTCGCCGCGCTGGAGCAGACCGCCGCCGAGGCGGGGTTCGCGGTGAGCGTGGGCAGCGTGAAGGACCTCGATCACCGCTCCATCTCCGCGGCGGTCGAGCGGCACCTCGCGCACCGGGTCGCCGGCATCGTGGTGATCGCCCCGGTGGAGTCGGCCGGCGAGGCCCTGGAGCGTCTGCCGAAGGACGTCCCGTTGGTCACCGTCGACGGGGATCCCCGGCGGCCGATGCCGCTGGTCACGGTGGACCAGGCCGCCGGTGCCCGAGCCGCCACCCAGCACCTGCTCGACGCCGGACACCGCACGGTCTGGCACGTTTCCGGGCCGTCCGACTGGTTCGACAGTGCCGGCCGCATCGATGGCTGGCGCGCGGCCCTGCTCGCGGCCGGAGCGGAGATCCCGCCGCTGGTGCCGGCGGACTGGTCCGCGGCGGCCGGCTACCGGTGCGGTCAGATGCTGGCCCGGATGCCCGACGTCACCGCCGTCTTCACCGCCAACGACCACCTCGCCCTCGGTGTGTTGCGGGCGCTGCACGAGCACGGCCGTCGGGTGCCCGACGACCTCAGCGTGGTCGGCTTCGACGACGTCCCCGAGGCCGCCTACTTCATCCCGCCGCTGACCACCGTGCGGCCGGATTTCGACGCGGTGGCCCGGGCGAGCCTGGAGATGCTGCTGGCCCAGATCGAGTCGGCCAGTGGCGGCGCGTTGCGGGAGACCATCGCGCCGTCCCTGGTGTCCCGCCTGAGCGTCGGCCCACCGCCCCGCCGCTGACCGGATGCCCGGCCCGGGTGCACCGGGGCCGGGCAGGACCGCTTCTCCGGCCAGCTGGCGGGCAGGTCGACGGCCGGACGGGACGCCGCCCGCCCGGCAAGCCGTGGTGGCCGCAGCGGGGATCAGACGAACCGCCAGCGGTGGTCGCTGGCACCGTAGTCGTCCCAGATCACGATCTGGGTGCCCTGGCTGGACGAGGCTCCGGTGACGCCGAGGACCCGGCCGCCGTTGGCGGACTGGATCCGGAAGTAGCCGTTGGCGCCGTACCGCAGCCGCCAGCGGTTGCTGGCCGACCCGTTGTCGGCCCACTGCACCACCCGGGTGCCGTTGGCACTGCCGCCGTTCTCCACGCCCAGCACCTTGCCGCTGTGCGAGTTGCGCAGCCGTAGGTAGCCGTTGCTGTCCACGATCGCGGTCCAGAGGTGGTCGGCAGTGCCGGTGTCGCCCCACTGGATCACGAGGCCGCCGTCGGCGGTGGACATGTTCTGCACGCCGAGCACGAGGCCGGTGGCCAGGTTCTGGATCCGGCGGGTGCCGTTGGGCACGAGCCGCCACTGGTTGTCCGGCGTGCCGTTGTCCGGATCCTGCACCACCCGGGCGCCCTGGGCGGTGGAGCCGTTGAGGATGGCGAGCAGCTTGCCGGTGTGCCCGTTGCGGATCTTGTGTGAGCCGTCGCCGGAGTCGACGATCGTCCACCGGTGGTCGGCGGTGCCGGTGTCCGACCATTGCAGGACCTGCGCGTTGTCGGCGGTGGACATGTTCTGTACGCCGAGGACCTTGGCGCTGTTGGCGTTGCGGAACTTCACGGCGCTGCCGTCGACGACCAGCTGCCAGTCGTGGTCCAGGGTGCCGTTGTCGCCCCATTGCAGGGCCGGGGCCCCGTCGGCGGTGGACATGTTCTCGATGCCGAGCACCTGACCGGTGGCCGCGTTGAAGAGCCGGAACGTGGCTCCGGCGGGACCGTCCTGGCCGCCCGAGTTCCAGTAGACGGTGTAGTTGTGTCCGTGCGCGTCGTAGAACGGGCCCAGGTTGATCGTGGCGCCGTTGGCGGTGGCGGTGAAGGCCAACGCCGAGGTGCTGGTCCGGTTGACCGAGGTGGTGGCCAGGGCGGGTAGGGCGGAGAGCGCGGTGTTGCCGTAGTTGCCGGAGAGCACCGCCGGGCCGTAGGTCAGGGCCACCACGTTCGGATCGTCGTTGGCCGGCTGCACGATCACCCGCATCGGCAGCCGTACGGTCACCGTGTCGCCCGAGGTCCAGGATCGGGTGAGGGTGGCGTACGTGCCCGGGGTGGTGGTGATGTTCTGCGCGGCGCCGTTGACGCTCACCGTCGCGCCCTGCGTCCAGGCCGGGATGCGGATCCGCATCGTCCACGACCCGCCGACGTCGCCGGTCACGGTGAGGGTCGTGGTGTCGCTGACCGGGTAGGTGGTGCTCTGGGTGACCGTGATGCCGCGCTGCGACCAGGTCAGCACCGAGGGCAGGAACAGGTTCACCGTGAGCGTGGTGTCGTTGTGGAAGTAGATCGAGTTCATCAGGGTGGTGTTGGTTTCCAGTTGCGAGCCCTGGCAGCACCAGAAGGAGTTGTAGTCGGTGCTCCAGGTGCCGCCACCCCAGGCCGGCCCCACGCCACGCCGGCCGCCGGCCTGTAGGGGCGTGAAGTAGGTGATGTGCCCGTGGTTGTCGGCCGGGTTCTGCGCCCCGATCAGGTGGTTGAGCAGCGCCCGCTCGTAGAAGTCGAAGTACGCGACCCGGTTCGGGTCCAGCAGCCACAGCTCTCGGGTCAGCTTGAGCATGTTGTACGTGTTGCACGCCTCGCAGGTGTCGTTGCGCAGGTAACCGGCGATGGCGTTGGCCGCCCGGAAGTGTTCGGCCTGGCTGTTGCCGCCGATGACATAGGTGTGCGCGTTGACCGTCATGTTCCACGCGTTGCTGGCGATGTCCCGGTAGCGGGTGGTGCCGGTGGCCTTGAACTCGCGGGCCGCGCCGATCCACTTCGGTACCTGGGTGTTGGCGTGCAGCCCGTTGAGCTGGTCGGAGTTGGCCGCCAGGGGGTTGAACACGGCGTTGTGGTCGAACCGCTGGGCGGCGGTCAGCCAGCGGGCGTCGCCGGTCTGCTGGTACAGGTCGGTCAGCACGGCGTTCATCCCGCCGAACTCGGTGCCCAGCATCGCCTGCATCTGCGCCGAACTCAGTCGGCTGGTGCGCCAGTCCACCCAGCCGGCGAACGCCAGCAGGACGTCGCGGGCCTGGTTGTTGCCGATGTGTCGCCACACGTCGAGCAGCCCGGCCAGGGTCTTGTGGATGGCGTAGTACGGCACGTTGCCGTTGTTGAGCGTGCGGTTCTCCACGGCGGTGAAGTCGGACTCGGGGAAGCCGCTGAGGTAACCGGTGTTGAAGCCGGCGGCGCCGTTGTTGGCCTGGCACTTGGCCAGCTCGGCCACCATGTGGTTGGCCTTGTCACGGCAGGTGGTGTCGCCGAGCACCGCCCACAGGTACGACCAGGCGGTCAGGAAGTGCCCCTGCGAGTGGGTGCGGAAGGGGAAGTTCGGCGCCTCCCAGCCACCGGTCGCCGCGGCGCCACCGGTGGACAGGCGGTGGTTGGCGCGGAAGTTGTAGAGCAGCCGGTTGACGTCCACGAAGCGCAGGTAGTTCAGGGTGCGGTTCTGGTTGTCGAGCCACCGGCTCGCGGTCAACCGCACCTGTCCCATCTCGAACGCGTGGGCGGAGACGCCGATGTCGGGCCGGGCCGGGGAGATCGCCGCGCTGGCGGAGCCGCCGACGAGGTGGGGGCCGACGGCGGTGGCGACGGCCGCCGCGCCAGCGGCCTGGAGTACGTGCCGACGATTGAGGGACGGGTACGGCATGGCGGCCTCCTGGATTCGGGGCTGATGAGTTGGCCGGGACGGGCCGGCCGGTGGCACGTGGCGTGGCCGGGCTGATGCGCGCGAACGGCCACGCCCCGGCGGGTGCGCGGCGTGCGGGCCGCGGTGTTTCCCGGATCAGAGATGATATGACGTATCATCTATGTTATCGCTAACATAGCGGCAATGTTGCTGGCCGCGCAACCCCTGGGTTTCCGGAATGTCGTCAGGCCGAAACAGGCCGGCAATCCGCCGCGGTAATTCCGGCCGTTGCTCCAGGCCGGCCGGCCGGCTCGCGGCGTGCGACGCGGGACCGCATCGCCGGAGCTTGACTCTCGACCCCGTCGAGGCCGGAAAGTCCTCCGGACGCGAGAC
Organism: Micromonospora tarapacensis; assembly: GCF_019697375.1. Lineage (NCBI taxonomy): Bacteria > Bacillati > Actinomycetota > Actinomycetes > Micromonosporales > Micromonosporaceae > Micromonospora > Micromonospora tarapacensis. Next base: position 2,014,784 of record NZ_JAHCDI010000004.1, on the reverse strand, counting down.
GGGTCGGCCCCCCGCCGGCCCGCGGTGGACGGGGGAGCCATGGTGGTCGTAGCGACAGGTCGCCGGACGGCGGTGCCGGGCAGGTACTGGGCCTGGCTCGGCGGCACGGCGTCGAGCCTGGTCGGTGTGCAGGCCACGGCCTTCGCGATGGGCTGGGTCGCGGCGGGCCGGGGCGGCAGCTTCGCTGCGCTCGTGCTGACCGCGATAACCCTGCCCCGGGTGCTCCTGCTCCTGGTGGGCGGGGCGGTTGCCGACCGGGTCGGCGCCTGGCCGGTCATGGTCGGCTCGGACGCCGCGATGGTCGTGGTGATGGTGGCGCTGGCCAGCGCCGTCTGGTCGTCGACCGACCCACGGCTGCCCCTGCTGCTCACCGCCCTGGCCATCGGGATCGTCGACGCCTTCTACCTGCCGAGCACGGGCTCGGTGCCCCGGCTCCTGGTGCCGCCGGTCGCCCTCGCCCGCGCGATGTCGGCCCGTCACCTGGCCGGGCAACTCGCCCTGTTCGCCGGACCGCCGGTGGGCAGCCTGATCCTGGTCGCCGCCGGGCTCGCGGCGGTGGCCCTGGCCAACGCCGCGACCTTCCTGGTGATGCTGTGCGTCCTGCTGGCCCTGCGCCCGCGCAGGAGCGGCGCCGAACCGGCGGAGGCGGACAGGTCGGCAGACCACCGGGCGGAGCCGACCCGAGCGGTCTGGCGGACGGCGCTGGACGGACTGCGCCTTGCCTGGCGGCACCGCACGCTGCGGCCGGCGCTGCTGGTCACCGGTGTCGCGGCGGGTTTCCTGTTGCCGGTCCCCTCGCTGCTCGTACCACTGCTGGGCCGGGAACGGGCATGGTCGTCGCAGGCCGCCGGCTCCGTCGTCGCGGCGGTGGCGCTGGGTACCGTCACCGTCGCGGTGACCGTGCTGCTGCGCGGCGCGTCGTCCCGCCCGGGTCGGGCGGCATCCGCCGGTCTGCTGGTCGCCGCCGCCGGAGTGGTCCTGCTGGTCGCGGGCGGCTCGGCGGTGCTGGTCGTCGGCGGCTGGCCGCTGGCGGCGGTCGGTGCCGGGATGGTCGTCGGTGCCGGCTCCGGACTCTTCGCCACCCACGTCGGTCCGTTGATCCTGGTCGCCGCGCCGGTCACGCACCTGGCCCGGGTGCAGTCCGTGCTCGTCCTCGTGCAGAGTCTGGCGCTGCTGCTGACGACCAACGCGCTCGGCCCGCTCGCCGGGATCGTCGGTGCCGCGGCGGTCCTTTACGGCTGTGCCGGGGTGCTGGCGGCGGTGGCGGCGGTGGCCGACTACCGGGTCCCGGAATAACTGACTAAAGTCAGCAATCATGGATCGTGGACTGGTCGAGACGGTACGGCGCTTCAACCGCACCGTGACCCAGCGGGTCGGCGCGCTGGACGACAGCTACCTCGCCCGTGACCGGCCGTTGGCGCAGTCGCGCCTGCTGTGGGAGATCGGCCCGGCGGGCGCCGAGGTCGCGGCGCTGCGGACCCGGCTGGGGCTCGACGCGGGCTACCTCAGCCGGTTGCTGCGGACGTTGGAGGGCGCGGGCCTCGTCCTGGTGGGGCCCGCTGAGGGGGACGGTCGGGTGCGTACCGTCCGCCTCACCGACGCCGGCCGCGCCGAGTGGCACCTGCTGGACGGCAGGTCCGACGAGCTGGCCTGGTCGGTCCTGGCGCCGCTCACCGACGGCCAACGCGCCCGGCTCACCCGCGCCATGGCCGAGGTCGAGCGCCTGTTGACGGCGTCGCTGGTCACCATCGGCCCCTGCCATCCCGGTGAACCGCGCGCCCGCGCCTGCCTGCGGGCGTACGCGCGAGAACTCACCGAGCGCTTCGACGCCGGCTTCGAGCTGGGTCAGGCCGGCGCCGACGAGCAGGAATTCGTGCCGCCGGCCGGCCTCTTCCTGGTCGCCACCATCTCGACCGAGGCGGTGGGCTGCGGTGGGCTGCGGCTGCCACCGGGCGAGCCGGCCGAGATCAAGCGCCTCTGGGTGTCGGACTCGGTGCGCGGGCTCGGCGTCGGGCGTCGCCTGCTGGGCGAGTTGGAGCGGCACGCCGCGGCGGCCGGCGCCACCAGCGTGCGCCTCGACACCAACCGCACCCTCACCGAGGCGATGCGGCTCTACCGCGCCGAGGGCTACCAGGAGATCCCGCGCTACAACGACAACCCGTACGCCCACCACTGGTTCGCCAAGCCGCTGCCCTGAGCGGCGACCCGTGCGGGGGAACGAACCTGTCGCCGGAGGTGCTTGCCGGCAAGAAATGAATGATGATTCAATCCTTGGGTGGCCTACCGGAGCACGGAGCGGGTGAAGGCGCGGCTGACCGCCTCGCGGGAACGGATCGTCGCCGCCGCGATCGGCATCCTGGCCGAAGCCGGTTACGCCGGCTGCTCGGTCGCCGCCGTGGCCGAACGGGCCGGTGTGGCCACCGGCAGCGTCTACCGCCACTTTCCCGCCAAGGCCGAACTCTTCGCCGAGGTGTTCCGCACCGCCAGCCAGCGAGAGGTGGACGCGGTCGCCCGGGCCGCCGCCCGGGAGAGCACCGCCGCCGCGCGGATCCGGGCGGTCGTCGAGACCTTCTCCGGCCGGGCCCTACGGTCTCCGCGACTGGCGTACGCGCTGCTCGCCGAGCCGGTCGACCCGGCGGTCGAGGCGCAGCGGCTGGTGTTCCGGCGCGCCCACGCCGCGCTGCTCGCCGGCTACATCGCCGACGGCGTGGCCGGCGGCGAACTGCCGCCGCAGGATCCCGAGCTGACCTCCACCGCCGTGGTCGGTGCCCTGGCCGAGGCGCTGGTGGGCCCGCTGGCCGCCGGCGTCGCCGGCCCGGACACCATCGGCGGCCTGACCACCTTCATCCACCGCGCGCTGGGAGTCTCGCCGTGACCACACACCAGGTGTTCAACCAGGTCCCGCCGCTGGTCGGCCACGACACCGCCGACGAACCGGCCCTGCTCGACGGGCTGGCCCGCGAGGGCGCCGGCTGGGCCGCCGCCGAGCTGCACGAGCTCGGCCGGCTGGCCGGCACCGAACAGGCCGCCGAGCACGGCCGGCTGGCCAACGAGCACCCGCCCGTGCTCCGTACCCACGACCGCTACGGCCACCGCGTCGACGAGGTGGAGTTCCATCCCTCCTGGCACGAGCTGATGCGTACCGCCGTGGGCCATGGACTGCACGCCGCGCCCTGGGCCGACGCGCGGGCCGGCGCGCACGTCGCGCGGGCCGCCAAGTTCTACACCTGGCGGCCCGACGCCGGTCACGGCTGCCCGATCTCGATGACGTACGCGGTGGTGCCGGCGCTGCGGCACGCCCCCGAGGTGGCCGAACGCTACGAGCCGTTGCTCACCGCCCGGACGTACGACTTCGGGCTGCGCGTGCCGTCGACGAAGCGGGGGCTGCTGGCGGGCATGTCGATGACGGAGAAGCAGGGCGGCTCGGACGTGCGGGCCAACACCACCGTCGCGCGTGCCCAGCCCGACGGCAGCTACCGGCTGGTCGGGCACAAGTGGTTCACCTCGGCGCCGATGTGCGACGTCTTCCTCACCCTGGCCCGGGCGCCGGGCGGGCTCACCTGCTTCCTCGTTCCCCGGGTGCTGCCCGACGGCACCGGCAACCCGATGCGGCTGATGCGCCTGAAGGACAAACTCGGCAACCGCTCCAACGCCTCCGCCGAGGTCGAGTACGACGACGCGGTCGCGTGGCGGGTCGGCGACGAGGGCCGGGGTGTCCGCACCATCATCGACATGGTCAACCTGACCCGGCTGGACTGTGTGATCGGCGCGGCGGCCGGCATGCGCCAGGGGGTGATCACCGCCGTGCACCACGCCGCCCACCGGCGGGCCTTCGGCCGGTACCTGGCCGACCAGCCGCTGATGCGCAACGTGCTGGCCGATCTGGCGGTGGAGTCCGAGGCCGCGACCGTGCTGATGATGCGCCTGGCCGGGGCGACGGACCGGTCCGCCCGGGGCGACGCGGCGGAGACCGCGTTCAAGCGGATCGCCCTGGCCGTCGGCAAGTACTGGGTCTGCAAGCGCTGGCCGGGCCACGCCGCCGAGGCCCTGGAATGCCTGGGCGGCAACGGCTACGTCGAGGAGTCCGGCATGCCGCGACTGTTCCGCGAGTCGCCGCTGAACTCCATCTGGGAGGGCTCCGGCAACGTGGCGGCGCTGGACGTGCTGCGCGCGCTGGCCGGCCAGCCCGAGGTGGTGGCGGCGTTCCACACCGAGGTCGACGCCGCCGCGGGCGCGGATGCGCGGCTCGACACCGCGGTGCGCCAGGTCCGGGCCGCCCTGGCCGACCCCGCCGACCTGGAGGTGCGGGCCCGCCGGGTGGTCGAACAGTTGGCCCTGGTGTTGCAGGGCGCGTTGCTGGTGCGGCACGGCCACCCGGCCGTCGCCGACGCCTTCTGCGCCTCCCGGCTCGCCGGCGACCGGGGTCACGCGTACGGCACGCTGCCGGCGGGGATCGACTACGCCGCGATCATCGACCGGGCCACCGCGAAGGTGGGCTGACCGGCCTGGCGCCGCCGAGGTGTGCGGCGGCGCCAGGCCGAGGGTTCAGCAGTAGAGGTTCGCTCCGGCGGGCACCCCGAGGATGCCCACGAACTGCTGGTACCGGGTGACCCGACTCTGCACCTGGGCGGGGTTGCCGCCGTTGCACTCGATCGAGCCGTTGATGCTGCGGATGGTCTGCCCGAACCCGGCGCCGGTGACCATCGCGTTGTGCGCGGTCATCGTGCCGGGGCCGTGCTGCGTCATCCAGTACCAGATCGCGGTCTTCCAGGCCACGGCGGCGTCGTTCTGCACCAACCAGGGATTGGTCAGCAACGGCAGCCCGAGGGCGTTGCCCGCCGCGTTGTAGTTGAAGTTCCAGCTCAGCTGGATCGGCCCGCGCCCGTAGTAGGCGGCCTGACCGGCCGGGCAGCCGTACGGCTGGCCGCCGTCGCAGTAGTGCGGGTAGTTGGCGGTGTTCTGCTCCACGATGTGCACCAGGCCACCGGTTTCGTGGTACACGTTGGCCAGGAAGGCGCCGGCCTCCTGGCGCTGGACCGTGGTGTTGCCCGTCCGGGCGAACGCGGGGTAGGCACCGAGCGCGGCGACCAGGCCGGAGTACGTGTAGAAGGAGTTGCGGCCCGGGAACATCTGGTTGAACTGGGCCTCGCTGACCACGAAGGCGCCCGGGTTGGTGGGCGGTGGGCCGCTGGTGGGTGGGGTGCCCGAGCAGGTGTACGGATCCCAGTACCAGGTACTGATGATCGGGTCGTAGCCGGGGTTGTCGTGCTCGGCGACGTAGTACTGACCGTTGGTGTAGCGCACGACGCTGCCGGCGGGGTACCAGGTGCCGGCGACCCAGTTCGGATGGTTGCAGGTGCCGCCGGAGGGCGGCGGCGTGCCGCCGCCGCAGGCACCGAGGTCCTGCCAGACGCCGGTGGTGCCGGGTGGGGCCTCGTTCTGGGTCCACCATTTCGCCTGGTAGTTGCGGCCGTTGCGGGAGACCTGCATACCTCCGGTGTAGACGGCCGAGGACTGCCACGCCGTCGCGCAGGCGGCGGCGGAGGCGGCGGTCGACGGGATGACCGCCAGCAGCGCGCCGGCGAGCGCCAGCGCCGCGAGCGCGGCCACGGTGCGCAATCTCGACATGTGATCACTCCTTTCCGCGGGTGAGCGGGGGTCGACGGCCGGACCGCGCATCGACGGATGTGATCGTAGCACCAACTGTTTATAAACCTTACTATTCTTTGGGTTCGACGTCGTCGAGTGGACCGTTCGTCGCCCGGCGTCGGGCGCGGGGCGCCGTTGAGTGATTCCGGATGGCATGGGATCGTGGTACGTCGATGGGTAGCCGCCGGCGGCCCCGGTGGACTGGTGATTTTGCCGATGCGCCGCCGGCGAGCCAGCCCAAACACTGATCGCAGTCGATACAGCTCCGACTCAAAGGGAGTACCCGACGTGCGATCACCCACCACCACCCGTCCCCGTTTCCTCTCCCTCGCGGCCCGGCTGGCGATGGCCGCCGTGCTGGCCGCCGGCGGCGTCGTCGCCACCTCGCCCGCCGCCCAGGCCGCGAGCCCGTACGAGCGCGGCCCGGCGCCGACCAACGCGATCCTGGAGGCCGGCCGCGGCCCCTTCGCCATCTCGTCGACGAACGTCTCGTCGCTGGTGATCGGCTTCGGCGGCGGCGTCATCTACTACCCGACCACCACCAGTGAGGGCACCTTCGGCGCCGTCGCCATCTCGCCCGGCTACACCGCCTCGTGGTCGAGCCTGGACTGGCTGGGCCCGCGGATCGCCTCGCACGGCTTCGTGGTCATCGGCATCGACACCAACAGCCGTTTCGACCAGCCGGCCAGCCGGGGGCGGCAACTGCTGGCCGCGCTGGACTACCTGACCGAGCGGAGCTCCGTGCGCGGCCGGATCGACGCCGATCGGCTCGCCGTGGCCGGTCACTCGATGGGCGGCGGCGGCAGCCTGGAGGCCGCCGAGAGTCGGCCGTCGTTGCAGGCCGCCGTGCCGCTGGCACCGTGGAACCTGAGCAAGAACTGGTCGGACGTGCGGGTGCCGACGCTGATCGTCGGTGGCGAGTACGACACGGTCGCCTCGGTCTCGTCGCACTCCGAGCCGTTCTACAACAGCATTCCGGCGTCGGCCGAGAAGGCGTACCTGGAGCTGAACGCCGAGGGGCACTTCTTCCCGAACTCGGTCAACACGCCCACGGCCAAGCAGATGGTGGCCTGGCTGAAGCGCTTCGTCGACGACGACACCCGCTACGACCCGTTCCTCTGCCCGGGGCCGAGCGGCCTGGCGATCGAGGAGTACCGCAACACCTGCCCGCACTGACGTCGCTCGGGGCGGTCGCGCGGCCGACCGCCCCGCACCCGTCCGGCCGCCGGTCTTCCGTCCCGAGGACCGGCGGCACTATGTTGCATTGCCAGTGCAACTAGAATGGAGGTGCCGAGTGCCGGAGCACACCGCCGACCGGCTGCGCGGGCTGGTCGCCGAGTTCCTGCGTACGCACGACCCGCGCGGCGACCGGGCCGGCTTCCTGCGGGCCCGCTTCGACGCCGGGCTGGCCTGGGTGCACCACCCGCCCGGGCACGGCGGCCTGGGCGCGCCACCGCAGCTACAGGCGGTGGTCGACGCGGCCTTCGCCGAGGCGGGTGCGCCGGACAACCGGCCCCGGCGCAACAGCATCGGGCTCGGCATGGCCGCGCCGACCCTGCTGCGGCACGCCACCGAGGCGCAGTGCCGGCGCTGGCTGCGCCCGCTGTGGACCGGCGAGGAGCTCTGGTGCCAGCTGTTCAGCGAGCCCGAGGCCGGATCGGACCTGGCCAGCCTGCGCACCCGTGCGGTCCGCGACGGCGCCGACTGGGTGGTCGACGGACAGAAGGTGTGGACGTCGATGGCGCACGAGGCGCGGTGGGCGATCCTGCTGGCCCGGACCGACCCGGCCGTCGCCAAGCATCGTGGCATCACCTACTTCGTCTGCGACATGACCGCACCAGGAGTGCAGGTACGCCCACTTCGCCAGCTCACCGGCGAGGCGGAGTTCAACGAGGTCTTCCTCACCGGGGTCCGGGTTCCGGACGCCCACCGGGTGGGCGCGGTGGGGGAGGGCTGGCAGATCGCCCGCACCACGCTTATGAACGAGCGCGTCGCGATCGGTGGCCGGCCGTTGCCCCGGGAGGGTGGCATGGTCGGCGTCCTGGCGCGTCTCTGGCGGGAGCGGCCCGAGCTGCGCACCGCCGGCCTGCACGAGGAGGTGCTCCGGTCCTGGGTGCGCGCCGAGGCCGCCCGGCTGTCCGCGCTGCGCCTGCGCCAGCTCGTCGCGGCCGGTGCGCCCGGGCCGGAGGGGTCGGCGGTGAAGCTCTCCTTCGCCGAGCTGAACCAGCGGATCAGTGGACTGGAGGTGGAACTGCTCGGCGCCGAGGGCCTGCGGCACGACGACTGGGCGATGCGCCGGCCGGTGGAACCCGATCTGCTCGGCCGCACCGCCACATACCGCTACCTGCGCGCCCGGGGAAACTCCATCGAGGGCGGCACGTCGGAGATCCTGCGCACCGTCATCGCCGAGCGGGTGCTCGGGCTGCCCGCCGAACCCCGGGTGGACCGATGACCGACCTGCTCTACGGCGCGGACGAGGAGGCGCTGCGCGACAGCGTACGGGCCCTGCTGGTGGCGCACGCCCCGTGGCAGCGGACCCTCGCCGGCCTCGACGACGACGAGCCGTACGACGCGGCGCTGTGGCGGCTGCTGGTCGACCAGCTCGGCGTGACCGGGCTGGCGGTGCCCGTCGAGCACGGCGGCGCCGGTGCGGGCTTCCGCGAGGTCGCGGTGGTGCTGGAGGAACTGGGCCGGGCGGTCGCGCCGGTGCCGTTCCTGGGTGCCGCGGTGGCCACCCGCGCCCTGCTCGCGTGCGGCGACGCCGAACTGCTCGGCGCGGTGGCCGCCGGCGAGCGCGCGGTGGTGTTGGCGGTCGGCCTCGCCACCGCTCCCGACACCCGGCCCGAACCGGTCGCGGTGGAGCCCGGCCCGGTGCTCCGCGGCACCGTGACCGGCGTGGCCGACGCCCTGCCCTGCGACGTGCTGCTGGTGCCGGCCGCCGACGGCCTCTACGCCGTCGACGCCGCCGCCGCGGCGGTGCGGATGAACCCCGTGGTGTCGCTCGACGCGACCCGCCCGCTGGCCGACCTCGTGCTCGCCGGTGCACCGGGCCGGCGGGTCGCCACCGGCCCGGCGGCGACCCGCGCGGTGTCGGTCGCGCTGACCGCCGGTGCGGGGCTGCTCGCCTCCGAGCAGGTCGGGTTGGCCCAGTGGTGCCTGGACACCACCATCGAGCACGTGCGTACGCGCCGTCAGTTCGGCCGGCCGGTCGGGTCGTTCCAGGCGGTCAAGCACCGGCTGGCGGACCTGTGGGTGGAGATCACCGAGGCCCGGGCGGTGGCCCGCCACGCGGCCGACCGGCTCGCGACCGGCCATCCGGAGACGCCGCTGGCGGCCGCGCTGGCGCAGGCGTACTGCGGCCCGGTCGCGGTGCGGGCCGCGGAGGCCTGCGTGCAGCTGCACGGTGGGATCGGCTTCACCTGGGAACACCCGGCGCACCTGTATCTCAAGCGGGCCAAGAGCGGTGCCGTCGCCTTCGGCACCGCCGACCGGCACCGGGCGGCCCTGGCCCGGCTGGTCGACCTGGCCGCGCCGGCTCCGGCGGGTGCCGGCGGGAGCATCGGCCCGGCCCGCTCCAATCGGTAACGACCAGGTATCGAAGGTGTTGACGAAACACGCGAGAAACGTACACTCCCAGTGTAATAAGAATGATCGAGGGCGAGGGATGGGTTGATGGCGGACGGTCTCGCACTGCACCACATCGGCGTCCGCTTCGGTGGCCTCACCGCCCTCGACGACGTCTCGCTACAGGTGTGCGCGGGCGAGGTGGTGGGGGTGATCGGCCCCAACGGGGCCGGCAAGACCACGCTGTTCAACGTGGTCTGCGGCTTCGTCTCCCCGCACCACGGCTCACTGAGCCTCGACGGCCGGCCACTGCGCCCGCGTCCGCACCGGCTCACCCGGCTGGGCGTCGCCCGGACACTCCAGGGCACCGGCCTGTTCGCCGGGCTCACGGTGCTGGAGAACGTGATGGCCGGCGCCGCGCACACGCGCGCGCCGGCCTGCTGGCGGCCCTGCTCGGTCTGCCGCGCAGCGATCGCGACGAGCGCCGGCTGCGCGAGCACGCGTACACCGTCCTGGACGAGCTGGGCATCGCGGCACACGCCGGCGCCGTGCCGGGCACGCTCCCGTTCGCCGTACGCCAGCGGGTCGCCCTGGCCCGCGCGCTGGCCGCCCGTCCCCGGCTGCTGCTGCTCGACGAGCCGGCCGGTGGCCTCGGCGCCGAGGACGTGGCCGCGCTGGCGGACCTGATCCGGCGGCTGCCGCACCGGGCCGTCGACCCCTGCGCCGTGCTGCTGGTGGAACACCACATGGACCTGGTCATGGCGGTCTGCGACCGGATCGTGGTGCTGGACTTCGGGCGGGTCGTCGCCGCCGGCACACCCGCGGCGGTCCGCGAGGACCCGGCCGTGGTGGACGCCTACCTCGGCGCCGACGTCGACGAGACAGCGGCATGAGCGAGCGTCAGCGAGTGAGTCATCGGTTCGGCGCGTCGGTGCCTCATGACGGCCCGAAGCGCAGCGGAGGGCCGGCATGAGCGAGCGTCAGCGAGTGAATCATCGGTTCGGCGCGTCGGTGCCTCATGACGGCCCGAAGCGCAGCGGAGGGCCGGCATGAGCGGCGACCTGCTCGCCGCCGAGACCCTGGCCGCCGGCTACGGTCCGGTGCCGGTGCTGCACGGCGTCGACCTGCGGGTGCCCGCGGGCACCATCGCCGCGGTCATCGGCGCCAACGGCGCCGGCAAGACCACTCTGCTGCGCACCCTGTCCGGCATGCTGCGCCCGAGCGCCGGCCGGATCCTCCTGGACGGGGCGGACCTGCGCGGCACCCCGGTCGAGCAACTCGTCCGGCGCGGCGTGGCACACGTGCCGGAAGGCCGGGGCGTCATCGGCGAACTCACCGTCGAGGAGAATCTGCGCCTCGGCGCGCTGTGGCGGCGGGACCGGGCGGACGCCGCGCGTGCCCTCGACGAGGTCTACCAGCTGTTCGAGCCGCTGGCCCGGCGGCGGCGCCACCTCGGTCACCAGCTCTCCGGTGGTGAACGGCAGATGCTCGCCCTCGGCCGGGCCCTGGTCGGCCGGCCCCGGCTGCTGCTGCTCGACGAGCCGTCGCTCGGCCTGGCTCCCCGGGTGGTGGCACAGACCATGGCCCTGTTGCGGAGACTGCGCGACGACACCGGGCTGACCGTGCTGCTGGTCGAGCAGAACGTCCGCAGCGCGCTCGCCGTCGCCGACCAGGGCATCGTGATGTCGCTCGGCCGGGTCGTCCTCGCCGCCCCCGCCGCCCGGCTGCGCGACGACGCCGACCTGCGCCACGCCTACCTCGGATTCTGAAGGGAAGGAGGATCGTTGGACCGCTTCGTCTTCCTCACCCTCGACGGCCTGTCGAGAGGCGCGGTCCTGGCCGCGTTCGCGCTCGCCCTGGTGCTCATCTGGCGGGCCGGCCGGATCGTCAACTTCGCCCAGGGGGCGATGGCGGTGGCCGCGGCGTACGTCGCGTACAGCGTCACCGCCGCGACCGGTTCGTACTGGCTGGGGTTCGGGGCGGCGCTGGTCGCCGGGCTGCTGCTCGGCGCGCTGGTCGACGTCGCGGTGATGCGGCTGGTGGATCACCGGTCACCGCTCAATCCGGTGATCGTCGCGCTCGGTCTGGTCCTGCTGATCCAGGCCGTCCTCGGCATGGCGTACGGCAACGAGTACCTGCCGGCGGGTACCCCGTTCAGCCGTACCGCGTTGACCGTGGGCGGCACCGCCGTGCTGTCCCCGTACGACCTGTTCGTCTTCGCCACCGTCGGGGTGGTCGGCGCGGCCCTGGTCTGGATCTTCACCCGGACCGCGATCGGCCTGCGGATGCGCGCGGCGGCGTTCGCGCCCGAGGTCTCCCGCCTGCTCGGGGTCAACGTGGGCGGCATGCTCACCCTCGGCTGGGCGCTGGCCTCCGGGGTCGGCGCGCTGGCCGCGATGCTGGTCGTCCCCACCGGGTTGGGCCTGCACCCGCACGCGATGGACCTGGTCTTCGTCTCCGCGTTCACCGCCGCGGTGGTGGGCGGTCTGGACAGCCCGCCCGGTGCCGTCGTCGGCGGCCTCGGTGTCGGTCTGCTGCTGTCCTACGTCAGCGGCTACGCCGGCGGTGACCTCATCCCCCTCGCGGTGCTCGCCCTGCTGCTGGCGGTGCTGCTGCTGCGCCCCGGTGGGCTGTTCGCCCCGGTCACGGCGAGGCGGGTGTGAGCGCCACCCGGGCGGCGGCACCGCCCGGCCGGCACGCCGCCGCCGAGGTCGTCCGCCCCGGCCGGGCCATGCCGACCCTGCTGCGCCACCTCGTTCTCGCCGCCGCCGCCGCGCTGGTGGTGCTGATCCTCAGCTACCAGCTCGACTCGTTCCGCAACTTCCAACTGGCCACCGTGGCCGCCTACCTCTGCGCGACCGCCGGGCTGACCGTCCTCACCGGACTCTGCGGGCAGCTCTCGCTGGGGCACGGGGCGCTGATGGCCACCGGTGCGTACACCGTCGCCCTGAGCCAGAACGCCTTCGCCGACCGGGGTGTCACGGCCGGCGGGACGCTGGTCCTGTCGCTGGTGGCGGCGGTGCTGGCCGCCGTCGCGGTCGGCGCGGTCGTGGGGTGGCCGCCGCCCGGCTGCGCGGGCCGTACCTGGCCGGGCTGACCCTGGCGGTGGCGGTGGTGGTGCCCGCGTTGACCGTCACCTTCGACGGCGTCTTCAACGGCGAACAGGGCCTGGCGGTGCCGATGGCGCCCGCCCCGGAGGCGTTGGGCGGCTACTTCCCGTACGAGCGGTGGCAACTCTGGGTGGCCACCGCGGCGACGCTGCTCTGCCTGGTGCTGCTGGCCAACCTGGTCCGCAGCCGGTACGGCCGGGCCTTCCGGGCGGTACGAGACGACGAGGTCGCGGCCCGGCTGTCCGGGATCCACGTCGCCCGTACCCAGGTCGTCGCGTTCGTGGTGAGCGCGGCCAGCGCCGGCCTCGGCGGCGCCCTGCTGGCGGTGCTCGCGCAGAGCGTGTCGCCCGGCGCGTTCGGCCTGACGCTGTCGCTGTTCCTGCTGATGGCCGTGGTCATCGGTGGTCTCGGCCGGCTCGCCGGCGCGTTCTGGGGTGCCCTCCTGCTGGTCGCCCTGCCTGATCTGACCCACTCGCTGACCAACCTGTTCACCCTCTCGCCGGCGGCGGCGCAGCGGCTGGAGGGCAACCTGCCACTGGCGATCTTCGGTGGCACGTTGGTCGTCGTCATGATCGCCGCGCCGGGAGGCGTGCAGGGCCTGCTGTCCCGCCTCACCGGGGCACTGCGGATCCGCCGGCGCCACCGCGGCTCGTAGCACGTCCCCGTCCACCGTCCCGGCCGTCCCGGCGGCCGGCCGATCCACCCGACCCACCCGTCCCGGCCACCTCCGGGAGGCCCACCCAACTCGCACAACCGGACCGATGAAAGGTCGGTGTCCCATGCGATCCACGGCACGGCGCGGTCTCGCGATCGCCACCACCCTCACCCTTCTGCTCAGCTCCGCCGCCTGCGGCTCCGACGACGGCCCCGGCTCCGGTCAGCCGGTTCCCGGCGTCACCGAGACGGAGATCGTCGTCGGCACCCACATGCCACTGACCGGGCCGGCGTCCGCCGGCTACTCGAAGATCGCGCCGGCGACGAAGGCGTACTTCGACTACGTCAACGCCAACGGCGGCGTGCACGGCCGCAAGATCACATACAAGATCATGGACGACGGGTACAACCCCGCCACCACCCAGCAGGTCGTCCGCCAGCTCGTCCTGCAGGACAAGGTCTTCGCCATCCTCAACGGCCTCGGCACGCCCACCCACACCGGCGTGCTGGACTTCCTGCACACCAACCGGGTGCCGGACCTCTTCGTCGCCTCCGGCAGCCGCAGCTGGGACCAGCCCGACCGCTACCCGAACACCTTCGGCTTCAACCCCGACTACACGGTCGAGGGCAAGATCCTGGCGAACCACGTGCAGACCGCCCTGCCCGGCCGCAAGGTCTGCTTCCTCGGCCAGGACGACGACTTCGGCCGCGACGCGCTGGCCGGCGTGGAGAAGGTGCTCGGTGCCGACGGCGTCGTGGAACGCCAGACGTACGTCACCAGCAACACCAACGTGGCACCCCAGATCGGCGCGTTCAAGGCGGCCGGCTGCGAGGTCGTCATCCTGGCCACCGTGCCCGGCTTCACCGCGCTGTCCGTCGGTACCGCCGCCCGGCTGGGCTTCAGCCCGCAGTGGCTGGTGTCGAACGTGGGCGCCGACCACCCGACCCTGGCCCGGCAGCTCGGCGACGCCGCCGGCCTGCTGGAGGGGATGGTCGGCGTCAACTACCTGCCGATGCAGAACGACGACGCCGACCCGTGGATCCAGCTGTTCACCAAGGTGAACGCCGAGCACAACGGCGGCGCGGAGTTCGACGGGAACACCGTCTACGGCATGGCCGTGGGCTACCTCTTCGTGCAGGTGCTGCTGGCCGCCGGCCAGGACCTCACCCGCGAGTCGCTGGTGGAGGCCGTCGGCAGGGGTGGTTACCAGGGACCGGGAGTCGCCCCGCTGCGCTTCTCCGCCACCGACCACTCGGGGTACGGCGGTGGCCGGCTCAGCCGGATCAGCGGGGGAGAACAGGGCTACTTCGGCCCGACGTACGAGACCGACGAGGCCGACGGGCCGGTCAACGAGTACTCCGCGCCGCCGGTGACGCCACCGACCAACGGCATACCGACCGCCTGATCCGCTGGTCCGCGTGGTCCGCACCGCGTCCGGCGGTGCGGACCACCCGCCGGCCCGGGGACGGGGAGGAGACGAGAGATGGACTTCCGTCACGACGAGACGACCGAACGGCTGCGGGAACGCCTGCACGGCTTCATGGCCGAGTGCGTGTACCCGGCCGAGCCGGTCTTCGCGGCCCAGGCCCGCGAGCCCGGTGAGCCGTGGACCGTGCCGCCGGTCGTCGCCGAACTCCAGGCGCAGGCGCGCCGGCGTGGGCTGTGGAACCTCTTCCTGACCGGCGAGCACGGCGCCGGCCTGACCAACCTCCAGTACGCGCCGCTGGCCGAGATCACCGGGCACTGTCCGTGGCTCGCCCCGGTGGCGCTCAACTGCGCGGCTCCCGACACCGGCAACATGGAACTGCTCGCGCAGTTCGGCTCGGCGCAGCAGCGGGAGCGTTGGCTGGAGCCGTTGCTGTCGGCCCGCATCCGCTCGGCCTTCGCGATGACCGAACCGGCCGTCGCGTCCTCCGACGCCACCAACATCGCCACCCGGGTCGAGCGGGTCGGCGACGAGTACGTGATCAACGGCCGCAAGTGGTTCGTCACCGGCGCGATGGACCCGCGTTGCGCGATCATCATCGTGATGGGCCGGACCGACCCGGCCGCCGCCCGGCACGAGCAGCACAGCCAGATCCTCGTGCCGCGCGACAGCCCGGGGGTCACGGTCCGCCGGGGCATGACGGCCTTCGGGTACGACGACGGCGACCACGGCGGCCACGCCGAGATCGACTTCGTCGACGTCCGGGTGCCCGCGACGAACCTGATCGGGACGGAGGGCTCGGGCTTCGCCATCTCCCAGGCGCGTCTCGGCCCAGGGCGGGTGCACCACTGCATGCGCCTGCTCGGCATGGCGGAACGGGCCGTCGAGCTGATGTGCCGGCGGGTCAGCGAGCGGCACGCCTTCGGTGGGCCGCTGGCCGAGCAGGGCGTGGTGCGGGACTGGATCGCGCAGGCCCGGGTGCGCCTGGAGCAGGCCCGCCTGCTGGTGCTCAAGACCGCGTGGCTGATGGACACCGTCGGCAACCGGGAGGCTCACCCGGAGATCCAGGCCATCAAGATCGCGGTGCCGGAGACGGTCGAGTGGATCATCGACCGGGCCGTACAGGCACACGGCGCGGCGGGGGTCAGCCAGGACACCCCGCTCGCCCGGCTCTGGGCCCGAGCCCGGGCGGTCCGGATCGCCGACGGTCCCGACGAGGTGCACCGGCAGTCGTTGGCCCGCCGGGAGCTGCGCCGGCATGCGGCGCAGGCCCCGGTGCCGGCGCGCGTCTAGACTCGGCTCGCACGACCGGAATTCCAGCGGTGAAGGGGGCGGGCACGGATGGGCAGGGTCGAGGCGCCGGGCCGGGTCGACGGCCGGACCGCCCGGGCCGAGCGCACCCGGGCGGCGATCGTCGAGGCGCACCTCGCGCTCATCTCCGAGGGCGACCTGCGCCCGACCGGCGAACGCATCGCCGAGCGGGCCGGCATCTCGCTGCGTACGCTCTGGACGAACTTCAAGGACATGGAGACGCTGTTCGAGGCGAGCGGCACCGAGCTGCTCCGCCAGCAGGAACTCGCCTGGCGGCCGATCTCGCCCACGTTGCCGCTGGCGAAGCGGGTCGACGCGTACTGCCGGCAGCGGGCGAAGCTGCTCCAGATGATCGCGCCGTCGGCCCGTGCCGCGCAGATGCGCGAGCCGGTCTCCGCCCAGTTGCGCCGCAACCGGCTCAAGCACATCGCCCGGGTCCGCGACGAGGTCGAGCAGCTCTTCGCCGACGAGCTGGATCGCGCCGGACCGGGCCGGGGGCAGGTGGTCGACGCGGTGGTGGTGGCGAGCACCTGGCCGGCCTGGTCGACGCTGCGTGACGGTCTCGGGCTGGGCGTCGACGCCGCCCGGGCGGTGATGGCCCGCACGGTCGGCGCCCTGCTCGCGGGACCGGCCGAGGGCTGAACCTGGACCGCGGCCCGGCGCGGTCGCCGAAGTCCAACTCACCCCTTCTCAAGCGGTCTCCGATAGGTGAGACTCGATGCATGGTTAATGCATCAAGAGTGCAAATAACCGTGCTGCGGGGGCGGGAGCACGAGTGCCGGGAGATCCGGGGGTTGCTCGACTCACCGGCCGGCGGAGCGCTGCTGCTGCACGGCGAGCCCGGTGCCGGCCGCAGCGCCCTGCTGGCGTACGCCCACGGTCACGCCGGCGACCGCACGCCGCTCGCCGCGACCGGCCTGCCCGACGAGGCCACGCTGCCCTACGCGGGCCTGCAACGGTTGCTCGATCCCGTGCTCGATCGAGCCGCGGCGCTGCCCGGGCGGCAACGGCAGGTGCTCCGCGGCGCGCTGGCCGGCGAGGGCTGCCCCGAGGAGGATCGGCTCGCCCTGTCCACGGCCGTCCTCGGGCTGCTCGCCGCCGCCGGAGCGGACCGTCCACTGCTGTGCACCGTGGACGACGTCGACCTCGGTGATCCGCCGACCGCGCGGATCCTGGCCTTCGTGGCCCGGCGGCTGAGCCACCTGCCGGTCGCCCTCCTGCTCACCGCGGGCAGCGACGTCGGCGCGGCCGGGATACCCACCCGCCGGCTGCGCCCGCTCGGCGACCGCGACAGCCAGGCCCTGCTCGCCGACCGGCGACCCGGACCGCAGCCACCCGCGCCGGTGCTCGCGGCCCTGACCGTGGTCGCCGCCGGCAACCCGCAGGCCCTGGCCGACCTCGCCGCCGCGCTGAGCACCGCCCAGTGGCGTGGGCAGGCGCCGCCACCCACCGTGCCGCCACCCGAGGGCGCACTGGCCCGCGCCTACCGGTCACTGCTGGATCGCCTGCCGGGCGACGCCCGCCGGGTGCTGCTGCTGGCCGCGCTGGCCACCGATCCCGACCTCGACCCCGGCGCCCTGGCCCGGGCGTTCCAAGTCGTCGGCGGCAGCGCCGGGGCGCTGGGTCCGGCCGAGGCCGCCGGCGTGGTCCGGGTCGACCCGCAGGGCGGTGTCGCCTTCGGTCGACCGCTCGCCCGCCGGATGGTCGTCGCCGCCGCGTCCCGCGCCGAACGGCAAGCCGCTCACCTGCTGCTGGCCGGCGTGCTCGACGCCGCCGGCCAGCGGCTGCGCCGGGCGCTGCACCGGGCCGCGGCGGCCGACGGCCCGGACCCGGCCCTGGCGACGGAACTGGCGGAGGCGGCGGCCGGTGGTGCGGACGGCTGGGCCGCCGCCGCGGCGGCGTTGAGCCGGGCGGCCGAGCTCACCGACGACCCGACGCGGGCCGCGGGCCGGCGGGTCACCGCCGCCGGCTACGCCTGGTCCGCCGGGCGACCCGACCAGGCCCGAGCCCTGCTGCGCGGCCTGCCCCGGGCCGGCCGACCCGGCCGTCACCGGCCGCGCGGACCTGCTGCGCGGCGAGATGCAGCTCCGCTGCGGGTCGCCCCGGCCGCGCTGACGGCCCTGCTGGCCGCCGCCGCGAGCCTGGCCGGCACCGACCGCACCACCGCACTGGTAGCCCTGATGCGGGCCGGCGAGGCCGTCTGCTTCTCCGGCGACCAGTATCGATACGCGGAGGTGGCGCGCCGGGTGGCCGACCTGCGCCGCGACGGGGTGGAACCGGACGTGGAGCTGATCACCACCCTGGTCGCCGGGGTGGCCGCCACGCTGCGGGGCGAGCACGCCCAGGGCGGGCCGTTGCTGCGCCGCGCCGTCGTGCTCGGTGGACGGTTGACCGGCGCCGCGCTCACCCCGACCGCGCTGACCGGCGCCGCCGCGGCTGGTCTGCTGGTGGCGGTGGACGCGGCGGCGCACCGGCTGGCCGACCGCGCCGTCGACCTGGCCGGTGCCCGTGGGGAACTGTCCCTGTTGCCTCGGGCGCTCGAACTGCGCGCGATGGCCGAGTACTGGCTGGGCCGGCACGAAGCCGCGGCGCGGAGCTGCCGGGCGGGGCTGCGGGTCGCCCGGGAGACCGGCCAGTACACCTGTGCCGGCGTCCACCTGGGTCTGCTCGCCGTGCTCGCGGCCGTGCGTGCCGACCGGGACGCCAGCCTGGGGTACGTCGCCGAGCTGGGCGAGACGGCCATGCCGGACAGCCGGCCGTACGCCCTCGCCCAGTGGGCCCTCGCGGTGCTCGACCTGGTCGACGCCCGGTACGCCGACGCCGCCGACCGCCTCACCGGGCTGGCCCGCCCCGGCACCGGCCGTGGCCAGGTCCTCGTCCAGGTCATGGCCACACCCCACCTGGTCGAGGCCGCTGCCCACGACGGCCGGCCCGCGCCGGCCCGCGCCGCGCTCGCCGTCTTCGACCGCTGGGCCGGCAGTACGGCCAGCCCGTCACGCCGGGCGCTGTCGGCCCGCTGCCACGCGCTGCTGGCCCCGCGCGGCAGCGCCGAGGCCGAGGAACAGTTCCGCGCCGCCCTGCGGCTGCACCCGACCGACGCCGCCACCTTCGAACGGGCCCGCACCGAACTCCTCTTCGGACGGGAACTGCGCCGCAGCCGCCGGCCCCGCGACGCCCGCGACCACCTGCACCGCGCCCGGCAGACGTTCACGCTGATCGGGGCGCGGGTGTGGGCGGAACAGGCCACCGCGGAACTGCGGGCGGCCGGCGAGTCCGTCGGTGCGCCGGACCGACCGGCGGCGGGCCTGCTCACCGGCCAGCAGCTGCGCATCGCGCACCTGGTCGCCTCCGGTGCCACCAACCGGGAGGTCGCCAGCCAGATGTTCCTGTCCACCCGGACCGTCGACCACCATCTGCGCAACATCTTCCACCGGCTCGGCGTCCGCTCCCGCACCGAGCTGGCCCGCGTACTGGGGTAGGCGCTGTCGCCCCGGAACCGTTATTCAATCTATTCATGACGGGCGTCAGAAGTTTCTTGACATCCGTTGGCCCGTGGCTGAGCATGTCCAACACAGCGGCGTGCCCCCCAACACACCGAAGTACCACCGCAGGTCCGAGGCATCCGCCGGAATTGACGCACCCCCACCATCACAGCCCAGGAAGGGCCTCGTCAATGAAGAAGGTCATCGCCCTCGGGTTGGTCGCCATCACCGCGATCGCCCTCACCGGATGCACCGACTCAGATAGCTCCCCGTCCGACCCGGCCGACGGCGACCAGCGCCAGGTCCGGGTCGCGGCGCTGCCCATCACCGAGACCGCCGCCCTGTGGGGCGGCATCAAGGCGGGCATCTTCGCCCGGCACGGTCTCGCGGTCGAGGTGCTGCCGGCTCAGGGCGGCGCGCAGGCCATCCCCGCACTGATCAACGGTGACATCGACTTCGCCATCGGCCAGCCGTTCGGCCCGTTCCGGGCCGACCTGCAGGATCTCGGCGTGGTGCTGATCGGCAACTACGCGTCGTCCTACGCGGACGGTGACGACATCAACGCCGTCGTGGCGTCGGCCGAGTCCGGCATCACCAGGCCCGCCGAGCTCGCCGGCCGCCGGGTGGCGGTCAACAGCCTCGGCGCGGCCGGCGACGTGACCATCATGGCGGCGGTGGAGAAGGACGGCGGCGACCCGACCACGATCAAGTTCGTCGAGGTCGCCTTCCCCGACGTGCCGGCCCAACTGGAGGCCGGCAACATCGACGCCGCCTGGGTGCCGGAGCCCTTCGTCACGCAGTTGCGCAGCCGCGGCGACACCTTCATCGTCGCTCCGTACCAGGCGGTCGTCCCCGGTCTCGCGACCCTCACCACGATCGCGACCAGGGAGCGGACGGAGTCCGACCCCGAGCTGATCGCCGACTTCTCGACGGCCATGAAGGAGGCACTCCAGTGGGCGCAGGACCCGGCCAACGAAGCTGACCTCCGTCAGTCCATCAAGGACAACCTGGAGTTGCCCGAGGCGGTCGCCGATTCGGTGAAGCTCCCGGCGTTCGGCTGGGATCTCGACCGGGCGAGCCTGGAGACGCTCGCCACGCTCGCCGGGAAGTACGGCGTGCTCGACCAGCAGCCCAACTTCGACCGCCTCATCCAGCAGCAGTAGCCGGCGGCGGTCCGCCCTCCCCGTGCCCTGGCCGGGGAGGGCGGACCCGACCCATCACGGGAGCGATATGCGCGTCCTATCCACCCGAAGCCTGCGGTCGCTGCGCAAGGTGCTGCTGGGCCTCGCCGGCCTTGCGGGATTCCTCGTCGTCTGGCAGTCGATCCCGACCATGGGCCTGATCAATTCGCAGTACCTGCCGTATGCGACCGACGTGTTCGGGCGGCTGTTCGAGGAGCTTCGCGACCTGGCGTTCTGGCGGAGGCTCGGGTTTACCATGACGTCGTGGGCGATCGGGCTGGGCGTGGCGACGTTCGCCGCGGTCGTCCTGGGCACGATCGTCGGTCTGGTGCCCTTCCTGCGTCGCGCCACCCACACGATGGTCGAGTTCCTGCGACCGATCCCGTCGGTCGCCCTCATCCCGCTCGCCGTGCTGATGTTCGGCATCCAGATGCAGGCGGCCCTCGTGATCATCATCTACGCGTCGTTCTGGCAGGTGTTCGTGCAGGTGATCTACGGCGTGGCCGACGTCGACGCGGTCGCCCGCGACACCGCACGAAGCTTCGGCCTGACCCGCCGGGAGCATCTGTGGTATCTGGTGCTGCCGACCGCCCTGCCGTATCTCATGACGGGCGTCCGACTCGCCGCGGCGGTTGCCCTCATCCTCGCGATCACCTCGGAGATGGTGATCGGCAACCCCGGCCTCGGACGAATGATCGAGCTGTCCCGCTCCGCCGGGGACGCCGTCGGCCTCTACGCCCTCGTCATGGTCACCGGGCTGCTCGGGCTCCTGGTGAACCTCGTCTTCCGCTTCGTCGAGCGCCGCTCGCTGTCCTGGCACCAGTCCGTACGGGGGGAGGAGGTCCTGTGACCGCGTACACCGGCCGGATCGCCGCGCCGTCGCGTGGCCGCGTCGTCGGGCTCCGCATCGCCGCGGGCTTCCTCTACGCGCTCGGGCTGCCGTTCCTGCTCCTGGTTCTCTGGGGCGTGGCGTCGACGGCGTCGACGAACCGGTTCTTCCCCGGCCCAGTGACGATCGCGGAGGCCTTCGTCGACACGTGGATCGGTCCCGCGTTCGTCGACGACGTGGTGCCGAGCCTGTCCCGACTCTCGCTCGGCATCCTCGCCTCGATCGTCGTCGGTGTCGCCGCCGGCACCCTCATCGGCCTCTTCCGCTGGCTGCGCGAACTCCTCGAACCGCTGCTGGAGTTCTTCCGCGCCATCCCGCCGCCGGTGCTGATCCCGGTCGCCATGCTGCTGCTCGGCATCACCGACACGATGAAGGTGGTGGTCATCGTCTCCGGCGCGGTCTGGCCGATCCTGCTGAACACGATCGACGGTGTCCGGGCCACCGACAGCGTGATGACCGAGACCGCCGACTCGTTCCAGGTCACCTGGTGGGAGCGGCTCTGGTTCCTCGTGCTTCCCGCGGCCAGCCCGCGCATCATGACGGGAGTCCGGCAGGGGCTCTCGGTCGCGCTCATCCTGATGGTCATCTCGGAGATGTTCGCCTCGTCGGCCGGACTCGGCTACCGGATCGCGTACTTCCAACGGAACTACCTCATTGCCGAGATGTGGAGCGGCATCCTGCTCCTCGGTCTCATCGGCGTCTTACTCGCCGTAACGTTCGGTCTCGTCGAGCGGCGCGTCCTGCGCTGGTACCACGGAATCAGGGAGGTCACTCGTGCCTGATCGGAGCACGTTGCTGCGGGTGGAACATCTGCGCAAGGTCTACGAGTCCACGACGGGCGACGTGGAGGCGATCGGCGACATCAGCTTCACGATGAAGGCCGGCGAACTCGTCTGCATCGTCGGCCCCTCCGGATGCGGGAAGACCACCCTGCTGAAGTGTCTCGCCGGTCTGCTCCGGCCGACCGGCGGCGTCATCGAGATGGACGGATCACCGGTGACCGGCCCGAGCCCGGCGATGGCCGTCGTCTTCCAGGAGTACGGCCGCAGCCTCTACCCGTGGCTGACGGTCCGCGGAAACGTCGAACTCCCGCTCCGGCACAAGAAGCTCTCCCGGGCGGAGCGCGACCGGCTCGTCACCGACGCGATCGAGGCGGTCGGTCTGGCGCACGCCACGCGCAGCCACCCGTGGCAGCTCTCCGGCGGGATGCAGCAACGCGTGGCGATCGCGCGGGCCATCGCGTACCAGCCCGAGGTGCTGATCATGGATGAGCCGTTCGCCGCGGTCGACGCGCAGACCCGGGCGGACCTGGAGGACCTGGTGCGGGAACTGCACCTGAGCCACCGCATCTCGATCCTCTTCGTGACCCACGACATCGACGAGTCGGTCTATCTGGGTGAGCGCGTGCTGGTGCTGTCCGGGGCGCCGACCTGGGTGCAGGAGGATCTCGCGGTCGACCTACCGCCGGAACGCGACCAGATCACCACCCGGGCGCTGCCCCGCTTCACGGAGCTGCGGAGCCACGTCTACGACCACATCCAGCGCGCCAAGCGTGGGCAGGCGGTCGCCGCGCAGCCGGCGCGGTGACCACCTCGACGGATCCGCCGAGGGGGAGGACTGTGCGCAGTCGTCAGCCGAAACAGCTGTTGCTCGCGTTCTTCGGCGAACACGTCGTCGACGACTCACCGGGGCCGGTCCGAGCCAGCGTCCTGATCGGCGTGCTCGAGGGCGCCGGCGTCGCCGCCCCGGCGACGCGGGCGACCCTCGACCGGCTCGTGCACAGCGGCATCCTCGCGCGGAGCAAGAGCGGCCGGGAAATCCTGTTCTCGCTGACCGGGCACGGGGCCGCGGTGCTGCGCGAGGCGACGGAGCGGGTTCGCGGTCCGCGTCCCTTCGACCCACAGGGCACCGGGTGGACGCTCGTCACGTTCTCGATCCCGGAGGGCCAGCGGACCCTGCGCCACCGGTTGCGCTCGACGCTGACCTGGGAAGGCTTCGCGCCGCTGCGCGACGGGCTGTGGCTCGCGCCCGGCGAGGTCGACCTCGCCGGGTCGCTGGAACCGCTGCGCCAGGACCTGCCACCCCACACCGTCATCGCCTTCCACGCCCGTGAACTGGCGGGGTATCCGATCGGCGAGAGCGTCCGCGCGGCGTGGGACATCGAGGCGATCCGGCGCGAGCACCTCGCGTTCATCGAGGTGTGGGGCGAGCCGGAGCCGGCGACGCTGGCGGCGAGCGCGCTGACCGCGCGGACGATGCTGGTGGCGGACTGGCTCGCCCTGCTGCGCGCCGACCCGCGGCTGCCCCGCGAGTTCATGGACCCGGCGTGGCCCGCCACCCGGTCGGTGGAGACCTACCGGCGGATGCACGAGAAGTTGGCCGCGGCCTCCGTGGCCGAGTTCAACGCCCTCGTCGCGGCCCGGACCACGACTAACTGCCGAACCGGGCCCGCAGATCCGCCTTCCGCACCTTCCCCGACGCGGTCCGCGGCAGCTCGTCCACGATGACGACGCGCTTCGGCAGCTTGTAGCGGGCGATCCTGCCGTCGAGCTGGGCCCGCAGGCTGTCGGTGTCGACGGACGCCCCGTCCCGCACCGTCACGACCGCCCACGGCACCTCACCCCACCGCTCGTCCGGTACGCCGATGACCGCGGCTCCGGTGACCCCGTCGATCTCGCTGAGCACCTGTTCGAGCTCGACCGGGTAGATGTTCTCGCCACCCGAGATGATCATGTCCTTGATCCGGCCGGAGATGTAGAGGTAGCCGTCGGCGTCCAGCCGGCCGAGATCGCCCGAGCGGAACCACCCGTCCGCCGTGAAGGCGTCGGCCGTCGCCGCCGGCAACCCGTGGTAGCCGGGGAAGACGTTCGGCCCGGCGACCTCGATCTCGCCGACGGTGCCGCGGGGGGCTCGCGCCCCGTGCTCGTCGACGATCCGCACCTCGGTGAAGAAGTGGGGGAGGCCCACGCTGCCCTGCTTGGCGCGGGTCATCGAGGGCGGCAGCGAGGTCGCGCCGGGCGACGCCTCGGTCATGCCGTAGCCCTGCGAGAACGACAGGCCGCGCCGCTCGTACGCGTCGAGGATCCGCGCGGGCACCGCCGAGCCGCCGCAGGTGAGCTTGCCCAGCGTCGAGAGGTCGGTCGAGGCCCAGTTCGGATGGTCGGCCATGAGCTGGTAGGTCGTCGGTACGCCACTGAGCATCGTGACCCGGTGCCGCTCGATCTGGCTGAGCGCGCGCCCCGGTTCGAATCCCTTCTCCAGCACCATCGTGGCGCCCTTGAGGATGACCGGGAGCGCACCCATGCCGAGCGAGGCGACGTGGAACAGCGGCGAGATCATGAGCGCGACATCGGTCGAGACGATGTCGTAGTCGACGACGCAGTTGAGGGCGACCCAGGTGAGGTTGCCGTGGGTCAGCACGGCGCCCTTGGCCCTGCCGGTGGTGCCCGAGGTGTAGATGATCGCGGCCGGGTCATCGAGGGTGAGGGCGGCGGGGGCGGGGCGGCGGCCGGCGGACGCAGCAGGCGGGCGAGCCCGGGATCGTCCGCCGTCCCCTCGCCGGTGGCGATGGCGTCCAGACCCGGTGCGGCGCCCAGGACGGCGGCCACCCGTGGCCCGAACTCGGGATCGTGAACCAGCACCCGCGCACCGCAGTCGGCGAGAATGTGGGCGATCTCGGGTGGCGCGAGCCGCGTGTTGACCGGGACGAACACGGCGCCCAGCGCAGCGGTCCCGAACATCACCTGGAGGAACTCGGGGCTGTTCTCGCCCAGGTAGGCGACGGCGTCGCCCTTGCCGACGCCCCGGTGGGCCAGCATCGCGGCGACGCCGTCCGCGCCGTCGGCGAACTGTCGGTACGTCATCGTCGACTGGTCGCCGTAGACGAGGGCGGGCTTGTCGGGTGACTTCAGTCGCCGCTTGGCGGTCCACGCGCCGATCCCGTGTCGGTGCATCAGCAGTCTCCTGGTGGTGGCAGGTGGTGCGCCCGCTGGCGCCCCGCTCAGGCGTAGAAGCGGTAGAGGCCGCGGGCGACGACCGCCGGCTTGGCCTCGCCGTCGACCTCGATCGTCTGGTCGACGACGATCTGGAAGCCGCCGCGGACCTCGGTGACCTCGGCGATGGTCGCCCGCATGCGCACCCGGGACCCGACCTTGACCGGGGCCGGGAAGCGCACCTTGTCGAGGCCGTAGTTGACCTTCGTCGACACGCCCTTCACCTCGAGCAGCTCCGTCCAGAAGGGAACCGCGAGCGAGAGGGTGAGGAAGCCGTGGGCGATCGGCGCACCGAACGGGCCGTCCTTGGCCCGCGCCGGGTCGACGTGGATCCACTGGTGGTCGTCGGTGGCGTCGGCAAAGAGGTTCACCTGTTCCTGGGTGACCGTCCGGTACTCGGTGTGACCGAGGTCGGTGCCGGCGAGGCCAGCGAGCTGGTCGTACGCGATGGTGGTCGTCATGGACCTTCCTTTCGGGCCAGTTTCAGCAGCCGGGCGGCGTTGTCCTTCAGGATGCCAGGAAGCACGTCGGGCTTGAGCTCGGTGCCGGCCACGTCGCGCAGCCAACGATCCGGGGTGAGCAGGGGGAAGTCGGTGCCGAAGAGCACCCGGCGCTTCAGCATCGAGTTGGCGTGGCGCACCAGCGACGCGGGGAAGTACTTCGGGCTCCAGCCGGACAGATCGATCCAGGTGTTGTGCTTGTGCGTCGCCACCGACAACGCCTCGTCCTGCCAGGGCACCGACGGGTGCGCCATGATGATCTGCAACTGCGGGAACTCCGCGGCGATCGGGTCGAGCAGCATCGGGTTCGACAGCCCGAGCCGGAAGCCGTAGCCTCCCGGCAGCCCCGCACCGATGCCGGTCTGGCCGGTGTGGAACAGGGCAGGAACGCCGGCCTTCTCGAGCAGACCCCACAGCGGCGCGTACTCCTCACGGCTCGGGTCGAAACCCTGCACCGTGGGGTGGAACTTGAAGCCGCGTACGCCCTCGTCCTCGATGAGCCGGGCGGCGAGTTCCAGTGCCGCCTCGCCGCAGCGCGGATCGACCGAGCCGAAGGGGATGAGCGCGTCGGCGTGCTCGGACGCCGCGCGGGCGATGTCGACGCTCGACAACGGACGGTGGTCCAGTTGCGTGCGGGCGTCCACGGTGAACACGACGGCGGCCATCCGGCGTTCCCGGTAGTACCGCGCCACCGCGTCGACCGCCGGCCGTGGCCCGTCCGTCCGGAAGTACTTCGACGCCGCCTCCACGAGCGGGGCGGGCAGCGAGGCGTGGCCGTCGTCGTCGACCTCGATGTGCACGTGCATGTCGATCGCGGTGACGGCGTCGGGATCGATCGCGGGCTGGTACATGGTCGGAACCTTCGTCAGCGGGTCAGGAGGCGGTGGTGGAGGAGAACTCCTCGGGGAGTTCCGGGAAGCGCTCGCCGACACTCTGCAACGCACCGCCGAACTCCGTCGACCACGCCTCGACCAGCGCGTCGTAGCTCCAGCCGCCCGCCCGGTACGCGCTGAGCGCGGCCTCCGGATGGGTCCAGATCTGGATCCGGTCGCCGCCGACCCCGATCACCTGCCCGGTCACCGTCGCGGCCGAGTCGGAGCCGAGGAACGCGATGAGCCCGGCGACGTCCTCGGCGGTGCCGAACCCGAGGTCGTGCCGGAAGAACGTCGGCACCGGCTCACCCTTTGCCTCGGCCGTCACGGCGGCGGCGAAGTAGGGGACGGTGGCGGTCATCGCGGTCGCGGCGACCGGGACGACGGCGTTGGCGGTGATGCCGGCGCGCTTGAGCTCGATCGCCCAGGTGCGCACCATGCCGACGATGCCGGCCTTGGCGGCGGCGTAGTTGGTCTGGCCGAAGTTGCCCCGCTGACCGGTGGGGGAGCCGATGCAGACGATCCGCCCGCCCTCGCCGGCCTGCCGCATGTGCAGCACCGCTTCGCGGACCGTGGTGAAGGTGCCGCGCAGATGCACGTCGATGACGGTGTCGAAGTCCTCGTCGCTCATCTTCCACAACACCGTGTCGCGCAGCACGCCGGCGTTGGTGACGAGCATGTCGAGCCGGCCGAAGGTCTCGACCGCCGTGCCGACGAGCTGCTTCGCGGTCGCGGTCGGGCCGACCGGGGCGACCACCGCCACGGCCTTGCCGCCGAGCGCCTGGATGGCCGCGACGGCCTCGCTGGCGGCCTCCTCGTCGACGTCGTTCACCACGACGGACGCGCCCCGCCGGGCCAGCTCCTGCGCGTAGGCGAGGCCGAGACCGCGTCCAGATCCGGTGACGATGGCGACTTTGTCGTCCAGGGACATGGGAACTCCTTCGCGTCGAAGCCGATCGCAGCACAGACCGTTGAAAATGTCAATTATTTGTGAAGCTTGCTACCATCGTCGCCATGCCCCCTACCGAGAAGATCCGGCCGGCCGGAACGGACGGCCTGCGGGACAGCGTGCTCGGCGGGGACCTGAGCTTCCTGCTCGCCCGGGCCAACGCGCTCACGCTCGCAGCGGCGAACGCCGCCCTCGCCGCCCACGGGCTCAAGGCCCGGTCCTACTCCGTGCTCGCGCTGGCCGCCGAGGACGCCCACCCCACGCAGCGGGAGCTCGCCGAGTTCCTGCGGCTCGATCCGAGCCAGGTCGTCGCGCTCATCGACGACCTTGAGCGGCGCGGGCTGGTCGAGCGGCGCACCGACCCGGCCGATCGGCGCGCCAACGTCCTGGTCGCGACCGACGCGGGTCGGGCGCTCTTCGCCCGCGCCCAGGAGTCCGCGCGCGCCGTGGAACTCGGGCTGCTGGCCGCCGTGACGCCCGCGGACCACGAGCGGCTGGCGCAGTTGCTGCGGCTGCTGGCCTTTCCCACCTGATCCGGTCGCACGGGGCCAGTATGACCACCGGGCCGCGGCCGGACGTCGACCCGGGGCCGACCCGCATCGCCGGGCACCGCGACCGGGCGGCGCCGTGGTGACGCCGCCCGGTCCCGGGCATCGATGACGGGTGTGGCGGTCAGAAGCGGATCCAGGTGTCCGCGAGCGGCACCTGGGCGACCCCGGGCCTCGACCAGTCACAGACACCGGCCGGGAAGACCGCCCGCAGGCGCTGCCACTGCTCGTCGGTGAAGGTGGCGTCGTAGCGTGACCGGTCCAGCCGTCGCACCTTGCACTTGACCACGTCGGAGCTGGTCGGTCCACCCGCGACCACCCGCGGGTTGCGGTGGTACGGGAAGAGTTGGTTGCATCGGGCGGTCGGGTCGAGCGTCAGCCTCTCCACGATCTGCTCGCCGCTGGGTGCGACACAGCCGTCGGCCAGTCCGGCCGGCCGGGATCGCCGGGTGAGTTCGACGGCGGGCAGGTGCGGGCGGGCCGCCGCCAACTCGGCCCGGGCGGTCAGCCAGGCGTCCATGTCGGCCAGCGCGCGTACCTGGGTCGCCGCGGCGGCGGCCCCGGACGGGCTGGTGATGCTGACGTGGTTGTCGGCGCGTCGGTTGGCCTTCAGCAGCCGCTCGCGCATGGTCCACGACCGGAACCGGTCGTGGAAGTCGCCGGTGGGGTCGGTGTAGTTGCGCGTCTCGATGACGGGTGTCCAGCGCAGACCACCGTCGAACTGGTTGATGCGGCCGGTCGCGTACGCGGTCCTGATCGCGCCGACGTTCGCCGAGGTGCGCTCCGGCGTGCGGTTGCCGTCGACGTCCAGGCCGCCGATGCCCTCGTTCAGGGTCACGAACTGCTCGGGGCTGATGACGCCCGCCTCGAGCGTCCGCAGGCCGTACTGCACGCCGACGGTGTCCGGGATGATCGGGCGCCCGGCACCGGTGGCCGGGTCGACGCCGTACACGTTGGAGACGAAGTCCGCCATGGCGCAGCGGATGCCGCCCGGGTTGCTGTCCGGGTGGTAGCGCAGGGCCGCCGGGATGTGGTTCGGGCAGGTGGCGGGCCAGTCGACGCTGTCGAAGAACTGGTAGCCGAAGCAGGTGTTCGGGCTGGCGAACCCGGTCACGGCGGTCCGTTGGGCGGTCGACAGCCCGGCGGCGGTGGCGGCCTGCGAGATGAAGCGGCACTCGTGGCCGGTGAGCGTCACCGAGCGCTCGTCGGGATAGCCGATCTGGCCGATGACGCCGTCCAGGATGCCGGGGTAGGCGTTGGCGATCAGCAGTTGCTGCATGGTGCCGGCCGAGCCGCCCCAGCCCATGGTGAAGTCGGGCGCGCCGTACGCCTCGACGAAGTGCTCCTTGACCATCATGGCGGTCTCGGCGGAGGTGACGTCGTTGCAGTTGTTGGCGAAGACGTTGAACGTCGCGCTGGCCACCGCGTAGCCCCGGCTCAGCAGGGTGTCGTTCAGCACGCCACCGGTGCTGGTGGCCTGGGTGTGCCCGATGCCGCAGGCGCCGCCGAAGGTGTAGACCAGCCGGTCGTTCCAGCCGGAGGTCGCCGTCCACGGGTCGGGAACCGCGGTGCCCGGCTCGTGGAGCAGGGCGATCTCGTACACCGCCCGGTTGATGGTGCCGCGCTCGATCCGCACGACGTACGGGACCGCCCTGCCGTCGGTGGTCGTGGTGGTGGCGAGGTCGCCCGGCGGCGGGCCGTCGGGCAGGGTCGCGAAGCCGCCGGCGGTGGTGCGGTACTGGTAGGTCACCTGCGGCTGCGCCACGTGGCAGTTCTCGTCGACCGGGCCCAGCTGCCAGGGGTTGCCCGACGCGGTGCAGAAGAGCGGGATGTGGGGCCCGGAGAACACCGGCCCCTCGGCGGGGTGGTTGACCAACGTCAGCGCGGCCCGGGGGCGGCCGTGGCCGTGGCCGTGGCCGTGCCCGTGGCCGTGCCCGTTGGCGCGGATCTCGAGCAGGTTGCGGCCCAACGCCAGCCCGTCCACGAGGCCGAGCAGCGTCCGCTTGTCTCCCCGGGGGTGGAACGTGGCGGTGACGTCCCGGCCGCCGACCCGGATCTTCACCCGGTGCGGGGAGACGTTGCGGGGCACGCGGACGCGCACCAGCGCGTCACCACCACTGATCGTGTCCGCTCGGCCGGAGAGGACCTCCACGGCGAACGTACGGTCGGTGCCGTGCCGGGCGCCCGGTGTGGCGATGGCCGGCGCGGTGGGGCCAGCGACGAGTGCCGCTACGACGAACGCGGCCAGCGCCACCCTCGAAGATCGTTGCCTGGTTCTCTCCTCGAATCGACGGAAGTGCACGACAGGACCCCTTTCAGCCGGGGACGGACGGCTGGACCTCCTGGTCACATGCGTGCGGAAAACATAATGCGAAATCTGATCGCACGTCAATGACTTTGCAATGTATCCATGTACGGCGGAGTATCCACGTACGACGGAGCCGGGCGGTGTCGACGGACGGCGGATCGGCCCGGGTCGTCCCCTCGATCAGGGCGGTGTGGGGCACCGCCGGGCGCGGCCGGCCTCAGGCCTCGTCGGGTGTCCGGACGAGTGCCTCGAAACGAAGCTGGGCCGGCCGGGACAACGCCTCGGAGGTGCCCAGGAACAACACCCGCGCCTCGGCACGCGGGAACGACGGGGGCAGGAACTTGACCGGCAGGTCGGGATCGTCGCCCACCAGGGCACGCCAGTCGTTGACCAGCTCGGTGCGCTGGACGAGCGCCTCCACCGGCCCCACCCGACCGGCGGCGGCCCTGCCGGCCACGTCCCGGTAGCGCCGCAGGAACGTCTGGTAGCCGGCGGCGACCTCGTCGATGCGCCACGCGGCCTCGAGCCGCGCCCTGCCGCTGGGCAACAGTTCCAGGTCGGTGGCGCGCAGCAGCACCGCGTCGGTGACGCCGAGTTCGCTCAGCTGTTCACGCACCTCGTCGAACCGGTCGTGCGGCGTCACCCAGGTCCCGTCGTACAGCGGCCAGAACGTCAACCAGCGCAACCGGGCCCGGAGCAGCCGGCGCTGGTTCGCGTCGTCCAGGGGCGAGGTGAACGCGATAAGCGTCCAGCTGCCGTCCCAGGCGTCCTCGTCGGTCGCGGCGAAGATGCGCCGGGCGCCACGCTGGAGGGTCTGCCACGCCGGCTCGGTCAGCCGGTAGCTGGTCCGCCGGCCCTCCTTGCTCCGCTGGAGCAGCCCCCGCTGGGTCAACCGGCTGAGCGTCGCGCGTGCGTTGGCCGGCGCGATGCCGAACTCGGCCAGCACCGCGACCAGACCTCCGGAGGGCAGTGGGGACCGGCCGGCGTGCCAGTGGTCGCCGAGCAGCGTCACCAGCAGTCGCTGGGCCCGCGCCCGCCCGACCGCCGCCGACGAGCGATCGGCCGGCGACCCGGGGTGCTGCTCCCGCCGGCCATCGTTCGTCACCACCGTGACCCGCCCTCGTGCGAGCGGGGACGAGCCGGCGGTGAGGCGGGACGGACGACGGACACCCGGATACGTTACTGCGTCTCATGACGTGGCGGTGACGGCCGCACCCGGCCCGGTCACGACCCGGCCGTACGGCGCGCCGAGAGCCCGGGAGATGACCCGGCCGGCGGCCTGCACCAGCGGTGCCAACGCCACCGGGTCCGCCCGGTCGTGCGCGACCACCAGCGAGATCGCGGCCACGACGCCGTCCGGGCCGTGGATCGGCGCGGCCACCGAGAGGGCGTCCATCGTGACCTGCCGGTCGCTGATCGCGTACCCGGTGTGACGCACCTCGGCGAGGCCGCGACGCAACCGCCGGGCGTCGACGATTGTCAGCTCGGTGTAGCGCTCCAGCGGAGCGGCCAGGACCTGCTCCTGGACGTCGGCGGGGGCGTAGGCGAGCAGGACCAGCCCGACGCCGGTGGCGTGCAGCGCGAAGCGGCCACCGACGCGGGTCAGCACCGGCACCGCGTGCCGGCCGGCGATCCGTTCGATGAAGACGAGTTCCAGGTCCTGCCGGACGGCGAGCTGAACGTTCTCGTGGGTGACCTCGTACAGGTCTTCCATCACCGGCAGGGCCAGCTCGCGCAGCCCCAGGCCCCGCGGGGCGAGCGAGCCCACCTCCCAGAGCCGCAGGCCGATCCGGTACCGCGCGTCGTCGCCCCGCTCCAGCGCCCCCCACGCGACCAGCTCCGCGACCCGCCGGTGCGCGGTCGGCAACGGCAACCCGGCCCGGCGGGCCAGCTCGCTCAGGGTCAGCGCCGGGTCGGCCGGGCTGAACGCGTCCAGCAGCGCCAGCACCTTGCTCGTGACCGACCGTCCGGGTTGGGCGCGCACCCGGCCATCATCGCACCCGGTCAGCCGCTCACAGCTCCAGCGTGAGCCGGGGCGTGCGGGCCCGGGAGACGCAGATCAGCATGGTGTCGCCCGCCGCCCGCTCCTCCTCGGTGAGCAGGCTGTCGCGGTGGTCCGGCACGCCGGCCAGCACCGTCGTCTCGCAGGTGCCGCAGGTGCCTTCGCGGCACGAGGAGAGCACCTGCACGCCGGCCTCCTCCACCGCCCGCAGGATCGGCGTGCCCGGTGGCACGGTGACCATCCGACCGGAGAGCGTGAGTTCCACCTCGACGGCGGCCTCGACGGCCGCCTCGACACCCGCATCGGCGGCGACCGGGGCGAACCGCTCGACGTGCAGCCGGCCCGGCGGCCACGCCCGGCAGCGCTGCTGCACCGCGTCGATCAGGGCCTCCGGGCCGCAGCAGTAGACGAGCCCGTCGGGCGGCCGGTGCAGCAACCCGTCCAGGTCCAGCAACCCGGTCTCGTCCTGCGGACACAGGCTGACGCGGTCGCCGTACCTGGCCCGCAGCGCGGCGGCGAACGCCATGGTGGCGCGGCTGCGTCCGCCGTACACCAGCCGCCAGTCGGCCCCGGCGAGGTCGGCCGCGGCGACCATCGGCCTGATCGGGGTGATGCCGATGCCACCGGCGATGAAGAGGTACCGCTGCGCCGCGACCAGCCGGAAGTTGTTCCGTGGCCCGCGCACCCGGACGGCGGTGCCGGGCGTGAGGCGCTCGTGCACGTGGCGGGAGCCGCCGCGCCCGCCCGGTTCGAGCTGCACGGCGACGTGCAGCGCGGATCGGTCCGCCGGGTCACCGCAGAGCGAGTACTGGCGCACCAGGTCGGGGTCCAGCTCCAGACCGACGTGCGCGCCCGGCGTCCAGCCGGGCAGGTCTCCGCCGCCGGGGCGGCGCAGGGTCAACACGACGACGTTGGTGGCCACCTCGTCCCGGGCGGCGACCACCAGCTCCGTGCCGGCCAGCTCGTCGCCGCTCATGCCGGCGCCGAGGTGCGGGCCGGGGGCTGCGGTGCCGGCGGGACCACCGCTGACACGTGGTGGCCACGCGGGTGGGCCAGCAGCCACTCCCACAGCTCCACGGGCTCCTCGGCGCTGCTCTCGGCGCCGCAGTGGCAGATCCCGCGCAGGGTGTCGGTGCCCGGCATCCAGTGGATCCGGTAGACCCGGTCGCCGGTGAGCATGCGGGCCGGCGCGGTCATCGTGGCGCTCCCACCGTCCCCGACGCACCGACCGTCCCCGCCTCGACCAGCCGCGCGAGCAGGCGTCGGGCGGCCAGCCCGCCGGTGTCGATGTTGATGCTGAGTTCCTGGTACCTGTCCGGCTCGGACGCGATCACCTGCTCCAGGATGTTCAGCGCCGTCACGTCCTGCATGACCACCGTGTGGTTGCTCTGGTGCAGGTACTCGCTGACCGACTCGTCGTCCACGGCGAAGTCGCGGGCCACCGCCCAGAAGTCGTAGGTGGTGTGCTCGGTCGACGGGGTGATCGCGTACACGATCTCGGCGTGGAAGGCGTCGCTGTCCTCGCCCTCGGCCGGCGGGTAGACGCCCTGCGGCGCGATCCGGCTGTGCAGCAGGTACAGGCAGGGCGGGTGGTACTCGATGTCCTGCCAGCGGGTGATCCGGCCCTGGATGCCGGTCGACTTCGCGTAGAACGGCGGGCACTCGGCGTCGTCCATGTGCCGGCTGACGTAGACGACGCCGCGCTCGTCGTCGACCTCGGTGGTGATCGGCGTGTTCGCCACCTCGGGCGTGCCGATGTAGCCACCGTGCAGGTAGGTCTCGTGGGACAGATCCATCAGGTTGTCCACCAGCAGGCCGTATCGCGCGTTCAGCGGCGCCATCCCGCGGACCACGGTGTACCGCGGATCGTCCAGCCAGGGCGCGCGGGGGATTGTGGTCGGGTCGGCGCGGTCGGCGTCGCCGATCCACACCCAGATGAGCGAATCCTGCTCCACCACCGGGTACGCGGCGACCCGCGCGGTCCGCGGGATGCGTTGCTGGCCCGGCACGAAGACGCAGGCGCCGGTCTGGTCGTAGGTGAAGCCGTGATAGCCGCACACGATCTTGTCGCCGTCGAGCCGGCTCTCCGACAGCGGGTAGCGGCGGTGCACACACCGGTCGGCGAGGACCGTCGCCACCCCCGACTCGGTGCGGTAGAGCACCAGCGGCTCACCCAGCACCGTGCGGGCGAGCAGATCCCGCCCGACCTCGTTGCCGTAGGCCGTCACGTACCACTGGTTGCGGGCGAACTCCATGCGACCGGACCTCCTCGGGACGACGGTGGTCGGATGGTCCCGTGGCGGGCCCGGGTCAGGGGACCCACGATTTCACTGAGTGAAAGCCTCTCCGATCTGTTTCTTGGCCCGCAACGGGGTTTCTGCCATCCTCGACCCCATGACGGGGGTCGACGAACCATTGCGTACGGATCCGGTGGCGGACTCCCGCCCCGAGCCGGGCGGGCTGGGCGGCAGATTCTGGCGGCTCTGGTCGGCGTCGGCGGTGTCGAACCTCGCCGACGGAATTGTCAAGATCGCGCTGCCGCTGGTCGCCATCGGCTACACCACCTCGCCGGTGCTGGTGGCCGGGGTGGCGGCGGCGTTCAGCCTGCCGTGGCTGCTGTTCGCATTGCCGGCCGGCGCGCTCGTCGACCGGCTGGACCGGCGGCGGGTGATGCTCGCCGCCAACACCCTCCGGGCGACGCTGTTCGGCGCCCTGGCGGTGGCGGTGGCGCTCGACGCCGGGTCGATCTGGCTGCTCTACGTGGTGGCGTTCGGGGTCGGCGTCGCCGAGACCCTCTACGACACGTCCGCCCAGTCGATCCTGCCGCAGCTGGTGCCACGCGAGTCGCTGCCCCGTGCCAACGGGCAGTTGAGCGCCGTCGAGTTGGCCGCGAACCAGTTCATCGGCCCGCCGCTGGCAGGCTTCCTGGTGGCCGCCGGCGCGGCCGTCGCCCTGGCCGGCCCGGCCGGGCTCTGGGCGGTCGCGGTCGCGGTGCTGCTGCTGCTGGTCGGCGGCCGGTTCCGGGTCCCGCGGGACGCGCCGAGCACGCTGCGTGCCGACATCACCGAAGGTCTGGGCTTCCTGTGGCGGCACCGGCTGCTGCGAACCCTCGCGACAATGGTCGGCGTCGGCAACTTCACCACCAACGCCATGTTCGCGGTGCTGGTGCTCTACGCGGTCGGGCCGGATTCCGCGATCGGGCTCACCGAGCCCGGTTACGGGATCTTCCTGACCACCGTGGCCGCCGGCATCGTGCTCGGCTCGCTGGCCGCAGGATGGATCGAGGGCCGCCTCGGCCGGGCCCGCGCGCTCGGCGTGTCCGTGCTCGCCATGGCGGCGGTCGTCGGCGCGCCCGCGCTGAGCACCAACCCGTTCGTGCTCGGCGCGGTCTTCTTCGGCGGCGGGATCCTGCTCGCCGCCTGGAACGTGATCACGATATCCCTGCGCCAGCGGATCACCCCGGACCGCCTGCTCGGCCGGGTCAACAGCAGCTACCGCCTGCTCGCCTGGGGCAGCATGCCGGTGGGCGCGCTTGCCGGCGGTCTGCTGGCCGAGTTGTTCGGCCTCCGCGCGGTCTTCGCCATCATGGGTCTGGTGGTGTTGACCCTGCTGTTCGGCATGCGCCAGGTCACCGACGCCAACATCGACGCCGCCGAACGCGACGCGGTGGCGGGGTGAGCCGGATGCTATTCCGCCGACGTGTTGTACCGATCGAGCGTCGCCTTGGATGTCGAGGCGTCGCGGAAGATGAGTTCCCACGGCCCGGTGTTGACCTCCATGTCCTTGCCGAACCCGACCCATTTCCCGGCCATCCGTCGACCCGTGGGCTCGGCCAGGAGTTGGATTGCGCCGTGATAGCGGGCGCCCCGGTAGTAGCCGGCCGAGTCGGTCTGCTCGACCCACGTGCCGGTGACGACAGCGCCGTCCACGGTCAGATCGAGCGACAGCGACGATGTCGCCGAGCCAGGCAGGCTGCGCGCGGTCAGCCGGTCGCCGTGCTGAAGCACGACCACGAAGTGCTGCCCGGCGAAGGAGTCTCCCCGGCCGCTGGAGTAGTACTGGTAGCGGCTGAGCCACACGTCCTCATATGACCTGTGGACCGTGGATTGCCTGGACGCCTGCGTCGGGGTGGCCAGGTTGGACATGGGGGATGTCAGGTCGTGGCCACCGTGCTGGTCATCGGCGATCTGCTCGCCGGGCACTGCGGCGAAGCCGAGCAGCGAGATGGGTAGGCCGGTGACGACCTCCAGGGCGCGGGCGTAGACGGGTCGCGGTGCGGTGATCGTGCCGGATTCCCATCGCTGGACGAGTCTCTTGTTGGCGTCGTTGGGCTCGCCCACGCGGTGGCCGGCGGCCTGGAGCGCGCGGGCGAAGTCGTCCTGGCTCATGCGCATTCCGGTGCGGACGGCGCGCAGGGCGGTGTTGGGGGCGTTCATGCCCGACACGATAGCGCTGTGTCGCCTTTATGTCGCCAGCAATGTGGCCTAGATGTCGGGCTTTGTGCCGTCGCGGTCGGTGACACCCGGACGTCACTGTGGACCTGCGACGGCCGGCTTGCCGGTGCGCTTCTGCTGACGGAGGTGGGGATGCAGGGTGATGGCGGCGAGCCGGGGGTCAGCCGGGGCGAGCAGGTCCAGGCAGCCGAGCGGGAAGCGGCCAAGCGGCGGCTTCTCGCCGAGGCTGAGGCGGATCGGATCCCGGCGGAGGAGACGACCCGGGCGATACCGGACCGGCGGTGGCGTCGTGGACAGCCTTGAGCTGTTGCCGGTCGGGCGGCGGGTGGCGTACTGGCGGGGTCGGCGGAAGTTGTCGCAGCAGCTGCTCGCTGATCGGCTGGGCAAGTCGAAGAGCTGGGTCGACAAGGTCGAACGTGGCGTCCGGTCGCTGGACAAGCTGTCCACGCTCCAGGAGATCGCGACCGTGTTGCGCATCGACACCGCCGTCCTGCTCGGCCGGGACGCCGAGCAGATTGAGACGAGGGGTCGTGTCGAGGGCGTCGACCGGATCAGGGCGTCGCTGTCGCGGTACGACATTCCGCTGGGCAGGCCGGCGGGTCGGCGGCCGGTGTTGTCCGTGGACCGGATGCTGCGGGAGGTGGGGCATGCGTGGACGACGTTTCAGTACGCCCGCTACCAGCAGGTGATCGACCTGGCACCGGACCTGCTCAGCAATGCGCAGGGCACCCATGCCCACGCCCCGGTGATGGGTCGGGTGCCGTTGGTGGAGGCGTACCGGATCATCGCCGCCCTGCTGGTCAAGCTCGGCGACGCCGAGCTGGCGTGGCTGGCCACCGACCGGGCGATGCTCGCCGCCACCGGTGACCGGGAGCTGGTGGCTGCCGCAGCAGTGCAGCTGGGTCAGGTGTTGCGCGCGTCGGGGCGGGCACGGGCGGCGAAATCGGCGATGCTCGCCGCCGCGTACCGGATCGCCCCGACCGTGATCGAGTACGGCACACCGACGGCGCTGTCCCTGTGCGGAACTCTGCTTATCCAAGCCGCCCTGGCAGCAGCACAGCACGGAAACGAGCCCGCCGCCACCGAGCTGATCGACGAGGCCGCCAGCATGGCCGAGCGCATAGGTGACGGGCACGACTATCACCGCACCGGGTTCGGACCCACCGCCGTCGACCTGGCCCGCACCGCCGTAGCCGCCGAATCCGGCGACACCCGTGCTGCGATCGCCTGGCACAACAAGGCCACCAAGCGGCCCGGATGGCGGTGGCTACCCCCCGAACACCGCGCCGCTCACCTGCTCGACGCCGCGCGTGCGTACCTACACGCCGACGATCCGACCAACGCCGCCCGGGTGCTGATCGAGGCCGAGCACACCGCACCTGCCGAGATCCGACACCGGCCCGCCGCCCGCGAGGCACTCGCCGAGCTCGCCCGTGACCCGCGCGCCCCGACCACGGTCACGCAGCTCGCCGTCACCCTCGGGGTGGGCTGACCGGTGACGGCACCGTTCCTGTCCCTGGCCCAGATCCGCAACCGACTGATCCTCACCGCCCGAACGGCCCCCCGACAGCACCGACCCGGGCCGGACAGCCACTGCTGCGCTTGCCGCACTCCGGACTGCCCCGTGGCAACCGTCGCCCGCAACGTCCTTCACGCGGTTAGTGAAGTACAGCAGCGGAGTACGGCAACCGATCGAGCCACACCCGACTCCGGCGGCCCTCAGCAGGCCGGATGACCTCGGATGAGACTTCATCTGACCGGCTCGCAGGGTCTCAGACGCCGACCAACGTTGACCGTCAGCGACCAGCAGGGCCAGAAGAAACGCCAGGTCAGGCACCCGATAGAGCGCCTGACCCGGCGACGGACGAGTCGATCTCGCTGGCAACGGTCCCGCAGGCGAACCGCACGGGCACCCCGCTGACACTCCGCCAGCGAAGGTGAAAGCGATGGTTGCCGCAACCATTCATCGTCGCCGGATACTCACGGAAGAACTCGCCGTCTGCCGTCCTCAAGGACACCCACCGGCCCTCAAGGCACGTACCGTTGCCTGCCACTCTCGCTGTAGCCGCCAGCCCGGCAATACATCCGGGAAGATAGGTACCTCGCCGGCATGAATCCCGTTGTCGATCTTGGTCGTGGTCCACTTGAGGAAGGGCGTCACGCGCTGACCGTACTGCCGACGGTGCGCCCGGAACTTACAGGCGAGAGGTCAGCTCGCCGGGGCCGGCGGGGGTGCGAGCCAGGCGAGGGGTTGGCTGGTGAGTGCCGCGTCGGCGAGGTGGTGTGCGGAGGCGGTCTTGAGTGCGGCGCGGCTGCTGTCGATCCAGCGCTGGACGTTGTCGATTCCCTGGTGGCGGTATTCGACGGCTTGGACGAGGCATTCGAGTTTGTCGGCGTCGCGGGCGACGACGGCTTCGAGGGTTTCGCCGGTTTCGTACTCGGTGACGGCGGCGGTGATGAGGTCGGTGACGGTGGGTGGGCAGTCGGCGACCTGGTCTGCGGTGATGGCGGTGTTGGGGGCGACGGTGAGGTAGCGCTTGGCGATGTGGGGCAGGTCGGTGGTGCGGGTTTCCTGGGTGTCGTGCAGCACGCAGAGCATGGTGACCCGGGCGGGGTCGGCTCCTTCCATGGCGGCGAGCATCATGCCGATCAGGGCGGTGCGGTGTGAGTGTTCGGCGATGGATTCGGGGTGCTTGACTCCGGCGAACCACCAGCCGGTACGGGCGGCGCGTTTGAGGACGCCGGCCTCGAAGATGTACCTCATCGTGGCGGCGTGCTGGTCCTCGCTCATCTGTCCGTCCCTGTGCCGGTGATGCCCTCTGTTCGCAGGCTGTAGACGATCGAGGTTAGTTCCTGGCGGGACTGTGTCGAGATCCGGTCGCTGTCGAGGATCGCTACGGCCTGGGCGGCGAGGTCGTTGTCCGGTGCCAGGATGGTCGTAGGCGAGTCCGCGTCGGGCGGTGAGCAGTGCCCATAGGTTGTGGATGTTGAGGTCGATGAACGGATGGTCGGCGTTGAGGCGTTCGACCAGGTGCCGCAGAAGCCGAGTGCCGCGCCATTCGGTGATGTGGCGGGCATCAAGGAGTCGTCGGGCTGGCGGTGGGGGATCTCGCCGACCCAGTAGGCGGAGTAGTTGAGGTCTGCGCGTTGGCAGGCGTCGTCGGGGTGCGCGCGAGCGATGGAGTCGCGTAGTGGTTCGGGATCTCCCTGGTTGGCGAGGGAGGTGACGACGGAGCGGGCATCTCGGTAGCCCGGTGGGCCGCCAGATGGCGCCAGGCCGCTTACGTGGGTGGTGGCCCGGCATCGGCTCCATGGGAACTGCGCGCGGAGTACGCCGGTGCGCCAGTGTCCCTGGCTCTCTACCTCGGCGCCTACCTCGTCCGGGCCGCCGAGGACATGCCCTGGGCACCGGCCGGCGCGCTGCACTGCCGCTTCATCGGCTGGACCAGAGACAGCCGGCGGAATTACAGCGGCGGTGCAGCAACCTGTGAGGCTGCTCGCTGAGCGAAATGCTGTGGAGGGCGGGTCAGTCGAGCAGGACCACTGTGCGGGCGCCCTCGCCCCGGGCCATCCGGTCCAGGGCCTCCGGTGCGTCGTCCAGGGTGGCCCGGTCGGTGACCAGGAAGCCGAGGTCGAGCGTGCCGTCCAGCACCGCCCGGGCCAGTTCGGGCACGTCCCGGTCCGGGTCGGAGGAGCCGTACACGGAGGAGCGCAGCGTGCGTGCGGAGTGGAAGATGTCCAGGGCGCTGAGACCGACGATGTCGTCCCGGCCGCCCATGCCGACCACGATGACCTGCCCGCCCCGGCGGGCGGCGCGCCAGGCGGCGCGGATGGTGCTGGCACGCCCGACGCACTCCAGTGCGTGGTCGACGCCGCGTCCGCCGCTGCGGGCCCGCACCGCGCGGTGGAGGGTGTCGTCGGCCAGCAGGAAGTCGGTGGCCCCGGCGGCGGCGGCCAGGTCGGCCTTGGCGGGTGAGACGTCGACGGCGATGACGGTGGTGGCGCCGGCCGCGCGGGCGGCGGCCACCGCCGACAGGCCGACGCCGCCGATGCCGATGACGGCGACCGAGTCGCCGGGACGGACCCCGGCGGTGCGGCGGATCGCGCCGACGCCGGTGAGCACGGCGCAGCCGAGCAGCGCCGCGTCGGGGAAGGAGAGTTCGGCGGGTACGCCCACCACGGCCTCCTGCGGCACCACCACCTGCTCGGCGAGGGCGCCGAGGCCGAGCGTGACGTAGAGCGGCTCGCCACCGATGGTGTGTCCGCGCGCGGCGGCCGGTGCGCCGCCGTGCTCGCACAGCCAGGGTTCGCCGTGATTGCAGTACCAGCAGTGGCGGCAGGCCGGCGCCCAGTTGAGCACGACGTGGTCACCGGCCGCGACCCGGTCGACGCCGTCGCCGACCTCGGCCACCACGCCGGTGGCCTCGTGACCGAGCAGCAGTGGGTACGGCGCGGCCAGGGTGCCGTCGATCATGGACAGGTCGGAGTGGCAGACGCCGGCCGCCCGGATCTGCACCCGCACCTGCCCGGGGCCGGTGGCGGGCGGTTCGACGCTCTCGATCCGGGGTGGCGTGCCGGCGGCGCGGGCGACCAGGCCCCTCATCGCTGGATCGCCTTCACTTCGCAGAACTCCTCCAGCCCGTGCAGGCCCAACTCGCGCCCGAGGCCGGACTGTTTGTAGCCGCCGAACGGTGCCACCGGGTTGAACTGTGCGCCGTTGATGTCGACGGCGCCGGTGCGCAGTCGCCGGGCGACCCGCAGCGCCCGGTCCTCGTCGCCGGAGAAGACCGCGCCGGCCAGGCCGTACCGGGAGTTGTTCGCCACCGCCACCGCGTGGTCGTCGTCGTCGACCGGGATGACCGCGAGGACCGGCCCGAAGACCTCCTCCTGGGCCAGCGCGCTGTCCGGGTCGACGTCGGCGATCACCGTCGGGGCGACGAACCAGCCCTGCTGCGGTACCGGGGCGTCGGGTCCACCGGCGACCAGCCGGCCGCCGTCGGCCAGCCCTCGGGCGATGTGCTCGCGTACCCGGTCCCGCTGAGACGCGGAGACGAGCGGTCCGAGGCGGGTGTCGGGGTCGAGCGGGTCGCCGACCCGGTAGCTCTCGGTGGCCTTGGCGACCAGGTCGAGGGCCTCGTCGTAGCGGGCACGGTGCACCAGCATGCGGGTCCACGCTGTGCAGGTCTGCCCGGAGTTGAGGAAGGCGTTGCCGACGCCCACCTTGACCGCGGTGGCCAGGTCGGCGTCGTCGAGGATCACGTTGGCCGACTTGCCGCCCAGTTCGAGCGCCACCCGGGCGA
This sequence comes from Micromonospora tarapacensis, assembly GCF_019697375.1. Taxonomy (NCBI): domain Bacteria; kingdom Bacillati; phylum Actinomycetota; class Actinomycetes; order Micromonosporales; family Micromonosporaceae; genus Micromonospora; species Micromonospora tarapacensis. The sequence continues at coordinate 1,972,592 of NZ_JAHCDI010000004.1, read as the reverse complement.
TCCGGTCGGCGGTGAGGTGCGCGATCCGCCGCCCGGTGGCGGTGGATCCGGTGAACGAGACCAGGTCCACGTCGGAGTGGCTGGCGATCGCCTCGCCGACCACCGGACCGGTGCCGGTGACGAGGTTGACCACGCCCGGCGGCAGTCCGGCCTCGTGCACGGCGTCGAAGAGCAGGTACGCGGTCAGCGGGGTCAGCTCGCTGGGTTTCAGCACGACGGTGCAGCCGGCGGCGAGGGCGGCGGCAACCTTGGCCATCACCTGGTGCAGCGGGTAGTTCCACGGGGTGATCGCGCCGATGACGCCGACGGGTTCGCGTACCACCAGGGAGTTGCCCAGGGTCTGCGGCGCCGGTGGCCGGGCGGCGAGGTCGACGTAGCTGCGCAGCACGGTCAGCGGCAGGCCGGTCTGGACCCGGGTGGCCACCTTGAGTGGAGTGCCGAGTTCCAGGACGACGGTGCGGGCGATGTCGTAGGCGCGGGCGGTCAGCGCGGCGTGCAGCCGGTCGAGGTGGGCGGCCCGGTCGGCCGGGTCGGTCGCGGCCCAGCCCTCGAACGCCGCGCGGGCGGCCACCACCGCGCGGTCGACGTCCCCGGCGGTGCCGGCGGGCACCGTCGCGAAGACCTCCTCGGTCGTCGGGTTGTGCACCGGCAACGGCGAACCGCCGCCGGCGGCGACCCATCGTCCGTCGAGGTAGAAGTCGGTCCTTGCGAACTCCATACGCCCCTCACCTCGCCGAAAACTAGCGGTGCAAGTTTGGACTCTAGTACGCCTCGCCCGTCTGCGGCAGGGGCGGCAGCGGGCCGACCGCGCGTTCGTAGGTGCGCGACAACCCGTCGATCAGCGCGTCCAGGCCCAGCGTGAACGCGCCCTCGTCGACGCGCTGCTGGTGCTCGGCGAGGCGGTGGGCCTGGCTCAGGTGCGGGTACTGGTCGGCGTAGAGGCCGGGGTCCTCGACGAAGCCACCGGCGAACGACCCCAGCGCCGAGCCCGTCACGAAGTAGCGCATGATGGCGCCGATGTGGGTCGCCCGCGCCGGTGGCCAACCCGCCTTGACCAGCCCGCCGTAGACGGCGTCGGCCATGGCCAGCGCGGCCGGGCGCCGCCCGGGGCCCTGCGCGAGATGCGGCACGATGTTCGGGTGCGCCGCGAGGGCCGCCCGGTAGGAGTGCCCCCACCGGCGGAGCGCCTCGCGCCAGTCGACCTCCCCGAAGTAGGAGATGTCGACCTGGCTGGTGATGCTGTCGGCCACCGCGTCGAGGATCGCGTCCTTGGTGCCGAAGTGGTTGTACAGCGACGGCCCGCGTACCCCGAGTGTGGCGGCGAGCCGCCGGGTGGAGAAACCCTCCAGCCCGTCGGTGTCGATCAACGTGGCGGCGGCCTCGACGATCCGCTGCCGGCTGAGCAGCGCCTGTCGCGGCCGGGGCATGGGTGTCCTCCTCGGGGTGGGTGCTCCGCACGGAACTTTGCCACACGCGGGTCTGGACAGCGTAAAACTTTCACCGCTAGTTTACTGGTCATGGACCTTCAGCTCTCGGCCGAACAGGCCGCGGTCCGTCGCCTCGCCGCCGACTTCGTCGACCGCGAGGTGACGCCGCACGCGGCCGACTGGGACCGGCGCGAGGCGGTCGACCCCGCCATCGTCGGCAAGCTCGGCGAGGTCGGCTTCCTCGGTCTCACCATCGGCGAGGAGGACGGCGGATCCGGTGGCGACCACCTCGCGTACTGCCTGGTGCTGGAGGAACTCGGCCGGGGCGACTCCGCCGTACGCGGTATCGTGTCGGTCTCGCTCGGCCTGGTCGCCAAGTCGATCGCCGCCCACGGCAGCCCGGACCAGCGCGGCCGATGGCTGCCCGACCTGTGCTCCGGCACCGCCCTGGGCTGCTTCGCGCTGACCGAACCGGACAGCGGCTCGGACGCCGCCGCGCTGACCACCCGCGCGGTCCGCGACGGCCACGACTGGCTGATCACCGGCCGGAAGATGTTCATCACCAACGGGACCACCGCCGACGTCGCGCTGCTCTTCGCCCGCACCGGCGGCCCCGGCCACCGCGGCATCACCGCCTTCCTGGTCCCGACCGACAGCCCCGGCCTCGCCCGGTCGGAGATCCACGGCAAGCTCGGCCTGCGCGGGCAGGCCACCGCCGAACTGGCCCTCGACGGCGTCCGGGTGCCCGACACCGCCCGCCTCGGCGAGCCGGGCGCCGGCTTCCGGCTGGCGCTGGCGACCCTGGCCAAGGGCCGGATGTCGGTCGCCGCCGGCTGCGTCGGCATCGCCCAGGGCTGCCTCGACGCCGCCGTCGGCTACGCCGGCCAGCGCACCCAGTTCGGGAAACCGATCGCCGGGCACCAGCTGGTGCAGCAACTGCTCGCCGGTATCGCCGTGGACACCGCCGCCGCGCGGCTGCTGGTCTGGCAGGTCGCCGACCTGATCGACCGGGGCCAGCCGTTCGCCACCGAGGCGTCGATGGCCAAGCTGTTCGCCAGCGAGGCCGCCGTCCGCGCGGCCAACGACGCCCTCCAGGTCTTCGGCGGGTACGGCTACATCGACGAGTACCCGGTCGGCAAGTACCTGCGCGACGCCCGCGTCGCCACCCTCTACGAGGGCACCAGCCAGATCCAGCAGCTACTCATCGGGCGGGCGCTCACCGGCGTCAACGCCTTCTGAACCCCTGGGGAGCCAACCGTGACCAGATTCGCCGACCGGGTCGCCGTCGTCACCGGCGCCGCGCAGGGCATCGGAGCCGCCACGGCGCACCGCCTCGCCGCCGAGGGCGCCGCCGTCGCCGTGGTCGACCTCGACGCCGACCGCAGCCGGGCCGTCGCCGACGAGATCGTGGCGGGCGGCGGGCGGGCCGTCGGCTCCGGCTGCGACGTGACCGACGCCGAGGCCGTCGCGGCGCTGGGGGAGCAGGTGGTACGCAGCCTCGGCGGCTGGCACGTGCTGGTCAACAACGCCGGGATCACCCGCGACAAACCTGCTGTTCAAGATGCCGCTGCCGCAGTGGGAGTCGGTCATCACCACCAACCTGGCCGTGGCTCCCGGCTACGTGGCGACCGCGATGACCGCCCCCACCGCCGAGCGGGTCGGCAGCGCCGCCGAGGCGCACCAGCGACTCGCCGCCGAGCAGACCCCGCTGCGCCGGGTGGCGCAGCCCGCCGAGATCGCCTCGGTGATCGCCTTCCTGGCCAGCGACGAGCGTCGTACGTCAGCGGCCAGACCCTCTACGTCAACGGTGGCGCGCGCTGAGCGCGCCCGCGGAAAGGAACCGGTGAGCACATGGACTTCGGGCTGTCCGACGAGGAACGGGCCATCCGCGATACCGCCCGCGACTTCATCACCAGGGAGGTCATGCCGCTGGAGCAGGAGCTGCTGCGGCGGGAACGGGCCCACCAGGTCGGCCTGGAACGCTCCGAGCTGCGCGAGTTGCAGCTCAAGGCCCGCAAGTTCGGCTTCTGGGGGCTGGCCACGCCGCAGGAGTACGGCGGCATGGACCTGCCCGCCGTCGGCCAGTCGCTGATCTGGACGGAGATCGGTCGCACGTACGTGCCGTTCCGGTTCGGCGGCGAGGCGGACAACATCCTCTTCCACGCCACCGATGAGCAGCAACGGGAGTTCCTGCTGCCCACGATCGAGGGTGAGCGGATCTCCTGCTTCGCCATCACCGAGCCGGGCGCCGGTTCGGACGCGGCCAACATCCGGTTCAGCGCCCGCCGCGACGGCGACGACTGGATCCTCAACGGTGAGAAGACCTTCATCACCGGCGGCAACGAGGCCGACTTCGCGATCGTCATCGCGGTCACCGACCCGCAGCGGGATGCCCGCGACGGCGGGGCGACCGCGTTCCTGGTGGACCGGTCGATGGGCTGGCGGTCGGAGTTCATCCCGACGATGGGTGAGGGCGGGCCGGCGTCGCTGGTCTTCGACGACGTCCGCGTACCGCACCGCAACATCCTCGGCGAGGTCGGCCAGGGCTTCACCCTCGGCATGCAGTGGATCGGCAAGGGGCGCTACACCATCCCCTCGCACGCCGTCGGCATCGCCGAGCGCGCGCTGCGGATGGCGATCGAGCACGCCAACACCCGGGAGACCTTCGGCGCGAAGATCGGCACCAACCAGGCCATCCAGTGGATGATCGCCGACTCGGAGACCGAGCTGGAGGCGGCGCGTTGGCTCATCCTGCGCGCGGCCTGGACGGTCGACGCGGGCCTGGACCCGCGGCACGCCTCCTCGATGGCGAAACTCTACGGCGCGGGCATGGTCAACCGGGTGGTGGACCGGGTGCTCCAGATCCACGGCGGCATGGGCTACACCCGGGAACTGCCGATCGAACGCTGGTACCGGCAGGTGCGCCTCTACCGGATCTTCGAGGGCACCGACGAGATGCAACGGCTGATCATCTCGCGCGACCTGCTGCGCGGCTACACCAAACTCGGCGGGCACCTGGCATGAGAAGCTTCGCCAGCATCGACGAACTGGCCGGCGCCGTCGGCGAGACCCTCGGCCCGGGACCGTGGTACCCGGTCGACCAGCGCCGCGTCGACCTGTTCGCCGACGCCACCGACGATCACCAGTGGATCCACCTCGACCCGCAGCGGGCGGCGGCCGGTCCGTACGGCGGCACCATCGCCCACGGCTACCTGACGCTCTCCCTGCTGCCGGTCCTGGTCGGTCGGCTCTACCGGGTGGCCGGGGTGCGGATGGGGGTCAACTACGGCCTCAACCGGGTCCGCTTCCCCGCCCCGGTCCGCGTCGGCACCTCGGTCCGGGCCGTCGCCACCGTCGGTCAGGTCGACCCGATCGAGGGCGGTGCGCAGCTGGTCACCACGGTGACCGTGGACAGCGATGCCGGCGGCAAGCTGGTCTGTGTCGCCGAGACGGTCAGCCGGCTGTACGTCGGCCCACCCCGATGACCGGGCCGCGCGCGGCGGACGTGCGGGCCGGCACGAGGTCGAGCGGGAGTACGGTGAGGTGCCGGAGGGGACTGCCCGGTGCCGCCCGCGGGCCGGCTGGGCCGACGACATGAACGGAGCCGCCGGATGGCCGACGTCACGCTGCGGCCGATGACGGCCGACGACGCGGACCGGGTGCTGGCGATCTACCAGGCTGGGCTGGACGGCGGGGACGCCAGTTTCGAGACCGTCGCGCCGTCGTGGGCGGACTTCGACGCCGGCCGGCTGCCGGCGCACCGCCTGGTCGCGGTGGACGGGGACGGGACACTGCTCGGCTGGATCGCGGTGTCGCCGACGTCGTCCCGGGCGGTCTACGCCGGGGTGGTGGAGCACTCCGTCTACGTCGACCCGGACGCCCGGGGTCGGGGGGTGGCCCGGCTGCTGCTCGACGCTCTGATCGGCTCGACGGAGGCGGCAGGCGTCTGGACGATCCAGTCCGGTGTGTTTCCCGAGAACGCCGCCAGCCTGGCCCTGCACCGGCGGGCCGGCTTCCGGACGATCGGCGTTCGCGAGCGGGTCGGCCGCCACCACGGCCGCTGGCGGGACGTCGTCCTGCTGGAGCGGCGCAGCCCGGTGGTGGACTGAGCGCGCGACAGGAAGGGCCCCGCCATACCGTGACGGTAGGCAGGGGCCCCTCCCGGCGTACCGCTAGGGGTACTGGGTGAGGTAGACGGGCACACCGACCCGGTCCATGTCGGCCGCCTCGCCCACGCCGTTGACCACGTGGTCGATGACACCGGCGCTGAGGTTCACCGTCATGATGTGGTGCAGCCGGATGCCCGGCCGCACCGGCACCTCGAAGCCGTTCTCGGTGCGGATCGACGGGTTGTTCTGGTTGAACACGTAGACGCCGCCGCCGTGCAGGGTGTGGTGGCGGACCCGGTCGCCGACCTTGTAGCCGGCCCACCCGTTGACCTTGCCGTTGTGCCAGTCGGCCTGCGTCGGCGGGTCGTAGGGCAGCTCGTTCTGGTAGAGGATCGTGGTGCCGTGCTCGCCGTTCCACACGGTGTTGTAACGCTGGAAGTGCTCGACGAACAGCCCGGTGGCGGTCACGTGGTCACCGTTGATGACCGCGCCGTAGCGGCCGGTGTTGGTGCGCCAGCGGTCGGTGTCGCCGTTGACGCCGTCGGTGAAGCCCTCGACGCCGTGGTCGCCCCGCCACACCCAGGTGTGGTCGATCAGTACGTGGTCGCTGTTGACCTCCAGCGCGGTGTCCGTCTTGCCGATGTGCGGCCCGCCGATTCGGAAGTACACGTCGGACAGCGTGATCGGGTTGTGCGGCGTGCTGTGGTTGCGGCCGTGCTTGCGGCCGACCCGCAGCAGCACCGGCGACTCCTTGAGGCCCGCGTCGACGGTGACCCCGGCGACCACCACGCCGGGCACGCCGGCGACGTCGAGCGGCACCGCGCCGTCGACGGCGGTCAGGGTGGCGTGCCCGATGCCGAGCACGATCGTGTCGGGCCGGCGGATCTCGATGCTGCGGGCCACGTCGTACACCCCGGGGGTGAGCAGCAGGTGCTTGCCACGGGCGAGTTCCCGGTTGATGACCCGCACCGGGTCGGACGGCTTGGCGACGAAGAAGTCGCCGATCGGGATGGTCCGCCCCGGCGTCATCCGGGTGCCCCAGGTGATGCCGCGGGTGTCTCGGCGCGCGGCGGGCACGCGGACCTGGTACTTCCCCCTGCCGTCGACGTACAGGTAGGGCTTCTCCCGGCTCAGCGGGGTGGTGCCCAGGGTGGTGTACGGCGGGTCGGGGAAGCCGGCGTCGTCGGGTGCGCCGACCACCCCGGCGAAGACCTGGTTCCACACGGCGTTGGACCAGCTCTCGACCTCGCTGTTCCGGGTCAGCCACTGCTGCTGCGAGCCGTTGGTGGTGGCGGGCAGCCGGGAGTCGGCGATGAAGCCGCCGCTGGCGTACTGCGGCCCGTTGGTGCAGTAGTCCATCAGCGACAGTCCGCCGCCGCTGACGTCGAGCCGGCGCATCGACACCGCCTGGGAGACCGCCCAGAAGTTGGCCGAGGCGCGGCAGTCGTCCTGGCCGGCCGCGTTGATCGACAGCGACAGGTTGTTCAGCGTGCGCCAGAAGTTGACAAGCGCGATGCAGTTGCCGGTGCCGCCCTCGGTGAGGCAGCGGTTGTACGCCTCGATCTTGCCGTTGATCACCACGTCGGTGGGGGAGGCGCCCAGCCCGGAGATCTCGGTGTAGTAGCCCACCTTGATCTGGAGGGGCTCCGCCGCGGTGCCGTAGCTGCCCGGCCGGAACAGGTAGGCGTGCCGGGTGGTGCCCATCTCGTTGTCGACCTGGGCGGCGTGCGCCGCGTCGAGGGTCGCCTGGATCTGGCTGACCGGCATGCCCGGGTCGAAGATCGTGACGTTGGGCCCGAGGTCGGGGACGGCCGGTCGGGGTGGGCCGGCGCTGACCGGGGTGTTGGTGGCGACGGCGGCGGTGGTCAGCACGAGGCCGAAGGCCAGGGCCCGACCGAGACGCCGGCGGTGTGGTGGGGTCGGCATACGTTCTTCCTTCCCGTCGGGCCGGTCGGAGTGCCGCCCGACGATGTGGTGGGTCGCGACCCGTGAGAGCGCTCTCTTGCCGAGCGGACTTGTATCACGGCGTGAAGAAGCGGGGTCGAGATGTTTCTACCCCGTAACGCCGCCGCGCGCCATGGTCCGGGCCATCGATTTCTCGGCCGGCCCGGCTCCACAGGGGAGACGGTCCGGGTCCGTCCGGACGTCCCGACCGGATCGGACGACCCGACCGGGACGCGCGGGTCAGCTTCCGACCGGCGCCGGGTCGCTGCCGCGGCGTCGGGCGGCGTCCCCTGCGCGGCGCCTCCCGTCACCCGCTGCGCTGCGTCCTCCCTCGCGCCGTCCCCGTCACCCGCTGCCGCTGAGTCCCCCTCGACCTGGTTCCTTTGCTCTGCTTCAACCCACGCAACGGTCACCGTCGGTGAAGCCGCCGTCGCACGTTGAACGCCAGACTGATCGACACCTTGCAGGTCAACGGCCATTGCGTAGGTTGAAGCAGAGCAAAGGTGTCGCACCGACAGGTGGCGAGCGGCGGGTGCCAGTTACGGAACGTCAACCTGTCGACGGTCGCCGACGCTGGTCGCCGGAGCCGGTGGTGAGGGGCCCCGATGCGGCCGGACCGTGGTCATACCTGCGGCAGGCCCACGTAGTTCTCCGCCAGGCTGGTGGCGTAGGCCCGCGAGGTGGTGACGTACCGGAGGGTGGCCGACTGGAGCTTCGCCTCGTAGGGGTCGTCGGCGTTGAGCCGGTGCAGCATCGAGGTCATCCACCAGGAGAACTGCTGGGCCCGCCAGACCCGACGCAACGCCGCGGTGGAGTAGCCGTCGAGCAGTTCGGTGCTGCCGTCGGCATACCAGGCCGCGAAGGCGTCGCCGAGCAGCGCCACGTCGGCGAGGGCGAGGTTCATGCCCTTGGCGCCGGTGGGCGGGACGATGTGCACCGCGTCGCCGGCCAGGAAGAGTCGCTGCCACTGCATCGGCTCGACCACGAAGCTGCGCAACGGGGTGATCGACTTCTCCAGGATCGGGCCCTCGTTGAGGGTCCAGCCCGGCACCGTCTCCAGCCGGGTGCGCAGCTCCGCCCAGATCCGCTCGTCCGGCCAGTCGGCGATGTCCTCGTCGGCGGGGACCTGGAGGTAGAGCCGGGAGATCTCGGGCGAGCGCAGACTGTAGAGGGCGAAGCCCCGCTCGTGGTGGGCGTAGATCAGCTCGTCGACCGCGGGCCGGGCGGCGGCGAGGACGCCCAGCCAGGCGAACGGATAGACCCGCTCGTAGCTGCGCAGCACCCCGTCGGGCACGGCGCTCCGGCTCACCCCGTGGAAGCCGTCGCAGCCCACCACGAAGTCACAGTGCAGTTCCTCCTCGCGGCCCTCGTGCCGGAAGTGGACCACCGGAGCGGACTCCAGGCCGGCAAGGCGTACCGCCTCGGCCTCGAACAGGATCGTCCCGCCAGCGGCCAGGCGGGCGGCGATCAGGTCCTTGACGACCTCCTGCTGCCCGTAGACGGTGATCGCCCGCCCGGTCAGCTCGGTCATCGGCACCCGGTGCGACTCACCGTCGAAGCGCAGCTCGATGCCCTCGTGCCGCATCCCCTCCCGCTCCATGCGGGTGCCCAGCCCGGTGTCGCGGAGCAGGTCGACCGAGCCCTGTTCGAGCACCCCGGCACGCAGCCGGTGTTCGACGTAGTCCCGGCTGCGACTTTCCAGCACCACCGAGGAGATGCCCTGCCGGTGCAGCAGGTGCGACAGCATGAGACCGGCCGGTCCCGCCCCGACGATGCCGACCTGGGTGCGCATCCGTACCTCCTTGAGTTGTCGGTGCAAGGGTGGCTCAGAACGGGTAACGGGTGATGTCACCCTGCATCGTCACCCACTGCGTCTCGGTGAACGCCTCCACGTTGGCCGCCGCCCCGCCGAACCTGGATCCGGTGCCGGAGGCGCCGACGCCGCCGAACGGCGCCACCGCCTCGTCGCTGACGGTCTGGTCGTTGATGTGCACGATGCCGCTGGGAATGCGCTCGGCCAGCGCCATCGCCTTCATCACGTCGCGACTGAGGATGCCCAGCGACAGCCCGTATTCGCTGGCGCCGGCCAGCGCCGCCGCCTCGTCCAGGTCGGTGAAGGTGAGCACCGGGGCGACCGGGCCGAAGACCTCCTGCGCGTACGCCGGGGTGGTCGGGGTGACGTCGGCGAGCACGGTCGGGCGGTAGAACAGCCCCTCGTAGGTGCCGCCGGCAGCGAGCCGGGCGCCCGCGGCGACGCTCGCCTCGACCAGTGAGTGAATCTTGTCGCGCTGACCTTCGTCGATGATCGGTCCGAGCGCCACCTGCTCCTTGGCGGGGTCGCCGACCGGCAGGTGGTCGGCCTTGGCGGCCAGCTCGGTGACGTACCGCTCGGCGACGCTCTCGTGGACCAGGTGCCGGCCGGTGGTCATGCAGATCTGCCCCTGGTGCAGGAAGGAACCCCACGCGCCGGCCGAGACGGCGAGGTCCAGGTCCGCGTCGTCGAGCACCACCAGCGCGGAGTTGCCGCCCAACTCCAGGTGCGCCCGCTTGAGGTGCCGGGCGGCGGCCTCGCCGACCTTGCGGCCTGCGGCGGACGAACCGGTGAAGCTGATCACCCGCACGTGCGGGTCGGCGACCAGCGCCTCGCCGGTTGCCACGCCGCCGGGCAGCACGTGCAGCAGCCCCTCGGGCAGCCCGGCCTCCTCGAAGACCCGGGCGATGGCCAGCCCGCCGCAGACCGCCGTACGCAGGTCCGGCTTGAGCACCACCGCGTTACCCAGCGCCAGCGCCGGGGCCACCGAACGGATGGCCAGGATCAGCGGGGCGTTGAACGGTGAGATGACGCCCACCACGCCGACCGGTAGCCGGCGGGCCAGGCTCAGTCGTGGCTGCGCGCTGGGGATGATCTCACCGAGCGAACGCGAGGGCAGTGTCGCGGCCTCGTAGCACTCCTGGGCGGCGGTGCTGGTCTCCAGGACGCCCTTCGGCGGGATCGACCCGGACTCGCGGACCACCCAGTCGCCGACCTCGGCGGCGTGCTGCTCCCACAACGCACCGGCCCGGCGTAGCACGGCGGCTCGCTCCACGTAGCTGGTGGCGGCCCAGGCCCGCTGCGCAACGGCGGCCCGGGCGCTGGCCCGGGTGACGTCGTCGGCGTCGGCCACGCCGACCTGGCCGATCTCCTCGCCGGTGGCGGGGGCGCGAACGGTGGCGGTGCCGCCGGCCGCCTGCACCCAGCCGTCGCTGTAGAGCCGGCCGTGCCAGGTGTCGGTGTCGAGCAGGGACATGCTGATCCTCCTTGCGCCGCAGAACAGCCGCAGGCGGCGGCCGGCAGGTGGGCACCGGCCGCGCGCCGCCTGTTCGCTTGCCGAACAGGCGTTCTCATCTAGGACATTTACACGGGACTCGACTCGCGTCAACGGATCGCCGCAACATTTCTGCAATAGGTCGGACGCGGGAATCCGGCCGGCCGGGGCGCGTTGACGAACCCCACCGACGCCGATTACGTTCGAGATAAGTACGCCGGTCCGCATACCGAACAGCGGTCGGCGGGTGTACGACATTGGAGGCGGGGAGGCCCATGGCGAAGCTCGTCTCGCTGTCCGACGGCGTCGCGGAGTTGGTCCGCGACGGTGACGTGGTGGCGCTGGAAGGGTTCACCCACCTCATCCCGTTCGCCGCCGGCCACGAGATCATCCGGCAGGGGCGGCGTGACCTGACCCTGGTGCGGATGACACCCGACGTCATCTACGACCAGCTCATCGGTGCCGGCTGTGCCCGCCGCCTGGTCTTCTCCTGGGGCGGCAACCCCGGCGTCGGCTCGTTGCACCGCTTCCGCGACGCCGCGCAGAACTCCTGGCCCGGGCCGCTGGAGCTGGAGGAACACAGCCACGCGGGGATGGCCAACCGGTACGTCGCCGGCGCCTCCGGCCTGCCGTTCGCCGTGCTGCGCGGCTACACCGGCACCGACCTGCCCCGGCACACCACCAACATCCGCAGCATCGACTGCCCGTTCACCGGCGAGACCCTGGCCGCGGTCCCCGCCCTGCGCCCCGATGTCACCGTGGTGCACGCCCAGCGGGCCGACCGCGCGGGCAACGTGCAGATGTGGGGCATCACCGGGGTGCAGAAGGAGGCGGTGCTGGCCGCCCGGCGGTCACTGGTCACCGTCGAGGAGATCGTCGACGAGCTCGAACCCGTACCCGGACAGGTCGTCCTGCCCGGCTGGGCGATCAGCGCGGTGGCACCCGTGCCCGGCGGCGCACACCCGTCGTACGCCCAGGGCTACTCCGTCCGCGACAACGACTTCTACGTAGCCTGGGACGAGATCAGCCGGGACCGCGACACGTTCCAGGACTGGATCGCGCGGCACGTGCGCAACGCGGAGGTGCACCAGTGAGCATGGCCGGCTACACCGCCGACGAGATGATGACGGTCGCCGCCGCCCGGCAGCTGCGCGACGGGACCGCCTGCTTCGTCGGGATCGGGCTGCCCAGCACCGCGGCGAACCTGGCCCGTGCCACCCACGCCCCCGCTCTGGTGCTCATCTACGAGTCGGGCTGCCTCGGCGCGAAGCCCGACCGGCTGCCGCTGTCCATCGGCGACGGCATCCTCGCCGACACCGCCGACGCGGTGATCTCGGTGCCCGAGGTGTTCAACTACTGGCTGCAACCCGGCCGCGTCGACGTCGGCTTTCTCGGTGCCGCGCAGCTCGACCGGTACGGCAACATCAACACCACCGTCATCGGCGGGGACTACGCAGACCCGAAGGTCCGCCTGCCCGGCGCCGGTGGCGCCCCGGAGATCGCCGCCTCCTGCGGCGAGGTGGTGGTCGTCGTCCGGCAGAGCCTGCGTACGTTCACCGAACGCGTCGACTTCGTCACCTCGGTCGGCTACGGCGCCGGTCCCGGCGACCGGGCGCGCCTCGGGCTGCGCGGCGGCGGCCCCGGACGGTGATCACCGACCTCGGCATCCTTGAGGCCGACCCGGCCAGCTGCGAACTCACCCTCACCCGGCTGCACCCCGGCGTCACGGTCGAGCAGGCTCGCGCGGCCACCGGATGGCCGCTCGCCATCGCCGACGAACTCGCCATCGTCGCGCCACCCACCGCCGGCGAACTCGCCGTGCTGCGCGCCCTGAAGGCAGCCCGATGACCCGCGACGCACCGCAAGCCCGAGGGGAGAAGCGGCCCATGACCCAGGACACCGGCCGGAAACTGGTGCTGCCGGGCTACCGGCGCGACGACGTCGACGCCCACCCGCCCCTGCTCAGCCCCGGCTACGGCTCCACCGTGACCCGCGCCCCCCGGCAACCGCTGGTCTTCCTGCCGCAGCGGCTCACCGAGGTCACCGGCCCGCTGCTCGGCGAGGGTCGCCTCGGCGAGCTCGACCACGACCTGACCCGCCAGCACGACGGTGAAGCGCTCGGGCAGCGGATCATCGTGCACGGGCGGGTGCTGGACGGCGACGGTCGTGCCGTGCCGCACACCCTGGTCGAGATCTGGCAGGCCAACGCCGCGGGCCGCTACCGGCACGCCGCCGACACCTGGCCGGCGCCACTGGACCCGCACTTCACCGGTGTCGGGCGTGCCCTGACCGACGAGCGGGGGCGGTACCACTTCGTCACCGTGCAACCCGGTGCCTACCCGTGGCGCAACCACGACAACGCCTGGCGGCCCGCGCACATCCACTTCTCCCTGTTCGGCCGGGCGTTCACCCAGCGGCTGGTGACCCAGATGTACTTCCCGGGCGACCCGCTGTTCTTCCAGGACCCGGTCTTCAACGCGGTCCGCGACCCGCGGGCGCGCCAGCGGATGGTCGCCCGGTACGACCACGCCGCCACCCGCCCGGAATGGGCGTTGGCCTACGAGTTCGACATCGTGCTGCGGGGCCGGGAGGCCACCGTGTTCGAGGGCGAGGACGACGATGAGTGAGCGACTGGGCGTCACGCCCGCCCAGACCGTCGGGCCGTACCTGCACATCGGGCTGCACTGGCCCGACGGCCCGTACGTGGTGCCCGAGGGCACGGCCGGTGCGTTCTGGCTGCGTGGGTCGATCGTCGACGGCACCGGCGCCGCCGTGGTCGACGCGATGGTGGAGAGCTGGCAGGCCGACCCGGACGGCCGCTTCGACCACCCCGACGACCCGCGCGGAGCCCGGCCACCGGCGGTCGACGGGTTCCGCGGCTTCGGCCGCGCCGAGACCGACACCCAGGGCCGGTACGCGCTGCACACCGTCCGGCCGGGGCCGCTACCCGCCCCGGAGGGCGGGACCGAGGCACCGCACCTGACCCTGTCCGTGTTCGCCCGTGGTCTGCTGCACCGCCTGGTCACCCGGGTCTACTTTCCCGGCGAGCCGGGAAACGCGGCCGACCCGGTGCTGCGTACCGTCGAACCCGGCCGCCGTGACACGCTGCTGGCACGATCGACGGCCGACGGGTTCCAGTTCGACATCCGCCTACAGGGAGAGCATGAGACCGTCTTCTTCGCCGTCTGAGGCACTGCTGCGCGGGCTCTCCGGCACGCCGGACGTCGACGCCGAACTCGGCGACCGCAGCCTGCTACAGGCGATGCTGGACGTGGAGGCCGCGCTGGCCCGGGCCGGCGCCGAGGCCGGCCTGCTGCCCGCGTCGACGGCCGACGAGATCGCCCGGCAGTGCCGCGCCGACCGGTACGACCCGGCCGCCATCGGTGCCGCGGCCGACGCCGCCGGCAACCCCGTCGTCCCGCTCGTGCGGGAACTGACCGCCGCGGTCGCCGAACCGGCCCGCCCCTGGGTGCACCACGGCGCCACCAGCCAGGACGTGCTCGACAGCGCGCTGGGGCTGGTGGTGGTCCGGGCCGCCGGGCCGTTGCTGGCGCACCTCACCGGCGCCGCCGACGCCGCCGCCCGGCTCGCCCGGACCCACCGGGACACCCTGATGGTCGCCCGCACCCTCGGCCAGCAGGCCGCCCCCACCACCTTCGGCCTGAAGGCGGCCGGCTGGCTGGTCGCCCTGGTCCAGGCCCGGACCCGGCTGTCCGGGGTGTGCGCCGCGCTGCCCGCGCAGCTCGGCGGGGCGGTCGGCACCCTCGCCGCGTACGGCCCGGCCGGTTCGGTGGTGGTCGACCGGTTCGCCGCCCACCTGGGCCTGGCGGCGAGCCCGTTGCCCTGGCACACCCGCCGTCAGCCCCTGCTCGACGTCGCCGCGGCCCTCGGCGGGCTGCTCGCCGTCACCGGCAAGGTCGCGCTGGACGTCGGCCTGCTCGCGCAGACCGAGGTCGGGGAGGTCGCCGAGGGGGGCGCCGGACGCGGCGGGTCGTCGGCGATGCCGCACAAGCGCAACCCGGTCGACTCGGTGCTGGTCACCGCCGCCGCCCGGCGTGGCCCTGGGCTGGTCGGCACCCTGTTCGCCGCCGCCGGGCAGGAGCACGAGCGGGCCGCCACCGGCGGCTGGCACGCCGAATGGGAACCCCTGCTGGACCTGGTGCACCTCGCCGGCGGGGCCGCCGCCCGTACCGCCCGGATGCTGGCCGGCCTGGAAGTGGACCGGCCGCGGATGCGGGCCAACCTCGACGCCAGCGGCGGCCTGCTGCTCGCCGAGGCCGTCGCGGCCCGGCTGGCGCCGGCCCTGGGCCGCTCCGGCGCCCACGACGTGGTCCGCCGCGCCGCCGGCCGGCCCGCCTTCCGGGAGGCGCTGCTCACCGACCCGGACGTCCGCGCCCACCTGTCCGAACGGGACGTCGACGCCGCACTCGACCCGGCCGCCTGGCTCGGCTCCGCCGGCGAGCTGGTCGACCGCGCTCTCGACCTGCACCGCGAGGCGCGGCCGTGACCGCCGGGCTGCACACCGCGGTGGACGGCCCACCGGACGCGCCGGTGCTGGTGCTGGGCAGCTCCCTGGGCGCCACCGGCGCCATGTGGCGGCCACAGGTCGCGGCGCTGGCCGCGCGATTCCGGGTGATCCGGTACGACCACCTCGGCCACGGCGCCTCGGTGGTGCCACCCGGCCCGTACACGATCGACCTGCTCGGCCGGAAGGTGCTGCGGCTGCTGGACGAGGTGGGCGCCGGGCGGGTCCACTACGCCGGGCTCTCCCTCGGCGGGATGGTCGGCATGTGGCTGGCCGCGCACGCCCCCGACCGGATCGACCGCCTCGCCCTGCTGTGCACCTCGGCCTCGCTCGGGCCGGCCGACGGCTGGCGGTCCCGGGCCGCCACCGCCCGCGCCGGCCGGCTGGACACCATCGCCGACGCGATCGTCGAGCGCTGGTTCACCCCGGCGTTCGCCGCCGCGCATCCCGACACCGTCGCCGCCTACCGGGACATGCTTGTGGCCACTCCCGCGGCCGGGTACGCCGCCTGCTGCGAGGCGATCGCCGGGATGGACCTGCGCCCGGATCTGGCGGCGGTGCGCGCCGCGACGCTGGTGATCGGCGCCGCCGGCGACCCGGCGACCCCGCCGGGGCACGCCGCCGACATCGCCGAGCGGATCCCGTCCGCGCGCCTGGCCGTGCTGGACGGCGCGGCGCACCTGGCCAACGTCGAGCAACCCGAGGCCGTCACCCGCCTGTTGACGGCCCACTTCGACCCGGAGGGCATGGTGATCCCGTGACCGACCAGCAGCGGCACGAGGCCGGGATGGCGGTACGCCGGCAGGTGCTGGGCGACGCGCACGTGGACCGGGCCGTCGCCAACACCGACGGGTTCACCGCCGACTTCCAGGACCTCATCACCCGCTACGCGTGGGGCGAGATCTGGGCCCGCCCCGGCCTGGACCGGCGGACCCGCAGCGTCATCACGCTCGCGGTGCTGGCCACCCTGCACCACGACGAGGAGCTGGCCATGCACGTGCGCGCCGCGCTGCGCAACGGCCTGACCGCCGAGGAGATCGGCGAGATCCTGCTGCAGGTGGCCGTCTACGCGGGGGTACCGGCGGCGAACCGGGCGTTCAAGGTGGCCCAGGAGACGCTGCGGCAGGAGGCCCGGTGACCGACGAGGCGACGGCGCGATCCGGTGAGTTCGTCCAGTCGCTGGAGCGCGGCCTCGCCGTGATCCGGGCCTTCGACGCCGAACATCCGCAGCTCACCCTCAGCGAGGTGGCCCGCACCACCGGGCTGACCCGGGCCGCCGCGCGCCGGTTCCTGCTCACCCTGGTCGAGTTGGGCTACGTGCGCACCGACGGGCGGCTGTTCTCGCTGCGTCCGCGCATCCTCGACCTCGGCTACGCCTACCTGTCCAGCCTGAGCCTGCCGGAGGTGGCGCAGCCGCACATGGAGGCGCTTGTCGCGCAGGTTCACGAGTCGTGTTCGGTCTCGGTTCTCGACGGCGACGAGGTCGTCTACGTCGCCCGGGTCCCCACCAAGCGGATCATGACCGTCGGGATCAACGTCGGCACCCGGTTCCCCGCGTACGCGACCTCGATGGGCCGGGTTCTGCTCGCCGCGCAGCCGGCCGCCTGGCTGGACGAGTACCTGAACACGGCGCAGCTGCGCCCACTGACCCGGCGCACCGTCACCGACCGGGCGAAGCTGCGCGCCACGCTGACCCGGATCGCCGCCCAGGGTTACGCGCTCGTCGACCAGGAGCTGGAGGAGGGGCTGCGCTCGCTGGCCGCGCCGATCCACGGCGGCGACAACGGGTCCGTGCTCGCCGCGGTCAACGTCTCCGCCCATGCCAGCCGCGGCTCGTTCGAGATGATCCGCAAGGAGCTGCTGCCCCCGTTGCTGGCCACCGCGAAGCGTATCGAGGAGGACCTGAGGGCCGGCTCGGGCCGCTGACCTCGGTCGACGCGCGGTCGTCCGGCGAAACGGCCCGGCCCGGCCGGTCGGCGTACCACCATGTGAGGGGCGACGATCGGGGGCGACATGCGCGAGCTTCTACTGGTCATCACGCTGGGCGTCACCGTGCTGGTCGGCACCACCATCGGTGGCCGCTACCGGGTCGCGCCGCCGGTGCTGCTGATCATTCTGGGCGCCCTGCTCGGACTGCTGCCGCCGTTCTCGCACGTGGTGCTCGCGCCCGAGGTGGTGCTGCTGCTGTTCCTGCCGGCGATCCTCTACCGGGAGAGCCTGTCCACCAGCCTGCGGGAGATCCGGGCGAACATCGTGATCATCGCCTTGTTGGCGGTCGGGCTGGTCGGCGTCACGATGGTGGCGGTCTCGCTGGTGGTGCAACGGTTCGGCGTCGACCCGGCGGTGGCCTGGGTGCTCGGCGCGGTGCTCGCCCCGACCGACGCCGCGGCGGTGGCCGGGCTGGCCAAGCGGATGCCGCGGCGCCTGCTGACCACCCTGCGGGTCGAGAGCCTGATCAACGACGGCACCGCCCTGGTGCTGTTCGCCGTCGCCCTCGGGCTGCTCGGCGGGGGCGCCGCGCCGAGCGCCTTCGAGCTCGTCGAGCGGGTCGGCCTGTCGTTCATCGGTGGCATCGCGGCCGGGATCCTGGTCGGCACGGTGGTGATCCTGATCCGCAGGCGGCTCGACGACCCGTTACGCGAGGGCGCGCTCAGCGTGATCACTCCGTTCGCGGCGTTCCTGCTCGCCGACGCCATCCACGAGAGCGGCGTGCTCGCGGTGGTCGTCGCGGGGCTGATGCTGTCCTTCGCCAGTCCCCGGGTGATCCGGGCCCGGTCCCGGGTGCTGGCTCTGTCGTTCTGGGACCTCACCACGTTCCTCATCAACGGCGGGCTGTTCGTGCTGGTGGGCTTGCAGATCCCGCGGGCGGTGGAGAACGTCACAAGCGTCTCGCTGGCCCGCGCCATCGTGATCGCGATCGTGATGGCCGTGGTGCTGGTGCTGGTCCGGATGCTCTGGCTGCACCTGATCGCCGCCGTCGTCCGCCTGGACCGGCGCGAGGCGAGCCTCGCCCGCCGGGTCAACTGGCGGGTGCGCACGGTCGCCGGTTGGGCCGGATTCCGGGGGGCGGTCTCCCTGGCGGCGGCGCTCGCCGTCCCGCTGACCACCGGCGACGGCGAGCCGGTGCCGGAACGTGATCTGATCATCTTCGGCGTCGCCACGGTGATCCTGCTGACGATGCTGGTCCAGGGCACCACCCTGCCGTTCGTGCTCAGCTGGGCCGGGTTGGCCGGTGACCCGGAGCGCGCCGCAGAGGCGCGGCAGGCACAGGTGAACGCCACCCGGGCCACGCTCGACGCGTTGTCCGACATCGCCGACCGGGTGGGGGCCGACCCGGAGACCCGGCAACGGCTCCAGGACGAGTACGAGGGTCACCTCGGCGCCGCGCGGGCCGAACCGGAGGACGAGTCGACCGCCGCCCGCGAGACGGAGCGTCGACTGCGGCTGGCCGCGCTGGAACACAAGCGAAGCGAGATCATCCGGATGCGTGACCGCCAGGAGATCGACGACACCGTGCTGCGCGAGTTGCAGGCCAGGCTGGACGTCGAGGAGATCCGCCTGCTGGGGCCGACGGCCTTCGACTGAACCGCGACCACCGCCCGGGCCGGTCAGGCCGGCGGGGGGATGCCGGCGGGTAGCGCGAGCGCGACGGTCAGGTCCAGCAGGCTCCGCGGATCGGTGAGCCGCTCGCCGTACAGCTGACGCAGCTGCCCCATCCGGTAGCGCACCGTCTGCGGATGGACGAACAGGTCGGCGGCGACGTCGTCGCGCCGCCCCTGGTGCAGCAGCCAGGAGCGCAACGTCTCGGTGAGCCGTTCGGCGGTGGCCGCGGGCAGCGTGGCCAGCGGTAGCAGGACCCGGGCGCGCAGGTCGGCGAGCGCCTCGACATCGGCGCTGAGCAGCACCTCGGCCAGGTGCCGGTCGGTGTCCAGCGGCTCGCCGTCGCTGGGACCGGCGATGCCCAGGGCGACCACCCGGACCACGCGCCGGTAGGACGAACAGGCCCGCGCCCAGGGCCGGGCCGGTCCCAGCACCGCGCGGCGGCCGTGCAACATCCGGGCGAGCTGCCGCCGCCGGTCGCCGTGCACGTCCGGTATCAGCAGCACCGCCGCCTCCTCACCGGGCTCGCCCGCCGGCAGCTCCTCGCTGCTCTCCAGGGTGTGCTCGTCCAGCAGCGCGAGCGCCCCGCGCAGCTTCGCCTGCGGCAGCAGCGCGACGGTGAGCGTCTGCGGCACCGGCCAGCCGGCCCGCTGCGCGCTGCGTATCAGGACGTCCTCCGCCTCGCCGACCAGCAACTGCTGGGTGAGCCGTTCCAGGTTCCGCCGGCGGGCCCGGCCCACGCTGGCCAGCTCGTCGGCGTGCCCGGCCACGCTGGCCGCGGAGAGCTCGTCGATGTAGGCGAACATCAGCTCGGCGAACTCGGCGACCGTGGCGGCGGGCAGCCCGATGCCCACGGCGGAGGCGGCCAACTCCCGCCAGGAGACCCGGGCGCCGACCCGGTACGCGGCCAGCAGCGCGTCGACGCTACGGCCGGAGCGGGCCTCGCCGCTGCCCAGGGCGTACGCTGCCTCCAGCGCCGGGACCAGGGGGGTGCTGGGGTCGCTGGCCTGGGACCGTTCGAGCAGTTGCAGGAACGTGCCCAGCGCGATCTGCACCGCGTTTTCGATCTTGTCACGCATCTGGCCGGTCAGGGTGCCGGAGTAGCTGGGCACCTCGCCCGTGATCGCGGTGACGGTCCGCCCGGCGACGAGCGGTAGCCGGGCGCGCAGTTCGCGGGCCACCCGCTCGTCCAGCTCAAGGCGGGCTGCCCGATTGGTGGTGCCGGAGGTTTCCGCCACAGTTGTTCTCCCCGCACAAAAGGGATGGATTGCTTTACCTTCGCAGGCCAAGATTTTATGCCCCCGCGCCGCGACCATCGTCCTATGACCGCCACCGTTCCGCGACCGGGCACCACCAACGGATCCCTGCGGCGCCGCCTGTGGCGGCTCGCCGAGACGGTGACCACGCCGGTGCTGCCCGGGGACTACCTCGACCTGGTCGCCCCGCTGCGGGCCGGCGCCGACCTGCGCGGCCGGATCGTCGCGGTCCGCCCGGAGACCCGGGACGCGGCGACCCTGGTGATCCAGCCCGGGCGCAGCTGGCGCGGGCACGTCCCGGGCCAGTACATCCGGCTCGGCGTCGACGTCGACGGGGTCCGGCAGTGGCGGGCCTACTCGGTGACCTCCGTCGCGGGCCGTCGCACCGACCCGATCTCGGTGACGGTCAAGGCGATCCCCGACGGTGTGGTCAGCAACCATTTGGTCCGCCGGGTCCGGCCGGGCACGATCGTGCAGCTCGACCAGGCGCGCGGCGACTTCGTGCTGCCGCAGCCCGCGCCGTCGCGGGTGCTGTTCCTCACCGCAGGCAGCGGCATCACCCCGGTGGCCGGAATGCTGCGCTCCGGCGCGCTGGCCGGCAGCGACGTGGTACTGGTCCACTCGGCGCCCACCGCGGCCGACGTGGTCTTCGGCGCGGAGCTGCGCGGCCTCGCCGAGCGGGGCGGGATCCGGCTGGTGGAGCGGCACACCAGCGTCGAGGGCCTGCTGGAGGTGGCCGAACTCGACACCCTGGTGCCCGACCATCTGGACCGGCGGACCTGGGCCTGCGGCCCGCTGGGGCTGCTCGACGCGGTCGAGGCGCACTGGTCGGCCCGGGGCCGGGCCGAGCGGCTGCACACCGAGCGGTTCCGCCCCACCGTGATCACCGCCGGTGACGGCGGGACGGTCACCTTCACCCGGTCGTCGGTGACGGTCGAGGCGGCCGGCGCGACCCCGCTGCTCGACGCCGGCGAGAACGCCGGGGTGCTGATGCCGTCGGGCTGCCGGATGGGCATCTGCTTCGGCTGCGTCCTGCCGCTGCGCGAGGGCGCGGTCCGCGACCTGCGCAACGGCCAGCTCACCACCGCCCTGCCGGGCGACGGCGTGCGCGTACAGACCTGCGTGTCTGCCGCGGCCGGCCCGTGCGAACTCGAAATCTGATCGGAGACCCGCCGACGTGACCGTCATCCAGAAGAAGGCCGCCAACCCGATCGCCCACCTCACCGCCGAGGACATCGAGACCCTCGGCAGGGAACTCGACGCCATCCGGGAGCGGGTGATCGCCTCTCGGGGCGAGCGCGACGCCGCCTACATCCGGAAGGTCATCTCGACCCAGCGCAAGCTGGAGATCGGCAGCCGGGTGGTGCTGCTGTTCTCGCTGTTCCCGCCGGCCTGGATCGTCGGCACCGCCGGGCTCTCGGTGGCGAAGATCCTGGAGAACATGGAGATCGGGCACAACATCCTGCACGGCCAGTGGGACTGGATGCGTGACCCGAAGATCCACTCCGCCAGTTGGGAGTGGGACCATGTCTCCCCGGCCGACCAGTGGAAGCGCTCGCACAACGAGCTGCACCACCGGTTCACCAACGTCGTCGGCAAGGACAACGACCTCGGCTACGGCATCATGCGGGTCGACGAGGACCAGCCCTGGCACCCGGCGTATCTGGGCCAGCCGCTGTACAACTTCGTCAACGCCTGCTTCTTCGAGTACGGCATCGCCGCGTACGACCTCGACCTGGCGGAGAACCTCAAGGACGGGCGGCACAAGGACCCGCAGTTCCGGGCCCGGGTCCGCGCGGTCGGCCGGAAGATCCGTCGCCAGGTCCTCAAGGACTACATCGTGCACCCGCTGCTGTCCGGCCCGTCGTTCTTCCACACCATGGCCGCCACCTTCACCGCGAACCTGATCCGCAACCTGTGGAGCCACTCGGTGATCATGTGTGGGCACTTCCCGGAGGGCGTGGAGACCTTCGAGAAGTCCTCCATCGAGGGCGAGAGCCGAGGGGAGTGGTACGTGCGGCAGATGCTCGGTTCGGCCAACATCAGCGGCAGCCGGCTGCTGCACATCATGACCGGCAACCTGTCGTTCCAGATCGAGCACCACCTCTTCCCCGACCTGCCGAGCAACCGCTACCAGGAGATCGCCCCCGAGGTGCGGGCGCTGTTCGACCGGTACGGGCTGAAGTACACCACCGGGTCACTGCCCCGGCAGGTCTTCTCGGCCTGGCGGAAGGTCTTCCGGTTGGCCCTGCCCAACCGCCGCCGGCCCGCCACCCCGACCGCCCCGCTCGACGACACCGGCGACCGTCCGGCCCGGGCTCTCGTCGCGGCCTGACCCGGGGGCCTACCGCCGAAATCCATCGGAACGTGACGCCGGCCGGGGCGGCGGGAACCTGGACGTGCTCCGCGCCCTGTCGGGCTGAGAGCGCAGACGGATCAGCCCGACCCTGACCGGGTCGGCTGCGCCGCGGGCGGCGGGCTCGCCCCGGCTAATGGCGGCCGGGGTAGTTGCGGACCGCCTGGCGACCGCGCAGGAAGCCCAGCACGATCACCGCGGCGAGGGCGATCACGCCGATGATGACCAGCCAGCGGACCGCCTCGAGGAGCAGCCCGAGCAGGATCAGTACGCCGGCGACCACGCCGACGACCCAGAGCAGGGCACGCATCTCCACCTCCCGTACGGCCGCCGGTCGGTCCGGTCGGCCTGCGGCCCCGGCTACCCGATCCCGCCCAGCTCATGCCGTCTGGGCAGGTAGACGGCGAGATCAGGGGGAAGTCTGCGCGACGTAGACGGTGTTTGTCGACTCGCCGCCGGTCAGCGGATTGGCGAAGCGCACCACATGACTGCGGTGGGTCGCGAACACGGCACCGAGGGCGGCCTCGAAGCCCGGGTCCGGCGGGTCGTCCGACCAGAGGGCGAAGGCCCCGCCCGGGTGCAGCAGCCGCGCCAGCCGGCGCAGCCCGTCAGGTTCGTAGAAGGCGGCGTGGCTCGGATGCAGCCGATGCCGGGGGGAGTGGTCGACGTCCAGCAGCACGGCGTGGAACCGGCGCCCGGCGTCGTCGGGGTCGAGGCCGTCCGGACCGGCCACCCGGGCGAAGAAATCGGCCCGCACCAGCCGGGTACGCGGATCCGTGGCCAGCCCGGCGGCGAAGGGCAGCAGACCGCGCCGGTGCCAGTCGATGACGTCCTCGACCGCCTCCACCACCAGCAGCGAGGCGACCCGGTCGTCCCGCAGTGCGGTGCGGGCGGTGTAGCCGAGCCCCAACCCGCCGACGACGACATCGAGGCGGTCGCCGGCCAGCGGCGCCAGCCCCAACCGGGCCAGCTCGATCTCACCGGCGGTGAACAGGCTCGACATCAGGAACTCGTCGTCGAGCTTGACCTCGTACACCTCCAGGTCGAGCCGGGGATCGCGGCGCCGGCGCAGGCTGATCTCGCCGAGTGGGGTCGGCCGCCAGGCCAGTTCCTCGAAACGTACGCTCACCGCCGGAATGCTACCGGCCGGTGCGGTGCCGCCCGCGGCGTGACGCACGGTCCCCGGCACATCGACGCACCGCATATCCTGTGCCCCGACCGTTTCGCCGGAGGGGAATCCATGCCGTCGCGGCAGGACCAGCTGCACTCGTACCAGTTCACCATCCAGCGCACGGTGGCCGCCCTGGTGATGCGCGAGACCGACCCGGTGCGGTCACCGTTTCGCCGGCTCGCCGGCGCCGGGATGGCCAGCGTGCTGGTGGCGGTCATCGCGCTGGGCGGCGCGGCCCTCCACGGCCTCTTCGTCGGCGGCGGGGCGAAGTGGCGCGACACCGGGGCGGTCATCGTGGAGAAGGAGTCCGGCGCCCGGTTCGTCTACCGGGAGGAGCGGCTGCACCCGGTGCTCAACTACGCGTCCGCGCTGCTCATCATCGGCGCGGAGCGGCCGAAGACCGTGCTCGTGTCGCGCCGGTCGATCGACGGGGTGCCGAGGGGGCGGCCACTGGGCATCGCCGACGCCCCCGACTCACTGCCCGCGGCGGGCCGCCTCGCCGCCGCGCCGTGGACGGTCTGTTCGGTCACCGCCACCGAGGGCCGGCCCGCACCGTGGTCGGTGCTGATGGTCGGCGCCGGCAGCACCGACGGCGACGGCGGCCGGCCGCTCGGGCGGGACGGGCTGCTGCTACGTGATCCCGACGGTCGGCTGCACCTGGTCTGGCAGCAGCGGCGGCACCTGATCCGCGACACCGAGCGGGTGTTGGCGGCACTGGCGACCACCCGGTCCCGGGCCGTCCCGGTGGCCGCGGCCCTGCTGAACGCGGTGCCGGCCGGCACCGACCTGGCCCCACCGGACCCGCCCGGCCTCGGCCGGCGGTCCGCGCGGGTCTCCGCGGCCCGGATCGGTGACGTGCTGCTGGTGACCAACTCCGGCGGCGGCCGGCAGTACGCCGTGGTGCTGCGCGACGGGCTCGCCGGCATCACCGAGCTGCAGGCCGGCCTGCTGCTCGCGCGTACCGGCCAGCGGGAGCCGGAGCAGATAAGCCTCGGCCGCTTCGCCGCCCTGCCCCAGTTGCCAGATCGCGCGCCGACCGGGCCCGACGCGCCACCGAGCGCGCCGCCCCGGCTGGTCACGGTGGACTCGTCGGCGGTGTGCGCGCGGGTCGGCGGCGACACCGGTCCGGTCGAGCTGCGGCTGGGTGTGGAACTGCCCGCGCTGGCCCCGGCGCCGCAACAGCCGACCGACTCGACGACCGCCGACCACGTGCTCGTGGAGCCGGGGCGGGGCGCGGTCGTCGAGTCGGTCGCCGCGCCGGGTGCCACCGGCGGGGCGATCTCCGTGGTGACCGACCTCGGCCGCCGGTACACGCTCGCCGGCCCCGACGTGACCGGCATGCTCGGCTACGGTGACGTCCGACCCGTCCGGCTGCCCGCGGGCGTGGTCAGCCTCGTCCCCGCGGGCGCGTCGCTCGACCCGGACACGGCGCGCCAGCCTGCCACTCCCGCCTGACCCGCTCGGGCTCCGGAAAGTGGTAGGAGATTTCTCGGCGTGGGCTGTCGAATCCGGCGACTCCCGCTCGTCGCACTGACGACAGCAGGTCAGACCAACACCAAGGAGCAACCGCATGCGTACCCTGATCGCCACCGCGTTCGTCTCGCTCGACGGCGTCGTCGAGGCACCCGGCGGAGAACCGGGCTACCGCAACTCGGGCTGGACCTTCAACGACATCGCGTTCGACGAGGCCGCCTACGAGATCAAGGGCCGCGAACAGGACGAGGCCACGGCAATGATGCTGGGCCGGGTCAGCTACCAGGCGTTCGCGCCGGTGTGGCCGGACATGACCGACGAGTTCGCCGGCTACAACGCGATGCCGAAGTACGTCGTGTCGACCAGCCTGAAAGAGCAGGACCTGGTGTCCAACTGGGGGGAGATCGTCATCCTCCGGTCGCTGGACGACGTCGCCGCGCTCAAGCAGACCGAGGGTGGGCCGATCAGCATTCACGGCAGCGCGACGCTGCACCGCAACCTGTCCGACGCCGGTCTGATCGACCGCTACCACCTGCTGGTCTTCCCGGTCCTGCTCGGTGCGGGCAAGCGGCTGTTCAGCGACACCGACCGGGACAAGCAGAACCTCAACCTCGTCGAGAGCGAGTCCTACGCCAACGGAATCCAGAAGCTGGTCTACGACGTCGCCCGCTGACCAGGGCCACGGCCCGCACGGCCCCTCGTCCAGGGTGGTGGGGCTCGGTGGGTGTCTGTTCCGGTGGTCGCGGTGCTGCTGCCCGGGGGAGGTCAGGCGGGCGGCACCGGAGTCGCGCTCCGGACGAGCATGCCGGTGGCGGCGAGGACGCAGCAGGCACCCACGGCACCGAGCAGGAGAAGGTATCCGCCGCCGGTGTGCAGGATGGCAGCGGCGCCGAGTGGGGCGGTGGCCCTGGCGATGGTGACCGGGGCGGCGAGTCGCCCGGCAATGGTGGCGTAGGCGGCGGTGCCGTAACGGTCGGTGAGGAGGGCAGGGGTGGCGAGATGGGCGATGCCGAAGCCGATACCGAATCCGGTAACGGTGATGACGGCGCCGATCCGGCTGCCTCCGGTGAAAGGCAGGGCGAGGACGGCAGCGGCCTGGACGGCGAAGACCGTGGCGACGATGGTGGTGACCGGTAAGTGGCGTCGGGCGGCGGTGAGGACGAGTCTGCCGGTGACGGACAGGACGCCCAGGAGGCCCGTGGCGGTGGCGGCGAAGGTGGCGGGGTGGCCGCGGCTGGTGAGGTAGCCGATGAGGTGGACGGCGATGGTGCTGGTGGCGGCGCCGTGGGCGATGAGGGCGGCGGTGAGGATCCAGAATCGAGGGTCGTGGGTGGCGGTGCGGGCCGCCGCCCGTCGCTGGGTGCGGTCCGAAAGCGCTGCGGCGGTGGGCGCGGCGGGGGGTGGGGGTGTGCGGATGGTGAGGGCGTGTAGCGGCACGGTTAGCAGTCCGTGAATGGCGGCGAGCGCGAGCAGCGTGGTACGCCAGCCGAGGTGAGCGATCAGGAGACCGGTGAGGGGCATGAAGATGGTGCTGGCGAACCCGGCGACGATGGTGACTGCGAGCAGGGCGGTGGGGCGTCGGTCGGGGGTGAACCAGGAGACGATGACGGCGAAGGCGGGTTCGTAGAGGACCATCGCGCCGGTGATTCCAATGCCGGTCATGACGGCGTAGAGCTGTCCGATGGTCTGGACCTGGGACCAGGCGACCAGGAGGGCGGTGGCGGTGATCGAGCCGGCGGTCATGAGCGCCCGGCCGCCGTGCCGGTCGAGCCAGCGGCCGATGGGGATTGCCATGAGGGCGCCGGCGAGAACGCTGGCGGTGAGTGCGCCGGTGACGGCGGTGGTGGAGGCGTCGAGGCTGGTGGCCATGGGTCTGAGGAGGACGGCGTAGGCGTAGTACAGGGTGCCGTAGCCGACGGTGGAGGTAATGGCGAGTGCGGCGACGATGCGCCACCGCTGGTGTTCGCCGCCTGTCGAGTCGGCGGACACCAGCGTGGATGTGGTCATCAGCCGGTGCAGCAGGCGCCGGCCCGGCAGCTTGCCGGGGTGGCCGCCGTCCGGCCCACGTAGACCTGTCCGAGCGGGTCTGCCGACACAGACCACATCATCCGCAACACCCTGTCCTTCGCTGATGGCTACTTGCCCCATGGCTGTGTCTTGACGACTGTCGAAACAGAGACTGGACACTGATTAGAGATATGTCAACCTAGAGTTATGCCGAAACAGCCGTGCCGCTCGCCGTGATCGACCTGGACGCTGACCCGCCCGGGTGCCCGGCGCGGGCGCAGCGTCGAGTACGGGCGGGGACCGCCGCGGCTTTCACACCCGCGTTCTAGTCCCTCGGTGATCGCGCCGTGCGCGGGGCCGGCGCCAGGTCGCCGATGAGCTGTTCGACGCGGTGACGGATGTCGTCACGGATGGGTCGTACTGCCTCGATGCCCTGACCGGCGGGGTCGTCGAGTTTCCAGTCCTCGTAGCGCTTGCCGGGAAAGACGGGGCAGGCGTCGCCGCAGCCCATGGTGATGATGACGTCGCTGGCTTCGGCTGCCTCGTACCCGAGCTTCTTCGGGGTCTGGTCGGTGATGTCGATGCCGACTTCGGCCATGGCCTGTACGGCGGCCGGGTTGATCTGGCTGGCGGGGGCGGAGCCGGCGGAGCGGACTTCGACGGAGTCGCCGGCGAGGTGGCGCAACCAGCCGGCGGCCATCTGGGAGCGGCCGGCGTTGTGGACGCACACGAACAGGACGCTGGGCTTGTCGGACATCAGGTCGGGTTCCTCCACAGACGCGGGATTGCTGTCGACGGGCTCAGCCTAGATGTCGCTGAGCGGGCGGTCGCCGCGGAAGACGGTCACCGCCGGGGCCGGGTGCGGATCCGGCGGGATCCGCACCCGTGGGGGCATGGTTGATCGGACGCCGGGGGCCCGGCTCACGGCACCCGTGCTGGTGACGTGGCGGCTGCGGTGGTGTCGGGAAAGAGTCGACGGCGTAGCGCGAGGCTGACGTACACCAGGCCGACGAGGACCGGCACCTCGATCAGCGGACCGACGACACCTGCGAGGGCTTGGCCGCTGGTGACGCCGAAGGTGCCGATCGCGACGGCGATGGCGAGTTCGAAGTTGTTGCCGGCGGCGGTGAACGCCAGGGTGGTGGTGCGTTCGTAGTTCAGGCCGATCGCCCAGCCGATGGCGTAGGACCCGGCCCACATGATCGCGAAGTAGGCGATCAGCGGTACCGCGATCAGCGCCACGTCCCAGGGGTTGCTGGTGATGGCCTCGCCTTGCAGGGCGAACAGCAGCACGATGGTGAACAGCAACCCGTACAGGGCGATCGGGCCGATGCGTGGCAGGAAGCGGCTCTCGTACCAGATGCGCCCCTTGGTGCGTTCGCCGACGCGCCGGGTGAGGTAGCCGGCGAGCAGTGGGATGCCGAGGAAGATCAGGACGTTGACCGCGATCTCCCATCCGGAAACCTCCAGCGCGGCACCGGACAGGTTCAGCCACTCGGGCAGCACCGAGAGGTAGAACCAGCCCAGCACGCCGAACGCGAGCACCTGGAACCCTGAGTTCAGGGCGACGAGTACGGCGGCGGCCTCCCGGTCACCGCAGGCCAGGTCGTTCCAGATGATGACCATCGCGATGCAGCGGGCCAGCCCGACGATGATCAGCCCGGTGCGGTATTCGGCGTGGTCGGCCAGGAAGATCCAGGCCAGTGCGAACATCAGGGCCGGGCCGAGGACCCAGTTGAGCACGATCGACCAGGCCAGCAGCCGGCGGTCAGCGGTGACGGTGTTGAGCTTGTCGTAGCGGACCTTGGCCAGTACGGGGTACATCATCACCAGCAGCCCGACCGCGATCGGCAGCGAGATCTCGCCGATCTTGACCGCCTCCAGGGCGGTGTTCAGACCGGGCACCCAGCGGCCCAGCAGCAGCCCGGCGGCCATGGCCAGACCGATCCACAACGGCAGGAAGCGGTCCAGCCCGGACAGTCGGGCCGTTACCGCCGGTGGTGCGCCGGCGGAATCGATCGTGGGGGACATCAGCACTCCCGGCGGGACTCGGAGTTGGCGGCGGCCCGGTGGGCCAGGTCGGACAGCTCGGCGGCGGCGGCCTCCAGGGCGTCGGGCAGCAGCCGGTAGTAGGTGAATCGGCCGTGCGGCTCGGCCGCGACGAGGCCGGCCTCCCGCAGCGCCCGCAGGTGGTTCGACACGTTCGGCTGTTTGGCCCCGGTGTCGGCGACCAGGTGACAGGTGCAGGCTGGCCCGTCGGCGAGCAGCGCGACGATCCGCGCGCGCAGCGGGTCGGCCAGTAGACGCGACACATCAGGCAGCCGTGATATCAGCACGAGATGATCAAAGCATGGCTCCCGACGCCCTGCCCAGCCGATGGGACCGGCGTCACAGTCCCGGCGAGACGCTGCCTGCGGTGGAGAGGACTTGACGAGTGCATATTACGCAACCAAAATTGAGTCGATGAGCGTAGAGCATTTCTCCCTGGAAGCGCGGGCCCGGTTGCATGCAGCGCTGGGTGATCCGTCCCGGTTGGCGGTCGTGGACTCGCTGCTGGTGGCCGACGCGGCACCGGGTGAGATCGCCCGTGCTCTGAACATGCCAACCAACCTCGTCGCCCACCACCTGAAGGTGCTCCAGGAGGCCGGTCTGCTCAGCCGGGTACGTTCCGAGGGTGACCGGCGGCGCACCTACCTGCGACTGATTCCCGATGCCCTGGCCGGCCTACATCCGACGCCGGCGTGGACCGCCCCGCGCGTGGTGTTCGTCTGCACGCAGAACTCCGCCCGCTCGCAGCTGGCCGCCGCGTTGTGGCGTCGCCGGAGTCCGGTCCCCGCTACCTCGGCGGGCACCCTTCCCGCGCCGCGCATCCACCCGCGGGCGGTGCGGGTCGCCCACCGGCACGACCTGGACCTGCCGGACACGGCGCCGGTGCACATCGCGGACGTGCTGCGCCCCGACGACCTGGTCGTGGCCGTCTGCGACAACGCCCATGAGGACCTGGGCGCGCAGCCGAACCAGCGCCTGCACTGGTCGGTGCCCGACCCATCCCGCGCCGACACCGACGCCGCTTTCGAAACCACCCTCACCGAGCTGGCCGGCCGCGTCGACCAACTCGCCCCCGCCATCACCCTCGGAGGACCGATGACCGGCACCACCGCACACCACCGCGACGACCTGTCCATGGACCAGGCCACCGCCCTGCACACCGCAGCCGTGCGGCTGCGCCAGGAGTTCGCCGACGCCTACGGCACCGAAACCATCGAACGGTTTCTGCACACCAGCTACGAACAGTTCGCCGCCCGCAGCACCGTGGCGCACTTCCTGCCGCTGCTCGCCGAACGCTTCGCCCGCCAGCGACTGACCGCCCAGGCCCGCATCGAGGGCCTACGCGACGACCCGCGCCCGATCGTGCTGTTCCTGTGCGTACACAACGCCGGCCGATCCCAGATGGCACTCGGATTCTTCACCCGACTCGCCGGCGACCGGGCGATCGCCTGGTCCGGCGGGTCACTACCGGGCGACGCGATCAACCCCGCCGTCGTGGCCGCCATGGCCGAACGCGACATCGACATCACCGGCGAGTACCCCAAGCCGTGGACCGACGAGGTCGTACAGGCCGCCGACGTCGTGGTCACCATGGGCTGCGGCGACGCCTGCCCGATCTTTCCCGGCAAGCGCTACGAGGACTGGAGCTTCGACGACCCCGCCGGCCTCGGTCTGGACGCCGTGCGACCTATCCGCGACGCCGTCGAACGTCGCGTCCGCCGACTGCTCGACCAGCTCAGCGTGCCCGCCCGCCACTGACCCGCAACCCTCCGTCCAGGACAGGGCCGCAATGCACTGGGCCGCACTGGCCGCGGTCGTGGCCGTCGCTCGGGGTGCTGATCGCCACCGGGCTGGCCGCGGTCCTCGCCCGTGACCTGATCGCGGCACCGGCTGGCGGGCACGGCGTGCTCCTCGTGCTCGCCAGCCGTGCTCGGCGCCGGCCTGGCAGCTGGCGCCACCGTGCACGGGCAGCCCCTGCCGGCTGGTGCCCGGAGGCGCGGGTCTTCCTACCGACCTGATGTCACACAGAAGTAAGAGAGTCTCTGTGACATCACGCTCGTGACCACAAGGACTCTCCAGCGCCAACCGGCAAGCCGGTACCGGCTTACCCGTGCCAGGAGCGCCAGCGGGCGGCGTAGGCGCCATCGGCGCGGACGAGGGAGCCGGGCTACCGATCACGCCCGGCGCAGGATGCTGACCGCGAAGCCCGCGCCGTCGCGCCAGGGGCGCAGGTCCCAGGTGGCGAACCGGTGCTCCAGCCGCAGGCCGGCACCGACCACGTCGGCGTCGAAGTCGCTCAGCGGGTAACCCCGGTCGGTGCCGAAGCCGACCGCGACCACCCCGTCCGGGTGCAGGTGCGCGGCGACGCGGCGCAGCACCGTGCGTTCGGTGCCCGCGGCGAGGAAGGCCATCACGTTGCCGGCCAGCACCGCGGCGTCGAACGGCTCGCTCTCGCCGGCCGCCGCGAGGTCCAGCTCGGCGAGGTCGGCGATCAACCAGCGCGGCGCCGGGTGGTCGGCCCGGGCAGCGTCGATCAGGACCGGGTCGGCGTCCACCCCGACCACCGTGTGACCGCGGGTGGCCAGTTCGGCACCGACCCGGCCGGTGCCGCAACCCGCGTCGAGGATCCGCGAACCCGGCGGCACCAGCGTGTCGACGAGTCGTGCCTCACCGGCCAGGTCGGCGCCCTCGGCCGCCAACTGCCGGAACCGGTCGACGTACCACTGCGAGTGCTCGGGACCGGTGTCGGTGGCCCAACGGGTCGGTTCGCTCATGCCATCACGGTAGCCAGGCGCGGTCAGGGGCGTCGGGCCACCGTCACGAACTCGTTGTAGGTGAACAGCTTGCCGGCGGCCCGGTGGAACGGGAACGAGTACTGGCGCAACACGGTCAGGCCGAGTTCCCGGCAGGTTTCGGCCGCCTCGGTGAAGCCGACGAAACGGACGTGGGAGGCGTCGCTGTGGTAGCCACGCTCCTGCGGGGTGATGAAGACCACCCGACCGCCGGAGCGGACGAACGGCAGGTACGACGCGACCACCTCGCGGGCCTGCTCAGCCGGCAGATGTTCCAGGAGGTGCGCGGCGAGCACCGAGTCGAAGGCGTCCGGGCGGGCGTACTCGGAGCGGAGGAACTCCTCGGTGGTGTACGCCGTCAGGCCGAGATTCCGCGCGTGCGCCACGGAGGTGGGGTTGTGGTCCACGCCGACCGCACCGGTGCCCAGATTGATCAGGTTGCGGCCGAGCCCGGAGCCGACGTCGAGGGTCCGGCCCAGCCGCAACCGCCGCAGGTTCCACCGGTACGGCGCCTGCACGTCCAGCAGCCGCTTCCAGCGCGCCCCGCTGAGCCGCCGCAACCGCTGGGTGTAGTCCGCACCCTCGGTGGCGGTGGGACCTTGCCGTGCGCGCCTCATCCGGGGCTCCTCCGCGTCTCGGTACTGCTCGACCCCCGCCGCTGCGCCCCCGTGCGCAGTGACCCCTACCACGATCGTCTAGCCTAGCGGGAAGCGCAGTGCTACCAGGATGTGACATATGGTGAACCGGACTGCTCCATCGGCCTTGCCGGGCACGGCACCGAGCGGCGGTGCCGCCGACGGCGACACCCCGGGGGAGCACGGTCGACTGTGGCAGTTGGCCCGCGCCACCCTCGACGGCAACTGGGAACACGATCACACGGTGCCGTCGCGCACCCTCTACCCGCACCAGTGGAGCTGGGACTCGGCGTTCGTCGCGATCGGCTGGGCCCACATCCGGCCCGACCGCGCCTGGTCGGAGCTGACCAGCCTGTTCCGCGGGCAGTGGCGCGACGGCCGGGTGCCGCACATCGTCTTCAACCCGGTGGTGCCGGGAGGCGCGTACTTTCCCGGGTCGGGGTTCTGGGCCACCACGGAGGTCGAGGGCACGCCGCCGATGGCCACCTCGGGACTGGTCCAGCCGCCGGTGCACGCGCTGGCCGCCTGGCACGCGTACCGTCGCGCGCGGTCCGACGAGGGTCGCGCCGCGTTGCGCCGGCTCTACCCGGGCCTGGTGGCGCAGCAGCGCTACCTCGCGACCCGGCGCGACGTCGGTGGCGGCGGGCTGGCCAGCATCGTCCACCCGTGGGAGTCCGGATTGGACAACAGCCCCGCCTGGGACGCTCCGCTGTCCGCCGTGCCGGCCGAGGCGGCGGTGATGCGCGGGTACCGGCGGCGCGACACCGTGCACGCCGCGCCCGCGCACCGACCCACCGACCTGGACTACGCGCGGTACGTCGCGATCGTCACCGCGTACCGGGCGGCCGGCTACCGTGACGAGGGCCTGGCCGACCGGCATCCGTTCCTGGTGGAGTGTCCACTGTTCAACTCCGCCATGGGCGCCGCCGAGCAGGCGCTCGCCCGGATCGCCGGTGAGATCGGTGCGGATCCGGGCCCGCACCGGGAGCGCGCGGCGCGGATCACCGAGGCGGTGTTGACCCGGTTGTACGACCCGCAGACCGGCACGTTCCATCCCCGTGACCTGAATACCGGGCGGTTGACCCCGGCCCGGACGGTGCTCGGCCTGGCCCCGCTGATCCTGCCCGACCTGCCGGCGCGGTATGTCGAGGCGGTGCTCGTCGAGGCCCGTTCGGCCCGGTTCGGTCTCGCCGTCCGGATGGCCCGCCCGCTGCCGAGTCACGACCGCACCGCGGCCGACTTCGAGCCGTTGCGTTACTGGCGCGGGCCGACCTGGATGAACGTCAACTGGCTGGTCCGGCAGGGACTGCTCGGGCACGGGCAGGACCGGCTGGCCGCCGGCCTGCACGCGTCGATGATCGGGCTGGCCGCGACGGCCGGCTGCCACGAGTACTTCCACCCGGACACCGGCGCCGGCCTGGGCTCCCCGGCCTTCAGCTGGACGGCGGCACTGCTGCTGGACGTGCTGGCCGACTGACCGGCCGCCGTCTTGGTCACGGCCCAAGTGGCGACCAACGTTGCCGCCCGGTCACGGCCGGTTGCCCCGGCGTCGCCGTGCCACAGCCGGACATCGCGGCCGGCACGCCGGGTGGCGGTGGCCGCTTGGCCGGTAGGTTGCAGGTCAGGGCCGGCCATGCCGACCGACGCCGGGTGTGGTCGTGGCCCCGGAGGTGGGCGGCGACCCGGTTGGACGGAGGGGGCACGATGGCTCGGGACAGCTACGACGAGCAGCTCGACCGGGTCACCGGCGTGCTGGCGTCGATGAGCCGGAACGCCGGTGCCGCGATCCGGGGCGCCAGTGCCGCCCTGCTCGACGTGGACCGGGGGGCCGCCGAGGCGGTGGTCGCCGGTGACGCGGTGCTGGACGGCCAGCGGGCCGAGGTCGAGGCGATGATTCCCGAGGTGCTGGTCCGGCACCAGCCGGTCGCCTCCGACCTGCGCCTGCTGGTGTGCGCGCTGCGGATCGCGAGCTGCCTGGAACGGATGGGCGACCTCGCGGTGCACGTCGCGAAGATTGCCCTGATGCGGCACCCGATCGGGGTGGTTCCGGAGCCGGCGGTGCCGGTGATGACCGCGATGGCCGACGCGGCGGCCCGGATCGCCGACAAGACCGCGATCGTGCTGGCCACCCGCGACCGGCTGGACGCGATGCAACTCGGGCTGGACGACGACGAGGTCGACGCCGCCCAGGAGCGCCTGCTGTCGCTGCTCGCCTCCCGTTGGCCGTACGGGGTGGAGTCGGCGATCGACCTGGCCCTGGTCGGCCGGTACTACGAGCGGTTCGCCGACAACGCGGTCAACGTGTCGCGGCAGGTCGTCTTCCTGGTGACCGGGACGATCCGGCTCTGATCAGTTGCCGGATGGGCAGTACCCATTCCGGGCATCCGGTGCGCTCGGGGCCGGAACGTCACATCCCGTCGCCGATTCGGCCACTGCCGGAGCCGTCAAGTTCATTTTTCGTTCACCCGGCTCGGCCGGGCCGGCTACCTGAGCCTCCTACCTTGACTGCGTACGGCCCGGACGGGCTGATGCACCCCAATAGAGAGGCTTACCTGGTGAACCGCAACGTGCTTTCGCGGCGCGTCCTCGCTGGCGTCGCGCTCGCCGCGCTCGCGCTTACCGGCTGTGGTGGTAACGCCGAGAGTGACCCCGCCGGTGGCGGCGAGGCGCTCTCTGGTGAGGTCAAGGTCGACGGCTCGAGCACCGTGGCTCCGCTGAGCGAGGCCGCCGCCTCGTTCTACGGCGAGCAGGCCGGGCAGCCCGGCGTGCAAGTCTCGGTCGGCACCTCCGGTACCGGTGGTGGCTTCGAGAAGTTCTGCAAGGGCGAGACCGACATCTCCGACGCCTCGCGCCCGATCAAGGATGAGGAGAAGGCGGCCTGCGATGCTGCCGGCATCCAGTACAAGGAACTGATCGTCGCGAACGACGCCCTCACCGTCGTCGTCAACAAGGACAACACCTGGGCCGAGTGCCTGACCGTTGACCAGCTGAAGAAGATCTGGGAGCCGAACTCGAAGGTCGCCAACTGGAACGAGGTCGACCCGTCCTTCCCGAACGAGCCGCTGAAGCTCTTCGGCGCGGGCACCGACTCGGGCACCTTCGACTACTTCACCGACGAGATCAACGGTGAGGAGGGTGCCAGCCGCACCGACTACACCGCCTCGGAGAACGACAACGTCACGGTGCAGGGCGTCGCGGGCACCAAGGGCGGCCTCGGCTACTTCGGCTTCACCTACTTCGAGGAGAACGCCGACAAGCTCAAGGCCCTCAAGGTCGACGGCGGCGACGGCTGCGTCGGGCCGAGCCTGGAGACCGCGCAGGCGAACACCTACAAGCCGCTGTCCCGGCCCCTGTTCATCTATGTCAGCGACTCCGGTGTGAAGAAGGCGCAGGTCGCCGACTTCGTGACCTTCTACATCGAGACGATCGACGACGTCGTCGCGGAGGCGAAGTACGTCCCGCTGACCGAGGCGCAGAAGACCACCCTGAAGGCCGAGTTCGACGCGCTGAAGGCTTCGATCTGACGTGACCACCAGCACGCACAGCGCCGGTTCCGCCGCGGGGGCAACCCTGCGGCGGGGCCGGCGCCGCCCCGTGGAAAGCATCGTCAAGGTGCTGCTCGTGGCCGCCGCCTCCGTGTCGATCGTGACCACGATCGGCATCGTGATCGCGCTGGTCGACCCGACGATCGAGTTCTTCCAGCACGTCAGCGTCGTCGAGTTCGTCACCGGCACCAGCTGGACGCCTACCTTCGCCCAGAAGTCGTACGGCGTGCTGCCGCTGGTCGCCGCCACCTTCATGGTGACGGTCATCGCGCTGATCATCGCGGTGCCGATCGGTCTCGGCTCGGCGATCTACCTCTCCGAGTACGCCGACCGGCGGGTCCGCAAGGTGCTCAAGCCGATCGTCGAGTTGCTTGCCGGCGTGCCGACCGTGGTGTACGGCTTCGTCGCCCTGTTCGCGCTCAACCCGCTGCTGCAACGGTGGTGGCCCACCGGTGACGGTCCCGCCTTCCAGAACCTGCTCATCGCCGGCATCGCGATGGGCATCATGATCGTGCCAACGATCGCCAGCATCTCCGAGGACTCGATGGCCGCCGTGCCGCGCAGCCTCCGCGAGGGCGCGTACGCGCTCTCCTCAACGAGGATGCAGGTGTCGACCCGGGTGGTGCTGCCGGCCGCCATCTCCGGCATCGTCGCGGCGGTGGTGCTCGGCATCTCCCGCGCGGTCGGCGAGACGATGATCGTCACCATCGCTGGTGGCCTGACCTCCGACCGGGTGGTGTTCGACCCGCTGGAGGGCGCGGCCACCATGACCGCCTTCATCGCCAACATCTCCTCCGGTGACATCCCGGTCGGATCCCTCGACTACGACTCGGTCTTCGCCGTCGGTGCGCTGCTGTTCCTCATCACCTTCGCGCTCAACGCGGTGTCGATCCGGATGGTCCGTCGCTTCAGGGAGGTCTACGAGTGACCGCGCCCACCCTCACCCCCACCCGGCCGGACCCGTCCGGGCCGGGTTCCGCTTTGACCCAGCGCCGCAGCCGGCCGGGCGAGATCGCCTTCCGGCTGGCCATGCAGGCGTGCCTACTCATCGCCTTCGGCGTGCTCACCGCCCTGCTCACCTGGGTCCTGGTCAAGGGCTGGAACCGGCTCGACTCCCGGCTCTGGACGCAGATGCCCACCGGCCTGACCAGCCGACTGGAGATGGCCGGCGTGCAGTCCGCCCTGGTCGGTACGCTGTGGATCATTGCGCTGGTCGCCGCGATCTGCCTGCCGATCGGCATCCTCTCCGCGATCTACCTGGAGGAGTACGCGGACAACACCCGCTGGTACAACCGGCTGCTGGAGCTGAACATCCAGAACCTGGCCGGCGTGCCGTCGATCATCTTCGGCATCCTCGGTCTGGGCATCATCGCCCGTGCGCTCGGCTTCGGGTTCACCATCACCACCGCGGCGATCGTGCTGTCGCTGCTGGTGCTGCCGGTGGTCATCATCGCCACCCGGGAGGCGATCCGCGCGGTGCCGCAGTCGATCAGGCAGGCGTCCTACGCGCTCGGCGCCACCAAGTGGCAGACCGTCTCCCGGCAGGTGCTGCCCTCGGCCGTGCCCGGCATCGCGACCGGTTCGATCCTGGCGCTGTCGCGGGCGATCGGTGAGGCGGCTCCGTTGATCGTGCTCGGCGCGGTCACCTTCATCACGTTCAACCCGACCGGGCTGGAAAGCGCCTACACGGCGCTACCGATCCAGATCTACACCTTCATCACCCGCCCGCAGGCCGAGTTCACCGAACTCGCGGCGGGAGCGATCGTGCTTCTGCTGGCGATCGTGCTGGCCATGAACTCGATCGCGATCTTCGTGCGGAACCGCTTCGAGAAGCGGTGGTGATCATGAGTGCCGAGCAGCTGTACCGCCCCAACCATGAGCCAGAGGTGACCCTGTGAACCAACCCGGTACCGCCAGTCGCCCAACGGTCAGTATCTCCGCCGTCGGCGGGACCGAGACCGTCGGCCGCCAGTCCATATCGACCACCCCGGTCATGGAACTCAACGGCGTCAGTGTCTTCTACGGCGGCTACGAGGCCGTCCAGGATACGTCGATGCCGATCCAGGACAAGCAGATCACCGCGATGATCGGCCCGTCGGGCTGCGGCAAGTCCACCATCCTGCGCTCGCTGAACCGGATGAACGACCTCATCCCGGGTGCCCGGGTCGCCGGCTCGGTCACCTACCACGGCCAGGATCTCTACGCGAAGGACGTCGACCCGATCGAGGTGCGTCGACGGATCGGCATGGTCTTCCAGAAGCCGAACCCGTTTCCCAAGTCGATCTACGACAACGTGGCGTACGGCCCGCGGGTGACCGGCATGAACGTCTCCAACATGGACGACCTGGTAGAGAAGGCGCTGCGCGACGCGGCGCTCTGGGACGAGGTCAAGGACAAGCTCAAGACCAGTGGCCTGTCGTTGTCCGGCGGTCAGCAGCAGCGGCTCTGCATCGCCCGCACGATCGCCGTCAAGCCCGAGATCATCCTCATGGACGAGCCCTGTTCGGCGCTCGACCCGATCGCCACGGCGAAGATCGAGGACCTGATGTTCGAGCTGACGAACGACTACACGATCGTCATCGTCACGCACAACATGCAACAGGCCGCCCGGGTCAGCCACTACACGGCCTTCTTCACCGCCGAGGTGGACGAGCAGCAGGAGCGGCACGGCCGGCTGGTCGAGTTCACCCAGACGGGCAAGTTGTTCACCAACCCTGCCGACAAGCGCACGGAGGACTACATCACCGGTCGCTTCGGCTGACGTCGGGGGCGGTCGGTCGTGCTTGGCCGGGTTCGCCGCCGGCGTGTCGCCCTCTGCCGGCGCCGCGCCGGGTGGCGGCCCGGCTCGACGGCGCGGCGCTGGTGCCTACCGACCGTACGGGTGCGTGAAGTACGGCGGACTTGCCTGCGCGCGCGAGGGCGTCGCGATGGGCCTCAACCTGAACCGGAGCCGGTGTGCGATGAACAATCTCGTCGAGGCCACCAGGGGTGACCATCGATCCGACGGGCGTTTCGTGCTGCTCGTGGTGGACGACGACGAGGGCGTCGGTGCGCCGCTGGTCGCCCAGCTGGCCGAGCACCGGGTACGCGGACACCACTTCACGCACGCCGCCGAGGCCCTGCTGGCCGCCGGTGCCCTGCAACCCGACGCGGCCGTCGTGGCCGCCGGGCTGGCCACCATGAGCTGCACCGAGTTGGTGCGGTTGCTCGCCCGCCGGGCCGGTATCCCCACCGTGGTCGGGGTCGGCGACGACGACGGCGGGGTGGCCGTGGCCGCACTCAAGGCCGGCGCCACCGCCTGCGTCCGGCGGCCGTACCGGGCCTCCGAGGTGCTGCCGATCCTGCGGGCGATCCGCCCGGAGACCGCCGGCGCCCTCGATCCACCGATCGAGCTCGGCGGGCTGCGGGTCGACCCGGCGACGTTCGAGGTGAGCCTGCACGGGCGGACGGTGGCGCTGCCGTTGAAGGAGTTCCGGCTGCTCTACTTCTTCATGAGCCACGCGGAGCGCACCGTGACCCGCGAGCAACTGCTGGCCGCGGTCTGGGGTGGCATCTCCGACGACACGTCGAACACCCTGACGGTGCACATCAAGCGGCTGCGCCGGCGGCTCGCGCTGGACGGCGACCAGGCGCCGATGATCGTGACCGTGCGGGGCCTGGGCTACCGGTTCGTGCCCGCCCCGGCAACGGCAACGCCGTCGACGTCGTGAACGTGCCGGCGCAGCCGTCGTACCCGCTGCCGGTGGACGCCGCGGGGCCGCCGCCGGAGGGGATGGTCCTGGTGGCGGTGCCGCTGGCGTACATCCCGCACGTGGCCCGGCTGCTGGCCGACCTCGACGCCCGGCGACGGGTCGGTCAGGTTCCCCGGCGCCGCGTGGAGCCGGTCCCCCCGTCGCCGGCGAACTGGACGGTCGAGGCGTTGCGTCGGCTCAGCCAGGGGTGCAGCGTCACCCACCGGACGGTGACGGCGGTGCTCGACGCGCTCGCCGCCGAGCCGGGGCGGCTGTTCACCGTCCACGACCTGGCCCAGGCCACCGGCCGGCACCGGAAGAAGATCGTCGGAGCGCTGGCGGGGCTGACCCGGCTGCTGAAGGCACATTACGACTACGCCGGCCGGGGGCTGCCGTTCGACCGGGTGGCCGGCCGGCCGGAGGCGCCGCGGGAGCTCCGCTACACCATCGACGCGGTGCGGGCCGCGCGCTGGCGGGAGGCGCGGACGGGCGACGACGCGGCGCCGGCGGTCGCCGGCGCGG
Organism: Micromonospora tarapacensis; assembly: GCF_019697375.1. NCBI lineage: Bacteria > Bacillati > Actinomycetota > Actinomycetes > Micromonosporales > Micromonosporaceae > Micromonospora > Micromonospora tarapacensis. The sequence goes on along the minus strand of NZ_JAHCDI010000004.1, from coordinate 1,932,145 downwards.
TCAGCCCGGCCGGCTCAGCCGAGCAGGACGAAGAACGGGGCGCCGACGAGCGGGCCGAGCACGGTGCCGGCGACCACCTGGGCGGCGGTGTGGTCGCGCAGCCTGACCCGTGACCAGCCCACCACCGCGACCACGCCCAACAGCGGCGTCGCCACCAGGCCGAACACGAAGATCAGGGCGGACACCGACGCGGCGCTGATCGCCGCATGGGCGCTGATCTTCCAGACCTGGTTGACCGCGAGGATGGCGGCCAGGATGGCGAGCATTCCCACGACCAGGGCGACCAGCGGCGGCGGCGCGCCGAGCAGCACCAGCGCGGTCAGGCCGACCAGGACGGACAGCGACCCGAGGAGCAGGGGACGGCGGCGCTGGCTGCGGACGCGGATGTGGTGGTCGGTCAGCGCACCACGCCGCACGCCCCACCAGATGATCGCGTACGGCACGGCAGAGCAGAACAGCACGGCCAGCAGGCCCCAGCCGAACCCGACCGCCACGGCCGGCGCGGTGCTGTGCACGGCGACGACCAGGGGCATGACGGCGGCGAACACCGCGGGCGCGAACACCTCGGTGCTGGCCCGAGCCAGCCGGTGGGCGGCGGTGCGGGCGTCCTGGTCGACGACGGTGGGCATGGGCTACCTTCCGGCCGGGTCACCGTCGTACGGCTGGGCCGCCGCGGTTCCGGTGCGGGGATCGCATCCCGCGATTATCGTCCTGAACCAGCGGCGTCGACAGCGCCCGGGCGACTTGGGCCAGCCAGGTCACCTGGTCGGCCGCGCCGAGTTCGGTGCCGGGGCCGGCGAGCGGATCCGGCCGGCCTGCGGTCTCGTCGGCGGCGGGCGCGCCGGCGCGTCGCGCCCGCAGCGCCGCACCGACCACGGCGGCCTCGACGACGGCCGCCCGCTGCTGCTCCGGGAGACCCCGCTGGCGGGCCACCCGTTGTGCGTGGCCGGCGACGTTCGCCGACATCCAGGGGCGCAGGCTCGCGTACCCGTCGAGGATCTCCACAGTGATCCTGACCCGGCGCAGCGAGGCGTCCCGGGCGACGGCGAGGGCACCGGGCAACCCGCTGCCCGGGGGAAGCAGCGCGATCTGCGGCAGCACCTCGTGGATGCGTCGCCACAGCGGGTACAGGCGCCGGTAGTCGCGCAGTGCTCCCGCCCACTCCCAGAGCCGGTCGAGCCCGATCATCGGCCCCCACGAGGGGATCGTGGACCCGATCAGCACCAGCAGGATCGAGGTGGTGAAGGCGAGCACGACCAGCGCGTCGGCGGCCAGTGCCCAGTCCGGCCGGAGGATGCCCACGGCCACGGCGAGCAGTTTGGCCGACACGTAGGCCAGGCCCCACAACGAGCCGCCGACGATCAGCCGGAGCCCGAGTCGCAGCAGCGGCCGGTGGGCGATCCGGGCGTACCGGCCGGCCAGGATCACCACCTGCACCAGCGACCAGCCCAGGTAGCCCAGGTAGACGTAGAGGAACGGCGCGTCGAAGGGGTCGCCGTAGTACTCGCCGTCGCGCACCCGCGGGTCGTCCAGCCCGGCGGCGGCCGGTGTGACGGCGGACAGGGCCGCCATCGCCGCCACGGTGACGAGCAGTGCCCCGCCCCGGCGCCGCACGCTCCGGCGGGTCTGCACGCCGTCACTGGTCAGGTAGAGCAGGAACGCCTGGGCGGCGGTGGCGCAGAGCAGGGACAGGCTGTTGGAGATGAGTCGGGCGACGTCCAGGACCCCGAGGAGCCGGTCGATCCCGGGCATGAACGGCTGGATCGTCATCGACAGGGTGATCGCCAGCAGCGCCAGGCACAGCGCCCGAAGTGGCCGGTTGCCCGGATCCCGGGCCAGGTCGCGCAGTTTGTACAGGCTCATGCCCCAACACGCCAGGGTCACCACGATCATCGCGCCCCGCAGGATGCTCACCACTGTGGGGCCCGTCCCTCAAGCGTCGCGTCCCGGCGGCTGCGCGCGGCGGCCTCCAGCCGTTGTACCTGCTCGATCATCGCCACCACGGCCGCGTGGCCCTCGGGTGACAGGCGGGCGTCGACCAGCCGCATCGCCACCTGCTTGATGTGCGGGTCGGTCAGCGCGTGGACCAGATCCTGCGGATCCGGCCCGGCGGGGCGGCCGGTGAAGAAGCCGGGCGGTCGGCCGAAGAAGGCGGCGATGGCCTCCATCGCCGACCGGCGTGGATCCGGGGCCCGACCCTGGCGGAGGTTGCTCAGATGGGTGTGGGAGATCTTGCAGCCGCGGCGGGTCAACTCGGCGGCCACGTGCCGGACGCTGTACGGCTTGCCGGCCGGGTCCCGGGTGGTGCGGAACAGCCAGTCGAGGCGCTCGGCGAAGGTGTCGCCGGGTCGGTCGGGGGCCTCAGGCATCGGGACTCCTCGCGAAGCGGAACATCAGATTTACACGAGGGTTCGATCTGGAATCAAGCGTTGACAAGACTCCTAACAGTACGCGTACGATAACGATCACTTGGCAACCATTGTGGCCGGATCGCTCGATTCTGGCAGCGTTGGCTGCCAGTGGTCTTTCGAGCACGTGCACGTGGTGCGAAACGGGGGCGCGACGTGCCGTGCGAGCCGTCGTACGCCGGCCGGAAGACCTCGGGGTGTCCCGCGTCCGCCGGGCCGGAGCCGACGGCTCCGGCCCGCCGGTGGTTTCCGGACCCATGGCGCACCGGCCGACCGTGCCGCCCTCGGTGCCGGAGCGACCCCTGACGAGCGTTGTTTGTCGGGCACCGACGGGGGTAAGCCGCGCCGTGGGGTTTCCGTTGTTCGTCGCCGGGGTGTCGCGGCGCTCCGGGCTGGCGCCCGACCTGGCCGCCACCGTCGCGCGGGCGGTGCTGCGGACCGTCGCGGAGCGGATGGCCGGCGACCCGCCGGCCGACCCGACCGGGTACCTGCCGGCCGAGCTGGGTGACGGCGCCGCGGGATCTCCGGCCGGCCCGCGGACTTCCTGCGCCGGGTCGGCCAGCGGGCCGGGGTGGACGAGCAGACGGCGGCGGTGGGGACGGCCGCGGTCTTTGCGACGCTGCGGGAGACGGTCACCGTCGGCGAGTTCCAGGAGATGGTCGCCCGGCTGCCCGCCGGCGCGGCCGGTCCGATCGCCGGGCCGGGCGAGCCGCGGCCGTAACGCGCGGCGGATCCGTCCACCGGCGCCGGATCCTGCCGGCGGGGTGGTGCACGGCAGCGGATAGGCTGCCGCCGTGGCAGGTCTGTTCAGGAACATGGCAGCCCGGGTCGGTGCGGTGATCCCGAGCCCGCGGCGGGCCGGACCGACGCCGGCGAAGCTCGCGCGACCGCGTCAGGTCACCGCGCTGCGGCGCCGCGAGCTGTCGTACGCCCCGGAGCCCGACGGGCAGGCCGACCCGGGCGAGATCGTCTGGACCTGGGTGTCCTACGAGGACGATCCCCGGCAGGGCAAGGACCGGCCGGTGCTGGTGGTGGGCCGGCACAGCCGGACGTTGTTCGGGCTGATGCTCTCCAGTCAGCGTGACCGCGACGGGGACCGGCACTGGCTGGCCCTCGGCCCGGGTGCGTGGGACCGGGACGGGCGCCCGAGTTGGGTGCGGCTGGACCGGGTGCTGACCATGCGGGAGGACAGCATCCGCCGCGAGGGCGCGGTGCTGGACCGGCCCCGGTTCGACCGGGTGGGCCAGGCGCTGCGCGCCGGGTACGGCTGGCGCTGAGCGCCCCGCCGCGACCGCGTCAGCATTCGGCGAGGTGTGCGGTGTCGCGCAGTGCCCGGTCGGGCCGGGTGGTCCCGATCCCCTTCGCCTCGTACATTGCCGCGTCGGCGCGGTTCAGTGCCTCGGTGAGCTGGCTGCCGTGCACCGGTGCCAGGCCGACCGAGGCGGTGACCCGCAGCGTCATCGTGCCCAGCGGGATCGGCGCGGCGAGCATGTCGCACAGCCGCCGGGTGGCGTGCTCGATCCACCGGCGGTCCAGGGTGGGACTGGCCAGCAGCCCGGCGAACTCGTCACCGCCGAGCCGGGCCACCAGGTTGTCGCCCGCGAAGGTGGCCAGCCGTTCGGCGACGCTGATCAGCACCTGGTCGCCCGCCGCGTGCCCGTACCGGTCGTTGATCTGCTTGAAGTCGTCCAGATCCAGGATCACCGCGACCAGGGGCCGGCCGGAACAGTCGGTGAGCAGCGTCGCGGCCAGCCGGTAGAAGGCGCGCCGGTTGGGCAGACCGGTCAGCGGATCGTGGCTGGCGGCGTGCCGCTCGGCGGTGAGTTCGGCCTGGAGGCGCCCGATCTCGGCCTCGGCCCGCACGGCCCGGCGTCCCAACTGCCAGGAGGAGAGCAGAGCCCCCGCGGCGCAGATACCGGATGCGACGGTCAGCGGATCCGGCACCAACATCTCCCTTCGCCGCGGCGCGTGCCCAGTACCAACCGGCGGGCGCCGCCAGACACCTCGTTTCCCCTGATGGTGGCCAGGTTTGCGGTACAGAACGTGACCGGGTGCGCACGGCGCACGTGGGTTATCATGCTCGCTGTCCATTGCAGATGCAATAGCAGATGCACGTGCAGAATGAGCCGACGCCGCCCCTCTTGCGGCTACCGCTCCTCCCACGGCACCGGCGCCTACCGGAGAGAACACGCCCCCATGCAGCAGCCGCCGAACGGCGTTTTCGTCAACCAGTTGCCTCCTCTCGCCTGGCAGAAGAGCCGGCGCAGCAACCCCAGCGGGAACTGTGTCGAGCTGGCGGAACTGCCGGGGGGAGCGGGCATCGCGGTGCGCAACTCCCGGCACCCCGACGGGCCGGCGCTGATCTACACCATGGACGAGATCGTGGCGTTCCTGCTCGGCGCCCGGGATGGTGACTTCGATCACCTGATCGGCTGATCCCGGATCCCATGGACGGGATTAGTCCCGCCCGGGATGGCAGTTCACCTCACTGATGGTTCATGGCATGCTTACACGTCGGTCGACCCGGTCCACCGGTTCGGCCACCGACAGCATGCGGAGGACGGCAGGTGACCATGGTTTCTGCCGAGGAGGGCCCGGCAGCGGGCCCGACCGTGCTGCGAATGCTGCTGGGCGCGCAGTTGCGGCGGCTGCGGGAGTCGCGGGGGGTGACCCGGGAGAGCGCCGGCTGGGAGATCCGGTCCTCCGAGTCGAAGATCAGCCGGATGGAACTGGGTCGGGTCGGGTTCAAGGAACGCGACGTCGCCGACCTGCTCACCCTCTACGGGGTCACCGCCGAGCAGGAACGTGCCGCGATGCTCAAGCTGGCCCGGGACGCGAACAACCCGGGCTGGTGGCACCGCTACGGCGATGTCCTGCCGCCGTGGTTCCAGTCGTACCTCGGCCTGGAGGCCGCCGCCGCGCTCATCCGTAGCTATGAGGTCCAGTTCGTCCCCGGCCTGCTACAGACCCGGGAGTACGCCCGGGCCGTGGTGCTGCTCGGTCATGGCGGAGCCGGTCCCGCGGAGATCGACCGTCGGGTGGATCTGCGGATGCGGCGCCAGGATCTGCTGCGCCGGCCACGCCCGCCGCGGTTGTGGGCGGTGGTCGACGAGGCGGCGCTGCGCCGCCCGATCGGCGGTCCCGGGGTGATGCGCGGCCAGCTGGAGGCCCTGCTACAGGCGACGCGGAACCCGGACGTCCGGGTGCAGGTGATCCCGTTCGCCGCCGGTGGGCACGCCGCCGCCGGTGGCGCCTTCACCATCCTGCGCTTCGGCGACCAGGACCTGCCCGACATCGTCTACATCGAGCAGTTGACCAGCGCGATCTACCTGGACAAGCGCGAGGATCTCGACTTCTACGCGGTGGCCATGGAGCGGCTCTGTGTCGAGGCCGAGCCGCCGGAGCGGACGCCGGAGATCCTCGAAGGGATCATCGCCGACCTCGACCCCCGCTGAGCGGTTGCGGCGCTGACCGCTTTGCCGGACCCGGCCTTGACTCCGCCTCGGCTCGACCGAGGACTCCGACCCCCGCCTCAGGCCGGCCTTTGCGTTGACATCCGTCCGGCCGTGCGGCTAATCTCTGGATCGATTCAGTTCTGGATCGATCCAGGAGGAGGTGGCCGGTGAAGCCGACCCTGCGCGCCGTGGCCGAGGCGGTCGGTGTCTCGCGCAGCACCGTTTCCAACGCCTACGGCCGCCCCGACCAACTCTCGCCACAGCTGCGCCAGCGCATCCTGGAGACCGCGCGGCAGATGGGCTATCCGGGGCCCGACCCGACCGCCCGGTCGTTGCGGCGGGGCTTCGTCGACGCCATCGGGGTGCTGTTCACCTCACGGCTGTCCTACGCGTTCACCGACCCCTTCGCGGTCCGGTTTCTCACCGGGGTCGCCGAGGCGGCCGAGCGGCACGACAGCAACCTGCTGCTCGTGCCGCTGCCCGCTGACCCGGCCGGCGCGCGGAAGGCGGTGGACAACGCCGCCGTCGACGGGTTCTGCGTCTACTGCGCCGGCGACGAGGAGGGAATCCTCGACGCGATCCGCGGCCGGGGGCTGCCCTTCGTCACCACCTCGTCGCGTCCCCGCGCGGGCGACCGCTGGGTCGGCATCGACGAGCGGGCCGCCGCCCGTTCGGCCGCGGCGCACCTGACCGCACTCGGCCACCGGCGGGTCGCCCTGCTCGGCCACGACGTCCTGCCCGGCGCCCCGACCGGGCCGCTGCGGGTGGCCGACGTGACCGACGTGCCGCATCCCACCACCCGTGACCGCCTGGCCGGCTTCGCGGACGCCTTCGCGGCGGCCGGCGTCGCCTGGCCCGAGCTGACCGTGCTCACCGCCGGCGACAACACCCGCGCCGCCGGCGCCGCGGCCGTCCGGTCGCTGCCGACCCTGCCCGAGCCGCCCACCGCGGTGCTGGCCTGCTCCGACGTCCTCGCCCTCGGCACGCTCGACGTCCTGCGCGCTGCGGACGAGACGGGTCGCGACGTCTCGGTGACCGGCTTCGACGACGTCGCCGAGGCGGCGCCGGCCGGCCTGACCACCGTCCGCCAGCCCGGCGAGGCGAAGGGCGCAGCGCCGCCACCCTGCTGTTCGACCCGCCCGTGGACGCCGCCGCGGGTCAGGTCCTGCTGCCCACCACGCTCGTCGTCCGGAGCAGCTCCGGACCGGCTCCGAGGAGTTGACCATGGAATCGCCCACCGGCTTCGTTCTCGCCGTCGACGCTGTCAACCGACACGTCATGTCCGCCCGGCCGGACGCTCCGGTCCGCCCCGACGCACCACCCTCGGCGTGGCTCGTGGGCACCCGTCGGCTCGCTGCCGGGGCACTGCGCCGGCTCGCCGACCAGATCCAACCGGCGCCCGCGCCCGCCCCCACCACCTGCCGGCCGTAGGGCCCAGGTCCGCACCACCCGCCCGATCCTGACCAGCGGGTGGTGCGACGGGCGGGAAACCAGGCAGACTGGGGAATCATGTCGCCGTTCACCCCCAGCCTGCGGTTACACGACCGCTACGTGCTGCACGAGCGCATCGGCCTCGGCGGAATGTCCGAGGTGTGGCGCGCCGACGACGAGGTCCTCGGCCGGTCGGTCGCGGTGAAGATCCTCGCCGGCACCTCCGCCGTCGATCCGCAGCTGCGGGCCACCATCCGGCGGGAGGCCCGCGCCGCGGCGCGCCTGGCCCACCCGCACGTCACCCAGGTCTACGACTACGGCGAGGCGGCCCTGGCCGGCGGCACGGTCGTGCCGTACCTGGTGATGGAGCTGGTCGACGGGCAGAACCTGGCCGACCGGCTGGCCGACGGGCCGCTGGCCTGGCGGCCGGCCTTCCGGATGGCCGCCGAGGTGGCCGCCGCGCTGGCCGCCGCGCACCGCCTCGACGTGGTGCACCGCGACATCAAACCCGGCAACGTCATGCTCACCGACAGCGGTGCCAAGGTGCTCGACTTCGGCATCGCCGCGCCCGTCGGGTCGCCGCCCGCCGGGTCCGGTCCACCGGCCGGCGGACCCATGATGGGTACACCCGCCTACCTCGCGCCGGAACGGCTCAGTGCCGACGCGCCGAATCCGGCCGGCGACGTGTACGCCCTCGGCGCGCTGCTGTACCGCACCCTCACCGGTGCCGTTCCGCTGCCCGTGCGCAGCTGGGAGGACGCGGTCGTGGTGCACGCGAGCCGCCCGGCCGTACCGCGCCCTCGGGTGCCGGGCCTGCCGGCCGACCTCGCCGGGCTGGTGCTGGCCTGCCTCGACCCCGACCCGGCGCGGCGCCCCACCGCCGGGCAACTGGCCGCCCGGTTCCGTGCCGTCGCCGGGCCGGTGGCGTCCGGCAGCGACCTACCGACCACCGGCACGGCCGCTTCCGGCACCGGTCACGACGCGGACGCCGCGACCCGGGCGCTTCCCGATCACCCGCCGACCCTGGTGGAGGGCGTCGCCGGGTGGCCGGCGGCGGCGTTCACCGGCGGGCCGCGGCCCGTGCCGGCGGCCCCGCCTCGCGGTCCCGCCGGTGCCGGTCCGATCCCCGGACGGCGGCCGGCACCGTTCCGCGGCCCCGCCCGCTCCGGCTCGACGCCCCGCCGGCGGTCGGGCCGGCCGCGGCGGGCCGGCCCTCCGGCGGGTGCGCTGATCGCGGCCGGCCTGGCGCTGCTCGTGGGCCTGGGCGCGGCGCTCGCCCTCGGCGACCAGGGCGGCGGGCAACCGGCAGCCGCGCCCACCACCGCCTCGGCGACCCCGCCGGCGGCCACCAAGCCCACGCCCACGCCCGACGCCACGCCATCGGCTGTCCGGCCGCAACCGGTGAGCCTGCGGCAGACGGCGACCGAACTCATCGCGATGCTCGCCGCGGCGCAGCTCACCGGCGAGATCGACGGTAAGACCGCCGACCGGCTGCGCAAGGAGCTGACCGACCTGGCCGGGAGCCGGCCGAAGGACCACGAGAAGCGGCTCGACGACCTACGCGACCGCCTGGACGACGAGGTGGAACGCGGTCGGCTTCCCGCCGACTTCGCCGGCCGTCTGGACGACCTGCTCGATCGGCTCGAGGTGACGCCGGCCGGCCGGGACGGCTGACCGGATCAGGTCACAGCGCCACCCGCACGAACTCGCCCGGCACCGTCCCGGCGCGGGCGAGGACGGAACCGTCCGGCGCCCAGACCGCCGAGCGCCCGGCCGCCTCCGAATAGCCGCCGCCGGTCGACCCGGCGAAGCTGGCGACCGCGACGACCACCCGGTGCGTGGTGGAGATCCGAAACGCCCGTTCGTCCGGCACCGCCGCCTCGGCCGCCGAATCGACGATCGACGCCAGGTACCCGTCGACGCCCAGGGCGCAGGTGCGCGCCGCGTGTTCCGCGACGCCGGTGTCCTTGCAGATCGCCAATCCCAGCCGCCAGCCGTCGACCTCCAGCACCGCCGGTGCCGGCCCCGGCGTGAACCGGCGGGCCTCGACCGCGCCGAGCCACATCTTGCGGTACGCCACCCGAGCCCCGGCGCCGTCGACGGCGAGTGTGGCGATGTGCTCGCCGGCCACCGGCGCGCCGGCCAGCGCGAGCGCGCCGACCTCGGCACACGCGTCGACCAGTGGCGCCAGCCGTGGGTCCGACGGGTCGACCGGTGCGGCGTCGAGTTCGTAACCGGTCAGGGAGAGTTCCGGGAAGACCACCACCCGGGCCGCCGCGGCGCGGACCAGCGAGGCGTGCGCCGCCACGTTCGCCGCCACGTCGTACGCCAGGCAGAGCGGTTGGGCGACGGCGAGCGTCAGCGGGCCACGCGCGAACTCTCCTGCCACCCGCGCAGCCTACGGCTCGTACGGCCGGAAAGTCGACGGCCGGTGGAGCGTCTCCCCGGTGCGACTCGTAGCGTTTCGGGCATGACGCACGCCCGGGACGTACCGCCTCTCCTCGGTCAGTCCGCACCGCCGGACGACGGCCTGGTCGGCCTGGACACCGACCTGGTGGAGCGGCTCGGTGGCCCGGGCACCGGGCTGGCCGTGGCGCTGGAGAACCTGTTCCCGCCGATCCCGAGCGAGGTGATCCTGCCGCTGGCCGGTTTCGTCGCGCTTCTGGACCACGCTCGGTCCGCTGCTCGGAGATGGCGGGATCGTGCGCGGCGATCTTGGACAGTTCCTGTTAGCAGCTAACGGGAACTGTCCAAGATCGCGGCCTGGTTGTGGGCGAGGTAGGGGAGTGGTTGGGCGAGGGGAGACCGGACGGGTGGGAGTCAGGGTCGGTTGGTCGGATGGGACCGGTTTGGTGGAGTTGCCCGGTGGCGTACGGGTGCGTGGGCGGCGGATCGCGGGCCCGGCCTCACCGGCGGACTTCAGCCTTCTGCTGGCGCCCGGGCCGGCGCCGACCTGGACCTACCGGCGGGTCCGGTGGCCGGACTTCTGGGTACCGGTGGACCGGGCCGACGCCGTGGACGCGCTGCGTGAAGCGCTGCGGCGTGGCTACGCGGGCCAGCGCGTGGAGGTGACCTGCCGGGGCGGGACGGGCCGGACCGGCACCGCCCTGGCGGCGCTCGCGATCCTCGACGGGCTGCCTGCCGAGCGGGCGGTGGACTGGGTGCGTGCCGCGTACCGGCCCGGGGCGGTGGAGACTCCCTGGCAGCGCCGGTGGCTGCGCCGCCTGCCCGAGCAGCTGGGGCGGTCATGACCGGGAGACGTCGGTGTACGCCTGACCGGGAGGCGCCGGCGCACGACAACCTGCACCATCCGGGCGACCGATTCGCTCAGCGCAGCACCAGCAGGTCGAGATAGTCGACGACCGGCCCGTCTTCGGTGGCGACGGCCGCCCGCAGCCGGGCCATGCCGGCCGCGTACTCGGCGTCGGTGATCAGTTGCAGCGGGGTGTGCGCCCGCCGGTCCATCCGGTCGGCGTACTCGGCCATCGACGCGGCGGTGGTCTGCGCGACCGGCTCGACGGTGCTCACCGGAAAGCCGGCCCCGGCGAAGGCGGCACGGACCCGGGCCAGGCCGGGGTACGTCCGGAGCACCCGGACCGCTTCGGGAAACCAGTGGAACAGGGCGATGCGTCGGTGTCGCCCGGGGAAGGGGGATCGGACGAGCACCGGGGCACCGGGCCGGAGCACCCGGCGCAGCTCGTGTGCCATGGCGTCGAGGTCCGCCACGTGATGGACCATCGTCGACAGCCAGGCACCATCCACACTGGACGACGCCAGCGGCAGTGTGGCGGCGTCCCCGGCGAGCAGCGGCCGATGCGCACAGCGCTCGCGCATCGCCGGGGCCGGTTCCACGGCGAGGACGCGAATGCCGTACCACTGCGCGAACGCGCCGGCCCACGCGCCGGTGCCGGCGCCCAGGTCCAGCAGGGTCGCCCCGGCCCGGGGGCGCAGGTGCTGCTGGACGGCGTACCGCCAGCGGAGCAGGCCGCCGTGCGCCAGCTCGCGGCTGGCGGCGAACGCGGCGGCCTCGGTTTCGTCGTAGGAGATCAGAGCCACGGCCACCACCTCGCGACCGCCGCCGGCGGATCCGGGCGAGCGTTGCTGCGGTTCTAGTCGGCGGGTGCCCTCCCGGTCAACCATTTGTGGTCAACCGCGCAGACGCCCGTCCGTGCCGGCCGGGCGTCGCCGCCCGCCGGTGTCGGACATCGGGTTCGGCTCACGGCCGACTCCGCCGCCGTCCGTACCGGAGCACCGGGTCGTTGGTGGCGACGCCCTCGCCACCACCGGGCTGGTCGTGCCGCCAGGGGTGCCGCTGCCGCCGAAGGTGGCCGCGACCTCGTGGCTGGTGGCGGATCTGGACAGCGGGGAGGTGCTGGGTGGCTGCGGCCCGCACGAGTACGCCACCCCGGCCAGCGTGCAGAAGCTGCTGCTCGCGGCGACCATGCGGCCACGGCTCGATCCCGACCAGGTCGTCACGGTCGACCGGGAGGATCTGGACATCGCGGCCGGCAGTTCGGCGGTCGGGTTGCTGCCCGGCGGCCGGTACCGGGTGGAGACCCTCTGGCTGGGGCTGCTGATGCGGTCCGGCAACGAGGCGGCCACCGCCCTGGCGCGTCTCGGCGGCGGGCCGGACGGGGCGGCCGGCGGGGTGCGGGTGATGAACGAGCAGGCCCGCCGGCTCGGCGCGTACCAGACCCATGCGGTCACCCCGTCGGGGCTGGATGGCCCGGGGCAGTTCACCAGCGCGTACGACCTGGCGCTGATCGCCCGGGCCTGTTTCGCCGATCCGACCTTCCGCCGGTACGCGCTCACCGAGCGGGCCCGGATCCCGGCGCAGCGGACGCTGCGCGGCAAGGGCTTCGAGATCCAGGAAGGGCCGTTTCCGGACCAGGGGCCAGGTAGGCAGGGCGACCTCCGCGCTGGTCGATTTGCCGGACCGGGTCGGAATTCACCCGATAGTGTCGCTGATTGTGAGAGTTACTGGCCTGGCCGTCGCCGTCGCCGCCGCACTGCTGGCGTCGCCACCGGTGCCCGCCACCGGTGCCACCGCGGCGGCACCGCTGCCGTGTCCGCGCCCGGCACCGCCCGCCCCCGGTCCCACGCCGCCGGTGACGCCCTCCCCGGATCCGGTGCAGCGGGCCGTGGGCGGGGCCCGGCTGGCGACGTCCGGGCTGGTCGTGCCGCCGGGCGTGGCGGCGCCGCCGAAGGTGGCCGCGACCTCGTGGCTGGTGGCGGATCTGGACAGCGGGGAGGTGCTGGGTGGCTGCGGCCCGCACGAGTACGCCACCCCGGCCAGCGTGCAGAAGCTGCTGCTCGCCGCGACCATGCTGCCGCGGCTGGACCCGGCCGACATCGTCACCGTCACCGCCGGTGACCTGGACATCGAGCCGGGCAGTTCGGCCGTGGGGCTGGTCGAGGGCGGCCGGTACCGGGTGGAGACCCTCTGGTTGGGGCTGTTGCTGCGCTCGGGCAACGAGGTGGCGAACGCGCTGGCCCGCCTCGGTGGCGGCGCGGACGGCCTGGCCGGCGGGCTGCGGGCGATGAACGAGCAGGCCCGGCTGCTCGGCGCGTACCAGACCCACGCGGCGACCGCCTCCGGCCTGGACGGTCCGGGGCAGTTCACCAGCGCCTACGACCTGGCCCTGATCACCCGGGCCTGCTTCGCCGACGCCCGCTTCCGCCGCTACGTCGCCACCCGGAAGGCGACCATCCCGGCCCAGCCGAGGCAGCGCACCAAGGGCTTCACCATCGACAACGACAACCAGCTGCTGTACCACTATCCCGGCGCGCTGGGCGGCAAGACCGGCTACACCGACCTGGCCCGGCACACCTACGTCGGCGCCGCCCAGCGCGGCGGGCGTCGGCTCGTCGTCACGCTGCTCGGCGCGGACGTGATCGACCAGCGGGGGTGGCAGCAGGGGGCCGCCCTGCTCGACTGGGGGTTCACGCTGCCCCGGGACGCCTCGGTCGGGGTGCTGGTGCGTCCCGGCGCCGCCACCGCCTCGGTGCCGCCCACCTCCGCCGCGCCGCTGGCGCTGCCCGGCGGTGCGTCTGGCGCGGAGGCGTCCGACCGGCGGGCCTTCACCGGCCCGCTCCGGTCGGCCTCCCTGCTCGGCCTCGCCGCCGGCCTGACCCTGCTCACCGTCGGTCTGCTCGGCCGCCGCCGGTCGCTGCGCACCGCCAGGACGGGAAACCCGTCCCGCACCGGGTGACCGCACACCGACCATGACGGTGGCGACGGATCCGCCGCACGGGCTCTCCGGCGACCCCCGGCCGTCACCGGCCGGGCGGGGCCGGGTGCAGACGCTGGGCGTGGGCCTCCTGGTCACGCTGGTGGTGGCCGGATGTGGGCGGGCACCACCGCAGCCGCCCCAGCCGTCGCCGGCACCGCCGCGACCCGGCTTCGTGACGCTGTCCGATCTGGATCGGCGCATCCTCACCGACATCCGGTACGCCACCGCGCACAACTTCGTCGGCCGACCGGTGGACGGCTACCCGGAGCCACTGTGCCTGCTCACCAGTCGGGCCGCTGCGGCGCTGCGCGGCGTGCAGGACGCCGCGCTGGCCGCCGGTCGCAGCCTCAAGGTGTACGACTGCTACCGCCCGCAGCGAGCCACCGACGACTTCCTCCGCTGGGCTCGCCAGCCAGGGCAGGACGCGATGAAGGCCGAGTTCTACCCCCGGGTGGCGAAGTCGGAGCTGTTCGATCTCGGGTACCTCGGTTCACCGAGCGCACACAGCCGGGGCAGCACCGTCGACCTCACCCTGGTCGACCTGCCGGCGCCGGAGCAGCCACGGCACTCTCCCGGTCGGCCGCTGGTGGCCTGCACCGCCGAACGTGGCCAGCGCTTCGCCGACAACAGCGTCGACATGGGCACCGGCTTCGACTGCTTCGACCCGCTGGCGCGCACCGACTCGGCGCTGGTCGACGCCACCGCGCGGGCGAACCGGCGGCTGCTGCGGCGACTGATGACCGACGGCGGGTTCGTCGGCTACGACCGGGAATGGTGGCACTTCCGCTACCGCGATGAGCCCTGGCCCGACACCTACTTCGACCTGCCGGTCGCCCGCTCCTCGACCGGCTGACCGCACCTGATGGCGTCTGCCGGGACGACCTCGATCCCGAGGACGTCCCGGCTGCCCGCCGGGGCTGGCCCGCTGACGGCCGACGGCGCGAGCCGCCGGCCCCTCCAGGTGTGGGGCGGGGTCAGCGCAGCCCGTCAAGCTTGACCGACTCGACGAAGGAGCGCCATGTGGACGGACCGAACGACAACGCCGGGCCGTCGATGTCCTTGCTGTCCCGCACGCCAACCACACTCGGTATGTTGTCCGCCACCTCGACGCAGGCACCTTCGTTGCTGCGGCTGCTCTTGCGCCACCGCCTATCGGGCATCTCGCTCATCGTAGCTCTCCTTGATCACGTCACTGACTAGATCCTCCGACGCACGCTCATCCAGGGCAAGGCCCCAGAGCGCCGACCACGCTGCCTCGTACGATCGTGGATGGGCCTGCGAACGACCGCTTCGTCGATGATCACCTCAAGGATCGGTGCTGCTGGTCTGCGCCGGGTCAACAGCTTCTGTCGCTCCAACCTGAGGGCAACCTTCTGCGCCACCTCGTGAGGCGTACGAGGCTTGCCGCCGAAGATGGTGGCCGCGTAGTCCGGTGTCTGGAGTAGGCCGGGAACGACGTTCGGCTCGTAGTGACGCACGCGCCTCGCCGCTGCCTCCAGCCCTACGTACAACTCGAACCATGCCGGGATCGCCTCGCCGTAGCTGTGCCACCAGCCGCGTGCCTTGCTCTCCCTGGCGAGCGACACCATCACCTCGGTCAGCTCGGCCGAGGTGCCGTAGTGCTGGCACATCAGGGTGACATCGTGAGTGCGCAGCGAGGTCTGTCCACTCTCCAGGCGGTACATCTTCGCCCGGGACCACTCCAGGGCTTCCGCAGCAGCTTCGAGATTGATGCCGGCCTCTTCCTGTCTGAGCAGGCGGCCGAGTTGTCGCCGGGGCACTGAAGATCCGATGTCGGTCATCGCACCTCGTCTCGGTTCGGCGTACCCCGGTGTCTCACTTGGAACAGCATTTCGGGCCAGCCGACACATCGTCAATCTCTCGGCCCAAAATTCGGCGTGAGACGTTGCATTCTGCGCTGCCCACCACCCATCGTGGCTGGTAGCGGCCCTGATAGTCGTCTGCACGGGAGGTGCGGCAGTGCCCCGATGGAAGTGGTTTCAACGCCCTGACGAACAGGTTGACGCCATCCAGCCGGCGGCGAGATCCGCCCGGGGGATGGTCGGCCGAACCGAAACCGGGCCGGTCCAGCAGTGGTGGCACCAAGCCCGCGGTCGTCGATGGATCGACCGGCCCGGTGGCGATCTTCTTTCCCGTGCGGCAGTCGCAATCAGAGGGGTTCCGGTGAGCCGGGAGCAGGGGTTGTGGTCCGCCGAGGTGGCCGACCTGCCGGAGGTGGCGGTGGACGCCAGAAGCGCATGAACCTCCGGAATCTCCCGTCCCGCTGGCTGGAACAGGAACATGAGATCTTGGACATTTCCTGTTACCTGCTAACAGGTACTGTCCAAGATCTCGTCTGGACGGGACGGGCTGTGCGCGGTTACCCGGGCGAGGTGCTCGACGCCTGGCCGCCGCGTACGGCATCGGCGTCGGCATCGACGTATGGCGTCGGCGTCGACGTATGGCGTCGGCGTCGACGTGGTCGACAGTGACCGGCACCACTGTGCGCACCGGTGACGTGTGGGATGCGCTCATGTCGTCGGTGACACGGCTCACGTTAACGTCGCGGCACGCCGACACCACCGCCGGCGCTCACCGGACCCAGGGAGCGTCATGATCAAACCTCTCCTGCGGCTGCTCGCCGCCGCCGTCGCCGTCCTGCTGCTGACTCCGGCGGCACCCGCGTACGCCGCCACCGACCCGCATACCAAGACTCCCGTGTCGGGGACCCTGTCGACGTACCGCGTCTCGGGCGTGTACGTCGCCGGCGTCTCCTCCGGCGCCTACCTGGCCACCCAACTCCAGGTGGCCTACTCGCAGCGGATCAGGGGCGCGGCGCTGTTCGCCGCCGGTCCCTACTACTGCGCCCAGAACAACGTCGTCCAGGCGCTGTACGGCTGCGGCGACAACATCTATCCCACGTACCTGAGCGCCCTACAGACCTACACCCGCACCTGGGCCGGGTACGGGTGGGTCGACCCGGTCAGCGGGTTGTCCGGCGAGCCGGTCTACGTCTTCCACGGTGGCGCGGACACCACCGTGAAGCGGTCGGTCAGCGACGACCTGGTCCGCTACCAGCGACACTTCGGCGCCAGCGTCCAGTACGACAGCGGATCCCCCGCCGGGCACGGCTGGGTCACGCCCTACGGGACGTCGGGCTGCTCGGCCACGGCCGCGCCGTACCTCAACAACTGCGGCACCGACCCGCAGCACACGTTCCTGCGCAAGATGTTCGGCTCGGTGCAGCCGCCGAACACCGGGCCGCTCGGCGGCACGCTGGTGCGGTTCAGCCAGCACAGCTTCGCCGTGGGCGGCTGGGCCAACGCGCTGAGCATGGACGCCAACGGGTTCGCCTACGTCCCGGCCTCCTGCGCGTCCGGGGCTGCCTGTCGACTGCTGGTGGCGCTGCACGGCTGCCTACAGGGTCACAGCCGGGTCGGCACCGCCTTCGTGGACCGGGCCAACCTCAACCAGTACGCCGACACGAACGCCACGATCGTGCTGTACCCCCAGGCCGTCACGGCGGCGAGCAATCCGAACGGCTGCTGGGACTGGTGGGGCTACCTCGGTGCCACCAACTACCCGATCAAGGGCGGCGCCCAGGTAGAGACGATCATGAACATGGTGCGCCGGCTGGGCGGCTGAGGCCCGCCGGCACCGACCCGTAGTCTGTCGCCCATGATGGCCGTACGTCAGCGCACCGACGACGCACGGTGGGTTACCCCGCCGGCCCCGCTGCGCGCAGCGGGGCCGGCCGCGCGGTGAGTGGTCCGCCAGTGCCGGCCCAGCGGGGCGGACCGGCCCACTCCCTACGTGGTCAGCGGCTGGTCCAGCACTGCGCCCGGCTCGCCGCTTCCCGCACGTTCGAGATCGCGATCGTCGTGGTCATCCTCGCCAACGGCGTGGTCCTCGGCCTGGAGACCTATCCCGACCTGGGCCCGGTCGGTGCCGCGCTGCGCCCGCTGGAGTGGGGGTTCCGGGCGGTCTTCGTCGTCGAGATCGCCGTCCGGCTGCTGGCCTACGGCCGCCGCCCGCAGGACTTCTTCCGGCAGAGGTGGAACGTCTTCGACTTCCTGGTGATCGTCGCGATCTTCGTCCCCGGCCTGCACGGCGACTCGGCGCTGCTGCGCGTCGTCCGGGTGCTGCGGATGGTACGGCTGGTGCGGTTCTCGCCCGGGCTGCGGACGATCGTCTCCGCGTTGTGGCGCAGCCTGCCCGGCATCGGCGGCTTCTTCGCCCTGGCCGTGGTGACGCTCTACGTCTACGGCATGGCCGGTTGGCTGATCTTCGGCGAGGCGTATCCCGAGGAGTACGGGGACATCGGACGCTCCCTGCTGACGCTGTTCGTGCTGTTGTCCCTGGAGACGCTGCCGGAACTCGTCGCGCAGGGGATGGAGTTGTCCCCGTGGACGGTGCTGTACTACGGCAGCTTTGTGGTGATAACCGTCAATCTTTTGCTCAACATTCTGATCGCGGTCTTCGTCAACTCGATGGAGGAGGTGCGCCGGCTGGAGATGACCGAGGGCCTGGCCTCCGGGTACGACTCCGACGGCGACGGGACACCGGACGAGGTGGACCGGATCGCGATCAGCCAACGCCTGGACGACCTGCGAACGCTCGTCGTCGAACTCGAACGGGAACTGCGCATCGACCGCGACGACGGGCGACTGCGCCGCGTCGGCGGCAACTGACGCCGGCTGAGCCGCGCCGGCACGGCGTCCGCGTTCGGCCAGGATCACCACGGATGCGGATGACGGCCGCTGCCGGATAGGGTCGTTACACCGGCTGATGATCTCTGGGGAGGGGTGCGTGCTGGCACTGGTGGCGGTCCATGCGCTGACAGCCGTGATCGCCCCGGCACTGGTGCGGCTCTGTGGACGCAACGCCCTCTACCTGGTGGCGCTGGCACCCGGCGCGACGCTGGTCTGGGCGCTCACGCAGACCGCCGGGGTCCGCTCCGGCGACCCGGTCGTCGAGACGGTGCCGTGGGTGCCGCAACTCGGCCTGGAACTCGCCCTGCGGATGGGCACGCTGTCCTGGCTGATGGTCGCCCTGGTCGGCGGCGTCGGTGCGCTGGTGCTGGCCTACAGCGCCCGCTACTTCCGCAACGACGATGCCGGGCTGGGCCGCTTCGCCGCCGTCTTCGTCGCCTTCGCCGGCGCGATGCTCGGCCTGGTGGTCTCCGACGACCTGCTGCTGCTGTACGTGTTCTGGGAGCTGACCACCGTCTTCTCCTACCTGCTGATCGGCAGCGACCCGGCGAAGCGGGCCAGCCGGCGGGCGGCCATGCAGGCGCTGCTGGTGACGACGCTGGGCGGGCTGGCGATGCTCGCCGGCTTCGTGATGCTCGGCCAGCACGCCGGCAGCTACCGATGGTCCGAGATCGCCGGGAACCTGCCCGGTGGCGGCTACCTCGCCGTCGCCGTGGTGCTGATCCTGCTGGGCGCGCTGAGCAAGTCGGCGATCTTCCCGTTCAGCTTCTGGTTGCCGGGGGCGATGGCGGCGCCGACGCCGGTCAGCGCCTACCTGCACGCCGCCGCGATGGTGAAGGGCGGCGTGTTCCTGGTCGCCCTGATGGGGCCGGCGCTCGCCGGCAGCGCACCGTGGCGGCCGGTGCTGCTGGCCGCCGGCCTGGTCACCATGTTCCTCGGCGGCTGGGCCGCGCTGCGTCAGGTCGACCTCAAGTTGCTGCTGGCCTACGGCACGGTCAGCCAACTCGGCCTGCTGATGGTGATCCTCGGCGGCGGCACCCGGGACACCGCGCTGGCCGGCGTGGCCATGCTGCTGGCACACGCCCTGTTCAAGGCCACCCTCTTCCTCACCGTCGGGGTCATCGACCATGCCACCGGCACCCGGGATCTGCGCGAGCTGGCTGGCCTCGGCCGCCGGGCGCCGGCCCTGGCGGTGGTGGCCGGGCTCGCGGCGGCCTCGATGGCCGGCCTGCCACCGATGGCCGGGTTCGTCGCGAAGGAGGCCGCCGTCGAGGCGCTGCTGCACGGCGGCGCCACCGAACTGGCGGTGCTGGCCGGCGTGCTGCTCGGCTCGGCGCTCACCGTCGCGTACACGCTGCGTTTCCTCTGGGGCGCCTTCGCCGGCAAGGCCGGCACCCGGCCCACCGAGGCCGGGCCGGTGACCTGGCCGTTCCTCGCTCCGGCGGCCGTGCTCGCGCTCGCGGGCGTCGCCGCCGGACTGTTCGCCCCGGCGGTGGACCGCCTGCTCGCCCCGTACGCCGAGCGGTATCCCAGCGCCGAGCCGGGATACCACCTGGCGCTGTGGCACGGCCCGACCCCGGCGCTGGGCCTGTCGGTGCTGGCGGTGGCCGGTGGTGCGCTGCTGTTCCACCTGCTGCGCCGCGACCGGATACCCGCCACGCTGCGGCTGCCCTTCGACGGGGCCGCCGCCTACACCCGGGTCGTCGGCGCCGTCGACCGGCTGGCGGTGGAGCTGACCGGCGCCACCCAGCGCGGCTCGCTGCCGTTCTATCTGGGCGTCATCCTGGTGATGCTGGTCCTCCTGCCGGGCGGGGCGCTGCTGATCGGCATGCCCTGGCCGGGGGAGTTCCGCGTCTGGGACACCCCGTTGCAGGCGGTGGCCGGCGCCGCGGTGGTGGTGGCGGCCGTGATGGCAGCCCGTGCCCTGCGCCGGCTCACCGCGATGATCCTGGTCGGCGTCGCCGGTTACGGCACCGCGCTGCTGTTCGTCCTGCACGGCGCACCCGACCTGGCCCTGACCCAGTTCCTGGTGGAGACCGTCACCATCGTGATGTTCGTGCTGGTGCTGCGCCGCCTGCCGGTGAAGTTCTCCGAGCGGCCGATCCGGGCCAGCCGGCGCGGTCGGGTCACCATCGGCGTCGCCGTCGGTGCGGTCACCGCCGGCATGGCGTACGTCGCGACGAGCGCCCGGCAGGCCGTCCCGGTCTCCGTGGCCTTCCCCGACGAGGCCGTCTCGTACGGCGGTGGCAAGAACGTGGTCAACGTGGCCCTGGTCGACATCCGGGCCTGGGACACGATGGGTGAGGTCGCCGTGCTGGTGGTGGCCGCCACCGGCGTGGCCAGCCTGATCTTCCGGCGCGCGACCGATCTGCACCGGCGAGGTGAGATCCCCGGCGGCGGCCGGGCGGAGTCCGGCAGACCACGCTGGCTGACCACCGGCGCCACCACCCGCGCCCAGTCGGTCGTCCTCCAGGTGGTCACCCGGCTGCTGTTCCACGCCATCGTGCTGTTCTCCGTCTACCTGCTGTTCAGCGGTCACAACGCCCCCGGTGGCGGGTTCGCCGCCGGCCTGGTCGCCGGTCTCGCGCTGGCCGTGCGGTACCTGGCGGGCGGGCGCACGGAGCTCAACGGCGCCGCACCCGTCGACGCCGGTGTGGTGCTCGGTGCCGGCCTGTTCGTCGCGGTCGGCACCGGCGTGGTCGCGATGCCGCTCGGCGGCGAGTTCCTGCAGAGCGCGCTGCTCGACTTCCACCTGCCGGTGCTGGGGCACATCCACTTCGTCACCTCGGTCTTCTTCGACGTCGGTGTGTACCTGGTCGTCGTCGGTCTGGTGCTGGACATCCTGCGCAGCCTCGGCGCCGAGATGGACCGCCAGCAGGAGACCGAACACGACGCCGACGCCGACATACGGGAAAGGGAACTGGTGTGACCCCCAACCTCACCTACCTCATCGTGGTCGGCGTGCTCGTCGCCGCCGGCGTGACGTTGCTGCTGGAACGCAGCCTCACCCGAGTGCTGATGGGGGTCATCCTGCTCGGCAACGGCGCCAACGTGCTGCTGCTGACCGGTGGGCGCTCCGGTGGGCCGCCGATCGTCGGCGCCGGCGCCCAGGAGGAGATGAGCGACCCGCTGCCGCAGGCGATGATCCTCACCGCCATCGTCATCACCCTCGGCATGACGGCCTTCCTGCTCGCGCTGGCGTACCGGAGCTGGCACCTGAGCGGGCACGACGAGGTGCAGGACGACGTCGAGGACCGTCGGATCATGGAGCTGGCGGAGCGCGACGAGGGGCCGGGCGACGCCGACGCGGACGCCAGCACCGGGGAGGCCGCGCCGGACGCGGTGGCCGCCGCGGCGGACGGGGAAGGCCGGATGACCTGGCTCGTTCCGCTGCCGGTGGTGATGCCGCTGCTCGGTGCGGCCCTGACGCTGCTGCTGCTCGGCCGCCCGCGCGCCCAGCGGTGGGTCAGCCTCACCGTGCTCACCGCCACCGTGGCGGTGGCCGCGACGCTGCTGGTCCGGTCCAGCCTGGACGGGCCGCTCGTGGTCGAGGTCGGCGGCTGGGTCGCCCCGCTGGGCATCGTGCTCGTCGCCGACCAGCTCGCCGCGCTGATGCTGGTGGTCTCCGCCGCGGTGACGCTCTGCGTGCTGGTCTACTCCATCGGGCAGGGCATGGCCGACGGCCACGAGGAGACGCCGCTGTCGGTCTACCACCCCACCTACCTGGTGCTGACCGCCGGTGTGTGCAACGCCTTCCTCTCCGGCGACCTGTTCAACCTCTACGTCGGGTTCGAGATCCTGCTGGTGGCCAGCTACGTGCTGCTGACCCTGGGTAGCACCGAGACCCGGATCCGCGCCGGCACCACCTATGTCGTGGTCAGCCTGCTCTCCTCGGTGATCTTCCTGATCGCGATCGGGCTGGTGTACGCCTCGACCGGCACGCTCAACCTCGCCCAACTCGTCGACCGGCTGGACGCGCTGCCCGACGACCTGCGGCTGCTGTTGCAGGGGATGCTGCTGCTCGCCTTCGGCATCAAGGCGGCGGTCTTCCCGCTGTCGGCCTGGCTGCCCGACAGCTACCCGACGGCGCCCGCCCCGGTCACCGCGGTCTTCGCCGGCCTGCTCACCAAGGTCGGCGTGTACGCGATCATCCGTACCGAGACGTTGCTGTTCCCCGGTGGCCGCACGGCCACCCTGCTGCTGGTGACGGCGGTGCTGACCATGGTCGTCGGCATCCTCGGCGCGGTCGCCCAGTCTGACATCAAGCGGCTGCTGTCGTTCACGCTGATCAGCCACATCGGCTACATGCTCTTCGGGGTGGGGCTCACCTCGTCACTCGGCCTGTCCGCGGCGATCTTCTACGTCGTGCACCACATCACCATCCAGACGACCCTCTTCCTCGCCGCCGGGCTGGTCGAACGTCGCGGCGGCGGCACCGCCCTGGACCGCCTCGGCGGTCTGGCACGGTTGTCACCACTGCTGGCCGTGCTGTTCTTCGTACCCGCGCTCAACCTTGCCGGCATCCCACCGTTCTCCGGGTTCCTCGGCAAGCTCGGCCTGGTCCAGGCGGGCATCGACGAGGGCGGCCCGCTGGCCTGGACCCTGGTCGTCGGCGGGTTGCTCACCAGCCTGCTGACCCTCTACGCCGTCGCCCGGGTGTGGAGCCTCGCCTTCTGGCGGGCGCCGCATCCGGCGATGCCGGCCGACGACGATGCCGAGCAGGCGGCCCGCACCGAGGGTGCCACTCAGCCCCAGCAGGGCGGCGTCGGGCCGCCGGGGGCGGTACTGCCCGGGTTGATGATCGCGCCGACGGTCGCGCTGGTGGTTTTCGGCCTGGCGTTGACCGTGGTCGCCGGCCCGCTGTTCGACCTCAGCACCGACGCGGCCGACGACCTGCTGCGCCGGACACCCTATGT
Organism: Micromonospora tarapacensis; assembly: GCF_019697375.1. Taxonomy (NCBI): domain Bacteria; kingdom Bacillati; phylum Actinomycetota; class Actinomycetes; order Micromonosporales; family Micromonosporaceae; genus Micromonospora; species Micromonospora tarapacensis. The sequence goes on along the minus strand of NZ_JAHCDI010000004.1, from coordinate 1,908,990 downwards.
CGACGCCGTCTTCCCGGGAGGCGCTCCGTGACGCCCGACCCGATGAACCAGGCAGAGCCGACCGGGCCGCCGAGCCGGTCACCGACCCGGCCGGCCCGCCGCCGCAACCAGCTCGTCGCGGTGCTCGGCCTGGTGACCGTCTGGGTGTTGCTCTGGGGCACCTTCACCTGGGCCAATGTCATCGGTGGCCTGGTGGTGGCCGCCGTCCTGCTGGTCGTCTTCCCGCTGCCGCCGGTGACCTTCTCGGGCCGCATCCGCCCGCTGCCGATGCTGCGCTTCTGGCTGCGCTTCCTGTGGGATCTCGTGGTGGCCTCCGCCCAGGTGGCCTGGTTGGCCCTGCGCGTGGGTCCGCCCCCGCGCAGCGCGATCATCGCCGTGCGGCTGCGCGTCAACACCGATCTCAACCTCACCCTGACCGCGGAGGCGTTGTCCCTGGTGCCCGGCAGCCTGATCCTGGAGGCCGACCGCCGGACCGGCACGCTCTACATCCACGTCCTCAACGTGAACGACCTGGGCGAGGTCGACCGGTTCCGGCGGCACGTGCTGGACATCGAGGCCCGCATCGTCGCCGCCATCGGCGCACCCGACGAACTACGCCGCGTCCGCCAGGACGCCGAACCGGCACCACCGGTCGATCTGGAAGGGGCACCGACATGACCGCCGTCGCCGTGACCGTCACCGTGCTGCTCGCCCTGGCCGGCGGGCTCACCCTCACCCGGATCATCCGTGGCCCGTCGGTCCTGGACCGGGCGGTCGCCACCGACGTGCTGCTGGCCATCATCGTCGCCGCGATCGCCACCGAGGCCGCCTACAGCCGGGACGCCACCGCGCTGCCGGTGCTGGTGGTCCTCGCCGTCCTCGGGTTCGTCGGCTCGGTCAGCGTCGCCCGCTTCGCCACGCGGAGAAACGCCAGGTGAACCTCGACGCCGTGCTCGACATCGCCGCCGGGGCCTTCCTGATCACCGGGGCGCTGCTCAGCCTCGCCGCCGGGGTGGGTCTGCTGCGCTTCCCCGACCTGCTCACCCGGATGCACGCCGCGGCCAAGCCGCAGGTGCTGGGGCTGCTGCTGGTGCTCGTCGGCTGCGCGCTGCGGCTGCGCACCGGGGTCGACATCACCACGCTGGTGCTGGTCGGCATCTTCCAACTCGCCACCGCCCCGGTTGCCGCGCACATGGTCGGCCGGGCCGCGTACCCGCACGACGACATCCGCACCGACCTGCTGGTCACCGACGAACTCGCCGCGCACCTGGACCGGGCCGCCGGGGAGCGGGCGGACGCGACGCGGGACTGACCGCCGGCTCAATATCCATTGCGGCCGGGACCGGCCGTCCATAGTCTGCTGGTCAGCAGGTCGATCACGACGGAAGTCGGAAGGAGTACGCCGTGCCAGAACAGAACCGCAGCCAGGCCCGCCGGTCCCTGCCGTGTCGCGCCGGCGTGCCCGCCGACGGCCCGGCCACGATGTCGGGCCCGGCCACGTCGTCCCGGCGATCGATTCGGCGCAGCTAGCCAGCACCGCCGACGATCGGCCAGGCCGCCCACCCGCACCGGGTCCGGGCGGTCCCCCCCAAACGTAAACCCGCCCCGCCGCCGTCCTGCGGCCTTCGACCATGCGTCGCTGCCCGTCCGACGGCAACGAGTGCGGCATCGGCGGGGTTCACCGCAGACTTCAGGAGAGACACCATGGGCTTCAGCCTGCTCGCGGGGACGCGGGCACCGGTGCGGGTGTGGACCGACCCGTACGCCATCGAGCCGCAGGCCGCGAAGCAGCTGCGCAACATCGGCGCGCTGCCGTGGGTGCAGGGCGTCGCGGTCATGCCGGACGTGCACTTCGGCAAGGGCGCCACGGTCGGCTCGGTGATCGCCATGCGGCAGGCCGTCTCGCCGGCCGCCGTCGGCGTCGACATCGGCTGCGGCATGTCGGCGGTGCGCACCTCGCTGACCGCCGCCGACCTGCCCGACGACCTCGCCGGACTGCGCCGGGAAGTCGAGGACGCCATTCCGGTCGGCTTCGCCCAGCGCGACGAACCGGTGGATCCGCGCCGGATCCGGGGCCTGGAGCAGCGCGGCTGGGACGACTTCTGGCGGCGCTTCACCGACCTCGACCGGCGGGTGGCGCAGCTGGAGACCCGGGCCCGACGGCAGCTGGGCACCCTCGGCGGTGGAAACCACTTCATCGAGGTCTGCCTGTTCCTCACCGGCACACCGGAGATGGACGCCTACCGCCGGGACCTGTGGTGGGCGCAGGAGTACGCGCGGCGCAACCGCGCCGTGTTGCTCGCCGTGCTGATGAACGTGGCGCGGGACCGGTTCCCGCAGGTCGGCTACGACGAGCCGATCAGCTGCCACCACAACTACGTGTCCGAGGAGCACTACGAGGGGGTCGACGTGTTGGTGACGCGCAAGGGCGCCATCCGGGCAGGCCGCGGCGACCTGGGCATCATCCCCGGGTCGATGGGCACCGGCTCGTACATCGTGCGGGGCACGGGCCACGAGTGGTCGTACTGCTCCGCCTCGCACGGGGCGGGCCGGCGGATGTCCCGGGCCCAGGCGAAGCGGACGTACAGCACCGCGGACCTGGCGGGGCGCAGACGTCGGGCGTTCAGTGCCGCGAGGACGCCGGCGTGGTCGACGAGATCCCCGGCGCGTACAAGGACATCAACGAGGTGATGGCACAGCAGCAGGACCTGGTCGAGGTGGTCGCGCACCTCAAGCAGGTGATCTGCGTGAAGGGATGAGCACCAGACCGGCGCCCGTCGGGGGGCGGGCGCCGGTCGTACGCCCTGATGGCTCAGCGGAGAGAGCGCCGGCCTACGAAGCCGGAGACCCAGGTTCGATTCCTGGTCGGGGCACCCCGCGCCACGGCTGAGGTCCCCGGCCCCGAGCGGCGATGTCCGCGTTCGGGGCCGGGGTGTGGTTGTCAGGCGGTTGCCTCGCGCAACCGGTGCCAGGCGAGGGCGGTGATCGTGGTCATCATCGTGGCGGCGATCCAGAACGGCGTGGTGATCTCCCAGACGCTGGCGAACAGCCCGCCGAGTAGCGAGCCCAGCGCGGCTCCGCCCAGATCCAGCAGCGCATACACGCTGCCGACCCGCCCGCGTAGCGGTGCGGGCACCGTGCGCTGCCGGACGGAGGTGACGGTGATGCCCCAGACCATGGCGTGGATGCTGAACACGATCAGGATGACCGCTGCCACCCAGGGCGTCGTGGTGGTCGCCAGGGTCACGTGCGTGACGACCTCGATGATCAGGCCGGCACGGAGCAGCGTGGTGCTGCCGAAGGCTCGGGTGAGCCTGGCGGCGACTGTCGTACCGAACAGGCCGCCGACCGCGAAGGCGGTCAGCAGGAAGCCGTAGCCGACGTCGGACAGGTCCAGTCGCTGCCGGCAGTAGAGAACGAACACCGCGAACGCGGCACCGAACGCGATGTTGCCCAATCCCATGGTGACGGCGAGGGTCCGCAGCAGCCGATGCCGCCACAACCACCGCACACCGGCGGCGATCTCGCCACCCAACGAGACCCGCTGCCGGGGCTGCACCGGCACCGGCACCGGCCGGATATTGGCTATCAGCGCCGCGGCCACGGCGAACGTGAACGCGTCGAGCCCGAACGGTAGGGCGGCGGAGATGACGAACAACCACGCGCCCAACGGCTTGGCGACGAACTGGTTGCCGATGGTGAAGCTGGCGTAGAGCCGGGCGTTGGCGCTGGGCAGCTTGTCGGGCGCGACCACCGACGGGAGCAACGCGCTCATGGCGGTGTCCGTGAGGGTTTCGCCGGAGCCGAGGAGGAAGAGCACCGCGTAGATGATGGCCACGGTGACTGTCTCGGTCGCGACGGTGGCCGCCAGACCGGCTAGGGCGACGGCGCGTACCAGGTTGACGGCCACGACCAGTCGGCGCCGGTCGAGCCGGTCGGCGTAGGCACCACTGATCAGGGCGAACAGCAGCCAGGGCAACTGCTGGGCAAAGACGGCTCCGGCGATGAGCGCGGGATTGTCACTGATGGAGGCGACCAACAACGGGCCGGCGGCCATGGTGACGCCGTCGCCGATGTTGGAAACCGCCGAGGCGGTCCACAGCTTGGTGAAGTCCGCGCCCAGACGCGCGGATACAGGGGCACGCACAAGAGCTCCTCGATCCAGGGCAGGAAACGGTCGGCATGGGACCGTTCCGCGGCGAGGAGCACCGCACTGCCGGCACGATCACCGGCGGCAACCGATCAGGGCGCGGTGTGCTCCCGCGGCGAAACGGGGACCGCGACCAGGGCGAGGCGCATCTCAGCTCCCAACTGTGGATCAACATCTCGTACGTCTTCGATCGGGTGGAGCCCGGAGCACCGGCCGGTGTCGCCGGGATCAGAACCCGGGTGCGGCCGGCCCGGCGGCGCGCCGCACCGGTGCTCGCCGGTGGCGCCGGGGCCGCGTGCCGGGCGGCCGAACCGTTCTGGGTTTCGGCGGAAGCGGTGACGGCGTTGACCGGTGTGCCATTCCTCGCCCTTCTGGGATCGACGCGCCCGTCCAGGTAGGCCATTGACGCGCGTGACCATTTGTATCTCACGCCCCGGCCGCGGGGGTCAACGCCAAATGCGAGGACGACTCGTTAACTGTTGGGTCGATCGTCCGGCCGTGCGCCGGGGCAGCGGTCGAGCAGGATCGTGACCCCGTCACCGGTCAGGTCCCCGCCGTAGGCGCCACGGCCGGTCATCGCCATGGTCAGGGCGAGCGTGGGGCCGGACACCAGCGCTCCGGAGCCGGTGGCGAACGGACCGTCGTCCGCCACCAGCCGCAACCCGCCGATCCGTCCCTTGGCGAGGACGGTGAGGTCGGAGCCGGCGAAGTACTCGGCGACCCGGGTGAGAGTATCGATCGGATACGGGTGACGGATGCCCAGCGGGCGCCGGATGTCCTCGCCGTGCACGATCTGCTCCCCGAGCATCGCCAGCACCGGCAGGGGTGGCTTGGTGGTGCTGTGGATGACCCGACGGAACCTGTCGAGGGTGTCGTCGGGGCTCCGGCCCAACTGCTCGGCCAGCCGCATGGTCACCTGCCGGTCGAAGTCGAACCGGCACCGGAGCACCCCCAGCATCCAGCGCACGGGGTTGAGGCTCGCCGCCGCAGCGAGGTGCGCGAGGACCTCACGCACCGTCAGGCCCGTGCACAACGACGGTGTCGTCCACCGGTCGGCGGCCAGGCCGGTGAGGTCGGCGGCCAGCGCCGCCCGCTCGGCGTGCACAAGTGCCCAGACGTCCGCGCGGTCGCGGCGGCCTGGCTTCGCTTCGGGCTCGGTCATGTCGGTGGACCTCCGGTCGTGGCCGGCGTCGCGGACGGGCCGCGACGCCGGCCGAGTGGGCGGGCGTGCCGTGTCGAGGAGAAGACTCCCGACGTCGGGCAGAATCGTCGCTCGTGAGCGACCTGTTTTCGGGGCCCGTCGCCGAGGCGGTGCGCGACGCCGACGATTCCGAACTCGTCCGGGCGCGCCGAGGAGACGACGCCGCGTTCAGCCGGGTGATGGCCCCGCTCCGGCCAGCGGCACCGGTCGTGCCCGGCGGAGCCGCTTGAGCCTACGGCGTGGCGGTCAGGGTCACCGCGACGGCGACCAGCTTCGCGCGTGAGCCGTCGACGGCGGACACCTCGTACACCTCGATCGTGCCGGCCTGGTCCCGAGCCAGCCGGTAGGCGACGGCGACCCGGTAGCCGCCGCGACAGCCGGTGCCGCAGGTGGCGGTCGTGAAGGTGGTGGCGAGCTGGCGGCCGGCGGCGTCGAGCACCCGGACGCTGACGGTCGCCTCGAACACGTCGGCGGTGCCGGTGACGGTGACCGGGCTGGTGACCCGGTCACCGATGGCCGGGCCGGTGACCACGATCGGGGGCAGCAGGTCGGCGTAGTCGTCGCGTCCGGCCGGGGCGGCGCTGCCGAAGGCGACCCGCGCGACGGTGGGGAACTGGGTGAGCGTGTAGACGACCTGCGCCTCGCGCAGCCGGCCGGTGGCCGGATCGGCCGCGCCGGCCAGCCGGACGTCGGCGGTGCCGGCGACGATCCGGCTCACCTCGGCACCGTCGGGCAGCAGGGTGACCAGGCCGGCGGCGGCCTCCGCCGAGGTCGGACCGCCGGCCAGTTCGGCCAGGGCCAGCCGGGAGGTGGCCACGGTGGTCGGCCGGGTGCGCCGGGTCGGGACGAGCCGCCCGTCGCGGACGTACCACAGCTCCAGGGTGAGGGTCGCGGGCCGGCTGGTGCCGGCGGAGCCGGTGGTCGGCGGTGCCGGCGCGGTGGTGCCGGCGGGCGGTGCCGCGGCGGTGGCCGGTGGGGCGGCGGTGGTCGGGTCGGTCGTGGTCGGCGCGGCGGCGGTGGGTGCCGGGCCGAGCGATCCGGAGCGCGTCGGCGCACACCCGGTGGCCAGCAGCAGCGCGAGCGCCGCCGCCGCGACCTGGCGGCGGCTCATCCGGCACCGCCCGCGCCGTCGCCGGCCGGCCCGGACCGGGCGCCCCGCCGGTCGGGGAGACCCGGGCCGGCGCTCTCCGGGCCGGCGTGGGGCAGGTCGAGGCGGAACCGGGTGCCGGTGCCGGGGACGCTGTGCACGGTCAACCGGCCGCCGAGCAGCCGGGCGTTCTCCCGGGCGATGGCCAGGCCGAGCCCGCTGCCGCCACCCGAGCGCGCCGGGTCGACCTTGTGGAAACGGTCGAACAGCCGCGGCAGCTGCCCGGCCGGGATGCCCGGCCCCTGGTCGTCGACGTCGAAGACCACCCGGTCGCCGGCCCGGGCGACCCGGGCGCCGATCTCGCCGTCGCCGTGTTGCACGGCGTTGGCGATCAGGTTGCCCAGCACCCGTTCCAGCCGGCGCGGGTCGGTGCGCAGCCGCAGCGGCGCGCCGGCGACCGCGACCCGGTCCCGCCAGCCACGGGCGGCGACGATCGCGCGCAGCAGCGCCGGCGCGTCCACCTCGGCGACGGCAACGGCCTCCTGCCCGGCGTCCAGCCGGGAGATCTCCATCAGGTCCTCCACCAGCCGGCGCAACCGCACCACGTCGGTGACCAGCAACTCGCCGGCCCGCCGGGCGTCGCCGGGCAACTGGTCCAGGTGGTCGCCGAGCAGCGAGGCCGCGGCGACCAGGGCGGTCACCGGGGTACGCAGCTCGTGCGCCACGTCGGCGGTGAACCGCCGCTCCCGATCCTGCGCACGGTGCAGGGCCGCGATCTTGGCCTCCAGCGCCTCGGCCATCTCGTTGAACGAGGCGGCCCACGCGCTGAACTCGTCCCGGCCCCGCACGGGCAGCCGGGTGGCCAGCAGTCCTTCGGTGATCGCCCGGGCGGCTCGGCTGGCCCGGCCCACCGGTTCCAGGGTGCGCCGGGCGAGGGTGTGCCCGACCGTGGCGGCCAACAGCAGCACCAGGACCCAGCCGGCCGCGAGGGCGTTGCGCAGCTGCTCCAGGTCGGCGGCGAGGTCGCCCTCGGCGGTGATGACGTACAGCTCGGCGGTGGAGCCGGGAATCCGCCCGCCCACCACCAGCAGCGGCGCCGGTCCGGCGACGCGTTCGTACCCGAGCTGCCCGGCCGCGACGCTGGACTTCAGCCCGTCACCCAGCGCCGGAGCGTAGCCCGGGTGTGACGGCCAGGTTCTCTCGGCGACCAGCACCACGTGTTGGCCGCTGGCCTCGAAGCTGGTCAGCAGTTCGGTGCGGCGCTGCTCGGTCAGCGGCAGGAACTGCCCGGCCAGCACCAGCCGGTAGCGGGCGTCGGCAGCGGCGGCGTGCAGCGACGCGTCGTAGCGGGCCTGCCGCAGCAGCAGGTACGACCCGCCGGCGAGCGCCCCGGCGGAGATCCCGGCGACCAGCACGAACGCGATGGTCAGCCGCCGGCGCAGCCGGCCGGGCCGCACGGACTGGGTGCCCATCGCCGGCGTCCGCTCAGCCGGTGACGAGCTTGTAGCCGGCGCCGCGGACCGTGCGGATCAGCCGGGGGTTGCCCGGATCCGGCTCGACCTTGGCGCGCAGCCGTTGCACCGCCACGTCGACCAGCCGGCTGTCGCCCAGATAGCTGTGGCTCCAGACCAGTTCCAGCAGCAACTCGCGGGTGAAGACCTGGCCCGGACGGCGGGCCAGCTCCAGCAGCAGGCGGAACTCCGTGGTGGTCAACGGCAGCTCGTGGCCGTCGCGGCGGGCCACGAACGCTCCCGGGTCGATCTCCAGTCCGCCGACCCGCAGCGGACCCGGCTCCGGCGAGGCGACCGCGCGGCGCAGCACCGAGCGCACCCGGGCCACGAGTTCGGGCAGATCGAAGGGCTTGCGCAGGTAGTCGTCGGCACCGCATTCGAGGCCGACCACCACGTCGATGGTGTCGGTGCGGGCGGTCAGCATGAGGATCGGCACCGCACTGGTCCGCCGGATCTCCCGGCACACCTGTAGGCCGTCGAGCCCGGGCAGCATGACGTCCAGCACGATCAGGTCGACCGGCCCGGCCCGCCAGGCGGCGAGGGCCTGCCGGCCGTCGGTGGCGGTGTCCACCCGGAAGCCGGCGCGGCGCAGCCCGAGGGCGGTGACCTCCCGGATGGAGGCGTCGTCCTCGACCACCAGCACGCGGCCGTCCATGATGAACCCAGGGTAGTCCGAGGAGGCCGGGGTGTCGCTCGGCGTGACGGCCGGATGCGGGAGGCCGGCCGAGGCCGGCCCACCGCACCCGTGCCCGGTCATTCCTGCCACTGGTGCGCCACGTCGAGCACGATCCGGCTGTGCGGACCGGGGCCGGCCAGGACGAAGACCCGGAACGGCAACCTGGCGCGGACGCCGACCGCGAACGTGCCGTAGCCCTCGAAGCTGCCGCCGAAGACCACGTCCCGCAGGGTCCGGTAACGCAGCACGTTGGCCACGTGGTCGCCGACCCGGTACGGCACGGTGGCGACGTGCTCGTCGTCGTACGCCGGGGCGCGCAGCGAGACCCGCAGCAGCGCGTCACCGGCGGTGTACGGCGACAGGGCCAGTCCCTCACCCTCGGTGTACGTCTCGCCGTAGCCGACCGAGTAGCCGGTGACGGTGCCGGCGAACTCGAACACCACCCGGTCGTAGCAGTCGTGCCGGCCGGTGCGCACCTCGACCAGCGGGGCGGAGCTGAGCGTTCCGGCCGCCCTGTCCCCGCTGCCCCAGGTGATCCCGCAGTACGGCGCACCGGTCGCCGAGGTGCCGGAAAGGGTGCTGGTCGGCGCGGCCGTGGCCGCCGCGGTCGCGGCGACCAGTGCGGTGAGCACCACGACCAGCGTGGTGGCTGTCCTTCTGATCCGCATCGTCGTTCTCCTCGTGCTGTCCACCCGCCGCTGTCGCGGACGGGCACTGAACTGGTCGGATCCACCGTCTACGGGGTACGCCGCCGCAGCTTCACGGCGGCGTAACGCGCGGGTAACAGGGCTGGGCGGTATGACGCTTTTGTGATGACAGTCCCGCCAGCGGTGGCCAATAACACTCATGCACATCGATTGCGGCGGATCGTGTGCCGCGAAGTCCGCAGGGGAGTGTGTGATGATCCGACGACAGCTGCTGCGCGCGGCCACCGCCGCGCTGGCGGCGGTGCTGGCGACGACCGGAGTCCAGGTGGTCACCGCCACCGGTGCCGCCGCCGCCCGGACCGTCTACTACGACGCCAGCCGGGCCGGCGAGTTCCGGACCAACTTCGACCAGGCCGCCCAGATCTGGAACAGCCGGGTCGGCAACGTCCGGCTGGTGGCCGGCGCGCCGGCCAGCGTCACCATCCTGGTCGACAGCGGCTGGCCCCGGGCCCAGGTCACCGGACTCGGTTCGGGCCGGATCTGGATGGGCTGGCAGGCGGTCGACCAGGGCTACCACCGCACCCGGATCGCCACCCACGAGTTCGGCCACATCCTCGGCCTGCCCGACCGGCGCACCGGGCTCTGCTCCGACCTGATGTCCGGCAGCAGCGCCCCGGTCTCCTGCACCAACGCGTATCCCAGCGCCGCCGAGGCGAGCCGGGTCAACCAACTCTTCGCGGGCAGCCGCAGCACCGCCGGCGTCGCCGAGACGTACACCTGGGCGCAGGAGGACACCGACTTCGGCACTCTCGTGGTCGGTGGCCGGCCGGCCACCGAGAACTACCCCTGGCTGGTCTACACCTCCGGCTGCGCCGGCACCCTGATCAAGGCCAACCGGGTGGTCACCGCGAAGCACTGCCCGACACCGTCCTCGGTGCGGGTGGGCAGCACCAACCGCAGCAGCGGCGGTACGGCGGCACGGTGGTCAGGGTGAGCCGGGCGGTCAACCACCCGAGCATCGACGTCAAGCTGTTCCAGCTGTCCAGCTCGGTCAGCTACGCGCCGGCCCGGATTCCGACCTCCTCCGGCGCGGTCGGCACCGCCACCCGGATCACCGGCTGGGGCCTGACCTGCCCGGTACGCGGCTGCGGCTCGGCGCCGACCGTGGCGGACAGCCGGTGCAGCGGCATCAACGCCGTGTACGAGATCTGCACCAACAACCCCAGCAGCTCCGGTGCCTGCTACCGCGACCTGCCCTCCATCCCCCCTGGATCAACACCCAGGTGGGCGGCCTCCCCGCCTGACGATCTCGTCGATCATGCAGTTGTGGTGCCTCACGAATGCCTCGAACAGGGGCGTTCCGGGCGCCACAACTGCATGATCGGCAGGGCGGGGGTGGGGGGTGGGGGTGGGGTGGGGTGGGGGGTAACGGGTGGGGGTGGGGGTGGGGGTGGGGGTGGGATAGTGGGGGTTGTGGGTGGGTATGGGGTGTTGATTTTGCCGTCGAGCAATCGGGTTTATGCGGGGGCTGCGGTCGAGTTGACGCGGGCGGAGTTGGAGATCTTCGGCGACCGGGTGCTCGGCGGGCGGATCGGTGCGGTGCAGACGGCCACCGTCGGCGGGGCGCGTTATGTCACCTTCACCGCCGACGGGGGGCTCAGCGAACGGGATGCGGCGCTGCTGGGCAACCTCTCCAGCGTGTACGCGCTCTTCGAGTTCGTCGGCGACCTGCTGCGCCCGGTGCCGCTGGGCCGGCTGGACCGCTTCGACGACGACCTGATCACCATCCAGAAGTACCCGGGCAAGACCAACGAGCAGTTCACCAAGCTGCTGCTCAACGTCACCCTGCTCGCCTCGGACTGGGCCGGTGACCTGCTCACCCGGCGGTTCCGGGTGCTCGACCCGCTGTGCGGCCGGGGCACCACCGTCAACCAGGCGGTGATGTACGGCTTCGACGCCGCCGGTCTCGACCGGGACAGCAAGGACTTCGAGGCGTACCAGACGTTTTTTACCACCTGGCTCAAGCGCAAGCGGGTCAAACACCGGGTGCTGGAGTCCGGGCCGGTGCGCCGCGAACGCAAGGTGGTCGGCCGGCGGTTGCGGCTGGAGGTGGCCGCCTCGAAGGAGGCACACAAGGCCGGTGACGTGCAGTCGGTGGACGTGGTCAACGCCGACACCACCCGGGTCGGCGAGTTCTTCCGGCCGGAGACGGTCGACGTGGTGGTGGCCGACGCCCCGTACGGCGTGCAGCACGGCAGCCGTACCGCCGCGACCGGACTGGCCCGCGACCCGCTCGGGTTGCTCGCGGCGGCCGTGCCGGGCTGGGCCCGGCTCCTGCGCCCCGGCGGCGCCCTCGGCATCTCGTGGAACACCAACGTGGCCCGGCGCGAGGCCGCCGCCGAGCAACTGGCCGCCGCCGGCCTCACCGTTCTCGACGACGGCCCGTGGCAGGCCCTGTCCCACCGCGTCGACCAGGCCATCGTCCGCGACGTCCTGGTCGCCCGGAAACCCGGGTGACCGAGGGTCAGCGGGGTTGGGCCCGGGGGCGGGAACCGGTGGGGCCGAAGGCGGTGAGGAAGCGGTCGCGGAAGGAGTCCATCCGCCAGACCGGCGCGCTCGCGTCCGGGGTGAGGCCGTCCTGCCAACCCCAGTCGTCGATCCGCGCCAGCACCGCCGGGTCCCTGGCCACGATGTGGATCGGCACGTCGTGGCTGGGGTTCTCGCCGGTCACCACCGGCGCCGGCTGGTGGTCACCGACGAAGACCAGCACCGTGTCGTCGTCGCCGTACCTCTCCACGTAGGAGACGAGGGTACGCAGCGTGTAGCTGATCGAGTGCCGGTAGCCGGTGCGGGCCTGCGCCGTCGGGGTGCCGATGATGCCCTGGCGGAACACCTCCCCGTTGTCGATGTCGTCCCAGTCGACCAGCGACGGCACCTTGGTCCACGGCGAGTGGCTGGAGACCAGGGCCAGCTCGGCCATCACCGGCCGGTCCCGCTCGACGGCGAGTTCCCGCTGGTGGAACGTGTGCACGGCGAACTGGTCGGGCATCGGGGCGAAGGCGAACTTCGGCCCCTGGTAGCCCAGGTCCGGCCCGCTGTAGAACTGCTCGTAGCCGTAGAACGCGCCCTCCGGCCACGCCTGGTTGACCGCCGGCATCACCCCGACCGTACGCCAGGAGGCGCGGCGGAACGCGTCACCGAGGGTGAACCGGTCGGTGGCGAGCAGGTTCCGGTAGCGCTGGTTGTTGTCGACCCACAGACCGGAGAGCAGGGTGGCGTGCGCCAGCCAGCTCGCGCCGCCGATGGTCGGTGAGGTGAGGAAGCCGCTGCGGGAGGCGAACCCGGCCGCGGACAGCCGGTCGGCGCTCTCGTCGAGCAGCCGGGGGACGGAGGCGAACTCGGCGTCGGTGACCGCGTCGCGGCCGTAGCTCTCCACGAAGGCGATCAGCACGTCCTTGCCGCGCAGCCCGGTGAGCAACTGGTCGCCGGGCACGTCCCGGAACGGGTCCACCCCCACCTCGTTGGCGAACACCTGACGGTCGCGCAGCCGGTCCCGGACCTCGGCGGCGTGCTCCTGGACGAGAATGGTGGCGTTGGTGTCGGCCACCGGCATGGCGGGCACGATCCGCACCCCGACGGCGGCCAGCACCGCCCAGACCACGACCAGCGACGCGACGGCCCGGGTGGTGCCGGTGCGGTGCCGGGCCAGCAGCCCGGACAGCCGCACCGCGGACAGGGCGGTCAGCACCGGCACGGCCAGCAGCAGCAGCCCGACACCGAGCGCGATGGCGATCGCGCCCGGCCGGCCGATCGACTCGGCCACGAAGGTGAACGCCTCGTCGAGCAGCGACCAGTCCAGCACCAGGTCGAACGGGCGGCCCAACGACGAATAGAAGCCCAGGTCACCGACCTTCACCACGGCGACGAGACCGAGCAGTCCACCGGCCACCGCCGCCACCACCCGGCGGGGCCGCCCGGGCAGCGCGAGCAGCAGCGCGGCCAGCAGCAGCGCCTCCAGCGGGATCCGCAGGAACGCGCCGGGTTCCAGCTGCCACGGGCGGTTGGGCAGGGTCAACGTGACCAGCACCAGCACGGCGGCGAGCGTCGTGACCACCCGGGCCGCGATCCGGCGGCCCCGGGTGGTGGCCCCGGCGCCGACCTCAGCCACGGGAGGCTCGGTCGTGCTGTTCGGGTGCTGCTCGGCGTCCGGCGCGGGGGCCGGGTCGGAGGTCGACAACTGGGTCTCCCGGGTCAGCGCAGCGACAGGACGGGCGCGGTGGTCAGGTCACGCTCGTCGACCCGGTCGACCCGGTCGACGCGGCGAACGCCGATCGGCACCGACGGCACGACCAGGGCCGGCACCGCCCTAACGGTCGCCGTCCGGTGCCGCCACAGCCAGGTGACGTCCCGCCCGAACGACTCGACGAGCAGGCCGAGCGCCGCCACCAGCACGAGGGTCGTCAGCGGCACCGGCAGCACCTGGGACGCGGCGACCGCGAGCATGATCCCCTGGACCGCGGCGACCACCTTACGCCAGTACCGGGGCGGCAGTTGCGCGTCCATCCAGGGCAGCACCCAGCCGGCGGCCAGGAACGCGTACCGCATGACGCCGATGGCGAGCACCCAGATCCCGAGTGCGGGGGCGACGTAGAGGCTCAGCACCAGCACCAGGAACGAGTCGACCTCCATGTCGAACCGGGCGCCCAGGGCGCTGACCGTCCTGGTGCGCCGGGCCACCTTGCCGTCGACGGCGTCGAGCGCCAGCGCGACCGTCGTCATCGCCACCAGCACCACCACCGGCGCGGGACGGCCGCCGACCAGCGCGTCGGCGATCAGCGCGGTCACCGCGCCGACCAGCAGCCCGCGGCCCATCGTCACCCAGTCGGCCGGGCCCAGCCGGTCCGAGCCGGCGTGCCGCAGGCCGTGCACCAGTGCCCGGCAGGTGACCGCGCCGTACGCCAGGCCGGCCAGCCAGCCCGCGCCGCCGAGGCCGACCGTCGCGGCGAGTGTCGCCAGCAGGACAATCTGGACGATCAGCCCAATTTGCGGACCGGTTCGAACTGTGGACACCATGCCTCCGTGGTTATGATCGACGACCCCTGACAGGGAACTACGGAAATTACGACGGATCCGTTCGGTCCGGACGCAGCTGAGGAGAAAAACCCGTGACGCGAGCCGCCCGCGCCTTCTGGCTCCGAGCACCCGGCGCGGGTGAGATCCGACCGGTGACGCTGCCCGAGCCGGGCCCCGACGAGGTCCTCGTCCGCAGCCGTTACTCCGGCGTCAGCCGCGGCACCGAAACGTTGGTCTTCGCCGGTGGCGTTCCCGCCAGCCAATACACCACGATGCGCGCCCCATTCCAGGAGGGCGACTTCCCCGCCCCCGTCAAGTACGGCTACCTCAGCGTAGGCGAGGTCGAACAGGGACCGTCGCAGCTACGCGGGCGGACCGTATTCTGCCTGCACCCGCACCAGAGCGCGTACGTGGTGCCGGTCGACGCCGTGACCGTGGTGCCCGACCGGGTCCCGGCGGCCCGGGCGGTGCTGGCCGGCACGGTGGAGACCGCGGTCAACGCGCTGTGGGACGCCCCGCCGCTGGTCGGCGACCGGGTCAGCGTCGTCGGCGGCGGCATGGTCGGCTGCGCCGTGGCGGCGCTGCTGGCCCGCTTCCCCGGCGTCCGGGTCGAACTGGTCGACACCGACCCGGCGCGCGCCGAGGTGGCCGCCGCGCTCGGGGTGGACTTCGCCGCACCCGAGACCGCCGTCGGCGGACGGGATCTCGTGGTGCACGCCAGCGCCACCGCCGCCGGGCTGCAACGCGGCCTCGACCTGCTCGCCCCGGAGGGCACGATGCTCGAACTGAGCTGGTACGGCGACCGGCCGGTGCAGCTCTCGCTCGGTGGCGCGTTCCACTCCGGTCGGCTGACCATCCGCAGCAGCCAGGTCGGCACCGTCGCCCCGGCGCGGCGGGGCAGTCGCAGTTACGCCGACCGGCTGGCCCTCGCCCTCGACCTGCTCGCCGAACCGGCCTTCGACGCGCTGATCACCGGGCGGTCGCCGTTCGCGGAGCTGCCCGACGTGCTCGCCCGACTCAGCGGAGGCGACCTGCCCGCGCTGTGCCACCTCATCACCTACGACGGGGAGTGAACCGTGTTCAGCGTGACCGTCCGTGACCACATCATGATCGCCCACAGCTTCCGCGGCGAGGTCTTCGGCCCCGCCCGACGGCTGCACGGCGCCACGTTCGTGGTCGACGCCACCTTCCGCCGTCCCGACCTCGACAGCGACGGCATCGTGGTCGACATCGGACTGGCCACCGACCAGCTCAAGGCGGTGCTCGCCGAGCTGAACTACCGCAACCTCGACGACGAGCCGGCCTTCGCCGGGACGAACACCACCACCGAGGTGCTGGCCCGGACCATCGCCGACCGGCTCGCCGGCCGGGTGAGCGCCGGTGCCCTCGGCGCCGGGGCCCACGGACTGACCGGGATCACGGTCACCCTGCACGAGTCGCACGTCGCCTGGGCCAGCTACGAACGGTCGCTGCCGGGGCCGGACCGTGCGGGCGAGGGCACCGCCTGACGTGCCGACCCTGCACGTGATCCTGCCGGGCGACATCGACGACCCGGCGTCACCCAGCGGCGGCAACGGCTACGACCGGCGGATCTGCACCGGCCTCGCCGACGCCGGCTGGTCGGTCCGCGAACACCCGTGCCCGGCGCCTGGCCCGATCCGTCGGCCGTGGAGCGGGCGGCCCTGGCCCGGGTCCTGGCGCAGCCGCCCGACGGCGCGCTCGTGCTGATCGACGGCCTGGTCGCCTCGGTGGTGCCGGACGCCCTCGCCGCGCACGCCCGGCGGCTGCGCCTGGTCGTCCTGGTGCACCTGCCCCGCGACGACGACACCGAGGCCAGGGCGCTGGGCTGCGCCACGGCCGTCGTCGCGACCAGCACCTGGACCCGCGACGCGCTGCTGCGGCGCTACGCGCTGCCCGCGCACCGGGTGCACGTCGCCCCGCCCGGGGTGGATCCGGCGTCACCCGCGCCGGGATCGGCGGCCGGTTCCGCGCTGCTCTGCGTCGCGGCGGTCGCCCCGCACAAGGGCCACGACCTGCTGGTCGAGGCGCTCACGGCGGTCAGCGACCGGCCCTGGACGCTGACCTGCGTCGGACCGCTGCACCGGGATCCCGCGTTCGTCGACCGGCTGCACGACCGGATCACCGCCCACGGCTTCGGCGACCGGATCCGGCTGACCGGCCCACTGACCGGCGAGCGCCTCGCCGCCGGATACGCCGCCGCCGACCTGCTGGTGCACCCGTCGCGCGGGGAGACGTACGCCATGGTGGTCACCGAGGCGCTGGCCCGCGGCGTCCCGGTGCTCGCCACCGCCGTCGGCGGGCTGCCCGACACCCTTGGGCGGACGACCTCGGGTGAACGGCCCGGCCTGCTCGTGCCGCCCGACGACCCGGCCGCGCTGGCCGGGGCGCTGCGCCGCTGGCTCGACGACGCGCCGCTGCGCGTGCACCTGCGCCGGCTCGCCCGCCAGCGGCGGGCCACCCTCACCGACTGGACGACCACCGTCGCCCTGATCACCACGGCCCTCAAGGAGGCGTCGGTATGAGCATCGATCTCCCGTCCGATTTCGCGCAGTGGCTCGCCGTGCGGGAACCCGCCGACGTGGCGGCCCGGTCGATGGAGCTGGTCGACACGGTCCGGGCGGCACTGGCCGGCGGCGGGCCGCTGGTCGTGCACGACCTCGGTGCCGGCACCGGTTCGCTGGGCCGCTGGCTGGCCCCGCTGCTGCCGGGGCCGCAGCACTGGATCCTCCACGACCGGGATCCGGACCTGCTGGCCCGGCGCGCGCCGGCGTGCCCGGCACCGCCGCCGACGGCGCACCGGTGACGGTCGAGACGCGCCAGGGTGACCTGACCCGGCTGACCGCCACCGAGCTGGCCGACGCCGCCCTGGTCACCGCCTCGGCGCTGCTCGACATGCTGACCGCCGAGGAGGTCGACCAGCTGGTCGCCGCCTGCGCGAAGGCGGGCTGCCCGGCGCTGTTCCTGATCTCGGTGACCGGCGCGGTGCGGTTGAGCCCGGCGGATCCGCTGGACGCCGAGGTCGCCGCGGCGTTCAACGCCCACCAGCGCCGTACCGTCGACGGCCGCCGGTTGCTCGGGCCGGACGCCGCAAAGCACTGTGCCGCCGCGTTCGCCCGGCACGGGGTGGCCGTCGACGTGCGGCCCAGCCCGTGGCGGCTCGGTCCGGAGCAGGCCACCCTGGCGGCCCAGTGGTTCACCGGTTGGCTCGACGCGGCCTGCGCGCAACGTCCCGAACTCGTCGCCCGCACCCGGGAGTACGCGCGACGGCGGCTGGCCGAGGCTGAAACCGGCGGGCTCGGGGTACTGGTCGACCACGCGGATCTGCTGGCCCTGCGCCGTTGAACCGGTTGCCGGCCAGCTGCGTGCGTACTGTCAGGAAAGATCGTCATGCCGGGGAGGCACGGGTGGGGGATGCAGTTGCTGGTGACGTGTCCACGGCTGCCCCGGCGGGCCGGTCGTTCTGGGGATGGGCGCGACTGGCGCTGGGGCTCGCCGTGCTCGTCGGGTTGCTGTGCTGGCTGGGCACCGGGCCGTTCCTGGCCGGGCTGCGGCTGATCGACGCGCCCGCGCTGGCCGCCGCGCTCGCCATCGGTGTGCTCACCACCGTCTGCGCGGCCTGGCGGTGGAGTCTGGTCGCCGGTGGTCTCGGCGTCCGGCTGCCGCTGCGCGACGCGGTGGCCCACTGCTACCGGGCGGTGTTCCTCAACGCGACCCTGCCCGGCGGGATCCTCGGCGACGTGCACCGGGCGGTCCGTCACGGCCGCGACGTCGGTGACGTCGGCCGCGGCATCCGGGCGGTCGTCTGGGAGCGGATCGCCGGGCAGCTGGTGCTGGTCGCGGTCGCCGTGGTGCTGCTGTTCGCCTTCCCGTCGCCGGTGCGGCCGTTCCTGCCGGTGGCGACCGCGGTGGTGGTGGCGGTGCTGGTGGCGGTGCTGCTGGCCGCCCGGTTGCTGCCGCACTCGGGTGCCTCCCGGTTCACCCACGTCGTGGGCACCGCCGTGTCCGACGTGCGCCGGGGGCTGTTGGGCCGGCGGACCTGGCTGGGTGTGCTGCTGGCCTCCGCGATCGCGGTCGCCGGGCACCTCGCGACGTTCCTGGTGGCGGCACGCACGGCGGGCTCCACCGCCCCGCTGACCCTGCTGCTGCCGCTGACCCTGCTGGCCCTGCTCGCGATGGGGGTGCCGGCCAACGTGGCCGGGTTCGGCCCCCGCGAGGGTGGCCGCGTGGGCATTCGCCGCCGCCGGCCTGACCGCCGCGGAGGGGGTGGCCACCGCGACGGTGTACGGCGCTCTCGTGCTCGTCGCGAGCCTGCCCGGTGCCGCGGTCCTGCTGGCCCGACGTGTCCGTGTTCCAGCCACCGTCTGACGAGGAGACCCATGTCCGAATCACTGCCTGTCGCCACCATCCGGACGCAGGTCACCGTGCCGCTGCGGTTCTCCGACGGCTACACCACCACGGCCCGGCTGTTCACCTTCGACGGGCTGGTCGACGGCCGGGAGCACGTCGCCTTCGCTCTCGGTGACGACACCGGCGCGGGGGAGCGTGGCGGGTCCGTGCCGCTGGTCCGTCCGCACAGTGAGTGCCTGACCGGTGACGTGTTCGGCAGCCAGCGCTGCGACTGCGGCCCCCAGTTGCGGGAGGCGGTGCAGCGGATCGCCGAGGTCGGCGGCTACCTGCTCTACCTGCGGCAGGAGGGCCGGGGAATCGGGTTGTACGCCAAGCTCGACGCGTACGCGTTGCAGGACGCGGGACTGGACACCTACGAGGCCAACGTGGCGCTCGGCCACGCCGAGGACGAACGTGACTACACGGTGGCCGCGCAGATGCTCGCCGCGCTGGGGGTCGGGCCGATCGCGGTGCTGAGCAACAACCCGGAGAAGACCGAGCAGTTGGCCCGGCTCGGGGTGACCGTGACCGAGCAGATGCCCACCGGGGTGTTCCTCTCCCCGGCCAACGCCGGGTACCTCGCGGCCAAGGCCAGCCGCGCCGCCCGCACCGCCGACCTCCCCTTCGTCCGGTGACCGGCCCATCGACGGCACCGCGGCCGTACGTGCTGCTCAGCTGCGCCACCTCCATCGACGGCTACATCGACGACGCCACCGACGACCGGTTGCTGCTGTCCAACGAGGCGGATCTCGACCGGGTCGACGCGGTCCGCGCCGGCTGCGAGGCGATTCTGGTGGGCGCCGGCACCGTCCGCCGCGACGATCCCCGGCTGCTGGTGCGTTGCGACCGCCGCCGGGCCGAACGCCTCGCCCGCGGCCTGCCGGAATCACCGACCCGGGTGACGCTGACCGGCTGCGGCGACCTGGACCCGGCGGCCCGCCTGTTCACCGTCGGTGACACCGACCGGATCGTCTACTGCGCCAGCGGCGTGCTGGACAAGACCCGGCACCGGCTGGGTGGGCTGGCCACCGTGGTCGACGCCGGCGACCCGGTCGACCTGGTGCGGGTCCTGGCCGACCTGGCGGACCGGGGCGTGCGCCGGCTGCTGGTGGAGGGCGGCGCGGTGGTGCACGGCCAGTTCCTCGCCAGCGGCCTGGCCGACGAGTTGCACCTGGTGGTGGCACCGTTCTTCGTCGGAGACCGGCGGGCACCGAGGTTCGTCGGCGACGGCAGTTTCCCGTGGCATCCGGGGCGGCGGGCCCGGGTGGTGGAGGCGCGCCAGATCGGCGACGTGGTGCTGACCCGCTACGCCCTGTCGGAGCGCTGCGAGCCGGCGTGATCCGCGGCGCGACCAGGGCGGTCGAGGAACATCAGCCGGGCCCGCTTGTCCGGCAGGTCGATCAGCGGGCCCTCGACGAAGCCGGCCCGTCGCAGCCGGGCGATCGCCTTGTCGTTGCGGGCGTCCGGTTCCATCACCAGCCGCAGCCGGCGGCGGTCGGTGAAGACGAAGGCGACGAACTCGCCCAGCAGGGTGCCGGTGAATCCCGGCTCGGGTCGCACCGGCGTGCCGATCAGCAGGTGGCCGCCGTGGTCACCGGGGCGTACCGGATAGCACGCGCCGACCGGGTCGTGTTCCGGTTCGTACGTCTGGAACAGCGCCACCGGTTCCCCGTCGCGCTCGGTGAGGTACGCGTGGTGGGTGGGCAGCGAGTCCACGTACCGGTAGATCTCGGCGACCCGGTCCCGGTCGGCGTCGCGCATCCCCCAGAACCGGGCCCGCTCCTGGCTGACCCAGGAGTGGATCACCTCGGCGTCGCCGTCCGGGTCGACCGGGCGGAACGTGACCACGCCGAACCGGGGCACGTGCCGTTCGTGGTGGTGACCGTCAGGCATCGTGTTCCTCGATCAGCCGGTCCCAGTCGCAGGTCACCTGGATCAGGTCGCCGCGCACCCACAGCGGCAGCTGGTCGGCGCGGTGCGGCCCGGCACCGGTGGCGCCGAGCGGCACCACCCAGCGGCTCTCCTCGCGCCGGCCCAGGTCCCACACGTAGCGGGCCGCCGGCCCGCGCAGGCACAGGTCGGTGACGCCGGGAACGCTGGAGGTGGCGAGCACGCAGTCGTGGTCACCGGAGAGTTGTGGCCCCGGCGGCGCGGCCGGGTCGGGCAGCGCCCGCCACGGTGCGAGCCGGTGCCGCTCGCCCCAGCGTCGGGTGTCACCGGCGGCGGCCACCTCGTCGAGCGCCTCGCGCAGCAGCGCGGCGCGGTCCAGGCCGGGCAGGTCGGCGTGCAGCAGCGGCAGGATCGCGTAGCCGACCCGGGGCAGCAGGGCCAGCCACGGCCGGAACACCTCCGGGTAGGCGGGTGGTTCGGCCAGCGCCGCCAGCGCGGGGTGGGCCGCGAGCCGGCGGGCCACCGCCGCCCGCAGATCGGCGAAGGCCGCGGCGTCGACGCTGTCGGCGGCCATCCGCCGGTCCCAGGCCAGCAGGCGTTCCCGCAGCCCGGCGGGGGCCGGACCGAGCCCCTCCAGCCCGGCGAGCAGCTCCAGCAGCGGCCCGGCGGCGGCCAGGTAGGTGTCGGTGTGCACGGCCGCCATCCGCTCGGGACGCCAGTCGGTGGCCGCGTCCAGCAGCTGGCGGATCCGGTCGGCCCGGTGCGGCGGCGCGAACTCCACGCCGAGCGCGGTGGCGATCCCGCGCGCGTTGGCCATCACCGCCACCTGGTCGACCGGGGCCTTCGGCATGGTGTGCCAGCCCTGCCAGGCGTGCCGCGCGTCCCAGGCCGGGACGACCCGCCGCCCGTTGTCCGGGTCGCGTAGCGGCACCCGGCCGGCGACCCGATGCAGCAGCCCGCCGGCGGTGTCGGCGGCGAGCACCACGTTGACCGGCTCGACCCAGCCGTCCAGCGCCGCGTCGACGTCGCCGACGGTACGGGCCCGCAGCAGCTCCGGCAGCACGGCGAAGCCGAGGTCACCGGTGACCCGGGGCGGGTACCGCAGGCTGACCGTGACGGCCGCGTCGTCGTCGGGTCCGCCGGCGACCAGCGGCCCCCGGTCGGTCTCGATCACCTCGACCTCGACCGGATCGGCGCCGGCCACCTCGATCGTCTCGACGTGCCGGTGCGCGGGCCGCCACCCGTCCGGGCCGTACGCCTCGACCCGGTCGCCCCGGCGGCGCAGTCGCTCGGCGTACCCGTCCTGGTAGTCGGCCGACGCGTTGGTGATGGCCCAGGCGACGCCGCCGGCATGGCCGAAGTGCGCGATGCCCGGAATTCCGGGTACGGCGAAGCCGAGCACGTCGTACTCGGGACAGGCCAGGCGGATCTGCTGGTAGATGCCGGGCGCCTCGATGAACCGGTGCGGGTCACCGGCGATCAGCGCGGCACCGCCGGCGGTGCGGTCGGCGGTGAGCAGCCAGCCGTTGCTGCCGGACGTGACGTGGCCGTCCACGGTGAACAGGCCGGCCGCCTGCGGGCCGAGCCGGCGGGCGACGTGTTCGCGCCAGAGTTTGGTGCCGAAGCCGGCGAACAGCACGTGGTGGGTGAGCCAGAGGGCGAGCGGTGTCCACGGCTGCCACCGGCCCGGGGCCAGGCCGGTGGCGGTGAACTCCGGCGCCCGGGCCGCGCCGGCGGCCAGCCCGGCGTTGACCCCGTCGACGTAGTGACCCACCCAGCCGGCGGTGGCCGGACCGAGGGCGGCGTGGCAGCGCCGCGCGGTGTCGTCGAGTCGGGCCCGGCGGGCGAAGCTGTCCCAGGCCAGCGCCTCGGTGCCGAGGAACGAGGCGGAGGTGCCCTGGGACCGGTGCCGTTCCACCTCGATCTGCCAGGCGCGGTCCAGCGCGGTGACCCGACCCTGGGCGAAGGCCAGCGATCCGTGGTCGTCGGCGCGCAGGTGCGGGATCCCGTGCGCGTCCCGATAGCGTCGGGCGGTCACCGGGCCACCGTACCGGCTCGGGCGCGGGCGGCCGGCACCACGAGTGGGGTGCCGGTCTCCGGGTCGTCGATGACCCGGCAGGGCAGGCCGAAGACCTCCTCGACCAGGCCGGCGGTGACGATCCGCCGGGGTTCGCCGGCGGCGACCACCTGCCCGCCGCGCATCGCGATCAGGTGGGTGGCGTATCGGGCGGCGTGGTTGAGGTCGTGCAGCACCGCGACCAGGGTGCGGCCCTGCTCCTCGTGCAACCGGGCGCAGAGGTCGAGGACCTCGATCTGGTGGGCGATGTCGAGGTAGGTGGTCGGCTCGTCCAGCAACAGCAGGGGGGTCTGCTGGGCCAGCGCCATGGCCAGCCAGACCCGCTGCCGCTGGCCGCCGGACAACTCGTCGACCAGCCGGTCGGCGAGGTCGTCGACACCGGTGGCGGCCATAGATTCGGCCACGATCCGCTCGTCCTCGCGGGACCACTGGCGCAGCAGGCCCTGGTGCGGGTAGCGCCCCCGGGCGACCAGCTCGGCCACGCCGATGCCGTCCGGGGCGATCGGTGACTGCGGTAGCAGCCCGAGCGTACGGGCCACGGACCGGGCGGGCCGCCGGTGGATGTCCTCACCGTCGAGCAGCACCGACCCGGCGGCCGGTTTGAGCAGCCGGGACAGCGCGCGCAGCAGGGTGGACTTGCCGCACGCGTTCGGGCCGATGATGACCGTGAAGGACCGGTCGGGCACGGCGACGGTCAGGTCCTCGGCGACGATCCGCCGGTCGTAGGCGAGCCGCAGCCCGCTGCCACCCAGCCGGGAGGTCGGCATGCTGGTCGCTCCGTTCTCGTGGGGTGTCGTCGTCACGGCCGGCCCCGCCGGCCTGGTCGGCGTCACAGTCGGCCCGCCCGGCGTTCGGTGGCCAGCAGCCAGACCAGGTAGCCGCCGCCGATGACGCCGGTCACCACGCCGACCGGGAGCTGGCCCGGCAGGGCGCGCAGCGCCACCTGGTCGGCCAGGACGGTGATCAGCGCACCGATCACCGCCGCCGTCAGCAGGTTGACCCCGGGCGCCCGGGTCAGCCGCCGGGCCAGGTGCGGTGCGGTGAGCGCGACGAACGAGACCGGGCCGGCGGCGGCGGCCGACAGGGCGACCAGCAGGACGGCCGCGGCGAGCAACAGCATCCGCAACCGGTGCACGTGCACGCCCAGGCCGCTGGCGGCGTCGTCGCCCAGCTCGGTCATCCGCAGCGCCGGACCGCAGGCGAGCAGCACCGGCACCAGCACCGCGAGGGCGGCCAGCAGCGGCGCGGCGTCGGACCAGCCGCGGCCGTCCAGGCTGCCGGTGAGCCAGAGCATGGCCCGGGCGGCGCTCATCAGCGGCACCCGGGTCATCAGGTAGCCGTTGACGCCGGTGAGGATGGCCGACATGCCGATACCGACCAGGACCAGCCGGTAGCCGTGCACGCCCCGGCGCCAGGCGATCAGGTAGATGAGCAGGCCGGTGACGACGCCGCCGAGGGCCGCGGAGCCGGCGAGCGCGGCGCTGCTGCCGCCGACGGCCACCACGACGAGCGCACCGGTCGCCGCGCCCTGGGTGAAGCCGAGCACGTCCGGGCTGCCCAGCGGGTTGCGTACCAGCGACTGGAACACCGCGCCGGCCAGCCCGAGCGCGGCGCCGACGGCCAGCCCGGTGACCAGCCGGGGCAGCCGTAGTTCGGTGACGATGAACTCCTCGGCGGGGCTCCCGCCACCGGCCAGGGTGCGCAGCACGTCGGCGGGGGACATCGGGTAGTCGCCGTGCCCGACGGCGAGCACGCCGACGGCGAGGGCGAGCAGGAGGCAGGCGGTGCCGACCGCGAGGGCCCGCGGATGCAGCCGGAGGGAGAGCCGTCCGGGGGTACGGATCACGATCATGTGCGGGCCGTCCTCGTCCGCGTCACGAGCCAGAGGAACAGCGGGCCGCCGACCACCGCCGTCACCAGCCCGACCTGGAGTTCGCCGGGGCGGCCGACCACCCGGCCGAGCACGTCGGAGCCGAGCAGCAGCACCGGGGCGAGCAGCGCGCAGTACGGCAGCAGCCAGCGCAGGTCGGGCCCGGTCAGGGCGCGGACCAGATGCGGCACGAGCAGCCCGACGAAGACGATCGGCCCGCAGGCGGCCGTGGCGGCGCCGCAGAGCAGGGTGATCGCGGCGATCACCGCCGCCCGGGTCAGGGCCGGGCGGGCCCCAGTGCCTGGGCGGCGTCGTCGCCCAGGGCGAGCGCGTTGAGCGGACGGGCCGCGGCCAGCGCCACCAGCAGCCCGACCGCGATGAACGGCAGCACCCGCAGCACGGTGCCGGTGTCGGCGCTGGCCAGCGACCCGACGGTCCAGAAGCGCAGCCGTTCCAGTCCGGCCGCGTCGAGCAGCATCACCGCGCTGACGTACGAGTAGAGGGCCGCGTTGAGCGCCGCACCGGCCAGGGCCAGCCGCGCCGGGGTGGCCGTGCGGCCACCGCCGACGGCGTACACGCCGACGGTGACGACGGCGGCGCCGAGCAGCGCGAACCAGACCTGACCGGTGCCGCCGGCGACGCCGAACAGGGCTGCCGCGGTGGCGATCGCGGCGGCGGCACCGGCGTTGATGCCGAGCAGGCCGGGATCGGCGAGCGGGTTGCGGGTCAGCGCCTGCATCGCCGCACCGGCGACGCCGAGGGCGGTGCCGGCGAGCAGGCCGAGCAGCGTACGTGGCACGCGCAGTTGCCGGACGACGGCGTACTCGTCGGCGTCGCGGTCCGTCAGGGCCTGCCACACGTCGGGCAGCGGGATCGGCTTGGCGCCGACGGTGATGCTGAGCACCGCGACCGCGAGGAGCGCCAGCGCGGCGGCGGCGAGGCCACCGGCCCGCAGCGCGGCACGGCGGTGCCCGGACGGCGGTGCGGACCGGGCCGGCGTCGCGTGGGGTGGCGACTCGATGACGGACAGTGTGAACTCCAGTGTGGTGCGAAACGCCGAGCGGGACTTGACAGGAGGTTAGGTTAGGTTAGCCTAACCGCGGCTGTCCATCGCCCCCCGACCCTTGATCGAAAGACGACACCATGCCTCATCCCGTCTCTGCCCGCCGCCTCTCCCGCCGGGGACTGCTCGCCGCCGGTGGCGCTGCCGCCGTGGCGGCCGTGCTCGCCGGCTGCGGCCGGGACGACGCCACCACGCCCGCCTCAAACAACGCCTCCGGACCGTGGTCGTTCACCGACGACCGCCCCGAGACGGTCACCGCCGAGGCGCGGCCCGAGCGGGTGGTGGCCTTCACCGGTGCCGCCGCCGCGCTGGTCGATTTCGGACTGAGCAGCGAGGTGGTCGGCGTCTTCGGCGAGACGAAGAAGGCGGACGGCACCGCCGAGCCGCAGGCCGGCGACCTGGACCTGGAGAGCGTGGAGATTCTCGGCAACGTCTGGGGCGAGTTCAGCGTCGAGAAGTACGCCGCGCTGCGCCCGGAGTTGCTGGTCACCCACATGTACGACCCGGGTGCCTACTGGTACGTGCCGGACGAGAGCAAGGACAAGATCCTGCCGCTCGCCCCCGTGGTGACCGTCACCACCGCCCGGGTGCCGATGACCAAGCCGATCGAGCGGTACGCGCAGCTCGCCGAGTCCCTCGGCGCGGACCTGTCGGCGGCCAAGGTCACCGACGCGAAGGCGCGGTTCGAGGCCGCCGCCGAGGCGGTACGCCAGGCGGTCAAGGCCAACCCGGGCATCCGGGTGATGGCCGCCTCCGGCAGCCCCGACCTGTTCTACGTCTCCAACCCCGAGGTCAGCACCGACCTGATGTACTTCGCCGAGCTCGGCGTCGACATCGTGGTGCCGACCAAGCTTGAGGCCGGCGACTATTTCGAGGCTCTCAGCTGGGAGAACGCCGGCAAGTTCCCGGCCGACCTGATCCTGCTCGACAACCGCGGCACCGCCCTGCAACCCACCGACCTGGCCGCCAAGCCCACCTGGAAGCAACTGCCCGCCGTGCAGGCCGGGCAGGTCACGCCGTGGGACGCGGTGCCCCGATTCTCGTACGCCGGCTCGGCTCCGCTGCTGGAGAACCTCGCCAAGGCGATCCAGGGCGCGAAGAAGCTCACCTGACGCCCTCGGGCGGCCGGCGCGGTGACCAACCCACCGGCCGCCCTCCGACACCCTCCTGGACCCCAACGCCCGCCGCCCACCAGTCGTGCGGCGGGTTCCGGCTGCCCGAATACCGAACCGCCGAGCGTGGAGGAGCACATCCATGACCCTGCCGGTGCACACCGCCGAGGCAACGCCGACCCGCCCGACGCCCGAGCCCACACCCGCCCGGGGCCACCTGCTCAGCGACGGCACAGTCACGCAGTACCGCCGGGCGGTCGCCGCCGGCACCGACCGGGTCGCCCGGCGGATGACCGAGGTGACCGGACCGTTCACCGGCGTACGCCCGGACGAACTGGCCCCGCTGGTGGAGGCGATCGACCTGGACCGGCCGTTGGGGGACACCACCGCCGCGCTGGACGAACTGGACGAGGTCTACCTGCGCGACGCGGTCTGGTTCCACCACCCGCGCTACCTGGCCCACCTCAACTGCCCGGTGGTGATCCCGGCGCTGCTGGGTGAGGCGGTGCTCAGCGCGGTCAACTCCTCGATGGACACCTGGGACCAGAGCGCCGGCGGCACCCTCATCGAGCGGCGGTTGATCGAGTGGACGGCCGACCGGATCGGCCTCGGCCCGGCCGCCGACGGGGTATTCACCAGCGGCGGCACCCAATCCAACCTGCACGGCCTGCTGCTGGCCCGGGAGGAGGCCCTGGCCGGGGCGACCCCGACCGACCGGCGGATCCTGCTGCCCCAGCTGCGGATCATCGCCTCGGCGGCCGGCCACTTCAGCGTGCAGAAGGCCGCCAAGCTGCTCGGCCTGGCACCGGACGCGGTCGTGGTGGTGGAGACCGGCCCGGACCGCCGGATGCGGCCCGGCGCCGTCCGGCACGAGATCGCCCGCTGCCGGCGCGCCGGGCTGACCGTGATGGCCGTGGTGGCCACCGCCGGCACCACCGACTTCGGCACCATCGACCCGCTCGACGAGATCGCCGAGGTGTGCGCCACCGCCGGGGTGTGGCTGCACGTGGACGCCGCGTACGGCTGCGGGCTGCTGGTCTCGCCGACCCGCCGGCACCTGCTCGACGGCATCGAGCGGGCCGACTCGGTGACCGTCGACTACCACAAGTCCTTCTTCCAGCCGGTCAGCTCCAGTGCGCTGGTGGTCCGGGACCGGCGGACGTTGCGGCACGCCACCTGGCACGCCGACTACCTCAACCCGGCCCGGATGGTCGCCCAGCGCATTCCCAACCAGGTCGACAAGAGCCTGCAGACCACCCGCCGCTTCGACGCCCTCAAGCTCTGGCTGACCCTGCGGGTGATGGGTCCGGACGCCGTCGGGGAACTCTTCGACGAGGTCTGCGACCGGGCCGTGCAGGCGTGGGAACTGGTCGCCGCCGACCCCCGGTTCGAGGTGCTCACCCGGTCCCAGCTGAGCACGGTGGTCTTCCGGTGGCGGCCCACCGGGCCCGGCCGGGAGTTGGCCGACGCGGCCAACCTGAGGGCCCGGGAGGCGCTGGCCGCCTCCGGCCTCGCCGTGGTCGCCGGCACCAAGGTCGACGGCCGGCAGTACCTCAAGTTCACCGTGCTCAACCCGGCCACCACCGCCGACGACGTCGCCTACGTCCTCGACCTGATCGCCGAGCACGCCGGCCGGTACGTGCACCAGCACGCCGGCTCGCCCACCGCCGACCTGACCTGCCCGGTCGGCTGAGCATGCCAGCGGAGAACCCGAGCCTGGAGGGCCGGATGGAAAGCTACGACTTCATCGGCATCGGCCTCGGCCCGTACAACCTCGGCCTGGCCTGCCTGACCGCGCCGGTCGCCGACCTGGACGGGCTGTTCCTGGAGGCCCGCTCCGACGTCTCCTGGCATCCCGGCATGCTGCTGGAGTCCTCCCGGCTACAGACCCCCTTCCTGGCCGACCTGGTCACCCTGGCCGACCCCACCTCGCCGTTCTCCTTCCTCAACTACCTCAAGGAGATCGGCCGGCTCTACCCCTTCTACATCCGGGAGAGCTTCTACCCGCTGCGGGTGGAGTACGACGCCTACTGCCGCTGGGCCGCCGCGAAGCTGCCCAAGCTGCGCTTCGGCCACCAGGTCACCGCCGTCGAGTACGACCCGGCGGACGAGCGGTACGTGGTGACCGCCACCGTCGACGGCGCCACCGTGACCCATCGGGCCCGGCACCTGGTGCTCGGCACCGGCACCCCGCCGTACCTTCCCGACGCCTGCGCCGGCCTGCCCTCCGACGCGGTGCACAACTCGCGTTACCTGGAGCACCGGGACGCGCTGAAGGCCAAGCGGAGCATCACCATCGTCGGCAGCGGGCAGAGCGCCGCCGAGATCTACCACGACCTGCTCGCCGACATCGACGCCCATGGCTACCAGCTCAACTGGGTGACCCGCTCGCCGCGCTTCTTCCCACTGGAGTACACCAAGCTGACCCTGGAGATGACCTCACCGGACTACGTGGACTACTTCCACGCCCTGCCCGAGCCCACCCGCTACCGCCTGGAGGCCGAGCAGAAGGGGCTGTTCAAGGGAATCTCCGCGGACCTGGTCAACGACATCTTCGACCTGCTGTACGCGCGCAGCGTCGGCGGCCCGGTGAACACCCGCCTGCTGACCAACACCGAACTGACCAGCGCCGGGTACGACGAGGCCACCGGCGTGCACACGCTCGGGCTGCGCCACGTCGAGCAGGAACGGGACCTCACCCTGGAGACCGAGGGGCTGGTGCTGGCGACCGGCTACCGCTACCAGGTGCCGGCGTTCCTGGAGCCGATCCGGGACCGGCTGCGTTTCGACGGCCAGGGCCGGCTCGACGTGGCCCGCAACTACAGCGTCGACGTGACCGGTCGCGGCGTGTTCCTGCAGAACGGCGGCACCCACACGCACAGCATCACCTCGCCGGACCTCGGCATGGGCCCGTACCGCAACAGCTGGATCATCCGCGAGTTGCTCGGCCGGGAGCCGTACCCGATCGAGAAGTCGATCACCTTCCAGGAGTTCGGGGTGACGATGTGACCGCGCTCGTCCACACCCGACACGACCGGCGGCTCGGCGAGTTCGCCCTGCGTACGCTGGATGTGGCGGCCGACGCCCCGCTGCTGCACCGCTGGGTGACCCACCCCGGGGCGGCGTTCTGGCTGATGCAGGACGCCGACCTGGAACGGGTCACCGCCGAGTACCAGGCCATCGCCGCCCACCCGCACCACGACGCGTACCTCGGGCTGTGGCGGGGTGAGCCGGCGTTCCTCGCCGAACGGTACGACCCGGCCCGGGTCGAGCTGGTCGGGCTGCACGACGCGCAGCCCGGCGACGTGGGCATGCACTTCCTCTGCGCGCCCGCCGAGACCCCGGTGCACGGCTTCACCCGGGCCGTCATCACCACCGTGATGGCCTGGCTCTTCGCCGACCCCGCCACCCGCCGGGTCGTGGTCGAGCCGGACGTACGCAACACCGCCGTGCACGCGCTCAACGCGGCGGTCGGTTTCGAGGTGGTCGGCCCGATCGCCAAGCCGGAGAAGACGGCCCTGCTGAGCATCTGCACCCGGCAGCGGTTCCGGGCCGCGGTCTCGGGTGCCACCGAAGCGAAGGAGCATCACCTTGACCACGCCTGACCTGGTCGCCCACCTGCGACCGGAGACCTGGGAGCGGGCCAACCGGCTGCTGGTGCGCAAGGCTCTCGCGGAGTTCACCCACGAGCGGCTGCTCACCCCGAGCCGGACGGCCCGGCCGCCGGCGGCCGGCGGTGGTACGCGGTGACCGCCGACTCCGGCGCGGTGCGGTACCGGTTCAGCGCCCGGGTGCTGACCCTGGAGCACTGGGACATCGACCCGGACAGCATCACCCGGATCCGGGGCGACGAGACGCTCCCGCCGGACGCGGTCGACCTCTGCCTCGACCTGCGCGGCGCGCTCGGCCTCAGCGACCGGATCCTGCCGGTCTACCTGGAGGAGATCAGCTCCACCCTGGCCGGCATCGCGTACAAGCTGGACCGGGCGCTGCCGAGCGCGGCGAAACTGGTCGAGGCCGACTTCCAGACCGTCGAGACGTCGATGACCGAGGGACACCCCTGTTTCGTGGCCAACAACGGCCGGCTCGGCTTCGGCGTCGACGAGTACCACCGCTACGCCCCGGAGGCCGCCCGCCCGGTCCGGCTGATCTGGCTGGCCGCCCACCGGGACCACGCCACCTTCACCAGCTCCGCCGACCTGGACCACGACACGCTGCTGCGCGCGGAGTTGGGCGAGGCCGCCCTTGCCGGGTTCGCCGAGACCCTGGCCGGTCTCGGCCTCGACCTGGCCGACTACCACCTCATCCCGGTGCACCCCTGGCAGTGGTGGAACAAGCTGTCGGTCACGTTCGCCGGTGAGGTGGCCCGACAGCGACTGGTCCACCTCGGTGAGGGGCCCGACGAGTACCTCGCCCAGCAGTCCATCCGCACCTTCTTCAACGTCAGCCATCCGGAGCGGCACTACGTCAAGACCGCGCTGTCGGTGCTGAACATGGGCTTCATGCGCGGGCTGTCGGCCGCGTACATGGAGGCCACCCCGGCGATCAACGACTGGCTGGCCGACCTGATCGCCGGCGACGCGGTGTTCCGGGCCACCGGCCTGACGATCATCCGGGAGCGGGCCGCCGTCGGCTACCGGCACCGGCAGTACGAGGCCGCCACCGACCGCTACTCGCCGTACCGCAAGATGCTGGCCGCGCTGTGGCGGGAGAGCCCGGTGCCCGGCCTGGCCCCCGGGCAGCGGCTGGCCACCATGGCGTCGCTGCTGCACGTCGACGCCGAGGGCCGGTCGTTCGCCGCCGAGCTGATCGCCGCCTCCGGCCTGGCCCCGACCCAGTGGCTGCGCCGCTACCTGACCGCCTACCTGACCCCGCTGCTGCACGCCTTCTACGCCTACGACCTGGCCTTCATGCCGCACGGCGAGAACGTCATCATGGTGCTGCGCGACGGCGCGGTCGATCGGGTGATCTTCAAGGACATCGCCGAGGAGATCGTGGTGATGGGCACCGACGTGGCGCTCCCGCCCGCGGTCGAGCGGATCCGGGCCGACATCCCGGAGGACATGAAGCTACTGTCGATCTTCACCGACGTGTTCGACTGCTTCTTCCGCTTCCTCGGCGCGGTGCTGGACGATCAGGGCGTCGTGGACGAGGAGACCTTCTGGCGGACGGTCGCCGACTGCGCCACCGAGTACGCCGACCGGGTGCCGCACCTGGCCGACCGGCTCGCCCGCTACGACCTGTTCGCCCCGGAGTTCGCGCTCTCTTGCCTCAACCGGCTGCAACTGCGCGACAACCAGCAGATGGTCGACCTCGCCGACCCGTCCGCCGCCCTGCAACTGGTCGGTGCCCTGACCAACCCGCTGGCCCGCTTCGCGCCGTCCTGACTCTCGACTGGGTTGTCGCGAGCGAGGCACCGCATCACGACCCGGGTCGACCGACGTTCCGATCGAGCTAGGCTGGGGAAATGGCATCCATCGTGCAGCGAATCATGTCCTTTCTCAACAGCCCCAAGGGCCGCCAGGTTGTTGATCGGGGACGGCGCGAGTTGGCGAAGCCCGGTAACCAGGAGAAGCTCCGGCGGCTCATCGCAAAGGGAAAGGGGAGCGGCCGCCGACCCTGAACGGGCAGCGCGCTGTTCCCCGCGCCCGGCGACTGGCCGGTGCGGTGCTCACTGCGCGGCCAGCCGCCCGAGATCCGTGAACGCGGGGCGCATCGCCGCCCGGCCGAAGTCGATGACGCCGACCACGCCGTCGTGGACGAGCCAGTTCCGGGGCTGCCAGTCCCCGTGGGTGGGTACGACGGACGCCGGCGGGGTCGGCCAGCCGGTGATCTCGGCCCGTAGCCGCCGCACGGTGTGCGCGGCGATCCGGTGCGGGCGGCCCAGCCACGCCAGGGACTTCTCGTTCTCGCGTCGCTCGTGGTCGTCGTCGATGACGACGTCCTGGGCGTGCAACAGCGCCAGCAGCTCACCGGCCTGCCGGTAGACGCGGGGATCATCGGCGTGCTCGGTGCCGAGCACCAGCTCACCAGGCAGGTAACGGGTGACGAGGAGCTTGGCGTCCGCGTCGCCGCGCAGCAGAGCCGGCGCGCGCCCCCGTTCGGTCCGAGGACGCAGCCAGGCGGCATGGGCGTCCAGTTCGCGCCGGATGCCGTGGTCCTCCTCGCCGCCGGCCTTGACGATGAACCGCGAACCGGCGCAGGTCACCTCCAGCACGGTGGTGGCCACCAACCCCCAGCTGTGGTCCGCCTCGACGGTCGCGCCTGGCAGCCACCGCTCCAGCAGCTCCCGCTGCTGCGCAGTGAGTTGCCCCGGCGCAGACGTCACGGCAGGCAGGATACGAGCCGGCCGCCGGAACGGTCAGACCTCGTCGGAACCGGTGCGGGCGACCGTCAGCGCCGTCCACGACACGGGCGGTAGCTCGACGGTCAGCAGGCCGTCGGAGAGCCGTGCGGTGTCGTTGGTGCGCAACCCCACCCGCTGCGTGTCGCGCAGGTCGTTGGCGGCACGTACGTCGGTGTCCCAGATTCCCCGGGCCGAGACCGCACCGGTGGGCTGGAATGCGCGCAGGTCGATCGTCACCGTCGTCGCCTCGGTGAGATGCCGATTCTGGAGGAAGACCGCCAGCGTGGGCCCCTCGCTGGTCGCGGCGGCGGCCACCACCGGTACCGCGCCGAAGGTCGCGGTGGTCGTCTCGTCGGCGTCGACCAGAACCCGCAGCGCGTCGCCCCGGGCGGCCCGCGAGGTGACCGAGAACGGGAAGAAGGTCGTCTGCCGCCAGGCCGGGCCGCCGGGCTCGGTCATGATCGGCGCGATGACGTTGACGAGCTGCGCGAGGTTCGCCGAGGTGACCCGGTCGGCGTGGTTGAGCAGGGAGATCAGCAGACCGCCGAGGACGACGGCGTCGGCGACGGTGTACCGGTCCTCAAGCAGGCGGGGCGCCACCGGCCACTCGTCGATGGTGAAGGTGCGGGCCTGCTCCTGCCACCGGCTCATGTACCAGATGTTCCACTCGTCGAAGGCGAGATCCACCCGCTTGGACGACCGCTTGACCGTGCGTACGTGGTCGACGGTCGCCACCACCGACTCGATGTAGCTGTCCATGTCGACCCCGGAGGCCAGGAAGCTGCCCAGGTCACCGTCGTGCTCCTGGTAGTACGCATGGCAGGAAATGTAGTCGACGTCGTCGTACGCGTGGGCCAGCACGACGCGTTCCCACTCACCGAAGGTCGGCATGCCCCGGCCGGACGATCCGCAGGCGACCAGCTCCAGATCGCGGTCCACCTGCCGCATCGCCTTCGCCGTCATCGCCGCGAGCTTGCCGTAGTCCTCGGCGTCGCGGTGGCCGAGCTGCCAGGGACCGTCCATCTCGTTGCCGAGGCACCACATGGCGATTCCGAACGGTTCCTCCCGGCCGTTGGCGGCCCGCTGCGCGGCCCGCGCGGTCCCGCCCGGGACGTTTGTGTACTCCAGCAGCTCGGCGGCGTCCTTCGGGCCTCGGGTGCCGAGGTTGACGGCCAGCATCAACTCGCTGCCGACCAGGTCGAGCCAGTGCTGGAACTCGTGCAGGCCGACCTGGTTGGTCTCGGTGGAGTGCCAGGCGAGATCGAGTCGGCGCGGACGCTCGGCCACCGGCCCGACGCCGTCCTCCCAGTTGTAGCCGGAGACGAAGTTGCCACCCGGGTACCGGACCGTGCTGATCCCGAGCTCCTTGACCAGATCGATCACGTCGCGGCGGAACCCGTCCGGTCCGGCGCTCGGATGCCCGGGCTCGTGGATGCCGTCGTAGATGTGGCGACCGAGGTGTTCGACGAAACCACCGAAGAGCCGTCGACGGACCGGTCCGATGGTGAATGCCGGGTTGATGGTGAGGTGCGCGTGGGCCACGAGGATGCCTCCGGCTGGTTGTTCGGTCGGCCATAGGTCCAGCAGGTCAACTGGCCCGGCGTGATCCATGCCCGCCAGCCCGGTGGCGGAGCAGGCTTGATTCGATCACACCCCGCCTGGCTGATCGACCCCGCAGCTATGGTGTACCGATGGCACCGGTCAAGCAGGTCCAGGTCACGTTCGACTGCGCGCAGCCCGAGCGCGTCGCCCGTTTCTGGTGCGAGGTGCTGGGGTACGTCGTGCCGCCGCCACCGGAGGGGTTTGCCACCTGGGGCGACTTCGATCGCGCGTTGCCGTCCGAGCAGCAGGGGTCCGCCTTCGCGTGCGTTGATCCCTCAGGCGTAGGCCCGCGCCTGTTCTTCCAGCGGGTTCCCGAGAGCAAGGTCGTGAAGAATCGACTGCATCTCGACGTGCGGGTCGGCACCGGCCTGGTGGGTGAGGAGCGCCTTGCCGCACTTGAGGCCGAGTGCGCCCGGCTGGTCGCGCTCGGCGCGGTACGCGTGCGGCTGCTGCGTGCCGACGGGGTCAACGAGTCGTGCCTCGTCATGCAGGACGTCGAGGGCAACGAGTTCTGTCTCGACTGAGGGCGCAGGTTCGGGGCCGCGCCGCCGGCGCGGCCCCGAACCTGCCGGTCAGCCGTTGCTGACCACGCCGGTCAGCACGTCGGGCAGCACCGGTCCGTCCGATGTATCGGAGAAGTGCAGCTCGACCGACTCGTCCGGCTCGGCGACCGAGTCGGTGATCGTCGGTATGGTCATCTCGCCGCTGGTCACGTCCGGCGGGATGGACAGGTACACGGCCAGCCAGGTCTGCGACAGCGGCCGTGACGGTTCCACCGGCTCCCATGCCTGGTAGGTGAACCATTCCGGGTCGACATCGGTGCTGGACAGTTCCGCCCCGGTCGCCGGGGCCTGCGGCAGGGCGTACCCGAAGATGCCCGCCTCGGTCGGCGTGGTCGTGGTGAAGCGCCAGGTCAGTGTCTCGCCCTCGGCGACCCGTAGGCCGGTGGACTCGACGGAGACGCCCGGGTCCGGGTCGTCGTTGAGGACCGCGAGTCCACCGCTGTAGCTGCCGATCATGAAGCCCCGCTCCGCCTTCGCGGCCAACGTGTGCCCCTCGGTGTAGTTCCACAGTCCGTCGCCGACGACCTCGACCGGCACCCGGATGCTGCGCTGACCGGGCCGGACGGTGGCCAGCCAGGAGCGGCTGGTGAACGTGGCGTCGTCGGAATAGAACAGCCGCACCGCGCCGCCACCGCGTCCGGTGACGGTCACCGGGACGTCGTACGTCGTGGTGCCGGAGTCGCCCTCCTGCACCTGTAGGGTGCCGATGTCCAGCCGCGGCAGGTGATCCGGGCCGTCATCGGGTGTGCCCGGCCGCCAGCCCCATGCGTCGAGCAGCCAGGCGCGGCCACCCGCCGTGCGCGGGGTGAGTTCGATGGCGGCGACCCGCGCGGGTGCGCCCTTGAGCGGCACCCGCACCTCCTGCGCCCAGTACGAGGTCGTTCTGTCGCTCCCGGGCAGGCCGTCGAGCCGGACCCCGCCCAACCGGCTGCGGCGGCCGTCCGTGCCGACGACGGCGACGTCGAACCGGGATCCGGTCGTGTTGGGTGGGACGATGACGCGCAGCGTCAGGTCGCGGGCACCGGCGACGGTGACGGGCCGGGCCGGGGCCAGCCGGATCGGGCTGCCGGCGGTGGACCAACTCAGCGCCGCCGCGTACCGGCCGGGTTCGGGCACGGTCCAGCGGAACGGCACGAAGTGCGCCATCAGGGCGTCGCGCTCCGCCGGGTCCAGGCAGGACCGTTGTGCGTCGTCGGTGACCTGGTCACAGATCCGCGCCCCGCCGGACACTCGCGTCGACGCGTCGACGGTGATCAGCGGCGTACGGTTGCCGCCGAGCGCGTGGCTGAGCACCCGGGCCGGGCCGGCCGAGGGTGCCCGCCGGCCGCTGCCGTCGAGCAGCGGTCGGATCCGGTCGTCGCCGCCGACGAAGAGCCGCGCGGCGGCGGCGATGTAGGTCGCGCCGGCGGTCTGCTGCTGGGTCGCGGTGAGCCGGGTCGCCGTGCCGGGTGAACACACCGGGTCCGGCTCGTCACCGGGGATGAAGTCGTCGATGGACGGTGCCACCGACTGGCCGGGCGTCCACTCGGAGTTGAAGAAGTTGTGGTTGGCCCCGACCACGTACAGCGCGCTGTGCAGCGCCCGGCTGCCGCTGATGCCCCGGGTCTCGTCCACGAACATCTGGCCCTGCAGGTCCAGCACGTCACCGTCGCAGCCGGGCAGGATGGTCACCGACGGTACGTCCGGCACCGGGTTCTGGCCGAAGATGGTGGGGCCGATCAGCAGCATGCCGCGCACCGTCCAGCGGACCCTGCCGTGATACCCGTCCACCGCGGCCGGCGGTGCGGTGAGCGAGTCCATGGCGGCCCGGCTGACGCCCTCACCACCGCGGGAGTGACCCACCAGCAGCACCCGGGACAGGTCGGCGCGGGGCGCGGCACGGACGATCGCCGGCGCACCGGCGCGGCCGGCGGCAGCCCAACCGGCCCACTTCGCCAGGTGCCGCCGAACGAGTGAGGAGCGCGCCTGCGCGCCGCCGTCCTCGGGCTCCCAGTCCTGGCCGTTGATCCCGTTCGCCGAGATGGACACGGTCACGTACCCCTGCGAGGCGAGCAACTGCTGGGCGTGCAGGTAGCCACGGTGGCTCGGGATCGGGTCGGTGCCGGCCGGGCACGGCCACTGCTGGGGCACCGCCTCGTCTGCGCGGTAGCAGAGGGCGTGGCGGCCGTGCAGGAACAGGGCGAGCGGCCGGCTGCCGGAGGCACCCTGCGGCGCGACCACGACCGCCCGCATCTCGACGCGCTCCGGGAAGTCGGGCAGCTTGACGGCGGGTAGGTCGTACTCGCCGGTGATGTGCCGGTAGGGGCCGGCGATGCCGGGGTCGACGGCGCCGGCCAACGGTGTGGCCGGCACCGCGGGCACCGGCGCCGGTCGGCGGGCGCCGCGCGGTGGCACCTGGTCGAGTCGTCTGCCGCCGGCGCGCACCGTCAGGTCGCCGAGCCGGGCAGGGCCGGCCAGGTCGAGGCTGAAGGTCCGACCGTCCGGGTGCGGGCGGGCGCGACCGAGTCGCTTGTCGCCGGACCAGAACTCGACGGCGGCGTCACCCATCGGCACTCGCTGGCCGGAGCGCCAGGTCAGCTCGCCGTCGGTCACCGACCAGCCGGCCGCCGCCGGCGGGGAGGAGAACTCCCGGCCGGATCGGCGGTCGCCTGCCCGGTTGCCCCCGTCACCAGTGCCACGGCGAGCGCGGCCGACATCAGGAATCTACGCATGGGGAACTGTCTATCCCAGGCGGGCAACCTCGTGCGGCGGGTCAGTCAAGAAGGGCCCCTCCCTTTGCCGGGCCGGAACTGTCGCGGCGGACGAGTTCGGCGGCGAGCGATTCGACCCGGGGGCCGGTGCCACCGGCGTCCAGCGCGAGCGCCATCGCCCGGACGCCCATCTCGACCAGGGGCAGCCGGACGGTGGTCAGCGTCGGGGTGACGTCGCGGGCCGTCGGCATGTCGTCGAAGCCGAAGACGCTGACCTGCTCCGGCACCGACACCCCGCGGGAACGCAGCAGGGACAGCGCGCCGATGGCCATCGAGTCGTTGAGGGCCGCGATGGCGGTCAGCCCGGGCTCGGCATCGAGCAGCGCGGCGGTGGCGGCGGCGCCGCTGTCCCGGTCGAAGTCGGCGTACCGGATGTGCTCCGCGGGCAGGTGCCGCCCGTGCTCGACGAGCGCCTCGCGCAGCCCGGTCAACCGGTCGGTGGTGGTGGTCAGCACCCGTGGGCCGGCCACCACCCCGATCCGATCGTGACCCAGGCGGCACAGCTCCTGGCCGAGCAGCCAGCCGCCCCTGTGGTTGTCCGGCATCACCGCGTCGCCGGAGTGCTCGTGGCGGCCGATCACCGCGACCCGTCCACCGGTGGCCTCGTACGCCGCCAGCTTCCCGTTGAGCAGCCGGACGAACTCGGCGTTGTGATAGCCGGAGCCGGCCAGGATGATCGCGGCCACCTGGTGCCCCCGCAGCAGCTCGACGTACTCCAGTTCGCGGTCCGGGTCACGGTAGCTGTTGCAGATCATCAGCAGCCGGCCCTGGTCGGTGGCGACCCGCTGCAAACCCCGGGTGATCTCGGAGAAGTACGGGTCGGACACGTCGTGCACGACGACGCCGACGGGGCCGCGGTGCGAGCGGGCCAGCAGTTGGGCGTGGGCGTTGGGTACGTACTGCAACTCGGCGACGGCCTGGAGCACCCGCTCGCGCAGTTCGTCGGTGACCGGCTTGCTGCTGCCATTGATCACCCGGGAGGCCGTGGCGGGTGAGACACCGGCTCGCCGGGCCACATCGGACAGAGTCGCCACGTACCGCCCCCTCACGCCCACGCGTGCCGCACGCGTGGCGGCCAGCGTCACCGTACCGCAGTGTGGGCAACCTTCCCGATCCCTGGTTCGAGCAGGTCACGGCCTATCGTTTCGACACGGGGCAGGTGACCTGCCCCGTTGTCGGGTGGCGGTGGCGCCCGGCGGCCGGCGTCGGTGGTGGTGGAGACGACGCCCGGGAAAGCCCTTGCCGCGGTCGGTGGAGGGCGCCTAGTCTGGCGGGGAAAGCGCTTACCTGACTCCCCGTTCGGCGGAAGGACCCCATGACCCGCAGGCCGATCGGCATCATCCTGAACGGCGTCACCGGCCGGATGGGCTACCGGCAACATCTGGTGCGCTCCCTGCTGGCCATCCGCTCCGCCGGTGGCGTGCCGCTGGCCGACGGCACCACCGCCTGGCCCCATCTCGTCCTGGTCGGTCGCAGCGAGGCCAAGCTGCGCGCGATCGCCGAGCGGCACGGCCTCGACGACTGGACCACCGACCTGGGCGCCGCACTGGCCCGCGACGACCTCCAGGTCTACTTCGACGCCCAGGTCACCCAGCAGCGGGAGAAGGCCATCCAGCAGGCCGTCGAGGCCGGCAAGCACATCTACACCGAGAAGCCCCTCGCCGAGGACACCGCCGCCGCCCTGGAGTTGGCCCGCGCGGCCCGTGCCGCCGGGGTACGCACCGGCGTGGTGCAGGACAAACTGTTCCTGCCGGGCCTGCGCAAGCTCAAGCGGCTGCTCGACGGCGGCTTCTTCGGCCAGGTGCTGTCGGTACGCGGCGAGTTCGGCTACTGGGTCTTCGAGGGCGACTGGCAGCCGGCGCAGCGTCCGTCGTGGAACTACCGGGCCAGCGACGGCGGCGGCATCGTGGTGGACATGTTCCCGCACTGGCACTACGTGCTGGCGGAACTGTTCGGCGAGGTACGCGCGGTCACCGCCACCGTCGCCACCCACATACCGAGCCGGGTCGACGAGGCCGGCCGGACCTACCCGGCCACCGCCGACGACGCCGCCTACGCCGTCTTCGAGCTGGCCGGCGGCGTGATCGCCCAGCTCAACTCGTCCTGGTGCGTGCGGGTGCACCGCGACGAACTGGTCGAGTTCCAGGTCGACGGCACCGAGGGCAGCGCGGTGGCCGGGCTGCGCCGCTGCCGCGTGCAGCACCGCGCGGTCACCCCGAAACCGGTGTGGAATCCGGACCTGCCGGCGACCGAGGACTTCCGGGCACAGTGGGCGGAGATGCCGGACAACGAGGACTTCGACAACGGCTTCAAGGTGCAGTGGGAGGCGTTCCTGCGACACGTCGCCACCGGCGAGCCGTTCCGGTGGGACTTCCTCGCCGGGGCGCGGGGCGTGCAGCTGGCCGAGTTGGGCCTGCTCTCGGCCCGCGAGGGCCGCCGCGTCGAGGTGCCGGAGCTGACGCTGTGACCCGGGCCGAGGTGGCCCTGCCCGGTGGCGGACGACTGCGCCTGGCCGGCGGGGCCGGCCACCCCGCCCGGACGGGCCGCCGCGCAGCCGCGTCGCGTACGCCGCCGCGCACGTGGTGGCCGATCCCGCCGCCGACAACACCCCGGGAACTCCGGCCGTGCTCGACTGGGATCGCACCATGGCCTTCCGCCGGCACCTCTGGTCGTACGGGCTGGGGGTGGCCGAGGCGATGGACACCGCGCAGCGCGGCATGGGCCTGGACTACCCGAGCACCCGGGAACTGATCCGGCGCAGCGCGGCGGAGGCCCGGGCGACCGGCGGGCGGATCGTCGCCGGGGTCGTCACCGACCAGCTGCCGGCCGGCCCGGCCACCCTCGCCGAGGTCACCGCCGCCTACCGCGAGCAGCTCGACGACGTGCAGGCCGCCGGGGCGGTGCCGGTGCTGATGTGCAGCCGCCAGCTGGCCGCCGCCGCCCGCGGTCCGCAGGACTACCTGCGGGTGTACGACGAGCTCCTGCACGCCGCCGGCGGGCCGGTGGTGCTGCACTGGCTCGGGCCGATGTTCGACCCGGCGCTGTCCGGCTACTGGGGCTCCGCCGACCTGGACCTCGCCGCCGACACCGTCGTCGAGCTGCTCAAGACCCACGCCG
This sequence comes from Micromonospora tarapacensis, assembly GCF_019697375.1. NCBI lineage: Bacteria > Bacillati > Actinomycetota > Actinomycetes > Micromonosporales > Micromonosporaceae > Micromonospora > Micromonospora tarapacensis. The sequence goes on along the minus strand of NZ_JAHCDI010000004.1, from coordinate 1,867,869 downwards.
GGCGGGTGGACGGGATCAAGGTCTCGCTGCTCGACGCCGGCCGGGAGGTGGCGCTGCGCCGTCGGCTGCCGGCCGGGGTGCGCCTCTACACCGGCGACGACTTCCACTACCCGGAGTTGATCCGGGGTGACGGGGCCGGCCACTCCGACGCGCTGCTGGGTGTCTTCGCCGCCATCGCCCCGGCCGCCTCGGCCGCGCTGGCCGCCCTCGACCGGGGTGACCTGGCCGCGTACGACGAGATCCTCGCACCGACCGTGCCGCTGGCCCGGCACCTGTTCGCCGCACCCACCTGGTGTTACAAGACCGGCATCGTCTTCCTGGCCTGGCTGGCCGGTCACCAGGAGCACTTCACCATGGTCGGTGGCCTGCAGTCCGGCCGGTCGCCGGCGCACCTGGCCACCCTGCTCACCCTCGCCGACGCCGCCGGCCTGCTGCCCGACGCCGACCTGGCCGCCGCCCGGGCCCGCGCCTTCTTCGCCGTGGCGGGGTGGCCCAGTGAGCGGGCCGGCGCAGCGTGCCGGGGTGGTGGCCGGGCCGGCGGGGCGGGCGGCATTGCGCCGGTTCTCGTTCAACCAGGCCACGGCCCAGCGCTGGGCGCTGCCCGACCTGGTCGCCGGCTGCGTCGCCGCCGGGGTGCCGGGCGTCGGGCTGTGGCGGGAGCCGGTCGCCGAGTACGGGCTGCCCCGGGCCGCCAGGCTGGTCCGCGACGCCGGGCTCGCGGTGACCACGCTGTGCCGCGGCGGCTTCTTCACCGCCGACGACTGGCGTGCGGAGAACCGGCGCGCCATCGACGAGGCGGCCACGCTCGGCGCGCCCGTGCTGGTGCTGGTCTCCGGTGGCCTGCCCGCCGGCAGCAAGGACATCGACGGTGCCCGCGCCCGGGTGGCCGACGCGATAGCCGAGTTGGCCCCGCACGCCGACGCCGCCGGGGTGACGCTCGCCATCGAGCCGCTGCACCCGATGTTCAGTGCCGACCGGTGCGTCATCGCCACCCTCGGGCAGGCCCTGGACATCGCCGAGCGGTTCGACCCGGGCGTGGTCGGGGTGGTCGTGGACGCATACCACGTGTGGTGGGACGACACGGTCTACCACCAGATCGCCCGGGCCGGGGAGTGGATCGCCGCGTTCCAGGTCGGCGACTGGGTCACGCCGCTGCCCGAGGGGGTGCTGCTGGGCCGGGCGCTGCCCGGCGACGGCTGCATCGAGCTGCGCCGCCTGCGTGAGGCGGTGGACGCGGCCGGCTACACCGGCCCGGTCGAGGTGGAGGTCTTCAACGCCGCGGTCTGGTCGCGCCCCGGCGAGCAGGTGCTGGCCGCCGCCCTCGACGGCTACCTCCGCGAGGTCGCCTGACCCGGCCGGAGCCGGCCGGTGGGGGACGACACACCCCCGCCGGGTCGCCGGTGCTGTCCCGTCCGACTCTGGACGGCGCTAGCTCGCCGTGGCGCGGGTGGCGAGGGCGTCGACCAGGCGGCGGGTGGAGCCGGCGAGGTTCCACCGCTGCGCCAGCTCGATCAGCCGCTCCGGGTCGGCCGGCGAGACCGGCAACTCGGTGGGCAGCGCCGGCAGCGGCACGTCCAGGGCGACCCGGACGACCTTCGGTGCCACCGCGAGATAGTCCCGCGCGGCGGCGAGCTTGGTGCGTAGCCCGGGCGCGAAGCCGGAGGCCGGGTCGTCCAGCGAGGCGAGAATGCCGGCGATGTCACCGTACCGGTCGACCAGCCGGGCGGCGGTCTTCTCGCCGACACCGGTCACCCCGGGTAGCCCGTCGCTGGGATCGCCACGCAGCGCGGCGAACTCGGCGTACCGGTCGGCCGGCACACCGTAGCGGGTGCGCACCGCGGCGTCGTCGCAGTCGTCCAGCTTCGCCACGCCACGCCCGATGTAGAGCAGCCGCACCCCGCGGGCGTCGTCGATGAGCTGGAACAGGTCACGGTCGCCGGAGACCACCTCCACCGGCCCGGGCTGGGTCACCGAGAGGGTGCCGAGCACGTCGTCGGCCTCGTAGCCGGCCGCGCCGACCACCGTGATGCCCAGCGCGTCGAGCACGTCGAGGATCATCGGCACCTGCGGGGTGAGGGTGTCCGGCACCACCTCGCCGCCCTCGGCGGCCACCCGGTGCGCCTTGTACGACGGCAGCAGCGCGACCCGCCAGGCCGGTCGCCAGTCGTGGTCCATCGCGCACACCATCCGCCCTGGCCGCCGGGTGCGGATCAGGTGGGCGAGCATGTCGAGGAAGCCGCGCACGGCGTTGACGGGCTGCCCGTCGGTGGTCTTCGCGGCGGATTCGGGAATGCCGAAGTAGGCCCGGAAGTAGAGGCTGGGCGCGTCGACGAGCATGATCGGGGTCTGCGCTGTCACGCCCGACAGCCTGGCACACCGCACCGACGTTCACGGCGCACGGCAGGTCGACGGTGCGATCCGGTGACGCGACGAAGGAAGGCCCGATGACCGGACCGACCCGGCTGGCGCTGACCACGGTCAACCTCGACACGCCCGACCCGGCGGCCCTGGCCCGCTTCTACGCGCGCCTGCTCGCCTGGACCATCGAGGTCGAGGAGGCCGACGACGTCATCCTGCGTGCCCCGACGGCGGGGTCGGGCTGTCCTTCCAGCGGGAGCGGGCGTACGTGCGCCCGACCTGGCCCGCCGAGTCCGGCCGGCAGCAGATGATGATGCACCTGGAGATCGGGGTGCAGGACCTGCCGGCCGCGCTGGAGCACGCGCTGGCCTGCGGTGCGACGCTGGCCGGAGTCCAGCCGCAGGAGCACGTCCGGGTCTGCCTGGACCCGGACGGCCACCCGTTCTGTCTCTGGCTGACGGATTGACCCGTCGTGCCGTCAGCTCGCACCGGCCGTACCACGCCTGCCGCGCCGCTTGACGACGTACGGCAGCACGAACAGGTACAGGCCGGTGACGATGACGGCCACCGTGAACGCGATTCCTGACCGGCCTGTCGCGACGGCCCGGCACCGCCCGCGCCGGATCGCCCAAACGACCGTTAAGCTAGCTGGATGGGGTTCGAGGAGCTGTATCCGTCGCGGCGGCTGGCCGCCGCGCAGCGCGCCACCGCCGCGGCCGGGCTGGACGCGCTGCTGCTCAGCCCCGGCTCCGACCTGCGCTACCTGACCGGCTACGACGCGCACGCCGGCGAGCGGCTGACCCTGCTGGTGGTGCCCGCCGAGGGCGAGCCGACGCTGATCGTGCCGACCCTGGAACGGCCGGCGGCCGAGGCATCCCCGGCACCGGGCACCGGCGTACGCATCGTCGACCACGCCGACGGCACCGACCCGTACCCGTTGGTCACCGCGGCCCTCGACGGGCCGACCGGCGCGGTGGGGCTGGCCGACCGGATGTGGGCCGAGCAGGTCCTCGCGCTGCGCGCGACGCTGCCCGACACCCGCCAGCGGCTCGCCTCCGAGGTGCTGCGGGAGCTGCGGATCCACAAGTCGCCCGCCGAGGTCGACGCCCTCGCCGAGGCCGGCGCGGCGATCGACGCCGTGCACCTGCGGATGGGGGAGTGGTTGCGGCCGGGGCGTACCGAGGTGGAGGTGGCCGCCGACATCGCCGCGGCGATCCGGGCGGCCGGGCACGCCACGGTCGACTTCGTCATCGTGGCCGCCGGGCCGAACGGGGCCAGCCCGCATCACGGCACCGCCGACCGGCCGATCGGCGCGGGGGAGCCGGTGGTGGTGGACATCGGCGGCACCATGCCCTCGGGCTACCGCTCCGACTGCACCCGCACCTACGTCGCGGGCGGTCCACCGCCGGCCGAGTTCGGCGACTACTACCAGGTGCTGCACGAAGCGCAGCGCGCCGCCGTGGCGGCGGTCCGGCCCAGGGTGGGCGCGCAGGCCGTCGACGCCGCCGCCCGCGAGCCGATCGCCGCCGCCGGGTACGGCGACGCCTTCCTGCACCGCACCGGTCACGGCATCGGCCTGGACGGCCACGAGGAGCCGTACGTGGTGGCGGGCAACGACCGGCCGCTGGCGGCGGGGATGGCCTTCTCCGTCGAACCGGGCATCTACCTGGCCGGGCGGCACGGCGCCCGGATCGAGGACATCGTCGTCTGCACGACGGACGGCGTGCGACGACTCAACACCATCCCTACGGAGCTCATCGCGCTATGACTGTCGACCGGATCCTGCCCAGCGACGAGGCTCACGACCTGCTGGAGCTGGCCACCGAACTCGCCGACCGGGAACTCGCCCCGAAGGCGGTCGAGTACGAGCAGCGTGGCGAGTTCCCCCGGGAGGTGCTGCGCACGCTGGGCCGCGCCGGCCTGCTCGGCCTGCCCTATCCGGAGGAGCACGGCGGCGCCGCCCAGCCGTACGAGGTGTACCTCCAGGTGCTGGAGATCCTGGCCGGCCGCTGGCTGGCCGTCGCCGAGGCGGTCAGCGTGCACACCCTGTCCTGCTACCCGGTCGCCGCGTTCGGCAGCGCCGAGCAGCGCAAACTGCTGCCCGACCTGCTCGGTGGCGAGCTGCTCGGCGCGTACTGCCTGTCGGAGCCGCAGGGCGGGTCGGACGCCGCGTCGCTGACCACGAGGGCCGTCCGCGACGGGGACGTCTACGTCGTCTCCGGCACCAAGGCCTGGATCACCCACGCCCGGGTGGCCGACTTCTACAACATCTTCTGCCGCACCGGCGGCCCCGGCTCGCGCGGCATCTCCTGCCTGCTCGCCGACCGGGCCACGGCCGGCATCCACCCGCAGGCCGCCGAGCGCACCATGGGACTGCGCTCCTCGCCGGTGGCGCAGGTCGCCTTCGACGACGCCCGGGTGCCGGTCGACCGGCTGATCGGCGGCGAGGGGATCGGCTTCACCATCGCCATGTCCGCCCTGGACTCCGGCCGGCTGGGCATCGCCGCCTGCGCCGTGGGGCTGGCCCAGGCGGCCCTGGACTACGCGGTGGACTACGCGCGGCAGCGCCAGCAGTTCGGCCGGTCGATCATCGACTTCCAGGGTCTCGGGTTCACCCTGGCGGATCTGGCCACCCAGATCTCCGCCGCCCGGGCGTTGACGCTGGCCGCGGCCCGGCTGCGGGACGCCGGCCGACCGTACTCGATCGAGGCGGCCAAGGCGAAGCTGTTCGCCACCGACATGGCGATGCGGGTGACCACGGACGCGGTGCAGGTGCTCGGCGGCGCGGGCTACGTGGCCGACCACCCGGTCGAGCGCTACCTGCGCGAGGCGAAGGTGCTCCAGATCGTGGAGGGCACCAACCAGATCCAACGGCTGGTGATCTCCCGGGCGCTGGCCGAGGGCTGACCGAGTGCGACCGTCCGCCCGCGGAGCGCGACGCTCGGCGGGCCCCGTCGTCGCATCGGCGGGCCATTGCGGGTAGGTTGCACGCCGTGGAGGAGATCGACCGGGCCATCGTCGCCGCGCTGAGGGTGGACGGCCGGCTGTCGTACACGGATCTCGCCGAGCGGGTGGGCCTGTCGGTGTCCGCCGTGCACCAGCGGGTGCGGCGGCTGGAGCAGCGCGGCGTGATCAAGGGCTATGCCGCGCAGGTCTCCTTCGAGGCGCTCGACCTGCCCTTGACGGCGTTCGTGGCGATCCGGCCGTTCGACCCGTCGCAGCCCGACGACGCCCCGGAACGGCTGGCCCACCTGTCGGAGATCGACTCGTGCTACTCGGTGGCAGGGGAGGACTTCTACCTGCTGCTGGTGCGGGTGGCCGGTCCGGCTGACCTGGAGCGGGTGTTGCAGGAGATCCGGACCTCGGCCAACGTCACCACCCGGACCACCGTCGTTCTGTCCACCCCGTACGAGCACCGCCCGCCGAAGATCGCCTCGAACCCGGCGAGCCAGCCCCGCACCCGGGGAGTCCCGGTCGAGTCGGCGGGTCCGCAGGCGGGTTGACCCGCAACCCCGTGCCGCCGACTCGCAGCGGGCGGGGCTAGGATCCATCCCTGATTCGGCGGAAAGTGAGACCCGGATCATGACCGGCGCCGGGCCGCGGCTGCTGCCGCCTCGGCGTCACCGGTCGCGGTACGGGTTTCCAGCGGAGGGTGAGATGTGCCGATCGGTGCGATCGCGGTTCGACCAGGCGGTGCCCGGAGTCCGCTCATGACACGGTCCAACTCCGGCAACATGCTCTTCCACAGCGCGGTGTTCCGGGTTCCGAGTGTGCCCGGGGCCGAGGCGGTAGCCAACTCCCACGTCCATGAACGTCCGGTGAATCTCAGTACCCACATCCGCCGGACCACCGGCGAGTTCGACCGGTTTGTCCTGCCGATGGCAAACTCGTACCGGGACACGTTCCTGCCACACCTGGAGCGCCTCGCCCAGGTCATCGAGTGGCTGAAGATGCCGGTCACCGCTGTCGGTATCGGTGCCCCACTGCCGTACGGCAAGGTCATGTCGCGCCTGCGCTGGCTCCGGCAGGGACCCGACGGCGGTCTCGGACGCCCTGCCGACGCCTTCGAACCACCGTTCCGCGAACCGCGCGGGACGAAGTCGCTTGAGGAGCGGGAAACTCAGTTGGAGAAGGAACTCAGGCTGCAACAGGAATCGCTGACGAGTTGGCGAGGTCGGATGGGTCGGGTGCTGCGGATCAACCCGTTGTCCACTGGGGGCGGACGGTGACGACGGCGGGTCCGGACAAGTCCGGGTTGAGCGGGTGGCTGGCATCGAGCGCCGGGGCGCGGCTGGTCTCCTCGGTGATCGAGGTGTCGGCCCTCGCCACCCTGCTCCTGGCGGCGGTGGGAGGTTCCCGTCTCTGGGCGCTCCCCCCCGCAGTGTTCGCCGCCGGTCTGCTGGCCTGGACGTGGCGCGGTGCGCTGAGCGGCACCCCGGTGGCGGCGGGGAAGGCCGCCGTGGCGCGCGTCCTGCTGCTCGCCGGCGCGTACCTGCTCGGCGCGGCGGACGGTGGCGTCGATCCCGCACTTGCCGTCGGCGTCGCCCTCGCCGGCCTGGCGGTGCTCAGCGAGGCACCGCTGGCGCTGATCGCCCGGGCCGCCTATCCCGTCTCGGCGAACCTGCCCGGGATCGGCGCCCGGCCGTACCGCCGTCCGAACACCAGCCGCGTCGCGTTGGTCAACGCCGTAGCGGTGCTGGTGGCGCTCGTCTGCGCGTTCGCCGACGCCCTCGGGGCGGTCGCGGCGGCGGTGGCGGCCGCGGCGCTCGGACTGGCACTGTTCACCGCGGCCCAGGCGCTGACCCGGGTACGGGCGCGGCGCACCGCCGAGGCGAACCTGTTCGCCGCGCTGACGGCCTACGAGCCGGCCTTCGTCCTGCACTGGAACGCACCGGCGGGCACCGCCTACCAGATCGCGATGTGGCTGCCGTACCTGGAACGCCTGGGTCGGAAGTTCTTCGTGCTGGTGCGCAGCGAGGCGAACTTCAGCGAGGTGACGGCGCTCAGCAAGGCCCCGGTGGTGCTCCGGTCGAGGCTGGAGGACCTGGACGACGTGGTCACGCCGTCCATGCGGGTGGCCTTCTACGTCAACACCGCGACGAGGAACAACCACCTCATCCGGTACACGAACCTGACGCACATCCAGCTCAACCACGGCGACAGCGACAAGGTGCCGAGCCACAATCCGGTCTTCCGGATGTACGACAAGAACTTCGTCGCCGGTCAGGCCGCGATCGACCGGTTCGCGGCCAACGGGGTGCGGATGCCGGCGGAGATGTTCACCGTCGTCGGGCGCCCCCAGGTGGAGAACGTCGCCGTCGCCGCCAAGCCGATCTCCTCGATCGCCAGCCCCCGGGTCCTCTACGCGCCGACGTGGGCTGGTTTCTACGCCGACTCCAACTACTCCTCGTTGCCGGTCGGCTACGACATCATCAAGGCGTTGGTCGCGCGTGGTTGCAGCATCGTCTTCCGGCCGCACCCGTACAGCCGTCGCTCGCCGTCGTTGAATCGTGAGTGCGAGCGGATCCAGGCGCTGCTCGCCGAAGACCGTCGGGCCAACGGGCGGCCCCACGTCTTCGGCAACCAGGCCGAGGCGAAGATGTCGGTGGTGGACTGCTTCAACGCCTCGGATGTGTTGGTGTCGGACGTGTCGAGTGTGGTGGCCGACTACCTGTACTCGGAGAAGCCGTTCGCGATGGTCGCCGTCTCGACCCCGGCGGTCACGTTCACCGACGAGTTCCCGCTCGCCCGGGCGAGCTACGTGATCGACGCGCACGGCGGCCGGGTGCAGGGGCTCGACACGGCCCTCGACGACCTTCTCGGCAGCGACCCCCTCGCCACCAGCCGGCACGATCTCAAGAAGTACTACCTCGGTGACATCCCGGCGGAGCGATACGCCCAGCACTTCCTCGACGAGGCGGCGCGCCACCTCTGATTCCAGGAGGGCCGCGGGTCGGCTCCGGTGCGGCGTCGACGCCGCACCGGAGCCGATCGCCCGTGGGGGCGGGTCGGTGCCGGTGTTCCTCCCGGCATCCCGCCCCGGAAGCTCAGTGTCGGGCCACCGACCCCGCCGCGGTCCCGGCCGGCGGGGGAGGCGGCTGGTTCCACCGGAGGATGACCCGCCGCCCGTGCTCGTGGCCGAGCAGGCTGAGGGTGGCCGTGTCGAGGCGGAGCAGGCCGCCGGCCGACGGTGGCAGGGCGATCCACCGGGCGCCCAGCACGCGCAGCGAGTGGGCGTGTCCGACCAGTGCGACGGAGCCCCGGTCGAGCAGCGGGTGCAGCTTGGTGAGCAGCCGGTCGAGGCGCTCGCCCACCTCGCTGGGGGACTCGCCGCCGGGACACCCGTCGGTCCAGACGCTCCAGCTCGGCTGCTCCTCGTGGATCTCCGCGGTGGTGCGTCCCTCGTAGTCGCCGTAGTTCCACTCGGCGAGATCCTCGTCGGCGCCGGTGACGTTCAGCCCGGCCAGTTGTGCGGTGTACAGCGCCCGGCGGCGTGGGCTGCTCAGGACGGCGGCGAACCGTCGGCCGGCGAGCGCCGGACCGAGCGCGCGGGCCTGCCGTTCACCGTCGGGGGTCAGCTCCAGATCGGTGTACGACGTGTGTCGTCGGCTGGCGCTCCAGGCGGTCTCCCCGTGCCGGACGAGCAGTACCTCGCTCATGCCTCCAGTCAACCAGCAAGGCGTGCCCGCCGCCGGGTGGCGGGCCGGATCGCCGGGCACGAAACGGCAGGGACAGCAACCCTAGTGTCCTAGGATGCCATAGCGAATGTGTCCCACCCGACACGGCCAGCAGCCGTTTCAGCCAACGACATCGGGGGAGACCACCAGGAAGCGGAGTTACCCGCTCCGCTTCACCGCCGAGGTAGGCAGGGAGGCGACATGAGCTTCACCGACAAGGCGAAGAACAAGGTCGAGCAGTTGAGCGGCGCCGCGAAGGAGCGCGTCGGCGACATGACCGACAACGAGCGCATGCGTGCCGAGGGCGCCACCGAGCAGACCGAGGCCCGCGGGCGGCAGGCCGGCGGCGAGAACGTCAAGGATGCCGGCCGCAACGCGAAGGACACCTTCAGCAGGTGACCGCGCAGGACGGCAACGGGCCGCCGGGGTGATCCGGCGGCCCGTCCGGGTGACCTGAGCGCCGTCCGGCGGCGCAGCGGCCGGCGGGCTCGGGTTCAGCCGTCGCGGTGGGTCTGCCACCAACGCCGGCCGGCGTCCGGCAGCGTGTCGATCGGGTCGTAGTAGGCGTAGCGCTTGCCGAGTGCCGCCAGGTCGGCGGACTCGATGGAGGTGCGGTAGTTCTTCGTCCAGTAGGAGATCCCGCGCTCGCGGTCGTACTCGGTGACCATGTGCACCCAGCGCTTGCCGACAAAGGGGACGTCGCAGACGATCCGTGGGGTGGCGTAGCCCGGCAGGTAGCCCATGATGTCGTGCTGGAGTTGCTGGGCGTGCCAGACCGGGACGCGCCAGTGCTCGGCGTTGGGGATCATGTCGCACATGTAGAAGTAGTAGGGCAGGATGCCGGCCTCGCCCTGCAACGCGAAGCAGAGGTCGAGCAGGTCGGTGCTGGTGGCGTTGACCCCGCGCATCAGGACGCCCTGGTTGCGTACGTCGCGTACGCCGACGTCGAGCGCGGTCTGGGCGGCCCGGGCGACGAGTGGGGTGAGCGACTGGGCGTGGTTGACGTGGGTGTGGATGGCCAGGTTGACGCCACGGCGGGCGGCGGTGCGGCCGACGCGTTCGAGGCCCTCGACGACGTCGGGTTGCAGCCAGTGTTGGGGCAGGCCCATGAGGGCCTTGGTGGCGAGCCGGATGTCGCGGATGGTCTCGATCTCCAGCAGGCGCATCAGGTACGACTCGAGGTTGCGCCAGGGCACGTTGGCCACGTCGCCGCCGGAGACGACGACGTCGCGGACCCCGGGGTGGCCCTTCAGGTAGCTGATGTGGGCGTCGTACCGGTCGACCGGCTTGAGGGCGAGTTTCAGTTTGTCGACCGCGGGGGTGGAGTTGCCGACCAGGTCCATGCGGGTGCAGTGCCCGCAGTACTGCGGGCAGGTGGAGAGCAGTTCGGCGAGGACCTTGGTGGGGTAGCGGTGGGTGAGCCCTTCGGCGACCCACATGTCGTGTTCGTGCAGTGAGTCGCGGGTGGCGTACGGGTGTGAGGGCCAGTCGGTGCGGCGGTCGGAGGCGACCGGGATCATGTATCGCCGGATCGGGTCGGCGAGGAACGCCTCGGTGGTCAGCGGGGCGAACGGCACCATGGTGTTGATCATTTGTGGCGTCACCAGCATGGACATGGTGGCCAGGGCGCGTTGGTCGGCGTCGAGGTCGGTGTAGAGGGTCTCGTCGACGGTGTCGCCGAGGACGGTGCGCAGCTGTTTGATGTTCCTGACGCAGTTGACGCGCTGCCACTGTGCGCTTTCCCACTGGTCGCGGGTCACCTGGCGCCAGCCGGGGAAGCGGGTCCAGTCGGGTTCGACGAGTGGGTTGCGGCGGTATTCGTAGGGCTGGCCGGTGAGCGTGGTGGTGGGGGCCGGCTGGGGCGCCGGGATGGTCTGCACCGGCGGTCGGGTCTGGGTCACGGCCCCTCCTCTGGCTTGTGTCGGTGATCAGCGGGCCGAGGCTACTGGAAAATATCCGGCAAAGAAATTATTCTGCCGGAAGTTTTCCCGTTGTGCGAGCCCGGGTCGGGGCTTCAGACGGCTGGACAGGGAGGTCGGCGTGACATCACCGGTGGGTCTGCACCGCGTCGTGGAACCGGCGGGGGTGCTGCCGCAGGCCGCCTGGCGGCTGGATGCCCGCCCGACGATCGGGCCGAACGAGGTGCGGATCCGGGTCGAACGGATCAACCTGGACGCGGCGAGCTTCCGGCAGTTGTTCGAGCGGCACGGTGGGGACGGCGACGCGGTGCGCGCCGAGGTCCTCGACATCATCACCACCCGGGGCAAGATGCAGAACCCGGTGACCGGTTCGGGCGGGATGCTGATCGGTACGGTCGAGGAGGTCGGGCGGCGCTCGCCGCTGGGGCTCCAGGCGGGCGAGCGGGTGGCCACCCTGGTGTCGCTGACGCTGACCCCGCTGGTGGTGACCGACGGGTTGGCCGGTTGGGACGGGCGCGGCGAGCAGGCCCCCTGCGACGGGCACGCGATCCTGTTCGCCCGGTCGATCGTGGCGGTGCTGCCGGCGGATCTGGACCCGCAGCTGTCCCTGGCGGTGCTGGACGTGTGCGGTGCGCCGGCGCTGACCGCCCGGGTGGTGTCGCGGTACGTGGCCGAGCGGGCGGCCGAGGGGACGCCCGGCGGGTCACGGTGGCGGTGATCGGTGGTGCGGGCAAGAGTGGTTCGCTGTCGTTGGCGGCGGCTCGGCGGGCGGGTGCGGGTCGTACGGTCGGGGTGGTGCCGGTGGCCGCGGAGCGTGCCGCCCTGGCGGCGGCGGGGCTGGCCGACGCGGTGGCGCTGGCCGACGCCCGTGACCCGGTGGCGTTGTCGACGGCGGTGACCGCGGCGTTGGGTGTGCCGGCCGACGTGACGGTGGTCTGCGTGGACGTGCCGGGCTGCGAGCACGGTGCGGTGTTGGCCACCGCGGACGGCGGCACGGTGATCTTCTTCTCGATGGCGACGAGTTTCGCCGCGGCGGCGCTGGGTGCGGAGGGCCTGGCGGCGGACGTGACGATGCTGGTCGGCAACGGGTACGTGCCGGGGCACGCGGAGTTGGCGCTGGGTCTGCTGCGCGGCGAGCCGGGGGTCCGTGGTCTGTTCGAGGCTCGGCTGGCGGCAGACTGAGGCCATGACGAACAACCCCTCGACGTTGTATCGCGCCGGTGTGCTGCACTGCCCGGCGGACCCGTCCGCGACGGCGCTGCTCGTGCGGGACGGGCGGATCGTCTGGCTGGGCGCGGACGTGGACGCGCCGGCGGCGGACCGGGTGGTGGAGCTGGACGGTGCGCTGGTGACGCCGGCGTTCGTGGATGCGCATGTGCATGTCAGCGACACCGGGTTGGTGCTGTCGGGGCTGGATCTGTCCGGAGTGCGGTCGGCCGGTGGTCTGCTGGACGCGGTGTCGGCGTTCGCGGCGCGGTTGCCGGTGGATGCGGTGGTGCTGGGGCACGGTTGGGACGAGTCGACGTGGCCGGTGGCGCAGCCGCCGGGGGCGGCGGAGTTGGGTCGGGCGGCCGGCGGCCGGCGGGTGTACCTGTCGCAGGCGTCGATCCACTCGGCCCTGGTCTCCTCGGCGCTGCTGGCGGCGTGTCCGGAGGCGGTGGATGCGGCCGGGTACGACGGGTCGGGGTGGTTGCGGCGCGATGCGCATCATGTGGTGCGGGCGGTGGCGCGGGCGTCGGTGACGCGGGCGCAGCGGGTGGCTGCGCAGCGGGTGGCGTTGGCGCGGGCGGCGTCGTTGGGGATCGCGGCGGTGCACGAGTGTGGTGGGCCGGAGATCTCCGACGAGGAGGATTTCACCGGGTTGTTGTCGATCTCCGGGGCGGGGGTGCCGGAGGTGTACGGGTACTGGGGTGAGTTGGGTGGTGCGGCGCGGGCGCGGGCGCTGGGTGCGGTGGGTGCCGGGGGTGACCTGTTCGCCGATGGTGCGTTGGGGTCGCGGACGGCCCATCTGTCGCAGGCGTACGCCGATGGTGCCGGGTGTGGTCACGGGTATCTGAGCGCGGAGCAGGTTCGTGATCATCTGTTGGACTGTGCGGCGCACGGGATGCAGGGCGGGTTCCACGCGATCGGTGACGCGGCGATCTCGACGGTGCTGGAGGGTTTCGCGGCGGCGGCGGGGAGGTTGGGGACGGATCGGGTGCGGGCGGCGCGGCACCGGGTGGAGCATGCGGAGATCATGGATCGGCGGTTGATCGCCGGGTTCGTGGAGTACGGGGTGGTGGCGTCGATGCAGCCGGCGTTCGACCGGTTGTGGGGTGGCGCGGGCCGGATGTACGAGACGCGGTTGGGGTTGGGCCGGTCGTTGGCGTCGAATCCGATGGGTGCGATGCACGCGGTCGGGGTGGCGTTGGCGTTTGGTTCGGATTCGCCGGTGACGCCGTTGGATCCGTGGGGGTCGGTGCGGGCGGCGGCGGCGCATCACAGTCCGGTGCAGCGGATGAGTGTGCGGGCGGCGTTCGCGGCGCACACCCGGGGCGGGTGGCGGGCGGTGCACCTGGACGGTGAGGGGGTGCTGGCGTTGGGGGCGCCGGCGACGTTCGCGGTGTGGTCCACCCCGGCGGGGGTGGAGCGGGGGTTGCCGGTGTTGCAGGCCGAGGATGTCCAGGCGCGGGGGGTGTCGGATCCGACGCCGTTGCCGGTGTGCCGGGCGACGGTGTTGCGCGGTGAGTTGATCTATGGGGATGGGGTTGCGTGAGGGTGTGCGGCACGGGTGTGCGTCGGTGCGGCGTCGGGTGGCGGGGGGTGGCGGCGTGACCGGCAAGCTGGATCTGGATCCGGTGCTGGTGGCGCGGGCGCGGGAGTTGGCGCGGGCGGCCGGGCGGCCGGTGGTCGAGTTGGCGCGTAGTCACACCACGGTGTCGGTGGAGCGGGCGGTGCTGCGGTTGGCCGGGGTGGCCGGTGCCGATCCGGACGGGATTCCGTGGGTGAATCGTCTGGTGGACGCGGTGGTCGCGGACGTCGGGTTGGGGCACGGGGTGGCGGGGCCGGTCTTCGACGCGCTCGTTCGGGAGCAGATGACCGATGTGACGTTGCTGGCGCAGAAGGCCGCTGCCGGGTCGGTGCGGTTCGCGGTGCCGTCGGGGAGGGCCGCGACGGTGGCGCGGCGGGCTGCCCGTAGGGCGGTCGGGGTGGGGATCCGGCAGATCGACCGGCTTCGGGCCGAGCGGGAGCGTCTGGTGCGGCGGTACGGGGGTCGGGCGGCGGTGGAGCGTGGGGTGGACGGGCCGGGCGGTGGCGGTCGGCGTCCGTTGATCTATCTGATCGTGGCGACGGGGGACATCTACGAGGACATCCCGCAGGCGCAGGCGGCGGCGCGGGCGGGGGCGGATGTGGTGGCGGTGATCCGGTCGACGGGGCAGTCGCTGCTGGACTACGTGCCGGAGGGGGCGACCCGGGAGGGGTTCGCGGGCACGTACGCCACGCAGGAGAATTTCCGGTTGATGCGGGCGGCGCTGGACTCGTCGTCGAAGGAGTTGGGCCGGTATGTGCGGCTGACGAATTACGCGTCGGGGTTGTGCATGCCGGAGATGGCGATCCTGGCGGGTCTGGAGCGTCTGGACATGATGCTCAACGATTCGATGTACGGGATTCTGTTCCGCGACATCAATCCGGTTCGGACGTTCGTGGACCAGCGGTTCTCCCGGCAGGTGCACGCGCGGGCGGGGATTGTCATCAACACCGGTGAGGACAACTACCTCACCACCGCCGACGCGGTGGAGGAGGCGCACACGGTGACGGTGTCGCAGCTGCTCAACGAGTACTTCGCGCACGAGGCGGGGTTGGCGGACTGGCAGTTGGGGTTGGGGCACGCGTTCGAGATCAACCCGGAGGTGCCGGAGTCGTTCCGGTTGGAGTTGGCGCACGCGTTGCTGGCGCGGGAGTTGTTTCCGGACGCGCCGTTGAAGTGGATGCCGCCGACGAAGCACATGACCGGTGACGTGTTCCGGGGCAACCTTCTGGACGGGTTCTTCAACCTGGTGGGTGCCATGACCGGGCAGGGGATCCTGTTGGTGGGGATGATGACCGAGGCGGTGGTGACGCCGTGGTTGTCGGATCGGGACATCGCGTTGCAGAACGTGCGGTACGTGTTGGGTGCGGCGGGCGGTTTGCACGAGGATTTCCTGCCGGCGCCGGGCGGGTTCATCCAGCGGCGGGCGCATCGGGTGCTGGGTGAGGCGGTGCGGTTGCTGGAGCGGATCGGTGAGCAGTCGTTGTTGACGGCGATCGCCGAGGGCACGTTCGGGATCATGAAGCGGCCGGCGGATCGGGGTAAGGGTCTGGCCGGGGTGGCGCGGCATGAGGTGGACTACTACAACCCGGCCACCGAGATTCTGGAGCGGCCGGTATGAGCGGGGCGGTCGTGCGGCCGTACGGGGACACCACCGGTGACGGCATGGTGCAGGTGTCGTTCACGTTGCCGGTGCCGCATGACAAGCGGGCCGAGGGTGCGGCGGTCCAGTTGGCGAACCGGATGGGTATCGATCCGGCGTTGCTGGTGCACGCGAAGCAGATGGGTGGCGGGTTCACCTTCTTCGTGGTGTACGGGCGGGTGAACCATCTGGTGGATCTGTCGGCGGTGCGGGTGGTGGAGCGGGACTTTCCGCTGCTGAGCGCCAGGGAGGTGAACGCGGTGGTGAAGCGGCGGTTGCGTCGCAAGCTGTCGGTGGTGGGGGCGTGCATCGGCACGGACGCGCACACGGTGGGCATCGACGCGATCCTCAATGTGAAGGGCGTCGCGGGGGAGAAGGGCCTGGAGTACTACCGGGAGTTGTCGGTGACGAACCTGGGGGCTCAGGTCAGCGTGCCGGAGTTGGTCGAGGCGGCGCGGGTGGCGCGGGCCGACGCGGTGTTGGTGTCACAGGTGGTGACCCAGCGTGACGCGCATCTGCACAACACGAGGGAGATGTCGGCGGCGTTCCGGGAGGCGCTGCCGGCGGGCCGGCGGCCGTTGCTGATCGTGGGTGGGCCGCGGTTCGACGAGTCGCAGGCCGCCGAGTTGGGGGTGGATCGGATCTTCGGTCGGGGCACCACGCCGGGTGAGGTGGCGTCCTATCTGGTCCACGCGTTGGTCACGGACAGGAAGGCGAGGTCGGCATGAGCGAGCGTCAGCGAGTGCATCATCAACGCGGTGTCGTGGTGCCTCGTGGCGGCACGAGGCGCCGCGGAGTGCCGTCATGAGTGACGCGCGGTTGGGTTTGACGGTGACGCATCGGCGGTATGTGCCGTATTCGCACGCGCACTACGCGGGGAACCTGGTCGACGGGGCGTACGCGTTGGGTCTGTTCGGGGATGTGGCCACGGAGGTGTGCATCCGGACCGACGGTGACGAGGGGCTGTTCGCCGGGTATGCCGAGGTTCGGTTCCACGCGCCGGTGCGGGCCGGTGACGTGGTGGAGGTGACCGGTCGGGTCAGCCGGGTGGGTGAGCGCAGCCGCACGGTGGAGCTGAGGTGTGTGGTGGTGTGTCGGGGTCGCCCGGACCGGGGTGGGTCGGCCGCGGAGGTGCTCGATCCGCCGGTGGTGGCGGTGACGGCCACCGGCACGGTGGTCGTGCCCGCGTCGGCGTGAACGTCGCGGTCTGCGCCGACGTCGGTTCGACGTACACGAAGGTCGCGGTGGTGGACCTCGACGGTGGTGGGTTGGTGTCGGCGGCGGCGGCGCCGACCACCGTGGATTCCGATGTGCTGCACGGCCTGGACGCGGCGGTCGCGGCCGCCACGGCCGGGTTGGGGTGCGGCGATGTGCCGTGGTTCGTGTGCTCGTCGGCCGGTGGTGGGTTGCGGCTGGCCGTTGTCGGCTACGAGTCGCTGGTCACCGCGCAGGCGGGCCGGCGGGTGGGTCTGTCGGCGGGGCGGACGTGGTGCACGTGGCCGCCGGGCGGCTGGGTCGGGCGGAGCTGACGGCGTTGCGGGCGGCGCGCCCGGACGTGGTGCTGCTGGTGGGTGGCACCGACGGTGGGGACGCCGAGACGTTGACCCACAACGCGACCCGCCTGGCGCGGGCCCGGTGGCGGGTGCCGGTGGTGCTCGCCGGCAACGTCGAGGTCCGGGACGGGTTGCAGGCGGTGTTGGCTGCCGCGGGGGTGCCGGTGACGGTGGCGGAGAATGTGCTGCCCCGCATCGGGGTGCTGGCGGCGTCGTCGGCGCGGTCGGCGATCCGGCGGGTGTTCCTGCGGCATGTCATCGGCGGCAAGCGGTTGTCGCGGGGTGGCCGGTTCGTGCGGCTGGTGCGGGCGGCGACCCCGGACGCGGTGCTGACCGGGGTGGAGAGCCTCGCCGACGTGGTCGGTGGTGACCTGGTGGTGGTCGATGTGGGTGGCGCCACCACGGACGTGTATTCGGTACTGACTCCCGACGAGCGGGCCGGTGGGCCGGGTCGGGAGGTGGCCGGCGCGTTGTGGCGGGCCCGGACCGTCGAGGGTGACCTGGGGTTGCGGTGGAGTGCCCCGGGGGTGGTGCGTGCCGCGGCCGAGGAGCGCCTCGTGGCGGCGGGGAGCGGGAGGGGTTGGCGGCGGCTGCGGTGGCCCGGGCGGCGGT
The DNA here is from genome assembly GCF_019697375.1 of Micromonospora tarapacensis. Classification (NCBI taxonomy): domain Bacteria; kingdom Bacillati; phylum Actinomycetota; class Actinomycetes; order Micromonosporales; family Micromonosporaceae; genus Micromonospora; species Micromonospora tarapacensis. Next base: position 1,850,320 of record NZ_JAHCDI010000004.1, on the reverse strand, counting down.
GCCGGGGTTCCTGCCGGTCGACGACGCCGGGCGGGCGGTGGACGCGCGGATCGCGGCGTTGGCGGCGACGGTGGCGCTGCGCCGGCACGCCCGTGGGGTGGGCACCGGGGAGCGGGTCGGGCGGGATCTGCGGGACGTGCGGCTGCTGGTCGGTTCGGGTGGGGTGTTGCGGCATGCCCGGGGCGACGACGCGGTGGGGGTGCTGGCGGCGGTGTTGGCTGATCACGCCGGTGGGTGGGCGTTGCCCCGGGCGGCGCGGCCGGTGGTCGACACCGACTACGTGCTGGCCGCAGCGGGACTGCTGGCGGCGGAGCATCCGGTGGCGGCCAGGGCATTGCTGCGGCCCCTGATCGGCTGAGGGTGCCCCGGGTGTCGTGCGGCTCGGGCGGTTGGTGGTGGCGGTGCGGGCGCCGGGTTCGTCCGGTCTGCCGGTGCGACACGCCGAGGGGGCGCGACGACTCGTCGGTGGTGGGTTGACAAGGTCGGGGGTCTGCCACGTACCGTCTTTGAGTCCTACCACGGGAAGCGGCTGCTGTTCGCTTCGTCCCTTCGTCCGCTGGCCGAGCGACATGGTGCATGTTCAGTCGCGGCGGCCAGGTCCAGCGGGCGGGGGTCGGCGGGGCGGCGCGAACCGGCCGCAGTTACCGGTGTACGGGCAGGGTGGGGTGCACGGCCAGTAGACAACGGCCCGACGGGGGCAGCCAGTCGCCGTCCGGTCGGTCCGAAGGTCGACGTGCCACATCCCGCCGCACCGGCCGGGAGGGGCCTGGGAGCATCGGGGCGCGGCGTACGCCGCGCCCCGACTTCGTCTCCGTGCACCGCCTGAGGGTCAGGTGCCGGTCGTGCCGGTGGCGGGGCGGGCCCGCACGTGCAGTCGTTCACCCTGCGGGCCGAACAGGTTGAGCACCTCGGCGGGTTCCGGATCGGGGTTGGCCACGCAGTGCGGTACCCGGGTGTCGAACTCGGCGACCTCGCCGGCGACGAGGATCAGGTCGTGTTCGCCGAGGCGCAGCCGGAGGCGGCCGGAGAGCACGTACAGCCACTCGTAGCCCTCGTGGGACTGTGGCTGCGGGTCGGCGGGGGTGTGGGGTGGCAGGATCTGCTTGAACGCCTGTAGGCCGCCGGTGCGGCGGGTCAGCGGCAGGAACGTGATGCCGTGGCGGACGATGGGGCGGGCGCGGACCCGGGGTCGCCGACGGCCGGCGCGCCGACCAGTTCGTCGAGCGGCACCTGGTGGGCGCGGGCGAGCGGCAGCAGCAGTTCCAGGGTGGGGCGGCGTTGCCCCGATTCGAGCCGGGACAGGGTGCTCACCGAGATGCCGGTGGTGTCGGCGAGTTCGCTCAGGGTGGTGCCGCGGTGTTTACGCAGGGCCCGCAACCGGGGACCCACCGCCGCCAGCACCGCCGCCTCCTCGTTTGCCATAGCGGCAAGATTACTTGTCGTCTTCCGGCGGTCGATGCAGGCTGTGGGCAACTGAGCGACGAGGGGGACCAGATGGACGACCGGTACGACGTGGTGGTGGTCGGCGGCGGTGCCGCCGGACTGGCCGGGGCGGTGGCGCTGGCCCGGGCGCGACGCACGGTGCTGGTGGTGGATGCAGGTCAGCCGCGCAACGCTCCCGCCGCCGGGGTGCACAACTATCTCGGCCGGGAGGGGACGCCCCCGGCCGAGCTGGTGGCGGCCGGCCGGGACGAGGTCGCCGGCTACGGCGGGCAGATCGTGGCCGGGCGGGTCGACGCGGTCGCCCGCGACGGGACCGGCTTCGTCGTCACGGTCGACGGCGGGCGCGCGGTGCGGGCCCGGCGGCTGCTGGTGACCACCGGGCTGGTGGACGAGTTGCCCGAGGTGCCGGGGCTGACCGAGCGGTGGGGCCGCGACGTGCTGCACTGCCCGTACTGCCACGGCTGGGAGGCCCGGGACCGGCGCATCGGGGTGCTCGCCACCGGGCCGCTCGCCGCACACCAGGCACAGCTGTGGCGGCAGTGGAGCCCGCACGTGCGGCTGCTGCTGCACGACGCGGCGCAGCCGGGGCCGAGGAGGCCGAGCGGCTGGCCGCGCGGGGCATCGCCGTCGTACCCGGCCGGGTCGCCGCGCTGGAGGTGGTCGACGACCGGCTCACCGGGGTGCGGTTGGCCTCCGGCGAGGTGGTCGAGCTCGACGCGGTGGTGGTCGCGTCGCGGATGACCGCCCGTTCGGCGTTGCTGGAGTCGCTCGGGCTGACCCCGGTCGACGTGGAGAACGCCGGTCATGTCGTCGGGCGGCAGATCCCGGCCGACGCGACCGGCGCCACCGCCGTGCCGGGTGTCTGGGTGGCCGGCAACGTCGCCGACGTGTCCGCCCAGGTGATCCGCGCCGCCGGCGCCGGCATGACGGCCGCAGCGATGATCAACATGGATCTGGTGGCGGAGGACACCCGCGACGCGGTGACCGAGCACCGGCGGCAGCGGGAGGTCATGTTCACCGAGGTGGCCTGGGAGGAGCGCTACCGCTCCGCACCGGTGGTGTGGAGCGGCCGGCCGAACCGGCAACTGGTCGCCGAGGTGGCAGGGTTGGCCCCCGGCCGGGCCCTGGACGTGGGCTGTGGCGAGGGCGCCGACGCGGTGTGGCTGGCGCAGCGGGGCTGGCGGGTCACCGCGGTGGACATCTCCACCGTCGCGCTGGCGCGGGCCGCCGCCCACGCGGACGCCGCCGGCGGCGAGGTGGCCGGGCGGATCGAGTGGAGCCACGCCGACCTGCGGCGGCAGCCACCCGCGGCGGGCGCCTACGACCTGGTGTCGGCGCAGTTCATGCACCTGCCGCCGGAGCAGCGGCGGGAGCTGTTCACCCGGCTCGCCGACGCGGTGGCACCGGGTGGCCGGCTGCTGATCGTCGGGCACCACCCGTCGGACCTGTGGACCACGGTGCACCGCATGCACTACCCGGAGATGATGTTCACCGCCGAGCAGGTCGCCGCGGAACTGGACCCGGCGCGCTTCGAGGTGCTGGCGGCCCAGGCCCGGCCCCGGTCGGTGGTGGATCCGGACGGCCGCGACAGCACGGTCCACGACGCCGTCCTGCTGACCCGCCGCCGGTAGCCGGTTCGGCCCCGGCCCCGTCTGGGCCGCCCGCCGGTCGGCCAGGCAGGCGGGCAGCGGGTGGGAGCCGGTGGCGGGCGGCGCCGCGGGCGGCGGGGTCGGCCAGGTAGCCTTCGGCGCGTGATCGCGCCCGAAACGCCCGTGACGACCGTGGACCGCGCCGACCCGGCGGACCGGCGCGGGCGCCCCGACCCGGTGCGCCTGCCGGTGGCCGTGGCGATGGCGGTGGCGGCCGGGTTGGCGCTGCTGGTGGCCTTTCCCCGTACGGGTGGTGGCCGCTGGCGCCGGTCGGCGTGGCGCTGCTGGCCGCCGCGACCCACCGGCGCCGGCTGCGTGCCGGCGCCGGCCTGGGTTTCCTGACCGGTCTGGCCCTGTTCGCGCCGTTGCTGGCCTGGACGAACCTGCACACCGGCTACCTGCCGTGGGTGCTGCTGTCCCTGCTACAGGCGGGCTACCTGGCGCTGCTGGGCCTGGCCACGGCGTGGGTGTCGCCGCTGGCCGACCGGGTGCCGGCCGGGTGGCCGGCACTGACCGGTGTGCTGTGGGTGGGGCAGGAGGCGCTGCGCGACCGGACTCCGTTCGGCGGGTTCCCGTGGGGGCGGCTGGCCTTCGGCCAGGACGGCTCGCCCCTGCTGCGGCTGGCCGCGCTGGGCGGTGCGCCGCTGGTGACGTTCGCGGTGGCGCTGACCGGTGGGCTGCTCGTCACCGGTGCCTGGTGGGCGGTCCGGTCCCGCCGCGGCGCGACCGACGGCCGGTGGTGGGTGCCCGCGGCCGGGTGCGCCGCCGCGGTGGTGCTGCTGCTCGCCGGTGGGCTGCTGGTGCCGGTCGCCACGACCCGCCCCGGCGGGACCGTCACGGTGGCCATCGTGCAGGGCAACGTGCCGCGGCTGGGGCTGGACTTCAACGCCCAGCGGCAGGCGGTCCTCGACAACCACGCCGACGCCACCATCGCGCTGGCCGGCGAGGTGGCCGCCGGCACCCGGCCCCGACCCGACCTGGTGGTGTGGCCGGAGAACTCCAGCGACATCGACCCGCTGCGCAACCCGGCCGCCGGCAGCCGGATCTCGGCCGCCGCGGACGCCGTCGGCGTGCCGATCCTGGTCGGCGCCGTGCTGGTCGGGCCGGAGCGGGGACAGGTGCGCAACGCGGGGCTGCTGTGGCGCCCGGGCAGCGGACCCGACCTGGAGCAGCTGTACACCAAGCGGCATCCGGTGCCGTTCGCCGAGTACGTGCCGCTGCGCCGGATCGCCCGCCTGGTCAGCGACCAGGTGGACCGGGTACGGGCCGACTTCGTCGCCGGCACCGCACCGGGGGTGGTGGACACCGGTGCGACGGTGCTCGGCGACGTGATCTGTTTCGAGGTCGCCTACGACGGGCTGGTCCGGGACACCGTCGTCGGCGGGGCGCAGTTGCTGGTGGTGCAGACCAACAACGCCACGTTCGACGTGGCCGAGGCGCGTCAGCAGCTGGCCATGGTGCGGCTGCGGGCGGTCGAGCACGGCAGGCCGGCGTTGATGGCCTCGACGGTCGGGGTGTCCGGGTTCGTCACCCCCGACGGGCGGGTAAGCGACGCCACCGGGTTCAACACCCGCGCGGTCGTGGTGCGGCAGCTGCGGCTGACCGAGGGAAGCACGCTGGCCACCCGGGTCGGGGTGCTGCCGGAGGTGGCACTGGCCGGGCTGGCCGTGGCCGCGCTGGCCGGCGCGGCGGTGCTGCGGCGACGGTGGGGCGGCCGACCCGGACAGGCGGCCGGCGGCCCGGGGTGAGGGGGCAGCGGTGGTGCACAGGACCGACATCCGTGCGGTGGTGACCGGAGTGGGCCGGGTGCTGGTGGTCATCCCGACCTACGACGAGGCCGACAACGTCACGGCGATCGTGCGACGGGTCCGCGAGGCCGCGCCGCAGGTGGAGATCCTCGTCGCCGACGACAACAGCCCCGACGGCACCGGCGAGATCGCCGAGGGCATCGCCCGCGCCGACCAGCGGGTGCACGTGCTGCACCGGGAGGGCAAACAGGGCCTCGGCGCGGCGTACCTGGCGGGTTTCGCGTGGGCGCGGCAGCGTGGCTTCGACGCCGTGGTGGAGATGGACGCCGACGGCTCACACGCCCCGGAGGATCTGCCGGCGCTGCTGGCCGCGGCCCGCGACGCCGACGTGGTGATCGGGTCGCGGTGGACCCGCGGCGCCCGGGTGGTCAACTGGCCGTTGCGGCGGCTGTTGCTGTCGCGGTGCGGCAACCTGTACGCGCGGCTGGCGTTGGGTATGCCGGTGGCCGACGCGACCGGCGGTTACCGGGTCTACCGGGCGAGTGTGCTGGAGGCTCTGGACCTGGAGTCGGTGTGCTCGCAGGGATACTCGTTCCAGGTGGAGCTGTCCCGGTTGGCCCACCGCGCCGGTGCGCGGATCGTGGAGGTGCCGATCACGTTCGCCGAACGGGAACGCGGCGCCAGCAAGATGAGCCCGCTGATCGTGGCCGAGGCGCTGTGGCGGATCACCGGCTGGGCGGTGCGTGACCGGCGTACGGCGATGCGGCGCGGGTTGCTCGGCGCCACGGCGGGACAGGCCCGATGGCCGTGAGCGCAGGCGTGTCATGCTGGATGGACGGGGCGCCTGCGCCCGCCGGGTGTGGCGGAGTCGACGAGACGCCGTGAGGCGGATGGGGTGATATGCGCCGAGCACTGAGGTTCGTACCGTTGGCCCTGCTCGTGTCCGTGGCCGCGGAGCTGGCCGTGTTCGTGGTGGTGGGCCGGGCGATCGGCTTCGGCGCGGCGACCCTGCTGGTGTTCGCGGCCTCGCTGGTGGGGCTGGTGCTGCTGCGCCGGGAGGGCATCCGGGCGTGGCGGGGTTTCCGGGAGGCCGCGCAGTCCGGCCGGCCGCCGGGTCGGCAGGTGACCGAGGGGCTGGTGGGGTTGCTCGGTGCGCTGCTGCTGGCAACCCCCGGGCTGGTCAGCGGCCTGGTGGGGCTGGTGTTGCTGGTGCCGCCGGTGCGGCGGCTGGCCCGCGGTGGGATGCAGCGGGCCGCTGAGCGCCGGGTGTCGTCGATGGCCGCCGGGGACATGTTCGGCCCGCGCCGGGTACGGGTGTACCGGGGCGCGCCCGAGCAGCCGGCCGCGGCCCCGCCCCAGCCGACCGGCCCGTCGCCGCAGTCGGCCCCGCGGCCGGTGGACGATGCGGGGGCCATCGAGGGAGAGATCGTGGAGCCGCGCAACGGCTGAGCGAGCCGCCCACACGCACGACGGCGCCCCCGGGAGAACTGTCCCGGGGGCGCCGTCGTGATGTGACTCAGGCGCGACCGCGGCGGGTGCGGACCTCCTGCAGCCGCTCGGCGAGGATCTCCTCCAGCTCGGCGATCGAGCGGCGCTCCAGCAGCATGTCCCAGTGGGTGCGCGGCGGCTTGGCCTTCTTCTGCTCCGGCTCGTTGCCGTCGACCAGCCGGGCCACGCTGCCGTCGAACTTGCACTCCCAGGTGGTCGGCACCTCGGCGTCGACGGCGAACGGCACCTCGAACTGGTGTCCCTTCGCGCACAGGTACTCGCGGGTCTGCCGCGGCGCGAGCTCCGTGTTGCGGTCGGATTCGTAGCTGACCGCGCCCAGCCGGCTACCGCGCAGCATGCGCTCGCCCATGATCGACTTCCCCTCTTCGGTGGTGCTGGTCCTGTCGGTGTAACGGTCCGCCTGCGCCGGGCCATTCCCCACGCCCCACGCGGGCCCGCTCCCGCGGGTGCGAGGTCAAGGGTAACCGGCCATCACGCACGCCCGGCGGGGTCGTCCCGGCCGGGTCGTCTCGGCGGACCGCCGCCGCCAGCGGAATCGTACCGGCCCGGGCGCACCCACGGTCGCGGCGGCGGGTGACGCGCCGGGGACGTCAGCCGGCCCGCGGGGTCGGCGGCAGTGGCAACGGCAGGCCGGGCAGGCCGTCGATGCTGGTGGCGATGTCGTCCTTGCCCGCGAAGTAGGTGCCCAGCGACACGTCGTCCTCCCGGGCGAACCGCCGGGCGTGCAGGTCCCGGTCGCCGTCGTAGGTCATCAACGGCACCGCGTAGCCGCAGGTGTCACGGATCAGCCGGGCGTGCACCACGATGATCGCCCGCAGCCCGTGCCCGCTCGGGTCGATGTCCGGAAAGCTCGCCAGCAGGCCCGGGAAGCGGGGGTCGTCGCGGAACACCGGCTCACCGTGGCCGTGCACCCGCACGATGGTCGGCGGGCCGGAGAAGGCGCACCACATCAGGGTGATCCGGCCGTTCTCCCTCAGGTGGGCGATGGTTTCGGCGTTGCTGCCGGCGAAGTCCAGGTAGGCGACGGTCCTCTCGTCGAGCACGGCGAGGCAGCCGCGCAGGCCCTTCGGGGACAGGTTGACCGTGCCGTCGCCGCCCAGCGGCGCGGTGCCGGTGAAGAACATCGGCTGTGCCTCGATGAACTCCCGTAGCCGCCCGTCGATGCGTTCATACCTTTTACCCATGACACCATCGTCCCCCGCCGCCCCGACACCCGACGCCCGCGGCGATCATGCGCCTGTGGTCGTCGAGACGTACCGTCGGCGGCTTTCGTCGCCGCCACACCTGTGATCGGCGCCGGGTCAGGGGGTGGGGGCGAGGCGGGCCAGGGCGGCGGCGAGGTCGCCGACCTGGCCGACGAGTTGCGCCACCGCTGCCGGGCCTCGTCGCGGTCGGCCTCGACCTCGCGTAGGCGTGCGGTCAGCTGGGCCACCTGACCCTCGGCGGCGCTCCCCGCCGCGCGGGCGGCCTGCAGGTCGGTGTGCAGCGGTTCCAGGCGGGCGGTGACGGCGGCCAGTTCCTCGCCGGCCTGCCGGGCCGCCTGCTGCGCCCGGGCACGATCGGCGTCGGCCCGCGCGTGGGCCGCCCCGGCCCGCTCGGCGTCGGCGCGGGCCGCGTCGGCCCGCGCGTCGGCCTGCTCGGCCTCGGTGCGGGCCCGCGCGGCGTCGGCGCGGGTCTGCTCGGCGTCGACCCGCAACTGTCCGAGGTCGACCCGCAACTGCGCGGCCTGCGCGCTCGCCTCGGCGGCGGTGCGTGCGGCGCGCCGGGCGTCGGCGCGGCCGGCGTCCCGTTCGGCGGTCAGCTCGGTGGCCCGGCGCCGTTCGGTGTCCAGGTCGGCGCGCAGCGACGCCACCTGCGCGCGCAGGCCGTCCCGGTCGGACTCGGCCTGCGCCCGCAACGCCTCCGCGGCGGCCGCCGCCCGGCGTGCCTCGTCGCGGGCCACCTCCGCCCGCTCGGCGCGGTCGGTGGCCGCCGCCGCCAGCTCGCCGGCCCGGACGGCGTCGACCTGGGCGGCGTCGCGTTGCGCCGTCGCGGCCTGCGCCTGCCGGCGGTCCCGCTCGGCGCGCGCGGCGGCGTCCTCGGCCGCCAGCAGCGCCTCGTCGCGTTCCGTCTGCGCCGCCGCGACCGCGCGCGCGGTCTCGGCGCGGACCTGGGCCAGCTGCCGTTCCACACCGGCCGGGGACAGCTCGGCGTGCAGCGCGTCGGTGAGGGTCTCCACGATCTGGTCGAGCCGGTCCACCGCCTCCCAGGTGCGGGCCACCTGGCCGGGCAGGCCCGGGGCGTTGCGGTGGCGCATCCGGCTGTTGCGGGAGGCCCGTTGGCAGGCCCCGTCGTTGTCGCGGCAGTACCGGAAGGGGCGGCCGGCACCGGCACGTTGCGGCACGTCGCGTCCGCAGTGGGCGCAGGAACGGATGTCGGGGGCGGGCTGGTCGTCCATCGAACGGGCAGTCTAGTGGGCGGCCGGCCGTGCACCATGATCCCGTACTCACCGTTGCCCGACAGGAACGCGTCCTCCCAGATGACGGCCGGGGCGGTGGCCCAGATCCGGTGGACCGGCCCGGTCACCGCGCCACCGTCGGGCCGCCGTACCCCACGGCCGCCCGCGCGGCCGTGGCCGTGCCGTCCAGCGCCGCGGCCGGTCCGGCGGCCGTGGCCGTGCTGTCCCGGACGGTCAGCCGGGGTTGCAGCAGCGTCACCTCCGGCACCGGCTCGTCGTGCAGCCTGCGCATCAGCAACGACACCGCCTGCCGGCCGATCTCCTCGGCGGGCACCGGCACCGAGGTCAGACGGGGACTGGCGTGCTCGGCGAACTGGTCCGGGCAGACGGCCACCACCGACACGTCCTGCGGCACCCGCCGACCCAACGCCACCAGCGTCGCCTGCACCGGACCGACCGCCGCCTCGTTCTGCACCACCAGACCGGACAGTCCGGGATGCTGCGCGAACAGGTCGACCACCCGGCGGTGCACCTCGGCGGCGTTCTCCTCGCAGGCCAGGGTCAGCGCGTCGACACCGTGCCGGGCCGCCGCCTCGACCACGCCGGCCCGGGTGCGGTGTGCGAACCCGGTGCCCCGGTCGTAGACGGCGGCCGGGGCACCGAGCAGCGCGACACGCCGGTGCCCCAGCCCCGCCAGATGCTCCACGCACACCTGGCCGGCCCGATGGAAGTCCAGGTCCACACAGGTCAGCCCGTCCGTGCCGGCGGGCAGGCCGATCAGCACGCTGGGTCGACCCAGCTCCCGCAGCAGCGGGACCCGCACGTCGTCCAGCTCCACGTCCATCACCAGGACCCCGTCGACCAGGGCGCCGGCCGCGATGCGTCGGAGCCCTGCCGGGCCCTCGTCGGAGGTGAGCAGCAGCACGTCGTGGTCGTGCCGGCGGGCAGCGGTCACCACGGCCGTGGCGAACTGCATCACCACCGGCACCTGGATGCCCGAGCGTAGCGGCAGCACCAACGCGATCACGTTGGCGCGTCGGCTGGCCAGTGCCCGCGCCCCGGCGTTCGGGTGGTAGCCGAGCAGCCGGATGCTGGCCATCACCCGGTTGCGGGTCAGCTCGGAGATGGCCCGTTTGCCGCTGAGCACGTACGACACGGTGCTCACCGCGACACCGGCGTGCCGGGCCACGTCGGCGATGGTGGGCTGGCCGGACGGCACCCGTCCCCGCCGGCTCACCGGGCGCCGCTCGCGGCGCGCAGCCGCGACGGCCGCCCCGCCGGCTCGCCGCGTACCGCCACGGCGCCGACCAGCCGCACGTCGGCCGCAGAGCGCCCGACCAGCACGGTGTGCGTGGCATCCTCCACCACCAGGGCATCCCGCTCGGCGTCCCACCAGCCCAGCTCGGCGGTGCGCAGCCGCAGGGTGACGGTGCGCCGCTCACCGGGGGTGAGGACGATCCGGGCGAAGTCGCGCAGTTGCCGCAACGGCTGCTTGACCCGGGAACGCCGCTGCCGGGTGTACAGCTGCACCACCTCCTCGCCGGCCCGGCCGCCGGTGTTGGTGACGTCCACGCGCACCTCGACCTCCTCGCCGGCGATCGCGCTGGCGGTGCTCAACCGCAGGTCGGTGTAGTCGAACCGGGTGTAGGAGAGCCCGTGGCCGAACGGGTACAGCGGCTCGCCCCGGTAGTACAGGTAGGTGGAGTCGGCGCCGATCACGTCGTAGTCGAGCAGGTCGGGCAGGTCCGCGGCGTCGGCGTACCAGGTCTGGGTGAGCCGGCCGCCGGGTTCGGCGTCGCCGAGCAGCACGTCGGCCAGGGCGGTGCCGTGCTCCTGCCCACCGTGTGCGGACCACAGCACCGCCGGCAGGTGTTCCTGCGCCCAACCGACGGCGTACGGGTAGCTGCTGGTCAGCACCAGCACGGTGTGCGGGTTGGCGGCGTGCACGGCGCGCAGCAGCGCCTCCTGCCGGGCCGGCAGGGCCAGGTCGACGCGGTCCTCGGTCTCCCGTCCGTTGACCATCGGGTGGTTGCCCAGCGCCACCACGGCCACATCGGCGGCGGCGGCCAGCGCGGCGGCGCGGGCGGCACCGTCGTCGACGAGTTCGATACCGAAGGCGGTGCCGGCCCGCGGGTCGTCGCCGCCGACGCGCAGCCGCCCTCGCCGTCGACGGTGACGTACCGGTCGGTGCCGAGGTGGCGCAGCAGCACGACACCGTCGGGCAGCGGGTCGAACTGGAAGGTCTCCCGGACCACCCAGCCCTCCGGTCCGGGACGGTCGTTGAGCAGGACGCCGTCGTCGCCGGCGCCGACGTGCCGGCCGTTGCCGGCGGCGCGCAGCGCCACCGTGTCGCGTCCCCAGTCGAACACGTCGAACCAGGCGGGGTCGGCGCCGACGGTGAGCGGACCGCCGTCCGCGGTGTCGACGCAGCTCACGTACTGCTCGCCGACGCGCAGGGCGATCCGGTCGGTGCCCGGATGGGTGGTGACCTCGGCCAGTCGCCCGGCCAGTGCCTGGTAGGCGGTGACCGCGTACGGCAGGGTGCCGCTGTACCAGTCCTGCTGGACGACGTCGGCCAGCGGGCCGAGTACGGCGATCCGCGGCCCCGGCGCGAGCGGAAGCAGCCCGCGGTTGCGCAGCAGCACGATCGACTGGCGGGCGGCCTCGCGGGCGAGTTCCCGGTGCGCCGGACAGTCGACGACGTCCGGGCCGGTCACGGCGTACGGGTCGGTGTCCGGCGGGTCGAGGTCACCCAGGCGCAGCCGGAGGGCGAGCACGCGGCGGACCGCGCGGTCCACGTCCGACGCGGTGATCAGCCCTCGGGCCAGGGCCTCGGTCAGCCGGCCACGGGTCGGGGCGCTGTCGCTGTCGTCCTCGGTGAAACTGTCGATGCCGGCGCGCAACGCGGCGGCGAACCCGCTGACGTGGTCGGGCAGGTGGCCCTGCACGCCGGCGAGGTTGCTCACCGCGCCCGCGTCGCCGACGACCAGCACGTCGTTCGGCGCCCACCGGCGCAACTCGCCGTCGATCAGCGGGCTCAGGTGGGCCGGCACCCCGTCGACCAGGTTGTAGGAGGCCATCGCGGCAACCGCCGCGCCCGCGGCGAGGGGGGCCCGGAAGGCCGGCAGCTCGTACTCGTGCAGCACCCGCGGCGGCAGGTCGCTGGAGGTGGTGGCCCGGTCGGTCTCGTGGTTGTAGCCGAGGAAGTGTTTGACGGTGGGGGCGGTACGCAGCCGCTGGGGATGGTCGCCGCGCAGACCCTCGGCGTACGCGGTGGCGAGCCGGCCGGTCAGCCACGGGTCCTCGGACCAGCCTTCCTCGTTGCGTCCCCAGCGGGGGTCGCGCAGCGGGTTGACCACCGGGGCCCACACGTTGAGGCCGACCCGCTCGGGGTCGCTGTGGTGCTTGGCGCGTACCTCGTCGCCCACGGCGACACCGACGGCGCGGACCAGGTCGGGATTCCAGCTGCTGGCCAGGCCGACAGCCTGGGGGAAGACGGTGGCCGGGCCGAGCCAGGCGACACCGTGCAGCGCCTCGGTGCCGGTGCGGAACGCCGGCAGGCCGAGCCGGGGGACGGGGGCCTGCCACTGGTGCAGCAGGCCGATCTTCTCCGGCAGGGTGAGCCGGGCCAGCAGGTCGCCGACCCGGTCGCGGGGTGCGGGCGTGGGGTGGTCGGTCATGGTGGATCGCCTTCCAGTGCCCGGCGCGCCGGAGGTCGAAGCGCTTCGACGGCGGATGGCCGAGCGGCATCGCAGGTCATGGTGGATGACGGTCGTCGGCCCGGACGCTGGCGAAGCGCTTCGACAAACCGTGGAAAGCAAGCCGCTCCGAATGCCCGAACGGAACGGCTTGCTTCGAGGTTGGCACCCACGACGGATCGGGTCAAGACTCGACGAGGTGGCGGCCCGCCCCGGCCGCGCCGACGGGGCCGGGACGGATCAGCGGGCGGGCAGGCGTCCCGCCTCCACGGCGGCCAGCGCGGCGGTGGCACCTCCGAGGGCGGCGGCCGGATCCAGTGTGGAGGCCTCCAGCCGGCAGCCGCCGGCGCCGGGCGCGTGAACCCGGGCGGCCAGCTCGGACCGGGCGGCCGGCAGCAGCCAGGGTGCCAGGGCCGCGAAGTGGTCGCCGAGCACCACCGCCTCCGGGTTGAGCAGGTCGACCAGGACCGCCACGCCGCGACCGAGGTGCCGGCCGGTCTCGGCCAGCCCGCTGCACACGGTGGGGTCGTCCTGCCGGGCCAGGGCGACGATGCGCTCCAGTTCCGGCAGGTAGTCGACGACCTGGCCGTCGACCTCGGCGTCGGGCAGCAGCCGGCGCACCACGGCGGGCAGGCCGACCAGGGCACTCAGGCAGCCGCGTGTCCCGCAGGCGCAGGCCGGGCCCGACGGGTCGAGCGGCAGATGCCCGACCTCGCCGGCGAAGCCGCGCCCGCCGCGCAGCGGCCGGCCGGCGGCGATGATGCCCGCGCCGATGGTGATCCCGCCGGTCAGGTGCACCAGGTCGGTCGTGCCGGCGTACGCACCGTGCCGCTGCTCGGCCAGGGCGGCGAGGTTGGCGACGCTGTCGACGCCGACGGTGAAGGTCGGCTCCGCAGCGCGGCCTGCAGGTCGGCCGCGACCGGGACGTCGCGCCAGCCGAGGGCGGTGGCCAGTGGCACGGCGCCGGCCGCGTCGACCAGCCCGGGCACGCCGACGGTGAGACCCAGCACGGCGCGGCCCTGCGTGGTGACCCGCCCGATCGCCCGGCGGGCCAGCGCGGCCAGCGCGGCCAGCGTCTCGGCGGGGAGGCGGCGGTCGCGGCGAAGGCCCGCCGCCAGGTGAGCAGCCGGTTGCCGGCCAGGTCGATGGCGACGGCCGCCAGCTCGTCCGCACCGATCTGCAGGCCCAGGGCGGCGAACGGCTCGCCGTCGAGCACGAGCATCGTCGCCGGCCGGCCGACCCGGTTCTCGGTCAGCCCGGTCTCGCGGACCAGCCGTTGTCCGATCAGCTCGGTCACCAGGCTGGAGACGGTGGCCTTGTTGAGCCCGGTGCGGGCGGCGATGTCGGCTCGGGAGCAGGGGGCGTGTAGGCGTACGTGCCGCAGCACCACCGCCCGGTTGGCGACCCGCACGTCGCCCAGATCGGTCGCCTGCGGCTCGTTGTCGATGCTGATCACGATCTGCCCGCTCCCTGCGCCGGTGTCGCGGCGCGCGTCCATCATCGCGTACCGCGCTGGCGGGACCGACCAGGCCGCCCGCCCTGTCTTGTGGGACGGATTACCGTCGATTACTTTGTTCGGCTAGAACCCCAACTAATCCTAGCTGGAGTCTCCTGCTCAGCAAACCACCACCGAACACGAAGGGAGTGCGCCGTGAAGCCTTCCCTGCCGGGCGCATCCACCGACCGCCGGACCATGCTGCGGCTGCTCGGCCTCGGTGCCGCCGCGACCGTCGGCGGCACCACCCTGGCCGGGTGCAGCAAGGAGGCCGGCAGTCAGGGCAGTGCCACCGGCGCCGACGCCATCCGCTCCGTGCTGCCCACCTACCAACGGGTCGAGCTGCTCAAGCCGGACATCGCCGGCGAGGGACCGATCCCCGACGGATACCTCAGCTACCCGAGCCGACTCGTCGACGCGGTCACCGAGGCACCGGGGCGGGGCGGCCCACCGATCCGGACGATGAGCCCCTGGTGGGGACCGGCCCCGCCGCCGCTGGGCCGCAACGCGTACCTGGCGGCGGTCAACGGCCGACTCGGCGTGGAGGTCGACCCGAGCCTGCAGGACGGCAACCTGTACGCCGACAAGCTCAACGCCATGCTCGGCGCCCGGGACGTGCCCGACCTGCTGTCCGCCCCGAACTGGGAGGTCGACAAGGTCGCGCGATTCTCCGACGCGGTCAAGGCGCTGTTCACCGACCTCACCGACCACCTCAAGGGCGACGCCGCCGCGAAGTACCCGTACCTGGCCTCGCTGCCGACCGGTTCCTGGGAGTACTCGGTCTGGGGCGGACGGCTGTACGCGGTGCCGTTTCCCACCGACGGGCCGTTCGCCTACGCCCTGTTCCACCGCAGGGACCTGCTCGCCCCCGCCGGCCTGGCCGCACCGACCACCCCGGAGGAACTGTACGAGTTCGGCAAGAAGGCCACCGACCCGGCCAAGGGGGTGTGGGCCTTCGGCAGCGTCTTCGAGATGGTCCAGCAGCTCTTCGGCTGCCAGCAGACCTGGCGCAAGGCGCCCGACGGCGGCCTGGAGCACAAGTTCGAGAACCCGGCCTTCGCCGCCGCGCTGGAGTTCACCGCCCGGCTGTTCGCCGAGGGCCTGGTGCACCCGGACACCCTGGCCAGCAAGGGCGCCGACGAGAAGCAGCTGTTCAAGGCGGGGAAGATCCTGATGTACCAGGACGGGCTCGGCGCCTGGCAGGGCATGCAGAGCGAGCGGGTCAAGGAACTGCCCACCTTCGACATGCAGCCCCTGCCGGTCTTCGGCGCCAGCGGCACGCAGCCGGTCATCTGGGGCGGTGAGAAGCCGGTCTTCTACACCTTCCTCAAGAAGGACCTGCCTCCCGAGCGGGTCGACGAGCTGCTGCGGGTGCTCGACTGGTGCGCGGCGCCCTTCGGCAGCCGGGAATTCGAACTGCGCGAGTACGGCGCGGAGGGGCAGCACTTCACCCGGGGCACCGACGGCACACCGACCCCGACCGAGCTGGGCCGCACGGAACTGGGTGCCCAGTACACCCACATCGGTGGCCGGGTGCCGGTCAAGGTACGCAGCGGTGACACCCCGGACTACGTGCAGGACTACATCGGCTACTACCGCAAGCACATCGACTCGATGGAGAAGGACCTGTTCGCCGGGATCAAGCTGGAACTGCCGGCGAACTGGTCGAAGATCATCCAACCTACCGACGACAAGATCCGCGACATCGTGCGGGGCCGCCGCCCGGTCGGCGACCTCGAACAGGTGCGCAGGGAGTTCATGGACTCCGGCGGCGAAGAGGGGCGCGCGTTCCACGAGAAGGCGCTCGCCGACAACGGCCGGTGAGCATGCGAACGCGGCACCGGGAAACGCCGGCGTGAGCGCCCCCACCGTCACACCGACGCCCGGCCGGCAGACACCGGCCGGGCGTCCGCCGCCGCGCCGCACCCGGCGGGGCCGGCGTACGCTGCGCGCCCGGCTGCGCCGGGACTGGCCGCTGCTGGCGATGGCCGCGCCGGCGGCGGCGCTGCTGCTGGTCTTCCACTACCTGCCGACCCTGGGCAACATCATCGCCTTCCAGGACTACAACCCGTTCGTCGGCGACGATCCCGTGGACGCGTTCCTCCACAGCGAGTGGATCGGCTTCGGCAACTTCGAGGCACTCTTCCGCGACCCGGCGTTCTGGGACGCGGTGCGCAACACGCTGACCATCACCGCCTTCCAGCTGGTCTTCTTCTTCCCCCTGCCGATCCTGCTGGCGCTCCTGCTCAACAGCGTCGTCTCCGGCCGGGTGCGCGGCTTCGTGCAGAGCGTGGTCTACCTGCCGCACTTCTTCAGCTGGGTGCTGGTGGTGACGTTCTTCGTGCAGATGCTCGGCGGGGCCGGGCTGCTGGCCCAGGAGATGCGCCAGGCCGGCCTGGAGCCCTGGGAGATCATGACCAACCCGGACACCTTCATCGTGCTGGTGACCGCCGAGGCGGTGTGGAAGGACCTCGGCTGGGGTGCGATCGTCTTCCTGGCCGCGCTGTCGGCCATCGACCAGAATCTGTACGAGGCGGCGGCGGCCGACGGTGCCGGCCGGTGGCGCCGGTTGTGGCACATCACCCTGCCCGGCCTGCGGCCGGTGATCGTGCTGCTGCTCATCCTACGACTCGGCGACGCGCTGTCGGTCGGCTTCGAGCAGTTCATCCTGCAACGCGAGGCGGTCGGGCGGGAGGCCGCCGAGGTGCTCGACACCTTCGTCTACTACCAGGCGATCAGCACCCAGCAGTGAGGGCTCGGCGCCGCGGCGGGCCTGTTCAAGGCGGTGGTCGGGCTGGTGCTGATCCTCACCGCGAACAAGATCGCCCACCGGCTGGGCGAGCAGGGGGTGTACTCGAAATGACCGCACGGGTCAGTGGCGCCGGCCCGGCGCCGGCGTCGCCCGCGAGCGCGTCCCCGCCACCTCGTCGACGGCGGCGGTCGGGCCGACCGGTCTGGGAGGGCCCGTCCTCGGCGCCCGGCACGGTCGCCGGGGCGGTCGTGCTCGCCCTGCTGGTGGCGGCGGTGCTGGTGCCACTGTGGGCGGTGCTGGTCACCAGCCTGGCCTCCCGGGGTACCATCGACGAGGCGGGCGGCATGGTGATGGTGCCCCGGGAGATCGACCCGTCGGCGTACATCACCATCTTCAGCGGCGGCGACGTGACCCGGGCCGTGTGGATCAGCACCATGGTCACCGTGCTCGGCACCACGGTCAGCCTGGTGCTCACCGTGCTCGCCGCGTACGGGTTGTCGCGACCCGGCTCGGTGGCCCACCGGAGCCTGCTCTTCTACTTCCTGCTCACCTTCCTGATCTTCCCCGGGCTGGTGCCGAGCTACCTCGTGGTCACCGGGCTGGGACTCAAGGACAGCATCTGGTCGCTGATCCTGCCCAGCGCGATCAGCGTGTTCAACCTGGTGGTGATCCGGGCGTTCTTCATGAACGTGCCGGCCGAGCTGCTCGACAGCGCCCGCATCGACGGCGCCGGTGAACTGCGCATCCTGACCCGGATCGTGCTGCCGCTGTCCCGGGCGGTGATCGCCGTGGTCGGGCTCTTCTACGCCGTCGGCTACTGGAACGTGTACTTCAACGCGGTGCTCTACATCGACTCGAACGACAAGTTCCCGATCCAGCGGGTGCTGCAGAGCTACATCCTGGCCGGACAGTCGCCGAACGTCTCCGGTACGGCGGTGAACCTGCCCGGGGTGACCGCGTACCCACCGACGCTCGCGGTCAAGATGGCGGTGGTGGTGGTGACGGTCGTCCCCGCCGTGATCATCTATCCGTTCGTACAGCGGCACTTCACCAAGGGCGTGATCACCGGGGCGGTGAAGGGCTGACCGGGTCGCTGCGGGCGGGTCCGGCCCCGTCCCGCGGGGCGCCCGGCCCCGTCCAGTGCCGGGCGCCGCGCGGGACGGTCAGCCCGGCGCGGGGAAGAGCCCCGCGAAGGGCACGACGGTCACCACCGCACCGTTGAGCAGTGACCGGGCCGGTCGGTCGGCGTCGCCGACCCCCGCGAGAGCCAACTGCCCCACCCGCAGCGGCCCCCGGGTCCGAATCCGCAACTCCTCGCCGTCGCGGACCGCCTCGATGATCGTGTCGCCGTCGACGTTGTGCACCACCGTGTGCCCGTCCACCGCCCCCCAGCTGACCAGGGTGACGTCCCGGAACGGCCCGTCGCCGACCGTGGCGCCCGGGGCGACCAGCGGCAGCAGCGCCCCCGGCGGACGTACAGCGGCATCCGGGACAGCGGCACCGCCACCCGCAGGTGCCGGCCGCCCGGGTGCCGTTCGCCGCTGCTGGCGTCCAGCCAGTCGTCGCCCGCGGGCAGGTAGACGTCGCGCCGGCCGGACGGACCGGTGACCGGCGCGACCAGCAGGTCAGTGCCGAGGCGGTACTGCAGGTCGGTGGTCCAGGCCGTCGGGTCGTCCGGCGTGTCGAGCAGCAGGGCACGCATCATCGGTACGCCGGTGGCAGCCGCCTGCACCGCCGCCGACCAGAGGTACGGCATCAGCCGGTAGCGCAGCCGCAGCGCGTCGACCGCGAGCCGTTCCGCCTCGGCCGGAAAGTCCCAGGGCAGCCGGCTGGTGGTGCCGTGCAACCGGATCAGCGGTGACAGCGCGCCGAACTGCGACCAGCGGACGTAGAGCTCGGGCTCGGGGGTGCCGTGGAACCCGCCGGTGTCGTGACTCCAGAACGGCATCCCGGACAGGCCGTGGCACAGCCCGCCGCGCATCGTGCTGGCCAGCGCCGGCCAGGTGGCGTTGGCGTCTCCGCTCCACTGCGCGCTGTGCCGCTGCCCACCCAGGTACGACGAGCGGGCCCAGACCGCCCGGTGGCCGGCCACCTCGTCGGTGACCCCGGCGACGACGTCGTTGTAGAGCAGGGCGTACACGTTGTGCAGTTCGACGCCGGTCATCCCGTTGTGGGCCACCGCGTCGGCCGGCACGCCCTCGGCGAAGTCGGTCTTGAACACCGCCACGCCCTGCTCCAGCAGCGGGCGCAGCAGCCCGGTGAACCACCCGACCGCCTCCGGGTTGGTGAGGTCCACGATGGCCGAGGCCGGATAGCTGCCGTGCCACACGTCGGCGACGTACGTGGTGCCGTCGGGCCGGCGCAGGAAGTAGCCGGCCCGCTCGGCGTCGGCGTACAGCGGGCTCGCCGTCATCAGGTACGGGTTCGTCCACAGGCAGACCCGGAACCCCTGCCCGGCGAGCGTACGCAGCATCCCGGCCGGGTCGGGAAACGCCTCGGCGTCCCACCGCAGGTCCGACCAGTTCCCGGCGACCTGCCAGTAGCAGTCCAGGTGCAGCACGTCGCAGGGGACGTCCCGCTCGCGGATGCGGGCCGCCCGATCCAGCACCTGCTGCTGGCTGTCGGGATAGAAGCCCGAGGAGATCCAGGTGCCGAAGGTCCATCGGGGCGGCAGGTACGGCCGGCCGGTCAGCCGGGTCAGGCGGCCCAGCACCTCGGCGGGGGAGGGCCCGGCCAGCACGTAGTAGTCGAGCAGCTCGTCGGGGACCAGGATCTGCACCGCGCTGTGGGTCGACTGGCAGACGTCGAACTGCACCGGCAGCCCGCTGTCGACCAGCATTCCGTAGCCCCGGTTCGACAGGTAGAAGGGCACGTTCTTGTGCGCCCGGTCGGACTCGCTGCCGAACGCGTCGAAGTTCCACATCAGGGCGCGCTGGCCGCGCTTGTCCAGCGGGGTGAACTTCTCGCCGAAGCCGACGAACCGTTCGTCGCCCGGCGCGACGAAGCTCTCGTGCCAGGCGACCCGGACCCCGTCGGCCGTGGAGTGTCCGAACGGCAGGGTGCGCCGCCGGCCGCTGATGTCGACCGTACCGGCGTCCTGCTCGAGCAGGGGTGAACCGTCGGGGCGCAGGAACCGGATCCGGAACGGGTCGAGCCGGATCTCGGCGACCACCGCACCGGCGTCGACGTGCACGTACCGGTCGTCGGCGGTGACCATGGCCGGGTGGGCGCGTGGCCGGACCAGCGGCATGACGCGGGCGGAGCGGCTGCGGGCCCGGGGATCCTCGGCGAGGCGTACCCGGATCACCCCGTCGCCGGCCGCGTCCACCCGCACGACCGCGGTCACCCCGTCGGCCAGCGCGGCCTTGAACGTCGCGCCGTGGGGTCGGTGCCGGCGACCTCGGCCCGGCTCACCACGGCCGGGCCGCCCTCGCCGGGGGCACGCACGGGCAGGTCGGGTGGGTCGGCGACGAAGGTCTCGTACGGCACCAGGGGCGGTCGGTACGGCATCGGCGTCTCCTCGACGACGTTCGGGCGGTGCCGACAGTTTCTTTAAGTATCCAACGAACTGTCAACGAGGGTCATCAATCTCAGACGGGCGGACGCCGTTGACATGGGCAAATTCGGTCCATAGTTTGGACACATCCTAAACTAAATGGTGGTGGTGCGATGGGGATCGGCGATCGGCTCTGCTACGGCGGCGACTACAACCCGGAGCAGTGGCCGGCGCGGGTCTGGGCCGAGGACGTCGCGCTGATGCGACAGGCCAGGGTCACCCTGGTCACCGTCGGCGTGTTCGCCTGGTCCCGCCTGGAACCGGCACCCGGCCGGTACACCTTCGACTGGCTCGACGACGTGCTCGACCTGCTGCACACCGGCGGCATCCGGGTCGCCCTGGCCACCCCCACGGCCTCGCCGCCGCCGTGGTTCTCCCTGGCCCATCCGGGCGCGCTGCCGGTCACCGCCGACGGCGTCCGCCTGCACCACGGCAGCCGGGACACCTACTGCGCCGCCACGCCCGCCTACCGGACCGCCGCGCTGCGCATCGCCGCCGCCCTCGCCGACCGGTACGCCCACCATCCGGCCGTCGCGCTGTGGCACGTGCACAACGAGTACGGCACCACCTGCCACTGTGAGCACACCGCCCGGGCGTTCCGGCGCTGGCTGACCGCCCGGCACGGCGACCTCGCCGGTCTCAACGACGCCTGGGTCACCAGCTTCTGGGGCCAGCACTACTCCGACTGGGCGCAAGTCAGCACCCCCCGGGCCACCCAGTACCTGGCCAATCCCGGTCAGCTGCTCGACTTCCGCCGCTTCTGGTCGGACACGCTGCTCGCCGCGTACACCGAACAGCGCGACCGGCTGCGCGCCGCGAACCCGGCAATCCCGGTCACCACCAACTACGTCCTCGGCGACTGGGTGCCGGTCGACCACGCCCGCTGGGCCACCGAGGTGGACCTGGTCGCCGTCGACCACTACCCGTCGGCCGTCGACGGCGCCGCCGAGGAGCAGACCGCCCTCGTCGCCGACCTGGCCCGGGGCTGGGCCCGGCACGCCGCCGGCCGCCGGCCGGTCACCGCACCACCGCCGGCCGGCCTGCCGGGTACCGCCGGGGCCTGGTTGCTGATGGAGAGCGCGCCCAACCAGATCCACACCGCCGGGCGGATGCACACCAAGGAGCCGGGGCGGATGCTCCGGCACAGCCTCGGCCACGTCGCCCGCGGCTCCCACGGCGCGATGTTCTTCCAGTGGCGGGCGCCGGCCGGCGGCGCGGAGCGTTTCCACTCCGCGCTGGTGCCGCATGCCGGCCCGGACAGCCGGGTGTTCCGCGAGGCCGTCGAACTCGGTGCCGCGCTGGACCGGCTCGGCGAGGTTCGCGGCACCGTCGAGGCGTCCGTGGCGCTCGTCGTGGACGCGGCCAGTGGCTGGGCGCTGCGCCATCCGGGCCTGCCGTCGACCCGACTGGGCCACCACGAGGAGGTCGCGGCCGTCCACCGGGCCCTGTGGCGCGCCGGGTTCGGCTGCGACACCGTCACCGCCGGCGACCCCCTCGACGGGTACCGGCTGCTCGTCCTGCCCGCTCTCTACCTGGTCGACGATGCCACCGCCGGCTGGCTGAGCGGGTACGTCCGCGGCGGCGGTCACCTCCTGGCGACGTACCTCAGCGGCGCGGCCGACGAGCACGCCCGGGTGCGGCTCGGCGGCTACCCGGGTGCCCTGCGCGACCTGCTCGGCGTCCTGGCCGAGGAGTTCCACCCGCTCGCCGACGACGACCACGTCCGCCTCGACGACGGCGGGACCGGCCGGATCTGGGCCGAGACGCTACGCCTGAGCGGAGCCGACACCGTCGCCTCGTACGCCGGGGGCGTGCTCGACGGCCGGCCCGCCGTCACCCGCCACCGGGCCGGCGCCGGCGCGGCCTGGTACGTGTCCACCCGGCCCGACGGCGCCACCTACCGTGGGCTGCTCGACACCGTCGCCCGCACCGCCGGTGTCGCCCCCGTCTGCGCCACCGCACCCGAGGGCGTCGAGGCGGTACGCCGCCGCGACGAGGACGCGAGCTGGCTGTTCCTGTTCAACCACACCGACCGCGAGCAGCGAGTACCGGCCCGGGGAGTGGAACTGCTCTCCGCGAAACCGGTCGAGGCGGCGGTGACCCTGCCGCCCGGCGGCGTCGCCGTGCTCCGCGAGCGCACCGGCTGACCGGTCCGGTCAGGGCGTGGCCACGGCGGCACGGGAGCGGTCGGCGGCGATCCGTACCGCCAGTGCGGCCAGCACCGTACCCATCAGCAACCGCTGTACGCGCAGCCACAGCGGTCGCCGGCTCAGGAAACCGGCGATGCCACCGGCGGTCAGCACGATCAGCGCGTTCAGGGTCAACGCCACGGTGATCTGGGTCAGCCCGAGCAGCAGGCTCTGGGCCGCCACGTTGCCCCGGGCGGGGTCGATGAACTGCGGCAGCAGTGAGACGTACAGGATGGCGATCTTCGGGTTGAGCAGGTTGGTGACCAGTCCCATGGTGAACAGCCGCCGGGCCGGGTCCGGCGGCAGCGGCGCCGGGGTGAACGGCGAGTGCCCGCCCGGACGCACCGCCTGCCAGGCCAGCCAGAGCAGGTACGCCGCACCGGCCAGCTTGACGGCCGTGTACAGCGCGGGCACCAGCACGAACACGGTGGCGATGCCGGCCACCGCCGCGGCCAGGTAGACCGCGAAACCGGCCGCCACCCCGAGCAGCGAGATCAACCCGGCCCGCCGGCCCTGGGTCACCGACCGGGACACCAGGTAGACCATGTTCGGCCCCGGCGTCAGCACCAGCCCCAGGGCGACCAGCCCGATCCCGACGACCCCTGCGGTACTCACCATTGCGTGACCCCCGTCCCACGTCATGCCCGAGCCTAGGCCACCGGGGAATGCCGGCCCAGGCGGCGGCGCTGCCGTTCGGAGAGACGGCCGGCACGTTACGGTTGGCCCTGGGAGGAGGCGGATCTTGGACAAGGCGTGGGCGGCCTCGGTCGAGGCGCAGATCCGGTCGGCACAGGAACGCGGTGAGTTCGACAACCTGCCCGGCGCAGGCAAACCGATCCCCGGCCGAGGACTGCCCTACGACGAGTCCTGGTGGATCAGGAGTTTCCTGGAGCGTGAGCAGCTGCCCACGGACCTGCTGCTGCCGACCCCGCTGCTGCTGCGCCGCCGGATCGAACGCCTGCCCGACGAGGTCCGCGACCTGCCCACCGAGCAGGCCGTACGGGCGTGCGTCGCCGACCTGAACGCCGAGGTGATGGCATGGTTGCGCAATCCGTCCGGCCCCCGGGTCGCGGTGCGTCCGGTCAACGCCGACGCCATCGTGGCGGGTTGGCGGGCCGAGGGCCGCGTCCCGCCGCCGGCGCGCCGCCCACGGCCGGCCCGCCGACGGCGTCGCCCGCGCCCCGGCGGTCCTGGTTCCCGTTCCGCCGCCGCCGGCGGCGGGTGACCGAGGTCGGCCCGGCCGGGCCGTAGCGTCTTCCAGCGACGACCCGACGATCGGGCGACGAGCCTGGTCTGGCGTCCCACCCGGCGGTCCGGCCACTGCCGAGGCGGGCCGTGGTCAGCCGGTGGGCGCGGCAGGGGATTCGTGGGCGGGTTGGAACAGCTCGATCAGGTTGCCGGCGGGGTCGGCGAGCAGGATCTGGCGCCCGCCGGGCCCGGCGACCGGCTCGCCGCGAAACGACAGGCCCGCATCGTGAAGACGGGCGATGTCGGCGTCCAGGTCGTCGACGACGAGGTGGATGCGGTTGCGGCCGGGGCCGGTGGCGTCGACGGGAGTGGCGCGGGCGCCGGAACTGGCGGATCCGGACAGCAGCAGCCGCAGCGGCCCGCGCACCACGTCGGCGAAGGCCGGCGCGGCGCTGGTGTTGAGGCGGAAGCCGAGGTGGGTGGTGTAGAAGTCGACGGCGGCTTGTACGTCGTCGACGAGGTAGCGGACGCTGGCGTACTCATCGGCTCCGGTCACGGCTGGACCTCCTTCGGGTTGGTGGTGGCGAGGACGGGCAGCAGCTGCCGCACCCGGGTGTCGATGCCGGCCGCGACCGCGGTGAAGGCGGAGTAGCCGGCACCGCCGCCGGCCGGGTCGGGAACGCTCCAGTGCATCAGGCGGGGTCGGCCGCCGACGTCGAGACCGATCTCCCGGGCCCTGTCGCACAGGGTGATCACGTAGTCGAACCGGCCGCCGGTGAGCGTGTCCAGGTGCCGGGGGCGTTGTGCGGCGACGTCGACGTCGAAGTGGTCGGCCAACACCCGCACCGCGTGGGGATGCAGCCGTGCTTGGGGGTGGCTTCCCGCACTGGTCGCCCGCACGCGCCCGGCGGTGTGCCGGCGGAGCAGGGCTTCGGCGATCGGTGACCGGGCGCTGTTGCCGGTGCAGACGAACAGCACCGAGAGGTGGGCCAGCCGGCCGGGCCGGGGCGGTGTGGTGCTGCCCAGGTGCAGGGCGGGGTGCAGGGCGGCGCCACTGCCGGCCAGCGCGTCGGCGCAGCGGTCGAGATCCAGGCGGTAGTAGCTGTCGCGGCCGTCGAAGCTGCTGCGGGTGGCCGCGACCAGGCCACCGTCGCGGAGTAGCCGCAGGTGGTAGGACACCAGGTTCTGCGGCCGGCCGACCAGGGCGACCAGCTCACGGACCCGCAGGTCGCTGCGGGCGAGGGCGGCGAGCAACTGCCAGCGCAACGGGTGCCCGGCCAGACGGATGAACGCCGGAGCGGGTTGCGACAAGGCCATGACCGGACAATACATCAATCCAGTTTGATCGACCGGGTCGTCGTGGGACCGGAAAGTGGGCCTGGTCGAGTTGGTGGGTCCACCCGTCGGGCTGCCCGCAACAGCCACAGTGCGATCAGCCAGATCGCGGCCAGCGGCATACCGATGGGCACGAGTAGCGGCAGCCACCAGCCGACCAGCACGACGGCGACGGGGACCGCCAGACACGCGGTCAACACGGCAGTCGGCGGAACCGGCGCCGAGGACGCGGCGGCGACATCCTGATCATCTCCGAGGCTGGCAGCGGCTGCTATGCCGCCGCTGGAATGCCGGCTCCACCGGCGTCGACGGCCAGGCCGAAGGTGCGCAGGGTCTCGAACCAGCACTGTTGGTCGTCCGTGCACGTCAATCGTTCCATGGCGTCTCCTTCTCCAGCAGGGCACGGAAGCTGCGTGGGGGCCGGCCGGTGAGGCGTTGGACGGTGTCGGTGACGCGGTCTTCGGACCCCTCGGCGATGGCCCTGTCCATGTCGGCCAGCATCGCGGCGAACTCCACCGGCATCAGCGCCGTGAGGCGATCGCGCATGTGCTCGTAGGGCAGGCGGCGGTGGGCCACGGGTCGATCGGTGGCCTCGGTGATGATCGTGGCGATGTCGTCGTAGCTGAGTGCCTCGGGACCGGTGAGGATGAGGTCGGTGTTGGGGCCGTGTTCGTCGGTCAGGGCGTGGACGGCGACGGCCGCGATGTCCTCGGCGTCGACGAAGCCGACCCGGCCGCTCCCGGTTGCGGTCCAGATGGTGCCGTCCGCACGGATGCTCACGGCGTGCGCGTGCGTACCGGTGAAGTTCTGCATGAACCAGGATGGCCGCAGCACCGCCCACTGTTCGAACAGGTCGGGCAGGGCCTGGTGCACCATTCCCACCGCCGGGCCGCCTCGGGCGATGGCCGAGGAGCTGAGCAGCACGGCGCGGTGTACGCCGGCGGCGCGGGCCCGGTGGAGGAACGGCAGCATGACCTGCGCCGGGTCGGATTCGCCCAGGGGTGGCAGGAGGTAGACGCGGTCGGTTCCGTCGAGGGCGTCGAGGTGGGTGGCCGGGTCGTACCAGTCGAAGGTGACCGGCTCCGTACCGGGGACGGGGGTGGCCTGCCGGCTGGCCGCTCGGACCCGGTGGCCCGCGGCCGTCAGCCGTGCGGCGGTGCGGCTGCCGGTGGTGCCGGTGGCGCCGATGACCAGAGTGGTGCCGGTGGTGGTCATCGGCTGCTCCTGGTGAAGTCGGTGCCGGGCTCGGCGACGGCGAGGGGGTTCCAGTAGTCGCGGTAGGAGGTGAAGCGCCCGTCCCGAATCGCGACGACGGCGACGTAGGTCATGTCGAAGGGGCTGCCGGTCTCCCTCAGGCGTCCGATACCGCGCATCTCGACCACGATGGTCTCCGGGTCGGTGGTCTGGTGGATCGTCAGGTCGGGGAAGTCGTGCAGGTCGATGTGGTCGGGGTAGTGGCGCATGTAGGCGGCGATGGCCTCCTTACCTGCCAGACGACTGGGCCAGCCGTCGGGGGCGAAGGGGAACTCCAGCTGCCCGTTCTCGGCCCACAGGTCGACCCAGGCGGCAATGTTCTTGTCCAGCAGCAGCCGCAGACTGTTGCGGAACAGGTCCGCTGGCGGGGTGTGTACGGACATGGGTAATCTCCATCTCGAAATCCGGACCAGCGGTCCGGAATCCCAAAGATACGGACCCGAGGTCCGGATCGCAAACAGGGAGTCGCATGACCGAGCGCAGGCCCCGCAAGGACGCCGTCCGTAACCGGATGGCCGTCCTGGCCGCCGCCGACGCCCTCTTCAATCGCCGGGAGAGCCCGGAGGACCTCACCATGGCTGACATCGCAGCGGCGGCCGGTGTCGGCAAAGCAACGCTGTTCCGTGCCTTCGGTGACCGCACCGGGCTGCTCCGGGCGCTGTACGAGGCGCGACTCGAACCGACCATGGACGCCGTCAAGGCAGGTCCGCCACCCCTGGGGCCCACCACCCCGCCGCTTGCGCGCATACCCGCCCTGCTCGACGCCCTGTTGTGCTTCAAGCTCGACAACCGCCGTCTCGCGCTGGCCCTGGAGGGAACGGCGGGCGCCGGCCCCTACCGGGCAGCGAACTACGAGCGATGGCACAGCCTGCTCAAGGTCATGCTGGAGCAGATTCCCGGTATGGCCGACAGCGACTTCATCGCCCATGCACTACTCGCCGCCACCCGAGCCGACCTCGTCGAACACCTGGCCGGCCAGGAGCGCGTACCGCCCGAACGAATGCGGACGCAACTGGCGGCCTTCACCGCCAGAGTCCTGGGCACTCGCCCGACACCGGGGTCGAACGCCGAGGACTGATCAAGTCGGGCGGATGCGGGGCGGATGCGGGGCGGATGCCTCGGTCACCGGCGTCGCACCGACCTGAGCTAATTACCGGATTACCAGTTACGACATTCAGATAATCAAAGCCACAAAAGGGACATGCTGTGAGCACACCATAATGGCTGTTAGTGTGCGTAAGCACTTAGGCTGGTGTAAATCCCTGCCGATTCGACCCGGATCCCTCCGGCGGGCCGCGGATCAGGTAGGAATCCGCCCGTACGACGCACGTGCTTCGGCGACTTCCGCGGCCTGACGCTCGCGCCAGCGCTGCTGCGCCTGGCGGTTGCAGATCCGGCAGGACCGCCGCAGGCGGCCGGTCGCCGGCTCGACCTCCCGGTCGTGTCCGTTGCGACAACGCGGGCGCTGGCTCCGTTCACGGCAGTTGTCGGCGTGGCTGAGCTGACGTAGGTGGGTCGGCTCGATGCAGTCCGGCACCGCACAGTCGTGGTGGATCTCGCGAGCGGGGTCGTAGCCGCCGGCAAAGACCACGTACGCCGCGATGTGTGCCCACGCCCGGCCCGCGAGCTTCTGGTGCACGCCGCGCTGGTCGCCGTAGCCGCGAACGATGAGACATCCGCTCTCGGTGCGCTCCGATCGGCTCAGCAGGTACGCCCGGAGAGTGTCCTCGGTGAAGTGTCGGGACAGACCGTTGATCTGGGACAGCACCACGTCAGCGTACGGGTCGGGCCCGACGCCGCGGCCCAGCTCGGCGGTCGGCCTCGCGGCGGTTGGTGAACGCGGCCGGGATCCGTCCCGGCCTCGGCGTGCCGGACGTTGATCGCGTCGGCGCGCCTGATCGGCAACCCGAAACGGGGCTGAGAACATTTCTCGCATGCGTCCGCTCGACACTCCGGTGCTGTATCGCCCGCCGGCCCACCCGGCCCTGCCCGACGGGCCGATGGCCGTCACCGACGCGTGGTTGCGTAACCGGCGGTTGAGTGCGCACACCCGCGACGCGTACCGCCGCGACGTCGCCAACTGGCTGACCTGGTGCAGTGCCCGCCGGCTCGATCCGCTGCGGGCGAACTTCCTGCACGTCAACGAGTACGGGCGGACGCTGGAAGCAACCCTGGTCGCCCGCACCGGCCGCCCGATGACCCCGGCGACCGTGGCCCGGAAGCTGTCCGCCCTGTCCAGCTGGTACGACTTCCTGGTCAAACTGCGGGCGGTCGACGCGAATCCGGTCGGCGACGCCGACCGGCCCCGGATCGATCGCGACCACTCGGCCACCGTCGGCCTGGCCCCCGACGAGGTGGACGCGCTGCTCGCCGCCGCCGATGCCGAGACGGGACCGACCGCCGCCCGCAATCGCGCCACCGTCAGCCTGCTGGCCGACCTCGGGCTGCGGGTCGGCGAACTGGTCTCGCTGGACGTCACCGACCTCGCGGTGGAGCAGGGGCATCGCAGCGTGCGCTTCGTCGGCAAGGGCGGCCGGCCGCGCCGCCGGGCGCTGACCCCGGCACGGCGCACGCGGTGGACGCCTACCTGGCCCAGCGGGCCGCCAATCAGGGCGTGGCAGCCCATCAGCTCACCGGGCCGTTGCTGGTCACCGCCAGCGGTGCCCGTCTCGACCGGCACTCGGTGTTCCGGCTGGTCCGGCGGCTTGCCCGCAGCGCCGGGATACCCGCGTGGGCACGACTGTCACCGCACTCGCTGCGGCACGCCTTCGCCACCACGGCCCGCGCCGAGGGGGTGCCGCTGGAGGACGTGCAGGACGCGATGGGTCACGCCGACCCGCGCACCACCCGCCGGTACGACCGGGATCGGCACAACCTCGACCGCGACCCGGCATACACGATCTGGGCCGCCCGGGCCCGCCGCCGGGGCTGACCGGCCGACGCGGCGAGCGGTAACCGGTTGGCCGCCGCCGGTGCCGGTCGCAGTATCGGCGGAATGCTGAGACCGGAGATCGTGGACTACTACCGGCGGGGCGGCGACCGGGATCGGCGCGCTGCCGGTGAGGGCAGGTTGGAGTTCCTGCGTACGTGGGACGTGCTGACCCGGGTGTTGCCCGGACCACCGGCGACGGTGCTGGATGTCGGCGGCGCGACCGGCGTGTACGCCGAGCCACTGACGTGAGCCGGCTACCGGGTGCATGTGGTCGATCCGGTGCCCGAACACGTGGCGGAGGCCGTGGCCCGGCCCGGGGTGAGCGCCAGCCTGGGGGACGCCCGAGCGTTGCCCGCCGCCGACCACAGCGCCGATGCGGTCGTAAGCAGGTCGACGCCGGGCCACGCCGGCCCGATCAGGAGGGCCGGCTGACGCAGTACACGTCGCCGGAGTTGGCCTCGTGCGGCAGGGCGAGGAGGTGGGCGGCCATCTCCTCGGCCGCGGCCCACCGCCCGAGGGTCAGCGCCTTCTGGTCGCCGAGCGCCAGGTCGAAGCCGCCGAAGCCGAGTGCGGCGAGCCGTTGCAGGCACCGCAGCGCCACCGCCCGCCCGATCGTGGTGAACTCGAACGACAGCGTGGGCAGTGGGCGGCTCAGACCGGCGAGGACGGCGTCCTCGAAGCCCTCCACATCGATTTTGACGAAGGTCGGCGTGCCGTGCTCGGCGACCAGTGTGTCGACGGTGGTGACCGGCACCTCGATCTGGCCGTCCCAGACCTGGCCCTCCCAGCCACCGGCGCCGGCGGCTGCCGCGACGAAGTCGGTCGAGGCGGTGGAGACGGTCGGGTTGGCGGAGTTCACCAGGAACCCGATCCGGCCGGGCTGGGCACCACAGGCCGCCTCGACCAGGGTGACCTGGTCGTCGTCGGCGTAGATGGCGCGCAGCGCACGCAGGCACAGCGGTTGCGGTTCGACGGCGACGACCCGGGCGCCGAGCCGGCGGAAGCTGCCGATGTGGTCGCCCACGTGCGAACCGATGTCGAAGACCAGGTCGCCGGGGCGCACGAAGCGGGCGTAGAAGGCGTCCATCGCGGCGTCCCGCCCCGGGTCTCCGTAGTAGACCTCCAACGATCGGCGCAGCGAGGCGGTGGTGGGGTCGGCCTTGAGCGCCTCGACCGCGGCGGAATGCGTGCCCATCGCAGCACCCTAGCCCGCCGGTAGGGGGAGCGTGGCGTTGCCGACACATACCGTCACCCAACGTCACGCGCCGCGACCACCGGCCCGGCGACTACCTGACCGGACAACGATCCCGCGCCGGAACATCTTGTTAGCCTCGGTGAATGACCTTCCCGTCGCCGGGTCGCCCGTCGGACCTGATGTTTCTGCTCAGTTGGGCCAGCCACGCGCTGCGCGCGGAGCACGCCGCCGGCCTGGCCGAGCTCGGCATCTCACCCCGGGCCCACTGCGTGCTGGCCCGGGCCCGGGCCGGTGGCCTCACCCAGCGGCAGATCGGTGAGCTGTGCGGGGTGGACAAGACCACCATGGTGGTGACCCTGGACCAGTTGGAGGCGGCCGGGCTGGCGCGGCGGGTGCCGACGCCGACCGACAGGCGCGCCCGGCTGGTCGAGGTCACCGCCGAGGGCGAACGGGTCCTCGGTCAGGCACAGGAGATCGCCGCCCGGCTGGAGGAGGACGTGCTGGCCGCGCTGCCCGAGGTCGACCGGGAGGTGTTCCTGCGGGCGATCCGGCGTCTGGTCGACGAGCGCTTCTCCGGCACCGGCTCCTGTGGTACGACCGGATCGGTCTGCTGAAAATATAGTCCCGTACGAGATAATCTGTTACGGTCGGGCCGTTGGTGTCCCCCCGCCTGAGGAGTGGCCGTGAGCACTACCGCGCAACCCGTCAGCAGCACCACCTCGCCGCGCCGCCGCCGCGCCGTCGGCGTGCTCGTCGCCGCCGCGTCCTGTGTGGTGATCTGGATCATCGGCGCGCTCGGCGGCGTCGACTATGCCGTGCGCAGCCCGGGGCAGCCGGAGGCGGTCGTCAACCTCGTCCCGGTGGTCGCCTTCTCGCTCGGCTCGGCACTGCTCGGCTGGGCGGCCCTCGCCCTGATGGAGCGATTCGTCGGCCGCCGGGCCACGGTCGTCTGGATCGCACTGGCGGTGGCGGTTGCCCTGTTGTCGTTCGTTCCGCTCTTCCAGGTCGACGCGACGGGCGGCGCCAAGGTCGCACTGGGTGCGATGCACCTGGCGGTGCCCGCCGCGCTGATCGCCCTGATGCCGAGGCGCGACCGCTGACGCCGGCGTGGGCGACACCGGCACCCGGCTGCGGAAACCGGTGTCGCCCACGTCACCCGCGACCGGGTTGACGGCACGGCGGTGCGAGCGCTAAATACTGAAGTGGAAGTTGAGTCCACCAGGCTCAACTAGGAACCTTCGGCCAGGAGAACCGAGGAGGCACGAGATGCTGATGCGCACCGACCCGTTCCGTGAGATCGACCGGCTCGCCGAGCAGTTCTTCGGCACCACCAGCCGTCCGGCCGTCATGCACATGGACGCCTACCGCGACGGCGACCACTTCTACGCGGCGTTCGACCTGCCCGGCGTCGACCCGGAGAGCATCGACTGCACGGTGCAGCGCAACGTGCTCACCGTCCGCGCCGAGCGTCGCCGCCCCGCCGGCGAGACCGTCGAGCTCGTCGCCGCCGAACGCCCGATGGGCGTGTTCAGCCGGCAGCTCTTCCTCGGCGACACCCTCGACACCGACAAGCTCGAAGCCGGCTACGACAACGGTGTGTTGACGCTGCGGATCCCGGTGGCCGAGCGGGCCAAGCCCCGCCGGGTGACCATCAGCGCGACCGGCGACGGCCGCCGGCAGATCAAGGGCTGACCCGCGGCCGGCCCCGACCGGGACGGAGACGAGGCCGTGGCCGGCCGGCGCAGCCGAGCCGCCCGGCCTCGGGCGCACCGGGCCGGTGCGCCCGGCCGGCTTTCCGCCCGCCGGAGCGGCCGATTCTCTACCGTCGAATGGTGTGGGCGCTGCACAACCGTGGAGCAGACCGGCCCGGCGACGCCATCCGGCGCGGACCGGACTCGCCGTCGCCGCGGCGGCGACGGCGCTGTGCTGCGTCGGGATCGCCGGGCTGGGTGCCTGGAACGTGCAACTCGTCACCCGGGCCGCCGGCCCGGTCCGGGAGACCGCGGAAGGGTTCCTGCGGGAGGTCACCGCGGGTGACACCGACAGCGCGTACGAGCGCCTCTGCGCCGACGCGCGCACCCGGTGGAGCCAGCTCGGCTTCACCAGCTGGGTACGCACCCCGCCGGTGGTGCGCGACTACGAGATCGTGGACGTGTCGGTGGCGACCCGCGGCGGTCAGCCGCACGGCGAGGTCACCGTGCGGCTGACCCGCGACACCGGCGACACCGAGCAACGGGACCTGTCGGTGGTGCGGGAGGACGGCGGCTGGCGGGTCTGCGGCGATCCGTACTGATCACACGGGTGCCGGCTCGGTCGACTCGACCAGCCGGCCGTCACGCAGGACCAGCACCCGGTCGGCCAGCTCCACCAGCGTCGGGTCGTGCGTGGCGACCAGCGCGGTCATTCCCCGGGCACGCACCAGCGCCCGCAGCAGGTCCATCACCGCGCGGCCGGTCTCCGAGTCCAGCTGGCCGGTCGGCTCGTCGGCGATCAACAACGCCGGATCGTTGGCCAACGCGCGGGCGATCGCCACCCGCTGCTGCTGCCCGCCGGACATCTCGTACGGTCGTTGCGCGGCGTGCGCCCCCAACCCGACCAGTTCCAGCAGGACCGACACCCGCTCCTCGCGCCGCGCGGCCGGCACCTTCGCCAACCGCATCGGCACCCCGACGTTCTCCGCCGCCGACAGGATCGGGATCAGCCCGAAGGACTGGAAGACGAACCCGACGGTGTCCCGGCGCAGCCGCAGCAGATCCTTCTCGCCGGCCGCGGTGATCTCCTGGCCGGCCACCCACACCCGCCCCGAGGTGGGCCGGTCCAACCCGCCGATGAGGTTCAACAGGGTGGTCTTGCCCGCGCCCGAGCGCCCCCGCACCGCGACCAGCTCACCCCGCCCGGCGCGCAACGACACGTCCCGCACCGCGTGGACCACCCGCTCGCCGCTGCCGTAGTCGCGGCTGAGCCCCTCGACCCGGATCAGATCGTGCTCGCTCACCGGTTACCCCTCTCGTCGCCGGAGCGGACCTGGACGTGATCCGGCTCAAGGGTCAGCCGCACCCGATCCCGCAGCGCCAGCGCGTCGACGAAGCCGGCCGGCAACTGCATCCGTCCGGCCCGGTCCAGCACCGCGTACTCCTCGGTGACCAGTTCCTCGACGCCGTCGACGCCGACCCGCGCGGTGCGGTGCACCTCCGAGGCGGTGCGGCCGTCGCGGATCGCGACGGTCCGCCGGACCTGGGAGGCGACCTGCGGGTCGTGGGTGACCACCACGACGGTCACCCCCAACTCGGCATTGATGGTGCGCAGCGCGGCGAACACCTCCGCGGCCGTCGCCTCGTCCAGCTCACCGGTCGGCTCGTCGGCGAAGAGCACCTCCGGGTCGTTGGCCACGGCCACCGCGACGGCGCACCGCTGCTGCTCGCCGCCGCTCATCTGGCCCGGCCGGCGGTCCGCGCAGTAGCCGACGCCGACCATCTCCAGCAGCTCGGTGGCCCGCCGCCGCCCGGACCGGCCACCCCGCCGGGACAGCCGCATCGGCAGTTCCACGTTCTCCCGGGCGCTCAGGTACGGCAACAGGTTGCGTCCGGTCTGCTGCCACACGAACCCGACGGTGTGCCGCCGGTACCGCAGGCGCTTACGGGCCGACATGGTCAGCAGGTCGTAGCCGGCCACCCGGGCGATCCCCGCCGTCGGCGTGTCCAGCCCGGACAGGATGTTCAGCACGGTGGACTTGCCGGACCCGGACGCACCCACGATGGCCAGCAGCTCACCCCGGTCGACGACCAGGTCGAGGCCCTGCAACGCGACGACCTCCACGCCCTCGGTGGTGAAGATCCGCACCAGTGCGTCGCAGACGATGTGCCCACGCAACCGGTCCGCGCCGCCGGCGCGGGCGGCGGCTCGGTCCGCCGCCCGCCGTTGCAGGGTCGCGAGATCCGGTACGTCCCGGACGACGGTCATGACGGCACTCCGCTTCGCTCGGTCATGCGTTCTCCTCTCCCAGCCGCAGCACCTCACCGAGGCGCATCCGCCGGTTCGACAGGTTCTCCACCGCCAGCCCCGTCACCAGGCCCAGCACCACCAGCCCCAACACCGACGCCACGATCAGCGGATCGAGGTGGTAGCCGACCGGCACGTCCGGCGCGAACGCGGACAATCCCAGGGTGGAGCCCAGGACCCAGGGCAGGGCCGCCCCCACCGCCGCGCCGGTCAGCGCCGCGACCACCACCAGCGGTACCAGCTCGTAGACCAGCAGCCGGCGGCCACTGCCGGCGGACAGACCCAGCGTGCGCAGCCGGGACCAGCATCCGGCCCCGCCCGGCGGCGTCGGCGACCACCGCGAAGCCGACGGCCAGCACGGCCAGCGCGGCACCGCCGACCGCGCCGGCGGTGAACGCCAGCGTCAGCACGTCGTTGGCCCCGGTGCGATCCAACCCCTCGCGGTACGCCCGCCAGGTCTGCAACTCCGCCGGCAGCTGCGTCCGGGTCACCGGCACGCCGAGCACCGCGGACTGCCGCTGCCGCTGCGTCTCGTCGGCGACCCCGAGCAGCTGCGCCTGGTCGATGTCGTCGCCGGCGAGTAGATACCGGTTCGGGACGATCGGCGTGTACTCGTACTCGGGCAGCGCCTGCCACGGCAGCACCACGAACCGTTCCGTGCCCAGCCCCACCCCGGGAAAGGCGTCGGCCACACCAGCGACGTGGAACTCGTACAGCCGGCCCTGCACGTCGACCGCGGCCCGGTCGCCGGCCTGCGTCGCCACCTTCGCCGACACCACCGCCGGCACCGGCCCGTCGCCCCGGGCGGCGGCGCGCAACGTGGCCGGCACATTCACGTCGACGCCGCTGCGCGCCACCACCTCGGCGAAGGCCGGCGCGTCGACGACCAGCACCCGGGCCGTGCCGATCTGCCGCGACGGCGCCCCCGCCGCCGGCACCAGCCGCCGGTTGGAGCCCACCCACACCCGAGCCACCGCCTCCACCCCGGACACCCGGGTCAGGGCGTCGGCGGCGTCGGGGGAGAAGGTGTACCCGGTCAGCCAGGCGTCCGCCGGCACGGTCAGGGTCGCGGCCCGGTCCCGCGCCGCGCTGACCGTGGTGGCGACCACCCCACCGAAGACGCCCGTGCTGACCGCGACGATCAGCACGGCCAGCGGACCCAGCGACACCGGCGCACCCCGCCCGGCGCGGGCCACACCGAGGAACAGCAACGCTCCCCGGGCCCGCACGGCCAGCCGGCCGGCCAGCCGCAGCGGCCATGGCAACAGCCGCACCGCCACCAGCGCGGCGGCGACCGCGACCAGCACGGGCACCGAGCTGAGGTACGCGTCGACACCCTCGGCCGGGTCGAGGCCCCGGCGCCGCAACAGCACCACACCCAGACCCGCCAGCACCAGCACGCCCACCTCGACGGTCAGCCGCCGCACCGACGGGCGCTGCCGCGCCACGTCCGTGCGCCCGGCGACCGTCCCGACCCGCCGCTGCGAGAGCACGGCCAGCACCGGAACCACGGCGACGGTGAGCACCGCCAGCAGCAGCACCAGCCAGGGCACCCCACCGGCCCGCCCCGGCACCCGGGTGCCGGCCAGCCAGCCGACCAGCACGGCCACCGGTTGCACGGGCGCGGCCTCGGCGAGGGTACGCAGGCCGATCGCGGCCAGCGACGCGCCTCGGGCCCGCAGCAGCGCGAACTCGTCACGGCGGCGCAGCACGGCCAGCCGCGCGGCCAGCAGGATCAACCCGAGCAGGCTGGCGACCAGCCCGGCCTGCACGACGGCCAGCAGCGCCTGCACGGCGTACAGCTGCCCGGCGAAGCGGGCCAGCGCGGTGTCCAGCGACGTCTGCACCGTCGCCTCCGCCGCCCACCGCATGCGGCGGGTCTCGGCCACCGCCGCGGTGACGGCCGGCACCGACGCGGTGTCCAGCCGCTGCTCGTCGAGGCGGTACCGCCAACCGCTCACCGTCGGCGCGCCGCTGGCGGCGGAGACGGCGTCCACACCGGCCCAGTCGGTGATCCCGACCACGATGTAGGGGTCACCGTCGAGCAGCGGGAGAATCGGGTGCAGTGCCTGCTGAAGGTCGTCCCAGACCGGGTCACCGGGATCGCGTGGCTCGAACACCCCGACGATCCGCGCCCGCGCCGTACCGTCCGGGCCGATGAACCGCAGTTGCTCGCCGGTACGCAGGGACAGCGTCTGCGCCACCGCCGCCGACACCGTCACCTCCGCCGGACCGTCCGCCCCGGTGCGCGGCCACCGCCCGGCGGTCAGTTCCGCCGCCTCCGCCACGCCGGTCTGGGCACGAAGGCCGAACATCTTCGAGGCGCCACCGTCCATCGGCGGGTCGTCGCCCATGGCGAGCAGCCGCTCCTCGTCCAGCGAGGCGGCGTACCACCGGCGGTCCACCAGGCCGGGCAGCGGCTGCGGCAGCGCGGCGGCGTACCGGTCCAACTCGGCCTGGCCGGCCGCGGCCGGCACGGGCCGCTCGGCGGCGAGGGACAGGTCACGCACCAGGTGCGGCAGCCGGGCCACGTCGGCGCGCAGCCCCGGTCGGCGTACCCGTTGGACAGCCGGGGCGCGGCGGTGACCAGCAGGGCCGCCACCAGACCCAACGCCGCCAGCAGCGCCACATGGGCGCCGTACGCCCTGATCCGCCTCGCGACTGCGGGACTCCGCTGCGCTGCGTTCCTCGCGCTCACCGGGCCGGCCTTTCGTTCGCGACTGCGGGACTCCGCTGCGCTGCGTTCCTCGCGCTCACCGGGCCTCCCCGATGCGGAGTTGGGTGGCGGTCAGCCGCCGACGGGTGCCCATCGACACGGCCGCGCTGAACACCAGCGCCAGCGCCAGCAGGCCCACGGCGGTGGCCAGCACCGGCGGCCAGTCGACGCTCAGCAGCGGCGGCGGATCGGGCCGGTCGGCAGCCGGGGTCAGGATGACCAGCGGGGCCATCGTCCCCGCCACACCGACACCGACGGCCAGCCCGACCAGCACACCGATGCCCGCGAGGAACGACTGTTCGGCCAGCAGGGACCGGGCCACCAGGCGGTGACCGGCGCCGAGGGTGTGCAGCACGGCGAGTTCGGTGGCCCGTCGCCGCGCCGTCGCACTGACGTCCACGGCGACACCCACGGCGGCCAGCAGCACCGCGGCGAGGGCGGCGGCGAACAGCGCCCCGCGCGCTCCCACACCGAACGGGTCACGGGCCAGGTCGGCGGCGACGTCCGCACGGTCCAGCACGGTCAACCCGCCGAGCGCGGCGGCCGCCGCGGCAGCCTGCTGCGCCGCACCGGGCCGGGCGGAGACCCACCACTCCTGCGGCGAGCGGACGATGCCGTGGTCGTGGAAGAGCCGGGTGCTCAACGACGGCAGGTCGACCAGCAGCGCCGCGTCCTCGGCGTCGCCGGGCAGGGCGGTCACGCCGTCGACCACGGCGGCGTCGACCTCGGCACCGCCCAGGAACAGCCGGGTCCGCGTCCCGACGTCCACATGCAGCATGTCCAGGGCCCGCGGGGTGGCCACCACCGGCACCGGCGCCACGCCGGCCGGCCGGGAGACAGCCAGTTGCAGGGGCGTCCCGCGGGAGAACCAGCCCGCCGGCAGGTCGCGTTCGTAGCGGGCGGTCAGCGTGCCGCCGGACGCGGTCGACCCGGTGGCGGCGCCGGCCCGGTCCACCAGCCGCCACGGCCCGTCCGCGGCCAGGTCGACCGGCGTGCCGGCGGAGGTGTCCGGGCTGGCCCGCAGACCGGCCAGCCGCCAGTCGAAGGTCAGTCGCGACCCACCGACGGTCTCGGCGGTGAAGCCGGCCAGCCGCCACGGCCCGTCGCCGGCCGGCAGCTCGACGGAGAACCGCAGTGCGGCGCCGTCGCGGCCGGTGGAGCCGAGCGCCACCCGCCGGTAGCCGCCGCCGGGGTCGGTGAGCACCGCGTGGTGACGGATGGGCGGGCCGGAGTCGAAGTCGTCGACGCGGGTACGCAGCTGCCCGGTCAGCCGCCGGGTACCCGCCGGCAGGGAAGTCTGCGGCGCCTCGACCCGCTCGTCGCCGAGGGCGCCGAGCAACCGGTCGGTGGATCCGCCGGCCAGGTCGGCCCGCAACTGCACCACCTGGCCGGCGGCGCCGGCGTCCACCGCCAGCATGGTGGCCGGCTCGGCGGCCGGCCCGAGACGCACCGTGTCCCGCCAGGCCGCCAGCACGGCCTGCGCGCCGGGCAGGGCGGCGAGTTGGTCGGCCCGGTCCTCGGGAGCGGAGCCGTTGCTCTCGGTCAACCGCAGGTCGGCGCCGACCCGGTGAGCGGCCTGGTCGTCCAGGGAACGTTGCGAGGTGCCGGCGAGAGACCAGGCGAGGGTGCCGACCGCCACCGCGAGGGCCAGCAGCAGCACCGGGCCGGCGTGCGGTCGGCGGCCGGCCTGCCAGGTGCCGAGCATGGTGGCGGGCCACGCCCTGCGATTCACCCAGCGTTCCGCGAGCCGGACCAGCGGTGGCAGCAGCCGCAGCGCGAGCACCGCCCCGGCCAGTACGCCGAGCGTGGGCGCGGCGGCCAGCATCGGGTCCAGGCCCAACTCGCCGCCGAGGGAGCGGGACAGCGGCGACGAGTACCGGCTGAGCTGGTACCAGCTGAGCAGGGCCAGACCGACCAGCAGGACGTCCAGCCCGGCCCGCTGCACCATGCCGCGCCGGCTCGGTCGGGAGCGGCTGGCCAGGTCGGCGACGTAGCTGTCGCCGCGGCGCAGGCTCGGCCCGATCATCGCCAGCGCGCAGCCGGCGGCGGCCATCCCGGCGACCAGCCAGAGCATCGGGCCGGGCGGGGCGTCCGGGCGCAGCGAGACGG
This sequence comes from Micromonospora tarapacensis, assembly GCF_019697375.1. Classification (NCBI taxonomy): domain Bacteria; kingdom Bacillati; phylum Actinomycetota; class Actinomycetes; order Micromonosporales; family Micromonosporaceae; genus Micromonospora; species Micromonospora tarapacensis. Next base: position 1,811,116 of record NZ_JAHCDI010000004.1, on the reverse strand, counting down.
CGGCGAGTCCGGGCAGCCGGTCGGCGAGACCCAGCAACTCGACGACGAGCGGCGGGGCGAGGACCGCGGCGGGCAGGACGACCAGGGCGGCCTCGCGGGCGGTGAGCCCGGCCAGTTGCCAGCGGGCCGCGCCCCGGGCCCGCAGCAGCGCGGTCTCCGCGCGGCGGTGCTCGGTCAGCAGCACCGCGACCAGCAGCAGCGCGTACCCGCCGAGGACCACCACCAGCAGCATCGGGGTGACCAGGGCGGACCGACCGGCGAGGGTGGCCTGTTGCAGGCGGCGCACCAGGGCGACCAGGTCGCTGCTGGTCACCGCGGAGTCACCGAGTCCGGCCTCGGCCGGGGTGCCGCCGGTGATCTGCGCGGCGGCGGCACCCAGCCGGTCCAGGACCGTGGGACTGATCCCGGCGAGGTCGGGCTCGATCAGCCAGCCGGCGGAGGCGTTGGCCAGGAAGCGGGTGACGAAGTCGTCGCGGGAGACCGCCATCGGGCCGTAGGTGGCCGCCTGCGGCAGCGTCCCGGTGGCGGTCTCCGGCGCGAGCCGCCAGTACGCGGCGTCGGGGTCGACGGGGGTGAACACGCCCGTCACGGTGACCTCGGTGACCTGCCCACTGAGCCCGTCGGTGATCGGGATGCGGTCACCGACGCCCACCCGCAGCGTCGTCGCCGCCGCCTCGGCGATGGCGGTCTGCACCGGCAGCGCCCCGGCCTCGGGCCAGGCACCGGAGGTCAGTCGGGCGTGGGTGGGCAGGTCGTCGAGGAACATCACCGACGCGTAGGTGGCGCCGGTGCGGTCGGCGACGGCGTCACCGGTGTCGCCGCGCAGCTGCCGGCCGGCCGCGTACCCGGCGGTGGCGACCTGGGCGGGCAGTCCACGCAGGTCGGCGGTCACCCGTTCCCGCAGCGCGGTGTCCCGCTCCCGCAGCGCCTCGGCGGTGCGCCCGGCGGAGGCCCGTACCAGGATCGATCGTTCCTCGGCGGTGGCCGCGCCCAGCACGTTGCGGGTGCCGGCGTCGACGACGTCCCGGTTGTACGCGGCCAGGCCGGTGAGCGCGACGGTCGCCACCAGCGCCGCCCCGGCCGCGGCCAGCAGCAGTCCGCTGGTGGCCCGGACGCGCCGCAACGCGAACCTCATTCGTCCTCTACCCCCGCCGGTTCGCGGGCCGGTACGGCCCGTGGTCGCCTACTGCCACCCACCAGGAGGGGCGGGCACTCGGGAAAGGTTCGCGCAGTGATCGTTTCGTTATGCGTGCTGCCGGGTGGGACGCTCAGGCGCCGCCGGTGGTGCCGCGGGGCCCCAGGTCGCCGGTGCGGTGGTGCCGCCGGCAGAGCACCTGGTAGCGCAGCTCGGCGGTGTCGACGGTGTCGGCGGTGTCACCGATGACGACCTGTTCGCCCTCGCGGACCACCCGCCCACCGGCGACGCGAGCGTTGAGCAGGCCCTCCCGGCCGCACCAGCAGAGCACCTCCACCTGGATGCGGGCCACCGAGTCGGCCAGTTCGAACAGCCGCTGCGCGGCCGGGAACAGGCAGGAGCGGAAGTCGGTGGCCAGGCCGAAGGCGTACACGTCGACGTCGTAGCTGTCGACAAGTTCGGCCATCTGTTCCACGTGCTCGACGGAGTAGAAGCTGGCCTCGTCGCAGATCAGGTAGTCCACGCGGACCCCATCGGCCCAGGCGTCGCGGACCAGGGTGCGCAGGTCGAGGGAGTCGGTGACCTCGACCGCCTCGTGGGCCAGTCCGATGCGGGTGGTGACCTGCGGGCCGAGCGACCGGTCGATGCGGGTGGTCACCAGACCCCGGCGGCCCTGCCGGGCGTGGTTGTAGTTCATCTGCAGCGCCATCGTGGACTTGCCGCAGTCCATCGGCCCCCAGTAGAACCGCAGCGCGGCGGCGTGTGCCGGCCGGCCGTCGACGCCGCGGGCGGCGACACACCCGGCGGGGTTGTCGCCCTCCGCGGGCAGCGGGGGGCGGGCCAGGCAGGTTGGTACGGCGTCGTCGGTGGTCACGGACCGGCAGCCTAGTGCGATGTCTCCCGGCGTTCACCGGGTGGTCCGGCCGGTGGTGTCGGTCGTCGCACCACCGGCGGCCGGAGGCCGGCCCGGTCAGAGCACCCGGGGCGGGGTGTTGCCGGCGGCGACGATCGCCCGCCGGACGGGCACGGCCAGCAGCAGCAGGAAACCCACCACAAAGAAGATCAACAGAGAGACCAGGCCGACCCGGTAGGAGTTGGTCAGCTGGAACACCAGCCCGAACGCGAGCGGGCCGAGCCAGCTGGTGCCCTTGTCGCTGATCTCGTAGAAGCCGTAGTACTCACCCTCCTTGCCCGCGGGGATCAGTTGGCTGAACAGGGACCGGCTCAACGCCTGGCTGCCGCCGAGGACCAGGCCGATGGCCGCGCCGAGCACCATGAACGGCAGCGGCGCCTCGGCGGGCAGCCGGAACGCGGCGACGATCACCACGGTCCACAGCACCAGGCTCAGCAGCACGGTCTTCCACGCCCCGATCCGCCCGGCCAGCGCACCGAGCGCCAGCGCGCCGCCGAAGGCGAGGAACTGCACCAGCAGGATCGTCACGATCAGGGTGCTCTGCCCCAGCCGCAGTTCCTCGGTGCCGTACTGGCTGGCCAGCGTGATGACGGTCTGGATGCCGTCGTTGTAGACCAGGAACGCGAGCAGGAAGAACAGCGTCAGCGGGTACGCCTTGATCTCCCGCAGCGTGCGGCCGAGCTGCCGGAACCCGTCGGTGAGCACGTTGCCACGACCACCGGTGGCGAGTGCCGCGGCGGTGGGATGCTCGCGCAGCCACCGCAGCGGCACCAGGGTGAACGCCGCCCACCACAGGCCGGCCGAGACGATGGACCAGCGGGCCAGGTCGAGCGTGCGCTCGGCGGTGCCGTTGTCGAACGACTGCACCGCGACGAGGTTCAACGCCAGCAGCAGGCCACCGCCGAGGTAGCCCAGCGCCCAGCCGCGGCTGGAGATGGCGTCGCGTTCGTCCGGCCCGCCCAGCTGTGGCAGGAACGAGTTGTAGACCACGATCGCCGCGCCGAAGCTGATGTTGGCGACGATGAACAACACGCCACCGAGCAGATACCGGTCGCCGGTGACGAAGAGCATGCCGACGGTCGCACCGGCGCCGGTGAAGGCGGTGGCGGCCAGCAGCCGCTTCTTGTGCAGCGACCGGTCGGCGATCGCCCCGATCACCGGCAGCACGAAGACCGTCAGCAGCACCGACAGCGAGATCAGGTAGGGGTAGTACGAGCCGGCGGCCACCTTGATGCCCAGCGGGTAGACGTACCCGGTGCAGCCGTCGGCGCCGAGTTCGCACCCGGCGGCGACCTTGGCCACGCTGGTCAGGAACGGCCCGAGGAAGACCGTGATGACGGTGGTCTGGAAGGCCGAGTTGGCCCAGTCGTAGAAGTACCAGCCGGTGCGCTCCCGGCGGGTGCTCATCGGTGGCGGGTTGTCCTGCGCGGCAGGCGTCGCCGTCTCGGCCATGAGAGATCCTTTGCCCGGTCGGTCAGGCGGCCCAGTGGCCGCGGCTGCGGTAGACGTCGCGCAGCACGCCGACGTGGTCGGTCATGATGCCATCAACACCACGATCAAGTAATTCGTGCATCTCGGCAGGTTCGTCGATCGTCCAGACGTGCACCTGCAAACCGAGCCGGTGAGCCGTCCGAAGAAACCGGCGGTCGACCACCGGCACCCGGCCGTAGCGCACCGGAACCTGCGCGGCCACCACCGACGGCGGCAGCCGCACCGGCCGGCCGGTCAGCGAGGCCATCCGCAGCCGGGCCACCCCGCGCACGCCGAGGCTGGTGGCGACCCGCCCGTGGGTGAGGGCCCGCAGCCGGGCCAGCCGGGCGTCGCTGAACGAGGCCAGCAACACCCGGTCACCCGCCCCGGCCCGGGCGACGGTGGCCACCGTCGGTGCCACCGCCCGGTCGGACTTGACGTCGATGTTGAACCTCACCTGCGGCCACGCGGTCAGCACCTCGTCGAGGCGGGGCACCACGGCCGCGCCACCGACGCGCACCGAGGCGAGGTCGGCCCAGCGCAGCGCGCCCACCCGGCCGCGCTGCCCGGTGACCCGTTCGAGGGTGTCGTCGTGGAACACCACGGCCACCCCGTCGGCGGTGCCGCGCACGTCGGTCTCCACGTACCGGTACCCCAGGCCGACCGCCCGGGCGAAGGCCGCGCTGGTGTTCTCGTCGCCGTCGGCGGCGCCGCCACGGTGGGCGAAGGCCAGCGGTGCCGGAGCGTCGAGGTAGGGGTGCGGGGTCGGTGGCACGCCGCGCAGTATGCCCGGCCCCGGTGACCTGCGGGCGACCGGCCGGCGACGGAAGCGTGCCACCTGTCGGTCCGCACCCACTGCCGAATATCGGACAGTCACGATCACGATCCAGGTCACAGCCGGCACCATGTGGACGTGATGCCGTGGCCGTCGTCCGCAGAGCCTGGAACGTTGACCGCGCCGCAGGGCGCGCTGACCGCGCAGCCGGTGGATCCGCTGCCACCCCGACTGACGCCGCCCGCCCCGCCGCCACCGGTACGCCGACTGACGGCAGGCACCTGGGTGTTCGTTCCGCTGGTGCTGGTCGCCGGCAGCCCGTCGGGACACGACCTGCTCACAGGGATGATCCGCGACCTGCCCCGGGCCGACGGGATCGCCGCCACGGGAGTGCAGCTGGCCAGGTTCGTGCTGATCGGATTGATGTGGCCGCAGTGGGAGCTGCCGCCGGACACCCCGCGGGCGTACTCGTCCTGGCTCTGGAACGACCTCCGCACCCTGCTGTTCGTCGCGCTCACGCTGTGGCTGCTGAGCCGGCTGAACGCTCTGCCCTCGCCGGCCCGGGCCTACCGGGCGCTGGCGGTGTTGGGAGCGACGATGGTCAGCGCCGTGGTGGCCGCCCTCGGCGCCATCGCCTGTGTCGCATTCATCGCACTCATCGGTGTCGTCAACAATCCGGCAGGGCGTCGTAGCCCGTGGAGCGACGCGGAGACGGCCACCTGGGGTGCGCTCGCCGGCGGTCTGGTCTACGGCCTGCTGCTTGCCTGGCTCGTGACGCGGCCCGTCGCGGCCGATCGTCCCGCCGAGGGTGGCTGAGTTGACTCTACGATCCAGCACTCCGACGGTGCCGCCGCAGCGACCGCCGCAACCTTTGGCCGACACCGAGGCCACCCGGTACCTCTGCGTCGCCGCGCACGTCGACGAGACGTTCGCCGACCGGCTGCTCTACGAGGTGCTCGGCGACGAACTGCGGGCCGTCGCACCGTCGGTGGACTTCGATCTGTCGCCCGTCCTGCGGCACTGCCTGGCGGCCCGCCGGCGCCGCCGCCGACGCGATCTGCTGCTGCTGCTCTTCGGCACCCTGGCCGTGCTGCTCGCACCGCTGTGGACGGTGACGGTGGCCGTGGCGATGCGCGCCGCGACCTCGCTGGCGCCGTTCCGGCCGACCCGGCAGAGTCAGCTCGGGCCGCTGCTGGGGATGATCTCGATGGCCTTCGCAGCCATGGTGCTGCTGGTCCAGGTGGCCGCCAACGAGGGGACCAACTGGCTCATCGGCCGGCCGTGGTTGGCGTTGCCGGCCGGCATTGCCGCGTTTCTGGCGCTCGTGGTCCACCTGCACGGCACCCGGTGGCTGCTCGTGACCCAACTGCGACGTGACCGGTTCTCGGCGGAGGCGACGGCGCAGGCGGCGGTGCCCTCCCGGTACGCCGCCCGGCTGGCCGCCGTCGACGAGGCGCAACGGGGCAATGTCACCGTCTACAGCGGGTACGTCCCCTTCGTCGGGCATGGCACCCCGGTGGCAGGTTGGTCGTTCGCCCTGCCGATCCGGCCGGCCGAGCACGTCGTCGGCCCTCGTCGCGCCGACGGTGACCAGGTGCCGACGCCCTTCGTCGTCGACGAACTGATCGACCACGTGCGGCAGCGGCTGGCCGCGTTGGACAGCGACGGCGGCGCTGATCGGCTGGCGGGGCTGGTGCTGCAGGACCGGGTCTTCGTCGTCGGGCGGCTGCTGACCGACGACGCCCGGCTGCTTCCGGTGCGGCAGCGGATGCCGCGGCAGCACTGGACGAGCGAGCAGGTGCACCAGGTCGCCGCCCACCCGCAGGGCGCCGTGCGGCACTACCTGTGCGCGATGGTGCCGTCCTGGGGCGGTGAGGTGGTGGCCAGCACCTTCCTGCATTTTTCCACCGACGGCCGGTTGCTCTACCTGGAGTGCGCCCGGACCGTGCTGGAACCCCCACGGCTTGCCTACCACGACGTCGACCGGCTGACCGAGTGGCTGCCGGCGAGCCAGCTGGTGCAGTTGCTCGCGGCCGGTTCCCACGCCCTGCTCACCACGGCGGCCACCGCGGTGGGGCGCCTCGTCGACGAGCTGGTGCAGACGCTGCGCCACCAACGGCGGCAGGCGCGGTTGCGACGGCTGGCCGGCGAGGACCTCGGCTACGACTACGGGGCGCGGGCGGGGGCGCGGGAGTTGGCGGCCGGCTCCGACTACCACAACTACTTCCAGATGCTGGACGCCGCGAAGCATCTGAAGGTGGTGGAGCGGCACGTACTCGCGGCGATCGTGGACTTTCTCGACGATCGGGGAGTGGACACCACGGAGTTCCACAGCCGGCAGATGATGATCCTCAACCAGGGAGTCATCCAGACCGGCGGGCTCAGCGTGATCGGCAACCAGGCGGTCGGCGCCGGCGCCCGGGCCGAGCAGCACGCGCAGCCGGCACCGGCGGGCGAGAAACCACGACCAGCGTGAGAGCGGAGGATGAGGCATGTCCGAGTCGTCGGCCAACTACGGCATCCAGCAGTCCGGTGGGGTGAGCCAGGTCGGCAGTCAGGCGGTGGGTCACGGCGCCCAGGCGGTCGGTGGTGCGTTGTGGGCCACTGCCCCCGGCGTCGACGTACCGGCCCTGGTCGCCCAGTTGGTCGACGCGCTCGACCGGCACCGCGACGAGTTGCCGGAGCAGGCGCGGTCGGTGGCGGCGGAGCTGCGCGCCCAGCTGGCCCGGCCGGATCCCGAACCGGCCCGGGTGACGGCGTTGCTGCGGCGCCTGGCGGAGCTGGCCGCGCCGGTGGCCCCGGTGGCCTCGGCCGTGACCGAGGTGCTGCGGGCGGTGCAGCAGGCGACCTGAGCCGGACGGGGCAGCTCAGCCGGCGGCGGGGCGGCGCCGGTGGGCGCGGCTGGTGTCGACCGGCCGGCCCAGGTCCACGTGTCGGGGCCGGTCGGGTTCGTCCGGCCGCAGCGGGACGAGGGTGTCGGTCAGGGCGTCGATGATCCGGTCGGTGGCGCGTCGGGCACCGCCCGGCACGCCGTGGACCAGGTCGGCGAGGTCCACCGGGTCGCCGAAGTGCACCCGCACCGTCGGGCGGCGCACCAGCGCGCGGGCGATGCCGCGAAGGAGACCCTTGGGCGCCTGGTAGGGCAGCACCTCGTGGGAGCCCCACTGTGCGACGGGGATGACCGGGGCGCCGCAGGTCAGGGCGAGCCGGGCGGCGCCGGTCTTGCCGCGTTCGGGCCAGATGCCCGGGTCGAGCCCGATGCGCCCCTCGGGGTAGACCAGGATCGGCGCGCCGCCGCCGACCGCGGCGGCGGCGTCGTCGAGGGCGCGGTGCACCCCGGCGGTGCCCCGGTCGACGCGGATGTGCCCGGCACTGCGCATCGCGGCGCCGATGACCGGGGCGCGGAACAACCCGCCGGTGGCCATGATCCTCGGCGCGACGCGGCGGGCCCGGCAGGCGGCGGCGAGCACGACCGGGTCGAACGGGCTGATGTGGTTGGCGGCCAGGATCAGCGGCCCGCCGCGCAGCCGGGCGGGGATGTCGCCGGTGACCTCCAGCCGGGCCAGCAGCCCGACCAGGACGCGGGCGAGCAGCAGCGCGGCACGCCAGATCAGCGGCGGCTGCCAGGGGGAGTGGGCCGTGTCCATCAGCGGGACATGGTCGCACGGCGTCCGGCCCCGGCCGCGCCCAGGGCGGGCCGTACGGCGCAGGTGAGCAGGGTCATTGGTCCCGACCCGGTTCGGGTCGCCCGCCTCTGCCGATCGTCGTACGACGGGCTGTAGTATTTACTACGTCTTGTAGTATGAGCAGCTGGGGGTCGCAGGTGGACGCGTTGGACGTCGCCCGCTGGCAGTTCGGTGTCACCACCGTCTACCACTTTCTCTTCGTACCGCTGACCATCGGCCTGTCCGTCCTGGTCGCCATCCTGCAAACACTCTGGCACCGCACCGCAGACGAGAAGTACCTCAAGCTCACCAGGTTCTACGGCAAACTCTTCCTGATCAACTTTGCCATGGGCGTCGTCACCGGCATCGTGCAGGAATTCCAGTTCGGCATGAACTGGAGCGACTACTCCCGCTTCGTCGGCGACATCTTCGGCGCACCCCTGGCCATCGAGGCCCTGGTCGCCTTCTTCCTCGAATCCACATTCATCGGTCTATGGATCTTCGGCTGGGATCGGCTGCCCGCACGCCTGCACCTGGCCAGCATCTGGGCCGCCGCCATCGGCACCAACCTGTCGGCGTACTTCATCCTGGCCGCGAACTCGTTCATGCAGAACCCCGTGGGCTACCGGATCAACCCCGACAGCGGGCGGGCCGAACTCACCGACTTCGTCGCCGTGCTCACCAACAAGGTCGCCCTGATCACCTTCCCGCACACCATCGCCGGCGCCTTCCTGGTCGCCGGGTCGCTGCTGGTGGCCGTCGCCCTGTGGCACCTGATCCGCGACCGCGACAGCACCGACACTCCGGCGTACCGCTTCGCCGCCCGCTTCGGCTCCTGGGTCACGCTGCTCTCCGCCGCCGCCGTCGTGATCACCGGCGACATCCAGGGCAAGATCATGACTCAGGTGCAGCCGATGAAGATGGCCGCCGCCGAGGGCCTCTACGCCACCGAGAGCCCCGCGTCGTTCTCCGTACTGACCGTCGGCAGCCTCGACGGCACCCGGGAACTGTTCGCCCTCAAGATCCCGTACCTGCTGTCCTACCTGGGCACCGGCGACCCCAACGGCACCGTGCAGGGCATCAACGACCTACAGGCCGCGTACACCGCCCAGTACGGCCCGGGCAGCTACACCCCGATCATCCCGGTCACCTACTGGAGCTTCCGCTTCATGATCGGTTTCGGGCTCGCCGCCGCCGCCATCGCGCTGCTCGTGCTGTGGAGCCAGCGCCGGGGCCGCACCCCGCGCAGCAGGTGGCTGCTGCGCGCCGGCCTGGCCATGCCGATCCTGCCGCTGCTGGCCAACTCCTTCGGCTGGATCTTCACCGAGATGGGCCGCCAGCCGTGGATCGTCTTCGGCGAGATGCTCACCCGCGACGGCGTCTCCCGCAGCGTCTCCCTCGCCGAGGTGCTCACCAGCTTCACCGCCTTCACCCTCATCTACGCCACCCTCGCCGTCATCGAGGTGAAACTGCTGGTCCGCTACGCCCGGGCCGGCGTGCCCGACGTGACGCCCGACCCGGCACCCGACGACACCGACGCCGACCGGCCGCTCGCCTTCGCCTACTGACCCCGGAGCCCCATCGTGGACCTGACCACCATCTGGTTTCTCCTCGTCGCCGTGCTGTTCACCGGCTACTTCATCCTTGAGGGCTTCGACTTCGGCGTCGGCATGCTGCTGCCCGTACTCGGCCGTGACGACCGGGAACGCCGCGTGATGATCAACACCATCGGGCCGGTGTGGGACGGCAACGAGGTCTGGCTGATCACCGCCGGTGGCGCCATGTTCGCCGCCTTCCCCGAGTGGTACGCCACCCTGTTCTCCGGCTTCTACCTGCCGCTGCTGCTGATCCTGCTGGCCCTGATCGCCCGGGGCGTCGCCTTCGAGTACCGCCACAAGCGGCCCGAGGAGTCCTGGAAGCGCCGCTGGGACGTCGCGATCTTCGTCGGCTCGCTGATCCCGGCGGTGCTGTGGGGCGTCGCCTTCGCCAACATCCTGCGCGGCGTACCGCTGGCCGCCGACCACGAGTACGCCGGCGGCCTGCTCGACCTGCTGAGCCCGTACGCACTGCTCGGCGGGGCGACCACCGCGGCGCTGTTCCTCACCCACGGCGCCGTCTTCGTCGCCCTCAAGACCGTCGGCGACATCCGTCGCCGGGCCGCCGACCTCGCGGTCCGCCTCGGCCTCGCCGCCGCGGTCCTCGCGGTGGCCTTCCTGAGCTGGACGCTGACCATCCGGTCCAGCGCCGCGGCCGTCGTGCTCGCCGTCGGCGCCGCGCTCGCGCTGCTCGGTGGTCTCGCCGCCGCCGCGGTACGCCGGGAGGGCTGGGCGTTCACCGGCACCGCCCTGGCGATCGGCCTGGCCGTGGCGACCCTGTTCGCCGCGCTGTTCCCGAATGTGCTGCCCTCCACGCTGGACCCGGCCGGCACGCTGACCGCCACCAACGCCGCCGCCACCCCGTACACGCTGACGATCATGACGTGGGTGGCGGTGTTCTTCACGCCGATCGTGCTGGCCTACCAGGGCTGGACGTACTGGGTGTTCCGCAAGCGCATCGGCGTGGCCCACATCCCGCGGCACTGAGCCCGGCGGGCCGGCGGGGCGGGTGCGCCACCGCCGGCCCGGCCGTTCACGCCGCCGCCAGGCTCTCCTCGGCCCGGCGCCGCACCGTGTCGAGCACCCGGGCGGCGGCGGCCAGGTCGTCGGCGGGCAGGCCCGCCCAGAGCCGGTGACCGATCTCACCGCTGGCCGCGGCGACCAGGCGATGGGCCTGCCGTCCGGTCGGTGTTACCGCGACCCGGGAGGCGTCCTCGGCAAGCGGCGCCACCAGCGTCGCCGCGATCAACTCGGCGAGCGTGGTGTGTGCCGCCGAGCCGCTGAGCTTCAGCGTGTCGGCCAGCCGCCGGGCCGCCTCGGCGCGGGGAGCGGGCCGTCGGCGCGGACCAGGATCGTCAGCAGCAACGACTGCGCGAAGGTGAGGCCGAGGCGGGTCAGTTCCCGCTCCAGCACCGCCCGGGTGGCGTGGTGGGTCCGGCCGAGCAACTGCCCGTCGAGAGTGGTGGACATGACGACCCCATCCAGTTGGTTGAACCAATGTTGGCTTGACCAACGTAACACCGATCGTGGGTATGGCCAACGGTAAGCGTAGAGTCGAGGCATGCAGCCCACCGGCACCAGCGCACCCAACCGCCTCCGCACCACACCCAGCTGGCTGCTCACCCAGACCGCCGCCCACGCCGGCCGCCTGGTCAGTGCGGCCCTCGACCGCCGCCACGCCCGCGGCTACCACTACCGCCTCCTCGCCGCCCTCGACGAGACCGGCCCCACCAGCCAGGCCGACCTCGGCCGGCACAGCGGCATCGACCGTAGCGACATCGTCAGCACCCTCAACGACCTCGCCGACCGTCACCTCGTGCGACGCGACCCCGACCCCGACGACCGGCGCCGCAACGTCGTCAACATCACCCCCGCCGGCCGCCGCGAACTCACCCACCTGCAACAGGCCCTCGACACCGCCCAGGACACCCTGCTCGCCCCCCTCGACCCCACCGAACGCCGCGAACTCGTCCGCCTGCTCGACCGGCTCCTCACTCACCACCGCGGCGCAACCCACCCCACCCACCCCGACCAACCGGAGAGCTGATCCGCATGCCCCACGCACACCACTACGCCACCACCGTCACCTGGACCGGCAACCTCGGCACCGGCACCAGCGGATACCGCGACTACCGCCGCGACCACGACCTCACCACCGACGGCCGCCCACCGATCGCCGGCAGCTCCGACCCCACCTTCCGCGGCGACCCCACCCGCTGGAACCCCGAACAACTCCTGCTCGCCGCGCTGTCCCAGTGCCACATGCTCGCCTACCTGCACCTCTGCGCCGTCAACGGCGTCGTCGTCACCAGCTACGTCGACCACGCCACCGGCACCATGACCACCGACGCCACCGACGCCACCGGCGCCGGCCACTTCACCGAGGCCGTCCTGCACCCCGAGGTCACCGTCGCCGACCCCACCACCGCCGACACCGCCACCGCCCTGCACACCGACGCCCACCGCGCCTGCTTCATCGCCAACTCCGTCAACTTCCCGGTACGCCACGAACCCACCACCGCCACCTGACCACACCGCCCGGCCCGGCACCCCGAAGCGGCACGACCACGGCCATCGCCAGCACAAGGGCCCGACCGCGAAAACCGCAGCCGGGCCCCTCGGCACAGCACCTCCACCGCTGCCGGTCAACCCGCCTCGCGCAACTCCGCCAACCGGGCCTCGATCTCCGCCAACTCCGCCCGCAGCCGCTCCGCCTGCCGCTCCGCCTCCGACCGCTCACTGGCCAGGATCTGCTCCACCGCCTCATGCACCCCCGGCACATCCACCAACGCCACCATCCGCAGCGCTTCCGCAGGCTTCAGTACATACGGCTTGGCCAGCACCTTCCCGCCCTGCTGCGCCGCCACCGTCCACTCGCCCTCGGCGTACGCCAACGTCACCGTCAGCCCCGCCGGACCCTTCGGCTTGGCCGCCTTCGCCACCCGCCGCGCCGGTGGCTTCGCCTCCACCGCGTCCACCTTCGTCTCCACCGTCTCCACCTTGGACTCCTCCCGGCGCGGCTGCGGCACCCGATCCAGCACGAACTCCGGCTCCACCACCGTCGGCTCCACCACCGTCGGCTCAGCCGACGCCGGCTCGGCCGGCCGACGCCCCGCACCCCGCGGCGCCACCGCCACATCCGCGGGGGAGAAGGGCAACTCGTCCCGCCCGAACCGCACCACCACGAACTCGTCGGACACCGCCGGATCCGTCAACTCCACCACCTGACCCAACTGACCGGCGACCTGACCGGCCGCAGCCGTGAACACCACCTTCGGCTTGCGCCCCGCGCTCAACGCCTCCCGGATGCCGCGCACCTCGTCATCGGACAAACCCTGGCCAGCGGCACCCATCAGCAACCCTCTTCCCTCGTACACATGTTCAGCCGCCTGCCTTGATACCAGCCGCCGGCGACAACCTGAAGATCAGCCCCCCAACACCCGCAACGCCCGATCCGCATGCTCGTTCATGCCCAGCTCACTGCGCACCACCTCGACGATCCGCCGATCAACCCCGATCACGAACGTCATCCGCCGGGTACTCAACGGCCCCAGCGGCAACCGACGCCGCACACCGAACCGGTCCGCCACCACACCATCCCGATCCGACAGCAGCGGATAGTCGAACCCGTGCAGCCGCGAGAACTCCGCCTGCCGCTGCACCGAATCCCGACTGATCCCCACCCGCTGCGCCCCGACCGCGGCGAACTCCGCCGCCAGATCCCGAAAGTGGCAACTCTCCGCCGTACACCCCCGCGTCATCGCCGCCGGATAGAAGAACAACACCACCGGACCCGCCGCCAGGAACTCCGACAACCGCCGGGGACGACCCGTCTCGTCCGGCAACTCGAAGTCCTCGACCAGGTCACCGACACCCACACCCGCCACGCGCACTCCTCACTCGACACCGTCACCGTATGCACCCGCACCCGCGCCACCTCGGTGCGCTCGACCACGCCCTGCCCGCCACCCCCGACCGCCGCGGTAACCTCCCCGACACCAGCCGGGCAGGGGGAGGACAATGGCACCCGTCACCGTCATCACCGGCGGCAGCCGCGGCATCGGCGCCGCCACCGCCCGCCGCCTCGCCCACACCGGCCACCACCTCGCACTCGGCTACCGCCGCGACCACACCGCCGCCGACACCGTCGTGACCGAGCTGCGCGCCACCGGCGTACGCGCCATCGCCATACCCGCCGACACCCGCGACCCCGACCAGGTGGCCGCCCTCTTCGACGCCGCCGCCGAACTCGGCCCGATCAGCGGACTGGTCAACAACGCCGGCATCACCAGCCCGATCGGAGCCTTCACCGAGCTGCGCCTGGCCGACCTGCGCGACGTCATCGACATCAACCTCGTCGGCTACATCCTCTGCGCCCAACAGGCCGCCCGCCGGATGACCCACGGCGCCATCGTCAACATCTCCTCCGTCGCCGCCACCCTCGGCAGCCCAGGGGAGTACGTCCACTACGCCGCCGTCAAAGCCGCCACCGACACCCTCACCATCGGCCTGGCCAAGGAACTCGCCCCCCGCGGCATCCGGGTCAACGCCGTCGCCCCCGGCATCATCCGCACCGACATCCACGCCCTCTCCGGCCAACCCGACCGACCCGAACACGCCGCCGGCCGCATCCCACTCGGCCGCCCCGGCGAACCCGACGAGGTCGCCGCCGCCATCGCCTGGCTCCTCGGCCCCGACGCCTCCTACACCACCGGCGCCATCCTCCGCGTCGGCGGCGGCCTCTGACCACCGGGACAGGGAAACGGGGCACGAAACACCCTGTAACAACCCCAATCCGGCCCCTCGACGCCGCGACCGGTGAACAACCCGGAAGCCAACCAGCCCGCCGAGGTATACCACCTCGCCCGCCCGGGTAGCCACCCCCGTGCAGAACGGACGCATCGACGACCACGGCTTCCTCGCGGACGGGCGCAGCGCGGCCCTGGTGGACCGGGACGGATCCGTGAACTGGTGGAGCCCACCACGCTTCGACGGACCCTCCGTCTTCGCACGCCTGCTCGACGACGACGCCGGCCACTGGTCGATCCAACCAGCAGAGCCCTTCACCACCGAACGGTCCTACCTGCCCGACACCCTCGTACTGCGTACCGTCTTCACCACCCGCCACGGCCGCATGGCGCTGACCGACGCCCTCGCCCTGGAACCCGGCGCCCGCGGCCACGACATCGGCCTGCACTCACCCCGGGTACTGGCCCGCGTCGTCGAAGGGCTCTCCGGAGAGGTACCCGTCCGGCTGCACTACCGGCCACGGTTCGAATACGGCCGGGTGACCGCCTACCTGACCGAACACGACGGCGTCGTCGACGCCAGCGCCGGCGCCTGCCGGCTGAGCCTGCGCGGCGACGTCCCACTGACCTGCGCACAGGGCAACGCGGACGCCAACTTCACCGTCAGGGCCGCCGAAACCTACCGCTTCACCCTCGGACACGCGCCGGCCTTCGACGCCGACCCACCCGCCCTGCCCGACGCGGACCAGGCCGTCGCCGACACCGCCGCCGGCTGGCGGTCCTGGGCCGACCTGCACCGCGACCAGTACCGCGGCCTCTTCCGCGACCAGGTCCGGCACAGCGCCATGATCCTGCAGGGAATGACCTACCAGCCCAGCGGCGCCATCGTCGCGGCGGCCACCACCTCGCTGCCCGAGGCGCTGGGCGGAGACCGCAACTACGACTACCGCTTCGTCTGGATACGCGACTTCAGCCTCACCATCCAGGCCCTCTGGCGGGCCGCCTGCCTCGACGAGGCGAACCGGCAGTTCGACTGGGTGGCCCGCGCGACAGGACGGATCAGCGACGAACCAGTGCCCATCATGTACGGCGTGGAGGGCGAGCGGGACCTCACCGAACACAACCTCGACCACCTCGCCGGATACGCCGGCAGCCGGCCGGTCACCATCGGCAACGGCGCCTGGAAGCAGCGACAGAGCGACGTACTCGGCGAGGTCCTCGACGCGGCCTGGCTGATGCGCCACTACCTCGACCCGCTGACGCCCGACGTGCGACAGCTGCTGCGCGACCTCGCCGACCAGGCGGTCGTGGACTGGCACCACGCCGACGCCGGCATGTGGGAGGCCCGGGACGCCGAGCGACACTACGTCTCCTCCAAAGTGCAGTGCTGGACGGCGCTGGACCGGGCCGTCCGCTTCGGCCACCGCCTCGGCGACGAGCCCGACCTGACCCGCTGGTCCACCACCCGCGACGAGATCCGCGAGGCCGTCCTCACCCGCGGCTGGAACGAGCACCTCGGCACCTTCACCGGGGCCTTCGACTCCGATCACCTCGACGCCTCCGTGCTGATCATGCCGCTGGTCGGTTTCCTGCCGGCCGACCACCCGAAGATGCGCTCCACGGTGAGCGTCATCGAGCGCGAACTCTCCCACAACGGGCTGCTGCGCCGCTGGGCCGGCGACCCGGCCGGCTTCGTCATCTGCTCCTTCTGGCTGGTCACCTGCCTGGCGCTGGCCGGTGACGTGGACCGGGCCGAACGGCTCTTCAGGCGACTCGCCGCCCGGGCCAACGACCTGGGGCTCTTCGCGGAGCAGATCGACCCCGTCACCGGCGAGCAACTCGGCAACTTTCCGCAGGCCTTCTCACACATCGGGCTCGTCAACGCCGCCGGCCGGCTCACCGAGGCCGTCGAACGGCGCGCCGCGGGCCAGCCACGAAAACCCGTGCCGGCCGGTACGGGACGGACGGAAGGAGGAGCATCATCGTGACCGGACGCCTCGCAGGAAAGACCGCCCTCATCACCGGGTCCGACTCGGGGATCGGGCAGGCCACCGCCATCGAGTTCGGCCGGGAGGGCGCCGACGTGGTGGTGCACTACCTCAACGACCACGCCGGCGCCAACCACACCAGGGCGATGGTGGAGCAGGCCGGCCGGCGGGCCGTCGTGGTGCAGGGCGACATCAGCGTCGAACACCAGGTCGAGGCGATGTTCGACGAGGCCCTAGCGGAGTTCGGCACGCTGGACATCCTGATGAACAACGCCGGGGTGGACGCCGCCGGCATTCCGGTCGCCGACCTGGACACCGACACCTTCGACCGGGCCATCCGGATCAACGTCTACGGCGCGTTCTTCTGCTCCCGCCGCTTCGTGCGGCACCGCCGCGACCAGGGGGGACACGGGAAGATCATCAACACGACCTCAGTCCACCAGGAGGTCGCCCGGGCCGGCGGAGCCGACTACGACACCAGCAAGGGAGCCCTGCTGGAGTTCGCCAAGAGCCTCGCCCTGGAAGTCGCCCCGATGCACATGAACGTCAACAACGTCGGGCCGGGTATGGTGCTGACACCGTTCAACCAGCAGGCTATCGACGACCCGAAGTACCTGGAGGAACAGGTGCAGAGCATCCCCTGGAAGCGGGCCGCCGAGCCGGCCGAGATCGCCAAGGTCGCGGTCTTCCTGGCCAGCGACGACGCCGACTACGTGACGGGCTCGACGTACTTCGTGGACGGCGGCCTGATGCAGAACCAGGGCCAGGGCGCCTGAGAACGGCGCGGGGGAGACGCTTCGTGGACATGAAGCTCAAGGTCGTGGTGTTGCCGGTCGCCGACGTGGACCGGCCAAGGACTTCTACCAGGCGCCTGCCCGGACGGTGAACGGGACGTGGTGAGCACCGTTCGGACAAAGAAGGATGAGCACCGTTCGGACAAAGAAGGAGCAGTCAGATGCAGACCAGCTACGACTCGGTGGAGGACCTGGCGGCCGCGCTGCGTCGGGCGGCGTCCGCGCACGGCCGCTTCGAGGAGGAACTCGGGCATCCCGACCCGGACTGGCCGGACTGGTACGCCCGCCACATGGCGGACGAGCAGGCCGGTCGGGATGCCACTTCTCATTCACGCTGAGCCATCCGCCGGTGCTCAACGCTCCGGCCCAGCCGGTCGAGTGAGGCGTGCGGTAATCCCCGACGAGTCCCGATTCGATAATCTACATTATGTAAAGTTGGCGGTCCGGAGTGCGCCGTACGTCGAGAGAGGTTCTCGCTGCTACGGCGGGGTCGCCCTGCCGTAGCAGCGTGCGCACCGCTGCCCGGAGGTGGTGGTGATGACTTCGCCGACGCCCGACGTTGGTGCCCGGCGGCTCCGCCGCGCCTGAACCCCAGAAAGCGTTGTTCCTGCCGCTTGCGGCTCCCCCTTTCAACATCGACCGGGGCTCCCGATAGCCGGGAACACGAAAGTCATGCATAATACTCATTATGCATGACAAAACGGATAAGTTGGTTGTCACGCTGATCGAGGAGTTCCTGACCACCCGGGCCACCCGCAAGCCCTCCCCCCACACCCAGGATGCGTACCGGCGGGACCTGGCGAGCGTCGCCGCGCTCGCGGCAGAGCTCGCCAGCCCTCCCCTCCCCCTTGATCACCTAGGTGTCGCGGCCCTCTCCCCCAGGCTCATCCGGGCCGCGTTCGCCCGGTTCGCCGCCGCCCGGGCCGCCACCTCGGTCGGGCGGGCCTGGTCGACCTGGAACGGCTTCTTCTCCTTCCTGGTAGCCGAGCAGGTGGTGCCGGGAAATCCGATGCCGGCGGTGGGGCGTCCTCGGGCTCCGCTCCCCCAACCCAAGCCGCTGCGCGGCGAGGACACTCCGGAGCACCTGCTCGCCTCGGCCGCGCGGGCCGAGGGTCGGCAGCGTGACCCGTGGCCGGAGCGGGACGTGGCGGTGCTGGCGGTGGCGCTGTGTGCGGGGTTGCGGTTGTCGGAGTTGCTGGCGCTGCGGGTCGGTTCGCTCGGCGGGCGGCCCGGCGAGCGTCGTCTGGAGGTGTCCGGCAAGGGTGGGCGTCCTCGGATGGTGCCGGTGGAGCCGGGCCTGGATGCGGTGCTGGTGGGCTATCTGGACAGTCGGGCGCGCCGGTTCGGTTCGCGTGCGGTGCGGCCGGATTCGTCGCTGCTTGTGGATCGGCGGGGTGAGCCGCTGCGTCGGGGTGGGTTGCAGTATCTGGTGGAGTCCTGTTTCCGGCGAGCCGGCATCGGTGACCGGGTACCGCGTGGGGCGCGGTTGCACGCGTTGCGGCACACGTTCGCGACGCGGTTGGCGGAGGACGGGGCGGGCGCGTCGGAGATCATGCGGTTGTTGGGGCACGCGTCGTTGGCGTCGTCGCAGACGTACATCGAGGTGACCGCGGGTCAGCAGCGGGAGGCGGCGCGGGCGAATCGCACGAACCGGGCGTTGGTGGGGCTGGTGGGGCCTCAGGCCGGTTGAGCGGTGAGGATCGCCGGCGGAGGGTGGTGGGCGCGGCACGTTGCTTCCTCGGAGAAGCCGCCGGTGGTCTTCGCCTGATTCCTGGCCGATCCTTGCCCGCCCGCGCTGCGGGCACGCAGACCGGCGGTGACGCGACTGGCGGCACCGGGGATGGGTTGGACCATCGGGGAGCTCTCGTCGTGGAGGTCGTCCGCCTGGGCCTCCGCGGGCGGGGTGGACCATGTCGACGGTGACGAGCAGGGCGCGGTTGCTACCGGGTGGGCCGGTGGCGGAGGCGATTCTGGCCGAGGTGGCCGAGGGTGTGGCGGGGCTGCGGGCGGCGGGGGTGACGCCAGCGCTGGCGACGGTGCTGGTGGGTGACGACGCGGCCAGTGCCGGCTACATCGGGATCAAGCAGCGGCAGGCGGCGGAGTTGGGTTTCGCCTCGCCGCACGTGCGGTTGCCGGGCTCGGCGTCGCAGGCCGATCTGCGTGCGGTGCTGGCCGATTTCAACAGGGATCCGGGTGTGCACGGTGTGCTGTTGCAGCATCCGGTACCCGAGGGTCTGGACTACGACCGGGCGTTGCAGGCCCTGGATCCGGATTCTGACGTCGACGGGATGCATCCGGTGAACATGGGGCGGCTGGCGTTGGGGTTGCCGGGTCCGTTGCCGTGTACGCCGGCGGCGATCGAGGCGTTGTTGGCGTACCACGGGGTGTCGGTGGCGGGCCGTGAGGTGGTGGTGCTGGGGCGGGGTGCGACGTTGGGCCGGCCGTTGGCGATGTTGCTGGCGCAGAAGCGGCCGACGGCGGACGCCGCGGTGACGGTGGTGCACACCGGGGTGGCGGACTGGCCGCGGTACGCCCGGCGGGCGCAGATCCTGGTGGCGGCGGCCGGGGTGCCGGGGATCGTGCGGCCGGAGCACGTGCGGCCGGGCGCGGTGGTGGTCGGTGGTGGGGTGCGGTATGCGGGGCGGCGGTTGTTGCCGGACGTGGATCCGTCGTGTGACCGGGTGGCGGGGGCGATCACGCCGCGGGTCGGTGGGGTGGGTCCGGTGACGGTGGCGATGTTGTTCCGCAACGCGTTGCGGGCGGCGCGGTCAGCGGCCGGTCTGGCGGACCGGTCGTAGGGCGGCGGGGAGTTTCGGTCTGGCCGGCCTCAGCCGAGGTCGACCAGCAGGGGCCGGTGGTCGGAGATGGTCGACAGGGGGGTGCGTACGGCGGTGACCGGGGGCAGCCGGTCGAAGCCCTGCCGGTCGGCGAGGGCGTGGTCGAGTTGGACGCGTGGTTGCCCGGCCGGGTAGGTGGGGCGGCGGCCCAGCAGGTGCCAGCCGGAGGCGGCGCGGGCCGCCCAGGCGGGCAGGTTCAGGTCGCCGAGCAGGATCCGCGGTGCGGGCAGGGTGCGTAGGGCGCGGACGATCTGGCGCAGTTGGCGGGCGTTCCAGCCGGGCACGAAGGACAGGTGGGTGGCGGCGACGGTGGTCGGGCCGTGTGGGGTGTCCAGCACGGCGGCGAGCACCACCCGGGGTTCGTCGCGCAGCAGGATCAGCCCGCCGCCGGGGCCGGGCACGTAGACCGGGGAGCGTACCGGGGCGGGGCGTAGCCGCGTCACCCGCCAGGTGGTGACCGGGTGGCGGGTGACCAGGCCGACGCCGTAGCAGGGCTCGCCGTGACCGTCGTCGTCGTGGGTCAGTGGGCGGAACGCCTCGCCGGGGGTGCCGACCACGGCGGCGGCGAACCGGTGCTCGGCAGTGCCGAGGGCCTGGGCGGCGATGGCGGTGAGGTCGAGGTTGCCGCTGCGAGACTGGTCGCGGTCGACCTCCTGCAGGGCGAGGACGTCGGCGTCGAGAGCGGCGACGGCGGTGGCCAGTCGGGCCGGGTCGACCAGGCCGTCGGTGAGGGACCGGCCGTGCAACATGTTGAACGTGGCCAGGCGCACCGTGTCACCTTAACGACGCCGTGGCACAGTTGCCCGATGGTGCGGTTGTTGCTCTGTTCGATGCTGGTGTTCGTGGCGGTCGGCGCGGCGGGGATCTGGCTGCGGCGTCGGCGCGGCCGGTGAGGCTGGCCACAGCCGGCGGCGTCGGGTTGCCCCGGATGGGAAGAATGGCGGCTCGTGGAGTTGGATCCGCTGACCATCGCGACGCTGCTGACCGCTGCGGCCCTGGCGGGTTGGGTGGATGCCGTGGTGGGCGGTGGGGGTCTGCTGTTGTTGCCGGCGCTGCTGGTGGCCGTGCCGGGGATGCCGCCGGCCATGGCGTTGGGCACGAACAAGTTGGCGGCGATCGCGGGTACGTCGACGGCGGCGGTGACGTATGCCCGCCGTACGAAGATCGACTGGGTGGTGGCGGGGCCGGCGGCGGCGTTGGCGGTGGTCTGCGCCGGGCTGGGCGCGGCGTTGGCCGGGGCGGTGCCGCCGTCGGCGTACCGGCCGGTGGTGCTGGTGGTGCTGGTGTCGGTGGCGTTGTTCGTGGTGCTGCGTCCCCGGCTGGGGGTGCTGGCGGTGCCGCGGCGGCGCACGCGGGGCCGGATGGTGGTGGCGGTGCTGGTGGCCGGGGTGGGCATCGCGAGCTATGACGGGTTGATCGGGCCGGGCACCGGCACGTTCCTGGTGGTGGCGTTCACCGCGCTGGTGGGTGCGGACTTCGTGCATGGTTCGGCGATGGCGAAGGTGGTCAACGCCGGCACGAACGCCGGTGCGCTGGCGGTGTTCGCGGTGACCGGGAACGTGTGGTGGCTGCTGGGCGCGGCGATGGCGGTGTGCAACATCGTCGGGGCGACGGTGGGGGCGCGGATGGCGTTGCGTCGCGGGTCGGGTTTCGTGCGGGCGGTGCTGCTGGTGGTGGTGCTGGCGTTGGTGGCGAAGCTGGGCTACGACCAGTGGGTGGCCGGGTGAGCGGCGCGTCGCCGCGCGTGTGATCATCGGCGGGTGGCGGTGGCGGTGGGGCGCCGGGCAGAATGCGCCCGTGTCGCAGGTGACGTTGCGAAGTTCGCGGATCGTGCTCGTGCCGTTGGCCGATGAGCATCTGGACCACGAGGTCGAGTTGGACGCCGATCCGGAGGTGATGCGCTATCTCGGGCCGGTCCGTTCCCGGGTCGAGGTGGTGCGGGCACACCGGCAGCGGTTGGCGGCGGCGCGGCGGGTGCCGGGCTTGGGGTTCTGGGCCGGGTTCGTCGATGGTGGTTTCGTCGGCTGGTGGATCCTGGAGCCGCCGTCGCGGCCGGACCAGGGGCCGGTGGCGGGGCAGGCGGAGCTGGGTTACCGGCTGCTGCGCCGGCACTGGCGGCGAGGGCTGGCCAGTGAGGGGGCTCGGGAGTTGATCCGGCACGGCTTCACCGACCTCGGTCTGCGGCGGATCTTCGCCGAGACGATGGCGGTCAACGTCGCGTCGCGGGCGACGATGGCGGCGGTCGGGATGCGCTACGTGCGTACGTTCCACCAGCCGTGGCCGGATCCGCTGCCGGGTTCGCAGGACGGTGAGGTGGAGTACGAGATCACCCGGCAACGGTGGTGGGCCGGGTCAGCCGCGGTGGGATGAGTCGAAACGGCCGGCGCGGATCTCCCGTAGGGCGTGGCGGCGGGTCTCGCCGCGCAGGATGTCCACGTAGAGACGCCCGGCGAGGTGGTCGGTCTCGTGTTGCAGGGCGCGGGCGAGGAAACCGGTGCCGGCGATGGTCAGCGGTTCGCCGTGCTGGTCGAAGCCGCGGGCGGTGGCGTGCAGGGCGCGGGGGGTCGGGAAGTACAGGCCGGGGATGGACAGGCAGCCTTCGTCGTCGTCCTGGAGTTCTTCGGAGACGTCCAGGGTCGGGTTGACCATGTGGCCGCGGTGTCCGTCGGCGTCGTAGACGAAGACCTGGGCGTTGACGCCGATCTGCGGGGCGGCGACGCCAGCGCGGCCGGGCGCGCCGAGCAGGGTGTCCATCAGGTCGGTGACCAGGGTGCGCAGTTCGGCGTCGAAGCTGGTGATCGGCTCGCTGGGGGTGCGCAGCACCGGGTCGCCGATGATTCGGATGTCCCGCATCGTCATGCGGGCAAGGCTATCGGTTGGCGGTGCCCGGTGTGGGGGTGCCCGGGCGGGCGTCGACGAGGACGGCGATGCCGTCGAGGATGCGGGTCAGGCCGAACTCGAAGGCGTGGGTGGGGTCGGCGGCGCCCTGGTGCTGCTGGCCGGCGGCGGTGCCGACCCGGGCGGCGAGGGGAAGCGGCGCGGGTCGAGGGCCTGCTCCAGGTACGGGGCGTGGGCCTGCCACCATTGCTGTTCGGTCAGGCCGGTGCGGCCGGCGGCCTGGGCGGCCTCCACGGCGGTGCGGACGGCGCCGTGGACGTACCCGGTGACGAGGGTGAGCACGGCGTCCATTTCCAGGTCGGTCAGGCCGATGCCGTCGACGGCGTGCAGTTCGCGTTCGTAGGTGGCGATGACGTGTGGGCCGAGCGCGGGTCGGGTGGTGGCAACCTGGAGCAGCCACGGGTGGCGCAGGTAGAGCTGCCACCGGGCGCGGGCGATGTGTTCCAGGCGGGTCCGCCAGCCGTCGGCGTCGCGGTCGGGGTGGGTGAGTTCGCCGTGGACGGTGTCGAGCATGACGTCGAGCAGTTCGCCCTTGCCGGGTACGTGGGTGTACAGCGACATGGTGCCGACGTCGAGGGTGTGGGCGACGCGGCGCATGGACAGGGCGGCCAGCCCTTCGGTGTCGGCGATGTCGATGGCGGCGCGCACGATCCGGTCGACGGACAGGTCGGGGTGTCCCTTGCGGCTGGTGCGGTCCCGGGTGCGCCACAGCAGGGCGAGGCTGCGTGCCGGGTCGCCGGTGCCGCTGTACTCGGTGTTCACCGTCTGCACCCTAGCCGGGAGTCGTACGTCGTACGGTGTCCGGGTGGTCAGCTGAGGGTGGCGCGGACCGGGGTGCTCTTCGCGGCGGCTTCGGCGACCTCGGCGTCGGGGTCGCTGTCCCAGGTGATGCCGCCGCCGGCCCAGACGTGCACGGCCGCACCGTCGACGGCGGCGGTGCGGATGGTCAGTCCCAGGTCGACGTGGCCCGGGCCGACCCAGCCGAGGCCGCCCATGCTGGCGCCGCGGCCGACGGGTTCCAGGGCGGCGATGTGGTCCAGGGCGGCCAGCTTCGGCGCGCCGGTGACCGAACCGCCGGGGCAGACGGCGCGCAGCAGGTCGGCCAGGCCGAGCCCGTCGGCGATGTCGGCGCGTACCGTCGACTCGGCCTGCCACAGGTCGCACCAGCGGCGGACGGCGAACAGGTCGTCGACGCGGACGCTGCCGGTGCGGGCGACGCGGGCCAGGTCGTTGCGCTCCAGGTCGACGATCATGATGTGTTCGGCGCGTTCCTTGGGCGAGGCGAGCAGGTCGGCGCGGCCGGCGGCGGTCGCCGGGCGGGTGCCCTTGATCGGCCGGGTGGTCAGGGTGCCGTGGCGGACCTCGATCAGGGTCTCCGGGCTGGCGCAGCCGATGGCCCAGCCCGGGCCGGTGAGCACGCCGCCGTAGCGGGCGCCGGGCAGCCGGCCGAGTCGGGCCAGGGCCGGCAGCGGATCGCCGGTGTACGCGGCGGCGGCGTGACCGACCAGGTTGACCTGGTAGACCTCGCCGTGTCCGATGGCGGTGCGGACGGCGTCGACGGCGTCGGCGTGCTGGCGGGGATTCCAGCTCTCGGTCCAGGTGCCGCGCCACCAGTCGGGTGGCGGGCCTACCGGGGTCGGGCGGGCGTCGGTGTGGCCGTAGACGACAGCCACCACCTCGGGCAGGTCGGCCGGGTTGGCCGGGCCGGGTGCGCCGCCGGCCAGCAGGGCGCCGGCGGCGGCGGAGACGTAGAGCGCGGCGCCGCAGACGCCGTCGGGGTCGTGTCGGGGGTCGGGCGGGCCAGGTCGTCCAGGTGCAGGCCGTGGGCGGCGAGGAACTCCTCGGTACGCGCGGCCGGGTCACCGCCGTCGGCCGGGCGCCACTGCCAGCGGGCCTGCTCGACGAGGCGGCCCCGGCACGGGGCGGGCACGGCAGGCGGATCGGCAACCATCCGTGGGAGCGTTTCCACGACGTCTGGGCTATACATGGTCATCCGTTCAGCGGATTTCGCCCGCACCACGCGCACATCTGCTCGATGCGGCGTGCTTTCGCTTGGTACTGTGCGTCACTGGTCATGTGAACCATGACACAGTGCCCCCACAGTCCGGAGAACCCGATGTGCCAGCACCAACCCACCTGCCCCTCCGCCGACGCCACCGACCGGGAAGCCGCCAGGGTCATCGCCTGCTTCCGTGAGCAGGGCTGGAGCCTGCTCTGCAACGGCGTCATCGTCTTCGAGGACACCGGCGAGCTGCTCCCCGACGGCAGCAGCGTCGCTCCGCACCGCGGCCCCGCCCGACACGCACTCGCCGCCTGACACGATCACGATTCGTCACAACCTTCCCGCGCCGACCCAGGCTAATCCCCCGTCAGGGACCGCCACGACCAGGTCGGCGCGGTGCCGGGGCGGCGCTGACCGCCCCGGATCCGCCGGTCAGCTCTCGTACGCCTGCGGCGACGGGCACGAGCAGACCAGGTTCCGGTCGCCGTACCCGCCGTCGACCCGACGCACCGGCGGCCAGTACTTCCCCGCCCGGTCCACCCCGGCCGGCCAGCCGCCGACCGACCGAGGATACGGATGCGGCCACTCGTCACCGCCGATCATCGCCGCCGTGTGCGGCGCATTGGCCAGGGGATTGTCGCCGGCCGGCCACTGGCCGGAACCGACCTTGTCGATCTCCGCCCGGATGGCGATCATCGCGTCGCAGAACCGGTCCAGCTCGGCCAGGTCCTCGCTCTCCGTCGGCTCCACCATCAGCGTCCCCGCCACCGGGAACGACATCGTCGGCGCGTGGAAACCGTAGTCGATCAACCGCTTCGCCACGTCGTCGACACTCACCCCGGTCGACCTGGTCAACGGCCGCAGGTCCAGGACGCACTCGTGGGCCACCAGACCCTTGTTGCCCGCGTACAGCACCGGGAAATGCCCGCGCAGCCGCGCCGCCACGTAGTTGGCCGCCAGCACCGCCACCCCGGTAGCCCGGGACAGCCCGTCGGCACCCATCATCCGCAGATACGCCCACGGAATCGGCAGGATCCCCGCCGACCCGTACCGGGCCGCCGAGATCGCCGGCCGGCCGTCGACCGGCGCCCCGCCCGGGTCGCCCGGCAGGAACGGCGCCAGGTGTGCCCGCACCGCCACCGGCCCCACCCCGGGCCCGCCACCGCCGTGCGGGATGCAGAACGTCTTGTGCAGGTTCAGGTGCGACACGTCCGCACCGAACCGGCC
The DNA here is from genome assembly GCF_019697375.1 of Micromonospora tarapacensis. NCBI lineage: Bacteria > Bacillati > Actinomycetota > Actinomycetes > Micromonosporales > Micromonosporaceae > Micromonospora > Micromonospora tarapacensis. The sequence goes on along the minus strand of NZ_JAHCDI010000004.1, from coordinate 1,785,069 downwards.
CGGCTTGGCGAACCCGACCAGCGCGTTGAGGTTCGCCCCGTCGACGTACACCTGCCCACCGGCGTCGTGGACCTTCGCGCACAGCGACGCGATACCCGTCTCGTACACCCCGTGCGTCGACGGGTACGTCACCATGATCGCCGCCAGGGTGCCGCGGTGCGCGTCGATCTTCGCGTCGAGGTCGACCAGGTCGACGTTGCCGTCGTCGTCGCAACCGACCACGACCACCCGCATCCCGGCCATCACGGCGCTGGCGGCGTTCGTGCCGTGCGCCGACGACGGGATCAGGCACACGTCGCGGTGCCGCTCACCCCGGCTGCGATGCCAGGCACGGATGGCCAGCAACCCGGCCAGCTCACCCTGCGACCCGGCGTTGGGTTGCACACTGACCGCGTCGTAGCCGGTCACCTCCGCCAGCCACCCCTGCAACTGGCCGATCAGGTCCCGGTACCCGGCGGTCTGCTCCGCCGGGGCGAACGGATGGATGTCGGCGAACTCCGCCCAGCTCACCGGCTCCATCTCGGTGGTGGCGTTGAGCTTCATCGTGCACGACCCGAGCGGGATCATGCCGCGGTCCAGGGCGTAGTCGAAGTCGGCCAGCCGGCGCAGGTAACGCAGCATCGCGGTCTCCGACCGGTGGCTGCGGAACACCGGATGGGTGAGGAAGTCACTGGTGCGGGCCAGCTCGACCGGCAGCGCCGTAGCCACCTCACCGTCGACCGCGTCGACGCCGAACGCCTCCCACACCACGGCCAACCGCCCGGTGGTGGTGGTCTCGTCGCAGGAGATCCCGACCCGGTCGGCGTCGACCAGCCGCAGGTTCACCCCACGCCGCGCGGCGGACGCGACCACCTCGGCGGCCCGGCCCGGCACCGTGGCGGTGACCGTGTCGAAGAACGCCGGCGCGGCGACGTCGACCCCACCGGCGCGCAGCCCCGCCGCCAGCCGGGCCGCCATCTGGTGGGTACGCGCCGCGATCGCCCGCAACCCGTCCGGACCGTGGTAGACGGCGTACATGCTGGCCATCACGGCGAGCAGCACCTGCGCGGTGCAGATGTTGCTGGTCGCCTTCTCCCGACGGATGTGCTGCTCACGGGTCTGCAACGCCAACCGGTACGCCGGGTTGCCGGCCGCGTCCCGGGACACCCCGACCAGCCGGCCGGGCAGCATCCGCTCCAGACCCGGCCGTACCGCCAGATAGCCGGCGTGCGGCCCACCGAAACCCATCGGCACGCCGAAACGTTGGGTGGTGCCGGCGGCGATGTCGGCGCCGATCTCCCCCGGCGGGCGCAGCACCGTCAGCGCGAGCAGGTCCGCCGCCACCGCCACCACCGCCCCGGCGGCGTGCGCGGCCTCGACCAGCGGGGCATGGTCGCGCACCGCCCCGGACGCCCCCGGATACTGCAGGTGCAAACCGAAGAACTGCGCCGGCAGCGCCTCGCTGTCCAGGTCCAGCACCCGGACCTCGATACCGAGCGGCTCGGCCCGCCCGACGATCACCGCGATGGTCTGCGGCAGGGCGTCCGCGTCGACGACGTACACCGGGCTGCTGCTCTTCGACGCCCGCCGGGCCAGCGTCATCGCCTCCGCCGCCGCGGTGCCCTCGTCGAGCATCGACGCGTTCGCGGTGGCCAGCCCGGTCAGGTCGGACACCATCGTCTGGAAGTTCAGCAGCGCCTCCAGCCGGCCCTGGCTGATCTCCGGCTGGTACGGCGTGTACGCCGTGTACCAGGCCGGATTCTCCAGCACGTTGCGGCGGATCACCGCCGGGGTGTGGGTGCCGTGGTAGCCCAGCCCGATCATCGACACGGCGACCGTGTTGCCGGCGGCGAAGGCCCGCAACTCGGCCAGGGTGTCCTGCTCGCTGGCCGGCTCCGGCAGGTCGAGCCGGCCATGCCAGCGGATCACCTCCGGGATCGCCGCGTCCATCAGCTCGTCGATCGAGGCGTATCCGACGGCGCCGAGCATCCGCCGCTCGTCGTCCGGGCCGGGACCGATGTGACGGTCGGCGAACTGGTCTGCGGTCATCAGCGGCGCTCCTGCGGGGGCGGGGGTCGACAGGTCGGCCCTCCCCCTCTGTCACACCCGCGGGCGCTCCACAGTGCCTGACCGACGCGGTCCTTCTGCCTGAGAGGTTCCGGGGAGGATTTGCCCCTTCGGCGCCGCCCCGGCTGCCGCCAGGCGGTCTCTCCCACGTCGGTGCTACCGGCGCGATCAACGCTACCAGCGGGCCCCGCCGGCCCGCAGCGAAGCCCCCGCAGCGACGCCGCGGCCCGCCGGGGTCACCGGCCGGCGGGCGCCGGCAACGTCGGCACCGTGGCGGCGTCACGCGGCCGGGCCGGCCCGACACCGAGCCGGTCGGCCAGCGCCGGCAGCAACGCACCCAGCGGCGCGTCCACCCGCACGCAGGCGTACCCGTCACCACGGGTCGGTCCCTGGTTGACGATCACCACCGGCACCCCCCGCTTCGCCGCCCGCAACACGAACCGGCGCCCCGACATCACCGTCAGCGACGACCCCAGCACCAGCAGCAGCCGGGCCCGCTCCACCATCGCGAAACACGCCTGCACCCGCGCCGCCGGCACCGTCTCACCGAAGAAGACCACGTCGGGCTTGAGCAGCCCGCCGCAGCTCACACAGTCGACCGTACGGAACCCGGCCACCTGCGCGTCACCGAGATCCACGTCACCGTCGGGGTTGATCACATCGGGGTGCGCGACGAACCCCGGGTTGGCCGCCCGCAGCCGCCGGTCCAGGTCCAGCCGGCCGGTACGCTCCCCACACCCCAGACACACCACCACGTCGAGCCTGCCGTGCAGCTCCGTCACGTCACGGCTGCCGGCCGCCGTGTGCAGACCGTCGACGTTCTGGGTGATGATCCCCGTCACGAGACCGCCGTGTTGCAGGCGGGCCACCGCCCGGTGCCCGTCGTTCGGTGCCGCCCGGGCGACCAGCCGCCACCCCAGATGGCTGCGGGCCCAGTACCGCCGCCGTGCCGCCGCGTCCCCGGTGAACACCTGGTACGTCATCGGGGTGTGCCGGCGGGCCGCGCCACTGGGCCCCCGGTAGTCGGGAATGCCCGACTCGGTGGACAGCCCGGCGCCACTGAGCACCACCACCCCACCGCCGGCCACCAGGCCCGCCACCGGCTCCATCACCTCGTCCACCCGACCATGTTGCCCCAGCCCGGCCAGCCCCGACGAACCCGGCCGGTCGGGTCGGCGGGGCTCGGACTCCTCGTCGCCCTGCCCGCACCGCCGCCGGGTCAGCGCTGCTGGTGCCGGGGCAACGAGCCGGCCGCCCCGCCGACCGCCGCCCCGCCGACCGCGGCCGGCGGCTGGCCACCCATCCGCTCGATCGTGCGGGCCAACTGCTCGCTGCCGTCGTCGAGGTGCCGCGCCGCCGCCTGCATGTGCGAGATCATCAACTCGCCGTAGATCCGCAGCGCCTCCCGCGCGGCCACCCCCTCGTCGAACGTCGGCCCGGCCGACGCGCGATAGTCCTGCACCGCCCGCTCCGCCTGCTGACGGGCCTCCTCCACCGCCGCCCGCACGTAGCTCTCGTACTGGGTCCGGGCGTACTCGGCGACCCGCCGGGCGTAGTCGTGCGCCTGCGCGATGATCTGCTCGGCCTCCCGCTGCGCCGCCGAGAGCAGATTCACCTCCTTGGCCGCCGGCGCCTTCGGAGCCGGGTCCGAACTCGGAATCACCCCGTGCCGGTGCAGCTCCACATGGTCGTTGAGCCGCTCGTTCTCCGCCCGCAGATGCGCCACCTGCGTCGACAGCAGATCCAGTTCGTCGGCCACCTGCACCCGGAACCGGTCCACGTCGGCCTGGTCCACACCACGCCGGCCGAACGACGCCGACCCGAACTCCCACCGGCGGACCCGGTCGGCGCTCATCCGCACCTGCGCACCACCGGCGACGTGCCCACCGTCGTACCTGTCGACCGGGGCGGCGCCGACCGTGCCGGCCGGCCATTCGCGGCTGCGGGGCTCACTCACCGGGCACCTCCGGAATCGTCAGGAACGGCGGGACGCGCACCCGTCGTCCGCCACACGGGGCCGTACCAGTGCCCACCCAGACCCTCGTGGTGAAGCTGCCCGGCATGGAAACCGGACCGGGTCAGAGTCGCCACCGTCTGCGACACCATGTCGTCGGAACCACACACGTACACCTGCCGCGACCGCCAGTCACCATCGGCCAGCGCCCGGTCCACCGGCTGCACGAACTGCCCCGGCCGGTTCAGGTCCAACCCCACCACCTGCGTCACCGTCAACCACGGGTACGAGGCGGCGAACTTCTCGATCGCCTCACCGTCGTAGAACTCGCTGCGCGAACGGGCCCCCACGTACAGATCGACCCGGCGCCGCGACCCCTCGGCGGCCACCTGCTCCACCAGCGCCTTCAACGGCGCCCAGCCGGTGCCACCGGCCAGCAGCAGCAGATCCGCCGACCCGGCCGGCCGCAGCGTCAACCCGTCACCCACCGGGGCCGCCAGATGCACCTGGTCACCCACCGCGCACCCGTACACCAGCCGCGACGACACCGCACCACCGGGAGCCGCCCGCACGTGCAACTCCACCGTCCCGTCCGGGCGCGGCGCGTTCGCCGGCGAGTAGTACCGCCACGACCGCACCGCCGGATGGGACACCCCGATCGACTGCCCCGGGTGGAACGGCAACAGATACTGCGGACGCAACGTCAGGACCGCCACGTCGAACGCCCGCCGCTCATGCCCGACGATCTCGGCCACCCACCACGGTGGATGCACCGCCTCGGCGGCCTGCGCCGCCTCGCTCATCACCTTCGCGACCAACCCGTACGCCGCCGCCCAGTCCTGTGCCAGCTCGTCCGTCCACTGGTCACCGAGGAAATGCCGCAGCGTCGCCAGCAACGCCTCCCCCACCGCCGGATAGTGCTCCGCCCGCACCGCGAACTTGCGGTGGTCCACACCGAGATCCTGCAGGAAACCGACCAACTGGTCGACCTGGTCCACCCGCGACACGATGTGACCGAGCGCGGTGACCAGCCGGTCCCGCTGACCCGCCATGTTGGTCGGGAACATCTGCCGGGTCTCGGGATATGCCAGGAACAGCGTCGAGTAGAAGTAGAGCGGCACCTGGTCGCCGTGCCCGGCAACCAGGGACCAACTCTGTTTCAGCCGCGAGACGTCCACGCTCAGGCGCCCGCCGGGTTCCCGCCGGCCACCACCTGGTCCTGCACCTGCGCCAGCACCGCCTGCACGTCGGTGATGATGTCGCCCGGCACACCCAGCTGCGTCAACGTCGCCGTCAGATGCCCGCCCACCTCGACGTAGTGCGCCACCGGGATGTTCAGCGGCTGATGCGCCGACGCCAGGTCACGGCCCGTGTACTCGTTCGGACCACCGAGCACCACCGTCAGCATCAACGCCAGATGCCGCCGCTGCCCCGCCATGTCCACGCCGGCGAAATAGCCGGCGAGCTCCGGGTCGGCGAGCACCCGGTCATAGAACAGCTCGACAGCGGCCTGCACCGAACGCGCCCCGCCGATCCGCTCGAAATGCGAGGCGGGGGCGGCGGTCTCTCCGGTAACCGTCACGGTCGTTCCTTCCGTCGTGAGGGGACACACGGCGTCGGCGCGCAGCACGCGACGACCCGCCGGCACACCGGACCCGCGTTACCGCAGCGGCATCCGGCAGACCGTGTCGGACGATAGCGTGCCGCAGCGGACCCGTCACCGCCGACCTGGCGAGTTCCGGCAGCAACCGACCACGAGCAGTGACAACCCTTCGATCCGGAAACCGGACCGGTGAACCGGCGGACCCGCGCCCACCCGGACGCGTCACCCGAACCGCAAACGCCTCAACCGGCCCGCCGCCGGGCCCGCCGCGCCGCCAACTCGTCGCCCACCTGCGCCCCGGACGGGGCCGCCTCCGGCTCCTGCACCACGGACCCGCCCGCGGGCTCCGCCGGAAGGTGCGACAACGACCCCTGGATCTCCTTGAACGCGCCGCCGATCGCGATGCCGAACACCCCCTGGCCGCCCTGCAACAGGTCGACCACCTCCTCGGGTGAACGACACTCGTACACCGTCGTCCCATCGGAGATCAACGTGATGCCCGCCAGATCCTCCACCCCACGCGAGCGCAACGCCTCGATCGCCCTACGGATGTTCTGCAACGACACGCCGGCGTCCAACAGCCGCTTCACGACCTTCAACACCACCAGGTCGCGGAACGAGTACAACCGCTGCGTACCGGAACCCGAGGCGTCCCGCACACCCGGCACCACCAGCGACGTCCGCGCCCAGTAGTCCAACTGCCGGTAGCTGATCCCCACCGCGTGGCACGCCGTCACACCGCGGTAGCCCACCGCACCGTCACCGTCAGTCGCCCACCCGGGCATCCCACCCGGCTCGTCCGGCCCCGTACCCGGATCGGAATCTCGCGGCTCGTGCATCCGGACAACCTCCCCGTCAGTGCGGTGACCCGTCGCTTCCGCCGACGCGCACCCCTCGACACGGCAACCCTATAGCGACCGCCAAGGGTTACCACGGAGAAACCGGCGCGACACGCCGCGCATCGATGGCGATAACCGTCACCATCACCGAAAGTCACCACCCGACGCGAAAGGCACTGCCCGTCGACACCGGACGGCCACCGGACCTCAACCGGCGAAGTCCTCCGGGCGGACCTGCTCCAGGAACTCCCGGAACTTCTCCACCTCGTCCTCCTGCTCGTCGGGAATCACGATCCCCGCCTCACTGAGGACCTGCTCCGCACAACGAATCGGCGCACCGACCCGCAACGCCAAAGCGATCGAATCACTCGGCCGAGCCGAGACCCGCACCCCGTCACCGATCAGCAGATCAGCGAAGAACACGTTCTCCTTCAGCTCCGTGATCTCCACCGCCTCCAACGGCGCCTGCAACGCCGCCAACACGTCCCGCAGAAGATCATGGGTCAACGGCCGCGCCGGCTTGACACCCTGCTGCTCGTAAGCGATCGCCGTCGCCTCGACCGCGCCGATCCAGATCGGCAGATAGCGGTCCCCCTCGACCTCCCTGAGCAGGACGATCGGCTGGTTACTGGGCAGTTCCACCCGAACCCCGACCACGCTCAGCTCGCGCACCGCCGCCTCCGTGTCGTTGTCACCTACGCCGCACCGTGCCCTTCCCTGCACGGTACACGGACCGCGACACGGCCGTCCCACGCGCTGTCCGCAGCCCACGCCCGCGCCAGAAGAGGGGTTACCCCGGCAAGCCTACGCCACGCCCCGACACCACCGACCGGTACGCACCCGCGCCTCACCGCCCCAACGTCGAACGCAATCCCACCCGCACCAGGGCCGCGTGCAACTGCTGCGACAGGGCCACCAACTCCCGCGCCGTCTCCGCCGCCCGCGCCCGCGCCGCCGGATCACTCTGCCGCACCAACGGCGCCACCAACTGCGCGAACAAGCCGACCTCCCGATCGGCCGCCGTCCGATAACCACGCAGATGCCGCGGCTGGAACCCGTACGCCGCCAGACCCGCCACCGCCCCCGCGATGATCAACGCGTCGCCGTCGTACCAACCCGGCGGATCCGACACCACCAACCCGAGCCGCTCCAACTCACCCAGCATCGACTCGTCCAGCCCGCTGCGCGCCAACAGCTCCGCCCGATCCAGCCGCACCTGCGCCGACTCGACCGGCTGCGCCGCACCACGCCCCGGCACCTCACCGTCGGGACCCACCGCCACCAACGCCGGGCGCGAACGCTCCGGCGCCTCACCGTCGACATCCCACTGGGCCAACTGCTCCCGGATCACCCGCAACGGCAGATACTGATCCCGCTGCGCGGTCAACACGAACCGCAACCGCGCCACATCATCCCAGCCGTACTTCCGGTAACCCGCCGCCGTCCGCTGCGGCTCCACCAGGCCCTCAGCCTCCAGAAACCGCAGCTTCGAAATCGTCACATCCGGAAAATCCGCCCGCAACTGGGACAGCACCTCGCCGATGCTCATCAACGGCTGGGCGCGACCCGCCCCGGACGGCGTGGAGGCCGCAGGCTCGTTCACCCCCGGCCGGCCTCCCCCTCCGGGCGCGGACCGGCGATGAACACCACCCGGAACTTGCCGATCTGCACCTCGTCACCGTTGGTCAAGGTCGCCGCCTCGACCCGCTCCCGGTTCACGTACGTGCCGTTCAGACTGCCCACGTCCCGCACCGTGAACGTCCCACCGTCGCGGTGGAACTCAGCGTGCCGCCGCGACACCGTCACATCGTCGAGGAAAATGTCACTGTCCGGATGCCGCCCACTGGTCGTCACGTCATGATCCAACAGGAACCGGGCACCCGCGTTCGGACCCCGCCGGACCACCAGCAGCGCCATCCCCGGCGGCAACGACCCGGACATCCGGCTCGGCACCACATCGGTGTCCGGTCCCTCCAGCGCTTCCTCGAGCGAGCCGAGATTCAGCGTCGACGTGACGTCGAGCGGGGGGAACTCGTCGCCTGGGCGAGTCATGGGGACCACCTCACGGATCTGTTTCGGTCGGCGTCGGGTGACGGCGGGTCTGGCCGCCGGGCTCTCATCCACCCGGCGGCTGGCTCTCCGTGCCCCGAAAGGCTGTCCGCGACGCTCAACTAATGGGTTCTCGGTCGACTGGGCGAGCCTAGCCAGCGCCGAAAAACAGGGCAACCGGACGCGCGGCACGGAAACCGACCCGCCGGCACAGGAAACGCTCAGCTCTCGGTCAGCACGCGATACGCGTCCGCACTCAACAACCCGTCGACCGCCGCCGGATCCGCCGGCGCGATCTCCACCAACCACCCCGCACCGTACGGATCCGTGTTGATCATCTCAGGAGTGTCCACCAACACCTCGTTGCGCGCCGACACCGTACCGCCCACCGGCGCGTAGATCTCCGACACACTCTTGGTCGACTCGATCTCACCCAGCGACTCACCGGCCGCCACCACCGCACCGGCCTCCGGCAACTGCACATACACGATGTCGCCAAGAGCATCCTGCGCGAAATGGGTGACACCCACCCGCACGGCCCCACCCTCGGCGGCGACCACCCACTCATGCTCGGCGGTGTACCGCAGATCCTCAGGAATCACCAGAAGTGTCCTCATCCATCGCGGCACCGGACCAACCGGTGCCGGCCCCGCCGGTCTCAGGCGACCGGATGGGCATGTTTCAGCGGGCTCGGCACGTGCAGCGCCGAAACCTCGGCAACCTCACGATCCTCGACGATCACGTTACCGCCGTCGCGCGCCACCGACGCGACCACCCCACCTGGAATGTTGAGCGCCGTCCGCATCGTCGCCGGATCCCCGATCACCGTGATCGTGAACGGACCCGTCAACCGACGCCCGTCCACGATCAAAGAACCGTTCTCCCCGTCCACGAAATACGTCGACGCGACGATCCGCACCGACGCGCGGTCACCACCGGAGATCTGCATCGCCTCGGCACCGGCACCCCGCAACTCCTGCACCGCGTCCAGCACCCCACCCGCCGAGATCGGCTTCGCCGGACCCGCCTGGAAACGCACCGCCAGACCCGGACCCCGCGCCGGCAACGTACCCGCCAGGATCCCCAACTCGTCCGCCCGCCGGGTCGCCTCCTCCAACGCCGCCTCACGACCCTGCTCACCCGAACGCAACTGCCGCTGGCTGTCCTCCAGCGCCGCGATGTCCTGCCGCAGCCGGATCTCCCGCGCCTCCAGGTCGTACAGGATCCGGACCAGATCCTCCTGCCGCGCCGCCGCCAACGACGAATCAGTCGACGTCGTCTTCAGCTGCACCGCCAGCGTGAAACCGAACAAGCCCAACAACACGGCGATCATCACCGCCGCCGAACTCAACCTCCGCCGCCGCGGCGCCGACGCCGACGCGGCATCGGCGGCTCCGCCGGCACCACCTCCGCCGGCGGTGAGCCATCCGGCTCGGATCGACCCGGCGGCGACAACGGACTCAACTCGTCCGGATCCGGCGCGTCCGGACGCGGATCCGGCTCCCCGCCGGGCCACCCGGGCGGACCGGCCCCGCCGGCTGCGGCCACCCCGTGCCCGTCTCCGTGTGCTCGTCACTCACGCCACAAACCTACGCCCGGAACAGGTGCCGGCGGATCGCCGCCACGTTGCCGAAGATGCGAACTCCCAACACCACCACCACACCGGTGGACAACTGCCCACCCACCCCCAACTGGTCACCCAGATACACGATCAGCGCCGCCACCAGCACGTTGGAGATGAACGACACCACGAACTGCTTGTCGTCGAAGATCCGGTCCAGCTTCGCCCGGACCCCACCGAACACCGCATCCAACGCGGCCACCACCGCGATCGGCAGGTACGGCTGCAACGCCGCCGGCACCGTGGGATCGAGCCACAGCCCGAACACCACACCGGCCAACAGGGCCAGCACCGCGATCATCGACCACCTCCGGAGGGGCTGGGGGACGTACCCGAGCCCGACGGCTCGTCTGCACCCGACGGCGACACACTCGGACTCACCGAGGGCTCCGCGTAGCGTAGCCGCGGTTCCGGAGCCGCCGGCAGGGTGAGGTCGTCGGCGTCCCGCACCGCGAACGACAGCCCGGTCTTCTGTGCCACCGTGCGCATCGTCGACGCGCTCCGGCTGGCCTCGTACCGCTCACGCATCGACCCCGGGCCGATCGCCGACACCTCGTACGGCCCGGTCACCGGCCGGAAGTCCACCAGGATCGCCTTACCCGCGGACCGGATCGTCGACGTCGACGTCAACCGCTGCCCGTTGATGGCGATCGCCTCCGCGCCGGCGCCCCACAGGTCGTTGGCCACCCCCTGCAGATCGCTGTAGATCACCTGAGGCGGACCGACATCGGCACCGCTGAGAGCGTCCTGCTCCGGTGGAGCGTCGGCCAGCCGCACCACCACACCGTCGCCGCGCACCCGCCCCAGGCCGGTGCTCGCCTCCAGGTCACGCAGCTGCGCCGCCCGGGAACCACCCAGCGCCGCCTCGCGCTGCCGGCTGACCTCCTCGCGCAGCTGCTCGGCCCGCACCGACAACTCGTCCGTCTCGCCCTGCCGCTGCTTGATCTGCGCCACCAGCCCGGAGCGGGCCTGGGCGCGTCCCGGCTCCTCGGCCATCGTCTGCCGGTACGCCACCGCGCACAGGAAGCCGAGCAACACGATCACCACGAGGCCGACCGGGCCCACCGACCAGCCCGGCCGAGCCGCCCGGCCGGTCTTCGCACGCTGGGCCGCCGCGTCGGCGTAACCGGGATCCAACGGATTGCGGAACAGTTCGGTGAGGAAGTCCGGGGTGAACCCCCGGGCGTTGCGCCGGCCGTCGCCGGGACCGTCACTCACGAGGACACCCCGGTCAGGTCGATGACTCGTCCGCTCACGCCGGCCCTCCCCGTCGACCGCGTACCGCGCGGACCAGCTGACGCGACTGGATCACGTAGAACGCCCCGGCCACCCAATAGAGCACCAGACCCCACCACGCCAGTGCCCAGCCCACCGCACCGGCGACCGCCGCGACCGCCGGCACAGCGGCGGCCAGCAGCAGCACCGGAAACGCGGCCAGCAGCAGGAACGTGGCGGTCTTGCCGACGTAGTGCACCGGCGGCGGCCCGTAGCCGTGCCGCCGCAGCACCGCGAGCGAACCGAGCAACAGCGCCTCCCTGGCCAGCAACGCGGCGGTGAACTGCCACGGCACCACGTCGCGGGCGGTGAACGCGACCAGGGTGGCCAGGATGTAGAGCCGGTCGGCGAGCGGGTCGAGCAACTCGCCGAGGTGGCTGACCTGCCGCAGCCGGCGGGCGATCCAGCCGTCCACCCAGTCGCTGGTGCCACCGACGGCCAACACCACGAGCGCTGCCACGTCGGCGCGCACGACCAGGAACAGGTAGAGGAAGAGCGGGACACCCAGCAGCCGGATCAGGCTGATCAGGTTCGGCCAGGTGAGCACCTGGTCGCGGGACTGCCGGGCCTGCGGTTGCTCCGCCCGACGCGACACCGAACCTCCTCCCCCGACACGCTCGGCCACCGCGGACGTGACCCGCCGTGGAGCGTCGTACGCGCTGTCCTGCCGGCTGGCGCCGGCAACCCCCCTGCGATCCCCGGTCCGGGACCTCCCCTGGCCCGCCGTCCACCGTCGATGATCACGGGCCGGTCGGATGCGCTGCCACTATAACGGGCGGCCACCAGTGTCTTCGGTGCCGAGCGTCGGGGTTTCGCGTTCCGGCGGTGTGACCGGCGTCACCACTCGAAGGACATCCTAGGATGATAGGTCGTGGTCAGCGTGCCGCTCGCCGGTATCGCCCCGCCGGCCACCGCCGACCGCGATACTGGCCTCGACCGGGCTCGATGACGGCCCACAGCAGGGAGGCGACGGTGAACTCGGCCAGCGGCGCGGCGGTGGTGGTGGTGGGCGTGGACGGCTCCGAGCCGGCGCTCGCCGCCGTCCGGCTCGCCGCGGCCGAGGCGGCCCGGAGCCGCCGACCGCTGCGGGTGGTGCACGCCTTCATCTGGCCACTGCTGCACTCCCCGTCCGGCCGGCCACCGCCGGCGCGCCCGACGGCGGGTTACGCCGGCAGGCGGAACAACTGGTCGCCGCCGCGGTCGACCAGGCCGCGGCCGCGGCCCGGGGCTGCCGGTCACCGGCGAGATCGTCGACGGTGCGGCCACCGCGGTCCTGCTCGACGCGGCGCCCGACGCAGCGATGATCGTGCTCGGTGACCGGGGTATGGGCGGGTTCGCCGCGTTGCTTGTCGGCTCGGTGGCGGTGCAGGTGGCCGCGCACGCCGACTGCCCCGTACTGGTGGCGCGCGGCGCGCAGCGACCCGACGGCCCGGTCGTGGTCGGTGTGGACGGTTCCGAGTTGTCCCGGCACGCCGTGGAGTTCGCCGTGCGGACCGCCGCGCTACGCGGCGCCGAGGTGGTCGCGCTGCACGCCTACCGGCATCCGGTGTCCACCGGCCCCGGCGACATGCAACCACTGGTGTACGACGAGTCGGAACTGCGGGCCGACGAGGACCGGGTGACCGCGGAGTCCGTGGCCGGGCTGGCCGAACGGTACCCGCAGGTGCCGGTCACCCGGGAGGCGGTACGCGGTCGCGCCGCCAAGGTGCTCACCGAGGCCTCCCGCCGGGCACAACTGCTGGTCGTGGGGGGTCAGGGGCGAGGCGAGGTGACCGGGCTGCTGCTGGGGTCGGTGAGCCAGTCCCTGCTGCACCACAGCCACTGCCCGGTCGCGGTGGTGCGCGCCCCGGGCCCGGCCGTCGACGGGGTTGGCGGCGGTCCAGGCGGGTAGACGGGCCGCGTACGCCACCGGCGACGACCAGAGGAGACAGCGATGCCAGGACCTCGGCCCGGCAGCAACGCCTACGACAAGCAGCGCGCCCGCCTCCGCAACGCGATCGACGGCTCCGGCCGGCACGCACCGGACCAGAAGGCCGACGAGACCGCCAACCGGATCCTGCAGGAGGATCGCGGCCAGCGCGGCGTAGCGCGGGGCGAACGCACCTACGGTCCCAAGGGCAACCGCGAACCGGGCGACCCGAAGAAGTGAAAGCCGCCGACCTGGCCGACGGCCTCATCGCCGGGGCGGTGGGCACCACGGCCCTCAACATCGTGACCTATCTGGACATGACGGCCCGGGCGCGGCCGGCCAGCCAGACCCCCGAGGAGAGCGTCGGGAAGCTGGCCGGCGCCGCGCACGTCGACCTGGGGTCGGAGGAGCAGGCGACCAACCGTCGTTCCGGCCTGGGCGCGCTGATGGGTTACGGCCTCGGCATGGCCGCGGCGGTCGGCTTCGCGATGGTGGCCCGCGGCCGGCGGCAGCCGGTACTGCGGGCCACCGCACTGCTCGGCGGGGGCGTGATGACGCTGACCGACGGGTCGCTGACGCTGCTCGGCGTCACCGACCCGCGTACCTGGCGGCGCGTCGACTGGATCTCGGATCTCGTCCCGCACCTCGCCTACGGCTTGACGGCCGCAGCCACCTGGAACCGGCTGCGGCCGTCGAGACCCTAAGCGGCCCGGTCGCTGTCGTCCTCGGCCACCGGCTGGTCCGTCGGGCCGTACGGCGACACCTGCCCACGCGGCACCGGTCGACCGGTGTCCCCGGTCGACGAACCGCGGTTGCGGGGATGACCCGTCGGGCCGGGGCCCTTGCTGTCCTGGCTGGTCCCGCCCTGCGCGTCGCGCCGAAGCTCCTGTTGCTGCGGGTTCGTCACGGTCGTCTCCCTTCGCCGGTGCGGCGGGCTGCCGCGTCCACCCGCGGCTTACCCGCCGCCGCCGGCGGCATTCGGTGACGGCGGGGTGCCGGGTCTAGCCGGGCCCGAGGGGGGTATCCCCCGACGATGGGCGACCAACAGGCTGTGGCGCGGGTCCTGCTGACCCGCCGGACGTACGCAGAGGAGGCGGGCATCACGCTCGCCGACCGGCCGGCACCGCTGTACCAACTGCTGGTGCTCGTCACCCTGCTCAGCACCCGGATCAGGGCGCAGGTTGCGGTGGCGGCGGCCCGGGAACTCTTCGCGGCCGGCTACCGGACCCCGCGGGCGATGGAGGCGGCGAGTTGGCAGGAGCGGGTCGACGCGCTGGGGCGCGGCCACTACCGCCGCTACGACGAGCGGACCGCGACGATGCTCGGCACCGGCGCCCGGCTGTGCCTGGAGCGCTGGCACGGCGACCTGCGCCGGCTGCACCGGGAGGCGGCCGGCGACCCGGCCGGGCTGCGGCGGCTGCTCACCAACTTCCCCGGCGTCGGCCCCACCGGGGCGGACATCTTCCTGCGCGAGGTGCAGACGGTCTGGCCGGAGCTGCGCCCGTACGCCGACCGTCGCGCCGTCGCCGGGGCGAAGCGGCTGGGGCTACCCGCCGCCACCGACCGGTTGGCCCGGCTGGTCGACGAGGTCGACTTCGGCCGGCTGGCCTCGGCGCTGGTCCGGGTGGCCCTCGGCGAGGAGTCGGCGGGGCAGATCAGCCGCAGCGTGGCCGCCCGCTGAGCGGGCGACGACGCCCGCCGGCGTCAGTCGCCAGCCGGCTCATTTCGCCGCGTCGCCGCCCGGCTTGGTCAGGTGCCACACCAGCAGGGCGGCGAGCAACGCCAGCACCACCAGCCCGCCGGAGAGCCCGCCACCTTCCTCCGGCGCGCGGCCGGTGGTGCCGAAGTAGATCACGGCGAGGCCGGCCAGCACCGCGACGAATTTCCGGATGCCTCGGTCCTTCACAGCTCGCACCGTACGGTCGGCCCGGCCACCACGTCGCATCGATCCGCGGTTGTCCCCCGACCGGGCGACCCTTTCAGTCGGCCTCCAGGTCGTCGAGCGAGATCTTGTGGCTCATCAGCCAGCGGGCCAGCGCCGACATGCCGAACAGCCACAGCGGCGCCGACTCGGTGGTGCCGTTGGTGGCGAAGATGGCGAACCGCAGGTCCGGCGCGCGGTACGCCTCGATCCGCCACCGGTGCTGCCGGTCCCGCCAGACCGCGGATGGGTCCATGGCGTCACCGTAGGCGGACCGCCCCGCTGCTGGCCGGCGTTGCGGTCAACCCGCGACCACCACCCGCGCGTCGTCGGGCAGCCGGCGGGTCATCCCCTGCCGGTCCAGCAGTTCCAGTAACGGCACCGCCACCCGACGGGTGGTGTCCAGGGCCTGCCGGGCGGCGCTGAGCGTGAAGGGTTGGGGCAGCCCGGCCAGCACCCGGACGGCCTGCCGGGGTGCGCCGGGCGGCAACAGCACGTTGCCGGCCAGCCGCAGCAACGCACCGGCGCGCACGGCGGCGCCGATCTCCCGGTCGCCGAGGCCCACGGCGGCGAGCCGGTCGGCGTCGGGTGCGCGGAACGGGTGGACCGCGAAGTCGGCGCCGACCAGGGCGAGCGCGCGGGCCACCGGCTCGGGCAACGGGTCCGCGCCCGGGAGCGCGACCCGGCCGGCCCGCAGCCGCAGCGGCAGCCGCACCAGGGCCTCGACCAGCGCCCGGTCGGGCAGGTCGAGCTGCTGGCGCAGCACCTCGACCGGGGCGCCCGGCTCCAGCGGGTGCTCCCGGGCGTAGCGGGCGACGGCGACGGCGAGCCGGTCGCCCAGCCGCCGCCAGTGCTCGGGATCGGCCAGCCAGTCCCCCGCCACCGGCCCGACGGTCACCGGCACGCCCGAACGCACCAGGTCAGCGGCCCGGATCAGGCCCCGGCGGCGCAGCTCGCCGGCCAGGTCGGGGCACCCGTCCAGGCCGGCCAGCACCGCCGCCCGGGTCGCGGCGGCACCCGCCGCCGCAGCGGCGGCGGCAGCACGTCCAGCACGGTGACGCCACCGGCGACCCGGTGGCGACCGGGGTCGCGCAGCAACGCCCGGTCCCCACCAGCAGCGGCAGCGGACGGCCCAGCCGCAGCCGGGCCGTGTCCCGACCCAGCGGACGCACCCGCACCGCCACCGCGGCGGAGCCGACGTGCAGGGTGAGTGTCGCCGGCAGGTCGGCCACCGGGTCGCCGGACAGGCGCACGTCGACCAGGTCGGTCAGCCGGAACCGGCCCGGGGTGAGCAGGGCGGCACCGCGGGCGACCCGGTCCCGGGACACGCCGCGCAGGTTGACCGCCACCCGGGCCACCGGGCCGGCCTCGCCGCAGGGCGCACCGAGACGGTGCAGGCCCCGCACCCGGACCGGCTCGCCGGTGCCGGCCAACTCCAGCTCGTCGCCGACGCGCAGCCGGCCCGCTCCCAGGGTGCCGGTGACCACGGTGCCGCTGCCGCGCACCGTGAAGCAGCGGTCGACCCAGAGCCGGACCGGCGCATCGCCCGCCGGGGTCGGCAGCCGGGCGGCGAGGCGGTCCAGGGCGTCGCGCAGTTCGGGCAGGCCGCTGCCGGTGACCGCGCTGACCGCCACCGCCTCCACCGCACCCAGCGAGGTCGCCGCCACCTCCGCACCGGCCCGCGCCAGCGCCGGCCCCGGTTCGGCCAGGTCCGCGCGGGTCACCACCAGCAGGCCGTACGCGACCCCGAGCGCGTCCAGCGCGGCCAGGTGCTCGGCGGACTGCGGCATCCAGCCCTCGTCGGCAGCCACCACCACCACGGCGGCGGGCACCGGCCCGACCCCGGCGAGCATGTTCGGCACGAAGCGTTCGTGCCCCGGCACGTCGACGAACGCGACGGTGCCGCCGGACGGCAGCGCCGTCCAGGCGAATCCCAGGTCGATGGTCATGCCACGGCGGCGTTCCTCCGCCCACCTGTCCGGTTCCATCCCGGTCAGCGCCCGCACCAGCGTCGACTTGCCGTGGTCCACATGCCCGGCGGTGGCCACCACCAGCATGCTCAGTCGCCGCCCGGCACGGCCAGCACCGCGGCGCGGACCCGGACATCGGCGTGTTCGGGCACGCAGCGCAGATCCAGCAGCAGCCGGCCCCGGACCACCCTGCCCAGCACCGGCGGGTGCCCGGTGCGCAACGGTCCGGCGTACCGCTCGGGCAGGCTCAACGCCCACGAGGCCAGCTCGACGCCGGGGGCACCGCCACCGCCGACCACGGCGACCGACGGCACCACCTCGACCTTGCGGCCGTCGGCGGCGAGCGCGTCACGCAGCCGCTCGGTCCGCTCACGCAGCGCCACCGCGTCGGCGTGCAGCGCACGGCGGGTGGGCGTGACCGGATCGGCCAGGGTGGCGGCCAGCCCGGCCAGGGTCAGCTTGTCCACCCGCACCGCCCGGGCCAGGGGTGCCGGCGCAGCCGCTCGACCAGGTCGGCGGTGCCCAGCAGCAACCCGGCCTGCGGCCCGCCGAGCAGCTTGTCACCACTGGCGGTGACCAGGGCCGCCCCGGCGCGCAGCGTGGTCGCGGCGTCCGGCTCGTCGGGCAGCAACGGGTCCGGGGCGAGCAGCCCGGACCCGATGTCGGCGACCACCGGCACGCCGAGGCCGGCCAGCCGCCGCACCGGCACGGCCGAGGTGAAGCCGCTGACCCGGAAATTGGACGGGTGCACCTTGAGCACGAAAGCGGTGCGGGGGCCGACGGCGGCGGCGTAGTCGGCGACGGTGCTCCGGTTGGTGGTGCCCACCTCCCGCAGCCGAGCGCCCGTGCTGGTCAACAGGTCGGGCAGCCGGAAACCGTCGCCGATCTCCACCAGCTCTCCCCGACTGACCACGATCTCCGCGTCGGCGGCGAGCGCGGCCGCCGCGAGGACCAGGGCGGCGGCACCGTTGTTCACCACGTGCACCGCCTCGGCAGCCGGCACGGCCGCGGCGAGGGCGGCCAGGGCGTCCCGGCCGCGGCGGGCCCGCCGGCCGGTGGCCAGGTCCAGTTCGACGTCGGTGTGCCCGGCGGCGGCGCCCACCGCGGCCAGCGCGGCGTCGGAGAGGGCGGCCCGGCCGAGGTTGGTGTGCAGCACCACCCCGGTGGCGTTGAGCACGGCCCGCGGGGTGGCCGCCGGCAAGCCGGCCAGCGCGGCGTCGCGCACCTCGTCGGGAGTGATCTCACCACGCCGGGCGCGGTCCTGGGCCTGCCGCACGGCGACCCTGACCCGGTCACGTCCGACGGTGGCGGCGGCCGAGGTCAACAGCGCGTCGGCCAGCAGCACATCGGTGCGCGGCACCCGACGCCGCGGGTCGGCGCCGTCGCCCATCGCGTCATCACCTCGCAGCCTGGCGGAGACGGACGGGAATCGAACCCGCCTGGCCCGGATCCCGGACCACACCGGTTTTGAAGACCGGGAGGGGCACCAGCCGCCTGAACGCCTCCACCGAGCATTGGACCACAGCTCGGCGGCGGGTGTGCGACCGGATCGGATCGTGCCTACCGGTCCGGCTCGGCGTCGCCGCGCCGGTCGCGGCGTTCCCGCTGCGGCAGCACCGTGTACTTCGGATCCCGGGTCGAGGCGACACCGGCGTGGAACACCCCGAACCGGGTCACCACCGAGGCGGCCAGCAGCGCGACGCCGGAAAGCGCCGAGACGGTCCGGCTGCGCGCGCCCAGCACCGCGCCGGCCACCCCGGCGGCGGTCAGAGCCCGCCCGGCGCGCAACAGCCGGCCCGGCCGACCCGTCCGGTACGGCTCGCCGACCAGGCCGAGGCGCGTCTCCAGCCGATGCGCACCGAGCAGCTCCAGGCCGGCACCGGCCACCGCCAACCGCCGGGCCGGGCCGGCCTGCGCCGACGGCACGGCAAGCAGCCCCACGGCCGCGCCGCTGGCCAGGGCGCTGCCGGCGAAGACGAGCGGCAGGTGAGGGTACGCCTCGTGCCACGACGGCACGGCCGTGTCGGCCAGCAGCACCGCCGTGTACGTACCCAGGGCGGGTGCGGTCGCCGCGGCGACGAGCCCGGCGGCCCCGCCCACCGGCGGCAACACCCGGCGGACCAGGCCGAGCGGACCCCTCTCGGGCAGCAGCGGTGCCACCTCGGCGGCGGCGGCGAGCCCGGCGGCCGGGCCGTACGCGCTGAGGATCCAGGTGCCCACCGACATCGGTGAGGTCGGTTTCGCCACCCGCAGCATGTGGTGGAACCGCTCCGGCCGGCCCAGGTCCTTGACCAGCAGGGCGGCGCTGGCGGTGACCGCGGCCAGCGCGGCGACCCGGCCCGCGCGGCGTATCTCGGGCCGCCCGGTGACCTGCCCACCCGCCGCGAGCAGCGACGAGCCGGCGGCCAGCCCGCCGGTGAACAGGTACGCGGCGATCTCCCACGTCCACACCGGTGCCTTCAGGATCGGCCGGCCGTAGTAGGACGAGAATTCCGCCTGAGGCACGGCCAGTTCCTCACCGCCACGCCCACGCCGGCGCGTCGGTGCCGCCGCCCCGGCGGGTCGGGCCGTCGCGGCGGCCACCGCGCCCGGTCGGGCCGGTGATGTCGCCCCGGCGGCCCGCAGGCGGTCGCGGAAGCGGGTGAACCGGGCGCCCACCGCCGGCCGATCCGGGTTCACCGTGCGCCGCCGACGAACGCGGCCACCGCCGCGGCCGTCATGGCCAGCGCCGCCATCCCCGCGCGCTTCCACATGCGCGGCAGATCACGGGTGGTGACCTGCGGATCCGGTGGCAGCCCGTACACCTCCGGCTCGTCGAGCAGCAGGAAGAACGCGCCGTCGCCCCCGACGCCGTCGGCCGGGTCGTGGCCGTAGAGCCGCGCCTGCGGCGCCCCCGCTCGTGCAACGTGGCGACCCGGGCCGCGGCCCGGTCCCGCAGCTCGTCCAGCGGCCCGTACTGAATGGACTCGGTCGGGCAGGCCTGCGCGCAGGCCGGGGTCAGCCCCACGCCGATCCGGTCATAGCACAGCGTGCACTTCCACACCCGGCCGTCGCCGGCCCGCCGGTCGATGACGCCGTACGGGCAGGCCGACACGCAGTAGCCGCAGCCGTTGCAGATGTCCTCCTGCACCACGACGGTGCCGAACTCGGTGCGGAACAACGCCCCGGTCGGGCACACGTCCAGGCAGCCGGCGTCGGTGCAGTGCTTGCACACGTCGGACATCATCAGCCAGCGGAAGTCGCTGCGCCCCTGCTCGCTGCCGGTGCGCCCGGGCGGCCCGGCGGCCGGCATGCCGAGGAACTCCGCCGAGGTCGGGGCGGCGCCGTGCTGACCCGCCGGTACGGGCTGCTCGACGAACGCGACATGCCGCCAGGAGTCCGCGGTCAGCGCACCGGTGTTGTCGTACGACATGCCGAGCAGATCCAGCCCGGAGGTGGGCACCCCGTTCCACTCCTTGCAGGCCACCTCGCAGGCCTTGCAGCCGATGCAGACGCTGGTGTCGGTGAAGAAGCCCATCCTCGGCGGCGCGTCGACCCAACCGGCCCGCGCCGCCGGGTCGTCTGCGGTCGCGGCGACGCCTGCCGGCGTCGCACCCGGATTGGACCGGTCACCCTGATCGACCATCACCGCGCCCCCTTCCGTCGCCGGGCCCGGCCGGCTCGACCGGCACACCGTCAGTGACCGCCGGCGGGGTGACACCCGCCACGATGCCGGCCCGCCGACGGTAATCCTCCACCAGGTCACGCAGCGCCGCCCCGGTGGGCCGGCGGCCCGGCCGGACGTCACAGGTGCCGATCTTGCTCTCCTGGATCAGCACGTTCGGGTCGAGAGTGATGCCGAACAGGTCGTTGGCCGAGTCGCCGGTGACCAACCCCTCGAACCCGAAGTGGTACGGCAGCCACAGCTGGTGGATCACCCGGCCGTCCACCCGCAGCGGCGCGAGCCGGTCGGTGACCAGCACCCTGGCCTCGATCACCGCCCGGGCGGTGGCCAGGTGCGCCCACCCCAGCTGGGTCAACCCCGCCAGCGCGGCCAACTCCGGGGAGACCTCGACGAACATCTCCGGCTGCAGCTCCGCCAGCGGTGCGACCGTGCGGCTCATCCCACCGGCCGTGTGGTGCTCGGTGAGCCGGCTGACCGTGAAGACGTACGGGAAGACCTGACCGTGCTCCTGCGGCGGGCTCGGGTTCGTCGAGTTCACCGGGTGCGCGTACATCTTGCGGGTCGGGTTGGCCTGCTGGCCGTAGAGCGGGTTACGCACCGGCGACTCGACCGGCTCGTAGTGGGTGGGCAGCGGTCCGTCCAGCACGCCACTCGGGGCGTACAGCCAGCCCTTGCCGTCGGCCTGCATGATGAACGGATCATCACCGGCCAGCGCCGCCGGGCCGGTGACCCCCGGCGGGGGGCGGTACGACGGCGGTTTCGTCACCTCGAAGTCCGGCACGTCACGGCCGGTCCACCGCCCGGCGTCGGCATCCCACCACACGTAGCGCTTCCGCTCGCTCCACGGCCGCCCCTGCGGGTCGGCGGAGGCGCGGTTGTAGAGCAGGCGGCGGTTCGCCGGCCACGCCCAGCCCCACTCGGCGGCCACCCAGTCCTGCTCCTGCCCGGGCCGACGCCGGGCCGCCTGGTTCACCCCGTCGGCGTACACGCCGGTGTAGATCCAGCAGCCAACCGCCGTCGTACCGTCGCCACGGGCCTGCGTGAACGCGGACAGCGGGCGGCCGGTGGAGGTGTCGTACCCGTTGATCTCGCGCAGCACCGCCTCGGCGTCCGGCTCGGCGTGCCGACCGTGCGTGGGATAGTCCCAGGTCAGGTCCAGCAGTGCCCGGTCGCGCGGCAGCGGCGAATCGGCCAGCTTCTCCCGCAGCCGGCGCCCCAGGTGGTAGAAGAACCACAGCTCGGAGCGGGCGTCGCCGGGTGGATCGACCGCCTTCTCCCGCCATTGCAGCAGCCGCTGGGTCTGGGTGAACGTGCCCTCCTTCTCCACGTGGGAGGCGGCGGGCAGGAAGAACACCTCGGTGCCGCACCGCTCCGGCACGATCTCGCCGGTGGCGACCTCGGGGCCGCGTTGCCAGAACGTCGCGCTCTCGATCATGAACAGGTCGCGGACGACCAGCCAGTCCAGATTGGCCATGCCCAGCCGCTGCGCCCGGCCGTGGGCCGAGCCGACCGCCGGATTCTGGCCGAGCAGGAAGTATCCCTTGATCTTGCCGTCGATCATGTCGAGGACCTGCCGGTAGGTGCCGTGATCGCCGGTCAGCCGGGGCAGGTAGCCGTAGCAGAAGTCGTTGTCCGGCGTCGCCGCGTCCCCCCAGTACGCCTTCAGCAGGCTGGCCGCGTAGGCGCGGGCGTTGCCCCAGAAGCCCTTCTGACCCGGGTGCCGGATGCTCTCCACCCAGGACTCGAAGTCGGCGTGCCGGGCGTGGTGCGGCATGGGCAGATAGCCGGGCAGCAGGTTGAACAGGGTCGGGATGTCCGTCGACCCCTGGATGCTGGCGTGCCCGCGCAGCGCCAACACCCCACCGCCCGGCCGGCCCACGTTGCCCAGCAGCAACTGGATGATCGCCCCGGTGCGGATGTACTGCACACCGACGGTGTGCTGGGTCCAGCCCACCGAGTAGATCAGGCATCCGGTGCGTTCCCGGCCGGAGTTCTCCGTCCAGGCGCGGGCCAGTTCCAGGAACCTCTCCCGCGGCAGTCCGCAGACCCGCTCCACCATCTCCGGGGTGTAGCGGGCGAAGTGCCGCTTGAGGATCTGGTACACGCAGCGCGGGTGTTGCAGGGTCTCGTCGCGCCGCACCTCGCGGGAGACCGGCGCACCGTGCGACTCGTGGTGCAGGCCGGCGGCGGTGTCCCGCTCGGCGGCCGTGTGCCCGCTGCCGGAATCCCGCTCATGGCCGGCGTACTGCCAGCTGTCCTGCACGTAGCTGCCGGTCGCCGGGTCGAAACCGGAGAAGAGACCGTCGGCCTCCTCGGCGTCGACGAAGTCGTCGCTGACGATCGTCGCGGCGTTGGTGTACGCCAGCACGTACTCCCGGAAGTCCAGCTCGTTGGCGAGGATGTGGTTCACCACCCCGCCGAGCAACGCGATGTCCGTGCCCGCCCGGATCGGCAGGTACGCGTCGGCCACCGCACTGGTGCGGGTAAACCGCGGGTCGACGTGGAAGACCTTGGCGCCGCGCCGCTTCGCCTCCATCACCCACTGGAAGCCCACCGGATGGGCCTCTGCCATGTTGGAGCCCTGGATGACGATGACGTCGGCGTTGGCCACGTCCTGCTGGAAGTCCGTCGCGCCACCGCGACCGAAGCTGGCCCCCAGACCGGGGACGGTGGCGGAGTGTCAAATACGCGCCTGGTTCTCGATCTGGAGCGCCCCCATCGCGGTGAACAGCTTCTTGATGAGGTAGTTCTCCTCGTTGTCCAGGGTGGCCCCGCCCAGGCTGGAGATGCCCAGCGTACGGTTCAGCGGCCGGCCCGCGGCGTCGGCGTCCTCCCACGTCTCGGCACGGGCGGCGAGCACCCGGTCGGCGATCATGTCGAGCGCCGTGTCGAGGTCGAGGTCCTCCCACTCGGTGCCGTACGGCCGCCGGTAGCGGACCTTGGTCTGGCGCAGCGGACTGGTGACCAGGCTCCGGCTGGCCGAACCCTTCGGGCAGAGCCGGCCACGGGAGATCGGGCTGTCCGGATCGCCCTCGATCTGGGTGACCCGGTTGTCGGTCACGAAGACCCGCTGGCCGCAGCCGACGGCACAATAAGGGCAGACGGAACGGGCCACCTTGTCGGCGACCTCGGTGCGGGCGGTGCGGCCGGCCGTGCGCCCGGACCGCACCGCCGCGCCCCGCCCCAGCGGGTCACCGCCGGTCAGCTGCCGGTAGACCGGCCAGCCCAGCAACACGTCCCGAAGCCCCACGCCGACACCTCCGGTCTCGACCTTAGGGCAGCCGGGCCGGGTCGGCGACCCACCTTCGGCACAACGCCGCCGCCCCGGCCCGAGAGCGGGCCGGGGGCGGCGGTGGGTGTCGGTGTGCAGGTCGCCTCTCGGCGAGTGGCGCGACGCGGCTCCAGCCGGACGGTATTCCGCGAAGGCAATTTAGGTGAGGCCCGGGGACACTGGATCACACCGACACCCGAGTCAACACCTTACCCGGTTCGGGTCTTCCTACCCCTGCCGTGACCGCCGCCACACCACTCGCGCCGGCCTTCGACCAGCGTGCCGCCGGCCGGCACCTCCAGGTGCCGGCCGGCGGTTTCCTGCTCCCCCGGTGGAGGAATGTCTTCGGTGGTCAGCTGACGGTTGTCGGCTGGTTCGGGTGGTGGTCAGCTGGTCCAGTGTGCGGCGACCAGGTCGGCGGCCTGCTGTTCCCACTGGGCGTAGTGGTCCGGGTAGGCCGACACCTGCACCGTCTGCGCGGCCTCGGTCAGCGGCATGTCCTGCCAGCCGTCGACCTGCTTCAGGCCCTTCAGGAACGCCAGGGTCGCGTACTCGGGATCGGTGATCTGCTCCACCGTGCCCCACCCGCTCGACGGACGCTGCTGGAACAGGCCCTGCGAGTCGTGATCGTTGCGGTCACCCAGATGACCCAGGTTCTCCAACTTCGACTCCTGCAACGCGGTACCGATGGCCACCACGGCCGCCCGCTCGTCCATCCCGGCCTTCTTCGTCGCCGCGACGATCGCCTTCGCGTTCGCCGTCTGCTCGTCGTTCAACTCGATCCGCGACTGGCCGCCCGGAATGCCGTGCGGCAACAGCTTACCCACGTCGGGCTTGTCCGCCTGCACCACCGCGACCGGCGCGGCCCGAACCGCCGTGACATCGGCGTGACCGGCCACCGGACCGGCGAACACACCACCGGCGAACGCCACACCCGCCACACCCAGCACACTCCTACGAATGATCGTGTTCATCACCAAGCTCCATTCGGGGGTCGACGCACACGCACCCCAAGGGGGAGAAGGCACGCGCACGCAAGCACCGACAGGCGCCCAAACAAAAGGGGGGAAAGAAGATTCACAAGAAGGGGAACTCGCTGACCGGCAGGGCGGGGCCAACGGCTGCTACCGCAACGCCGGAACCCGATACAACCACCGACCCGCCCACACCATTCCCCCACCCGGCCCCCCACCCGAAGGCGAAGACGCAGGCAGGGACGGCCACCACGGCCCGCCACCCCACCACAACACCACCCACCCCCCGACCATTCCGATCCCGGGACGCCGCCCGAAAGCGGATCGGACATCACCGCCCGTCCCTCCCAGGCCGCCCACCACGCGAATCTTGGACACCTTCCGTCGACGATTGGCGACGATTGATGAAAAGCGTCCAGCACTCACACAGGGCGCACCCCGCGCGGGGTGGCGCGGAACCGGATGAACCGGGTGAACCGGGTGAGCAATGGCGCGCCGGGGTCAGGTCGTGGGGGCCCTTACCGGCCCGGCTGGGGTTACCCTGACAGCATGCAGGCCGTCTCCCCCACCACCACCGGTGTGGCGCACCTGGCTCGACCCGGCCGTCCAGCCGTGGTGGCCCGGACGCTGGCCGAGCTGGGCGGGCCCACCCGGGGCGTGGTGGAGCTGCCGGTGCGGCTGATGTGGTGCCCGGACCGCGCGTTCGACCTGGCCGACCCCGACCAACTGCTCTGGCTGTACGAGAACGTGTTGCGGGAAGCCAGCAACCCCGACGACCTGCGCCGGCTGGTCAACGGCCGGATGCTGCGCCGGGTCTGGCGACTGCTCAACCTGCCCCGGGGCGTCCGGCTGGCGTGGGAGACCCGGCACCGGTGCCTCCGGTCGGCGTGAGCGAGGCCCGACCCGAAGCCCACCCGCACGAGTTCTACCGCGAGGTGGCCCGGGTCGCGTTGACCGTCGCCGGGCCGCACCGTTTCGTGCTCGGCGGCGGGGTCGCCTGGGCCGCACACGGTCTGGTCACCCGCCCCACCGAGGACGTCGACCTGTTCGCCGACGTGGAGGGTGCCGCCGCGGCGGCGGCCGACGGGGTGCGGGCCGCGCTGCGGACGGCCGGGTTCGAGGTGGCCGAGGCGGACCCGGACAGCGACCTGGGCGACCTGTTCGACGGTTTCGACCGGGATCTTCGGGACTTCGTGGTCAGCCGCGACGGCCGGCGGATCCGGCTGAGCCTGGCCCGCCTCGACCGGCACCGCAGCCCCGTGGTGATGGACCTCGGACCGGTGATGGACGTCCGCGACCTCATCGCCAACAAGACCGCCGCCCTGGTCAACCGCCGTGAGGTCCGCGACTACATCGACGTGGCCGCCGCGCTGGACGGCCGGTCCGTGGTCGAACTGCTGGCACTCGCCCGGCAGCTCGACCCTGCCCTCGACGACTCCGACGTCCGCGCCGCCGGCCGCTACCTGGACCGGATACCGGACCGCCGGTTCACCCGCTACGGGTTGGGCCCCGCCGACATCGTCCGGGTCCGGCGGCAGCTCGCCGCCTGGCCACGCTGAGCCCTCCTCGACAGGACGTCCGCCAGCCGGAGCCGGCTGTCCCCTCCTCCCAGGCGTGGAGGGGCCCCTCTCGGCGCCTCACTTGGTGAAACGTCCTCCGGTGACGCCGAGGACCTCGCCGGTGATGAAGCTCGACTCCGGCGAGGCGAAGAAGACGTACGCCGGAGCCAACTCGGCGGGCTGCCCGGGGCGGCCGACCGGGGTGTCCTGGCCGAACTTCTCGACCTTTCCCTCCGGCATGGTCGCCGGGATCAGCGGCGTCCAGATCGGTCCCGGCGCGACCGCGTTGACCCGGATGCCACGGTCGGCCAGGTCGGCGGCGAGGGCCTTGGTGAAGTTCGCGACTCCCGCCTTGGTGGTGGCGTAGTCGAGCAGCTGCGGCGACGGGTCGAACGCCTGGATCGACGAGGTGTTGATGATCGTGGCCCCCTCGCCCAGGTGGGGCAGGGCGGCCTTGCACAGCCAGAACATCGCGTAGATGTTGGTCTTGAAGACCCGGTCGAACTGCTCGGTGCCGATCCCCGCGATGCCCTTGTCCTGCGCCATCTGGTACGCCGCGTTGTTCACCAGGATGTCGATGCCACCGAGTTCGGTCACCGCCTGCCCGATCAACGCCTGGCAGTTGCGCTCGTCGGCGATGTCGCCCCGGACCGCGATGCCGGTGCGGCCGGCCGCCTCGACGAGCCGGACGGTCTCCCGGGCGTCGGCGTCCTCCTCCTCACCGAGGTAGGAGATCAGCACGTCGGCGCCCTCCCGCGCGTACGCGATGGCCACCGCCCGGCCGATGCCGGAATCGCCGCCGGTGATCACCGCCTTCCTGCCGTCCAGCTTGCCGGTGCCCCGGTAGGTCTGCTCGCCGTGATCCGGTTCCGGCGTCATCTCGTCGGTCCGGCCCGGCGGGCGCTGCTGCTGGTCGGGCTGCCCGGACTGCTGGCCGTACCGCTCGGCCGGGTCCTGCCGGGTGTGCTGGTCCTTGCTCACGGACGTCTCCTCGGGCGATCGGGGGATGCGGTCCCGCAAGGCCCTACCCGGCCGCGGTCGACGAAAACTCCCCGCTGTGTTTGGTCGGGGTCACCACCACCCCTACGGCATCCTAGGATCCTGGACGGCTGGCTCGGATCTGCGGTCGAGCGGGATACCGAGCCGGCAGGTGAGGGCTCAGCGGGATGGCGGCACGGCGCTGGGGCGTCTCGGGCTCGGCAGGTGGTCCGCCAGTGCCAGCGCGGCCCGGACCGGCGCGCGCCCGACCAACTCGTCGAAGTCGGCCCGGCCCAGGCAGAAACGGGTGAACGCCCGCCAGCCCGGTGGCATCGCCAGCAGCGCGTGGCAGATCTCCGGCCGCCGGGAGAAGACGTCGAGCAGTCGATGTCCGGCTTGGATGGCCGGCACCAGCCGCTCGGCCACCGCCCGTTCGTAGCCGGCGAGATCGTCGTCGGCGACCGCCTCGCCGGCCCACATGCCGGAGCGCAGGGCGTAGCTGATCCCCTCCCTGGTCCAGGGTTCCAGCAGGCCGGCGGCGTCACCGACGACCAGCACCCGGCCCCGCCGCAGCGGCGAGTCGTCGGCCCGGCAGCGGGTCAGGTGCCCCGAGTCGTGCGCCGGCGGCAGGCCGGCCAGGCCCAGCCGGTCGACGAAACGGCGAAGGTACTGCCGGGTCCGCTCCCCCTGGCCCCGACCGGCGATCACCCCGACGGTGAGCCGGTCACCCTTCGGAAAAACCCAGGCGTACGAGCCGGGCAGCGGCCCCCAGTCCAGCAGCGCCCGGTGCCGCCAGCGGGCCTGCTGCGGGGGCGGCACCGGCAGCTCCAGTTCCAGCCCCAGATCGACCTGCCGGTAACGGACCCCGACGTGCCGAGCGCTGACCCCGGAGGAGCCGTCGGCACCGACCACGGTGCGGGCGAGGAGCGTGTCACCGTCGGCCAGGCGCAGGCGTACGCCCTCGGTGGTCAGGTCCAGCGAGCGGACCGCGACCCGCTCGCGGACCTCGGCTCCGGCGGCCACCGCCGCGGCCCGTAGCCGGTCGTCGAACTCGTCCCGGCGCACCATGCTCACCAGTGGTCCCGCGCCGTGCCGGCGGGTGAAACCGCGTCGCCCGTCCAGGGTGAAGGTGATCCGGTCGACCGCGTCGTGGGCGGGCACCTCGATCCGTCCGGCGACGGCCGCCAGCGAGGTGCCGGTCAACCCGCCGCCGCAGGTCTTGTAGCGCGGGTGTGCGGCCCGCTCGACGACCAGCGTGCGTACGCCACGACCGGCGGCGACGTGAGCGGCGGACAGTCCGGCGGGGCCGCCGCCGATCACCACGAGATCCCAGACGGTCACCGGTGCAGCGTAGGTCAACTGAACGCCGGACGGGAACGGCACGCCACCGCCCGGCCGGGGCGCATCTTCGGCGCGGCCCGGGGTAACCGCGCGACGCGGACCGCCAGCAACCGGCGGGAGGACGTGAGGAGGACACCATGCGGCAGGTGCAGCTGTCGGATGTCGAGGCTCGGGTTTACGACGCGGTGGCGGCCCTGGAGTCGCGCGGGCAGGTTCCCTACCCGGACCTGATCGCCCAGGAGTGCGGCCTGACCGAGGAACAGTTGCAGACCCCGCTGCACCTGCTCACCGAAAAGAACCTGCTACACCGGGAGGACTCGCCGATGGCCGGGCTCGACTTCGGCCCACGGTTCTGCGCGCAACAGTTGGCGTGAGCGCCGACGCCGACACGGCGTACGACGAGCGGCGGCGCTGGCAGGCGCTGGGCGTCGGACTGGTCGCGGCGTTCATGACGCTGCTCGACATCAGCATCGTCAACGTCGCCATCCCGTCGCTGGACCGGGCGTTGCAGGCCAGCCCGAGCGACCTGCAGTGGGTGCTGTCCGGATACGCGCTGGCCTTCGGTCTGGTCCTGGTCCCGGCGGGACGCTTCGGTGACGTCCGGGGTCGCCGCAACGCGTTCGTCCTGGGCATCGCCCTGTTCACGCTGACCAGCGGGCTGGCGGGGCTGGCCCAGTCCCCCGGCTGGCTGGTCGCCGCCCGGCTGGTCCAGGGCGCCGCCGCCGGTCTGGTGAACCCGCAGGTGACCGGGCTTATCCAACAGCTGTTCCAGGGGCCTGAGCGGGGCCGACCGTTCGGGCTGCTCGGCGCCACCATCGGCGTCTCCACGGCGATCGGTCCGCTGCTCGGCGGCCTGCTGATCGCGGCCGGCGGCGCGGAGCACGGGTGGCGCTGGGTCTTCTTCGTCAACGTGCCCGTCGGAATCGTCGCGGTGGTCCTCGGCTGGCGGCTACTGCCCGGGCGGCCGGCCGGCCAGCCGGTCCGGCGGCGACAGGACCCGATCGGTGTGCTGCTGCTCGGCGTCGGGGTGACGCTGGTGCTGCTGCCGCTGGTGCAGCGCGAACAGTGGCAGGGCGCGGCAAAGTGGCTGCTGGTGCCCGCCGGCCTGGGCACGCTGGTCGGCTTCGGGTTCTGGGAGCGGCGGTACGCGCGCAACGGCCCGCCACTGTTCGACGTCCGCCTGATCAGCCACCAGTCGTACGCACTCGGCTCGCTGATCGCGTTGCTGTACTTCGGTGGGTTCACCGCGATCTTCTTCATTCTCACGCTGTACCTGCAGAGCGGGCTCGGCTACAGCGCACTCGTCGCGGGCCTGGCGATCACTCCGTTCGCGCTCGGCTCGGCCGCCGCGGCAGCGGTCGGCGGGCGGATCGTCAACCGGTACGGTCGGCCACTGGTCGCCGTCGGCCTGGTGGCCGTGGTGGCCGGTCTCGCCCTGACGGCGCTCGCCATCGAACTCGCGCCGCACGCGCCCGTGCCCTGGGTGACCGCGGCTCCGCTCCTGCTCGCCGGGCTCGGCAGCGGCCTGGTGATCGCCCCGAACCAGACGCTGACCCTGTCGCAGGTGCCGGTCCCGCAGGCGGGCAGCGGGGCGGGCATGCTCCAGACCGGCCAGCGCATCGGGTCGGCGGCCGGCATCGCGGGGGTCGGCGCGGTCTTCTTCTCGGCGCTGTCCGACGGCGCGGACGCCTGGTCGAGGGCGTTCGAGCGGTCACTGCTGGCCTCGGCCGGGATCATCTCGCTGGCCCTGCTAGCGGCCATCGTCGACATCGCCCGCAACCACCGGCGCGGCCGGGGATGAAGATGCCGCCGGCCGGCACCTCCAGGTGCCGGCCGGCGGTTCCTGCTCCCCCGGTGGAGGAATGTCTTCGGTTGTCAGCTGACGGTTGTCGGCTGGTTCGGGTGGTGGTCAGCTGGTCCAGTGTGCGGCGACCAGGTCGGCGGCCTGCTGTTCCCACTGGGCGTAGTGGTCCGGGTAGGCCGACACCTGCACCGTCTGCGCGGCCTCGGTCAGCGGCATGTCCTGCCAGCCGTCGACCTGCTTCAGGCCCTTCAGGAACGCCAGGGTCGCGTACTCGGGGTCGGTGATCTGGTCCACCGTGCCCCACCCGCTCGACGGACGCTGCTGGAACAGGCCCTGCGAGTCGTGATCGTTGCGGTCACCCAGATGACCCAGGTTCTCCAACTTCGACTCCTGCAACGCGGTACCGATGGCCACCACGGCCGCCCGCTCGTCCATCCCGGCCTTCTTCGTCGCCGCGACGATCGCCTTCGCGTTCGCCGTCTGCTCGTCGTTCAACTCGATCCGCGACTGGCCGCCCGGAATGCCGTGCGGCAACAGCTTACCCACGTCGGGCTTGTCCGCCTGCACCACCGCGACCGGCGCGGCCCGAACCGCCGTGACATCGGCGTGACCGGCCACCGGACCGGCGAACACACCACCGGCGAACGCCACACCCGCCACACCCAGCACACTCCTACGAATGATCGTGTTCATCACCAAGCTCCATTCGGGGGTCGACGCACACGCACCCCAAGGGGGAGAAGGCACGCGCACGCAAGCACCGACAGGCGCCCAAACAAAAGGGGGGAAAGAAGATTCACAAGAAGGGGAACTCGCTGACCGGCAGGGCGGGGCCAACGGCTGCTACCGCAACGCCGGAACCTGATACAACCACCGACCCGCCCACACCATTCCCCCACCCGGCCCCCACCCGAAGGCGAAGACGCAGGCAGGGACGGCCACCACGGCCCGCCACCCCACCACAACACCACCCACCCCCCGACCATTCCGATCCCGGGACGCCGCCCGCCCCGACGAACCCGGACGATCGGCACCACACCTCGTCCGGTGCGAACGCGGGGCCTCGGGCTGCCGGTAACGGCAACCACGACGAACACCCTCGACCGTCGTACGCTCCTGCGCGTGGCCGGCGCCTCCGCCGGCACGGCGGCACTGGCCGGCTCCACCCTCGCCGCCAGCGCGGCGGCACTGGCCGCCGCCGGCACCTTCCGGCACGGCCGGCTGGTCGGTCGGCGGCGGCTCGGCGAAGCTACGCGGGGTGGGTACGCCGCTGGCCTGAGCCGTCGCGCCGGCCGGTGGCGCGCTCGGGCGCGCCGGAGACGCCGGCGAGCCGGCCCGGAGGACGCGAACCGGCCGGCCCGCATCGGGGCCGGCCGGGTTCACCATCGATGTCACCAGAGCTGGGAGACGATGTCCGCCGCCTGCTCCTCCCACTGCGCGTAGTGGAACGGGTAGGCGGAGACCTGCACCGTCTGCGCGGCGGCGGTCAGCGGCAGGTCCTGCCAGCCGCCGACGTTCCGGAGTGCCTGGAAGAACGCCCGCGAGGAGTACTCGGGATCGGTGATCTGCTCCTCGGTGCCCCACCCGCTGGACGGCCGCTGCTGGAACAGGCCCTGCGAGTCGTGGTCGTTGTACGTGCCCAGGTGGCCGAGGTTGTACAGCTTCGATTCCTGCAACGCAGTGGCGATGCCGATCACCGCGCCCCGCTCACCCACGCCGGTCTTCTTGGCCACCTCGATGATGGTCTTGGCGTTGTCGCGCTGGGCGTCGTCGAGCGGGATGCGCGACTGCGCGCCCTGCACGCCGTGCGGGATCAGCTGGTCGCGGGTGGGCTTGCCGGCGTCCGGCTTGTCCGTGTGACCGCCGGTGGTCAGCCCGGATTCCACCGTGGTGCCGGTCGTGTTCCGGCCGGTGGCCAGGTCGATCGCCGCCACGGCCCCGGAGTGCGGGCCGGCGGTGATCGGTGCGGCGACAGCCGTGGGGCCGAAGGCCAGTCCGGCCAGGGCGGTCACGCCCACCACGCTCAGCGTGGTCTTCCGGTTCGGGATCGTCGCGATGGCGGGGAGCCATCGAGTGAAGTCCAACTTCACGATGGTTGCCCTTTCGATCGGGTACGAGCCGCTCGGGGTCGAGCCGCTCTCGGGGGACAGCGGGGACCGGTCGACGTTTACGAACCGGCGCTACGGGGGGACAACCTGACCGACGTGTCGGGCATTCCGGAAATGCCGGCCAGCCCTCGTGGCTGCGACCTGGGTCACCGCGAAACCCGGACCGGCGGGCCGCTGCGGGCACGAACCGGACGGCGCCGCTCAGACGCGTCGTAGGACGCGTACGAGAACGTCGGGGCCGGTGGTCCGCCGTGTCGTCCGAGGTCGAGTCGACCCTTGAGGGTCTGCTGTCGTTTGATGGCGGCGGGTCAGCAACCGTGAGAGATCGGCGCGATCTTTGGGTCGTCGATGACGGTCAGCGCCTCTCGGTCCGCGATGACGGCGAACCGGTTAGCAGCCCGGCGGCGTGTAGCGGCCAG
Organism: Micromonospora tarapacensis; assembly: GCF_019697375.1. NCBI lineage: Bacteria > Bacillati > Actinomycetota > Actinomycetes > Micromonosporales > Micromonosporaceae > Micromonospora > Micromonospora tarapacensis. The sequence goes on along the minus strand of NZ_JAHCDI010000004.1, from coordinate 1,751,764 downwards.
CCGATACCGGGAGTGAGCGGGCGAAGCCGCCGACTGTGCTCGCGAGGAGCCGGCTACATCCACTGGCGACGCCGTGGTGTCGCCACCAATGGCGCTACCGAGGGTGGACCTGGTGGTAAGGGTGCGTGATCATTGTGAGTTGGCCGCCGGCGACAGCCGGATCGGTCGCGGTCAGATCGGCGGCCGGACCTGGAGGCAGCGCCAGGACCAGAACGCCGACGAGGTTGCCGGTCAGTCGCTGGTCATGCCGCCAGATCGGTCCGGCGACCACGGCCGTCCCGGTCTCAACCTGGCGCTTGATCCACGCCATGTGGCCGGCGGCGTTGCGCTGTGCTGCCAGCGGCTGAGAATGGTCCCATTCAGGGCCGGGTTGGACCAGGACGAGACTGGTCGCGGGAAGTTGTGTCACCGAACCAGGATGACAGCACCGGAGGCCGTCCGTCGACATCCGTAATCATGACCAGCCGGGCTGACGGGTCCGTGCCCAGCCACGCCCACTGCACGGTGATTGCGGAGCCAGCTAGGCCGACGACCTCGTGATGCGGAGTGTCGTCGACCCGGCCAGCAGACCATGCGGCGGTCGCGGAACTGCTCGCCGCGCACAGGGCTGCGACGACATCGTGCACGGCCTGCCCAGGGACGGCGTACCAGGAGGCCACCGACCGGGTCCGTGCCACCAACTGGGCCGGCGATGGTCGGCCAGTCGTCCCACAGGCCGCGAATCTGGATCGCCCATCGTGCGACGTTGTGCACGGTCGGGGCGGCGACCGGGCTGGCCGACAGCACGGTCCAGGCCGGGTCGACCACCCACGCGGGGACGGCCAGGCCCGCGACCAGCAGCGAGAGATGGACGGGGTCCGGCGGCACGGGGGCCGCATACGGCGGCCGGTTCAGCCGGTCCAGATGCCGCACCGCAGCAGCGTCGAGGGCGAGCACCTCGGCCAACCGGGCGAGGGTGTGGGGTGCCGCCCGGTGGCCGGCCTCGATGGACTGCCAGGCCCGACTGGTGAAACCTGCCCGACGCGCGGCGGCTGCCTGGGTCAGGCCCGCGCTACGGCGGACGGCGGCCAGCCAGGCGCCCGCGGGCCGGGCGGCGGTCATGTCCGCAGTCGCGCGCAGGCCGGGCAACGGTCCGGCGCAGTATCGGCCGACGGCGCCGGCGGCGTGTACTCGGGCGGAAACTGAAACACGACGACGCGCCGGCCGTCCTCCGGTGCCACCGCAGCGAGGATCACCATGTCCAGGGGCACACCGGGATCATCGAGATCGGTACCGGGCTCCCGGAAACGGCGGCGTGCGGTGGGTGGGTCCACGCTGATCACCGAGGTCGTAGCCCATCTGGCGGCGAACTCGGGGTAGCCGAGCAGATCTTCAAGAAGCGCCAAGAATCCCGGGTTCCTGGTCATCGGCGCGTACAGGGCGCGGAAGCGGGCCACGAATTCGTCTGCGAAGCGCGGCCAGTCGACGAACGCGTGCTGGGAATGCACGTTACCGAAGATCCATTTGGCGACGTTGCGGTCGTCGACAGGTACGGATCCGAAGTCGACGAACCACTGGGCGACGGCGCGGTTCGCCGCGAGGACCTGCCATGCCGCGTCGGTCACGTACGCCGGGCAAGCCATCTGCTCGCACAGCTGCGTCAGGCCAGCGTCGGGATCGGTCGCGTAGCTCTGCGCCGGCCGGGACGTGCCGGTCGCCGTCACCCACAATGCGCGGCGCTCGCCGGCGTCCAGGCGCAGCACATCCGCGACCAGCTCCAACAGGTCGGCGCTGGGACGGCCACGACCACCGTGTTCAAGATCCACATAGGTGCGTAGACCATACCCCACCGCCTCGGCCACGTCCTCCTGGGTCAGACCTCCACTGCGGCGGCGGCGCAGCCGGGACGGTAGCCCGATGTCCTCGCGTGTCAGACGACCGCGCCAATGCCGCAGCATCTGACCCACGAGCTCGCCCATGATCACACCTCCGCGCCTCGCATGGTACGCACCCGCACGACACGAATTGGAGATTCGTGCGCCGTGAACGCCCTGGCAGACATCTACCACAAACCGCCAGAGTGACAAGGCGTGGCGACGGGGGCGGCGGTTGGGTCCGGCGCGGGGTGGCCGCCCTCGCGTCGGACCCAACACCGAAGAGCAGCGTCAAGTACGTCCTCGACCGGCGCGACGCTGCCCCGGGCTGCGTGAAGACCCTTGTGGACCGAGTTTGCGGGCTCGCCCGCGGCACCCGGACACGCCGGCATTGTCGCCGACACGGGCGGGCCGACGCGTCCGCGTTCCCGGCTCACCGGCACGCCGGGTTGCCGGTCCGGTCAATGGCCCCGGGCCAGCCACTGCGGCAGCTGCGGCGCCTCCGCGGCGATGGTGGTGCTGTCGCCGTGACCGGTGTGCACCACGGTTTGCGGCGGCAGGGTCAGCAGCCGGTCGCGGATCGATTCGATGACGGTGCCGAAGTCGCTGTACGAGCGGCCGGTGGCGCCGGGGCCGCCGGCGAACAGGGTGTCGCCGGTGAAGACGACGCCGAGCGCGGGAGCGTGCAGGCAGCACGCGCCGGGGCTGTGCCCCGGGGTGTGCAGCACGGTCAGCGTGGTGCCGCCCACCTCGATGGTCTCGCCGTCATCCAGTTGCCCGCCCGGCGGCTCGTCGGGATGCACCATGTCCCACAGCACCCGGTCGGCGGGATGTAGCAGCACCGGGGCGCCGGTGGCGCGGGACAGCTGCGGGGCGACCCGGACGTGGTCGTCGTGGGCGTGGGTGGCGACGATCGCGGTGACCCGGCGGCCGGCCACCAGCTGGAGGATGGCGTCGACGTCGTGCGGGGCGTCGATCACGACGCACTCGGCGTCGTCGCCGACCACCCAGACGTTGTTGTCGACGTCGAAGGTCTGGCCGTCGAGGGAGAAGGTGCCGGAGGTGACGGCGTGGTCGACGCGGGCGGCCATCAGAAGACCACCACCGAGCGGAGCACGTCGCCGCGGTGCATCCGGGCGAACGCCTCCTCCACCCCGTCCAGGCCGATCTCCTCGGTGACGAAGGCGTCGAGATCCAGGCGGCCCTGCAGGTAGAGCGCGGTGAGCATCGGGAAGTCACGGCTGGGCAGGCAGTCGCCGTACCAGCTGGACCTCAACGCGCCGCCACGGCCGAAGACGTCGAGCAGGGGCAGCTCGACGCGCATCTCGGGGGTGGGTACGCCGACCAGCACGACGGTGCCGGCCAGGTCACGGGCGTAGAAGGCCTGCTTCCAGGTCTCGGGGCGACCGACCGCCTCGATCACCACATCGGCGCCGAAGCCACCGGTGGCGGCCCGGATCTCGGCCACCGGGTCGGCCTCGGAGGCGTTCACCGTGTGGGTGGCACCGAATTTGCGGGCCCAGTCGAGCTTGCGGGAGTCGGTGTCCACGGCGATGATCGTCGTCGCCCCGGCGAGTGCCGCACCGGCCACCGCGGCGTCGCCGACGCCACCGCAACCGATCACCGCCACCGAGTCGCCGCGGGTCACTCCGCCGGTGTTCATCGCCGCGCCGAGCCCGGCCATCACCCCGCAGCCGAGCAGGCCGACGGCGGCCGGCCGGGCGGCCGGGTCCACCTTGGTGCACTGGCCGGCGTGGACGAGGGTCTTCTCGGCGAAGGCGCCGATGCCCAGCGCCGGAGAGAGTTCGGTGCCGTCGGTCAGGGTCATCTTCCGGGCGGCGTTGTGGGTGTCGAAGCAGTACCAGGGCCGGCCCCGGCGGCAGGCCCGGCACACTCCGCAGACGGCTCGCCAGTTGAGCACCACGAAATCGCCCGGCGCGACGGCGTCGACCCCCTCGCCGGTCTGCTCGACGATCCCGGCGGCCTCGTGGCCGAGCAGGAACGGGTAGTCGTCGTTGATGCCGCCCTCGCGGTAGTGCAGGTCGGTGTGGCAGACCCCGCAGGACTGCACCCGGACCACCGCCTCGCCGGGCCCGGGGTCGGGCACCACGATCTCGGCGACCTCGACGGGCGCACCCTTGCTGCGCGAAATGACTCCCCTGACCTGCTGGCTCACGCTCTCCTCCTACTCCGCGCCGACGCGCGGTGCCGCGGCCACGACGCGCCGCCGCCGACGGCTTCGACGATCGCTCCCGGAGGCGAACCTACCGCCGCGACGGCGGATCGGCGATCTCCGGGCCGAGACCGGCAGGATCAGCGCCCCCCGTTTCGGAAGGAGCCGGAGCAACGCCGGCGCGGTCGAACCGTACCCCCGCGTCGGTGACCCGCCCGTACCGCATCAGCAGCAGGTCACGGACGTAGTTCTGGTGCAGCCGCCAGGGCTTGCGGTGCCCCTGGCGGGGCAGTTGCCCGACACCGCGTCGGACGTACCCGGAGGTGAGACCGATCAGCGGGGTACGCGGGCCCGGCGGCGGCGCCAGTGGGGTGACGGCCTGGTTTCCGCTGCGGCCCAGGTGACGCAGCAGCCGGCACACGTAGCCGGCCACCAGGTCGGCCTTGAGCGTCCAGGAGGCGTTGGTGTAGCCGAGGGTCATGGCGAAGTTCGGCACCCCGGAGAGCATCATCCCCTTGTACGCGACGGTTCGCGGCAGGTCGACGTCGACGCCGTCCACCCGCAGCGTCATGCCGCCCAGCGCGAGCAGCTCCAGCCCGGTGGCGGTGACCACCACGTCGGCCGGCAGCTCCCGGCCCGAGGCGAGTCGGATGCCGTGCTCGGTGAAGGTGTCGACGGTGTCGGTGACCACCTCGGCGCGCCCGTCGGACAGGGCGGCGAACAGGTCCCCGTCGGGCACGACGCACAGCCGCTGGTCCCACGGGTCGTAGCCGGGCGTGAAGTGGCGGTCGACGTCGTAGCCGGCCGGTAGCCGCCGGGCGACGGCCCGGCGCAGCAGCCCGCGCACCAGCCTCGGGGCACGCCGGGCGAGCTGGTAGGTGGCGGTGGCGAGCAGCACGTTCTTCCACCGCATGATCGGGTACGCCAGCCGCGGCGGCAGCAGGCCGCGCAGCACCCCGGCGAGCACGTCGCGGGAGGGCAACGCCAGCACGTACGTGGGTGAGCGTTGCAGCATGGTCACCTGACTGGCCCGCTCGGCCAGCGCGGGCACCAGGGTGACGGCGGTGGCACCGCTGCCGATCACCACCACCCGCTTGCCGGTGTGGTCCAGTTCGGCCGGCCAGTGCTGCGGGTGCACGACCCGGCCGGCGAACCGTTCCCGGCCGGCGAGGTCCGGGGTGTGGCCGGCGTCGTAGCGGTAGTAGCCGGTGCAGGCGTACAGGAAGGCGCAGCTGAGCACGACGTTCTCGGTGGTGTCGTCGCGGTGCACGTGCACCGTCCAGCGGGCCCGCCGGCCGTCCCACTCGGCCCGCACCACCCGGTGGCGGAACCGGATGTGTCGGGTGACGTCGTGTTCGTCGGCGGTACGGCGCAGGTAGTCGCGGATGGTCGCGCCGTCGGCCAGCGACTTCGGGGCGGTCCACGGCGCGAACGAGTAGCCGAAGGTGAACATGTCGGAGTCGGAGCGCACCCCCGGGTAGCGGAACAGGTCCCAGGTGCCGCCGGCCGCGTCGCGCGCCTCCAGCAACACGAACGTCTTGTCGGGGCAGCGTCGTCGCAGGTGGCAGGCGGCGCCGATGCCGGACAGCCCGGCGCCGACGATGAGCACGTCGACGTGGTCCACCCGATCTCCCGCCCGCGAGGTCAGTCGTGACCCGCACCCTATCGCCGCCACGCCCCCGCGGTGACCAGGGCCGCCGCCGGGTCGAGCAGGGCGAGTTCGGTGGGGGGCTGGGTGGGGTTGCCGCGGCGGATGGCCAGGGCCTCCTCGACCAGCGGGGTCACCTGGTTACGGGTCGCGGATAGGTAGCCGCGCAGCAGCTCACCGGCCTCGGTGGCCATCGGTCCAGGTGCAGGATCCGCTCGCCGCCGACGGCGCCGGGCAGCGGTGCGACGGCGTGCAGCCGGCGGTGCAGGCCGGCGAGGATCCGGGCGGCCGGACCGATCTCGATCGTCCGGGCGACCAGCGCCTGGAGCATCGTCGGGCCGGGCACCCGGCGCATGACCAGATCCGCGCCGGCGGCGTGGTGCACCTGGGGCACCGGGAAACCGGCGGCGTGTAGGTGGGTCATGAACCCGGCCTCCACCGTGACGTCGGTGCCGTCGCGGTAACGGCGCAGCACCCGGTCCGCGCCGAGGCCGTACACGTCGGCGTCCCGGCCGGCGGCGAACGGAGTCGAAGCTGCCATGGCCGTGACGGTGGCGGGTCGGCGCCGCCGGCCATGGTGGACGGCCGGCGGGACACCGGCCGTGGCCGGGCTGTGTCACCCTGGGGTGACGACGGCGGTCGCCGGAGGTGAGGGTCACGTTACGCACGCACGAACTCGTCGCCGTACCGGACATCCCACCGCTCGACATCGAGGTGCCCGTCGGCGCGACCGTGGCCCTGGTCGCCGGGCCGCGACTGGGCACCGCCGTGGCCCGGGTGCTGGTCGGGCTGGCCGCGCCGGTCACCGGCCGGATCCGGGTCGGCGACCGCGACGTCACCGACCTGCCACCGCTGCGCCGCCGCATCGGGTACGTCCCGGCCGGCGGCGTCCTGCTGCCCCATCTCACCGTCGGACGCAACATCTCCTACGGCCAGCGCCGGCGCCAGCGGGTGCGCGACGTGGCCGACGACTGGGCGGCCACCCTGGTCGACCGGCTCGAACTCGCCCCGACGCTGGGGCTGCGTCCGCACCTGCTCTCCGAGGCACAGCGGTTCCGGGTCGCCCTCGCCCGGGCGATGGCGTGTCTGCCCGAGGTGCTGGTGGTCGACCTGCCCGCCGCGGTCGACGGGGTGCGCCTCGACGACCTGGTCGGCCGGTCGTCCCCGCCGGACTCGTCCGGCGTCGCGGTGCTGCTCTGCTCGGCCGACGACGAGGTGCTGGCCGACGCGACCGACCGGGTCCCGGTGACCGGTGGACGACCGGCCGCGCCGGCCCGACGGGAGGCGCGCCCGTGACGAGGGTGGGACTGCGCCGCCGCACCCTGCTGCGGGCCGGCGCGGCGACGGTCACCGCGGCCGGTGTCGGCGGTTGTGCGCGGGGCGGTCGGTCGGTCCAGGTGGCGGTCGTCTGGGCCGATGGCGAGCTGGCCCGGTTCCGTCAGGTCGTCGCCGGTTACCCCGTGAACGTGCAGGTGATCGGGGTGGGCAACGACATCGACGCCTTTCTGGTCGCCCGGCGGTCGGCCGGCACCAGCCCGGACGTCGCGATCCTGCCCCGCCCCGGCCTGGTCGTCGAGTACGCCCGCCGCGGCTGGCTCAGCGAGGTGCGGCCCGCCGACAGCTACACCGCACCGGCCGGCATGGCGGACCTGCTCACCGTCGACCGGCGCCGTTACGGCGTGTGGGTCAAGGCCGCGCACAAGTCGCTGTTCTGGCATTTCCCGTCGATGCTGGCCGAGCCACCGACGACCTGGGACGCGTTGGTCGCGTCGACCCGCCGGCTCGGCGCGCGGCACCGGATCGGCGCCGGCCCGGCGCCGCTGGCGATCGGTGCCGCCGACGGCTGGGTCCTCACCGACTGGTTCGAGAACATCCTCGCCGACGTCGCCGGCCCCGACCTGTACGAGGCACTGGCCCGTGGCGAGGCCGACTGGCGGGGCCCGCCCGTCGGGTACGCGCTGGACCGGCTCGCCGAGCTGTGGAGCATCGACGGCGCCTTTCCGGGCGGCGGGCGGCGGGCCCTGCTCACCCAGTTCGAGGAGTCGATCATCCAGGTGGTGCACCACCGCGCCGCGACCATGGTGTTCGAGGCCGACTTCGTCGACGCGGTCGTCGCCCGGTTCCGTCGCGGCACCGAACCGCTGGCCACGTTCCGGTTCCCCGGCGCCCGGGTGGCCAGCCAGCCGCTGATCGTCGGCGGCGACGCGGCGGTCGCGTTCGCCGGGTCACCGGGCGGGGTGGAACTGGTGCGGTGGCTCAGCGACGCGGCGGCCTTCCTGCCGTGGCTCGACGCCGGCGGCTACCTCTCCCCCAACCTCGCGGTGCCGGTGGGCAGCTACCGCGACCCGCTGCGTCGGCGGCTGGCCGACGAGTTGCGCGCCGCCGACAAGGTGCAGTTCGACCTCTCCGACCGGCTGCCCGGCACCTTCACCGGCACCGACGGGGTGGGGATCTGGCGGATCATGCAGGACTTCTTCATGGACGTGACCGACGGGGTGCACGCCCGCGAGGCGGTCCGCCGGGCCACCGGCCAGCTCGCCGAGGCGGCCCGCGCGGCGGAGGCGGGCGGTGAGCCGGGCGCCGCTGCTGGGCGAGCTGGCGGTGCTCGACGACGTCGGACCGCCCCGGCGGGGCCGGGCCTATCCGGCGGCCGGGGCCAGCTGGGCGCTGCTCGCGCCGGCGGTGCTGCTGCTGGGCGGGCTGCTCGCCTGGCCCGTGCTGCGTACCGCGCAGGCCAGCGTCACCACCGACGGTCGCTGGGTGGGCGGCGAACACTACCGGGCCGCCCTCGCCGCACCGGGCACCGGCGCGGCGGTCGGGCGCACGCTGCTCTGGGCGCTGCTGGTGCCCACCGTGGTCACGGTGCTGGGCTACCTGCTCGCCGCGGCCTCCCGGCGGTCCCAGGAGGGCTGGCTGGTCCGGCTCATCCTGGTGGTGCCGACCGCGCTGCCCCTGGTGGTCACCGGCGTGACCTTCCGGCTGCTCTACGACCCGGACCCGCAACGCGGGCTGGCCACCCTGGTCCTGGCCCGGATCACCGGGCGTCCACCGGAACAGGTGCCGCAGCTGCTCGGGCCGGAGCTGGTCACCGTGGCCGTGATGTCGGCGTTCGTGTGGGCCTGGGTCGGGCTGGCCATGCTGGTGTTCCGGGCCGCCCTCGACGCGGTGCCGGCCGGTCTCGTCGACGCGGTACGCGCCTTCGGCGGCAGCCGCCGTGACGTGCTCTGGGACGCGCAGTGGCGACCACTGCTGCTGCGTACCGTGGCGGTGGTCTTCGCCCTCGTCGCGGTCGGCACCAGCCGCACCTTCGATCTGATCCTGGTGATGACGCCCGGCTCGGTGCGCGACGAGGCGTCGGTGCTCTCGCTGCGGATCTGGCAGACCTCCGGCGCGACCACCACCGGCGAGGGTGCCGCCCTGGGGGTGATCTGGCTGGTCGCGGTGACCGCCGGAATGCTGGTGGTGGCGCTGTTCGTCCGGCAGGCGTGGCCGCCGCCGCAGCAGCCGGCCGGCGCCGTGGCGAGCGCACCGCCGCCACGGCGGATGGTCCGGCTGCTCGCCGCCGGCGCGGCCGTGGCCTGGCTGCTCCCGCTGGGAGTGCTGGCCGCCACGTCGGTGCAGAACCCCGTCCGCGCGGCCACCGGAAGCTGGTGGTCCAGCCCGCCGAGTCTCGACTCCTACCAGGCCGTGCTCGGCCGGCCGGAGCTGTGGCGCAGCCTCGGCTTCACGCTGGTGCTCGCCACCGTCGTCACCGGCGCGGTGCTGGGCGTCGCGCTGCTCGCCGCCTACCCGCTGGCCTGGCTGACCGGGCCGGCCGCCCAGGCCACCGGGCTGGTGCTGATGGCCGCGGTGGTCGTTCCGGTGCAGGTGATCGCCGGTCCGCTCAACGAGGTGCTCGGCCTGGCACTCTCCTCCGGCACGGCCCGGGGGGTGGCCCTGGTGCACATCGCGCTGGGTGTGCCGTTCGCCGTGCTGGTGCTGCGCAACTCCTTCGCCGACCTGCCCGCCGAACAGGTGCGCGGCGCCCGGTTCGGCGGGCGGCACTGGTGGGGCACGCTGCGCCGGCTGGCCCGGCACAACCGCACCGCCCTGGTGGCGGTGGCCGTGCTGGAGTTCGTGCAGGTGTGGAACGACCTGGTGGTGGGGCTGCTGTTCAGCGGCCCCGACGGCGCCCCGCTCGGGTTGTTCCTCGCCGGGCAGACCCGCGGCTTCGTGGCCGGCAGCGGCACGCTCGCCGCCGGCTGCGTGCTCGCCTCGGTCCTGCCCGTGCTGGTGTTCGTCCTGGCCCGCCGGCAGGTCGTCGCCGGCCTGGTCGCCGGGGGCGTACGGTGACCCCGCCACGGCGGGGCTCCCGCCGGCCACGGCTGCTGAGCGTCCTGCTCGCCCTCGGCGGGGTGGCCGGCGCCGGGATCAGCGCCCTGCTCGGCAACGTCACCGGCAACCTGCTCTCCGAACTCTCCGTCACCGCCCTCGGCTCGGCGAGCCTGGGCCTGGTGGTGGTCGGGGTGGCCGCCTCCTTCCTGGTGGAGTGGCGACGCCGCCAACAGGAGCAGTCGCTGGCCGCTGACGGCGAGGCCCCGGCGACCAGCAGCGCACCCACGTTGCCCTGGCCGGCCGGCTTCACCGGCCGACGGGGCCAGGCCGAGGCCGTGGCGGCCATGCTGGCCCCGGAACACGCCGTGGCGGTGGTCGGCCGGCGTGCCGTGGGCACGTCCTGGTGCGCCGTCCAGGCGGCGAACCTCGGCCGGACGGACTTCCCCGACGGCCAGTACTACCTCGACCTGCGCCGGAGCGGTCGGGCCCGCTCGCCGCGGCAGGTCCTCACGGCGCTGGCCCGCATCCTCGGCACCACGCCACCGCGCTCCGGCCGTCCCGACGACCTCGCCGACGCCGCGGACGAGCTGCGCGGCCAGCTCGACGGTCGCAAGGTGCTGCTGGTGCTCGACAACGTCGACAGCCCCGCCCAGGTTCGGCCGTTGCTGCCGCCGACCGCCCGGACCTGCCGGTTGCTGCTGGCCGGCACCGGCCGGCTCGCCGCACTCGACGGGGTGGTCGCCTACTGGCTGGCCGAACCGGACGCCGACGACGCGGTGGAGATGTTCGCCGATGCCGGCGCCGCCACGGCGGTGGCCCGCCCGCACCGGCCGGACCCACGCGGCGATCCGGCGGTGCGCGCCGTCGTGGAGTTGTGCGGGCGGCAGCCGCGCGCGGTGACCGAACTGGGCGGCGCACGGCGCAGCACGGCTGGCGGCACGCCGACGTGCTGCACGCGCTGCGCCGCGCCGCCGACACGCCGCCGCACCAGCGGGTCGGCGTCTCGCCGGTGACCGGACTGGTCACCGGCCGGGACACCGCCTACCACGCGTTGACCGGCGAGGCGCGGCGGTTGTGGCGGTTGCTGTCGTTGAGCTCGGTGCCACTGGACCGGGCGACCATCGCCGCCCTCGCCCGGCGCCGGCCGCATCGGATCGCGGCGCTGCTGGACGAACTCGCCGACGGCGCGTTCGTCACCGGTGCACCGGGCGACCGGTACGAGGTCCGGCCGCTGCTCGCCCCGTACGCCCGGATGCACCTGCGGGAGGCCGAGCCGGTGCACCGCCGGGTCACCGCCCAGGCCCGGCTGACCCGGCACCTGGCCCGCCGGGCCGAGCAGCACGTGGCGGGGCTGGCGTTGGCCGGCCTGCTCGACCGGGACCGCCGGCTGCCCGACGACGATCCGTACGGCTGGTTCGACCTGCATCAGGAGCTGCTGCTGGCGGTGGTGAAGGTGCCGGCCGGCGCGGTGGAGACGCTGCCGCGCCGGGTGCGGGACTGGTGGTTCCGGCTGGCCGTGGCGCTGTGCGGCTGGCTCGCCCACGCCGAGCGGCTGGACGAGTGGGAGGAGGTGTGCCGGACCGTGCTGGCCAACCCCACCGCCCAGGATCGGCCGGAGATCGCCGGTTGGGCGCACAACGAGCTGGGGGTGTTGCGCCGTCGCCGGCACGACCCGTACGGCGCGGTGGCCGCCCTGAGCCTGGCGGTGGCCGGGCGGGGGCGACGCGGCACCGCCCAGGCCCGGATGAACCTCGGCCTGGCCCTGCTCGACCTGGGCCGGGCAGATGAGGCGGTGGAACATCTGGAACTGTCCCGCCGGCACCGCGCGGGCAGCGACCGGGCCGGGCAGGCGCTCAGCGACCTGGGACTGGGTGCGGCGCGGTTGGCGCGGTACGAGCTCGATGCCGCCCACGACCTGCTGGTCCGCGCCGCGAACACGTTCCGCTCGCTCGGGGACTCGCGCGGCTATGCGGCGGCGCTGACCGACCTCGTACTGGTCCACTCCGCGATGGGCGAGCACCTCGACGCGGCGCAGGCATGGCGGGCCGCGCTGCGCGAGTACGAGTCGGTCGGCGACCCGACCAACCGGGCTGCGGCGCTGCTCAACGCGGCGGCCACGCTGCTGGGTGTGACGCCGGGTCAGGCCCGCCAGGCGTACGAGATGCTGGCCGAGAGCCGGCGGCTGCGGGAGGGCCGCCGGCCGGACGCCGGGTTGGGCCGGACGCTGCTGCACCTGGGCGACGCGGCGTCCGTACTGGGCGACGACGACGAGGCCCGCCGGCACTGGGTGGACGCGTCGGCGGTCTGCGAGGCGGCCGACGACGACGACGGCCGGCAGGCGGCGGACGACCGCCTGAGCGGCGACCGCCTACCGCAACGCGGCCCGGGCTGACGGGCACACCTTCGGTCTCCGGCCCGCCCGGGGCGGCCTGGCCTCCGCCGGTCAGGCGGTCTCTCCGGGGGCGAGGTGGCGGTAGCCGGGGACGGTACGTCGGGCTCCGCGCCGCCGATCTCCGGTGGGCAGCGGCATGCCCGGGACGTCGACACCGCCCCGGGTGGCGTCAGGTGCGGGCGGACCGGCGGCGGGCGGACCGGCCGGTGGGCGGCCGTTCCACCGTCTCCGCCACCGCCTCGCACAGGTCGGTGAGTGGGTCGAGCGCCTGCGCCGCGCCGGCCACCCGTCGCAGCAGCCCTCGCAGCGTGGCGGCGTCCTCGGGCGGGATCGCCCGTAGCAGCCGTGACTCGACCGTCCGCAGCGTCTCCCGCCGGCGCCGCGCGGCGTCGCGCCCGGCGTCGGTGAGGGTGACCAGGCGGCTGCGCCGGTCCGCCGGGTCGGGCCGGCGGACCACCAGGCCGTCGTGTTCCAGGTCGTCGATCAGGTACGTCAGGACGGTGCGGTCGATGCCCAGTTCCTCGGCGATCGCGCCCTGGTTGCGGGCGGGCTGCCGGTCGGCGGCGGTGAGCACCTGGTAGCCCCGGGGCCCGCCCGGCAGGTCACCCACCGCGTGGTCGGCGGCCCGGATGTAGGCGCGGAAGACGACACCGAGCATCCACCCGAGGTCGTCGTTGAGCGGGTCGGGACGGGAGTCGCTGGCCTGCGCGCCGGTCATCCCGCCAGGTTATCGCAGATCACAAACTTTATTGGGCAATGATGTTCTGCACGCAATAACATTGCGCCTGTTGATCGCCACACGATCCTGAGGAAGGCCGAGATGAGCGACTACGGACACCAGCTGACCTTCGGGTCGTTCCTGACGCCCGGCAACGCCGACCCCGCCCGGCCGGTCGGCCTGGCCATGCTCTCCGAGCAGGTCGGCCTCGACCTGGTCACCTTCCAGGACCACCCGTACCAGCCGGCCTTCCTGGACACCTGGACGCTGCTCAGCTATGTCGCCGCGCGGACCGAGCGGGTACGCCTGTCCGCCAACGTCACCAACCTGCCGCTGCGTCCACCCGCCGTGCTCGCCCGCAGCGTGGCCAGCCTCGACCTGCTCAGCGGCGGGCGGCTGGAGCTCGGCCTCGGCGCCGGCGCGTTCTGGGACGCCATCGAGGCCATGGGTGGGCGCCGCCTCTCCGCCGGGCAGGGCGTCCGGGCCCTGGAGGAGGCGATCGAGATCATCCGGCAGATCTGGGACGCCGACGCCCGGGGCGGCGTCCGCGTCGAGGGTGAGTTCCACCGGGCGGTCGGCGCCAAGCGGGGCCCGGCTCCCGCGCACGACGTGGGCATCTGGCTCGGCGCCTACAAGCCACGCATGCTCGCGCTGACCGGCCGGCGGGCCGACGGCTGGCTGCCCTCGCTGGCCTACCTGCAACCCGGCGACCTGGCCAGCGGCAACGCGATCATCGACGACGCCGCGGCGGGTGCCGGCCGCGTCCCGTCCGACGTGCGCCGCCTGCTCAACATCAACGGACGGTTCGCGGCGACGGGCCGCGGCCCGCTGGACGGCCCGGCCGAGCAGTGGGCCGAGGAACTTGCCGACCTGGCCCTGACCGAGGGGATCAGCACCTTCATCCTCGGCAGCGACAACCCGGACGACCTGCGACGATTCGCCGCCGAGGTGGCACCGGCCACCCGGGAGCTGGTCGCCGCCGAACGCTCCCCGCTCGGCCGCCACGACCGGTGAGCCACCGGCGGCCGGCAACGGCGATGGCCCCGGGGCCGGCGTGGCCGCCGGCGCGGCGGCCCGCGCGGGACAGCCGGACCGGCGAGCCAGCGTCGCCGCCACGCCGTTCGCCGTGACGGCGACGCCCGACGAGGGCATCCGCCGCAGCGACGTGCGGGTGTGGGACGAATCGGCCCGACCGGCCGGGCCGGCACCGGACCCGGAGCGCACCTACACGGCACACGAGCAGGCGGGCGCCCAGCACCTGATCGACGTGCACGACGGGTTGCGCGCCGAACTCGCCCAGATCCACGACCTGATCGAGCAGGTCGCCGCCGGGTTGATCGACGTGGGTACCGCGCGCTCGCACATCAACACGATGACGATGCGGCAGAACAAGTGGACGCTGGGCACCTACTGCGAGTCGTACTGCCGGGTGGTCACGACCCACCACACCATCGAGGACCGGTCGCTCTTCCCGCACCTGCGCCGGGCGGACCCCCGGCTCAGGCCGGTCGTCGACCGGCTCGAGGAGGAGCACCACGCCATCCACGACGTGCTGGAGGGAGTCGACCGGGCGCTGGTCGCCTTCGTCGCCACGCCGGACGGGATGGCCGAGTTGCGGGCCGCCGTCGACCTGCTCAGCGACACGCTGCTGTCCCACCTGTCCTACGAGGAACGTGAACTCGTCGAGCCGATCGCCCGGCTGGGTGCGCACTGAGCGGCCGGCGCCGACCGCGGCGGATGCCGGCGTCACAGCCGGTAGAAGCGGCGGTATCGGCGGATCAGGCGCCACTGCGCCAGCACCGCCACGCCGGTCAGCAGCATCATCACCAGGGTCGCCGCCGCCGCGTAACCGTAGCGCAGGTACTCGAAGCCGGTCTGGTAGACGAACAGGGACAGATAGGTGGTGGCGTACGGTGGCGGGCCGCCGTCGGTCACCACGAACGCCGGCACGAAGGTGAAGTGCAGGCTGGCCACGGCGTCACGCACCGCCAGCAGCCCCAGCACCGGCGCCATCAGCGGCAGGGTGATCCGGCGGACGACGTCCCAGCCGGTGGCGTCCTCGACGGCGGCCATCTCGTACACGTCACGGGGCAGCGCCCGCCGGGCAGCCAGCAGCACCACGAAGGTCTCCCCCATGGTGAACAGGCTCATCAGGATGATCCCCGCGCGGGCACTGGTCGGGTCGGTCAGCCACTGCGGCGGAGTCCGCCCCAGCACGGTCAGCCCGTGCTCCCCGCCGACGCGCAACAGCTGGTTGATCGGGCCGTACAACGGGTTGAACAGCCACAACCAGAGCAGGCCGTAGGCGATCTCCGGCACGGCGGTGGGCAGCAGCGCGGCGGTGCGGGCAGTGCCGACGCCGCGGGCCCGCCGGTGCAGCAGCAGTGCCAGGCCGAGCGCCAGCAGCACCCGCAACGGGACGGCAACCAGGGCGAACACCACCGAGTTGAGCAACGCGACCCGGAAGATCGGGTCGTCGAGCAGGGCAGTGAAGTTCTCCAGCCCGGCCCAGGTCGGCGGGCGCAGCAGGTCGTACTCGGTGAAGGCCATGCCCAGGGTGACCAGCGCCGGCAGCAGCACCAGGCCCACCAGACCGACCAGGTAGGGCGCCAGCATCAGCGTCAACTGCCGCCGCGAACGCGGGTCCGTCACGGGCGCACCCGGCGGCCGGACGCGGCGTGGAACAGGTGGACGTCCGCCCAGCGCACGTCGAGCCGTACCGTCGCGTCCCGCGCGGGGCGGCGGGCGGCCGGCACCCGGGCGACCACCGGCTGCCCGGCGGCGAGGGTGAGATAGGCGTAGGCGTCCTCGCCGATCACCTCGACCCGGTCGACAACGGCCGTGGTGCCCTCGGCGACGTCGAGGGTGACCGCCTCCGGGCGGAAGCCGATCTCCAGCGGCACGTCCGGCAGTTCCGGCCCGTCGCCGCTGGGCCGCAACACGCCGTCGGCCGGGAGCAGGTTCATCGCCGGCGACCCGACGAACCGGGCCACGAAGGTGCTCGCCGGGGTACGCCAGATCTCGTCCGGCGTGCCCACCTGCTCGACCCGGCCGTCCCGCAGCACCGCGATCCGGTCGGCGAGCACCAACGCCTCGGTCTGGTCGTGGGTGACGTGCACCATGGTCGCGCCGATCCGGTCGTGCAGCGCCCGCAGTTCCGCCCGCATCTCGACGCGCAGCGCCAGGTCCAGGTTGGACAGCGGCTCGTCGAGCAGGAAGACGTCCGGCTCGCGGACCAGCGCCCGGGCCAGGGCCACCCGCTGGCGCTCGCCGCCGGAGAGTTGGCCCGGTCGCCGGTCCAGCAGACCGGCGCAGCCCACCGTCTCGGCCGCCGCCCGCGCCCGCCGGCGGGCCTCGCCGCGCGGGGTGTCGCGTACCTCGAGTCCGAAGGCGATGTTCTCCACCACGGTCAGGTGCGGGAACAGTGCGTACGACTGGAAGACCATCGACACGTTGCGCCGCCCGGGCCGCTGGTCGGTGACGTCCCGACCGGCGATGCGGACCCGGCCGGCGGTGGCCGGTTCCAACCCGGCCACCACCCGCAGCACCGTCGACTTGCCGGCGCCGGAGGGGCCGAGCACCACCAGCAGCTCGCCGCGCTCGACGCTCAGCCGCACCTCGTGCAGCACGGTGGTGTCGCGGTAGGCGGCGCTGACGCCGTCGAGCACCAGCCCGTCGCTCACCCGTTCTCCCCACGGGCGAACATCGGCCGGCTCTTCGTGTCCAGCTCCCGGATGACGTCGTCGAGCCGGTCGCCGCGGTGCATGGCGTTCTCCAGGATGCCGTAGCTGAGATCCTCGATCTCCGGCCAGGTGGAGACGGTGGGCAGCGCCCGGACGGTGGGGATGGCGTCGAGGAAGACCTTCGAGTTGCGGGGCGGCCGGTCCGGGTCCAGGAACGCCGGTGAGCGGGACACCTCGACGTGCGACGGCACCGTACGCCCGGTCGCGGCGATGATCCGCTGCCCCTCCTCGTCCATCGCGTACTCCATGAACCGCCAGGCGGCGTCCTTGTTCTTCGACCCCCGGGTCAGGCAGTACGCGTCCGAGTGCAGCACACCGACCGGCTGCCGGTACACCGGCAGCGGGGCGACGTCCCACTCGAAGCCGGTGATGGTGCGGAAGTTGGTGGTGGCCCGGCGGGAGGTCATCAGCATGGCCAGCCGGCCGTTGAGGAAGCGGGACTCGTCGTCCTCCGCCTCCACCTCCGCGTCGCTCGGCACCACCCCGTACGCCAGCCGCAGGTCGACCAGGTTCCGCAGCACCTCGCGCGCCGGCGGGCTGTCCAGCGTCAGCCGGGTCGGCTTCTCCGGGTCGTCGACGATCTCACCGCCGTTGGACCAGACCAGCGGGGCCAGCCGGATGATGGACGGCTCCACGCCGAGCCCGTGCACGGCGGGCAGCCGGGCCGCGCCCTCCGCCTCGGTGCCCTTGATGACCAGACCCCGCTCGTCGCGGGTCATCAGGGTGGCGGTGCCGACCAGGTCGTTCCAGGTCCAGCCGGCCGTCGGCTCGGGCACGCCGTGCCTGGTGAACAGGGTGCGGTTGTAGTAGACGGCGAGGCTGGAGACGTTCTGCGGCAGGCACAGCTGCGCGCCGTCCCACGTGAACGCCGCCATCGCCACCGGGTAGTAGTCGGCCGGGTCCAGCACCGAGGACGCGGCGATCCGCTCATCCAGCGGCTCCACCACGCCCTTCGCGGCGAACTGGCCGTAGAAGCGGTAGTTCATCAGGAACAGGTCCGGTGGCGCGCCGCCGGCGACCGAGGTGGCCAGCCGGGCCAGCAGGTCCTTGCGGTCGCTGGCCTCGATCAGCTGGACCCGCTCGCCCGGCCGGGCGTTCTCGTACGCCTCGATCAGCGTCCGGTACGCGGCCAACTCCTCCGGCGCGCCGAACACCAGCAGCTTGACCGGATCGGCCGACGAGGACCCGCCACCGGAGCCGCAGCCGGTGACCGCGAGCAGGGCGCCCAGCGCGAGGGCGAGCAGCGGCTTCGGTTTCACAATGGATCATTCCTCTGAATCAGATGTCGCGGTTCAGTCATGGTGGTGCAGAAAACGCCGCTGGGCCAGGGCGAAGACCACCAGCGCGGGAACCGTGGCGATCACCGCACCGGCCAGGAAGACCGGGAAGTTGGTGGGGTCGAGCAGCGACAGCGAACGCAGCGCCAACGGCAGGGTGAACAGGTCACGGTCGTAGAGGTAGACCAGCGGGTCGAGGAAGTTCGACCAGGTGAGCACGAAGGTGAGCGCGGTGAGCCCGGCGGTCACCGGCCGCACCAGCGGCAGCGCGACCCGCCACCAGGTGCGCAGCGGGGTCAGGTCCGCCACCAGACAGGCGTCGTACAACTCGCCCGGTAACGCCCGGAAGGCCAGGTAGTAGACCAGGACGTAGAGCGGCGAGGTGCCCAGCAGCGCCGGCGCGACAAGCGGTACGAGGGTGTCGGTCAGCCCGAGGAACCGGAAGATCGTGAAGCGCGGCACGAGCAGCGCGGTCGCCGGCACCATGAGCGCCACCAGTGAGGCCGCTACCACGACGGCGGTGGTGCGCGGCGCCAGCCGGGCCAGCGCGAACCCGGCCAGCGAGGCGACCAGCACGCTCAGCGGCACCGCCAGGACGGCGACCAGCACCGAGTTCAGCGAGGCGCGCAGCAGTCCGCCGAGGTCGAGGGCACGCTCGTAGCCCGCGGTGGAGAGCGGATCCGGCACCAGCTGCGGTGTCGGCGACGGTGGCAGGCCGGGCTCGGTGAGGGAGCCGGAGACCAGCAGCAGCAGTGGCGGCACGAAGACCAGGACGACGAAGGCCGCGCCGAGCGTGCGCCACAGCCGGGCCGCGCGCTCGGGCAGCGGCGAGGGCCGCGGGTGCGGCCCTCGCCGGTGTGATGCCGATGATCGCGTTCCTACCTCAGGGTGAGTTTCCAGGCGCCGAGCCCGTGCGAGGCGGCGTAGAGGACCCGCTCGCCGGGCACGATGGTCAGTCCGGCGACCTCGACGTTCGGCATCCCGCGAGCCGCCTTGGTCCAGGACTTCTTGCCCTTCGGCAGCAGCAGCACGCCGAAGTCGGTGGAGGCGTACAGGTCACCGGTGACGTCGTCGCGGACCAGGTCGGTGATCGGCTGGTCGCCGAAGTCGTACGACCGGTCGGTCCAGGTCGCCCCGCCGCCCGTGGCCTTCACCTCGAACGCGTGCCCCAGGGTGGTCGGGGTGTTGGAGCCGTAGCCGCTGTAGGAGATCCACGCCCGGGCCGGGTCGGCCGGGTCGATGTGGACGCTGGTGACGAAGCGGTTCGGCGTGGCGGCGGTGTCGACCCGGGTCCAGGTCACCGCGGCGGCCGGCTCGGCATCGGCGTTGCGGGTGACGAAGACCCGGCCGGTGCTGGTGGCCGCCCACGCGGTGGAGCTGTCGGAATCGACCCGCTGGACCACCGAAACGGCCCCACCGGCCCGGTCGCCCCACCCGGCGCCGGTCAGGTTGGTGGTGCCCAGCGGCTCCCAGTCACCGCAGTCCTCCTCGAAGGTGCCGACCCAGGTGTTGCAGATCCGGTCGGCCTCGGCCAGGCTGCGGTCGCCCAGGCCGAAGGTCTTGGTGCGGTAGACCGACAGGCCGGTGCCGGCGAACATGGTGCCGCTGACCTTCGGGTCGCTGATCACCGGGGCGTAGAACAGGTTGCCCGGCTGGCCGTAGATCGGGTCGGCCGTCCAGATCCAGCTGGCGATGTCGCCGCCGGCGAAGCTCACCTCGGGCGTGACGTCGTAGTAGGTGTGGAACCGGAACTCGGGGCGGGCGACGTCCCAGCCGGAGGCGCCACCGTCACCGATCATCGTGTTGACCCAGCGCTGGCGTTGACCCTTGTTCTCCCAGGTGCCGTTGTCCTGGGTGCCGCCCTGGAGCAGGTTCACGTCGTGCGGGCTGGCCGACAGGCTGATGAACTGTAGCGTGTTCATCCCCTTGTTCACGCCCTCCAGCTTGGACGGGATCTTCGACAGCATCTGCCGGCAGCGATCCCGCTGCGTCTGGGTGGTCAGCCTGCGGTCCGGGTTGTCGCACCAGCCCGACCGGTCGACGAGGGTGCCGCTCGATCGCATCACCCCGCCGTCGCTGGCCTCGAAGAACTGGTACGGGTTGCGCGGGTTGGTGACCAGGTCGTGCTGGTCGGGGTGCAGGCCGTTGGGGTGCAACTCGTCGGTGCCGTCGTACGTCATGTCGGTGCCGCTGACCCCGGCGTCGGTGGAGAGGACGACACCCCGCTTGTGGGCGATCGTCTCGCCGTAGACGTAGGAGCCGCCGGTGTAGACGATGTCCGGGTGCCCCTGCGGGGTGTGCACGAACACGTCGTACCAGCACTGGCCGGTGCACTGGTTGTAGGTGGCGAAGCCGGGGTCGGCCGGGTTGGAGCTGGTCAGGTCGGTGAACGTCGGGCCGCCGGTGGCCACGTCGTCGCTGCGGAACAGCCGCGAGTACGGGTTGCCGGTGTTGCCCTCGTAGACGTACATCCGGGTCTTGCCGCCCGGCAGCGCGGTCACGTCGATCGCCGCCCGGGTCTGGAACATCGCGGCGTTGAGCGACGGCTTGATCTGGGTCCAGGTCGCACCGGCGTCCGACGAGCGCCACACGCCCCGGGCGTACGAGGAGGCGTAGACGATGTTGGCGTCGCGCGGGTCGAGCTTGACCTGGCGTACCCCGCGCGGTGAGCAACTGGCCGCGTTGTTGTACTCGGCGGTGCTGCCGGTGCAGGCCGTGGCGTCGGCCGAGCCGTTGTGGATGAACTTCCAGCTCTTGCCGCCGTTGGTGGACTTGTAGAGGCCCCACTTCTCGGCGTCCGGCACCGGCCGGGTGACACCGCCGCAGCAGGAGCTGGACATGCCGCGCAGGGCGGTGGTGGTGGCCACGTAGAGCGTCTTCGGGTCACCGGGCTTGATGGTGATCTCACCGATGCCCTTGCCGGCGAGGACGTTCTTGCCGAGCGGGCCGGACCAGGTCAGGCCGCCGTTGGTCGACCGGTACAGGCCGACGCCGGCGACACAGCCGGAGCCGCAGGTGTTGGCCTCGCCGGTGCCGACGTAGATGGTCAGGCCGGTGCGGTCGTTGCGGTCGATCGTCACCGCGCCGGCGGCGTTGATGCCCAGCGGGCCGCCGAGGTAGAACCACTTGGGCGTGGCGGCGAGAATGTTCAGGGTGCCCCAGACGCCGCCACCGGCCGGGGTGACGTACGCCCGGCAGAGCAGCTTGTTGCAGTCCGGGCTGATGTCGATCGAGGTGACCCGGCCACCCGCGACGTACTCGTTGGGCACGTAGTTGAAGGCGTTGCGGTACTCGGTGAACGGGTAGAGCGCCTCGCTGGGGCCGACGTTGGTCCACTGCCGGCCGCCCCTGAACCGCCGGTCGGCCGCGGTGAAGGCCGCCTTCGACCGGTCCAGTTGGGCGATGGTGATCGCGTCGGCGGGGTAGGCGCGCTCCAGGAATGCCTGCTGCGCGGCGCCGCCGGGCCCGTCGGGCGACATGCCGCCGTCACCGGGGACGGCCCGGCGCAGCCGCTCCAGATGGGCGCCGAGGGCGTCGGGCATCTCCCCGCCGACCGCGACGGGCGCCGGCACCTCGGCGCCGGCGTAGTGGATTCCGACCAGACCGGTCGAGGCCACCAGGGCACCGACCGCCAGACCTACGAGCAGATGGCGACGTCTACGCTTCACGAGGTTTCCTCCGGCATGCAGCGTCACCGCAGCGCGGCGTCCGGATTGGCAACCGTCGCTGGCAGCGTCCACGCAGGAATATGTCAGAGGCGATCACCACAGGCAATACACCTGTTGCACCGTCATCGATTCGATACGCCTCGTCGGGCCCCGGCCCGCGCCTCGTTCATCCCCTGGTTGGCCAGCGCGTCGGCCCGCTCGTTCTCCGGATGCCCGTTATGCCCCTTCACCCACAGCCAGGTGATCCGGTGGCGGGCGCCCGCCGCCTCGAGCCGCTGCCACAGGTCGGCGTTCTTGACCGGCTGCTTCGCCGCGGTCCGCCAGCCGTTGCGTTTCCAGGACGCCAACCAACCGGTGATGCCGTTGCGCACGTACGTGCTGTCGGTGTGCAACTCGACCGTGGCCGGACGGGTCAGGCTCTCCAGCGCCTCGATGGCGGCGGTCAGCTCCATCCGGTTGTTGGTGGTCGGGTCCGCCTCCCCGCCGCGCAGTTCGCGCTCGTGGGCCCCGTAGCGCAGCACCGCGCCCCAGCCGCCCGGGCCGGGGTTGCCGCTGCACGCGCCGTCGGTCCAGATCTCCACCACCGGGCCGGCCACCTCGTCCACCATGCGGCAAACCTACCGAAGCCCGCCGGGCCCGCCGGCACCCGGCCGGCCGGCAGGGTTGGGCGGTCGGCGGGGTCGGGGGTCGAGGCAGGGATCGGGCCGAGTCCGGCACCGGATGGCGGTGCGGCTCAGCGGTGGGGCCGCTCGACGGCCGGAGGCTCGGGGCCGACGACGGGTGGTGGCACCGTCCAGACCGGACGGCGCGCCGGTGCGAGACGGTCGCCGAGCCGGCCGGCGGCGTCGGCCACACCGGCGGTGAGCATCGGCAGCATCGGCGTGGAGCGCATCACCGCCAGGTCCTCGGCCACGCCGGTGCCGCCGTCCAGAAAGCGCAGCACCCGCTGCGCCGGATTGCGGTCGAACAGCCGGCCGAAGAACTCCGGGCCATCGACCAGGTCGCGGTCCAGCGCCCGCAGGGCGACCGCGTCCATCCAACGGTGCCGGCGGGGTACGCGGGCGCCGGCACCGGCGGCCGTCCGGCGGCCACCGCCCGGGCGACCTGCTCGGCCTGCCGGTGCATCGCGGAGAAGGTGAAGCCGGTCGACGGGCGGGTGGCGCCGCCGGCCGTGCCGAGGCGTACCACCCGAGGTGAGGGACGGGCGACGAACGGACCGTCGGTCATCGGGATCACGCCGTTCTCGACCTCGGCGACGGTCAGCCGGGCCGGGTCGAGGCCGAGCAGATCCCGGTAGCCGGCCAACGCCGTGTCGTACGCCGGCCCGCTGAGCAGGCCGGGCGAGAACTCGGTGTACTCGACGAGCGCGTAGCGGCTGTCGACCGGCAGCACGTAGCCGAACGAGACACCCCGGGCCGGCTGCGGGGTGCGGAAGTCCATCAGGACGGCCCGTCCCGGATCGAAGACCGGCCGGTCGGCCGCCAGCCACCAGCCCCGGAAGTGCTGCAACCAGTTCGTCCGCCCGGGCCGGTGTGGTGGCCGGGGCCGGGAGTCCAGCACCCAACGGGCCCGCAGCACCGGTGTCCCGGAACCGGTACGCACGAGCACCCGGTCGCCGTCGTCGTCGAGAGCCTCGACACCAGCGACGATCCGGATCACGCCGAGGCGCCGCTCCGCGTCGGCGGCCCGCGCGTAGATCGGGCCCGAGCGCAGCATCGCGTACCGCAGTGGGGCGAGTTCCAGCGCCCGGTGCGTACCCGCGGTGATCACCTCGACCCGCGACCAGCTCGCGCTCAGCAGGTCGTCCAGGTCGTTGCCCGGGTGGTCCCAGAAGGCCCACGTCCGGTCCTGGCCACGCCGGCGCACCGGGTCGACGACGGCGATCCGCACATCGCACCCGCCATGGCGGGCCAACGCGGCCAGCACCAGCGACGCGGCACCACCCCCACCGACCAGGGCGAGGTCGACGTCGACCGGCACGGAACTCATCCGGTCACGCTGCCACATCGGCAACCCGGCAACCCGGCAGCCCGGCCGGTTGGCAGAAAGAGCCGAGCCGGACAACGCCCCCGGTGGACCCGTGCCGGCGCTTCGGCGACGCCTCCGTCTCTCGGGTGGACACGGGACGGCAACGAGGATTTCTCATTTTCACCGGATCGGGGGTCCAACCCCACCTAGTGTTGGGCACACCGGTGCTAGTCACGGAGTTGGCCACCCGAGCGACGTCCCATGCAGTCAGCGGACGAAAAGTGAGGGAACACGCGTATGAAGGCAACCAAGATTCTCGTACCGGCGGCGGGCGGCATCGCCCTCGGCGCGCTGCTGCTGCCGGGCGCCGCGCTCGCCGAGACGACCGTGTCGCCGTCGACCACACCGGTGGGCGGAACCGTCGTGCTCACGGCCACCACCTGCAACCCGAAGGCCGGCGACGCGCTCTTCCGGGTCACCGGGCCCGACCGCGACCAGAACGTCCGCTCGACCACGGCCGCCACCGGTGGCGGGTTGAGCGCCGAACTGTTCACCGCCGGATTCACTCTCGGCACGTACACGGTGGCGGCCACCTGCGGCGACGGCACGCCCGACGGCAGCGCGACCTTCACCGTCACCCCGATCGGCGGCGCCGAGGCCGGGGCCGCGACGGCGACGACGGCATCGGCACCCTGGCCGCCGGTGCCACGCTGCTCACCACCGCGCTCGGGGGCACCGTCATCCTGACCCGGCGGCGACGCCACGCGGCCACCGCCGCGACGCTCTGACCGTAGCCACACTGCATCCAGCCATCCTGCGACGGGTGCCCGTGCCGTGCACGGTGCGGGCACCCGAGGTGGCCCGGAGGACGGGCCGGCAGCCGCCGCCCAGTCGCGCACCACCGGCGATCGGAGGTTTCCGTGTGGGCGCACCGCCTGGGCCGCATCCTGGTCGCGCTGCTCGCCGTGGCCGGCGTCGTGCTGATGGGTACGGGGATCACGCGCCTGCCGGCCCGGCCGCCGCAGCCCTCCGGCGTTCCGCATCGGGCGGAGACCACACCGGGCCTGCCGCCGTTGCCCCGCGCCGTCCCCGTCGAGCTGCGGATCCCGACCATCGGCGTGGCCGCACCGCTCGTCGCCGTCGCCGCCGACGACGCCGGGGCGCTGGAGGTGCCACCGCTGGACCGGCCGGGCGTCGCGGGCTGGTACCGGCCAGGAGTCAGCCCCGGCGAGACCGGCAACGCGGTCCTGGTGGGTCACGTGGACACCCGTAGCGGGCCGGCCGTCTTCTTCGACCTGGGGAGGTTGCGCCCCGGCGACACCGTCCACATCGCCCGGAAAGACGCCAGCCTGGTGCGCTTCACCGTGGACGCCGTGCGAGCGTACCCGAAGGACCGCTTCCCCACCGACCTGGTCTACGGCCCGAGCGGCGCGGCCGGGCTTCGCCTGGTCACCTGTGGTGGCCGCTTCGACCGGGACAGCGGCGGATACGTCGACAACGTCATCGTCTTCGCCACCCGGACGCCGTGAGCGCGCACCGCCCGCTGCGGGTGTCTGACCGCCGGGCCTGCCCTACGCGGACTGCTGCGGACGGTTGCACCGGGGCGAGGCCGACGCGCCGACGGCCGAGGCGCTGATGCGTTCCCGGTACGCGGCCTCCGCCGTCGGCGACCCGGCTACCTGCTGCGCAGCTGGCACCCCCGCACCCGGCCGCCCCGGTTGCTCCTCGGCACCGCCCGACGCTGGACCGGGCTGGAGATCCTCGGCACCGACCGCGGTGGCCTCCTCGACCGCATCGGCACCGTCGAGTTCCGCGCCCACTACCGCGAGGGCCGTGATCCGGGCACGCTGACCGAGCGCAGCCGCTTCGTCCGCGAGGAGGGCCGCTGGGTCTACCTGGGCGCCGACCAGGGCTGACCACCGTCACCTGCCGGCCCGCGCCGCCGGCGTCCGCGTCACCGGCTCGGACGGTGTCCGGTCGGATGCCGAGCGGATCACCAGCGCCACCGCGACCAGCAGGTACGCCCCGGCGGCGACCGCGAACGCCACCGGATTGCCGGCCACCGTGGCGACCAGGCCGTAGCCGGCGTAGGCCGCGATGACGGTCAGGTCGGTGGCCATCCCGGCCAACGAGGTGACGGTGGCCCGAGCGGGTCCGCCGATCCGGGCCTGTAGGCGCGCGTCGGCCAGCACCGAGGCGAGTTGGAGACCGCAGAAGGCCGCCGCCACCAGCAGGAACCCGGCCGGATGCCCCAGTAGCGCGCCGCCGGCCAGGGCCAGTGCCGAGCCGGCCAGCAGCACCGCGTAACCGGGCGTGCGTAGCCGCTCGCCGACGGGGGCGAGCAGGCCGCCGGCGACCTGCCCGACGGTGACGATCAGGAGCAGCAGCGGCACCGTTGCCAGGGCGACCCCGGTGTCCCGGGCCAGCAGCGGGGTGTACTCGTCCAAGGCTCCCCAGACGGCGGTGACCGCAGCGACGAGCAGCACGGCCGCGCGTACCGCTCGGTCACCGCGGGCCTCGGCGACTCCCGCCCGCAGGCCCTGCCACCAACCGAGCCCGTCGACCCCGGCAGGGTCGTCCGGCTGGCTGCCGGCGGTGCCGGTCGGGCTCGCCGCCCGTCCCGCGCCGGACGACTCGACGTGGGCGGTGACGATGTCCGCCTCGGCACCGGGGCGGTGTTCGGGGAGACGGGTGGCGACGGCGGCGGCGAGCAGGCAGGCCGCGACACTGGCCGCGCCGACCCCAAATAGCCGGCGGACCCGAGCACCGGGCTGGCCAGCACGATCGCGGCCAGCACACCGACGGTGCCGGCGGTCCGCGCCCGGCCGATCACCCGGGCGTACCGGTCGGCGGTGCCGAGGTGGTCCAGCTCGTCGAAGACCAGCGCCTCCAGTGCGCCGGAGGCGAGCGCACCGCCGGCTCCCCAGAGGACGAACCCGACGGCGAACGCGGGGTAGGACGGCACGAGCGTCCAGAGTGCGAAGCCGCCGGCGGTGCACAGCGGTGCGAGGCAGAGCATCCGCCGCCGGGAGGTCGCGTCGGCCCACGCGCCGGAGGGCACCTCCAGCACGATGCCGGCCAGTGACCAGATCACGAACAGTGACGAGATCTGCCCGACCGACAGCCCGGTGTCGGCGAACAGCAGCGCGTAAACCGGGTAGAGCAGGACCAAATCGGTGAGGAAGGCGTATGCGTAGAGCGTGCCGGCCAGGCGGCGAGCCCGCGTCGAGGTCGGGGTCATCGAGACCTTTCGGGTGGTACGGCTGACGGACGCCGGGTGTACGGCGACCGCAGGCGGCCCACGGCCTCGGATGACGCATCAATGTCGCCAGGTCATGGTGGTGATGCTAGTCGGCGGCACGGTGGTGTGCCACGCCGGAGACGCCGGGGCGGGGCCGGCCGGCCCTGCCCCGGCGGGAGGGTCAGCGCTGTTCGTCGGCCCGCGGCAGGATCACCGTCGACTCGCTGTCGTCGGAGCCACGCTGCGCGGGCACCGCCGGAGCGGGCGAGGTGACCTGCGTCTGCGTGGTCTCCGTATCGCGCGGCAGCGGCGTGGTGGTGCCGGCGTCGGTGCCGGGCGGGGTGACGACCTGGGTGGCCTCCGGGTCGTCGTCCGACGAGCTGGCCGACCCGGGTCGCCGCCCCGTTCGCCGCTCGTGGCGGCCGGCGGCTGTCCGGCCGGCCCGGTGGACGCCGGTGCGCCGAAGCTGGGCGCGGCGGCAGCCGGTGCGGCGACCGGGTCGGCGGGAGGCTCCTCGCGGTCACGGCGATCTGCCGAGTAGGCGCGGGCATGCTCGGCGATCGTCCGCGACTCCTGCTCGGCGCGGGCCAGCCAGGACTCCCACCGGCCCTGCATCGGCCGGATCAGCCCGCCGCCGACGCCGACCACGAGGATGCCGCCGACGGTCGCCAGCACGGCGACCAGCACCGGGGTGGTCACGGCCGTGGCTACGCCGATCTGGTTGAGCGCGGCGATGATGCCGAGGCCCAGGATGAACGCCGAGGCGACGGTGGCCAGCAGCCGCCCGTAGGACAGGCCGCCGAGGGCACCGGAGATGATGTCCTTCACCGCACTGGCGATGGCGGCGGCGACCACCACGATGACGATCGCGACGAAGGCGCGCGGCAGCCAGGCGATGACCCCGGCGATCAGGTCGGAGATCGGGTTCGGCCCCCAGATCCCGAACGCCAGGTAGAGGGTGAGCAGCAGGATCCCGTAGTAGGCGAGCCGGGCGACGATGTCGCTGGCGTCGTAGCGCGACCGGGCCAGTGCCCGGCGGATCCCGCCGCGCTCGACCGCGCGGTCGAAGCCGACCCGTTCGAGCAGCCGGTCGACGATCTTCAGGGCCGCCTTGGCGATCAGCCAGCCGGCGACCAGGATCGCCACGAAGGCGAGTGCCTTGGGTAGGAAGAGAAGTATCGCACGGAGGGTGTCCCCCACCGCGTCGCCGAAGTTGTCTCGCATGGGATGGTCCTCCAGAGGCTGGTGTTCGGTGTTCGTCCGGCCCGACCTACCCCCGTGGTCCCCGGCAGAAACCATCCGCCTCAGCCGGGGCAGGCGTAGCTGACCTCGGTTGTCGCCTGTGCCGGTGACGGGGAGACGATGTTCACCGTCGCGGTCTCGGTGGTGCTGCCGACCCCGCCGAACGACCAGCGCAGGGTCAGCTCGACGGTGCGTTGACCCCAACCGACCCGCTCGGTGAGCAGGGCACCGGGGGCGCTGCCGGACCGCAACCACTGGTACTCGATGACGCCCGCCCGGCCGTTGGTCCGCACGGCGGCGACCACGTCGACGCTGACGTCGCACCGCTCGTCGGCGGGACGCGGCACGGCCACGCTGACCTCGACGATCTCCAGCGGGCTGAGTCGCTGCCAGATCCAGAGCCCGACCGCGGCGAGCAGGACGAGGGTGAGCAGGGTGGACAACACCGAGACCAGGCGCCGCCAGGCGGACCTGCGTCGTGGCGGCGGGGGCGTCGGCCAGGCCGGAGCCGGCGGCGGGGCGACCGGCACGCCGGGGCCGAACCGCAACTCCCCGCCGGCTCCGGCGGTCGGCGCGGCGAGCGCTCCCCACCGGTACGCGCGCCGGCCGTAGCCGCCGTGGTGCGCCCGGCCTCGGTCGCGCCCGCGACCCCGGTGACGCCGAGGGGCCACGTGGGCTCCGCACCACCCAGAAGCGCCGTCGGCTCGGCACCACCCAACGACACCGTCGGCTCGGCACCACCCAACGACACCGTCGGCTCGGCACCACCCAACGACACCGTCGGCGCGTCCGCCGGTATGTCCGCAGGTGGGGTGCGACCAGGCTGGGTGCTGACGGCCGGCTGAGCCGGTACCCGTTGGGTGGGCAGGGCCTCGGTGGCGTCGTCCGGCTGGGTCACGGCTGCCTCTCCTGGGTCATCGTGGGTCTGCGTGCGGGGAGCGCCCGTGCTTGCGGCGGGTAGCCGGGTCAGCCGGGTGTGCAGAACGAGTAGAGCGTCACGTACACCGTCGAGCCCGTGGTGGTGTTGCCGGCGGCGTCGGTGGCAATGACCGCCACGGGGATCCGGGTGGTGGAGCCGGGACGGGACAGGTCCCCGAGCAGCCCCCGGAACTCGCCCCCGCGCAGCGGGCTCATGCGCTGCTCGTACGACCGCTTCTCCAACAGGTAGCGGAAGCGGACCCGCAGCTCGCCCGGGGCCGTGCGGTCGTCGGCGACCAGGGCGGTGATGGTGCTCGTCGTGGGCCCGAACGGGCAGCCGGTCGGGTCCAGTTCGGTCGGACCAGCCGCGACCCCGTCGACGGTGGGCGCGGTGACGTCCCGCGGCGGTGCCGGGCTGGAGCTGGTCGACGGGCTGGAGCTGGTCGACGGGCTGGGCACCGGCGTGGGTACGGGGGTGTCGCCGGTGGGGGTCACCGACGGCCTCGGCCCGGGCGAGGCGGAGGCGCCGTCGGTCGGGTCGGTGCCGCCTGCGGTCGGGACGGGCGGTGTGCCGGGGTGGCGGTCGCCGGTCCGTCCGGGGTGGACGTCGGCGTGACGGGGACGCCGGGCGGGGCGAGGCCGCCGGTCAGGTCCGTGCTGGCCTCGGTGGCCGTTCCCACGGCCGCCGGTGGTTCGTCCTTCGCGGCGTAGCTCAGCCCGGCACCACCGACCAGCAACGCCGCCACCAGCCCACTCCCGACCAGCGCCGCTCGGGCCCGTCCGGTGCGCCGGGACGCGGGCGCACCGGAGCCGTCGCCGCCGGGCGGCGGGGTGGACGCGCCGAGCGCCGTGCTGGCCACGCTGACGGCGCCGCCGGTGCCGTCCGGGAACGGGAAGAGGGCGGCCAGCAGCGCCGCCCGCCGGGCCAACTCCCGCAGCCCGCGATCCTCCCAGTCCGCGCCGTACGCGCCGGCGGCCACCTGTTCCAGGGTGGCCAGGAAGATCTGCGCGGGCTGCGGCCGGTCGTCGGGACGCTTGGACATCCCGTGACGCAGCAGGCCGTGCACCGGGCGCGGTGCCGGATCGGTGGGAATCGGCGCACGGGCGTGCTGTTGACGCAGGGTGGCCAGGTCCCTCCCGTCGTACGGTGGATGGCCGGTGAGGCACTCGAAGAAGGTCGCGGTGGCCGCGTAGATGTCGCCGGCCGGGCTGGCGGGAGCACCGGTCCACTGCTCGGGGGCCATGTAGCGCGGGGTGCCGGTGACGCTGCCGCCGGAGCTGGTCCCAACCGGCATGGCGATGCCGAAGTCGGCGAGCTTGCTCGCTCCCTCGGCGGTGACCAGCACGTTCTCCGGCTTGTAGTCGCGATGCACCACGCCGTGCAGGTGGGCCGCGGCGAGCCCCGCGAGCGAGCCCTTGAGTACGCACAGCGCCGCCTCCGGCGTGGTCGGGCCCTGGGCGCGCAGCATCTGGCGCAGCGAGACGCCGTTGACCAGTTCCATCACGATGGCCGCGCCGCCGGGCGCCTCCACATATTCGTAGAGACGGCAGACGTACGGGTCATCGATGTCGGCCAGCAGCCGTGCCTCGTCCCGGAAGGCGTCCCGGGACACCTCGTCGCCGGGCCGGCCGGCCAGGTACTTGATCGCCACCGGAGTACCGGTGGCGTCGTGGACGGCGAGGTCGACGCTGCCGGAGGCACCGGCGCCGAGCCGACGGACCGGGGTGTAGCCGGAAACCTGCCAACCGATCATGTCGTCGCTCCCCGCGCCACGCGCGTTCGGACAGTGCTGCCGGACACACTGGTCATTGTCGCCACCGCGGCCGGCGGCCCGGCGTGGTCGGTCATGGACACATTGTCACTGGTAGCACCCTCGGTCAACGCCTGCCGTCCGGCGTGGACCGGGCCCGGCCGATCCGCCGCTGGCCGCAGGTGGCTGGATACCGGGGTGTAGGTCCTGTCGCGCCGATGGCGGCCCGGCACGCGCTGGCCACGACACCGGGCGGGAGATGCCGCTGCTGCCCGACCCGTGAGCCAGCGGGCACGGGTCGCCGTTGCGCCGGGGCGTGCCGAAGCCCGGCGCGAGCGGCGAATCCACCCGTGCCCGCTGGGCGGCATCACCGGCAGCCGGGGCACCGCCGCTGGAGCCGGCCACGGCCAGCCGGGGCGCCGGTGCGCACCCGGCGGGGTCGGCCCGCGACGTCGGGCAGTTCGGGCCGCGGAGCCGGACCGACGGCACCGGCCGCCAGAGCAGGTCCACCGCGGCCCCGTCGGGCCGTGACACCCGGCGCCGGCCGCGGTAGCCGAGCCGCCGGTAGAGGCCGAGGTCGGCGCTGTCGTGCACCTCGGTGTAGGCCGGCAGGCCGAGGTTGTCCATCCACCGGTGGCTGCCGGCGAGGACCGCCGCTGCCTGCGCGGTGCGGGCGGCGTCCGGTGGTGCGGCGAGGAACGCGAGGTGGTTGTGGGGCTCCTCCGGGCGCCGCGCGGCGAGCAGGTGATCGAGCCGGCGGAAGCGGGCGGCCTCGGCGCCGCAGGCATCGTCGAGGCGGTCGTCGTAGCGCGGTGGAGGCGGAATCGGGCGGTAGCGGTGGAACCAGACGGTGGCGGCGGTCCCGTCCTTCAGCAGGAACGCGTCGCCGAACAGCAGGGCGTGTTCGATCCAGATGCGGGCCACTGCGGCGATCGTCGCGGCACGCCGCCGCTCGTCGGGCACGAGCCAGGCGGCGAGGGTGGTCGGGACGGCGGTGGCGGTTACGAGGTCGACGATCCAGTCGATGTCGCGCCATCGGGCGCGGTCGACCGGCAGGGTGACGTGCATGAGAACTCCTGGTCAGACGAAAGTCAGCAAGAAAGGGCCGGACCGGCGCCGCGGGGACGAGTGCGGGCGGCGGGCGGGCGGTGACGCGGGACCGCGAACGGCGGCCGTCGGATGTCGCGCCGGGTGGCCGCCACGGTCACGGCAGCACGGCGCATCACGTCCACCAGGGTCAGGCCGGCCGGCTCCGAGGGCGTGGGGATCGCGAGGGGAGGACCTGCTCCGGTGCCGCCCGCGACAATCCGCTCTGGACCGCCGGCGGCGCCCAGCCGGTCGGGGCGGCGGCGTCGGTGGCGTGGGGGTCGGAGTCAGGTCGACGCCGCTCGTGCCGGGGGCCGGCGAGACGGGCGCCTGGCCCGGGGCGGGATCGACCTGCGGGTCCGGGCTGTCCGGGCCGTTCTCGACGGCCGCCCGGCCGAGCGGTTCTGGCGACGGGGAGAACCCGGACCGGTCCTGGAGGGGGCGCGTGGTGGCGCCGGCGAGGTTTCCGGCCTGCGGGGGTTGGTCGGCGAGGTCCCGCGCTGCGGGCGGGAGCGTCTCGGCCGGTGGTGACGACGGCGGCACGGCGGGATCCGGGGCCGGTTGGGGGGCCGGATCGGGATCGGACGTGGGCGGGGCCGGTTGGGGCGTGGTGACGACGGGATCCAGGAGGTCGAGCACCGGGTCGAGCGGGCCGAGGATCGGCGCGAGGTCCTGGAGCAGCGGATCCAGCTCGGTCACGACCGGGTCGAGCAGCGACGCCCGGGGGCCCAGCAGTTGGCTCAGCACGGCGGCGAGTGGATCGGCCGGCGGTCCCGCGGTGGCCGGGGCGGCGGCCCCGTCGGGCACCATGTCGACGAGCGCCACCACCCGCCGGGGCGCCGCCAACGCCCGGTCGTCGCCGCGGACCGGTGCCGGCCGCTCGGACCGTCGCTGCGCGGCCGGGGGCACGACGGGCGGGGCGTCGATCTCAGGGGTGGCGCCGCGTCCGCCGACCGCCGTGGCGGCGTGGGCTGCTCGGACGGGCCGGAGGCCGCTGGCCGGGGCGGCTCCCGGGCCGGGCGGTCGGCGGCGACCACCGGGGCAAGGACGGCCCCGATCAGGTCGGCGGCGCGTTCGCCAAGCCGGTCCTGGTCGGCTGCGGGTGCGTCCCCGATGCCGGCCGGCGGTTCCTCGGCGGCATACCCGGGAACCGCCGTCGCGACGTCGTAGGCGGCCCAGGCCGCGGTGGCGACCGCGGCCAGGAAGCCCAGCCGTATCGCCGCGCGGACGAGTGGGCCACGCCATCGACTCGTCACCGGCGCCTCCCGTACCCGACCGCCACCAGCTACGAACGCACTTTAACCCACGGCGATACCCCGACCACAGAGTGCTGGGCGTGTTGCCGGCGGCCACACTGGTACAACCAGTTGACGGGTTGATATGCGCTGGCCCACACTTCCCGGCATGGCCTTCGTCCCCGTCATCCGCGCCTCCGTGTCGGACCTCGTCTTCGGCCAGCTGCGCGACGCGATCGTCAGCGGCGCCTACCACACCGACGACACCCTGCCCGGTGAACGGGAACTGGCCGCCGCGTTCCAGGTGAACCGGCACGCGGTCCGCGAGGCGCTGCGCCGGTTGCAGCAACTGGGCCTGCTCCGGGTCAGTCAGGGCGGGGCGACCCGGGTGCTGGACTGGCGGGTGCACGCCGGTCTGGACCTCGCCCTGTCCCTGGTGCAGTCCGGTGACGTCCTCCCGGTCGCCGCGCTGGTCCGCGACATGATGGACATGCGGGCCTGCATCGGCGTGGACGCCGCCCGGCTCTGCGCCCGCCGCGCCGACGGCGCGGCCCGTCGGCGGATCGGGCAGGCGGTCGAGGAGTACGCCGGCCTCGCCCCCGACCTGACCGCGATGGGTGCGGCCAACATCGCCCTGTGGCGGCAGATCCTGCACGGCTGCGGCAACACCGCCTACCTGTTGGCCTTCAACAGCCTGGTCGCCGGTGCCCTGGCGGTGGCCGAGGTGCCGCCGCAGCGACGGTCCGCCGAGTTGCTCGATGTCGCCGGGCACCGCCGGCTGGCGGAGGCCATCGCCGACGGACGCGACGCCGAGGCCGCCGAGCAGGCCCGGACCCTGCTCACCGCCGCACTCACCGCTCCCACCAGAAAGGACAGTCGAGCATGATCCCCGCCGTGCTCTACGCCGTCCCGGCTGGCAGCCCGCCCGATGAGCCACCCCGCGGGCACCCCCGCGTACAGTTGGGCAGGCGCCCGGTCCGGGACAGCGCGCTGCCGATCACCACCGGCCGGCGACCCGTCGGGTCGGGTGACAGTCCGCATCAGTGGCCGCGATAGAGGGCGGCGATGTCGTCGGCGAAGTGGTCCTGCACCGCGTCCCGCTTGATCTTCAGGGTGGGGGTGAGTTCCCCGTCGGCCTCGGTGAGGTCCCGGGGCAGGATCCGGAAGGTCTTGACCTGCTCGGCATGGGAGACCGTCCGGTTGGCCTCGTCGACCGCCTCCTGGATCGCACCACGCAGTTGCGGGTCATCGCGCAGCTTGGCCACGGACGCCCCGGGCTGCCCGTGCTGATCCCGCCATCGTTGCCAGCCCTGCGGGTCCACGGAGACCAGCGCGGCGACGTACGGGCGCCCGTCCCCGACGAGCATGACCTGGCTGACCAGCGGATGCGCCCGGATGCGTTCCTCGATCGGGGCCGGCGCGATGTTCTTGCCGGCGGCGGTGACCATGATCTCCTTCGTACGGCCGGTGATCCGCAGGAAACCGTCGTCGTCGAGCTGGCCGAGGTCGCCGGTGCGCAGCCAGCCGTCGGCGGTCAGCGTCTCCCGGGTGGCCGCCGGATTGTTCCAGTAGCCGGTGAAGACGACCTCGCCCTGGGCGTGGATCTCCCGGTCGTCGGTGACCCGGATCCGCACCCCGGGCAGCGGCCGGCCCACCGTGCCGATCCGCATCGCCGTCGGCAGGTTCGCCGCCAGCGCCGGTGAGGTCTCGGTCAGCCCGTAGCCCTCCAGCACCGTGATTCCCGCGCCACGGAAGAAGTGTCCCAGCCGCTCCCCCAGCGGCGCACCGCCCACGATGGCCAGCCGGCACCGTCCGCCGAGCGCGCTGCGCAGCTTCCGGTACGCAACCAGGTCGAACAGCAGGTGCGCCAGGCGCAGCGGCGCTCCCGGCCCGGTCGGTGTGTCCAGACCCCGGCTGTACCGCACCGCCGCCCGCTCGGCGAGGCTGAACAGCCATCCCCGGTGCGTGTCCTCGGCGGAGCGCCGGGCCTGGTCGTGCATCTTCTCGAACATCCGGGGCACGGCGAGGATGAAGGTGGGCCGGAACCGGCGCAGTTGGTCGAGCACCCCGGAGACGTCGGCACTGTGCACCATGCAGGCGCGGTTGTGCACCATGCCGACCTGGATCAGCCGGGCGAAGGCGTGCGCCAGCGGCAGGAACAGCACCGTCGACGCGCCCGGGTGCAGCAGCTGCGGCAGCACCGCGGTGGCGTTACCGATGTCGGTGGAGATGTTGCGGTGGGTCAGCACGCAACCCTTCGGCGGGCCGGTGGTGCCGCTGGTGTAGACGATCGTGGCCATGTCGGCACCGGTCACCGCGTCCCGGCGCGCATCGACCTCGCCAGCGTCGACCTGGCGGCCCTGTGCGGCCAGCTCGATCAGACCACCGGCGTCGATGCGCCAGGTCCGCCGCAACGACGGCAGGTCCGGTCGCAGGCCCTCCACCGTGATGGCGTGGTCGGCGGTCTCCACCACGCAGCCGACCGCACCGGAGTCGCCGAGGATCCAGCGGACCTGGTCGACGCTGGAGGTGTCGTAAATCGGCACGGTGACCGCGCCGACCGACCAGAGCGCGTAGTCGACGAGCGTCCACTCGTAGCGGGTGCGGCTGAGCAGACCGATCCGATCGCCGTGGGCGACCCCGGCGGCGAGCAGACCGCGGGCCACGGCGAGCACGTCGTCGCGGAACTGCCGGCAGCTCACCGGCAGGGCGCCGCCACGTCCGGAGCGGCGGACCGGCCACGACCGGGGGTCCGGGTCCGGGCGGATGAACTGCACCGTGTCCGGATCCTCGGCCGCGTTGCGCCACACCTGCTCAGCCAGGCTGCCATCGTCGCCGCCGACGATCGGCTCAACCGCTGTCTCGCGCACGCCCGCCCACCCGCCGTCGCATCCCGTCGCTGCGTCTGATGGTGGCCCCCGAGGCGCCGACCGACCCGCGGAACACGAAAAATCCCCCACCCCACCTCCGCGTCTGCTAGGCAGGTCACCAGTCGTGGACGGTGCCGTCCCTGAGCCGGTTGAACGGCAGGTACGCCGGCACGTACGGGAACCGCGCGGCGGCCTCTTCGTCCAGTTTCACGCCGAGACCGGGCTGCTCGCCGGGGTGCAGGTAACCGTCGACGAACGTGAACGACTGGCGGAACACCTCGTCGGTGAGCGGCCCGTGGCGCATGTACTCCTGGATGCCGAAGTTGTGGATGGCCAGGTCCAGGTGCAGCGCGGCGGCCATGCCGACCGGCGAGATGTCGGTCGGGCCGTGGATGCCCGACTTGATCTGGTACTGGGCGGCGAAGTCGAGCAACTTGCGCATCGCGGTGATGCCGCCGGTGTGGGTGACGGCGGAGCGGACGTAGTCGATCAGCTGTTCGGAGATCAGGGTCTGGTAGTCCCAGACGGTGTTGAAGACCTCGCCGATGGCCAGCGGCGTGGTGGTGTGCTGGCGGACCAGCCGCAGCGCCTGCTGGTTCTCCGCGGGGGTGCAGTCCTCCAGCCAGAACAGGTCGTACGGTTCGAGGGCCTTGCCCAGCCTGGCGGCCTGGATCGGGGTCATCCGGTGGTGCCCGTCGTGCAGCAGTGGCAGCTCCGGGCCGAACTCGTTGCGGACCGCCTCGAAGACCCCCGGCAGGTGACGCAGGTACGCGCGGCTGTCCCAGTCCTCCTCGGCCGGCAGCGGGATGCGCCGGGCCGGCTCGTAGTCGTAGCGCCTGCCGTCGGCACCGGTCTGGGTGGCCACGCCGTAGACGGCGTTGATGCCGGGCACCGAGGTCTGCACCCGGATCGACCGGAAGCCCTGGTCGAGGTGGGCGCGGATCGAGTCGAACAGCTCCGGCAGGTCGCGGCCGGAGGCGTGGCCGTACGCCATGATGCCGGCCCGCGACGCGCCGCCGAGCAGCTGGTAGAGCGGCATGCCGGCGGCCTTGGCCTTGATGTCCCAGAGCGCGACGTCGACCGCGGCGATGGCGGCCATGGTGACCGGCCCGCGGCGCCAGTACGCCGAGCGGTAGAGGAACTGCCAGGTGTCCTCGATGCGGTGCGCGTCCCGCCCGAGCAGCAGCGGCACCAGGTGGTCGCGCAGGTACGAGGCCACCGAGAGCTCGCGTCCGTTGAGCGTGCCGTCGCCGAGCCCGGTGATGCCGTCCTCGGTGGTGAGCTTCAGGGTGACGAAGTTGCGGTCGGGGCTGGAGACGATGACGTCGGCGGCGACGATCTTCACGAAGGGGTGCCTCTCTCCACAGGGTGCGCTCAGCGGACCGGCCGAACCCTGTTACATCCGCTTAGAGAGACCGGCAATAGGACTGGCGGGGCTGCGGCGCGCCCTGGCGCTTCGGTTGGCGGCGTTGTCGTCGTCGGCCAGGACCCGCCTCGCCGCCACCGCCCTATTGCCGTCTCTCTTATTTTCGGATGCTAGGCACATGAAGCAGATTCGTACAAGGGTCGCGTACTCGACCATCTCGGCACCGCCATCGGCGGCGCCGAGCTGGCTCCCCGGCATCGCCCGCGTGATCAGGTCGACACGACGGGCGTGTCCACGAGGTGTTCGGCGATGAACCAGGTCTGCAACTCGTTGGTGCGGATGACGTTGGACACCAGCAGGTCGTTGCTGCCGTCGTCGCCGCCCTCGGCCACCCGCGCCGCCGCGTCGTGCGCGTCGGTGAGGATCGTCTCGTGCGCTTCCAGCAGGCGCGACAACATCGCCGGCACCTCCTCGGCACCGTCCGGCGGGCGCGGGATCCGGGTCAGCTCGGCCACGTGCCGCGGGTCCCCCACGGCGATCCCGCCCAGGGTCTGGATCCGCTCGGCGACCATGTCGACCAGTTCGAGCTGCTCCGCGGCGTGCTTGTCCAACAGCAGGTGGAGTTGGTAGAAGGTCGGCCCGCGCATGAGCCAGTGGTGCTTCTTGTAGAGCGAGTACAGGATGCGCGTGTCGGCGAGGATCCGGTTCAGCCGCTCGCACGCGTACATCCGGGTGTTGTAGGGCAGGGCGACCGGCAACTGCCGGACGGTGCCGAACGCCTGGATCTCCCGGCCGTGCTGGTGCAGCCGGGGCTGGCTGTCCGACTCGTGCTTCTGCTGGGTCATGCGCTCCTCCTCGGATTTGTCGGTGGGTCGCTCAGCCGGCCCGACCCTGCTCGGCGAGGATCCCGGTCGCCTGCCCGACCTCGATCAGGTAGCCGTCCGGATCCCGCAGGTAGCAGCGGATCTCCACGCCGTGGTCCTTCGGCTCGGTCAGGAACTCCCCGCCTCGGGTGCGCCACCGCTCGTAGACGGCGCGCACATCGGTGACCCTGATGTTCATCGCACCGCTGAGCGTGTTCCGATCAGCCGGCGCCTGGGCCCGGACGCCCGGCTTGTCGTCGGTCGGGCCACCCTCGTCGTTGATCACGATGTAGCCGTTCTGCAGGCGCAGGACGGCCGGCTGGCGCTCACGCACCACCGTGGCACCCAGCACCCGGCGGTAGAACTCCCGGGAACGGTCCACGTCCCGGACGATCAGCAGGTGGGTGAGGACCAGCCCGCCCTCGGGCTGGAAGTAGTCCGGCGCCTCGTCGGCCATCACCGGCTCCCGTCGTCGAAAGCCGGCGGGTACCCGCCGACGGCGCCCGCACACCCGGCGGCGTCCGCGGAAGCCGCGCACGTCGGGGGCGGTGCGGTGCGTACGATGCGGCGCATGGCGTTGTTACACCGGGCGGAACTGCACCCCACCAAACTCGAACTGCTCGCGACATGGCTGCCGACCCGCGACTGGTACGAAGGCGAGGCCGGCACCGAGGTGGTGCGGGTGGCCGCGTACCGGTTCGACGACCCGGCCGGTGAGGTCGGGATCGAGACGCTGCTGGTGCGCGTCGCCGACGGGCCCGTGTACCAGGTGCCGCTGACCTACCGCGGCGCGCCGCTGCCGGGTGCCGACGACCGGCTGGTGGGCACCATGGAGCACTCGGTGCTCGGCCGGCGCTGGATCTACGACGCGCCCGGCGACCCGGCCTACGCCGCCGGGCTGGCCGGCGCCGTCCTGGCCGGTGCCGGGCAGGCCGCGGAGTACTTCGAGGTCGACGGCCGGCGTGAGGCGCGTCCGCCCAGCATGGACATCGCCAGCGACGCGCCCGAGGGAGGTGCCGTCCCCGCCGTCGGGAAGGTGCACCGGGTGGTCGACGGGGACCCGACCGTCATCGTCACCGACGGCGCCGAGCTGGCGGTGATCCGGAAACCCGGCACCGTGCCCGCCTCGGGTGACGCCACGCTGACCGGCACCTGGGACGGCATCAGCGCACCCCTGGCGTACGCCTGGGTGCGCTGACACCGCCGGTGGACCTGCGGGCCGGGCGGGCGTCAGTCGGTGAAGGCGGCGAGGTCCAGCCGGTGCAGCCGGTCCGGGTCGGCGATGACGTCGATCCCGGCGATGCGTCCACCGCTGACGGTGAAGGCCATGACGGAGAGCGGACGCCCGGCCGCGGTGACGACCACCCCGGCACCGCCGTTGATCACGGCGTGACGCGCGAACGGTGAGAACCGACCGAACGTGGTCGCCTGGGCGGCGACGGCCGGCGCGCCGGTGATCACGGTGGTGTGGCGGGTGCGCGTGGCGCCGCCGTCGGCACGCAGCACGACGTCCGGGTGCAGCAGCGTGACGAGCCGGTCGAAGTCACCGTCACGGGCGGCGGCCAGGAACGCGGTGACCACGTCACGCTGACGGGCCAGGTCGGTGTCGGCCGGCGGTGCCTGCCCGCGCACCCGGCGCCGGGCCCGGCTGGCCAGCTGCCGCGCGGCGACGGGTGACCGCTCGATCATCGGGGCGATCTCGTCGAAGGGCACCCCGAACATGTCGTGCAGCACGAACGCCAGCCGTTCCGCCGGGGCGAGCGTGTCGAGCACCACCAGCAGCGCCAACCCGACCGAGTCGGCCAGCACAGCGGCATGCTCGGGGTCGTCGGGGCCGGCGGGGCTGACCACCGGATCGGGTACCCGCACGTCGAGCGGCTCCTCGCCCCGGCGCTGACGGGTGCGCAGGATGTTCAGGCACACCCGGGCGATCACCGTGGTCAGCCAGGCGGCCAGGTTGTCCACCTTGTCGGCGTCGGTGCGGGACAGGCGTAGCCAGGTCTCCTGCACGGCGTCGTCGGCCTCGCCGAGGGAACCGAGCATCCGGTAGGCCACCGCACGCAGCTGGGGCCGCTGCTCCTCGAACCGCTCGACCGACCAGGCGGACCCACCCATCCCGCTCCCCTTCCCGGTGACGTCATCCACTCGACCCCGCCGGGCTCGTGGATGTGACAGCGGCCCGGTCACATCGACCGGGCCGGCGGGGTCGAGCCGGTGACGCCACGAACGTAGCCGACCGCCCGCACGGTGCGGTCCCGACGCGGGGAGACACCATGACCTCACCGATCCTGGTCACCGGCGGCACCGGCACCCTCGGGCGGCTGGTCACGCCGCTGCTGCGTGAGGCCCGGCAGCCGGTGCGGGTGCTCAGCCGCCACGGCGGCCCGGCCGCACCGGGGTGGAACAGGTCACCGCCGACCTGTCCAGCGGCGACCGCGTCGACGACGCGGTGCGCGACGCCGGGATCGTCCTGCACCTGGCCGGTGGGCAGAAGGGCGACGACCAGGTGGCCCGCACGCTGGTGCGGGCGGCACAGCAGGCCCGCGTACGCCATCTGGTCTTCATCTCGGTCATCGGAGCCGACCGGGTGCCACTCGGCTGGCTGCGCACCAAGCTGGCCGCCGAGGAAGCGGTCGCGGGCTCCGGACTGCCCTGGACGATCCTGCGCGCCGCCCAACTCCACGAGCTGGTGCTGACCCTTGCCCAGAAACTGGCCGCGCTGCCGGTGGTCCCGACCCCGGGGATCCGGCTGCAACCGGTGGACGGCCGCGACGTCGCGACCCGGCTCGCCGAACTCACGCTGGCACCGCCGGCCGGCCGGGTGCCCGACCTGGCCGGCCCCGGGTGTACGCGATGGACGAGCTGATCCGCCGCTACCTGCGTGCCACCGGTCGGCGCCGGCTGCTGCTGCCGGTCCGGATGCCGGGGCGGGCGGGTCGCGCGTACCGTGCCGGGGCGAACCTGGCGCTCGACGGCGCCACCACCGGCACGCGGACCTTCGAGGCGTTCCTCGCCGAACAGATCGAGGTTCCCGGCCCTCCGACCGCGCCTCGCTGACGCAGGCCGGGGCAGCGGCGGGTCTACGATGAGCGCGGCGAAGACCACGGTGTGTGGTGTGCCGAGTTGGCCGGCGAGGTGGGCGTCGCTGTTGCCGAACCCGCCGTACCGTCAGTCGACCAGTTGCTCCGGAGCAAGGCCGA
Organism: Micromonospora tarapacensis; assembly: GCF_019697375.1. Lineage (NCBI taxonomy): Bacteria > Bacillati > Actinomycetota > Actinomycetes > Micromonosporales > Micromonosporaceae > Micromonospora > Micromonospora tarapacensis. The sequence continues at coordinate 1,710,238 of NZ_JAHCDI010000004.1, read as the reverse complement.
GGGCGAGCCAGTGCCCGGTCCGGGTGGTGACCTCCTGGCCCAGGATCACCAGCAGGTCGTCGCCCGCGTACCGGCGCCAGTCGGCGTGGAGAGCAACCGCCTGGCTAGTCACGCCCGGGTGCAGGAGCCGCTCGGTGGTCGCCCCTCTCCTACCGAGGGAGGAGGCGGCGGCCCTACCACCGGCCGCAACCGCGCCCCGCGGTCGGGCGACGTCCGCGCCCGCGGCCAGCAGCATCTACAGGCATGACTGCCAACCTGTTCCGGCGGGCGCACTGGCACCGCCCCCTGATGGTCTTCGTCTCGGCGATGGCGGTGCTCGCCCTCGTCTGCGCGGTCGGCATCGTCGCCGACCAGCGGGTGCTGACCGGCGTGCCGATCTGGCTCAAGCCGTTCAAGTTCTCGGTGTCCTTCGTGTTGTACGGCCTCACCCTGGCCTGGCTGCTCTCCCTGCTGCGCCGCCGCAGCCGGGTCGCGGAGTGGGCGGCCACCGTCGTGGTCGCCATGGCGGTGGTGGAGATGATCGTCATCGTCGGCCAGGTGCTGCGCGGCACCACCAGCCACTACAACGAGACCTCCAGCCTGAACGCCGCGCTGTGGCAACTGATGGGCACGGCGATCATCGTGCTGTTCATCGCGCACCTCGTGATCGGCATCGTGGTGCTGCGGCAGCCGATCGCCGACCGGGCCGGCCGGTACGCGATCGGCCTGGGGCTCGGCCTGGCGCTGCTCGGCATGCTGGTCGCGATACCGATGACGTTGCCCGGCCAGGCTCCCGCCGTCGAGGGGATCGCCGGGGCGCACAGTGTCGGCGTGGCGGACGGCGGGCCGGGGCTGCCGCTGGTCGGCTGGAGCACCACCGGCGGAGACCTGCGGATCGGGCATTTCGTCGGACTGCACGGGATGCAATTGTTGCCGATCCTGGCGCTGCTGCTGGGCAGGTTCGCCGGTGGCCGGCTGGACGAGCGCACCCGGGCGCGGCTGCTGATGGTCGCGGGCGTCGCGTACGGTGCGTTCACGATCCTGCTCACCTGGCAGGCGCTGCGCGGTCAGCCACTGCTGCGGCCGGACGCGCACACCCTGGCCGCCACGGCGGTGCTGCTGGTGGCGACGGCGACGGCGATCGGCGGCGTGATGATCCGGCGACCTCGCCCGGCGGATCAGACCGTGCCTCATGCCGGCACGGAGCGCAGCGGAGTGCCGGCATGAGCGCTACGTTGTTCACCCTGACGTTCGCGGTGGCCGCCCCGTTCTGGGCGTTGATGATCCTGCTGCCGAACTGGTCCGTCACCGCCCGGGTCATCCGGTCGCCGCTGATCGTCGCGCCCGTCGTGGCGATCTACGCGATCCTGGTGCTTCCGGCGCTCGGCGAGGTCCTGCCGGCGGTGGCGTCGCCCACCCTGGACGCCGTACGCGACCTGCTGGGCACCGACGACGGTGCGGCGGCGGCCTGGGCACACATGATCGCGTTCGACCTGTTCGTCGGCCGGTGGGCGTGGCTGGACAGCCGGGAGCGGCGGGTGCCGCCGCTGGTCGTGGCGCCGGTGCTGGTGCTGACGATCCTGCTCGGCCCGCTCGGTCTGGCCGCCTACCTGGCGGTGCGCACCAGATGGATGCCGCCGCCGGCCATTCGTCGCTCCGAGCCGCACCGCCTAGGCTGAGGCCGTGGGATGGGTGGGGCGGCTGTTCGACGCGCGCGACACCCTCGTGCGGATGGCGCTGCTGGTCCTCTCCGGCGTCGGATATCTGGTCTTCGGAACCAAGAGCGGCGTCGCGCCGACGACCGCGCAGTGGATCCTCGCGGTGCTCGCCTTCGCCGTCGGGCTGTGGTTCCACCGCCGGCCGCTGGTCAACCTGGTCGTCCAGACCGCGCTGCTGGCGGTCACGATCCAACTCATCGACGACATCACGATCAACCAGGTCGGCGCCAGTTGGGCGTTGCTGGAGCTGACCATGCGGGCCCGCCGGACCCGGACCGTCTGGCTGGCCGCCGGGCTGCTGGCCGTGGTCGACCTGACCGACTCGATCGGCGACCCGCTCCCGCGCTTTCTCTCCGGCGTCTTCGGCCTGCTGCCCGAGGTCGGCATTCCGCTGCTGCTCGGACTGGTCATCCGGACCACCCGGGAGCTCGCCCAGCAGGCGCAGCAGCGGGTGGCGGAGGCGCAACGTCGGCGCGAATCGGAGAACCGCGCCGCGCGGGCCGACGAGCGCAGCGCCATCGCACGGGAGTTGCATGACGTGGTCGCGCATCACGTGGCGTCGATGGTGCTGCGGGTCGGCGTGGCCCGGCACGTGCTGACCGACCTGGATCCGCGGGTCGGTGCGGTCTTCGACGACGTGCACGGCACGGGCAGCGCGGCTCTGGCCGACCTGCGCCGGCTGGTCGCGGTGCTGCGTGATCCCGACGGTGCGCGGTCCGACGCGGCGCTGACCGCGATCGACCCGGCGGCGCTGCCGGCCGCCCTCGGCGCGGCGGTCGACCGGGCCCGCCAGTCCGGTGTCACCGTGGAGGCCGACATCGATCCGGCGGTCGGTTCGCTCGACGCGGTGCGGGGTCTGGCGGTGCTCCGCCTCACCCAGGAGTCGCTGACCAACGTGGCCAAGCATGCCGGCACGGCCGCGGTGGCCCGCCTGTCGGTCGGGGTGGTCGACGGGGCCGTCCACTGGGAGGTCGTCGACGACGGGCGCGGCCGGGTGCCGGCCTCGGTGCCGGTCGGCGGCGGCCACGGCCTCACCGGGATGCGCGAGCGGGTCGAGGTGCTCGGCGGGCAACTGGCGGCCGGCCCGTTGGGCACGGGTTGGCGGGTGGGCACCGTGCTGCCGGCCGCGCCGCGACCGACGGAGCCGGCATGATCCGCGTCCTGTTGGTCGACGACCAGCATCTCATCCGCACGGGCCTGCGCATGCTCTGCGAGTCCGAGCCCGACATCGAGGTGGTCGGCGAGGCCGACAACGGCCGTGACGCGATCACCCTCGCCGCTCGGCTCGTCCCCGACGTGGTGGTGATGGACCTGCGCATGCCGGGCGTCGACGGGATCTCCGCGACCAGCCGCATCCTCGCCGACCGTCCCACCGTCCGCGTCCTGGTGCTGACCACGTTCGGCGACGACGACCACCTCTATCCGGCGCTGACCGCGGGCGCCTGCGGTTTCCTGCTCAAGGACGCCCCGCCGGCCGACCTGCTGGACGGGGTGCGCCGGGCCGCGAGCGGCGAGAGCCCGTTCAGCCCGGAGGTGCTGCGCCGCCTGGTACATCGGGCGGTGCACGCGCGCGCCGAGACACCACCACCGGTCGACGGGCTGACCGCCCGGGAGCAGCAGGTGCTGGAGTTGGTCGCCGAGGGTCTGTCCAACGCCGAGATCGCGGAGCGCCTGCACATCGGCGTCACCACGGTGAAGACCCACATCACCGCGCTGATGACCAAGACGGGCAGCCCCAACCGGGTGCGCCTGGCCCTGTCCGCCCGCGGCGTCTGAGTGCCCGCCGCCGCCGGCCTTCCGCTCGCGGTCGGCTGTCCGGCTATCCCCCGGCCATCGCGCCGAGGATGATGAACGGCTCGTCGCCGGCGATCACCCGCTCGGGCAGTGGTGCGTCGGCCGGGGAGTTGGAGAGGTCCTCCTCGCAGGCGTAGAAGCGGACGAAGGCGCGGCGCTTGCCGCTGTGCCGGTCGCGGATGGTGCCGAGCAGCATCGGGTACCGCGCCTCGACGGCGTCCAGCACCAGGCGTTGGGTGGCCGGCCCGGGGCCGGCCACCGCCACCCGCACCTCGCCGGTCACATGGGCGAGGTTCTTCAGATGAGCCGGGAGGACGACCCGGATCACGGCAGCACCTGGACTTCCACGGAGAGCACGGGCGGCAGGTCCCGGACGATCGGCGCCCAGCTGTCGCCACTGTCGGTGGAGTGGTAGACCTGGCCACCGGTGGTGCCGAAGTAGATCCCGCAGTCCTCCAGCGAGTCGACCGCCATCGCGTCGCGCAACACGTTGACGTAGCAGTTGGCCTGCGGCAGCCCGTCGGTCAGCGGCTCCCACTCGTCGCCACCGGTGCGGCTGCGGTAGACGCGCAGCCTCCCCTCCGGCGGGTAGTGCTCGGAGTCGCTCTTGATCGGCACGACGTAGATGGTCTCCGGCTCGTGCGCGTGCACCGCGATCGGGAAGCCGAAGTCCGACGGCAGGTCGCCGCTGACCTCGCGCCAGTTCGCCCCGGCGTCGTCACTGCGCATGACGTCCCAGTGTTTCTGCATGAACAGCGTGTCCGGCCGGGACGGGTGCTGGGTGATGTGGTGCACGCAGTGGCCGACCTCGGAGTCCTGGTCGGGGATCTCGCCCGAGCGCAGGCCCTTGTTGATCGGCAGCCAACTGGCGCCCGCGTCGTCGCTGCGGAACGCGCCCGCCGCCGAGACGGCGGTGTAGATCCGGCCCGGGCGCACCGGGTCGAGAATGATCGTGTGCAGGCACAGGCCACCGGCGCCGGGCTGCCACGACGGCCCGCTCGGGTGGTTACGCAGGGCGGTCAGCTCGGTCCACTTGCCGCCGCCGTCGCCGGAGACGTAGAGGGCGGCGTCCTCCGCGCCCGCGTACAGCGTGTCGGGGTCGTCGCGGGACGGCTCGAGATGCCAGATGCGCTTGAACTCCCACGGGCGCGGGGTGCCGTCGTACCAGAGGTGTTCGCCGACGTCGCCGGCGTAGGCGAAGTCGTTGCCGACCGTGGCCCAGGTCCGGCCGCCGTCGTCCGAGCGTTGGATCAGCTGGCCGAACCAGCCGCCGGACTGGGAGGCGTAGAGCCGGTCCGGATCGGCCGGCGACCCGGTGAGGTGGAAGATCTCCCAGCCGCCGAAGTGCGGCCCCTCGACCGTCCAGTCCCTCCGACTGCCGTCCGAGGTCAGCACGAAGGCGCCCTTTCGCGTCCCCACCAGCACCCGTACACCGCTCATCTGCGTGTCCTCTCGTCATCATCATCGTCTCCGGCCGGGGCGGGTGACAGCGCCCGCCACGCCGTGATCCATCGGCTCGTGGTCGGTCTACTCCCCGGGTATGACGAAAAGGCGTCAGCCGGGCGGACACGACGGCACCGCCGGCCGGACCGTCGCGGTCTGTCGGATGTGCGTCACGGGCGCGCGGGTGGGTGCTCGTGATCAGGGCGATCCGATGGTGACGGCGGCACCGCCCCGCGGCCGGCGGTTTCCCGCGCGGATCCCACCGCCGGGACCCTTGCACAGCGTAGTGCCAACGACCACGATGGGATCATGGCCGATGGATTGATCTTGCAGGTCGTGCCCGACGGGCCGGTCTCCGACGAGGAACTGGCAGAGCAGGCACGGCATCTCAAGGACCACCTGAACCAGCTGCCGGGCGTCGAGGCGACCGAAGTCACCGGGGAGGCGGTGCCGGGGGCGCGGGACACGGTCAGCTACATCTTCGGGCTGCTCGCCCTCGCCGTCTTCACCGTGCCGACGGTGAAACGGGCGGCGGCGGATCTCCGGCACGTGGCCGAGGTCATCAAGCGCTACCAGGAACGCAACAAGGGCAAGCGGCTGCGGATGACCATGCCGGACGGCACCGAGATCGACGTGCGGGACGTGTCGGAGAAGACCCTGACCGAGCTCATCAGGTCGGTGTCGGTGCCCCGGCAGGGCACCGCCGGGGTGCCCGAGAAGGTCGACGGTGACTGACCCGGAGGCATCCGGACCCGTCGGACAGCCGCGGTGAAGCGCGCACTCCTGATCGGGGTGGGCAGCTACACCAGCGAGGCGCTGCCCGAGCTGGACTCCCCCGCCAGCGACCTCAAGGACTGGGCCCGGCTCCTGCGGGATCCGGCCCTCGGCGCCTTCGACGACGTGCGGGACTGCCTCGACGCCGACTCGCACACCGTGCAGCTCGCCCTCTACGACTTCCTGACCAGAGCGGATCCGCACGACTTCCTGCTGGTCGGCTACTCCGGCCACGGGCGGCTGCACAACGACCACCGGCTCTACCTCACCGCGACCGACACCGACACCGACCGGTTGCCGCCGACCGCCGTGCCCACCGACGAGCTGCGGCACTGGATCGACGAGTGCCGGGCCCGCGAACTGGTCCTCGTTCTCGACTGCTGCCACGCGGGCGCCTTCGGCGACCTCAAGCAGCGCGGCGACCGCAGCCGCATCGTGGTGGTCTCCGCCGGCGCCACCGAGCTGGCTCACGAGGGTGACGGGCACAAGCAGCACGCGTTGCCGTCCGCGTTCGCCGGGCCCTTCCTGGAAGGGCTGCGCACCGGCGGTGCCGACCGCGACGGCAACGGCATCATCAGCGTCCGGGAGGCATTCGAGTACGCGGCCGTCCGGATGGTCGACCGGGAACGCCGGCAGACCCCCCAGATGCGGGCCGCCGGCGTCGGGGACCTGATCCTCAGCAACGCGCCGCGCCGCCCCGAACTCGTACCAGACGACCTGCTCGCGCTCACCCGCAGCCGGCTGCCGGCGGCGCGGGTGCTGGCCGTGGACGAGCTGAGCAACTGGGCGTACGGCAACCAGCGGACCCGCGAGCAGTTGGTGGCCGCCTTCGAGACGCTGGAGGCCCTGGAACGGGATCCCGCGGAGCGGGTGGCCGAACGGGCCCGCCAGGCCCTGTCCGGCCGGCTCCGGGTCACCCGCGCCGAGGTCACCGAGGAACCCGGACCGGAGCCGCCGGACGAGCCGGGCTGGGCGGCCGGCAGCACCTTCTACGAGGTCAACGTCCGGTTCTTCTACGACTCCGACGGCGACGGCCACGGCGACCTGCGCGGCGTCACCGAGAAGCTGGACTACCTGCGCCGGCTGGGGGTCGACTGCCTGCTGCTCAACCCGATCATGGCGTCTCCGTCGCCGGGCGACGGTCGGGCGGCGTCGGACTTCGAGGCGATCGACGAGGGTCTCGGTGCCCCGTCACACCTGCTGGAGTTGCTCAGCCTCGCCCACCGGCAGGGGCTGCGGGTGGTGCTGGACCTGGTGCTGAACCACACCAGCGACCAGCACCCGTGGTTCCAGGCGTCCCGCAGCGACCCGGACGGCCCGTACGGCGACTTCTACGTGTGGAGCGACACGGGCGAGGACTACGCCGAGGCCGACGATCCGCTGGGCAGCCACGGCGCGGGGTGGACCTACGACGGCCGGCGACGCCAGTACTACTGGCACCGCTACGGCCGGGCAGAGCCGGACCTGAACTACGACGTGCCCGAGGTGCGGGCGGCGATGCGCGACGTGATGGACTTCTGGCTCCGGCAGGGCGTGGACGGCCTGCGCCTGCTGACCGTGCCCTACCTGTTCGAACGCAGCGGCACCTCCAGCAAGGGCCTCGACGAGACCCACGGCTACCTGCGGGAGCTGCGGTCCTGGTTGGACTCGACGTACGCCAACCGGATCCTCGTCGCGTGGAGCGAGGACTGGCCGCAGGGCGCCGGCTCCTACTTCGGCACCGCGGAACACCCCGAGTGCCACCTGGTGATGTACGCCCCGCTGATGCCGAGTCTGCTGCTGGCCATGCGGCGCGAGACGCACCGGCCGGTGTCCCGGGTGCTGTCGCAGATGGGTGACCAGCCGGCCGACCGGCACTGGGCGGTGTTCCTCCGCAACGGCGACGAGATGCCGCTGGGCCTGCTGCACGAACGGGAACGCGACGACCTGCTGCGGGCGTACGCGCCGCTGGCCCGGATGCGCGGTGCGACCGGTATCCGCCGCCGGACCGCCACGCTGCTCAACGACGACCGGGGCCAGCTGGAGCTGGCGTTCGCGTTGTTGCTGTCCATGCCGGGCGTACCGGTGCTGTACTACGGCGACGAGATCGGCATGGGCGAGAACCTGGCGCTGCCGGGCCACCTGGCGTTCAACACGCCGATGCAGTGGGCACCGGACCGCAACGGGGGCTTCTCCGTGGCGCAGCCGGAGAACCTGCCGGCACCGCCCATCCACGAGTCGATCTACGGCTACATGGCGGTCAACGTGGAGAACCAGCTCCGCTCGCGCTCCTCGCTGCTGCACGTGGTCGAGAAGCTGATCGAGACACGGCAGGCCTGGCCGGCCTTCTCCCGCCCCGGCTGCCGGATCGTCCGGTCGACCAACCCGGCGGTCCTGGCGTTCCTGCGCGGCGAGCCCGACGACGAGGTGCTCTGCCTGTTCAACTTCTCGCGGTACCCGCAGACGTCGACGCTCGGCCTGCTCCCGCACGCCGGACGCCGGCCCCGGGAGCTGATGGGCGGCGCCGAGTTCCCCCGGGTGCCGGACTCCGGCGACTACGACCTCGGCGTGGCCGGTCACGGCGTCTTCTGGCTCTCCCTGGCCACGCCGCCGGCCGGGTAGCGGCGGCGCCGGGCGAGACCGGCCACGGGCCGTACGGTCGCCCGACCGGACCGCTCAGACCTCGCGGGACTCGCGACGGGAGTTGGCGGGCCAGAGGATCGTGGTCGGGATGCCGCGCTGCCGCGCCCAGCCCACGGTCCGGTCGGTCGACGCCGCGTGACAGCCCGGCTTGCCGTCCCAGACCGCCACCAGCCGCTGCACCCGCAGCAGCAGCTCCCGGTTGGCCGCCACGTAGGCGGCGGTGCTGGAGGTCCGGTGCCCGGTGTGCACGACCCGGCTCGCCCGGCGCAGCAACTCGTCGAAGGCGGCCCGGCTGGTCGGCCCGATCGTGTCCCGGTAGTCCCGGGCGGGCAGGATCACCTCGTACGTGCCCCCGCTGTCCAGCACCGCGCGGGCGAAGATCTGGTCGGTGCCGGCCGCTAGGCAGGTGACGCCGTGCACCGGCCGGTCGCTGATCCGGCCCAGCTCGACCCGCAGCGCGTCTTCGACCAGCCGCTCGGTGGCCGGGGTCAGGTTGATGTGCCCGGTGACCCCGACCCGGACCGGCCCGCGATCAGGCGACATCGGCCGATCCCTCCCGCTGGGCGGGCACGGCGGGAGCCAGCCGGATCAACTCGAAACCACCGTCGGACAACACGTCGGGCAGCGCCCGGATCTCCTCGCGGTTCTGCTCCTGGACGGCCGGGGACAGCTCGGCCCACGGCCGCAGGGCGGGATGCCGCCGTCGGATCTCGTCGCGCGGCACGCCGTACGTCCAGCCCTCGCCGCGCCGTTCCCGGCACCACCGCTCGTGTTCCAGCCGGGCCAGCTGGTCGATCCGGTCGTCGATGGCCCGCCCGGCGGCCGTGGCGTCACCGGCGCCGCCGTGGCGGGGCGCGACGACACAGCCGAGGTTCAGCAGCTTGGCGGCGATGTCCTGGACGTGGCTGCGATTGGCCCGGCGCAGCGACTCGGGCAGCCGGGACCAGGGCACCATGGCGGGCGCCTCGCCGAGGCGTACCCCAGCGCGCTGCTGGGCGTGCAGGTACCGCTCGTGGATCTGCTGGGCCAACCGCTCGGTGAGGTCCTCGGCGATCAGCCGGGCGTCGCAGGCGTGCGTCAGCACCGGATAGAGGCGCAGCTTGCCGTGCACCTCGTCGAGCAGGTCGTGGCGGGAGTCGCCGTGGAAGGCGGCGGCGAGGGCGGCCTGCCGGTAGACGGGCACGAAGACCGCACTCTCTGCCCCCCGCCAGAGCGCGGGCGTGTCCAGCGCGAACTGCAGGCCACCGAGCTCGTCCGGGGCGCAGACGTAGATGCGGTCGTAGCCACCCGCGCCGAACTGGGCCAGCCCGACCAGCCCGTCGATGTCAAGGTCGTACGCGGACACCCGGCAGACGCTGCGCAGGAAGGGGTAGCGCGAGGCGGCGAGGGTGAGTTCGGTGCGGGCGTCCGGTGCCACCAGGTCCACCTGCAACGGCCGGACGGGCCGGCCGCCGGCCGCCCGGCGTACCCGCCAGTGCCGGGCCGTCTCCACCAGCAGCGCCCGACGGAAGCTGCCGGCACCGGCGATGAGCACCTTCGTCGGCCGGCCGGGAGTCGACGGCAACGGGTGGTGCCGGTGCAGGGCGCGGGCGGCGATGTCGTCGACGTGGAAGTAGTCCAGCCGCAGCCGGCTGGAGCCGGCGGCGCCGAGCCGCCGGGCCTGCAACGACAGGCACATCTCCGGATCGTGGACCTGGACGTAGACCCGGGGTGGGTGCCGCCGGTCCTGGATCAGCCGGTTGGCGGTGTTGGCGATCGCGTGGTTGTGGTCGTCGTCGTCGGTGCAGGCGTAGACGGTGTGCGATCGTGGCAGGCCGGCGCCGCGCAACACCTCGATGTTGGTGGGATCACCGACGACGCCGAGGTACCGGCGCCGGCGGTACTCCAGCGGTCCGAACGGTTCGGCGCGCACCACGACCACCCGCTCGCCGTCGGCGTAGAGCCGGTCGGCGAGCATGTGGGCGAACTGCGAGTCGCCGCAGACCACCACGTGGTCGCCGGCTCGCCGGGCGCGCAGCCGGCGGATCTCGGCGGCCAGCAGCAGCCGGCCGGCCTCGGCCACGGCCAGCAGGGTGAACAGCGGGGCGACGAACCGGGCGACCTGCAGTTGCCACGGGTACGGGCCCGGCTCCTCGAAGAGTTCGGCGCTGAGGAAGAACAGTTGCAGGTCGTAGTAGAGGATGTCGTAGGTGTCGTGGATGGTGCCGGGGCGCACCTCCGACAGGCGTTCCAGGCCGAGATAGCCGAGCGTCAACGCGACCAGGCCGATCACCGCGAACACGGCTCGCAGCCACCACGCGGCGGGGCGGACCGCGCCGGGGATCGGGGCGTCACGGCGCGGCTGCCCGGGCCGGGTGACCGTGGGGACGCCCGCCGGGCAGACCTCGACGCCCGGGCCGTCGTCGCGGCCACCGGATTGCGACCATGGGCGCCATGGTATTGGACGAAGTCGATCAAGACGGTGTTCGGCGTGCCGGCCGGCCGGCACTTTTTCGCAGGTGAGGACCGGTCAGGGTGCGCGGGGCAGCGGCTGGACCAGGTTGCGCAGCTGCGCCGGCAGCTGCGCCAGCGCGTCGGTGAACTCGCGGTGCCCGGCCACCGGGTGCAGGGTCTGCAGGACGGCCCGTACGCCGCGCTCGGCGAGCTCGGGATCCACCCCGGCGCGTTCCGTCACCCGCCGCAGGAACTCGTCGTACCCGAAGGCCTCCGGCTCCTCCGTGCCCTTGGTCAGGTAGTCGCGCAGCTCGTACGCGACCCGGTCGGCCAGCCTGGCCGCCTCGCCGCCGCTGATCCGCTCCGTGAGGGTGCGCAGGGTGGCCACCGTCAACGCCTGCGCCGTGTCCGGCGCGACGCCCGCCCGTCCGGCCACCTTCTCGAAGAACTGCAGTTCAGCCATGCCCCGTCGTCCCTCCGTCGACCGAAAGGGTGCGGTTACCCCGGGTCACCGGCGGCAAACCGGCCCCGGTGCCGGTCAGCTCGACATGACGCGGGCGTGCAGGTCGGTGACCACCTTGCGGGCCGACTCGAACGCACCGGCCTGCCAGGCGATGTAGTGGCTGAGGTGGTCACCGGCGAAGTAGACCCGCCCGTCCGGTTCCAGCAACCGGCCGTACTGCCCGCTGGTCCGCGACGGCCACGACACCCAGCCGCCCTCCGAGTGGCGGGTGCGCTCCCAGGCGACGGAGAACGAGGTCTCCAGCTCGGTGCGGTACTTCTCGCCGTGGATCCTGACGCCCTGGGCGACGGCCCGGGCCTCCCGCTCGGCGGGGGTCAGCGCCGCGTACGCCTGTGCGTTGCCGCCGAAGTTGTAGTAGCCGACGACCAGGCCCTTGGCGCCGTGGTAGCCGTAGGACGGGTACCAGATCGTGGCGAGGTCCAGGTTGGTGTTGGTGATGCCGGAGTAGATGTTCTCGTCCTGTTCCCACCAGCGCCGGCGGTACTGCAAACCGATCTTGCCGGTGCTCACCGGGACCGGGTAGCCGAGCGCGTCCCGCACCGGCTGGGTGAGGTTCGACGGGATCTTCGCCAGCACCTGCGGCGGGATGGTGCAGACGCAGAAGTCGGCGGTGGCGATCCGCGGCCGGCCACCGTGCCCGCGGTAGACCACGGAGACACCGGATCCGGTGTTCGAGATGGACCGCACCTCGGCACCGTAGGTGATGAAGCGCCGGCCCACGGCCTCCTCCAGGGCGTACGCGATGCGGTCCATCCCGCCGACCGGCTGGAACATCAGCATCGCCTGGTCGTAGCCGAACTCGAAGGAGAAGTACCGCCCGACGCCGCTGGCCAGGATGTCCTCCAACGGATACGGCGCGAGCTTCGGCGTACCGGCCTCGAAACCGGCGCCCGGTTCCACCTCGTAGCCGCGCCGGTTGGTGCCCGCGTACTTCCAGCTGGCCGCCGGGTCGCCGGCCACCCGGCCGCCGATGGCGCCGAAGCCGCGCAGGAACTCCAGCAGCCGTTCCTGGTCGTCGCCGGTCAGGTAGCCGTCGAGCGCACCCTGGTCGGTGGCCTTGGCGAGCAGTTCGGAGACGTAGCCGTAAACGTCCGCCTTCGCCTCCCGGTGCCGGATCGGCCTGCCGGAGAGCGGCCCGGCGTTCTCGTTGACGTAGTAGGCGTCGGCGTTCTGGTTGCCGAAGATCTCGATCGGCACGCCGAGTTCCCGGCAGTAGTCGAGGGTGACCATGTGCTGCGCGATGCGCGCCGGGCCGGCGTTGAGGTACTGCCCGCCGCTGAACCGGGCCCGCTGGGTCCGCCCGTCCAGGTCGGTCTCGGTGGTGCCGGCACGGACCGTCCAGTTGCGCCCGCCGGGGCGGGTGCGCGCCTCCAAAATCCGCACCCGGTAGCCCGCCTTGCCGAGTTCGTAGGCGGTGGCCAGGCCGGCGATGCCGGCGCCGAGGACGACGACGGACTTCGCGCCCCGGCCGGTCAGGGTGAAATCGGATCGGTCGGGCGCCCGGAACGGCGGTGCCGCCTGCGCGGCGGGCGTCAGGCCCAGCGCGCCCATCGTGCTGTAGAGAACGCCCGCACCGCCGGAAACCCCGACGGCCTGTAGGAACTGCCGCCGCGTCGTCGGTATCGTCACCGCCGCCTCCCTCACAAGATCGAAGTCCGACGATCCCAGCACCGCGTTTCATCGACGTGGCTCTCTTGTTACACGCCGGTCAGCGACGGCGACGACGGGCGCAGCAGCCGTCGCCGTTCGTGGGGATAGGGTGTGGCGGTTCCGCCGGAGTCAGGAGCGCACGTGGGCAGCAAATCGTCGGAAATCGCCAACGAGCAGACCTTCTTCGACGCGGCGGCCCGGCATCGAGCCCGCCGGCGGGACGGACTGACGGAGGTGAGCGGGGCGGCGGCGCATCACGGCGCCGCCGTGCACCTGAAGCGCTACGCCGAGACGACCGCCGAGACCCTCGGCGGCGACGACGAGGCGGTGGCGTTCGGCCGGATCGACGACGACTCGGGCGACGTGCTCTACATCGGCCGGCACGTCGTGCTCGACGAGCACAGCGAGGTGCAGGTCGCGAACTGGCAGGCCCCGGCCGCCGCACCATACTTCGAGGCGAGCCATGCCGACCCTCGCGGCCTGGTGCGCAAGCGCAGTTTCCAGTGCGCCGGCAACACGGTCCAGGACTTCGCCGACCTGCTCTTCGCCCAGCTCGCGGACGCGATGGACGGGCCCGACCAGCGCCTGCTCGACGACCTGGCCAGGGCGCGTACCGGCGAGCTGCGCGACATCGTGGCGACGATCCAGGCGGCCCAGTTCGAGCTGATCCGGGCGCCGATGGAGCAGGTGCTGGTGATCGAGGGCGGGCCGGGCACCGGCAAGACGGCGGTCGCCCTGCACCGCGTCTCCTGGCTGCTGTTCAACAGCCCCGACCTGGTGCCGACCGACGTGCTGGTGGTCGGACCGAACCCGACCTTCATGCGCTACATCGGCCGGGTGCTGCCCGAGCTGGGCGACGCCGAGGTGTTGCTCCGTGACGTCGCCCGGCTGGCGCCCGACGTGCGCCGCGGCCGGACCGAGCCGGCCGAGGTGACCCGGCTCAAGGGCGAAGCCCGGATGGCCGGCCTGCTCTCCCGCGCGCTGCGCAACCGGGTGGGGGTGCCCGAGCCGGCCGAACGGCTCCTGCTGGGCGGGCGGTTCGTCACCGTGCCCGGGACGGAGCTGGCCGAGGCGACGGCGGTGGCGAACGCGGCCGACCTGCCGTACTCCCAGCAGCGGCGCCTGTTCTGGGACCGGGTGAACCACCTGGTCGGTCAGCGGGCCGGCGTCGACCCGGCCGGGGCGCCCGCGGTGGCGAATCTCGTCGAGCGGCTGTGGCCGCAGCAGTCGGCGGCGGCGTTCCTGCGCGACCTGTTCGGCTCGGCGGCGCGGCTGCGCGCCGCGGCCGGCACGGCGTTCACCGCCGAGGAGGTCGCCCGGTTGCACCGCCAGGGCGCGGACCGGCTCTCCGAGGAGGTCTGGGCCGCGGCGGATCTGCCGCTCCTGGACGAGGTGGAGCGGCTCGTCGACGGCCCGGGGCGGCAGTACGCGCACGTGGTGATCGACGAGGCGCAGGACCTGTCGCCGATGCAGCTGCGGGCCGTCGGCCGCCGCTGCGCGAGCGGCTCGTTCACCCTGATCGGGGATCTCGCCCAGTCGACCGGCCCGTGGGCCCGTGACGACTGGACCGAGGTGACCGATCACCTGCCTGCGGTCCATCCCGTGACGATCGCCCCGCTGCGGTACGGCTACCGGGTGCCCGCGCAGGCGTACCGGCTCGCCGCCCGGGTGCTGCCGGTGGCCGCTGCCGGCGTGACGCCGCCGGAGGTGGTGCGGACGGGTCCGGCCGAGCCCGGGATCCACCGGGTCTCGCTGACCGAGCGGGCCGGGCGGGTGGTCGCCCTGGCCGCCGCGCACGCCGACAACGGCGCCTTCGTCGGGATCGTCTGCCCGGCACGCTGTCGCCGCGAGGTGGAGGCCGCGCTGGCCGACAACGGTGTCGGCTGGAGCAGCACGCAGCGCGGTGAGCTGGGCGGCTCGGTCAACCTGGTGAGTCCGCAGGAGGCGAAGGGGCTGGAGTTCGACGCGGTCGTCGTGGTCGAGCCGGAACAGATCGTGGCCGAGGACGAGCGTGGGCACCGGCTGCTGTACGTGGCGCTGACCCGCACCACGGCCTATCTGGACATCGTCTGCGTCGCGGATCCGCTGCCGATGACCGTGCCACCGCGGCCGGAGCCGCCGGCGGTGGAGCCCGGCGGGCTGTTCACCGACCGGGCGTTGCGCCGGCTCGCCGAGCACCTCGCCGGTCAGGTGCGCGGCGCGGCACCGCGCGCGTCGTGGGACGCGGTCCTCGACGAGGTGCGCCGCGCGCTGGACGCGGCGGAGCGGCCCGGCTGAGCGCGGGTCAGCCGGCCGGCGCCGGCCGGCTGATCGCCGAGGAGTCGAGCCGCCGGCCGACCGTCCACTGCACGATGTCGCGCCGCACGTCCGGCTTGGTCGCCCGACTGGGCACCGCGATGCCGAGTTGCCTGGCGAGCGCCTTCAGCTGCGGCACGGTCAGCCGCAGGTCGTCGAGGTAGCGCCCGGCGGCCGTCCGGTCGTCGATCGCGGCCAGGTCGGCACGGACCCGCTCCGGGTCGACCGACAGCGCCGGCGCGGTCTTCGCCGTTCGACCCGTGGCCCTGGTCCCCACCGGCGCACCCGCCGGCCGGTCGCGGGTCGCCGCGGTCGCGCCCGTCGCCGCGAGCTGCAACCGGGCGGACCCGTCGGCCAGCGCGGCCAACTGGTCCGCCGGAAGCGTCCGCAGGAAGTCCGCCACCCGCAGCAGTACGGCGTGGCTCAGGTCGGCTGGGCTGGTCACGAATGCTCCTAGTTTCGGATCCGGGCGAGGAACTCGCTGGCGAGCTGCTGTAGCTCGTACTGGACTGTGGGGTTCGCGTGGGGCAGCAGGACGGCCGGAATCCCGTGCTCGCCGGCGGGAGCGAAGAGGGTCTTGTTGTCCCGGATCATCTGCCGGAACACCGGCAGTTCGACGCTGCTGGGCTGTTCGATGAAGTTGCGCTGGGCGAGGATCGGCCCGGAGCCGGCGTACTGGATCATGGTGAGTACGACACCGAGAATCGTGGGGTTGATCTTCGCGACGGCGCCGCCCGCCACCCGGTTGTAGTCGCGTACCAGTTCGGAGAGCTTCTTGCGGAGATAGTCGATGCCGAGCGTGGAGAGGTAGTCCGCCTTCGCCGGAATCAGGATGTGATCGCTGGCGACGATACCGGTGCGGGTGACCATGGTGAAGTTGGGCGCGCAGTCGATCAGGACGGCGTCGTACCCGGGAAAGGACGTGTCGTCGAGCGCGTCGGCCAGCGCCCGGTGCAGCGGCAGGTAGCGCGGGCTGCCGTGCTGGAACCGGGAGCCGCCCAGGTCGGCGGCGAAGTCGAGGTCGGCGTCGATCAGCATGAGGTGCGACGGGACCAGGTCCAGCCGGCCCGGGCCGGCGCGGGCGATCACCTCGTTGACCACCGGCGGGGTCACCACGTACGGATCGAGCGGGCGGGAGCCGCCGGAGCCCAGCACCGCACCGAACCACTGGAGGATGGTGCGCTCGTCGGCGAGGTCCCGCTCCCACTGGTGCGGCTGGTAGAAGGAGAAGGTCAGGCTCGCCTGCGGGTCCAGGTCGATCAGGAGCACGGTGAGGCCGCGCGTGGCCAACTCGGCCCCGATGTTCGCCGTCAACGTCGTCTTGCCCACGCCGCCCTTGTAGTTGATGACAGAGACCACGCTCCCGGGCTGACGCATGGCCAGCAGCATGCCACGTGCGTCAGCGGGATTCACCGGGGGTGCGCGCGCCCGCTGACCCGACGGTCGCGGTGCTCAGTCGAGGACGCGCAGCCCGTCCTCCAGCAGCGCGAGGGCACGGCCGATCTGTTCGCGCAGCCCCGATGGTGCGTCACCGCGCTCGATGGCACCCAGGACCGTACCGACCAACGCGCCGACCACGGCACCGGCCACCGCGCGGGACTGCGCGTCGTCCAACCGGTCGGGGTAGGCGCGGCGCAGCCATTCGCCGATCAGCCGCTGCGCGGCGACCAGCCGTCGCAGCGCCTGCGCCTGCAACTCGGGTCTGGCGAACATGATGGCCAGCCGGCCCGGGTCGGACAGGTCGTCCGAGGCCGCCAGCACCTGCTCGACGAGGCGATGCACCGCCGCCAGCGGGGTCTCGGCCCGCACCGTGTCGAACGCCGCCGCGATCGCCGCCAGTCGCTGGTCGGTGCCGGCGAAGAGTACGTCCTCCTTGGCCCGGAAGTAGGAGAAGAAGGTACGTGTCGAGACGCCCGCCGCGGCGGCGATGTCCGCGACCGTGGTCTTGTCGTACCCCGTCGCCGCGAACAGCCGCGCCGCCGCGTCGACCAGGGCCGCCCGGGTCTGCTGCTTCTTCTGCTCCCGCAACCCCATGGCGCTACTTTACACGCTGATGTAACTTTGCATCGTGATGCAAAATGAGGTCGTCCGGGTCGAAGGGCTCCGGGTCCGCTACCCCGCCGCCGCGCGTGACGCGGTGGCCGGCATCGACTTCGCGGTGACCACCGGCGAGGTGTTCGGCCTGCTCGGGCCCAACGGCGCCGGCAAGTCCACCACCCAGCGGGTGCTCACCGGCCAACACCACCGGTACACCGGCGACGTCGAGGTGCTCGGCCGACCCGTCGCCGGTCGCGGACGGGCGCTGTACGAGCGCATCGGCGTGGGGTTCGAGCTGCCGGCGTACTTCCCCAAGCTCACCGCCCGGGAAAACCTGGCCGCCTTCGCCGCGCTCTACCGCCGGCCCGCCGACCGGCCGGCGCAGGCGCTGGCCACCGTCGGCCTCGCCCACGCCGCCGACCAGCGGGTCGCGACCTTCTCCAAGGGCATGAAGATGCGGCTGAACCTGGCCCGCGCGATCCTGCACCGGCCGGACGTGCTGTTCCTCGACGAACCCACCTCCGGGCTGGACCCGGCCAACGCCGCCGACGTCCGGGCGGTGATCCGCGCGCAGGCGGACGCCGGTCGGACGGTCCTGCTCACCACCCACGACATGCCGGCCGTCGAGGAGTTGTGCAGCCGGGTCGCGTTCATGCGCGACGGCGCCATCGTGGCCACCGACACCCCGCGCAACCTCCGGCTCGCCCACGGCCACCGCTCGGTGGCGGTCGAGTTCACCGAGGCCGGACAGCTGCGGCAGGCCGAGTTCCCGGCCACCGACGACCCGGCCCTGCTGGCCCTGCTCGCCACCGGCCGGGTGCGGACCGTACACACCCGCGAGGCCGCGCTCGCCGACGTCTTCATCGCCGTCACCGGCCACCGGCCCGCACCGTGACCCGGCGACTGAACGCCCTGCTCGCACTCGAACTGCGCACCCAGTCGCGGCAGCGCGTCCCGGCGGCGCTACTCGGGCTCGCCGCCTGCTGGTCCGGGCTGCTCGTGCTGCTGCCGACGCCGGCCGCCCAGATCGCCACGCCGTACCTGATCTTCCTGGAGATCACCACGGTCGGCACGCTGTTCGCCGGCGCGCTGACCGTCACCGACCGGTCCACCGGCGTCGCCGACGCGCTCGGCGTCAGCCCGGCACACCCGTGGGAACGGGTCACGGCACGGCTGGCACCGCTCGCCGTGCTCACCACGCTCAGCGCGCTACCGGTGCTGCTCGCCGGGCGGAGGACCGGCCAACTCGGCACGGCCCTGCCCGTGATCGCGCTGTGCGGCCTGCTCCTGCTCGCCGTCGCCGCCGGCCTCGCCGCCCGGCGGGACGGGTTCGTGGCCTTCATGGTGGCGTTGCCCGGCCCGCTGGCGCTGCTGCTCGCGGTGCCGCTCGCGGTCTCCGTCGGGCTGCTGACCGGACCGCTGTGGTACGCCACGCCCACCACCGGCGCCCTCATGCTGCTGCGCGGCGACTCCCCCTACCCGGCCGGCCTGCTGCTCGGATATCTGGCGCTGTGCACGGCGGGAGCCGTCGGCTACGCCACCTGGCGTCAACGCGCCAGCCAGGAGGTGCCACCTCACCGGGCCGTGGTGCACACGCGGGCGCTGCCCAGCCGACCGCGCTGGCTGGTGTTCCCCCGCGCGGACCTGCGCAACCTCACCCGCGACTCGATGCTGGCCGTGGTGGCGCTGAGCCCGCTGCTGCTCGCGCTCGCCCTGCGCCTGGGCTACCCGCCGCTGGCCGAATGGCTTCGGCACACCCACGGCGTGGACCCGGCGCCCCACGAAGCGGTCCTGGCGATGCTCATCGTCGCGGTGCACGTACCGGTCGCGTTCGGCATGACCGGCGCGCTGATCGTGCTGGACGACCTCGAAGCGGGCACGCTCGCCGTCGTACGGACCTCACCGCTCGGCGTCGCCCGCTACCTCACGTACCGGCTGGTGGCTGTCACGCTGCTCAGCGCCGCCGGCCTCGCCGTCGCCGCGCCACTGTCCGGTCTTGTCCCCGCCGCCGCGACCGGCGCGCTCCTGCTCGCCGTACCGCTCGGGCCGCTGGTCACCCTCGCGACCCTCGCGGTCGCCCGCAGCCGGGTACAGGGCGTCACCGCCGACAAGCTCCTGGCGCTACCCGCGTACCTGCCGATCGCGGCATGGTGGCTCACCGGACCGGCCGGCTGGCTACTCGCGCCCCTGCCCACGTACTGGATCGTGCGATCCTGGCCCGCCACCGACACGGCCCACCTGCTCGCCGGCCTGGCCTGCGCCACCGCCTGGCTGATCCCGCTCAGCCGCCGGGTGATCCGCAGACTCGGGTAGGCCCCCGATCCTGGAAGTCATGCCGGGCCGACGATCCGTCGCGCCCGCGTCGCGCAGGTCGTCGAGCAGGAGACCGATCAGGCGTTCCTCCATCACGGCCCGGCCGGCCCGATGCATGGCGTCGGCGAGCGCAGGGTCCCAACCGGTGGCGGTGGGAACACCGACCAGCGCGGGACCGGAACCGGCCGCCGGGGTGTACTCGGCGGCGCTCATCCGCCACGGCACCGCCGTCGGGTAGCGGTCGAGGGCGGCGGCGGTCAGCCGGACGCCCGTCCAGTCCAGGTCGTTGCGCCACCTGATCACGGTGCCGCCGGCCGCGCGCAGCAGGGTGTGCACCGCCGCCGAGGGCACGCCCTCGGTGCAGACCAGCGGTGGCGACTGCGCGCCGAGCGCGGTGGTGGCGGCCCGGAGCACGGCCGGGTTCTCGCAGACGAAAAGCTCGTCGGCGGTCACCGCCAGCGGAAAGCGACGCAGCTGGTGCAGGGTGATCCGGATCGGCTCGCCGACGGCGGCGGCCTCGGTCAGCCACCGGCCGAGCGGGCCGCCGTCGGCCGTGATGTTGAGGACCAGCACCTGGCTGGCGAAGTCGTCGGGGACGAGTCCGACGGATTCCCACAGCGCGCGCTCGGGCTCGCCGCCGGTCGGCACCGGCACCAGCTGCCAGGCGGCGAGGGCCCGGAGCACCAGGCCGCGCACGGGCCCTCGCTGAGCGCCTTGGTGTCGTCGAGCACCCGGTCGGCGAAGACCGGGATCGGCTCGTCCGGCGCCGGCAGGGCGTCCAGCACCCGCAGCACGTCCCCGAACGGCAGCCCGGCCCGGACGACCCGGGTGAGGGTGCCGTCGCGGCGCATCCCGTCGAGCCATTCGGCGTACCAGCCGGCGGTGGCGTGCCGGCCGTCGGCGGCCAGGTCGAGCAGCGCGTCCCGGGCCACCGCGTCCCGCTTCGCCTCGGCGGCACGGTTACGCAGCGGTGCCGCCGAGGCCAGCAGCTCCCGCAGCCCCACCCCGTGGACCGCCCGGAGCTGCTCGTCCACATCGGTCAGCCGCACACTCAGCCGGGCCGCACCGGCCGACCGGTGGGCACCGGTGATCCCGATGACGACGACCCGCTCGTCGTCGGTGGGTGACTGGAGCGTCACGGCGCCGTCGAGCCGCCCCCCGCCGCGTTCGAGGCTGCGCCGCGCCGCCGCCAACAGCCGCCGCCAGCCCGGATGCTCCGACAGCCGCCGCCGGTCCGGCGGCGGGGGCAGCGGCTGGGACGGCTCGGTGGTCACTGGTCGGCGACGTCGAGGAGAAGGGAGGCGGCGACGCCGGTACGGGCGGCGGCCGGTGCGCGGCGGGTCTCCGGTGAGCCCAGCGCGCGGGCCAGCGTCCCGTCGAAGTCGGCGACGTTCACCGATCCGTCCCAGACCAGCAGCAGACTGGACACGGCGTGCTCGGTCGCCGAGTGGGACAGGTCGTAGTGGGCCGCCCCGCTGACGGCCGGGTGGGTGGCCCACAGGTCGTACCCGGTCATGAACAGGTCCAGGTCGAACTGTTTGGCCAGCGCCATCAGCTCGCCCCGGCCGGTGTCGTCGACGCCGGCGAACGCCTCGTCCAGGCCCAACAGCCGAGGCGCGTCCGGGCGGGCCGAGCCGAACAGCGCGTTCGCGGCGGCGAAGAGCGGCAGGTGCAGCGACACGGACTGCTCGCCGCCGGAGAGCTGGCTGTGGCGGGACCGGGTCAGCGCCTCGGTGCCGCCGCCCGCCCGGTGCAGGGTGAACGCGAAGGTCCGCCACTGCCGGTAGTCGAGCACCTCGGCGAGCAGATCCCGGTACGGCCGCTCGGGGTACAGCGCCCGGGCCGCCTTGATCCGGGCGGCGAAGTGCCGACGCATGGTGGTCAGCGGCGCCGGACCCAGCCGGGCCGGGTCCTTCTCCAGCAGTTTGCACACTTCCCGCTGCTGGTCGTCGAGGTCGTCGGCGAGCCGCCAGCCGACGCCGACGGTGAGTCCACTGGACATCCGTCGGGCCCGCATCTGGGTGTCCATCGCGGCCACCAGGTCGCGGGCCTCGATGGTGCGGTGGTGGATCTGCCGGGCCAGCTGGCCGAGCAGCGCGTCCTCCAGGACCCGTTGCTCGGCGTCGGTGAGCAGCTGTTCCTGGTCCCGCCGCTCGGCGGCGATCCGGTCGGCGAAGTGCGCGACCGGAGTGAGCCCCTGTTCGTCGGCGACCCGGACGAGGATCACCCCGTCGTCGGTGTCCCATTCCGGACGCTGGTCGAGCCCGGCCGCCGGCAACTGCGCCTGCAACTCGGTCAGGGCGGTGGTGAGCCGGGTGGCGCTCTGCTTGAGCGACGTCTCGGTGGGACTCAGCTCCCGGGTCGCCGTGAGGATCGCCTCGTGCAGGCCGACCACCTCCGGCGCCAGCTCGGCGCCGGGCGCGTCGTCGGTCACCCGGGTCGGCCACCGCAGCTCCGTCGGGCAGCGAAGCAACCCCAGCAGGTCGGGTCGGGCGTACGGCCGCAGCCGCAGCGCGTCCTGGTGCGCCTCGGTGACCGCCGCGGCGACCGCCTGCTCACTCAACTCGACCCGGGTCACCGCGGCGGCCCGGCGCTGCTGGGCGGCGCTCAGTTCGGTCCGGACGCGGTCCACGGCGGCTTCGGCCCGTTCGATCTCGTCGGCGGTCCGGGCCACGTCGGCCAGCACCCGCTCCGCCTCGGCACCGATGCTGACCCGCAGGGTCTGGTATGCCTCGGCCTTCTCCCGGTGCCGGTCGGCGGCGACGCGGGCCGCCTGCTCGGCCGCCAGCAACCGGTCGGCGGCCTCGTCGTGGCGTTGCTGCGCCTGTTCCTCCTGCTCGTCGGCGCGCGCCACGGCCGGGTGGGCGCTGTCGAGGCGCAGCCCGCGTCGTTCGAACCGGTCCACCGCGTCGGCGGTGGCCTCCAGCCGGCCCAGGGCAGGGACCGCTCCGCCGTGGCCCGGCGCAGCGCGGCCTCCGCGGTGGCGCGTTCGGCCAGCGCCTGGTCCAGTCGCGCGTTGGCCACCGCCGCCGCCTCCTGCCGGCCGCGCAGCATGGTGGCCGCCCGTTCCAGGTTCCGCAGTGCGGTGTGGATCCCGACGGGGGACGGCAGCTGCCCGGCGGCGGTGGCCACGGCGGTGAGCAGGCGGTCGATCGTCGCCCGCTCCCCGTCGAGCGTCCGCAGCTCGGCGTCGAGCGCGGCGAGCTGCCGGTCGCATTCGGCCACCCGGGCGGCGCGACGGGCCGCGCGGGCGGTGGCGCCGATGAACTCGCAACGGTCCTTGGCGAACCGTCCCGCGGTGACGCCCTGGGCGTACCGGCCGTCGGCGCCGATCGTCACGGCGGCGATGCTCTCCGGGCCCACCACGCTCGCCGGGCCCAGCACGTCGGCCAACGCCACCGAGGCGAGCACGTCGCCGATCCGTTGCGCGGGCACCGCGTCCTGATCCTCGGCGACCAGCACGTCGGCGAGGGTGGCGCCGGCCGGTCGGCGCTGCGCGGGCAGGGGCAGCAGGTAGCCGTCCAGGTCGTCGCCGGCCACCGCGGCGGCGGCGGCGTCCGCGTCCGGGTGCACCCACGCGTCCAACAGTCCGGCGGCGTGCAGCGCCGCCTCGATGGCGGCGGCGTCGGAGGCGGGCACCGACGCGCGGTACTGGACCAACCGCCACAGGGGCGCACCCGCCCGGTCGGCACGCGGCGCGGCCCGGGTCACCGGGGCCGGCGGAGCGTCATCCTGCTCGGCGCCGATCCGGTCCCGTTCGGCGGCCAGTTCGGCCCGGCGACCGGTCAACACCGTCCGCTGGGCGCCCAGTCCGGCCAGCCGATCCCGGTGCCGGTCGACCGCCGGGGCGGTCGTGTCCGCGTACAGCTCCCGCAGGGTCGCCGCGCCGGGTTCGCCGACGGCATCGACGGCACCGGCGAGCACGGCCGGAAGGTCCGGCCGGTCGAGGTCGGGCAGCAGGTCGTGGTGCTGCCGCGCCCACCGGTCGAGGTCGGCGCGCACCTGCGCCCGCGCGTCGGCGACCGCCTGCTCCGAGTGCTGCTCGGCCTGCTCGGCGGCGGCCACCGCGTCCGCCGCGGCGGCGGCCTCGGCGGCCGACCGGATCTGGTCACGCTCAGCCTGGGCCTGCCGGGCCGCCTGCTCCCGCACGGCGCGCACGTCGTCGCGCCGGGCACCGGCGCGGGCGGTGAGCCGGATGGCCAACCCCTCGGCCGTGTTCTCCCCGGCGGACCACGGGATGCCGGCCGCCTCGGCGTCGAGCAGCAGCTCGGCGGCGAGCCGGTCCGCCGCCGACCGGGCGTCCCGGGTCGCCGTCACCGCCCGCTCCCACTCGCCGCGCCGCCGGATGGTGGCCGCCTGCTCGTCGGCGACCGAACGGCTCGCCCGCTCGGCCGCCTCCACCAGGTCGTGCACGTGCCGTTCCAGGTCGGCGAGCTGCTCGTGGGACTGGTACGCCGCCGAGCTCTTCAACCGGTCCAGGTGTGACCGCAGCCGGCCCGGCTCCCCCTCGACGCCTCGCAGGGCAGCGCCGGCCGTCGCCTCCGCCTCGCCGGCCGTCGCGGCCTCCGCACGCCCTCGGCCAGCGCCCGGGACCGGCCGGCGATCGCGTCGCGGCGGGCGGTCAACTGGTCGGCCGCGGCCCGCGCGTGGGTCCGCAGGTAGGTGGAGTAGACGGTGAGGAAGGCGGCGGTGGCACCGTCCGCCGCGGCCAACCCTTCGAGGGTACGGGCGACCGCCTCCATGTCGTCGAACGAGCGGGCGGCCTCGACGAGCAGGTGGTCCTCGATGGGGCGCAGCCCGCGTTGCAGGGTGCGGGACAGCTCGACCGGGTTGAGATCCTTGGCCAGCTGCGGCTTGCGCAGTGTCAGCACCAGGTCGAGCAGTTGCTCGTAGCGCGCCGGGCCGAGACCGAACAGCCGGGTGTCGACCAGGTGGCGGTACTCCTCCGGCGAGTCCCGCACCGCGTCCGCGCCGAGCAGGTTGATCAGATCCCGCCGGGTCAGCGGCCGGTCGTCGGCGTCGAGCAGCGCGAAGTCGACCCCGACCCGACCGTCGGTGACGAAGTGCCAGCGGGTCACCCGGTCGACGTGCCGGTGGGCGCGCAACCCGATCCCGACCGTCACGTACGTCTCGCCGTTGCCGAACTCCATCCACACGTACGAGTGGGCCACCTCCTGCCCCCGGTAGAGCAGGTTCGACTTCATCGTCCGGTCCTCGCTGGCGAACGGGTTGAGCCGACGCGGCTCGATCCGCCCGTCCAACACGTACGGGAAGAGCACCTCCAGGGCCTTCGTCTTGCCGGAACCGTTCGGCCCGCGCAGCACCAGCCACCCGTCGACGAAGAGGAACTCCTCGTCGCGGTAGTCCCACAGGTTGATGATTCCCGCCCGGGTGGGCGTGAAGCGGCGGACGGCGCGTTGTTCGATCACGGCGGATTCCCGGGGTCAGAAGAGGGGCTCGGGCTCGGCGGCGGCGCGTTGCCTGACCGCCGCGATGGTGTTGCGGTAGCGACCGACCAGCGGCCGGACCAGCACGCCGCCCGGTACCCGGATGACCGCGCCGAACCGTTCCAGCAGCGCGATCGCCTCGCTGCCCAGCCGTTGCGGGTCGGCGTGCCACTGGGCACCGAACGCCGACCCGTAGCGTCGCAGGATCTCCGCCACCGCGTCGCGCAGGAAGCTGTCGGTCACCAGCGGCAGCCGACTCTCGTCGGGCACCCCCGGCGTCCCCTCCGGCTCGCCGGGAGCGTGCGGCCCGACCTCGTCTTCGAGCTGGACGAACGTGTCGGTGGGCAGGCCGGCGTCGACCTGCCCGACGAGCATCCGCTGCCGGGCGGTCTCGTCGGGTGCGGCCAGCCGCCGGACGCGGCGACCGTCCGGGTCGAGGGCCCGGTCGGCCAGCTCGACGGCGAGCAGCACGGCCGCCTGCGCCACCGACCCGGTGCCGGGGAACCGCTCCACGGTGAAGCCGGCGGTGTCCACCAGCAGCACGCCCTCGGCCCGCCGTTCCAACCGCAAGCCGGTCAGCCGGGCCAGGTCGGCGGCGAGGGCGGTACCCCGCAGATGGTTGGCGACCGTGGGGTCGACGTCGCCGAGGTAGACCACCGGGGACTCCACCACCGTCCGGCGGGCCACCTGCGCGGTCCGCCGGCGCTCGGCGTTGCCGCTGCTGGCCAACGACCGGTCCAGCAGCCCCTCCACCGAGCCGACGTGTTGCAGCACCCGGGCCGGGCGGAACAACGCGACGATCACGTCGCGTGCCACGTCGTACAGCGCCTCGCCGGCTCCCGGGTCGGTGGCCCAGGCCGAACTGGAACCGTCGGCCAGCCGCAGCGCGCCCCGCTCCTCGAGCCAGCCGACGGCGTCGACGAACGCCCGCCGGTCGGTACCGTGGTCCGGATCGAGGCCGAGGCCGCTGATCCGGGTCGCGTCGGCGGCCACCGAGTCCGCCAGCTCGCTGAGGGTGATCTGGACACCGGCCCGGCCCAGCACCGCGAGACAGAGCGCGAGGTACGCGTACCGCCGTCGGTCGAACTGCCGGCCGGTCCGCGACCGGGCCGGCTGGGTGGGGTCCAGGCGGTCCTTCGCCCGGACCAGCCGAGCCGTGCCGCCGTGCAGTTCCAGCCGGTACCCGAACGCCTCGGAGAGGTCCCGGCGCAGCGTCGAGGCGAACCGCCGCACCCGGGGCAGCGCCCGCTCGTCCGGCCAGGTCGAGGTGATCAGGGGATGCCGCAGCACCAGGCGGACGGCCCGCTGGTAGTCGGCGAGTTCCAACTCGGTGAGGTCAGCGGCGAACCGATGCCGAACCGGATCGCTCATGCCGGCACTCCGCTGCGCTCCGTGCCAGCACGAGGCACCACCGCACTGAGCCGACGATTCACTCGCTGACGCTCACTCATGCCGTGACCAGTTCCCGGCGGTGCACGGCGGTGTGGCCGGCGGCGGCCACGCTCAGCGCGTACCCGTCGAGAAGGAGCCGGCCCGCGGCGGTGCGTACGGTGGTGAAACGGCCCGGCGTCGGAGTGAGGGTGAGCCGGACGCCGTGCCCGGCGGCGGCGAGCGGCACCGCCCGGGCCGCGCCGACCCGCGCGGCGAGGGCGATGTCGAGCAGCCGCAGCAACACGGTGGTCTGCTCCGCGTCCAGCCGATGCCCGTCGAGGTCCTCCGTCGCCAGGACGGCGGCGGCGTCGGCGAGTCGGCGCTCGCGGGCCAGCTGGTCGGCGCGCAGCCGGTGCCGGCGGTCGTCGCTACGGTCGATCCGGGCCGGCCGGCCCGCCCCTGGCCGGGTTCCCGGCCGGTCGCGACCAGGGTGCGCGACAGCTCCACCGCCGGTGACTCCCACCACGACAGCCGGGTCGGGATCGCCTCCGGATCGGCGTGGGTCACCGCGACGTGCCGGGGAGCGCCCAGGCCGAACACGGCGTCGAAGAGCGCGTCGGCGGCGTCCTGCGACGGAACCCGGGTGAACCAGGCGGCGAGATGGCGCAGTTGCGACTCGCGACTCACCCCGCCACGGCGGGCCTCGGTGACCCGCCGCAGCAGCGCCAACACGTCGCCGATGGCGGCGATGGTGGCGTCGGCGAGCCGGTCGGCCTCGCTGGTCTCCTCGGCGCCCGGCGGCGCCAGCCACGACCGCAGCCCATGCCACCGGCGCCGCCAGTCCTCCAGACGCTGCTTCGGGGTGTGGAAGATCCGCTCGTCCGCCTCGGCCGCCGCCTCGACCAGGCGCTCCAGGCCGGTCGCCTCCACGTCGTGCACCGCCGCCCGCAGCCGCGGCGTGTAGCGCTGCAACTCGTCGTGGAAGTCCCGCAGATGGGCCAGCAGGGCATCCTTGTGGGCGAGGAACGCCTCCGGGCGTACGTCGTTGGTGCGGCTCAGGTCACCGAGCATGTGGTAGAAGCGGGCCGCCCGCTCGGCGATGTCGGCCAGCGCCCGGTCGAGGCGGTCGAGTTTCCGGTAGACCTCCTCGGCGTCGCCGGCCTCGTTGGCCGCGGCGAGCGCGGCCAGGTCGGCGAGCAGGTCAGCGAAGACCAGGCGGGAGAGCGTGCTGTCGTCCATCGTCGCGGTCAGGACCGCCTCCACCGCCCGGTGGGCCCGGTAGCCGGCCTCGGTGAACTGGTAGACCGAATGGCGGTTGCGGTACTCGGCGAGGGTGCTCGCCCGGGTGCCGTCCTGGCCCCGGTCGAGGACCCCCCACTCGACCAGGGCGTCGAGCAGCCGAGGCAGCTCCAGCTCGGCCGGGTCCGGGCAGTCCGGGTCCGCCTCGTGCAGCGCGCCCAGCGTCGCGGCCACCTCGGCGGTGTGCAGCATGACGTGATAGGTGGAGCGCGCCGCCTCGAAGGCGCGCAACAGCCAGCGGTACGCGAACCGGTTCTCCGCCGTGACATAACCGAACAACCGCATCCGGTCGTCGAGCCCGAATTCGTCCAGCCCGAAGGTGGGCCTCGACGGCTGCTCGGTCATCTCGTCCCTCCGGCGGCGGTCTCGTCCCGCAGCACCCTACCGAGACCCTCCGCCGCCGGCCCGCTGCACCCGCCAGGTGTGTCGCTTTTCAGTCCGGCAACGGGTGAATCGCGGTGACCCTGGGGATGAAGGCGATCGCGTCGAAGCTGCCGGCCAGGCCGGGCAGTTCGTAGTAGTGCTCCTCGTCATGGTCCGCCTGGTAGAGACCGGAGATCAGTCGGGTCCGCCACGGCTGTGCGAGCCGGTCGGCGAGGTCGGCGGGGACATCGGAGCGCAGGTCGATGATCCGTTCACCACCGCCCTGGAGCAGCAGCGCCTCCAGCGATGTCGGGCTGGGGCGCGGGATGTCGGTGTCGGGGATCCGGCCGTCGCCGAAGGTGATGTGGACGGCCGCGTACCCGTCGGCCATGGCCGCCCTGAGATGCGCCCCCATCATGGTGCTGCCGTGAGCCGCGACGTGGGCGGCGCCTTCCCACAGCACGACGCGGTCACCGGTGCGCCGCTGATGATCCAGAAGCCGCTCGGCTGCGGCGCGCTCCTCCCGTTCCGGGTCGTATCCGGCACCGATGGCGTTCGCGTGGAAGTCGACGATCATCTCGATCAGCCGCACCGCCTCGTCGCGGGCCGGACCGGCGTCCAGCTGGGCGGCCAGGTCACGGGCGTCCCGGGCGAGTTCGACGAACGGCACGCCCGGGTGGGCGCCGCGTAGCCGTTGGACGTGCTCACCGTTGTCGTGGGCGGTGCGGATGATGCCGAAGATCTCGCCGATCCGCGCCGTCGTCGCCGGCTCCGCCGGGGCGAGCAGCGCCACGACGCGGTCGTAGTCGGCGGGCAACGTACGTCGCCCGTCGACGGCGACGATGCGGACCGGATCGTCGCGGTGGCGCTCGTTGAGCCGGCGCAACCGGGCGAGCGCGTCGCGCATCTCGACCGTCCGCCACGGACCCCACGCCTGGGCGAGCGCCCGGTCGAGGTCGACGTCCTCGCCCCGGACATACCGGTCGTAGAGGTGGCCGACCCGCTCGTTCTCCAGCAACGCGACGGCCCGGAAACCGTGCTCGATCAGCGCGTGCGTGGTCTCCTCGACCAGGCGGAAGGTCTCGGTCGCCGCTCGGGTGCTGGTGCCCAGGCCGACGATCGTGGCCGTCTCGACGAGGGCGGCGAGCGTCTGGGCGGACGACGGGACCTCGGTTCGGGAATCGTTCATCCCCCGACGATCAGCGTTGAACATATGTCGAAGTCAAGTGCGCGACGACAGTCGCTCACGGACGGATCATCGTGCGGGGTCGTCCCGCCCGATCTCGCACAACTTGGCTCCCGACTCCATCGCCGCGAGTTGCGCCTTGAGCTTGCGTACCCGCTCCTCGACCTCGGCCACCAGCCGACCGGCGACACCCGCCCACTCCTCGGGCGTCGGGTCGGCCGACAGGTCGGCAAAGAGTGCGGCGATCTCGCGCACACTCAGGCCCGCCCGCTGGGCGAGTTTGGCCACCTGGATCCGGCACGCGGCGGATTCGTCGAAGCGACGTTGGTTGCCCGAAGTGCGTACCGCCGTGATGACCCCGTGGTTCTCGTAGAACCGCACGGCGGAGGGCGCGACGCCGCCGTCAACGGCGACCTCACTCACACTGAACGTCCGGGTGGACCGTCCGAGAGCTGTCATGACCGCAGGATAGGCACCCCGAGGGCTTGACTTCAACATATGTTGAACCTGCACCGTCTCGGACATGACCACGGTCAAGAGTCAGACCGCCCGCGCGCTGGAACACCTCCGCACGGCACTTCGGAGTCCCGCCGAGTGGCTCGGGACCCGTACTCACCACCTTGTCAACATTGCCCAGCCGGCCGGGTCACCGCCCCGTCGGAAATCTGGCGTGGCCCAGACCTGGCCCAAACCGGTCAATGTGAAACGCGATCATTGCCTCGGTGCTGGCAGGCCGCGTCGGTGGCTAGAGCACCGAAATTTCCGGCGCTCCTCGGCGGTTAACGGCGGCCGTCCTGACTCGCGAACCTGTGCCGTGGCTGGATTTGAAGGCACTCGCGCAGGCATGACTACCCGTACCCGAACGGGTCGCTCGCCACGCGCAAGTCGATGCCCTCCTCGACACACGCCGGCCGCAACGGTCAACGGCCGTGGCCCCAATGGCGCTTCCTTAGGTCCATGGTGGGCTATGATCTTCCCTGTGGCTGGTGTGACTCGTATCGTCAAGGCAGCGCGGGATCGGTTACCGGATCGGGTGGCGATCGGGGTGTTGACCAAGACGTTCCCGCCGGAGTTGGTGGACGCGGTGGTTGATCAGGCGCAGGCGCGGGAGCAGCGGAAACGGTCGTTGCCGGCCCGGCTGACCATGTACTTCGCCCTGGCGATGTGATCCCTTAAAGAAGCGCCATTGGGCCGTGGCCCTCACCCTCACGCACCCAGTATCGGGCGGCAATTCCGACCCGTGGATCTTTCCAGGTTGTCGTGATCCGACACAGCAGCCGCCATTGCTTCCACCCGGAAAAGATCATGGTTGGAGATCGGGGGGAGGGCGACGTAGAGCGCCCGTCTGGTTCGTGCCTAGTATTGAGTACCAGTACAAGCGTGAGCGTTGCCGCCCGTCAGCGACGGTTGATCATGTGTGCGCACCCAGGTGGCCAACTCGGCAACTCGGCGTGTCCTCTGCCTTCCTCTGCCTGGACCCGCGGGATTGATTATCGTGCTTAGATGTGGAAGCCTGATGATAGGCCTTGATCGACGGTTAAAGTTATTCGGACGTCGATGTCTATCGAGCTTATCGCGGGGGTGGTAAGGGTCGATCTGTCGTTACTGGATTGTCCCAGTCATGATCGGAATGTGGTGGGCCCTGCTCCGTGTTGAGCGAATTGTCGGACGGTTCCCGTTGTGTTGCTCTCAACGGTGCCTCGACTGTGTGACGAGATGCGATCCGACTCAGGAGGTGGTCCCCTCATCGCGCGCTCTCCGCCCTATATAGAGGGCCGACGCTGTCGCCGCTAATGGTGCATCTCTCGAAGGAGTCGCACCCAAAAAGAGTGCAGTCACTGCACCACTACTACTGATCTTTGTGGCACTGCAAAACTACCGAATCTGGAGAGTTTCATGCGGAGAATTCCACAGGTGTTGATCATCGGCGTTGCGGCTTTCGGCTTGGTTGGCGTGGGGGCTGGAGTGGCGATGGCTGATTCATCCTCAGTTCGGGCGTGTACCCTACGGGTCGACACGCCGAACTCGAACAACGACGCGGTCGTAGGTCGTTCGGGCTGCTCCAACACGCTCGATGGCGAGGGTCGGATCAGGGAGGACCGGAACAACTGGCCCGACGACACTGTCGGTTCAATCTCTGGTGGTGGCTGGGGCACCAAAACGGTCGACGGGTCCTGCGGCAACGGCCGTGGTACCTACTACTCTGACTTCAGATCAAGCACTGGGGCGTATGCGTCTTCGTCGGGCGCCACCCGCTGCTGACTACACTGCGAGTCTCACTACTACAAGGGCAAGAGGTTTGAGTGACCGGGATCGTTGAGGTTCGAAACCTGTCATTCTCGTACGGGAGGCGTCGGGCTCTGACCGGCGCCTCCTGGACGATCGGTCCGGGGGTGACCGCCCTGCTGGGTCCGAACGGGTCGGGAAAGACTACATTGATCAAGTGCATGGTGGGTCTGGCACGGCCCAGCCATGGTGAAGTGATCATCGACGGCCGGGACGTCAGTGACGGTAAGGCGGCTCAGGAGGTGCTTGGGTACGTACCGCAGAACCCGTCGCTTCCGGGTTTGGCCAGGGTGCGCGACCTCGTCGCCTACGCGGCCTGGCTGAGCGGGATGGAAGCGGCGCGGACGGACGCGGCAGTCGAGGCAGCCTTGAGCAAGATGCAGGCTTTGGACCTGGCCTCTCGGAGGATCCGCACCCTCAGCGGCGGGCAGCGGCAACGGGTAGCTCTGGCCACCGGAATTGTGCATGATCCGCGCATTCTCATCCTCGACGAGCCCACTGTGGGTCTCGACCCGGGGCAGCGGCTCAAGGTACGGCAGGTGATTCAGCAGTTCGCCACCGAGCGGCCGGTGGTGCTGTCGACGCACATGACCGAGGATGTCGAGCACCTCGCGGACTCGGTCGGTGTCCTGGTAGACGGAAAGATTCAGTACCAGGGCCCGATCTCGCAGCTGACCATTCCCGAGGCGTCTGACGATGGCCGCCCTGGGTCGCCGTTCGAGCGGGCCTACGATGATCTGATCGTGTCCCTCGGCGGTTCCGAGTGAATCGCCTGCGCCTGTTGTTCGGTTGGCCCGGACCCCTGTGGGTGTTCCCGGCCGCAGGCGCTCTCATGGCGACCGGTTCGTTTCTGGCCACCAGGGATGTAGTCGGATCCGACTACGTCACTTGGTCGACCGTCGCCACCTCGTGGCACGAGTCGCTCTGGATCCCCGGATCGTTGGTAGCCGGTGTAGCCGCTGCGCTCGGAGCAACATACTTCCCCAAGGCTTCTCCGGTGGCCGCAGTACTGCGGCCGAGGGTGGGCGCCGGTCTGTTCCTCGTCCATGGGCTTGCCCTGGCGGTGTGGCTCTGCCTGGGCCATGCCCTCGGGTTGGTCCCGGTTCATCTCGCCGCGGCGCGACAAGCGACCGCCGGTGCGTTAGCAGTCCGGGACGTGGTAGTCGGTTTGGCCGGTGTGACCACATTGGCGGTCATCGGATTCTGCGTTGGTGCTGCCGTACGGCACTGGGTGATTGCTCCCGCGGTCGCTGTTCTAGCCTTCGCTGTAATGGGCTTGCCAAATGAGCCGCTGTTTATGCCGATCGGGCTCTTGCTGCCAGTACGCCAGTGGACTCCCAGCTCGCCCAGATTCGAGATGAACCCCGCGACCGCCGTCTTCGCCGTTGTCGCTTCCATCGGCATCTGCCTGCTTTCCGCCTCTCTCGCATCGTGGGCTGCATCCCGCGGGTCAGTCCGCCGACAGGGCCGGCCCCTTCTCACGTGGCTGGCCGTGGTGGGTGCCCTAGCTGCAATCGCCTTCGCGTGGCGCCCTGCGTTGACTGTGGTGGACCGTCCCGTCTCACGCGTGTGCCAGCAAGTCGATGGCACAGAGGTGTGCCTGCACACGGCGAACCAGCCGGCTATGGCCAGCACCGTCGATGTCGTGACACGGCTGCGTGCTGCCGGGCTCGCACCGATCCTGCACCAGGTGACGGATTTTGCCGCGTCCGATCACGACACCCCAGGCCCTGGAGAGGCCCTCATCAACCTGGACCCGAGTCCCCAGGACCGAAGACTCCTCGCCAGTACCATTCCCGCCCAAGTTGCCCTCCAGGTAAGCGAAGCCATCACGCTCGGCGGCTGCCTCCAGCCCGGCCGGACCACCGAAAGCTACGACACCGCCACCGTTCTCTATGCGCGAATTGTTCAATTAGCCGGATTCGAAGACCTGGCAGGCGCCTATGGTCCCGACGAACCACCACCGGCAGCGCGAAAGCTGACCACCATGAACGCCGAGCAAATCAGCGCATTCGTCCAGGTCAACCAGGAGTTGATTACCTCGTGCCGCCTGTCCGCAGCTCTCAGGTAATGCGAAGCCGCGCTGCAGGGCTGTGGCACGTCCGTGGTGGCCCACTCGCGGTAGCCGTCACCCTTGTCGCATTGCTGTTCACGGTATTGTTTCCCGAACTGAGCCTCTCGGTAAGCGTCGTGTTCGACCTACCACCCCGGGGCGTGGGCACCCCGGAAATCGTCGCGGTCGCACTGGCCAGCGTCCTCCCCGCCATCACCATCCCGCAGTTTCATGGCCGCGAATTCACCGCCCGACTGTCGGCCCGGCTCGGACACATGGCCTACTCTGTGGCCACGCTCGCCGCGCCCTTGGCCGTTTTGCCGGCGTGGTATTTGGCGATCATTCTCAGGCACCCCGGCGAACAGTTTCCACCCCTGCACGGGCTGATCGGCAACGTGGCCGCCTTCTCATGCATTGGCGCCATCCTGTGCTTGGCTCTCGGCCCGCTAGCCTCCGCCGTGGTTACGCCAGCACTCTTCGCGGGCTTCGTGGTTGCCCAGCACGCAGTACCGAACTCGGTTCTCACCGACGAGTTCGCCACTGGCCGTTCCTGGCACACCAATTACTGGGTCACCACTGCCATCGCACTCCTAACCCTCGCCCTCACCTGGCACCTACGGGGCATCCCCCGGCCTGACCGGCGTTGACCTCCGGCCGTCTCCTCGTCGACTTGGCCAGGTGGGATGGCACAGTTCAGGGGTGGTTTGGACGGGTGTCAGACCCGTCTGGCTTCTTACGAGCATTGACTACGTCGACCGACCACCACAGCAGCCCATCCGCCGCCACAGTCCCCGTCCGACTGCGCGTCGCCGTGATCTCGGGCAGCGTCCGCAGGGAACGGATGGGCCCGACGATCGCCGGCTGGGTCGCCGCCGCCCTGGACACGTCGATCGAGGTCGACCGGATCGACGTCGCCGACGTCACCCTGCCCGACGACAGCCTTCTCTTTCCCGGCGGCGGGCCGAAAAGCGAGATCGCCGACCGGATAGCCGCAGCCGACGCGTTCGTGTTCGTCACGCCGGAGTACAACCACAGCTACCCTGCCTCGCTCAAACGCCTGATCGACTGGCACTACGGTGAGTGGCGCCTCAAGCCCGCGACCATCGTGGCCTACGGCGCGCAGGGCAGGCACGCCGCGATCGAGCACCTGCGCGGGGTGCTGGCCGAACTGAGCGTCGTGACGACCCGCCGAGTCACGGGCCTGCGGGAGCCGTGGGCATCCCTCGACGGCCAGGGCCGGTACGCGCCGGACGCGGACCTCACCCGTGGCCTGACCGCGAGCCTGACCGAGCTGCGATGGTGGGCCGAGGTGCTGGCCGACGCCCGCCGTGACCGGCCCCTCTCGACCTGAAACGCGGCCGACCTCCGGTCACCTCGGCGGGCAGCACCCGGTCAGGCTGGGCCGGTGGCCAGCGGGTCGTGGACCCGGCCGAGGAACAGCGGTACGCCGGTGAACCGGTCATGGATGACGTACAGGAACGGCCGGTTCACGAAGAACTGCGGTCCCTGCGGGATCGACGGCGGCCGGATGATGACTGCCGACGCGGCTGCCGCCTCGACACCCTTCTCGTCCACCCCGATGAACGTCTCGTGCACCACGTCGTCGATGCACAGCGCCGGGTCGGTGGTGCTCATGCCGGTGAAGTCGGCGTACGACGTGAACGCCGTGGGCATGCCGAGCCCGCTCAGCGCCGCGCCCAACTGGGCCGGCAGGCGGAACGTCCACCGGGGCATCCGCAGTTGGATGTCGGTGAACTGGAAGCCGGTGAACAATGCGCCCAGCCACGCCGCGTCGAGGTTCGCCTCGACCGCGGCGAGGTTGTCGCGGGTCGGCATGACGATGGCCATGGCCAGCCCGTCGCCCGCGAGCGGCACGTCGACCGCCCGCCAACCGTCGCCCAGGACGTGCCCCATCCGGTCGAACGGGCCGCGCATCATCGGCACCTGGACGACCGTGCCGTCGTCCCGGGTGAACGGTTCCTCCACGGTGGCCGACGCCCGGAAGGGGTAGTACCAGGCCGCCTTGAGGTAGGCCGTGTTGGTCAGCATCAGGCTGGTGTCGGTGCGCACCGAGTCCGGGGCCAACAGCTCCGGGATCTTCGCGTTGGTCCGGTCGGACACCCAGGTGTTGATCTCCTGGCGGGCCGCTTCCGGCGCACCACGGAAGTCCACCGGGTGCGCGACCGCGCCGTAGTAGCCGGCCAGGGTGTCCCGGAACCCGGACCGCAGGCCCAGATCGAGCCGGGTCCACACGGCGTTGGCCGTGGTCACCCGGGGCTGCCGCACTCCGTCGCCACCCTGGAACCGCGCGGCGAGCGACTGGTCGACGGTGTTCAGCCCGCTGTC
Source organism: Micromonospora tarapacensis (assembly GCF_019697375.1). Taxonomy (NCBI): domain Bacteria; kingdom Bacillati; phylum Actinomycetota; class Actinomycetes; order Micromonosporales; family Micromonosporaceae; genus Micromonospora; species Micromonospora tarapacensis. The sequence goes on along the minus strand of NZ_JAHCDI010000004.1, from coordinate 1,674,306 downwards.
GAGCGCGCCGGGTCGCGGATGCGGCGCGTGCAGCACGGCATCCATCTCGTCCGCAGTGGTCGATCCGGCGCCTGCCCTGGCCATCGCGAGCGCCAGTTGAACCGAGTACGGCGCACACACCACGTTGCCGCCCGCGTGGCTCGACGCGATCGTGCGGTAGAGGTCGGCGGTGAAGCCGCGTACCGCGGTCGCGGCGGCCTCGGTCGTGGCCGGGTCCGGGGGTACGCGGACCGGATCCGTCGACGTGGACGACCCGGTGAGCCAACGGGGATGACCTGGGGCGGCGGTGAGGGCAGCAGCCGCGAGCGGTACCGCCCGCAGGACCGATCGACGCGAGACCATGCCCCGACGGTAGGGCAGTGTTACGGGGGCGCGCCAGGTGAAGGTCCAGAATGCATCGAAGTTCACCAATGTTCGTTACTTGCGCGCGGGTCGCCCGACGCGGCCCACCACGTGGGCCGTGGCGGGCGAAGGGCGCCGCCGGGACTCACGGTGGTTGGCGCTGCACCAGGCGGCTGGTCAGGAACGGGCTTGGCGTGCCGTGCCAGAACACCGTCAGCTCGTCGCGGGGCCGGGTGGCGGCCACGAAGAGCAGGGAACGGTCCCGTTGGCGTTCACGCTGATAGCGCTTCGGATCGGTGTCCCGGTATCGGCTGATCACCTGCCGGGGGACGAGGCCGTCACTCACCGCGGCGATGACCATGCGCTGGTACTCCAGGCCCTTGAACCGGTGCATGGTGCCGACATGGATCCCGTCAGGCTGCTTGGGGCCGTCCGGCCCGATCTCCACCACCGGCAGCCCGTCGGTCTCCAGCCTGCTGATCAACTCCGCCGCCAGCTCCTTCGTCGGCACGCAGATGGCCACCGAGCCGTCGGTCGGGTTGCCCCAGCTCCGCAGCTGCTCGACGATCAGGTCCCGCTCCTGCGCCCAGGTCGGTGCCCCACGGAAGTGCGGCCGGCCACCGCGCAACAACGAGCGGTAGCCGGCCAGGTCCTCCTCGCCGCCGTCGAGGTCGTCGTACACCTCGCCGGTCATGATCTGCAGGGCGTCGGCGAGGATCTGCCGGGTGGTGCGGTAGCTCAGCGTCAGCCGCGACGACCGGCCACGGATGTTGACGCCGAGGCTGCCCAACGTGACGTGGTTGTCGTAGATGCGCTGGTGGGTGTCGCCGGTGAGGAACATGTCGTCCGGTTCGGGCGCGACCATGGCGCGCAGCATCTTCCAGTGGGCGGCGCTGAGATCCTGCGCCTCGTCGACCACCACGTGACGGTAACGCGGCCGGTAGAACCCGCCGGACGGATCCCCACCGGCACCGCTGTGGTGGGCCGTACGGTCCATTTCGAGGCGGGCGGCCCGCTGTGCCACCTGCCGCCAGGTCCAGATGCCACGGTTCTCCAGCCAGCTGGTGAAGCGCTCGGTCAGCTGCCAGGTCCGGTCGCGCTCCGCCCGGGTGAGGCTGCGGCCCCGGTTGGGCCGGCGGGCCTTGAAGTAGTCCGTCCGTGAGTTGAGCACCTGGCCGAGGATCACCTGGGTCCACTCGGCGGCGAGGAACTCCGCCTCCCAACCGGTCTCCCCCGTCTCGACGAGGAATTCGGCCCACAGCTCGGGCACCCGGTTGTCGTCCACGACGCGCCGGCCGCCGCCCGACTTCGCCTCGGCCACCACCCGGCTGGCCAGCCGGTCGATGTTGACGATGTCGACCCGCGACACGAGCTCCTGACCACCCAGGGCCATCAGCCGGGTACGCAGGTCGGCGGCGAGGTTCCGGTTGAAGGTGGTGAGCAGGATCGGCTTGTCCACACCGGGTGGCAGTTGTCGGGCGAGGTGCGCCACCCGGTGCAGGGCGACGATGGTCTTGCCGGTGCCCGGACCGCCGCCGACCCGGGCGGGGCCGTTGTACCGGCGCTCGACCAGCTTGCGCTGGGTGGGGTGCAGGAAGATCTGCCACCGCTCGAACGCTTCGCCGAGCATCGCCTGCAACGCTTCGTCGTCGGAGGTCACCTGGGTGGCGGGGCGCTCGACGGCGGCCTCGAAGTCCTCCGTGTCGACCGGATCGTCGGCGCGCACCGGGTCGGTGACCTGCTGGAGCACCTCGTCGTAGGGGGTGCCGTCGAAGAGCGCGAAGAGCACGTCGGTGGTGAGTTGCGGTGCCCGGTCAAGCAGCTCCAGCAGCTCGGCCTCGGTGGTCAGTTCCCGGACCTGCGGCAGCAGCGGTTCGGAGACGCCGAGCTCCAGCAGCTGGGCGTCGGCGTACGCCGCGAAGAGCGGTTTCTGCGCCGGTTCCGCTTCGGCCTCCGGCGGCACCACCCGACCGACGATGCTGTCGCCGAGCGGAGCCAGGTCGACCACCTCGATACCGCCGGTGACCCGGTTGATCCGGTACGCGTAGCGGCCGAGGTCGTCATACACCTCCCCGCGGTGCTTGACCGCGACGAGCAGGTAGTCGCGTTCGGCGATGTGCAGCAGCAGCGCCCGGTAGTCCTTGTTGACCCGGGCCGACATCAGGCGGGTGTCGCTGTTGAGCGCCTTGAGGTTGAGCCCGGGGTTCTCCGGGTTGTGCCGGAACTTGTGCATGAACTCGTAGACCGCGCCGATGTCGGCGCGGGTGAGCTTCATGACCTCCTTGTCGGCGCGGTCCAGCATCCGCAGGCTTGCCCCGGTGCTCATCGCGGTTCTCCCCCACTCCACGCTCTGATCTTTGCCGCCAGCTCGTCGACCGACCATTCCCGGGCGGTCCGGGCGTGCCAGCCCGCCTGCGCGTAGGCCCGGTCGCGGTCTTCGGTCTCGGGGTCGTCGGAGGGGCCGCTGAGCACGATGGCGATGCGCCGCTCCGGCCACGCCAGCTCGGCCTGCCAACCCTGGTCGCCCAGCTCGTAGCCGACGACCGGTGCGGGCAGGTCCTGCCGGGCGAGCTGCTGGACGAGCTGGTCCAGCGTGTGCTCCTCCGGGTCCAGGTAGCGAAGGACGTCCCGCCACGGCGACTCGCTGCCGAGCGTCCCGGCCCCGGTGGCCATCGGCGGTGTCACGACGCCGAGCCAGGTCGCCGTCTCCTCGTCGAGCGGCAACGCCCGGTGGGCGGGCCCGAACCCGGTGCCCTCGGTGACGGCCATCGAGGCCGGTTCGAAGGCGTCGAGGTCGGAGACGGCGAGCTGACCGGCGTCACCGCCGCCGTTGCCGAGGAACTGGACGACGTTGCCCCACGCCAGCCAGGCCGCCCAGCGTTCCTTGTGTCCCGCCCCGGCCACGGCTGCCGGCAGGTCGTCGAGGACGGCAAGCGCCGACCAGGTCGGCAGGGGTCTGCTGCGGCCGTCGACGACGACGGTCACCGGGCAGTCCGCGTTGTCCCGGGCCCGCGCGATCATGATGTGCCGTGCGGTCGGTGCGGGCAGTGGTTCTCCGCGCAACGCGGCCAGCAGTCGCTCCGCCACGCCGCCGGAGTCGGTGGCGGTGTTGTCCCGCGCCTGCTTGAGCAGACCCGCCAGGGTCGCTTCGGCCCGACGCTGCCAGCGGGTCGGATCGGGCTCGGCGAGGAAGCGCATCAGCTGCTGGATCGGGTTGACCCAGATGGTCTCCTCCAGCTCGTCCGGGTGCGCGCCGGGGAGGAACCTCCGGTAGTTCTCCCGGGCCGCCTGCTTGCAGACCCCGCCGTACGGGGTCCAGCGGCCCTGCCCGTCGGTGCCGCCCCACGTCTTGACGTCGTCCCAGGTGGCGGCGAAGACGAGGTAGCCGTGGGCGCGCAGCCGGGCCCGCTTCTCCGCGTCGTCGGCGAGCCGGTTGTACTGGGACGAGGCGTGGTACTTGAAGCCGTCGAGGTAGACGGCCACCTCGGGCGAGGGCGCGTCGAGGCGCTTGAAGTGGACGTCCGGGCGGGTGCCCCGGACGGTGTTCTGTAGCTTCATCTGCCAGTGCGTGACGCCCCGACCGTCGTCCCGGACGAACCGCAGGTCGGCGATGCGGGCACCGTCGTGATCGGTCCGCCGGTCGATGCGCAGGCCCGAGTGGGGCGCCTCGCCGAGCGCCAGCAGTTTGGTCAGGAAACGCATCTCCAACTCGCTCTCCACCTGGTGGATCAGCGAGATCTCGTCGGTCCGGGTGCCCTCCTCGACGTCCCAGGTGTCCAGGAGCTTGTCCAGCATGCCCAGCGCCTCGTCGCGGCTCATCAGCGCGAACTCGTCGTTGCGGGCGTAACGCAGCAGGCAGCGGTGGCAGACCGCCCTGCCCTCGTGGCGGCAGACGCAGTCGGCGATCCGCGTCCGGGCCAGTTCCAGGACGCCGCGGAACTCCTCCGGCCTGGCGAGGCGGTGCAGGTAGCCGGTGCCCTGCGGTTGGGTGTCGTAGACGACCACGAAGTTGCGGGTTCCGTCGCTCTGGCCGTCGGGCATGGTGGCCGACACCGCCTGAAGGTGCGCGGGGTCGCCGCCGTACTGGGCGGCGATCCCGAGCCGGACGGCGGCGGCGAACGACACGACGCGCTCCTGCACCACGGCGGTCGCCGCGGGGATCAGGATGCGCAGGGCCTCGGTCTCCAGCTGGTGGGCCAGGATCAGGTCCACGTGGGTGTCCGGTGCGGCCGGCGACCGGCGGTACGCACACCAGGGGCGGTGGTGCTCGGCGCCCTGCACGACTGTCGATCCGGAGGCCTGCGCGGCGAGTTGCGCGCTCACGGCGGGCGCACCGTCGACCGTGGTCCCCCCGCAGGAGGTGCAGGCGTGGAACCGGTTGATCCGCACCTCGTCGCCGGCGAAGAACTCCGCCGCCCGGTCGTAGCGCTGGGCACCGAGGTTGAAGTGGCGGATCATCGCGTGCCGGCTGTAGTCGACGCCGAAGGTGTCGTGGGCGTGCCGCCAGGAGGAATCGACCTTCGCCGGGTCGACGGCGACGGCGACGGTGGTGGCGTAGAAGCGCCGGTCCCGGTCGTCGCTGTCGTCGCGGATGCGGGCGTCGTCGCGCTTGTCGCGGCTGAGCACCCGGGTCGGTTGAAGCACCTGGAACAGTCGCCCGTGATCGGCGATGCCGGGGTCCGCGCATCGCGGGCAGGCGCTGGTGTCCTCCTTGGCCAGGTGGGTACGGACGTAGCCGCACTGACCGCAGACGCGCCACTGCTCGTAGGACGGCCGGTCGACGGTGCCGACGTCGAGCCCCGAGATCTCGTGCCGGTAGCCCCGCACGTAGTAGCTGTTGCCGGGGGCGATCTCGACCAGCGCCGGGCGGGCGGGGCGGGCGTACTCGCGGATCTCGCTGTGGAACCGGCGGTCGCCGTCGGTCTTGTCCTCCCAGGTGAGGGTGGCTTCCAGGTCGGTGCGGGTGTCGATGAGCGCGTAGTTCGGCAGCAGCCCGAACGCGACAAGCGTGCCGTGCGCGGCAGCCGCACTGGCCTCCCGCAGCCGGCGACGGACCGCGGCCTCCTCGGCCTTCAACATCTTGATCTCGCGGGCGTGGTCGGGGTCGCTGGGCACCAGGGTGCCCCGGGCGGCGGCGAGTTCCTGGAGCCGGCGGCGCAGGTCGGCCAGCCGGGACTCCCAGACCTCGTCGGCCTCCGTGACGCGACCGACGACGCCGTCGACCGCGAACTCCCGTAGCTGGTCGGCGGCGGCCCGCAGGACCTTGTCGCCGAAGATCGCCAGGAACTCCTCCACCAGCCGGGCACCGTCGCGCCGGCCGGCCTCGGCGAGACCGGCCAGCCAGCCGGTCGGACCGAACAGCACGTGCGCGCGTCGTGGCATCGGCAGCACTCCGGCCAGCCGGCCGCGGGCGGCCAGGTCGATCAGGTGGGCGAGGTACTGGCGGCGCAGAATCTCCACGGCGGAGAGGAAACAGCCGGGCGGGACGATCTGACCGGCGATCATGTCGCGCGGGTCGGTGAGGTAGTAGCGGTCCCGCTCGGATCGCCCGACGAGGGTCAGCACGAGCGCGTTGCCGCTGCGACGGCCGGCGCGGCCGGCCCGCTGCATGTAGTTGGCCGGCCCGTGCGGCAGCGACGCCAGCACCACCGCCGAGAGGGCGCCGATGTCGATACCCATCTCCAGGGTGGGTGTGCAGGAGAGCACGTTCGGGTCGGTGTACCGCTCGCCGTCGCGGAACTGCCGCTCCACGGTCTCCCGCTGGGCGCGGGTGAGCATGCCGGTGTGTTCGCCGGTGACCACCCGGAACACCGGGCTGTCCAGGTAGAGCCGCCGGTAGTAGTCGTCGGGCGCGGCGTCGTCGTGGGCGGCCTGGAGGTGGCCACGGCAGCGGTACTGCCGGCACGGCTGGCCGACCCAGTCGGCCACCCGGTCGGGGTGTTCCGTCTGCTGCCAGTGGCAGGTGTCGCAGCCGACGCCGCCCGCCGCGGCGGACGCCTCGTCGAGCCGGGTCACCCGCAGGTGGCCGGGCATCAGCCCGTACACCGTGTTGCCGTCCTCGGTGTCACCGACGGCGACCACGTCGGCGGCGGCCAGGGCCGGAAACAGCCGGGTCAGGTAGCCGGCGGCGTCGCCGGGACCGAGGCCGAGACAGCGTGACGTCCAGTCCTGGTACCAGTTGCCGCGCGCGGTGATCACGTCGAACTCGGAGCGGGACTTCGGTGTGGCGAGCAGGAACGCGGGCGCCGACAGACCTCTGGGGAACGCGGGCATGCCGGCCGGACGGCCGCCCCAGACCTGCCACCGGGTGCCACCACGCTTGAGGTACGGCACCAGCCACTCGTGGTACACCGCACCCCGGGTACGCAGCCGTTCCAGCAGACCCCGGAGGAAGGCGAGGTAGCGGGCGTCGTCCGGTGCCGTGCCGTCGAGGTGGCCGGGGCCGGTGAGCTGGACGTCCCGGCAGATCTCGGCGGCCCGCGCCGGGTCTTCGAGGGCCACGTCGACCGCGACGCTGCGGGTCAACTCCAGGGTGCGGCCCTGCCGGGAACGCAGCCCGGTCTCCATCACGGTGGCGAAGACGAGGCGTTCGCTGATCAGCTCCCAGGTTTCCCGGCTGCCGGTGTGCTCCCCGGCGAGCAGGCTGTCGACGCCGGGCTGGTCGTGCAGGTCCGGCGGCACGACGGTGCAGAGGATCTCCGGCTGGGCCGCCGCCTCGACCATCCTGGCGAAGAGGTCGTCGAGCCCGATCGACTCCCCCGGCCCGAGCCGGCTGGCGAGCAGGGAGCGCAGCGAGAACGAGTAGGACCGGTTGGCGACGAACCCGGCGCGGTGCGCGGCGTCCTGCACCGAGTCGTTGAACAGCAGCGTCTTCTTCTCGGCCGCGTCGAGTTCGCCGCCGGTGAAGAGTTGCGTGATCGCCACCGAGGCGAGGGTGGCCAGTCCGGCGCCGAGGAAACGGATGCCGTGGTCCAGCTCGCAGGACGGGCAGCGGTCCTTGTCGGCGCCGTCGAGGTCGACGAGGTCACCGAGCACCACGAGGGCGTCGTCGGTGAGCTGGCCGTCGCGCTGCTCGTCGAAGGGACGCACCCGGCGGCCGTACTCCAGGACCAGCAGGCCGGCCGGGTGCTGGCGTACCTCGTCGGGGGTCGCGGCGATCAGCGCGCGGACCCGGCGCTTGTCCCGGCCGACGCTGGCCCGGTAGATCTTGTCCGGGTCGGTCTCCAGCTCCTGCGGGTCCTTCTCGGGCGACAACGCCATCCAGCCGGAACGGCCGCAGTGCCGGCAGTAGATGGCCGGCAGCCGGGGGTGGCGGTTGTCGGCCACGACCACGTCGGCGTCGGTGGCGTACGGGTCCAGCTCGCGCGGCGCTTCGCCGTACCAGCCGAAGGTGGCCTGCCCGGAGGTGCCGCGCAGCAGACGCGAGACGGCGCGTACCCACAGGTGGGTTTCGATGTTCAGCAGTGGCCGGCCGGGGGCCTGCGGGTGCTGCGCCACGGAGAGCAGGCCGACGAACCGGGCGAGCGCCTTCGCCGTGATCTCGGGTCGGGTCTTCATCACGCTGCCCCAGCCGGTGGCGTTCTTGCGGGGCAGCACGTCGATGACCTCGTCGAGGGTGCACGGCCGCGCCTGGAGCGAGTCGAGCACCGCCCTGGTCAACGGATGCTGACGCAGCAGGTCGCCCAGGCGCGCCGGGTCGTCGAGGCAGTCCTCGCCGAGGACCAGCTCGGCGACCTGCGCCATCATCGCCTCGGTGTCGCGGTCGTCGACGGCGGCGAGCTGTTCCGGGCTGGGCAGCGGCAGGCTGAAATCCTGGTGGGCGACGAACTCGCCGGCCTCGTAGCGGTCCTCCCCCACCACTGAACCGGCCTCGAAGGCGACACCGAAGACCTGCTCGGCGACCTCGCGGATCGCGGAACGCCCGTCCCGGCCGCCGCCCTCGCCGAGCGTGGCGGAGGTGGCCACGGGACAGATCGGCCCCAACGGCCGCTCCGGCTCGGTGAGGCCGAGCGCGGCGGCGAGCCGGCGCAGCAGCATCGCCACGTCGGTGCCCTGCGCGCCGTCGTAGGTGTGGAACTCGTCCAGCACCACGTACGCCGGCTCGGCGCCCTCCCACAGCGGCAGGTCGTCGGCGCGTTGGCCTCCCCTGTTCAGAGGGGGATTTGACTGATCGAGGTCAGTGAAAGAAAGGTGCACCTGACCTGCAAGGATGTGGGTGTCGAGTCCATGTCCACAGCAGAATCGGGTGCACCTTCCTGGTGAGTAAGGGTAGTGGGTGGGATCAGCGGCTGGTCGTCGGCTCGGGCGGGAAAGGGCTGGTCGGTCATGCGGGTGCGGTCCTGCTGCGGAAATGCGCTGATCGGACCGGTCTGACCAGCGGATTGAACAAGGTGCTGCCGCGCGGCAAGGGCCCTGGATGGTGGGATCGCGGCACGGTCCTGGTGTCGCTCGCGGTCGCGATCGTGCTCGGCGCCACGAGCATGTCCGACATCGCGCTGCTCGCCCATCAGGGCCTGGTCTTCGGTGATCCCCGTCGGAGTCGACCGTCCGGCGAGCGTTGGCCGGCCTCGACGAGACCGCGTTGAAGCGGATCGGCAATGCGCGGGCGAAGGTCCGCGCCCACGTGTGGGCGCTGCTCGCCCGCCGCCCGCAGGGATTCCCGTGGCTGACCGTCGCGGGCAAACTCCTGACCGGGTGGGTGGTCATCGATCTGGATGCCACGCTGATCACCGCCCACAGCGACAAGCAGGGCGCGGCGGCCACCTTCAAGAAAGGCTATGGCTTCCACCCGCTCGGCGCGTGGTGTGCCAACACCGCGGAATGCCTGGCCATGCTGCTGCGGCCCGGCAACGCCGGATCGAACACGGTTGCTGATCACATCCGGGTCCTCGGCGACGCGATCACGCAACTCCCGGTCGCCTACCGGCGCAAGCTGCTGATCCGCGTCGACGGTGCCGGCGCCACCCACGAGCTCCTGGAACATCTTCAGCAGATGAACCGGGCGTGGCGCAGCGTGAAGTTCACCGTCGGCTGGACGATCACCACCGCCGACGAGACCGCGATCAACCAGATCCCCGCCGACGCCTGGAGCGACAGCCTGCACCAGGACGGCACCGCCACCAGCGACGCGCACGTCGCGGAACTGACCGGCCTCAACCCGCGCCTGCACGCCTGGACCGGCACACTACGGCTGCTCGTACGCCGGGTGAAACCCTCGGCCCGGCACGCCAAGAACCTCACCGACCTGGAGAAACGCACCGGCTGGCGCTACCAGATCGTGGCCACCAACATCACCCGTATCGCCGGCGTGCCCGGCTCGCACCAGCCGCAATGGCTCGACGCCCTACACCGTTCTCACGCCGGCGTGGAAGATCACGTCCGCGGCGCAAAGGCGATGGGCCTGCGCAACCTGCCCTCGAAAACGTGGACGGTCAACCGCGGCTGGGTCCTGACCGCCAACCTCGCCGCCGACCTGGCCTCCTGGACCAGACTGCTCGGCCTGCACGACCAGCCGGATCTCGCCGACGCCGAACCCGACACCCTGCGCTACCGGCTGCTGCACCTGCCCGGCAAAATCGCCGTCCACGCCCGCCGCCGTGTCCTGTCGATCCCCGAGACCTGGCCCTGGGCCGACGCGTTCACCCTCTGCTGGCAACGCCTCACCCAGCTACCACTGACCACCTGACCCCGACTCCCGCACCTACCAGCAGAAAGGCTGCCCTCCGAGGGCCGGAGACCTCGCGCTTCCACAGCGACACGTGGCAGTCCCACCCCCACTCGGGCCGGACAAAACGGTCAGCCGAAACGGTCAGGCAGGGGAGCAAAACCCTCTGACGGATCGAGGTTGGAGCAGCAGGTCCAGCATCTTGTAGTTGGTGATCAGGATGTCCGGCGGGGTGCGGCGCATCTCCGACCGCTTGGTGAACACGTGCGGGTACTCGATCGCGGCCACGTCGCCGATGTAGAGACCGGCGGTGACGCCGGCCAGCGCCGGATCGGTGAGCAGCTCGTTGATGCGAGCCGTCTGGTCGGTCGCCAGGGCGTTCATCGGGTAGAGCAGGATCGCTTTGACGCCGGCCCGGCCCCGCTGCTTCTGCCGCCGGCAGTGGTCGAGCACCGGGATCAGGAACGACTCCGTCTTGCCGGAGCCGGTACCGGTGGTGATCAGTGTCGGCTCGGCCGCCTTGCCCTTCGTCGACAGCCGGGCGAACGCGGTCGCCTGGTGCAGGTAGGGGGTGAAGTCGGCCGGCGCCCAGTCCAGGCCCGCCCGCCAGTCACCCTCCGCCGGCCGGAACGGGGTGCGGATCCGCAGGTACGGTCCGCGGAAGATGCCCTGCTCCGGGTGGGAGAGAAAACCCTCCAGACCCTGGCGTACGCCGTCCTCGGTCAGCCCGAAGGTGGTGGTCAGGTACTGGGTGAGGGTCCGACGCAGGGTGTCGGCGGCGATGGTCGGCCTCATGAGCGGATCACCCGGGGATGCTACTGCACCCGTGACCTGCGCTGACCCGGCCGACAAGCCACGATCGCACGATGAGTCGGATTCGCGACACCGCTGGATGCCAGCGACGGGCTGCGGATCCTCGGTGAGCGGCGTCCGGGGCCACACGAGACATCTTCACTGTCGGTAGTATCAGCGCTCCTGTTCGCGACCATCCGCCGGGGAGGTGCGGTGCGCCTGCGACGTGCGCTCACCGGTTCAGGCACCGTCACCAGTCTCCTCGTCGGTACGGCGATCGCCCTCGCCACCTTCGCCTTCCAGACGACACAGGAGTGGGTGGACGAAGGCGGGCACGAACGCGTGTATCGATGGCTACTGCCCTCTGCCGTGGCGGTGGTAGTGATCGCCGTGGCTGCCATCGTCGAGGGTGTCTACCTGCTGACAAGACGACAAGCGGCCGAACACGACGTGGTTGACGCCTACCATCAGTACGCCGACGGAATCACCGCCTACGGCGGGATCCTGCATGAACAGCAGCGCGATCCGGCCCTGTTGCGACTGCGGGAGAACGCCTCGCTGACGCTGCATGTCCTCGGCTTCCACGAGCAACGCGTGCAACTCGGCGAATGGGCGCTGGAATCGGCTCAGTTCGTCGACGACAAGCTGGCGATCATCTCCATCCTCATCGATGACCTCGGCTGGGCCAACTACCTCCTGAATCGCAACATCGCCGTGGTCAACATCGAGCGAGCGATCCGGTACGGCGACCAACTGCCGACGGGCTTCGGCGAGCCCCGGCGGAGTCTCCTGCTGGCGAAGGCTCACCGCCATCTGGGCGTCATCCGGACGGTCCGCGATGGCCGGCCCTCCGAGTGGAACTTCGATCGAGCCGCCGAACTGCTGGCCGGTGTGGCCGAGCTGGTTCCGCGCGAGGTACGCGTCGACCTCGCACACGTCGGGTACGCGCGAGCGCTGGCGATCGTCACGATGGTGGGTGTGAACACCGGCGGCTTTGTCCAACCCGGCGACTTCCTGGGCACCGCCTCGCTGCGTGAGGCGCTCGACCTCGTGCGCCAGGCGAAGGCGGCGTTCCACGCCGAGTCAGATCAGGGACGCTACGCAAAGTCCCTTGTGCTGGAAGTCCGGATCCTGGAAGCACTGCGTGAGGATGTAGAGGCGGATCAGCTGGCACCGTTGCGTGATCGGGCGGTGGCGGCCTCGGTCTGGGCGCGACCGGCCGGCGCCGCATTCATCACAGGAAGGTGAGTCCGTGGCAGAGCAGATCGACATCTACAACGCGAACTTGGAGCCCGCCGGCAACATGGACCGCATCGAGGCGCACCTACAGGGAAAGTGGCACCGCACGTTCCACTGCTGGATCGTCTCGGGTAACGACGGTGGCGCACTTCTGTTGCAGAAACGCGCGGACACCATGCGCAACTTTCCCGGTCTGCTCGATATCAGCGCCGCAGGACACCTTGAGGCCGGCGAACCGCTGATGGCCGGGCTGCGTGAGGTCACCGAGGAACTCGGCTTGACCGTCGCGCCGGACAGCCTGCACCACCTTGGCGAGCGCGTCGAGGTCGCCGACCAGTCCAACGGCCAACGCAACCGGGAGTACCAGTCGGTCTACCTCTACCGCTGTGACCTACCCCTGGCTGACTACCGCCCGGCGGCCGACGAGGTCGCCGCGCTGGTCTGGCTGCCGGTCGCGGCGGGCATGGACCTCTTCACCGGAGAGATCGATGCTCTCACCCTGCACGGCCGCACCTTCGAGAAGTCGGCCGGTGCACGCTGGGAGGAGTTCACCCTTTCGGTCACCCGAGAATCCTTCCTGCCAAGAATCCAGCGCTATTACCTCACCACGCTGATCATGGCTGAACGGCTCCTGTCCAACGCCGGCCCGCTGGCGATCTCGTAACAGGACGGCTGACGGTTGGCAACCATCGTCCTTGCTCGCCACGTCGAGACCGAGAAGAACCTTCGAGACATCCACGGCGCCTCCGGGTTGGCATCCGTCACCCTCAGAGGCCAGGACCAGGTAGCCCATCTCGCCCGCACGCTCCGATCCCGCGCCGTCACCCTGACGGCCGTCGTTGCCACCCCCACCCCGCAGGCGGTCTCCTCGGCCCGCCTGATCGCCGGAGAGCTACAGCTTCCATACGAGGGCGAATTGGGGCTGCCCGCCGTCCACCTCGGCGTGGCCGCTGGCCTGTCGACAGCCGAATTGCGCAGCGCACATCCACAGGCGCACCGCTCGATCGACCTCTTCCGGGCCAGAGTGATCAGCGCCGCCGAGCTGGAGATCCCCGCCAGCGAGGCCGCCAAGGATCTTGAGAAGCGGCTGGTCGGCTGGTGGCGGACAGAGGGCCGGAAACGGTGCCGCGACCGCCTGGTGGTGGGCAGCAATTCGACGGTGTTGATGATCAGCCACCTGTTGAACGGAGTTCTGCCCACCGATTCCCGGTACCGCTACCTGGCCACCCCGAACGGCACTGCTCGCATGTGGCGGGAGGAGGCCGACGGTTGGCGGGCCGTGCCCGCGTTTCCGCAGCAGTCGTGGCCCGACGTCGAGCAGTTACGGATCTCGTCGCCCGACGGCGCTGTCGCGGTGACCAGACACGTACCGAGTTGGGCTGCCAGCCGGCGGACCGTCATCCTGATCCCGGGTTACTTCGGCAGCTCGCGGCACGGTCCGTACGGGCTCTACAACCGGTTGGCGCGTGCCTGGTCGTGGCAGGGTTTCGAGACGTTGACCGTCGACCCGCTCGGATCCGGAGACTCGACACCCGTCTTCAGAGACTTCACCTCCGAGGTGCGGTCCATCGAGATCGTCAGCGAGTGGGCGAGCAGACATGGTTCGTCTCTGCTGCTGGTGGGTCACTCCATGGGCGGTGCGACTGCCCTGCGGGCCCGCGACCAGGCAGGGGCAGAAAACTGGCTCGTCTGGTGCCTCGCGCCGCTGTGCCGGCTGGTCGATCTGAGCCGGGTGTTCCTGCGCGGCAGGCAGCTCGACGAACTGCACCGCACCGGGCGGACGTACCGGCACGGTCTGGAACTGCGCCGGGACATGATCGACGAGTCGGGCGCCGCCTGGGACGCGCACTGCAAGGACGTCGACGGGGTGTGGCTCGGCGGCGCGGACCAGTACACCGCAGGAATGGACCTGACCGCGATCCCGACCGCCCGGGTACGTGTCATCGAGGGCGCCGACCACAACTTCTCGACCAACGACAGCCCCGCTCGGCTACTGGCGTCAACCGGAGCGGCCCTCACCGCTCTCACCGGGCCGATGCCCAGCACGGACCAGTGAGCAGCGATGGAACGACTGCATGCGGTGTGGACGGGCAGGTTCCAGCCTCCACACATCGGGCATCTCGCCGTACTGCGGCACAGCCTGACGGCTCTGCCACTCCCCCATGTCGCGGTCCTGACCACCCACTTCGGCTGGCGGTCGCCGGGCCGCTACGGAGATCTGGCCAACGATGCCTACCACCCGTCCCGAAACCCGTTGACGATCTGGGAACGGTTCACCCTGATGCGCCTGGCCCTGACAGGTGAGGCCGGCACCGAACGGGTGGCGTTGCTCGTTGCCCCACGGCACGACCTCGACTGGCCGACCGTGGCGCAGTTCTACCCACCCCGACGAGTGATCTGTCTGACCACAAAGGATGGATTCGAGGCGGCGAAGGAATCGGTGTGGCGGTCCCGCGGCGAGCGCGTGCACATCTTCGACGATCTGGGCCCCGCCGAGGTCCTCACCACCACCGCGATTCGAGCCAGGGTGGCCGCAGGTGCGGACTGGACGACGTTCATCCCGCCGCCATGCCACTCCTACTTCGAGGCGATCGACGGGCCACGCCGGGTCTTCAACATCGGGTAGCGGGCTGACGCAGGCACGTCATCACCGTTCCGGCAGCGGCCGGAGCGCAGCTATCTTGACCAGCACCGGCCGGTACGCGCCGTCCTGGTCGTCCGGCCCGATCTCGACGCCTTCGAGCCACACCCACTCGCCCTCGTACCATTCGCTGATGTCCGGCCGGAGGCGGGCGATCCGGAGCCGGAGCGGACCGGTCGCGTGCCGGTGGTCGGATTCGGCGAGCCGGACCACGTCCCCCACGGCGACGGCCACACACGGCACGACCGGCCCGGGGACCGTCGTCGGTGTCGCCTCGACGGGACCGCGCGGGCATCCCGGCGACGGCGGCCGTGGGCGGCCGGCCAGTGCCGCCTTCCGGGCCCGCAGGATCAGCCGGTTGCGGATCTGCGCGGGCGACAGGTCGAAGGCGTTCATCGCAGGTACGACCGCAGGCAGCGCATGAGGATCGCGTCGGCCCAGGCCGCCCGGGGGCAGGTGCCGTCCGCGCGGCAGGCCGGGCATCTGCGGCTACGCGGGTCCTCTGTGGGGCTGCGCCAGTGCGAATCCGCCAGGCGGTTGGCCCGTTCGAGCTGGGCGGCGGTGGCGAGGAGTTCGGCCGGCGGCATGGCCTCGACCGGCTCACCACCGGACGGCGCCGAGGCGGCCTGCGTCTCGAACCTCCCCTGGTTCCGCTCGCCAAACCGGTCCGCGTCGTAGCGGCCCGCCCGCTGGTTCCGGCCCGGCGATGCCGGCCGCTCCTCGGGCCGTTCGTAGACGAGCGCGCCGTCGCACCGCGACGTCACCCGCGCCTGCGGTACGAGGTGCTCGATCACCTGCCGCCGGAACCGTCCCGGCACGTCCCCGTCCGGTACCGCCTGCCCGGTCAGGTCCAGCGCGACCTTGCCGGGCCGCAGGAACCACTTCCATCGTCCGCCCATGTCCCCACCCGCCTTCCCTGCCCGCTCGAAGTCCTTGCCCGATGTCCCGTGGCCGTCTTCGCCGCCGGGCGGCGCGGCACGATCCTGCCGGGCGGCGCGGCGGCCGGTTCGGGGAAGAGCCGGCCGCCGCGCTGCGGTCATCCTGTGCCGGCGTGCGGCGGAAAGGCAACGTATCGCAAGGCAATTCCTTGCGACTCAGCTGATTTTCTTCTACGCAATCACCGGATGTTGCACAGACGGATCACGGAATGTTCCACGATGGCCAGCCAACCCGATTCGGACCGAAACCCGAAGACCTCGACGGTACGCCAATGCCCACCCAAGAAGAGTTGCACGGACGATGACTGCCGCCATTCCACGTTTCACCGATGGCGTCCGGATGTGACAAGACGCAACAGAGGGTGGCCGATGGCCGGCGACATGGGATCGACAGTCTCCAGCCGGGAGCGCAGCCGGCGGATGCGCCGGGCCCGCAGATCAGGTGGGGACCGATCGCCCGGTCAGTCGGCGCTCGTGCCAGCGACGAACAGTGCGCTTGTAGGGCTCAGGCATGTGCAGGCTTGACACCTGGTCGTAGGTGAACACGCCGAGTTCCTTGTGCTCAGCCGAATGGACGAGGTCCTCGTCGCCGACGTAGGTGGCGCCGAAGCTCACGATGAACACGTGCCGGACCGGCGTGATCTCATAGACCCAGGAGTCGATGATGTCGACTGCTTCGATGGTCAGCCCGAGTTCTTCGGCAACCTCCCGGCAGACGCCGTCCTCGGGTGTCTCGCCTACTTCGAGCTTCCCACCGGGCAGCTCCCACTCGTCACGCTCGTTGCGCAACAGCGGCACCCGGCCATGGTGGTCGATCACCAGCTTGACCGAGATCGGCAGCTGATATTCGAAGTACCCCGGGCTTCTCTCGACCAGGTACGGCGGTCGCTCGGTCATAGGACATTCCTTCCAGGGTGCGGCGTCAGCTCGGAGTCACCAGAAGAGCGGCAATAACCTGTCGATACGCAGCAGACTGCATTCGATGGTCGTCGAGGATGGCACGCAGCAGCGGCTCGGGTTCAGGGTACGCCTCGATGACGGCTCGGATCGTCTGTGGAAAGGCCGCGTCGGACGGCGGCGGCATCTTCGACAACGCGGGGCGCAATGGCTGTCAGTCCGTCGGCCACCTGGTGAGGATGGCTGACCGGCACCGTCCAGCTCTCAAGTAGCGCCCTGACCGCAGCGACGGACCCCTGCTGGATCAGGACGACGCCGTCGCGCGCGAGCGTGGCGGGCAGCAGGCCGGGATCCACCTCGACCTCATGCCTCACCTCCACCAACGCATCTGCCTCGCCCACCCATAGGCAGACCGGTCAATCTATCGATGAGATCGCATTCGCCACCTCACCTGTTCGTCCACTTCGGAGCAGTAAGAGCCGCGCGGGTGCGTGCGCCGCAAGCCCGAGGTCCGCCACTTGCGCTTATGGGAATTGCGTGGTGGTGGCTGCTGTCGGGGGTGTCTTGTATCGTCAGACGGTATTCGCTCTTGCGCGAACGGCGCTCGGGGCAATCAATTATCGAGCAACCGTTCCACGTTTCGCCAATGGCGTCCGGATGTAACAAAACGCTACACGAGAGGGGTGGCTGATGGCCGACGACATGGGATCGACAGTCCCCAGGCGACAGCTCGGGCGGGCGCTGCGCGACCTGCGCACCGAAGCACGCATGACCCTCGACGGCGCAGCCGAGGCCATGCAGTGCAGCCGGCAAAAGATGTGGCGCATCGAGACCGGCCTCGGCCCGACCCGCGCCGTCGACGTCAAGGCCCTCTGCGAGCTGTACGCCGCCACCCCCGAGCTGACCGCCGCCCTCACCGCTCTGGCCTCCGAAACCAAGGCCAAGGGCTGGTGGCACTCCTACGGCGACGCCATCCCAGACTGGTTCGAGATGTACGTCGGCCTCGAAGCCGCCGCCTCCCGCCTCCGCGAGTACGACGACACCCTGATACCCGGGCTACTCCAGACCAGGGGTTACGCCCATGGCGTATACCAGCACCGATCACGCATCTCGGAGGACGAGCGGGAGCGGCTGGTTGAAGTGCGACTTCAACGTCAGACGCTCCTGGAACGTCGCCTTCCCGCCGCACCCCAGTTCGAGGTCGTTCTCGCCGAGGCAGTTCTCCTGCGGGTTGTCGGCAGTCCCGCCACGATGGTCGAGCAGCTACGACACCTGCTCAACATGGGCGGTCTCCCGCACGTCTCGATCCGGGTCACTCCTCTCGCCGCAGGGCTGCACTTCGGCGCGGTCGCTGGTCCCTTCGTCATGCTGGACTTCCCGCTCCGCAACCGGGTCGAGCCCGATCCATCGGTCATCTACAGCGAGTCGCTGACCGGGGCGCTCTACCTCGACCGCAAGGAAGAACTCGCCATCTACGAGGAAGTGTGGACGAGCCTCACGTCTTTGGCCCTCGATGAGCAACAATCGAAGCAACTGATCAACAAGATCGTCGGAGAGGTCCATCATGGCTGAGCTGACCGGCGCCAACTGGCGCAAGAGCACCCGCAGCGGCGACAACGGCGGCAACTGCGTCGAGGTCGCCGACAACCTGCCCGGCTTCATCGCGGTGCGCGACAGCAAGAACCCGGCCGGGCCTGCCCTCACCTTCTCCCCCGCCGCGTGGACCCGCTTCGTCCGGTCCAGCAAGACCCCGCACTGAGCCGTACACCAGGCGAGAGCGCAGCCAGCTGATGCGCTCCCGCTGCACGACCGATCAGGCGGTCGCGTCTCCACCGGCGGGCTGCGTCTCGTGGTCGAACAGCGACCACCGGTTACGCCACGTCTCCACGTTCGACGGGTAGATCGCCGTGTGCCGGCTGTCCGGGTTACGCGGCCGGACACCGCCAACACTTGCCATGAATCCCTCGTGCCGCGCCCGCACCCCGGCCCGCAGCTCACCGCCGGGCACGACGTAGAAGTCCCGACGCACATCGGTCACATCCACGAGGACGTAGATGTCGACCGACATCGCCGTCATCTTGTCGATGTCCGCGATCATCCACCCACCCTGCGCCGCCACCTGCACGGCAGCCGTCCTACCGTTGATCTTCACGAAGGTCCGCGCACCATCCAGACTCGCCGAATATCCCTGCAACAACGCCTCGGCCACCACAAGATGCCGCCCAGCCTGGTGCTTCTGATGGTTACTCGGAGTCACCTTGTCTCCTTCGAAGGTAGGGGGTGGCGCGGGCTACGACGGCCGCCAACCCGCGTCAATCGCATCCCGAAGCCGCCTACTGAACGTAGCATGCGCCTGCTGATACTCATTCTCCCGATCCGCCCGGTAGAACGGTGCCGCGTACCCGTCCGGGACCGGCTTTCCCTCGGGATCTTCAAGAAATGCCATCAGCTGCCCGTACGCTTCGCCAGACTGCTTGATTCCACGCGCATAATAGTCCCGCGTAATCCTGCGTCCATTGCTGTCAAACCACATCGCGGACTCATACTCATTCAGCACTGGGAAGCGAGCCCGATAAATCGACAGCAGCTCTTCGTCATCAATTCCGAGCCAGACGGCGACGAGTGCATCAAGCTCTACCAAAGCGGACCGGCGGACCCGCTCTGTCCGGAGCGGGACTCGGTAAGTCCACGTGCGTCCGACATCGCCGAGGGCCTGCGCCTCGGGCAGCGCGGGCCAACAAACCGCCCAGCCCTCCTCATCTCTCCACCGATCGTCGGAGGTCCTCTGCCACAGTGGACCGTATGCGCGGGTTAGACAGTTCAGCCGCAGCGCGCGCAGCAACGCCGCAGACGCAAGCGGATGATCGGGATCAGGCGCGGGCATCACACCCGCATTATGCACATCTAGGTGTCCACGACCGGTGATCCGAAGTAGGTAATCCAACGGCAAAGAGGCCCAGAATGCTGCGTGCAGAGCGGTCTCACGCTCGGCACCTACCACCATCGAGCGGACCGCGTGGATATGGGCTGGCCCTGGCGGGATGATGGCTGCAAACAGGCTCCGCTCCGTCGTCAACGGCACCATCTCGCGCCACACCAGGCGGTAGTAATCAGAATACGGGCGCCCATCCCACACATCCTGCGCTCGTAGATATCCTCGGCGGTCCCCACTCCTGCGATAGTTCGTCCGAGGGACCGCGTCTTCGCCAACAACTGTCAGATCCCAGGGCTCGTAGTCCTTGTTACTCCGGCACGGAATATTGGGCTGTTTGGCTAGCGGGGTGGCAACGCTGAAGTGTGGCCCCTGCAAGATCACCTCGGACCAGTCTTGCGAGGCCAAGCCCTGCCAGGTGATAGTTCCATCATCCTTGGCACCCTTCTCATCGAAGCCTCTAGAGATCATGTTCTTCCGATCAGCAAGGCGGTTGCGCACATGCGCCATGGCGGCGATCGCACCCTGCTCGCCCACGGTGATTGGCTGTAGCAGCCTCGTTTGGCGCACAGGAACGTCGAATTCGCCGACTACTAGTCGCCACTCAGCGAGTACCTCCTCGTCAACGGTGATAAGTCGGCCTCGATGTGGCCGTAGGTCCCATGTGCCTTCGGCCTTCATGCCGGGCAGTGGGCCACGTCCATCGTGCGCTAGAGATCCGACCAGCGTTTCGGGCGCGTACAGCCAGCTAATATGGGCAAAATCGACATGACCCCGCATTGGCCCGTATACATGTATGCCGAACTCCTGCCGCCAGTTGATCTCCCCGAAGAGTAGCCGCATGTTTTGAAAGTGCGCGTGAAGCCTCAAGTGGCCATAGGCCGCCGCGCGTAGCCGGCCCTCTCGCGCACCGTTGAAGTGACTGTCTGGGTGGATGAGCCCAGCTACGCCCTCGCCTGACAGATTGGACCACACACGGCACGCGAATGCTCGATACAAATCCGGCTGGGTGCCTGCGAGTAAGGCGTAGGTTGCCGGAGCAGAGTAGAAGGCGACGTATCCGGTGTTGGCAGTGAATTCCTGGGCAAAAAAGGTGTCGATTGTCGCTGTCAGCAGCCTCCGGCGATGCCAGGCGTCCGGCGAAGGGCTCTCGGTCAGCACGAACCAGGGATCACGTTCGGCGAGCACGACATCTTCCTGCCATCGCGGGCGAACCCACGGCGGATTGCCGACTTGGAGATCGAATCCACCCTTAGCGAAGGCTTGGGCAAATGTCAGTTCCCATTGAAAGAAGCCGTGCTGATCCGCGAGTTGGTCGGCGGAAAGCAGCCAGGGGAACCGGTCCGAAAGTGTCCAAGGCGAGTCCACGCCGATGACACCGTCGAGTTTTTGCTCGAAGTCGCTCATCTCGCTCAGGCTGGTGAACGTTTGACCGTAGAACCGCTCGGTGTTCTCGTCCAGGTCACGTCGGCCGATCAGCGCCTCGGCGAAGGTCAGCCAGTCGTCCAGGTTGGTCAGTGGGACCTGTTTACGGAGTTGTTCGGCCACGGTGGTCCGGCGGGTGCCGGTCGCCTTGGTGGGCAGCTTTACCTGCTGCGGCTGCACGTTGCCGAGGAGGTCTGCGACCTCGTAGACCACCGGTGCGTCGTACGCTGGCTCGTTCTTGACGTGGGCGACCTGGACGGGCGCGGCCGGGTAGGCGGGGTCGGAGCCGTCGAGGAGGCCGACCTTGTCCAGCGGCCAGAACCACAGCGCGCACCAGACGTCCATCAGGGTCTTGAGCCGCCAGTACGGGGTGCCGGGTGCGGTCAGGTCGGCGAGGATGTCCTCGCGGGGCACTGCCTCGGTGACCGGCGGCAGGTCGTCGGCGCCCCAGACCGGGATGTGGCGGCGGATCTCCTGCTCGGAGATGGCGAGGCGCTGCTGCACCAGCCCCCACAGGAACTCGACCCGACCGGCCAGCGCCTGCAAGCGTTTGACCTGCGAGTTTTTGCCCTTGGCGGAGGGGGTGCGCTTCATCGCCGTACGCCAGGCCTTGAGTTTTGCGGTTTCGGCCGGCGCCAGCTCGCGGGCCTCGCGCTCCCCCGCTACCGCACCCCAGCCGTCGGCGGGGAGCAGGAAGTGGTGGATGGTGCCCTCGTCGGTCGGGCCGTCCCGGAACGGCCTCTCGGCCGGGGCGGTGGTCAGCCACGACTTGTCGGCGAGCTGCCTGGGCTCGTAGGTCTTGCGTCCGCAGCCGATGAGCGAGTTGCCGCGTTGCAGGTGCAGGCCGAACCAGGGGGCTTGGAGGCCGGCGTGCATGACGTTGAGCCAGAGCGACACCTCGGCCAGCTCGACGGCGGTGCGGTTGAGGTCGACGCCGTAGCTGTTGTGCAGGGCGATGTACGCCTTCACCCGCTGGAGTTCCAGGTGGTACTGCTCCGGGTCGAGGGTGATTTCCAGTTCGGTCTGCCGGCGGCGCAGGTATTCGGCGGCGACCTGGTTGATCGCCTCGTTGAGGAACGCGCCGGAGCCGAGCGCCGGCTCGCAGATCGTCCAGTCCAACAGCTCACGGGCCGGGGTGACAGTGTCGTCCTGGTCGAGGCGGTATTTCAGGGCGAGCTGGACGGTGACCTCGGTCAACGACTGCGGGGTGTAGTAGGAGGCGCTGGTCTGCCGGTCCCGGCCAGCGAGCCGGTAGACGAACTGGCCGGGTTGGTAGCTGACCCGGCTGCGCACCCCCGTGTACGGGTCCTCCCTGGTGACGAAGACGGCGTCGTCGTACTCGTCGGCCTTGGAGGCAGGGATCATCCAGGAGCCGTCCTTCGGGTCGCCGTTCTTGGCGACCTCGTAGAGCTGCTCGGTGGCGACGAACCCGGTGTACGACATCAGGCCCTCGTAGACCGCGCCGAGCTGGTTGATGCCGAGCTGCGCGTACGAGATGAACCCGCCCCGGCGGCGCTTGCCGCCCCTGGTGAGCATCAGCCGGCGCAGCACCTCGTAGAGCACCTTGTTGCGCAGCCGGGTGTCGATCTTCGGGCCGTCCGGGTCGTCGGGGTCGCTGCCCGGTTCGGCGATCAGCCGGCCGATCAGCCTGGTCTTCTCCGGCAGGAACAGATCCGAGCGCATCGGCTCGAAGCGCAGGCCCTCGCCCTCGCTGGCCCGCTCGCCGGCCCCCGCGCCGCCGCGTGGCCGGTGGCCCTCGTTGACCATGCGGAACAGCAGGTCGAGTGACTCGTGCAGGTGGGTGCCGCCCTCGGCGGACGGGGCGAGCCGGCGGGAGACCAGCTCACCGATGCGGGCCAGGCTGTAGCCCTCGACGTACTGCGGGTCGTTGACCGGCAGCACACCCAGCTCGGGACGCGCCTCGGCGTAGAGCAGGAACAGGATCCGGTACAGGTAACGCAGGGCCTCCCGAGCGAGTTCCCTGGCCAGCTCGTCGAGGGCCATCACCTGCTGCGGCTGGAAGCCGGCCCGCCGGATCTGGTCGAGGACCTCGTTGGCGATGAGTTCGACAGAGACCTTCAGGCCCTCGCGGAGTTCGCTGGACACGCCGACCGCGTGCTGGCGGGAGCCGGCGACCAGCTCGGCGAGGGGTTCGGTGCCGCCCTCGGCGGGTGGACGCAGCGAATCCGCGCCGAAGAGGGCGGCGACGACGTCCAACTCCCGGTCGTCGTTGCGGGCGTACGCGGTGTCCAGGCTGACCGCCAGGTAGCGGCCCTCACCCCAGACGCTGCGGTCGGCGAGCGTGACCACACCACCGCTGAGGATCAGCACATAGCGCAGCTTCGGGCTGTCGGCGGCGAACAGCAGCGAGGCGAGCTTGGCGCCCGTGGCGATGGTCTCGGTGCTCGACAGGGTGAGCGGGTCGAGCAGGCGGCCGGCGTCGTCCGGATCCTGCGCCGCCTCGGCGTCGACCGCCCAACCACAGTCCAGCGCGACGATGCCGTGCCCGGTGCCCAACTCGGCGTGGGCCACCCGGATCTCGTACTCGTGGCCGGCGCGCTCCACCGTGACGGTCTGCGGCTGCGGTGCGAACCCGAGCGCCCGCAGCACGTCCTGATGCTGCTTGCGCAGCCGCTCCGGGTCGAAGAACTCGACGTCGGTCAGCTCCGTCCTGGCGTCGAAGTACTGCCGGCGCATGCCACGCAACCCGGTGCGCGGGGTGCCCTCCCCCGCCTTCTCCCGCTCGGCCCACTGCTTGACCAGGCCGCCCTTGAGGGTGGCGGGCAGGATCTCGGCGAGATAGTGCGCGGAAAGGTACTCGCCACGGTTGGTCAGCGACTCGAAACTCATGCCGGCACTCCGCTTCGCTGCGTGCCGTCATGAGGCACCACCACACTGAGCCTGATGATTCGCTCGCTACGCTCACTCATGCCGGCACTCCGCTTCGCTGCGTGCCGTCATGAGGCACCACCACACTGAGCCTGATGATTCGCTCGCTACGCTCACTCATGCCGGCACTCCGCTTCGCTGCGACGGTACGAGGACGGCGAGCACCCGCAGCAGCGGATCACCGGCGGTCTCCAGGCGGTCGAGCAGGTCGTGCTGCTCCCGGACGGTGGCGTCGACCCGTTGGCGTCGCCTCTCCCGGTGCGCGCCGGTCAGCTCGTCGACGAGGCTGGCCTGCTGGAAGGCGGCCAGCCGCTCCCGGTAGCGGCGCAGCGGCCCGGCGTTGGTCTCGGCCCACTCGGCACCCTTGTCACCGAGGTGCTGGCGGGCCACCTCGACGGCCGCCGGCAGCAGCGCCCGCAGTGGACCGACCGCGATGGGCTCGGCCCGGTTGACCATCGTGGGGCCGACGTTGGCCTCCCTCAGCACCTCGTCCATCGGCCGGATCGTCGGCGACCCGGGCAGCCCGGCGACGGCCATCCACTGCACGACCGTGGGCTGCCCGAGGCGGTTGGCGTAGACGCCCTGGATCAGGAACGTCGGCGCGGACACCTCGGCGGTCAGCACCGGGGCCTGCTGGCGACCCAGCCGGATCAGCACCTTGTCGACAAGCCAGTCGACCATCGGGTGCACGTCGCTGAGGAACGCGATCTCCGGCCACCTCGGGGTACGGCTCTGCCGGGCCTGGTCGAGCTTGCGCTGCGCGAGCGCCCGATCGAAGGTGACCTTCAGGCGCAGGTCCTCGCCCTCGCGGTGGGCACGCAGGTAGGAGCGGGGCAGGTCGGTGAGCCGGTGCACCAGGTCGTCGGGGGCGAGGAAGGTCAGCAGCTCGTCCTCACGACGCAGGTCGATGTGGTCCTCCGGCCGGTCCTGGTACACCTCGTTCAGGGCGGCGTCGACGAAATCCCGCGTCGAGTCGAAGAGCTTCGGCACCCGGGCGCGCGGCACGTCCGCCGTGACGGGTGCGCTGCCCACCTCTCCGAAGAGATCGGCCATCACGTCGATCTCGGCGTGGGCGCCCGCGTAGGACTCCTCCACCGTCCTGCCGGCCAGCAGGTCGCGGACCAACCGGTCCTCCTCGGCCTTCGCGTCGTAGCGACCCGTCACGGCCTCGACGCTGCCGAGGCTGCGGTGCGCGGTCTCCTCCCGGTCGAGCAGCTTCTCGGAGACCGCCCGGTCGTCCTTGGCGTCCTCACGGCCGGAGGTGAGGATCAGCGCGCGGAACTGCGGCCGGTGGCGCTGCCCGTAGCGGTCGACGCGGCCGTTGCGCTGCTCGATCCGGATCAGGCTCCACGGGATGTCGTAGTGGAACAGGTGGTGGCACTGCTGGTGCAGGTTGACGCCCTCGGAGACGACATCGCCGGTGAACAGCAACCGGACGTCGCTGCCGGCCAGCTCGAACTCCTGGAGGATCGTCTGCTCGTCGGCGTCGGCCACCCCGCCGTGCAGCACCCGGATCGCGGTCGGCTTCAGACCCAGCATGCCGGGAACCACCTCGGCGAGCCACTTGATCGTCGGTACCCGCTCGGAGAAGACCACGGCCCGGATGTCGCTGCCCCGCCCGACACCGATCCTCTTCAGCTCCTCGACCAGCCCGTGCAGCTTGCTGGAATCCCGGTCGGTCATCGCGGAGGTCAGCTCCGCGAGCCGGTCCAGCGCCGTCCGCTCGGTGCCGGTGGCCTTCCTGCGCCGGTTGGTCACCGTCTCGTGCAGCGCCCGGTGCGAGGACAGAAACGACTTCAACAGGGTGTACGGGAAGAGTCGGTGCTGCCCGGTGATCGCCTCGTCGGACCACTTGCCGGCCAGCCACACATCGGTCAGCTCGTCGAAGATCTGCTCCTCGACCGGGGTCGCCGTGCAGCGCACCGCCTCCGACGGGCCACGGTCGGCCCAGCGGTCGCCGATCTGGTCGCGTACCTCCGGGCTGATCTTCGTGCGGCGCAGGTAGAGGTGGGCGATGTCGCTGGCCTGGTAGTCCTTCTCGTTGGCGATCGCCGCCGGGTCGAGCAGCGAGATCAGCTGCGCGAAGGACTCCTTGTCGCCGTTGTGCGGGGTGGCGCTGGCCAGCAGCAGCGCGTCGGTCTTGGCGGCCAGCCGGCGGGCCAGCTCGTTGCGCTGGGTGCCCTTGTTGATCAGGTTGTGTGACTCGTCGATGACGACCGCGTCCCAGGTGGTGGCGTCGAGGTGGTGACCGAACTGCCCGGCGTCCTTGAGCGTGTCGACGGAGATGATGGCCCGCTTGAAGTAGGTGAACGGGTTCCGCCCGGCGGGGATCTCCTGCTGGATGCGCTGGATGCCGGTCGAGTCCAGCCGCACCAGCGGGATCGCGAAGCGGGTCCACAGCTCCCGCTGGAACTGCTCCAGCACCTGCTGCGGGGAGACCACCAGGATGCGCTCACCCCGCCCCCGGCGGATCAGCTCGGCCAGGATCAGCCCGACCTCCAGGGTCTTGCCCAGGCCCACCACGTCGGCGAGCAGGATCCGCGGCCGGAGGCCGGACAACGCCAGCTCGACGGGGCGCTGCTGGTAGGTCAGCGGGTCCAGCAGGAACCGGTCGGCCAGGGCCAGGCCCCGCTCGGTGCGCGGCAGCGGGGTGCGCCGCAGCACGGCCTCCAGGAACAGCCGGCTCTGCCGGAACCGCGACGACGTGTCCTGGACCAGCTCCGTCTCCTCGGGCACCAGCGGCGTGATGTCCTCCAGCGCGGTGAAGAAGGTCGCCGCGACGTCCTGCACGAACTCGGACACTCCGACCGCTTTGATCATGGTGCCGTCGGCGGTGCCGGTCTTGACGCTGCGGATCAGCCACTCCTCGTCCCGCACGACGATGCGGGAACCCGGGGCGAAGGTCGCGTCCTGGGGGGTGCTCATCGGTGGGCCCTCCTACAGGGTGGCGCGGCGGGCGTACTGACGGCGCAGCTTGTCGACCAGCCACCGCACGTCGACCCCGCTGGCGGCGGGTGCCTCGGGATCGACGTTCGTGGTGGCCGGTCCGGCGTCCAGGGCCGTCGGCTCGACCGCCGCCACCTGCTCCGGGTCCTGCCGGGGGTCGTCCAGATCCGGGGGCACCAGCAGCTCGGCGTCGCCCACGTAGGTGAGGGCGGCGACCTGTCGGCGCAGCTCCACCACGCTCGCGCCGCCGGCCGTGGTGGCCACGGTCAGCAGCCGTCGGCGCACGGTGTCGAGCCCGGGTCGGGCCGTCGGGTCGTGGGCGAGCATCGCGCCCAGCAGCGGCGCCAACTCCTCGGGTACGCCGCTGAGGTCGGGCAGGTCACCCGGCTCGGTGATGCGCAGCAGCAGATTCCAGGAGTTGCTCTGCGGGTAGAGGCCGTGCCCGGTGAGGGCGAAGACCAACGTCGCGGCGAGACCGTAGACGTCCACGGCGACGGTGAGGTCCCGCTCGCCGCGTACCTGCTCCGGCGACATGTAGGCCGGCGTACCCACCAGCGCGCCCGGCTCGGTCAGATAGTCGTGACGGTCGACGAGAACGGCGAGGCCGAAGTCGATGAGTTTGGGGCCGTCCGGGCCCAGAATGATGTTCTGCGGCTTGAGGTCGCGGTGCAGCAGACCCACCTGGTGCACGTTGGTCAGGCCCTCGGCCAGCATCGCGCCGACCATGGCGGCGTGCGGCGTCGACAGCGCCCCCCGGGCGTCGAGGTGCTGACGGAGGGTGGCGCCGGGCACGTACTCGACCGCCAGCCAGGCCGGATCGCCGAAGGGGTCGGCGTTCTCCAGCCGCGCCACCCGGGAGCCGTAGACGAGCTTGAGGCTCTCCACCTCAGCGGCGAACCGCTCCTGCATGGTCGGCGCCGCCAACAGATGCTTCTTGATCACCTTGACGGCGACCCGCTCCGCCGTCGGCGACACCGCGAACCACACGTCACCCATGCCGCCCGCGCCGAGCGGCTTGACCAGTTGGTAACCGCCAACGCTGCCCAGCGTCACCCATCCTCCTCACGATGCCCCACGATCCATCGCCGCCCGCCGGCTCCGGCCACCCACCGCGCGGGACGCATGACCGTACAACGAACAGCGATCCTCGGGCCAACAGCCGACCCGCCCGTTTCTCCTGGCCAGTTACGCTGGTTCTCCTGGCCGGTTACCGTGCCCGGCCACTGACCCGGCAGGGCGAGAGCCGATGCGCACGACCTGTCCGCCCGGTTGGACCCGCTCCGGCACGCCAGACTCGCGGTCATCCTCGTGCCACAACGTGCCGCAGTCGGATATCCGACGGTCAACCGTTCGGCCGCTGCTCCTTCACGCTCGTGGTGGCCGGTTGGCAGAATCGGGGTACGTCAGTGAAGACGGGGGCGACGACGTGTTGGACGGGTTCCAGGCCAACCCGACGTCCCTGACCGGGACGGCGGCGATCCTGCACGACCTGGCTCAGCAACTTCAGGCGGGTCAGGTCGACCTGTTCCTGCTCGACTGGGCCGCCGCCCCGGCCAGCCATCCCGACATGGCGCGGGCCATGCGCTCGTTCGCCGAATTCGCTCACGACCAGTACCAGGATGTGATCGCCCTGCTGGCGGCGTTGTCGACCCGGGTCGAATCCTCATCCGACGGCTACCAGCACACCGATGCAGCGATCGCTGCGGAGATGACCAGGTTCCTCACCGAGTCGACCTTCCAGCCCGCCGACCAGCGCCCAAATTGACGCCATGGCGTACCGGGATGCGGTGAAGTACATCGAGGAAATGAAGCCTGGGCACGTCAACGTCGTGGCACAGGAATGCCTGAACACCAGAGGAATCATCCGGGAGGCCCTGCCGGACCTCGACGGGCTGCGGGGTCGGACGGAGTGGGTCTCGGACGCGGCCGGCCTCTACGAGCAGCGTCTCCGGGAGACCATCGACCTGGTCGAGGGCCTGCATGACGGGTTCGAGAAGGCCGGCAGGGCCATTGCCGACTACGTGCGGGCACAGACGCGCGCCCAGGAATTGGTGGCCGACGGGATCACCGCGGAGGGCCAGCTGCGCGTGCTGATCGCGCCGATCGTGGCCACCCAGTCTCCGGTGGTGCGGATGTCCGACGCACTGCGCGCGTGGCACGACCTGCGCGCCACCACCGGCTTCACCGACTGGCTCATCGAGTTCGGTGCCCAGGATGAGATCGAGGAGGTACGCGCCGACGCCGATCGGCTGTGGCAGACCGCAACCGGCGCCTACGACGACGCGATCCGGATCGAGACCGACGCTCGCACCGAAGCGGTCGCCCAGCTCACCGCCGCCTACCGGCTACTACCCGACTTCCTGGCGAACTCCGAACTCAGCGCGAAGATCGTCAGCCAGACGCCCGGCCTCCGCGATGCCAGCGGGAAATACCACGTCGGCCCACCGACCGCTCCCGAACTGAGGTGGGACAACGACTTCCCGTACGACCCGAACGCCACCCCGACCCCCGCGGACTACGCCGGCTGGAACAAGTGGCAGGCCATCCTGCGGGGTGCTCAGGCAGCCCGCCCCGATCTCGACGACGCCCTCGCCCTGTATGCCCACTACCGCACCGGGTTGGGCACCGACATGCGTGTCGACTTCGAGGAGGGCTACCGGGAAGACCCCAACATTCGCCAGGCGGTGGACAACGAGATCGCGCTCGCGCAGCGGGAAGCGGAGCGGCTCTACCGGGAGACCGGGCAGACCGGCTTCCAGATGACCGGAGACCCGGCGATGGTCGACAGCATGGGCCTTTACCCGACCACGGAGAATTGGCAGAAGGCCCTCGGTGACTTCGCGATCTACGGTACGTCCGACGTGGTGGTCGACGGAGACCAGATCACGATGAAGATCAGAGTCCATGCCGAGGACGTGTACAACTTCAACCTCAACGCCGCCGACATCGCCACGGGTGAGCCCGACAACGACAACGGCCGCTTCTCGACCTTAGGGTGGGCCAAGGAGTTCCGTACCTACGGAGAGATGGAGCGCACCGTGACGTGGACCATCGGCGAGCCGCCCGACCTCGGCGGTGGCACCGGTCCCGAACGCAGCGCCCCAGGTGAGGACCGTGCGGACGGACGTTCCGATGGCTGACCGCCCTGCGGGGCTTCTCCTGGTGGCGGCCATTGCCGTGGCCCTCTCCGGCTGCGTCGACCGCGACGGGCAGCCGACAGAAAGGACCACCAGCGTGAGCCCTCCACCGGTACGGACCGATCGGGAACCGATCGCCAGTCGGTTCCCGAATCTCGGCGACTTCGTCGAGGTTCACTGGCAGGCGTCGACGGCCGGCACGGACGACCCCGGGGTGCCCGGACCGACCGACACCCGCATCGAGGCCGTCGTCGTACTACGGCCCGACACCCTGGCGGCGGCCCTGAAGCGTTACGAATGGAGCCCTGCGCCCGCGGGGTGGGCCGAACTGTTGAGCACCGGGCTACGACCCTTCCTGCCCGACGGCGGCACCTGGCACGCCAACGACCAGTACGCCGAGGACGTGCGGACCACGCACTACAACGGCCTCGTCTATCTCGACACCAGCACCGGAACAGTGATCCTCCGGGTCATCGACAGCTGACCGGCAAAATTCGAGCTGCCCGATGCCCCTGGTCGACGGCGACAAGTATCGAGGCGCGCCCGGCACGGGCACTCGACACGTCTTCCGCTACCCGCGACAAGCTGATTCATACTCCGGTAGGGCTCGGGTATGAGTCGGCGTGTGACGATCTCCGTTCCCGATGACGTGGCCGAGCAACTCGACGCGCTGCCCGCCCGGCAGGTGTCCGCGTACGTCACGAGGCGCTGCGCCGACGTCGAAACTCCGACGACGTGCGCGCCGCGCTGCGGGCCGCCGGACATGGCGAGTTCCCGTACGACCCGCTCGTGTGCCTGCTTCCCGGCCCGATCAGGTCCGGAAGATCCTCGGCGACGATTGGCCCATCATCGAGGTCTGACCTGGCTCTCAGCCGTTCCCGAAACATCGACCCACGCGCCTGCCGCGGCCCGGCGGCCGTCGGACATGGGCAATGGAAGTCATCAGTCGGTTGTGGCGCGCAGCGAGCCACGGGCCAACCCGTCGGCGGTGAGCTGGGCCAACTCGGCACCGAGAGCGGCGGCCTGGCCCAGTGCCGACTCGAAGGCAGCCAGTCGCCGGAACGCCTCGCCGTACGCCCGTTGCTCCTCCAGCGGCAGCCGGCGCACCAGTGCCCGCCGCACGTCGAAGCGCAGCGTGCCGGAGAGGCTGGAGGTCTGCCTCTCGTTGGCCGAGGTGCGCAGCTGCCCGGCCAGGAACCACGGATCCAGGGCGGCCGGGTTGGGGCGCAGCAGGTAGAGGTTGCGCCCGAGCAGGGCCCCGGCGGTGGTGACCACCCGGGCGGTGAGCGCGCGGGCGACCATGGGCACCACCACGTCCCCGACGGCCAGCACGATTCGCTGGCCGAGCCGGTCGTCGGCGGCCCCGGAGGCGTCGCCGCCGACGAGCACGTCGGAGACGGTCAGCACGGGTGCGCCGGCATCGTCGTCGTCGGCCGGGTCGGTGGCGGTGCGGACCGGACCGAGCAGGTGCAGCGCGCCGCTTCGGGCCAGCTCGTTGACCGTCATCAGCGGTGGGTTCGCCCCGTCGGGCGTGGGCTCGGCGTGCGGGATCAGCGCCGGCAGGGCGGCCACGACGGCGGCGAGGCGGTCGCGGGTGTGCAGCAGGTGCTCGTCGGTGCGCCCGTCGGCGGTGGTCGGCTGGCGGCGCGCGGGGGTCAGGTCGACGTCCTCGTCGAGCAGCTCGATCACGGGTACGGCGCGGGCGAAGCCCGCCTCCTCGACCTCCTCCCCGGCGGTGAACTTCTGCCAGGCGCTGAGGATCCGGTCGGGCAGGTCGTCTTCGGTGGCGTCGACGAGCAGCGCCCGCGCCGGTGCCGGCGCGTCGGGCGCGGGCCGTCGCAGGACCCACAGGTGCAGTGGTACGCCGTGCGGCGCGGCCACCCCGCTGGGCAGCGCGATGACGGCACGCAGCGCACCGCGGCGCAGCAGTTCGGCGCGGAAGCGGCGGCCGGCCCGGCGACCCGCCACGGTGGGCGGCATCAGCAGTACGGCGTACCCGCCGGGGCGCAGGTGGGCCAGGCAGTGCTGCACCCAGGCCAGTTCCGGTTCGGTGCGGGGTGGGACGCCGCCGTACTCCCAGCGGGGGTCGTAGCTGAGCTCCTCGCTGCCCCAGTTGGTGAGACCGAACGGTGGGTGGCAGACGACGGCGTCGACGGTCTGTCCGGGGTGCGCGTCGGCGCGCAGCGAGTCGCCGGGGCGGACGTCTCCGGGCACGTCGTGCAGGGCGAGCCAGAGGCCGGCCAGTCGCGCGAGATCGGGGTCGATCTCCTGCCCGTACGCCGTGGTGCAGCCGGCACGGACGGCGGCGCGCAGGGCGGCACCGGTGCCGGCCGCGGGGTCGAAGACGGTGCCGTCGCCGGCCGCCGCGAGCGCGGTCATCAGGTCGGCCAGCTGGTCGGGGGTGGACGCCGGGCGGCCGGCACCGGAGGTGGAGAAGCGTTGCCACAGCTCGTCGAAGGCGGCCGGTGGGCCGAGGGCCTCGGCGAGGGCGTCGACCTCCGGCAGCAGCGCCTTGAGGGGCGGCTCGGCCTGCTGCCGTGGCGGCCGGCCACCGCGCTGGCGGGCGAGTAGCCGGGCCCCGATGTCGGCCAGGGCGGCGGCGGGGTTCTCGGTGACGGCGGCGAGGTGCCGCCAGAGCCGGTCGGCCTGGGACACCTCGGGCAGCTTGCCCTGCGCGCGGAGCCACTGTTCGACGGCGATGAGGTCGAACTCGGGGCTGGCGGCCGTGCCTCCGACCGGCGTCGGGAAGGCGGGGTGACGCTTGCGCCAGTTGCTGACGGCGGCGCGGCCGACCCCGGCGAGCCGGGCGATCTCCGCCGCCGTGATGGTCGGGTTCACCTGCACCTCCAGAGTGTGTCACATCTGTCAACCATCATGTGCGTTGACATCGTTCACAAGCAGTGCTCTCATTGACGCCGCCACGCTCATATCAGGAGGACAATCATGCGCAAGATCGCGACCTTCGCCCTGCTCGCCACCGCTCTCGTCGCGCTGGGCTGCGGAGCCGGCTCGACCGACGACGCCGCCAGCAGCGCCAGCGGGGATGACAGCGCCAAGGGCGAGGACACGGCGAAGACCGCCAAGATCGGCGAGTCCGTCCGGGACGGCAAGTTCGAGTTCACCGTCAAGTCGTCCAAGTGCGGCGTGAAGAAGGTCGGCAGCGACCTGCTGGGGGCCAAGGCCCAGGGCCAGTTCTGCCTGATCACGATGAACGTGAAGAACATCGGCAAGGAGGCTCAGCTGCTCGACGGCAGCAGCCAGAAGGCGTACGCGGCCGACGGCACCGAGTACTCGTCCGACACCGAGGCGGGTCTTTACGCCAACGAGGACGGCAACACCTTCTTCGAGGAGATCAACCCCGGCAACCAGGTCACCGGCGTGTTCGTCTTCGACATCCCGAAGGGCGTCAAGCTCACCAAGCTCGAACTGCACGACTCCGCCTTCTCCGGCGGCGTCGACGTCGCCCTGCGCTGACCCCACCCGGGGCGGGCGAAACCCCGCCCGCCCCGGCCGTTCACAGCTCCCTCCCATGGCAGGAGTACGTGATGACCGAGCCGACCTCCCCCGCCCCGCCTCCCGTGGCCACCGCCCCGCCGACCGCACGCTCCAACGTCAAGGCCTGGATCGTCGGTGGCGTCGTCCTCGTCATCGCCCTCTGCTGTGGTGGAGTCGGCATCGCCGCCCTGATCGGTGGCGATGGCGGTGATCCCACCGCAGTCGCCAGCCCCACCCCGGCCAGGCCGGCCAGCCCGGCCACCACGCCAAGCACCGCCGACCCCACGACCGCAGCCCCCGCCACCACCGTCCCGTCCCCGACGAGGACCACGCCTGCGCCGAGACCAAAGGCACCGTCCTACAGGACGTTGAGCGAGCGGCAGTGGAAGCTGGTCGCCAAGAACCCAGATGCGCACATCGGCAAGACCTACGTGGTCTTCGGCAAGGTGACGCAGTTCGACGCCGCCACCGGCGTCGACACGTTCCGCGCCGATGTCGCTCACCGACGGATGGCCTCGGAGTACGACTACGAGACGAACACGTTGCTCTCCGGCGACGCCGACGAACTCGAAGACGTGGTCGAGGACGACATCTTCCGGGCCGACGTCACGGTGCTCGGCTCGTTCAGCTACGACACCCAGATCGGTGGCGAGACGACCGTGCCGTTGCTCAGCATCGACTCCATCAAGATCCTCTGAAAACTGGCCGCGGACCCGACGCCGGAGGGCCTGAACCTTGCGCACCGCGCCGGCCTGATCCGGCCACGCCATCAGCTCGACAGGTTCCCCGCACCCGTTCCCTCTGCCCGCCGCCGGGCCGGCACCCCGCCGGCCCGCGCAGACCACGCGCCTGGAGACGACCATGCCGATCCCCCGTCAGCCCACAGCCGTGCCGCAGCCCTCCGGCGAGCGGCGCAGCGAACCCCTCGTCGAGCTGATCTTCGACCGGCTCGCCGCCGACCACGTACCCGACGACACCGCCGAGTTGATCCTCGCCGCGCTGGGCGGGGCCGACGACCTGGCTGCCGCACTGGACGGCGGGAAGACCAGTCTCATGCCGGGCACCTCCACCGGAGGCGGGCCGCCGGCGCGGGTCTGGCTCGACTCGGTGACCGTCGCCGGGTTCCGGGGCGTCGGCCCGGAACGCACGCTGCGGATCAGCCCCGGGCCGGGCATCACACTGGTGGTCGGCCGCAACGGCTCGGGCAAGTCGAGTTTCGCCGAGGCCGTCGAACTGGCGTTGACCGGCGACAGCGCCCGGTGGGCGGACCGCAACAGCGTCTGGCGGACCGGATGGCGCAACCTGCACCACCCCGACCCGTGCTGGATCGAGGTGCGGCTGCGGGTCGACGGCGTGGCGAAGCCGGTGACGGTGACCCGTTCGTGGCCGAACGGCGCGGCCCTGGCCGATGCGGAGGTCACGGTAACCAGCGACCAGGGCCGGCACGGCGACCTCACCGGGCTGGGGCTGCTCCGCCCGCTGGAGCTGTACCGTCCGTTCCTCACCGCCGCCGAGTTGGGGCGACTCACCGCCGGCACGCAGAGCCAGCTCTTCGACGCCATCGCCGCGATCCTCGGCCTGGAGGCGGTCACCGAGGCCGACCGGCGACTGATGGCCGCCGCCCGGCCCGTCGAGACGACCCTCAAGGAGGTACGCGCGCAGCGCGCCACCCTCGCCACCGACCTGGCCGACATCGCCGACGACCGGGCACGGCGAGCCGCCGACCTGCTCGGCGGCCGTGGCACCGTGGACCTCGCGGCGCTGACCGCGATCCTCGACGAGCCGGACGAGGTGACCGTCGACGGCCCGCTGCTGCTCTGCCGCAGTCTGGTCACGATGAGCCTGCCGGCACCGGACGAGGTGCGGCGGCTGGTCGCGCAGCTGCCTGACGCGGCTGCGGAGGCGCAGCGACGCGACGACGGCCGGTCCCGGGCGGCACTGCGCAGCGCCGAGCTGCTCCGGCTCGCCATCGAGCAGCACGAGGAGCTGGGCGACGGCCCCTGCCCGGTCTGCGCGGCCGGCGCCCTCGACGAGCGTTGGCGTACCGACGCGGCGGCCTCGCTGGCCCGGTTGCGCGACCGGAGTCTCGCCGCCCAGACGGCGTCCGCCCGGCTGAGCACGCTGCTGCGGCAGGTCCACCACCTGCTCGACGGTCTCGTCGTGCCCGAGGGTGACGCACCCGAGGTGCCGCTGGACGGGCTGCGCGCGGCGGTGGCGGCGCTGCGGGCCGCGCCGGGCGACCCGGACCAGCTCGCCAAGCACCTGGGCGAGCGGTACCCGGCGGTGGTGGCGGCGGCCCAGGAAGCCCGCGCCCACGCCGAGGGTTTCCTGCGGCAACGGGGCAGCGGCTGGCGGCGCGCGGCCGGCAGGCTGCGGGACTGGATCGAGGCGGCGGCCCGGCTGCCGCAGCGGGAAACGACACTGGCCCGGTTGAAGGCGGCCCGGGGTTGGCTGAAGACCACCGCGGCGGACCTGCGCAACGAACGGGTCGCCCCGTTCGCGGCCCACTCCCAGCGGATCTGGGCGCAGCTGCGGCAGGAGAGCAATGTCGAGCTGGGCGCGATGACCCTGGACGGCACGAACACCCGGCGGCGGGTGGTCTTCCCGGTGAGCGTGGACGGCGCCGACAACGGCACCGCTCTCGGGGTGATGAGCCAGGGCGAGATGCACGCCCTGGGGCTGGCCACGTTCCTGCCGCGCGGCTGCGCTCCGGAGAGTCCGTTCCGGTTCGTCGTCGTCGACGACCCGGTGCAGAGCATGGACCCGGCCAAGGTCGACGGGCTGGCCCGGGTCCTCGCCGAGCTTGCCGAGCAGCGGCAGGTGGTGGTCTTCACGCACGACACGCGGCTGCCCGACGCGGTCGCCCGGCTCGGACTCGGCGACGCACGGATCGTCGAGGTGCACCGTGCGGAGCGGTCGGTGGTGACGTTGCGGCCCGGCTCCGACCCGGTCAGCCGCCATCTCGACGACGCGTACGCGCTGGCGCGCAACGACGACATCGCCACCGAGGTGCGTGGGCCGGTCGTGGCGGAGCTGTGCCGGTCGGCGATCGAGGCGGCCTGCCATCGGGCCGTATGGCGGCAGCAGGTGGCGCGCGGAACACCGCACGACCGCGTCGAGGCGGCCATCATGGACGCCTCCCGGCGCCTGGCCACCCTCGTCGCGCTGGCGCTGTTCGACGACGCCGATCGGGGCGGTGACGTGCTCGGTCACCTGGTCCGTCGACATGGGAAGCGGGCGGTGGACGCGTACAAGGCGTGCAAGGAGGGTGTACACGGGACGTACCCGGGGGATCTGCCCGGCCTGGTTTCCGACGCCCGCCACCTCGCGCAGGCCCTGTCGTGACCGCCCGTGTCGGGGCGACCCCGCCGACCCCCACCGCTGCCTCGCGGCGGCCGACCAGTTGCTGCGCGGAGCCGGCCCGCTCGGCACGGCGGCGGTCACCGCGGGCTGGTGGCCGCGGGCCTGTGCCTGCCTCGTCCGCCTCGCCCTTGAGGGCGGCATCGACGCGTACTGGCGGCGGGTGAAGCCGTCGGTGGCCGCCTGCCGGCAGGGCCGGGCGAAGCAGCTGATGCTGCGTGGCCGGCTCGGGCCCGGCGGCGAGGTCGCCCGCCGTGTCGCGCTCGCCTGGGCAACCCTCTCGACCGCCACCCACCACCACTGCTATGAGCTCGCTCCCACCGCCACCGAGCTGCGCCGCCTGCACGGCGAGGTGAGCATCCTACTCACCCGGCTCGGCGTGACCGGGGATGGTTTTACCGGCACGAATGAGTCTTTCGCTGTCCTGACGAAAAGTTCGCGCCAGGGCCGGCGGAACCCATAGACACATCGACAACACTTTTGTTAACTTCAGCCGGGATGTTGCGTCGAGGTGAACCGACACGGGGACCAGCGCCTCGACCGTGACCCTACCGACAGCCGCCCTCACCTACCCGATCCTTCGCCCGCGTCGCCGAACATCGGCGACGACGGGCTGCTCGGTGCTGCCCGACACCATCCCCAGGAGGATTCACCGCTACGTCCCCGACCTGCCCCGACCCGTCCTCACCAAGGAGAGGCAGTTGAAGAGACGACTCGCGCTCGCCGTGGCGGGCCTGACGACCATCGCGCTGTCGCCCCACCCGCCACCTCGATGGCCGCGCCGGCCAACCCGACGGCCAGGCCCGGCACGACCAGCCCTCCACCGGAGACGGCCTTCCAGAAGGTCACCCTCAACGACCGGCCCGGCGAGCCGATGGACCTCGCCGTGCTGCCCGACGGCCGGGTGCTGCACGTGACCCGGGCCGGCGAGGTCTGGCTGCACGACCCCGACACCGGCCGCAACACGATCGCCGCCACCCTCGACGTCTATCTGTACTACTCGCCGCCGATGGACACCCCGGTCGACGACCCGTCCACCCCCGACGTCAACGAGGGTGACGCGCCGGCCTGGGGCACCGAGGAGGAACTGGCGCCCTTCGAGGGTGTCATCCGGCTGTCCCGGTTCCGCCTGGTCAGGGACAGGCTGGTGCTCTCCACCGAGCAGCGGATCCTCGACGTGCCCGTCGACCGGGGCATCTGCTGCCACGTCGGCGGGGACATCGTCTTCGACGCCAAGGGCAACCTGGACCTGCCTGGAGTTCGGCCCGAACGGCGCGCTCTACGTGCTGGAGTACGGCGACGGCTTCTTCAGCGAGAACCCGGAGGCGCAGGTCGCCCGGATCGACCACATCGGCTGGGACGGCAACCACAGCCCGGTGCCCCAGGTCTCGGCCGCGCCGACCGCCGGCCTCGCGCCGCTGACCGTCGAGTTCTCCAGCGACGGCACCAGCGACCCGGACGGCGACCGGCTCCGATCGTGGTCGGCAACGCCGTGCCGGTGGTGGAACTGGTCGCGCCGGTCGAGGGCCAGCCCTTCGCCTTCGGCGACACGGTGCAGTTCGAGGTGCAGGTCACCGACGACCAGGCGGTGGACTGCGCCCGGGTCGGCGTGACCTACGTGCTGGGCCACGACGACCACGGCCACCCTCAGACCACCGCCAACGGCTGCACCGGCTCGATCCTGACGACCGTGCCCTCCGGCCACGACCCGGAGACCGACAACCTGTCCGCCGTGTTCGTCGCGTCCTGCACCGACGCCGGTGGTGACGGCCTGCCCGCACTCACCGGCACCGACCAGGTCGTGCTGGTTCCCGGCGTGTAGATCCACGAAAGGAGTCATCATGTGTTACGGCTACGACGGAATGGCCGCGCTGCGGCGCTCCGTCATCGACCGGCGGGGTCTGCTGCGCGGCTCGATGGCCGCGGTGGCCGGTGTCGGCCTCGCGACGGGAGTCGGCGCCACTGCGGCTGCCGCCGGCCCGGGGCACGGCCACGGCCACGGCCACGGTCCAGGGCACGGCCACGGCCCGGGTCATGCCAGGCGGCGGGTGCCGCCGGGCCTGATCAGCATCCAGCTGTGGACGGTCCGGGACGCGTTGAACGGCGAGCCGGGGTACGACGCCACCCTGCGGCACCTCGCCCGGATCGGCTACCCGAAGGTGGAACTGGCGCTCGGCTACTTCGGGCGCAACGCCGCCCAGTTGCGTCGCTTCCTGGACAGCATCCGCGTCAAGGCCAGCTCCAGCCACGACGGGATCAGCGCCGATCCCGCCGCCCTGCAGGAGAAGATCCACAACGCGGTCACCCTGGGCCAGAAGTTCATGGTGGTGCCATACCTCAACTCCCAGAACGCCGACGACTGGAAACGCTGGGCGGAGCAGATGAACGTCGAGGCCGCCGCGGCGGCCCGGGCCGGCCTGCGGTACGGCTACCACAACCACGCCCACGAGTTCACCATCGACCTGGGCGGTGGCCGTACCCCGTGGGACGTGCTGACCGAGGAACTGGATCCCCGGCTCGTCCATCTGGAGATCGACATCTACTGGGCGGTCACCGGCGGCATCAACTCCGGTGACGGGGTGGCCGACCCCGAGGGCTTCACCCTGGACGTCATCCGCTCCGCGCCGCAACGGGTGCTGCAGTACCACGTCAAGGACCGGCACGCCGCCGACGGCGACATGGCCGACCTGGGCACCGGGATGATCGATTTCGCGCGGATCTTCCGGAAGCACCCGGTGCTGGAATACATCGTGGAGAACGACACCCCCGACGTGACGCCCCAGCAGACCGCCGCGGTCGGCTACCACTACCTGCGCAACCTACGGTACTGACGATCCCGCTGCGGAGTCTGGCCAGTCGGGGCACCACGCCGAGCACGGTCGGCGTGGTGCCCCGACGACCCGGGCCAACCGCTGCCGGGCTATCGTGGCGGAACCAGGGCCGGGACAGGGCGCTGAGAAGAGCAATCTTGACGGCTTGCCGGGTCGGGTGGGCGCCGAGCCGAGCCGTGTTGCGGGACTTACCTGCTCCGGCGGGGGGAGCTGACGAAGTCTAGCGACTTCTGACAGCCAGTCGTGCCCGATGCGACACTGCTCAACCCGTCCGATCTCGGTGGCACGCCGACAGGTCAGCGGCAAGGTCCCGGCCAAGCCGCGCCGCCACCATCCGCCACCCACCACGTCCGGCTCCGCGCGTTTCCGACCACGGGTAACCGTCACGCACCGTATTCAAGCCGCGCCCCCGTCGGACACATACGGTCCACGCTTTGCTCTGCTTCAACCCACGCAACCCCCTCGCGAGCAGCGACGACGCAACCGGAAGCGGGAGGGTTACCGCGACACGGCAGTCACACGAAGTGACTGTTGCGTATGGTGAAGCAGAGCAAAGGGCGCACAGGCGAGGGTGGCGGGCGGGCCAGCCGATACGAAGCGTCACGGCCAGTCGAGAGCGGCAACGGGGGCAGCGGCTCAGTGCCTCGGCATGGTCAGCACGATCCGGCCGGCCGCCCGACCGGTTGCCTGTCGGGTCCACGCGTCAGCGACGTCGGCCAGTGGCACGGTCTCGTGGGTCGCGGCGAGCCGACCGGCGGCGACGTGGTCGGCGATCTCCCGAATCGCCCGCGCGCGTTGCACCGGGTCCAGTTCGTTGTTGGTGTAGCCGAGGATGCGCAGCGAGCGGCTGCGCAGCGTCGCGGAGTCGAACGGCGCCTGTTCGCCGGCCGAGCTGCCGAGATTGACCAACCGGCCGTACGGGGCGAGGGTGCGCAGCGCCGCGGCGGCCGGCACCCCGAACAGCGGGTCGAGCACGAGGTCGGCCGGCCCGTCGCAGGCGGCCGTGAGCCGGGCGGCGAGGTCGTCGACGGTGTCGGTGTCGGCGAGCGCGACCACCGCGTCGGCACCCAGCACGCGGGCCCGTTCCTGGGCGGCGGTCGACCGGGCGGCGGCGACGACCCGCCGGGCACCGCGCAGCCGGGCCAGCTGCACGGCGGCCTGACCGACGACGCCGCCGGCACCGAGGACCACCACCTGCTCCCCCGGGCTCAGCTCGCCGCGCCAGGTCAGCGCCATCAGGGCGGCCACCGCGGAGAGCCCGAGGGCCGCCACGAGGGTGTCGACGCCGTCGGGCAGGGCGACCACATCGGCGTACGGCACGACGCAGTGCTCGGCCATGCTGCCGTCGCCGGGGCGCATCCCGGCCCCCGTGGCGAACCACACCGGCGTGCCGTCGTCGAGGTGGCCGACGCCCTGCACGCCCGGCACATAGGGGGTGGCGGGCGTGCCGAAGTACGACGTGCCGGTCGCGCAGAGCACGTCCAGCGGGGTGATCGGGGTGGCGGCCACCCGGACCCGGACCTGCCCGTCGCCGGCCCGTGGCAGTTCGCGGCGGGCGACGACGGGCGGTTCGCCGCAGGCGGCGATGAGGGCGGCGTCCATCACGTCGCGATGTCCGGATAGGGCAGCGAGAAGTGCGCCAGCCGGCGGGCGTACTCCTTCTGGAAGCCCAGCGGTTCGTGGTCGCGTTCGAACATGGCGATGAACAGCGTCAGGGTGAGGAACGGGTGGGCGCCCAACTCGAACAGTCGGACGTAGTCGTGGTCGGCCAGGGCCTCCCGCTCGGCGTCGGCGAACCGCAGCCAGGTGCTGGCCTCGGGGAGGTGGCAGTTGAGGATCTGGTTGGCCCGTTCGGCCTCCCACCAGGTCACCGTGCCGCGCGGGTCGTCGCGGTAACGCTGCACCAGCGCGGGATCACGGTCGACGGTGTAGAGGAACTTGTTCAACAGGTATCTGCTCACGCCGGCGCTCCGTTCGGGTACCAGGTGAAGTACGCCTCCATGGTATGGAAAAGGTCGAGCGTGTCGACGTAATCGGCCTTAACGCCCTCCCCCGCGACGCCCATCATCAGCATGAAGTCCATGAAGCCGTGGGTGGCGTTGCCGGGGGCGTGCAGGCTGTCCAGCGTCACCTCGGACAGGCAGCCCTCCAGGTCACCGTCGGCGATCCAGCCCACCGCCCGGCGGTCGAACTCCGGGTCGGGGCCGTGCTCGCCGAACTGCCGCGGCCCGCCCAGCTCCAGTGACAGGTGTCCGGTGCCGATGACGGCGACCCGCTGGTCGCCTGGCCAGGACTCGACCAGTTCGCGGATGGTCCTCCCCAGCTGCACGAAGCGTTTCGGCTGTGGCAGTGGCGGGGCGAAGATGTTGGTGTAGACCGGCACGATCGGCAGGTCGGCCTCGGGCCGCAGGGTGATGATCGGGCAGGTGATGCTGTGGTCGATGCGCAGTTCGTTGCTGTACGCGAGGTCGAACCCGGCGTCGAGGCCCTCCCGCAGCAGGTACGCCGACAGGTCCTCCTGGCCCCGCAGCAGCATCCTCGGCAGGCCGAACTCGCGCTCCTCGTTGTACCAGTTGGCGTCGTAGAACGGCGCCTTGCCGATCAGGAACTGCGGCATGTTGTCCAGCCACAACTGGTGGAAGTGGTCGGAACCGACCATCACCAGCACGTCCGGCCTGGCCCGGGTCAGCGTCTGCCGGAACGCGGTTATCTTGCGTACCCACTCGTCGGCGAACGGCGGCCGGTCCTCGCCCAGAGCGGTGCTGGCCCGGTAGTAGAAGGGGTGGTGGGTGGAGGCGATGACCGCGACCAGTTTGGCCATGGACGGCTCCTCTCAGGACGGGTCGGGGGTGGTGTAGGTGGCGTTGCGGTCGACGGTCAGGTAGACGTCCATGCCGACGGGGGTGCGGCGTTCCTCGGCGAGGTGGCCGAGCAGTCCGGCGGCGCGGGCCAGCAGCGCGAAGCCGCGCAGCAGGTCGACCGGCAGCCCGAGGTCGGCCAGGGCGGCGCCGCAGACACCGGCGCCGTTGAGCGGCAGGCTGCGGCCGAGCACCTCCGGGTGGACCCGGCCGATCGCCTCGAACAGCCGCAGGTGCGGCCCGCGCAGCTGTTCCTCCTCGGCGATGCGGATGAGCACCGGCGTCCGCGGGTCCTCGGTCTTGTGCACCGGATGACCGAGTCCGGGCACCAGCCGGCGGGCGGCCCGGGCGGCGGTGACCGCGTCGCGGGCGAGGTCGTCGAAGCCGGCGTCGTCGTCCGGTGGCGGCCCGTCGACGGCGGCGAGCGTGTCGGCGAGGAACCGGCCGCAGTCCTCGGTGACGCCGAGGAAGCGGGAGCCGCCGCCGAGCAGCCCGGCGGCGAGGGCGCCCTGCAGCGACTCCGGGGCGCTGAGGTAGGTCAGCCGG
The DNA here is from genome assembly GCF_019697375.1 of Micromonospora tarapacensis. Taxonomy (NCBI): domain Bacteria; kingdom Bacillati; phylum Actinomycetota; class Actinomycetes; order Micromonosporales; family Micromonosporaceae; genus Micromonospora; species Micromonospora tarapacensis. The sequence continues at coordinate 1,631,374 of NZ_JAHCDI010000004.1, read as the reverse complement.
GCGGCGATGGCCGTCGGGGTGAAGCCGTGATCGGCCAGCGCGACCAGGACAGTCTCGAAGACGCGCACCTCGGACGGGGTGGGGCGACGTTGCGCGACCAGCCAGAAGGCCAACTCACCGAAGCCGACCCGGCCCATCAGGTCGGCGGCGAGGTCCTGGCCGAGCAGCCGGATGCTGCTGGCGTCGGAGGTGCCGATCGACGTCGGGAAGCTGGTCACGGCTTGTCCTGCCTTTCGGTGAGCCACTTGCGGATCTCGGTGCCGTGCTCGTCGAGGCCGGGCGGTGGCAGGTCGTAGCGGGCCGGAGTGGCCGAGAAGCCGATCGGGTGGCGGACGCCGGGCACCGCCTGGTCGCCGGCGCCGATCTCGACGACCGGGTCGAGGCCGAGTTCGTCGGCGAGGGCCACACCGCCGTCGATGGTGTTGATCGGTGCGCACGGCACGCCCGCGGCGATCAGGTCGCGGAACCATTCGTCCTTGCCCCGGGTGCGTAGCCGCTCCAGCAGCAGGGGTCGCAGCTGTTCGCGGTTGGCGGTGCGGTCCTGGTTGCGCCCGAAGCGGGGGTCGTCCACCAACTCCGGTACGCCGAGCACCTCGCAGAGCTTCGCGAACTGGCCGTCGTTGCCGGCGATGACGACCAGCTCACCGTCGGCGGTGGGCAGCGGCTCGTACGGGAACAGGCTCGGGTGGGCGTTGCCCATCCGGTACGGCACGGTGCCCCCGGCCACGTAGGCGCTGGAGTGGTTCACCAGGCCGGACAGCGCCGAGGAGAGCAGGTTGACCTCGACGTGCTGGCCGCTGCCGGAGCCGACCCGGTGGTGCAGCGCGGCGAGGATGCCGATGGTGGCGTGCATGCCGGTCATCACGTCGAAGACGGAGATCCCGGCCCGGTACGGCGAGCCGTCCGGGTCGCCGGTGAGGCTCATCAGGCCGGAGATGGCCTGCACCATCAGATCGTAGCCGGGCAGGGCGGCACCGGGGCCGGCGCCGAAGCCGCTGATCGAGGCGTAGATGATCTTTGGGTTGACGCCCGCGACGGTGCCGTAGTCGAGCCCGAACCTGCGCAGTCCGCCGGGCTTGAAGTTCTCGATCAGCACGTCGGCGCGGCCGGCGAGGGCGCGGGCCACCGCCAGGTCGTCGGGGTCACGCAGGTCCAGGGCGATGGAGCGCTTGTTGCGGTTGATGCCCAGGTAGTAGGTGGAGATGCCGTCCCGCACCGGGGGCATCCAGGTGCGGGTGTCGTCGCCACCGGGGCTCTCCACCTTCACCACCTCGGCGCCCATGTCGGCCAGCAGCATGGTGGCGTACGGCCCGGCCAGGATCCGGGAGAAGTCCGCGACCAGCAGGCCCCGCAGGGGGCCACCGGCCGGCGTCGGGTCCTGCTCGCGTCCGTGCTCCGGTGCCATCGCCATTCCACTCCCGACCGCTAGGCGGACATGTGTCCGTGACAGCCGAGTATCGGAGCGGAAATGCGGGCTGTCAACCGTTGACACCTCGCCGAAACGACGCCCACACTTGCGCCCATCGCAGGCCCGCCCGCAGAACGGACATCTGTCCGCCAAGTGGGCCCGGCCCCGACCACCACTGGGAGTTGACCGCCATGAGCGCACCCGTATCAGGCCCGAGTCCCGACCGTCCCCTCCTGTTCCGCAACGGCCTCGTCCTCACCATGGACGACAACCACCGCGTCCTGCCCGGCGCCGACGTGCTGGTCGCCGGCGAGCGCATCGCCGAGATCGGCGTCGGTCTGGCCGCCCCCGACGGCGCGATCGAGATCGACGCGTCCGGCGGCGTCCTGATGCCCGGCATGATCGACACCCACCGGCACATGTGGCAGACCGCGATGCGCGGCTACGGTGCCGACTGGACCCTGACCCAGTATTTCGTCTGGTACTACCTGGAATCCGGCAAACTGTTCCGTCCCGAGGACATCTATGCCGGCAACCTGCTCGCCGCCATCGAGGCCATCGACGCCGGTGTCACCACCACCGTCGACTGGTCGCACGGGCTACAGAGCACCGAGCACGCCGACGCCGCCGTGGACGCCCTGCGGGAGGTGCCCGGCCGGTTCGTCCTCGCCTACGGCAACATCCAGCAGGGGCCGTGGGAGTGGTCCACCAGCCCGCAGTTCCGCGACTTCGTCGCCCGCCGCTTCCACAGCCGCGACGACATGCTCGGCCTGCAACTGGCCTTCGACGTCACCGGCGACCCGGCCTTCCCCGAGCGGGCCGCGTTCGAGGTGGCCCGGGAGTTCGACCTCCCGGTCACCACCCACGCCGGGGTGTGGGGCGCCACCAACGACGACGGCATCCGGCTGATGCACGAGAACGGCTTCATGACCCCGTCGAGCGTGTACGTGCACGCCGCCACCCTCACCAACGACTCGTACCACCGCATCGCCGCCACCGGCGGCTCGGTCTCGGTGTCCACCGAGAGCGAGCAGAGCGCCGGCCAGGGCTACCCGCCCACCTGGGCGCTGTGCCACCACGACATCCCGGTGTCGCTGTCGATGGACACCAGCGTCTGGTGGAGCGGCGACCTGTTCTCGGCGATGCGGACCACGCTCGGCGCCGACCGGTCGCGCGAGCACCTGGAGGCGCACCACCGTCAGGACACCGTCACCCACTGCCGGCTGCGCGCCGAACAGGTCGTCGACTGGGCCACCCGGGGCGGCAGCCGGGCGCTCGGCCTCGACGACGTCGTGGGGAGCCTGGAGACGGGCAAGAAGGCCGACCTGGTGCTGATCAAGAACGACCGGTCGCCGGTGATGTTCCCGATCCTCAACCCGTACGGCCACGTCGCGTTCCAGGCCCAGCGCGGCGACGTGCACAGCGTCGTGGTCAACGGCCGGCTGGTCAAGCACGAGCACCAACTCGTCGGGGTGGACCTGGCCAAGGCCCGCCGCCACGTCGAGCAGACCGTCGACCACCTGGTCGACGCGATGGGCGCCGACGCCTGGGCCAAGGGCATGAACCCGGACGTCCCCGAAACGAAGATCCAGGACAATCCCTACACCTACACCGCGTGGGACGCCGGTTCGGCGCAGTGGAAGCATTGACCGGCACGTGACCCTCGGAAGGCAGGCAGCAATGGCACGCGACGCCCGACCCGACTTCATCGAAGCCCTGGCCCGCGGCCTCGACGTCCTGCGCTGCTTCCAGCCCGGTCGACCGGTGATGACGCTCAGCGAGATCGCCGGTGCGACCGGGCTGGCCCGGCCGACCGTCCGCCGGATCCTGCTCACCCTCGACGACCTCGGCTACGTACGCTCCGCCGAACGCGGCTTCGCCCTCACCCCCCGGGTGCTCGAACTCGGCATGGCGTACATCAACTCGCTGAGCATGTGGGACGTCGCCCGGCCGCACATGCAGCGGCTCGTCGCGCAGACCAACGAGTCCACGTCGATGGCCCAGCTCGACGGCAGCGACATCGTCTACGTCACCCGGGTGGCCGTCCCGAAGATCATCACACTCTCGGTGACCATCGGCACCCGCTTTCCCGCCCCCGCCACCTCGATGGGCAAGGTGCTGCTCGCCGCCCTGAACGACGAGGAACTCGACCGGGTCCTCACCGTGCCCGGCCGGTCCGGAATCGTCCCCCGCTGGCAGCCCGACCGGGCCGCTCTCGACGCGTCGCTGCGTGAGGTGCGGGCCCGGGGCTGGGCCCTAGCGGACGAGGATCTCGCCCCGGGCGTCCGGTCGGTGGCCACCGGTGTCCGCGACGGCCGGGGTCGGGTGGTGGCCGCCATCAACGTCACCGTTCACGCGGCCGAGACGTCGGTACGCACCCTCACCGAGGAGCACCTGCCGCGCCTGCTCTGCACCGCCGCCGACATCAGCCGGGACTGGGCCCTGCTCGACGCCGTGCCCAGCGCGCTCCAGCACGCCACCGTCGAACCCGCCACCGTCCCCGCCGCTCGGGTCGACGCCGGCATCTGACCCGCCGTGGTCGGCTTCTGCCGTTCGCCGGGCCGAGGCGCCTCGGCTGCTTGGCCGGCCGGTGGGGGCGTGTGTGTGGTGTCGGCCTTGTCGAGCTGACCGCACGGATGGATCGCGCCGGGCGCCACTCCCGCCGCTACCTCCCGTCGCGCAGCGTGAGCACGTACGCGGCGGTGAGCGCGACCGTGCGGTCCGCGTCCTGGGACAGCTCGGCGAGGGCACGCGCGGCCGTGGCACCGGGGATGTCGGCGAGCGCCTGGGTCAGCCGACTGCGTACGGGTGAGGCGACGCCGTCGGTGCCGAGGCGCGCGACCAGCCGGCCGGCGATCTGTTCCGCCAGCGCGGGCTCACCGGCCAGCGCGGTCAGTGCGTCGGCCGCGTCGGCCTCGCTCGTCTCCTCGACGACCATCTCGATCAGGGTCGGGATCGCCTCGGCCACGCCACGTGCCCCGAGCGCGAGCGCCGCGTACCTGCGGACGACGAGGTCGGGGTGGGCGAGGGCGTCCCGCAGCAGCGCGGTCGCGGCACCGTCCGGGATCTCGGCGAGGGACTGCACGGCGCGTCTGCGTACCTCGGCGTCGGGTGCGTCGAGGCCCGGTGCCAGCAGCGCGGCTGCGCCGTCGGCCGATTGCGCCAGCGCCCAGCGAAGGGCGCCGGCGACATTCGGGTCCGACTCGCTCAGTACCGCCTCGACCAGGGCCTCCACCGGTACCGCTGCCTCGCCGGCCGATGACAGGGCGGCGCGTTGGCGTCTCCCGGCGTGCTCCGAACCGAGGGCGTGGAGCAGGGCGACGGTCTGGAGCACGTCCGCCCAGTCGGCGGGTTGCGCGGCACCGATCCGACGCAGGCGGGTGAGCAACTCCGTCTGCGCCGCGATCCGCTCCCGGGTCTGCTGGATCAGGTCCGCCACGAGCTGCACGGGGGCGAAGCCGGGATCGTCGAGCGCCCGCCGGACCTCCCGCAACGACAGCCCCAACGACCGCAGGCTCTCGATGTGGAAGATCCGCTGGATGTCGTCGCTGGAGTACTCCCGGTACCCGACGCCGCTGCGTCCCGTCGGCTCCACCAGGCCGAGCGACTCGTAGTGCCGGAGCATGCGGGCACTGACGCCGGAGCGTCGGGCCACCTCACCGATCAACACCGCCGGTCACCGCCTCCGATCGTTGCCGCCGAGGGCCACCACGCGCGTCGCCTCCTCGATCGCCAGCTCGAAGCCGGCGTCCGGGTCGCGCAGCAGCCGCTCCGTGGCAATCGCGTGCTGACGCACCCCGGGGTCGCCGTCCCGGGCCCCGGCCCGCAGGATCGGCGTGATCACCTCACCGAGCGCGATCAGCGCCCGGCTGAGGCTCAACTGCGTCTCCCGCCCGCCGCGCCCGAGCTGGGTCGCCAGCACGTCGGCGAGGGCCGACTCGTCACCGTCGGGTACGAGGACGACCGCCGCCCGCCAGGCGCTGCGGGCCACTTCGTCGTCGGCGTCGGTGAGCAACGCCCGGCTGATCGCCGGCCACGCCCGCCGGTCCCCGATCTTGGACAGGGTGTGCAGTGCCTGGCTTCGGGCTTGGGCCGACGCGGAGCGCAGTTCGTCAACGAGTCTGGGGACGGTCAGTGCGGCCGGGTGGCGGGTGAGAGCCCAGGTGAGCATCTCGCGCACGGAGAACTCGGGCTCGACGGCGCACCGCGCGACGATCGTGTCGATCAACGCCGGGTCGGGGGTCGTGCCGACGGCCAGCGCCGTCCGCAGCCGCACCGACGGGTTGCCGCTCTCCAGCCCCCGCAGAATCCGCACCGCGTCCGCGGCCTCCTGTGGCTTGCTCATGCCAACCACCTCCCTCGGCACAGTGAAGACCTTGTCACTCTGTCAAGGTCAAGCCGTCCTCGCCGCCAACATGGGGAGAAGGTGGTGGCCGGGCCGGGTGGCGGCCGTCTGACGGCATCGACGGCTCAGCTCGACAGCGTCCCGAGCAGGTCTTGCCGAGGGCCGGACCCGGAGGCCGGCACACGTGCGCTTGACCAAGGCGTTCGCGAGCCGGGGACCGCGACCGCTCGACGGCGGTCGCGGCCCTCCGGACCCGATCAGCGCTTCGGTGCCTTGACCTTCTTCTTGTTGTGGTTGTTGCCCCTGCCGTCGGGCTTGTAGTTCTTCTCCACGTTGCCCGCCGCGTCCACCGAGAACCAGTGGACGGTGGTGCCGGCCGGAACGGTCAGCGTCTCCCCGCCCTCGCGGACGCCGGCCGACCCGTAGAGGGTTGACTCGTAGGTCGGCCGGGACTTGTCGAGGGTGTAGAAGACCGCCGCCGGCTCGCTTGTGGAGAAGGTCACGTCCACCATGCCCGGGGTGGCGCTCGCACTCACCGACAGTGAGCTTCTCGGCCGCTTCCGGTCCGTGTCGAAGTCCCGGGCCACCCGCAGCATCTCGGTCAGGCCGTTGGCGAACTCCATCGTCTCGGCGTGCGCCTCGTCCCAGGCGGGCTGGAACGACGTGCCGACCTCGAAGTTCCAGGCGTAGATGCCGTACTTGTACCAGAGCATGTCACCGGAGTTGCCGGCCGCCGAGTAGAGCACGTCGGCGATCGGGCCGGTCCGGGCCGGGGTGACCGCCAGGTTGCGGTGCCGCTTGATGGCGGTCAGGATCCGCGACGAGGCACCCCAGAACAGCGACTCCTCGGCCAGCGTCGGCCGCGGTGCGGAGACCCGGCCGGGCATGGCGTACGAGCCGGGCGACCACATGAAGTAGTTGCCCGACGAGTGCAGGTTCATCGAGAACTTGACGTTCGGCCGGGCGGCCAGCCAGTCGACGTTGCGGTTCTCCGGCTCCGACAACTCGCTCGGACCGGCGTACGTGCCGCTGGTGCAACTGGTGGACGCACCCGCGTAGCCGTCGAAGAGGCTGTACTCGGTGTAGTTGCGGTTGTTGTCCACGCCCCACGAGTTGCGGCCGAGGAAATCTGCTGGCGCTGCCGGGGCGCAGTGGTTGGTCATGTTCTTGCGCTGGTAGTTGAAGTCGTAGAACGAGTAGTGCCCGCCGTCCGGGTTGATCGACGGAGCGATCCAGATGTCGAGGTTGTCCACCAGCTCGCGGGTCTTGCGGTCGTGCGCGTAGTTGCGCAGCAGCCGCTCGGCCGTCTCGATGGTGACCAGCGGCGGCACCCACTCCCGCGCATGCTCCTGCGCATACGCCAACACGCCGAGCCGGGAGCCGTCGCGGTGCTTGCCGATGCGGATGGCGTACACCGGATGCGGGTCGCGGGAGACCGACGCCGGCGCCGAGAGGCCGTCGGACAGCGCGGTCCGCGCGGCCGGCGCGACCACACCGGCGCCGGGACTGCCCCGGTAGGTGTACGCCCGCAACAGCGTCCCCGCCTGCGCGTTGAGCGCCGCGACCACCTGCTCGGCGGTGCTGGTGACGCCGCCACCGGCGTCGGTGGCGAGGTCGACGCGGACCTGGGTGCCGGCGACGGTCACCGCCAGGGGCGCGTCGGCGACGCCGGGGTCGGCGAGTTCGACGGAGATGTCGTTGCCGCCCTGGTGGCCCCAGGCCAACGAGTCGACAGCGACCCGGCTGGCGTTGACGGTGCCCAGCACGGCCTGGGCCTGCCGCCGGTAGCCGTTGGTCCGGTACGGCAGCTCGACGATCTCGGCGAGCTTCGGGTACTGCGCGGCCAGGGCCTCGATCCGGTCGTACAGCTCGGTGGGGGTGAGGTAGCTGGCCACGAAGTCCTTCATGTAGCCCGGCCCCTCGGGATCCTTCGGGGGGATGGGCAGCCACTGGTTGACCTTGGCCACCGCCACGTCACCGGTCGGGCTGGTGATCCGCACGTAGTTCGGCCGGGTGGTCACCTGCGCCGCGCCCCGGTGGTAGAGGTAGACGCCGGCGTCGACGAAGCGGGAGATGGTCTGCGTGCCGCCGGAACCGATCTCGGTGCCCGGCCCGCTGTCCCGCTCGACGGTCAACGGGGTGCTGACCGTCTGGCCCTGTGCCCACTTGGCCTCGACCGACAGCACCTGACTCTCGCCCGACGTGTAGTAGTCCGCTCGGATGATCCTGACGTCGGAGACGGCGGTGCGGGCCGAGAGCGTCGCCGCCGCGGCGAACTCCCGGTTCTCGGCCAGGTGGGCGGCGATGGTGGCCTCCCGCTCGGCCACCCGGTCCGCCGCGTCGGCCGCGGTGTGCAGGACCTTGCCGAAGGTGAAGCCGGCCCGGGTCAGCGTGGCTACCTCGTTGCCGGTCACCACGGCGTGCACGACGATGCCGGCCTCGCCTTGGGTGACGTGGTGATCGAGGTCTACGCCGGTGGCGACCAGGGCGTCCAGCTCGGCGCTGTCGGCCAGCACGACCTCGACCACGCTGGCCCGCTCGTCGGCGAGCCGGCCGAGGTCGGCGGGGGCGGCTATCGGCGCGGCGGCCCGCGGCACGATCGCCGCAGCGGGATTGACAAGCAACAACACGGCCGCGAAAGCGGCCAGGACGGTGGCGGCGGGCAGCTGGGGTCGCCAGCGGAAGCCCGTACGTACCTTGGACATGAGGCGGTCGCCCCTCTTCTCGGCGCGCGGCACGGAGGCAGCGGGTTCAGCGCGGATCCGCCGGGCGACCCAGCCTGCGGGACGGCCACGGCGGCGCACTCGGCGGTCGACGCTGCCCGCATCGCCGATTACGCAGCGTCGCGCATCCGGGTCGTAGGAGTGATCGAGATGCCGACATCCTTCGCCTGCAGATAAGGATCTGTCAATCATCGTCAGCCCCGCCAACGGTGACCGCGCCCACCTCGCCCGACCGTCCCGGATCTCGTGTTTGACCTGCGTGCAGACTGGAGATCAAGAGCGTGAGGCTCGACTACGAGGGGGATCACGCGTGTCCGAGAACGCCACCGACCGGCACCACCACACCGCCGACCGTCCGGCCGGGGTCACCGACCCGCTGCTGTGGCGGCTCGCCCTGGACGTCGCCGACGCGCACGCACCGGGCGAGGACGGTGGCTGCACCCACCTGCTGTGCGCCGGTCAGAACTGGCCGTGTGAGCCGTGGCAGCAGGCCCAGCGGGCGTTGAACCTCGCCCAGGGCGGCGCGGCCGACGAGGCGTCGGCACCCGCCTCCCCGCAGGAAGGCGCCTGGGCTGCCCCGACGGCCCGGCCCACCTGGCCGACGGAGCGCTCCCGTCGCGAGTCCGCCGCCGCCTGAGCGACCCGACCCGACCGAGGGTTGTCAATGTAGCGTTGACGGGTGCCTGACCCGCTCGATCAACTCGCCGACATCCCGGCCACCCGGGACCGGCTCGACGACACCGAACTCGATCTCATCGACCGGGCCCGGCAGGCCGGTGCGACCTGGAACCGGGTCGCCGCCGCCCTCGGGCTGGGCAGTCGGCAGGCCGCCGAACAGCGCCGCCAGCGCCTGGCCGTCGCGCGTACGGCTCGCCGGGCCGACTCCGACCGACGCTGGCCGGCCGAGGTCGGGGCGCTGCGCGGCCTGCTCACCGAGCTGCGCCGCTGGACCGACGCCGACCGCCGCTGGGACACTCGCTTTCCCCGGGCCGCGCTGACCCGTCGTACCATCGCCCTCGCCCTGGAGGCCGAGCCGGGCGCCCTGTTCGACCTGGCTGTCCGGATCCGGGCCGACCTACCGGTCACCGACCCCGGCCTGCCGGGCCCCGTACGCGACGTCGCCCGCGACCTCACCATCGCCCTGTCAACCAGACGTTGACAGGACTTGTACATGTTGCCTCTACGCGACTCAAGACGCGACGCTGTGAGCCACTCTGACTCAACTCCGGAGGGCTCGTGCGACGCAACGCGATCCTGTTCGTGGTGGTGTCCCTGCTGTCCGGTCTCGGCGGCAGCGCGATGGCCCTGGTCGCCGGGATCTGGATCCTCGACCTCACCGGTTCGCCCGGCCTGGCCGCGCTCGCCGGCTTCTGCGGCTACGCCCCCACTCTCGCCGGCCCGTGGCTCGGCGCCGTGGTCGACCGGCTGCCCCGCCGCCCGCTGGTCATCGCGGCCAACCTGACCGTCGCCGCCGTCCTGCCCAGCCTGCTGGCGGTCCGTGGCCCCGGTCAGGTGTGGTTGCTGTTCTGCGTGGCCACGGTCTACGGCGTCGCCTACGTCCTCGTCGACGCCGGCGAGAGCACCCTGCTGCCGGCGGCCCTGTCAGCGGTCCACCTCGGACGGGTCAACGGGTGGCGTTCCAGCGCCCAGGAAGGCGTCAAGCTCGTCGCCCCGCTGGCCGGCGCCGGCCTCTATACCTGGCAGGGTGGCCATCTCGTCGCCCTGCTCGCCGCCGCGCTGCCGGCCCTCGCCGCAGCCGGCTACGCGGCGCTGCGCCTGACCCGCACGCCGCCGCCGGTCGCGCCCCAGGGCCGGGGAGTCCGAGTCGGACTGTCCGTCCTGTTCGGCTCGGTGTCGATCCGGCGACCGGTGGTGCTCGCCGCGGTCGCCATCGGCATGTCCGGTTTCGCCACCGCCGCCGGCTACGCCGTCGTCACCGACACGCTCGGCCTGCCGGCGACGTTCCTGGGCGTCCTGCTCAGCGCCCAGGGCGCCGGCTCGGTCGCCGGTGGACTGGTGGTCGGCCGGGTCATCGCCCGGTTCGACCCGACAGCGGTGGCCCTGGCCGGGGGCGGACTCTTCGCGGTCAGCTGCCTGGTCCGGTGCCTGCCCTGGTGGCCGGGGGTGGTCGCCGCGTCGGTGCTGGCCGGCCTCGGGCTACCGTGGGCGCTCGTCGCGGCGGTCACCGCCGTCCAGACGCACAGCCCCGACGCGCTGCTCGGCCGGGTCGCCGCCACCGCCAACACGGTCATGTTCGGGCCGATCGCGGTGACGACGCCGCTCGGCTCCGCCGCCGTGCTGCTCGGCGCCCGGCCACCGCTCGTGCTCGCTGCCGCCGTCTGCCTCACCGCCTGCGCGCTGACGTACCGGGTCGCCCGCGACCCGGCAGCGGCATATCAGATATCCGACAACGAGCCGGCAAGGACACGGTAGGTGCTTCTATGGAGGTCGGGCCGGGCCGCCAAGGGCGCCGGAGATCTGCCGGAGGGGGGCGGCACCAGTGACGCACGGCCAGGACTGGCCCATCCACGACGCGGTCCACGGGGTCATGGACTTCCACGACCCCGCGCTGTTCGGCCGCCGGGACCTGCTCCAACTGCTCCTCGAGTCGCCGCAGTTGCAGCGCCTTCGCCGGCTGCACCAACTGCCCTTCGGCGAGCACGCCTTCCTTTCCTCCACCCACAACCGGTTCGGCCACGCGGTCGGCACCGCGCACATCGCACTGCGGCTGCTGCAACGGCTGCGGCGCAACGACTTCTTCGACCCGACCACCCTCACCGCGCTGCGCGAGGCGCTACCGCGCCTGGCCGTCGACGACGACGCCGCCTTCGTCCGCAGCGTCGGCGAGCACGTCGTCCTCGCCGGCCTGCTCCAGGACGTCGGCGAACTGCCACACAAACCCGCGCTGGGCCTGTTCCTCTACCCGCACGCCACCCTGGCCGCGCGGGTCGCGGCCGACCTGGACGTCTCGACGCACGGCATGTCCGACAAGGAGCTGTTCACCCTGCACGGGGTCATCGAGCTGTTCCAGGCGCACGAACCGCTGCGCGCCGGGCTCGACATCGGCGTGCTGGCCTACCTGATCGCCGGCAAGGCCGCCCCCGAAATCCAGGTCAACCCGGCGTTGAGCGCGGTCCGGCAGATCGTCGACGGGGTGGTCGACGCCGACCGGCTCGACTACGTCCACCGCGACTCGCACCACTCCATCGCCAGCGGGATGTCCAGCGCCTCGCACGTGGTGGACACGCTGATCACCTACGACGAGCACGGGCCGATCTTCGACTCCACCGGGCCGGTGGCGAACTTCCTCATGTTGCGTGCGGTGCTGAGGTCGCAGGTCTACTCCGCGCCGGCGGTGCGGTTCCGGGTCACGCTGCTGGCCGTCGTCATGTCGGAGTTGCTCCGGCGGCATCCCGACTGGATGGCCACGTACTTCGACGCGCGCTACGGCGCGCTCAGCGGTGACGCGTTCCACCGGCTGGACGACACCTCGCTGTTCGCGAACCTGCGCCGGTTGCGGGCCGACCGGGAGGCGGAGGTCCTGGACCTGCACGTGACACGCGCGGCGGACGTCCTGCTCAGCGGCGAGACGCCGTACGAGTATCACTGGCTCGACCGCCCGGCGACCGCGGAGTCCCCGGCACCGGTGACCCTGCGGCCGGACATCTTCGTCGACGGGTACTGGGACTACGAGACCCATCGGCTGTACCGGCCCGGTTCGGTACGGGTGTGCGGCGCGCCCCACGCCGCGCCGACCGAGACCGTCGCACTGGAACGCACCGCGGGGCACGTCAGCGAGTTCCTCCAGATGATGTGGGACGCCCCACCGGTGCAGAACAACGTGCTGTTCTTCGTGCCCCCGCACCGCATCGACTGGTTCCGCGCCACGCTGGCCCGCGGCCCGGCCGAACGGCGGGGTCTGTACCAGGCGGCGATCACCCGCGACGCCGAGGTGCGGCTGTCGGTGGTGGACGACACCCGCGACGAGAGCACCCACACCGGCCCGGCCATCTTCGTCTCGTTCTGCTGGGAGGACATCGACTCGATGCGCGCGGTGCTGCGACTGCTCTACGAACGGCGGCGCCGCTACTACGCCTTCGTCGAGGACTACCACGGCCTCGGCGGGAACACCCGGCAGAACGGCTCCCGGTACGCGGCACAGGCCGATGCCGCACTCATCCTGCTGTCACCGGCCTACACCGAACGGGCCGCGGATCCGAAGGGCAACATCTACCCGGAGTTGATCGCGCTCGGCCGCCAACTTCCGGCACAGCGGATCGTCCCGGTGTCTCTGGACGCCAAGGCCGACTACCGCGACAAGCTGGACCGCTTTCCCTGGGCGCTGCTCGGCTACGAGGAGGCGCCGTTCCTGGGTGCGCCCATCCGCAACGCGACGACCAGTCAGATCGCCCGCGCCCTGGACACCGCCCTACGGGTGCTGGACGAAGCCTGGGAGCGACGTGCCGACACGACACGTCGGTGAGTCGACACCGGTCGCGACGCCATCACCTACGCTGCACGCAACCACCCAACGTTCCTATCACGAAGGTGCATGACTGCGATGAGCATCGGGACCGACCGCGACCTGCCCGTGCTGGCCCTCGACGTGGACGGCGTGGTGGTCCATCCGCACGAACGCTTCCGCGGCGGGCCGTGGGACACCGACATCCAACGGGACCTGGGCATCGACCCGCGGGCGTTGGGCCAGCACCTCTTCAAGCCGTACTGGCCGGAGATCATCGTCGGCAAGCGCGACCTGCGGGAGACCCTGGACCTCGTCCTGCCCGAACTCAACCCCGACGTGACGGTGGACGAGTTCCTGGGGTACTGGTTCACCAACGACGCCCGACTCGACGCGGCGGTCGCCGCCGAGATCCGCGCCTGGCGGGAGCGGACGAACGGGCCGTGCATCGCGGTGACGAACCAGGAGAAGTACCGGATCGCCTACCTCACCGAGCAGGTCGGGCTCGGTGAGCTGTTCGACCACGTCGTCTGGTCCGGCGAGCTGGGTCTGACCAAGAGCAACCTCGACTTCTACCTCGCCGCGCAGGCCACGGTCGGCTGCGACGACCCCCGGCGGATGTGGTTCTTCGACGACGACCAGGCCAACGTCGCGGTGGCCGGGGAGGCCGGCTGGCGCGCCCACTTCTACGCCGGATTCGACGAGATGCGCCGGCAGCTGGCGGGGACGTAACACCCGAGGGTGGCGCCCGCCGTCAGGCCGTGGCCAGCAGCGTACCGAGCAGCAGCAGATAGGCGAGGGCGAAGACGCCGGGCACCGCCTGCTCCAGATGCGCCAGCGGCCAGTACAGCGACCGGTCCCGGCCGGAGCCGAGCCCCTTCCACTCCGCCCGCCAGTACGGCGACGCCGGCAACCGCTCCTCCAGCAGGCCCACCACCCGGAACTTGGCCGACGACAGCTGCCGGTACGAGCGCAGGATCCAATACCAGGCCAGGCATTGCACGACCAGCATGACCAGCGGCAGCACGAACGTCCACCGGGGGGCCTGGAGATGCGCCCAGCCGACGTTCACGGCGGTGAACACCGCCGTGTTCGCGGCGAGGAAGAACGTGTTGGCGGTGGCCCGCCGGGCGCTGACCCGGTCGGCCATCTCCACGTAGAGCTTGTACTGCTCCAGCACGGCCGCCTGGTACCGGTCGCCCGGGCCCGCGTACGTGTCGGCGTCCACGCCGGCCGTCCACAGTGCCGCCCGCACGTCGTCGACGTCGAGCTGTCCACGCCCCAGGTACCGCCGCGCCGCGCCCGTCAGCATCCACCGATTATCGGCGCCGCCGCTGCCGGCCGCCAGGCACCGCCGGTGCCGACCCGGTCGGGAAGGACGGTCCGACCCGGTGGCCCCTTGTGCCGGCCGGACGCGAGACTCTATCGTCTGCACCACGGACGGTGACATCCTTCACTACGGTTCGCGACCTGGACGCGGGTGCACCCCATCCGCAGGGAGGGGGCGAGGTGGCCGAGAGCGTGGCGAGCGACCTGGCGATCGCTCGACTGATCCAGAAGCTCGGCGGCAGCACCCGACGCAGCGCCATCGAGGACGCCACCGGGCGACCGCCGGACGACCAGCCGGACGCCGATCCGCCGCCGCCCGCACCCGACCCGCCGGATCGGGCCTGAGCAGGTCTTGGAGAGCCGGTGGCGGGACCTGGTGATCCTCGACTACGAGGTCGACTTCCCCGCCGCGTCCCGGCTGGAGCTCGCGCTCTACAGCGCCGGCGCGGCGTTGTTCCCCCGGGTCCTGCTGGGTGAGCCGGCCCCGTGGGGGCGGCACCGCCGCCCGGGCGTGCTGGAGATCCCGGCTGTGCGGTACGACCGGCTGCTGGACGACTTCGGCGCGCGGTGCGCCGACCCGAGCTTCGTGCGGCGCCTCGGCGCGCGGCTGCACGCCTGCCTCGACCGGCTGGCCCGGGCCACCCGCCGGCTGGAGCCGCCCGCGCCGCCCCGGCGCGGCCGGATCGTCAAGGCCGTCGAGGCACTGGCCGAGCTGATGGCCTTCCACGTGCTCAACTGGGCACTGCCGCTGGATGACATCCGGCGGTGGTTGGCCCGGCTGACCGGTTCACCGCACGCGGCGCGCGGGCTGCTGATGCGCCTCCTGGTCCCCACCAACCCGGCGCACCTGGCCGACTTCGCGGCGCTCGCCGCGAGCGCACACCACGACCTGCGCGCCGGCGACTGGTCGCCGCGGCGCGCCGCCCAGCTGGCCACCGACGTCGGCCACCTGCAGTCCCCCGGTCTCGCCCGCCCGTTCGACGACCCGGCCGTCCTGGAGACGTACCTGCGCTCCCTCGGCCCCGACGACGCGGCGTACCTCGACGCGATGCGATCCGCCCGCGACGACGCGCGCCGGCGGCTCGCCCGGGACACCGCACTCCTCCTGCTCACCGCCGGGGACGCCGCCGCGGTGGCCCGCACCTGGGCGCTGACCACGGTCTGCCGGCTCGCCGCCGAGGAGGAGGAGCAGCGCCGGCGGTGGCAGGGGCGCAGCCTCCGCGCGATCGGCACGGCCGCCGCGCACCAACGCGTGGCCCCGGACCGGCTGCTGCCCCGCGCCTGCCACCTGCCTCCGACGCCACCGGAGGCACCGCGTCCCATCGTCGACCCCACCGCGGCGGGCTGGGCATGGCTGAGCTGCTGATCGACCTCGCCGAGTTCGCCGACCCGGCGCCGGCCCGCGTCGGCGGCAAGGCTGCCGGCCTGTGCGCCGCCCGTGCCCTCGGGCACCGCGTGCCGCCGGCCGCGGTGCTCGCCACCGATGTGGTGCCCGCCGACGCCGGCTCCGGGTGGATCCGAACGGCGACCACCCAGGTGCTCGCGTGGGCCCGGGAGCGGGAGGTGGCACACCTGGTGGTGCGTTCCTCGGCCGACGTGGAGGACCGGGGCCGGCACAGCTACGCCGGCGTCTTCCGGTCGGCGTTCAGCCGGGCCCGGCCCGAGGACGTGGCCGCCGCGCTGAGCACCGTGCTCGCCGGGGCCACCGGCCCGGTCCGCCATGCCTACGAGACCGCCGCCGGGCTGGCCGGCCGGGCGGGACGGCTGGCGATCCTGGTGCAGGCGACCGTGCCCGCCCGCAGCAGCGGCGTCGCGTTCGGCTGGCCGGGTTCCGGCGGTCGCCAACTGCGCGTCGACGGCACCTGGGGGCTGGCCACCCAGCTGCTCGGTGGCATCGGCACCGGGGACTCCCATCGCAGCGACGCGGTGCCCGCCGACCGGATAGGGCCCAAACCCCTGGCCATCTACCCGATCCTGGACGACCGGCACCGTCCCGGCGACCTCGTCGCCGTCGACCCCGGCGTACCGCCCGACGGCAAGGTGGTCTACGTCGACGGACCGGCCGGCCTGGCCTACGTCCGGCTCGCACCCGGCCACGCGAGCCGCGGCTGCCTGCACCCGCGGCTGCTCGCCGGGCTCGCCGCCGTGCTGGCCGAGCCGCCACCGGGCTACCGCACCGGTCTGGACGTCGAGTGGGTCGAGGATCAGCACGGCACCCTGTGGCTGGTGCAGTTGCGCCCGATGACCGCCGTCCCGCCACCGCCCGCCCGAGAGCCGGTCGGGCCGGCCGACGGACGGACGCTGCGTGGCGAGCCGGGCGCCCCGGGCAGGTGGCGCGGGCCGGTGTCCCACGCCGACGCCATCAGCGGGTACCCGCCGGCCGACGGGCGGGTGCTGGTCTGCGGCGCCGCGCGCCCGGAACTGCTGCCGGCCATCGCCCGCGCGGCGGCGATCGTCAGCTCCGACGGTGGCGTGCTCTGCCACGTCGCCATCCTCGCCCGGGAACTCGGCAAACCCTGCGTGGTCGGTGTCCCCGACGCCGAACGCCTGCTGACCGAGGGCGCCACGGTGACCGTGGACGGCACCGCCGGAACGGTCAGCCTCACCGGCGAGGGCCCCACGACCGCGTCCAGCGCCGCCGCCGCCGCGGTGGACGGCGGGCCCGGCCCGCCTTCGGGCGACGTGACCGTCGGTTTCCTCCCACCCGACCGGCCGATCGATCCGGCCGACCCGCTGCTCGCCGACGCCGAGGTCGTCGTGCTGGTGCTCACCACACACGGCCCGGTCACCCCGGCCATGCTGACCGACGCGCCGGGGCACCTGGTGCTCTGCACCACGGCCGGCGTGGCCGCGGAGCGGGCCGGCTGGCGGATCCGGCACCGGGTCGGCCGTTGGTCGGTGCTGGCCCGCCCCACGCTCGGTGAACACCTGATCAGGGCGGTGCTGCGGGCCCTGCCCGAGGCGGGGGACGCCTGATGACCACCCGGCCGCTGAGCGTCTTCCACGCCCGCTTCGGCGACGACCCGGACCGGGGCGCCCGGTTCCTGCTCACCGCGGAACACCTCGGTCCGCTGCTGGCGTCACCCCTGGGACACCAGGTGGCCCGGGTCGCCCGACTGCCCCACGTCGTCGGTGAGATCGTGGCCCATCCCGACGTCAGCGCCAAACCCTTCGGCTTCCCCGCCGGGATCGCCCTGACCACCGCACCCGGCTGGCTGTACCCCCTCTCGGCACCCGACATGGGCTGTGGCTACCTGGTCCTGGACTCCGGCATCACCGTCGACCCCGACACCGACCACCCGGCGTTGGCCGCCGCCTACGAGGAGATGGTGCGGCTGATCGCTGTCGACTCACCGTCGCGGGCCGACGTCGGGGTGGACGTACGGGACGTGCTCACCGCCGGGGTGGCCGCGCTCGGTGCACCGGCCGGCTTCCACACAGCCGACGCTCCGGCGGAGGAGAACAACAGCTGGCCCGCCCGTCTCGACCTGCTCGCCGGGGCGGCCGTCGACACGGTGCTCCGGCGCAGCCTCGGCAGCGCCGCCGGGCACTTCGTGGCCTGCTACCTCGTCGAGCGGGCGTTGCTGCCGGGCGCGCCACCGCCCGGCCGGATCATCGTCGTGGTCCACGTCGGTGCGGCACCGATCCGCGACCAGCTGAACCGGCGCGGCCTCTTCCTCGACCTCGCCCAGGAGGCGGTACGCCGGGGCATCTCCACCCCCGCCGACGCCGCCGCCGGACTGTTCGCCGTCGACCTGGACACCGCATCCGGACAAGCCCTGCTGGGCACCGCCATGGCCGCCCGGAACTTCGGCTACGCCAACCGGCAGATCGTCGCGGAGCGGGTGCTGGCCGCCCTGTCCGGCACGCTGCGCGCCACCGCCGCGGCGGTGCAGCTGCGGCACGTCGACCACACCGCGTTCGAACGCGTCGACGCCGGTATCCGGGCGCGGCGTGGCCTGCAACCGTTGCACCCGGACCGACCCGTCTTCGTCACCGGCGGCGAGCACACCCACGCCTACCTCTGCCACACCGGCCGCTCCGGCGCCCTCGCCGACGACCTGGTCTGCCACGGTGCGGCCGTACGGGAGACACCCGGCGTCCCGCCGGCCCTGTGGGACCGTCCCGACCTGGACGTCGGGCCGGCCCAACTGCGCCACTGGGCCACCACCATGCACAGCAACACCCGCTACGACGACCACCGCTTCTGGACCGACGTGACGAATCTCGAGGCGGTGATCGGGCAGCTGGCCACCATCGACCTGGCCCGGCCGGCCGCGCGGCTCCGGCAACTGGCGAACTACCGGGAGACCGCGCTGTGACGCGGTGGTGGGCACGGGATCCGTCCCGCGCGGACCCGGTCGCGCGACGGCGCCTGCACCGGTACGCCACGCGGGTCGCCGACGACACCGTGACCGCGCTGGCCGCCCTGGGCGCACCCGTCAGCGTCGCCGCGACCGACCAGGACCGGGTGTACGACGTCGACGGCACCGCCTACCTCGACCTGCGCGGCGGCGACACGGCCGTCCTCGGCCACCGCCCGGCGCCCGTCGTCGCCGCACTGCGCGACGCGCTGTCCCGCGTCGACATGGGCGACCATCGGCTCCCCGGCGAGGCCCGGGAGCAGCTCGCCGGGGAGCTGAGCGCCACCCTGCCGCACGGCCGTTGGCGCTGGCAGTTCTGCGGCAGCGGCAGCGAAGCCGTCGAGTTCGCCCTGCGCACCGCGCTGGCGGCCACCGGACGGGACCGGCTCGTCGCGATCGACGACGGCTACCACGGCCAGGTCGGCCTCGCCGCCGCGGTGACCGACCCGCGCCACCTGCCCGACCCCTTCCCCGCCTGGCCCTGCCGCCGCTGCGGATCCCCGCCACCGCCGCCGCGCTGGCGGCCGTCGACCACCAGGTGGCCGCGGTGATCGTCGAGCCCGTCCAGCTGAGCCGGCGGGTGCACCCGCTGCCGGCCGACTGGCTGCGGGCCCTGCGCCGCCGCTGCGCCGACACCGGCAGCGTCCTGATCTTCGACGAGGTCAAGTGCGGGTTGAACCGCTGCGGACCGCTCTGGGCACACGAGTCCGCCGGGGTCACGCCGGACGTCCTGGTGACCGGAAAGGCGCTGACCGCCGGGCTGTACCCGGTGGCCGCCTGCGGCCTGCGCAGCGACGACGGCCCGCTGCGGGGCGGCCGTCCCCGCTGCGCTCCTCGTACGGCGGCAGTCTGCTCGCCATGGCGGTGGCGCGGGCCGTGCTGGCGCTGCTCACCGACCCGGTGCAGCGGCAGCGGTACCGGCACACCGCCGAGACGGTGGCGCAGCGGCTGCACCACCACCTTCGACCCGGCCACCATCCGTCGCCCCGGATCGGCCGTGCCGGCGCGGCGTTCGCGCTGACCTTCGCCGACCCGGACACCGCGCTGTTCGTCGCCGCGGACCTGCTCCACCGCCGGGTGCTGGTGCCGATGCCCATCGACACCACGATCGTGCTGCTGCCGGCCCTGACCATCGCCGACGAGACCGCCGACGTCGCCGGCCGGCGGATCGCGGCAGCCGTCGACCACGCCCGGGCGGCCCTGTGCGGCCAGGAGGAGGCACCCGCATGTTGATCTCGGCAGACTCGCACCTCCTCGACCCACCGCACCTGTGGCAGCGGTGGCTGCCCGCCCGGTACCGGGATCGGGCCCCGCAGCTCGTCGAGGACGTCCACGGTGGTCACGCCTGGCGCTACGCCGGCACCCGGGAGCCGGAACCCATCGGACTGGCCGGGCTGCCGGGCCGGCCCGCCGACCGGCTGCGCCCCAGCGGTGTGCGGTACGACGAGATCCGCCCCGGCACCTACGACGGCGCCGCCCGGCTCGCCGACCAGGACGCCGACGGTGTCGCGGCCGAGGTCATCTTCCCCAGTGCCCGCCCGCTGGGACACTTCCTCGACGATCCGGACCCGGATTTCGTCCGGGCCGGCGTCGCGGCGTACAACCGGTTCGTCGTGGAGGAGTTCTGCGCCGCCGCCCCCACCCGCCTGTTCCCGGTCGCCCAGCTGCCCACCACCGGCGTCGAGGACTGCCGGCGGACCCTGTCGGCCTGCGCCGACCGGGGATTCGTCGCCGCGGTGCTCCCCTCGTGGCCCACCGGCGGCGACCATCTCGACGCCGCCAGCGCCCCCTTCTGGGCGCAGGCACAGGAGATCGGGCTGCCGATCTGCATGCACGTCGGGTTCCGCTCCCGGCAGGAGCGACTGTTGCTGCGCGAGTTGCACGAGCGCCGGCTCGACGACGACCTGACCAGCATCCGCCTACAGCCGGCCGATCCGCGGCAGGTGCCCCGGCCGCTCGAATACCACCATCGGGCCCCGAACTTCGGCGTGAGTCTCGGCCGCGCCGCCGCGGTCCTCAGCGACCTGCTGTTGTCCGGGCTGTTCGACACGTACCCCCGGCTGCGGATCGGACTCATCGAGACCTGGATCGGCTGGCTCCCCCGGGCGCTGGAGGCCGTCGACGACATCTGGCGGCGCAACCGCTACCTGCGCCGGATTCCGCTGCGTCAGCCGCCCTCCGCCTACTGGCACACCAACATGGCCGCCTCGTTCCTGGACGACCGGGCCGGCGTCCACACCCGGCACGCGATCGGCGTGGACAGCATGATGTGGTCCACCGACTACCCCCACTTCGGCACCTTCTGGCCCCGCTCCCGGGAGGTTGCCGAGATCACCCTGGCCGGGGTCCCGGAGGACGAGCGGGCCCGCATCCTCGCCGGCAACTGCCTGCGGTTCTACGGCCTGACCGATCGGATCGGCGCGACGTGAGGCCACCCGGGACGCTGGCGTACCCGCTGCCGGCCGGCGCCGTCCTCGACCGGCTCGCCCTGCTGCGGGTCAAACAGGACCTGCTGACGCATCCGCCGCACCGGCGGATCGCCGCCGCCGAGCACGCCCTGGTGTTGCGGGCCTGGACCGGGTCGGGACTGCCGGCACCGCGGGAACTGCCCGCGTACGCGAGCATGTCGGTCGTCCACCGGATGCTGTGGAACCTGGAGAACGTGGTCCGCGCCGCCGAGCGGCAGGGCGACCTCGGGCCCGGGTTCGTCGCCGTCACCGCCCGCATCCACCGGCTCAACGCCGTCCGCGCGGCGCATCGCCGCGCCGCCGACGCGGATACGGCCGGAACCGGCGTGGATCTCGTCGAGGTGCCCCAGTGCCTCGACGCGTACGCCGACCGGATCGCCATCGCCGAGGTGCGCCGGCACCGCCGGCCGGACACGAACCAGGTGGGACACCTGATCCTGCGGGACAGCTGGCTGTCCCGCGGGCTGCCGGACCTCTTCGACGGCGATCTCTTCCGGCGGTTGTGTCACACCAACGACCGACTCTGGTCGGCGAAGGAGGAGCTGGAAACGACGCTGCCGCACGCCCCGGTCGCCGCCTGCCGCCGCGTGTACCTGGTCAACGACGCTCGGGTCCGGGCCAAGCGACGTGTCGCCGAGGCGCTGCGCTGCGCGCTGCGCGACGTCAAGGAGTACGTCCGCTACCCGCCGCCGGCCGGCTGGGACGACCAGAGTCTCACCTGGAGCCTTCCGGCTCCGACGCCGGAAGGCAGACGGTGAGCGCGGCGGGCACCGCGCGTACCTTCAGCTTCCGGGCGGTGCCGCGGGCGCCGCCGTCGAGCTCGTAGGTCTTCGGCTCGCCGAAGCGGACCTTGGCCCTGCGCCCCCGGGTGATCCGGACGAACTTGGAGTTCTCGGAACGGCCGGTGGCCATCTTGCCGAGGGTGCGTGCCCAGTCGACGGCGCCGCCGGCCGTGGAGACCCCGATCTCCAGCGAGCCGCTGTCGGGGCGGGCGTCGTCGAAGGCGGGAATCCCGCCGGTGATGGTGCCGACGTTGCCGACCAGCACGCAACTGGCCTCGCCGTCGAACCAGGTCCCGCCGTCCACGGTGATCCGGGTACGGGTCAACTCGCCGCGCACGTGGCGCAGCCCGGTCCACACGTAGGCGAGCCGGCCGAGGCGTCCCTTCAGCTCCCGGTCGGCCTCCCGGATGAGGTCGCCGTCGAACCCGGCACCGGCCATCACCGCGAAGTGCTCACCGTTGAGCCTGCCGAGGTCGAGACGGCGCCGCCGGCCGTGCAGGCCGATCCGGACGGCCTCCGGCAGGTCCTCCGGGATGCCGAGATTGCCGGCGAACAGGTTGGCG
Source organism: Micromonospora tarapacensis (assembly GCF_019697375.1). Classification (NCBI taxonomy): domain Bacteria; kingdom Bacillati; phylum Actinomycetota; class Actinomycetes; order Micromonosporales; family Micromonosporaceae; genus Micromonospora; species Micromonospora tarapacensis. Next base: position 1,608,930 of record NZ_JAHCDI010000004.1, on the reverse strand, counting down.
GTGCCGGCGGGCAGGATCGCCATCGGCGTCCGCGATCCGGCGAGGGTGTCGGCGCAGCGCTGCACCATGCCGTCGCCGCCCCAGACGAAGACCAGATCGGCGCCCCTGTCGAGCGCCTTGCGGATCTTCTTCGGCGCCTTGCGGCTCTTGGGCACCTCGTACCAGAGCATGTCCCGCACGCCCGCGCCGACCAGAGTCGCCCGCAGGTCGTCCAGGCCGCCGCCCAGGTTCTTCTTCCGATGGGCCACCACCGCGACGGTGCCGACCGTCACGGCGGGGGCCGGCGGGCTGTCCGGATCCACCACCACACTCGCGCTCATGGCCGCCGAAATACCCGGCCGCCCGGAACTCCACGCCTGGCGGGGGCCAGGTGCCGGAACCGGAGCGCCGCCACCGCCCGGTGATCACCGGATCGGCGGGTGCCGGGGGCGGTGCGAGCTGGCAGGATGCTACGGACCGCAGGACCGCGTCCCCGACCCGAGTGCTGTTGTCCGGACCCGACCATCCGACGCGACACGAACGGAGACCGCCACGTGGGCATCTTCGGCAGGAAGAAGAGGTCACACCCCACACCACCGCCGACCCCGCCACCACCCCCGCCGTGAAACCCGGCGACCAGGACGTCGCGCGGCGGGTGGTCCGGGACTTTCTGATGACCCTCGGGGACGACGGTGCCATGCGGCATGCCGCTGTGGCGGTCTGCCAGGCCGGCGACGGAACGCCCGACATGGAGACTCTGCTGCGGAACATCCGCCAGACCGGAGATCTCGGCATCGACCGGCCGTGGCAGTGGCTGGCAGCAGTCAACGCCGAGGCACAGCGACTCGGCGACCTGCACCTGGTCGCCGAGATCACGTACTTCGTATTCGTCTGGGATGCGCGCCTGCGCGGCCGGATCGTCTCCGGCGAACTGTTATTGCAACTGCAACTCCCACCCGAACAGGTCGTCCGGGAGGTCTACTCGACGGCCCTGTTCGCCCTCGCCGAGGCCGATCCCGGGCGGCTCGTCGCCGACCGGACCGACACCGTCATGGTGTCCTCGCTGCGGACAGCTCTCGCGCACGCCGTCCTCGACGCGGACCCGCCCTTTCCGGCTCACGTCTCGGCGGCGGCACGCCAGCTGGTGAACGGCTGAGCCGGCGCCGGCCGCCACCCGACCCGGCACCCGCGGGGCTACAGGGTGCGGGCGAGGCGGTCGGCGAGGATCCGGGCGAACCTCGCCGGGTCGGCCAGGTCACCGCCCTCGGCGAGCAGCGCGGTGCCGTAGAGCAGCTCGGCGGTCTCCGCCAGGGCGTCGCCGGCACCGCCCTGCTCGTGCGCCTTGCGCAGGCCGGTGACGAGCGGGTGGCTCGGGTTGATCTCCAGGATCCGCTTCACCTTCGGCACCTCCTGGCCCATCGCCCGGTACATCTTCTCCAGGGTCGGGGTGAGGTCGTGCGCGTCGCCGACCACACAGGCCGGGGAGGTGGTCAACCGCGACGAGAGGCGCACCTCCTTGACGCTGTCGCCGAGCACCCCGCCCATCCAACCGAGCAGGTCGGCGTACTCGGTGCGCTGCCGCTCCCGCTCCGCCTCGGCCTCGGTACGCTCCTGCTCGGTGTCCAGGTCGACCTGTCCCTTGGCGACCGAACGCAGCGTCTTGCCGCCGTAGCTGCCGACCCGCTCGACCCAGACCTCGTCGACCGGGTCGGTGAGGAGCAGCACCTCGTAGCCCTTGGCGCGGAACGCCTCCATGTGCGGCGAGTTCTCGATGGTGGCGCGGTTCTCCCCGGTGGCGAAGTAGATGTCGGTCTGGCCCTCGCGCATCCGGGCGACGTAGCCGGCCAGGTCGGTCAGCTCGGCCGGGTCGTGGGTGGAGGCCACCGACAGGACCTCCAGCAGGGTGTCCTGGTTCTCGGTGTCCTCGATCAGACCTTCCTTGACCACCGGCCCGAACTCGGCCCAGAAGGTGCGGTACCGCTCCGGCTGGTCGGTCTTGAGTTCCTTGACCGTGGCCAGGATCTTCTTGACCAGGCGGCGGCGTACGGCGCGGATCTGCCGGTCCTGCTGGAGGATCTCCCGGGAGATGTTCAGCGACAGGTCGTGGGCGTCCACCACACCCTTGACGAACCGCAGGTAGTTGGGCATGAGCGCGTCGCAGTCGTCCATGATGAACACGCGCTTGACGTAGAGCTGGACCCCCCGGCGCCCCTGCGGGGAGAACAGGTCCAGCGGCGCGTGGGTGGGGATGAACAGCAGCGCCTCGTACTCGAAGGTTCCCTCGCCCCGCATGTGGATGGTTTCGAGCGGATCCGCCCAGTCGTGGCTGACGTGCTTGTAGAACTCGTGGTACTCGGCCGGCTCGACCTCGTCGCGGGAACGGGCCCACAGCGCCTTCATCGAGTTGAGCGTGACCGTCTCGGTGGTGGCGGGGGCGTCGTCCGCGCCGGGCCGCTCGACGGTCATCCGGATCGGGTGGGCGATGAAGTCGGAGTAACGCTTGACGATCTCCCGGATCGTCCACTCGGCGGTGTAGTCGTGCAGGTTGTCCTCGGCGTCGGCGGGCTTGAGGTGCAGGGTCACCGCCGTGCCCTGGGGGGCGTCGTCGACTGCGGCCACGGTGTACGTGCCCTCGCCGGTCGACTCCCACCGGGTGCCGACGCGCTCGCCGGCCCGCCGGGTCACCAGCTCGACCCGCTCGGCGACCATGAACGAGGCGTAGAAGCCGACGCCGAACTGGCCGATCATCTGCTGCGACGCGCCGGCGTCCGTCGCCTCACGCAGCTGGCGCAGCAGCTCGGCGGTGCCGGACTTGGCGATGGTGCCGATGACGGAGACGACCTCGTCGCGGGTCATGCCGATGCCGTTGTCCCGCACCGTGAGGGTGCGCGTGTCCCGGTCGACCTCGATCGCGACGTGCAGGTCGCCGGTGTCGACGTCGAGGTCCTTGTCGACAAGCGACGCCAGGCGAAGCTTGTCCAGCGCGTCGGAGGCGTTCGAGATCAGTTCGCGGAGGAAGACGTCCTTGTTCGAGTAGATCGAGTGGACCACCAGCTGAAGCAGCTGACGCGCCTCAGCCTGGAACTCCAACGTCTCGGCCCGGTCGTTCACACCATGTCCCCTTCTCGGTTGTCCACCACGACGGTTCGCGGAAAGGATACGAGTTGTCGCGGTCCGCGTGTTCCCGAGGTCCGCCCCCAACCGGCGGACGCGGTCAGCGAGGGCTGATCAGCACCGCGTAGTCGGCCGCGGTGAGCGGCTCCGACGACAGCGAACCGTCCGCCCGGGGAACGCTCAGCGGCGCACCACCCTCCAGGAACAGCACCCCCGTGACGTCGGTGCGGGCGGTGAGCGTGCACACGATCTGCCCGTGCGCCAGCAGCCCGTCACTGCGGCCGGTGTCCACCCCGGTCAGCGTGACGCTGACCCGGGCCAGCCCGTCCGTGAGTTCGACCACGGCGCTGCTGAACGCCCCCGGCAGGGCGCTGGTGAGGCCGTCGTCGCGCTCGCCGGGCGTCGGCCCGGCCAGCAGGTCCCGCAGCTGGACGTCCGGGGCGGGCACCTCGTCGATCCGGCGGGTCACCGGCACCAGGCGGTCGTCGCGCGAGAAGTAGAGCACCTCGGTCACCGCGCCGGTCTCGGCCGCCGTCGGCGCGGCGGTCGCCGGGTACGGAAAGGGGCCGGGCGGTGGGGTGACCGCGCGGGGCCGGTCCTCGGCGGGAACCCCGCACGCCGCGACCAGGGTGAGCAGGGCGGTGACCGCCACGGCGCGGGCGGCGCGGATCACGACACGCTCCTGGGCAGGGTGACCAGGAACCGGGCGCCGCCCTCGGGGCGGTCGGTGACCGAGACCTCGCCACCGTGCGCGGCGGCGTGCTGGGCCACCAGCGCGAGCCCGAGACCGGTGCCGTCGCCGCCGCCGCGGTAGTTGGCCGCCCGGCCGCGTACGAATCGGTCGAAGATCACCTGCCGGTCCTCCATCGGCACTCCCGGACCCTCGTCGTCCACCTCCAGCACACCGGTGTCGCCGTCCCGGGAGAGCCGCACGGCCACCGGGCCGGCGCCGTAGCGCTCGGCGTTGTCGAGCAGGTTGGTCAACACCTGCGCGATCCGGCGCCGGTCCACCTGCCACGTCGCCGGCGTCGCCGGTGCCAGCCGCACCATCGACTCCGGCAGACCCCGGTCGCGACACGCCTGCCGGGCGAGCCCGACGAGGTCGACCGGCTCCCGATGCACCGGTTGATCGCTGCGGGCCAGATCCAGCAGGTCGTTGACCAGTTGCTGGAAACGGTCGATCTCGTCGGCCACCAGCCGGGCCGCGGTGGCGGTCCGCTCGTCCTGGTTCTCCCGCCGCCGGGCCAGGACGCTCGCCGCCGCCGCGAGCGTCTGCAGCGGCGAACGCAGCTCGTGGCTCACGTCGGCGGCGAAACGCCGATCCCGGTCGATGCGCTGCGCCAGCTCGTCGACCATCCGGTTGAAGGAGGTGGAGAGGCGGGTCAGGTCCGGGTCGGTGTCCGGCCTGAGGCGGGTGGTGAAGTCGCCGGCGGCGATCCGCTCGGCGGCGTCGGCGACGGCGGTCAGCGGGCGCAGCCCGTGCCGGGTCGCGTACCAGCCGAGGGCCGCCCCCGACCCGGCCACCATGATCGCAACCGCGGTCAGCGCCAGCGCGAGGATCTGGAAGGTCTGCTCCAGCTCCCGCAGCGAGACGATCTCGTAGAAGGCGGCCGACTCCGACAGCGGCACGCCGACCAGCATGACCGGATGGTCGTTGACCCGCACCCGCTGCACCGCCGGCCGCCCCGCCGAGACCAGGTCCTGCAGCCGGATCGGAATCGCGGTGGTGAGCCCGGTGTCGGCGCTGCGGGCGTACCAGTCGCCGTTGAGGTGCAGCAGGGGCCGCCGGCCGGTGCCGGTGTCCAGCGCTCGCAGCGCCTCCACGACGTCCGGGTTCTCGGTGTTCAGCCCCGCCCGCACCACCGCCGCGTCGTAGTACGCCGCCCGCAGCACGGTGCGCTCCCGCTCGTTGAGCAGGCTGCGGCGGGTCAGCTCGTACGACACCAGGGCCATCGAGGCGGACAGCAGCAGCGCACCCACCGCGAACGCGGCGGTGACCCGGGCCCAGAGTCCGAGGCGCCTCATCGCTGGAGCTTGTAACCCAGGCCGCGCAACGTCACCAGATGCCGGGGATTGGCCGGGTCGACCTCGATCTTCTGGCGCAGCCGGCCGACGTGCACGTCGACCAGCCGCTCGTCGCCGGTGTCGTATCCCCAGACCCGGCTGAGCAGCTGCTGGCGCGAGAGCACCCGGCCGGCGTGCTCGGCCAGCTCGCACAGCAGCCGGAACTCGGTACGGGTGACCGCGACCTGCTGGCCGGCGCGGCGCACCTCCCCCGCCTCGGGGCTGACCTCCAACTCCCCGAAGGACAGCACCGGCACCGGCTCCCGGGCCTCCGCCGCCGTCACCGCACGACCGCGCCGGCGCAGGGCACGCAGCCGGGCGCTCAGCTCCTTGATCGCCACCGGTTTGACCACGTAGTCGTCGGCACCGGCCTCCAGCGCGGCGACGATGTCGTGGGTGTCGTCGCGGGCGCTGACCACCACGATCGGCACGTCGTCGTCGCGGCGCAGCTGGCGGATTCCCTCGAACCCGTCGATTCCGGGCAGCATCAGGTCGACCAGGACGTAGTCCGCCGGGTCCTGGCGCTGCCAGCGCAGCCCCTCCTCGGCCGTTGCCGCACCCCGGGCCTCGTAGCCCTCGTCCTCCAGGGCGAGCAGCAACGCCAACCGGATCCGGTCGTCGTCCTCGATCACCAGCACCGCTGTCATACCGGAATCATCCCCAAGCCCGGACCGGCCGGACAACCGCGGTCGAGTTCAGGGGGTTTTGTCACGCAACTGTCATACGTCCGCGCGGTGGCCGCCAACCCTGCTGGGCAGGGTGAGAGCCGACCTCGGGACACCAGGAGAGGGGGCCTTCGACGTGACCACGCCACGACGCCCCGAGTGCTCGGTGCCGCTGGTCGAGGTTTCCATCACCGAGTTCGACCTGGCCTGCCTGCCGGAGACCGGCGCGGTCTTCGACCAGTTGCTGGCCCTGCGACCTCAGCAGGTCGTGGTCGACCTGGCCGGCTGCCGGCACATCGACGCCGCGGCCATCGGACTGCTCCTCGACGTGCACCGCCGGATGGTCCGCTCCGGCGGCGTGCTCTCGCTGCGCAACCCCAACCCGCGCATCACCCGCATCCTGCAGACCGCCCGGCTGGACCAGATCCTGCCGGTGCACATCGACGCTCCGGCGTCGCCGACCGCGATTGGCGACGCCGCGTCGTCCGTCGCCGGCCCGGCGACGGCACCGGCCGGTGGTCCCCGGCCGCCGCGCCACGCGCCGCCGTGTACGGCCGCGCGGCCGTCACCGTACGTACCTGACGTAACCGCCCGACACACCGAACCGCGAGATCGAGGAGCAGCATGACCATCGCCGGGATCGTCGCGGCCCTCGCCGTCGGCCTCGCCGTCGGCGCGCTCGGCCGGCTCGTCGTCCCCGGCCGGGCGGCCGTGCCGCTGTGGCTCACCATGACCATCGGCGCGGTCGCCGCGCTGCTCGGCGCCATCACCGCCTGGCTCGCCGGCGTGCAGGGCTTCAGCCTGCTGGCGCTGGTCGTGCAGGCTGGCCTCGCCGCGGTCGGGGTGGTGATCGTGGTCGCCACCGCCGGAAGGGAACGCTCCGAGCCCCGCTGAGCAGCCCGCACGGCGACGGTGCCCGCCGCCGACGCCCCGAGTCCGTATCCCGGCCGCACCGGCCGCGGCACCGGAGAGGAAGCAGGATGACCGTCGTACCGGACGACAACCTGATGACCCTGATCTGCGATGTCTGTGGCGAGACGACCACCGGCGCCGCCTGTGTGCTGCCCGACGCCGAGGTCGTCTGGACGCTGGTCTCCGACCACGGCTGGAGCGGCTCGCCGTTCGCCACCGGCCCGCACCGCTGCCCGCGGTGCAGCGCCCTGCCGACGGGCGCGGCACCGCCCCGGCGCGACCGCCCCGAAGCCGTCGGCGGCCCCCGAGGTGCCGGTGGTCGCCACGAACGACACCGTCGACGCGGCGCGCACCGAGGACGCGTTGCGCACCGCGCTCCGCGACGCGGTCGACGTGGAGGGGACGGTCGTGGTGAACCTGGCCCACGTCGACGTCATCGACTCGGCCGGGCTGGGCCTGCTCGTCCGGGCCCACCGGGAGGTCCGCGAGCACGGCGGGAGGCTGTGCCTGGCCGCGCCGTCGAGGTTCATCCGTACGGTCCTGCACACCATGAAGCTCGACGGGCTGTTTCCCATCTTCGACAGCCTCGACGACGCCGTCGGGCAGGTGCTGGCCGCGACTCGGCCGGCCCCGGACGAAACCCCGTCACTGTCGCCGGTGCCGGCGGCGCAGCCCGTCGGCACCCAACGCGATCTCCGCGATCCGGCCGGCGCCCGGCGGACCGCCGGCAGCCTCACGGTCTGACCCTCGGCCGGCACCGGGTGTCGCCGGGTGTCGCCGATGCGGACCCGGTGGCGGACACTCCCCGCGGGGGAGGGACTGTCAGGAGGCGGCGGAAAAACCGCCACGGCGGCGCAGCCGGCCGATCCAGCCCTGCGCGGTGTGCCGGGGCACGCCGTAGTGTTCGGCGACGGCGGTGACGGTGCCGGTGCGGTTGAAGACCTCGACGACGTCGTCCGGCATGCGCCGGTAGACCCGACCCTTCGGCACGGACGCCTCGGTGCGGCGACGCGCGGCACCGGCGGCGGCGCGGTTGGCTCCGGAACGCACGGACCGCTTGCCGGCAGCCGTGGCGCGGGGCTGCTCGGCGGACGGCTCCTCGGCGGACGATCCGACGGCGTGCTCGGCCGCCGTCGGCGCCACCGGCACCGTGCGATCGGGGAACAAGGCGCGCAGCAGGAGATTCAGGTCGAAGGAAGGGAGGGCCGGTGCCGACATGCCACTGCCGGCGCGCATCACGAGCTCCACGACCCGAGGCGTCGAATCGTCCATGTCGACGCAGATCACGGTTTCGGTATCGGCACTCTCGGCTCTGATGGTGATTGTGTAGTCACCCATCGCTACCCTCCGCTGTCCATCAGATCACAGCACACACCCCGGCAGTGTGGTGGTTAAACATCCTAACCAGATTAGCGGATTGAGGTGTTTCCCTACAGACCGGAACTGAAGCGTGTCGTCGTCACCGAACGTAGCCAACACACACATCACATCCCGGCGTTGTCTCACGAGCGGGACGGCGCGAACCGCCCGGGGAGGGATTTCAAGCCATTGACGAAATTGCTCTCCAGCCGAACCACCGGGCCGGTCACCTCGAAGCGGGCCAGATGCGGCACCAGCTCCCGCAGCATGGTCTGCGCCTCGAGCCGGGCCAGGTGGGCACCGAGACAGAAGTGCGGCCCCATACCGAAGGACAGGTGCGGATTCGGATTCCGGTCCAACCGTAACGCCTGCGCGTCGGCGAAGGCGGCGTCGTCCCGATTCGCCGACACGTACCACAGCACCACCTTCGCACCCTCGGCGATGGGCTGGCCGCACAGTTCGGTGTCCTGGGTGGCGGTACGCCGGAACTGCATGATCGGAGTGACCCAGCGCAGCAGCTCCTCCGTCGCCGAGGGCAGCAGCGTCCAGTCGCGCGAGAGCTTCTCCCGCTGGGCCGGGTCCGACAGCAGCGCCAGAACCCCGCCGGAGATGAGGTGTCGGGTCGTCTCGTTGCCGGCCACCACCAGCAACAACCAGAAACTGCAGAACTCGCGGTCGGACAGCCGGCGGCCGTCCACCTCGCTCGTCGCCAGCAACGTCATCAGGTCGTCGCGCGGCGACCGGCGCCGCTCGGCCGCCACGGCGAGCGCGTACTGGAACGCCTCGAAGAACGTGCGCCGGTACGCCTCCACGTCCCCGCCGCCGTACTCGGGGTCGTCGAAGCCGACCAGGTTGTTGCTCCAGCGGTGCAGCAGGTGCCGATCCTCGCGGGGCAGGCCGAGCAGGTCCGCGAGGACCAGCAGCGGCAGCTCCGCGGCGAGGTCGGCGACCACGTCGCACTCCACCCGGTGTACCGCCCGTTGCACCAGGTGACGGGCGTGCACGGTGACGCTGTCCTGTAGCGCCCGGATCGCCCGCGGGGTGAACACGGCGGTGACCAGCCGACGGATCCGCGAGTGCTGCGGCGCGTCCATGTTGACCAGCAGCTGCCGGGCCTGTTCCAGGTCGGCCGCGGTGCGCGGGTCGGGCAGGAACGCGCCCCTGCGGCCGGAGGAGAACACCTCCGGCTGCCGGGACGCGGCGACCACACCTTCATGGCTGGTGACCGCCCAGAAACCGGAACCCTGGCTGAGCATCCGGCCGGCGCCGCCGCGCCGCCAGAGCGCCGGCTCCGGCACCCAGCACACCGGCTCCTCCCGTCGCATCCGGGCGAACTCGGCGTACGGCACCGCCGCGCCGTAGGTGGCCGGATGCGCCACGTCCGGACGCGGCACCACCCGGCTCACGACCGTTCCCCGGCGGCCTGCGGACGCAGCAGCTCACGCAGCACGTCGTGGCGGAGCTTGCCGGTGCCGTCGCGGGGCAGTTCGGCGACGAACCGCCAGCGCCGCGGCACCTTGAAGCCGGCCAGGGAGCGCCGGCAGAACCCGTCCAGCACCTGCGTGGCGTCGGCCGGGTCGAGCCGCCGCGGATCCAGTTCGACGACGGCGACCACCCGCTCGCCGTACTCGTCGTCCGGCTCGCCGGTCACCGCGACATCGCGCACCGCCGGATGGGTTAGCAGCACCGCCTGCACCTCGGCCGGGTAGATGTTCACCCCGCCGGAGACGATCAGGTCGCGGGTCCGGCCGGTCAGGTAGAGGTAGCCGGCGTCGTCCAGGAAGCCGGTCTCGCCGTAGGTGAACACGCCGGGTCGCAGGTGCGCGTCGCGGGTCTCCGCGGGGGCGTTGTGGTATTCGAACGTCTGCCCGGCCCGGCGGACGAAGACCCGCCCGGTCTGACCGGGCGGCAGCGCGGCGCCGTCCGGACCCAGGATGGCGATCTCGTTCGGCGGTACGGCGCGGCCGACGCTGCCCGGCCGGCGCAGCCACTCCTCGGCTCCGATCAGGGTGACCACCCCCGCCTCGGTGGCCGCGTAGTACTCGATCACCACCGGTCCCCACCACTCGATCATTTGCCGCTTCACCTCGACCGGGCAGGGACCGCCGCCGTGCCACACCACCCGCAGGCTGCCCAACTCGCCCCGGGCCCGGTCGGCGGCGTCCAGCCGCAGCAGCCGGACGAACTGGGTGGGCACCAGGTGACAGGCGGTGATCCGATGCTCGGCCACGGCGGCCAGGAACGCCTGCGGTTCGAACCGCTCGTGCAGCACCAGCCGGCTGCCGCGCAGCAGCGGCAGCAACGCGAAGAACAGCTGCGCCGAGTGGTACCAGGGGCCGACCAGCAGCACCGCGCCGCGCGCCGGCACCGCCAACGCGTGCCCGGCGTACGCCAGCAGCCGCTCCACCCGACCGAACGGCGCGCCGGTGCGGAACAGCCCGTTGCGTACCCCCTTCGGCACCCCGGTGGTGCCGGAGGTGTAGAGCATGGTGGAGCCGCAGACCTGTCCCTCCGGCTCGTCGTCGGCCAGGACGGCGAGCAGCGGTTCGACCGCGCCGGCGTCGGCGACGTCCCGCTCCCCCGTGACCAGTTGCCGTGCCGGGACGGCGGCGGACCGCACCGCCTCGCCGACCACGGCCGCGTACGCCGGCTCGGTGAGTACCAGCCGGCTCTCCGAGTCCGTCAGCAGGTACGCGATCTCGGGCGCGGTCAGGTGCCAGTTGACCGGCACCACCGTCACTCCGGTGTGGATGGCGGCCAGCAACGCCTCGATGGTCTCCCGCCGGTTGCCGCAGACCACCGCCATCGTGTCGCCGACCCGCAGCCCCTGCGCGCGCAGCAAGCGGATCCACCGGTTGACCCGCGCGTCCAGTCCTGGCCAGTCCGACGCCCCGGCGGCGTCACGCAGTGCCGGCTCGCCGGCGTCCCCGACCAGGTCCCGTAGCAGTACGGCCATTGCCGCCCCCTTCGACTCAGTCCAGCAGATCCGGCTGGGCCCGGACGATGTCGGTGTACAGCGGGCGGAAGTTCAGCCGGGCGATCGCCGGGGTGCCGATCGTGCGCCGGGTCTCGGCGGCCTCCGCCGCACCGATCAGGACGGGCCGCCCGGCCGCCTCGGCGAGCAGTTGCACCTGGCAGCTGCGGTCCATGGCGATGAACCACCAGGCCGCCTCCGCCACCGACGCGCCGACGGTGAGCAGCCCGTGATTGCGCAGCACCACCGCCTTGGCCTCGCCGAGGGCGTCGGCGATGCGTTTACCCTCCTCGTCGGCCAGCACCACCCCGGTGTAGTCGTCGAAGACGGTGTGGTCGTCGTAGAAGGCACAGGCGTCCTGGGTGATCGGATCCAGTGGACGGCCCAGGGCCGACCACGCCCGCCCGTGGGTGGAGTGGGTGTGCGCGGCGGCGACCACCTCGGGGCGGGCGGCGTGCACGTGCGAGTGGATGACGTACCCGGCGGGGTTGATCCGGCCCGAACCCGCCAGCACCGCACCGGCCGCGTCCACCAGCAGCAGATCGCTGACCCGCACGTGCCCGAAGTGCATGCCGAACGGGTTGATCCAGAACCGGTCCGGCTCCTCCGGGTCGCGGGCGGTCACGTGGCCGCCGGCTCCCTCGTCGAAACCGTAGCGGGCGAAGAGCCGGCAGGTCGCGGCGAGTTGCCGCTGCCGACGCAGGCGCTCCTGCGCCGGGGTGAGCCCGGTCATCCGCAACCTCCCGCGGTGTCGGTGTCGAACGGCGCGCCCGCCACGACCGCCGCGGGGCGCCTGCCGTCGGGCTCACCGGCGGATCGGCGTCGGGCCGCCAGGCGGCCAGGAAGTGATCGACCCGGTCCAGCCCCCAGAACCTGTGACGGCCCCAGCGCAGGTACGGGATGCCGAACACGTCGTCGTCGTACGCGGCGGCCAGGCAGTCGATCCCCTCGGCCCGGATCTCCGCGTCGTCCGGGGCGGCCTGGGCGGCAGCCGGGTCGAATCCGGCCGCCACCGCGGCGCGGGCGATCACGTCCGCGGTGCAGATGTCCTCCCCACGCTCCCACCGGGCCGCGACCAGCGCGTCGTAGAACGGCACCGCCCGACCCGCGCGGCGGGCCGACAGCCAGGCCAGGTGCGGCAGTTCCCACCACGGGTCCACGTCGATCGGCCAGGCCATCGTCAGCCCCGCCTGCCCGGCCAGGCGCTTGGTGTCCTGCAGGATGTAGAAGTGCTTGGCCCGGCTCATCTGCACGTAGTGCAGCTCCGCGCCCCGTTCCGCCAGCCCCGCGGAGGTCTTCGCGTCCGGGTCCCAGTACGGAAAGCAGTCGACCCGGTCGAAGATGTCGGGCACCTCGCGCCGCAGCCGGTGCAGGGTCAGCCAGCTGTACGGGCTGCGGAACGAGAAGTACAGCCGGGGCGGTCGCTTCATGCCACACCGCCGGACAGGGCGCGCAGCACCTCGTCGTCGAACTCGGCCAGCTCACCGGCGCGCGGGCCGGCGCTGATCGCGTACCCGTGCAGGATGGTCGCGGTCGCGGTGTGCACCAGCCGGTCACCGCGGCGCACGTAGCAGTCCATCCGGGCGTCGAACATGACACCCCGCAGCACCCCGGTCACGTTCAGCACGGTGTGCACCTCCTCCTCCATCCGGGCCGCCTCGACCAGCCGGATCCGGGCCCGGGAGACCACCGGGATCCAGGACCGCTCGCGGACCAGCCGGCCCACCGAGATGCCCCGGGCGGCCAGGAAGCGGTCCACCACCTCCTCCAGCGCCCGCACGTAGCCGGAGTGCTGCACCCGGTCGGAGAAGTGGCAGTAGAAGTAGGGTGCCCGCCAGCTCCACAGGAACGCGTTCGACCCGGGTGGGGTCAGCACGTCGGCGACCGTCTCACCGGCGCCGAGCGGGCGGTGGTCGGGGTGCGCGACCGCCGCGGCGGCCCCCACCGTCGGCACCACCAGGTCGGCCAGGTGTGCGGGGGCGGGTGCCGAGGTCGTGGCCGCGGGCTCGGTGACCAGCACGACACGTACCCGGCCCCGCAGCACCACCTGGTCCCGGCCGTCGCGGTGCACCGTCATCCGCACCGCCAGCCGGCCGCCGGACTCCCCGGTCACCTCCACCCGCGCCTCGTCGTCGACCTCCAGCACGGCCGGCAACTGCACCGAGCAGTCGACGACCTCGACGCCCAGGCCGTGCTCGTGGAAGAGGTCCCGGGCGCCGGGGCCCCGATCGCGAAACCATTGCAGCACCGCCTCCTCCACGAGGTAGACGAAGTGCTTGAAGCCGATCCAGGTACGGATGTTGGCCCCCTCGTAGCGGGGCCGCCCGACGAGGACCGTCAACGGGGCGGTGGACACACTGGTCAACTGTCTGCTCCTGTCGTCAGGGACGTACCGTCACCCGGCTCGCCGCACCGACGAACCGGGCGGCCTGCTCCGCCACCTCGGCGGCGTGGCGGACGTGGCAGAAGTGGTCGTAGTGCTCGTGCACGAGCAGGGTCGCCCGGGGCATGTCTCGGCCCAGGGTCGCGGCGGCGGCCGGGGAGAGCGTCGGGTCGGCCCCGCCGGCCAGGATCAGCGTCGGGGTGTCCACCGTGCTCAGCGCGAGCCCGCCGCTGCTGACGAACTGGTCGAAGACGGTGAGGAAGCCGGCCGGGCCGATCCGGTCGATGGCCTTGGCGATCATCGAGTCGAGGACGGCGTCGTCCAGCGTGCGCAGCCGCTCGCCGATGCGCAGCCGCAGCCCGTCGTGGATGTGCCGGTCGAAGGTGCGCCGGGCCCGGTCGAAGACCTGCCAGGTGATCGGCTGCTCCGGCGGGCAGTACAGCGGGCACAGCAGCACCGTGGCGCGGGCCGGTCGCCGGCCGCCGGACATCAGCTCCAGCGTCGCGTTGGCCCCGAAGGAGTGCGCCACGATCGTGTCCGCCGGCCGGGGCAGCTGCTCCAGCCCGGCGTCCAGCCACTGGGCCACGCTGCCCTGACGGCGCCACCGGTAGTCGTTCCCGGCCCGCCACGGCAGGTCCAACGCCAGCACCCGCCAGCGCGGATCGAACGCCCGCACGAGCGGCCGCCACGACTCCCAGGAGTCCTCCAGGCCGTGGGCGAGCACCACCAGGTCTCCCCCGGCCGATCCGGCGGCCAGCTCGTGCACCGTGGGTGGCGCGATCACCGGTCCGCTCCTGGCCCGCCGTCGAGGATGGCCGCACACCGGCCGTCGGGGGTGGTTGTCTCGGGCACGGCGCCGGTGCCGAGCAGCGTCTCGCGCCGGCCGTCGGTGTCGTCGCCGCAGGCGACGGCGATCGGGCCGGCCGCGCCGGCGTCCAGCAGCGCCGCGGCCAGCGCCAGGTTGACCACCCCGGCGGCGCCGTAGCAGTCGCCCCAGCGCGTCGCCGGATCGAAGCCGCCGGGGCCCAGCAGGCACGTCGCCCGGTGCGCGTCGGCGGGCGACAGGGCCGGCCCCACCCCGGTCCCGGCGGCGCAGGTGAGCACCAGGCAGGCAGCGCCGGCGCGCAGCATGGAAGCGCGGCCCGCCTGGTGCAGTCCGGTGGCCACCTCGTCGGCCGGTTCGGCGCCCACCACCAGCACGCGCTCGGCCCGGCCGGCGCGCAGCAGCAGGGTCGCCGCGCGGACGGCGTCGAGGCCGGCGGTGGCGCCCGAGCAGAGCATCAGGTTCGCCGCGCCGAACCCGAACCAGAGGCCGATCGTGCTGGAGAGCACGTTGCTGGAGGCATTCGGCGCGGCGAGCGGGCTGACCGCGCGACCGCCCTCGGCGCGGACGGTCCGCACCAGGCCGGCGACGGTGGCCACGTTGCCGAGGTTGCCGGCGACGACCACCGCGGTCGCCGGGTCCACCTCCGCCGGGCGGGTGCGGCCGGGCGGCAGGCCGAGGGCGCGGTGCACCGCGCACAGCGCCAGCCGGGTGGCCGGCTCCTTGTACAGCAGGCCCTTGCGGCCGAGCGTCTCGTGGGCACGGTCGGCCGGCACCGCGCCGGCCAGGGCCTCGGACAGCCGCTGTGGTGACACCCCGGACCAGTCGGCCAGGTCGACGGCGAGGGCACCCGCGTCGGGCAGGTGCAGACTCCAGCCGGCCACCCGCACCGGCACCGTGGCACCGGGCGCCGGACGCCGCGGACCGGCGGTGCCGGCACCGCCGGCCGGTGGCGTGGCCCGGGCCGGGCCGGCGCCGGGCACGGGCCGCCCCGGACCGGCGGCGGTCAGGGGGCTGGTCACGGGGCCTCCACCAGGGTGACGGCGTTGACGCCGCCGAATCCGAACGCATCGCACTGCACCAGCCGGGGGGCGTACCCGGTGGCCGCGCCCGCGAAGCGCAGTCCGGTGCCCTCGGGCAGCGGGTCGCGCAGCCCCACCACCGGCGGCACCCGGCCGTCGGCCAGGCACCGCCAACCCACGTCCAGGTTGACCAGCGCAGCCGCGCCGGAGGTGTGCCCGGTCGCGCCCTTCACGGCGGTCACCAGCGGGTCGGCGCCGCCGGCCAGGAGCACCTGCCGGATCGCCTCGCACTCGGCGGGGTCGTTGAGCGCGGTGCCGGTGCCGTGCGCCACGACCAGGTCCACCTCGGCCGCGTCGCGACCACCCCGGGCCAGCGCGTCGCGCATCGCGCGGCCGATACCCGCCACGGACGGGGCGGTCTCGTGGTGGGCGTCGCAGGACAGACCGGTGGCCACGATCCGGGCCAGCGCCGGCCGGGCGTCGTCGTCGGGCACCAGCACCACCGCGGCGGCGCCGTCACCCAGCAGCACGCCCTGCCGGTCCGCGTCGAACGGGCGCACCGCGTCGGTCGGACGGTCGACGACCCGGCCGATCATCGCCAGCATCGACTCCGTGGTCGCGTCGACACCGCAGACCAGCACCGCGTCGGCGTCGGCGAGCATGAGCAGGTCCTCGGCGAGGGCCAGCACGTGACCGCCCGCGCTGCACGCGTTGCTGACCGTGATCACTTCCCGCAGACCGGGCACCGCACCGCGTACCGCGTCGCCGAAGTGCAGGCGGTGCGCCGGGACCGCCGGGCCGCCGGTGGCGTACGCCTCCACCGCGGCCAGTTCCCGCAGGCCGGTGCCGACCAGGGCGACCATCCGGCGCCGCCGGGGTCGAGGCCGGCGGCGGCGATCGCCCGCCGGGCGCAGTCGGCGACCCAGCGGCTGGCCGCGAAGCCCCGCGCCGCACCGTCGTCGATGTGGTAGCCGTGGGCGACGTTGAGGGCGGACGGTTCGCCGTGCCGCAGCGGCCCGATCCCGCTGCGCCCGGCCAGCAACGCCGCGAAGGTCTGCGGCCCGTCGCCGAGGCAGGTCCGCAGTTCGCTAGCGGTCAGCCGCGCCGGCACCTGACCACCCCTGACGATCGCGGCGGCGGTGCCGCCGTCCGGGCTGCGCGCGGTCAGCAGCGCCAGCCGCGAGGCCGTCCCGGCGGGCTCGGCGGCCAGGAAGGTGGCGAGTGCCAGCCCGCCGGCGGCCGCGTCACAGCGGCCGAACAACCGGCCGACCCGCATCCGGGCCGGGACGTGGCCGAGCGCCGCGCAGGTCGGGGTGAACTCGTCGGTGTCGTCCGGTCCCGTCTCGCCGGTGAACACGTGGGCGATGTCCGCCGGGTCGATGCCGGCACGGCGGACGGCCCGGGTCACACAGCCCGTCAGCGCCCGGTCGGCCGCCGGGCCGCCACCGGGCCCGTACCCGGTGGCCAGGGCGAGCACCTCGGCCTCGCGGCGCGCGCCGGCCCACGGGGGCTGGTCGGCGCGGGTGAGCAGGAACACCGCGGCGGCCTCACCGGTCGGGACGGGCTGCCCGGTCAGCCAGGTGGTCCAGGCCCGGTGCGGGCTGAACTCCTCGACCGCACCGACCAGCATCGCGTCGACGTAGCCGCGGGCGATGGCGTTCGTGCCGTAGCGCAGCGCGTCGAGGAAGGCCAGCGGGCCGGTCGCCACCGTGGCGTTGACGCCGCGCAGGCCGTGCCGGATCGCCGCCTGCCCGGCGGCGCAGTTCATCACGGTGTTGGGAAACAGCACCGGGTTGACCAGGTACGGCTTCTCCTGGACCAGGGTGTCCCGGGTGTAGTCGCTGGTGGAGCGGAAGCTGCCCAGCGAGGTACCCAGCACCACACCGAGCCGCGACCGGTTGGTGTCGTCCACCGCGACACCCGCGTCGCGCAGTGCGTCCCCGCAGGCCACCACGGCCAGGGCGGTCGCCCGGTCGTAGAAGCTGGTGCCCTTGCGGCCCAGATGGGCGCGGACGTCGAAGTCGACCAGCGCGTGCCCGGTCGGGGTGGGCAGCGGCTCGTCGGACAGGCTCGTCACGTCGACCGGGGCGGTCGGCACCGGCTCGACCGGCCCGGTGCCGCCGGTCCCGGCGGCGACCGTGACCGCGTCGGCGGCCAGCCGCTCGGCCAGGGCGGCGCGGCCCACCCCGGCCGCGCTGACCGTGCTCCATCCGGTGATCACGACCCCGCTCATTCGACCGCTCCGATCAGGACGATGGCGTTGTTCCCGCCGAAGGCGAACCCGTTGTTCTGCACCACCCGCACGCCGGCCTCCCGGGCGGTGTTCGGCACCGGGTCCAGCCCCGCCAGCGCCGGGTCCGGATTCGCCCAGTTGATGGTCGGCGGCAGGAAGCCGTGCGCGATGGCGAGGGTCCCGGCGATCGCGCCGAAGCCACTGGCCGCGCCCATGGTGTGGCCGATCATGGATTTGATCGAGCTGACCGGTGGCACCCGGTCGCCGAACACGTCGAAGATGGCCTGGGCCTCGACCGAGTCG
Source organism: Micromonospora tarapacensis (assembly GCF_019697375.1). NCBI lineage: Bacteria > Bacillati > Actinomycetota > Actinomycetes > Micromonosporales > Micromonosporaceae > Micromonospora > Micromonospora tarapacensis. The sequence goes on along the minus strand of NZ_JAHCDI010000004.1, from coordinate 1,591,099 downwards.
TTGGCGGGAGTCCCCGTGCCGTGGGCGCAGATGTAGTCGATGTCCTCCGGTTTGACCGCGGCGTTGCGGTGCGCCGCGCGCATGCACGCGGCGATGCTGGCGCGATCCGGCGCGACCGGGTGGTTGGCGTCGCAGTTGACGCCGTACCCGAGCACCTCGCCGTAGATGCGGGCGCCACGGCCGAGTGCGTGGTCCAGCGTCTCCAGCATCAGCATCGCCCCGCCCTCGCCGGTGAGGATGCCGGAACGGTCCCGGTCGAACGGTGAGCAGGCGTCGGCGGTGAGCGCCCCCAGCCGGAAGAAACCCGCGTGGGCCCACCGGCAGACCGAGTCGGCACCGCCGGCGAACATCACGTCCGCCTCACCGGTGACCAGCGTGTCGTACGCGTAGCCGATGGCGTAGTTGCTGGCCGAGCAGGCGGTGGCCAGGGTCAGCGACTCCCCGGCCAGTTCCAGCTCGGTGCTCACCGCGTGCGCCAGCCGGCCGGCCGGGACCTGCCGGAGCAGGTCCGGATCCATTGCGCCGAAACCACCCTCGACCTGCTGGGCGGTCACCGCCTCGACCACCACCGACTCACCGCTGGTGGTCCCGACGACCGCCCCGGCCCGCTCGGCCGCGACCGTCGCCGGGTCGAGCCCGGAGTCGGCCAGGGCCAACCGCGCCGCGGCCGCCGCGAACTGGCTGGACCGGCCCCACCGCGCCGGCTCGATCCGGCGCAGCAGCGCCTCGGGGCGGAATCCGGGCACCTCACCGGCGTTGCGGCGGGGAAATCCGCTGGCGTCGAAGCTGCGGATCGGTGAAATGCCGGACCGGCCCTCCCGCAGGCCGTCGGTGAACGCGGACACGCCGATCCCGATGCTGGACACCGGGCCGAGCCCGGTCACCACGACCCGGTTCACGGCTCAGGCCTGGCCGGCAGAGTGACGCACCACCGCGTCGTAGACCGCCTTGAGGTTGTTGAGCATGGGCAGCTCCGACTGCGGAATCTCGATCTTGAACTTCTTGTCGATGCGGGCGAGGATCTCGATGGCCCGCAGCGAGTCGGCCTCGTAGTCCTCGGCGAAGTCGCCGGTCTCGGTGATCTCCTCCGGCTCCAGCTCCAGCACCTCCGCCACGATCTCGCGGAGTTCGGCCATGCGGGGGTCGGTCTGCGTCATGACGGGTCAGCCTTTCCGAGGGAGGATTGACGAAGCCGGTGCCGTTCCGCGCCGGGACGGGCCCCGGACGGTGGGTGCGCCGGCCGTACTCGAGGTGGCGGTCACGGTGCCGGTCGGGGCCGTGAGCGCCGTACGCCGGCGCCGGGCGGCCATCAGCGTGCCGACCCGGGCGATGCGGCGGTCACCGACGTACGTCTCACCGGTGGCGAAGGCGGTGTCGGCGATCACCCGTTCCAGGTGCACGACGTGACGCAGCACGTCACCCGGGTAGGCGGCGATGTCGAAGGCGAACTCCCGGGCCCCGACGAACATCAGCACGTGGTCGTCGCCGACCGGACCATCGGCGTCGGCGAGCCAGAGCAGCGCGGCGGTCTGCCCGAGCGACTCCACCATCAGCGACGCCGGATAGGCGTAGTCGCCGGGCGGCGCGTCGTCGGTCAGGTCCCGGTAGCAGGGTTCGGTCGCGGTGACCGTCTTGACCGCCTCGATACGTTCGCCGGGCGTCATCGCCAGCACGCGGTCGACCAGCAGCAGCGGATAGCGCTGCGGCAGGAGAGCGCGGACCTGGTGGTGTTCCAGCCCTCCCCCACCGGTGCCGGTACCGGCGGGCGCGCGACCGCCGGCCGCCGGGAGGCCGGCCGCGTCGCCACCGTCGAAGCTGGCGCGCAGCGTCACGGTCACCGTGTCGTCGGCGCGGCGGCCCGAGGCCTTCACCGCCCACCGGTCGGGTCCGTCGCGGGTCACCAGGATGTCGAGGGTCAACCGGTCCGGCGGCAGCAGCGGGGCGAGGAAGCGCACCGCGTCCACCGAGCGGAGCCGCAGTCTCGGCCGGCCGGGGTTGCGCAGCGCGATGTCGACCGCCTGGACCAGCGCCTCGACGATGAAGACACCGGGAAAGACCGGGAAACCGGGAAAGTGGCCGCACAGGTTCGGATCGTCGAGGCGGATCGGCACCCCGGCGACCACCTCGATGTGGTCACCCACCACACCGACCTGCAGGTCGTCCACGGCGGCCAGCGGTGCGGCGCCGGGCGGGCAGGGCTGGCCGGTGACCGCGACCGGGGCTGGGGCGTTCACAGCGTGATCCCCCCGTCGACCTGGAAGACCTGACCGGTGACGTAGCCGGCGCGCGCCGAGCAGAGGAAGGCCACCAGGTCCGCGACGTCCTCGGGGCGGCCGAAGCGGCCCAGCGGGATCTGCCCGAGGGCCTGTTCACGCAGCTTGCCGGAGAGGGCGTCGGTCATGTCGGTCTCGATGAAGCCCGGTGCGACCACGTTGACCCGGATGTCGTACCGGGCGACCTCCTTGGCCAGCGACCGGCTCAACCCGATGATCCCGGCCTTGCTGGCCGCGTACGCGGTCTGGCCGGTGTTGCCGTAGACGCCGGCCACCGAGGACATGTTGACCACCACTCCGGTCCGGCGTTTCATGAACCGGAAGGTCAGCGCGCGGCAGAAGTTCCAGGTGCCGGTGAGGTTGGTGGACAACACCGCCTGCCAGTCCGCCTCGCTGGCGAGCACCAGCGGGCTGTCGCGGGTGATGCCGGCGTTGTTGACCAGGCAGTCGATCGGGCCCAGCGCCTCCTCGGCGGCACCGACGAACCGCTCCACCGCGGCCAGGTCGGTCACGTCGCAGGGCGCGAGGTACACCGGCACCCCGAAGGCCGCCACCTCCGCCCGGGTCTTGGCCGCCGCCTCGGTGGCGTTGCTGTAGCACCCGGCCACCGCGTATCCCTGTTCGGCGAGGCGAAGCGCCGTCGCGCGGCCGATACCCCGCGAGACGCCGGTCACCAGAGCTCGGAGCTGAGTGGTCAAGCCAACCTCCCCTGTCGGACGCCTGCCGACTGGATGTAACACAACACAACACTGACGGGTGTGTCGTATCTTCTCCGCGCCAACATACTGGCCCATCGGCGACGCGATCAGCAAGTAGTGTCGTATGTTTTCTTTGGCATACCGACGGGCGCCGCGTCGAGTTCGGCGAGCACATGCGCAGTGTGCTGGCCGGGTGCCGGCGCGCCGTGCCGGACCCGGGTGGGCGTACGCGAGAACTTCGCCGGCGGCCCGACGATCGGGGCGCTGCTGCCGTCACTCAGCACGGTGGGCTGCAGCATGGCCCGCTGCGCCAGGTGCGGATCGGCGACCACCTCGGCGACGGTGCGCACCCGGGAGGCCGTCAGGCCCCGCCCGACCAGCTCGGCGACCGTGCCGTCGGCGGCCCGGGCGGCGCACCAGCCCGCCACCACCGCGTCCACCTCGACCCGGTTGGCCAACCGGTCCGCCGCGCGGGCGAACCCCGGCGCGCGGGCCAGTTCCGGGCGGCCCATCGCCTCGGCCAGCGCCCGCCAGTGCCGGTCCAGCGCGACGGCGAGGTAGACCTGCCCGTCGACGCAGGCGTAGACGTTGGCGGGCACCACGAAGTCGGTCTGGTTTCCCCACCGTCCGGGCGGCCGGCCCGCGGCGGCGAGGGTGTGCAGCCCGGCACTGCCGGCGAGCATGGCGTCGAACATCGCCACGTCGACGTGCTGGCCCTCGCCGGAACGCCGACGGTGCCAGAGGGCGGCCAGCGCGCCGATCGCGCCGTGCAACCCGGCCAGTTCGTCGGCGAGGAACGTCGGCGCCCGCACCGGGCCGCCGTCGGGGTCGCCGTTGAGCGACATCCAGCCGCTGGCCGCCTGCACGATCGGGTCGTACGCCCCCGCGGTCCGCCGGTCGCCGTACTGGCCCCAGCCGGAGATCGAGACGAGGACCAGGTCGGGGCGGACGGCCCGGCACTGCGCCCAGCCCACCCCCCAACCGTCCAGGGTGCCGGGCCGGTAGTTCTCCACCACCACGTCGGCGGTGGCGACCAGCCGCAGAAACGTCTCCCGGCCGGACGGCTCGCGCAGGTCGAGCCCCACGCTGCGCTTGTTCCGGTTGACGGTCTGCCGGAACCAGGACAGGCCGGTGCCCGGGATCCGTGGCGGCACCTCGCCGTCGCGGCCGTGCGGAAGCTCCACCCGGATCACGTCCGCACCCAGATCCGCGAGGATCGCGCTGGTCAGCGGGCCGGACCAGACCTTCGTCACATCCAACACCCGGACACCGTCCAGCGGCCCCGCCAGATCGTCGCGGGCCTCGCGGAAGAAGTCCCCGGCGTCGCGGTACGACGCTGCGCCATCCATCGGGATCACATCCGTTGCAGGATCGAGGCGGTGCCCAGCGCGCCACCACAGCACATCGTCACCAGGGCCAACTCCCGGTCGGCGCGCTCCAGCTCGTGCAGCGCGGTGACCAGCAGCCGGGTGCCGGAGGCACCCAACGGATGGCCCAGCGCGATCGCCCCGCCGTTGACGTTGACCCGGTCCAGGTCGGCGTCGTGAGCCACCGCCCAGCCGAGCACGACCGCCGCGAAGGCCTCGTTGACCTCGGCGAGGTCGATGTCGGACAGCCGCATCTTCGCCCGGTCGAGAATCTTGCGGGTCGCCACCACCGGCCCCTGCAACAGCAGGTACGGGTCGGAGCCGGTGACCACCTGGTGCAGCATCCGGGCCCGGGGGCGCAGCCCCAGCGCGGCGGCCCGCTCGGCCGACATCCACAGGAGGGCCGCCGCGCCGTCGGAGATCTGCGAGGTGGTGCCGGCGGTGTGCGTCCCGCCCTCGATGGTCGGCCGCAGCGCGGCCAGCCCTTCCGGGCTGGTGTCGCGCAGCCCCTGGTCCCGGGTCACCTCGACGGTGCCGCCGTCGGCGGTGGGGGCACGCACCGCGACCACCTCGGCGTCGAAGCGCCCCTGCGACCAGGCCCGCGCCGCGCGCGACTGGGAGCGCAGGCCGTACGCGTCGGCGGCGGCCCGGTCGACGCCGTACCGGGCGGCGATCCGCTCCGCGCCGCCGAACTGCGCCTTCGGCGGGTCGTCCCAGGGGTAGTCGGCGGTCTTGTAGTGCCCCGGACCCTGGTAGAGGTTGGTGCCCACCGGCACCCGGGACATCGACTCGACCCCGCAGGCGATGCCCACGTCGATCACCCCGGCGGTGATCAACGCGGCGACCAGGTGATTGGCCTGCTGCGCCGACCCGCAGGACGCGTCCACGGTGGTGCAGGCCACCTCCGGGTCGAGCCCGGTGCTCAACCAGGCGTTGCGGGTGACGTTGAGGCTCTGCTCGCCGACCTGGGTGACGCAACCGCCGATGATCTGGTCCACCTGCGACGGCGGCAGTCCGGCCCGGTCGAGCACCTCCCGCTGCACCGTGCGCAGCAGCTCGACCGCCTTCAGCCCGCTGAGCCAGCCGTCCCGCCGACCGATCGGGGTACGCGCCGCCGCCACGATCACCGCCTCCGCCACGGCACTCACTCCTCCCGCAGCGACAGGGCAAGCTTCGGACAACCGCGCACAGCCGTCTCCACCTGGGGCAACTGCTCCGCCGTCGGCCGCTCGACCAGCACGTACATCAGGTCGTCGTCCCGGATCTCGAACACCTCGGGGGCGCTGTCGGCGCAGATCCCGTGGCTGTCACACCGGTCGTAGTCCACGACTATCCACATCGTCTTCTCCCACGCTCCTGTCGGATTGGCCGGGGCACGCCAACGATAGATGACGCATGTAGGATTTGCCGACAGGTAGAAGCAACAGACACTTGCGCCGAAGAAGACACTTCGCATAGCGTCGGGCGGTCCGCTCCGGCGGAAGCTTCCCGTCCGGCACGTCCAGGAGGCCGACCATGCTGACCGGATGCGTCCCCTGGCCCGACGAGTTCGCCCGGCGCTACCGCCGGGACGGCCTCTGGCGTGGCGAGGTGCTGGGTGACCTGCTGCGCGGCTGGGCAGCTCGCGACCCGGCCCGCACCGCCCTGGTGACCCGCCACGGCCGGCACAGCTACGCCGAGCTGGACACCCGGGCCGACCGGCTGGCGGCCGGTCTGGTCGCGCTCGGCGTCGGCGCCGGCGACCGGGTCGTCGTGCAGCTGCCGAACACCCCCGACTTCGTGGTGACGTGTGTGGCGCTTTTCCGCGTCGGCGCGCTGCCGGTGCTCGCCCTGCCGGCCCACCGCCGGGCCGAGCTGAGCTACCTGGCTGAATACTCCGGCGCGGTGGCGCTGGTGGTGCCCGACGTGGTCGCCGGCACCGACCACCGGGACCTGGCCCGGGCGGTCCGCCAGGCGGTGCCCGGGGTCAAGCACGTCCTGGTGGCCGGCGACGCGCAGGAGCTGACCGCGCTGCGCGATGTCGACGCCGCGCCGGTGGACCTGCCCGCACCCGACCCGTCGGAGGTGGCGTTCTTCCTGCTCTCCGGCGGCACCACCGGCCTGCCCAAGCTGATCCCGCGCACCCACGACGACTACGCCTTCCAGCTGCGGGCCACGGCCGAGGCGATGGGCTTCGACGAGCACGGCGCCTACCTCGCCGCGCTGCCGGTGGCGCACAACGCCGCGCTCGGCTGCCCCGGCGTGCTGGGTGCGCTGCGGGCCGGCGGGCGGGCCGTACTGGCCGCCAGCCCGGCCCCCGACGAGGTGTTCGCGCTGATCGCCGCCGAGCGGGTCACCCTGACCACCCTGATGCCGGCCCTGCTGCCGGTGTGGACGGAGACCGCGGGCATCTTCGGCGCCGACCTCTCGAAGCTGGTCATCGAGGTGGGCGGCGCCACGCTCAGCCCGGAGGTGGCCCGCCGGGTCCGCCCCGCCACCGGCGCCACCCTGACCCACTGGTTCGGGATGGCCGAGGAGTGCTCTGCTTCACCCGCCCCGGCGACGGCGACGAGGCCGCCGCCACCACCAGGGCACCCCGCTCAGCCCGGCCGACGAGCTGCGCGTGGTGGACGAGGCCGACCGGGACGTCCCCGCCGGCGAGGTCGGCGAACTGCTGGCCCGGGGCCCGTGCACGCTGCGCGGCTACTACGCCGTGCCCGAGCACAACCGCAGCGTGTTCACCACCGACGGGTTCCTGCGCACCGGCGACCTGGTGCGCCGCGACGACGCCGGTCGGCTGGTCGTGGTCGGCCGGATCAAGGACGTGGTCAACCGGGGCGGTGAGAAGATCTCCGTCGACGAGGTCGAGGCCCATCTGGTGGCCCACCCGGCGGTGCGTACCGCCGCCCTGGTGCCGGTGCCCGACCCCCGGCTGGGCGAGAAGGCCTGCGCCGTCATCGTCGCGCGGGACGCCCCGCCCAGCCTCGCCGAGGTCCACGACTTCCTGCGTGCCCGCGGGCTGGCCGAGTTCAAGCTGCCCGACCGGCTGCACGTCGCGCCCGAGTTGCCGTACACCCCGGTCGGGAAGATCGACCGGCGCGCGCTGGCCCGCGAGCTGACAGCATGAGCGAGCGTCAGCGAGTGAATCATCAGCTCAGTGGGGTGGTGCCTCATGCCGGCACGGAGCGCAGCGGAGTGCCGGCATGAGTAGCCGCCCGCCGGCCACCGCCGGCACGGACACCGACCGGGTGCTCTGGCTCGACGGGCTGCCCGCCGACCAGCTCGCACCCCGGCCGCCGCTGGACGGCGACACCACCGCCGACGTGGCCATCGTCGGCGCCGGCTACACCGGCCTGTGGACCGCCTACTACCTGAGCGCGTTGCATCCCGACCTGTCGGTGGTGGTGATCGACGCCGGACAGGCCGGGTTCGGCGCCTCCGGCCGCAACGGCGGCTGGTGCACGGCCGAGATGCCCGCGCTGCTGCCGGGTCTGGTCCGCCGGCACGGACCGATGGCCGCGATGCGGCTGTACCGGGCCGGTCAGCGCACCCTCGACGAGCTGCGCCGGGTGCTCGACGCCGAGGGAATCGACGCGCACTGGCGGCACGACGGCTCGCTCTACGTGGCGCGCAGCGCGCCGCAGGTCGACCGGCTGCGGGGCTGGCACGAGGTGCGAAGCCGGCTCGGCATCGGCGGACTCACCCTGACCGTCGGCGCGCCGGCCGCCGAGCAGATCGGGCTGACCGGCGTGCGGGCCACCGCGTACACCCGCACTGCGCCGCCGTGCAGCCGGCCCGCATCGCCCGCGGCCTGCTCGCCGCGGTCGAACGCCGGGGTACGCGTCGCCGAGGGCACCCGGGCGACCCGGATCGCACCGGGTCTGCTGGTCACCGACCGCGGCACCGTCCGGGCCCGCTCGGTGCTGTGCGCCACCGAGGGCTACACCGGGCGCCTGCCCGGGCACGCCCGCCGGGTACTGCCGCTGCACTCGTACGTGCTGGCGACCGAGCCGCTGGACGCCGCCGCCTGGCAGCGACTGGGTCTGAGCGACCACCGGACCGTCGCCGAGTCCCGATACCAGTTCGGCTACCTGCAACGCACCCTCGACGACCGGCTGGTGCTCGGCGGCCGTGGCGCCTACTACCGGTTCGGCTCCGCCACCGACCGTGGGACGGCCGCCGGGCGGCGGGCGCACGACCGGCTGCGGCGCACCCTGGCCGAGTTGCTCCCCGACCTGGCCGACGTGCCCGTGTCACACCAGTGGAGCGGCGTGTACGGATTGCACCGACACACCGAGCCCGAGGTGGTCTACGACCGCGAGACCGGGCTCGGTCACGCGGGCGGCTACGGCGGCGAGGGCATCGCGCTGAGCAACCTGGCCGCCCGGTCGCTGGCCGCCCTGGTCGCCGGGGTCAGCCGGCCGGAGACCCGGTTGTGCTGGGTGGACAACGCCTCGCGCCGCTGGGAGCCGGAACCGCTGCGCTACCTCGGCGTACGGGGGGTCAGCGCGGCCGCCACCGGGGCCGACCGCTACGAGCACCGCACCGACCGGACGGCGCCACTGGCCCGGCTCGCCCTGCGCGCCATCGTGTAAGCCCTGACCAGCGACGAGGAGGCTGGCGTGGACGATCCGCAACGGATGCGCAAGGTCTGGGAGCTCATCTTTCAGCAGTCGGTCGCCGACGACTCCGACTTCTTCACCGACCTCGACGGCGACTCGATGGCCGCCGCCGCCCTCGTACACCACGTCGCCGAGGAGTTCGGCGTCTCGCTGCCGTTGTTCGAGGTGTTCGACCGCCCGACGCCCGCGGAACTGCTCGTGGCCGTCCGGGAACAGCTCGCGGTCGGCTGACCGCCGTCAACGCCAGCGAGGAGCACGATGGACCAGCTCACGGCAACCGGGTTCGGACTCAGCGACCTGCAACAGGCCTACCTGATCGGTGAGCTGGGCGACTTCCAGCTCGGCGGCCCCGCGCTGTTCTACGAGGAGTACGCCTGCCCGCCCTTCGACATCGACGCGTTCGGCGCGGCCGTGGACACCCTCGTCCGCCGGCATCCGATGCTGCGCTGCGCCATCGACGACGACGGCCAGGTGCGGATCCTGGACGATCCGCCGTCGCCGCTGGCGGTGCGGTCGCTGCGGGGCGAGTCGCCACGGCGCCGCGCCGAGTTGCTGGCCGCCAGCCGCCGGGAGCTGGCCGGCGACGGGCCTCCGCTGGCCGGCCCGGCCGCCTTCCGGATGGTCGTCTGGTGCGACGAGGCCGAGTTCCTGGTGCAGATGGCGGGCCGGTTGATGGTCTTCGACGGCCAGTCCGGCGAGGTGTTCGCCCAGGAGTTGCGCACCGTGCTCGGCGGCGGCGTCCTCGCGCCGCTGGACTTCACCTACGAGCGGTACCGCCGGGAACTGGAGCAGCGCCGCGACGGCCCGGAGTACGCGGCGGCCCGCAGCTACTGGACCGCCCGGCTCGACGACCTGCCCGGTGCCCCGGAGCTGCCGCTGCGCCGGGGCGGGCGGCACGACGGCCCGCTGGTGCGGCGCACCTTCGCGTTGCCGGCGGAGCTGACCGACGCGTTCACCGCGGCGCTGCGCCGCCGCCGGCTCACCCCGACGATGGCCGTCGCCGCCGCGTTCGCCCGGGTGCTGCGGCACTGGAGCCGCCAGCCCCGGTTCACCGTGAACGTCATGTACGGCGAGCGGCTCAACCTGCACCCGGACGTGTCACGGCTGATCGGCAGCTTCGCCAGCACCCTGCTGCTGGAGTGTTCGCCGGCGGGCGGCGGGAGCGACTTCGCCGCCGACGCGACCGCGCTGCGCTCCCGGATGCTGCGCGACATGGCCCACGGCGCGTTCAGCGGCGTGTCGGTGATCCGGGAGCTGAACCGCCGATCCGGCACCGTCTCCGGCGCCCGGATGCCTGTGGTGTTCACCAGCATGCTCGGGTTGGGCTCCGACGGCGACCCGGTCTTCCTGGAACTGCTCGGCTGGCAGCGTCGCGAGTCGCTGGTCCGCACCCCGCAGGTCGCCTTCGACCACCAGGTGTTCATGCGGTCCGGCGAGATGGTGTTCAGCTGGGACACCGCCGACGGCCTCTATCCGGACGGCCTGGTCGACGACATGTTCGCCGCGTACCGGCGGCTGCTGGTCGACCTGGCCACCGACGACGCGGCCTGGGCCTCGGCCGGCGGTGACCGGTTGACCCCGGACCGGCAGCTGGCGGTGCGGGCGCAGGTCAACGACACCGCCGTCGAGGTGGCCCCGCAGACGCTGCACGGCGGTTTCCTGGCGCAGGCGCGCCGCACCCCGGACGCCGAGGCGGTGCTCACCCCGACCGGCGCGGTCACCTACCGGCAGCTGCGGGCGCGGGCCGGTGCGGTCGCCGCCGCCCTGCGGGCGGCCGGGCGTGGCCCGGGTGACCTGGTCGCGGTCGTCGTCGACCGGGGCGTCGAGCAGATCGCGGCGCTGCTCGGGGTGTTGCTGAGTGGCGCCGCCTACGTGCCGGTCTCGCCCGCCTGGCCGCTGCGGCGGCGGGCGCAGATCCTCGCCGGTGCCGGCGTTCGGGCCGTGCTCGGTCAGTCCGACGACGACCTCGACGGCGCGCCCGCCGACGCCGTACGGTGGCGCCTGGGCGACCTGCCGGCGGGCGACGACCTGCCCGACCGCGAGGCGGCCGACGTACCGGAGGCGCTGGCGTACGTGATCTTCACCTCCGGCACCACCGGCACACCCAAGGGCGTGATGATCCGCCACCAGAGCGCGGCGAACACCGTGGTGGACATCAACGATCGCTTCGGCGTCACCGCCGCCGACCGGGTGCTGGCGGTCTCCGAGTTCACCTTCGACCTGTCCGTGTACGACGTGTTCGGGCTGCTGGCCGTCGGCGGCACGGTGGTCGTGCCCGACCCGGATCAGGCCCGCGAGGTGGTGCACCTGCACGAGCTGGCCTGCCGGGCGGGGGTGACGGTGTGGAACTCGGTCCCCGCCTACCTGGCGATGTTCGTCGACTACGTCCGCGCTGCGCCCGAACGGGAACGGCCGAAGGCGCTGCGGGTGGCCATGGTCAGCGGCGACTGGGTGCCGCTGCCGCTGGGCCGCGAGCTGGCCGAGATCGCACCGGCCGCCCGCTGCGTCGCGCTCGGTGGCGCCACCGAGGCGTCGATCTGGTCGAACTGGTTCGACGTGCCGGCCAGCGTGCCGGCCGAGTGGACCAGCGTCCCGTACGGCTGGCCACTGCGCAACCAGCGCTTCCACGTCCTCGACGCCCAACTCGCGCACCGGCCCGACTGGGTGCCCGGGGACCTGTACATCGCCGGGCGAGGGCTCGCCGACGGCTACCTGCACGCGCCGGAGCTGACCGCCGCCGCGTTCGTCACCCATCCGGGCACCGGCGAGCGGCTCTACCGCACCGGTGACCTGGGACGGTACCGGCCGGACGGGGTGATCGAGTTCCTCGGCCGCGACGACCCGCAGGTGAAGATCAACGGCTTCCGGGTGGAACTCGGGGAGATCGAGGCCGCCCTGGTCGAGCAGCCCGGCGTCGCCGACGCCGTGGTGGTCGCCCGACGGGGCGAGCGGGGCGCGTCGCTGGTCGCCTTCGTCGCCGCCGAGACGGCACGGCCGGACCTGGCCGACGAGCTGCGCGCGGCGCTGGGCGCGGCGCTGCCCGCGTACCTGGTGCCGCCGGTGATCGACATCCGGGACGCGTTGCCGTTGACCGGCAACGGCAAGGTGGACCGCTCCGCGCTGGCCGCCACGGCCGCCGGGCTGGCCCCGGACGCCGGCGAGTTCCGCGCCCCGCGGACCGCCACCCAGCGGCGGCTGGCCGAGCTCTGGGCGGAACTGCTCGACGTGGCGTCGGTGGGCATCGACGACCCGTTCTTCGGCCTCGGCGGCAGCTCGCTCCAGGCGGCACAGCTGATGAACCGGGTCGAGCGGGAGTTCGGCAGCCGGCTACCGCTGGCCGCCCTGTACCAGCACCGGACGGTGGCCGAGCTGGCCCGGCTGCTCGACGCCCACGACCGGGCCGCCGCGACGTCGGCGGTGCAGCCGCTGGCCCCGGCGACGGGCCCACCGTCGTGCTGGTCCACCCGGTCGGTGGCGACCTGCTCTGCTATCGCGAGCTGGTCGAACGGCTGCGCGGCGACTGGTCGGTGCTCGGTGTCGCGTCGCCCGCGCTGGACACCACCGTCCCGGTGCCGCCGACGCTGACCGAGTTGGCCGGCGGCTACCTCGACGAGATCCGCGCCGTCCTGCCGGCGGGCACACCGGTGCGCCTGGTCGGCTGGTCGCTGGGGGCGGTGCTGGCGTACGAACTGGGCCGGCAGCTCTGCGCGGACGGCCGGGACTGCACCGCGGTATTGATCGACCCGTGGGTCGGCCCGGCCGGTGCCCCCGCCGCCCCGAGCGCCGGGGAGTTGGTCCGGGCGTTCCTGACCGATGTGACCCGGGGCGAGGTGACTGGCGAACTGCCCGCGACGGATACCGAACTCACCGCCGAGGAGACGCTGCGGGCGCTCTGGCCGCAGGTGGCGGGCTCCCGGCCGGACCTGGTCTCGCTCGGCCTGCCCGCCGCGCTGCGGCTGTTCGGCGTCTTCGCCGCGCACACCCGTGCCCTGGTCCGCTACGACGTACCGGCCGCACCGGGCCTGGACGCGCACCTGCTGGTGGCCCGGACCCCGCTCGGCGGCGCGGCCGGAGGTTACCTGGTACCGCTGGGTGACCGGCTGCCTGGCCCGGCGCCCCGCCAGCAGGTGCCGGGCGATCACTTCGCCGTGACCGACCCCGACAAGGTCGACGCGGTCGCTGCCGCGATCACCGCCGCGCTCTGTCCGCAACTTCCCTGACACTGCCGTCTCCGCTGCGGGTCGGCCCGGCAACATCAGGGAAGTTGTCGGCGCGTCAGCCTCGGTGCAGGCGGTCGAGCAGGTCGGCGCGGATGGCCGGCCGGGTGCCGAAGACGAGCAGGAACAGCGCCTCGCGCATCAGCCGCTCGGCCGGACGGTGCCGCAGCACCGCGGCGCTGCCGGTGGTGGTGGCGAGCAGCCCGGCGGCACGCAGCGCGAGGGCGGCCGCGGCGGCCCTCGCCGCGGGCAGCTCCGCGGGGCCGGCGGCGTCCAGGTCGGCCCGGCACCGGTCGATCGCCGCGTCCAGCGGACCGGGCCCGATCAGCCGCGCGCACCGGGTGGCCACGCCCAGCGGCAGGGAACCGTTGAACCGCAGGGTCGCCGGGTCGCGTTGCAGGTAGACCTCGTGCGGGACGGTGCCGGTGACCCGGCGCTCCGGCACGAAGTGCCCGGTGAAGGTGACCTGCACGGTGCGGCTGGCCGCGACCGCGACCATGTCGACCGGCGTCACGCTCAGGGTGTCGCTCTCCCGGGCGTCGATCAGCGACCAGACCAGCGTGTCCGAGGCGTCCCGCGCGGCGGTGAAAAGGGTGTCGACCAGCCCCCAGCCCGTCACCCAGGGCGCGTCGCCGTGCAGCAGCCAGCCGCCGTCGACCGGCTCGGCGCGTACCGCCGGCGGTCCGGGCCGGGTTGCCGCGATGATGGCCAGCCCGGCCCGCCGCTCACCCCGGCACAGCGGCTCCAGCCACTCCTGTGCGATCCCCGGACGCTGGCTGTGCGTGGCCGCCATCACCGCGCTGTGGTGCTGCGCCCAGACGAACGCGGTGGTGAGGCAGCCGCTGGCGATGATCTCCATCACCCGGGCCGCGGTCGCGGTGTCCTCGGCCGACGCCTCGCTGAAATGGGGCGGGCCGGCGACGCCGTAGAAGCCCTCGGCGGCGAGCAGGTCGAGGTGGCTGGTCGGCACCGTCTCCCCCGCGTCGACCGTCTCCGCCGCCGGGAACAGCACCTCGTCGGCGATGCGCTCCGCGCGGTCCAACACCTTGGCAGAGTTGCTCATCAGTCGGTCCACCGTCCGTTTCCGTCGTCAGTCGGTGTGTGGATTCTGCGGACAGCCTAGTGAACAGGCCATTGGCAGCCTAGAAGCCACATAGGCTAGCCTGAAAGCTACATAGCCGAGTGTTGTATTGGTCGATCCGGCACTAAGCTGGGGCCTGTCACGACGCTCGCGGGAGGTCGGCACGGTGACCGAAGACCCAGCAACGCGCTCCCAACGGGTCGGCACGTTCTACGACCTGATGGGCGCCTTCCTCGACGCCGTCTACGGCGACAACCTGCACTACGGGTTCTGGACCGACGACGACGACCACGCCACCATGCCGCAGGCGCAGGAACGCCTCAACGACGAACTCGCCGGCCGGCTGGCCATCGGTGCCGGCGACCACGTGCTCGACATCGGCTGCGGCACGGGCGGTCCCACCCGCCGGATAGCCCGGGTCACCGGCGCCGAGGTCAGTGGCGTCTCGCTCAGCGGTTGGCAGGTCGAGCGGGCCGGCGAACTCGCGGTCAAGGAGGGGCTGGCCCACCGGGTCCGCTTCGCCCGCGCCGACGCCACCGACCTGCCGTACCCCGACGAGAGCTTCCACGCGGCACTGGCCCTGGAGGTGCTGGTGCACGTGCCGGACAAGGCCGCCGCGCTGGCCGAGGCGCACCGGGTGCTGAGGCCCGGGGGCCGGCTGGTCCTCGCCGAGCTGACCCTGGCCCGCCCGATGGATGCCGAGCAGGAGCGGATCTGGGCGAGGATGCCGATGTCGACGCCGCCCACCGCGCAGGCGTACGCCGACCAGGTGCGCGAGGCCGGCTTCGAACTGGTCGACGTGCTGGACGCCGGTCCGCACGTGCGCCGCTCGCACCGGGCCACCCGGGAGGCCGTCGCCCGGGAACGCGAGCGTCTCTCCGGCACGTACGGCCCGCGGGTGCTGCGCCAGGTCGGCAACGCCGTACTGGACCTGCAGGCGGTCGCGGAATCCTGTCTCGGCTACCTGATGCTCACCGCCCGTCGGCCCGACCGAGGCTGACCCGTCCGGTTACGGCCCGGGGCCGACCCGGGCGGAGTTGAGGAGGACCCGTGTACCGACCCCGCACCGTCCACCGCGTCCTCGCCCGGCTCGCCGGTCGGCCCGCCGGGCGCGCCTGGCCGCGCGGCTTCGCCGACCGGCTCACCCATCCGGTACCCGGCCCGGCGGCGGTCCTGCGGCTGACCCGTGAGCGTGGCAACCGGCCGAGCGGCCCGACCGCCGGACGGGTACCGGTGGTCGACGAGGCGGTGCCCCGCCCCCTCCCCGAGCAGGCCGCGGTGACCTGGATCGGGCACGCGACCTGCCTGGTGCAGCTCGGCGGTCGGGTGGTGCTGACCGACCCGGTCTTCGCCGAGAAGATCCCGGGCACGCCGGCCCGGTACACGCCACCGGGCGTGGCCTGGGAGTCGTTGCCGCCGGTCGACGTGGTGGTGATCAGCCACAACCACTTCGACCATCTCGACGAGCCGACCGTACGCCGGCTGCCCCGGGACACCCCGGTGCTGGTGCCCGCCGGGCTGGCCTGGTGGTTCCAGGCACGGGGCTTCCGCCGGGTCGTCGAACTGGACTGGTGGGAGTCGACCACGGTGGGCGGCGTGCGGTTCGACTTCACCCCGGCACACCACTGGAGCCGGCGGGGCCTCTTCGACACCTGCCAGAGCCTGTGGGGCGGGTGGCTGATGACCGCCGCCGGTCCGCCCGCTCACCGGGTCTTCTTCGCCGGCGACTCGGCCTACGGCCCGGCGTTCGCCGAGATCGGTTCCCGCTTCCCGGGCATCGACGTCGCGCTGCTGCCGGTGGGCGCGTTCCGTCCGCGTTGGTTCATGAAGCCGTTGCACATGGACCCGGCCGAGGCGGTCCGCGCCTGCGGCGACCTGGGGGCGGACCGGATGATGACCATCCACTGGGGTACGTTCGCGCTCTCGGCCGAGCCGGTGCTGGCCCCTGTCGAGCTGGCCCGCAAGGCATGGGCGGAGTCAGGCCGGCCGGCCGCGGCCCTCTGGGATCTCGCCGTCGGGGAGAGCCGGCTGCTCGGCGCCACGTCCCGCTGACCCCGGCGCCCGGCCGGGCGCTGCCGGCCGGGCGCCGGGGGTCGGGGGTCGGGCCCGATCCGGCAGCCGGGGACGGCCCGCTCAGCGGCCGGCGCCGGCCACCCGGGCCCGACGGGCGGCGCGGGCGGCGAAGAACGCCCGCGGGGCCAGCGCGGCCGCGTGCGGCAGCAGCAGCGGCAGCCGGTCGCCGGTCTCCTGCCGCCAGATGAACAGGTGCGCACCCTTGTCACCCGTGGCGCCCTTGGCGAACTTCGGCTGGTTCACGGTGACGAACGCCAACTCGGTGTACTCGGTCTCGCGGCGCAGCACCAGGTCTCGCAGGATCTTGCCCCCGGTGTGGCTGGGTGCGATCCCGTTGCCGGTGTAACCGTGGCCGTAGACCAGGCCGTCACCGGTGCGGCCGAACTGCGGGATGAAGGTGCGGCTCCAGCCGATCGGCCCGCCGAAGGCGTGGCTGAACCGGACGTCCCGCCAGGCCGGGAAGAACCGGGCGAACGACTCCCGCAGGTCGGCGTGGGCGGCGTCGTTGCGCAGGTGCGCCCGGTCGGTGTCCCGCCCGTCGAAGTAGTACCACCGGCCACCGGACCAGACGACCCGGTTGTCGGCGGTCAGCCGGGCCGCGTGGGCGAACGACAGCGAGTCGCTGACCCCCTCCCGGCCGGGCCAGGCGACCCGGGCCAGCTGCGCGTCGGTCAGCGGCTCGGTCACCATCAGGTAGTTCCACACCGGCATGACCTTGGTGTGGGTCTGGGCGAAGCTGTGCTGCCAGGCGTTGGTGGCCAGGACGACCTCGTTCGCGGTCACCGTGCCGGTCGGGGTGCTCACCCGGTAGCGGTTGCCCACCTTGCGCACCTCGATGACCGGGGTCCGCTCGTGGATGTCGACGCCCTGCTCCCGGACAACCCGGGCCAGACCCTGCACCAGCCGGTGCGGGTTGACCAGCGCGCCGGTCGTCCGCAGCGCGCCGAGCACCTGCGGCGAACCGACACGCTGCTGGGCCTCGTCGCGGTCCAGCAGCTTGAACGAGCCACGCAGGCCGGTGCGCTCGCTGCGCTTGACCTGAAGTTCGAGCCGGGCCAGCTGCTTGCGGTCGGTGACCACCTGGAGCATGCCGTTCATGGCGAAGTCGGCGTCGATACCGTACTGGCGGCAGAACCGGCCGATGTCGATGATCGACCGGGCGCCGGTGCGGTAGACCCCGGCGGCCTTCTCCCGGCCGTAGTACCACAACAGCCGGCGCAGCACCTTGCCCGCGGTCAGCCCGACGAACCCGCCGTTGGCGCTGGACGCGCCGCCGCCCACCGTCCCGGCGTCCAGCACCCGGATGTCGGCCGACGGTTCCGCCTCGGCGAGGAAGTGCGCCGCCCACAGGCCGGTGTATCCGGCGCCGACGATGCAGATGTCGCAGGTCGTGTCGCCGTCGAGCGGCTCACCGGCCGCGACCGGCTCGGTGTCGTGCCAATAGACGCTGTTCCGGGTCTCTTCCACGTCGGTCTCCCAGTCGTCGGTGCGGACGTACCCGGCGGCGCGGCACACCGCCGGCGCGTGCCGTGCCACCGGTGGCAGCCACGTCGGTCCGCGTTCCCACTATCCAGAGCGTATGTTGTTTTCGGCAAGACCCTACAACCGACGGGGCTGGCCGCCGGCCCGCGCCGTCCGCTCGGCCCGGCGCTGCTGGCGCAGCCGGTTCATGAAGTAGTCGGCGTTGAGCCAGTAGAACTCCAACCAGATGTTGTCCGGGTCACGCAGCCAGATGCCGTAGCCGGCCTCCAGGAACAGCTCGCGAACCCCGGAGTGCTCGGCCCCGACCGCGTCCAGATGGTCGGCCCACTGGTCCAGGTCCGCCATTTCCGGCACGTGGTAACCAAGGTGGTGCAGGCCGACCCGCCGTTCGTCGAAGGGTGCCGGATCCGGTTCCACCGCCTGCCCGAGCACGATGGAGGAGAGCGACCCGCGGTGCACAAGCGTCCGGAAGGTGAACCCGGACTCGGCGGGTGTCGCGTCCCGTACCGGGGTGAAGTCCATGACCCGGCAGTACCACTCGGTGCTGCGCTCCAGGTCGCGGACGGTCAGGTTGACGTGGTTCCTGCCGTTGAGTTTGGGCACATGACGCATGATAGTGGCTTGACTCGTATCTTGGGTGTGGCGTGTTGTTGTCAACACCCGGTAGCGTGTCGTCACCTGGCAGCGTGGCCGCCGGTACCCGCCGGAACGGATGTGAGGAAACCGGGCATGCATCTGAACGTGTTCACCCAGTGCTCCCCGTCACCGCAGTTCAAGGGCATGTGGCGGGTCCCCGGCGACCGCACGGCCACCGGCTACCGGTCCCTGGAGTACTGGATCTCCCGGGCCCGCCAACTCGAGGCGGCCTGCGTCGACGCCCTGTTCTTCGCCGACATCCACGGCGTCTACGACGTCTACCGGGGATCCTGGGCACCGGCCGTCCGGCACGCGGTGCAGATCCCCTCCATCGATCCGGCACTGCTGCTCTCGGCCGCCGCGGCGGCCACCCGGCACCTCGGCTTCGCGATCACCTACTCCACCACCTACCACTCGCCGTACGAGTGCGCCCGGCTGTTCTCCTCGCTGGACCACCTCACCGGCGGACGGGTCGGCTGGAACATCGTCACCTCCTACCTGCGGTCGGCGACCGCCAGCGGGCTCGGCGACTATCTCGACCACGACGACCGCTACGACCGGGCCGACGAGTACGTCCAGGTCGCCCGCGCCCTGTGGGAGGACAGCTGGGACGCCGACGCGGTGGTCCGCGACGCCGAACGGGACATCTTCACCGACCCCGACCGGGTCCGGCAGATCGACCACGAGGGCCGCTGGTTCACCGTCCGCGGCCCGCACCAGTGCGAGCCCTCCCCGCAACGCACCCCCGTGCTCTACCAGGCGGGTTCCTCGCCCCGCGGCATCGATTTCGCCGCCCGGCACGCGGAGGTGGTCTTCCTGACCCTGGCCGACCCGACCTCCGGCGCCGAACCGGTGGCCGCCCTGCGCGCCGCCGCGGCGCGGCACGGCCGGGACCCGGGCACGGTCAAGGCGTTGCAGGGCACGATGGTCATGGTCGGTCGGGACCGGGCCGAGGCGAAGGCGAAGGCCGAGGCGTACAACACCCTGTGGAGCAGCGAGGGACAGCTGGCCAAGTGGTGCGGCTGGATGGACATCGACCTGGCCGCCTTCCCCGACGACACCCCGGTCGACCAGATCCGCAGCCAGGCCAGCCACTCCTTCCTCGGCTTCCTGCGCAAGCTCACCCCGGACCGCACCTGGACCGTGGGCGACGTCAAGTACCTCGTCTCCCGGCCCCGCCGGCCCCGGCTGGAGGCCCCGGTGACGCTGTTCGGCACACCCGAGCAGGTCGCCGACCGGATGGAGCAGTGGCTCACCGTCGCCGACGTGGACGGCTTCAACCTGATCCCCTGCCCGCCGTCGGACGGCATCGACGACATCTGCGACCTGCTCGTGCCCGAGCTGCAACGACGCGGGCTTTTCCGCACCGCGTACGACCCGGCGGAGACCACCCTGCGGGAACGGTACTTCGGCGCCGGGGCGTGCGCCTACCGCGATCCGGCCAGGGCCGTGGCCGCCCGGGAGGGCTGACCGGTGCGGCTGCGCGACACCCCCGAGGAGGCGGCGTTCCGCGCCGGACTGCGTGCCTGGCTGGCCGAACACGTTCCCCGCTACCGGGGCGGCACCGCACCGGGCGAGTGGACGAAGGCCCTGCACGCCGCCGGCTACAGCGGCCTGACCTGGCCGGTCGCCTACGGCGGGCGCGGGCTGCCGCCCACCTACCAGGGCATCTACGCCGAGGAGAGCGCCCTGGCCGGGGCCCCCGATCACGTCAACGTGATCGGCCTGGGCATGGTCGGGCCGACCGTCGTCTCGCACGGCACGCCCGAGCAGCAGAAACGCTTCCTGGAGCCGATCCTCTCCGGCGAGTTCGTGTTCTGCCAGGGCTTCTCCGAGCCCGACGCCGGCAGCGACCTGGCCGCCGTACGCACCCGCGCGGTCGCGGCGGCCGACGGGTGGCGGGTCACCGGGGAGAAGGTCTGGTCGTCGTACGCGCACCAGGCCGACTGGTGCCTGCTGCTGGCCCGCACCCAGCCGGGCTCCACCGCCCACACGGGCCTGACCTGCCTGCTGGTCGACATGCGCAGCCCCGGCGTGCGGGTGCTGCCGCTGCGGCAGAGCACCGGCGACAGCGACTTCAACCAGATCGTGCTCACCGACGTGCCGGTCCCCCGCGACTGCGTGCTCGGGCCGGTCGGTGAGGGGTGGCGGATCGCGATGACCACCCTGGCCCACGAACGCGGCACCTTCGGCATCACCCTCACCGCCCGGCTGGCCGTCGAGTTCGACCGGCTGCTGCGCACCGTGCACGACCTGGGGCTGGCCGGCGACCCGGCGGTCCGCGCCGAGGTGGCCGAGCTGCACGTGCAGTTGCAGGGGCTGCGCTGGACCGGCCACCGGACGATGGCCGCGCTGGCGCGCACCGGCAAGCCCGGGCCGGAAAGCTCGATCCTCAAGCTGCACTGGTCGATCACCAACCAGCGGCTGGCCGCGTTCGCGCTGCGCCTGCTCGGCCCGGCGGCGATGCTGCACGGCCCGGACAGCCACGCCGCCGGTCACTGGCAGCACCTGCGCCTGCGCAGCCGGGCCAACTCGATCGAGGGCGGCACCTCGGAGATCCTGCGCGGCATCATCGCCGAACGCGTCCTGGGCCTGCCCCGGACCAGGTGAGCCGTTGCGGCCGGAGAGGAAACATCATGGACTTCGCCCTCACCGACGAGCAGCGTGACCTGTCGGCCGCCGCCGCCCGGCTGCTCGCCGACCGGTACCCGGTCGAGCGGGTCGCCGGGCTGGCCGACACCGGCGGCGTCGACCCGGACACCTGGCCGCACCTGCGCCGGCAGGGCTGGTGCGACCCGGAGCTGGGCATGGTCGAGAAGGGGCTGCTGGCCCAGGAGGGCGGCTACGCCCTGGCCGCCACGCCGTGGTGGAGCACGGTCGGCCTGGCCCACCCGATCCACCGGGCGGCGGGCCGGGAACTCACCACCGACCCGCTCACCGTCGCCTGGCAGGACGACCCGGCCGGCGGCGGCTGCCGGGCCGCCCGGCACGGCGACCGCTGGCGGCTGACCGGCCGGCGCGCCCTGGTCACCGACGCGACGGCGGCCACCGCCCTGGTGGTCGCCGCCGACACCGACGACGGTGTCGCGCTGTTCGCGGTGCGCTCACCGGCCGCCGGGCTCGCCGTCGAGGCTCAGCCCACCCTGGACCGGCTGCGCGGTGCCGCCCGGCTGCGCCTCGCCGACACGCCGGGCGAGTTGCTGGTCGCGCCCGGCTCCGCCGAGCGGGTGCTGGCCGACGCCCGTCGACACGCCGGCACGCTGCTGGCCTGCGAGGCCGTCGGGGTGGCCCGGCGGGCCCTTGAGCTGGCCCGCCGGCACGCCGGGGACCGGGTGCAGTTCGGCCGGCCGATCGGTGCGTACCAGGCGGTGGCACACCGGCTGGCCGACAGCTACGTGACGCTGGAACTGGCCACCTCGCTGGCCCTGCGGGCCTGCTGGCTCCACGGCGCCGGGGACACCGCCCCGGCCGAGGTGGCCCACGCCCACGCCGAGGCCGTGGTCGCCGGCCGGCGGGCGGCCGTGTCGGCCTGCGAGGACGCCCTGCAGGTCACCGGCGGGCTCGGCGCGACCTGGGAGTACCCGCTGCACTGGTGGTACCGCCGGGCGCTCTGGCTGGACAGCTTCGACACCCCCACCGGCGCACACCTCGCCACCCTCGCCGACCACCTGCTGACCACGCCGCCGCAACCGGCCGGTAGGCCGGCCGGCTGACCGACCCAGTTGACAAGGAGCAGCGATGCTGACCAGACGACGTCCCGGAATCGACGTACCGGCCATCCTGCGGCTGATGGAGGTGGGTGACTACCTGCTGCCGTACACGATCCGGGCGGTCTGCCTGCTGCGGGTGGCCGACCGGCTCGCCGACGGGCCGCTGCCCGCCGCGGAGCTGGCCGACGCCTGCGGCGCGCACGAACCGTCGCTGACCAAGGCGTTGCGGTACCTGGCCACCCGCGACCTGTTCGCCGAGGTCACGCCGGGCGAGTTCGGCCTCACCCCGATGGCCGACCTGCTGCGGGCCGACCACCCCTACTCGGCCCGGGACATCTTCCTCTCCCCCGTGGTGTGCACCCGGGCCATGGAGGGTCTGGACCACACCCTGCGCACCGGCGAGGGCGCGTTCGACGCGGTGCACGGCATCGGCATGTGGGACCACTTCGGCCGGCACCCCGGCGACGGTGAAGCCTTCGACAAGGTGATGAGCGGGGTCACCGGCATGGAGCTGATGGCGATCGTGCGCGCCTCGGACTGGTCGCGCTTCGACACCGTGGTCGACGTCGGCGGCGGCAACGGCCGCTTCCTCGGCGACCTGCTGGCCCGCTTCCCCCGGATGCGCGGGGTGCTGTTCGACCTGCCCGGCGTGGTGGCGAACGCGCCGGAGACGTTCGCCGCGACCGGTGTCGCCGACCGGGCCCGGGTGGTGCCCGGCAGCTTCCTCACCGACGACATCCCCGCCGGCGGCGACGCGTACGTGCTCAAGCGGATCCTCTACAGCTGGAGCGACGAGGAGGCGACCGGTGTGCTGCGGCGGATCCGGGCCGCCATGTCCCCGCGGGGCCGGGTCTTCATCCTGGAGGCCGGGCGGCAGTCCGAGGCGGACAGCACCCCGCTGGCCCGCCGGATGGACATGCTGATGCTGACGCTGAGCGCGGGCGGCGCGCGCAGCCTCGACGAGCAGCGGGCCCTGCTGGCCGGGGCCGGACTGGAACTGGTCGAGGCGACCCCGACGCCGATGTTCCCGGTGATCGAGGCCCGCCCGGCATGACCGGGCTGCTGGCCTGGCTGGACGACCCGCGCGACGACCGGGGCATCCGGTTCTCCCAGCCGGACGGCGGCTGGCACCGGTGGCCGTACACCCGGCTGGCCCGGTTGGTCCGGGAGCACGCGGCCGGTCTCGCCGCGCGGGGGTGCGGCCGGGCGACGTGGTGGGCCTGGTGCTGCCCGCCGGCCCGGAGTTCGTCGGCGCCCTGTTCGGCACGCTGCTGGCCGGCGCGACCGCGTCGCCGCTCGCCCCACCGGCCACCTTCGGCGACCCGGACCGGTACGCGGAACACCTGGCCGCGGCCCTGGCGGTGATGCGGCCCCGGCTGGTGGTCGTCGACACCGGATCCGCATCGGCGCTCGCCGGGGCGGCGGCCCACGCCGGGGTGCCCACCGTCGACGTGGCGGAGCTGCCCGGCGGGCACGCAACTGCGGCCGGCACCGGTGGACCGAGGGGCGGCGCGGCGGCGACACCGGCCCGGCCGGCGCTGCTCCAGTTCACCTCCGGCACCACCGGCACGGTGCGCGGGGTGCGGGTGCCCGTTCCGGCGCTGGAGGCCAACGTCGCGGCCATCCGCGACTGGCTGGAGATGACGCCGGACGACCCGACCGCGTCCTGGCTGCCGGTGCACCACGACATGGGACTGGTGGGGTGCCTGCTGGCGCCGATCGTCACCGGTGCCGACCTGTGGCTGCTCACGCCGGCGGAGTTCGTCCGCCGACCCACCCGTTTCCTGGAGTGCTTCGGCCGGCACGGTGCCCGGCTGACGGCGATGCCGGGCTTCGGCCTGGCGCACGTGGTGCGCCGGGTCCGCGCCGAGCAGCTGGCCGGGCTGGACTTCGGGCGGTGGCGGGCGGTCATCGTGGGTGCCGAGCGGATCCAGCCGGCCACCTTGGACGATTTCGCCGGGTTGCTCGCCCCGTACGGGCTGCGCCGGGAGGCGCTGCTGCCCGCGTACGGGCTGGCGGAGGCGACGCTGGCGGTGAGCGGGCTGCCGCTGCGCACCGGGTGGCGGCAGGCGCCCGGGCCGGACGGCGTGCCGGTGGTCGGCTGCGGCACCCGCTCGCCGGTGCCGAGGTGACGGTGGTCGGCGACGACGCCGGGCCGGTCGGCGACGGCGTGGTCGGGGAGATCGTGGTCGGCGGGGCCGGGGTGACCGACGGCTACGCCGGCGGGCCGGCGTTCCCCGACGGCCGGGTCCGCACCGGCGACGCCGGTTTCGTCCGCGACGGGGAGCTGTTCGTGCTGGGTCGCCTCGGCGACAGCCTGAAGGTCCGCGGGCGGACCGTCTTCGCCGAGGACCTCGACGCGGTGCTCGGCGCGGCCCTGGGCGCGCCGCCCGGCCGGCTGGCCACCGTGCTGGGCCTGCGGGCCGGCACGCCGACCGTGGTGGTCCATCTGGAACATCCCCGGCCGGAGTGGCTGCCCCGGATCCCCGCCCTGGTGCGACCGCTGGTGCCGGAGGCGACCGTGCACGTCGTGCCGATGCCGGCGGGCACCGTGCCACGGACCACCAGCGGCAAGCCGAAGCGTCGCCTGCTGTGGCGCCGGCACCTCGCCGGGCCGGTGCCGTCCGCGCCGGCCGGCCTCACGGCAGGCCGAGGCTCCGGATGACGCCGGCCAGCACCTTCGCCCGGTGCGGCACCAGGTAGAAATGATCGCCGGCGAACACGGTGAGGTCGAAGGCCGCCCGGGTGTACCCCGCCCAGGCCGCCACCTCGTCCACGGTCGCCTCGGTGTCCGCGTCACCGACCAGCGCGGACACCGGCGTGGCCAGCCGTTCGCCCAGCACCGGCCGGTAGCTCTCGACCAGCCGGTAGTCCGCCCGCAGCGTCGGCAGCAACGCCGCCCGCAGCTGCGGATTGTCCAACGCCGCCGGATCGGTGCCGCCCAGCCTGCGCAGTTCCGCCCAGAGGTCGTCGTCCGGGCCGAGGTGTTTGCTGCCCGGCCGGTGATGGCACGGCGCGGGACGTCCCGAGACGAACAGGTGCGCCAGCGGTTCCCGGTGCCAACGCTCCAACCGGCGGGCCACCTCGTACGCCACCGCGGCACCCATGCTGTGCCCGAACAGGGCGACCGGCAGGTCCCGCCGGGGGGCGAGCACCTCGGCGATCATGTCGGCCAGCATCGGCATGGCGGTCACCGGCGGTTCGCCGATCCGGTCCAACCGGCCCGGGTACTGCACCGCCAGCAGCTCGACGCCGTCCGGCAGCTCCCCCGCCCAGCCCCGGTAGAACGGTGCGCTGCCGGTGGCGTGCGGGAAGCAGACCAGCCGTACCGTGGCCGCCGGCCGGGGCCGGTAGCAGCGCAGCCAGCGGCGGGCCGTGGCGTCGATCTCGTTCACCCGGCCGTCCCCACGCCGCCGGCCACCGCCGGTTCGCGGGGGCGGCCACCGCGGCCTCCCCGGCCGCCGCCAGCGCCGCCAGGTCGCCGGCGGCGAGCATCCGGGGCGGCTCGGCGCTGACCAGCTCCGGCGGGCCGAGGATCGCGGTCAGCTCCTGCCACAGCTGGCACAGCGTCAGGTGGTACTGGCCCTGGCGCAGCGGGTCCTCGCCCCGCTCGACGGTCTCCCGCAGCGTCCACAGCGCCCGGCGGACCCCCTGCGGCCAGGTGGTGCCGAAGACCGTGTCGTAGTGCGGGACCTCGGTGGGGCCGAGGGTGACCGCGCTGGGGGTGCTGGTGTCGCGCCGGGCCGCGAAGTGCGGATCGGCGCCGATCCCGGCGACCTCCCGCGGGAAGTCGGGCCGGGCCGTCCACACCGTCGGGCCGTGCGTGCCGACCAGGGTGAGGTTGCCGGCCTCGGTGCCGATGGTGATCCGGTGCATCAGGTGGGCGTAGTTGTCGGGGTCCGCCGGATCCATCTGGTTCTGCACCCGCAGCGTGACCGGCACCCCGGCCAGCACCCCGTCCAGGCTGCGGAACGGCAGGTCCAGATCGGTCGCCGTGGTGACCGTCGCGGGCAGCGCCGGCAGCTCGGTGAACCGCCACGGCCGGACCCCGCCGAGTGCCTGGCCGAGCAGGTCCAGCAGCGAGTACGCCAGCTGGAATCCGCAGGCCACGTCGAGGTAGCGCGGTGGCTGGCGGCGCAGCAGCTCGCCGGCCGCGCCGAGGAAGCGGCGCACCGGCGTGATGTGCCGGTAGAACGGGTTGAGCTGGTACACCACCTTGTGCCGGCGGGCCTGCCGCAGGCAGCGGGCCAGTTCGTCGTGGTGCAGCGGGTGTTCCTGCAACACGTGCAGGCCGCGCGCCATCAGCTCCATGGCCAGCTCGGAGCCCCGACCGCCGAGCAGGCCGCCGCGGATCACCACGCAGGCGATGTCGATGTCGTCGGGCAGCTGCGCCACCGACGTGTACAGCGGCACCCCGTAGTGCGCCGCGCAGGCCCGGGAGCGGTCGCTGCCCCCGGCGACGATGCCGGCGAGCTGGAAACTCGGGTCCGCGTCACGGAAGGACTCCAGGTAGACCTGGCCGAAGCGGGTGCCGCAGACGACCACCCGGGTGGGTCGGTTCAAATCACGTCCTCCTCGTACTCGTCGACGGCGGCGGCGTCCGCCACCACGGAGGCGAGCAGCACGCCCGGCGCCGACGCCAGCTCGGTGAAGGTCGCGACCGGGTCGAGCACCTCGGCGGCGTGCCAGACACCCGGTGGCACCGCACCGGCCAGCACGGCCCGGGCCGTCAACGCGGCCACCGTGCCGGTGAGATCGCTGGCGCCGGTGCTGCGCACCACGGCCGTCCGGGCACCGCCCGGGCCGTCCAGGGTGACCACCAGGTGCTGGTACGGCTGCTGCCCGAACAGGTCCAGCTCCGCGGCCCGGTGCAACAGCTCGCCGGCCCGCCGGTGGCCGCCGTCGCCGGGACGGGATGCGGCGCGCAGCGCGGCCAGCACCCGCTCACCGGCGAAGACCGAGTACCAGTCGACCTGCCGCAGGCCCAACCCGGCGGCGAGCCGGGCCGTCTCCGTGCTCAGGTAGGGCTGCGCCGTGACCGGTTCGGGAAAGGCGGGCACCGACACGTCGGTGAGCGGGCTCAGCGCACCGGGAACCACCCGGCCGTCCCGCCAGGCCGCCGAGGGCCACCCGAAACTCTCGTCGACGGAGACGTAGTCCACGGCGGCGGTCAGGGTGAACCGGTCCCGCCCGCCGACGTAGCCGGTCAGCCGCTCCCCGTCGGGCAGGTGCGCGGCGAGCAGCCGGGGCAGCAGCCCGGACAGCCCCGGCATCATCCCCGCCGACACCACCGCCACCCGCCCCGCACCGCCGGGGACCGCCGCGACCGCGGCGTACAACTTGTCGTCGCCGGCCGCGTCCACGTAGTCCGCGCCGGCCTCCGCGGACGCCCGCGCGACGGCGTCGGCCAGGTCGATCGCCGGGCCGGCGCAGTTGAGCACCACCCGGGCATCCGCGCAGAAGCGGGCCAGGCCGGCCGGATCGTGCGCGTCGACGGCCACCTGTTCGGCCCCCTCGACGTCGGGCGGACGGCGGGCGCCGGCCCGCAGCGGACCGACGTCCCACGAGCGCAGCAGGTCCAGGACGACCCGACCGACCGCACCGGAGGCACCGAGCACGGCGACGGCGGTCACCGGGCCGGCTCCGGGTCGAGTGCCGCCAGCGCCGCCCCGGCCGCCCCGAGCACCGTCCGGTGGTCACCGTCGACCTCGACCGTACGCACGTCACCCAGGCACAGGTCGGCCCAGAACTCCAGCTCCTCGGCGTCGTACGGGACCTCGCCGGCGGGCCGCAGCACGGTGAGGTCGCCGGCGTACAGGGTCGGCTCGTGGCGGACCGTCGCCGAGAGCCGCGCGGCGAAGCCCTCGTCGGGTTCCGCGGCTCCGGTCTCGACCCGGTACGCGGTCGCGGCCGCACCGGCGCCCGCCGGTCGCCACGGCGACACCAGGACCAGGGCCTCGACCTGCCCGCCCGCCTCGGTCAGCGAACGGGCCACCTCCAGGGCGAGGGTCGCGGCGAGGCCGTGCCCGATCAGCCGAACCGCCGGCAGGCCGGCGGCGTTGACCAGCCGGGCCTGCTCGGCGGCGACCCGGGCAGGTCGTCGGTCGCCGCGGTGGCCAGCCCGAGCACCGGACCGGTCGTCGCGAGGTGCGGCACCAGCGTCGCGTACCGGTCGGCCGTCGCGGCACAGCCCGGCACCAGCACCCACGGCGTGCCGGCGCCGCCCGGGTGCAACACGGACAGCCCGCCGGTGCGGGTGGGGTGTCGCCGGCCGGCGCCGCCACGACCGGCGCGGCCGTCTCCGCCTCGATGTGCCCGGCCAGCGCGGCCACGGTGGGTTGCTCCAGCACCTGCCGCAGCAACTGGTCGAAGAAGAGGCCGGCCGCCTGCGGGACCTCCTCCAGGATCCGGCCGGTGATCTGCGCCGCGACCAGGGAGTCACCGCCGAGTTCGAAGAGGTTCTCGTCTCGGCCGACCCGGCCCACCCGCAGCGCCTCGGCCCACACCGCCGCGATCCGGCGCTCCAGGTCACTGCCGGGGGCGCTGGCCGTGGCGGCGGCGGTCGCCCCGGCGGGGCAGCCGGCGCCGCAGCTCCGCCCGGTCGACCTTGCCGTTGGCGTTGAGCGGGAAGGCGTCGACGACCTGCACCACCGCCGGGACCATGTACTCCGGCAGCCGCCGCGCCAGGTGTTCGGTGAGGTCGTCCCGGGAGACCGGCAGCCGGTCGGTCTTGAACCGGGCGGCCAGCACGCACATGCCCAGCTCGGCGATGAAGCCGTCGGGCTCGGGCAGGCACAGCGGCTGCGCCGCGCCCGCCGAATCCAGCACCTCCAGCCAGGACCGGCGGTCGAGGAACACCTGCTCGGTGCCCCGGCGCAGGTCGGTGAAGTCGGCAGTGGCCTCGTCCACCCGGACCAGCAGCTCCAGCGAGGTCATGATCTGGTGGTGGTCGCGGGTCATCTCACAGGCCACCAGCCAGCCCTGCGGGGCCAGCACCGCACGCAGCCGCTCCAGCGCCCGACCGACGTCGGAGCTGGCGTGCAGCACGTCGCCGGCCACGATCACGTCGAAGGAGTTCGGGGCCAGGCCCTGGACGGTCGGGTCCTGGTCGATGTCGACCACCTGCAGACGCAGACCGGGCCGCTCGCCGAACCGGGTCCGCAGCTCGTTGACGAAGAACGGCGACAGGTCGGTGGCCAGGTAGTCGACCTCGTGGCCGTCCAGCGCGGCCAGCACCGCGGCGGTGGTGCCGCCGGCACCGGCACCGATCTCCAACACCCGCAGCGGACCGGGCTCGATGCGCTGCCCCGCGATCCGGCGCACCAGCGCCCCCGCCGCCTCGTTGGCCCATCGGTTGAACAGGGTCCGCTCGTAGAGCCCCTGCGAGACGTCCACCCGCCCCTGCGGAAACAGCAGCGCCAGCGGATCGTCCTCGCCGCGCAGCAGCGCGGGCAGCTGGGCGGTGCTGGCCCGGAAGTAGGCGAGCAGTTCCCGGTCCTCGGCGTCGGCGAACTGCTCGACGCCGCGCCATCCGGCGGCGGTGTCCGCCGCCGCGCCCGCCTCGGTCAGCCCGTACCGGCCGGCGCCGTCGAGGTCGAGCAGGCCGGCGCCGGTGAGCGCCCGCAGCCACCGCCGGACCAGCCGGTGGTGCCGCGGGGCGACCCGGGCGGTGTCGAGCAGCTCGGCCAGCGGGTGCCGCTGGCCGCCGGAGGCGAACAGGCCCGCCGCGCGGAACGCGTCGAGCATCGCCGGCAGCGCGACATCGTCCAGCCCGTGGGCGTACGCCAGGTAGCGCTCGCGGTCGACACCGGCGAGCGTGGCGTCGGCATCGACGCAGGCGGCCGCGCCGAGCTGTCGCGCCGTCGCCTCGTCGTGTTCCGCCTGCCGGGCGGTGACCGTACGGCCGGCCGGCTCGACGAACGCCGCCAGGCGACGCTCCAGCGGGGTGTCGCCGTCGACCACCACGACGGCGCCGGCCACCCCGGGATGCGCACCCAGCGCCGACTCGATCTCGGCCAGCTCGATCCGGTAGCCCCTGATCTTGACCTGGAGATCCTCCCGGCCGAGGAACTCGATGGTGCCGTCGGGCAGGTACCGCCCGAGGTCGCCGGTGCGGTACAGCACGTCACCGGTCTCCGGGTGGACGACGAACCGCTCGGCGGTGCGCTCGCTGTCGTTCAGGTAGCCCAACGCCAGCCCCGCGCCGCCGATGTACAACTCCCCGCCGACCAGGTCCGGACGTGGCCGCAGCGCCCCGTCGAGCACGTGGAAGCTCTGGTTGGTCAACGGCCGACCGTACGGGATGCTGCGCCAGGCCGGGTCGATCTGGTCGATCGGGTACCAGATCGACCAGATCGACGCCTCGGTGGCGCCGCCGAGGCTGACCACCCGCAGTCCGGGCACCCGGGCCCGGATCGCCTCGGGCAGGGCCACCGGGATCCAGTCGCCGGAGAGCATGGCCAGCCGCAGCCC
Organism: Micromonospora tarapacensis; assembly: GCF_019697375.1. Taxonomy (NCBI): domain Bacteria; kingdom Bacillati; phylum Actinomycetota; class Actinomycetes; order Micromonosporales; family Micromonosporaceae; genus Micromonospora; species Micromonospora tarapacensis. Next base: position 1,560,489 of record NZ_JAHCDI010000004.1, on the reverse strand, counting down.
GTCGGGGGGTGCCACCGCGGCGGAGACCAGGTAGTCGTGCAGCATCTGCAACTGGGCGGGCACCGAGTTCCACACCGTCACCGCGTGCGTGTCGACCAGTTCCGCCCAGTGCGACGGGTCGCCGCGGCGGTCCGGGTCGGGCACGACCACCGCGCCACCGACGGACAGCGGGCCGAAGATGTCGTACACCGACAGGTCGAAACCGAGGTTGGACAGGCCGAGGATCCGGTCCTCGGGGCCGACGGCGAAGCGGTCGTTGATGTCGAGCACGGTGTTCAACGCGCCCCGGTGACTGATCATCACACCCTTGGGCGTGCCGGTCGAGCCGGAGGTGTGGACGACGTACGCCAGTTCCTCCGGGTCGCCGGAACCCTCGACCGGGTGCGGCTCGCCCCCGGGAAGCAGGTCGACGGCGAGCATCCGCAGCCCGTCGGCCCAGCCGTCCGGGTCCACCCGGGACTGGGTCAGCGCGCAGCGCACGCCGGCACCGTCCAGGATGGTGCGCCGCCGGGCGGCCGGCTGCGAGGTGTCCACCGGCACGTAGACGCAGCCGGCGAGCAGCGTGCCGAGCACCGCGACGACCTGCTCCCAGCCCCGGTCCATCACCACCGCGACCAGCTCCTGCCGGCGGCAGCCGGCCGCGGTCAGCGCCTCGGCCACCCCGGCCGCCCGGCCCAGCAGCTCGGCGTAGGTCAACGTCCGGTCCCGGGCGACGACGGCCGGCCGGTCCGGGGTGCCCAGCGCCTGCAACACCACCCGGTCGTGCAGCATCCCGGCGGGCAGCGCGGACTGCGTCCGGTTCACCTCGGCGCGGCGCGCCAGGGCCGCCGGCGGCGGCTCCGGAAGCCCGGTACGGGTCCACGCCGCGTCGTCGGCGGCCAGCCGGTGCAGCAGCGCGTCGTACGCGGCGAACATGTCGTCGACCATCCCGGGCGGGAAGACCTCCTCGCGGACATCCCAGTTGGACACCAGACCACCGTCGCGCTCGATGTTCTGGCAGTCGATCCAGACCTGCGGGGTCTGGCTGATGCCGTAGCCGAGTTCGCCGAGCGGTGCGCCGTCGGCGGCGGCCCCCGCGTCGGCGATGCCGATGGCGCTGGTGAAGACCACCGGGAACAGCGCCGCCTCGGCGCCCTGCCGGCGGGCGATCTCCCGCATCACCTCGATGCCGCTGAACGTCCGGTGGTCCAGGTCCTCCCACAGCTGCGCCTGCAGGTCGCGGGCCCGCTCGTCGACGCGGCGGGTCGGATCGGCGTCCACCGCCAGCAGATCCACCGAGGTGAAGTCGCCGACCAGCGAGTTGACCTGCTCGTGCAGCGGTGCCCGGTTGAGCAGCGTGATGTCCAGGGTGAACCGGCTCCGGCGGCTCCACGCCGCGATCGCGTCGGCGAACGCGGCCAGCACCGCGCCGGACGGGCTGACGCCGTGCCGGCCGGCGCGCTGGCGCAGCCCTCCCAGACCTGCGGCGACAGTCGGGTCTCCCAGCGGCGGAACCGTCCCTCGCTGTCGGCGGGGCGGGACACCGTCGGCAGTTCCGGTGCGGCCGGCAGGTCGTCGACGCGGTCCAGCCACCACTGCCGGTCCCGCGCGTGGCGCGGACTGTCGCGCACCGCCCGTTCGGCCAGTTGGTAGTCCCGGAAGGTGATCTCCAGCGGCGGCAGCGGCTCGTCCGGCCGGTGGTAGAGCCGGTGCAGCTCGTCCAGCACCACCTGGACGCTGATGAAGTCGGCGATCAGGAAGTCGATCGACATGTGCAGCACGGCCCGGTCGTCGGCCAGGGTTATCCGGGCGGCGAACAGCGGCCACCGGTCGGGGGCGTGCACCAGGTGGTCCATCTCCGCGCGGACCGCGCTGAGACCTGCCTCGACCACCGCGTCGGGGCGGCCGGTCAGGTCGATCACCGGCACCTCGAACGGCGGCACCTGCGGCAGCACCCGCTGCGCACCGTCGGCCTCCACCACCGCGCGGAGCATGTCGTGCCGCTCGATCAGCGCCCGCCAGGCGGCGGTCATCCGGGCCGGGTCCAGCGCCGGATAGATCAGCTCGCCGTAGCCGTGGCAGGCGACGCCGCCGTAGGCGAACGTCTCGCCCCGACCGAGCAGGTACGCCGCCTGCACGTCGGTGACCGGGAACGGGTCGTGCCGGCGCGCCGGGTCGGGCACCAGGGCGACGCCGCCACCGTTGTCGAGGTGGGCGACGATCTCGTCGCGGCGGGCGCGCAGCGCTTCCCGGCGGGTCGGTGTCATCGCCCCCTGCGGTGCCCGGAAGCGCAGCTGACCGGCCTCCAACCAGACCCGCACCCCCGCGCTCTCCAACTCGGCGAGCAGGTCACCGGCGGACGACTGACTCATATCGTGCCCTCCTCGAAGTCACCGGGTTCCACCGCGCGGCGGTGGGTGTCGAAGACATCTGCCAGCTGCGCCACGGTCGGCGCCAGGAACAGCTGCCGCAGCGACAGTTCGGTCCCGTGGCGCAGTCGCAGCGTCTCCACCAGCCGGGTGGCCAACAGGCTGTCCCCGCCGAGCGCGAAGAAGCTCTGGTTGCGGCCGATCCGGTCGCAGCCGAGCACCTCGGACCAGATCTCGGCGACGAGCTTCTCGCTGTCTCCGCGCGGGCTCTCGTCGGCTGCGTCGTCGGGCTCGGCGGTCACCTGGGCGGTCAACGCCCGGCGGTCCACCTTGCCGTTGGCGGTCAGCGGCAGGTCCGCCACGCCGACCACCCGCTCCGGAACCATGTAGCTGGGCAGCCGTTCGGCCAGGAAGCCGAGCAGCGCCGGGTCGTCGACCGGTCCGCCGTCGGCCACCACGGCCAGCGCGAGCCGGCGATGGGCACCCTCGCCGACGGTGAGCGCGACGGCGCGGGCCACCCCGGGGTGCGCCTGGGCCGCCGCCTCGATCTCCCCCAGCTCGATCCGGTGCCCCCGGATCTTGACCTGGAAGTCGACCCGGCCGAGGAACTCCAGCGTGCCGTCGGGCCAGTACCGGCCGAGGTCGCCGGTGCGGTACCACCGGTGCCCGGCCTCGGTGACGAACTGCCGGGCGGTGGTCTCCGGGTCACCCCGGTAGCCGCGGGCCACCCCGACGCCGCCGATCCACAGCTCACCGGGCACCCAGTCGGGGCAGTCCCGGCCGCGCGGGTCGACCACCCGGTAGCGCTGGTTGCGCAGCGGGCGGCCGTACGGCACCGACCGCCAGTGCGCGGGCACCTCGTCGACCTCGCAGGCGTTGGACCAGATCGCCGCCTCGGTGGCACCGCCGAGCGCGACGAAACGGCCCGCGGGCACCGTTCGCGCAGCCGGCCGGGCAGGTCCAGCCCGACCCAGTCACCGGAGAGCAGCACCAGGCGCAGCCCGTCGGGCAGGCCCTCGGCGTCGGCCGCGACCAGCAGCATGTCCAGCAGGGCGGGCACGGAGTTCCAGACGGTGACACCGCCGCGCCGGGCCGCGGCGGCCCAGCTGCGGGCCTCCCGCCGGTCGGTGTCGGCGACGCAGACCACCGCGCCGCCCGCACCGAGCAGCCCGAAGATGTCGTACACGGACAGGTCGAAGTCGAGCGCCGAGACCGCGAGAACCCGGTCGGCGGGGCCGACACCATAGCGGGTGGTGATGTCGTCGACGGTGTTCAGCGCCGCCCGGTGGGTGATCTCCACCCCCTTCGGCTCACCGGTGGAGCCGGAGGTGAAGATGATGTAGGCCAGTTGGTCCGGGTCGACCTCGACCGGCGCCGGCAGCGGGGTGGCGGCGGTGTCCGGGGCGACGACCGGATGCCCGGTGGGCAGATCGGGCCGGGCGAGGACGACTCGCGCGGCGGCGCGGGCGTAGATCCGGTCGCGCCGCTCGGCCGGCTGGTCGACACCGACCGGCACGTAGTGCCCGCCCGCGGCGAGCACGCCGAGCACGGCGGCGATCTGGTCGACGCCGCGGGGCAGGGTCACCGCGACCGCGTCGCCCGGGTTGACGCCGTGCGCGCGCAGCGCCCGCCGATGCGCAGGGCGCGGGCGGCGAGGTCGCCGTAGCCGACGGCCGCGCCGTCGGCGGTGATCACCGCCGGGGCGGCGGGCGTGGCGGCGGCACGGGTGAAGAACCCGGTGTGCAGCAGCCCGGTCGGCAGCGGTCCGCCGGTGTCGTTGACCGCGTCGCGGACCTGCCGCTGGGCCGCCGGCAGCGGCGGTGGCCCGGCGGCGGTCCAGTCCGCGGTGGCCAGCCGGCCCAACAGCTCGCGGTACGCGTCGAACATCGCGTCGAGCAGCCCGGCCGGGAACAGTTCCTCGACCGAGTCCCAGTTGTAGACCAGGCCGCCGTCGCGCTCCATCACCTGGTTGTCGAGCCACACCTGCGGGGTCTGCGAGATTCCCCAGACCAGTTCGCCGAAGGGGAAGGACATCTCGCTCATGCCGCCGGCCACGCCGAGCGCGCTGGTGAACACGACGGGCATGCTCACCGTGCCGCCCTGCTGGCGGCGGGCGAGTTCGCGCAGCACCCACAGTGCGGACGCCGAGTCGTGGGCCATCCCCTCCCAGACCTGCTCCTGGGTACGCCGGACCAGGTCCAGCCAGCTGTCGCCCGCCCCGGCCCGGTAGGCGACCAGCAGCAGCGAGGTGAAGTCGCCGAGGATGTGGTTGATGTCGGGGTGCACGTCGCGCCGGTTGAACAGGGTGAAGTTGACGGTCAGTTCCCCGCGCCCGCTCCAGGCCGACAGCACCTCGGCGAAGGCGGTGGCGAGGACGCTGGCCGGGGTCACCCCGTGCCGGCGGGCCTGCTCGGTCAGCCGACGCCACTGCGCGGGGTCGAGCCGGTCCTCCCGGCGGTGGAAACGCGGCCCGACCACGGTGGCCGGGTCCACGGCCAGCGGCAGCGGCGGGCCGGGCGGCAGGGTGTCCAGCCGGTCCAGCCAGTACCGCTGGTCCTCGGCCACGGCCTGCGGATCGGCCGGTGCGGCGAGCAGGTAGTCGCGGAAGGTCACCCCGACCGGGCGCAGCACCGCCGCGGGGTCGCGGTACAGCGTGGTCAACTCGTCGAAGAAGATCACGATGCTGAGCGCGTCGAGCACGATGTAGTCGAAGCTGAACCCGATCCGCACCCGACCGTCGGCGTACCGGACGGCGGCGATCTCCAGCAGTGGCCAGCGGCCCGGATCGGGGATCCGGTGGGACATCCGCTCGCGCAGTTCCCGCAGTGCCGCGTCGCCACCGGTGCGCACCGCGATCCGGAAGCGGTCCACCTCGGCCAGCACCCGCTGGTCGCCGTCGTCGTCGAAGACGGCGCGCAGCATGTCGTGCCGCGCGACGAGCAGGTTGACGGCCTCCTCCAGCCGGTCGAGGTCGACGTCGGTCCCGTCGAACTCCCAGTACCAGTGCGAGCCGACGCCGCCCAGCGCGAAGTCGCTGCTGCGGCCCAGCCAGTACGCCCGCTGCACGTCGGTGGGCGGGAACGGCGCGTACCGGTTCGCCGGGTCCGCGGGCAGCACCGCGGCGGCGGGCCGGTCCTCGCCGGTGCGGTGCAGGGTGGCGGCGAAGTCGGCCAGCACCGGGGTGGCGAACAGTTGCCGCAGGCTCGACCCGGCCAGTCCGGCCTCGGCCAGCAGCGCCATCGACCGGGTGGCGACCAGGCTGTCCCCACCGGCGGCGAAGAAGCTCTGCCGCCGGCCCACCGCCGGCACGCCCAGCAGTTGCGTCCAGACCCGGGCGACCTCGTGTTCGATGTCGCCGACCGGCGCCTCGAGTTCGTCCACTCCGGGCCGGGCCGCCTCGACGAGGCGGGCCACCGCCCGCCGGTCGATCTTCGCGTTGGCGGACAGCGGCAACCGGTCGGTGAGCACCACCTGATCCGGCACCATGTACCCCGGCACCTGCTCCGCCAGCCAGTCGCCCAACGCGTCCGGGTCCACCTCGGTCGCGGCGCTGACCGCGGCGGCCAGCCGCCGGGGCGTGCCGAGGGCCACCACGACCGCCCGGGCGACCGCGGGGTGTCGCTCCAGGGCGGTCTCGATCTCACCCAGCTCGATCCGATGCCCACGAATCTTGACCTGGGCGTCGGCCCGGCCGAGGAACTCGACGATGCCGTCCGGCTGGTAGCGGGCCAGGTCACCGGTGCGGTACCAGCGCACCCCGTCGATCTCGCGGAACTGCGCGGCGGTCCGTTCGGGGTCGCCGCGGTAGCCGTCGGCCACCGACTCCCCGCCGATCCACAGTTCGCCGGGAACCCAGTCCGGCCGGTCCCGTCCGGCGGGGTCGACGACCCGCATCAGCTGGTTGGCCAGGGGTACGCCGTACGGCACCGAGCGCCACGTGGCGGGTGCCGGCACCGGCACCACCTGCACGGTGGAGTGGATGGCGGTTTCCGTGGTGCCGCCCAGCGCCACCAGCGTCGCGCCGGGGGCCCGCGCGGCCAGCCGGGCGGCCAGGTCGAGCCCGACCCAGTCACCGCCGAGCAGGGCCAGCCGCAGCGGCAGGTCCGTGTCGCCGGGCCCCGCGCTCAACAGCATGTCCAGCAGCGCCGGCACCGACTGCCAGACGGTGACCCGGTGCCGGCGGACCAGTTCCCGCCAGCGGTCGGCGTCGCGTCGCTCGTCCTCGGCGAGGCAGACCACCGCCCCGCCGACGCCGAGCAGACCGAACATGTCGTACACCGACAGGTCGAAGTCGAGGGCCGAGACGGCCAGCACCCGGTCGGCCGGCCCGATCCCGAACCGCCGGTCGATGTCGTCGATGGTGTTGACCGCGGCCCGGTGCGGCACCTGCACCCCCTTCGGCTCGCCGGTGGAGCCGGAGGTGAACAGCAGGTAGGCCGGGTCGTCGTCGCTGCCGGTGACCGGGGTGACCGGCGGGAACGACCGGTCCGCCACGTCGACCACGCACAACGGCGCGGGCAGCTCGGGCGGTGGGCTGCTGGCCACCACGTGCCGCACCCCGGCCACCGCGTGGATCCGGGCCCGGCGGGCGGCCGGCTGGTCGACGCCGACGGGCACGTACACCCCGCCGGCGCGCAGGACGCCCAGCACGGCGACGACCTGCTCCGGCCCCTTCTCGACGGTGACGGCGACCGCGTCACCGGGGCGGACCCCGCCCGCGACCAGGGCACCGGCCACCCGGTCGGCCCGGTCGGCGAGCTCGCCGTAGCTGAGCAGCCCGTCGGTGCCCCAGAGCAACGCCGGACGGTGCGGCTCGGCGCGGGCGTGGGCGTAGAAGTCCTCGTGCAGCCGGCGGCGACGGACCGGGCGGGCGGTGTCGTTGGCCGCCGCCCGGACCTGCCGGGTCACCGGTGGCAGCAGTTCCGGCAGGCTCGCTGACCAGTCCGCGTCGTCGTCCAGCAGCCAACCGAGAACCGTGAGGTACGCCTCGAACATCTGCCCGATCAGGCCCGGCGGGAAGAGTTCCTCGACGCAGTCCCAGTTGACGAACAGTCCGTGTTCGCGTTCGGTGACCTGCACGTCCAGCCACACCTGCGGGGTCTGGGACATCGTCCAGCCGGGTGTGCCGAAGCTGTCGCGCACCTCGGTGTCGAACAGCTCGCCGAGGCTGAGTGCGCTGGTGAAGACCACCGGCGCGCCGACCGGGGTGCCACCGCGGTGGCGGGTCAGGTCGCGCAGCACGTCCACGCCGGTGTAGCCGGGGTGGGCCGCGTCGGCGCGCATCCGGTCCTGCACCGCGCGGGCGAACGCCACGAAGTCACGGTCGGCGCCGGTGTCGACCTCCAGCAACAGCAGGTTGGTGAAGTCGCCGACCAGGTGGGTGACGTCGGGGTGGACCGTCTGGCGGTCGTAGAGCGGCAGGTTGAGCAGGAAGCGCGGGGCGGCGCTCCAGCGGCCGAGCACGTGACCGAAGGCGGTCAGGAACAGCACCGGCAGGGTCAACCCGTACGACCGGGCCCGTCGGGTCAGCCGCTCGACCTGCTCGGCGGCGACCCAGTGGTGGTGCCGGACCACGCGCTGGCCGCTGACCTGCTGCGGGTCGACGGCCAACGGCAGCTCCGGCGGGCCGGGCAGCTCGGGCAGCCGCGACTGCCAGTACGTGCGGTCGGCGTCCCGCTCGCCGTCCCGGCGCGCGCGCAGGGTCGCCAGGTAGGTCGGGTAGTCCAGCCCGATCGGGGGCGGTTCGGCCGCCGGATCCCGGTAGTGCCGGGCGAGTTCGGACATCAGGATGCGGAAGCTGTGCGCATCGGCCACCAGCATCTCGATGTGCACGTGGCAGCGGGTGGCTCCGCCGGGCAGCAGCGAGAGCTGCACGTCGAAGACCTCGCCGCGGGCCACGTCCAGCCGCCGGTGCGACAACCGGTCGCGCAGCTGCAGCAGTGTGCGTTCGGCCGTCTCGGGATCGTCGCCACGGAGGTCGTGCACGGTGAGGCCGGGCCAGGCGCTGTCGGCCAGGATCCGTTGCCGGCCGTCCTCGTCGAAGCGGGCGCGCAGCATGCCGTGCCGGCGCAGCAGTGCCCGGACGGCGGCCTCCAGCCGGGCCGGGTCCACCGCGGTCCCGTCGAACTCGTTGTAGAAGTGCGCGCCGACGCCACCGAGGGCCTGGCCGTCGCCCCGGCCCACCCAGTAGGCGTGCTGCATGGGTGCCAGGTCGAACGGCTCGGCACCGTCCACGACGGCCAGGGGTGGTTCGTCCGCCGCCACCGCGCCGGTGGGCACCCGGTCGACGGCCATCCGCCACCAGTCGTCGAGGGTGCGTCCCTCGATCAGCTCCGCGAAGCTCAGCGAGACACCGCACTGGTGCCAGCGGCCGACCAGCCGCATCACGCCGATCGAGTCGAGACCGAGCTGGAGCAGGTCGGCGTCGTCCGCGACCGTGTCGGGTGGTTCGCCGAGGACCGCCGCGATGTCGTTCCGCATGCCGTCCCGGGTGAGGGGTCGTCTGTGTTCGGCCTCAACGCCCAATCTGGGTCTCCCCTGTCCGACGGAGCTCTCGCGTCGCTGGCACACGAGCCGGTGTCGACGCCAAGGTAACAAGCGCGCCCGGATACGTACAGTAGAAAGAACAAGCTACTTGCAATACGCTCCACATACAACGTCGCGACGGCCGTCGCGCCTCGACGGCGCGCGGCGGAAGGGGGCATCCGCGATGACGACCGGCCTGCCCGTCGAGGGCACCTGCCAGGTCTGGTGGGCCCGGGTCGCGTCGCCGGACGACCCGGGCCTGCTCGCCCTGCTCGGCACCGGGGAGCGCCGCCGACACGCGACGTTCACCGACCGGCGAGGGCGGGCGGCGCATCTCACCGCGCGGGCGCTGACGCGACTGGTGCTCGCCGACATGCTCGGCGTCCCGGCGTCCGGGCTGCGCTTCGAGGCGACCTGCCGGCGGTGCGGGGGGCCACACGGCAAGCCGGTGCTCCGCACGCCGGCCTCCCCGGTGACGTTCTCCGTCGCGCACTCCGGACGGTGGTGTGTGGTGGCGTTCGCCCTACGGACCGAGATCGGCGTCGACGTCGAACGGGTCGCGCTGCGCGGGGACACCCTGCCGCTGCGCGCCCTGGCCCCCACCGAACGTGCGGTCCTCACCGCGGCCCGGAACCGGACGGCCGCCTTCATCAGGTACTGGACCAGGAAGGAGGCGTTGCTCAAGGCGACCGGCGACGGGCTGACGGTGGATCCCGCCGCGATCACCGTGACCGGCCCGGACCAGCCGGCCGCCCTGCTGAGCTGGGACGCCACCCCCGTCCCGGCGGACCCGCCACACCTGACCGACCTGGCCACACCCGCCGGATACGGCGGTGCGCTGGCCACACTCGGCCGGCCACTTGTCGTGTCCTGTCACGACGGTGAATCCCTTCTCGATCGGATTCGTACCGGTGTGGCGGTTCCTGAGCGACACACATTTCCAATAAGGTGCTGACCTAACGCAACTACCTGATCTCCATCCGTTGCCGGCACGCCGGGCTCACCGTCCGGCAACGGAGGAGTCCACGCAGGCAGGCCCCCCACCCACGCGATGTCCGTTGAGCCCTCAGGAAAGGGATCCGATGTCTGACGACAGCCGCACGTCGTCCGGTGCCGACACCAGCACGGTGTCGGCGCCGGCCCCGGCACCACCCGACGAGTTCGTTCCCCCGATCACCGGCCGCAAGCGCACCCTAGCCCTCGTCGTCGTACTCACCGGGTTCGTGCTGGACCTGCTCGACATCACCATCGTCAACGTGGCGCTGCCGTCGATCCGGGACGGCATCGACGCCACCGCCTCCACCATGCAGTGGCTGGTGGCCGGGTACGCGCTCGCGTTCGCCTCGATGCTGATCATCTCCGGTCGGCTCGGCGACATCGTCGGCGTACGCCGGATGTTCCTCATCGGCGTCGCCGGCTTCACCTTCACCTCGCTGCTCGCCGGGCTCGCCCAGTCGCCCGAGCAGCTGATCGTGCTGCGCTTCGTCCAGGGTGCGATGGGCGCGGTGATGGTGCCGCAGGTCTACACCCTCATCCAGCTGCTCTACGCGCCGAAGGAGCGCGGCCGGGCGTTCGCCGCGATGAGCGCGGCGCTCGCCTTCGGCACGGTCGGCGGCCCGCTGGTCGGCGCGCTGCTGACCACCGCCAACGTGGCCGGCCTGGGATGGCGGACGATCTTCCTGGTCAACGTCCCGATCGGCATCGCGGCCTTCCTGGCCGCCCGGACCCTGCTGCCCGAGTCGAAGCCGAACCGCCGGGAACGACTCGACGTGGTCGGCGCGACCCTGATCACGGCGGCGGTGCTGCTGATCGTCTACCCGCTGGTGCAGGGACGTGAGCAGGACTGGCCAGCATGGACGTACGCCAGCATGGCCGGCGGCCTGGCCGTCTTCGCGCTGTTCGTGGTGCACCAGCGGTCCCGGACCGAGTCGCCCCTGGTGCCGATGTCGCTGTTCCGGCACCGCTCGTTCAACTCGGGCCTGATCGTGGTCTTCCTCTTCCAGGGCGCGGTGATGTCGTTCTTCCTGGTCATCACCATCTACCTGCAGATCGGCGTCGGCTACAGCATCCTGCGCGCCGGGTTGTCCGGGCTGCCGTGGGACGTCGCCGTGCCCCTGCTCGGCTGGCTCTCCGCCCGGGCGATCACGCCGAAGCTCGGCCGGTTGGGCCTGCAGGCCGGGCTGCTGCTGCTGATCGTCAGCATGTTCTGGTTCATGTGGGTCATCGACAGCACGCCGCAGGTGACCATCTGGCAGCTGCTCGTCCCGATGTTCATCGGCGGCGCCGGCATGGGCATGACCTTCCCGCCGTTGATGGGCTACTCGCTGCACGACGTGCCGGGTCACCAGGCCGGATCCGCCTCGGGGGTGGTCAACGCGAACTACCAGATCGGCGTGACCCTGGGCATCGCGGCCTGCGGCACGCTCTTCTTCAGCCTGCTCGCCGCCCAGGCGCCGGCGGCGGTCGACGACGTGGCGCCGAGGCTGCGCGCCGACCTGGTCGCCGCCGGCGTCTCCGACGCCCAGGCCGGGCAGATCGGCGACCGGTTCCGCGACTGCGTCACCAGCCAACTCGACGCGGCGGACCCGACACTCCCGCCGCCCGGCTGCGACGCCGCGAGTCTGGCCGCCGGCAGCGGCGGCGGCGCCGCCGAGGTCGTCGAGCAGCGGGCCTTCGAGACCAGCCAGATCAGCTTCCAGCGAGCGATGGTCGGCACCCTCTGGTTCAGCGTGATCAGCTTCGCCCTGGCCCTGTTGGGCAGCTTCCTGCTGCCCCGGCGCTAGCGAACCGGAGGCTGGTGCGGGACGCCCTGGGCCAGGGCCGTCCCGCACCAGGTTTCCGGCGACGCTCAGCCGAGCGCGGTCCGGTAGGTCGCGAACGTCCAGACGTGACCCTGCGGGTCCTGGCAGGTGAACTCGTACGAGTCGTGCGGCTTGCTCTCCGGCGGAAGCAGGATCTCGGCACCGGCGGCGACGGCGCGGCCGTGCAGATCGTCCACCTCGGTGTCGGTCTCGACCCGCACGAACGTGCCGGCGGTCGCGGCGCCGAGCGCCAGCGGCTCGCCGAGACGCAGCCCGCCGTTCGCGGGATTGATCATGATCAGCCCGTGGTCACCGATGCGCAGTTCGGCGTGGTAGACGTTTCCGGCCCCGTCGTCGAAGACGCCCAGCGTGGTGAAGCCGAACGTGTTCACCAGCCACTCGATGGCCTTCGCCGGGTTCTCGTACGCGATGTAGGGGGCGACGGTGGGCGGGACGGAGGAATCGGCCATGGGTCACTCCTCGGAGTCTGTGCTGCGGACGAAGTCAGGACGAACAATCACTCTATGTGCTCTTTGTGTCCTACGGACGAAAAGGCGTGGACGTTCTGTCGGCAACGGTCAGTCGAGCTTCGGCGCGTAGCTGCCGAAGCCCCACAGGTGGCCCTCGATGTCCCGGACGACGTACTCCCGGGAGCCGTAGTCCGTGTCGGTCAGCGGCATGACCACCTCGGCGCCCGCGGCGACGGCGCGGTCGTGGTGCGCGTCGACGGCGTCTCCGACGTACACGTACACGCCCTGGCTGGTGAAGGGCAGGTCACGCGGACTGCCCATGGGTAGGCTCGACGACCCGGCCGGGCCGAGCTGGAAGGTGCCGATGCCCCAGCGCAACTCGGCGTGCACGACCTGACCCTCGCCGCCGGTGGTGGTCTCCAGCACGTCGAAGCCGAAGGCCGAGCACAGCCAGTCGATCGCGGCGCGCGGATCCTGGTAGCGCAGGAACGGGATGACGGGTGCGACCACGTCGGACATGAAGATCCTCCTGATGTCGACAGACGACACCACACCCTACCCGGCGGCGACCACACGCGAGCACAGTCGACACACCGCCCGTCAGCGGGCCCGCACCGCCAACGGCAGGTGGTCGTACGAGCGCAGGCTGGCGTGTCGGCGCCGGACCGGCGGCGCCGCCGGACCGAGGATCTCCACGGCGCCCACCAGCCGCTCGAAGACGACCACCGACATCAGCCGGGCCAGGGCGGTGCCGAGGCAGTGGTGCAGGCCCCCGCCGAATCCGAGGTGCGGGTTCGGATCGCGACCGACGTCGAGACGCTCCGCGTCGGTGAACACCGTGGCGTCCCGGTTGGCCGCGCCGAGCAGCAGCAGCACCGTCCGCCCGGCCCGGATCTTCACGTCGGCCACCTCGACCGGCTCGCGGGCCACCCGGATGACGTTCTGGATCGGCGCGTCGTAGCGCAGGAACTCCTCCACCGCCGAGGCCACCAGCGCCGGATCGGCCCGCAGCCGGCGCAGCTGCTCCGGATGGGCGAGCAGCGCGGCGACCCCGTTGGAGACCAGGCCCATGGTCGTCTCGAACCCGGCGTGGAACAGGAAGAGCATGTTGTCGGCGAAGTCCGCGACCGCCAGCCGGTCGGTGGCCGACTCCTCCCAGTACATCCCGGCCAGCGTCGGCCCGCCGGGCTGCTCCCGCCGGCTGGACAGCAACTCGGCGAGGTAGTCGTGCAGCCAGGGCAGCGCGGCGTTGATGTCGTGCAGGTCGGCCGGGGTCAGGTTCGCCGCGTCGAAGACCTTGGCCAACGAGACGACCCGGGTCAGCACCTCCGGCCGGTCACCGGACGGGATCCCGATCAGATCGCACACCACGCCGACCGGCAGCGGCACCGCCAGGTCGGTCACCACGTCGAGCCGGCCCCGTTCCAGGGCAGGTGCGAGCAGCGCGTCGGCCGCCGCGCCGATGTGTCCGGTCAGCCGGCGCACCACCGGGGTGCCCAGCGCCCGGCCGATGAACCGCCGCAGGCGGGTGTGGTCCGGCGGGGTGCGGGTCAGCACGATCCGGTCCAGGAACTCCGCACCCGGGCCGTCGCCGAGGGTGAGCCGGGTGTACTCCGCCGGCATCCGGCTCTCCAGCCGGTTGTCGCGCAGCAGGGTGGAGACCACGGAATGCCCGGTGACCAGCCACTGGCCCAGTTCCGCCCGGGACAACGGGCCGCGGGCGCGCAGTTGGGCGTAGGCCGGGTAGGGGTCGTCCTGGGTCGCCAGGAACGCCGCGGACAGGTGAGGGCGCGCGGTGTCGGCTCGCATACAGAGCACTATCCGCGAGTGGGCCCCGGCCGGCAAGACCCTACATACGTCGTCGGCGCCGGAAGCCGCACTGTCGACACTTGCCTTGTCGCGTTCTAGGCTGGGCGGGTGCGTGACGAACCCGCTTCCGTCGGTCAACGCCTGCTGGCACTCATGGACCACTACCGGGGGCGGGACAGCGCCCTCAACGAACAGGTGCTGTGGCGCCTTCGCGGCCCGTACGACCACGAGGCCATGACCCGGGCGGTGGCCGCGCTCACCGCCCGGCACGAGCCGCTGCGGACCACCTACCCGCGCGGCCGGCGGCTGCGCCAGCGGATCCACGAGCCGCGAGCCGTGCCGGTGCCGGTGACCGACGTGTCAGCCGAGGCCGATCCCGCCGCCGCCGCCCGACGGATCGTCGCCACCGAGGTGGCCACCGGAGTCGACGCCTCGGTGTGGCCGCTGCGCCCCCGGGTGGTCCGGCTCGGGCCGGAGCACCACCTGGTCGTGCTCACCCTGCACCACTACTGCTCCGACGACTACTCCAACGCCCTGCTCTCCAGGGATCTGCGCGCCCTGTACGCCGGTGAGACCGGCGAGCCGGTGGACCTCCCCGCGCCGCAGTGGCAGTACGCGCACTGGGCCCGGTGGCAGGCCGAGCAGCTCTCCGGGGCGAGTCTGGAACGGCTCACCCGCTACTGGACGGGCAAGCTCGCCGGCGCGCGGTTGGTGGAGCTGCCCGCCCGCCGCCGGCGCCCGGTGCCCGACGGCGAGCCGCCATGGATCTCGGTCGAGCACTACCTGGACGCGGAGACCACCGCCGCCCTGCGGCAGCTCGCCCGCCGGCACCGCACCACGTTGTTCCCGGTCACCCTCGCGGTGTTCTACGCGTTGCTGCACGCCGAGACCGCCGCCGGCGACCTCACCGTGGCCTCGCTGTTCGCCAACCGCGGGCTGCCGCAGGTGCGCGACACCGTGGGCTTCTTCGCCAGCATGGTGCTGCTGCGCGAACGCTTCACCCCGGACACCACGCTGAGCGAGCTGATCGGGCAGGCGCGGACCACCGTGATGGACGCGATGCGCCACCAGGACCTCCCCCACCAGCTGCTGCCGCCGGACACGGTGACCGGTGGCGCCGGGCGCACCGACGACGTGCTGTTCCAGCTGATCGGCAGCCTGATGACCCGTACCGACATGGCCGGCGAGGAACTGGACGACATGGAGGCCCAGCTGGAGCGGCGGCGCTTCGCGCTGGAGTTCGTCGTGGTGCCGCAGGGCGACGTGACCTCCGTGCTGCTGTTGTGCTCGCGTGCCGAGTTCGATCCGGCGTGGGCCGACGCCTTCGTCCGCGGCTACGTCGACCTGGTACGGCGTGCGGTCGCCGACGCCGACGTCCCGCTCGCCGAGCTGCGGGCCGTACGGGTGCCCTGAGCGGGCCGGGGCTCGGCGGCGCGGCCGGAAGGGTCGGCCGATTGGCGCGGGCGACATCCGGTGGCGGGGTTCGATCGCGTCCCGTCCGACGACGGCCATGCCGAGCAGGGCGGACAAGGGACGTGGATTTAATTGAGCCCGCAATAATCGACGTCGCACGCAGTCAGCGTATAGACAGATTTCTTTCGGCTCGTCGTGCAACAACACGCGATAATGCAAATTGCAAGCGCCGCGATGTCGGCGACAATCGGGTTAAGTGCGCTGAACCGGACTCGCGCGGCCGAACAGGGTGCCTCGGGCAACTCACCCGGCCCGCGCCACCGCGCCACCTGCCGGTCGCGGTCAGCCCCGGCTGCGACCGGCCAGCGGGCCGGGGCACCAGCGCACCACGCGTGCCCCGGCGACCGCGGGACGGGACATGCGCCGCCGCACCAGGAACTTGAAGTGCACGCGCAGCATTCGACCGATCTGCTCCGAGGCCACCCCGCGTCCACCGCGGTGCCGCTCCAGCATGGCCCGCTCGGCGCCGCATCGCACCACCACCGCCGCGCCGGCCGCGGTGGCACCGGCGGCCACGTCGACCAGGGACGTGAAGCCCACCTCGTCGACGCCGGTCACGTCGGTCAGATCCAACTCGACCCGGTCCGGGCGCGAGTCGACGTGTTCCAGCATGTACTCGGCGACCCGGGTGACATACCCGGCGGTGCTCCGGTCGACACTGCCGCTGACGGAAATCGCGACGGCGGTTCGACTCACTCTCCGAGCTTTGACCATCGGCAACACAATTCCCCCCTCCTGCTGGTGTCACACCCTAGGGCGGACCGCCGCGGCAGGGGAATGACCGATCGGCTTCAATAATGTGACATCCGCGTGCTATCTCCGTCGGTAATTCTGATAGGCGACAATGCATGTGACTTTCCGTGCCGCAACAGGAAGAGTTCCGGCCCCGCCCCCGGCGGCCCGGCCTCCCCGGCCGCGGATCCGCGATGAGCAGCGCATGCCCGCCCCGGCACGCGCCACCCGCGCGCACCGGGGCGGCGGAGCACCGCCCGGCGTGGCTCCGCACGGCCGACCTCGATCCGACACTCGGGATCACCGCGCGTGATCGAACTGCGCGCCGGTTGCCGAACATCCGACAAAAGTCGCCGGAACCCGTGACCCGGCCCGGATCGGACTGCGCCACCCGGCCCGACGGTTGTGTGGTATGTCGGCATGTGACTTGCCGTCCGGTGTCAACCCGACAGACACTAGATGCATGACCGCACCGGCCCTGACACCACGGTTCGACGCCCTGGACCCGAACGTCGTCGAGGATCCCTACCCCGAGTACGCCCGCCTGCGCGCCGCCGGACCGCTGTGCCGGATCGGACCGGGCAGTTGGGGCGTCACCCGCTTCGCCGACGTCGCGGCGTTGCAGCATGACCCCCGGCTGGGCAGCGAGTTTCCCGACGGCTACCACCAGGTGTCGGTGGGCGACGGGCCGGCCAGCGCGTTCTTCCAGCGGATCATGCTCTATCGCGACCCGCCGGACCACGTCCGGTTGCGGCGCCTGATGAGCCGGGCGTTCAGCCCCGCGGTGGTCCGCCAGCTGCGCTCCTACGTGGCGGACCTGGTCGACGAGCTGATCGAGCCGGCCCTGGCGAACGGACGGATGGATCTGGTCGGCGAGCTGGCCTACCCGCTACCGGTCCGGGTGGTCTGCCGGCTGATGGGCATCCCACCGGAGTCCACCGAGGAGGTGCGCCGCCACGCGATGAACCTCGGCCGGGCCTTCACGGCGGTCGTCCCCGAACACGCCCGCGCCGAGGCCGACGTGGCCGTCCGGTGGCTGCGCGAACACATCGGCGCCCTGCTCGACCAGCGCCGCGCCCGCCGGGGCGACGACCTGCTCTCCCGGCTGCTGGACGCCGAGGAGTCGGGGGACACCCTCAGCCACGACGAGATCGTCGACAACACGGTCTTCTCGTTCTTCGCCGGCTTCGAGACCACCGTCCACATGATCGGCACCGGGGCCGCCGCCCTGCTGAGCCACCCCGACCAGCTCGACCGGCTGCGGGCCGACCGGTCGCTGGTCGGTACCGCCGTCGACGAGTTCCTGCGCTGGGACGCGCCGATCCAGGGCACGGCACGGTACGTCCACGAACCGATCGAGATCGGCGGGCGCACGGTGCGCCGGGGCCGGGTCCTGGTGCTGATGATCGGTGCGGCGAACCACGACGAGCGTCGCTTCTCCCGTCCCGACCGGCTGGACGTGGGCCGGGCGGACAACCCGCATCTCGCCTTCGGCGGGGGTGCCCACCTCTGCCTCGGTGCCTTCCTGGCCAGGATGGAGGGGGCCGTGGTCTTCGACCGGCTGGCCCGGCTCGCCGTCCTCGAGCCCGCCGCGCCGACCGTGCGCGAGCGCGACACCCCGTTCCGGGCGTACGCCTCGATCCCGGTCCGCATCGCCTGACCGCCGGCCCGGAGCCGGCCGGCCCGGTCGGCCGGCTCAGTCGGCCGGCAGCGCCTCCAGCACGGTGAGCGTGGGCGTGCCGACGACCTGGGCCAACCGGAGCCCCACCCGCTCCAGCAGCCGGCCGGTCTGCTCGGCGCTGCGGTGCGCGCCGCCGGTGAGCACCATGGCGTGCACGTCGAACAGCTTCGCCATGTCGAAGGCGTCGCCGGCCGGCAGCACGGCCTCCAGCAGCACCAACCGGGAGTCGGGCCGCATGGCGGCCCGGACGTTGCCGAGGATGCGGGTGGCGGAGTCGTCGTCGAACCCGGGCAACACGGTCTTGAGCAGGTATCCGTCGCCACCGGTGGGCACCGCGTCGAAGGCGTCACCGGGCACCACCGCGCAGCGGTCGGCCACCCCGCCGCGGCCAGCACCTCCGCCGCGCCCGACACCACGTGCGGCAGGTCGAACAGCACGCCCCGGACCGCGGCGAAGCGGGCGAGCAGGCCGGCCAGGAAACCGCCGGTGCCGCCGCCGACGTCGACCAGGGTGCCGAACCGGCGCCACGGGTACGCCCCGAGCACGGTACGCAGGTGCAGCCGGTTGACGCTGCGCATCCAGTCGTCGACCCGGCTGCTCTCCTGCGGGTGGTCGGCCAGATAGGCCCAGTAGTCCTGGCCGTGCACGTGTGGGAAGGCCGGTTCCCCGGTGCGCAGGGTGTGCCGGACCGCGCCCCACGCCCGCACGTCCGAGTCGAGCAGGGTGAAGCTGTCCCGCAGGGACATCGGATGGTCGCCCCGCAGCGGTTCGGCGAGTGGGGTGAGGGCGAACGTGG
The DNA here is from genome assembly GCF_019697375.1 of Micromonospora tarapacensis. NCBI lineage: Bacteria > Bacillati > Actinomycetota > Actinomycetes > Micromonosporales > Micromonosporaceae > Micromonospora > Micromonospora tarapacensis. The sequence goes on along the minus strand of NZ_JAHCDI010000004.1, from coordinate 1,541,854 downwards.
CGTCGGCGACCTCGGTGAACACGCCCCGGGCGGCCAGCGCGCGCAGCAGGCGCAGCAGTGCACCGGGTGCGCGTCGGCCGAACCGGCCAGCTCCGCCACCGTACGCGGGCCGTCCGCGAGCAGGTCGGCGATGCGCAGGTCGCACGCGGCGCGCAGCGCGAAGGGGGTGATCTGGTCGCCGAGCTCGCCGAGCCGCATCACCGCGGCCAGGTCGAGGGGCTGCCGGGTGGCCGTCATGTCAACGCCCCTTCCGGGCACGCAGCCGCTCGCCGGCGAACTGCAGCAGGCCCAGTTTGTCCAGGCCGGTGCGGACCTGGTCGGTCATCAGGCCGATCTGACCGAGCGCGACGGCGACCCGGGAGAACACCGCCTGCCGGTACTTGATCATGAGGTCGTGGTTGGTGGCGAACTCCACCCCCGCGGCGCGGTCCACCTCCAGCCGCTGCCAGATGTCGTCGAGCAGGAACCGTCGCCGGATCAGCGCCGCGGCGTCCAGGACCAGTTCCTCCCGCTCCGCCCGCTCGGCCGTGGTGAGCTGGTCGTAGAGCCCGCTGAGGGAGAGCACCCCGAAGGTGACGTGGCGCGCCTCGTCGCGGGCCACGAGGTGGGTCAGCTCCTTGATCAGTGGGTCGTGGAAGCTGCTGTTGGACAACCGGAACGAGGCCATCGCGATCGCCTCGACCATGATCTGCATGCCGAGCGCGGTGACGTCCCACCGCGAGTCGGACAGGATGTCGGTGAGCAGTTCCCGCAGCGGCGGGGACACCTCGTACGGCTCGGGGATCTTCTCCCGCAGATACCGGGAGAAGACCTCGACGTGCCGGGCCTCGTCGACGGCCTGGGTGGCGGCGTAGAACTTGCTGTCCAGATCCGGCACCGTCTCCACGAGCCGGGCCGCGACGATCATGGCGGCCTGCTCGCCGTGCAGGAACTGGCTGACCATCCACGACTGGAACTCCCAGCGGAACGCGTCCCAGGCACGGGGGCCGCGCGCCGCGAGTGGCGAGTCGGCGAAGGCCGCCATCGCGAAGGCGGAGTCGTCGGGCAGCGGCTCGCCGAACGGCACGGGCACCGACCAGTCGACGTCCGAGGCTCGCCACTGCGACGACTTGGCCCGTTCGTAGAGCGCCACGAGCCGGGGGTCGGAGGCTTCGTAGTCCCAGGTGAGTGTGGTGTTCACGCGAGCCGGCACGACAAAGCTCATACAACACAACATACCCAGTGAGCTGACCGATGCCAACGGATTGGCGCTATCGTCCGGGTGTGGAGATACGACAGACACCAGCTTCCGTGGCCCAGCGTCTGCTCTGGATGATCAAGCACTATCGCACCGACTTCGGCGCGTTGAGCTGCCCACTGCTGTGTCGGCTCACCGGCGAGGTCGACGCCGACGCCCTGGACGCCGCGCTGTCCGCGCTCACCGACCGGCACGAGTCGCTGCGTACCACCTTCACCGGCCGGGGTGCGCGACTGGCCCAGGTCGTGCACCCACCGGTGCCGGCCGCCGCCCGCCGGGTGGACCTGTCCGGGACGCCCGACCCGGCCGGTGCCGCGGACCAGGCGGTACGCGCCGAGCTGCGCACCGGGATCGACCCGACCGTCTGGCCCTCCCGGGCGACGCTGTGGCGGCTCGGGCCGGGCGAGCACATCCTCTGCCTGAACCTGCATCACCTGGTCACCGACGCGTGGTCCACCGGGATCCTCTTCCGCGACCTGGGCACGCTCTACGCCCGGGCCACCGGGTCGGCCGCGCAACCGCCCCCCACCGGCTGGCAGTACGCGTCGTTCGTCCGCTGGCAGCAGGACCTGCTCGACGGCGACGGGCTGCGCCGGCACCGGGAGTACTGGCGCCGGCAACTGGCCGGCAGCCAGCTCCCCGCGCTGGGCTCCCCACCGGCGAGCCGGGCGGCACCGATCCGGCGCCCCAGAACGTTGCCGGGCAGGGCCCGGCGACCTCCGACGTCGCGGTCGACCTGGACCGCGAGGCGGTCGCGCGGCTGCGCGCGCTGGCCCGGACACAGCGCACCACCCTGTTCTCGGTGCTGCTGGCCGTGTTCTACCACCACCTGCACCGGATCACCGGCCAGGACGACCTCGCGGTGGCCTCGATGTTCGCCAACCGGTCCCGGCCCGAGCTGCGCGAGACCGTGGGCCTGCTGGCCAACATGGTGCTGCTGCGGGCCCGGGTCGGGCAGGCCGCGACCTTCGCCGACCTGGTCGGGCAGGCGCACGCCGCGGCGATCGGGGCCTTCACCTACCAGGACCTGCCGTACCAGATGCTTCCGCTGGACGTGGTGCAGACCGGCGGGCGGCGCGCCGACGACGTGCTGTTCAACGTGATGGCCGAGATGGACCACCGGACGACGGCGGCCGACGTCGGATTCGAGCTGCTGGTGCCACCCGGGCTCGGCAGCCGGTTCCGGTTCGAGCTGGCCGTCGCCCCGGTCGGCCCGACAGACCTGCGCGCGGTGTTCTACCACAGCACCGCGGCCTACCCCGGCGCCGAGGCGACCGCCTTCCTGGCCGGCTACGCCGACCTGGCCGCCCGGCTGGCGGCCGAACCGAACGCCCCGCTGGGCAGGGTCCGACACCTCTGACGGACGCCAACAAACGTCAAGCAACACGACACTGGCGTCACACACTCTTGACACCGCATCCGGCTGCTGGGAGGCTTCGACCAGCCCTACCTGGTAGCGCGCAGGGAGCGGACGGTGCCCCCACCCGTACGACGGCAGCCGCTCAGCCGATGGATGCTGTGACAGGAAGGTCCACATGCCACTTCACCTGCACTGGTTCCTTCCGTCCCACGGTGACGGCCGTGAGGTGGCGAAGACCCCGCAGGGCGCGCCCGTCGACCCGGCGCAGAACATCCGCCGCGAACCGGACATCGACTACCTGGCTCAGGTCGCCGCCGCCGCCGACCGCTTCGGTTTCGCCGGCGCCCTGGTGCCGACCGGGCTGTTCTGTGAGGACCCCTGGCTGGTGTCGGCCGCCCTCGCCGGCCGGACCAGCCGGCTGAAGTTCATGGTCGCCGTCCGGCCCGGTTCGATGTCCCCCACCGTGGCGGCGCAGATGGCCGCCACGCTACAGCGGCTCTCCGGCGGGCGGCTGCTGCTCAACGTGGTCACCGGCGGCGACCCGGACGAGCAGTTGCGCTACGGCGACTGGCTCGACCACGACCAGCGCTACGCCCGTGCCGAGGAGTTCCTCGACATCTTCGCCCGTGCCTGGACGGGCCGGCCCTACGACTTCGACGGGACCCACTACCGGGTCCGGGCCGGCCGGTTGACCCGGGGCCATCCGGTCACCCCGCCGGTGTTCCTCGGCGGCTCCTCCGCCGCCGCCCACCAGGTGGCCGCCCGCCACGCCGACGTCTACCTCGCCTGGGGCGAGCCGCCCGAGCCACTGGCGGCGCTGGTGAAGCAGGTCCGCGACCGGGCCGACGCACAGGGCCGCGAACTGTCCTACGGCTCCCGCTTCCACGTGATCAGCCGGGACACCGCCGAGGAGGCCTGGGAGGTCGCGCACCGGCTGGTGGCGGGCATGCACCCGGAGACCATCGCCGCCGCCCAGCAGCGGTTCCGCCGGACCGAATCCGAGGGGCAGCGCCGGATGGCCGCCCTGCACCAGGGCCGGACCGGAGACCTCGAGGTGTATCCGAACGTGTGGGCCGGCTACGGCCTGGTCCGGCCGGGTGCCGCCGTCGCACTGGTCGGCAACCATGTCGAGGTGGCCGACCGCATCGAGGAGTACCACGCCCTCGGACTGGACCACCTGATCCTCTCCGGCCAGCCGCACCTGGAGGAGGCGTACACCTTCGGTGAGGGTGTCCTGCCGATCCTGCGCCGCCGCGGGCTGCTGGCCGAACCGGAAGGAGACCGGTGACCGACCTGTGGCAGCACGCGCCCGAGCGGACGAGCCAACCGACCGACACCGTGTCCGTACCGGCCACCGTCCTGGTCGGCAACCCCCGCAAGGGCTCGCGTACCCTCACCGTCGCCCGACACCTCACCGGCGCGCTGCGCACCGGGCTCGCCGGCCTCGGCGTCCACCTCGGCGACCCGCACCTGGTGGACCTGGCCGAACTCGGCCCGGACCTGCCCGCCCGGCTGATCGCCGGCACCGCCGCGCACGCGCCGCTGGAACGGGTGCTCGGCCGGGTCCGCGGGCCCGGCCTGCTGGTGGTGGTGAGCCCGACCTTCAAGGGTTCCTACACCGGCCTGCTGAAGCTCTTCCTCGACATGCTCCCCCGCGAGGGGCTGTGTCCGGGCACGGTCGCGGTGCCGGTGATGACCGCCGGTTGGGCCCAGCACCGCTTCGTCTCCGACGCCCGGCTACGGCCACTGCTGGTGGAGTTGGGCGCCGTCGTCCCCGTACGCGGGTTGGCGGTGCTGGAGGAGGAATTCGGCGACCTCGACACCGCGGTCGCCGGTTGGACCACGGCGGCGGTGCCGGTGCTCGCCGCGGTACTGCGCAGTTGCCAGACCCCGTCGGTGGGCCCGCCCCAACCCACGGAACCCGTACCCGTCCATCAAACCGCACAGCTCCGGTGAGCCGGGCGATCCGGAAGGAAGAAGCGACATGAGTGAGCAGACCCCGACGGTCGTGGGGCCGAAGCAGTCCGACGAGCAGATCCGCGCCCAGGTCCAGGCCATCGTGCTGGACCTGGCGCCCAACCCCGACGGCCTGCGCGACGCGGAGACGGCCCTGGTCCAGGACCTCGGTTTCCACTCGCTGGCCCTGATGGAACTCGCCTTCGCGCTGGAGGACGAGTTCGACCTCGAACCCATCGACGAGAAGACCGCCCGGTCGATCACGACACTCGGCGCGGTGCAGGCGCACGTGCTGCGGCGCATCGCCGAGCGCGAAGCCGGGGCCTGACCCTCCGGGCGTCGCCGGGCCGGCCATCACCGCGGATGGCCGGCCCTTCGCGGGTGCCGGTGGGGTGCCGCGCCGGCCGCGGGCCGCCGACCCGTACGCCGGTCCGGGCGGTCGCGGTGCGCCGGCGCCGGCGCCGGTTCAGCCGATCAGGCGGTAGAGCCGGTGGAACCGGTCGTCGATCGGGAGTTGGGTGACGGCGGCGAAGCCCGCCTCGACCGCCAGTCGCCGTACGGTCTCCGGACGCAGCACCGTGCCGGTGCCGGCCGAGGGCTGCTGGCTCAGGCAGGCCGGCAGGCAGTGCAGCACGCTCGTCGCATACTGAAACCGCTCGATCTCGTCGGCCGGCGCGGCAAACCGCTCCGCCACCCGGGCGTCCAGCACCAGGACGCTGCCGCCCTCGGCGCACAGCCGCCGGCAGGCCCGCAGCACCTCCACCGGGCGGGAGATCTCGTGCAGGGCGTCGAAGAGGCAGACCAGATCGTAGACCCCGGCCAGCTCCGGGTCCGCGGCGTCCCGGGCGGCGAAGGACACCCGGTCGGTCAGGCCGGCGTCCGCGGCGTGCCGCCGGGCGTCGTCGATGACGTCGGCGTCGATGTCGTACCCGTCGACGGCGATCCCGGGAAAGGCCCGGGCCAGCCCGATGCCCGCCCAGCCCGCGCCGCACGCCACATCCGCCACCCGGGCCGGCGAGCCGGCGAGCCGGGCGTGGATGTCCGGGGCGTGACGACGCAGCCAGCCGGCCATCTGGTGGGTGAACATGGCCCGGTTGGCGCCCGCGTGGCCCTCCCGCCAGTCGACGCCGTAGACCGCGTCGGGTACCCCGCCACCGTCGCGGTACGCGTCCAGCAGCGCCGGCAGCGCCGCCGCCACGCCGCCCAACGGCAGCACCGCCAGCGCCGCCATCGACACCGGGCTGTCCGAGACCGTGAGCACCTCGGCGTGCGCGGCGGGTATCGCGAACACCCGCGCCTGCTCCGGCCGGGACGGGTCGTCGACGGTGAGGATGCCGGCCACCGCCTGCTGCTCCAGCCACTCCCGGGCGTAGCGCGGGTCGACGCCGGTGCGCTGGGCGATCTCCGCCACCGTGCCCGGTCCCTTGGCGGCGAGGTCCTCGTAGAGCCCGAGGCGGACACCGAGGTACGTCGACAGCAGCTCCTGGGTGGCCAGCAGCGAGGTCCACATCCGGACCGCGAAGACTCGGGCACCGGTGTCAGTGGGAGTGGTCATCGGCGTCCTCCAGGCGGCGCGTCCATGGTGTGTTGTTTTTTCACCACACACGCTAACTCGGCGGGCGCGCCATGGACAGCACCCACCGGCGGAAGATAGCGTCCGGACACGACACACCAGACATAGGAGGAGCGGACGTGAACCCAACGCTGGCACGGGTGGGCGAGCTTGCGTCCCGCGTGGCGAAACGGGCCGACGAGATCGAACAGCGACGCGGGCTTCCCGACGACCTCCTCGACGATCTCCGTGACGCCGGCTGCTTCCGGATGTTGGCCCCGGCCAGTCACGGCGGTGACCAGCTCGGCCTGCCCGACGTGCTCGCCGTGCTGGAGGAACTCGCCCGCGCCGACGCCGCCACGTCGTGGACGGTCGGCCAGGTGGCGCTGTCGCACCTGATCGTCCGGTGCGGTCCGGCCGCCACGCTGGACGACGTCTTCGCCGACGGCGCGGACACCCTCGTCGCCGGGGCGGTCGCCCCCAAGGGTCGGGCCCGCACCAGCGACGGCGGCTGGCGGCTCACCGGCCAGTGGCCGTTCGTCACCGGCTGTCCCCGGGCGGCGTGGTTCTACCTGAACTGCGTGCTGGTCTCCGGTCGCAGCGTGCCGGTCGGCCCCGACGGGGTGCCGGCGACCCGCATCCTGTTCGTGCCGGCGGGCGACGTCCGGGTCGTGGACACCTGGCGGGTGCTGGGGCTGCGCGGGACCGCCAGCCACGACGTGGTGGTGGAGGACGCGCGGGTGCCCGACCACCGCGCGGTCGCCGCCCGGGACGACGACGCCGTGCACCGCATCGCCCAGTCCAGTCTGATCATCGGCGCGGTCGCGGTGGGGCTGGCCGACGGCGCGCTGGCCGACCTGGTCCGGCTGGCCGTCGACGGCAAGCGACCGGCGCTGAGCGCACGCCGGCTCGCCGCGTCCACGGTCTTCCAGGACCGGCTGGGCGAGGCGCAGACGATGCATCGTGCCGCCCGGGCGCTGCTCTACGCCGAGGCGGCCGAGGCACAGTCGTCCACCGGCGCATCGACGCCGTTGCGGCGGGCCCGGCTGCGGGCGGCGGCGGCACAGGTGACCGCCCTGTGTGCGCAGGTCGTGGACGCCGCGCACACGCTGGCCGGCGGAAGCGCCGTGTACGAGACCTCCCCGCTGCAACGGCGGCTGCGCGACATGCGGACGGCCACCCAGCACTTCGTGGCCGGCCGCGACTCGTACGCCACGCTCGGCGCGCTCGCCGTGGGCGAGGAGGCCGGCGCGGGGTAGGTGACGTCGAGCCCGGCGTCGTACGGTAGCGAAGCTTATCGTCTGTGGAGGTTGTCATGAGTGAGCTGTTTTCGGTGGCCGGCCGGGTGGCCCTGGTCACCGGCGGCACCCAGGGGATCGGGCGGATGATCGCCCAGGGGTTCGTCGAGGCGGGCGCGCGGGTCTATCTCACCGCCCGGACCAAGTCCGACTGCGAGGACGTGGCCCAGGCGTTCTCGGCCGGCGGCGGCGAGTGCGTGGCGATCCCGGCGGACCTCGCCGACGAGCAGGAGTGCGTCCGGCTGGCCCGGGAGATCGCCGAACGCGAGCCGAAGCTGGACATCCTGGTCAACAACGCCGGCACCGCCTGGACGGCACCGGTCGAGCAGTTCCCCGCCAGCGCCTGGGACAGCGTCCTCGACCTCGGCCTCAAGGCCCCGCTGTTCCTGGTGCGGGAGCTGGCACCGCTGCTGCGGGCGGCCGGCACCGCCGAGGACCCGGCCCGGATCATCAACATCGGCAGCGCCGACGCGCTGCGGGTGCCGGAGATGCCGACCTACTCGGCCGCCGCGGCGAAGGCGGCCATCCACCACATCACCCGGATGCTCGCGCACGACTTCGCGCCGACGGTGACCGCGAACGTGATCGCACCGGGTAGCTTCCCGTCCCGGATGATGGCCGGTGTGCTGGAGGCGATGGGCGAGGAGATCGCCGCGGTGACGCCCCTGCAGCGCATCGGCCGGCCGGACGACATCGTCGGCACCGCCATCTACCTGTGCAGCCGGGCCGGCTCGTACGTGACCGGGTCGGTGATCACGGTGGACGGTGGTCTCTCCACCGCCCGGACCGGCTTCGTGCCGGGCCGGTACCTCGCCGACGCCCAGTGAGCCGCCGGGCGCGGCCGGCGCCGGATCCGACGGGTGCCGCGCAACCCACCGGTGCGCGGCACCCGTCGTCCGCTCAGTCCGTCGGCTCGGACGTGTCTCTCGTGGGCGGAAGGTGCAGGCCGAAGGCGAGACCCTGGTTGTCCCGGCACTCGACGAACGCGCCCCACTGCTCGGTCGGCGGGCGCATCGGTTCCACCTCGCCGCCGAGTTCGACCACCCGCTTCATCGCCGCGTCGATGTCGTCGACGGCGAAGTAGAGGTAGTGCTGCGGCGGTCCCGGGTCACGGTGCAGGCCGCCCGGCACCGCCACCGCACCCGGGCCGGCCGGCCCGGTGTCGATCGACCCACCGTGTTCCTGCGCCTGCACCTCCCAGCCGAACAGCTCGGCATAGAACCGGCTGGCCACCGCCACGTCCGGCGTCCCGAACTCGAAGTACGACAGATGTCCTGCCACGACTCGACCTCCTCCGTCATCGCTCCGGCGATCCGCACCACCCTTCGGGTGGGGCTGCCTAACGCAACAAACTACACTAGGATCCGACGCAACATACTCCGCTGACCGCCCCGCCTTGAGGTGGTGCGCCGAGCCGGAAGAGGGTCGCCACGTGCCCGTCACCGCAGCACCGACCGAACTGATCCCGGACACCGGCGTTCTCATCGGCGCCACCCGCACGACGTCCACCACCGGCGGCGTCCACCAGCACGTCTACGCCGGCGACGGGCGGGCCACCGCCGCCGTGCCGCTGGGCGGCGCCGCCGAGATGGACGCCGCGGTCCGCGCCGCCGGCACGGCACTCGACGGCTGGCGGGCCACCGCCGGCAACGTCCGCCGTGATCTGCTGCTGCGCCTGGCCGAGCTGGTCGAACGGCACGCCACGGAGCTGGGTGGGCTACAGACGCTGGAAAACGGCTGCCCTCGGCAGTTCGCCTCGATGATGCCGGGCGTGGCCGTCGACCACCTGCGCTACAACGCCGGATGGGCTGACAAGATCGGCGGCGAGGTCGTCCCGACCTGGCCGGTACGCGCCGTCGACTACACCCTCGACGAGCCGTACGGCGTGGTCGCCCTGATCATTCCCTGGAACGGCCCGCTGGTCTCCGTCGCGCAGATGCTGGCCCCGGCGCTCGCGGCCGGCAACACGGTCGTGCTCAAGCCCTCGGAGCTGGCGCCGTTCACCGCGCTACGGCTCGGCGAGCTGGCGTTGGCGGCGGGCTTCCCGCCCGGCGTGGTCAACGTGGTGCCGGGCGCGGCGGCCGGCGGTGCGGCGCTCGTCCGGCACCCCGGTGTCGACAAGGTGCACTTCACCGGTGGCGGTGGGACGGCCCGGAAGATCCTCGCCGACGCCGCGGAACGGCTCGTCCCGGTCGGTCTCGAACTGGGCGGCAAGTCCGCACACATCATCTTCGGCGACGCCGACGTCCGGATGGCGTCCCGGTTGGCGATGAGCGGGGTGATCGCGCTCAGCGGGCAGGGCTGCGCCAACGGAACCCGCGTCCTGGCGCACTCCTCGGTCTACGACGAGGTGCTGCGCACCGTCACCGCGCGGCTGGCCCGGGTGCCGCTCGGCGATCCCGCCGACGAGCGCACGTTGATGGGCCCGGTGGTCAGCGAGAGTGCCTGCCACCGGATTCTCGGCGTGGTCGAACGGGCCCGCGACAAGGAGCAGGGCCGGCTGGTGACCGGCGGCGAACGGCTCGGCGGCGACCTCGGCGACGGCTACTTCATCGCTCCGACGGTCTTCGCCGACGTGGACCCGGCCAGCGAGCTCGCCCAGGAGGAGATCTTCGGGCCGGTGCTGGCGTTCACTCCGTTCGACACCGAGCAGGAGGCGGTCCGACTGGCCAACGGCACCCGCTACGGCCTCGGGGCGTACCTGCACACCACCGACCTGCGCACGGCGCACCGGGTGAGCCGGGCGGTCGCGGCGGGCAGCGTCTGGGTCAACGGCGTGCCCGGCATCCTGCCGTCGGCACCCTTCGGTGGCGTGCGGCAGAGCGGCTGGGGCCGGATCGGTGGCGAGGCCGGCGTGCGGGAGTTCCTCCGGCCGAAGAACGTCTGGATCGCCACCTGACCATCCGGCGCCGTCGGGAGCAGGAACCGGCCGAACGCCGCGATCAGAGCCGCCAGGACCGGGCCGCCTCCTGCTCGGCCCACATCCGCGCGTAGCGCCCCTGGCGGGCCAGCAGCTCGTCGTGCCGGCCCACCTCCACCACCCGGCCGTCGTCCAGGACGACGATGCGGTCCGCGTGCCGGATCGTGCCCAGCCGGTGCGCGACGACCAGCACGGTGCGTTCCCGGATCAGGCCGGACAACGCCTGCTGCACGTGCCGCTCGTTGGTGGCGTCCATCGCCGCCGTCGGCTCGTCCAGCAGCACGATCGGTGCGTCCTTGAGGATGGCCCGGGCCAGCGACAGTCGTTGCCGTTCGCCGCCGGACAGGGTCGCCCCGCCCTCCCCCACCGGCGTGTCGCCGCCCTGCGGCAGCCGGGCCACGATCTCGTCCACCCGGGCCTGTGCCGCGGCCCGACGCACCTCCTCGTCGCTGGCGCCGGGCCGGCCGAACCGGATGTTGTCCCAGACGGACTCGCTGAACAGGTAGCTGTCCTGGAACACCACGGTCACGGCGTCGAAGAGGGTCCCGGTGTCCAGTTCCCGGATGTCGGTCCCGCCGATGCGGACGGCGCCGGCGTCGGGGGTGAAGAACTGGGCCAGCAGGTGCAGGCAGGTGGTCTTGCCGGCGCCGCTGCTGCCGACGAGCGCGGTGACCGTACCGGCCGGTGCCTCGAAGCTGACGTCGCGCAGCGCGGGCCGGACCGCACCCGGATAGGTGTAGGAGACGCCCTCGAAAGCGACGTCGTGCCCCTGCGGGGCCGCGCCGGTGCGGATCTCCGCCGGCACCGGCTCGGCCAGCAGGGCGCCGAGCCGGTCGACGGCCGCCTCACCGACCCGCAGGCTCTCGGTCTGCTCGCCCATCGCGCGCAGCGGTCCGTGGATGCGCAGCGACAGCACCGCGAACACCAGGAAGGTGGCCGGTGCCAGGTCGCCGCCGATCAGCAGGAAGGCGCCGGCCAGGAGCACCACGGGCAGGCCCAGCTCGATCACGGTGAGGAAGAGCACCAGCGGCACGACCAGCCGGCTCACCAGCCCGGTGCTGGCCTCCCGGTGCCGCAGCAGGGCCCGGGCGAGCCGTCCGGCCCGGTCACCGGTGGCACCGTGCGCGCGGGCGACGGCGATCCCGGAGACGTACTCCTGGAAGCGGGCGGCGGCCTGGCCGCTGGCCTCGGCGCGCTCCGCGGCCAGCCGGGCGAAGGTGCGCTGCGACCACGCGTAGACCAGCATCGCCAGCGGAATGGTCGCCAGCGCCGCGAGGCCCATCCGCCAGTCCTCCAGCAGCAGGCCGACGGCGATCACCAGGGGCAGCAGGGCCGCTCCGATGATGGTGGGGATCGCCCCGAAGACCACCGGCTCCAGCTCGCTGAGGTGATGCGTGACGAGTGCGGTGAGGTCGCCGCTCTGCCGTCTGGTGTGGTAGCCCAGCGGCAGCCGGCGCAGGTGTTCCAGGGCCCGCAGGCGCAACTCGCCGAGAAGTTCGAACGAGGCCACCCAGCTCTGCCGCTGGGCGAGCAGGTCGAAGCCGAACTGGCCGAGCACCGCGGCCACCACGCCGGTGCTCCACCACAGCACCTCACGCTGACTGATCTCCGGGCCGCCGAGGTTGGCCTCGCGCAACCGCTGCAGGACCACCACCAGCAGCCAGATCGGGACCGCGGTGCAGACCGCCGCCGCCATCCGGGCGGCGATGCCCCACAACTGCTGGCGGCGCAACCGGGGGTCGGACAGCGACCACAGCCGCCGGATCAGGGCGAGGGTACGCCCGGCCACCGTGCCGGTCGGCCGGGTGGCCGGCGTCGACGTCAGGGTCGTCATGCGTGTGCTCCGCTCCGCTCGCCGCTGACGCCGAGGCTCCATCGGGCACTGGTGGTGGCATCGGCCCAGAGCCCGGCGTACGTGCCGCCGGCGCCCAGCAACTCGTCGTGGCGCCCGCTCTCGGTCACCCGGCCGTCGGTCATCACCACGATCTGGTCGGCGTCCCGCACGGTGGTGAGCCGGTGGGCGATGACCAGCAGGGTGCGCCCGGCGGCGAGGTTCGCCACCGCCTCCTGGATCCACACCTCGTTCTCCGGATCGGTGGACGCGGTGGCCTCGTCGAGCACCACCACGGGTGCGTCCTTGAGCAGCGCGCGGGCGATGGAGATGCGTTGGCGTTCGCCACCGGACAGCGTCGCGCCCCGCTCGCCGACCACGGTGTCGTACCCCTGCGGCAGGGCGAGGATGAAGTCGTGGCAGCGGGCCGCGCGGGCCGCGCGGTGCACCGCCTCGTCGGCCAGGTCGGGCCGGCCCAGGGTGAGGTTGGCCCGGACGGTGTCGTGGAAGAGGAAGGGATCCTGAAACACCACCGCGACGGTGTCCATCAGCTGGTCGACCGCCATCTCCCGGACGTCGACGCCGCCCACGCGCACGCTACCGGCGGAGACGTCGAAGAACCGGGACACCAGGCGCGCCACGGTGGTCTTGCCCGAGCCGCTCGGCCCGACGATCGCGGTGACCCGGCCCGCCTCGGCGTGGATGTCCACCCCGTTCAGAACCTGCCGGTCGGGGTGATAGCCGAACGAGACTCCGGTCAGCTCGACCGTGGCCGGGCCCAGCGGCAGCCGGCGGCCGGTGTCCGGCAGTGCCGGGGTGTCCAGCAATCTGGCGATCTCGTCGGTGCCGAACCGCACCTGACGCAGCTGCGAGCCGTAGCCGGTGAGTTTGGTCAGCGGCGCGGTGTAGCCGAGGGACAGCAGCAGGAACAGCAGCAGCGTGGGCAGGTCGACGGCGCCGGCGCGGTAGAGCCAGAGCCCCACCGGCACGACGACCACCACGTTGGCCGCCATCACCGTGAAGTACGCCGCACCGCCCGGCAGGAAGGCCTTTCCCCAGCGGGTCTCCGCGTCGACGTACCGGCGTACCGCGTCGGTCGCCCGGGCCACCGTGTCGCTCTGCCGGTTGAACACCTTGACGGCCTTGATGCCGTGCAGGAACTCGGTGACGGCCTGGTTCATGGCCATGCCCGCGCCGTGCCACTGGGCCACCCAGGCGCCCGATCCACGGGTGGCCCGCCGCATCGCGAGCATCGCCAGCGGGACGACCGCCACCGCGGCCAGCGCCAGCCGCCAGTCGATGACGAACAGCCAGACCGTGGTGGCGGCGACCACGGTCAGCGCGGCGACCGCGTCCGGCAGCATGTGCGCGACGAAGACCTCGATCCGCTCGACGTCCTCCATGGCGAGCTTGCCGATCCCACCGCTGCCGCGCCGGGTCACCTCGCCGAGCGGCAGCACCCCGAGCCGTTCGGCGATGCGCTGGCGCAGCCGGTGCAGCAGTCGGTACGCGCAGACGTGGCTGATGGCCAGGGCGCCGCCCATCAGCGCGGTGCCGGCCGCGATGGCGACCAGCGCGATGACGGCGTACCGGATCAGGGCGTTGCCGTCGGGGGCCGCCTCGGTGACCAGCTCGACGGCGACCCGGTAGGCCATCAGGTACGGCACGAGCTGACACGCCACCGCCGCGACGGCGAGCAGCACGGCGGTGGCGAGCCGGTGCCGTTCCGAGTGCAGCAGCGACCGGAGCAGCCCCCGACCACCGGCGTCGGGTTCGGTCTCGGCGGCCATCGTCCACCCCATCTCGTCGGCGGCCGGTCGGTCCGCGCGGGACCGGCACGAAGACGTAATGGTAGTCGTTGTCGAAGGTGCGGAGAAGGTCCATCCAGGAACGTGTCGCCCACCGGGCGGCGCGACGGCCGGCGGTGACCAAGACCAACAGGTGGTACGCGTCGATCAGCCCCTCGCGCATCAGCGACGCGGCGAGCCGGCCGCTGCCGCGCACCTGCAACTCCCCGGCCGGGCCGCCGCTTGAGTTCGGTGACCGCGCCGGCCAGACCTTCCGACGTCGCTTTCTGCGGGATCTGGTGACCGAGTCCAACCGGGGCACCCAGGTGTGGTTCGTCGCGGACCTCGACGGGCTCGACCACCGGCTGGCCTGACCGTCGTCAGTCGGCCACCGAGTCCGCCCACTGCCGCCACCAGGCGTCGTCGGTGAGTTCGCCGGCGGCGCGCAGCACCGCGCCCAGCGCGGCGGTGGCCTGCCCGGCATCACCGAAGCGCAGGTCGGCGAGCATCCGCTCCAGTTCCTGCTGCCGGGCCCGCATCCCCAGCCCGACCAGTTCCTTGCCGGCGACGGTCAGCCCGACCCAGGCGGCCCGCCGGTCGGCCAGCCGTTCGTGGCGCGCCACCAGTCCCTTCCGGACCAACCGGTCGCACATCCGGGTGGCGGTGGACGACTGCACACCGAGCAGGTTCGCCAGATCGACCACCCGCTGCGGCCCCGGCACGAGCACCACGAGCGTGCGGAACTGCTGCAGCGTCACGTCGGCGTCGATGCGCGCCAGTGTCCGCGTGGCGACGGCCACCATCACCCGGCTCAGCGAGACGAGCGCGCCGACGAACTCGTCAGCCGACTCGAAGTTGTCACTTTCCGTGATCGCCAGTCGGGCGGGCTGGATGGGCATGTCCTCCATGCTGGCACAACAGGGATGGGGCCGGTTCACCCCGGCCCCTTCGGCAATCCTTTCGATACCGACGGTGATGGATGTTGCCTCGGGGCGGCGGCCCGGGAGGAGCCGTCGACGGCCACCGGCGGTGGCGGTGGCGTCCGTTCTCGCCGGCGGGCCCCGGATCACCGAACGATCGCCTACGGGACAATCTCGGCACGATTTCCAGGAATCGGTGCAGTTCACCCCGCAACTCCACGAGTCGGCGTCCACGACGCTGGACCGTCGAGTGGTTGCCATGCCCCTGCTCACCATTTATGCAGGCCAGGTGAATGTTACGCGAAGATTGACGGGAGCGCACAATCAAATGACGCTGGGAGAATAGTCGAAACGGCGACGCGACGCTTCATTCCGAGCCCGTACGGGGCGCTGCAACGGGTCGAGCCGACAGGCGATCACCGCCGGGGCTGCCGCGCCGAGACCGGCAGCGAGGAACGATCTGAGCTGGGAAGGTTCGGTGCCTGCGGCACGTGGGAAGTGCGCCCGCCGGGTCATCCTGGGCACTCGGGTGAGCCTAGCATCGATCTATGTAGGTCTGCAACGAAGCCGCTCGACCGATCGAACAGAGGCCGCCAAATCGGCCCGAAACAGGGTGAGGCGGCGCGGGAGGCGGCAATCCAGAAGCACCCGTCGAAATGCGCCGTAAAATCGATGGTTGTCACCGAGGAAAGTGCTCGGTAGATTTCGCTCGTCGCCAATTGACCGACGTTCACTCTTCCCCTCGTGACAGCTCGGAGGTCGGCTCTCCATGCCCGTGATCCGCACGACTGACGGCGCACCCACGAAGCGACGCGGACAGCTCGGATTCCTGCTCGGCGTGGCGCTGGTGACGGCCGGCGTCCTGACCCAACTGCCCGACGTCAAGATGATGATCGACCACGGCCGTGCGGAGACCGGGGCGGCCGGCATGCCGGGAATGGATGGCATGCCGGCGGGCGAGCCGATGGAGATGTGGACGCCCACCATGCTGCTCGGCATGGCGCTGCTCCTTGTCGGCATGGTGGTGGCCGGGCGGGCGCTGTTCGGGGGGGTGCAGCGACCGGACGCCGAGAGCGTCACCGTGGAGTCCATCGAGCACGGACGGCTGCGTCCGGCCTACGCCGTCACCTGCGCGGTGCTGACCATCGCCCTGGTGGTCGACATCATGAAGCCGCTCACCCTCGGCTTCGTCATGCCCGGCATGAGCGACGAGTACCACATGTCGCTCGAGGCGGTCTCGATCCTGCCACTGGTCGCGCTCACCGGCACCGCCGTCGGCTCGGTCCTCTGGGGCCTGCTCGGCGACCGGTACGGCCGGCGTACCGCCCTGCTGCTGGCCACCCTGCTGTTCATCGCGACCTCGGCGTGCGGTGCGATGCCCAGCTTCGAGTGGAACCTGGTCATGTGCTTCGCGATGGGCACCTCCGCCGGTGGCCTGCTGCCGCTGGTGTTCACGCTGCTCGCCGAGCTGACCCCGCGCCGGCATCGGGGCTGGGTGGCGGTCACCGTCGGCAGCATCGGCGGCCTGGGCGGCTATCTGGCGGCCAGCGAGGCCGCACACTACCTTGAGCCGGCGCTGACCTGGCGTTCGCTCTGGCTGATCGGGCTGCCCTCCGGATTGCTGTTGCTCGTGCTGGCGCCGCTGATCCCGGAGTCCCCGCTCTACCTGCTGCGCGCCGGCCGGCGCGCCGAGGCCGAGGCGGTGCTGCGCCGGTACGGCTCGCACCTCGGCGCCACCCCGCCGGCCGCCGTCGACCCCGGCGCCACCCGCCCCGGCATGGCCACCCTGCTGCGCAGGTACCCCGTCGTGACCTCCGTGATCGGTGTGGTCGGCATCGTCTGGGGGTTGGTGAACTTCGGCTTCCTGGTCATGTTGCCCGCCCAGTTGCGCGAGGCGGGCCTGGCCGGCGGGGTCGCCAGCGGGCTGCTGGCCGACTCGGCGCTCTACTCCACTCCCGCGCTGGCACTCGTCGTGCTGCTCTACGCGGGCTGGAGCGGTCGCCGTGCGTTGGCGCTGTTCATCCTGGTCACCGGCGTCGGGCTGGGCGGTGTCGCCGTCTGGAGCGTCGGCGACGCCGGGCAGACGCTGCTGCTGGCCTCCATCGGGCTGCTGGTGCTCGCGCTGTCGGCGGTCAACGCGATGCTGCTGCCGTACAGCGCGGAGATCTACCCGACCGCGACGAGGGCCACCGGCTCCGGTTTCGCCGGGGCGGCGACCAAGGTCGGCGGCATCCTCGGGCCGTCCGCCATGCTGTTGATCCTCTCCCTCGGCGGCGGGCTGGCCGTCCCCGCCATCGCGCTGGGGGTGCTGTGTCTGGTCGCGGCCGGGCTGTTGCTGGCGTTCGGGCCGGAGTTGGGCGCGTCCGTCGGACCGCTGGCGCCGCCGGCGGCCGACGTCGACCGGGCGGACGACCCACCGCCCACCGAGCCCGCCGGGCCGGCCGCGCCGCCGGTGGCGGGCCCGGCCGTGGGCGCGGCGACCGCCCGGCTCGCCGCCGTGCCGAGCGACGGCGCGGCGGAGGAGGCGCGGACAGCCGGCGCGACACCCACCGCCACGTAGTTGCGTAACCACTGTCGGCACGGAAATCTCTACCTCGGCCGGCGAACCCCGCCATCCCATCCGACGAGGAGCATTGATGTCCACTGAGGACGAATCTCGACCGCGTGGCGCCCGGTTGGTGCTGCTCATTCTCCTGGTGGCGCAGATCATGGCGACGATGGACAACTCCATCGTCGCGGTGGCCACCAAGACCATCAAGGACGACCTACAAACCTCCGGCGCCGTGCTGCAACTCATCCTGTCCGGATACACACTCATGTTCGCGGTCCTCGTCGTCACCGGCGCCCGCCTCGGCGGCGACGTCGGCCACCGGCGGTTGTTCATGATCGGCCTCACCGGCTTCACCGCCAGTTCGCTGCTCTGCGGCATTGCGCCCACGGCGGGCACCCTCGTCGCCGCCCGCCTGTTGCAGGGTGCCTTCGGGGCCATGATGGTCCCGCAGGTCCTCTCGGTCATCCAGATCGTCTTCAGCGGGTCGGCCCGGGCCCGCGCCATCGGGCTCTACTCCATGGTCCTCGCCCTCGGGGTGGCCGCCGGCCAGATCGCCGGTGGGGTGATCGTCAGCGCCGACGTGCTGGGCAGCGGCTGGCGCGCCGCCTTCCTGGTCAACGTGCCGATCGGCCTGGCGCTGCTGGCGGCGGCACCGCGCTACCTGCCGGCGCACACCCCCACCGGGCGGTTCCGGCCCGATTTCGCGGGCATCGCGCTGCTCGCCACGTCGATGGGTGCCGTGGTCGCGCCGCTGGTCTTCGGACGCGAGCAGGGGTGGCCGGCCTGGGCGCCGGCGAGCATCGCCGCCGGCACCGTCGGGCTCGTCCTGTTCGTCCGCTACGAACTGCGGCTGGGCGCCCGCGGCGGGCAGCCCGTGCTGGAGATCGACGCGCTGCGCCCGAGGGGGGTGAAGTCCGGGCTGCTGGCGTGCTGCATCCTCAACTTCGCCTTCGCCGGGGTGCTGTTCCCGCTCACCCTGCACGTGCAGAACGGGTTGGGCTACACACCGCTGCAGGCAGGGCTGATGTTCATCCCGTACCCGGTGGGCTTCGCGGCGGTCAGCCTCACCTGGACGCGCCTGCCGAAGCGACTGCACCGGCCGCTGCCCGTGGCCGGCCTGCTCGTCTTCGCCCTGGCCCTGGCAGCCCTGGCGATCGTCGTCGCCGGCGGCTGGCCCATCCCGGTGGTGTCGGCACTGCTGCTGCTCGCCGGCGCGGGGATGGCGGCCGGCTTCAGCACGCTGGTGGAGCAGACGGCCGCGACGGTCGGCCCACGCTACGCCGCCGCACTGTCGGCCCTGGTCTCCACCGGGACCCTGCTGGCCAGCGTGATCAGCGTGGTCGTCGTGGGCGGCGTCTACCTGGCCACCGCCGAGAACGACCCGAGCCGCTCGGCTCTGGGGCTCAGCCGCAGTCTCTGGATCGACGCCGGGCTGCTGATGCTGGGCTTCCTGCTGGCCTACCGGACCTGGCGGCTGTCCACCCGCGTGCAGGCCGAGGCGGTTGCCGAGGTCACCGGCGCGGCCGAGGAGACCGCGCCGGACCCGGTCGACGAGGCACCCGCACCGAGCGGAGCGCAGCCCACCGCGAGGTGACCGGCGTCGTCCCCGGCCCCGCCCGATCCGTCCACGCCATCAGGTCGACAGCGTCCGTGTCCCCACGTCACGCTCGCGCCGGGACTTCCTCGACCGGCTGGATCCCGGTGACCCCGCGTCGGAGCGGGAGTCACCGGAACCCAGCCGATCAGGGGTGACCGGGGTCAGCCGACGCCGAGAACCCGGTCGACCTGGGTGTCGATGAGCGAGGCCAGCGCGGGCAGGTTCGCCGGGGACCACATCGAGTAGTGGTCGCCGGGCAGCGTGAGCGTCTCCAGCTCCGGCGCCCACCGGCGCCAGGCCGCACGACTGGCCTCCCGCTCCGCCTGCACCAGCACCGTCCGGCCCGGGTACCGGGCCGGCTGGTAGCCGTAGATCGCCCGCATGTTCGCGCGGAACACCGCGTACCGGTGGGCGACGAAGTCGGTCCGCACGTCCGGCGGGATCAGGCCGTGCCGGACCAGGAAGGCCGTGAGCGCCCCGATCGGGTCCGGCGCGCCCACCACCTCGGCGCCCAGGACGGGCGCCGGGGAACCCGAGAGCCCGGCCAGGTCGGCCACGAAGGTCTCCATCACCTGCCGCTCACCCGGCAGCGGCAGCGGGCCGGGCTCGTTGGAATCGATCATCACGACGAGGTCCGGTGCCGCGCCCGCCGCGGCGAGCTGCCGGGCCATCTCGAAACAGAGGAAACCGCCCATCGACCAGCCGGCCAGCAGATACGGCCCGTGCGGCTGCCGTTCCCGCAGCGCGGCGACGTACCGCCCGGCGAGGACCACCAGGTCGTCGATCGGATCGGCGTCCCCCTCCAGACCCGGCGCCTCGAAGCCGTCCATCGGCTGTTCCGGGTGCAGCGCCCGGCTCAACGGCAGGTACCAGTACGGCGAGCCGGAAACCGCGTGCGGGCAGTACAGCCGGGGCCGCGAACCGCCCGGCTTGAGGCTGACCAGTGGCGAGGCGTCGGCCACCGGACCGTGGCCGGCGAGCCGGGCCACCGCGCGGACCGTGGGAGTGGTGTAGAACTGCTTCAGCGGCACCGACGCGCCGAGCCGGCCGGCGACCCGGGACAGCACATGGGCCGCCTGCAACGAGTGCCCGCCCAGGTCGAAGAAGGACGCCTCCGCGCCGACCCGTGCCACCCCCAGCACCTCGGCGAAGATCTCCGCGACCTGACGTTCGGTCGTACCGGTCGGTGCGCTGCCCACCTCGTCCACGTCCCCGGCCTCGGGGGCCGGCAGCATCCGCCGGTTGACCTTTCCGCTGGTGGTCAGCGGCAACGCCGGCAACCGGACGAGGTGGCCGGGCACCAGGTGCGCGGGCAGTTCCGCGGCCAGGTGCGTACGCAGTGCCACGTCGTCGGCCGGAACGGCCGCGTCCACCACGTACCCGACGAGCCGCTGCACCCCGTTGCCGTCGCGTACCACCGTCACGGCGGCCCGCGTGACGGCCGGGTGCCGGCTCAGCGTCGCCTCGATCTCGTCCAGTTCGACGCGCAGCCCGCGCAGCTTGACCTGCCCGTCCAACCGGCCGTCGAAGTGCAGCCGCCCGTCGGCGTCCCAGTGCCCCCGGTCCCCGGTGCGGTAGACCCGCCCGTCGGGGACGAACGGATCGCCGGTGAACCGCCGCGCGGTCAGCCCGACGTCGTTGAGGTAGCCGGTGCTCAGCGCCGCACCGCCGACCAGGATCTCCCCCGGCACCCCCGGCGGCACCGGATTGTCCCAGCGGTCGACCACATAGGTGCGGCGGTTCGGCATCGACCGGCCGATGGGCGGTGGGGTGGACGCCGACCAGTCGGTGCAGTCGTGTGCGAGGCAGCCGACGGTGGCCTCGGTCGGGCCGTACAGGTTGACGAACCGTCGCCGTCCGGGGCGCGCCCAGCGGGCGACCAGGTCGGCGGGGCAGACCTCCCCACCGACCAGCACCTCCCGCAGCGCGCCGAACCGGTCGGTGTCCCCCTCGGCGAGGCCGAGGGTGGTCGGGGTCAGGAAGAGGTGGGTGATCCGCTCCTGCTCCAGCACGCCGGCGAGCCCGTCCGGTGAGAGCAGCCGATCCTTCCCGATCACGACCACGGTGGCGCCGGAGGTGAGCGCCGCCAGCACCTCCCCGGCGGCCAGGTCGAACACCGGCGCGCAGCCGTGCAGTACCCGGTCGCCGGGCCCGCAGCGCCACAGGTCCCGCATCCAGTCCAGGTAGGTGACGAATCCCCGGTGCGGCAGCTGGACGCCCTTCGGATCCCCGGTCGTGCCCGAGGTGTGCAACACGTACGCCAGATCGTCGGGCCCGGGTCCGTCCGCTCCGGCGGTGACATCCGGGGCCAGGTCGCCGGAGTCGAGGTCGCCGGAGTCGAGCAGCAGCGTCCGCCAGGGCCCGTCCGGCACCCCGGCGGCGTGTTCGACACGGGTCAGCAGCAGCCGGGCCGCACAGTTGGTCAGGATCCGGCGCAGCCGGTTCGGCGGCGCCGCGGTGTCCAGTGGGACGTACACCCCGCCGGCGTGCCAGATCGCCAGCGGGCTCAGCACCTCGTCGACGCCCCGGTCGAGCAGCACCGGAACCCGGTCGCCGGGGCGCAGCCCGGCGGCCCGCAGCCCGGCCGCCCGCCGGACGGCCCGGTCCAGCAGCTCGCGGTAGGTCAGCTCGTCGTCGCCGTGTCGCACCGCCACCAGATCGGGGGTGCGCTCGGCCTGAGCGCGGACGAGCTGCAGGACGGTGGCCGCGGCCACCTCCCGCCGCTCACCGGCGCCGACGGCCAGCACCCGTTCCCGTTCGGCGGGGTCGAGCAGCGGCAACCGCGACAGGCGCGTGCCCGGGTCGGCCAGGCCGGCGTCGAGCAGCCGGGCGAGGTGGTCGAGCATCGTGCGTACCCGCCGCGCCTCGAACAGGTCGGTCGAGTACTCGGTCAGCACCGAGTACCGGTCGCCGTGGTCGATCAGGCTGACCATCATGTCGAAGCGGGACCGGTCCAGTCGCAGGTCGACGGGGTCGCTGTCGGTGCCGGGTAGCGCCGGCCCGCCCCAGGTGGACCCGTCGAGCAGTTGCACGGCCACCTGGAACAGCGGGTTGCGGCTCGGGTCGCGGGGTGGCGCGAGGCGCTGCACCACCCGCTCGAACGGGGCGTCCTGGTGTTCCCAGGCGCCGAGGCAGGTGTCCCGGGCCCGGTCGACGAGGGTGGCGAAGCTCGGATCGCCGGAGGCGTCCAGCCGCAGCACGCCCATGTTGGCGAAGAACCCGACCACGCCCTCCAGCTCCGGCCGGCTGCGCCCGCCGAAGGTCGTGCCGACGGCCAGGTCGTCGGCGCCGGTGTAGCGGGCGAGCAGCGCGCCGAAGGCCGCCACCAGCACCATGAACGGGCTCGCGCCGGCCTCCTTCGCCAGCGCCTGCACCCCGGCGTGCAGCTGCGGGTCCAGCGGGTGGTCGAGCATCGCGCCCGTGAACGACGCGGTGGCCGGCCGCGGCCGGTCCGTGGGCAGCTCCAGGGTGGGCAGGTCGGCCAGCCGGTCCGCCCAGTACCGCAGGTGGACCTCCAGGTCGGCGGGCGCCGGGTGCCGGCGCTGCCAACGGGCGAAGTCCGGGTACTGCAGCGGCGGCGGGGGCAGCTCGGGCCGGCCGCCGCGGCGGTAGGCGTCGTAGGCGGCGCCCAGCTCGCGGATGACCAGGCCCATCGACCAGCCGTCCACCACGATGTGGTGCACGGCGAGGGCGAGGGCGTGCTCGGTCGGCCCGAGCCGCACCAGCCGCGCCCGGAACAGCGGCCCCGCGGCCAGGTCGAACGGGCGGTGCACCTCCTTTTCCTGCAACAGGGCCAGGGTCGCCGCGCGGCGCTCGCCGGGCGGCAGGTGGGACACGTCGCCGGTGGCCAGGGTGACCGGGCCGGGCGGCAGCACCCGCTGGTACGCCTCGCCGTCCGCGGTCTCCACGACCGTGCGCAACGCCTCGTGCCGGCGGACCACCTCGTCCAGGGCCCGCCGCAACGCCCCGCTGTCCAGCTCGCCGGCCAGGTACGAGGCCTGCACCAGGTTGTACGTCGGCTCGGCCGGGGCGAGCTGGGCCAGGAACCACAGCTGCTCCTGGGCCCGCGACAGCGGCACCCGTTCGTCGCCGGCCGGCCGGGCACCGATCGTCGCCGGCTGCTGCCGGCGCTGCTCGCGCAGCCGTTGCAGCAGCAGCCGCCGGCGCTCGTCCAGTTGGGCGACCCTGCCGTCGAAGGTCTCGTCGGACATCTCACTCCTCTCAGGACACCGCCGGCCCGCCGCCGTGGCGGCGGGCCCAGCGGTGCGACCGGCGATCAGTCCGCCGCCAGCAGCCGTTCCACCTCGTCGTCGCTGAGCTGCTCGATCTCGTCCAGCAGCTGCCATTGCGCCGCCTGCTCGGCGGCCCGCCGCCGCCCGGCCAGGTCCGCCAGGGCCGCGACGGTCGGTGCGGTGTAGAAGTCCCGCACGGTCAGCGGCACGCCGAGCGCGTCGTTGAGCCGGCCCACCGCCCGGATCGCCTGCAACGAGTTGCCGCCACGTAGGAAGAACTCGTCGTCACGGCCGGCCCGCTCCAGGCCGAGCAACTCGGCGAAGACGCCGGCCACGACCCGCTCGTCGTCGGTGCCCGGCGGGACGTAGGCCGTCCGCGCGGCGCCGGCCTCCGGCGCGGGCAGCCGCTTGCGGTCCACCTTGCCGGTGCGGGTCAGCGGCAACTCCGGCAGGCGCAGCACCACGTTCGGCACCAGGTAGCCGGGCAGCTTCCCGGCCAGCGCCGGCCGCAGCGACTCGACGTCGGCGTCGGAGAGGTCGCCGACCACGTAGCCGACCAGGACCGCCGCCGCGCCCGTGCCGTGCACCGCCGCGGCGGCACGCCGCACGCCGGGCACCGTCCGCAGCGCGTGCTCGACCTCGCCCAGCTCGACCCGCAGGCCGCGCAGCTTCACCTGACCGTCGCGGCGGCCGAGGAACTCCAGTTGCCCGGCCCGGTTCCACCGCCCCAGGTCACCACTGCGGTACGCCCGCCCTGGCCGGCCCGCTCGTCGGCGCCGAACGCGGCGTCGGTCAGCTCGGGCCGGTCGAGGTAGCCGCGCGCCACGCCGATTCCGGCGATGACCAGCTCGCCGGGCACGCCGACCGGGGCCAGCTGCCCGGTGTCGTCGACGACGTACACCCGACGGTTCGGCATCGGCCGGCCGATCGGCACCGGTGGGGCCGGCTCGGCACCGGTCGGGCACTCGTACCAGGTGCAGCCGACGGTCGCCTCGGCCGGGCCGTACAGGTTGAACACCCGCCGACCGTCGACGTTCCATGCTGCCACCAGCGACGGCGGGGCCGGCTCGCCGGCCATCATCACCGAGCGCAGCGCGGGCAGCCGGGCGGGGTCGAGCAGCCCCAGCACGGTGGGTGTGGTGAAGACGTGCGTCGCACCGGTGTCGCGGGCCAGCTCGATCAACGCGCCCGGCCGGTGCACGTCGTCCCGGCCGGCCACCACCACGGCCGCCCCGGCCGCCAGTGCGCTGAACATCTCGCCGACGGCCAGGTCGAACACCGGGGCGCAGCAGTGCAGCACCCGGGACTGCGGGCCGACCGCGAAATCCGGCACCATCCACTCCAGATAGCCGGCGACCATGCCGTGCTCGATCAGCACGCCCTTCGGTTCGCCGGTCGAGCCGGAGGTGAACAGCACGTACGCCAGCGAGGAGGGCGACAGGTCCGCCGGCCCCGGCTCGTCGCCCGCCGGTGCCACGTCGGCGTGTGGATCGACCGCGGTCACCCCGGCCAACGTGCCGGCCAGCGCCGCGTCGCCCACCACCACCCGGGCGCCGGTGTCGCGGACCTGGAAGGCCAGCCGGCTCGGCGGCGCGGCCGGGTCCATCGGGGCGTACGCCGCGCCGGCCCGCAGCACCGCCAGCACGCTGACCACCTCGGCCACGCTCCGGTCCAGCAGCACCGGCACGATGTCACCGGTGCGCACGCCCTCGGCACGCAGGCGGGCGGCCAGCCGGCGGCTGCGCTCGTCCAGTTCGGCGTAGCTCAGGCTGCCCTCGGCGGCGATCACCGCGGTGGCCTGAGGGCCGCGGGTCACGCTCGCCGCGAACAGTTCCGGCAGCGTGGTCGGGCGGTGCTCGCGGCGCTCGCCACCGGCCAACGCGAGCAGTTCGGCGCGTTCGTCGTCGTCCAGCAGCGGCAGGGCCGACAGCGGCGTGTCCGGCGCGTCGACGGCGGCCCGCAGCACCCGCTCCAGGTGGCGGAACATCGCCTCGACCCGATGGGTGTCGAACAGGTCCGTCGCGTACTCCACCCGGAAGGTGATCCCGTCGGTCTCCTCGTACGCGTTGATGGCCATGTCGAAGCGGGACACGCCGGGATCGACGTCGAGGAACTCGGCCGCGAGCCCGGGGAACCGGAAGTCGACCAGGTCGCCGCTGAGCAGGTCGATGGAGACCTGGAAGACCGGGTTGCGGCTGGGGTCGCGGCGCCGGCCGAGCCGGCCGACCACCCGCTCGAACGGTGCGTCCTGGTGCTCCCACGCGGCCAGCAGGGTGCCCATGGTGCGCCGGACCGCCGCCGCGAAACTCGGATCACCGGAGAGGTCCGTGCGCAGGGCGAGCATGTTGACGAAGAAGCCGACCAGATCCTCCAGTTCGGGCCGGCCACGGCCGGCACCGGCGGTGCCGACGACCACGTCGTCCACCCCGGTGTAACGCATCAGCACCGTCTTGAAGCCGGCGAGCAGTACCGCGTACGTGCTGGCCTGCTCGCGCTGGGCCACCCGGCGCAACCCGTGCAGCACGTCGGCGGGCATCCGGTGCACCAGCAACGCCCCCCGGTTGCTGGCCGTGGCCGGGCGGGGCCGGTCGGCGGGCAGGTCCAGCACGGGCGCGTCGGCCAACTGCCGCGCCCAGTACGCCAGTTGCGGCTCCAGCTCACCGCCGTCGAGTTGCCGGCGCTGGGCCAGCGCGTGGTCGGCGTACTGCAGGCGCAGTCCGGGCAGCTGCGGTTGCCGGTCGTGGCGCAGCGCGTCGTACAGTTCGGCGAGGTCGCGCACCAGCACGCCGGCCGACCAGCCGTCGGCGCAGATGTGGTGCAGCACCAGGCTCAGCACGTGCTCCTGGGCGTCGAGGCGGAGCAGCCGGGCCCGCAGCATCAGGTCGCGGCCCAGGTCGAACGGCGCGGTGGCGTCGCGTGCCAACTCGGCGTGCAGCGCCTGCTCCCGGTCGGCGGGGTCGACCGGGCCCAGGTCGCGCACCGGCATCGGCACCTCACCGGCGGGCGACACCAGCTGGTACGGGGTGTCCTCGTCGGCGCCGAAGGTCGTGCGCAACGCCTCGTGGCGGGCCACGACGGCGGTCAGCGCCCGCCCGAGCAGGTCGGCGTCAAGCGGCCCGGTCAGCCGCACCGGCACCGGGATGTGGTAGGTCGGCTGACCCGGTGCGAGCTGTTCCAGGAACCACAGCTGCTCCTGCGTCGGCGACAGCGGCAGCCGCTGCCCCTCGTGCCCGCCGGGCGTCGCCGCATCCGGGCCGTCCTGCCCGGCCAGCGCCGCCCGGGCGGCCCGCAGCCGCTGCTCCAGGTCGGCGATCTCCTGCTCCAGCCGGGCCCGTGTCGGGTCGGCCATTGGCGCTGCCGCGGCGCCGGCCGGTACCGCGTCGACGGCGGCCGGTACCGCGTCGACGGCGGCCGGTACCACGTCGGCGGCGCCGGCCAGCAGCTGCGCGATCTCGCTGACCCGTGGCCCGGTGTAGAAGTCACGCATGGTCGCGCTGACCCCGCCCAGTTCGGTGATCCGGGACAGCACCCGGGCCGCCATCAGCGAGTTGCCGCCCAGTTCGAAGAAGTTCGCGTCGGCGCCGACCTGCTCGACACCCAGCACCGCCGCGAAGATCTCGGCGACCTGCTGCTCCGCCGGCGTACGTGGGGCGACGAAGACCAGGTCGGCGGGGCCGGCCTCCTCGGGCGCCGGAAGCCGGTTGCGGTCCACCTTGCCGACGCTGGTCAGCGGCAGCACCTCCAGGGCCACGAAGGCGTGCGGCACCATGTACGGCGGCAGGTCGGCCAGCAGGTGCTCGCGCAGGTCCTCGGTGCCCGGTGCCGCCGCACCCGCCGGCACCACGTAGCCGACGAGTCGCTTGGTGCCGGGGCTGTCCTCGCGCAGCGCCACCGCCGCCTCGGCGACGCCGGGGTGCGCGGTGAGCGTCGACTCGATCTCCTCCAGCTCGATACGCAGCCCGTTGAGCTTGACCTGGGTGTCGATGCGACCGAGGAACTGGATCTGCCCGTCCTCGGTCCACAGGCCGAGGTCGCCGGTGCGGTACATCCGCTCCCCCGGCCGGTACGGGTCGTCGAGGAACTTCTCCGCGGTCAGCTCGGGGCGGTTGAGGTAGCCGCGGGCCAGGCCCTCGCCGCCGGTGACCACCTCGCCGGGCACCCCGATCGGCTGGAGGTTGTTCCACCGGTCCAGCACGTACGCCACCCGGTTCGGCATGGCCCGACCGATCGGCGGCTGGCCGACCCAGGTGCGGTGCTCGCACTCGTAGAAGATGCAGCCGACGGCCGCCTCGGTGGGCCCGTACCCGTTGATGAACCGGCGGCCCGGGGTGTTCCACCGGTTGATCAGGTCACCGGTCACCGCCTCGCCACCGGCGATCATGTACTTCAGGTCCGGGTATGCGCCCGGCGGGATCCGGCCCAGGATGGCCGGTGGCCCGCCGATGTAGGTGATCCGCTCGGAGACCAGCAGTCGCCCGATCACGTCCGGGTCGGTGCGGTGCTCCTCGGGAACGAAGACCATTGTCACCCCGCGGGTCAGCGCGGTGAAGATCTCGCCCTCGGCGAAGTCGAAGATCGGCGCCATGTGCTGGAGCAGCCGGTCGCCGGGCCCGAAGTCGAAGATGTTGCCGAGCCAGAGCAGGAAGGTGTTCAGCGCGTGATGCTCGATCATCACGCCCTTGGGCTTGCCGGTCGACCCGGAGGTGTAGAGCACGTAGGCCAGGGAGTTCTCGTCGGCCAGCTCGTCCGGCGGCGCCGCGCCGGCAGCCGCCTGCTCCAGCCGCGTCCAGTCGGCGTCGACGAGCACCGCCGTGGCGGTGGTGTCCTCCGGCAGCCGGTCGGCCAACGCGGACCGGGTGACCACCGCCTTGGCAGCGGTGTCGGTGAGGATGAACTCGATGCGGCGGACCGGGTGACCGGGGTCCATCACCACGAAGGCGCCGCCGGCCTGCTGCGCGGCGACCATGCCGACGATCAGGTCGAAGCCCCGTTCCAGCAGCAGCGCGACGATGTCGTCCCGGCCCACGCCGAGCGCCCGGAACCGGTGGGCCAGCACCCGGGCGCGCCGATCCAACTCGCCGTAGGTCAGCTCGGCACCGTCCATGGTGGCCGCCACCAGGTCCGGACGTTCGGCGGCGAGCCGCGCGATCTGCACGTGCACCGGTTCGCGGGCCCGCTCCCCCTTCGGCCCCTGCCAGGTGTGCAGCAGCAGCGTCCGCTCCTCCTCGTCGAGCAGCGGCAGCGCCGACAGTGGGGTGTCGGGCGAGTCGACGGCGGTGCGCAGCACCCGTTCCAGGTGCCGCAGCAGCCGCGCCATCCGTGGCTCGTCGAACAGGTCCACCGAGTAGTCGGCCACCAGGCGCAGCTGGTCGGGGCTCTCGGTGGCGGTGATGGACAGGTCGAACGGGTGGCCGCCCGGGTTGGCGTCGAGCGAGGTGACGGCGAGGCCGGGCAGGTTCGGCTCGGTGCTCTGGGTGGCGCTGCCGAGCAGTTGCAGACCCACCTGGAAGAGCGGATTGCGCGACGGGTCGCGGACCGGTTGGATCCGCTCGACGACCTTCTCGAACGGCACCTGCTGGTGCTTCCACGCCTCCAGCACCACGCCACGGACCCGTTGCAGCAGCTCGCCGAAGGTCGGGTCGTCGGCGACGTCGGTGCGCAGCACCACCATGTTCACGAAGTAGCCGATCAGCGGTTCCAGCTCCGCCGGCTCGCGGCCGGTGGTGGTGGTGCCGACGACGATCTCGTCCTGACCGCTGTAGCGGGCCAGCACCGCCTGGTACGCCGTCATCAGCGTCATGAACAGGGTGGTGTTGTTGCGGGCCGACAGCTGGCGCAGCCGTTGCAACAGGTCACCGTCGAGGGTGTGGGACACCGCGGCGCTGCGGTACGACATCGTCGCCGGCCGGGGCCGGTCGGTGGGCAGTTCCAGGGTGGGCAGCCCGCGCAGCCGCTGCTGCCAGTGGTCGAGCTGGCCGGCGAAGACGTCGTCGGTGAGCTGGTTGCGCTGCCAGGCCGCGTAGTCGCCGTACTGCACGGGCAGTGGTTCGAGCGCCGGCGGGCGGCCGGCGTGGTGGGCCGCGTACAGTTCGGACAGCTCGTTGGTGAGCACCGCCTGCGACCAGCCGTCGGAGGCGACGTGGTGCATGGTGACGGCGAGCAGGTGGTCGGTCTCGTCGAGACGGACCAGCAGCGAGCGGAACAGCGGCCCGGTGGCCAGGTCGAACGGACGGCGGATCTCCTCCTGCACCCGCCGCTGTGCCTCCGCCAGCCGGGCCACCGGATCCACCACGTCGCTGAGATCGTCCACCACCAGCTGGTGCGGCTGCTCCCCCGGCTGGGCGACCTGCTGGTACGGCACGCCGTTCTCGGCCCGGACGGTGGTCCGCAACGCCTCGTGCCGATCGACGACGTCGGCCAGGGCCCGGCGCAGCGCCGCCAGGTCCAGCGTCCCCTCCAGCCGGAACACCGACGGCACGTTGTACGTCGACTGCCCGGGCACCAGCTGGTCGAGGAACCACAGCTGTTCCTGTAGGTAGGACACCGGCGCGCGGCCACCGGGCTGCGCGCGGCGGGGATCCGGGTGGCCGGGCGCTGGCGTTCGGTCAACTGGGCGCCGACCTGCTTGAGCAGCAACGCGCGCTGCTCGGCGGTGAGGGTGGACAGGCGTTGGGCGTGCTGGTTCATGTCGCTCCTCGGCACGGACTGCGGTGACGACGGTCGGATTCGGGTTCGGTAGTCATCGGTGCTGGCCGTCCACGACGGACAGCGCCTCGTCGAGGATGTCCAGGCCCTCGCGGACCTCCTGCTCGGTCGCGGTGCACGGGGGCAGGACGTGGACCCGGTTGGTGTGCAGGAAGGGCCACAGCCCGCGCTTGCGGCAGGCCGCCGCCAACTCGTCCATCGGGCCGGGTGGACCGCCCGGCGGACCGAGCGGCGGCAGCATCTCGCGGGTCTCGCGGTCCCGGACCAGTTCCAGCGCCCAGAACACGCCGAGCCCGCGCACCTCGCCGACGACCGGGTGCCGGTCGGCCAGCTCGCGCAGCCCGGGGCCGAGCACCTCGGCACCGAGGTGCTCGGCGTGCTCGACGATCCGTTCCTCGGTCATCGCGGTGATGGCGGCCACCGCCGCCGCACAGGCCAGCGGGTGGCCGGAGTAGGTCAGCCCGCCCGGGTAGGGTCGGTCGGCGAACGCCTCGAAGATCCGTGGGCCCATCAGCACCCCGCCGAGCGGCACGTACCCGGAGTTCACCCCCTTGGCGAAGGTGATCAGGTCCGGTACGACGTCCCAGTGCTGCACGGCGAACCAGCGTCCGGCGCGGCCGAAGCCCGCCATCACCTCGTCGGCGATCAGCAGGATCCCGTGCCGGTCGCACAGCTCCCGCACGCCCGGCAGATAGCCGTCCGGGGGCACCAGCACCCCGTTGGTGCCGACCACCGGCTCCAGGATGACGGCGGCGATGGTGCCCGGCCCCTCCAGCGCGACGACCTGCTCCAGGTGGGCCAGCGCCCGCTGCGCCTCCTCCTGCTCGGTGCGCGCCTGGAACGCGGTGCGGTAGAGGTAGGGGCCGAAGAAGTGGACCACCCCGGCCGCGCCGGTGTCGACCGGCCAGCGGCGCGGGTCACCGGTGAGGTGCAGCGCGAGCTGCGAGGCACCGTGGTACGAGCGGTACGCGGCCAGCACCTTCGGCCGGCCGGTCACCAGCCGGGCCATCCGCACCGCGTGCTCCACCGCATCGGTGCCCCCGTTGGTGAACAGCACCCGGTCGAGGTCGCCGGGGGCCCGTTCGGCGATCAGCCGGGCCGCGCGCGCCCGCTGGTCGTTGCCGAACGCGGGACTGACCGTGCACAGCCGCCCGGCCTGCCGCTGGATCGCCGCCACCACCTTCGGGTGCTGGTGGCCGATGTTGACGTGCACGAACTGGGAGGCGAAGTCGAGGTAGCGGTTGCCCTCGTAGTCCCAGAAGTACGAGCCGAGGGCCCGGGCCACCGGCATCGGCCGCAGTTGCCGCTGGGCCGACCAGGAGTAGAAGAGGTGGGCCCGGTCCTCGGCCAGGATGCCCGCCGCGGTCTCGGGCAGCGGATCGCCGTGCTGGTCGTGCGCGCTCACGCGGTGGCTCCCGTCGTCGGGCTGAGGTGGTGGATACTCCCGGGCATCGAGGAGCGAGAGGGGTGGTCGGTGTGACGAAGCTGGCCGTGGTGTCCGGGGGTGGCACCGGCATCGGCCGGGCGATCGCCGCGGAGTTGGCCGCGAGGCACGAGGTGGTGCTGCTCGGCCGGCGGGCGGAGGTGCTCAAGCAGGCCGCCGAGGAGCTGACGCGCGGCGGCGGCAGCGTCCGGGCGGTCGCCGCCGACCTGTGCGAGCCCGACGACGTACGCCGGGCCGCCGACGAGATCACCGACGGCGGGCGTACGGTCGACGTGCTGGTCAACAACGCCGGGGGCAACTTCGCGCCGCACCCGGCCGACGACCTGGCCACCATCCGCGAGCAGTACCTGCGCAACCTCGGCGGGAACGTGCTCCCGGTGGTGCTGTTGACCCAGGCGCTGCTGCCCGCCCTGCGTCGCCCGGGCGGCCGGATCGTCACGGTGACCTCGATCGCCGCGTTCCGTGGCAACGCCTCCTACGGGGCCGCCAAGGCCGCGCTGCACCCGTGGTCGACGGAGCTGGCCGGCCAACTCGCCGCCGGGGGGATCACGGTCAACGTGGTGGCCCCCGGATACGTCGCCGGCACCGAGTTCTTCCGGGACCGGATGACGCCGGAGTTCCACCGGCAGCGCTCGGCGCAGGCGCCCGTCGGCCGGGGCGGCACCGTCACGGACATCGCCGGCCTGGTCGGCTACCTCGCGGGTGCCGGTGCGGGCTTCGTCACCGGTCAGATCATCCAGATCAACGGGGGCGCCCTGATGGGCCGGGGCTGATCCGGGACCGGCCGGCGGGCCACCCGGGCGGCCGGGTGGCCCGCCGGCCACCGGTCCGGGACCGGCCGTCCGGTTCCGTCGCAGGTCACCGTTCACTCACGACCTCCCAGCCACTTGCGGGCCTCGGCCACCGCGCGGTGGGTCAGGTCGGTGGACGCGCCGAGGTAACGGGCCGGGTCGAAGATGACGTCGACCTCCTGGTCCGGCAGCAGCCGGCGCAGGTCGGCACAGCCGTCCAGCGACTCCCGCAGCGACCGGCCGGCGTCGTGGGCGTGCTGGCTGAGCTCGTAGACCCGCTCGTGGGCGGTCTGCTTGCCGACGTGCGCGCCGAGGGCGAGCATCAGCCGTTCCGAGGCGAGCTGGTCGGCGACGGCGCGGGTGTTCTCCCGTAGCCGGTCGACGTTGACCGTCAGGCCAGCGACCAGCTCCCGGGTGATCTCGCAGGCCGCCAGGGTGTAGTGGGACACGTCCGGCACGCACGCCCACTCCACCCGCAGCGACCGTGAGTCACGCTCGTGGTCACCGATCATCCCGGTGAACGCGATACCTGCCTGCGCGGCGGCGAGCCTCGCCATCACCACCACCTGCTCGCACCGCTCCGGGTTGCGCTTGTGCGGCATCGTGCTCGATCCGACCTTGCCGTACCGCCACGGCTCGGTGACCTCGCCGAACTCGGGCCGGCCGATGGTGCGGATCTCGTCGGCGATGCGGCCCAGGGTGCCGGCGACCATGGCGAGCGTGGTGACGAACTCGACCATCCGGTCGCGCGCCACGTGCCAGCCGATCGTGGGCACGCCCAGGCCCAGCCGGGCGGCGAAGCGTTCCAGCAGGCCGATGCCCTCGCCGCCGAAACCGGCCATGGTCCCGGCGCCGCCGAACAGCTGCGCCACCACCACCCGGGACCGGACGGTGGCGAGCCGCTCCGTGTGGCGCAGGATCTCGTCGATCCAGCTGGCGACCTTGAGCCCGAAGCTCATCGGCAGGGCGGCCCGGGCGTGGGTACGCCCCACCGCGACCGTGTCGGCGTGCTCCTCGGCCAACTCGACCAGGCAGGCGAGGATCTCGGCGAGTTCGCGGTCCACCTCGTCCAGGGTGTCCCGGATCTCCAGCGACTGCCCGGTGTCCTGGATGTCCTGAGTGGTGGCGCCGAAGTGGATGAATTCGCCGCTGCCGTCGAGGCAGGCGGCCTGGAATACCCGGAGCAGCCCGACCAGCGAGTGGCCCGAACGTTCGATCTCCTCCTGCACCGCGTCGAGGTCGATGCGTTCCAGCCGGGCTGCCGAGACGATGCCGTTGACGGCCGCACCGGGAATCATGCCCAGCTCACCCTGCGCCTGGGCCAACGCCGCCTCGATGTCGAGCCAGCGCTGCTTGCGACAGACGTCGCAGTAGATCCGCCGGCTGGCGGCCGTCGCGTAGCGGTTGCCGTAGAAGCGCGAGTCGGTGATGTGGCCCCGCTCGTGACGGCAGCTGTCGACCGGGTGGGCGTGGGTGACGGACATGGGTGCCTCCGTGGTTCAGCGACGGACGGGGTGGCTCGTCGCGGTCAGTGGTCGGGTGAGGAAGGGGCTGCCGCCGTACGGCGGCTCGCCGAGGGCCACCCGGGCGGCGGCGGCCGTGTCGTACGCGACCTGCCGCAGCGGCAGGTCGCGGCGCCGGGCCTCGTCGGTCAGGTGGTCGACGAGTTGGCGCATCAGTTCCGTCACGCCGTCGAGCACGCCCCGCGGGCTCGGGCAGCGGGCCGGCCCGAACAGCGCCTCCATCGACGCGGACCCGCCGATGCCGCCGACGAAGTCCGGCACCACCAGCACCCCGGCCCGGTGCAGGGCATGCTCCGCCTGCGGACTCAGCCCGCAGTTCGCACCGACCACCACCACCGGGGCCGGCAGCCGGCCGGCCCGCTCGGCCGGCAGCCCGTCGGCGCCGGCGGCCAGCAGCACCAGGTCGGTGGATAGGTCGAACAGTGCGGCGGCGGGCAGCCCCCTGGCCTGCGGGGCGAGCCGCGGCACCGGGGTACCGGCCGGCTCGGCCAGCATGGCGGCGACGTCGAGCCCGGCCGGGTCGGCGACGCAGCCGTACTCGTCGGCGACCGCCGTGATCCGGACACCCTCCTGCACCAGCGTGTACGCCGCCGCCCGGCCGAGGTTGCCGAAGCCCTGCAGGGTGCACGACAGCGGGCCGGGCAGGGCGCCGGCGCGGGCGGCCATCACCGCCGCCTGGGCCAGGGCGTGCCCGGCGCGGCGCTGCGCCAGCGTCAACGCGCCGACGTGCTGGTCGAGCAGGCCCATCCGGGCGACGAACTCGGCCTCGCTGAACCCCTGCGCCCCGCGTACCGCGTACTTGATCGACGGGATGCCCTCCAGCGCGGCCAGCTCCTCCAGCTCCTCCCAGCGGGTGCCCATGTCGCAACCCATGCTGAAGCGGGTCATCAGCTGCCCGCGCAGGAAGCCGAGGAACCGGCGCAGCGCGGCACTCTTACCGGGTGCGTGCGGGTCGTAGTCGATGCCGCACTTGGCGCCGTCGACGTTGATGCCCAGCAGCCGCTCCTTCAGGGTCATCCGGCCGGCCAGCTCGGCCAGGTCCGCCACGGTCAGCCCCGGCTTCACCCGGCAACCGCCGGCGGCCAGCCGGCAGTCCGACCCGTCGTAGACCAGCCAGCCACGGAACCCCTCGACCGGGTCCACGTACTCGATGACAGCGTTCACTGCTCCCCCAGCGGCGATGGTGCGGACGTGCCCGCCGCCCGACCCCCGGCGAGGTACTCGACGAGGCAGCCGGCGGTCAGCAGGCAACGCGGGCGCCCGCCGTCCAACACCAGCACGGCGGACGACGGATCGGACAGCATCGGGACCACGTCCGGCAGCGGCATGCCGGCACCGACCTGCGGCGGCACCGGTCCCAGGTGGGCGCCGACCGGGTCGTCGGCGCCGGCGCCGGCGGCGTACGCCCGGGCCAGCACCGCATCGGTGACCGTGCCCAGGATCTCGGCCAGCCGTACCGGCGGCGGCGCCGCGCTGACCAGCAGGTGTGTGGCGTCGGCGTCGCGCAGCAGCTTCACCGCGTTGGCGAGGGTCTCGTCGGGCCGGATCAGCGCCGGGTGGCCGCCGGTCGCGGCGTCGCGGACCCTCGGCTGGTCGGTGGGCGGATCGTGCAGGCCCAGCCCGGCCAGCCAGTCGTCGTTGAAGATCTTCGACAGGTAGCCCCGGCCGGAGTCCGGCAGCAGCACCACGACCAGCGCCCGCGGCCCGCCGCCGCGGCGACCCGGACCGCGGCGGCGGCGGCCATCCCGCCGGAACCGCCGGTGAGCAGGGCGTCCTGGCGGGCCAGCCGGCGGGTCATCAGGATCGCCTCGTGGTCGGCGATGGGGATGATCTCGTCGACCACCGAGGGGTCGTAGGAGTCCGGGTAGCTCGGCTGGCCGACCCCCTCCACCAGGTACGGCCGGCCGGCGCCGCCCGAGTAGACCGACCCGTCCGGGTCGACGCCTACTATCCGCACCGCCCCGCCGGAAACCTCCTTCAGGTAGCGGCCGGCGCCCGAGATCGTGCCGCCGGTGCCGATCCCGGTGACGAAGTGGGTCAGCCGGCCCTCCGTCTGCCGCCACAACTCCGG
This sequence comes from Micromonospora tarapacensis, assembly GCF_019697375.1. NCBI lineage: Bacteria > Bacillati > Actinomycetota > Actinomycetes > Micromonosporales > Micromonosporaceae > Micromonospora > Micromonospora tarapacensis. Next base: position 1,506,079 of record NZ_JAHCDI010000004.1, on the reverse strand, counting down.
CCCGGTGCTGTGGTAGTGCGACTCCGGGTTGCTGCGGTTGGCGTACTGGTTGAGCTGCACCGCGCCGGGCCGCTCGGCGGCGATCCGGGTGGCCGTGCTGCGGTACGAGTCGGGATGTTCGGGACGCACGGCGGCCGGGCAGACCACCACCTCCGCCCCGTACGCCCGCAGCACGTCGATCTTGTCGCGGGAGACCTTGTCCGGGCAGGTGAAGACGCAGCGGTAGCCCCGCTGCTGGGCGACGATGGCCAGCCCCACGCCGGTGTTGCCGGAGGTCGGTTCGACGATCGTCCCACCGGGCAGCAGCAGCCCCTCGGCCTCGGCGGTCTCGACCATCCGCAGCGCGATCCGGTCCTTCACCGAGCCACCCGGGTTGAGGTACTCCACCTTGGCGTAGAGCGGCGCCGAGCCGGGCGTGGCGACCCGGCGCAGCCGCACCAGCGGGGTGTCACCGATCAGCCCGGTCAACGATTCGTACATGCTCACGCGACACCCACCCCCACCCCGGTCGAGCCGCTCACGTCGATCCGCCGGTACGCCGAGATCCAGGAGAGGCTGGTCCGTACGTCGACGACCACCGGTCCGCCGTGCGCCAGCGCCCGGGCGAGGCAGGGCTCCACGTCCTGCTCGGTCCCGACCGCCAGGCCCAGCGCGCCGTACGCCCGGGCCAGCGCGACGAAGTCGGGGTTGTCCAGGTCGGTGGCGATGACCCGCCCCGGGTACGCCCGTTCCTGATGCGCCCGGATGGTGCCGTAGCTGCCGTTGTTCGCGATCACCACGATCAGCGGCAACCGGCGGCTCACCGCGGTGGCCAGTTCGGAGCCGGTCATCAGGAACCCGCCGTCGCCCACCAGCACCACCACCGGCCGGCCGGTGCGCAGCGCGGCGGCCACCCCGGCCGGTACCCCGAAGCCCATTGCGCTGGAGCCGACCCCGAGCATCCGGCCGTCCCCGGTCAGCCGCAGGTAGCGGTAGAGCCAACTGGTGAAGGTGCCCGAGTCGAGGGTGACCACCACGTCACCGCCGGTCAGCTCGTCGAGGCCGGCGACCAGCGCGCCGAACGCCACGCCGTCGTCGCTGGGATGTTCGGCCCACCGTGCCTTGGCCACCTCCAACTCGTGCAGCTCGTCGACCCAGGCGACCCGGCCCGCGTCCACCCCGGCCGGCTCGGCGGCGGCCAGCTGCCGCAGGAACTCCACCGGGTCGCCGGCCAGCCCGACCGTCGGCGGGTGGACCCGGCCCAGTCGCTGCGGGTCCGGGTAGACGTGCACCAGGGCCGGCCCGGCGGCACCCGGGTCGGGCAGCCGCCGGCCCAGGGTGGTCACGTCGTCGAGCCGGGTGCCGACGGCCAGCATCAGGTCGGCCCGGCCGAGCAGGTCCCGTTGCTGTTGCTGGGTGTTGTTGTGCAGGTGGCCGGCATAACACGGATCCCGGTTGTCGAACAGGTCCTGCCGCTTGTTGCTGGTCAGCACCGGCAGGTGGTGCCGGTGGGCGGCGGCGGCCAGCAGCCGCCGACCGGTCTGCCCGGACAGTGCGCCACCGGCCAGCAGCAGCGGACGTTCCGACCGACGCAGCAGTTCCCGCACCCGGTCGAGCTCGGCCGGAGCGGCGCCGGTCGCGGCGGGCTGCCACCGCGCCGGGACGGCACCGTCGGGGTCCGGCATCTCCAGCACGTCCTCGGGCAGCACCAGCACCACCGGGCCGGGGGTGCCCGACTCTGCGGTCCGCAGCGCCCGGGCGACGAACTCGCCGGCCCGCGCCGGCTCCAGCAGGACCAGGACCTCCTTGGCCAGGGCGCTGAAGGCCCGCGCGTAGTCGACCTCCTGGAACGCCTCCGTGCCGAGGTCCACCCGCGGCACCTGGCCGACCACCAGCACCAGCGGCACGGCGTCCTGCAACGCGGAGTGCACGGCGATGCTCGCGTTGGTGGCTCCCGGGCCGCGGCTGACCAGGCACACCCCGGCCCGTCCGGTGAGCTTCGCGTCGGCCACCGCGGCGAACCCGGCGGACGCCTCGTGCCGGCTGGTCACCACGTCGACCGCCGGCGTGGCGTGCAGTTCGTCGAGCACCGCCAGGTAGCTCTCCCCGGCCACGCAGAACACCCGGTCGACGCCGTGGGCGAGCAGGGTGGCCACGACCGTGCCGGCGGCGGTGCGTGGTGGGCCGGCGGCCCGGTCCACCACGTCGGGAACCGTTGTCACGGCAGTTCCCCGCCGGCCGCCGAGGGCCGGAACTTGCTGTCCGCCAGGGCCGGCGGATAGATGATCGCCGCGTCGTCGAAGGTCTGGCCGACCGTCTGGTACTGCATGACCACCAGCTCCGGCGGGTTGTGGTGCCAGTGCTCGGCGCCCCGTTCGAAGCGCAGCGGGCCCCGCCAGGTGTCGAACTCCGTGGACTCCAGGGCGTCGAGCAGCGCCTCGCGACCGTCGGTGCCGGCCACCTCCAGCGCCTGGCCGATGATCGTCACGTCGGTGAACGCGCTCAGGCAGGTGTCCGGCGGCGCGAAGCCGTACCGCTGCATGAACCGGTCGGTGAACCAGCGGCCGATCGGGGTCATCTCCGACCACGAGGGGCGGAACTTCGTCGCCGGCCACATCACCCCGTTGCCGCCCGCGCCGGCCATCCGCCAGTAGTCCTGCGAGCGCATCGGGAAGCCGAAGGTCACCATCATCGGCACCGCCGGCAGCAGACCGAGCTCGATGGCCTGCTGGAGGATGTGGTAGCTGTTGCCGACCGGGCCGCCACCGGCGACGACGTTGAGCCCGCCGTTGATGAAGGCGTCCGGCGCCCACTCCTTGATCTGGCGCAGTTGCTCACGCCAGTCCAGCGCCACCTCCTGCTCGAAGTCGAAGCGGAGGAACTCCATGCCGTGCCGGGACTCGCCGTACTCCTGAAGGGTGTCGGCCATGGTCTTGCCGAACACCGTGTCGGGGGCGATCATGCCGATCCGGCGGGCACCGATGTCGGCCAGACAGTCCATCATCAGCGGTACCCGGTCGGCGATGGAGAAGTAGGTGCGGTAGATCGTCCGCCGGCCGTGGGTCACCGTGCTGTGCCCGTTCTCCACGAACATCGGCACGCCGAGCTTCTCGCACATCTCCGCCACCCACGGGGTGGTCCGCAGGTGCCACTGGCCCAGCACGGCGAGCACCTCGTCGACCATGGCGAGCTTCGCCAGGCCCGCCACGGCGGAGCGCGGGAAGCCCTCCTGGGCGGCGGTGGCCATGTCGTTGTAGGCGACGAACGACACGTTCCGGCCGCCCAGGACGCCTCCGTGCTCGCGGAGGTACTCCGCACCCAGGCGGGCGCCCCGGGAGATCAGCACCCCCGCCATCGCGTCGCCGGGGCGCGTCATCGGCGAGAGAATCCCGATCTTGACGGGGTTGTCACCGGCGACCGAGTTCACCGCCTCGACCTCGTGCAGCGCCAACTCCATCGGCGTGCTGGCCGGCGCCGCGGGCTCCGGGCTGCGCGGTGCGGGAACCTCGGTGTTCGTCGTGGTGGTCTGCACGGCATCTCTCCTTCTGCGGGGTGGAACGACCGGAAAGGATGGGTCACAGTCGGTAGGCGGCCCGGTAGTCGGCGAAGCGGCGGCGCACCCGTTCCTCGTCGAGCCCGTAGTCGGTCAGTCGGTAGTGGTGCCGGCCGGGGGCGCCGCGGGCCGCGGTCTGGGCCGCGGTCCGCACCGCCTGCCGGGCCGGCGCGTCGAACGGCAGTCCGGCGAACGCGCAGACCCGGGCCACCGCCGCCACCGGATCGGCGATCAGCTCCCGGTAGCGCAGGTCGAACACCGCCAACCCGGCGAACGCGTCGGGATCGTGCAGCCCGGGCACCGCGGCGGCGGTGCGATCCAGCCAGAACGCACCGATCTCGTGCGGGTCGACGTGGGCGGAGCGGGCGGCCCGGACCGTCCGGGTGAGGCTGCACACCGAGGCGACGGCGGCCACCGGATCGCGGTGCAGCCGGACGACCCGGGCCTGCGGGTAGGTCGCGGCCAGGTCTGCGGCGTGCCAGAGGTGGAACGGGCACTTGAGCACCAGGTGCCCCCCGCCCGAGTCCCGGGCGACGATCGCGTCGAGCTGTTCACGGTGCAGGGCGTACGCGGCGGTGTGGTCCTGGCGGGCCAGCCACCCCAGGTAGCCGGGAACGTGGTAACGCAGGCCGTAGATCTCGGAGTGGAAGCTGTTGGCGATCAGCCGGTGGCACTCCTCGGGCTTGCGGGCGTGCAGCGGGTGGATGGCGGCGAACGCCGGCGCGGCCCGGTGGTACTCGTCGACGTAGCGGGTGGCCGCGGCGACCAGTTCCGCGGCCGGCTGCGTCGCGGCGGGGGCGAGCAGCTCCCACAGTTGCGGTGCGCGGACCCCCGGGTGGGCGGCGAGCAGCGTCTGGAACAGGGTGGTGCCGGTGCGGTGCAGACCGGTCACCACCGTCACGGCGACCGGTCGGGGTGCCGGCGGCACCGGCCGGGCGGCCAGCCGCAGCTGGGTTCGCAACGAACCCACGAGCGACGCCCGCGCCACCCGGGCACCGTCCGGGGTCAGCCGGGCCTCGTCGTTGATCGCCTGGACCAGCCGGCGCAGCGCCGGTTGGAAGCGCAGGTCACCGGGGTGGCCGGCACCGTCGGCGAGGGCGGCGCGGGTCAGCTCGTCGGCGTCGAGGACGGTGCCGGTCATCGGATGCCTCCCGGGCTGGGAGCGGCGGCACCGGGACCGGCCGGGCCGGCGGTGCCCGGTCCGGCGGTCTCCACGGCCGCGCGGTCGGCCCGCAACCGCCGCTCCGCGTGGAGGAAGAAGTCGATGTCGGAGCGAATCTCGTCGACCAGCCGCCGGCTGAGGCTGGCCCGGTCGACCCGCAGGCACTGCTCGTTGCGCCGCAGCGTGGGCCGGCTGAACGGCAGCCGACCGGCGCTGAGGTAGCGGATGGCGCCGGTGGCGTCCCGCTTGGGGATGACCTCCGACCGGGCGTGCACGCTGGCACTGAACGGGATGTCGAGCCGACCGCCGGCGAAGGCGTCGGCGATCGCCGCCGGCAGGTCGGAGGCCGCCAGGACCGGTTCGACCAGCTCGGCGACCTCACGTTGCAGCCAGTAGGTCTCCTCCTCGACCGTCGCCTCGTCGACCCGGACGAAGTCGAGCAGGTCGGTGCAGGCCAGCGCGGTGGTCCGGATCCCGGAGACGTTGGCGTCGGCGTCGGGGATGCCCCGCGACTCCTGGTTGGTCTTGTTGATCACCTTGGCGGCGCCGCCGAGTCGGGCGGTGAGCCCGCCGTAGAGGATGAGCGCGTCGGCGACGTCCGGATCGGCCGGGAAGACCCCCATGAACTCGTGCAGCACCGGGAAGATCTCCACCGTCTCGGGCAGGTACCGGCGGGCCAGCACCGGGATCGACCGCAGCGCGGCGATGTCCTGGTGCACCTCGCCACCCTGCGGGTAGGCCACGGACAGGCAGCGCACCCCGGCGAGGCTGGCCGCGCGGGCCTCCAGGAGGCAGACCGCGAGGCTCACCGACGGCGGCACCAGCACGGCGGTGAGGGTGCCGAACAGCTCCCGGTCGACGACCACCCCCGCCTCGGCGAGCACGCCGCAGAGCCGGTCGACCTGCGCCCAGGCGGCGAGCGACCGGGCCAGCGGCACGTCCTTGGAGTACGGCAGGTTGTAGTCGATCCCGCCGCCCTCGAACGAGGTGAAGCCCGACGCCAGCGACACCGCGAACAGCTCCCGCGGGTCGGGTGAGCCGTGCCGGACCTCGATCGGGGCGTCCACCAGCTCGTTGAGTTCCCGGCCGCGCCGCCAGCCGTGCGTCACCAGTGGGTACCCGTTCAGGCCGGCGGGGTCACGCTGCAACGCCTGTGCCGCGGTGCGGAACTGCTTGAGCCGGGTGAACGAGTCGATGGTGATGGTCAGGATGCCTGGCCGGGCACGCTGCTCCAGAGTCGTCAGCAGGGTCCGCATCTCGCCGTGCCCACCGACGCCGCAGCGGGGCTGCACCACCGGCCGGCCCCGCGCCGCCGCCGCGCGCAGCACCTCGACCGGCGCTCGCTTCGGGGACTTGCGTATGTACTGCATGATCTCCGTCCAGGGCGGCAGCATCGCCGCGACTCGTGGCTCGATGTCGAGCTCGGGAAGGTCAGACACCGGTCAACGGGGTGGCCCGGGCCGCCTGCAACAGGTCCAGCAGCAGCGGGATCTGGTCGGCGTCGTCGAGGATGTGGTCGACGCCCAGGCGCAGCAGCCGCTCCCGCTCGTCACCGTCCTTGTGGCTGCCGACCGAGAGGTTCCCGCCGACGATCATCGGGCAGTGCAGCCGGCCGGCGGCCCGCAGCGCCGGCAGGTCGCTCAGGTCCTCGTAGGCGTGGCCGTTGAGGCTGCCGATCACCACCGCCTCGGCGTCCGGATGGGCGGCCAGCGCGTCGGCGAAGTCCTCCAGCGGCGTGCAGACGCCGAGGTTGACCACGAGGAAGCCGGCCTCCCGCAGGCGCATCGCGATGAGGTGGTTGGCCACCGCGTGGGCATCGCTGCGGGCCACGCCGATGATCACGGTTCGTTGGGTCTTCCGGCTGCTCATCTGGGTCGTACCTCCTGGGTGGACGGTCCGGCACCGGCCGTCAGTCGTCGAAGGCGGAGAAGACGCTGCGCCCACTGACCTGGGCGATCCGCGCCCGGTCGTACTCCTGCGGGTCGGCCTCGCGCAGCGAGTCGAAGACCAGGTTGATCGCCGGGACCAGCCCCCAGACCTCCCGGTACGGCGGCCAGCCCCGGTGCCCCGCGTCGATGTCGGCCTGCCGGGCGAAGATGTAGTTCGCCCAGTCCCGGCTCATCGGGTGCCGGTGGTGGAAGTCGTGCACCACCGTGTCCCCGGTGAGCACCAGGTACCGCGCCGGCAGGTGCACGGTGAGCATCCGCAGCCACCAGCGGGACCACCGTCCGGCGCGGCGCAGCGGCCCGCCCGGAGCGGCGGCCGGCGCCCGCTCCCCGATCAGGATGGCGTTGGTGAGGCTGGCGAAGTACTCCCGACCACGCCGCTGGGTGACCTCCGGCGCCGGGAAGGTGTGCTTGACGCACAGCCGCAGGGTGTTGCTGACCTGGTAGAGGAACGTCATCGGCAGCACCCAGGCGACCAGCAGGAAGACCCACTGGTCGAGCCAGCCGGCCAGCGCCGCCACCGCCGCGTAGCCGGCCACCGTGGCCGCCCGCAACGGCCAGCTCGCCGGCGCGAAGTAGGACTGCACGCGGCCCAGCAGGAAGTTCAGGTGGAACGCCGGGGACAGCAGCTTGCGCAGGATCAGATGACGCCACATCTGCCGGCGGGTCATGCCCGGTCGCAGCTCCAGGCCGATCAGGAACGCCTGCACCGTCGGGTCGCGGACGGTCATGTGGTGTACCGCGTGGTGGTCGATCACGTGCTCGGTGCTGTAGCGGCCGAAGTCCTGGACCATCAGCGCGGCGGCGACCAGGCGCCCGACGAGCTGGTCACGGCGCGGTCGCGCCCACATGTTCCGGTGCGCGGCCTGGTGGTACATCATCATCCGCAGGTTCCGCGCCCCGTGCAGCGTCATCGACCAGCCGGGCAGCAGGAGCAGCAGGCCCCAGCCGCCCAGGGCCAGCGCCACCCAGCTGACCACCAGGCCGGCGACCATCGAGGCCGTCGCCGCCCAGAGGTGCAGACCGGGGGTGAGCCGGACCGGGCGTTGACCCGTGTGCGGCTTGCCGGTGAGGAAGGTCAGCGGCACCGCGAGCACCCGCGGCGCGACGTTCATCGAGTCGCGGATCGACACCGACTCGTCCACCGGGGTGTAGGCGAGCGTCGTCGCACCCTGCGTCTGCGTCACCATCGTTGCGCTCCCTGACGATCTCGTCGGACGGGCGTCAGGACCGGCCCGTCGCCTCCAACGCCGCGCCCGCGGCCAGCACGTCGTCGATCACCTGGTCGAGTTGCTCTCCGCTGGTCGCCGGGTTGAGCAGCATGAGCTTGAGCCAGACGTCCCGGCCGCCGCCGGGACGCGGCAGGAAGACCCGGGCGAGCATCGCGTGCCCGTCGCGCATCAGCTGCCGACGCAGGGTGCTGTTGAACGTGTCGGGGTCGGCCCCGCCGCCGGGCCGGTAGCGAAACAGCACGGTGCTGAGCACCGGCTCCGCGGCCAGTTCCAGCTTCGGCTCCCGGGTCACCCGCGCCGCACCGTACCGGGACAGGTCGTGGCAGGCGTCGACCATCGCCCCGATGCCCTCGCGGCCGTACGCGCGCAGCGTGGCGGCGATCTTGAGGGCGTCGCAGCGGCGGGTGGCCTGGATGGAGTGCCCGTAGCGGCCGACGAAGCCCTCGGCCACGTCATCGGGTGAGTTGAGACTGGTCTGCTGGGCGGCGAGGTGGTCCAGTGCCGCCGCGTCGCGGGTCAGGAAGACTCCGGCCGAGGCCGGCACCCAGCCGAACTTGTGCAGGTCCAGGGTGACCGAGTCGGCCTCGGCGAGCCCGTCGAACAGTGGCCGGAGCCGCTCCGAGAAGAGCGCCCCACCGCCGTACGCGGCGTCGGCGTGCAGCCACACGCCGTGCTCCCGGGCCACCTCGGCCAGCTCGGGCAGCGGGTCGACCCAGCCGAAGTCGGTGGAGCCGGCGCAGACGAACAGCATCACCGGCAGGTGGTCGGCCGGCAGTTCACGCAGGATCCGGTCAGCCTCGGCCGGGACCATCCGGCCCAGTTCGTCGGCCGGCACCCGGATGATGCCGTCGGCGCCGATGCCCGCGATGCTGGCACCCCGGTCCACGGAGAAGTGGACCGTCTCGGTGCAGAGCACCACCGGGCGGACCCCGGCGACGGCGACCCCGCTGTCGAAGGTGGACCGGCCGAGCCGACGCCGGTAGGCCTCGTCCCGGGCCACCAGCATCGCCATGATGTTGGAGATGCTGCCGCCGGCGGTGACCGTGCCGCCGGCGGCGACGCCGTAGCCCACCAGGGCCGCGAGATCCTGGATCAGCCGGCGCTCCAGTTCCAGTGCGAACGGGCCGGCCTCCCAGGCGTGCATCGACTGGTTCAGGGCACTGGTCACCAGGTCGGCGGCGACGGCCACGGCGGTGGGCGGGCACTGCATCCGGGCCACCGTGGCGGGGTGGCTCACGTCCACCGACCAGTTCGCGTACGCCTCGACGAGCTGCCGCAGCACCTCGGCGGGCTTGCCGCCGGAGGCCGGCAGCAGGGGCTCGGCGAGCACGTCGTCGGCGTACGCCCGGACCGCCGTCGGGCCGCCCGGCGCGACCGGGGTCGCCCGCCCCGCGCCCACGTCGCCGAGGACGCCCAGCACATCGTCGATCAGGGTCCGGAGCTGTCGCATGCTGTCGTGGTCGGTGGTGGCCACGAACGTGGGATCGTCACCGATGCTCGGCACAGGCACGGCACTCCCCTCTCTGGATCAGGAGCAGGAAAGGCATTCGGGAGCGGCCTCGTCCCGGGCCGAAACCCGCGCGGGGGCGGCCCGGGAACCGGGTCGAATTTGGCTTCTGGGAGTGGTTCGTGGATCGGATCGTCATTCACGGCGGACCGGAAAGTGATTGGTGGATACCTGATCAGCCATGCTCTGCCGACGACGTTACAACCGACCGGGCCATTGCGCCAGTGGAGAATCGAGGAACTAGAATCTCCGGCATGTCCGATTTGGAGAGACTAAGTACGACCAGTTGGGAACGGTCCGATCGATTGTTCCTGGAAATGGGCAAGCTCGACCGCACGGCGGACGGTTTCCGGCTCTCGGGCACGGCGCTCTACCGGGGCAGGGGCGGTCCGACCAGCGCCACGTACCTCGTCGAGACGGATGCCGCCCGCCGTTCGCGGTCGGTCCGGGTGGAGCTGGACGAGCCCTCCGGCCCGCGGACGCTGGCGCTGCACGCCGCCGACGACGGCCGGTGGCACTCCGCCGAAGGTACGCTTGACCTGGCATTTCCCTGCGACGACGTGGATCTTGCCTTCACCCCGGCGACGAACGCGCTGGCCATCCGGCGGCTCGGACTCACCGTCGGGAGCGAGGCCACGGCCCGGGTCCTGTGGATTCAGGTGCCGTCGTTCGGCCTACGGGCCGTCGAGCAGGCATACCTGCGGATCGACCGCGACACCTACCGTTACAAGGGCCGTTACGGCAGCTACAAATTGACGGTCGACGCCAATGGAATGGTGCTCGATTATCCGGGCGGCGGGTGGCGCTCGGTCGCCCACAAGCTCAGCCACCGAATGCCGTGACAAATCCTGCGACCCGGGTCGGGAAATCCGCACCCGACCCGGTCCGCAATTGCGGCTTCAGCCGCCGATGTCTGCGAACATACGCTCCAACTCCTCTGCGGGGATGGCTTCCAGCATCCGCTCCTCGATTCGGGTGGCGAGCGACTCCAGGACCGGCACCTCGAAGATGTCCTGAACCGCCAGGTCGACACCGAACCGCATGCTGACCGCCGCGATCATCGGCACGGCGCGCAGTGAGTGCCCGCCCAGCTCGAAGAAGTTGTCGTCCAGGCCGACCGACGGCACGCCGAGGATCTCCTGCCAGATCTCGGCGACCGTCTGCTGGGTGCCGCTCTCCGGCGGTCGGTGGGTGCCGCCGGCAGCCAGTTCCGGTTCGGGCAGCGCCCGGAAGTCGACCTTGTTGTTCGGGGTGAGCGGGATGGTGGGGATCGTGACGTAGTGAGCGGGGACCATGACGCTGGGCAAGGCGGTGGCGACCCGGGCCCGCACGACGGCCGGGTCGAAGGTCTCCGGGTCCGCCGGCACGACGTACGCCACCAGGGTGCGGCGCGCCCCGATCACCGGCGCCGTGACCACGGCCGCGGCCACCGACTCGTCGTCGGCGACCGTGCTCTGGATCTCGCCCAGCTCGACGCGCAGCCCGTCGATCTTCACCTGGGTGTCCAGCCGACCGTGGAACTGGATGGTGCCGTCCGGCAGCCAGCGGCAGCGATCGCCGGTGCGGTAGAGCTGGTGACCCTCGCCGGGACGGAAGGTGTCCGGCAGGAAGCGCTCGGCGTTGAGGTCGGGTCGGTTGTGGTAGCCCAGTGCCACCCCGGGGCCGCCGAGGTACAGCTCGCCCCAGACGCCGATGGGCACCGGTTGGCCCAACGGGTCGAGGATGTACGCAGTGGTGTTGTGCATCGGTCGGCCGATCGGGATCGACGGCCAGTCCGGGTCAACGTAGGTGATCTTGTGGCTGACGCTGAACGCGGTGACCTCGGTCGGGCCGTAGCCGTTGACCATCGCCACGTGTGGCAGCCGCTCCAGCACCTGCCGGATGTGCGGCAGCGAGAGGACGTCCCCACCGGCCATGAACTGCCGCAGGTCGCGCAGGTCCTCCAGGTGGGTGTCGATGGTGAGGTTCGCCAGCGGTGCGACCAGCCAGAGCGTGTCCACCCCCTGCTCGCGGACGGTCCGCGCGACCCGGGCGGGCGTCGGCACCCCGGGTGGCAGCAGCACCACCCGCCCGCCGTTGAGCAGCGGGCCGAAGATCTCCAGCGTGCAGGCGTCGAAGGAGAGCGGCGATATCTGCAGATAGCTGGTGTGCTCGTCGAGTTGGAGGATGTCCGTGTTGATCACCAGTCGCACCACGCCACGGTGGATCGTCTCGACGCCCTTCGGCCGACCGGTCGACCCCGAGGTGTAGACGATGTAGGTCAGGTCGTCGGCGGTGTTCTCGTTGACCGGATTCGCCGCGGGCTGTGCGGCGAGCGACGCCGCGTCGCCGGGGTCGTCGAGCACGAGGACCACGACGTCGTCGCCGATCGGCGCCAGTTCACGCAGCCGCTCCTGGGTGACCAGGAATCCGGCCCGGGTGTCCGCCAGCATGAAGGCCAGCCGGTCGGTCGGGTAGGCCGGGTCGAGCGGCACGTACGCCCCGCCGGACTTCAACACCGCCACCACGGCGACCATCAGCTCCAGCGACCGCTCCAGGCAGAGGGCGACCAGGGTGCCCCGCCCGACGCCGCCGGCCCGCAGCCGGTGGGCCAGCCGGTTCGCCTGCTCGTTGAGCTCGCGATAGGTCAGGTGCTGCCCTTCGATCGTCACCGCACGGGCGTCCGGCGTGCGCAGCACCTGCTCCTCGAAGAGCTCGTGCACGGTGGCGTCGCGCGGGAACGGCGCGTCGGTGCGGTTGAACTCGTCGAGCAGCCGATCCCGTTCCGCGTCGTCCATGATGGACAGGCGGTGCACCGGGGTGTCCGGGTCGGCGACGGCGGCCCGCAGCAGGTTGACGTAGTGGCCGAGCATCCGCTCCATGGTGGCGGTGTCGAACAGGTCCGCCCGCCAGCTGAGGGTGAGTCGGGTGCCGGCCGGGTCCGGCTGGGCCAGCAGCGCCAGGTCAGGCAGCGTGGCCGCGGCCGGCACCACGGTCTGCGCCACCACCGCGACCACACCGAACGAGTCGGCCGGCGCGGTGCGCTCCCGGGCCGTGAACGCGGCCTGGAAGACCGGGCTGCGGGCCGGGTCGCGGGGCGGACGGACCTCCTCGACCAGGGTTTCGAACGGCAGCGGCTCCGGGGTGTCGCCCGGCGGGCACAGCGCGACGAACGGCGTGCTGTCGTCGGTCTCGGACCGCAGCACCCGCCAGGTGGCCACCGGCCCGACCAGGTCGGCGGTGAGCGGCCCCGCCGGTCCTCGCCGACCCCACGGCCAGCACCGGCTGGCCCGACCAGCGGTGCAGCAGCGCCTGGAAGCCGGCACGCAGCACATCGCCCGGACGCACGCCGAGCCGGGCCGCCAGCCCGGACAACTGCTCGTGTAGGACCGTCGGCAGCAGGACGTCGGCGGCGCCGGCCTCGTACCGGGGCTGGACCCCGCGCACCCGGTCGGTCGGCAGCTCCAGCGGCGCGACGTCGGCGAGATGCTCGCGCCAGGCGGCGCCGGCGACCGCCCGGGCGGCCTCGGCCTCCGTGCGTTCCCGCTCGGCGAACGCGACGAAGTCGTTTCCGTCGGCCGTGCCACCCGGCGCGGCGGGATCGGCGAGCCGGGCCCGGTAGGCCGCGCCGAGCCGGGCCACGAGCAGCGAGAGGGAGGTCGGGTCGACCACCGCGCGGTGCGCGGTCAACAGGAGCAGGTGCTCGTCGGCGGCGAGCCGCAACAGCTCGGCCCGCAGCAGCGGGCCGCGGCCGAGGTCGAACCGGGTCGCGGCGGCACGCCCGACGGCCCGCCGGACCGCCTCCCGGCGCTCGGCGGCGGGCAGCGCGGACAGGTCCGTCCCCGGCAGTGCCGCCGGCATCGGCGCCGCGGGCCGCTGGCAGGCGCGTCCCTGCTCGGTGCCGATCGCCCAGCGGAGCACCCCGGCGGCGGCCACGATGTCGCCGAGCGCGACGCCCAGCGTGTCGGCCCGCAGCGGCCCCCGCAGTTCCACCCGTTCGACCAGCACGTCGACGGGCGCGTCCACGTACTGGTCGATGAACCAGGACCTCTCCTGCCCGAGCGACAGGCTCCGGCCGGTATCACCCTGCTGCATCTGCTCGTTCCTCTCCCAACTCGACGCGACCTGGTCGTGCGGGACCGAAGGTCGACGGGTACCTGACGGCTCGTCCTGTCTCCCGGCGCGGAGCCCGGCCCGCTCCCGCTCAGCCCTCCGCGGCCACCACCCTGCCCCCGGGACCGTCCCGCGCCGGCGCCGGATAGGACCCGCGGGCGTGCGCGTTGTGGAACGCCGTCGCGACGCCGAGGAGGATCACGCAGCCGAGCAGGACGGGGGCGAGGAGGAAGAGCCAGCCGGGTTGGACGAGCATCACCAGCACGGTGTCGCCGCCGGCGGGCGGATGGAACGACCGGGTCAGCCCCATCAGGGCCATGGCCAGGCCGACGGCCGCGGCGATCGTCCACGGTGCGTTGCCCAGCGCGCGCACCACGACCAGGCCGACCAGGGTGCAGATGGTGTGCCCACCGAGGACGTTGCGCGGCTGGGCGAAGGGTGCCTGCGGCGCGCCGAAGATCATCATGCAGGTCGAGCCCAGCGGGGCGATCAGCAGCGGGGCGCCGGCCAGCAGGCTGAGGGTGCCCACGGCACCGATGCCCAGGGTGCCACCGACCCCGGCGAGGAACGCCGTCCGAACTGGCCAGCGTCGACCGACCCCACGAACCAACGACCGTACGACAAGCACGCGATTCTCCCAGCGATGCCGTGACGTTGCCGCTTTCCTACCGGACCCCGTGGACGCTTTCCCGGCCCCGCGACCTGAGCCTCCGGCCGGCCGGCCAGACCTCGGACCGACCCACCGGGCAGCTCGACTACCAGGCAGGACATTGGATCCCCGAACCCGTTCGGTGGGATCCAACGCCCGGAAGCCTATCGCTTTAGATGCATCCTGTCACTTGATAGCGCATGACACGGGAGTGACAACCACCGATGTTGTTTGTTTACGGCTATCCCACGCGAGTAGGCGAGAACCGTTGCCTAACCGGGCACTGTCGACATCATGCCGGAGGTTCCTCGACGCCGATTGAACCGATCCACCACCGCCGGCCGTATCTCCTGGGCGAAGGGAGTGGCCCATGAAGCGCCAGACCCCGTTGCTCACCCTCCTGGCAGGGGCGGTGACGGCCGCCGTGCTGTTCACGATGAGTGCACAGGCATCTCCACCGGGCACCCAGCCCGCGGCCGGAAGCGGCCCACCGGTCGCCGCCCCGGCGCCGCCCGCCGACATCGACGTCGAGGCGGACGCTCCCGCCGAGGGGGACCCGGCGGACCCGGACGCGAGGCGACCAGCCGGCACGTCGCCGCCGACGGATCCCGACGCGCCGTCGGCCGGGACCGAGGTGGCGTCGGTCGAGCAGAACTGGATCGGCGAGCTGGAGAACGGCGCCACCATCGCGATCACCGTCCGGGACGGCAGGGCCGAGGCATACGTCTGCGACGGCCGGAGCATGGAACTGTGGCTGTCCGGCACCGTCCAGGACGGCAAGATCGAGCTGACCGGCAAGGACGCGAAGCTGACCGGCGTCATCCGCGGCGACAACGCCAGCGGCGAGATGGTCGTCGGCGTCCGGCGGTGGAGGTTCACCGCCCGCCCCGATGACACCGGCGTCGACGAGGCGGTCGTGAAGTCCGGCTCGGGCACCGCTCCGGCGATCTACCGGGTGACCGACGAGGCCCGCAGGGCCGGCTTCGACGGTGGCTGGATCATGTTGCCCGACAGCACCCAGATCGGCATCGTCACCCGCAACGGCAAACCGATCACCGCGCCGCCACTGGACCCCGCCTTCAACAGCACCATGGTCGACGGGCTCACCATCACCGCCGAGCCGGTCATCCCCGGGGCGCGGTGACATGTCCCAGCACCGTCACGGCGGGGCACGCACCGTGCCCCGCCGGCAGCCCGAACCGATGGTCGAGGTGACGCGCGACTTCGGGGGTCCGCCGCCGAGCGTCCCGAGACGGCGACCCTCGCTGCTGGTGCCGCTGGCCGTCGGTGCCGCGGTGGCGGTGGCGCTCGGCGTCTACGGCCGCACCCACACCCCGACCGGCATCGCGGTCAACGTGGCCGGCTTCTCCTCGCCGCTGACGGTCAAGGTGTGGCTGGGCACCGGCGCGGCGTTCTTCGCCGTCGTCCAGCTGCTCTCCGCGCTGGCGATGTGGGGCCGGCTCGGTGGGTTCTCCCCGTCCTGGGCCGGCTCGGCGCACCGCTGGTCGGGCCGGGTCGCCTTCCTGCTCACCGTCCCGGTCGCCGTGCACTGCCTGTACGCGCTCGGCTTCGCCGACTACGACACCCGTACGCTGGTGCACTCCCTGCTGGGCTGCTTCTTCTTCGGGGCGTTCGCCACGAAGATGCTGACCCTGCCCAAGCGCGGTCTCGCCGGCTGGGTGCTACCGGCGATCGGCGGGGTCGTTTTCGTCGCCCTGATCGGTGTCTTCCTGACCTCGTCGGTCTGGTACTTCACCACCTTCGGCATCCAGTTCTGACCCCTCGGAAAGGCAAGGCACCCTCAGATGAACCACGAGCAGGCCGGCTGCTGCCGGTCGCGACGGGCCCTGCTGGCCGGCACCGGTGCGGCGGGCGTGGCCGCGCTGACCGGTTGTGCGACGTACGGCCAGCCGGCGGCGGCACCCCCACCGCCGCCCGCCCCGACCACCGGCGCCGGCCCGTCCGGCACCGCCGAGCCGGGTGACGACGCGGATCCGGGCACGCCGGCGCTGGCCAGCCTGGCCGACATCCCGGTCGGCGGTGGGGCGATCTTCGCCGACGCCGGCGTGGTGGTGACCCAGCCGACGGAGGGAACCATCAAGGCGTACTCCGCCACCTGCACCCATCAGGGCTGTACGGTCACCTCGGTCGCCGACGGCACCATCGTCTGCGCCTGCCACAACAGCGTGTTCGACATCGCCGACGGCTCGGTACGCTCCGGCCCGGCCGGCGCACCGCTGCCCGCCGCGACCGTGACGGTCGACGGTGACGCCATCCGGCTGGCCTGACCGCTCGCCTTCGGCGATGCGAACACGATGACGCGGCCCACCCAGGCCCGGGCCGCGCGGGGCCGTCCGGATTGCGTCGTCGCACCGGACGGCCCCTGCCCCACCCGGGGGCAGGGGTCCCGGGCATGGTCAGGACGCGACGCGGACCGGACCTGGTCATGGTCCGGCACCCAGCGGAGCGCCACGAGCGCGCATGAAGGGACCCGGGTCGACCGCGTTGCTGCTGTTGGCGTTGTACGGGCCGGGCGGGACGTTGACGTGCACCTCGAAATGCAGGTGCGGGCCAGAACTGCCGCCACTGTTCCCGACGAACCCGATTACCGAGCCCGCGGCGATCTGCTGGCCGATGGACACCTCCGGTCGCTTGATCAGGTGGCAGTATCGGGTGACGATGTGGCCCGGGTGGCGGATGTCGACGTACCAGCCGCAGCCTCGGGCGCGGGTGTGCCCGTCCCGGTCACACGTGGTGTACCAGTCGCACATGACCTGCTCCACGCGCCCGCCCGATGCGGCCCGGATCGGGTCGCCACGCACGTCGGTCCTTGACATGTCCACCCCGGCGTGCAACCGCCCGTTGCGGGGTCCGAACGGGCTGCCGACGAACGCGTGCAACGGCTGCACCCATCCACTCGGTCCGACCGGCACCGGCCCGAGGTCGTCGATACCGCAGGGTGCGACAGGAGCACCACCGCCGATGTCACGGATGTCCGGCACGCCGAACACTGCGGCGGCCAGCATCTCGGCGTCGTCCTCCCACTTCTGGTACGCCTCCGGATAGCCGGAGCGCTGCACCGCCTGTGCGGCGTCCGTCAGACGCATCCGTTCCCACCCGTCGATGCGCGTCAGCGCCTCGTAGAACCTCGCTGCGGCGTAACTGGGCGTCATCCGCTCGCGGACCGTGCCCCAACCAGGACGCTGTTGGAACAGCCCGACCGAGTCATGGTCGCGACCGATGCCCTCGTGCGGCAGAGCCAGCGACTCTGGCACAGTGGCGTTCGCCAGGTTGCGCAACGTGGACTCCTGCATCGCCGCCGCCAAGGTGATGACGTGACCGCGGGCAGGCACCTGCCGCTGCCGCCCGACAGCGACGATCGCGGTCGCGTTGGCCACCTGGGCACTGCTCCACCGACCCACCTCAGGCGCCGCCTCGCCCGGAAGCGTCGAGACCTCGCACGCCGCGGCTTCCGCCTGCGACTGGCCCAACATCAGCACCGGCAACACCACCGTGCCACCGCACAGCAGCACCCCGAGGGCCAACACCGCCACGGCCAGAGCGATCGGTTTCCGAGTCATCCGATCGTCCGCCGGAAGTCGGCACCGACGACCACCCAGCGCCCGCGCACGGCCGCCGTCGTGACGGCCAGGGTGCCGCTGTCGGTCGGAATCTCGTACTCCGCAGCGCCATCCCGCGGCTGCTTCGTTGCCACCGGCCCGCCGGTCACCTGGCGCGCCGGGACACGCGCTGGGTCGACCGTTCTCAACTGCTCGGCGAACCCGTCGTCGCACACCACCGCGACCTGCCGCCACCACACGTCGGCCGGCAGGTCAGACCGCACCCACGCCGCCGCGAACCGTACGGCTACTCGTAATGCCTGCGCCGCCGACGGCATCGCGACGGTCGACTCGTCGCCAGCGTGGTCGTCCCGCCCCGGGGACTCACCGGGTGTAGGCGTCTCCACAGGATGGCCGAGGCTCGGGTACACCGGACCACTACGGCCCGGAGCCGGCACAGTCGACGCAGCGGGTCCAGCGCACCCTCCATGGCATAACGCGAGAACAACGACGCACATCACTCGAGTCGGCCCACTTAGCCGCTCAGCAACAGTGACGGCACGCGCTGCCCTCGCCATTCAACTCTCCCCGTACCCCTTTGATCACTTTCGGTGTTGACTCACCAATCACAATAGAACCGTTCGGAATCACATCGCTACTTTCAGGTACTCTTCGATGACTGCGGCACTTGGGGGAGGCATCACGTGACGGGCGGTAGTGGAGCGGCCCTTCTCAGGCCCGAACAGTGAAGACCGGCGCAGTCGCGGCACGCCGCACCCGCCCGACCGCCGTGCCCCAGCTTCCCCTTGCCGCGATTGCCCAGAATCACCACCAGGGCGGGTGGCCGTCGATGTGGTGGGTCGGGTGCCACGGCGGCGCTGGCACCAGCACCCTCGCCCGGCTGGTCGGCTTCGGCGCCGACTTCGGCGCGGCGTGGCCCGCGCTCACGCCGGCGATGCCTGGCGCCCAGGTCGTGCTCGTGTGCCGGGCGTCGGCCTCGGGCACCTGGTCCGCCACCGGTGCCGTCGAGCAGTGGCGCCGCCGTGCCGGGGTGTCCCGGATGACGTGGCTGCTCGGCGTGGTCGCCGTCGCCGCGTCACCACGACGTCCTCCCCGCATCGCCACCCAACGCCTACGGCTGCTCAGCGGCTGGGCACCGCAGATCTGGCGCGTCGGCTGGACCGACGACCTGCTCGCCGTCGACGAGCCCACCGACATCGGCATCCCGCCCGACATCGAGGCACTGCGCACCGCGATCTGGCACACGCTGCAGGCGAAGCAGAAAGGACGACAATGACCCTGATCGACGGCTTGGCGCAGGCCGGAAGCACTCTGGCACAGCGAACCGTCCCCGATCCTGGTGGTGGTGTAGCGCCTCCCGGTGTCGCCGGCAGCGGCGTCCTGCTCATCCTCCAGTGGATCGCCTGGCTGGCCGTCGCGGCCTGCGTCGCCGGGATGCTCTACACCGCAGCGAAGATGGCGATCTCCCACCGCCGCGGCGACGACACCAACGTCTCGCAGCTGGGCTGGGTCTTCGCCGCCTGCGTCCTGATCGGCAGCGCGTCCGCGATCGTCGGCGCGCTCATCGGCTGAGGGAACTGACATGCCCAGCACACCACGAGACTCCCCACAGGACTTCGCCGAACGCCCGCCCTGGACCCGTCCAGGCTTCATCGCCGCCGCGGTGCTGGTGGCGCTCGTCCTCGTGGCTGGGCTGCTGATCGCCGTTCTCAATCCAGGTGGCGGTGACCCCGACGTCGTCGACGGGGCGCCGCCGACCGTGCAGCCTCCCGCCGCCACGAGTACACCAGGACAGGCGCCATCCGCCGCAGTGCCGACGACCGCACCGAATGACGTCAGTTGGGAACTGGTGGGTCCTCTCGCTGTGCCGGTCAGTACCACCGGCGGCCCCAGGCAGACAGGTGACACCACAGCCTCAGGCTTCGCGCACACCCCCGAGGGCGCTCTGATCGCCGCAGCACAGATCGGAATGAGGTCCAGCTATTCCCTCGGACGGGAGTACTGGGAGCCGACCATCGAGCGCCAGTTCATCCCCAGTACCGACCGGGATCGGCTGCTGGAGTCGCTGGAAACCACTAGCGACGCGCCGGCAGACCCGGGCTCCCTCAGCCAGATCGCGGGATTCAGCTACCAGTCCTACACCCCCGATACCGCGGTGATCGGGCTCGTACTCCGCGCGCCGTCTGCCGGTACGCCGCGCTACCACGTGCTGTCGCTGACGCTGCTCTGGCGCGACGACGACTGGCGGATGCAGGCACCGCCCGGAGGCGCCTGGGTTTCTGTCAATCGGGTCACCAATGACCTGACAGGAGTTGTCGAGTGGGGGGCACGGTAGATGCTGGAGTGCCCGCCAATCGACTTTGCCTGCATCGGCGGCAGCGTCGTGCAAGGCGCCGCCAACAGGTACCTCGATGACATCGCCACGCAAGCTTCCGAGGCTGCGGCGGAGATGCTCCGGGCGGTGGTCGCCGGTTGGCTGGCGATTCCTACGACGGAGACGTCTGATTCGTGCCGGCTCAACGACGCCGGGCGGCTGGTCTGCGAGGGGACCGTCGGTTACCTGCGTTCCTACACCAACTGGGCCGTCGTTGCGGTTGCGGTTGGTGCCCTGCTGGTCGGAGCGATCCGGCTGGCCATCGAGCGAAACGGCCGGGAGGCCGGCTCCATGGCCAAGGGCCTGGTGGCCCTGGTCGTGATCACCGGCGCCGGCGTGCCAGCAGTGCAGGTACTGATCGTCATCGGCGATGAGTACTCGGACGCCATCCTTGATGCCTCGGCCGGTGGTGACCTCGGCGCTCGGCTGCTCTTGCTCGCTCCGGCGACGGCCACCGCCACCTTTTCACCAATCATGGTGATCGGTATTTCGCTGATGATGTTCCTGGCCACGATGGTGCAGATGCTGATGCTGCTGGCCCGCAACGCTGGGCTCATCCTGCTGGCGGGCCTACTACCGTTGGCGGCCGCATCGGGTATCTCGGGGTCCGGGCAGGCGGTACGCAACCGGTACCTGACGTGGCTGCTCGCCCTGGTGCTGTACAAGCCGGCCGCTGCGACGATCTACGCCGCGGTGTTTTGGCTCGTGGGCGAGGGCCAGACCCTCACGGACCTGCTCACCGGCTTGGTGATGTTCTGTATGGCGATCGTGGCGCTCCCTGCGTTACTGCGGCTGATCGCCCCGGCGGTGTCGGTGCTGTCCAGCGGCGGCGCATCCAGCGGTGCCGGCATGGCGGCGGTCTCGGCGGCCGGACAGGTCGCGTCCGGCGCGGTGCGCTTGGCCAACAGCGGTGGGAAGGGTGGTGGCGGCTCCGGTGGCCAGACCGGCGGCAGCACCGACCGGCCCGGTGGTGCTTCGCCCTCGGTGCCGGCACCGCGTCCGTCCGGTGGGGCTACCGCAGGTGCCGGCACCAGCGCCGGCTCGGGTGCGGCCGGTGGCGCCGCAGCCGGCTCGGGGCCGCCGCGAGCACGGGTGCCGGCACCGGTGCCGCTGCGGGTACGGCAGCGGGCACCGGTACGGCAGCGGCTGCTGGCCCGGCTGGGCTCGCCGTGGCCGGAGGTATCGCCGCAGCGAAGGCAGGCCCAGCGGCCGTCCGTAAGGTCGGTGAGACAGCCGCTGGCGCGGTGGACGGTGAGGGCTCGTGAGCACCGGAGTACGGGACCGACCGACCGGGCAGCGCACCTACGGCAACTGGCGACTCGGCCGCGGCGCTGGCCTGTTCGGCCTCGGCCCGGCCGGCACCATCGCGGCGTTCCTGGTCATGGTGCTCGCCGCCGCCATGCTGCCGGTCTCCCTGCTCGCGTCGCTGCTCACGGTGATCTTCGGTGTCCTGGTCCTCGCTCCGCTGGCGATCCGGGTCAACGGGCGCACCGGAATCCAGGTCATCACCGCCCGGGTCGCGTGGTGGCTGACGCGGGCCCGCCGCCACCACATCTACGTCTCCGGGGTCGCGTCCCGGGCCACCGCCGCCCACCAGCTTCCTGGGGTGTTGGCCCGCTCCGAGGTGTACGAGGTGGAGACCGGCCGGTCCGGGACGGTCGCGGTCGTCGTTGTCCCGCAGAGCCGCCACTACACCGTCACGCTGCGCTGCGCGCCGGAAGGGCTGGACCTGGTCGACCAGGCGGTCGTCGACGCCCGCGTCGCGCACCTGGCGTCCTGGTTGTCGGCGCTGTCCCGCGAGCCGCACCTGGTACAGGCGCAGGTCACCGTCGAGACCACCCCTGATCCCGGCACCCGGCTCGCCGCCGAGGTCGCCGCCACGTCCCGGCCCGACGCCCCAACGCTGGCCCGGCAAGTGCTCAACGACGTCGTCGAGTCGTCCCCGGCAGGCTCCGCGACGGTCGACACCCGGGTCTCGCTGACCTACGCCGCCCCACCTGGCAGGGCGTTGTCCCACGAGGACGTCTGCCGGGAGGTCGCCGGCCGGCTGCCGCACCTGCACGCCGGGCTGACCGGCGCGACCGGCGCCGGGATCACGCCGCTATCCGCGCGCAGCCTCGCCGCCGTGGTGCGGGCCGCCTACGACCCGGCCGTCGCCACGGATCTCGCCCGGGATCCGCAGCTGACCCCGGACTGGCCGCAGGCCGGGCCGGTGGCCACCCGGGAGAGCTGGGACGCCTACCGGCACGACTCGGCGTTCTCGCGGACCTGGTGCATGGTGGAGGCTCCCCGGGGCGTGGTGTACTCGCGACTGTTCGCCCGGCTCACCGACCCCGACCCGCAACTGCTGCGCAAACGGGTGACCATGGTCTACCGGCCCTACCCCCCCGGCGACGCCGCGCGGCTGGTGGAGGCCGACAAGCGCGACGCTCGCTTCCTGGCCAGCAAGAAACACCGGCCCAGCGCCCGGGACATGACCGACGTCGTCGCCGCCGATCAGGCCGCGGAGGAGGAAGCCGCCGGTGCTGGTGTCGTCCGGTTCACCGTGCTTGTCACCGCCACCGTCGCCGACGAGAAGCAGCTCGACGAGGCTGCCGGCATCATCCGGGCCCGCGCCGGAGAGGCGCGGCTGGTGCTGCGGCCGATGTACGGCTGCCAGGCCGCCGGATTCGCCGCCGGCCTGCCCGCCGGTGTCGTGCTGCCCACCCACTCCACCATCCCGTTCTAGGCCGTGACATGACCATCAGCACCCGGGACCGCACCCCACCGACGCCACCACCGCGTCGACCAGCCACCCGCCGGCCGGGCCGGCTCGGCTACGCCGGGCCCGGCGGTGGCCGCTGGTCGTGGATCGAACCGCCGACGGAGTACCGGGGCACCACCGTGCAGGTCTGCGGCCTGTTCCCGTTCGGCACCGGCGCGTCGACACCGATGATCGGGGTGCCCGTCGGCCGGCACCTCTACACCGGTTCGGCAGTGTGCTTCGACCCGATCTCCTGGTACACCCGGGCCCGGCTGATCAACAACCCGTCGGTGTGGATCGAGGGCGAACCCGGCATGGGCAAGTCCACCGCCGTACGCCGGATGGTCCTCGGCCTCACCGCCCAGGGCGTGACCCCGCTGATCCTCGGCGACCTCAAGCCCGACTACGCGCAGCTGGTCCGCGCCCTCGGTGGGCAGGTCCTGCGCATCGGGCCCGGCCTCGACCGGATCAACCCCCTCGACGCCGGACCGTGGCGCCAGGTCCTCGACCGGGTCGACGAGCGCACCGGCGCTGTCGTGCGCGCGGCGGTCACCGACCGGCGGCTGAACATGCTGGTCGCCCTGGCCACCCTGATCCGGCGCGGGCCCGTCAGCTCCGACGAGACCACCGTCCTCGCTGCCGCGCTGCGCTACCTCGCCGAACGCGAGACCGACACCCCGCCGGTGCTCTCCGACGTCCTGCGCATCCTGCGCGACGCCCCCGCCGACGTCCGCGCCGTCACCCTCTGGCAGGAAGAGCAAGACCTCCCCCGGTTCCGGGAAGAGACCAACGGCCTGCACCGCACCCTGCTGGCGCTGCTACACGGCCCGCTCGGTGACACCTTCGAGGGGCAGACCACCACCGCCATCCGCCTCGACACCCCCGCCGTCTGCGTCGACATCTCCGGCATCGACGACACCGACGAACTGCGCACCGCCGCGACCCTGCTGTCGACCTGGTCGTACGGCTTCGCGCAGGTCGAGGCCGCGCACCTGATGGCCGACCTCGGCCTCGCGCCCGCCCGCACCTTCTTCACCGTGCTCGACGAGCTGTGGCGGGCGCTGCGGGTCGGGCACGGCCTGGTCGACCGCGCCGACGGACTCACCCGCCTCAACCGGCAGAAGGGCACCGGCACCGCCTTCATCACCCACTCTCTCGCCGACCTGGAGGCACTGCCCACCGCCCACGACCGGGCCAAAGCCAGAGGCTTCGCCGAACGGTCCGCGGTGCTGATGATCGGTCCCTGCTCGGAGCAGGAGCTGGACTCCGTCTCCCGGGTCCGGCCGCTGTCGCAGGCCGAACGGCGTGAGGTGCTGTCCTGGTCGGCGCCACCGTCGTGGACTGCCGCCGAGGGCGGCGAGACCGTCGGGCGCGGAAACTTCCTGATCAAGGTCGGATCGAGGCCGGGTATCCCCATACACCTGGAACCGACCGAGGTGGAGAAGCAGCTCGGCAACACCGACTTCCGCTGGACAATGACGTGAACCGGCGGGTAGCCGGGCCGCGTGGTGGCCACGACGACGCCGGCCTGATCGTGGGCGGGCTCGCCGCCCTGCTCGTGGTCCTCGCCGGCACGGTGTGGCTACCGGTGGTGCTGACCCGCCCACCCGGCCACACCGGCGGCCACCCGATCCAGGTGACGCTAGCGGTACTGCGGGGAGACATCACCTGGACCACCGCGTGCACCCTCGTCGCGGCCGGTCTGATCGCCGTGCTGCTGCTGCTGATCGCGGCGGTGATGGTGGTCAGGCGGCGGACCGGCAGGCGGCGGACCCGGGTCGACCCGGCCGCCCGGCGGATGGCCAGCCGCTCCGACCTGGCGCACCTCGGACCCAAGGGGTCGCCGACAGCGGCCGGCGACTGCGGCCCAGCCTCGCCGCCGTCGACCGACCCGACCCCGACCAACTCGGCGTGCTCATCGGGGTCACCGTCGCCGGAGGCATGCCGCTGCGCCAGTCCTGGGAGGACATGGCCGTCGACATCTGGGGCCCGCGCACCGGCAAGACCACCAGCCGGGCCATCCCCGCCGTCGTCGCCGCGCCCGGCCCGACCCTGGTCACCAGCGTCAAGGGCGACATCGTCGACGCCACCCGCGAGGTACGCGCCGCCCGCGGCCAGGTGTGGGCGTTCGACCCGCAACACATCCTCGGCGCCGAGCAGGGCATGTGGTGGAACCCACTGCGCGCCGTGGCCACCATCACCGACGCCCGACGCCTCGCCGAACACTTCGCCGCCGCCGAACGCGAACCCGGAATCAACCGGGACGCCTTCTTCGACCCTTCCAGCGAGGAGCTGGTGGCCAACCTGCTGCTGGCCGCCGCCGTGTCCGGCCACGACATCCTCGCCGCCTACCGGTGGGCCGTCAGCCCACGTGACGACGAACCAGCCCTCCTGCTGCGCGACCGAGGCTTCGACCTGCCCGGCGACGCGGTGTCCGGCGTGGTCAACATGCCCGACAAGACCCGAGGCGGCATCTACGCCGGCGCCCAGAAGATGCTCATGTGCCTCACCGAACCAGCCGTCACCCGCTGGGTCACCCCACCAACCCGAGGCGGGGTACCCGAGTTCGATCCGGCCGCGTTCGTCACCTCCACCGACGTGCTGTACCTGCTCTCCCAAGGCGGACCCGGCTCCCCCGCCCCACTGGTCGCCGCGCTCACCGACGCCGTCCTACGCGCCGGCGAAATGCAGGCCCGCGCCTCGGCCGGCCGGCGCCTCGACCCACCGCTGCTGAGCATCCTCGACGAAGCGGCGAACATCTGCCGGCTACGCCAACTGCCCAACCTGTACTCGTACTACGGCTCCCACGGCCTACCCATCATCACCATCCTGCAGTCCTACCCCCAAGGCGTCGACGTGTGGGGACGCGAAGGCATGCGCAAACTCTGGTCCGCCGCGAACGTCCGCACCTACGGCGGCGGCGTCGCCGACCCCGACTGGCTGGAAGAACTCTCCAAACTCATCGGCGAGCACGAGGTCACCACCCGCTCGACCAGCAGCAGCGGGACCGGCTGGGGCAACCGGTCGGTCTCCCACTCCACCCGCCGCCAACGCATCCTCGACGTATCCGACCTGCACGCCCTGCCCCGCGGTCGGCTGGTCGTCTACGCCTCCGGCGCACCACCCGCGCTCGCCCGCACCGCTCCCTGGCAGGACGGACCTCACGCCGCCACGATCCGCGCCTCGATCGCCCGCTGGGATCCCGACAGCCGTACCGACTGGACCCTGTCCCCCGGCACCCCGCCGGAGCCGACCTCATGACCAGCCCGACCTCCGGCCCCGTCGCCGACCTCAGCGCACCACTCGGTGAACTCGCTGGCGATCCCGCGGGCGAACCGCCGCCCACCGCCGAGCCCGCTGGCAACGAGCCGGTCTTCCGCGACGTCGAGGCGTTCGTCGGGAACTACCTCGCCCACGTCGTCGAGCGGCGCCTCGCCAGCGGACCAACCTCCGGGATGAACTGGTGCCCACGGTGGTGGGCCCACCCAGAAGCGATCTCCCGCCTCTACGCCCTGTGGCGGGCATGGGAGACCCTGCGGGTCAGCGACCCAGAGACCGGCATGAGCACCTGGTGGCGCGACCACCTCGACCCGCACCTCGCCGCCCTCGCCGCCGAGTACGGCCCGTTCAGCCGATGCAGCCCCGACAGGCACACAGACACTCGTCCCCTGCCGGTCGAACCCGCGCCGGCGGAGGTCCTCGCCCAACTACCCGACGACGGGAGTCGTTGAATCTACCGAATCACGACGGCCAGGTTGACCCACAGCAGGAGGGGGTACACGAAATGATCAGCGATACGCCGGTAGTCCTCGTGTCCGACGATCACGTCAGCGCTGTCGTGCACTGGACGCACCGCCGCGGTGGCGACGCCCACTGCCTGGTACGTCTCTATCCCCGCCGAGACCGGGTCGTGGCGGTCGCGTCTGAGATCCGCTCCAACGAAGACAGCAGCGGAATCGCCGACGACATGGCGGGTGTTGCCGCCAAGGCGCTGGACCTGGCCCGGGAACACCTTGACGCCGAGCCGCACGACGTCACCTGGCTGGCCCACCACGGTCCCTTCTCGTACTACGACGCGTTCGACCCAGACACCTTCACCCTTGTCCCGCTGGACTGGGACGGACGGCGCTATCACGACAACCTCGAGAACCACCGACTGCTGACCGGGCAGCAGGTGTACGACCTACTCGACAGCCGCACGCTGGAACCAGTGCCCACGGCGCTCGCCAGCCTCGGCTGGTCCTACTGAGGTCGGCGCGGATGAGCGCCCAGCCAGACAACCGCATCTCGGGCCGAGAAATCCTGCGCACCGTCCACGAGCTGTACGCCAGCTATCGCGAACCCATGACGGCCCGCGGCAGGACGGCAGCGATCATCAGGGTCGAGGCCGGGGGCCACGACCCGGTGGACTGGCAGGCACGCGCGAATGCCTCACGGATCTCCGCAGAACAGAAGGTCGCCAACTTCACCAGGATCGGCCTGCACACCGAACATTTGGTGCTGCCAGCTCGGGTGACTCCAGCAGAGTTCGCAGCCACCATCAGGCGCGCCAACGCCGATCCCGCCGTCACCGCCGTCATCGTGCAACAGCCGGTCCCGGCCCGGCTGCGCCAGTTCGTGCAGGACATCGCCCCGCAGAAGGACATCGACGCGCTGACCAAGGCGTCCGACCAGCAGGTGTGCGCGACTGCGGAAGGAATCTGGCGAGTGGTGCAACCCTTCACCCGCGACGCACCAGCCGTCGCCGTGGTGGGAGCCCGGGGCTTCGTCGGACGCGGTGTCGTCACCCGCCTCACCGAACATGGCCACAAGCCGCTCGAACTCGATCTCGGCGACAACCTCAGCGCGGTCCGCGAGGCCGACATCGTCATCTCCGTCACCGGCAGCCCGGGGTTGCTCGGCCCACAGCACATACGCCCACACCACCGGCTTGTGGTGGACTCCGGCTTCGTCCCGTCGCCCGACGGTGGGGTAGCTGGTGACATCTCCGCCGAGGCCACCGGCATCCCGCAGAACATCACTCCGGTGCCCGGCGGCATCGGTCCCGTCGAGATGGCCGTCCTGGTCGAACGGAGTATTCGTCAGGAGCTGCAACCCGATCTGGCCCCCTGGCAGTACGCGGGACGTCCGTACGAGGCGCGTGCCAGCGGACCTGCCGCAGCTGCCCGAGCGGCAGCATCCGCCTTCCCCGTCCCGACCCGCGTACCTCGACAGACCGGGTCGCAAACCGTGCACCCGCCGTCCCGCCAGCGCGGTGGCCACGATCGCGGCAATGACCAAGATCGCCAACGGTGAGTGCATCACTCGGCACAGATCCCGCATTTCTGGACGCCGTCGAGATCGCGCAGTTGGTCAACACCGGGCAGCTCTGCCCCACCGAAGTCGTCGAAGCTGTCTTGGCCCGCATCGCGGCCGTGGACATGAAGCTACGAGCCTTTCGTGAGGTCTGGCCGGACCGGGCCCGCCGCACCGCGCACGAGTTGCGTCGCGCCGTCGGCGATGGCACCCGACTGCCGCTCGCGGGGGTGCCGCTGGGTATCAAAGCCACCGAAGGCGTCGACTCACCACAAGCTCGACGACTCATCGCCGCCGGGTGCATCCCGATCGGTGCCACCTCAGTGCCGCGCGGCACCGCCTGGCAGACCTGGGGACACACCGACCGCGGCCCCACCACCAACCCCTGGCGGGCAGACCGCACCCCCGGCGGTTCCTCCGCCGGTTCGGCAGCCGCGGTCGCGGCGGGTCTCGTACCCCTGGCAACCGGTAACGACGGCGCCGGGTCGCTCCGCATTCCGGCCGCCTGGTGCGGCGTCATCGGCATCAAGACCACCAGTGGCCGCTGTCCCTCCACGAGCGTGCTCAACGCACCTGGCCCGCTGGCTCGCACCACCGATGACGCCACCGCCTACCTCGATGCCGTTCTCGGCACAGACCTTGCCAGCCAGGTCACCGACCCGACCGAAGGGCAACCCGTTCGAGCGGCCTGGTCGGGCAGCTTGGGCTACGCCGACGTCGACCCGCAGGTGGCGGAGCCGGCACGCGCTGCCGCCGACCGACTCGCCGCGAGCGGTTCGATCCAGTGGGTCGAACACGACCTGGTCCTCAGCGATCCTGCGCCCGCCTGGCATGCGCTGCGTGCCGGTTCGGCCGCGCAGCAAGCCGCCGCCGGAACCCTGCGCACCCACAACAACCAGCAGCTCGCTGAGGTGTTCAGGACCTCAGACGTGCTGCTCACGCCGACGACCCCCTACGCCGCTCACGGTCACACCGGGCCGGGCGAGCGCATGAACGTAGCGTTGACCTGGGCATTCAACCTCAGTGGACACCCAGCCGCAAGCGCACCAGCCGGCTTCGCTAGCGACGGGACGCCCGTCGGTCTGCAGATCGTCGCCCGGCACCACCGCGAAGATCTACTCGTCCGAGTGGCAGCATGCCTACAACTACGGCACCCGTGGCCGCGGCCAAGATAGATCAGACCGAGAGGGCCTCCCGGACGCTGCGTTCCGCGGTGGCGCCACCGTCTCCGGCGGAGGTGACCCGGCCCGACTCCAGCACGTGGTAGCGGTCGGCCACCCGCAGCGCGAAGCCGAGGTGCTGCTCGACCAGGAGCACACTGAAGCCGGTCTGCGCGATCAGCGCCACGATCCGGTCCTGGATCTCGGCGACGACGGACGGCTGGATGCCCTCCGTCGGCTCGTCGAGCATCAGCAGCCGGGGCCGGGTGATCAGGGCCCGGGCGATGGCCAGTTGCTGGCGCTGGCCGCCGGAGAGCAGACCGGCCCGCCGTCGCAGCAGCGGGCGCAACGCCGGGAACAGATCCAGCACCTCGGCGGTGGTCGCCGGCCCGTCCCGCCGACCGTCGGCCACCAGCCGCAGGTTCTCCGCGGCGGTCAGGTGCGGGAAGCACTGCTGTCCCTGCGGCACGTACGCGACGCCCCGGGCGACCCGCTGGTGCGGCGCGAGCCGGGTGATGTCCTCGCCGTCCAGTTCGACCCGTCCGGCGCTGGGCCGCAGCAGGCCGGCGGCGACCCGCAGCAGGGTGGACTTGCCGGCGCCGTTGTGGCCGAGCACCGTGGCGACCCCGTCGCCGGGCACGCTGACGTCGACGCCGTGCAGCACCCGGCTACGCCCGTAGCCGGCGTGCACGCCACGGATGGTGAGCATCATGCCTCCGTACCGGTCGGAGCCGTCCCGGCGTCGACCGGGTGGCCGAGGTATACCTCCTGCACGCGCGGGTCGGCCTGCACCTGCGCGACGGTGCCCTCGCTGAGCAGCCGGCCGGCGTGCAGCACGGTGACGGTACGCGCGAAGCGGCGCAGGAAGTCCATGTCGTGCTCGATCACCACCACGGTGCGGTCGTGGCTGACCCGTTCCAGCAGCCGCCCGGTGGCGTCGCGTTCCTCGTGGCTCATCCCGGCCACCGGCTCGTCGAGCAGCAGCAGCCGGGCGTCCTGCACGAGCAGCATGCCGATCTCCAACCACTGCTTCTGCCCGTGGGCCAGGGTGCCGGCGAGCTGGTCGGCCCGCCCGGCCAGGCCGATGACGTCGAGGGCCTCGGCCACCTCGTCGGGCACCCCGTGCCGGCGGCGCAGCAGCGTCGCCCAGCTCCGCCGGGCCCCGACCGCGATGTCGAGGTTCTGCAGCACGGTCAGCTCCTCGAACACCGTCGAGGTCTGGAAGGTCCGGCCGACCCCGAGTCGGGTGATCCGGTGCACCGGCCGGCCGAGCAGTTCCCGGTCGCCGAAGCGCACCGAGCCGGTGGCCCGGACCAGCCCGGTCACGGCGTCGACCAATGTGGTCTTGCCGGCACCGTTGGGGCCGATGAGGAACCGGATGTCGCCGGGGGGGACGTCCAGCGACACCCCGTCGACGGCGGTGAACCCGTCGAAGCTCACCCGCAGGTCACGCACGTAGAGTCCGTCCAGCTGCTCCGTCACGCCGCCTCCTTCCTACCTCGCCGCAGTCGGGCGAGCACACCGGCCCGTGGCTCGCCGTCGCGCGACTCACCGTCGCGGCGCCGGGCCAGGCCGACCAGCGATGCCAGGCCGCCGGGCAGGAAGGCGACCACCACCACGAACAGCAGGCCCTGCAGGTACGTCCAGGTGCCCGGGAACCGTTCCGACAGGGCGGTACGCGCCCAGGCCACCGCGACCGCGCCGAGCACCGGCCCGAGCAGCGTCGCCCGGCCACCGATGGCGACGCCGATGACGAACTCGATGGACGGCACGATCCCGATCAGTGCCGGCGAGATGATGCCGACCGCCGGCACGAAGAGCGCACCGGCCAGCCCGGCCATGCCGGCGGCGACCACGTACGCGACCAGCTTGACGTTGGCCGGGTCGTACCCGAGGAAGCGGACCCGCTCCTCGGAGTCGCGGACGGCCACCAGCAGCTCGCCGTAGCGGCTCTGCATCAGGTGCCGGACCAGGGCCAGCAACGCCAGCAGGGTGCCGGCGATGATGAAGTAGACCATCCGCTGGTTGACCGGGTCGTCCAGGTTGTAGCCGAAGAAGCCCTGGATGTCGGTGAGCCCGTTGGTGCCGCCGGTGGTGCCCTGCTGGCCGATCAGCAGGATCACCATGGCGGCGGCGAGGGCCTGGCTGAGGATGGCGAAGTAGGCGCCCCGGACGCGGCGGCGGAAGACCAGCGAGCCGAGCACGAAGGCGACCGCCATCGGCAGCAGCACCGTCGCGGGCAGGGCGAACCACGGGCTGGCGAACGGTCGCCACCACAGTGGCAGCTCGTCGAGCTGCCCGTACAGCATCATGAAGTCGGGCATGTTGCCCGGGCCCGCGTCGGCGAGCTTGAGGTGCATGGCCATCGCGTAGCCACCGAGACCGAAGAACACGCCCTGGCCGAGGGCGAGCATGCCGCCACGTCCCCAGGCCAGGCCGATACCGACCGCGACCATGGCCACGCAGAGGTACTTGGCCAGCAGGGACAGCCGGAAGTCCGACAGCAGCAGCGGGGCGACGGCGAACAGCAGGGCGGCGCCGAAGGCGAATCCGGCGACGGCCCGGAACCGGTGCCGCGACGGGCCGGCGGCGGGTTTGTCCGGCGGCGGTGCCGGGTCGACGGCGGCGACGGCATCTCTGGCGACGGTGGTCATGCCAAACTCCGGGTTCGCAGGGTGAACATGCCCTGGGGTCGCCATTGGAGGAACGCGACGATGGCGATGAAGACCATCACCTTGGCGACGCTGAGGGTGGTGAGGTACTCGCCGGACGCCTGGAGCACGCCCAGGGCGAAGGCGACGATCACGGTGCCCTTGAGCTGACCGATCCCGCCGACCACGACGACCAGGAAGGCGTCGATGATCAGGTTGGTGCCCATGGTGGGTCCGATCGGGCCGAGCAGGGTGAGGGCGACCCCGGCGATGCCGGCCAGACCGGAGCCGATGAAGAAGGTCATCCGGTCGACCCGGGCGGTGGGGATGCCGGAGACGGCCGCCAGGTCCCGGTTCTGTACGACGGCCCGGATCCGGCGCCCCAGCGGAGTGACCCGCAGGGCGACGGTCAGCGCGACGACCGCGCCGGCGGCCAGGGCGAGGATGAACAGCCGGTTGTTGGCCACGGTGATCCCACCGGGCAGCGCGATGTTGCCGGTGAGCAGGTCCGGGGCGCGGGTCTGCACGTTGGGGCTGCCGAAGACGTCCCGGGCCAGCTGTTGCAGGATCAGCGACACCCCCCAGGTGACCAGCAGCGTGTCCAGCGGCCGGGCGTAGAGGCGGCGGATCAGCAGGATCTCCAGCAGTACGCCCATCGCGCCGGCCACCACGAAGGCGACCGGCAGGGCGATCAGCAGCGACCAGCCGGCCGCGGTGATGACCTGCTGCAGGACGTAGGTCGTGTAGGCGCCGGCCATGATGAACTCGCCGTGCGCCATGTTGATCACACCCATCTGGCCGAAGGTGAGAGCCAGGCCGAGCGCGATCAGCAGCAGCACCGCGCCGATGCTGACGCCGGTGAAGAGTTGGCCGATGAGAACTGTCACGGTGCGTACTCCGAACTGCTGGGGGGCGGCCCGGGCGGGACGTCGCGTCCCGCCCGGGCCTGGGCTTCACCCGGCCGGCTCACGCCTCGGCCGCGGGACCAGGGCCGAACCGTTCAGCTCAGGCCGCCGGCCCACGGGTAGCTCTTGAGGTACGGGTCGGGTGTAATCGGCTGGCCGGAGTTCCAGACCTCGGTGATCAGGCCGTCCGCGCCGACCTTGCCGACGCGGGCCGTCTTGGCGATGTGCTGGGTCGCACCGTCCACCGTGACCAGACCCTCCGGCGCCTCGAAGGTGATGCCGTCGGAGGCCTCCCGGACCTTCTCCACGTCGAAGGTGCCGGCCTTCTCGACCATCGCCTTCCACAGGTAGACCGAGACGTACGCGGCCTCCATCGGGTCGCTGGTGGGCTTGTCCGCCCCGTACTTCGCCTTGTACGCCGCGACGAACTTCTCGTTCGCCGCCCCCGGCGTGGTCTGGTAGTAGTTCCAGGCGGTCAGCTGTCCCTCGAGGTACTGGGTGCCGATGCTCTTGACCTCCTCCTCGGCGATCGACACCGACACCACCGGCATGCTGGCGGCGGTCAACCCGGCGGACTTGTACTCCTTGAAGAACGCCACGTTGCTGTCACCGTTGAGCGTGTTGAAGACCGCGTCCGCCCCGGACGACTTCACCTTGTTCGTGATCGTGCCGAACTCGGTGGAGCCCAGCGGGGCATAGTCCTCCCCCAGCACGGTCATCCCGTTCGCCTCGGCGTACGCCTTGATGATTTTGTTCGCGGTCCGCGGGAAGACGTAGTCGGAGCCGACGAGGTAGAGCGACTTGGCGCCCTGCGCCTTGAGGTAGTCAAGGCCGGGGACGATCTGCTGGTTCGTCGTGGCACCGGTGTAGAAAATGTACGGCGACTGCTCCAGTCCCTCGTACTGCACGGGATAGAACAGCAGCGCCTTGTTCTTCTCGAACACCGGCTTGACGGCCTTGCGGCTGGCCGAGGTCCAGCAGCCGAAGACGGCGGCCACACGGTCCTCGCGGATCAGCTTCTCGGCCTTCTCGGCGAAGGTCGGCCAGTCCGAGGCACCGTCCTCAGCGACCGGTTCGATCTTCTTGTCGAGGACGCCGCCCGCCGAGTTGATCTCCTCGATCGCCAGCATGATCGAGTCACGGACGGTGACCTCGCTGATGGCCATGGTGCCGGAGAGGGAGTTGAGCAGGCCCACCTTGACGGTGTCGCCGGACACGTCGGCGCTCACTCCCGCGGAGGTGTTCTCGTCGGTGGTCTTGCTGCCGCACGCGGCCAAAGCGGCCGCGGCGACCAGGGTCATGGCACCCGCCAGGATGCGGCGGCCCCGGAACAGTGTCATCAAGTCTCCCTGCGTCGCGCATGAGGCGTCAGTCAGTGGCCCGGGAACGATCGTCGGTCCCAAGTCGAGGAAGAGGTTCTGCGTTACCTGCGGTGCGGTCCGTCGGAACATCGCGCGCCCGGAGCGGCGGGTGGACGCCGGCCGGGCATCGATTCGAATATCGGGCAGGGAAAGCTTCGATCCACTTCGTTGCGCGGATGTTTCCCAATCCTCAATAAACTGTTTCCGCTGACCCGGGACGTTTCCGAGGGCCCACACAGAAAATGCCGATGCCCCGCCGAGGAGAATCGGCGGAATGGCATCGGCGCATGATTATCAGCCGCAGGACGGC
Organism: Micromonospora tarapacensis; assembly: GCF_019697375.1. Classification (NCBI taxonomy): domain Bacteria; kingdom Bacillati; phylum Actinomycetota; class Actinomycetes; order Micromonosporales; family Micromonosporaceae; genus Micromonospora; species Micromonospora tarapacensis. The sequence continues at coordinate 1,471,579 of NZ_JAHCDI010000004.1, read as the reverse complement.
AATTTTCGTCCGTCGTCGGACGGGTGACGGTATCCGGCGAACCGGCCCGGATACTTCACGCAGGAAGTATCTTATGCGGCCGGCGGGCGGATGTGTCAAGGCACGGTCAGGTCACGCCGACGACGCGGTCACCCGGGTCACAGCTCGGCAAGGACGGTGAAGTCCAGGCCGTCGGCCTCGGCGAGGTAGATGCGCTGGCGGACGTGCCGGCCACGCAGCCGCAACTCGCCGCGCGGTCCGTCGTACGACACCACGTCGGCCGAGGCCTCCACGGCCCGCACGTCCAGCGTGCCGGCCTTGGCGATCAGGGCGGCGAGCAGCATCACGCCCTCGTAACAGGACTCCCCCAGACTGCCCAGCGGCGGCGTCTCCACCCCGAAGCGGCGGGCGAACGTGCCGTGGAAGTCCAGATTCTCCTGGGTGACCAGCCCGGCGAAGAAGCCCGCCGTGCTGAACAGTCGGCGGGTGTTCGCCGGACCGCTGGCCAGCAACATGTTCTCGTCCATCAGGGTGCTCAGTCGCAGGCAGCGCTGATCCAGGCCGGACCGCGCGAAGGCCCGGTTGAACCGCACCGCGTCCGCACCGACCAGCAGCATCAACACCCCGTCGGCGTCACTGCGTTCGATCCGGCGCAGCACCTCGGCGTAGTCGTGCGTCTCCAACGGCAGGAAGTGCTGCCCGACCACCCGGCCGCCGCTGCTCAGCGCGTACCGGTAGGCGGCACGGCTCGTCCGGCGCGGCCAGACGTAGTCGTTGCCCACCACGAACCAGCGCTGCACTCCCTCCTCGGCGGCGAGCACCCGCATCGCCGGCCACAGCTGGGCATCCGGCGTCTCGCTGGTCAGGAAGACACCCTCGGTACGCTCACCGCCCTCGTACAGGGCGGTGTAGACGTACGGCACGCGGTGCGCGATGCGCGGCGCCACCGCCTGTCGCACCGAGGAGATGTGCCAGCCGGTGACCCCCTGCACCGCGCCCACCGACACCAGCGCCTCCACCTCGGCGGCGACCTCGGCCGGCGGCGCGCCGCCGTCGACCGGCACCAGCCGCAGCTCCCGGCCGAGCACCCCGCCGCCCCGGTTGAGTTCCTCCACCGCCAGCTGGGCGCAGAGTTCGCAGCTCGGGCCGAACATCCCGGCCGGGCCGCGCATCGGATACACCAGCGCGATACTCACCACGCCCCGGTCGACGGTCAGCCAGGACGCCCCGGCGGAGATGCTCTCTCCCGCCTGCGGGCGCCCGGACCCCGGTGCCGACGCGGACATGAACACATGGTGGCCGCACCCGCAGGTGATGACCAGACCTCCCCACCCAGCGGGACGTCTCGGTACGATGACACCGCAACCGCCAGGCGGGAGTGCCATGTCAGACCTTCCCGGTTCCGCAGCCGACCTGCTGCCCCTGCTCACCCGCGCCGAACGGCTGCTCTCGCGCCGGGTCGGCGGGGTGCTCGCCGCCGAGTCGCTCACCATCGAGGCGTGGCGGGTGCTCTGCCTGCTCGCCGACGGCCGGGGCCACCCGATGAGCGAGGTCGCCGCCGAGGCGTCCCTGCCGCCGGGCACCCTGACCAAGCTGGTCGACCACCTCGTCGACCGTAACCTCGTCTTCCGCCGGGTCGACCCCGTCGACCGCCGCCGCATCCGGGCCTACCTGACCGCCCGGGGCCGGCGCGAGCACGAGCGCCTCGCCGCGCAGATCCAGACCGACCTGGCCGGTTCGAGCGCACCGGAGGACGCCGACCTGGCCGGGCTGCTCGACGCCCTGATCGGACGGTTGGACCCGCAGGACCGCCCGCGTGCCGAGCCCGGCCCGGGCCTGACCACCGCCCGCGCCTGACCACCGCCCGGCCGGTCAGCGGCGGATCAGCGCGAAGACTCCCCAGCCCAGGTGCTCGCGCTCGTAACGGACGTGGCGCAGCGGGTCTTCGGTCAACTCCTGCCGTAGCTCGCCGGCCAGCGGGTCGTCCGGATTGGCGTCCAGCCAGCGGCGCAGGTTGAGCCAGTGCGCCGCCGCATAGCGGTCCCAGCTGTCCAGGTCGGCCAGCACCATCTCGACCAGGTCCCACCCCTGGTCGCCGAAGAGACTGACCAGATCGGGCAGGCTCCGGAAATCCTCCCGGGTTGCCGCGTGACAGCCCTCGACCGTCGCCTGGTCCGGTGGGTCGATCCGCCAGTACGGCTCACCGACCAGCGCGATGCCACCCGGACGCAGCCCCCGCTGAAGGATCTCCAGGGTGCCGGCGACACCCCCGCCGATCCAGGTGGCACCGACACAGGCCGCCACGTCGACCGAGTCCTCGGGTACGTACGACGCGGCGTCGCCGTGCACGAACCGGACCCGCCCGGCCACCCCAGCTCGACCGCCCGCTCCCGAGCGGCCTCGGTGAAGGCGGTGCTGATGTCGACGCCGGTGCCGACCACGCCGTGGTCGCGGGCCCAGGTGCAGAGCAGCTCGCCCTTGCCGCTGCACAGATCGAGGACCGAGGTGTCCGGCCGCAGCTTGAGCGCCCGCCCCAGGGTGGCCAGCTTGACGGCGTCGAACGGATTGAGGATCCGGAGGTCACCCTCGCGGATGACGAAGCTGCGTGGCAGGTCCATGTTCCCGGCACGCTAGCCGGTCAGGCCGAGCCCACCAACCCATTTTCCGAGGCCAAGGGGCACTTTCAGCCGCCGTCGACCGGGCTGAACGGCCGGACGGTGTGTCGCGCCCGCGCGGCCCGGTTGGTAACCGGTTCGACAACGTCGAGCATGACCCGGCCGAGGACGGCGTGCGCCCGCACCGCCGGGTGGGTACCGCCGTAGTTGTCCAGGTCGCCGAGCGAGTCGGCGAAGAACGCGTACGTCAGGGTGGGTGCGCCGGTCGCGTCGAACATGATGCCCGCCTCGTGCCGGGCCGCGCCCGACGTGTCGAAGTCGGCGCCGTACTTGGTGGCGACCCGGCTGCGCTCGGCCGAGGACATCTCGCGACGGATGCCGTCGTGGTAGCCGTTGATCCAGCGCAGGACGCCGAGCAGGAAGTCGCTCGATCTGGCCGACAGCAGGGTCTTGGTGGCCAGTCCCCACAGCAGGTCGTGCGTCTCGCGCGGCGTCGTCACGCCGAGGAAGAACCGGTTCGGGTTGGCCACCGGCTCCACCCGGGTATGGGGGAAACCCTTGGCCGCGAGGATCTCGTTGATCTCCAGCGCCGGCACTACCCGGCCGCACATCCGCACGGCCGTGTTGTCGGAGACGAGCAGCATCGCGGTGAGGAAGTTCGCCACCGTGACCTCGTCGCCCCAGACAGTCTGCAGGAAGTAGATTCCGCTGCCGCCGAGGATGATGTCGGCGGTCAGATCGAGCCGCTGGTCGAGCCGCAGCTCACCCCGGTCGATCTTGTCCATGACGGCCACCGCGACCGCGAGCTTCTGCACGCTGTACCCGTGCGTCACCCGATCGGCGTCGTCGGCCACCACGGTCCGCAACACACCGGCGGCGTCGAGCACCGCGACGTGCGAGCGCCACACCCCGCCGGCTCGGGCCTTCTGCCGCTGGTACGTACGCCGGATCAGCTCCGGACCTCGCCCGGCGCCGGGCCCGACGGTGCCCGGGTCGGTGCCATCGGGCCCGGCCGCGCGGGTTGCCGGCTCGTTCGACGCGGCGGCGCTGCGGGGCGCCGTCACCAGCGCCGCCGCTGCCGCGCCGATCCCGATCGCGGCTCGACGACTGACATGCTTGGCCATTCCACTCCCTCGGTTCGTGGTGCCGGGACAGCACCCGCTGTTCCTGGTGCACCGGCAAGGGCGGTACCGGACACACCCTGCCATGTCGGCGCATCAACGAAGCGAGAAGTCCGGAGTGGACGCCTGTCCCTCGGCCGAAGTCGCGATCTCGTCCGGCGCCGCCGGAGCCTCCCCGCCGTCCGGTTCGAGGTGTGCGCGCAGGGTGTGCGCGTCCGGTGCGGTGGCGGTCCACAGGGTCGCGGGGCCGCCGGCCAACGGCAGTCGGGCCACGGTCTGCCGCACCGAGGGCGGTTCGCCGGGCCGGGTCGGGTCGATCACCAGCAGCGAGCCGGTGGCCGGTGCGCCGTCGAGCACCGCCGGGCCGGCCCAGCCCGGGGCGTCCGGCCCGACCGCGAGGGATTGTCGCAACAGGGGCCGGCCGGCCAGGTCGACCCAGGTGTTGACCTCGACGTTGCCGGGCTGCTCGCCATGCCGGCCGCAGATCAGCTCGTCCCGCCAGTGCAGGGTGCCGCCCTCGGCCACATCCACCCGGGAGTCGGCGACATGCGCGCAGCCGGTCGCCGCGACCAGTTGCTCCGGCATCCAGCGCAGCGCGCCACCGGCCGCGACGGTCGCCCGGACCAGCATCCGGGACACCGCGCCGGGACGGCCCGGCAGGGCGATCGAGGCGGCCACCGTCTGGACGCGGACCACCGCACCGGGCCCCACCTCGACGTCCAGCCGCAGGTCGTCGCCGGCGAGCGGACCGGCCGCGCCGCCGACGACGTACACCGTGACGCCACCGCCTGCGGCCGGAACCTGGCGCAGCAGCAGCGGACTCTCACCGCGCAACTCGGGCAGGGTGGTGCGGCCGTGCCGGTCGGCGAGGGCCACCAGCCGGGCGCTGGCCCGCATCAGGCCTGCCCGGCGGCCACTGCCAGCGGGGTCGCCATCGCGGCCCGGTGGTGGGCCAGTTCGTGGCGGATCCACTCGGCCACCCGGGTGGCCAGTGGATCCTCGGTGATGGACTGGAAGACCGTGGGCAGGGCCCCCCGCCGGGCGCGCGCGTCCCGGTCCATCACGGACAGGTCCGCGCCCACCATCGGCGCCAGGTCGGTCTTGTTGATGACCAGCAGGTCCGCGGCGGTCACCCCCGGGCCGCCCTTGCGGGGCACCTTGTCCCCGCCGGCCACGTCGACCACGAAGATCTGGCGGTCCGCCAGTCCCCGGCTGAAGGTGGCGGTCAGGTTGTCGCCGCCGCTCTCCACCAGCACCAGGTCCAGCGGGCCCAGCGCCTCGGCCAGTTCGTCGACCGCGTCGAGGTTGGCACCGATGTCGTCGCGGATCGCCGTGTGCGGGCAGCAGCCGGTCTCCACCGCCCGGATCCGGGCCGGATCGAGCACGCCGGCCCGCTTGAGGAAGTCGGCGTCCTCGGTGGTGTAGATGTCGTTGGTCACCACGCCCAGGCGCAGTTCGCCGGCGAAGGCCCGGCACAGCGCCGCGACCAGGGCAGTCTTTCCGGAGCCGACCGGGCCGCCGATGCCCACCCGCAGGGCGCGGGCGGCGGCGGGCAGCGGGGCGTGCGGGTCGACCCCGGCTCGGGGTGGGTGTGGGGAACGGACTCGTCGTGGTCGTTTTCAGGACGCAAAGAGACGCACCTCCCAGGTGGCGTGAGCTTCGGCATGGATGTCGGCGAGCGGCGCGGTGGCGGCCGGCAGCCGCTCCGGTGGTTCCTCGGCGGCCCGGACCGCCCGCGCCGCGGTGGCGTCGCAGGCGGCGGCGAGCCGCACCAGCAGGGCCTGCACCTGGTAGGGGTCGAGGCCGAGCAGGCGTACGGCGGCGCTGGCCGAACCGGTCACCGTCGCGTGGGCGGCGACCGTGGCGACCTGCGCCGGGTCGATACCCGCGGCCGCACCGACCAGCCCCAGCACGAGCGGCTGGTGCGGGCCACCCGGCACGGCAGGCAGGTCGTCGAAGGTCGTTTCCGGCCAGATCTGCCGGCCGGCCCGCAGCAGCGCGCGCCCCTGCCGGCGGGAGACCGCCCGCTGGGCCGGTGCGGCGGTACGGGCGTCCAGTTCGACGTCGAGCCGGGCCAGCGCGGCGGCCCGGCCGGGTGACCAGGCCGCCCGACGGGCCGCCGCGGCGAACGCCGCCGCGACCATCCCGGCGGTGGCCAACCGCCCCGCAGGTACTCGCCCAGCGTGGCCAGGTCGGTGACCCGGCCGGCGGCGACGGCGGCCTCCAGGCCGGACGAGTGGGCGTGCGCCCCGGCCGGGAACCGCCCGTCGGCGAGCAGCAGCAGCATGGTCGGAGTGGCCATCAGAACAGGAAGTACCGTTGCGCCATCGGCAGTTCGGTCACCGGATCCGGCTCCACCACCACGCCGTCGATCCGCACGGTGAAGGTGTCCGGGTCGACCTCGATGTGCGGCAGCGCCCCGTTCTCCGGCAGGTCGGCCTTGCCCCGCGACCGCACGTCGGCCACCGGCACCACCCGCCGCCGCACGTCGAGGCGCAGCCCGGCGTCGATCGCGGCCGGTGCGACGAACGCCAGACTGGTGGCCGCCGCCGCGACGCCGTACGCGCCGAACATCGGCCGTGGCAACATCGGCTGCGGGGTGGGGATGGAGGCGTTCGCGTCACCCAGCTGCGCGTACGCGATCATGCCGCCCTTGATCACCAGGTGCGGGCGGACGCCGAAGAAGGCCGGCTCCCACAGCACCAGGTCGGCGAGCTTGCCCGGCTCCACCGACCCGACCTCGTGATCCAGACCGTTGGCCATCGCGGCACAGATGGTGTACTTCGCGACGTACCGCCGGGCCCGGTGGTTGTCCGCCGCGCCGTCGCCGGGCAGCGCGCCCACCCGGGCCTTCATCACGTGCGCGCTCTGCCAGGTGCGCAGCACCACCTCACCGATGCGGCCCATCGCCTGCGAGTCGGAGCCGATGATGGAGATCGCCCCGAGGTCGTGCAGCAGGTCCTCGGCGGCCATGGTGGACGGCCTGATCCGGCTCTCCGCGAAGGCCAGGTCCTCCGGCACCGACGGGTTGAGATGATGGCAGACCATCAGCATGTCGAGGTGCTCGGCCAGCGTGTTGCGGGTGTACGGGCGGGTCGGGTTGGTCGACGAGGGCAACACGTTCGGCTCACCGGCGACGGTGATGATGTCCGGCGCGTGGCCGCCGCCGGCCCCCTCGGTGTGGTACGAGTGGATGGCCCGACCGCCGATCGCGCGCAGCGTGTCGGCGACGAAACCGGCCTCGTTGAGCGTGTCGGTGTGGATGGAGACCTGCACGCCGGAGGCGTCGGCCACCCGCAGGCAGGCGTCGATCGCCGCCGGCGTGGTGCCCCAGTCCTCGTGCAGCTTGAACCCGCCGGCCCCGGCGCGCAGTTGCTCCCACAGCGCCTCCGCCGACACCGTGTTGCCCTTGCCGAGCAGCAGCACGTTGACCGGGAACGTGTCGAGCGCCTCGTGCATCCGGGCCAGGTGCCAGGCGTTCGGGGTGACCGTGGTGGCCCGGGTCCCCTCGGCCGGCCCGGTGCCGCCACCGACCAGGGTGGTGACCCCGCTCGCCAGCGCCTCGCTGACCAGTTGTGGGCAGATGAGGTGCACGTGGGTGTCGACCGCACCGGCGGTGAGGATCCGGCCGTTGCCGGCGATCACCTCGGTGGCCGGGCCGATGACCAGATCCGGGTGGACACCGTCCATGGTGTCCGGGTTGCCGGCCCGACCCAGCGCGACGATCCGGCCGTCGCGCAGCCCCACGTCGGCCTTGATCACTCCCCAGTGGTCCAGGACGACCGCCCCGGTGATGACCGTGTCCAGCGCCCCCTCGGCCCGGGTGGCCCGGGACTGGCCCATCGACTCGCGGATCACCTTGCCGCCGCCGAACACCGCCTCGTCGCCGCCGGCACAGTGGTCGTGTTCGACCTCGATGAGCAGATTCGTGTCGGCCAGCCGGATCCGGTCGCCGGTGGTCGGCCCGTACAGGGCGACGTAACGCTCCCGGTCCACTCGATGGGTCATGCCTGCCGCCTTTCGTCCAGCGATCCGCCGCACTCGCCGCGCAGGCCGGGCACGACCCGCGCACCGCCCAGCGGCACCAGGTCGACCGGGCGGCTCACCCCCGGTTCGAAACGCACCGACGTGCCGGCCGGCACGGCGAGGCGCTGCCCCCAGGCGGCGTCCCGGTCGAAGTCCAGCGCCGGGTTGGCCTCGGCGAAGTGGTAGTGCGAACCGATCTGCACCGGCCGGTCGCCGGTGTTGACCACCAGCAGCACGGTGACCGGACGGCCAGCGTTGATCTCCACCGGCCCGGCGGCCGGCAGGATCTCACCGGGGATCACGGGATCGGGTGGTGCACCGTCACCAGCTTGGTGCCGTCCGGGAACGTCGCCTCCACCTGCACCTCCCTCAGCAACTCGGGGATGCCGTCCTGCACGTCGTCGCGGTTGAGGACGGTGCGGCCGGCGGCCATCAGGTCGACCACGGATGCCCCGTCGCGCGCCCCTTCGAGGAGGAAGGCGGTGATCACCGCGACGGCTTCCGGATAGTTGAGGCGCAGGCCGCGGTCGCGGCGGCGCCGGGCGACGTCGGCCGCCACGTGGACGAGCAGGCGATCCTGCTCGTGGGGGGTGAGGTACACGGGTGCTCCCGGTGAATGTCCGCGCCCCGTCCACCGCCGCGCGGCGCCTCGACGCGCCGCCCTCAGGTCGGGGCTCGACCGCCGGCTGACCGCCACGCACCTGGGGCCCGGGACTCCACCATCCCGACCCACGCGACGAACCACCGGCGGCGTCTTCTCGGGTGCGGACCGCACCGCTCACCGCTGGACAGACCGTAGAGGATCACCTGGCCCGCCGGCAACACCCGGGCAGGCCGTCGGCCGGGTACGGTGCCGCGCCACCAGGTCCGGCGGCGGGTCGGGTCACTGCCGTACAGGCGATCACAGTCGCTCCGGCAGCCCTGCTCAGCTGGGCGTGTCGCGGCGGCGGAAGGTGAGCAGGCCGGCGGCGAGCAGGACGGCGGCGACGGCGGTGAGGGTGACCACCGGGAGCACCGCCGGGTCGGCGGCGGGTACCGAGGGCACGTGGGTGTACGGCGAGAGGTTCAGCGCCGCCTGCGGCAGGTCGAGCACCGCACCGAGCTGTCCGAGCAACAGGAACGCGATCAGCGCCGCCCAGCTCAGCGCGACCGACCAGCGGGGCAGTGCCCCGAACAGGGCGGTCACCACGCCGGCGACCACCAGCAGGGCCGGCAACCGCAGCAACGCCGCACCGCCCAGCTCGATGGTCCACCCGAGCGGGTCACCGGCGGCGAGGCCGTACCCGAGACCGGTGGTGACGCCGGCCAGCAGCATCAGCACCAGCGCACCGAGCACCGCGCCGAGCACCTGGGTACCGAGCCACCGGGTGCGGCTCACGGCCGTGGCGAGCAATGGTTCGAGGATGTCGTCCGACTCGTCGGCCCGGCTACGGAGCAGGGCCTGCACGACGTACGCGCCAAGGGTCAGCGCGAACAGCCCGAGCATCGCGGCCAGGTACGCGTCGATCAGCTCGGACCCGCCGCCGAGTTGGGCGATCGCCTCGGCGGCGGCCGGGTTGTCGGCGATCATGTCGTCCACCTCGTGACCGGCCACCCCCATGGCGAGGCCGAGCACCGCCACCGCGACCGCCCAGCCGGCGAGCGCGCCACGGTGCAGGCGCCAGGTCAGCCCGGCCGGGCTGAGCAGCCCGGCCGACGCTCGGGCCGGCCCCGCCGCGCGGCGAGCAGGCCGGCACCGACGTCGCGGCGTTCGGCCAGGGCGTAGGCGACCGCGACCCCGGCGACCAGCAGCGCGACGGGCAGGGCGAGGACCCACCAGCGCTCCCCGCCGAACGCACCCACCTGGGTCCCCCAGCCCAGCGGAGACAGCCAGGTCGGCCAGGCGCTGTCCAGCCGTACCGCATCGGGGTCGCGCTCACCGAGCACGTCTCCGGTGGCCCGCAGCAGGAACGCGACACCCACCGCGGCGGCGGCGAGCGCGTTCGCACCTCGGGAGGTCACCGACAGTTGAGCGGTGACGGCGGTGACGCCGGTGAAGGCGATGCCGACGCCGCCGATCGCCGCGGCGGCGGCCACCGAGCCGGCCACCGGTAGCCCGGCACCGGTGAAGACGAAGGCCAGCAGCGCGGCGGCGAGCACGTTGGCACCGACCACGACCACCAGGGCGGCGGTGAGCAGCGCGTACCGGCCGACGGCGGCGGCACCGAGCAGTTCCGCCCGGCCGGTCTCCTCGTTCTGCCGGGTGTGCCGGACCACGGCGAAGGTGCTCAGCAACGCGACGAGCAGAGCCAGGGTCAGGTACGTCTCGGTGACCACCACGGCACCGAGATCGGTGCTGGCGATCGGGCCGTTGAACGCGCGGGCGACCACGCTGGTGGTGGCGGCCTCGGCGTACCCGAGGCGGGCCTGCTCGTCGGGGTAGACGGCGGCGACGCTCTGGGCGAGGGCGTAGCCGATCAGGGGTGTGCCGAGGGTCCAGACGGCCAGGCGAACCCGGTCGCGGCGCAGGGCGAGCCGGGCCAGCCGGCCGGTGCCGGTGAAGCTGCTCATCGGTCCCCTCCGGCGGACGCGCCGAATCCGTTGCCGGCGGTGTCGCCATAGTGCCGCAGGAACAGCTCCTCAAGGGTCGGCGGTGCGCTGGTGAGCGCGCGGACCTCGAAGCGGACCAGGTGCCCCAGCAGCCGGTCGAGGTGCTCGGGCTCGACCTCCAGCCGAACGCGGCCGTCGACCGGCCGGACCTCGTGCACGCCCGGCAGCTCCGCCAGGCCGGTCAGTGGCCGTCGGGTCTCGACGGTGACCGTGGTGCGGGCCAGATGCCGCAGCTCGGACAGGGTGCCGGATTCGACGATGCGACCCTCCCGGATGATGCCGACCCGGTCGCACAGCGCCTCCACCTCGGCCAGCACGTGGCTGGACAGCAGCACGCTCGCGCCGGCCCGGGCGAGCTGGCGGACCTCTTCCTGGAACACCGCCTCCATCAGCGGATCCAGTCCGGACGTGGGCTCGTCCAGTACGTACAGCTCGACGTCGGAGGCGAAGGCGGCGACGATGGCGACCTTCTGCCGGTTGCCCTTGGAGTAGGTGCGGCACTTCTTCGTCGGGTCCAGGTCGAAACGCTGTAACATCTCGTCGCGGCGGCGCTGGTCCAGCCCGCCGCGCAACGCGCCGAACAGGTCGATCGCCTCGCCGCCGGAGAGGTTGGGCCAGAGGTTGACGTCGCCCGGCACGTACGCCAACCGCCGATGCAGCGCGACCGCGTCGCGCCAGGGATCGCCGCCGAGGAGCCGCACCTGACCGGAGTCGCGACGCAGCAGGCCGAGCAGGATCCGGATGGTGGTGGACTTGCCGGAGCCGTTGGGTCCGAGGAAGCCGTGCACCTCCCCCTGCTCCACCCGAAGGTCGAGCCCGTCCAGCGCGCGTACGCCGCCGAAGGTCTTGACGAGTTTCTCGATGGAGATCACGGACATGGATGCCTCCCGCCGTACGGTGCCTACCGGGTCACTGTACTGACCGATGGTAAGGAGTCGGTGCAGCAGCCCCCGTCCGGCGGTCAGCAGCGGCTAGGCTGGGCGTCATGAGCTGGGCGGAGGCCGACGACACCCGCAGCCGGATCCTGCGCGCCGCGCTCGACCTCTTCGCCGAGCACGGCTACCAGCGCACCTCACTGCGCCAGATCGCCGAGCGGCTACGGCTGACCAAGGCCGCCATCCTCTACCACTTTCCCAGCAAGGCGCACCTGCTCACCGCGCTGGCCGAGCCCCTGCTGCGCGATTTGGAGGCGCTGCTGGACGGTGCCGCGGAAGTGCCGCCGCGACGGGCGAGGTGGACCCTGCTGGAGGGCTGGGTGGACACCATGCTCGCGCACCGCGGCCCGCTCGGCATGCTCTTCCACGACCTGGCCCTGGTCGAACGGGGCAGCACCTACCACCGGTTGATGCGGATCGCGATGCGGGCCAACGAGATCGTCGCCGGCCCGGCCGCCGGCCGCCGGGAACGGGTCCGCGCCGTGCAGGCGATCGCCATGTGCAGCGACCCGGTGGTCTTCCTGATCGACGTGCCCGCGCAGGTGCTGCGGGCGGACATGCTCGACGGCGTCCGTCGCCTGCTGGGCCGCCCGGCGTCCGCCGACCGCGAGACGGCTGCCGACGGCGCGACCGGCGGCAACGCCAGGACCGGTGGCGACCGGGAGACAGGTGGCGACCGCGAACCGGGCATCCACGGCGAGCCGGGCACCGATGGCGGGGCGGCACCGGTGCTGGCACCCGCGCGGCCGGTGGCGGCGCGGGTGGGCCGACGACGGCCGGGGCGACCGCGGTCGATGAGCCCCGAACAGGTCCAGGTCGCCCGCCGGATGCACCTGGCGGGCACCCACTCGGCCGATGAGATCGCCGCCGAGTTCGGTGTGTCACGGGCGACGGTCTACCGCCACCTCGAATCGGTCGACGATAACGAGACGGTTGTGGGATAGTTTCGAGACAGGCCGTCGGACGCCACCGCGTCGGTCCGTGACTGGTCAGCGCACCAGGCCGAGCCCGGTGTACGTCCGGTCGTGCGCCGGGAAGTTCTCGTCGGTGTACGGGGCGTAGATCCAGGTGCGCAGCGAGTCCGCAGTCGTGTCGATCTCGACCAGCCGGACCGGGTTGGTCCGGGGCGAGTGGAAGGTCTGCAGGAAGGAGTGGATCCGGTTGCCGTGCACGCCGGTGTCCACCCGGGACGCCGCGGTGCCGGTGTGTCCGGAGAAGACGAACCGGATGTTGGGATAACGCCCGACCAGATTGTCGAAGAGGTACTGCGGGCTGGTGGAACCGTAGCCGGCGGCCTGACCGATGGTGGCGTCGCTCTCCAGGTAGTGGTGGGTGACGACGACCACGTTGTGCCCAGGGTGGGCGGCGACCACACCCTGCGCCCAGGCGACGGCCGCCCGGCGGGGCCACAGCTCCAGGGTCAGCACCAGCCAGCGCACCGCGCCGGCGGTGTAGGTGGCGTAGGCGTTGTCCACCTTGCCGGGCTCGAACCGACCCCGCACCGCACCGAAGCGCCCGGCGGTGAAGTACCGGTTGAACACGGTGGTGTCCCGCAGCAGCTGCCCGGCCGGACTCCGCAGTTCCCCGTCCGGGCCGGCGGCCTGGGTGTCGTGGTTGCCGACGGCGAGGGTGTACGGCGTGCCGGAGGTCTCCAGCGGGCGCAGCGCCGCCCGGGCGCGCTCGTACTGCACGTGGTCTGCGGTGTCGTAGTTGACCACGTCACCGGAGTGCGTGACGAAGCGCAGGTCGAGCGCGCCACGCTGGGCGACCAGCCAGCCGACGCGCTGGAGCAGCCGGGGGTCCGACGCGGTGAGCACCTCCTCCTGCGTGTCCGGCACCACCGCGAAGGCGAACGTGGTGTCCACCCCCGGTGGCGGCTGCATCCGGGCGTACGCCAGGTGCACGTTGCGATCGCAGTCGCTGGTGTACCGGTCGTTGAGCAACTCGATCCGGATGTCGTACCGGCCCTCGGCCAGCGGCGCACCGACCGCGTAGCCGCCGTAGTCGGTGGCGCTGGTCACGGTGGCCTCACCGGCCGGGGTGCCGTCCACGCTGACCCGGACGGTCGGCCAGCCGTCGCAGTGATCGCCGATGGCACCGATCAGCAGCCGGCCGGCGCCGTACACCGTCGTGGTGGCGTAGCTGGCGTTGCGCCACAGCGTCGCGTGGGTGCCCGAGGGTGGCTCCGGCGTGCCGGTCGCCGGCCGGATCGACCCGTTGACCACCGTGAACGGTGACGCCTCGCGCGCCGCACCCGCCAGCACGCCGGCCGACAGCACGACCACCACCGCCATGATCACACGAGCGATCCGCATGGCTGCCCCTCCCCTGTCCGCACTCCGGCCGATGCCGGACATCGGGATGCTAAGGCAGACCGACCGGACATCCCGGGACCACCGCGCGTACGCGCGGTATCGGCGTGTACGCGAGGAGTCGTCGGATCGGCTCGCCGGGATCGGCGTCAGTCCACGTCCACCCAGTCGAGCGTGCGCCGCACCGCCTTCTGCCAGCCGGCGTAGCCGGCCGCGCGCCGCTCCGACGACCAGGACGGCTGCCAGCGCCGGCTCTCGTTCCAGTTCGCCCGCAGCTCGTCGGTGTCCCGCCAGAAGCCGACGGCCAGCCCCGCGGCGTACGCCGCGCCGAGGGCGGTGGTCTCCGCGACCACCGGCCGGCTGACCGGCACGCCGAGGATGTCCGCCTGCAACTGCATGCACAGGTCGTTGGCGGTGACGCCACCGTCGACCTTGAGGCACTCCAGGCGTACGCCGGAGTCCTGTGCCATGGCCTCGGCGACGTCACGGCTCTGGTAGCAGATCGCCTCCAGGGTGGCGCGGGCGAGATGCGCGTCGGTGTTGTAGCGGGACAGGCCGACGATGGCGCCCCGGGCGTCGGAGCGCCAGTACGGGGCGAAGAGGCCGGAGAAGGCGGGTACGAAGTAGACACCGCCGTTGTCGGTGACCTGGCGGGCCAGGTCCTCGCTCTGCGCCGCACTGTTGATGATCTTCAGCTGGTCGCGCAGCCACTGCACCGCCGAACCGGTGACGGCGATCGAGCCTTCGAGGGCGTACGTCGGTGGCTGGTTGGCGAATTGGTAGCAGACCGTGGTGAGCAGACCGGACTGCGACCGGACGATGTCCGGGCCGGTGTTGAGCAGCATGAAGTTGCCCGTGCCGTAGGTGTTCTTGGCCTCGCCGGGCGCGAAGCAGACCTGCCCCACGGTGGCGGCCTGCTGGTCGCCGAGGTCCCCGGTGATCCGGACCGGACCGGCGAACGGACCGTTCGGCAGGGTCGCGCCGTACGCCTGCGGGTCGGACGAGGCGACGATCCGGGGCAGCATGGCACGGGGAATCCCGAAGAACGACAGCAACTCGTCGTCCCAGTCCAGCGTCTCCAGGTTCATCAACATCGTCCGGCTGGCGTTGGTCGGGTCCGTGACGTGCGTCCCGCCGTCGGTGCCACCGGTGAGATGCCACAGCAGCCAGGTGTCCGTGGTGCCGAAGACCGCCTCGCCGCGGTCGGCATCCGCCCGCACCCCGTCGACGTGCTCCAGGATCCACTGGATCTTGCCGCCGGAGAAGTAGGTGGCCGGCGGCAGGCCCGCCTTGCGCCGGATGACGTCGCCCCGACCGTCGCGATCCAGCGCCGAGGCGATGCGGTCGGTCCGGGTGTCCTGCCAGACGATGGCGTTGTAGTACGGCCGGCCGGTCCGCCGGTTCCACACCACGGTGGTCTCGCGCTGGTTGGTGATGCCGAGGGCCGCCAGGTCGGACGCGGCCAGGCTGTGCGTGTTCAGGGCCGTACGCACCACGGTCCGGGTCCGTTCCCAGATCTCCAGCGGGTTGTGCTCCACCCAGCCGGCGCGCGGCAGGAGCTGCTGGTGCTCGAGCTGGTGGCGACCCACCTCGTTACCACCGTGGTCGAAGATCATGAATCGGGTACTGGTGGTGCCCTGGTCCACGGCGCCGACGAAGTCAGCCATCCGAATCTCCTTGTCGTGGTCGTCGGGTCGGTACGGCTCGGGGTAGATCCTTCCCGATGCACCCCGCGATGTCCGCGACGGTTGCGGGTACCGTCTGGCAGACCGGCCGCGCCAGCTGCCACCTCGACGGGCGCGGTCGCACACCACCATCTGGCCGGGGTCCGCCACCGGCCACCGACGGCGGCTGCGCCGCTGCCGTCCCGCCGACATGCCTGCCACCGTCGGTGGCGCAGCCCGGGATCTGGAGCACGCTGATGCGGTATGACCTTCGCGGCCGGACCATCCTGATCACCGGCGCCGCCCGCGGCATCGGCGCCGAACTGGCCCGCGCCGCCGCCGCCCGGGGCGCCCGGGTCGCCCTGGTCGGGCTGGAACCCGGGCTGCTGCGGCAGCTCGCCGCGGAGTTGGACGGGCACTGGTACGAGTGCGACGTGACCGACCAGGCCGGGCTGGACGACGCCGTCGCCTCCACCATGCAGCGCTACGGCGGCATCGACGTGGTGGTCGCCAACGCCGGCATCGCCAACCTCGGCACCGTCGCGGTCGGGCCGGTCGACGCACTCGTACGCACCATCGAGGTGAACCTGAGCGGCGTGGTCCGCACGGTCGGCGCGGCGTTGCCGCACGTCCTGGCCGCCCGGGGGCACGTGCTGATCGTCTCGTCGGCCGCCGCCTTCGCCGCCATGCCGGGCATGGCCGCGTACTGCGCGTCCAAGGCGGGCGTCGAACAGTTCGGCAATGTGCTGCGGCTGGAGAACCGCCGCCGCGGGCTCACGGTCGGCACCGCCCACCCGATCTGGATCGACACCGACCTGGTCCGGGACATCCGCGACGACCTCGCGTCGTTCCGGGACGCACAGCGCAGGCTCCCCTGGCCGCTGAACACGGTGGTGGGTGTCGAGCGGTGCGCCGAGGCGTTGCTGCGCGGCATCGAGCGCCGCCGGCGCAAGGTGTACGTGCCCCGCTCGATCGCGCTCGTCCAGGCGTTGCGGCCGGTGGTGCTCAGCGGCTTCGCCGACCTGCTCGTCGACCGGTTCGGGGGCGCCGACCTGGCTGATCAGATGGACGAGGAGGTGCGTCGCCTGGGGCGTTCCTTCGGCCGGACCTCGGTCGAGGGCGGCTCCTGACGCTCCGGTGCCGCCCTGGCCGCCCTGGGGATCGTGACCCCGACCAGGGGATCCTTGCCCCTCGGCAAAGGTCGCGGATGTTGCCGGACGACGTAATCTGCCTGCATGAGCAACCTTGGCCGGCCGGACGCCAGGGGCCCCGGCGGCCCGTCTCCCGGCGGCGGCGAGGTGACCTCCCTGCTGTCCCAGTCGTTCACCGCCCAGACGGTGACCGCGCTACGGCACCTGCTGGCTGCCCGGATCGCCGCGGCGGGTCTGACCGGCGACGTCGCCGAGGATCTCGTCCTGGCCGTGCACGAGTTGGTGACCAACGCCGTGCTGCACGGTGGCGGCCACGGCCGGCTCGACCTGTTCCGGCAGGCCGACCTGCTCATCTGCGAGGTCACCGACAGCGGCCACCAGCCGGGCGGCGACCTGGCGGTGAACCTGCCGGCGACGAACACGCCGGGCGGGCGGGGGCTCTGGTTGGCCCATCACCTGACCGGAGCGTTGACGCTCGCCCGCCGGCCCGACGGCATGACGGCGACCGTCACCGCCCGTCTGATCACCTGACCGGCGGGCACATCCCGGTCGCCCGAGGTCCGCGCCGACCACCGCCGCACCGCGGGGCGGTGCGGCGGCCGGCCCAGCCGGTCAGCGGTTCTGCTTCTCCTGGCAGGGCACGCAGAACCGGGCGTGCGGCAGGATCTCCAGACGTTCGCGCGGGATCGCCGTGCCACACCGCTCGCAGTTGCCGTAGCGGCCGGCGGTGAGGCGCCGCAGCGCCCCGGAGATCTGCTCCAGGCTCTGGCGGGCGGCGGCGATCATCGCGGCGTTGGTGTGCGCCTCCGTCGGATCCCCGGTGTCCGCCGTCAGTTGGGTCAGCCGGGCGCTCTGGGCCTCGAACTCTTCGGTCAGGGTGGCCTCGAGTTCGGTGAGCCACTGCTTGTCGTAGGTGCCGGTACTCATGTCGGATTCCCTCCGGATAAAAAGAAAGGGCCGAAGCTGTCCGCTTCGCCCCTGGCCGTCCCTGCTGGTGGAGGGTGCCGGCGGACTCCGGCCGGCGGGACGCGGCTGGCCGTGGCCGGCCTCTGCCGGAACCCGTCCGGGGCGGGCCGCCGCCGGGTGCGTACCCGGGTCAGCCGGCACCGACGCCGCCGTGGCTACGGCGACGCGGGTGGGCAGGGCGGCGGGACGCATCGGACCACCATAGGGGCACACCGGCCGGAAACCAACGCGAATCCGCGATAACGGGCCCGCGGGAGTATCGCTGGAACCATCCGAAAAGGTACTGACGTCCGCAGACCATCCCGTCGGCGGATCAATGCCGTTAAGGTGACGGCGGCGGAGGAGTTCGACCGGCCCTCCCGCGCCGGGTCGAGCCACCCCGGCGCCAGCTCCCGTCGGCCGGGTCCGGCCCGGAGGAGGTGCGATGTCGGCGGCGGTGCGGGACTTCTTCGACGGTCTCGCCAGCGGTGGCGGCCGGATGCTGCGCCAGGTCTCCGGCACCGTCCGCTTCGACCTGCGCTACCCCGAGCGCGTCGACCACTGGTTGGTCCGCATCGACCGGGGACGGATCGCGGTGTCCCAGAGCGGCGCGGACGACGCCGACACCGTGATCCACACCGACGAGGCGCTTTTCCTGCGGATGGCCCACGGCGAGGTCAAGCCACTGCCGGCGTGGCTGCGCAACGACTTCACCGCCGACGGCGAGTTCCGTTTCGTGGTCATGCTGGAGCGCCTGTTCGCCCCGCCGCCCGCCGCGCGCCACCCCCGGGACATGGCCCGACGCCCGAGCCCGGCGGCAGATCGGGAGTCACGGTGAAGAAGCTGGTCCGCATCCTCGACGGCAACGTCTTCGCGCTCAGCGAGGACAACGGGGACATGGTCTTCGGCGCCGCCAACCCGAGCGGCTTCTTCGCCTTCGACACCCGCTTCCTGTCCACCTGGCAGCTCGTCCTCGACGGCGAACAGCTGCACCCACTGGCCGTGCACGAGCCGAGCTGCAACGAGATCCGCTTCTTCCTGGTCCCCGGACATCCGACCCACTACGTGGACGCGAAGGTCTCGGTCATCCGCGACCGGTGGATCTCCGGCAACGCCTTCACCGAACGCCTCACCCTGCTCAACCACACCAACGAACCCGTCGACCACGTGCTGCGGGTCGACGTCGACAGCGACTTCGCCCCGGTCTTCGACGTCGTCTGGCCGCACGGGTCGGCGCCCCGCGGCTACCGCGAGGTGACGGAAAACGGCCTGCGTCTGGGATACCGGCGAGACAGGTTCCACCGGGTCGCCGACGTCTCGACCAGCGAGCCGGCCGAACTCGACAAACGCGGGTTGACGTTCCGGATCCGGGTCGACCGGCAAGGCAAATGGAACACGATCCTCCAGGTCAAGAGCCTGGTGCTGCGCCCGGACGGACAGGACATCCGGGACCGGCTGCGTCACCCGCAGGGCCAGATCGAGGGCCAACCGCGCCACGACCTGAGCCGGTGGCTCGCCGAGGCACCCCGGTTGCACGCCGACTGGGAGCCGTTGACCATGACGTACCAGCGGGGCCTGGTCGACCTGGCCGGCCTGCGCTTCTCCCCGTTGGCCCTGCCGCACGAGACCACGTTCGCGGCCGGGTTGCCCTGGTCGGCCACCATCATCGGCCGGGACAACATCCTCACCTGCTTCCAGACGCTGCCCTTCGTCCCCCGGCTGGCGGCCACCACGCTGCGCCTGCTCGCCCTCGACCAGGGCACGGTGCTCGACGACTTCCGGGACGAGGAACCCGGGAAGATACTCAACGAGTTCCGGTACGGGGAGATGGCCGCCTTCGAGCAGCGACCCCAGTCACCGTACTTCGGCGGGGCGGACGTCACACCGCTGTTCGTGGTGCTGCTGGACGAGTACGAGCGGTGGACCGGTGACGGCGCCCTGATCCGGGACCTGGAGGACGCCGGCCGCGCGGCGTTGAACTGGATCGACGAGTACGGCGACCTGCGCGGCGACGGCTACCTCTGGTACCAGCCGCGCAACGAGCAGAGCGGGGCCGACAACCACTGCTGGAAGGACACCCCGGAGGCCATCTGTTACCGCGACGGCCGCCTGCCCGGGCTGCCGCGCGCCACCTGCGAGTTGCAGGGCTACGCGTACGACGCGAAGCGACGCGGCGCCCGGCTGGCCCGCCAGTTCTGGGGCGACCCGGCGTACGCCGACCGCCTGGAACGGGAGGCGGCGGAACTCAAGGAACGGTTCAACCGGGACTTCTGGATCGACGG
Organism: Micromonospora tarapacensis; assembly: GCF_019697375.1. NCBI lineage: Bacteria > Bacillati > Actinomycetota > Actinomycetes > Micromonosporales > Micromonosporaceae > Micromonospora > Micromonospora tarapacensis. Next base: position 1,451,960 of record NZ_JAHCDI010000004.1, on the reverse strand, counting down.
CAGCGAGTACTACGCGCTGGCACTCGGCCCCGACGGCGACCAGGTGGACGCGCTCGCGTCGAACATGGGCCACCTGTTGTGGAGCGGCATCGTCGACGGGGCACGGGCCGGCGCGGTCGCCGGTCACCTGCTCGGGCCGCGGCTCTTCTCCGGCTGGGGGGTGCGGACGCTCGCCACCGGACAGGTCCGCTACAACCCGCTCGGTTATCACCTGGGCACCGTCTGGCCGTTCGACAACTCGCTGATCGCCCTCGGGCTGAGCCGGTACGGCTTCCTCCAGGAGGCGGGGATGATCGCCGAGGCCGTGGTGGAGGCGGCCCAGCACTTCGCCGGGCGGATGCCGGAGACCTTCGCCGGCTACGAACGGGACCTGACCCGCTACCCGGTGCCGTTTCCGGCGGCGAACAGCCCGCAGGCCTCCGCGACCGGGGCCACCTTCCTGCTGCTGCGCACCCTGCTCGGCCTGGAGCCCTACGGCGAGCACCTGGTGGTGCACCCGGCCATCCCACCGCGCTTCGGCCGGATCGAGTTGCTCGACATCCCGGGACGGTGGGGCCGCAAGGACGCCATCGGCAGCGCCCGCACCTCCGGCATTTGAACCATTGCTTATATAAGTCCTCCCTGATGAGCAGGCACCGTGCATGCCTTCGACATGCTCGGCGATCCGGTCCGGCGGCGGATCCTGGAGTTGCTCGCCGGCGGCGAGAGCGACTTCTGGACGGCCAGCAGCGAGCAACGGTACGAGGTGAGCCTCGCCGCCGGCACCAGCCCCGACGAGGCCCGGGCCGCCGCCGACCGGACCACCGCCTTCCACACCGGCGCCCCCCAGGGCTGACCGGGGCCACTCCCGCCCGGGACGGCAGCGCCTGGGTGTGCCCGGGTAACCTGCTGCGCCATGACCGGCGTGGCGTACTCGCACTGTTCGTACTGCGGCTCGGCCTATCCGGTGGGGGCCGGCTGGCCCCGGCTCTGCGCGACCTGCGGCCAGCAGGTCTGGCGCAACCCGCTGCCCGTGGCCGTGGCCGTGCAGCCGGTACGGACCGGCACCGGCCTGGGCGTGGTCGTCGTCCGGCGGGACATCGAGCCCGCCCGGGGGCTGCTCGCGCTGCCCGGCGGCTTCATCGAGTACGGCGAACAGTGGCGCGACGCGCTGGTCCGTGAGCTGCGCGAGGAGACCGGGCTGCTCGCCGAACCCGCTGGCGCGGAACTGGTCGCGGTGCACAGCGCTCCGGCCGGCGGCACCATGATGATCTTCGGGGAGCTGCCGGTACGCCCGGCCGAGGAGCTTCCGCCGTCGAGGCCGACGGCGGAAGCCACCGAATGGCTGGTGTTGACCGAGCCGACCGAGCTGGCGTTCTCCACCCACACCCGGGTACTCGCCGACTTCTTCGCCCGCCGGCCGGGCTGACCCGCTCTCCGGGCCCCGGAGGCCGCGGGCCGCCCGGCCGGGCGCGCCGTGCCCGGCCGGGCACGGCGGCAGTGCTGCCCGCCCGTCCGAGGCGTGGTCGGCGCCTCGGCGGGTAGACGGGCGACGCCGCGCCGGGCGGCCCGGCGGCGGGTCCGCGACGCACGGGCCCGCGGACAGTTCCGGGGGGCGGATGACCAGCGAACCGGGGACGTCTGACGACGTCGTGGAGTTGCGGGTGCACGGCGTGTCCGGCGCCGGAGCCGAACAGATCCTGGACCGTCCGCACAGCCATCAGGTCGCCGGAGACGGCAGTGGCGGCTTCTACCGCCCGCGCCCCGGCTATCCGGACAGCAAGGGTCCGGCCGGGGTGACGCTGGAGGCGTACCGGTGGAGCGACCTGCCCTCGGGCACCACGGTCCGGACGCTGTCGCTGATGTTCCTGCTGCCCTTCATGCTCTGCAACGTCGCCATCTGGATGCGACCGCCCCGTCGAGGGAGCGGGGTCGGGGCGGGCCTCAAGGCGATCTGCCGACTGCTCGCCCTCACGCTGACCATGCTGTACGTACTCGCGGCGATGGGGGTGGCGCTCGACCTGATCGCCTGGCGGTGCCTGCCCAATCCGTCCTGCCTCTCCGGACGCCCGTGGCTGTCCTGGCTCGGTGGTCGGTCGCCAGGCGTGACGCTGGCGGTGTTCGCGCTGCTACCGGCCGCGGCGCTCGGCTTGGTCTGGCGCCTCGGTGCCCGTCCCGGGCACAACTTCGACGCCTTCCACACCTCCGCGACCGCCTCCGGGCCGCATCAACTCAGCGCGGTCGGCCAGTGGGACGCCGCGCCGATCGTGGGCCGGCTGCGCTCGCTGCACGTCGCCGCCGGCTTCACGACGCTCAACCTCGGGCTGCTCGCCGCCCGGATCGATTCCGGACCGTCGGTCGCCAGCGTCGCGCTGGCCGCCGTCGCCGCCCTGCTGCTGCTCGCCTGCGTCGCCCTGCTCTGCGCGCACCCGTTGATCGACGCACCCGGGCCCCGTCCGCTGGTGGACCGGCTGACCGGCGGCTTGCGCACCGCCGCCGTCGCCGTTACCCCGGCGGTGCTGGCTCTCGTGGCCCTGGATCCGACGCCGTGGCAGGTGCGCGAGGGGCTGCCCGGATACGCCATGGCGGTGGGCCTGATCATCCTCGCACAGGCGGTACTGCTGTTCGTGCTCGGGACGATGGTGCTGGCCGGCCGCAGTCGGCGCCGGGTCACCACGCGCGGAGCGGACGGGCTCTACGCCGCCCGAACGGACGACGGGGTGGAAACCGACGAGATGCGGCGCGGGCTCGGCCGCGACGGGCTCGGCGCCGGGCCGTTGCAGGGGCTGGGTGCCCCGGCGATCGCCGCCACCGCCACCGGCCTGGCGGTGGCGATCTCCGCAGATCTCGTCTACCGGGTCGCCGACCTGCTCAACCGCCGCGCCGCCGCCGACGGGGAACCGGAGATCAGCCCACCGCTGGGCTACAAGTGGGCCATCTTCGTGTTCCTCGTGGCCGCCGCGACCACCCTGGTGGCGGCCGTCGTCCTCAGCCTGTCCAGCCGACCCTGGCGGATGCGCACCGCCCGGGCGACCGTGGCCCGCGACCACCCCGACGCGCCGCCTGCCGCCCGGTACCGGCTGCACCAGATCGAGCGCATGATCGCCCGGGCCCGGTTCACCGAACGCGTGGAGATACTCGCCGTGGTCTATGCCTGCGTCGTCGGCGCGGGCATGCCCACGAGCCTGCTCGGCATGCTGGGGCTGGCCCCGTCGACGGTGGTCGAACGGTTGACCGGGATACCGGCGGCGGCGACCAACTTCGGCATCCAGGTGGGCAGCTTCCTCATCGCGGTGGTGGTGATCGCCCTGCTCGTCGGCGGCATCTTCGCCTACCGGACGGCCGAGTTCCGCCGGTTCGTGGGCGTCGTGTGGGACCTGGGCACCTTCTGGCCCCGGGTGGCCCACCCCTTCGCGCCGCCCTGCTATGCCGAGCGGGCGGTGCCGGAGCTGACCCGGCGGATCGTCTACCTCACCGAGCAGGGCCACGGCGTGCTGCTGAGCGGGCACAGCCACGGTTCGGTGCTGCTCGCCGCCACCGTGCTCCAGTTGCCACCCAAGGTGTGCGGTCGGCTCGCGCTGCTGACCTACGGCTCACCGTTGCGCCGGCTCTACGCGCGGTTGTTCCCGGCCTACGTCGACGAGCAGGTGCTGCACGAGGTCGGCGAGCGGGTGAACTGGCGGTGGATCAACCTGTGGCGCGACACCGACCCGATCGGCGGCTGGGTCTTCTCGCCGCACCGGCCGGGCCGGCGACCGGTGACGCCCGGTCCGCCCGGCACGGTCGATCGCCGGCTGCGCGACCCGCGGCAGGTGGTGGCCCCGCCCGGCGACAGCGTTCCCCCACCGACGATCGGGCATTGGCCGGGCGAGTCCGACCCCGCTTCGACGCCGCGGTGGTCGACCTGGCCGGCCGGCTGCGCGCCCGGCTGGCGGAATCCGGCGGGCCGGACTGAGCCATCCGCACCCGGCTCGGCAGGAGATATCCTTCGCCGGATGGGCACCTCCCGCGACACCGGACGGATGCTGATCGCGTCGAACCGCAAGGCCCGACACGACTACACGGTCCTCAAGACCTACGAGGCGGGCATCGTGCTGGCCGGCACCGAGGTCAAGTCGCTGCGGGAGCGACGCGTGTCGCTGGTGGACGCCTTCGCCCAGGAACGCGACGAGGAGATCATGCTGTACGGCCTGCACATCGCGGAGTACGGCTACGGCACCTGGACCAATCACACACCCCGGCGTACCCGCAAGCTGTTGCTGCGCCGGGCGGAGATCGCCCGGATCCTGGCCCAGACGCGCGCGGGCGGGATCACCCTGGTGCCGCTGTCGATGTACTTCTCCGGCGGCTGGGCCAAGGTCGAACTCGCCCTGGCCAGGGGCCGCAGGTCGTACGACAAGCGGCAGGCGCTCGCCGAGCGCGACGCCGACCGGGAGATCGCCCGCGAGCTGGGCCGCCGGCTCAAGGGTCGGTTCGGGCGGGGCTGAGCCGGACCGACCGCGCCACGCATCCGGGGCGGACGACCGGCCGGGTGCGCTCATCTCGGGGACCGCGACCGGCCCGGGCGCGCGATCGAGCCGGGCCTCAGCCCGAGGCCGGCACCAGGCCGGCGCAGCGCGGATCCGGCGAGGCGGCAGGGCCACGCGGCATCATCCAGTCCAGGGCCGTGTCCTCCACCGGCCAGCCGGCCACGTCCACCCGGCTGGCCGGCATCCGTCCGGCATCGGGGCACAGCACCTGGCCCCGGACCTCGTCGTTGGGCAGGAACCGGACCTCACCGAAGCGGTCCAGCACGATCGTCATCCGGTCGGTCACGGTGACCGCCTCACCCAGGACGACCTCCCGGGTGACCGGCCTACCGACCTCGACGGCCACCGCCGGCAGCAGCGGCACCCGCAGGAACACCACCCCCATCAGCAACGGCACCAACGCGCCGACCGTGTAGGTGAGAATGCGCGTGAGCGCCGGGGCTGTCCCCGCCGGCACCGGCCCGGTCAACACCAGCGCACCGGCCGGCGGCAGCACCAACAGCAGGGCGGTGGCCCACTCACCGTGGCCGGCGGCCGCCCAGATGGCCGGTGCGAGCCAGGCGTAGCAGGCCGCCGCGACGACCACCGGCAGCACCAGGCCGGTGGTGACCAGCAGCCGCGGCCGGTCCGGGAACCGGTTGCGGGTACGCAGGGCGACCAGCCACAGCAGCAGCATCGCCAGGGTCGGGAGGAACCGTAGCTGCCAGGTCAGCGCGGCCAGCGCCGCCGTCACCACCAGCACCCAGTCCGGCGTACGCGCCGTGGCGTACGCCAGCAGTGAGCGCTCCGCGTCGAACCGGTCCGGCGCGCTCACCTGGAGGAGCCGGCCGAGCACGGCGGGCACCAGGACCACCAGCGGCACCGCCCAGACCAGTGCGATCAGCAGGGCGCTGAGCAGCCCCAACGGGCTGACGTACTGCACGAGCAGCAACATCGTGGACATGTCCTGCCGGCTGAGCCGCCACAGCCGCAGCACCAGCAGCAGCACCGGAAAGGCCGGCAGCAGGGTCAGCAGCCACTGTTGCGCCTGGCGGGCGCCCGAGCGCCGGTCGGCGGCACCGGCCGTGGTCGGTGCGGATATGGCAGCGCGAACCTCTCCCACGGCCACCGCCGCACCTCCACCATGTCCTCCGGCGCGGGTTCCGGCTGGCGGTCCACCGCGACCTGCTGCGGGTCGTTGTACTTCTGCTCGGCGCCGAGGTACCTGTCGAAGGCCGACCGCCAGCGGTCCCCGTCCGGCCCGGTCGCCGACTCCTGGAGCGAGAGGTTGACCAGGTCGCGCAGCTCCGGTTTGGTGCCGGTGTTGACGCCCCACAGCTCCGAACCGTCGGCGCCGACGTCCCAGTGCCGCAGCTCCCGCACCCGCTCCAGTTTGGTCATCGGGGGCAGCTCGCCGGCCGGGCGGGGGCCCACGAAGCCGGCCAGGATCGCCGCGTCGGTGGTGACCGCGTCCACGGTGCCGTCGTACAGCTCCTGGATGCACTCGCTGATCCGGTTGCGGCCCCGCGCCTGCGCCCCCAACTCGGTCAGGTTCCGCTCCGAGGTCGACGTCGAGATGGTGCAGACCTTCCGGCCGGCGAGATCGCGCAGGCTGGTCACCGGACGATCGTCCGAGGCGAGGGTGACCACCGACTGTTCGGTCTCCAGATAGGGCGCGGAGAAGATCACCCCCTGCTCGCGGCGCCGCTCGGTGATGCTGTACGAGGCGACCACCAGGTCGACGGTGACGAACCGGCCGTCGGTGGTGCGAGCCTGCCTGCGGGCGCGGTCCTCGCTCTCGATGGGCAGGAAGGTCACCCGCGGGGCATCGAAGCCCAGGTCGTCCGCGATCATGTAGGCGATCTCGATGTCGAAACCCTCGAACGCGCCGTTCTCCAGTTGCTGCGACACCCCCGGCTGGTCGTCCTTGACGCCGATGAGCAGGGTCTGCTTGCCGGTCAGCCCGGCGCGTTCGCGCAGTTGCTCACGGCTGGGTGGCCCGACGGCGGCGACCACCCGGACCACCGCGGCGACGAGCACCACCAGCAGCAGGAGCAACGCGACGAGGCGCAGCCGCCGGCCGCGCGCCGTGCCACCGGGTCCACCGGCCCGCTCCGGGCCCGCGCCCGTGGCCGATCCGTCGAACTCGCTCATCGTCACCCCCGTCGATCGCCGACCGCGAGTGGTCCATTGTGGCCGACGGCAGCCACCGGGTGACCCACAGTTACCCAAGCGTGACCGTACCGCCCGGCGGGCCCACGAGGCCGCGCCGCGCCGTCACACCCGAACCCGACCGCCGGACCGTGCCGGCACCGGGTCGGTCAGTCGGCGAGCAGGTCGGCGTGGGCCGCGCGCAGCCGCGCGAGCAGCGAGTCGGTGCCCGGCGGAACCCGCCGATCCAGCTCGGCCCACACTTCGGCGAGCGCCGAGGTGACCGCACGCAGCTCGGCGGCGTGCCGGCGGCTGCTCTGCTGCCGCTGGGCGTCGAGGCGCCGGGACCACCCGGCGGTGACCTCGGCGAGGCGGTCGGCGTCGGCGCGGGCCTCGGCGGCGGTGCGGGCGGCGACCGCCGGCACGATCGCGGCGACCGGGCGGGGATCGCCGTCGCGGGTGACCACGGTGACGGTGTCGGTCAGCGCCGCAAGGGCGACGAGTTGGCTGAGTCGGGTGCGCACCTCGCGCAGGGGCAGCGAGCGCGCCGGGCCGTTTCGGGGGGTGAGGGCGGGGACAGCCATGAATACATGCTCGGTGTCGGGTACGACACTTTCCGCGACAGTCCACCGGCGAGCGCGGCCCGCTCCCCTCGCCGCCGTCGCCCGTCGGGTTGACGGGGGCGAGGGATCACCCGCGACAGCACGCTCGGGTCGGCTCGACCGGGGCGGAGGCGAAGCCCTCCCTCCGGTCAGCCCGGCGGACGGTCCCGGCGGGACGGGAACTGTGCGCCCGGGCGGGCCAGGGTGGATCGGGCGCGCAGCCCCACCGGGTCGGGCGTGGTCGCCCCGGCCGGACCGACCCCGGACGACGCCGGTGTCTGCCGGGCGTCGAGATACGCGACGGCGGCCCGGTCCTCGTCGGTGGGCGCGGCGAGCAGCGCGTAGACCAGTCCCACCACACCGAAGATCACCAGCAGCACGATCGGGATCAGCAGCGTGCCCACCCCGGCACCGGTGACCTCGCCGCGCTGCTCGTGCAGGTGCACCGACAGGGCGCTCATCCCGGTGAAGTGCATGCCGTTGACCGCCACGCCCATCACCAACGCAGAGGCGAAGATGGCCGACCCGCGGCGGACGGTCACCGCCAGCCAGAGCGCGACGGTCGCCGCGACCACGGCGATCAACACCGACAGGCCCACCCGGAAGTTGTCGTAGAGCAGCCGGCCGTCCAACCGCATCGCGGCCATCCCGCTGTAGTGCATCGCCGCCACCCCGGCGCCGGTGAACAGGCCACCGGCGCCGATGCGCACCGCCGAGAGTCGGCCGGTGCCCACGATCGTCAGCCCGATGCCGACCGCCAGCACCGCGATCAGCGCGCTGGCGACGGTGATCGGCACGTCGTAGCGGATCCGGGACCCGGTCACCGCGAAGCCCAGCATCGCCATGAAGTGCATGGTCCAGATCGCGGTGCCGCCGAGAGCCCAGGCGGCCAGCGTCCCCCACCAGACCTTCTGACCCGTGCTGGTCGCGGTCCGGATCCGGCCGGCACAGATCAGCCCGAGGATCGAGCCGAGCACCGACAGCGCGTAACTGAGCGCCGGTGTGATCCAGCCGTACTCAAAGTGATTGATGTCCGCCAAGACGGCTCCCCCCAGAGCTGCTACCGGCGCATAGCCCACGCGCCGATGACATGATCCGGGACGTCCCCACCAGGCACAATAGGCCTCCAGGGGGATTTCGGGGCGTGGCGCCACGGTGACGTAGCGATGCGTCGGTTCGGCCGGCGGGCCGAACACGGACGGTTTACTCAGGCCGGCGAGTGGTAGGCCAGGACGCCCCGGTTGACGGCACCGATCGCCTGCCGTGCGGTGGCCCGCAACTCGACCGTGGCGCCACCGGAGTCGGCCAGTTGACCGAGCAGGTCCACCACCTGCCGGGCCCACCGGACGAAGTCGCCGGCCGGCATCTCGCCATCGAGCTCATGGCCACTGGCCAGCACCTTCGCCAGCGCGTCGCCGCGAGCCCATCGATAGATCGGCCAGGCGAAGCCCAGGTCCGGCTCGCGGGTGACGGCCAGTCCGCGCGACGCCTCGTCGGCCTCGATCTCGCTCCACAACTTCAGCGTCGCGTCGACCGCCTCGGCGACCGCGCCGCGCGGCAGCGAGGCCCGCTCGTCGACATCGCGGCGGGCCTCGAAGACCACCACCGAGACCGCCGCGGCCAACTCGGCCGGCGACAACCCGTCCCAGACGCCGCGGCGCAGACACTCCGCCACCAGCAGGTCCGCCTCCGTCCAGATCCGCCCCAACATCCGCCCGGCGTCGGTCACCGCGCCCTCCGCCGCGAGGTACCCGCGAGCGGTGAGCAACGCCACGATCCGATCGAAGGTGCGTGCCAACGATCCCGTCCGGCCGGCGACCCGCTGGCGCAGCTCCTCGGTGTCCCGCTCCAGCCGGCGGCGGCGCTCCGCCCAGCGGGCGTGCTCCTCCCGCTCCGGACACGCATGGCAGGGGTGGCGGCGCAACTCGGTCCGGAGCTGGGACAGCTGGTCGTCCTCCCCCGCCTGCCGGCCCCGGGCGCCCCGGCGGGAGTGCCGGTCCAGGCCGGTGCCGCTGACCTGCGCCGCCAGGTCGCGCCGGGCGGCCGGGTTGCGATGGTTGAAGTGCTTCGGCACCCGGATCCGCGCCAGCACCTCGGCCGGGGTGGTGAAGTCGCCGGGGCTGATCCGCCCGGCCCACCGGTCCTGGGTGAGCACGAGCGGGCGTGGCTCGCTGAAGCCACCGGCCGCCGGGTCGAGCACCACCGCCAGACCGGCGCGGCGCCCGGACGGCACCCGGATCACGTCGCCGATCCGCAGCCGCTCCAGGGCCGCCACCGCCGCCGCCCGGCGCTGGCTCTGCCCCTGCCGGGCGATGGCCCGCTCCCGGTCGGCGATGGCCACACGCAGGGCGAAGTACTCCTCGAAATCACCGTGGTGGCAGTCCGCCTCCGCGCCGTACGCCTCGACCGTCTCGGTGTTGCGCTGCACCTGCCGGGCCAGGCCGACCACCGACCGGTCGGCCTGGAACTGCGCGAACGACGACTCGAGCAGCGCCCGGGCCGGATCCGCGCCGACGCTGCCGACCAGGTTCACCGCCATGTTGTACGACGGCCGGAAGCTGGAACGCAGCGGGTAGGTGCGGGTGGAGGCCAACCCCGCCACGTGCCGCGGGTCGGTCTCGGGGGACCACACCACCACGGCGTGCCCCTCGACGTCGATGCCCCGCCGCCCGGCCCGCCCGGTGAGCTGGGTGTACTCCCCCGGCGTCAGGTCGACGTGCGCCTCGCCGTTGTATTTGACCAGGCGTTCCAGCACCACGCAGCGGGCCGGCATGTTGATGCCGAGGGCGAGCGTCTCGGTGGCGAAGACCGCCTTGACCAGCCCACGGACGAACAGTTCCTCGACCACCTCCTTGAAGGCCGGCAGCATTCCGGCGTGGTGGGCCGCCAGCCCGCGCTCCAGTCCGTCGAGCCACTCCCAGTAGCCCAGCACCGACAGGTCCTCGCCGGGGATCGCCGTCACCCTGGCCTCCACCACCCGGCGGATCTCCGCCCGCTCCTCGGGCGAGGTGAGCCGCAGCCCGGCGGCCAGGCACTGCTGCACCGCCGCGTCGCAACCGGCCCGGCTGAAGATGAACAGGATCGCCGGCAGCAGCCCCTCGCGGTCCAGTCGATCGACGATGTCCGCCCGCATCGGCCCCCGCCAGCGCGGGCCACGCCGCCCGGCACCCGGCCCGGCGGAGCGTCCCTCGCCCAGGTCGAGGCGACGCATCGTCTCCCGGGTGTAGCGCAGCAGCTCCGGGTGCACGTCGTGCTTACGAGCAGCGGCGGCGTCGTGGAACAGGTCGAACATCCGCTTGCCGACCAGCATGTGCTGCCACAGCGGCACCGGACGGTGCTCGCTGACCACCACCGTGGTCTCGCCCCGCACGGTGATCAGCCAGTCGGCGAACTCCTCGGCGTTGGACACGGTCGCCGACAGCGACACCAGGGTGACCGCGGCGGGCAGATGGATGATGACCTCCTCCCACACCCCACCGCGAAACCGGTCGGCCAGGTAGTGCACCTCGTCCATCACCACGTACGCCAGGCCCTGCAAGGTGGCCGAGCCGGCGTAGAGCATGTTGCGCAGCACCTCGGTGGTCATCACCACCACCGGCGCGTCGCCGTTGATGGCGTTGTCGCCGGTGAGCAGCCCCACCTGCGCGGCGCCGTAGCGGTCCACCAGGTCGTGGTACTTCTGGTTCGACAGCGCCTTGATCGGCGTGGTGTAGAAGCACTTGCGCCGGGCACCGTCCGCCGGCGCCGGCTGACCGGGCGCGCCACGCAGCGCCAGGTGTACGGCGAACTCACCGACCACCGTCTTACCGGCCCCGGTGGGCGCGCACACCAACACACCGCTGCCCCGCTCCAGGGCCTGACACGACTCCCGCTGGAAGTCGTCGAGGTCGAACCCCAGGTCGGAGGTGAATTCCTCCAACGCCGGGAACTGTGAGGTCTGGGCGGCCCGGCGGCGCGCCGCGGCGTACCGCTCGGCGGGGCTCGACATGTCCCCAAGATTAGTGCGTGCCCCCGGTGGGCACCCGGCAAGGCCGTCCGGCCGGGCGGTCGGAGTGGGTCGGTAGGGTGCACGACGTGCCGGATCATGCCGAACCGACCAGCGCCGGGCCCGACGCCGACGATCGGGGGCCCTCGCGCCGGCCCGTGAAGGCGGTGCTGTTCGACTTCCACGGCACCCTCGCGCAGGTGGAGGAGCCCAGCCAGTGGGTGTTGGCCGCCGCGGCGGCGTGCGGCGGGCGGCTGGACCGGGCCCGCGCCACCGCCCTGGCCGACCGGCTGGTCACCGCGGGCCGCGCCGGTGGGCCGCTACCCGCCCGGGTGCCACCCCACCTGGCCGAGTTGTGGGCCGACCGGGATCTCTACGAGCACGCCCACCGGGGGGCGTACACCGGGCTGGCCGGCTTGGTCGACGCCGGCATCGACGGGCTCGCCGAGGCGCTCTACGAGCGGGTGCTGGTGCCGGCGGGCTGGGTACCCTACCCCGACACCCGGCCGACCCTGGCCGCGCTGCGTGCGGCCGGCGTTCGGGTGGCGGTGGTCAGCAACGTCGGCTTCGACATCCGGCCGATCTTCGATGCCTGGGGGCTCGCCGAGTTGGTCGACGCCCACGTCCTGTCGTACGAGGTGGGCCGCTGCAAGCCGGACCCGGCGATCTTCTGGCGGGCCTGCGGCCTGCTCGGCGTCGACCCGGAGGAGGCCCTGATGGTCGGGGACACCCCCGCCGATGCCGGCGCTGTCGCGGCCGGCTGCGCCGCCCTGATCCTGCCCGCCGCCGACCCCGGCCGCCCCAACGGCCTCGGCTCCATCCTCGACCTCCTCCGCTCCCCCTGACCCTCGACTTCCGCGATCATGCAGTTGTGGCGCCCGATTTAGCCCGACAAGTGAACTGTGTTAGGTGCCACAAGTGCATGATCGACGAGGCGTCGGTCAGCGTCAGCGGAGGAGGCGGATGGCGGCGGGGACCGCGGTGACCATGAGGGGGAGAGCCAGGGAACGCTCGCCGTCGGCATAGCTGGTGATGCCCTCCGCCGCCACGGTGACCGTGCGGGCGCGGTAGGTGCGCACCAGCGGGTGAGCGACGTGGGTGCCGGCGTAGATGCGCGGCTTGACCCGGATCAGCGTACGCCGGTCGAACCGACCGCCGACCACCACGTCGAGCAGGCCGTCGGTCAGGTCCGCGTCCGGGCAGATCCGCATCCCGCCGCCGTAACTGGCGCCGTTGCCGACCGCCACCAGCACCGCGTCCACCTCGATCCGCTCACCGTCGAGAGTGAGGGTGTACCGACGTGGGCGCAGCCGGACCAGTTCCACCAGGATCGCCAGGTCGTAGCGGCGGGGCCCGCGCGGCCAGCGCATCCGGTTGGCCCGCTCGTTGACGACCGCGTCGAACCCGGCCGCGAGGACCGCACCGTACCAGCGGACGGCACCGTCGGCCCCGGTCATCCGGGCCAGGTCGACCCGCCGGACGCGCCCCCGCGCAGGGCCGCCGCGATGACGTCCACCGCCGCGCGCGGGTCGGCCGGATAGCCGGTCTCGACCGCGAAGTCGTTGCCGGTGCCGGCCGGAACCGGGCCGAACGGCACCGAGGTTCCGGCCACGGCCTGCATCGCCCGATGGACTGTCCCGTCGCCGCCCACCGCGACCAGCGCGCCAGCACCCTCGGCGACGGCGGCGCGGCAGGCCGACTCGGCCTCGGTGGCGGTGCCGGCCCGCAACAGCCGAACCGGCCGGCCCGCCGCCGAGAGCCGGTCCAGCAGATCCGGCAGCAGTCCCCGGTGCCGGCCACGCCCGGCGGTCGGGTTCGCCAGCACGGCGACCGGCCCGTCGGGGATCGGAACGTGATCGTCTGCGGTCACGGCGAGCACCGTACCGCCACGGTCAACGCAGTTGCCTTCCGCGTCGGTCAGGTCACGTCGTCGTAGCGCCGCTCGATCGGCCTGGGCCGGACCACCGGCTCGGGGGCGTCGACCGGGGTGACCGAGTCGACCGGTTGACCCGCCTCGACCCGCTCCCGGTCGAACTCCAGCGGGGAGACCTCGTCGTCGTCGATGCCAGCGTAGATCTCCTTGCCGCGTCCCCGGCGCCGGTCGTTGAGGAACGCGACCCCGACCGCGGCGAAGTAGAGCGCGCAGAGACAGATCGCCAGCGCGGTCATGCCGAACGGGTCCGGCGTCGGGGTCACCACCGCGGAGAAGGCGAAGAAGACGAAGACCGCGACCCGCCACCAGCTGAGCAGCCGCTTGGCGCTGGCGATGCCGACGAAGTTGAGCATCAGCACGATCAGCGGAAACTCGAACGCCACCCCGAACATCAGAATCAGGTTCGTGATGAACGATATGTAACGGGTGATGTCGAGGGTCGTGTTGATGTCGTCGCCGGAGATCTGCAGCAGGAACTCCAGCCCCTTCGCGGCCACGAAGTACGCCAGCACCGCGCCAGCGGCGAACAACGGCGCCGCCAGCGCGGTGAAGGCGTAGGCGTACCGCCGCTCGTTGCGGTGCAGGCCCGGCGCGATGAAGGCCCAGAGCTGGTAGAGCCAGATCGGTGCGGCGAGGATCAGTCCGACCCAGAGGCCGATCTTCAGGTTGAGCAGAAACAGGTCTGCCGGACCGAGCTGGACGAAGTTGCACCGGCCGTCGGCCAGTTGACTCCCGGGCAGCTGGCAGTACGGCTGCGACAGCAGCTCGCGGACCGGCCCGGCCAGCCAGAGGCCGACGCCGAAGCCGATCAGGATGGCCAGCGACGCCTTGAAGAGCCGGTTACGCAGTTCGCGGACGTGCTCGACGAGGGTCATCGAGCCGTCGGCGGCCCGCTCGAAACTGGTCGGTCCGCGCTTGAGGAGTCCGAAGGCCACGATTACCGGACCCGGTGATCAGTTCTCGCGGACGCGCTGCACCGGGTCGACGACCGGCTGCTGCACGGTGCCCTGGTAAGGCTGCTGCTGCGCCTGCTGCGTGGGCTGCTCCGGCGGGTACGGCTGGTAGCCGGCCTGCGCGTCGGCCTTGCCGGCGAGGTCGCGGTCGTCGTCGGCCAGGCTCTTGGTCTCGGCCTTGATGATCCGCAGCGAGCGGCCCAGGGAACGGGCCGCGTCGGGGAGCCGCTTCGCGCCGAAGAGGAGGATCAGCACGACCACGAGTACGGCGATGTGCCACGGCTTGAGGACATGCATGGAAGGCTCCAGTCGCACTGTGTCGATGAGGGTGATGCCGCAGCCATCGTACGTGCGTCAACGGCCGTTGCCACCCGCCAGGGAGGTGGTGGTTGGTCCCAGCAGGTGAAGTCTCTTCCAACCGCAAGTGTCTCGTCAACCAGGCGAGTGGATCGTGCTGCGCGAAACCGGGCCGCCGCGTGCAGGAGCGAGCACCCACGGTGGCGGACCGGCGGTGGCGCCGCTCAGTCGCCGCGACGCGACCGGATCAGGGTGAGCCGCTGCTGGGTCGTCTCCAGCCGGCTCTGCAGACCCTCGGCGTGCTGCTGGAGGGTCTCCGCGGCCACGCCCAGCGACGCCGCCTCGTCGGCACGTCGCTGCAACTTCGCCGCTGCCCGCCGCAGCCGGGGCAGCCGCGCCAGCACGGGTCGCACGGCCAGCGCCAGCACGACCAGCGGCACCAGCACCAGCGCGAGCACGATCCACTTCAGCACGGCCGCCAGCCTACTGCCTGTCGCCCGCCGCCGCCGGTTCAGCACCGGCCGGCACCGGCCTCGCGTACGCCTCCAGGGCCGCCACCGCCGTGTCACGGACCTGCTCGGCCAGCTCCGCCGGGGCGACGACCCCCACGTCCGGACCCAGCCCGAGCACGAACCGACGGGCCCAGCCGAGATCGGCGACCCGCATCGAGACCACCCACCGCTCGCCGTCGGCCTCGACCCGCTCGCACGGGTAGTACTCGGTGATCCAGCGTTCGCCCCGACCGATCCGCAACGTGATCAGCGGCAGGTCGGCCGAGGGGCGGAACGCCCCCTCGCGCAGGTCCTGCGGTCGGGCCTGCGGCGGCACGACGGCGGGCTCGGCCAGCTCGGTGACCGCGTCGATGCGGTCGGCGCGGAACAGCCGCACCGCCTCGGCCCGCCGGCACCACGCCTCCACGTACGTCCGGCCACCGACCATCAGCACCCGCAGCGGGTCGATGACGCGCTCGGTGGTCTCGTCCCGGGCGGCGGTGTAGTAGGTGATGCGCAGCGCCCGCCCACCCTCGACCGCGGCGCGCAGCTGCTCCACCCGCCCGGTGTCGCCGGGCAGCCGCACCTCCACCGGGGCGGTGACCAGGTCGCCGGCCGCGTCCTCGATCTTCGCGAGAGCCCGCTCGACGGCCTCCCGGTTGGCCACCCCGGGTGTCTCGGCCAGCATCCGCAACGCCACCACCAGCGCGAGCGCCTCGTCCGGGGTGAGCCGCAGCGGCCGATCGATGCCGGCGTCGTAGGTGATGGTCACCCGGTCACCGTCGAACGCCATGTCGATCAGATCACCCGGGCCGTACCCGGGCAGCCCGCACACCCACAGCAGTTCCAGGTCCTCCCGCAACTGCCGCTCGGTGACGCCCAGGTCGCCGGCCGCCTCGGCGATCTCGATGCCCGGCCGGGCGAGCAGGTATGGCACCAGATTCAGCAGCCGGGCGAGCCGGTCGGCGGAGGTGCGGGAGCCGGGCCTCGCGCTCACCGGACCGCCCCGCCGTTCGCGACCGCGGGGCTCGCAGGCTCACTCCTCGCGCTCACCGGGTCACCGCCAGCGTGTCGTGCCGGGTGGCGATCTCCTTGAGCCGCTGGATGACCGCCTCGCGAACCTCGGGCGGATCGAGCACCCGCACGTCGGGGCCGTAGCCGACGAGGTGCCCGGCGAGGGAGTCGGCGTCGCCGTACGGCAGGACCAGCCGGTCCGCCACCGGCCCGGCGGTGACCTCCACCGCCCAGCGGCGCAGCCCGGCGGCGCGTCCGGGGTGACCAGCACGGTCGCCCGGCCGGGCCGCTCGGTCGGGCCGGACCAGCGCGCCACGTGGCTGATCAGGTCGACGCCGGCCGGCGGCTGGTACGCCGCCGCCGCGCCGGTGGCCCGGACCGACCCCACCACCCGGGACAACCGGAAGCAGCGGGTGGCGTCGCGGTCCAGGTCGTGGCCGACGACGTACCACCGGCCCCGCCAGCAGACCACTCCCCAGGGTTGCAGCCGGCGGCGGTCGGACGCGTCCCGGTCCGGCACCCGGTAGTCGAAGCGGACCTCGCGCCGGTCCCGCGCGGCGGCCGTCAGGGGTGCGAAGGCCGGGTCGACGGTGACCATCGGCTCCAGCCCGAGAGTGGCCTGCGGGTCCACGTCCACGCCGGCGGCGCGCAGCTTCGCCAGCCCGGACGAGGCGGCGGCGGCCAGCCCGGCGTGCTGCCACAACCGCGCCGCGATGCCCACCGCGGCGGCCTCGTCCGGCTTGAGGGGAATGTCGGGCAGCGCGTACTCCCGCCGCGCGATCCGGTATCCGGGCTCCGCGTCGAACGCGCTCGCCGTCCCGGTCTCCAGCGGTACGCCCAACTCGCGCAGTTCGGCCTTGTCCCGCTCGAACTTGCGCTGGAACGCCTCATGGTCGCGAGCGTCGTCCGGATCGTGCTCGTAACCGGGCACGGTCGCGGCGATCTGCGCGGCGGTCAGGAACCGCCGCGTAGACAGTAGGCAGATCACCAGGTTGACCAGGCGTTCGGTGCGGCTACGCGACACGCCGTAGACGCTAGCAGCCAACCCCCCTCCCCCACGCACCCCCGCACCCGCGCGCCGCCCCCACCCCACCCCACCCCACCGCGAGCGTTGATCATGAGGTTGGCGGCAGGTATGGAGATCGAAGTCGCCGCTAACCTCATGATCAACGCAGGGGTGGCGGGGGTGGGGGTGGGGTGAGGGTTAGCGTGCGGGCATGGTGCGGTGGCGGGCTGGCGTGGTGGTGCGGGAGCGGCGACGGTGGGCCGGGGCGGTCGAGCTGGACGTGCGACTGGCCGACGGCGCCGTGCTGCGGGCGCTGGCCTATCCGGCGCTTGTCGGCGACCCCCAGGCCGGCGACCGGGTGCTGCTCAACGCCGGTGCGCTGCTGATGGGCCTGGGTACCGGCGGATACGCCCTGGTCGTGGCGCTGCCGGACCGGCTACCTCCGGACCCGCCGCAGGCCCTCGACTCCCGCGACGCGGGTCACCTGGTCAAGGCCCGCTACACCCCGTTGCAGCCGATCCTGCTCGGCGTCGACGAGGAGGCCTCGCCGCACCGCGAGGTGCTGGCCGGCGCCGACGACCTGGCCGGCCTGCCGGTGGTGACCGCCGACCTGCACTCCGCGCTGCCGGCGATCCTGGCCGGCGTCCGCGCCGACGCGTCGGGTGCCCGGGTGGCGTACCTGCTCACCGACGGCGGGGCGTTGCCCGCCTGGTTCTCCCGCACCCTGGCCGGGCTGCGCGACGAACTCGCGGGCACGATCAGTGTCGGGCAGGCGTTCGGCGGCGACCTGGAGGCGTCCACGCTGCACAGCGGGCTGCTCGCCGCCCGGCACGTGCTCGACGCGGATGTGGCGGTGGTGGCCCAGGGTCCGGGCAACCTCGGCACCGGCACCCGCTGGGGTTTCTCCGGCGTGGCCGTCGGCGAGGCGGTCAACGCCGTCGCCACCTTGGGCGGCCGGCCGGTCGGCTCGCTGCGGATCTCCGCCGCCGACCCGCGCCCGCGGCACCGTGGCGTGTCGCACCACAGCCTCACCGCGTACGGCCGGGTGGCGCTGGCCCGCGCGGAGCTGGTGGTGCCCGACGGCCTGGACCCGGCACTGGCCGCCGAGGTCGACGCGGCGCTGGCACCGCTCGCCGGACGGCACCGCGTGCTGCGGGTGGACACCACCGGACTGGACGAGGCGCTGCGCCGCAGCACGGTGCCGCTGTCGACGATGGGGCGCGGGCTGGACGCCGACCACGCCTACTTCCTGGCCGCCGCCGCGGCGGGCCGGCACGCCGCCGGTCTCACGCAAGAATGATCAGAGCGAGCCAGGCGCCGACGATCAGGGCCAGCGCCAGCGCCAGCACCCAGGTGGGGACGGTGTACTCGCCGCGCCGGTTGCGTTCGACCTCGGCGCGGATCTTCTCGCGGCGGCGTTCCAGCCAGCTCTGCCGCTCGGTGCCCCGGGTGGGCGGCTCGGGAGGAATCATGGCCCGGCCAGCCTACCCGGCCAGCCCGGCACGGGCCGGCCGGGTGGCCCTCACATGCTGGCGATGAGCCGCTCCACCCGCTCGTCGTACGCCCGGAACGGGTCCTTGCACAGCACGGTGCGCTGCGCCTGGTCGTTGAGCTTCAGGTGCACCCAGTCGACGGTGAAGTCGCGTCGCTTCTCCTGCGCGTGCCGGATGAACTCACCGCGCAGCCGGGCCCGGGTGGTCTGCGGTGGCGTCTCCTTGGCCTCGAAGATCTCCGGGTCGGTGGCCACCCGGTCCACCTCCCTACGCCGTTCCAGCAGCGCGTACAGCCCCCGGCCCCGGCGCAGGTCGTGGTAGGCCAGATCCATCTGCGCGACCCGGGGATGCGACAACGGCAGGTCGTTCTTGCGCTGGTAGCGCTCGATCAACCGCAGCTTGGTCACCCAGTCGATCTCCCGAGAAACCGGCTCCAGGTCGCCGGTCTCCACCGCCCGCAGCACCCGGCCCCACAACTCGACCACCCGCTTGGCGGTCTGGTCGCCGCCGCGCCGCTCGACGAACTCGGTCGCCTTGGCGAGGTACTCCTGCTGGATGTCCAGGGCGCTGACCTCCTTGCCCGAGGCCAGCCGCACCTTGCGCCGGCCGGTGATGTCGTGCGACACCTCGCGGATGGCCCGGATCGGGTTCTCCAGGGTCAGGTCGCGCATCACCACGCCGGCCTCGATCATCCGCAGCACGATGTCGGCGGTGCCGACCTTCAGCAGCGTGGTGACCTCGTTCATGTTGGAGTCGCCGACGATGACGTGCAGCCGGCGGTAGCGCTCCGCGTCGGCGTGCGGCTCGTCGCGGGTGTTGATGATCGGGCGACTGCGGGTGGTCGCCGAGGAGACGCCCTCCCAGATGTGCTCCGCCCGCTGGGACAGGCAGTAGACCGCGCCGCGCGGCGTCTGCAGCACCTTGCCCGCACCACAGATCAGCTGCCGGGTGACCAGGAACGGGATCAGGACGTCGGCGAGCCGGCCGAACTCCCCGTGCCGGGAGACCAGGTAGTTCTCGTGGCAGCCGTACGAGTTGCCCGCCGAGTCGGTGTTGTTCTTGAAGAGGTAGATCTCGCCGGCGATGCCCTCGTCGTGCAGCCGTTTCTCCGCGTCGATGAGCAGCCCCTCCAGGATCCGCTCGCCGGCCCGGTCGTGAGCGACCAGGTCGACCACCGAGTCGCACTCCGGGGTGGCGTACTCGGGATGCGAGCCGACGTCCAGGTAGAGCCGTGCGCCGTTGCGCAGGAAGACGTTGCTGGACCGCCCCCAGGACACCACCCGGCGGAAGAGATACCGGGCTACCTCGTCAGGGGACAGCCGCCGCTGCCCGCGATAGGTGCAGGTGACGCCGTACTCGGTCTCCAGACCGAAGATTCGCCGTTCCATGGTGAGACATTAGCCGTACGAAGGCCCCGTTCGTCACTGTCGCGGCACCTGCCCGCGTCACCCGCCGCCGAAATGCGCGTCGTGCAGGCCCGCCACGTACTCCCGGCACCGGGCGTAGTCCGGCAGCGACCCCGCCGCCCGGGCCTGCGCCAGGCTCGGCGCGGCGGCATCGCGGGCGGACAGCTGTGGCGTCCCGGCCGGCCAGTCGATGCCCAGGTCCTCGTCCAGCGGATGCACCGCGTGCTCCGCCGACGGGTTGTACGTGGTCGAGCAGAGATAGCTCAGGGTGGCGTCGTCGGTCAGCGCGCAGAAGCCGTGGCCGAGCCCTTCGGCGAGGTAGACCGCGCGCCGGTCCACGTCGTCCAGGCGGACGCCCTCCCACCGGCCGAAGGTGGGCGAGCCGACCCGCAGATCGACGATCACGTCGAGCACCGCGCCCCGGACACAGGTGACGTACTTCGCCTGCCCCGGCGGGACGTCGGCGAAGTGGATGCCACGCACGACGTCGCGGGCCGAGACGGAGAGATTGCCCTGGGCGAGGCGCAGCGGATGCCCGACCGCCTCGGCGAGCCGGTCGAAGCGGTACCACTCCAGGAACAGCCCGCGCGGGTCCCCGTGCTGCGCCGGGGTGATCTCCCAGGCGCCCTCGACGCTCAGCGGCCGTAGCTTCATCGGCCGGCTCCCGCGTCGCGGAACTCGCCGCCCAGCTCGTCGCGCTCGCCGCTGAGCAGGTCGAGCAGATACTCGCCGTAGCCGCTCTTGGTCAACGGCTCGGCCAGGCCGCGCAGTTGCGTGTCGTCGATCAGCCCCGCCCGCCAGGCCACCTCCTCGACGCAGCCGATCTTCATACCCTGCCGCTCCTCGATCACCCGGACGAACTCGGCGGCCTGCATCAACGAGGTGAAGGTGCCGGTGTCCAGCCAGGCGGTGCCCCGGTCCAGCACGGTGACCGACAGCTCGTCCCGGCCGCGGTACGCCTCGTTCACCGCGGTGATCTCCAGCTCGCCCCGGTCGCTGGGGGTGAGCCCACCGGCGATCTCCACCACCCGGTTGTCGTAGAAGTACAGGCCCGGCACCGCGTACCGGGACCTCGGCTTCTCCGGCTTCTCCTCGATCGACAGCACCCGGCCGTCGGGGTCGAAGTGCACCACGCCGTACGCCTGCGGGTTGGCCACCGGATAGGCGAAGATCCGCCCACCCACCGGGTCGCCCGCCGCGGCCAGCTGCCGCCCCAGGCCCGCACCGTGGAAGATGTTGTCGCCCAGGATCAACGCGACCGCCTCGTCGCCGATGAAATCGGCACCGAGCACGAACGCCTGCGCGATGCCCTCCGGCCGCGGCTGGGCGACGTACTCCAGCCGCAGGCCGAACTGGCTGCCGTCGCCGAGCAACCGCTGGAACTGGTGCTGCTCCTCGGGCGTGGTGATCACCAGGATCTCGCGTACCCCCGCCATCACCAGGGTGGAGAGCGGATAGTAGACCATCGGTTTGTCGAAGACCGGCATCAGCTGTTTCGAGACCGCTCGGGTGATCGGCCACAGCCGGGATCCGGTGCCACCGGCGAGCAGGATTCCACGCACCCGGGGAGCGTACCGGCAACCGTCCCGCCCGCCACGCGCCGCCTCTGCTGCACCGGCGGCCGTCTCGCGTAGACTTCCGGACCCGTGAGGGTCCTGGTCACCGGCGGCGCCGGATTCATCGGTTCGGAGTACGTCCGGATGCTGCTGGGCGTGCCCGGCGGCACCGCCGCGGGGGTGCCCGCGCTGGAACCCGCCGCGGTGACGGTGCTCGACGCGCTCACCTACTCCGGGAACCTGGCCAACCTCGACCCGGTCCGCGACGACCCACGCCTGCGGTTCGTGCACGGCGACATCCGCGACCCGGACACCGTCGACGAGACCGTGGCCGGGCACGACGTGATCGTGCACTTCGCCGCCGAGTCCCACGTCGACCGCTCCATCGGCGGCGCCGCGCCCTTCGTCACCACGAACGTGCTGGGCACCCAGGCCCTCCTCGACGCCGCCCTCCGGCACCGCGTCGGCCGCTTCGTGCACGTCTCCACCGACGAGGTCTACGGCTCCATCGACACCGGCTCCTGGACCGAGGACTGGCCACTCGCGCCCAACTCGCCGTACTCGGCGGCCAAGGCCGGTTCCGACCTGCTCGCCCTGGCCTGTCACCGCACCCACGGTCTCGACGTCGTGGTCACCCGCTGCTCCAACAACTACGGGCCCTACCAGTATCCGGAGAAGGTCATCCCGCTGTTCGTCACCAACCTGCTCGACGGGCGCAGCGTCCCCCTCTACGGCGACGGCGGGAACGTCCGCGACTGGCTGCACGTGCACGACCACTGCCGCGGCATCGCGCTGGTGCAGCACCGGGGGCGCGCCGGCGAGGTCTACCACATCGGTGGCGGCACCGAACTCACCAACAAGGAGCTGACCGAGCGGCTGCTGGAGGCCTGCGGCGCCGGCTGGGACCGGGTCGAAGCCGTCCCCGACCGCAAGGGCCACGACCGCCGCTACTCCCTCGACATCAGCAAGATCAACAAGGAGCTGGGGTACGCGCCGACCGTCACGCTGGAGGCGGGCCTCGCCGACACCGTGCGCTGGTACCGGGACAACCGCGACTGGTGGGCGCCGCTGACGGCGGCGACCCGATGAGGGTCCTGGTGACCGGTGCCGGCGGGATGCTCGGCCGGGACCTCGTCGACGTCCTCGCCGGGCAACCGGACCCGAAGGTGACCGCCGTCAGCCGGGCCGAACTCGACATCACCGACGCCGCCGCCGTGCACGCCGCCGTCGACGGTCACGACGTGGTGGTCAACGCCGCCGCGTGGACCGACGTCGACGGCGCCGAGCGGGACGAGCGGGCCGCCACCGCCGTCAACGGCGATGCCGTCGCCCACCTCGCGGCGGCCTGCGCCGCGCACGGCGCACGGCTGCTGCACCCCTCCACCGACTACGTCTTCCCCGGCGACGCCACCGTCCCCTATCCGGAGGACGCGCCGACCGGCCCGATCAACGCGTACGGCCGCAGCAAGCTCGCCGGGGAGCGGGCCGTGACCCGGCTGCTGCCCGACACCGGCTACGTGGTACGCACCGCCTGGCTCTACGGCGTCCACGGCCGCAGCTTCGTCCGCACCATGCTGGACCTGGCCGACCAGCGTGAGTTCCTCGACGTGGTCGACGACCAGCGGGGCCAGCCGACCTGGTCCGGTGCGCTGGCCCGCCAGCTCGTCGCGCTCGCCGAGTCGGCCCTGGCCGGGCGGGCGGCCCCCGGCGTATACCACGGCACCTGCTCCGGCGAGACCACCTGGTACGGGCTCGCCCGGGCGGTGTTCGCGCTGCACGGGCTCGATCCGGCCCGGATCCGGCCCACCACCAGCGCCCGGTTCCGGCGACCCGCCCCCAGGCCGGCGTACAGTGTGCTAGGGCACGACCGGTGGGCCGACGCGGGGCTGCCGCCCCTGCCGGCCTGGCACGCCACCCTGGTCGCCGCGTTCACGCCCGCCCGTCCACCCTCCCCGTGGAAGGTCGCATGAAACTCACCCTCGTCACCGGCCTGACCGGTCTGGTCCTGCTGGCCACGATCGTCGAGTTGCTGCGCCGCCGGCAGCTGCGGGAGAAGTACGGCATGCTCTGGCTCGGGCTGCTGTTCGTGGTGATCCCGCTGTCGCTGTTCCCCCGACTGCTCGACGGCATCGCGGACACGCTCGGCGTGGCCTCCGGGGTCAGTCTCGTGCTCTTCCTCGGCATCGTCTTCCTCCTGCTGGTCTGCATCCACCTCAGCTGGGAGGTCAGTGCGCTGGAGGAGGAGACCCGCACGCTGGCCGAGGAGTTCGCCCTGCTGCGCGCCGAGGTCGAGGCGGACCGGGCGGACCGGGCGGCGCTCGCGGACCGGGCGGGACTGGTGTCCCGCGATGGTTAACGGCAAGCGACTCCTGATCATCATCCCGGCCCTCAACGAGGCCGGCTCCATCGGCGAGGTCGTCGGCGAGATCCGGGGCGAACTGCCCGGCGTGGACGTGCTGGTCGTCGACGACGGCTCCACCGACCGGACCGCCGCCGTGGCCACCGCGGCCGGCGCCCGGGTCGCCCGGCTGCCGTACAACCTCGGCGTCGGTGGCGCGATGCGGCTCGGCTACCGCTACGCGCAGGCGAACGACTACGACGTCGCGGTGCAGATCGACGCCGACGGGCAGCACGACCCTCGCTACGTGCCCAAGCTCGTCGATCTCCTGGACGACTGCGACCTGGTCATCGGGGCGCGCTTCGCCGGCGAGGGCGAGTACGTGGTAGGCGGCCCGCGCCGCTGGGCGATGGGCATGTTGTCGACGGTGCTGTCCGGGCTGGCCGGCGCCACGCTGACCGACACCACCTCCGGCTTCCGCGCCGCCAACCGGCGAATGATCGACATGTTCGCCCGCTGGTACCCCGCCGAGTACCTCGGCGACACCGTCGAGACGCTGGTGCACGCCGCCCGTCGCGGCTACCGGATCCAACAGGTCCCGGTCGCGATGCGCCGCCGGATGGCGGGCACCCCCAGCCACTCCCCCGCCAAGGCGATGATCTACCTCGGCCGGGCGCTGGCCGTGCTCACCCTGGCACTCATCCGCCGGTGACGCGCCGCCTGCTCCGCCTCGTCCCACCCGGCACCCTTCCCGTGGGCGCGGGGCTGGCCCTGGTCGGGCTGGCCTCGTACGTCCATCTCGCCCTGGCCGGACACAACCTCGCCGCCGCCGACTACTCCGCCCTGTCGGTGCTCTGGTCCGTCGTCTTCACCCTCGGCATCGGCGTGTTCTTCCCCGTCGAGCAGGAGGTGGCCCGACTCGTGGCCGCCCGCCGTAGCCGTGGGCTGCCCCCCGGGCCGGTGCTGGCCCGGGGCGCCGCCATCGCCGCCGTCCTGCTCGGCCTGCTCCTGCTGCTCACCGTCGCCGTCGCCGACACCCTCGCCGACCGGCTCTTCGACGGCGATCACGCCATGGTGGCGACCCTCGCGGGCGCGGTGGCCGCACTGGCCGTGGCACACACCACCCGCGGTGTGCTCTCCGGGCTGCGGAACTTCCGGTGGTACGGCACCCAGCTCGGACTCGACGGCGGGCTGCGCATCGGGCTGGTCGCCGCGCTCGCCCTGGCCGGTGTCGACTCACCCGTGGCGTACGCGCTGGTGCTTGTCGTCGCACCCCTGATCGCCGTCGCGCTGACCGCCGTACCGGTGGCCCGGGCGGCCGGCGGCGGTCCCGCCGTACCCGCGCGACCGCTGCTACGCGGGCTGGCGCTCCTCACCGCCTCCAGCCTGCTCGCCCAGGTCGTGGTCAACGTCGGCGTGATCAACGTACGGCTGCTCTCCCCGTCCGACGTCGCCACCGCCGGGGCGTTGCTGTCCGCGCTGGTGCTGGTGCGTGTGCCGCTGTTCGCCTTCGGCTCGATGCAGGCAGCCCTGCTGCCCGGCCTGTCCACCGCCGCCGCCACCGGCGACGACCTGGCCTTCGGTGCGCTGCTGCGCCGGTCCCTGGCGGTCGTCACCGCACTGGGCGCCACCGGCGGCGTGCTCGCCGTGCTGTCCGGCCCATGGCTGGTGCGTGCCCTCTTCGACACCCCCGACGTCCTCGGCCGCGACGACTTCGCCTGGCTGTCCCTGGCCACCCTGGCCTACCTGTGGGCGATGGTCCTCGGTCAGGGGCTGCTGGCCCGCGACCGGCACCTCGCCCAGGCCCTGGCCTGGACCGCCGGCGTCGCCGCGCTGACCGCCACGACCCTGGCCCCGCTGCCGGTCGCGCTGCGGGTCGAGCTCGGCTACACCGCGGGCTCCCTGGTCGCCGCCGCCGTGATGGTCCCCCTGCTACGGCGCCACCACCGTGCGGCGACCGCGTCGCCCCGGCCCGTCGCGGTCGGCGTGCCCGCGACCACCCCCGGAGGTTTCCGATGAGCCCGCCCCGCATGACCGCGGTGATGCTCGCCTACGGCCCCGAGCCCTGGCTGGTCGACGCCGCCCGAGCCGTGCTGGCCAGCACCGACGTCGACATCGAGCTGGTCCTGGTCGACAACGGCTGCACCGGTGACGGCGTCGACGTGGTCAAGGGACTGCCCGGGGTACGGGTGATCCGCCCCGAGGAGAACACCGGCTACGCCGGTGGCTGCAACATCGGGGCCGCCGACGCCACCGGTGACTGGCTCGCCTTCGTCAACTCCGACGCGATCGTCGCCCCCGACGCCCTCGCGAAGGTCGTCGCGGTGGCCACCGAGCCGGGTGTGGGCGCGGCGATGGCCTCCATCCGGCTCGCCCACGACCCAGATGTGGTCAACACCTCAGGCAACCCGCTGCACTTCACCGGCCTGTCCTGGGCCGGCGGCAACGGTGAGCCGGCCACCGCCCACGCCCGGCGCACCGTGGTGCCGTCCCTGAGCGGCTGCTGCTTCGTCATCAGCGGCGCACGCTGGGCGGAGTTGGGCGGCTTCGCCGCCGAGTACTTCGCCTACCACGAGGACACCGAGCTGAGCCTGCGGTTGTGGCAGCGCGGCCTGCGGCTGGAGTACGTGCCGGACGCCGTGGTGCGGCACCACTACGAGTTCTCCCGCAACGACCGCAAGCTCTACCTGGTCGAACGCAACCGCCTGCTGACCCTGTTCACCGCGTACCAGTGTCGGACCCTGGCGCTGCTGGCGCCGATGCTGCTGCTCACCGAGGCGGCCATGCTCGCCGCCGCGCTGGCCGGTGGCTGGACGCGGCAGAAGACCCGCGGCTGGGCCTGGCTGTGGCGCCACCGGGGCTGGGTGGGTGTCCGCCGCCGACGGTTGCAGGCCGAGCGGACGCTCGGCGACGGCGTCGTCGCCGACCTGATGACCGCTCGGGTGGCCCCTCGAACGTCGCCGCACCGCCCGGAACGGCGCTGTTCAACGCCGTCGCCGCCGGCTGGTGGGCGATGGTCCGGCCGCTGCTGGCGCGGAAGCTGGGCTGAGCACTGCGGGCCGTCAGGCCTCGGGCTCGCCGCCCGGCTTGTCCTCCAGGTCGGCGGAGCCGGCCGAGGTGGTCGGCTTGTGTGCCTCCTCGGTCGGCGTGGTCGGGGTCTGCGCCCGGTCACCCTCCGCCGCGGCCTCGCCGACCGCGTCGCCGTCGAGGAGCGCGGTCAGCGCCGTCCCGGTGATCCGCCGGAAGGTGCGCCCCATCCGGTTGCGGTCCAGGACCGCGACCTCCAGTTGGTTGGCGGCGATCGTCCGGGCGGTGCCGGTCTCGACGCCGACACTGGCCAGCGCCTGCACCGCCACCCGCACCGCGTCGCCGAGCGACATGTCCGGCCGGTGGTTGGACTTGAGCACCCCGGAGATCGCGTCGGCCTGGCCACCCATCGCCATCCGGCCCGGCTCGTCCGTGACCGATCCGTCGTAGGTGAGGCGGTACAGCGAGTCCTCCTCCGGCGTGGCACCGACCTCGGCCACGCAGAGCTCCACCTCGAACGGCTTCGACTGCTCGGTGAAGATGGTGCCGAGGATCTGGGCGTACGAGTTGGCCAGCGCCAGACCGGTCACGTCACGGCGGTCGTAGCTGAGACCGTTGAGGTCGGCCATCCGCACGCCCGCGCGACGCAGGTTCTCGAACTCGTTGTAGCGACCCACCGCCGCGAAGCCGATCCGGTCGTAGATCTCGCTGACCTTGTGCAGGGTGCTGGAGAGATTCTCGGCAACGAAGAGCACCCCGCCGGTGTAGCTCAGGACCACCGCGCTGCGCCCCCGGGCGATGCCCTTGCGGGCCAGCTCGGAACGGTCGCGCATGATCTGTTCGGGCGAGGCGTAGAACTGCATGGCCACGGCGGCGGCTCTCCTTCGGACGCGGTACCTGGGGAACTGCGGTCAGTGCGGGCGGGAGCGCGGCTCAACCGCCCGGATTCTCCATCCGGCCGGCGACCACGCTCTCCGCGATCGTCGACGTCTCCGCGTCGGTCAGCCGGTGCGTCCCCTCCGCCGTCGCGGTCATCACCACCGGGTAGATCCGCCGGATCAGGTCGGGCCCACCGGTCGCCGTGTCGTCGTCGGCGGCGTCGTAGAGCGCCTCCACCGACAACCGCACGGCGTCGTCGACGGAGAGCCCGGCCCGGTAACGCTTCTTCAACGCCGACTTGGCGAACAACGACCCCGAGCCGATCGCGTCGTAACCGGTCTCCTGGTAGGGACCACCGGTGACGTCGAAGCTGAAGATCCGCCCGGCTCGGGTCGGTTCCTTCGCCGCCAGGTCGAACCCGGCGAAGAGCGGGATCACCGCCAGTCCCTGCATCGCCGCGCCGAGATTGCCCCGGATCATCGAGGCGAGCCGGTTCGCCTTGCCGTCGAGGGAGAGCATCGCGCCCTCGATCTTCTCGTAGTGCTCCAGCTCCACCTGGAACAACCGCATCAGCTCGATGCCGATGCCGGCGGCGCCGGCGATGCCCACCAGCGAGTACGCGTCAGCCGGGTGCACCTTCTCGATGTCCCGCTGGGCGATCAGGTTGCCCATGGTCGCGCGCCGGTCGCCGGCCATCACGACGCCGCCGGAGGCGGCGACGGCCACGATGGTGGTGGCGTGCGGGGCCAGGTCGGCGGCCATGCCCGGGGGCAGCGCCCGACGGCCGGGCAACATCTCCGGGGCCACCTTGCTCAGGAATGCCGTGAAGGAGGACGTCCCCGCGTTGGCGAACACATCTGGAAGACGCCCGGATGGATCAAAACCCGCTGCCACGTGGTTCCTCTCAGGTACGTGATGGCCCTGGCCAGCCTAGTTGGACTGTCGCGGAACTGGCCAAGACCACCGTTGCAGTTGAAGCAGAGTATCCCGCGCACCCACCCGGCGCGATGATCGTGGTCCACATGTTCTGGATCGTCATCGCGGACCGCGCGACCTCACCCTGCTCGGCGCGGCGGTGCCGCGCATCGGGCGGCTGACCGCCGAGCGGGCGGGCGCACCCGGACCCGGCACCAGCGGGCAGCGCGCCGGCTCGGCGACGGCCGCGGCAGGATCCGTGAAGGGCGGCGAGCCGCTACGCCGCGGACCCCGTGCCCGACCCGATGGGCGAGACGAACATATACCCTATTCGCCCCCTTTTTGGACGTATCCTCTCACGAACTCTTCGGCGTTCTCCTCCAGGACGGAGTCGATCTCGTCGAGCAGGTCGTCGACGTCCTCGGTGATCTCGGCCTGCCGCTCGGCGACCTCCGGGTTCGCCTCGACGGTCACATCCTCGACCTCTTCGCCCTGGCGGGACTTACCCGACTGCGACTGACCGCCGCTGTCACGAGTGGCCACTGTTGCCTCCTCCACGATCTCCCTGCGATGAACCTACCTCGCGGGAGCGACGAATCACCCCTCGCGCGCCGTAGCGACCACCACCGACGGTCACCGGTGACGCGGCAGTGGCAGACACCCGGGCACCGGCCGCCGGGCAGACCCGACCGCCCGGTCGGTCAGCCGCCGCCCGCCCGGGTCAGGCTGAGCCACCGGTCAGGGTCTCCAGCAGGTCCTTGGCGCTGGCGCAGCGGTCGAAGAGCGCACCGACGTGCCGCCTGGTGCCGCGTTCCGGCTCCATCATCGGCACCCGCACCAGCGACTCCCGACCTACGTCGAAAATCACCGAATCCCAGCTCGCGGCGACCACCTCGGAGGCGTACTGCGCCAGGCAGCGGCCCCGGAAGTAGGCCCGGGTGTCCTCCGGCGGCTCGGTCATCGCCATCCGGCTCTCCTCGTCGTCGAGCAGCGTCTTCATCGACCCACGGGAGACCAGCCGGTGGTAGAGACCCTTTTCCCGGCGGACGTCGGAGTACTGCAGGTCGACCAGCTGGAGCTTGTGTGAGCCCCAGCCCAGCTTCTCGCGCTCCCGGTAGCCCTCCAGCAGCCGCAGCTTGGCCACCCAGTCCAGCTCGTCGGCGCAGAGCATCACATCGCGCCCCAGCCGGTCCAGCACGTCCTCCCACCGGTCCAGCACGTCGGCGGTCTGCTCGTCGACGTCGCTGCCGTAGCGGTCGTCCACGAACTCGCGCACCCGCTCCAGGTAGGCCCACTGCACGTCCATGGCGGTGAGCCGGCGCCCGTCACGCAGCCGCATCAGGTGGGACAGCGACGGGTCGTGACTGACCGCGCGCAACTCGCCGACCGGGTCGGCGATGCCGAGGTCCGCACCGAGCGCCTTCTCCTCGATCATCGTGAGGATCAGCGCGGTGGTGCCCACCTTCAGGTAGGTGGAGATCTCCGAGAGGTTGGCGTCGCCGATGATGACGTGCAGGCGGCGGTACTTGTCCGCGTCGGCGTGCGGTTCGTCCCGGGTGTTGATGATCGGCCGCTTGAGCGTCGTCTCGAGGCCGACCTCGACCTCGAAGAAGTCGGCACGCTGGGAGATCTGGAAACCGCTCTGGCCGCCGTCCTGGCCGATGCCGACGCGACCGGCGCCGCAGACGATCTGCCGGGTGACGAAGAACGGCGTCAGGTACGCCACGATGTCGGCGAACGGTGTCTGCCGACGCATCAGGTAGTTCTCGTGGGCGCCGTAGCTGGCACCCTTGTTGTCGGTGTTGTTCTTGTAGAGGTGGATCGGTGCCGCGCCGGGAATCGTGGCGGCCCGCCGCGCCGCCTCCGCCATCACCCGCTCCCCCGCCTTGTCCCAGCGGACCGCGTCGCGCGGGTTGGTCACCTCGGGGGTGGAGTACTCCGGGTGGGCGTGGTCGACGTAGAGCCGCGCCCCGTTTGTGAGAATCACGTTGGCCAGCCCGAGGTCCTCGTCGGCGAGCGCCTCGGCCGGGTCGTACGCGGCACCGGAGTAGGTGAAGCCCCGGGCGTCGCGCAGCGGTGACTCCTCCTCGTAGTCCCAGCGGGCCCGACCACCCCGGTTCAGTTCCGGGCGGGCGCCGTAGGCGTTCACCACCTGGGAGGAGGTGACCATCGGGTTGGCCCCGGCCTGACCGGGCACGGAAATGCCGTACTCGACCTCGGTGCCCATGATCCGTCTTACGCTCATCGACCTACCCGCTTCGTTCGCCCGACCGGTCCCCCGTCACGTCGAGCGTAGTCCGCGCCCGGGCAACCGGGGGCGTGGCGGTGTGGTCGGCGCACCCGCGGGTCGCGCCGCGCGGTGTCACGGCTCGTCGACGAGCATCAGTTCGGCGGTGATCCGGTCGCGCAGGTCCGGGTCGGCCCGCAACAGCCG
The DNA here is from genome assembly GCF_019697375.1 of Micromonospora tarapacensis. NCBI lineage: Bacteria > Bacillati > Actinomycetota > Actinomycetes > Micromonosporales > Micromonosporaceae > Micromonospora > Micromonospora tarapacensis. The sequence goes on along the minus strand of NZ_JAHCDI010000004.1, from coordinate 1,420,993 downwards.
GTTCACCCGGACCCGCGCGCCGGCGGTGGTGACGATCAGACGGATCTCGCCGGGCGTCCGGTAGAGCATCTGCACGGTCCGGTCCGGTTCGACGAAGACCAGGTTGTAGATGGCCGACTCGGTCTGAGCGGTGGTGCCCTGGAGGGTGGAGACGCAGATGTTCTCCAGGTACGAGCCGTACGGGCTGCGGTCGAGCACGAGCGTGGTGACCCCCTCGACCGGCGGATACCGCCGGTTGACCTCGTCGCACACCACGGCCGCCCGGGTGGGCTGGTCGACCTGCTGGTGCACCCAGCGCTGCGCCCAGGTCGGCGTTTCGGTGACGAGCAGGCTGCGGTGCCAGCCGGTGACGCCGACGAGGAACACGGTGGTGGCGACGACGGTGACGGCGGTGAGGCCGGCCACCACGGCCCGCACCGGGCGCCGGCGCCGCGGGACCGGCAGCAGCCGCACCACGGCGGCGGTGCCGACGATGAGCAGCAGCGTGGTGAGGTGCCCGGCCTTGTTGAAGTAGTAGCCGGCTTCGCCGCCGAGGCTGACGCTGGCCTGACCGATGGCGAGGGTGAGACCGACACTGACCAGCAGGACGAACAGCCAGCGCCGCCAGGCGGGATCGGCGCGGCCGGTCCGCAGGGCGTGCAGCAGCAGCGCCGGCACGACGAAGGCACCGAGGCCACCGACGGCGAGCCAGGTCTCGGTGAGGTCCGGTCCGACGGTCGCGGCGAGCGACTCGGTCTGGTTGGCCCGGAACACCCCGAGCAGGATCGGCACCGGGGCGACGGCGACGGTGGCCAGGCCGACGGCCAGCGCGGTGCCGCGTATTCGAAGCACCTCGCGGCGGTTGGCGAGCAGGGCACCGAGCACGATGACGGCGGCGGCCGGCAGGAACAGGTAGTAGGTGTAGCCGATGCCGACGACCAGAGCCCCGAGCAGCAGGAGCTGTTCGCGGCGGGCGGCGACCGGCCGGGCGACGAGGGCGCCGAGGACGACGGTGAGGGCCAGCCCGAGGGTCTCGGTCGGGTATCCGGCCAGCAGCATCCGGGGCATCTGGGTGCCGAGGACCAGCGCGCCGACGACGACCGTGAGCACGGCGCGGCTCAGCGGATGCAGTGGGCCGGGCAGGCGTTGCGCGGCCCACAGCACGGTCAAGGCGAACAGGCCGAAGCCGGCGATGTTCCACCAGAGGAAGGGCTGCACGGCGTCGGCGCCGGCCGGCGCGGTGCCCGGCGGGCTGAGCTGGCCGTGGAGCAGGGCGACGAGCAGGTGCCAGCCCTGCGGGTAGTGGACGAGCAGGGAGACGAGCTGGTCGCGGAGTGCGGCGGGGTCGACGAAGGCGTAGCCGCCGTGCCGGCCGATGACGTCGACGAGGGTGAGGTGGCGCAGGTAGTCCTCGCCTCGACCGAGGATGGTGAGCTGGCCGAGCAGGTCGTCGGCGCGCAGCACGGGCTGCGCGAGGTACCCGACGAGCGCGGCGGTGCCGAGCACCGGGAACAGGTCGGCCCAGGCGGGGCGCGGCAGGGTCGGGCGCCGGCCGCCGGCCAGGGCGGTCAGCACGAGCACGGTGAGGGCGGTGCCGGCGACCGGGACCGGCGCCATCCCCCACGGCCAGACGGCGAAGAGCAGGCCGGCCGCGGTGGTCAGGCCGACGAGCAGGACGGCGGCGAGGAGCAGCCGGTCGAGCAGGGTGCGCCCGCCACGCAGCAGTCCTGCGGTGACCAGCAGGACCAGCGGGGGCAGCACCCAGCGGGCGCCGACCGCGGTCGCGGCGAGCGGCAGGAGCCAGGCTGCGGCCAGGGCGGCCGGTGCGGCGAGCAGACGCCGGCGGTACGGCGGGGTGGGGCTGGTGGTCGAGGTCGGCGTGAGCGGTGGGGCCAGCTCGCTCTGCTCGGCGGGCACGCGATTCCTTCGCGGATAGGCGGCGGGATTCTCCGGATTTTACCGGTGCCGTCCGTTCCCCGCCCGAGAGCGCACGCGCAGGGCCCGTGACGAGTGGCGTCACGGGCCCTGGCGGTGCGTCGGGTCAGAGGTACTAGAGGTACTGGCCGGTGTTGCTGGCGGTCTCGATGGAGCGGCCGGCCTCGGCGCCCTTGCCGCCGGAGACGAGCGTGCGGATGTAGACGATCCGTTCGCCCTTCTTGCCGGAGATGCGGGCCCAGTCGTCGGGGTTGGTGGTGTTGGGCAGATCCTCGTTCTCGCGGAACTCGTCGACGCAGGCGTCGAGCAGGTGCTGCAGGCGCAGCCCCTTCCGGCCGGAGGTGAGGAACTCCTTGATGGCCATCTTCTTGCCCCGGTCGACGATGTTCTGGATCATCGCGCCGGAGTTGAAGTCCTTGAAGTACAGGACCTCCTTGTCACCGTTGGCGTAGGTGACCTCCAGGAAGCGGTTCTCCTCGGTCTCCGAGTACATCCGCAGAACCACCGCGTCGATCATGGCGGCGACGGTGGCCTGGGCGTCACTGCCGTGCTCGGCCAGGTCGTCGGCGTGCAGGGGCAGGCCGGCGAGGATGTACTTGGAGAAGATGTCCTTGGCCGCCTCGGCGTCCGGGCGCTCGATCTTGATCTTCACGTCGAGTCGTCCGGGGCGCAGGATCGCCGGGTCGATCATGTCTTCCCGGTTGGAGGCGCCGATGACGATGACGTTCTCCAGCCCTTCGACGCCGTCGATCTCGCTGAGCAACTGCGGCACGATGGTGTTCTCCACGTCGGAGGAGACACCGGAGCCACGGGTGCGGAAGACCGAGTCCATCTCGTCGAAGAAGACGATCACGGGGGTGCCTTCGCCGGCCTTCTCCCGAGCCCGCTGGAAGATCAGCCGGATGTGCCGCTCGGTCTCGCCGACGTACTTGTTGAGCAACTCCGGGCCCTTGATGTTGAGGAAGAAGCTGGTGTGCCGCTCCTTGCCCTGCCGCTCGGCGATCTTCTTCGCCAGCGAGTTGGCGACCGCCTTGGCGATCAACGTCTTGCCGCAGCCGGGCGGGCCGTAGAGCAGGATGCCCTTCGGCGGGCGCAGCTGGTGCTCCCGGAACAGGTCGGCGTGCAGGAACGGCAGTTCCACCGCGTCCCGGATCTGCTCGATCTGGGAGTGCAGGCCGCCGATGTCGGTGTAGTCGACGTCCGGCACCTCCTCCAGCACGAGCTCCTCGACCTCGCTCTTGGGGATCCGCTCGTACGCGTACGACGAGCGGGGTTCGATCATGAGCGAGTCGCCGGCCCGGATCGGACTGCCGATCAGGGTCTCGGCCAGGTGCACGATGCGTTCCTCGTCGGAGTGCGAGACCACCAGCGCCCGGTCACCCGGTGCGCCCTCGGGACCGGCGAGGATCTCCTTGAGCATGACCACCTCGCCGACCCGCTCGTAGCCGAACGCGTCGACGATGTTGAGCGCGTCGTTGAGCAGGACCTCCTGGCCGCGTCGCAGCTCACCCACGTCGAGCGAGGGCGAGACGGCCACGCGCAGCTTGCGCCCGCCGGTGAAGACGTCGACGGTGCCGTCGTCGTGCCGGGCCAGGAAGACGCCGTAGCCGCTGGGGGGCTGGGCGAGCCGGTCGATCTCCTCCTTGAGCGTCACGATCTGCGCGCGAGCTTCCTTGAGGGTGCTCACGAGCCTTTCGTTGTTCTCGGTCAGCCGCGCCAACTGCGCCTGGGTGGCGGCCAGGCGCTCTTCGAGCTGCCGGACGTGTCGGGGGCTTTCGGTCAACTTGCGCCGCACCAGAGCGAGTTCCTCTTGAAGGAACGCGACCTGCGTGGAGAGATCGTGGGCCTCCTTCTCCCACCGTGCGGCGCGCGAGTCCGCGTCGTCGCTGCGTGCCACGTCCCACCTCCCCGGGGGGCTTGAACGTTCTGACCTAACACTAGCCGCTATGAGCCCGATTCGGTCCTCCGCAACGCGCCCGTCACAGAAGCTTGATCGCCAAGGGTGGGTCGGTGGGTGGGTACCGGCATTCGGGTACCGTCGGGGGGTGGGACGGGAGAACATGGGGGGTGCACCGGTGGCCGAGGTCGCGACCGACCAGCTGCAGGTCTGGGTGGACCAGGACCTTTGCACGGGTGACGGGCTGTGCGTGCAGTACGCGCCGGAGGTGTTCGAGTTCGACGTCGACGGCCTGGCGTACGTAAAGGGTCCCGACGGTGAACTCCGCCAGGCCCACGGCGCCCGGGTCGACGTGCCGGAGCACCTGCGCCTCGAGGTGATCGACTCGGCGAAGGAGTGCCCGGGCGAGTGCATCCACGTCGTGCGCGGCAGCGACGGCGTCGAGGTGGCCGGCCCGCAGGCCGAGGACTGACCGGCCCGGCGGGCGATCCGGCCGGCCCGCGGCCGGACGCGGGCCGGCTACAGCAGCGGCCGGCCGACCACCGAGGCGACCAGCCGGGCGAATTCCTCCAGCCGGGCGATCTGCCCGGCGCCGCCGTCGTCGAGGGTCTTGCCGAAGCGCAACGCGTCGTGGCGCGGCCCACCAGCGGTCTCGTCGCTGGGCGGCGACTCGTCCAGCGAGGTCAGCAGCAGGTACACGTCGATGCTGTCGACCCGGATCTCACCGTTGTCGTGGCGGAACAGCCGGCGTCGGCAGCCGACCTCGGTGACCGAGGAGACCGGCACCACCCGCAGCGAGGAGGTCATCGAGCCGGGCGGCCCCTCCCCCGGCGGCACGTCCTCGCCGTGCCAGAGCACCAGGCGACTGCCGTCGCAGACGACGACCTCCTGCCACACCCCGTTCACCTCGTTGACGAACCGTTCGAGGGTGAAGCCGAGCACCGACGCCCCACGCAGCACACCGCCGAGGGCCTCCAGGGCGACATCGGGATCGCGCAGGTAGGCCCGCGCCGCCGACTCGAGACCGGTGTAGGGCGACCAGTCGGGAAAGACCGCCGGCAGGTCGCCGCCGCCGAAACCGGGACGGCTCATGCCATCGCCGCCGGCCCGCGCCGACCCGCGCCCAGGATCAGCCCGTTCACTGCCAGCCGCCCAGTTCCGCCGTCACGGCCTGTCCGTCTCCTGCGTCACGTCGGGTTGTGCCTGCTCGGCCGGCGTCGCCGCCTGCCGGGCCACCTCCGCCTCACGTAGCGCCTGGCGGCGTTGCGCGTACGCCTCGGTGCCCTTGCTGGGTTTGCGGCGTCGCGGCGGGGCGGTGACTCCGGGGGCGAGCTTACGCGCGGACACGAGGAACGCGGTGTGGGCGATCATCCGGTGGTCGGGACGGACCGCCAACCCTTCGGCGTGCCAGTCGCGCACCAGCGACTCCCAGGCCCGCGGCTCGGTCCAGCCGCCCCGCTCCCGTAGCGCCTCGACCAACTCGGACAGCTGCGGGGTGGTGGCCACGTAGCCGATGAACACCCCGCCGGGCAGCAGCGCCCGCTCGATCATGTCGAGGTTCTCCCAGGGGGTCAGCATGTCCAGGATGATCCGGTCGAAACCGGTCTCCGCGCAGCCGGCGACGTCCCCCACGTGCAGGTGCCAGGCCGGATGCGGCCCGTCGAAGAACGACTCCACGTTGCGCCGCGCGATCTGGGCGAAGTCGTCGCGCAACTCGTACGAGTGCAGTTCGCCGGCGGCGCCGACCGCGCGCAGCAGCGAGCAGCTCAACGCGCCGGAACCGGCGCCGGCCTCCAGCACCTTGGCACCGGGGAAGACGTCGCCCATGGCGACGATCTGCGCGGCGTCCTTCGGGTAGATCACCTGGGCGCCGCGGGGCATGGACAGCACGTAGTCCGAGAGCAACGGGCGCAGCGCCAGGAACGTGGTGCCACCGCCGGAGGTGGTGACCACGCTGCCGTCGGGCAGGCCGATCAGCGCGTCGTGCGCCAGGATGCCCCGGTGGGTGTGGAACGCCTTGCCCGGCTCCAGGGTGACCGTGTGCATCCGCCCTTTCGGGTCGGTCAGCTGCACCCGGTCGCCGGGCCGGAACGGCCCCCGGTGCACGGCGGGCGGCTCCGCCTTCTCGGCGGGCACGTCGGTGCCCGGGTCGGCCGGGGTGGCGGAGTGGGTGACGGTCACGTGTTCATCTTCCGGTGAGGTTCGAGCAGTTGAGCCAGATCCGCGATGTGCAGAACGCCGACGACATCTTCGCCTGCGGTCACCACGTACTGCGCGCCCGGGTGGGTCTGCACGGTCTCCAGCACCCGTTCGCCGTCGGTGGCGACCGGCATCCTCGGCAGGTCGGCGATCGAGCGGGCGACCACGTCGACGGCCAGCCAGGGCCGGCGGGTCTCCGGTACGGCCACCGCGGCGGCCGGGTCGACCACCGCCACCGGCCGGCCGGCGGAGTCGGTGACCAGCAGTGCGACCGGGCGCTGCGCCGCCGTTGCCGGCCGCCCCTCGGACGCATCGGCGACCGGGTGCCCCGCCTGCGTGTCCGCCGCCCGGCGCAGCGCCTCGGCCAACGGGGTGCCGGTGGGCACGGCGTACACCGGGCGGGCCAGGCGGGTCAGGTCGACCAGCGGGAGCCGCCGACTGATGCGGGACATCCTGATCGACTGTCCCGCGCCGTGCCAGAGGGTGAGGGCGACCAGTGCCGTCAACGGCAGCGCCAGCAGGCTCAGCACGTCGATCGCATAGAGCGCCGCCACCAGCAGCGCGGTGCCGACGGCGAGGATCCGGCCCGCCCACCCGGCTACCTCGGTGGCCCGGTGCCGGTCCCGGGTGACCGCCCAGATCACCGCGCGCAACGCCCGACCGCCGTCCAGCGGCAGCCCGGGCAGGATGTTGAACAGCGCGACGATGACGTTGCTCGCCGCGAGTTGGAAGGCGAGTTGGTCGGCCACGGTGCCGTCGGGCAGGGCCAGGGTCGCGGCGACCGCGGCCACGCCGAGCACCGCGGAGACCGCCGGTCCGGCCATCGACACCAGCAGGTCCACCCGCGGTGACGGTGCGTCCCGGTCCATCTCGGTGTACCCGCCGAGCAGTTCCAGGGTGATCCCCCGCACACCGATGCCGAAGTGGCGGGCGGTGAGCGCGTGCCCGAGTTCGTGGGCCAGCACCGAGCCGAGCAGCGAGACGACGAACCCGGCGCCGACCAGGTAGCCCCCGAGCGGGGAGAGTTGCAGCCGCTGGCCCGCCAGTTCGCCGTAGAGCACGGTGATCAGCAGGGCGAGCAGCAGGATCGAGGCGTTGAGGTACAGCGGCACCCCGAAGACCCGACCGACCTGCATGCCGGGGCGCCGGCCCGCCCGCGGTCGCCTCCGCTGCTCCATCGGGCTGATGCTACGCGGCGGGAGATCACGTACCGGTGCGGCGGCGGCCGTCCTGTCACACCGGTGCCCTAACCTTCCGGGGCATGACGGCGGATTTGGTGATCACCCAGCAGGCACCGACTCCGACGGACCAGCCGGCCACGGTGCGGGCCTCGCTGTCTCCGTCGCGGGCGGCGGACTTCAAGACCTGCCCACTGCTCTACCGGTTCCGCAGCATCGACCGGCTGCCCGAGCGGCCCACCGTGGAGCAGGCCCGGGGCACCCTGGTGCACGCGGTGCTGGAGCGGCTGTTCGACCTGCCGTCGGCCGGGCGCACCCGGACGCCGCCGGCGACCTCGTCGCCGGCGAGTGGGACCGCCTGGTCACCGAGCAGCCGGAGCTGGCCGGGTTGTTCCCCGGCGACACCCAGCCCGAGTTGGCGGAGTTCCTGCGGTCGGCCTCGCCCCTGCTGGCCGGCTATTTCGCGGTGGAGGATCCGCGCCGCCTGGAGCCGGCCGAGCGGGAGAGCCTGGTCTCCGCCGTGGTCGACGACGAGTTGCTGATCCGGGGCTACCTCGACCGGCTCGACGTCGCCCCCGACGGTGCCCTGCGGGTGGTGGACTACAAGACCGGGGGCGCGCCGCGCGAGGCGTTCGAGGCCCGCGCCCTGTTCCAGTTGAAGTTCTACGCCCTGGTGCTGTGGCGCACCCGGGGCGTGGTGCCCCGGGTGCTGCGCCTGCTCTACCTCAAGGACGCCGAGGTGTGCGACTACACCCCGGACGCCGAGGAACTGGTGCGGTTCGAGCGCACGGTGGTGGCGCTGTGGCGGGCGATCGAGCAGGCCACCGACGCGCGGGATTTCCGGCCCCGGCCGAGCCGGCTGTGTGACTGGTGCAGCCATCAGGTCCGGTGCCCCAGCTACGGCGGCACGCCGCCGCCCTTTCCGGAGCAGGTGGCGGTGCCCGCTCCGCTGCGGGATTCCCGCCCTTCCGCGGCGCCGCCGGGGGCCGACGAGTAGGCGCTCTCCTCCCCGGGAAGGAGGGTCATGTCACCACACGAGACGATCTTTCGAGAGCGGCGGCGGCTAGCGTCGTGGCGTGGGTATGGGGCTGAGGGAGTGGCTGCGCCGGCGTCCGCTGGCCGGTGACACGTTGCTGGCCGCCGGGCTGGTCCTGGCGGAGGTCGTGTTCACCCTGCTGACCCCACGGGAGTTCTGGCCCCGGCCGCTGCCGGCGGCGCTGGGCTGGAGCGTGCTCTGCGCGGCGCCGGTGGTGCTGCGGCGGGTGGCGACCTGGCCGGCGGTGCCGGCCGCGCTGGCGACGCTGTTGCTGCCCGTCACGCTCGAGGTGGCTCCGACGACGCAGAGCCTCACCTTCGTGGTCCTCACCTACACGATGGCCGCATACCGTCCGGTGCGTCCCGCGCTGGTCGCGGCGGCGGTGCTGTGGCTGCCGGTGGCGGTGGTGAACAGCCTGGTGCCGCCGGCGGGCATTCCGCAGGTCAGCTCCGCCTATCTGATCGCGAACAACCTCCTGGTGGGGATCGTGTCGTTCTCGGTGGGCCGCACCGTGAACGCGCGGCGCTCCTCGACGGAGGCGTTGCGGGAGCGGGCCCGGGTCGCCGAGGCGAACCAGCGGGCCCTGGCCGAGCAGGCGGTGGCCGACGAGCGGCGGCGGATCGCAAGGGAACTGCACGACGTGGTGGCGCACCACGTCAGCGTGATGGGGGTGCTGGCCACCGGCGTGCGGCGCGTGCTGCGCCGCGACCCGGATGCCGCGGACGAGGCGGTCGGCACGATCGAGGAGACCAGCCGGGCGACCCTGCGGGAGTTGCGCCGGTTGCTCGACGTGCTGCGGACCGAGGCCGAGCCGGCGGCGGAGTTGGCGCCCCAGCCGGGGATCGCCGGCATCGAGTTGCTGACCGAGCAGGTACGCGAGGCCGGGTTGCCGGTCACGCTGACCGTGCAGGGCAACCCGGGGCCGCTGGAGGAGGGGGTCGGGCTGACCGTGTACCGGATCGTGCAGGAGGCGCTGACGAACGCGCTCAAGCACGCCGGAACGGCAACCGCACAGGTGCGGGTGAGCTTCGCGGGCGGCGCCGTGGAGGTCGAGGTCACCGACACCGGCCGGGGGCCGTCGCCGGACACCGACCGGATCGGTCACGGCCTGGTCGGGATGCGGGAGCGGGTCGGCCTCTACGGTGGGATCCTGCGCACCGGCGGGCGGGCCGGCGGCGGCTACCGGATCTATGCCCGGATCCCGGTCGAGCCACTGGCCGACGGCGGCAAGGTGACGCGGTGAGGGTGCGGAGCGAGGCGGCGAACGTGGAGGATCAGATGGCCGATTCGAGGGCGCGGCCCCGGCCGGTGCGCATCCTGCTCGCCGACGACCAGCCGCTGCTGCGGACCGGCTTCCGGATGGTCCTCGGCGCGGAGGCCGACCTGGACATCGTCGCGGAGGCCGGCGACGGGGTGGAGGCGGTGGAGCTGGCCCGCCGGTTGACCCCCGACGTGGTGTTGATGGACATCCGGATGCCCCGGATGGACGGGGTCAGCGCGACCCGGGCCATCGTGGACGCCCGGTTGCCCGTGCGGGTGCTCATCCTGACGACCTTCGACCTCGACGAGTACGTGGTGGGGGCGCTGCGGGCCGGGGCGAGTGGTTTCCTGGCCAAGGACGTGCCGGCCGAGGACCTGGTCACCGCGATCCACACGGTGGCCGCCGGCGACGCGGTGGTGGCGCCACGGATCCTGCGGCGGCTGCTGGACCGCTTCGCCGACGCCCTGCCGGATCCGGCGGCGGTGCCCCCGAAGGCGCTCAGCGCGCTCACCGAACGGGAACGCGAGGTGCTCGTGCAGGTCGCCCGGGGGCTGTCCAACGCGGAGATCGCCCGGGCCCTGTCGGTGAGCGAGACCACCATCAAGACTCACGTCGGGCACGTGCTGACCAAGCTGGGGCTGCGCGATCGGGTGCAGGCGGTGGTGCTGGCGTACGAGTCGGGCCTGGTCCGACCGGGGGCGTAACGCCGACGTTGCATTCGTCACCTACCGTGACGAACCACGGCGGGAAGCGGTTGACTCTCACGCGGCGGCAGCCGCCAGGATGACCGTGCACCGCCGCCGGGTGCCCCTGACGCGGTGCGGGGTCGGGGACAACCCTGACTCCGCGTGGGGGGTACCCGCAGCCGGAAATCCGCGCCGGCTCCACCCGGAGTCGGACGGATCGTCCTCCGGCGGCGCAGATGATGGAACTCGTGCCGGACCAGCGGGGGCGGTGCGATTGGGACAGCGACGGAGAGGTACGTGACGTGACCGCTACGACAGGCCAGCCGGCATCGGCCGCAGCCCGGGCGAGCGACGTGTGGAAGGTGTACGGCAGTGGCGAGGCTCAGGTCATCGCGCTGCGGGGGGTCAGCGCCGATTTCGAGCGCGGGCGGTTCACGGCGATCATGGGCCCGTCGGGGTCCGGCAAGTCGACGTTGATGCACTGCCTGGCCGGGCTGGACACGGTGACCCGGGGCACGGTGCAGGTCGGCGACACCACGGTCACCGGCCTGGGTGACGCGGGCCTGACGAAGCTGCGCCGGGACAAGGTCGGCTTCATCTTCCAGCAGTTCAACCTGCTGCCGACGTTGACGGCCAAGGAGAACATCCTGCTGCCGCTGTCGATCGCCGGGCGCAAGCCGGATCCGGCCTGGTACGACGTCGTGATCGACACGGTGGGCCTGCGGGACCGGCTGGACCACCGCCCGGCGCAGCTCTCCGGCGGACAGCAGCAGCGGGTGGCGTGCGCCCGCGCCCTGGTGGCCCGCCCCGAGGTGATCTTCGCCGACGAGCCGACCGGCAACCTGGACTCGCGCTCCGGCGCCGAGGTGCTCAACTTCCTGCGCAACTCGGTCCGCGAGCACGGGCAGACCATCGTCATGGTCACCCACGACCCGACGGCCGCCGCGTACGCCGACCGGGTGGTGTTCCTGGCCGACGGGCAGATCGTCTCCGAGCTGATCGAGCCGACCGCCGAGACGGTGCTGGACACGATGAAGAAGCTGGACACTCCGGCCGAGGTGGCCGGCTGATGTTCCGGGCGACTATGAAGAGCCTGCTGGCCCGCAAGGTCCGGCTGGTCCTGTCCGGCCTGGCCGTGGTGCTGGGCGTGATGTTCGTCTCCGGTGCCTTCGTGCTCACCGACACCCTCGGCCGCTCGTTCGACTCGCTGTTCGCCGACGCGTACGCCGACATCGACGTCAACGTGGCCGGCAAGCCGAAGCTCCAGATCAGCGAGTTCGAGGGCGAGCAGCTCGCGCCGCCGTTCCCGGCGACCACGGTGGAGACCGTGCAGGCAGTGCCCGGGGTTGCCGGGGCCACCGGCATGGTGGTCACCGACGGCGCCCGCCTGATCGGCAGCAACGGCAAGGTGGTCACCTCGTTCGGGCCGCCGCAGCTGGGCGGCAACTGGACCGGGGAGAGCGACCTGGTGCAGTTGCGCGAGGGCCGGGAACCGCGGGCCGACGACGAAATTGTGATCAACAAGGGACTGGCGACCGCCGGCAAGGTGGCGCTGGGCGACCGGGTGGGCGTGCTCACCCTGGAACCGCGCAAGGACTTCACCATCGTCGGCATCTTCGGTTACAGCGGTGACCGGGACTCCCTCGGCGGTGTCAACGAGGTCATGTTCACCACCCCGGTCGCCCAGCAACTGATGCTCGGCGAGTCGGACGTGTTCAACAACGTCGTGGTGACCGCCGCCGCAGGCGTTCCCGACGACGAGTTGCGCGACTCGGTGGCCACGGCGCTGGGCGACGACTACGTGGTCAAGACCGGCGAGCAGCTCTCCGCCGACGCCGCCGCCGGGCTCAAGGAAGGGCTCTCGTTCTTCAACCGGATCCTGCTCGGCTTCGCCGCGGTGGCGCTGCTGGTCGGCACGTTCCTGATCCTGAACACCTTCTCGATCATCGTGGCGCAGCGCACCCGGGAACTGGCGTTGCTGCGGGCCGTGGGTGCCAGTGGCAAGCAGATCATCGGTTCGGTGGTGCTGGAGGCCATCGCCGTCGGCCTGATCGCCTCGGTGCTCGGCCTAGCCGCCGGCATCGGGGTCGGCGCGCTGCTGGCGTACCTGTTCGGCAACCTCGCCGGTGGTATCGCCCTGGCCGGGGTGGGAGTGCCGGCGGCGGCGGTGATCGGCGCGTTCGGCGTCGGCCTGGTGATCACCGTGGTGGCGGCACTGCTGCCGGCGCTGCGGGCCGCGCGGATCCCACCGATCGCGGCGATGCAGGACGCGGCCACGCCGGACCGGCCGCTGACCAAGGTCACCGTCGCCGGCGCGCTGGTCGCCGCGATCGGCGCCACGCTGCTCTTCCTCGGCCTCGGCGGGTACGCGGGCGGCAGCACGTTGGCCGCGATCCTCGGTGGCGTGTTGTTCGCGTTCATCGGGGTGGCCCTGCTGACGCCGCTGATCAGCAAGCCGGTGGTGGCGGCGCTCGGTGCGATCTTCTCCGGCTGGGTGCCGGGCAAGCTGGGCCGGCTCAACTCCGGTCGCAACCCGCGCCGCACGGCGATCACCGCCGCCGCGCTGATGGTCGGCATCGCCCTGGTCACCGGCATCACGGTGATCCTCGACTCGGCCAAGAGCAGCATCAGCGGGCTGGTCGAGGACACCGTCTCAGCGGAGTTGGTGATCGCGGGGGTGCAGAGCGGCCCCCGACCGCCGAGCTTCGACCCGGCGGTGCTGGAGGAGGCGAAGGCGATCCCCGGGGTCCGCCTGGTCGACGGCCAGTACGCCGACATGGCGCTGGTGGGCGACGAGCGCACCTGGGTGGGTGCGGTCACCGAGCCGGCCGCGATGCGGCAGATCTACGGGGCGACCGCCACCGCCGGGGACATCGACCGGCTGACGGCCGGCCAGATGCTGATCAGCTCGGACACGGCGACCTCGCAAGGGTTGTCGGTCGGCTCGACGCTGCCGGTGCAGTTCGCCCGCGGCGAGTCGCAGACCTACACGGTCACCGGCATCTACGAAAGCACGCCGATCTTCGGCGGGGTGACCGTGTCGGCCGACGCTGCCCGCAACTTCAGCGTCACCCAGCCGATCCAGGCCTTCATCCAGCTCGAACCGGGTGCCCAGGTGGCCGACGTGCAGCCGCGCGTCGAGGCACTGCTGGCGGACAGCCCGGAGGTGTCGGTGGCCGACCGGCAGGCGTTCATCGAGGAGCAGACCGGCCAGCTCGACGGCCTGCTCCAGATGATCCAGATCCTGCTGGCGCTGGCCATCGTGATCGCCGTACTCGGCATCATCAACACCCTGGCCCTGTCGGTGCTGGAGCGGACCCGCGAGCTGGGCCTGCTGCGCGCCATCGGCCTGCGGCGGTCGCAGACCATGGGCATGATCACCGTCGAGGCGGTGGTGATCTCGGTGTTCGGTGCGTTGCTCGGCGTCGTCGTCGGCGCCGGCCTCGGCGCCGCCGTGGTGGAGGCGCTGCGCGACGAGGGGATCACCGAGCTGGTGCTGCCCTGGGGCCAGATGGGGATCTTCCTCGGCCTGGCCGCGCTGATCGGCGTCGTCGCCGCGGTCCTGCCCGCGATCCGGGCCGCCCGGATCAACGTCCTGGGCGCCATCGCCCACGAGTGAGCCGCCGGGAAGGGCCCCGCCCGGGGCCCTTCCCGAACACCGTCGTCCGGCGGGGCGCACCCGGCGCGGCGACGACGCGCGGGCCGGGCCGGCGTCAGACCGTCGTCCGGCCCAGCAGCCCGGCCAGCAGGTCCAGGTCCGCCGAGAGCAGGCTCTCCAGCTGGTGTACGCCGTCGCGGGGCGCGAGCGGCACCTCCGCCGGCACGGCCAGCACCGCCGCCCCGGCGGCGACCGCGCTGGCCACCCCGGTCGCCGAGTCCTCGATCGCCACACAGCGGTCGATCGGCACGCCGAGCAGCCGGGCGGCCGTCAGGTACGGCTCGGGATGCGGCTTGGTCGAGTCGACCTCGTCGCCGCAGACCACCACGTCGAAGCTGTCCCGGCCCAGGGTCTCCAGGGCGATCTCGACGAGTGCCCGGCCGCTGGAGGTGACCAGGGCGGTCGGGATGCCCGCCTGCCGCACCGCCCCCAGCAACGCCAACGCGCCGGGCCGCCATTGCAGGCCGGTGCGGAACAGCTCCAGGATCCGGGCGTTGATCCACGCCGCGCTGACCTGCGGATCCCGGTGCGGCTGGCCGAGGTCGTCGTGCAGGATGCGCATCGAGTCCGCCATGCCGGTGCCGACGATCGCCCGCCGGGCGGCGGTCGAGAGCGTGCCGCCGTACGTCTGGGCGAGTTCGGCCAACGCGACGTCCCACAGCCGCTCGCTGTCGACCAGGGTGCCGTCCATGTCGAAGAGCACGGCGGCCGGGTGGGCGCTGCTCACCGGATCCTCCTCAGGTTCGGGTACCCGGTGGATCCTGTCAGCCCACGACCGCGACGCGCCCGGCACAGTGACCTTTCTCAACCGAGGTCGCAGGCGGACAGGGACCGCTCGTAGCCCCGGAAGAAGTTCTCGGCCCGCTGCTCGGGGGTGCCGTGCGAGCCCTCGGCGAACCACGGCTGACCGGGATCGTCGCCGACGGCCAGCAGGCCCTCGTTGAACTCCTCCAGGTCACCGTCCTCAAGGGTGAGCGTGCCGGCGCGCACCGAGTCACCGAGGAACGCCCCGGCCATGCAGTCGGCCTGCAACTCCTGCTGGATGGTGAAGTTGTAGCGGATACCGAGCCGGGTCTGGATGCCGTGTGCGTACTCGTGGGCGAGCAGGTAGAACACGAACGCGTCGCCGATCTGGCGGAACGCGCCGAAGGACCAGTTGATGTCGTACGCGATGGAGTCGCTGACCGTGCAGTAGACGGCGTTGTTGCGGGGCACCTCCTGACCGCCGCAGGAGACCTCGCCGTCGCGCTGGTAGGTGACGACCCGTCGGATCGGGCGGAACGACTGCCCGGAGGCGCGGAACTGTCCGGCCCAGTACTGCTCGGCGAGGCGCTGGGCGTCGGCCATGTCCTGCCGGAGCTCCTCGACCGTGTCGGTGCCGTCGGCGCGGGTCACCTCGGCGCCCGGCGACGCCGGTTCCCGTTGCTCGTTCGGTTCCGCCGGCTGGCCCACCGGCTCCACCATGCAGGCGGCCGCCGCCACCACCGCCACCGCCAGCCCGGCGAGCCTTCCCCGGCGCCGTCCTCGCCCACCCGCCGCCACCGCAGCCCTCCCGTCCGCACTGCCCGATCCCGTATACCCCGACGGTACGGCCGTCACGCCACCCGGATCAGTTCCAGCGCCTGCACCGCGACCCGCACCGCCGACGGCGGCAGCGCCGCCGCCTGCTCGTCGCCGACCGGGGTCGGCGAGACCAGCCGGATCTCCATCATCACGTTGGCGTCCAGGACCGTGATCCTGGCGTCACCCCGGATCTGTAGGTACCGCACCTCGTCGGCGACGATCTCCGCGCCGCCCGCGAACTGTTCCGCCGCGTCGCCCCCGGCGGTGCGCTCGAAGGCGGTACGGGCCTGCGCCGCACTGTCGAAGGTCTGCGTCTTCACCATGACGAACCCGCCGGCGAACTCGTCCCCGCTGAAGAACCCCTTGCTACAGGAGGCGTCGGGACCGCGGTCGACGTCCTGCGCCGGGATCGGCATTGCCTTCACGAAGGCCGGCACGGCGACTGTGTAGTCGAGGCGATCGCAGAAATCGCCGGGCACGGTGCGGGTCGGGCCGGACGACGGCTCAGCCGCCGGCGCCGCCCTGTCGGCGCAGCCCGTCAGCAGCAGCACCGGCAGCGCGACGCCAACCACCGCGCGGCGCACCACCGGGACACGAGAGATCGTCATGACGGCGGATTGTGCCAGACCTGCGGCGAGGGGCGTTCGTAGCCCGAAAAGCTTGGCGAACCGTGTCCGGAACGGACAGCCGGCTCCGACGTCCCCGGTGGCCGGGCACCAGAGCGGTACCGGCAGGAGAGGAGGCAGTCGTGAAATACATGATCATGTTGTACGGCTCGCAGCGCGACTACGATGCGATGGCCGGGCAGGCCGGCGATGTCGGCGCAGGAGGTGGCCGCGCTGCACGACGAGGCGCCCAGCGCCGAACAGACCGACTGGCCGCAGATCGTGGCCCTCTACGGCGTGCTGCGGCAACTCGACGGCACCCCCCTCGTGGCGCTCAACCACGCCGTCGCGGTGGCGATGACCGAGGGACCCGACGCGGGGCTGGCCCTGGTCGACCGGGTGACGGCCGACGGGCGGTTGGCGCGGGATCCGAGGCTGCCCGCCGTACGCGCGGAGCACCGCTGCCAGCCGGAATCGTGGCAGCACAGCAAGCTGACACGCCGGCTCGGCAACAGCCTGACTGCCACAGATCGGCGGCATCCCAGTCCCGCATCGGCGTCACCCGGTTGCCAGCCGGTGTGTCAGGACGGGCCGGCCGCCTCGGGTCGGGCGCGGCGGGCCTCGGCAACAGCTCTGCCGTGCGGTGACTCGGGGAAGCGGTCGAGCAGGGCCCGCACCTCGTCGGCGGGCAGGTCGGCGCCGAACAGCTCGGCACCGGGTTGCAGGCGGACGCCCTCGGCGAGCGGGCCCGCGACGACGGGATCGAAGCCGAGGGCGTCGACGAGAGCGGCGACGGCAGCGAGGTCGACGGCATCGTCGCCGGCGATCGCGATGGCCTTTCGTCCGGGCTGGCCGGCAGCCCGCGCCTCGTCCTCAAGATCGTGGTAACCCATGTGGTTGAACGCCTTGACCACCCGCGAGTCCGGCAGGAACGCCTGGACGAGTTCACTCGACGACGTGCCCGGATCGGTCAGGTCGTCCCGGATGCCGTCGACCTCCCACCAGTAGTTCATCGCGTCGACGACCAGCTTGCCGCGCAACGCGTCGGCGGGGACGGTGCGATACCGGCCCAGCGGCAGCGCGAGAATCACGACGTCGGCGCGGGTCGCGGCGTCGGTGCCGGTGGTGGCGACCGCGCCGGGGGTCAGCACCTCGACGGTGAGGGCGATCTTGGCGGGATCGCCGGAGCCGGCGACCAACACCCGGTAGCCGGCCGCGAGGGCGAGGCGGGCGAGCACCGTGCCCACCTTGCCGGCACCGAGGATGCCCAGGGTGCCCCGGGGTTCGGGCTGGCCGGTGTCGTTCATGTCTTCCCTCCGGGCTTCGATGCCGCGTCAACCGGCCAGAATGTCGCGGACCATGGGAATCACCCTCGTGCCGTAGAGTTCCACGGCACGCAGCCGGGCGCTGGTCGGCTGCGATCCCGCCGTGTAGATCAGGTCGAACCGGCCGACGCCGAGGCTGCGGATCGCCCCGGCGACCCGCCGAGCGACGGTCTCCGGGGAACCGACGTACAGGGAACCGCGCTCGACCTCGGCGTCGAACTCCGCCCGGTGGATCGGTGGCCAACCGCGCAGCGCGCCGATCCGGTCCCGGAGCACCCGGTAGCGCGGCCAGAAGACCTCCTTGGCCTCCTCGTCGGTCTCGGCGACGAAGCCGGGCGAGTGCATCCCGACCGGGTACGCGGTCGTGCCGAGTTGCTCGGCGGCCCGCCGGTACAGGTCGATGTACGGGGCGAAACGCTCGGGCGCGCCACCGATGATGGCGAGCATGAGCGGCAGCCCGTGCCGGGCGGTGCGGACGACCGACTGCGGCGAGCCGCCGACCCCTACCCAGGTGGGCAGGCGTCCCGACTCCGTCTTCGGAAAGACGTCGGCCTGCTCCAGCGGGGCACGCACGGTGCCCTTCCAGGTGACCGGCGTCTCGTCGAGCAGCTTCACGAAGAGGTCGAGCTTCTCCTCGAACAGCACGTCGTAGTCGCGCAGGTCGTAGCCGAACAGCGGAAAGGACTCGGTGAACGATCCGCGGCCGAGGATGACCTCGGCACGGCCGCGCGACAGCGCGTCCACCGTGGCGAAGCGCTGGAACACCCGGACCGGGTCGTCCGAACTCAGCACGGTCACCCCGGAGCCGAGCCGGATCCGCGAGGTCCGCGTGGCGATACCGGCCAAGACCGTCTCGGGCGTCGACACCGAGTACTCCGGCCGGTGGTGTTCGCCGAGGGCGATGGCGTCGACGCCGATCTCGTCCGCCAGCACCGCCTCGTCGACGACCTGCCGGATGGCGGCGGCGTGCGACAGGAGCGCGCCGGAGTCGTCCTCGGGCAGGTCACCAAAGGTGTCGAGGCCGAACAGCACGTCAGACATACGAAGACTCCTTCCTGAGCAGCTCTTCCTGGACCGTGGGGCAACCTCGGCCGAGCCCGAGTCGGCACGTCTCGCGCCTCATGGCCCTCACCTCCCCGATTCCCCGCCGGTGACTCGCGCCGCCCATCCCGAACTGATGATTGACGCGTCAATAACGTATCATTTAGTTGACGCGTCAATCGGGAGTGCGGCATGACGATGGACACACCGGCACCGCAGCGGCACGGACGCCAGCTGCCCACCACGGAGGAACTACGCATCTGGCGCGACTACATCGAGACCGCCGAGACCCTGCGGCAACAGCTCGCGTCCCAACTCCAGCGCGACTGCTCACTCTCGCGCGCCGACTACGTCGTACTGCTCGCCCTCAGCGAGGCCCCGGAGCAGCGGATGCGCTCCTCCCAACTCGCCGACGCCGCCGGTTGGACCCGCAGCCGCCTCTCCCACCACCTCGCCCGGATGCAGCGGCGCGCCCTGATCCGACGCGAGGAGCCCGCCGACGACAGCCGCGGAGCCGACATCGTGCTCACCCCCACCGGCGCCCAGGCGTTCCACGGCGCCACCGTTCCGCACCTGCGCGCCGTCCGGAAACTCTTCGTCGACGCGCTCACCCCGGAACAGCTCGCCGCCGCCGGCGAGATCGCCGCGAAGCTACACGCCCACCTCGGCTCCACCGCTAGCTAGCGGCTTGACGCGGCAGCCGACCGGGAGCGGGCAGGGCGTCGTCCACTGCCCGGCCGATCGCGACCGTCTCAGCGACCACCGAAGCCCAGTACGTCACCGGTTGCCCGGTCAAATCGGCCACCGGGCGTCGGGGGAACACCGCCGCCCACAGGCATCACGCAGTGACGGTGTGTGCCCAGGTCAGGGGCGCCGTGTCCGGCACGCTGTCCGGAACGGGTGGCGGACAGGTCAACCGGTGGCGACCGCGAGCGCGTGGCGGTACTCCCGCGTCCACTCGGCGTCGCGCTGGTCCGCCGGCAGGCCAGCCAGGCCGGTACGCAGGTTGTCGATGCCGGCCGGGTGGTCGCCGAGCGCCAGATAGGCCAGGCCCAACCCCATCCGGGAGAACGTCGGCGTCAGCCAGTACGCCAGCACCGGCGCCTGCTCGTTCTCGGCCACCTCGGTGAGGTCGCTCGCCTCAGCCAGCAGCCGTACCGCCGCGTCTCGGTCGCCGAGCAACGCGCAGCCGTGCGCGGCCTGAATGGCGTCACCGACACGCTGTAGGGCCGTCGCGCCGGGGGTGTGGTACGCGGCGAGAAAGTGCCGCACGATGCCTCTCGGGTTGCCGCGCTGCCGTTCGAGGTAGCCGCGGAAGTTTTCCACCTGCGCGGCCATCGGCCCGCTGTCGATGGCGTCGGCCTGGTTGGCGGCCTCGATGAGCACCCGCACCGCCTCACCGTCGTTGCGAGCCTCAGCGTGCAGCCAGCCCACGAACTGCGTCCACTCCGCGACCACCTCGTGCAGCCCGGCGGCGTGCGGCCCGGCGGCCCGCTCGGCCAGCTGCTGCGCGGTGTGCCACTGCGCCACCATGGCGGGCAGCGTCACCGGTGCCGGCAGAACGTCGTCGAGCCGACGCTGAGCGGCCAGCACATCGCCGATCAGCCGCACCGCCGTGCCGTCGAGCCGGGATGGCTCGGCGAACACGTACGCCAGGCGGTCATCGTCGTCGGGGGTGGTGACGGCCGGGGCGTCGACCACCATGGCGGCCAGCGTCCCGCTGGCGTGCAGCGTGTCGTCCAGGTGCGCGGCCAGATCCCGGGACGGCCGGGTACGCCCCGCCTCAAGGTCGTGAACGTAGGATTTGCCGACGAACGCCTGCCGAGCTAGCTCCCGCAGCGACAGGCCACGCTCACGGCGCAGCCGGGCCAGTTCGGCAGGAAATCGCGGGTCAACGAGGGTATGCGCGCGTGGCGGCATCGCTGCTCCCCAGGTAGCGGTCTACGCGGCGGCCCTGCCGACCACTACAACCGGCGTGCCACCACAGTCGACGGTACCCGGCACCGGTACGCCACCACAGCAGCTGACAGGCGCTCCGGGCCATGTCGGCGAGGCGACACCACCACGGCGAGGCGACACCACCACCCGGTACGGCGGAAGATGGCCTGGTGAAGATCGACCGCAAGCTGGACCCGCTCATAGCTGGCATGAGCGTCAACGGGCGGCCGAGGCGGAGCGGCGTGCTTCATCGATCACACGAACACCGCGTGGGAGAAGACGAGCATGCGCCAGCGGCGGGTACACCTTGGGTAGCGAACCGGCGGGACCGGTCGGCCGGGGCGGTCCACCTGGCCACAGGCCGGCCGGCCCGGCTGGGGCCGCTGGTCACCGCGGCTGCCGCCGGTACATCTCACCGAAGGACGACCACCCCTGCGGGTCTACTCGCACTGGTGGCCGGACGACGATCAGCGGCCGCGCGTCGCGATCGGCGCTGCTTTCCGGCGTGAAGCCGGTGTACACACCGTGCGCCCAAGCAAGGAGGCGTGATCTATGCTCGCCCAGCTCAGACCGGTTGCCCGACCTCCACCGTCTATTTGGCGTTGTATTGATCAACGGCGGGGGTGTAGTTGAACAAAGCGGGCGACTTGGCTGTTGAGCTGCCGTGACGGCTGGCATTGATGGTCAGCAGTAGGCAGCGCAAGTTGCCCTCCGACGGCCTCAGAACGGCATGATCTTGGTTCTGGCGGTGGCCGTAGGTGCCGTTACACCTGTCGGAAGTCAGACTCGCCGCCAAACGGACAGGCGAGTTTTCGTATGTTTTGCCAGAGTTGGTCATATTCAAGTCACAGCCATGGACCTTGGAGCGATATCACTCGCCGCTTCAAGCCGTAAACTCCATGACCACGCTCCGCAGCGATAAGAGGAAGGGCGCGGCATGCGGGTATCCGAGTACTACAGATTAGGCAAGAGGCAGTCGGAACTCGATTTTGTCGACGTAGATATCGTCAACGATGTTCGCCTCTACGTTGACCCACGAGCCATAGCTCAATTGTCGGGCCCTTGGGCGGATAGTTGCGCATCGGCGATCCAGTCGTTCTTTCAAAGAGTGCTTGATGCGATTACCGACGGCGACAACGACCTCGCGCTCTCTCTCCTCTCCAATCTCAGGGAGCCCAACGAGACCCACCTAGGACTCTCTCGTGGCCCGTCGAATGGAAGCGGCGTCGGCAACGAACTCGCCAGAGATTTCTGGCAAGCTCTTTCTAGCAGCAAAGCTGTCCGCACCGGCCTCATTCAGGACCTGGAAGATACAGCGCTTCTGATTGAAGGTGTCGATCGCGACCGCATCTCTGACATCACTACGAACATCATTCGACGTCAGCTTATCTCCTACACGCAGGAGACTTCCGAGTACCACAATATACCTTTAGCTGAGGGTGTAGCATCTGGCCCGCTTTGGAACTCCAACAAGGGAGAATGGTACGAGGAGTACACTTCCTTGCCAAACCCCAATGGAGCCAAGCTCATTCTGATCCCCAAAGAAATAGTTCGGCGCAAGCTCCACATGAATTCCAACGACTACTATAGGCATCAGGTACTAAACTTCCTGGTCGCCCAAGAATACGCCGCAGGGAGCCTGGTTAAGCTGGTGCGTGGTCGGCCTACGGTCACCAAGAAAGATGTGGACGCGAAGTATAAGGAGCAGTTCGGCGTCGGACGAGACAACCCAGGGGTAGAGAAGCGGATTAATTCTGCGGTTTCAGCAGATAATCCAGACATGCTCCCCAGCTACAAGGAGCAAAAAGCAGCGAATCCCAGTCGCATCCTTGAGAACGAAGAGATCGCCGAAGTAGTTGGCGGTGATCTAAGCGAAGCCGAGGATCTTCTTGCTCGGGTGATCGAGGTGGAGCCAGGAAGCAGGCAGGCAGATCTATATGAGCGACGCATTCAGGATCTCTTTACTGCCATTTTCTACCCGCACTTGGTACATCCCAAACGGCAGCATCCACTCCACGACGGGCGCAAGCGGCTTGATCTGACCTACACCAACGCCGCCCGGCATGGTTTTTTTCAGTGGCTTAGCATGCACTATCCGTCCGCCAACATAATGATCGAATGCAAAAACTACAACCGCCCAATCGATAATCCCGCCCTCGATCAGATTCAAGGACGATTCTCCCCTTCCCGCGGCATAGTCGGATTGCTGGTGTATCGCGGGTACACAGACAAGGAGAAGATCTGGAGATCGTGTCTCGACACGGCTCATGACCATCGCGGGTACATCATTCCTCTCGATGACGACGATCTCAAAGCTCTGGTGCAAGAGCTTTCCGCGCCCCCATCAGGCGAAGCGTTCGGCTATCTACATCAACTCTTCAATCGACTGACGCACAACTAGAACACCCCCGAGCGGGCTACTCGCCATCCCGTTTGCCTTCGACCCGCCCTGCTGGGGAGCGGGCCTCCGCCCGGCCCGCCACGTCAAGGCGGCCTTGACGCCCGGTCGGGCGCTGGCGGGTCGGGCGGTTGTCTGCTCGGCTCGCCCGGGTCGAGGGCAGGCGGGATGGCCTACCGCAACTACCCACGGACCGCGACCCGCCGACGGAGTCCCAGCCATCCTGGAGCCGGAGCGCCCCCCGCCGGAGGCGCAGTAGCCGCAACCCCGCGACCGCCGCCAACTCGCCGACGCGCCCGGTGTGCGCTCCCTACGCCGCGCGGGCTCGTGGCCGCGCGGCCCGGCCGGCTGCCGGCCCACCACCACCCGGTCAACGCCACCTGTCGTTCTGCGGCGGCCCTATGGGCTACCCGCTTCCGCGCCAGCCGCCGGGCGTGTTGCGTGGCCGGAGTCGGAGCGCCAGCGGAGCGACGGACGCTCGCCCAGGCGGCGGCGCGTGCGGCCCGTTGCGGGCCGCCTTGAAGACGTACAGAAACTTTGAACCACGTCGCCGGCAGCCGGCCGGCCTCGTCTCGTCGGCCAACGGACACGGGATGGTGCGGACCGAGTGTGCTCCGTACCCTGGGCGGCATGGCTGCCCTCGTCGATGCCGCTCGGGAAGTTGCGCGGCACCTACTTGAGACACCGTTGCCCCGCCGTTGGAGTCACGTCCAGGCGGTCGCCGCCAAGGCGGACCGGATCAGCGCGGCGGTGCCGATCGAGGACCGTGAGGTTCTTGTGGCGTCGGCGTGGATGCATGACGTGGGCTACAGTCCCGACCTGGTCGACACCGGCTTTCACTCCCTGGATGGTGGCCGCTGGCTGCGACGCCAGAAGCACGACGAGCGGATCGCCGCTCTGGTGGCTCACCACTCCTGCGCCTGGTTGGAAGCCGAGGAACGTGGGCTCGGTGAGGTCCTGGCCGCCGAGTTCCCTCGGGAGAAAACTGCGGTGACTGACGCCCTCTGCTTCTCGGATATGACGACCGGCCCTGACGGGCAGGACTTCGAGGTTCTGGAACGGCTGGCGGAGATCCGGTCGCGGTACGGGCCGGAGCACCTGGTGACCCGGTTCATCGGCCGGGCGGAACCGGAGATGGTCGCCGCTGTGCAGCGGACTCAGCGCCGGCTCGTCGGCAGCGTCCCTCAGCCGATGTAGGGCGTTGCGCGTTCCTCGTACCCGTGGGTGATGCGGAGCATGGTTGACGGGTGGATATCGAGCGCGGCCAGCTCGTCGCGGGCCACCCACCGGACAGCGCTTGACTCGTCGCTCGGGGTCGGTGTGCCGCTGACGGGAACAGCCCGGAAGCAGAGGGAGAACTGCTGTCGGACCTCGCCGTCTGAGTACCCGACGACATGGCCCGGGTCTGAGTAGACGCCAACGATTCCGGTCACCTCGACCTGGACGCCGGTCTCCTCGTAGGTCTCCCGGACCGCCGTCTCCGCGACCGACTCGCCGATCTCCTGACCGCCACCGGGCAGGGACCACAGACCGTTGTCCGTGCGCTGGATGAGCAGCACCCGGCCCTGCTCGTCTCGGACGAAGACGGATACGGCCACGACGATGCTGTTGGCCTTCGGTGCGCTCGGGTCGTGGTAGTGCTCGGTCCTCGCCATGGTCCTAGGCTGCCACCTCACCGCACGGCTCAAACTTCGAGGCGGCTAGAACCCTGTCGAAGCTGTCGGAGACGAGTTGCTGCCAACGGCCCGCGCCCTGGCCGACGAGCAGGGCACGGTGCCGTCCCGAAAACCAGATCATGCAGCGGCTCAAGGCCGGTGCCCCGAAGGCGAACGCCTACGGTCCGACCTGCTGACCGACGCCGTGTCCCGCCTGGACCCGTCAGAGAGGGGTGTACTGGCATCATCCTGCCGGCACCCACACCCACGCCCATCCGGCTCGCCCGAAGGATTGAGCGCTCCCCGCGCGCGAGGGGATGCCGAGTAGACACCCCCCGGTGGGTCCCGGCGTGCCGGATGCAGTAGCCCTGCCGGGCTTGCCACCGGCAGGGCTACTGCTTGCAGGCGCACCGCGTCCAGGCCGTGAACCTGACGGTGAGCCGGCCCGGGTCGGCGGCCGGTAGGTCGTCCAGGGCGGCCGTCAACAACGCGCCCACGAACATCGACAGGGCCACCCGGTCCCGGCCGTAGTGCTCGCCGAGCCGTACCCGCGCCGGGGCGCACGGCCAGGGTGTGTCCGGCTCGCAGCTGCCGCACGTCCAGGCGGGCCGTAGCGGCACGTGCTGGTCGCCCAGGCGTGCGGGTAGGGCGTCGACGGCACGGCCGATCCTGACCGCCTCAGTGGCCATCGCCGCCCGGTACGACACCGACCGCCCGGTCATGCCGGCCACCGGGCGTTACGGCGGGCCTGGTCGAGCAGACGTTGCCGGGCCGCTTGCTGCTCGACGCTCTGCGACCGTTGCCCGGTGCCGACCGGCGGGACGGTACGCCGCCGCAGCCACCGCCGAAACCTGTTCCACGTACGCACCGCCGCCACCTCCGCCGGAGTCCGGAAGGCGGCGGCGGGTTCCCCGCACCTGGTGGGACGCGATGGACACCGCCGCCGCCGCAGAGGGCCTGACGCAGGGGGACCACGCCGGCCTCTCCTGTCCACCGTCCCTGCTGGACAGCACTTCAACCAGGGACGTCGATGACTAGAAGCACAGGTCAGCGGCCCAACTGGTACATGATGTACCGGTCAGGACGCGTAGCCGACCAAGGTCGCCAGGTCCGCCAACTCCGCCGACATCGCGCGCCGACGACCAGCGGCGATCTGCCGCACGATGTCCCGCGCGTACCGCTGGTGCCGCAACCACGCCGGCGCCCGGTCCCGGAGGTCAAGCAGCACCCCGGTCGCGTCGGCGTACCGGCGTCGTTCGGCGTGCGCCCACGCCACGTCCAGACGGTGACGCTGCCACGACGTGGCCACCGTCTCCCCGGCCGGCACCCGCTCGGCCAGATGGAGCACCCGGCCCGGATCACCGGCCACGGCCGCCGCCTCCACCCGCATCATGTCCACCCGGGCCGTCCGGAACCCGCCGAGGATCGCCAGGTGCCCGCCACCCACCGGCCGGTCCGCGAGCCGGGCCGCCGCAGCTGCCGCCGAGTCCAGCAGCGCCGCCGCGTCGTCCGGCCGGTTGTCCCGGGCGGCAGCCGCCGCAGCGGCCAGCAGCAGCCACCCCACACCGCCAGTTCCGCCGGGTCGGCCCGCCGTAGCCGTGGCTCTACGGCGTCGGCGGTGGCGATGGCCACCTGCTCGGCCTCAGCCAGCCGTCCCTGCCGCAGCAGCAGCCACGACGAACCCTTGACCGTCGACGCACCCAGCACCGGGTCCCCGGCCGCCTCAGCGGCGTCCAGGGCCGCCACCACGGCCGCGTACGCCAGGTCTGCGGCGCGCAGCTGGATCAGTAGCTCACCGGCCAGGTAACGGGCCTGCGCGAGCGTCGCGTAGGCGTGCGCACCGGCGGCCTCGGCGGTGTGCCGGGCGTCGTCGAGCAGGCGGGGCAGCGCCACCAGGGCCGCCGCGTAGTCGCCGCGGTGATACGCCGCATCAGCGTCACGCAGCCGCACCCGCACAGCATCCACGGTTGACGGCAGCCCGTCCCGCGCTGCGGCGATCGGGCCACCCAGACCGCGGGCGGGGGTAAAGGCTCGACGAAGTTCCGCCAGGGACAACGGCCGGTGGTGGGGCTCGCGGCGGGCGGCGGCCTGCGAGGTGTCGCCGAGCAGTGCGGTGGTGGGCACGTCCAGGGCGCGAGCGAGCGCGTGCAGGGTGGCCATGCGGGCGGAGGCGCGCGCCCCGCTCTCCAGCTTGCGGATCGTCTCCACGGACACCCCGGCCCGCTCGGCGAGCTGCTCTTGGGTGAGTGTCGACTGGCGGCGGATGCGGGCGAGGTGCTCGCCGATCGTGGGCTCCATGATCGTCTCCCAGGTAGCGGTCTGGGTGGCGGCCCGCCGACCGCTACAACCCGCGGGCCGTCCGCAGTCGACGGTACCCGCCGGATGGGCGTCACATCCGCAGCCGCGGTCGGCGTGGTGGGCTGGCCGGTGGTCGGGTTCCGGCCCGGCCCGGCTACGTCTGCCGGTGGCGCGACGAAGCGGCAAGCAGCGCAAAAGTCGTTCACCCGGAAGGTTGATGCCGACCGCTACCGCGCCGAGGTCGAGGTCGAGGTCGAGGTCGAGGTCGAGCACAGCCTCAACACCGGCAGCTACATCGACCCGAAGGCCGGCAAGGTCACGTTCCGCTCCTACGCCGAGGCGTGGCGGGGCGGCCCAGGTCCACCGGCCGAACACCGCCATGCGGACCAAGTCGCCGCTTCACCGGCACGTCTACCCGCACCTCGGTGACCGGCCGATGGCCGCAATCCGGCTCAGCGAGTTGCAGGCGTTCGTGCCCGGCCTCGACCTGGCTCCGTCCTCGGTGCGCCCAGCGTGGGCGACCGTCCGCGCGATCTTCGGCGCGGCAGGGAGGGACCGGATAATCGGCCACGAACCGTGCGACGGCATCAGGCTGCCCGAGCTGCCGCACGATGAGGTGGTGCCGCTGCTGCTGGATCAGGTCGACGCGCTCGCCGCCGCAGTGCCGACCCGGTATCGCCGCCTCATCAGGCGGACGCGGTCACCGGCCTACGGCAGGGCGGAATCTTCGGCCTGGAGGTGCCGAAGGTCGACCTTTCTCCGCAAGGAACTGGTCGTGGACCAGCAGGTCCAGCCGACCACCGGCGGGGCGGTGATGCTGCGCAAGGCTCGGTTCATCTTCGTCGACGACGGGCAACCGCTGCACCGCAGCACGTTCAACATCGAGGTGTGGGCGCCGGCCCGGCAGGCGGTCGGCCTGCCAGAGGCGACGATGCACGACCTCCGGCACCTCTACGCCTCGCTGCTGATCCGCGACGGGCACAGTCCGAAGTTGGTCGCGAAGATGCTCGGACACGCCGACCCGTCTCAGACGCTCAAGAAGTACGCCCACCTGTGGCCGGACGACGACGACCGGGCGCGGAGCGCGATCGACGCCGCGTTCCGGCGCAATGTGCCCCGCTTGCGACCCGCGAAGGATGCGTAATCTATGTTTGCCCAGCTCAGACCGGCTTCCCGGCCTCCACCGTCTATTTGGCGTTGAAGTAGCTCGCCTCGGGGTGGTGGACGACGATGGCGTCGGTGGCCTGCTCGGGCATGAGCTGGAACTCCTCCGACAGCTGCACGCCGATCCGCTCGGCGCCGAGCAGCTCCACGATCTTCGCCCGGTCCTCCAGGTCCGGGCAGGCCGGGTAGCCGAACGCGTACCGGCAGCCCCGGTAGTCGGTGCGCAGCAGGCCGGCCAGGTCCGTCGGATCGTCGTCGGCGACGGTACGGCCGTCGGGCAGGGTCAGCTCGGCCCGGACGCGCTTGTGCCAGTACTCGGCGAGGGCCTCGGTGAGCTGCACGGACAACCCGTGCACCTCCAGGTAGTCGCGGTACTCGTTGCGGGCGAACAGCTTGGCCGCGTACTCGCTGACCGGCTGGCCGACGGTGACCAGCTGCAACGCGACCACGTCCAGCTCCTCGCCGCGCGGGCGGAAGAAGTCGGCCAGGCACAGCCGCCGCTCCTGCCGCTGCCGGGGGAAGGAGAACCGAGCCCGCTCGGCGTGGCCGTTCTCGTCCAGCAGCACCAGGTCGTTGCCCTCGGCGTACGCGGGGTAGTAGCCGTACACGACGGCCGCCTCCAGCACCTGGTCGGAGATCAGCCGGTCCAGCCAGTAGCGCAGCCTGGGCCGGCCCTCGGTCTCCACCAGCTCCTCGTAGGACGGGCCCTTGCCGCCGCGCGCGCCGCGCAGCCCCCACTGGCCCATGAAGGTGGCCCGCTCGTCCAGCAGCGCCGCGTAGTCCGCCAGCGGCACCCCCTTGATGACCCGGGTGCCGAGGAACGGCGCGGTCGGCACCGGCACGTCGACGGCCACGTCGGAGCGCACCGAGGCGTCGTGCAACTCCGGCAGTGACTCGGCCACCACGGCGCGCTGCCGCTCCCGGCGGGCCCGCCGCGCCGCCAGGGCCGTCTCCCGCTCGGCGTCGACCACCGGGGCGCCGCCGCGCTTGGCGGTCATCACCCGGTCCATCAGGGACAGCCCCTCGAAGGCGTCACGGGCGTAGTGCACCTGGCCGGGAAAGACCGACCGCAGGTCGTCCTCGACGTACGCCCGGGTCAGCGCCGCGCCGCCGAGCAGGACCGGCCAGCGTTCCGCGACCCCCCGGGTGGCCATCTCGGCGAGGTTCTCCTTCATGATGACCGTGCTCTTGACCAGCAGGCCGGACATGCCGATCGCGTCGGCGCGGTGCTGCTCGGCCGCGTCGAGGATGGCGGAGATCGGCTGCTTGATGCCGATGTTCACCACCTCGTAGCCGTTGTTCGACAGGATGATGTCGACCAGGTTCTTGCCGATGTCGTGCACGTCGCCCTTGACCGTGGCAAGAACGATGCGGCCCTTGCCACCGTCGTCGGCCTTCTCCATGTGCGGTTCGAGGTATGCCACCGCGGTCTTCATCACCTCGGCGGACTGGAGCACGAACGGCAGCTGCATCTGCCCGGAGCCGAACAACTCGCCGACGACCTTCATGCCGTCCAGCAGGATGTCGTTGATGATCGCCAGCGGTGCCGTGCCGGCGGCCATCGCCGCCTCCAGGTCGGCCTCCAGGCCGTTGCGCTCGCCGTCGATGATCCGCCTCTTGAGCCGCTCGTGCAGCGGCAGCGCGGCCAGCTCCTCGGCCCGGGTGGCCCGTGCCGAGGCGGCGTCGACGCCCTCGAAGACCTGGATGAACCGCTGCACCGGGTCATAGCCCTCGCTGCGGCGGTCGTAGATCAGGTCGAGGGCGACCGTGCGCTGCTCGTCGGGGATCTTGGACATCGGCAGGATCTTGCTGGCGTGCACGATCGCCGAGGTCAGCCCGGCCTGCACGCACTCGTTCAGGAAGACCGAGTTGAGCACCTGCCGGGCCGCCGGGTTCAGCCCGAACGAGACGTTCGAGATGCCGGCCGTGAAGTTCACCCCCGGCCAGCGGCGGGCGATCTCCCGGATCGCCTCGATGGTCTCGATGCCGTCGCGGCGGGTCTCCTCCTGCCCGGTGGCGATCGGGAACGTCAGCGCGTCGATGAGGATGTCGGACCGGCGCAGCCCCCACCGGCCCGTGAGGTCGCCGATCAGCCGCTCGGCGACGCGCACCTTCCACTCCGCCGTACGCGCCTGGCCCTCCTCGTCGATGAGCAGCGCGACCACGGCGGCGCCGTGCTCGGCGACCACCGGCATCACCCGGGCGTAGCGGGAGTCGGGGCCGTCGCCGTCCTCGAAGTTCACCGAGTTGACCACGCACCGGCCGCCGAGCATCTCCAGCCCGGCCTCGATCACCGCCGGCTCGGTGGAGTCGAGCATGATCGGCAGGGTGGAGGCGGTGGCGAAGCGGCCGGCCAGCTCGCGCATGTCCGTGGTGCCGTCGCGGCCGACGTAGTCGACGCACAGGTCCAGCAGGTGCGAGCCATCCCGGGCCTGACTGCGGGCGATCTCCACGCAGGCCTGCCAGTCGGCGGCGAGCATCGCGTCCCGGAACGCCTTGGAGCCGTTGGCGTTGGTCCGTTCCCCCACCATCAGCACGCTGGCGTCCTGGGCGAACGGCACGTGGTGGTAGATCGACGAGACACCGGCGTCGGTGCGGGGCTCCCGCGGCCCCGGCCGGGTGCCGTGCAGCCGTTCGGAGAGCACCGCGATGTGCTCCGGGGTGGTGCCGCAACAGCCACCGATCAGCGAGACGCCGTACTCGGTGACGAAACGCTCCAGCGCGTCGGCCAACTCCGCCGGGGTCAACGGGTAGACCGCACCGTCGGCGGTGAGCTGCGGCAGGCCGGCGTTCGGCATCACCGACAGCGGCACCCGGGCGTGCTGGGAGAGATAGCGCAGGTGCTCGCTCATCTCCGCCGGCCCGGTCGCGCAGTTCAACCCGATCAGGTCGACGCCGAGCGGTTCGATCGCGGTCAGCGCGGCCCCGATCTCGCTACCCAGCAGCATCGTGCCGGTGGTCTCCACGGTGACGTGGCAGATCAGCGGAACCTTGCGGCCCAGCTCCGCCATCGCCCGGTGCGAGCCGACCACCGCCGCCTTCACCTGGAGCAGGTCCTGACAGGTCTCGATGATCAGCGCGTCCGCGCCGCCCTCGATCAGGCCGGCGGCGTTCTCCTGGTACGCGTCCCGAAGCGTGGCGTACGCGGCGTGGCCGAGGGTGGGCAGCTTCGTGCCCGGACCGATCGAGCCGAGCACGAACCGGGGGCGCTCCGGCGTGCTGTACGCGTCGGCCGCCTCCCGCGCGATCCGGGCGCCGGCCTCGGACAGCTCCCGGATCCGGTGCTGGATGTCGTACTCGGCCAGGTTCGCGAGGTTCGCACCGAAGGTGTTGGTCTCGACGCAGTCCGAGCCCGCCGCGAGATACGCCTCGTGCACCCCGCGGACGACCTCGGGCCGGGTGACGTTGAGGATCTCGTTGCAGCCCTCGAGGTCGTCGAAGTCGTCCAGGGTCAGGTCGGCGGCCTGGAGCATCGTCCCCATCGCCCCGTCGGCGATGAGGATCCGGTCTGCCAGCGCATCGAGCAACGAAGTCCGCACGGTCCCAGGTTAGTGCGGCATCGACCGGCCGCATCCCCGCGCGCCACCCCATCCCACAATGTGTCATCGGGATCACGGTGCACGCTTTCGTCTGGTATGCCGGTTGGCGGCGTCACGGCCGGTGGCGGCGGCCGGCCGGGCCGACGTGGGCGGCGGGCCGATCCGGCGCGGCCGGCGGGCCGCGTCGAGGCACGGCACGTAGGCTGACTGATGTGAAGGACTACAGCGACACCACCATGCACCGCGGGCGGACGTCCGGGGCCGGTCCCCGTGCCGCCGGTGACGAGGGTGCGGTGACGGCGTGACCGAGTTCGACGGCCTGCCGGTGCTGCGGTCCCCGGTCGCCATCGCCGCCTTCGAAGGGTGGAACGACGCGGCCGACGCCTCGACCGCCGCGGTCGAGCACCTGGAGCAGGTGTGGGAGGCCCGGCCCATCACCGAGTTGGACCCGGAGGACTTCTACGACTTCCAGGTCAGCCGGCCCACCATCGCCATGTCCGACGGCGCCACCCGGCGGGTGGAGTGGCCGACGACCAGGTTCACCGTGGCCAGCCCGGCCGGCACCGACCGCGACGTGGTGCTGATCCGCGGCATCGAGCCGAGCATGCGCTGGCGCACCTTCTGCGAGCAGGTGCTGGAGATCTGCCACAGCCTGGAGGTCGAACGGGTGGTGCTGCTCGGCGCGTTGCTGGCCGACGTGCCCTACACCCGTCCGCTGCCGATCAGCGGCAGCGCCTCCGACGCCGACGCCGCGCGCCGCTACCAGCTCACCCCCACCCGCTACGAC
Organism: Micromonospora tarapacensis; assembly: GCF_019697375.1. Lineage (NCBI taxonomy): Bacteria > Bacillati > Actinomycetota > Actinomycetes > Micromonosporales > Micromonosporaceae > Micromonospora > Micromonospora tarapacensis. Next base: position 1,388,851 of record NZ_JAHCDI010000004.1, on the reverse strand, counting down.
GGGCCGACCGGCATCGTCGGCGTGCTGCACGACGCCTGCACCCGCGCCGAGGTCGACGCCGTCTCGTTCTGGGTGCACGTGCCGCACTACGCCAACAATCCGCCCTGCCCGAAGGCGACCCTGGCACTGCTGCACCGGGTCGAGGAGGTGCTCGACCTGCCGGTGCCGATGGCCGACCTCGCCGAGGAGGCGGCCGAATGGGAGCAGCGGGTCCGCAGCGCCGCCGAGCAGGACGCCGAACTGGGTGAGTACGTCCGCGAGCTGGAGGAACGGGTCGGCGACGCGGGCATCACCCCGTTGACCGGGGACGAGATCGCCCAGGAGTTCGAGAAGTATCTGCGCCGCCGCGGCGGATCGGCCGGCCCCACCGCCGGTTCCTGGTAACCCTCGCCGCACTACCGTTCCGAGACCCCGGGCACGACCGCCGGGGTCTCGCCGCGTCTCCGGCGGAATCTGACCCGCGTGTCGGGACGCGGTTCGGGGTGGCGGGCTCACCCCACGTAGGGCATCCTAGGAACCTAGCTGAGACGAGGAGGCCGGGGATGCAGATCAACCCGGGCGTGGCCGAGTTCCCGCACCGGCAGATCGCCGCGCAGCTGAGAACCCAGATCCGCCGAGGCGACTGGGCGCCGGGCGAGCGGCTACCGTCGATCCCGGCCATCGCCGAGATGTTCGGCGTGGCGAAGCAGACCGTGCAACGCGCCGTCGACCAACTACGGGTCGAAGGCGTCCTGATCACCAAGCCGGGCTCCGGTACGTACGTGCGCGGCACCCGGCGGCGGCTCAACCGGCTCTCCCGCGGACGTTACGGCGGCTTCCGCGGCTACCACACCGACCTGGCCGCCCGGTACCGCCAGCAACTCGTCTCCGTCGGCCGCTCCCCCGCGCCGCCGGAGGTGGCCGACGCGTTCGGCGTGGCCGACGGCACCGAGCTGCTCTGCCGCCGGCACCTGGTCCGCACCGAGGACTCCCCGGTGGAGGTGGGTGCCTCCTGGTTCCTGCCCGCCGACGCCGCCGGCACCTCGCTGGAACGCACCGAGGCGTTCGGCCGCCCGCTCTACCAGGAGGCCGAGGAGGCCACCGGACGGCGGTACGCGACCGCCACCGACACGATCACCGCGCGCCAGCCCAGCCGGGAGGAGTCGGAGACCCTCCAGATCCGGCCGGACACCCCCGTCCTGCACCTGCTGCACGTGGCGTACGACGCGCACCGCAGGCCCATCGAGGTCGCCCAGGCCACCTGGCCCGGCCCGGTCACCACACTCACCGAGGAGTACAAGATCCCCGCCCCCACCAAACCCCCCACCCCGACCCCGGCCTAATCCTCGGCTAACTCCCCCTCCCTCCCCCGCCCCCGCCCCCACCCTCCGCACCGCCGATCATGCAGTTGTGGTGCTGGACATAGTCCGCGAACCACCCCGACCCGGGGCGCCACAACTGCATGATCGACGCGGGTGGGGGTGCGGTGGGGGTGGGGTGGGGGTGGGGGTGGGGTGGGGTGGGGGGAGTTAGAGGCGGAGGCCTAGGAGGGCGTCCAGGGTGTTGGTGAACAGGGGTGGGGCGGTCGGGTCGTCGGCCACTCCGGAAAGGGTCTGGTCGGCCCAGGTGTCGGCCAGGGCGAGTGCGCCGGGCGAGTCGAGGTCGTCGGTGAGGCGCTCGCGTACGGCGGCCAGGAAGGCCCGCCCCGACGGGCCGGCGGGCGCCGCGGCGGCGCGACGCCAGCGGCCCAGCCGCTCCAGCGCGGTGGTCAGCAGGTCGTCGGTCCAGGATCGGTCGGCGCGGTAGTGCCCGGAGAGCAGCGCCAGCCGGACCGCCATCGGGTCCACCCGGTCGGCGCGCAGCCGGGAGACGAAGACCAGGTTGCCCCGGGACTTGGACATCTTCTCGCCGTTCAGGCCGATCATGCCGGCGTGCACGTAGTGGCCGGCGAACGGCGCCGCGCCGGTCAGCCGCTCGGCGTGCGCGGCGGAACACTCGTGGTGCGGGAAGAGCAGGTCGTTGCCGCCGCCCTGCACGTCGACGGTGGACCCGAGCAGGCCCAGGGCGATCACCGCGCACTCGATGTGCCAACCCGGCCGGCCCGGGCCGAGGTCGCCACCGGGCCAGGACGGTTCGTCCGCTCGGGCGCCGCGCCACAACAGCGGGTCCAGCGGGTCGCGCTTACCGGCCCGGTCCGGGTCGCCGCCGCGCTCAGGAAAGATCTTCAGCATCTGCTCGCGGGTCAGGTTGGACTCGTAGCCGAACCGCGGCGCGGCGCACGTGTCGAAGTAGACGTCGCCGGTGCCGTCGTCCAGCCGGTACGCGGCACCGTCCTTGAGCAGCACCAGCACCTTCTCGGCGATCTCCGGGATCGACTCGACCGCGCCGACGTAGTGGGCCGGCGGGATGATCCGCAGCGCCTCCATGTCCTCGCGGAACAGCGCCGTCTCCCGCATCGCCAGGACCTTCCAGTCCTCACCGTCGCGCTCGGCCCGCTCCAGCAGCGGGTCGTCGATGTCGGTGACGTTCTGCACGTACCGGACCTCGTGGCCCGCGTCGCGCCACATCCGCTGCGCCAGGTCAAAGGTGATCATGGTGGCGGCGTGGCCGAGGTGGGTCGCGTCGTACGGAGTGATGCCGCAGACGTACATGGTGGCCGGACCGGCCGGATCGGTCGGGTGCACACCCTGGCGCGCCGAGTCGAACAACCTCAGCGGCTCGCCCCTGCCCGGCAGCCGCGGCACCTCGTGCCCCACCCAAGAGTCCATGACGGTCAGCCTAACCAGCCGTCGGGCGGCGTCACGCCAGCCTGGGAGTGATCAACGCGACAGGCTTCGTCGCCCTCCGACCGGCCCAGCCGGATCAGATCGGCGGCCACGGCACCGCCGGCCAGTCCGGTGACGGCCGCGGGAAGCGGCCCCGCTCGCGCAGCCGGTCGACCCGGGCCGCCAGCTCGGCGATCTCGCCCAGAGTGAGGTGCTCGGCCAGTTCCTCGGCGAGCGGTCCGGAGATCTGACGGGCCAGGCGGTCGAGCGTCTCGACCACGTCCGCCGGCAGCCGCCGGCCGGCCCAGCCCCAGAGCACCGTGCGCAGCTTCTCCTCCACGTGGAAGCTCACCCCGTGGTCGACCCCGTGGACCCGGTCGTCCGCCCCGAGCAGGACGTGGCCACCCTTGCGATCCGCATTGTTGATCACCGCGTCGAGCACCGCGAGCCGGGCCAGCCGCGGGTCGTCGGCGTGCGCCAGGGCGTACGGCGTGCCGTCGTCGTCGCGGGCCGCCGCGACCGGAAACCACCGGGGCGGCAGCGCGTCGGCCGGCACGAACCCGACCAGCGGTTCGGTGTCGTCCGGTTCGTCGATCCACAGCTGGCACGACCCCGGGCCGAACGGCCCGTCGCGCAGCACCGTCGGCGGCACCAGATCCCAGCCGGTGGCCACCGAGACCAGGTGGGCGGCAACCTCGCGGCCGGCCAGCGTGCCGTCCGGAAAATCCCACAACGGCCGCTCACCGCGCACCGGCTTGTACACGCACCGCGCCGAGACACCGTCGAGCGTCAACACACCGCGCAGCGTGGTGTTCGAGGCGTCGACCAGCCGCCCCTCGACGCTCAGCTCACCGTCGCGCAACAGGCGCAGCGCCGCGCCATCGTCCTGCCGGGGTGCCAGGCCGGACGAGGTCACCGGTGGTAGCCGTTGTTCCGTGGGCAGAGATGGCCGGCCGGATCGAGCGGCTGGCCACACAGCGGGCAGGGAGGTCGGCCGGCGTTGACCACCCGGCGGGCCCGCTCGATGAACGCGCGGGTCTCCTCGGGCGTCAACCGGACCCGCAACCGGTCGAGGTCCTCGTCGGGCTCGACGTCGTCGGGCTCGTCCTCCTCCGACTCGCCCAGCTCGATCTCGGCCTCCGCCTCGCCGACCGCGATCGCCTCGATCACCACGGTCGCGGTGTCCGCGTCGAAGGCCAGGCCCAGCGTGCCGACCCGGAACTCCTCGTCGACCGGCGTCTCCAACGGGTCGTTGTCACCGAGCGAGACGGGGGCCTCGGGCAGGTCCACCCCGAAGCGGCGCTGCGCCTCGGTGAGCAACTCCTCCAACTTCTCGGCGAGCAGGGAGACCTGGACCTTCTCCAGCGCGACGCTGACCAGCCGGCCGCCACCACGCGCCTGGAGGAAGAACGTGCGCTCCCCTGGCGGCCCGACGGTCCCGGCGACGAACCGCTCCGGCGGCTCGAAGGCGTGCACCTGGTGGGTCATACCCACGACCCTATCCGGCGGCCCCCCGCAGCGGGCACCCCACCGACCCGAATCGCGACGCACTCCCGGCAGCGGGTCACGGTGGGCCCGGCGGCGCTCCGCACCGGGCGGCTCACCGGGGCGCTCCTGCTCCGCCGCCGACCGCCGCATCCGAGTCCGTCGACCGACCGGCCCGCCGACGCCGCCTGCGCGCCGGTGGGACCAGCCCCGACAGCTCACCGCCGACGTCGTTGAGGCGGACCAGGAAGGGCCGCAGCGGGGTGTAGCGGATCGCGGTCACCGAGGCCGGGTCCACCACGATCCGCTGGAAAAGATCCAGGTGTACGCCGAGGGCGTCCGCCACGATTGCCTTGATCACATCTCCGTGGCTGCACGCCAGCCAGACCACCTCGGGACCGTGCTCGGCGGTCAGCCGGGCGTCCCAGGCGCGCACCGCCGCGACCGCCCGGACCGCCATCTGCGCCATCGCCTCGCCCTCGGGGAAGACCGCCGCGCTGGGATGCTGCTGCACCACGGGCCAGAGCGGCTCCTTGGCCAGCTTCTTCAGCGGCTGCCCCTCCCAACTGCCGTACCCGCACTCGATCAGCCCCTCGTCCACCACCGGCGATGCCTGCGGCAGCGCCAGCTCCAGGGTCTGCCGGCAACGGATCAGCGGGCTGGTCACCACGGCCGCCAGCGGCACGGCCCGCAGCCGCTCGCCGACGACGCTCGCCTGGGCGCGGCCGGTCTCGTCCAGCTCGACCGGTTGCCGGCCGGCGAGACCGCCGTCGGCGTTGGCGGTGGTACGTCCGTGCCGCAGGAGCAGAAGTGTCGCCACCCGCACCACCCTAGGCCCTCGCCCCGCTCACCCCGCCGCCATCTGCGGGGCGTCCTTCGTCGCAGCTCAGGTGGCGCTGATGGTGCCCGTCAGCAGGAGGGCGAGCACCAGGGTGCCGACCGCGACCCGGTAGAGCACGAAGACGTACAGGGTGTGGTGCGCGACGTACCGCAACAGCCAGGCGATGGCCGCGTAGCCGATGGCGAACGCGATGAGCGTGGCGACCACCATCTGCGCGACGCTCGGTACCGACGTGCCGGCCGCCGCCGGCTCGAAGACGTCACCGAGGCTGAACACTCCGGACATCACCACCGCGGGGATGGCCAGCAGGAACGAGTAACGGGCCGCCGTCTCGCGGGTCAGGTTCAGGAACAGGCCGAAGGTGAGCGTGGCTCCGGAACGTGACACGCCGGGAATCAGCGCCAGCGCCTGGGCGAAGCCCATCACCACGCCGTCGCGCAACCGGAAGTCCCGCAGGGTCCGGGTCTGCCGGCCCCAGTACTCGGCGAAGGCGAGGACGAAGGCGAACAGGATCAGGGTGCTGGCCACCACCCACAGGTTGCGGGCGGTCTCCCGGATCTGGTCCTTGAAGAGGAACCCGAAGAAGCCGATCGGGATGGACCCGATGATCACGTACCAGCCCATGCGGTAGTCGAGGCTGGTGCGCACCGACCTGTCCCAGATCCCCAGGACCCAGGTGCGCCCGATGCGCCAGATGTCCTTGGCGAAGTAGAGCAGGACGGCCGCCTCGGTGCCCAACTGGGTGACCGCGGTGAAGGACGCACCGGCGTCGCGTTCGAAGAAGATGGCCGAGGTGATCCGCAGGTGCCCCGACGAGCTGACCGGGAGGAACTCGGTCAGGCCCTGGACGATGCCCAGGACGATGGCTTCGACCCAGGTCACTCCCCGACTCCCGAGAGCTCCAGCGCCTCGGCGACGGTCCGCAGGGTCTGTACGCCGGTCTCGGGATCGGCGACGAAGAGGGTCACCGAGAGGGTGGTCACCCCGGCCGCGGCGTACTCGCGCATCCGCTCGGCGATGCGTTCCTTCGGGCCGAGCAGCGAGGTCCGGTCGATGAACTCCAGCGGCACCGCGGCGGCGGCGTCCCGCTGCCGCTTGGCCAGGTAGAGCTCCTGCACCTCGCGGGCGTCGTCGCCGTAGCCCATCCGGGTGGCCAACTGGTTGTAGAAGTTCTGCTGCCGGCTGCCCATGCCGCCGACGTACAGGGCCGCGTACCAGCGGACCAACTGTGCGCAGGCGTCGAGGTCGTCGCCGACCACGACCGGCACGGACGGCACCACGTCGAACCCGGCCAGTTCCTTGCCGGCCTTGGCCCGGCCGGCGCGGACCGCCGCGAGCTGTTCCTCGGCGAACTCCGGTGCGTAGAAGACGGCCAGCCAGCCGTCGGCGATCTCACCGGCCAGTTCCAGGTTCTTCGGGCCCACCGCGGCCAGGTAGATCGGGATGCGCTCACGCGGCGGATGGAAGCCCAGCCGCAGTGCCTTGCCGGGGCCGTCGGGTAGCGGCAGCGTGTAGAACTCGCCGTCGTAGGCGACCTCCTTGCGAGCCACCGCGAGCTTGACGATGTCCACGTACTCCCGGGTGCGGGCGAGGGGCTTGCCGAAGCGGACGCCGTGCCAGCCCTCGGAGACCTGCGGGCCGGAGACCCCGAGGCCGAGCCGGAACCGGCCGCCGGAGAGGGCGTCCATGGTCGCCGCCGTCATCGCGGTCATCGCGGGGGTCCGGGCGGGAATCTGCATCACCGCGCTGCCGATGTCGATCCGCTCGGTCTGCCCGGCCATCCAGGCGAGCATGCTCGGCGAGTCGGAGCCGTACGCCTCCGCCGCCCACACCACCGAGTAGCCGAGCCGGTCCGCCTCCTGGGCCAGAGCCAGGTGGTGGGCCGGCGTGCTCCACGCTGTCTGGTATCCGAGATTCAGCCCGAGTCGCACAGAGTCCTCCCCCATCCGCAGTCGCATCAGGTTACGCAATGCCGACGATGGGGACGATCACCGGCTCACCCCGTTGCGCGGGGCGAGCGGGAACACGAACCGGCGGGCAGACTCGACAAGAGCGAGGATGTCGATCCGACCCCGGTTCGAAATAAGGTTCACCCATGCAGCAGCGACCGCTCGGCCGAAGCGGGCTGGCGGTTTCCCGGCTCGCGCTCGGCACCATGACCTGGGGCCGGGACACCGACGCCGACGACGCGGCCGCACAACTGAAGAGCTACCTCGACGCGGGCGGCAACCTGATCGACACCGCCGACGTGTACGGCGACGGCGACGCCGAGTCGGTGATCGGCTCGCTGCTGGGCAGCCTGGTGCCCCGCGAGGACCTGTTGATCGCGACGAAGGCCGGGTTGCGGCCGGGCGGCGGCGACCGGCGCCGGGACGGCTCCCGGGGGCACCTCCTGCGTACGCTGGACGCCTCGCTGCGGCGGCTGGGCACCGACCACGTCGACCTGTTCCAGGTGCACGGATACGATCCGCGGACCCCGCTGGAGGAGACCCTGGCGGCGCTGGACCACGCGGTGGCCAGCGGTCGGGTGCGCTACGTCGGCGTGTCGAACTTCTCCGGCTGGCAGACCGCCCGGGCCGCCGCGTGGCAGACGGCCTGGCCGGGGCGGGCCCCGGTGGTGGCCGCGCAGGTGGAGTACTCGCTGTTGGAGCGGGGGGTGGAGCGGGAGGTGCTGCCGGCCTGCGAGGCGCTCGGGTTGGGCGTGCTGCCCTGGTCGCCGCTCGGCCGCGGCGTGCTCACCGGCAAGTACCGGCACGGCCGGCCCGCCGACTCCCGCGCGGTTTCCCCCCATTTCGAGCGGTTCGTCGCCACCTATCTGGAGCCGCGCTGCTCCAGCATCGTGGAAGCCGTCGCCACCGCCGCGAACGGACTCGGCGTGTCCCCGCTGGAGGTGGCGCTCGCCTGGATCCGGGACCGGCCCGGAGTGACCGCGCCGATCCTCGGCGCGCGTACCTCCGGGCAACTGCTCGGCGCGCTCCAGGTCGAACGGATGACCCTGCCGGAGGAGATCACCATCGCGCTGGACGACGTGTCGGCGCTGGAGGTCGGCTATCCCGAGCGCGACGGCTGAGGACCACCGGGCGGACGCCCCGGCGCGGGGCGGAGATCGACCGCGGCGCGGGTCACCCCGTAGAGGGTGGCGCCCGCAGGCCTGGCTGGGCAGCATGGTGCCCATGGACTACGAATACGCGCCGCTGCGGTTACCGCCGAACGTCGACCGGCTGACCGCCGCGGCACAGCTGGCGATCCAGGCGGAGTTCTCCGGCTGGGAACTGGCCCGGGTGCGGCTGTTCCGGGACGGCACGCGCCAGGTGGTGCTGCGCCGCCGCCGGGTCAACCAGCCGCAGCCGGGCCTGTCGTACTGACCGGTCCGCGCACCGCCCGGAGGGCACGGTCCCGGACGGATCGGGTGGCCGACTCCGTCCGGGATGCCGGTGCGACCGCGCCATCAGCTCGACCGCCGGTGGAGGGCGACGGCCAGGCTCGCCGGCAGCACGGACCGCACCGCCCGGCGCACGCTCAGTGCACGTGGTCGTGCTCCTCGTCGATCTCCAGGAAGGGGTGCTCGTCGAGCCGGCCGACCAGCCGGTCGTCGGCGGCGGGCTGGAACGGGCCCACCGGGTCGTCGTCGGAGAACGACTCCAGGTCCACCGGGGTACCGACCTCGCTGACCATCACCACGCCGTCGAGCGGTTCCAACTCCGGCAGGTCGAGCGCGCCGAGGGAACCGTCGCCGCTCTGCAACAGCTCCAGCACCGCCTCGCCGACGCCCTCCACCGGCGGCACCTCCTCGTCGCCCGGGACGCCCTCACGGCGGGCCGCCTCGGCGATCCGGATCAGCGCGGAGACACTGGGCACCCGGTAGTCGCGCCGCTGCCGCACGGAGATCACCTGAGGATGCGGATCGGTCGACTCGACCCCTTCGGCACCGGCGAAGCGCTGGTCGGCCTCGTCCGGGTCGATCGACTCGACGTCCCACGGGGTAACCTCGCCGAAGGCGTCCATGAGTTGCTCGTCGTAGGCGAACGAGGCGTTGTTCAGCGCGACGTACGCCTGCCAGACGTCGTCGTCGTCGATCCGGCCCTGCGCGGCGCGGACGGCGGCCAGGTGGTGGCGGGCCGCTTCGATCACGCGTTCGAGGGCGGCGTCCAGCTCACCGTGCTGGTCGGTCATGTGAGGCGTCCCCTTCACGAAGAATCCCAGGATGTTCGCGTCCGAGCCGGACACGAGCTAGCAGGTACGCAGGAACCGGTCGAGAACCCGCACGCCGAACTGTAGTCCGTCCACCGGAACCCGCTCGTCGATGCCGTGGAACAGCGCCGAGAAGTTCAGGTCGGCCGGCAGCCGCAACGGTGCGAAGCCGAAGCAACGGACGCCCAACTGCGAGAACGCCTTGGCGTCGGTGCCACCGGAGAGCATGTACGGCACCGGCCGGGCACCGGGATCCTCGGCCCGCAGCGCGGCCGACATCGCCGCGACCAGGTCACCGTCGAAGGTGGTCTCCAGCGCCGGCTGACGCTGGACGTACTCGATCGCGATGTCCGGGCCGACCAGTTCGCGCAGCTGCCGCTCCAGCAGCTCGGACTGCCCGGGCAGGCTGCGGCAGTCGATGGTGGCGCTGGCCCGGCCGGGGATCACGTTGTCCTTGTAGCCGGCGGCGAGCCGGGTCGGGTTCGCGGTGTTGCGGATGGTGGCGCCGATGATGTTGGCGATCGGACCGAGCTTGGCGATGGCGGTCTCCGGATCCTCCGGGTCCAGCTCGATGCCGAGCACCTCGGAGACCTGTTCCAGGAAGGCCCGCACGGTGTCGGTGACGACCACCGGGAAGCGGTGCCGGCCGATCCGGGCCACCGCCTCGGCCAGCGCGGTCACCGCGTTGTCGTCGTGCAGCATCGAGCCGTGTCCGGGCCGCCCCCGGGCGTGCAGCCGCAGCCAGTCGATGCCCTTCTGGGCGGTCTCGATCAGGTAGAGCCGCCGCGACTCGTCCACCGTGTACGAGAAGCCGCCGACCTCACCGATCCCCTCCGTGCAGCCGTCGAAGAGGTCCCGGTGCCGGGTGGCCAGGAAATGGGCGCCGTAATCGCTGCCAGCCTCCTCGTCGGCGGTGTACGCGAGCACGATGTCCCGCGGCGGACGCACGCCGGTGCGCTGCCAGTGCCGCACCACGGCCAGGACCATCGCGTCGAAGTCCTTCATGTCGATGGCGCCCCGGCCCCACAGGTAGCCGTCCCGCAGTTCGCCGGAGAACGGATGCACCGACCACTCGTCGGCGTCGGCGGGCACGACGTCCAGATGCCCGTGCACGAGCAGCGCGCCGCGGCCGGGATCGGTGCCGGGGATCCGGGCGACGACGTTGGCCCGCCCGGGCGCCGACTCGTGGATCACCGCCGGGACACCGACCTCGGCCAGCTTCTCCGCGACGTACTCGGCGGCCCGGCGTTCCCCGGCGCTGGTGGCGTTCTCGCCCGTGTTCGTGGTGTCGATGCGTAGCAGATCCCGGCACAGGTCGACGACCTCGTCGGCGGGCGCGGGGAAGGCGGAGTGGACGTCGCTCGTCATCACCCCTTCATATCAGCCCGGGGTTTCGGTTCGGGCGGCTGCGGGTACTGCCGGGCCCGACCTGACGCCCACGTCTGCGCACCCCCCGCCAGCCGAGGAGGACACCATGTCCGTCCACCTGCCGCCGCTGCCACCCACCCCCGCCGACGGCTACCGGCCCGGCGGACGCAGCATCGCCGACCTCGTCGCCGAGGAGCACCGGCAGCTGCTGGAGCTGACCCGGCGGTTGATCGAGCCCGGACCGGACCCGGAGCACGGCCGGGACGTGCTCGTCGCCACGCTGTCCCGGCACCTGTCCGCCGAGGAGCAGTATCTGCTGCCCGCCGTCCGCCACGCCGTCGACAACGCCGACCCGCTGGTCGACGAGGTGGTGTCCGCCGACGTCGAGCTGCTCAGGGCGATGCGGGAGCTGACCGACGAGGGTCTCGCCGAGCTGGCCACCCGGATCGAGGCGCACGCCGGCGCCGTCGATCCGTTGGTGCAGCGGCTGTGCGCCGCCGCCACCGAGGAGGAGCTCATCCGGCTCGGCAACCGGCTGGAAATCGCCGAGGAGGCCGCGCCGACCCGCCCGCACCCGGCGGCGCCGCACACCCCGCCGTGGAACCGGATCGTCGAACCGGCGGTCGGCGTGGTGGACAAGGTCCGGGACGCCGTCACCGGCCGGCACACGCAGTTGGCTGAGCTGACCGAGCCGCCGGCAAGCTGAGAGACCCGCGACACGTTCACGGTCGTTGATCCGTCCAGGCCCTTCCGCCAGCTGCTTTGTGGCCCTACCGTCACGTCATGAATCTGGAGTTGCGCCACCTGCGGGTGGTCTGCGCCATCGCGGAGACGGGGAGCGTGACCAAGGCGGCCTCGACGCTCGGCCTGGCCCAGCCGGCGCTGACCGCCCAGCTCCAGCGCATCGAACGGACCCTGGGCGGTCCGCTGTTCGAGCGGGATCGACGTGGCGCCCGGCCCACCGCTCTCGGCGAGCTGGTCCTCGCCCGGGCCCGGGTGCTGCTGCCGGCGATGAAGGGCCTACAGGACGAGGCGGCCCGGCTGGCCGGGGCGGGCGACGCCCCCGCCGGTACCGGTTCGGCGGGGTCAACAGCCCGATCCTGGGCCGGCTGGTGCACCGGCTCGCCGCCGAGCAGCCGCAGGCCCAGATCACCACGCACGCCTCCTGGTCGGTCGACGAGCTGGCCCAGCTGGTCGCCGCCGCGCGGCTGGACTACGCGCTGACCGGGGTCTGCGGCGACTCCACCCCGTCGGCGGACTACGGCCTGAGCTGGCGGGAGGTCGCCGTCGACCCGGTCATGGTGCTGCTGCCGGAGACCCATCCGCTGGCCGGGCGCGACGAGGTGGACCTGGCCGACCTGCGACACGAGCAGTGGGTGGCGGCGCCGGGGGACGGCTGCTTCGGCGACTGCTTCGCCGCCGCCTGCGCCCGCGCCGGCTTCACCCCGCGCAAGGTGTACGAGGCCGACGTGCGCAGCTGTATCGACCTGGTGGACGCCGGCGAGGGGGTGGCGCTCTGCCAGGCCACGTTCCGTCCGGTGGCCGGCCTGGTGACCCGCCGGCTGGCCGGTACGCCCCTGCGTTGGCGGCTGATGCTGGGGTGGCACCCGGAGTCGCCCGCCGCCCCGACGGCGGACCTGGTGCTGGAGACGGCCCTGGTGGCGTACACCGACGCCCTCGCGCCGCATCCGGCGTATCTGGCCTGGCTGCTGCGCAACCCGGCGTTCGGGGTGCGGCGGCCGGCACCCGTGGTGGCCACTCCCGGGGTGCGAACCGCCTGAGCGCGGGTAAGGGGCGGGTATGACCGACCTCTATCCCGCTGCCGACGACCGCGAGTTGCTTCGTGAGGCGGCCGCCGCGCACACCACCGCCGTCCGGAACGTGGAAGCCTTCCTGCGCCGGTTACCGGAGGTGCCGGACCCGGCCGCCCTGGCCGAGTACGCCGCCCTGCTCACCCGCGAGGAGCAGACCCGTGCCGACCGGCAGGCCGCCGCCGACGCCGCCGGGCTGGCCATTGCCAGCCTCGAAGCCGAGTGAGCCCGTCAGTCTCTGTCACGCTTGCGGCGGGTGAGCGAGTAGGCGGTCGCGCCGGCAAGCAGGCCGGCCACCGCGCCGAGCAGCGCGGTGCCGACGGCCGAGTCGATCGCCTCGTAGTCGCTCGCGGACCAGCCCCAGAGCCAGCCGGCGGCCGCGCCCGCGACCAGCCCGATCAACGGCCAGCCCGCTGATCTCATGGGTTCACGCCCGTCGCCGGTCGGCGCGACGTCGGCTGCCGGTCAACAGCAGGAAGGCCACGCCGACGAGCATAACCGCTCCGATCACGGCGGCGAGCCCCGGGCCGCGCCGGCCCGCGGGTTTGACGTCCACCAGGACGGTTCCGGCCGCGGGATTGTAACCGCCGTTGGCGGCGACCCGCAGCTCGTAGCGCCCCGGCTGGGTGGCAGTTCCGGTGAACTCCCCGGTCTGTTTGGTGCCAGTGGTCGAGAACGTGTCTTGATCGCGGTCGAGCTCGAGCGGTCCACCGGCACTTTCGACCAGGACGCTCAACGGACGGTCAGCCCGCTCGGCTCGGCTCGACACCTCGTAGGGCAGGGTGAACTGCTCGCCGACCTCGGCGCTCAGCTTTTTTGGAAGAGCGATGCTGAGCTGTTCGGGTTGGATGGTGGTGGCAGTGAACCCGCTCGCGGGGTCGATCTCCACCCGGTCGACCAGCCCGTCGCCGTCCTGCAGGGCGACCTTGAAGGTGTTGGGCCCCGGGCTGACGGAGCCCGCCCTCGGATAGTTCTCGTAGTCGACGACGATGGAGTCGTCCTTCGTGACGGTGGTGACCGGCCCGCGTTGGTCGCAGCGGTCGTCCCGACGGCCAGCGCCAGCAGCGCCGGGACCGGTCCGCGCGGTGGATCTCGCCGGATGATGATCGTCGCGAGCGCGGCCCAGACCAGCATCGCACCGGTGAACCACAGGTAGTGGCCGACGACCTCGTCCCACAGGTGGGCTGCCTCGGCGGACGTGGCGTTGCTGATCGAGTTGGCGGACAGGTGGACGCCGTGTCCTTCGACGTAAGTGACGGCGCCTGCGAGGTAGACGAGCCAAACCACGGCCGAGGTCCCTCCCGCGCGCCAGAGGGAAGCGGCGGCGGGCAGGAGGAACGCGTAGGGCGTCGCCAAATCGATCCAGTCGGCCCAGCGGGTCGACCCGGACCCCACCGGGCCCAGCCACGCAAACCCGCTGCCGACGTGGTGGAACAAGGCATAGGCGATCGCGGAGGCCGCAAACCACCGGACGGAGCAGAGCACCCCCACATGGTCTGCCGAGGACGTCAGGTGCGCCAGCCCGGTGGCTAAATGATCAGCTCGACGACGCCTGCGACCCGGGCGTCACGTCCGAGCAGACCGGCATCGACCACGTGTCGAACCCCGGGTCTGATGGAGAGTTGGTTGACCCGAAGCCGAGTAGCCCGGCCGGACGTGCGGGTGTCTCCGGCGCGGTGCGGCGGCGCCGGGGACACCCGTGGCGGGGTCACCGTTCGACGAGCACGTCGTGGCCCAGGTCGAGCAGGCTGTGTCGCCATTCGTCGTCGGCGTTGCCCCGGCCGGGCTTGGCGGCGGTCAGCGAGCGGATCCGCTCGACGGCGTCCCGCATCACCTCGACGTCCTCCGGCGTCAGGTCGACCTTGCGCTTGCGCAGCACGGCGAGGATCTGCCGGCCCGGCTCCGGCAGGTTCAGGTCCGGGTCGGGGCCGAACGCGGCCTCGCCGGAGCCGCGGGTCAGCAGCCACTGTCGCAGTTGCTCGGACGGCACGTTGACCTCGGCGTGGAAGTCCTCCCAGAGCACTTCCACCTCCGGGTCGAGTCGCTGTTCGCGTGCCATCAGCCCTCCTCTGCCGGCGGCGACCCGGACTCCTCCGGGTGCCCCTCGTCGGTCTGCCCGCCCAGCCCCTCCGGCGGCACCCGCACCCGGGCGGGGTTGGCCGTCGGTGGCGCCAGGATCGCCTCGGTCCGCTCGTCCTCGCGGGCCTCGTCCGGTTCGGTCATCGGTGCCCTTCCGGTCAGCGGGGATGCGAGGTCGTCGCCCTGGCGTGCCCCCGGCCGGCCGACACGTCGAAGGTCAGCCGGTCGTCCCGGGCGTCGACGGTGACCCGCTGACCGGGCGAGATCTGCTGCTCCAGCAGCATCCGGGACAGGTGGTTGTCGACCTCCCGCTGGATCACCCGGCGCAGCGGCCGGGCCCCGAACTCCGGCTGGTAGCCGCGCTCGGCGAGCCAGTCGATGCCGGCGGTGGCGAAGTCCACCTCGATGTCCTGGGCGTGCAGCCGGCGACGGGTCTCCTCCAGCAGCAGCTCGGTGATCTGGCGCAGCTGCTCGGCCTCCAGCCGGCGGAAGATGATCACCTCGTCGATCCGGTTGAGGAACTCGGGGCGGAAGTTCTCCTGCAACCGGCGCATCAGCCGCTCCCGCAGTTCGTCGCTCTCCTGGGGGCTGCCCGGCTCGCCGGCACCGAAGCCGACCGCCCGCTGCGCGCCGGTGATCAGCTCGGAACCGATGTTGCTCGTCATGATGAGTACGGTGTTCTTGAAGTTGACGGTGCGGCCCTGGCTGTCGGTCAGCCGCCCGTCGTCGAGCACCTGCAACAACACGTTGAACACGTCCGGGTGGGCCTTCTCGATCTCGTCGAGCAGCACCACCGCGTACGGGCGGCGACGGACCGCCTCGGTGAGCTGGCCGGCCTCCTCGTACCCGACGTAGCCGGGTGGCGCGCCGACCAGCCGGCTGACCGTGTGCCGTTCCTGGAACTCGCTCATGTCCACCCGGACCATCCGGTCCGACTCGCCGAACAGCGCCTCCGCCAGCGCCCGGCCCAGCTCGGTCTTGCCGACGCCGGTGGGGCCGAGGAACAGGAAGCTGCCCATCGGCCGGTTCGGGTCGGCCAGCCCGGTACGGGAGCGACGGACCGCCTCGGCGACCGCGGTGACCGCGTCGTCCTGCCCGACGACCTTCTCGTGCAGCTGGCCCTCCAGCCGCAGCAGCCGGTCCCGCTCCTCCTCGGTGAGCTGGCTCGCCGGGATGCCGGTGGCCCGGGAGACCACCTCGGCGATCTCCTCCGGCCCCACCTCCGGCACCTGGCTGCCGCCGCCGTCGTCGCCCCGGGCCCGCTGCACCTGCCGTTCCAGTTCGGCGACCCGGTCGCGCAGCGTGGAGGCGCGTTCGTACTGCTCGTCGGTGACCGCCTGCTCCTTGTCCCGGCGCACCTCGTCGAGCTGCTGTTCCAGGTCACGCATGTCGGCGTCCGGGGTCCGGGTACGCAGCCGCACCCGGGCGCCGGCCTGGTCGATCAGGTCGATCGCCTTGTCCGGCAGGAAGCGGTCGGTGATGTAGCGGTCGGCCAGTTCGGTCGCGGTGACCAGCGCCTCGTCGGTGAAGCGCACCTGGTGGTGGGCCTCGTAACGGTCCCGCAGGCCGCGCAGGATGGCAACCGTGTCCTCGACGGTGGGTTCCGGCACGAAGACCGGCTGGAACCGGCGGGCCAGCGCGGCGTCCTTCTCGATGCTGCGCCGGTACTCGTCGAGCGTGGTCGCGCCGATCACCCGCAACTCGCCACGGGCCAGGGCCGGCTTGAGCATGTTGGAGGCGTCCATGCCACCCTCGCTGCCGGCGCCGCCCGCACCGACCAGAGTGTGGATCTCGTCCAGGAAGATGATCAGCTCTTCCCGGTGGGCCCGGATCTCGTCGATCACCTTCTTCAACCGCTCCTCGAAGTCGCCCCGGTAGCGGGTTCCGGCGACCAGCCCGGCCAGGTCGAGCTGGATCACCCGCTTGCCGAGCAGCGTCTGCGGCACGTCGCCGTCACAGATCCGCTCGGCCAGGCCCTCCACGATGGCGGTCTTGCCGACGCCGGCCTCGCCGATCAACACCGGGTTGTTCTTGGTACGCCGCGACAGGATCTCCACCGCCTGCTCGATCTCGTCGGCCCGGCCGATCACCGGGTCGATCTGCTCGTTGCGCGCCAGCTCGGTGAGGTCCTGCCCGTACTGGTCGAGCGTTGGCGTGCCTCGGTCCGGCCGTGGATTGGTCATCGGACCGCGCTCCGCGTTGGCGGCCTGCAACGACTCCGGCTGGATCCGCCCGGCGGCGAGCATCCGGCCGGCCGGCGACTCGGGGTTCAGCGGCAGCGCCATCAGGATGTGTTCCGGCCCGATGTAGTTCGCGCCCATCGCCCGGGAGAGCTGGTGGGCGTCGAGCAGGGCGCGCTTGGCCGCCGGGGTCAGTGACAGGTTCGGCGGGACCTCACCGTGCGGCGCACCGTCGCCCCGACCACCCAACGCGTTGACCAGGGTGTCCGGGTCCGCGCCCGCCCGGCGGACCAGATCGCGCAACGAGTCGCGCTGCAACGCCGCCCACAACAGGTGGTCGGTGTCCAGGTCACTGCTCTGCTTCTGGGCCGCCCGCCGGGCCGCGTCGGCCAGCATCTCGCGGGCGTCGGCGGTCATCAACCGGGTGATGTCGACCCGGTGCGCCGGCCGGCGCCCGCCCTCGCCCCGGCCGAAGTACCGCGCCAGGAACTCGTCCCACGGGTCGGAGCCGAAGTCGCCGGGTCCAATCATGTCTGTCCTCCGCGGTCGGCGCGAGACGGTCGGCACGGGCTACCCGGCCCCCGGCCGGACAAACGCCGCCGCCGCGCACCCGGGGCGGGGCGCGGGCGCGGCACGGCCGGAGCCGGTACGACTGGTGGCAGGCTGAGGGGATGGACCAGACACCCCTGCTCATCGTGGACGCCGCCAACGTGGTCGGATCGCGCCCGAACGGTTGGTGGCGCGACCGGGCCGGCGCGACCGCCCGACTGCGGGACACGCTGGCCCCGCTGGGCGAGCGGGGGGTGCCGCCGGACCTCCCACCGTC
This sequence comes from Micromonospora tarapacensis, assembly GCF_019697375.1. NCBI lineage: Bacteria > Bacillati > Actinomycetota > Actinomycetes > Micromonosporales > Micromonosporaceae > Micromonospora > Micromonospora tarapacensis. The sequence goes on along the minus strand of NZ_JAHCDI010000004.1, from coordinate 1,371,326 downwards.
GGTGGAGGTGGTGCTGGTGGTGGAGGGCGCGGCCCGGGACGTGCCGGGGGTCGACGGGGTTCGCGTGGTGCCCGCCGACGGGTCCGGCGACGACGCCGTGGTCGACCTGGTCGCGAGGGCCGGGGACCGGCGCCGGGTGGTCGTCACCGCCGACCGCGAGTTGCGGGACCGGGTCACCGCGCTCGGCGCCGAGGTGCGCGGCCCGCGCTGGCTGCGGCCCTGACGGCGGCCGGGCCGGTCGCGCGCCCCGGATCGCCGTGGGTGACCGTCCGCCCACCAATCCCACGAATCGGACTCGGAGCGTCTATGGTCGACAACCGGTCAGCGGGGCGGGAACACTGACTGGGCGCATGTTCTTTCCCCTACCGGCATAGGCTCTAATGGAGTCCTCCCCGCCCCCAGGAGGTTCCGCGTGGCGAGCGTCGCCGAGCTCAAGGCAGCCATCGATGTCGCGCTCCAGCAGATCGGTGACGGCCAGAGCGCCGTGCAGGCCGCCGGCGAGAAACTTGCCGAGGCACAGCAGACTCTCGCCGGCGCGCTGGAGGGCAGCGGCCACACCACGGTCGAGGCGGCCCATGCCTCACTGACCCAGGCCAGCCAGGAGTTGGAGGAGTGCCTCGCCGCGACGCTCGTCGCGGTCGAGCAGGCCCAGCAGTACGTCTCGACGCTGTAGGGGCGGGCGTGTCCATCGTCGAGGACGTCGGCGCGCAGGTCCGTGCCGCCGCCGAGGAACTGCCGCTCGGCCTGCTGGCGCGGGCGCTGGAGAAGTTCGGGCTGGCCAGCGAGCGGCTGCGCTGGGTGCGTCAGGAGTCGGCCAATCCGATGGGTGTGCCGGAACTGTCCGCCGCCACCGAGCACGCCGAGACCGCCGGATACGCACTGCGGGTGGCCCAGGAGCAGCTGACCGCGTACCTGGCCGCGATCGGGCTGGCCCCCGACGGCGCGCCACCGCCTGCCGGGCAGCCGCAACGCCGCCCGGGCCACGACGCGCCCGGGTCGACCGACCCGCTGGCCGTCGCCCTCGAGCCCGCCGGCGAGGTGCGGTTGCGTCGCTGGTGGTCGGTACGGGTGGCGGAGCTGACCGGCGGGCGGGAGTGCCCGGCCGAGGGGCCCGACGAGCGGATAGCCGACTCCCGGGACCTGCTGCACCGGGTGGTTCGCGGTGTCCGGGCCGGCGACCGCGAGCGGTTGCACCGGGACCTGCGCGGCGCGCACGCCGACGTCGGGTTGGGCCTGGCCGCCGTCGCCCCGCCGCTGCTGCGCGATCTCGCCGCCGAGCTGCTCGGCCATCCGCCGCGCGGCGACGACCTGGCCCGGCTGCACCGCGAGCTGGACGGCCGGGTCCGGGACCTGCTGCCCGGCCTGCCCGCCCCGGTCCTGGACACCCTGCTCACCCGGGTCTGCCGGATGCCCCCACCCCGTCGCGGCGAGGACGAGCAGCCACACGCCGCCGATCCGGCGGTCACGGCCGGGGTGCTCACCGGCGTCCTGCTCGACCGGCTGGGCCGCGACCTGCCGGCCGAGCACGTCGACGCGGACCGGGCCGCCCACTCGGCGACCACCCGGGCTGCCCACCCGGGGCAGGTCGAGCCACACCGTGGACCCCGGCGCGGCCCACGGCCGGCCACCGCACGACCGGCGGGCCGAGGCGCGGGATCGATGGCTGACCGGCGCAATCAGCTGGTCGCCCGGGTCCGGGAACTGCTCGCCGAGGCGCTCGGCGCGTCCCGCACCCGGCTGGCGGCGGCCGAGTTCGCGCTGGCCGCCGCGCGGGAGCGGTCGGTACGCGTGCGCCGCGCCGCCGCGGGCGTACCCGAGCGGGTGGGCGCCGAACGCGACCGTCGCCTCGCCGAGATCGACTCCCGGCACGCCGCGCGGCTGGAGATCCTGGCCCGGCGGGCGGCCGAGGCCGCCGCCCGGGAGGCGCCCGGCGCGGGTTCGGCGGCCTGGCCGGCGTGGCGGCCCACCCCGCCGACCGGGCCGAGCCGCCGGGCGCGACGCGGGTCGGCACCGTCCGGCTGGTCGGGGCAGAGCCGGTGCCGGCGCTGGTGGCGCTGCTCGACGGCGGGCACGTGGCGCTGGACGGGGACGCGGAGGGCTGCGCGGCGGTGGTGTCCGCGCTGCTGCTGCGCAGCCTGGGCCGGGCCACGCCGGGAGGCGTACGGCTGGTCGGCTACGACCCGGACCGCCTCGGCGGCGGGCTGGCCGGCTTCGCCCCGCTGGGCCCGGCCGGGCTGCTCACCTTCGTCGGGCCGGGTGGCCTGGGCCGGCTGCTCGACGACCTGGTGGAGCAGGTCCGCCGGATCAACGAGACCGTCCTCGCCGGCGAGCACGCCTCGCTGCGCGAGCTGGCCGCCGCGACGGGGCGCCGCCCGGAGCCCTGGCGGGTCGCGGTGCTGCTCGGCGGGGAGGAGTTGTCCCGGCACGAGCGCGGCCAACTCGACCGGGTGGTGCGCGCCGGCGCCGCGTGCGGCGTACACCTGATCGTGCGGGGTGTCCCGTTGCCCGACGATCCGGCGGTCACCCGGGTGCTGGTGACCGCCGACGGTGCCCGGGTCGGCAGCCTGCCGGTTCGCCTCGACCCGCCCCCGCCGGCCACGCTGGTCACCGAGACCTGCCGGGACATCGCCACCGTGGTCAACGCCGGCCCCGCACCCACGCCGTTCAGCGACCTGCTGCCGCCGGCCGACCGGATGTGGCGCGAGGACTCGGCGACCGGTCTGACCGCGCCGATCGGCGAGGGACCGCACGGCCGGCCGGTGCTGCTGACCCTCGGCGACTACCCGCCGCACGCGCTGATCGGCGGGCCCTCCGGCACCGGCAAGACCAACCTGATCTTCGCCTGGATCGGCGCGCTGGCCGCCCGGTACTCCCCCACCGAGCTGGAGTTCTACCTGCTGGACTTCAAGGAGGGGGTGTCCTTCGCCCGGTTCGCCCAGGGCCGGCGCGACCCGAGCTGGCTGCCGCACATGCGGCTGGTCGGCATCAACGTCAACACCGACCGGGAGTTCGGCCTGGCCCTGTTGCGGTTCCTCGCCGAGGAACTGCGCCGGCGCGCCGACGCGGCGAAGAAGCACGAGGCCACCAAGCTCTCCGAGCTGCGTACGGTGGACCCGACCGGGCACTGGCCGCGGATCGTGGCGGTGGTCGACGAGTTCCAGATGCTGCTGGCGGGCCGGGACGCGGTGGCCCGGGAGGCGGCCGACCTGCTGGAGGACCTGGCCCGACGGGGTCGCTCGCAGGGCATCCACCTGGTGCTGGCCTCGCAGGACGTGCGGGGCATCGAGGCGTTGTGGGGCCGCCCCGCCCTGGTCGCGCAGTTCACCCTGCGCATCGCGCTGCCCAAGGCGCTGCGGATCCTCGCCGAACGCAACGACGCCGCCCAGTCGCTGCCACGGCACCACGCGGTGGTCAACGCCGAGTCCGGGCTGGCCGAGGGAAACCAGGTGGCCCGGATCCCGTCGGCGGGCGACTGGGAGACCTGGAGCGGACTGCAGCACCGGCTGTGGCGGATGCGCCCGGCCGAGGCGGCACCCGCGCGCCTCTTCGACGGCGACGCGATCCCGCGGCTGGCCGATGCGCCGGACTTCCGGGCGCTGCGGGCGCCGGAGGTGGGCACACCGCGGAATCCGGTCGCGCTGCTCGGGGAGATCATCGACGTGCAGGCCCGCTCGGCGGTACTGCGGCTGCCCCGGGCGCCGGGGCGAAACCTGGCCGTGCTGGGCACCCGGATCGACGAGGCGTGCGCGGTGCTGGACGCGGCGGCCCGGTCGCTGGCCCGGCAGCACCGCCCCGGCAGTGCCCGGTTCTCCATCGCCTGCCTGGATCCGGACGCCGACCCGGCGGCCCGGGCCCTCTACGACGATCTCGCCGACGACGCCGCCTGGTACGACGAGGAGACCGTGGCCGAGCTGATGACCGAGACGGCCGACGGCCTGGGTGCGCCCGGGGGCACGGGGGCGCCGCACTACCTGCTGCTGTTCGCCGTCGACGCGGCGGCCGGGACGCTCGCGGCCCGGGCCGGGCGGAGCACCGGGCTGGAACACCTGCGCCGGATCCTGCACGACGGCCCCGAGCGGCGCACGCACGTGCTGGCCTGGTGGCGCGGGGTGGCCCGGATGCGGGCCGACCTGGGTGGGACGGGCGCCCGTACCGACCAGATCGGCGCCTGGGTCGCGCTGGACACCCACGGCGGGGAGCTGGGCTCGTCGTTGTACCCGGGCAGCGGCGGGCCGGACTGGTATCCCCGGCCGTGGCGGGGACTCTTCTTCGACCGGGCGGTGCACCGCAGCGGGCAGACCATCATCCCCTACGGACCATCGCGATGAACGAAGCGGTGACCAGCGAGACGTACGCGTCCCAGCTCCGGCGGCTCGCCGAGCTGACCGCCCGGGTGCAGGAGCAGCGCGAGGAGGCCCGGGCCTGGCACGAGCAGCAGTGCGCGGCGGCCGACCGGGCGGTGGCCGAGTCCGCCGACGAGGTCAGCCGGGCCGAACGGGAACTGGTCGCGGCGCGCGAGGCGCAGGAGCGGGTGGACGCCGAGGTGGCGATCCTGTGGCAGGAGCTGAACAGCCGGCTGGGCGGCGGCGGACGGCGGGCCGGCGCTCCCCGACGCCCGTGCCGGACGCCACCGCCGAGCCGGTCGCGCTGCTGGATGGCGTACGGGACCTGCTGCGGCGTACCCGACAACCGGGCGAACTGCCGGGCAACGTCAACCCGCTGCTGGCGTTGTGCGGGATGGCCGGTGCGGTGCTGGCGTACGTGCTGGGCGCCGGAGCCCGCGCCCTGGCCGGACGCAACGACGGTGACCTGGCCGTCGGCCTGCCGGTGCTGGCCCTGGTGGTGACGCTGCTCGGCCCGGTCCTGGGACTGATCCCGGCGCGGGTGATCGCCGACCGGCAACACGCCGTGCTGAGCCCTCGCCCCGTGCTGATCGTGGTGGCCGCCGGCCTCACCACCACCTTCCTCCTCCTCGCCCTCCCCCTCCTCTCCTAGCCCCCACCCGCCGGGTTGTTGATCATAAAGTTAGCGGTCGGTTCGATCTCCGAATCCGCCGGCAACCTCATGGTCAACAGCGCTCGGGCGGTGGGGGGGTCGAGTCAGGCGGGGGTCAGGGCGGCTTCGCGGAGGAGGCGGCGGGTGAGGGTCAGGCGGTCGGCGTCGGTGTCCAGGCCCGGCAGGTCGGCCACCCGGATCACGTCGCCGGCGAGCAGGGCGCGCACCGCGGGCGCGCACCGCGCGGGCAGGGTGATCGTGCGGTCGAACAGGCGCAGCGCGACCCGCTCGCCCGCAGCGCCGAGCTGCCAGCGAAGGCCCGGCCGGACGGTGACCCGGCTGTCCGCGTCCAGCGCGGCGAGCGCGGCGGCCTGGGCCAGGGACGAATCGGGACCGGGCGGGACGCCGGCCAGACCCGCTGCCGCAGCCGGGCTGCCACCGCCCCGGGTCGGCGCGCAGCAGCCAGTCGCGCAGCGCCTCGACGGTCTCGGTCAGCTCCGGTTCGACGGCGTCCGGGTCGGCCAGGTCGGTGCCGAACGGCAGCGTCGCGCGCAGCCGCTGGTCCTCGGCGGCCAGCCCGAGCAACTCCTCGACCAGCGCGTACCGGGTCAGCGCCCGGATGCCCACGGTCAGGTGCAGCGAGCTGGACTCCTGGGCCTGGGCGCTGTGCAGCCACCCCCGGGGCAGGTAGAGCGTGTCGCCCGGCTCCAGCACCACGTCCAGCGCGGCCAGGCCCTGCGCCGTGGCGGAGACCTCGTCGGCCCGCCCGCCCCACGGCTGGCGTTCCAGCGGATCGGGCAGCACCGGCGGGTGGATGCGCCAGTGTTTGCGACCGTCGACCTGGAGCACGAAGACGTCATGGGTGTCGTAGTGGGTGGCGAAACCCTGACTTCCGGGCGGCGTCAGGTAGGCGTTGACCTGCATCGGCTGGCCCACGGCCCGGCTCAGCTCACCGGTGAAGTCGATAAGCGCCGGCCAGTTGCGGTGCAGGCCCTGCAGGACGAGGGTGGCGCCATCGGCGTACAGCTGGAGGACCTTCTCGTCGAGGACCTGATCGCCGATCTCGGCACCGACACCGCCACCGCCGGTGTACTGCTGTGCCGGCAGCAGTTGGCCGTCCCGGGCCACCCGCAGGAACGGGGTACGCAGCCCGCGCCGGCTGAGCAACTCGTCGGCGTCGGCGGGGCTGAGCAGATCGGTGAAGCCGGCCGGGTTGGGCAGTTCGGCGGCGCGGGACAGCAGTGGCGTGCGTCCCCAGTGCGCGGTGGCGAACTTCGCCGGCTCCACGCTGACGCAGCGGACCAGGGCCGCCGGGCGGCCGTGGCCGCCCGGCGGGTCGAGGTGCGTCATGGTGAACGGCCGTCAGGCGCTGCCGTCGGCGCCGCCGTCATGCTGGCCCGGGGTGGCACCGCCGTCGGCCGGCCCTCGGCGCTACCGTCGGCGCCACCGTCGTGCTGGCCCGGGTGGCACCGCCGTCGGCCGGCCCTCGGCGCCACCGTCCGCGCCACCGTCGTGCTGACCTGGGTGGCACCGCCGTCGGCCGGCCCTCGGGCCCGCCGCCGCCGGTGGTCTGCATGTCGTCGTCGTTGAGTGGCATCGTGCTCCCTCGGATGGACCCGCCCCGCCGCCGTTGGTCGGGTGCGTCGTGCCGCGGGTGGTACCCCGCGGCCGATCTTCTCTAACCACACCTGATCCCACGGTAAACGCCCGGACCGCCCGTCACGACCGGTTCACCGCACCGGCCGCGGGCCACCGAACGCGACCGCCGGTCCGGGCCGGGGCCCGCCCCGACGGTGGGGCGGGCCGCGAGGTGGCCGGTCAGGGCATGATCCGGGCGATGCCGGCGGGCATGGTGTCCGTCACGTCGTCCCACTCGCCCTGGGTGACGTGCCGGCGCAGGGTGTCAAGCACCACCTGAACCACCCGCTCCGGACCGCCCTCCACGTCGTACGGGAAGCCCTGGCGGACCTCGTAGAGGAAGTCGTCCCGGTTGAGCTTGATCGGCACGTCCTGCGGCTGCCAGCCGTCGAAGTAGACGCCCCGCACCACCATCGGCAGCTGCGCGGAGAACTCCACGCTCTCCTGCACCGGCATCCGGTCACGCAACAGGTGCAGCACGGTACGAAGGGCGGCGTACGACTGGTTACGCCGCTCCTTCGGCCACCCGTACGCCTGCTCGATGTCCTTCAGGATCAGGTTGGTCTTGTCCACCGAAGACTCGATCGCGGACTGGAACTGCTCAGCCATCTGTCCACCCCCGTAGGTCGGTTTCCCACCGTCGGTCGTCGTGGCGTCGCGGCGGGCCCAGCGGGTCACGCCGGGACCGGATCGGGCTGCCCTGGCCGGCCCGCGGCACCCGTCGGGCCCGGTCGATGCTCCCGACGACGTGCAGCACCACCTCGCGTCGCCGGTGCGGTAGCACGCCAGCCGTCATCGTCAACCACCCCCGTGATGTCGCCTTCACGGCACGGTCGACGGAGCCGACCGCACTCCCCCATGGTCGGCACGGTCGGGGTGAGCCGCCCTCACCCCGGCCGGGTGAGACGACCGGCCGACGCCACGGCGACGCGGGCCTAGGCGGGTTCGGTGAGGAGGGCCTGGAGTTGTTGGGCGTTGGTCTGGGCATAGTCCCGGTAGCAGTTGTTCATCAGCACGTGGGTCTGCTGTGTCTCGGCGGCCAGCTCCCGCAGCCTGGGCGCCCAGTCTCGTAGCTCCCGGTCCGAGTAGCGGTAGCCGAACTTCTCGTGGATGTCCTTGCTGGTCCACCTGTCGCTGTGGCCGTGGAAGCGGACCACCGCGAGGTCCGAGGTGGCGGCCAGCACCGGCGGGATCGAGGAGCGGTGGCCCTGTGGCATGTCCACGCCGACGTACGCCAGCCGGTGCCTGCGCAGCAGGTCGAGGGTCTCCGCGGCGTTGTCACCGTCGAACCAGGAGGCGTGCCGGAACTCGAAGACCGGTCGCAGCGGCGCGCAGCGCTTCGTCACCTCCAGCAGATACTGCTTGTTGTCCCGCCGGATGGTGAACCAGGGTGGGAACTGAAACAGCAGCGCGCCGAGCTTGCCCGCCCCGACCAGCGGGTCGAGGGCGCTGAGGAAGCGCGTCCAGACCTCCTCGTACGCCTGCGGCGGCAGGTCGTCGGGGTAGAGGTTGCGCTTGTCGGTCTCCGGCCGCAGGTCCTTGTAGATCGCACTGACCTTGGTGGGGTGGCCGGTGAGCAGGCTGAACGCCTTGATGTTGAAGGTGAAGCCGGCCGGGGTGCGCTCGGCCCACAGTTTCGCCGTACGCTCGGCCGGCGGCGAGTAGTAGGTGGCGTCGACCTCGACCAGCGGGAACTGCCGCGCGTAGTAGGCGAGCCGCTTCTCGGGTGTGTCGGCCGTCTGCGGGTACCAGCCCGAGTCGAGCAGGGTCCGGTCGGTCCAGGACGCGGTGCCCACCTTGAGCTCACCCACGGGTGCAGTCCACCGTGTCCCGGACCGGCCGGCAACCGCTGCGACTCAGGCTGCCCGGCGTTCGCGGGTCTGTTTGCAGGCCACGCAGGTGGTGGCCGAGGGGAAGATCTCCAGCCGCTCCACGGGGATGGGTGCGGTGCAGCCCTCGCAGAAGCCGTAGGTGCCCTCGTCGAGGCGGGTCAGGGCGTGCTCGTACTGGGCCCGACGGTCCAGGATGGTGCGCAGCAACGACTGCGCGGTGTCCCGCTCGGCGGTCTTGGTACCGCTGTCTGCCTGGTCGTCGCCGGCGGTGTCGCCGACCTCGACCAGCCGCAGCACCTGACTCTGCTGCACCGCCTGCTCGTACTCCGCCGACAGCTCGTCGTGGCGGGCCCGCAGGGAGAGCCGGATCTGATCGATCTCCGCCTGAGGTCGGCCCGTGCCGACCGTGTCGTGGACGAGCATGGCTGCCTGCCTTTCCTGGGCCTCATCGTCGTCGCGGACGGGGCCTTCCCCATCCGGTCATACCGCCCAAGTGATCACACCCAGGCGCTGTGAGCCCCGCGAATACCCTGCTCGCCCCGGGATCAAACCGCCTCATCGGCGGATTCCACCAGCGCCGGGCGGCGCGGGTCGTCGACCCGGACCACCACGTCGGCGAAGGTCGCCGGGGCGACCTCGGCGGCGTACCGGTCGAAGGCGGGCAGCGTCCACGCCAGGTCGGGATCGGTGCGCCGGTCCAGTGCGGCGGCCGACATCTCCAGGTGCACGACGACATCGAACGGCAGCCCGGCGCCGAGCAGGAAGGCACCGCTGACCACCACCAGACCGCCGGGCGGCAGTTCGACGTACCGGGCCCGGCTGGCCCGGTCGGCCTCTGCGTCCCAGAGCGTGGGCAACAGCCGACCGGTCCCGACCGGCCCGGCCGGGTCCAGCACCTCGCGGCGCAGCCCGACCTCGTCGACCCAGCCCTCGTAGTACGCGTCCGGATTGGTGCGGCCCCGTTCCAGCCGGACCGAGGCCGGTCGCAGGAAGTCGTCGGCCCGCACGTGCAGCGCCGGACGGCCGAGGGCGCGCAGCGGGTCGACCAGGGCGGCGGCCAGCTCGTCGGGACGGGCGGCGGGGCGCCGTCCACGGCGACCCGCAGCCGCCCGTCCGGCTCGGCCCCGGCGAGCCGGACGGCCAACTCGGCGACCAGAAGCTCCGGCGAGATGGGACGCACACGCATCCGACCATCGTGCCCGGTGACCGCGACAGGCACACCGGCACCCGGCCGGCCGCCGGGGGTCAGCCCGTGTGGTCCAGGGTGACGCGGGCGTCGTCGGCCAACCGGTAGCCGACTCCGTAGACGGTGGTGACCAGCGGAACGTCCACGCCGACCTTGCCGCGCAGCCGGCGGACGTGCACGTCCACGGTACGGACGCCGGCATGCTCGTAACCCCAGACCGCGTTGAGCAACTGGAGCCGGGTGAAGACCCGCCGGGGGTGCGCCACCAGGTGCAGCAGCAGGTCGAACTCCAGCCGGGTCAGGGGCAGCGGATCCCCGTCGCGCAGCACCGACCGGGACGAGGCCAGGATGTGCAGGGTGGGAATGGTCGGGGCGAGTTGCCGCGCCGGCGTACGCCCGGCGGGGACCGCCTCGGTGCGCCGCTCCGGCACCACGGCGGCGGTGGAGATGGTGCCCTCCCCCCGCTCCAGCATCTCCCGCGCCGCGTCCAGCAGGCGGCGCGCGGCCGGGGTCAGCGACTCCTCACACGCCAGCGGGATGGACAGGGTGACCGTGAGCACCGGACTGGCGGCGCTGGTGGGACGGCGCTGACCGCCGGGAGGTCGACCGGGAACCGCGGGTTGGGACGTGTGCCATCCGGCGCGCGACGAAGCGGGGCTGACCGACATGGTCCTCCTTGGCTGGTCCGGGTTTTCCCCACGGCCCCGGGACGCCGCCTTTCGATGCTTCCCGGCGACCGTACGAGAATCAAGGGCCGACTGCGTTGCATGAATGTGACAATTGACCGACACATCGGAGCCGACCGCTCGCTCTCCGTACGAGGCAAGATGATTACAGCAGAGTCGCCAAGTTGACCTGATGCGGGGGGTCACCGTGGCGATCCGCGTGCCCTCGACCGAGCGACCCGTACCGAGCGCGACGTCGGGTGATCACGCTCCCACGAACCCTCGCTGTCACGCGGACGGGACAGCCCGGCGGCGCGGTGACACGGGCCTGGTTCGCGTCCTGCCCTTGGCCGACCGGGCCCGACCGCCGACCGAGATCGTCCGACCGGCCGCGAACGGCGGCACGACGACGACTAGCCTGTACCGGTGAGCGATGAACTCGACGCCGAGACCCTGGAGTTCGCGCACCGGATGTTCGACCTGGCGCGCGACGGCGCGACCGCGGAACTGGCCGGGTTCGTCGACGCGGGGCTGCCGGTCGACCTGACCAACGAGAAGGGCGACAGCCTGCTGATCCTGGCGGCGTACCACGCCCATCCGGACACCGTCGACGCGCTGCTGACCCGCGGCGCCGACCACACCCGCGCCAACGACCGGGGGCAGACCGCGCTGGCCGCGGCGGTGTTCCGCAAGAACTCCGAGGCGGTCCGCGCGCTGCTCGACGCCGGCGCCGACCCCGACGGCGGTAGTCCGTCCGCCGTGGAGACCGCCCAGTTCTTCGACCTGCCGGAGATGCTCGCCCTGCTGCGTCCCGCCTGAGCAGCGCCTACTTCGCGGCCTCGATGAGGAACCGGCGGGCGTGGGCGACGAACGGGCCCTCGGCCTGGATGCGCGCGTGCAGCCGGAGCAGGGCGGGCCGGTGGGCCGCCACGGTGAAGCCGGGCACGGTCCAGACCACCTTGCGCAGGAACCAGACCACCGCGCCGATATCGTGAAAGACCGTACGCAGCGTCGCCTCGCGCAGGTCCAGCACCGTCAGACCGGCCGCCCGGGCAGCGGCGACCGCCCTTTCGGGGTGCCGCCGCGGCGGCGGCAACGGCCCGAGGATCGCCTCGCTGAGTTCACCCATCGTCCCCGGGCCGATCTGCTGGGACAGGAACGTCCCGCCGGGGCGCAGCACCCGGGCCACCTCCGGCCAGTCGGTACGCACCGGATGCCGGCTGACCACCAGGTCGAAGGCGGCGTCCCGGAAGGGCAGCGGCGCGTCGGCGGTCACCGCCACCACGCTCGCACCGAGTGGGCGCAGATTGGCCCGGGCCACCGGCACGTTCGGCGGCCACGCCTCGGTCGCGGCCAGCAGCCGGGGCGGGTGGGGCACCTCGGCGAGGACCTCTGCCCCGCCGGTGTCGATGTCCAACGCCGCGTCGGCCGCCGCCATCCGCGCCGCCATCAGGCGGGCGTACCCCAGGGTGGCCGCTCCTCGGTGGCCCGGCCGGCGAGCCAGTCGAACCCCAGCCCGTCACCGGTGCGGCGGCCCCCTCGGCGACCAGTTCCTCGAAGCTCGCGTCGGCCGTCACCGGGCCAGCCTGCCGGGCGCGCCGCCGGCCGGCAACACAGATTCCGGCGCCCCGCCCTACCGCCCACCGCCGACGATCTCGGCGGTGGGCCCGTCGACGGTGCGGAGGGCGTCGAGGCCGGTGGTCTCGACCCGGCCCGCCTCGAAGTGACGCATCAACCGGGCACCGAGGTGGACACCCAGGCCGCCGACGGTGAGGGCGAGCAACTCGACGATCAGCAGCACCGGTGACGCGCCGCGGTTCGACGCGCCGGCCCGGACGAGGCAGGACAGCAGGAACAGCCCGGCCATGCCGGCGTTGACGAGGTTGAAGGTGACCGCGGTGCGGCGGGTCCGGTCCGGGGGCACGTCCCACAGGTCGACCATCCCGGCCACCGCCGTCAACGCCGCCGCCACCAGGGCGGCCACCGCCGTCCAGTAGCCGACCTCGCCCAGGAACACCGGACCGCCGATCACGTCGGCGAGATCGAAGATGGTGGCGCAGACGAAGAGCCCGTACGGGAATGTCACCAACATCGGTTGGATCGGATGCCCCTGCACCCGCAGCCGGCTCTGCATTGTCGCCCCCTGGGATCGGTTCAGCCCATCAGCCCAGGGTGCTACCCGGGCGCCGCCTCGGCGAAACGACCCGCCGCGGTCAGTTGTCCCGGGGCCGGGAGACCGTGCTGACCAGCCGCTCCGCCACCTCGCGCAGCGGGATCGACAACGATGACGCCGCGGTGCGCAGCACGTCGAGGGCGTCCTGGGCCGGGCAGCCGCGCTGGGTCATGATCACGCCTACGGCCTGGCCGATCACGCCCTCGCCGAGCAGCGCGGCGTCCCGCTCACCGGCCAGCACGGCGCGCCGCTCCCGGTCGCGTACCGCCGCCAGCAGCAGACCGGCGTGCTCGGCGAGCAGCATCGCGGTCAGCTGGTGGCCCGGGGTGAGCACGTCGGACTCACCGGCGTAGAGGGTCACCGCACCGATCACCTGGTCGTCGATGTCGACCGGCGCCGAGATCACCCCCCGCACTCCCAGCTCGCGGGCCCGCGGGGTCCAGCCCGACCAGCGCGGTTCGGCGCCCAGGTCCTCCGCGCCGACCATCTCCCGGCGCCGGATGGCGTCCATCGCCGGGGTGTCCGCGCCGTACCGCAGGTCGTCCAGCCCGCTGAGCGTGGCGTCGGAGGCGGCCACGCCGGCCGGCTCACCGGCCCGCAGCGCGGTGAATCCGCACCAGCGAACCCCGACCAGCGCGTCGCGGGTGATCCGGACCAGCCCGGACAGCGCCTGGTCGAAGTCGTCGACGGCGATCAGGCCGGCGGTCAACTCCCGCAGCAGAGCCGCCGTCTCCAGCACCCCGAGGGTCTCCGCCAGCGGTGGACTGGCCTCCAGGTTCACCGGCGCCCAGCCCTCGTACGCCCGGCCAGCGTCGTCACCTGTCTCCTCCTCGGCTGGGGCCGCGGCTCGGCGACCGCCCCTCGACACCACGGACTCGCCCTACTACCCGCGCCGACAACGGTCGAAACGGCGCAAACCGTGGCCCCAGGATACGGGTGCCACCGCGAGGTGCGCTGCCGGCCCGACGGGGCTCAGCGAGAGCCGGCGCCGCTGAGTCGCCGCCCGACCGAGGCGATCAGCCGGTCCAGCTCCGAACCGAACGGGTTGTCGTGCACGAGGTACGTCCAGGTGGCGCTCGGCCGCACCAGCTCGCCCTCGTCCGGCTGCCAGTCCTCGTCGAACTCGGTCTCGGTGAAGGTGGCCAGGGTCCGCGCCTCGATCTCCGGGACCAGCTCGGTGAAGGCCGGCACCGCGGCCCGGTGGAACTCGTCGAGCGGATCGAGCCGACCCAGGGCCCGCAGGTGCACGCCCTCGCGGACCTCCGACAGCTCGGCCAGGTGGGCGGCCCACAGCCGGTCGAGGTGGTAGAGCGCGATCGACCGGGCGACCCGGGCCAGCAGGTCCTCGTCCATCTCGCCGGCCTTCTCCGGCAGCTTGTCCAGCAGCATCAACGCCGCGACGTCGCTGGTCAGCAGCCGCTCCCGACGCTCGGCGAGCGCCTTGCGCTGCTGCTCGGTCACCACGCTGTAGCGCCAGGTGTTGCGGTGGATCTCGTGGTTGACCCCCTCCGCCACCCGCTGGGCGTGCTCGACGGCGTAGTCCACCTGCGGATCCGTGACCAGGCCGTCGGCGTTCATCCGCGGCGACGGCGGCACCGCGTCGCCGGCGTGCCGGACGACGAGGTCGTCCTCCAGGCTGACGAAGAAGACCGACCCGCCCGGGTCGCCCTGCCGGCCGGCCCGGCCGCGCAGCTGGTCGTCGACGCGGCGGCTGTCGTGCCGGCCGCCGCCGATCACGTAGAGGCCACCCAGCTCGGCCACCCGGTCCCGGTCGGCCTGGTCGCTGCCACCGAGCCGGATGTCCACGCCACGACCGGCCATCTGGGTGGAGACGGTCACCGCGCCGTGCGCGCCGGCCTCGGCGATGATCGCCGCCTCCTCGTCGTCGTTCTTGGCGTTGAGCACCACGCACGACACGCCCGCCGCGTTGAGGCCGGCGGCCAGTTGCTCGGACTCCTTGACGTCGAGGGTGCCGATCAGCACCGGGCGTCCGTCGGAGTGGCAGCGTTTGATCTCGTCGATCAGCGCCTCCTCCTTCTCCGCCCGGGTGGCGTAGATCCGGTCCGTCTCGTCGACCCGCACGCAGGGGGTGTTCGGCGGGATGACCGCGACCTCCAGGCCGAAGAACTCGCGCAGCTGGTCGCCGACGAGCACCGCCGTCGCGGTCATGCCGCACAGCTTCGGGTACAGGCCGATGAACGCCTGCACCGCGATGGTGCCGAGCACCTCGCCCTCGGCCGTGGCGTCCAGACCCTCCTTGGCCTCGACCGCCGCCTGGAGCCCGTCGGGCCAGCGGCGACGCTGGGCGACCCGGCCGCGCATCTCGTCGATCAACTCGACCGTGCCGTCCCGGACGATGTAGTCCACGTCCCGGTGCAGCAGGGCGTGCGCGTGCAACGCCACGTTCACCGCCGATAGCTGCTCGACGTTCTCCTCGTCGTACAGGTCGATGCCGAGCTTGGCCTCGACCGAGGCCAGGCCGGTGGAGGTGAACGCCACGCTCCGGCCGTCCTCGGCGACCGTGTAGTGCCTGCCCCGGCGCAGACCGCGCACCAGCGCTGCGGCGGCGTGCACCGGGTCCTGCTCGCCGGGCACCGAGCCGGCGAGCACCATCGGCACCCGGGCCTCGTCGATCAGGATCGAGTCGGCCTCGTCGACGATGGCGGTGCGCAGCGGGCGCTGCACCCGGTCGTCGACGTCGGTGACGAGCTGGTCGCGCAGGAAGTCGAAGCCGGCCTCACTGACCGAGACGTAGGTCACGTCGCAGGCGTACGCGGCGCGCCGCTCGATCGGCGTGGACGCCTCGTTGACCCAGCCGACGGTGAGCCCGAGCAGGGTGTAGATCGGCTCCATCCACTGGGCGTCGCGGCGGGCCAGGTAGTCGTTGACGGTGAGCACGTGCACCGGCCCGTTGCCGAGCCGGACGTGCCCGTACGCGGCGATCGCGGCGGTGAGGGTCTTGCCCTCACCGGTGGCCATCTCGGCGACCTTGCCGGCGAGCAGCGACATCGCGCCGAGCAGCTGCACGTCGTATGGCCGCTGGTCGATGCCGCGGCGGGCGGCCTCGCGGCCGAGCGCGCAGATCTCCTCGTAGCTCGACGCCGCCGCAGCCGCCTCGGTGAGCTCGGCGTCGTCGAACGCCGAGATCTCCTCCTCGCGCGCTTCGATGGCCGGCAGCAGCTTCTCCAGCGGGGCCAGGTCGACCGTGGTCCCCGGGCGCTGGAGGAACCGGCGGAACCTGGTCTTCAACCGTTGCGACACACCCATGAGCGGCAACGGTACGCGACGAGAGGCGGCTTTCGCGGCCCGCCCGGCGCGCCGTCGCATTCGTGCCCCTCAGCGCCGGTCCGAGAGGGTCCCCCGGCCGGCGCAATCAAACGTTCATCCGCCGGGAACGTGCCCGGAGCACGGTCGTGATCAAGCTGGGAGGACGGATCCGGTTAGCGTGCGGGGTGCTGGGAAATCTACTTCCCGGTCTTCCCGCCGACGAGGGGGTGCCTGTGCGCAACGACGAATCTCTGGTCTCGCCGGTGGTGGAGGCCTGGGCCACCTATCGGACCACCTCAGCGGCCGACTGGCCGACGCGGCGGTTGCTGCGTGCCAAGGGGGACAGCCGGGTCAGCGTGGTGCTGCCGGCTCGCAACGAGGAAGCCACCGTGGGCGCGATCGTGGCGACCATCCGCGAGCACCTGATGGACCGGGTGTCGCTGGTCGACGAGCTGATCGTGGTCGACTCACGGTCCACCGACCGCACCGCGTCGGTGGCCCGGGCCGCCGGCGCGGAGGTGGTCAGCCAGGACGCGATGACCCGCGGGCTGCCCCGGCTGACCGGCAAGGGCGACGCGCTCTGGGCCGGGCTGGCGGCGGCCGAGGGCGACGTGGTGGCCTTCGTCGACGCCGATCTGCGGGAGTTCCGTCCGCATTTCGTCACCGGGCTGCTCGGGCCGCTGCTCACCGACCGGTCGGTCGACTTCGTCAAGGGCTTCTACCACCGGCCGCTGGTCAGCACGAGCGGCGTGGAGGCCGACGGGGGCGGGCGGGTGACGGAGCTGATGGCCCGCCCGATGCTGAACCTGTTCTGGCCGGAACTGGCCGGTTTCGTGCAACCTCTCGCCGGCGAGTACGCCGGGCGCCGCGAGGTGCTGGCGCAGGTGCCGTTCGTCTCCGGTTACGGCGTCGAGACCGCCATGCTGATCGACCTGCTCGAACTCGTCGGCCTGGACGCGCTGGCCCAGGTGGATCTGGGCGAGCGCAAACACCGGCACCAGGACACCGCCGCGCTGGGCCGGATGTCCGCCCAGATCATGCTCACCGCCTGGTCGCGACTGCAACGACGAGGCTGGGCGAACCCGGAGGTGCTGCCCACCGCCCTGCTGACCCAGTTCCGCCGCGGCGGCACCGAGGCCCTGCCGAACCTGGACCGGGAGATCGTGGTCAGCGACGTCGCCGTCGAGGAGCGACCGCCGCTGGCGCAGCTGCGGCATCAGGTGCCACGGCGCCGGGTGGCCGCCGCCTGAACGGCCGGCGGGTCAGCCGGGGCGGCCGGACGCCGGAGGCGACCGATGGCCGGGGTTCGACCGGCCATCGGTCCGCCGAGGGGAGGGACGCGACACGATGGGTCTCACCGTCCTGATGAACGCCGGTCCGTGGCTGTCGGTGCCGCCCCGCGGCTACGGCGGGATCGAGAACGTCGTCGCCACGCTGGTGCCGCCGCTGCGGCGCCTCGGCGTACGGGTGGTGCTCGCCTCGGTGGGCACCAGCACCGTGCCGGTCGACGAGCGGATCACCGTCTTCGCCGAAGGCCAGTTCGGCGCCCTCCAGCGGCCGTACAACCAGGTCTGCGGCGTCGCCCAGGCGCACCTGGCCGCCGTGGTGCGCGAGTTGCACGCCCGCGACGACATCGACCTGGTGCACGACCACGTGGAGGCGGTGGGCCTGGCCACGCTCGCCGCGATGGGGCCGGACGCGCCGCCGGTGCTGCACACCCTGCACTGGGACCTGACCAAGCATCCGGAGCTGTACGGCGGTCTCGACGGCGGAGACCGGGTCCGGGTCAACGGGGTGTCGGGCGCGCAGCTGAACCGGGCGCCGAAGGCGCTGCTGAAGCACTCGGTCGGGCACGTGCACCTGGCCACCCCGCTCGCCGAGGAGGCGCACCGGCGTCCCCGGATGGCCAAGGGCGGGTACGTGCTGGTGCTGGGCCGGGTCAACCCGGGTAAGGGGCAGGACGTGGCGGTCCGGCTGGCCCGGCGGGTCGGGTTCCCGCTGGTGCTGGCCGGGCCGGTCGGCCCGTACCACCGGCCGGCGGACCTCGCCGCGGCCGGCGACGACGCGCGGCAGAATCCGGACGTGCGGTACTTCCACGACGAGGTGGTCCCGTTCCTCGACGGTGACCGGGTGCGGTGGATCGGCACGGTGGCCGGTCGGGACCGGGACATCCTGCTCGCGGGTGCCCGGGCCACGCTGTTCCCGCTGCGCTGGGAGGAGCCGGGTGGCACGGCGGTGGTGGAGTCGCTGGCCCTGGGGACACCGGTGGTGGCGATGGCCCGGGGCTGCCTGCCGGAACTGATCGACCACGGGCGCACCGGGCTGCTCACCGGGGACGAGGAGGAACTGGCCGACCTCGTGCTCGCCGCCGACCTGCTGGAGCCGGACGAGTGTCGCCGGGAGGCCGCGGCCCGGTTCACCCCGGCCGTGATGGCCCGCCGCTACCTCGCCCTCTACGAGCAGCTCCGGCGGCTCGGCAGCACACCGCGGCTGCACGCCGCCTGAGCTGTCGGTGACGCCACGGCGCGGTTTCACCGGGTGAACGGGCGGGTATCTGGCAGGCTCCGCAAAGCCGGCGAGACGAGGGTGGCGATGGCGAGCCGGATCACCTGCGAGGTCCACGACGGGTCACCGGGCACCGTCGTACGCCTCGTCGGCGTCCTCGACATGACCACCATGCGCCAGGCGTACGACGTCCTGGACCGGTGCCTGGCCCGCCAGCCCGACACACTGGTGGTCGACCTGGCCGAGCTGGCCGTGCGGGACCGGCTGGCGGTGTCGGTCTTCGCCGCCGCGGCGCGCCGCGCCGCGGACTGGCCGGTCGTGCCGATGGTGCTCTGCGCGCCGGGACCGGAGGTCGCCGCCTCACTGGCCGGGTCGACCGCCTGCCGGGTGGTGCCGGTGCGCGACACCTGCACCGAAGCGACCCAGGTCGCCGACGCGGCAGCCGCCCCCGGCTGCGGGTCAGCCTGGAGCCGGTGGCTGCGGCCTGCCGCCGGGCCGGGAACTGGTCGCCGACGCCTGCACGCGGTGGAACCTGCCGGAGGCGGTCGGCCCGGCCTCGGTGGTGCTCAGCGAGCTGGTCGGCAACGTGGTCCGGCACGCCGGCACGCCGATGCAGGTCACGGTGACCCTGCGCCGGCCGTGGCTGCACCTGACGGTGGTCGACGGCAGCCACGCCGCGGCCGAGCCCGGCCGGGCCGGGCAACGCGACGAGGGCGGCCGCGGGCTGTTGCTGGTACGCGAGCTGGCCGACCGCTGGGGCAGCGCGCCGACCGGCGACGGAAAGGCCGTCTGGGCCACGCTACCCGCGAATTGACCGAAATTACCGCTCTCGCCTGGTTACATGGTCGGCGGGGCGGGTAGCCACGCCCGTCCTTTCTGTCGTCAGCGGGGTGAGCGTTCATGCCCAAGCGGGTAACCACCGAACCTGGCCAGGACCGGGGGCCGGCGATTCTCGCGCCGGCCCGCTTCGGCGGCTATCCCGGACCGCTGCGCAGACCGGTCCCCGGCGCCTCGCTGGTCAGGTTCCTGGCCACCACCGACCACAAGCAGATCGGTCTGCTCTACCTGCTCACCTCGTTCGGCTTCTTCCTGGTGGCCGGGATCGAGGCGATGGTGATGCGCGCCGAGCTGGCCCGACCGGGCATGCAGATCCTCTCCCCGGAGCAGTACAACCAGCTGTTCA
The DNA here is from genome assembly GCF_019697375.1 of Micromonospora tarapacensis. Classification (NCBI taxonomy): domain Bacteria; kingdom Bacillati; phylum Actinomycetota; class Actinomycetes; order Micromonosporales; family Micromonosporaceae; genus Micromonospora; species Micromonospora tarapacensis. The sequence goes on along the minus strand of NZ_JAHCDI010000004.1, from coordinate 1,351,882 downwards.
CCTCGCACGGTGCGGTGATGCTGCTGCTGTTCGCCACCCCGGCGGCGTTCGGGTTCGGCAACTACATCGTGCCGATCCAGATCGGCGCGCCGGACGTGTCGTTCCCCCGGCTGAACGCCCTGGCGTACTGGCTCTACCTGTTCGGCGGGCTGATGGTCATCGGCGGCTTCCTCACCCCGGCCGGCTCGGCCGACTTCGGGTGGACCGCGTACACGCCGCTGAGCACCGTCGAACACTCCCCCGGCGCCGGGGCGAACATGTGGGTGATCGGCCTGGTGGTCTCCGGACTCGGCACCATCCTCGGCGCGGTCAACCTGATCACCACGATCCTGACCCTGCGCGCGCCGGGCATGACCATGTTCCGGATGCCGATCTTCACCTGGAACATGCTGTTCACCAGCGTGTTGGTGATCCTGGTCTTCCCGCTGCTGGCCGCCGCGCTGCTCGCGCTGGCCGCCGACCGGCTGCTCGACGCGCAGGTCTTCAACCCGGACACCGGCGGGCCGATGCTCTGGCAGCACCTGTTCTGGTTCTTCGGCCATCCCGAGGTCTACATCATCGCGCTGCCGTTCTTCGGCATCATCACCGAGATCATCCCGGTCTTCTCCCGTAAGCCGATCTTCGGCTACACCGGTCTGGTGCTGGCCACCATCGCGATCTCCGTGCTGTCCATGACGGTCTGGGCGCACCACATGTTCGCCACCGGTCAGGTGCTGCTGCCCTTCTTCAGCATCCTCAGCTACCTCATCGCGGTGCCCACCGGGGTGAAGTTCTTCAACTGGATCGGCAGCATGTGGAAGGGGCAGCTCACCTTCGAGACGCCGATGCTGTTCTCCATCGGCTTCCTGGTCACGTTCCTCCTCGGCGGGCTGACCGGCGTGCTGCTGGCCAGCCCGCCGGCCGACTGGCACACCCACGACAGCTACTTCGTGGTGGCGCACTTCCACTACGTGGTCTTCGGCACCGTGGTCTTCGCCCTGTTCGGCGGCTTCTACTTCTGGTGGCCCAAGATGACCGGACGGATGCTCGACGAACGGCTCGGCAAGCTCCACTTCTGGACCATGTTCCTCGGCTTCCACGGCACCTTCCTGGTGCACCACTGGCTGGGTGCCGAGGGCTTCCCCCGGCGCTACGCCGACTACCTGCCCACCGACGGCTTCACCACGCTGAACACGATCTCCAGCATCTCCTCGTTCGTGCTCGGCGCGTCCACCCTCTTCTTCATCTGGAACGCCTGGAAATCCTGGCGCTACGGCGCACAGGTCACCGTCGACGACCCCTGGGGCTTCGGCAACTCCCTCGAGTGGGCCACCACCTGCCCGCCGCCACTGCGCAACTTCGACCGGATGCCCCGGATCCGGTCCGAGCGCCCCGCCTTCGACGCCAAGTACGGCGAACTCGTCTCCGACCTGGGTCGAGACCTGCCACAACGCACCACCCGGCCACCGCAGGAGTTCAGCGAAGAACTGCACCGCGAGGAACACGTACCCGAATCGCCCAGCGCCGAAGGAGCCCACGGCGCACGCGAGGCGGTCGCCTACGAACCCGCGCCGCAGTCCGGCGCCCGGCCGGTCGAGGTGCCGGAGCCGGAGGAGGTGCGCCGGCCCAGCTTCGACGAGACCGACGAACCGGAGGAGAACCCGTTGGGGGCCGACCGCGAGCCGCAGGCCAACGACCGGTGGCGGCATCCACGCGGGCCCGGCGACACGACGGAGAACTGACCCGACCGGCGGGTACGGGTGGGGCGGCACCGGGATCGGTGCCGCCCCACCGACGTCTCGTACCGCCGCCTACCTGGCCCGCACCCCGGCCGGGCGGGGCGGGCCGGCCGCCTCCGACTCGGCGGGGCCGTTCTGCCAGGGCGGCGGCGCGTCGGCGAGCATCGCCTGACGCAGCCAGGTCAGCGCCCGCGACAGCAGCCGGGACACATGCATCTGCGAGATGCCGAACCGGGCCGCGATCTCGGCCTGGGTCTGGTTGCCGTAGAACCGCATGGCGAGGATCCGCCGCTCCCGCCAGGGCAGGCGGTGCAGCAGGCCGCTGACGGTCACCCGGTCGTCGACGGACTCCAGGGCGATGTCCGACTCGCCGACGAGGTCGCCGAACTCCGCCGAACTCTCCCCACCGACCGGCGCGTTGAGCGAGGCCGGGCTGTAGCCGGCCGCCGACTCCAGCGCCGCGAGGATCTCCACCTCCGGGGTATCCAGCCGTTTCGACAACTCGGCGACGGTCGGCGCCCGGGACAGCTCGCTTGTCAGCGCCGCTGTCGCCTGGCCCACCTCCAGGATCAGGTCGCGCAGCCGGCGGGGCACGTGCACACCCCAGGTGCGGTCCCGGAAGTGCCGCTTGATCTCACCCACGATGGTGATCGCCGCGTACGCGGTGAACGAGCCCCGTTCGGGGTCGTACCGGTCGACCGCGTTGACCAACCCCAGACGGGCCACCTGCTCCAGATCCTCCAACGGTTCCCCGCGCCCCCGGTAGCGGCGGGCCAGCCGGCCCGCGAACGGCAGCGCGAAGCGGACCAGGTCGTCGCGTGCCTCCTGGCGACGTTCCGGTGGCAGTCCTTCGATCCGCGCCGCGTACGCCAGTGCCGCCGCGTCCAGGTCCTCAAGCCCCCGATCGGTGGGTGGTGGTGTGGTCGTGGTGGTCTGTCCGAACATCCGCGCCTCCCTCAGGAAGGACCCGCCCGGATTCGCCGACACCGGGCACGCGCGTAGGCACGCACGGGCCTGTTAAGTGGGTTACGTGACTGGGATGCCAGCGGGGCGACGGCGCCGTGCGGCGCGAGGTGATCAGCCTGTCGCAGCCGGCGGTGTTCCCGCTCCGTAGGTACTCAATCACGGGATCGCGGGTTCGCGAGGATGTTTCGTCAGGCCCGTCTCAACAGATCAGCAGGCCGTGGTGGGTGCCGGCGTCGCGCAGCGCGGCGAGTGCCTCGGGCACCGCGAGCGGCGCCGGGCTCGGCAGGTCGTACGGCTGGCCGCGGAGCACCTCGGTGGCCCGGCGGGTGGGCACCGAGGTGACCGGGTAGCCCCGGGCGGAGGCGCGGTCCAGGGCGCGGCGCCGCCGGCCGAAGCCGGCGACCGCCAGCCACTGCGGCAGTCCGGCCAACGCCGGCGAGCGTACGCCCGGCGGCTCCGGCAACACGTCGACCGAGCTGAACGGCTCACTGCCGGCCAGCCACCACTCCGCCTGCTCGACGCTGCGCCGGGTGGCGTTCTCACACCAGTACGGCACCAGGCCGGCCCGGATCACCTGCCACGGGTCGAGCAGCCGGCCGCATTCGACGACCAACCGGTCGCCGGTCTTGCCGGCGGCGCGCAGCCACCACCGGTAGAGGTCGGCGGTGGCGGCGCTGAGCGCCTCCGGTGCGGGGACCAGGATCCGGTGCAGCGGATGCCCGTGCCGGAAGGTCCAATCCCGCACGCCCCGTTCGAAACCGGGCTCGACCCCGTGCTCGGCGGCGCCGGGCGGGGCGGCGATCTCCGGTGGCTCCCAGTGCGCGCTGTCGCCGCCGACCGAACGCAGTACCTGCCGCAGCGCGTGGCTGTCGGGGTGGAAGTCCACCGGGCTCAGGCCGCTGGCCGGGCAGCCCAGCTGGAAGCTGTGCCCCCGGCCGCCGCCACCACCGGCCACGTCCGGGCGTCGGCGAGCACCAGCACCGGCGCGCCCGGGGCCAGTTGCTCGGCCAGGAACCTCCGGTACGCGGTCGGCGGCGCCTGCCAGCGGGCGGCCAGCGCCACGGTCACCCCGGCCAGCGCACCCCGGCTGGCCGGGCAGTGCACCTGACGCAGGTGCAGGTCGGGGTTGCCGGCGAGGAGCCGGCCGGCGAGCGCCGCACCGTGGTCCAGGGCGGCCCGCGGGCGGTCCACCGCGCCGTGCGGCCAGTGTGCGGTCATCTCGAACCCGGCGGGTAGCCACGGGATCCCGAGCGCCGCCGCCAGGTGTACGGCACCGCCGTGCGGGGAGCCGAGCAGCACGCCGGGGTACCGGCGGCGCGGGTACTGGTCGACGAACCACCGGGCGACCCGTTCCGCGTCGACCTCGGCCGCCTGTCCGGCGGTGAGGGCGATCCGGCCGACGGAGCGGATCGCGGCGGCCCGCCGGACCGGATCGGGCGTGCCGGCGAAGCGGGAGACCGGCCCGGCGTGGCCGAGGTCGGCACAGTCGCTGCCGCGCAGTGCGCGGGCGGTGGCCGCGACGAGGATCCGGGCGGTGCTGGCGGCCGCCACGACCCGGTCGCCGGCCATGCCGGCGCCGGCCGCCGTCAGCTCTGGACGCGCCTTGCGCACCGGCCCCACCCTGCCTCGTTCGCTCACCACGCGGCCCGGCTTCCCGCCTCGATGCGGCTTAAACAGGGCATCCCCCCACCGGGCGGCATCAACCAGGTGACCTTGACCGTTCCCGGCGACAGGGGCCACGGCGGAGCCGACGACCGCATCCCGGCGTCCGTGGCGCCTGCCTCGCGGCCCGGACACCGGTGCCCCGCCGCGCCAGAACGCCCGTCAGCGGTGGGTCCCTCGCGGCCCGGACACCGGTGACCCGTCCGGCCACCGCGCCCCACCGTGCCGCAACGCCGCACCGGAGCCCACCGCTGCCGGCTCGACCGGCCCGCCCGGCGGTGCGAGCGGCTCCGGCCGGACGTCGCGTCCCGCTCGCGCCGCACCGGACCCGGTCGGCTCCACCCGGGGCACGGCCAGCGGGTCGACCACCACCTCCAGCACGCACGGCCGATCGGAGGTTAACGCCTCGTCCCAGCCGGCGCCGACCAGGCCCGGCCGGTCGACGCGCAGGCCGTGCAGGCCGAGCAGTCGCGCCCAGCCTGCGTACGGCACGTCGTCGGTGACCGGCCGGGCCGGATCCATCGTCCGGGGATGGCCGGACCGCGTGTTCAGCACCAGGACGACCAGTCTGGGATCGGGCCAGGCCGATCGCCGTCGGGCGATCGTGACCAGTTCGGCCAGTCCGTGCGACCGCATCCCGTCGTCGGCGACGAGGGCGACCACCGGGCGGTCGGGGGCGGCCAGCTTGGCCGCGAGGGCGTACGGCAACGCGAGGCCGGGCACCCCGGACGGATCGGCCGGCCAGACGGCGACACCGGTCGGCACCCGCAGCTGGCGGGTGTGGTGTGCCAGCAGCAGACCGCCGTCGACGGTGACGGTGCTGGGCCGGGGCAGCCGGCCGGCCAGCTCGTCGAGGACCAGCCGCGGGTCGACCGAACCACCGGTGCTGACGCCCGGGAACCGGCCGGTGGCGGGATGCCGGGGCAGCACCAGGCAGACCGGGCCGGCGCCCTGCACCGCGGCCCGCAGCGCCTCGTCCATCAGCTGCGGCACCCGCGCCAGGTCGACGGCGCGCCGGACGCGGTGGCAGACCCCGGCGAACAGCCGGCCGGCGTCCCACCACCCGTCGCCAGTTCGCCCGACGACCGCAGCGTGTTCGGCGCCGGGGCCGCCGGGGCCGTAGCCGGTGGTGCCGGGTGTGTCGGCCGGATCGGCCACCAGGGCCAGCACCGGTAGGCGGTCCCGCCGGGCGGCGTCGAGACCGCCGAGCAGACCGAGGGCAGCCGACCCGCCGGGCGCCAGGCAGACCCCGGCCAGGCCGGTGAACCGGGCGTGTCCGGTCGCCATGAACGCGGCGCTCTCGGCGTGCCGGGCGGACACGAACTCCGGGTCGCCGCCGGTGGCCTCGATCGCCTCCACCAGTGGCGCGACCGCCCCGCCCGGCTGGCCGAAGACCCGGGAACCCGCCAGGCCAGCAGCCGCGCGACGACCGCGTCGGCCGCGCTCGGCTCAGGCACCGCCCCGTCCGGGGGTGACCGGGTCGACGTAGCGCAACACCGCACCCACCCCGTCGGTCAGCTGCGGTGCCTCGTCCAGGCCGAGCACGGTCAGCTCGGCGTCGGTGCCCGCCAGGGCGCGCACCAGCGCCGCGTCGGCACGGACCCGCGCCGGCTCGGCCACCGTGGCGAGGTGGCTCGGCTCGGTGGCGATGTCGGTGGCCGACGGGCCGATCCACAGTTCGCCGTCGGCGGACGGGTCGTCCACGATCAGCATCGTGTCGACCTGGTTGCGCTGCAGCGCGGCGACCACGGCGTCGAGGCCCGCGCCGACGTCCTCCTGCATGCCGAAGCGGTCCAGCGCGGCGTTCACCCGCTGGTCGGCCACCTCGGCGATGGTCTGCACGGTGAGGTCGTCCAACAGCGTCTGGTCCGCGCCGCCGGCCCGCGAACCCGCGTCGGTGCGTACCACCAGGTCCTGCCAGCGTTCCGGCATCTGCGCGGCGATCATGCCGGTGGCGCGGACGTCGCCGGCCACCACCACCACCTCGGCACCGATCCGCTCGGCCAGCTCCACGGTGGCCGCGGTGACGTCGCCTGCGTTGTGATGCCACGCCTCCATGGCGGCACGCTGGTAGCGCGACTGGGACCACCCGCCCGGCTTGACCCGGCGCAGCTGGTAACTCTCGCGGCCGACGACGTGCGCCCGGCGGGGCACTCCGCCGGCACTGACCGACATCGCGTCGGCGCCGGTCCGGTCGGCCAGCACCCGCACCCAGGCCACCTGCTCGCCCCGCTGGGCCAGCAGCGGCATCACGTGCGGCAACGGCGCGTACGCGGCCAGGTCCCGCCGTGGCGGGGCGGACAGGTACTCGGAGAGCACCACCCGCCCCTGGGCGCCGAAGACGGCCAGACCGTAGTCGCCGGGCATCGGGTCGTGTCCGCGCACCACCCGGTCGATGGCGGCGACGGTCGGCTCGTCCGCCCCCTGTTCGGCCAGTTGCCGTTGCAGGCCGCGCCACCGCAGATCGAGTGCCGGGTGCGCGTCCTCGGTGTCCAGCGAAGCGTCCAGGTAGACCGAGCACCACGGGCCTGGACGCTGGTAGAGCGGGCGCAGGAAGGACAGCTGCATGCTCGACCCCTTTCCGGCTCGGCCCACCGCTTACCCGCACCATCCGGGTTGTCACCTGCCGGCAGCCGCGTGACCGGTGTTCATTCACGTCGTTCAACCCGGAGGATCGATACGATCTGTAGGCGGAAACGGACTCTGGGTGGTGATCATGGACACGACATCGTATTCCCGGCGCAGCCTGCACCCCACCGGCCGGATCCTCACCGCGCAGATCGTGCGCCTGATGGACGGCTATCCCCGGGAGGTGCGCGTGGGGCAGCCGATCCTGGTGGTGGTGCTCGCCGCCGCCGGGGTCGCCAGCCTGCTCGCCAAACTCGTGCGGGCCGTGCTCTCCGCCGGCTCCGGCACGGGTCGGCGCAGCTTCAAGGAGCTGAAGAAGGGGCCGGAATACCTGGTCACCCCGGTCCGCCTGCGCGACACCGACGGCCGGCTGTACGAGGTGGAGCTGCACGGGCACCTGCCGCAGAGCGCCCTGCACCCGGGCGACCACGTCCAGCTGACCCTGCGCGACCAGGGCGACCCCGACCTCGCACCGAAGATCGAACGGATCGTCAACCTCACCACCGTGCAACTGCTCCGCCCCCGCACCGCCACCATGTGGTCCCACCTGGGTCCGCCGCTGCTGCTGCAGGCCGTGCTGGGCGGGCTGGTGCTCGCCACGGTGGCCGCCTGCACCGCGCTGACCTGAGGCTCCCGGGCCGGTTTCCGGCCCCCCGGACGAGGGCACTGCTGCCTACCGCCGGGCCATCCACGACCCGGCCACCGTGCACGCGATGTGCGAGGACTACCGGGCCGGGCTGGGGCCGGACCGGGCGGCCGACGACGCCGACCGGGCCGCCGGACGCCGGATCGGCTGTCCGGTGCTGTTCGCCTGGTCCACCCGCGACGACCTGGTCGAGCTGTACGGCGACCCGACGGCCATCTGGCGGGACTGGGCCGACGACGCCCGGGCGGTGCCGATCGAGTCGGGTCACCACATGGCCGAGGAGGCCCCCGACCAGCTCGCCGACACGCTGCGGAGGTTCCTGGCCGACGGGCCGGCCTAGTCCGGGAGTCAGCCCGCCCGAGCCGGCTCGCGGGCCGGCTCGGTGACGGCGAGCATGCCGCGCCGCCGCGCCCACCGCTCGAAGGCCAGCGTGGCGAACGGCGGCACCGCGCAGGCCAACGCCACACCGGTGGTCGGCAGGCTCCACCGGTGCACCCGGGCCACGGCCAGCACCAGCAACCCGTACGCCACGAAGAGCGCGCCGTGGACCGGGCCGAAGATCTGCACCCCCAGCTCGTTGCCGGGCGGGCCGTACTTGGCCACCATCCCGGCCAGCAGACCGGCCCAGGAGATCGCCTCCGCGATCGCCGCCACCACGAACAGCCGGGTCACCTTTTCGCGCACGTCGGTCATGCTACCGGCGCGAGCCGGCACCGCCGGGCACGCGTCCGCGAGCGGCGTCGCCGCCCGTCGGGCCGCCTGCCGAATGGTGGACGACCCGGCGGTCCGGGCTTCCCCGGAGGGCATGGACGTGCGACGTTGGGGGTACCAGCGGTGACAGGGTGGTGACCAATGGGCGAGGAAGTCGGCGTGGAGACCTTCAGCCGCCAGGACCGGGCTCGCTACCGGGACAAGGTACGCCGCTGCCTCGACGTGTTCGCCGAGATGCTGCGCGAGTCCCGGTTCGACGTCGACCGGCCGATGACCGGCATGGAGATCGAGCTGAACCTGGTCGACGAGCGGTCGATGCCGGCGATGCGCAACGCCGACGTGTTGCGGGCGGTGGCCGACCCAAGTTTCCAGACCGAGCTCGGCCAGTTCAACATCGAGATCAACGTCGCGCCCCGGCGGTTGGCCGGCACCGGCACCGCCGAGTTCGAGGAGCACGTACGGGCCAGCCTGAACTCGGCCGACGAGCAGGCCCGGAGCGTCGGCGCGCGACTGGTGATGATCGGCATCCTGCCCACCGTGCTCCCCGAGCATCTGACCGCCGCCACGCTGTCGGCCAATCCCCGGTACGCGCTGCTCAACGAGCAGATCTTCGCCGCCCGCGGCGAGGACCTGAGGATCTCCATCAACGGGGTGGAGCGGCTTGCCGTCACCGCCGACACCATCACGCCGGAGGCGGCCTGCACCAGCACCCAGTTCCACCTCCAGGTCGGCCCGAACCAGTTCGCCGACTACTGGAACGCCGCGCAGGCGATCGCCGGCATCCAGGTGGCACTCGGCGCCAACTCGCCGCTGTTCTTCGGCCGGGAGTTGTGGCGCGAGACCCGGATCCCGCTGTTCCGGCAGGCCACCGACACCCGCCCCGAGGAGATCAAGACGCAGGGCGTACGGCCCCGGGTGTGGTTCGGGGAACGATGGATCACCTCGGTGTTCGACCTGTTCGAGGAGAACGTGCGGTTCTTCCCGGCGCTGCTGCCGGTCTGCGACCCCGAGGACCCCTCGGAGACGCTCGCCGCCGGCGGCGTGCCGGCCCTTTCCGAGTTGCGGCTGCACAACGGCACCATCTACCGGTGGAACCGGCCGGTCTACGACGTGCTCCGGGGCCGGCCGCACCTGCGGGTGGAGAACCGCGTCCTGCCGGCCGGACCGACGGTGCTGGACACCGTCGCCAACGCGGCGTTCTACTTCGGGCTGGTCCGCGCGCTCGCCGAGGCGGACCGGCCGTTGTGGTCGCAGATGTCGTTCAGCGCCGCCGAGGAGAACTTCAACGCCTGCGCCCGGCACGGCATCGACGCCCACATCTTCTGGCCCGGTCTGGGCTACCTGCCGGTGACCGAGCTGGTGCTGCGCCGCCTGCTGCCGCTGGCCCACCACGGCCTGGACTGCTGGGGCGTCGCGCCACCCGAGCGGGACCGGCTGCTCGGCATCATCGAGCAGCGCTGCCTGACCGGCCGCAACGGCGCCAGCTGGCAGGTGGAGACGCTGCACCGACTGGAGTCGACCGACCACCTCGACCGACCGGAGGCCCTGCGGGAGGTCGTCCGGCACTACGTGGAGCTGATGCACAGCAACCGCCCGGTCCACGAGTGGCCGATTCCCTGACCAGCGGGGCGGTCGGCGTCGCCGAGCCGCCGCCGGCGGCGGTCGGCGCGTTCCAGGTCGGCACGGTCCGGTCCGTGCCGGCCGGTGGCCGGGTCAGTCGACGCCGAACTCCATCGCCGCGCGGTCGAGGGCCTCGTCGTCGGCCGAGGACACGCCCCGGAGGCGATCGCCTCGGCGCCGCCCTGCGGCATCGCGTCGATCAGCCCGGTCGAGGCCGCCTGCGCGGCGCCGACCACCCGCTGCGGTGCGGCACCGCCGACCAGGCCGAGGTTGACGTACTGCTCCAGCTTGGCCCGCGAGTCGGCGATGTCGAGGTTGCGCATGGTGAGCTGGCCGATCCGGTCCTGCGGGCCGAAGGCCGAGTCCGACGTACGCTCCATCGACAACTTGTCGGGGTGGTAGCTGAAGGACGGGCCGGTGGTGTCGAGGATCGAGTAGTCCTCGCCCCGGCGCAGCCGCAGCGTCACCTCGCCGGTGACCGCCGTGCCGACCCAGCGTTGCAGCGACTCGCGCAGCATCAGCGCCTGCGGGTCCAGCCAACGGCCCTCGTACATCAGCCGGCCGAGGCGGCGGCCCTCGTTGTGATAGTTGGCCAGGGTGTCCTCGTTGTGGATGGCGTTGACCAGCCGCTCGTACGCGGCGTGCAGCAACGCCATGCCGGGCGCCTCGTAGACGCCCCGACTCTTGGCCTCGATGATCCGGTTCTCGATCTGGTCCGACATGCCCAGGCCGTGCCGGCCACCGATGGCGTTGGCCTCCAGCACCAGGTCGACCGCGCTGGCGAACTCCTTCCCGTTGACGGTCACCGGGCGGCCCTGGTCGAAGCCGATGGTGACGTCCTCGGTCGGGATCTCCACCGACAGGTCCCAGAACCGGACCCCCATGATCGGGTTGACCGTCTCGATGCCGGTGTCGAGGTGCTCCAGGGTCTTCGCCTCGTGGGTGGCGCCCCAGATGTTGGCGTCGGTGGAGTACGCCTTCTCGGCGCTGTCCCGGTACGGCAGGCCGCGTTCCAGCAGCCACTGCGACATCTCGCTGCGCCCACCCAGCTCGGTGACGAAGTCGGTGTCCAGCCACGGCTTGTAGATGCGCAGCTGCGGATTGGCCAGCAGTCCGTACCGGTAGAACCGCTCGATGTCGTTGCCCTTGAAGGTGGAGCCGTCGCCCCAGATCTGCACGTCGTCGGCGACCATCGCCCGGACCAGCAGGGTCCCGGTGACGGCCCGGCCCAGCGGGGTGGTGTTGAAGTACGCCCGCCCGCCCGAGCGGATGTGGAAGGCGCCGCAGGTCAACGCGGCCAGCCCCTCCTCGACCAGGGCGGCTCGGCAGTCGACCAGGCGGGCGACCTCGGCGCCGTAGCTGAGCGCGCGACCGGGCACCGAGGCGATGTCGGGCTCGTCGTACTGGCCGATGTCGGCGGTGTAGGCGCAGGGCACCGCGCCCTTGTCGCGCATCCACGCGACCGCGACCGAGGTGTCGAGGCCGCCGGAGAAGGCGATGCCGACACGTTCACCGTTGGGCAGGGAGGTGAGTACCTTGGACACGGGAAAAGTATGCACCATGCCGCATTGTCATGCAAACGAAGCGTCAAGGTTTCCGCCCGGGTGTCACGGGTCGGCGCCGGCCGGTGTCTGGATGTGCGTCACCGACCGGCAGACATGACGTCGCGGCGAGGCCACTCGATCAGGACCCCTCCGGTCGGCCGGCTCGGCCACACCCCGGCGCTATGCCGTGGACTCGGACGTCGCCATCGTCGTGCCGCCGCGCAGGCCGGCCAACGCGCCGCTCCAGGCCACCAGCTGGTCGAGCATCGTGTTCACCGCACCCTCCTGGTGCGGGCCGGGCTTGAAGGCGGTGAAGTTCTCGAAGTCGGTGAAGAGTGACAGAGCCACCTGCGCCCGTACGTCCGCCATCTGCAACTCGGCCACCACCAGGCGCAGGTGCTCCACCGCACGGGCGCCACCCACGCTGCCGTAGCTGACGAACCCGGCCGCCTTGTTGTTCCACTCGGCGTAGAGGAAGTCGATGGCGTTCTTCAGCGCCCCGGAGGTGGAGTGGTTGTACTCCGGTGTCACGAAGACGTACCCGTCGTATGAGGCGATCTTCTCGGCCCAGCGCAACGTGTGGGGCTGGGTGTACTGCCCGAGTGACGGGGGCGTCATCTCGTCGAGGTGCGGCAGGTTGAAGTCCTGAAGATCCACAAGTTCGTACTCGGCGTCGACCCGTTTCGCGGCGATGCCGTGCACCCAGCGGGCCACCGTCTCGCCGTGACGCCCCGGCCGGGTGCTGCCGATGATGATGCCGATCCTGGTCATTCGCGACTCCTCCGGTACCGACGTGCATGAACCGTCCGCGGTTACCCGGTACGCGACGCTTCGAACGGCCTTCCTGTGCCCGTCCGTTGCAGGTCCCGCACAGCTGGGAGCTGTTGGGAGCCGGCCGACCCATCGGTGGCGACGTGGGAACTCCCGGTGTCCCCCGGACGCCGTTGCATCGGTGCCCCGCCGGCCTCAAACAGCACTGAGGGTCGTCGATGTTGCCGGAGCGGGTCCAGGCGTGCTGGAATGGCTCACATCGCCGCAGCGCGGGGGCAACCGCGCTGGGAACGGCCAGCACGGGAGCACCGCAGTGCCGGCAGCGCGCCGCATCGCCGGGCCATCTCCACGACGACGGGCACCCATTCCCGGGCAGGTGTCCCCGCCGTACGTATCCACCGGTACGTGTCGCCGAGACGGCCGGCGTGCCCAAGGTCTGACACGCCGGTGGCGTCCGATGCGGTCTGCCAACGCACCAGAACCGGCAACGAGGTGAGAAGCATGATTTTCCGGGAGAAGTTCGCGGGGTGGTACCGGAACCGCTTCGTGTGGATGGAGGTGATCCTGCTGGCGGTGTCGGCCGGCGCGGTCGTACTGGTCAGCTCGGCCACGTCGCAGACGAGGCCGGTGGATGTGCATGGGCAGATCATGACCTGGATGCGCACCACTCTCGAACAGGCGGACCCGGGGGCACACAACCACGCCGGACACCATGTCCAGCAGGTGACCACCGACGAGGAGGCGAAGCCCGCGGTGATCTGCGGCGTCCACGTCTACGGCTACGAGCCGGCCGAGGTCGCCACGCTCGCCGACGTGCAGACGATCTACGGCTTCCACCTCTGCGGGGTCGCCGAGCAGAAGCGCCCCTGGGACTGGGCGGTCAAGCTGGCCGGTCCGGTGATCATGGACATGTCCACCGAGCCTCCGGGCATCCAGGTGGTCGAGGCGACCGCCGACGTCAGGTTCGTCGACCGGCTGCGGGAGATGTTCCCGGACAGGTACGCGCAGCAAGCGCTCAAGGAGGCACTGGCCCCCTCGGAGATGGCCGACCTGCGCCGCCGGTACGACGCCGCCGCCGGACTCTGACCACCCTGCCCGGCCCGACACCGCCCCCAGACCACCCGGCCGCCGTCGCGCACCGCGAAGCACGCCGCCGCGACGATCATGCAGTTGTGGTGCCAGACAAGCTGCGCATCCATCTCATTTCTGGTGCCACAACTGCATGATCGACGAGATTCAAAGGGCCACGATGGCTGCCGTTTCCGCTGGTAGCTCGATGCGGTCGCGTTGGACGGTGACGCCCTCTCCGGTGGCCAGCAGCACCCGGCGTGCCACCCCCGGCAGGGTGACCCGCTGCGGCTTGTCGGCCAGGTTGGCCGCCACCAGGCAGCCGCCCCGCCGCATCACCAGGAACCGGTCACCGTGCCGTACGTCGATGGCGAACAGGTGCGGGTCCGACAGTTCCGGGCGGGACCTCCGCAGCGCGATCAGCCGCCGGTAGAAGTCGTACATCGCCCGGTGTTCGGGTTTGTCCAGCTCGGCCCAGTCCAAGCGGGAGCGTACGAACGTCTGCCGGTCCTGCGGGTCCGGCACCTCGGTGGCGGGCCAGCCGTGCGCGGCGAACTCCCGGCGGCGGCCGTCGACCACCGCGGCGGCCAGCTCCGGCTCGGGGTGGCTGGTGAAGAACTGCCACGGCGTCGACGCCGCCCACTCCTCCCCCATGAACAGCATCGGGGTGAACGGTGCGGTGAGCAGCAGGGTCGCGCCGACCCGCAGCAGTGCGGGCGACAGCGACGCCGACAGGCGATCACCAACCGCGCGGTTGCCGATCTGGTCGTGGTTCTGGAGATAGGCCACGAAGCGGTGGCCGGGGGTACGCGGGTCGACGGGGCGGCCGTGTTGGCGGCTGCGGAAGCTGGACCAGGTGCCGGTGTGGAAGAACGCGCCGGTCAGCACCTCGGCGAGGCATTCCATGGTGCCGAAGTCGCCGTAGTAGCCCTGCCGTTCACCGGTGAGCAGGGTGTGCAGGGCGTGGTGGGCGTCGTCGTTCCACTGGGCGTGCAGGCCGTAGCCGCCGGCCTCGCGTGGGGTGATGAGGCGGGGGTCGTTGAGGTCGGACTCGGCGATCAGGGACAGCGGACGCCCCAGGTGCGTCGAGAGCGACTCGACCTCGACGGCGATCTCCTCCAGCAGGTGTACCGCGCGGGTGTCGGGCATGGCGTGGACGGCATCCAGGCGCAGGCCGTCGACGTGGTAGTCGCGCAGCCACATCAGCACGCTGTCGATGATGAAGCGGCGGACCCCGTCGGAGTGCGGGCCGTCCAGGTTGACCGCGGCGCCCCAGGGGGTGTTCCGCTCGGCGAGGTACGGCGCGAACTTCGGCGCGTAGGCCCCGGAGGGCCCGAAATGGTTGTAGACGACGTCGAGGATCACCCCCAGGCCGCGAGCGTGAGCGGCGTCGACCAGACGTTTCAGGCCGTCCGGTCCGCCGTACGGTTCGTGCGGGGCGAACCAGCAGACGCCGTCGTACCCCCAGTTGTGTTCGCCGTTGAAGGCGTTGACCGGCAGCAGCTCGATCAGGTCGACGCCGAGGTCGACCAGGTGGTCGAGCTTGCCGATCGCGGCGTCGAAGGTGCCTTCCGGGGTGAACGTGCCGACGTGCAGCTCGTAGAGGATGCTGCCGGGCAGCTGCCGGCCGGTCCAGGATCGGTCGGTCCAGGAGAAGGCCGCGTGGTCGTAACGCCGGCTGGGCCCGTGCACACCAGAGGGTTGCCAGGCAGAACGCGGGTCGGGCAGCGGCTGGTGGTCGTCGTCGAGCAGGAACGTGTAGTCGGTGCCGGCGTTCGGCACCTCGACCCGCCACCAGCCTTCCCGGCCGGCTCGCATCTCGTGGTCGGCGGACCCGGGCAGGTGCAGCCGCACCCGCTTCGCCTCGGGCGCCCAGACCGTGAACTCGGACACGACGCAGCCTCCCGGTCAGGTGGTGGGCACCAGCAGCGCGACGGGATAGGTGGTCAGCAGGTCCGCGAGACGGACCTGTCCGCCACTGTAGACCCGACCGGTGAACAGGCACGACACCTCGTTGACGGAAAGTTGCAGCGCCGTGTCCCGCCAGCCGCCGGCCGACGCGAGCCGCACCGGCAGCCGGGTGGCAACGGCGATCGCGCCGCCCCGGTCGAAGGCGACGGCGTGCCGGGCGGCCGGCCCGTGCACCATGACCGGCTGGTAGTCGCCGAACAGCTCCGGACGGTCGCGGCGCAGCCGCAAGGTCCGCGACACCACGAGCAGCTTCGCCGCGCCGGTGTCGTCCACCGCCGGCTGCCAGCCGGCGTCCAGCCGGGCCAGCAGTTCCCGGCGTACGCCGAAGTCGACCGGGCGGCGATTGTCCGGGTCGACCAGGGAGTTGTCCCACAGCTCGGTGCCCTGGTAGGTGTCCGGCACCCCGGGCATGGCCAGCTGCACCAGCTTCTGTCCCAACGAGTTCGACCAGCCGGGCGGGGTGATCTCGGCGGCGAACGCGGCCAGCTCCGCGTTGACGGCCGGGTCGTCGTACATGGCGTCGACCAGGGCGTGCATCGCCCGCTCGAAGGCCGGGTCCGGGTCCGTCCAACCGGTGGAGGCCGCCGCCTCCCGGGCCGCCTTCTCGGCGTACGCGTGCAGCCGCTCCCGCTGGACCGGCCAGGCGCCGACGGCGGTCTGCCACAGCAGGTGGGCCAGGGCGGCGTCGGGCAGCGGCACCGCCGCCGTCCAGCGGGTGACCTGCTCGGCCCAGCGTTGCGGCAACTCGGCGAGGACGGCGAGGCGGGCGCGGACGTCCTCGCCGCGTTTGGTGTCGTGGGTCGAGAGGGTGGTCATGCTGACCGGCCAACGCTCGTGGCGGGCGGCGGCGAAGCGGTGGAACCGGCCGGGCAGCGTGCCGAAGTGGGTGGGACTGCCGCCGACCTCGTTGAGCGCCACGAACCGGCTCCACCGGTAGTAGGCGGTGTCCTCCACGCCCTTGGCCATCACCGCGCCGGTGAACTGGGGAAAGCGGCCGGCCAGCTCGTCGTCGGGGTCGCGCAGCCGCCGGGTGATCGCGTCCAACGCGCCGGTCAGGTCGGTGCGCCGGCGGCCCGCCTCGGCGCGGGCGTTGGCCAGGTGCCGGGCCCCGTCGGGCGGGTAGCCCCGGTACACGGCGAAGGCGGCGGCCAGCTCGGCCAGGGCGGCGCGGGCGGCCTCCGGGTCGACGTCGGGGGCGAGCGCGGCCAGCCGGGTCAGCTCCGCCGACAGCAGCCGGGTGGCGGCGTTCAGTTTCGTGTCGTGGGTCAGGTCCGCCCAGGAGGTGGCCCGGCCGACCAGCCGGGTGTCCAGGGCGGTGAAGTCGGCCTCGGCGTCGCCGTCGACGAAGATCCCGCCGACCGCGGCGAGGGCGTCGTAGCCGGTGGTGCCGTCCACCGGCCAGGCCGGCAGTTCCTCCCCGTACTCCAGGATCTTCTCCACGACCAGCCACGCGTCACCGGCGGCGGCGCGCAACCGGGCCAGGTAGCCGGCCGGGTCGCGCAGCCCGTCGGGATGGTCGACCCGGATGCCGTCGACCTCACCGGCCGCCGCCCAGGCCAACACCAGCTCGTGGGTGGCGGCGAACACCTCCGGGTCCTCCACCCGCAGCCCGGCCAGGCTGGAGACGGCGAAGAACCGGCGGTACGCCAGCTCGGCGTCGCCGCGCCGCCAGGAGACCAGCTCGTAGTGCTGCCGGTCGTGCACCTCCCGGGGGCTGCCGTCGCCGGTGCCGTCGGCGATCGGGAAGCGATGCTCGTGGTAGCGCAGCTCCCCGTCGGCGAGCTTGAGGTCGTCGAGCGCGTCGGGGCCCTCGGCGAGTACCGGCAGCAGCAGCCGGCCCCGTTCCCAGTCGATGTCGAACCAGCGCGCGTACGTCGAGGCCCTCCCCCGGCGCAGCACGTCCCACCAGGGCGGGTTGGCCGCCGGCACGGCCACCCCGGCATGGTTGGGCACGATGTCCACGACCAGGCCGAGCCCGGCGTCGCGAAGTGCCCGCAGCAGCCGCTGGCGGCCCGCCTCGCCGCCGAGTTCCGGGTTGACCTGCCGGTGGTCGACCACGTCGTAGCCGTGCGTGCTGCCCGGGGCGGCGGCCAGCAGCGGCGCGCTGTAGAGGTGGGTGACGCCGAGGTCGGCGAGGTAGCCGGCGAGGCCGGCGGTGGCGTCCAGGTCGAAGCCGGGGCGCACCTGCACCCGGTAGGTGGCGCCGACGGGGCGCGGGTTCACGGGCATCTCAGGCCACCCTCTCCAGCACCACCAGCGAGCGGTCCGGCACGCAGAGCGTGCCGCCGGCCTCTGCGGTGGTGCCCTTGTCCTGGTCGGGTTCGGCGGTGCTGATCACCAGTTCCCAGCGATGGCCGAACTCGACCGGCGGGAGGTTGAAGTCCAGTGGTGCGTCGTGGGCGTTGAAGCAGAGCAAGAAGGAGTTGTCGTGGTGGCGCTGGCCGTACTGGCCGCGTTCGCGGATGCCCTCGCCGTTGACGAAGAGCACCACCGAGCGGCCGAAGTCGTTGCCCCAGTCCTCGCCGGTCATCTCCCGGCCGTCCGGGGTGTACCAGGCCAGGTCGGGCAGCGGTTCGTCGATCTCCCGGCCGTGCACGGGCAGGCCGGTGAAGAAGCGGCGGCGCTGGAACACCTGGTGCTTGCGGCGGAACTCGACCAGCCGGCGGGTGAAGTCCATCAGCTCGGTGTCGACGTCGTCCCAGTCGACCCAGGCCAGCTCGCTGTCCTGGCAGTAGGCGTTGTTGTTGCCGCGTTGGGTGCGGCCCAGCTCGTCGCCGTGGCCGATCATCGGCACGCCCTGCGACAGCATCAGGGTGGCCAGGAAGTTGCGCCGCTGCCGGGCCCGCAGGGCGAGCACCCCGGGGTCGTCGGTGTCGCCCTCGACGCCGCAGTTCCAGGACCGGTTGTGGCTCTCGCCGTCCCGGTTGTCCTCGCCGTTGGCCTCGTTGTGCTTGTCGTTGTACGACACCAGGTCCGCCAGGGTGAACCCGTCGTGGCAGGTGACGAAGTTGATGCTGTGGAAGGGGCGGCGCCCGTCGTCCTGGTAGAGGTCGGCGGAGCCGCAGATGCGGGACGCGAACTCGGCGAGGGTGGCCGGCTCGCCGCGCCAGAAGTCGCGGACCGTGTCGCGATACTTCCCGTTCCACTCGGTCCACTGCGGCGGGAAGTTGCCGACCTGGTAGCCGCCGGGGCCGACGTCCCACGGCTCGGCGATCAGCTTCACCCGGCTGACCACCGGATCCTGCTGCACCACCTCGAAGAAGGTGGAGAGCCGGTCCACGTCGTAGAACTCGCGGGCCAGGGTGGCGGCCAGGTCGAAGCGGAAACCGTCGACGTGCATCTCGGTGACCCAGTACCGCAACGAATCCATGATCAGTTGCAGCGAGTGCGGGCTGCGCACGTTGAGGCTGTTGCCGGTGCCGGTGTAGTCGACGTAGTGACGCCGGTCTTCGTCGGACAGCCGGTAGTAGCTGGGGTTGTCGACGCCCTTGAAGCTCAGCGTCGGGCCGAGGTGGTTGCCCTCGGCGGTGTGGTTGTAGACCACGTCGAGGATCACCTCGATGCCGGCGGCGTGCAGCGCCTTGACCATCCCCCGGAACTCCTGCACCTGCTGGCCGAGGTGGCCCAGTGCCGAGTAGCCGTGGTGCGGGGCGAAGAAGCCGATGGTGTTGTAGCCCCAGTAGTTGCGCAACCCCAGGTCGGTCAGGCGGTGGTCGTTGACGAACTGGTGCACCGGCATCAGCTCGATGGCGGTGATCCCGAGCCGGGTCAGGTGCTCGATCATCGGCAGCGAGGCGATGCCGGCGTACGTGCCACGCAGTTCCTCGGGGACGCCGGGCAGCCGCATGGTCAGCCCGCGTACGTGCGCCTCGTAGATGACCGAGTGGTGGTACGGGATGCGGGGCGGCGCGTCGTTGCCCCAGTCGAAGTACGGGTTGACCACCACCGACTTCGGCATGAACGGCGCCGAGTCGGTCGTGTTGATCCGGTCCGGGTCGCCGTGGGTGTAGTCGTAGACCGCCGGATCCCACCGCACGTCACCGTCGATGGCCTTGGCGTACGGGTCGATGAGCAGTTTGCTCGGGTTGCACCGCACCCCACCCGCCGGGTCGTACGCTCCGTGCACCCGGTAGCCGTACCGCTGCCCCGGACCGATGCCGGGGATGTACGCGTGCCACACGTACGCGTCGACCTCACGCAGCTCGACCCGCCGCTCGGCGCCGGTGTCCCACTCGTCGAAGAGGCAGAGTTCGATGCGCTCCGCCACCTCCGAGAAGATGGCGAAGTTGGTGCCCATCCCGTCGTAGGTGGCACCAAGGGGATACCGCTCGCCCGGCCAGACCTGCATGTCGCTCCTTCGGCCACGTGTCGTGAGCGCGCCCGCACCACGAGCACACCCGTCCGGGGAACCCCGGTGGGGGCGTGCGGCGGTAATGCCCCGCACGGTCCGCCACCAATCCATCCGATCGGGTGAATGCCTGGTATCCACTCGACCGATCGGCGATGAACCCTTGCGGTGTCTTCAGTCACTGGGACCGTCTTCGAGATGCGGGATCGGCCGTCATGACGTTTCCTTGTTCGCGGGCGCGCATTCAGCGTGCCTGTAGATCCTCGCACCGTCGGCGCGTCCTCGCGTGTCCGAAACCCAACGCTGCCCTCTCGCCGCCACCGATGTCGGCGCGTTCCACCCTGCACGGACGGAGACTGATGTGACGACCCTGCGGGTCGGCGGGCGTCCCGCCACCGCCACGGACCGCGTCCACCGCCCCACGCTCACCTCGCGACCCCAGGTCCCGGTGCAGTCCGGCCCGCCCACCGGATCGCAGACCCGCCGCATCCTCATGCTGTCCTGGGAGTACCCGCCCGTCCTCGTCGGCGGTCTCGGCCGGCACGTGCACGCCCTCTCGCTCGCCCTGGCCGCCGCCGGGCACGAGGTCACCGTCGTCACCCGGCACGCCGACGGCGCCCCGCTGGAGGAATACGTCGACGGCGTCCACATCGTCCGCGCCGCCGCCGACCCGGTCACCTTCCCCCTGGCCACCGGCTCCCTGCTGGCCTGGACGATGGCGTTCAACCACACCCTCACCCGGGCCGCCCTGCGCGCCGCCGCCACCGGCGACTACGACGTCATCCACGCCCACGACTGGCTCGTCGCACACACCGCCATCACCCTGGCCGAACACCTGCGCCGGCCGCTGGTGACCACGATCCACGCCACCGAGGCCGGCCGGCACCAGGGCTGGCTCCCCGAGGAGATGAACCGCACCATCCACGGCGTCGAACACTGGCTCGGCGGTGAGTCGACGCGGGTCGTCGTCTGCTCCGGCTACATGCGCGACGAGGTGACCGGCCTGTTCGGCGTGCCGGCCGGCCGGGTCGACGTGGTGCCCAACGGGGTGGAGCCGCACCGCTGGCGGGTGTCGGCCGCCGCGGTGGCGAAGGCGCGGGCCCGGTTCGCCGGGGACGGCCCGCTGGTCACCTTCGCCGGCCGGCTGGTCTACGAGAAGGGTGTGCAGCACCTGCTGGCCGGGCTGCCCCGGCTGCGCGAGCGGCATCCCGGGCTGCGTGCGGTGATCGTCGGCGACGGTCCCTACCGGGGCGAGTTGGAGGCCGACGTGCACCGGCTCGGCCTGGCCGGCATGGTCAGCCTGCCCGGCTTCCTCGGCGACACCGACCTGCCCGCGGTGATGGCCGCCTCGGACTGCTTCGCCGTGCCCAGCATCTACGAGCCGTTCGGCATGGTCGCCCTGGAGGGTGCCGCCGCCGGAGCGCCGCTCGCGGTCGCCGCGACCGGCGGGCTCGCCGAGATCGTCGAGCCGGGAGTCACCGGGGAGACCTTCCGACCCCACGACCCGGACGCGCTGGCCGACGCCGTGCACGCCCTGCTCTCCGACACCGGACGCGCCCGCGTACTGGCCCGTCGGGCCCGGGACATGGTCAACGAGCGGTATGGCTGGGCCGCCATCGCCAGCCGCACCGCCTCGACGTACGCCTCGGCGATCGCCCAGGCACCGACGTTCACCGCCGAACGCGCGGCGCAGCAGATGGCGCACGGGCGGGCACTCCCGGCGATCCCGGAGGGCAACCTGCTCGCCGCCGGCCTGCGCTGACCGCTTCCCCACCGCACGCGCTTGCAGGCACCCTCGCCCCGACCCGGTCGCGGCCGGGTCAGGGCGATGACCCACCCCGATCGGGGTGGGTCATCGAGGCCCGAGGCCCGTCTTTCCGTCGAGCAGCTCGCGAGCCGCGTCGAGATGACCCGCGTGTCGGGCGGTCTCCTCGATCATGTGCAGGACGACGCGCCGCAGGTCGGTGACCTCGTCTCCGAGCGAGCCGGGGTGCCGCTCGCGTACCGGCGCGGACAGCGGCGTGGCGGCGAGGACGGCGTCGGACCGCTCGCACTGGGCACGGTAGAAGTCCAGCACCACCGACGGCGGTCGGGGCGTGGTCAGCGGCGCGTGGTCGTCGTCGGGCCAGGCCAGCGGGACGGCCGAGCCGAACATGATCTCCTGGAACCAGTGCCGCTCGGCGTAGCCGAGATGCTCCACCAGGCCCAGTGGCGTCCACCCGGAGGGCAGCACGGCGGTGGTCAGGGCTGTCACGTCGAGCCCGTCAATGATCGCGAGGACGCTGACCCGCTGCGCCTCCAGGAACATCGACAGTGCGCTCTTCTCCTCGTCGCCCATGCCGTGCATCCCCTCTCCTGTCAGCCGGTGGTCCCGGTCGGAAGCCCGCCGGAGTCCGCTCCAGCGGATGTCGGACGATAACAATCCCGACCGACAGCATTCACTCATGAACGCCGGCCCCAACCCCTGGTCCAGCAACCTGCGCTGCCGCCGCGTGCCCTCGGGGGTCAGCGCGAGGACCGCAGTCGCGCACCACCGGGCGGTGCCGACGGCGAGCCAGCGGAACGTGGACCGATCGCCGACCCGCCAGGTGCGGTCGAGGGACACCAACCCGAGGAGCACGGCCACCGTGGCGAGCGGCTGGACGAACATCGCCAGCACCACCCGGTGGGTCCGGTGGCCCCGGACCTGACGGGGCCACCGGCCGGCAGGGCGACTGGCAGCATGCCGGCCGGCCCCGCCTGACGTCCTGGGTGTTGAAGGCCGCCGTCGACTGACCCACCCGGGCAGTCCAGCCCGCCGTTACGATCTTGTATCCACACTGGTCAGCGGCGCCGCCATCCGACACACTCGCAGGCATCCGGCGGCGGTGCGGTCCGAGGAGGGCGCGGGTGCGGGTGCTCCTGGTGGAAGACGACCTCCGCGTCTCGGCGGGTCTCGCCTCGGCGCTGCGGCGGCGGGGGCACGAGGTGGTCCAGGCGGTGACGGCCGCGGAGGCGGAACAGGCCGAGCCGGTCGACCTCGTCCTGCTCGACATGAACCTGCCCGACCGCGACGGGCTGGAGGTGTGCCGGCGGATCCGCCAGCACGACGAGGGCGTCGCGATCATCGCGGTCACCGCGCGGGTCGAGGAGCACGACCGGGTGGCCGGGCTGCGCGCCGGCGCCGACGACTACGTGGTCAAGCCGTTCTCGATGGTCGAGTTGCAGGCCCGCATCGAGGCGGTGATGCGCCGCACCACCCGCACCGCCCGGCCGGCGACCGCGTTGCAGGTCGGTGGCCTGCGCATCGACGTGGACGCCCGGCGGGTCTGGGTGGGCGACCGGGAGGTCGGCCTGTCCCGCAAGGAGTTCGGCCTGCTGGTGGCGCTGGCCCGGCAGGCCGGCACGGTGGTGCCCCGGGACCGGCTGCAACTGGAGGTCTGGCAGACCACCTGGGCCACCCGGCACAACCTCGACGTCCACGTCGCGGCGCTGCGCGGCAAGCTCGACGACGCCGCGATGGTGGAGACGGTACGCGGCGTCGGCTACCGGCTGCGGGCCGGCTGAGCACCGGCTCAAAGTGGGGCAACCTCAGATCCTGCTCAAGAATCCCAGTTGGCGACCCCGCGCGGGGCCGGGTGCGGGTGTGCTGTGCGTACCCAGCCATCCCTCCTGTTTGGAGATCCCCTTGAGATACAGACGGACCACGGCCGGTGTCTTCTCCGCCCTACTCGCCGTCACCCTCGCGGCGACCGCACAGCCCGCCCAGGCGACCACGGCTGCCGAACCGCAGGCGGAGCCGAACCAGGTGCAGGGCCTCACGGTCGTCCAGGGCGACGGGTACGCCACCCTGGCCTGGACCCCGGTCGGCGGGGCCACCGACTACCAGATCGAGCGGACCCCGGTCGCCGACGACGACACCGCCACCGGCCCGTCGGTGACCGTCGGTGTCTGGCGGCCGAACCGTCAGATCAACAACTCCGAGCCGACCTTCGCCGACGCCGGCTTCGCCCCCGGCAACCGGTTCCAGTGGCGGGTCAGCGCCCGCTTCGACGGCACCGGCCAGCCGTACTCGGTTCCCGTCAGCGGCACGACCAGGGCGCCCTGGGGCGACCCCGACACCCCCGGCCAGAGCCTGCGTACCCAGTGGGAGACCACGCTGGGCGCGCAGTACACCAGCGACGTCGACGAGTACGCCTACACCGCCGCGATCGACGAGCTGAGTGACCGGGTGCGCGTGGTGGAGATCGGCCGCACCCTCCAGGACCGGCCGATCAACATGTTCGTCGTCGGCTACCCGGCCCCGCCGACCACCCCGGCGGCGGTGGCCGCGACGAACCCGCTGGTGGTCAACTGCAACGTGCACGGCAACGAGCCCGGTGACCGGGAGGCCTGTCTCATCATGGCCCGGCAGTTGGCGTTCACCGACGACGCCACCACGCTCGGCCTGCTGTCGAAGACGACCATGCTGATCGTGCCGACGATCAACGGCGACGGCCGGGCGGCCAACAGCCGGGGCAACTCCACCGGCCAGGACCTCAACCGGGACTACTCGCTGATCCGTCAGCCGGAGACCCAGTCCTTCGTGGAGATGGTCCGCGACTACCGGCCGATCGCCAGCTACGACGGCCACGAGTACGGCAACCGCAACACCGGTGACCTGCCGATGCTGCCACCACGCCACCAGAACGTGGCGCAGGGGATCTTCGACGAGTCGCGGCACATGATCGAGGGCCACATGTACACCCAGGGCGCCCGGGACGGCTGGTGGGCCTGCCCGTACGGGTGCACCGGAGCGAACGTCGGCCTGGGCGAGGAAACCATCCTGCGCAACACCCTCGGCCTGAAGAACGTGGTCAACTCCCTGCTGGAGTTGCGCAGCGCCGGCGGACCGACCCGGCCCGACGAGGGCAACACCACCAACAACCGCCGGCGCAAGACGTACTCGGCGCTGTGGACGTTCCACCAGTTCCTGGCGTACCACGGGGCGGCCGTCGGCGACATCACCGCGGCCCGCGCCGACGCGATCAGGTTCCAGTCCGCGAACACCGGCCGGATCGTCTTCCGGGGCTCCCGCCCGATCGAGGCGTACCCCGCGCCGCACCCGGGCGCCACCCCGCCACCGCTGGACGCGCCCACCCCGGAGCGGATCCTGGAACAGCCGCCGTGCGCCTACCAGCTCACCGAGGAGCAGTACCACGGTGCACGGACCGACGGCCCGAGCGGCCGGCAGACCACCGTGGCCCAGCGGCTCGCCGCCCACGGCTGGAAGGTGATCAAGGTTGCCGGCGGGTACCTCGTGCCGCTGTCCCAGCCGGAGCGGGGCCTGGTGCCGCTGTTGCTCGACGCGCAGGCCGTCGAGGGCATGGTCGACGGCGAGCGGGTCGCCCCCACCCTGACCGGCACCCACAACGGCCCGCTGACCATCTCCGGAGTGGCCTGCCTCGCGGGCGCCACCGTCCGGGGGCCCGTCCGGGTCCGGCCGGGTGCCACGCTCATCGTGAACGGCGGTTCGATCAACGGCCCGGTGGACGCCAGCGACGCGGCCGGGTTCGTGCTGACCGCCGGCACGGTCAACGGTCCGGTGAACGTCACCGGCACGGCCGGCCCGGTCCTGCTGGTCGGCAACAAGATCAGCGGACCGGTCAACGTGGTCAACAGCGCGGGCGTGGCCCCACTGGTGGCGGGCAACACCGTCAACGGCCCGCTGGGCTGCACCGGCAACGCCGCCACGCCGGTGAACCTGGAGGTCGCCAACTCGGTCAGCGGACCGAGATTCAACCAGTGCGCCCGCCTGTGAGCCAGACCCCGCCACCGGCCGCGAACCCGGCACTCCGGCGCCTGCTCCCGATCGCCGGCGCGGCACTGGCCGCCGTGCTGCTCGTGGTGGTCGGAAGCACCGGCGGGAGCGGCGGCGGCTCCGGCGCGGCCGATGCCGCGCCGGCCACGGTCGGCGTGACCGGGCCGCTGTGCGGCCTGCTGCCCGCGGGCAGCGAGCCGGGCAACCCCGCCTCGCTGGCCGGTCAGCCAGCCGACCAGGCCCTGCGGTGGATTCCCGTGCTCACCACCTTCGAGGCGGCGGTACGCGCCACCGGCCTGGCCCACGAGCTGACCCGGGACGTGACCATCCTGGCACCCACCGATGACGCGTTCGCCAGCAAGTTCTCCCGGACGAACCTCGACGAACTGCTCCTGCGGGACACCGCACGACTACGCGACCTGCTGCGCGACCATCTGGTCAGTGGAGCGCTGCCGCTGGCCGAACTGGTCGCGGCCGGCACGGTGACCACCGTCGCCGGCACCACCATCACCGTCACCGGTCAGGGGCAGACCGCCCGCGTCGACGACCGGGCCGAGACGGTGTGCGCCGACTACCAGGCGGTCGACGCCCGGATCCACGTCATCAACGAGGTGCTCGGCGACCTGCCCACCACCGCGGGCCAGGACGACGACGGCCACCCGGCGCACTGAACGCGGACACCCGCGGCACCACGACGGCCGCCGACCCCGTGATCCGGGGCGGCGGCCGTCGTCGGGCGGGGCTGCGCTCAGCGCTTCCCGCGAGGGCTCAGCGCTTCCCGAACGGGTGGTAGTCGCGTTCGGTGGCGCCGGTGTAGATCTGCCGCGGGCGGCCGATCTTGGTCTCCGGGTCGTTGATCATCTCGCGCCACTGTGCGATCCAGCCCGGCAGCCGGCCCAGGGCGAACAGCACCGTGAACATCTTCGTCGGGAAGCCCATCGCCTTGTAGATCAGACCGGTGTAGAAGTCCACGTTCGGGTAGAGCCGCCGGGAGACGAAGAAGTCGTCGGCCAGGGCGATCTCCTCCAGCTCCATCGCGATGTCCAGCAACGGGTCCGGCTTGGCCATCCGGCCGAGCACGTCCTGCGCCGCCTTCTTCACGATCGCGGCCCGCGGGTCGTAGTTCTTGTAGACCCGGTGACCGAAGCCCATCAGCTTGACGCCGTCCTGCTTGTCCTTGACCCGCCGGACGAAGGACTGGACGTCACCGCCCTCGGCCTGGATCCGCTCCAGCATCTCCAGCACCGCCTGGTTGGCGCCGCCGTGCAGCGGCCCGAACAGCGCGTTCACGCCGGCCGAGACCGAGGCGAACAGGTTGGCGTTGCTGGAGCCGACCAGCCGCACCGTCGAGGTGGAGCAGTTCTGCTCGTGATCGGCGTGCAGGATGAAGAGCATGTCCAGCACGCGGGCGGTGACCGGGTCGACCTCGTACGGCTCCGCCGGCACGCCGAACGTCATCCGCAGGAAGTTCTCCACGTAGCCCAGCGAGTTCTCCGGGTACAGCAGCGGCTGCCCGATGGACTTCTTGTACGCGTACGAGGCGATGGTGGGGACCTTGGCCATCAGCCGGACCGTGGACATCTCCACGTGCTCGGCGTCGAACGGGTCCAGGCTGTCCTGGTAGAAGGTGGAGATGGCGCTGACGGCCGAGGAGAGCACGGCCATCGGGTGGGCCTCCCGGGGGAAGCCGTCGAAGAACCGGCGCATCTCCTCGTGCAGCAGCGAGTGCCGGCGGATCCGCTCGGTGAACTCGGTCAACTGGTCGGTGCTCGGCAGCTCACCGTAGATCAGCAGGTAGGAGACCTCCAGGAAGGAACTCTTCTCGGCCAACTGCTCGATGGGGTAGCCGCGGTAACGCAGGATGCCCGCGTCGCCGTCGATGTAGGTGATCCCGGACGAACAGGCAGCGGTGTTGACGAACCCGGGGTCGTAGGTCGTCATCCCGGTTTCCTTCAGCAGCTTGCCCACGCCGACTCCGGCGGGGCCCTCGACCGCGGAATGTACCGGCATCGACAGCTGCCCGCCGGGGTGATCGAGCTTGACTTCCGTCATGTGGTTCCTCGCTTCGCCGGCAGATCTACGTTGAATTGCCTTCGCTTCTACCGTAATTGCGGTTGCGGCGACACCGCCTGGCGTGGTTCGGCGGTGAGGTCTGCGTCACCCGATTCCCGACCACCGGGCGGGGAAACCCGGACGACCAGGACGCAAGGGCACGGCCGGCGCCCGCGGCGGGCAACCACGCGCAGGCCGGCGCTGTCCGGCTCAGCAGGTCGGGTGACGCCGGGCTACCCGGCGACCGGCGCGGGCGGTGCGGGTCGGCGTCAGGAGATCGTCAGGTGGCGCAGCTGACCGCCGGCACCGACGAGGTAGAGGTCGAGGCGGTTCGTGCCGGCGTGGAACAGCCGGTCGTCGGCGAGCAGCGCGGCGAAGCGACGCCCGCCCGGATCCGGGGCGACCACCGGGACGACCGCCGCGACGGTGCCGTTGACGGCCACCGCCAGCTCGGTGCCGTCGGCCACCCGGTCCGGCACGGTGCCCCAGATCATGCCGGGCAGCAGGCCCTCGTCGGGATCGACCGCGCGGAAGGCGTCCAGCCCACCGACCCGGGCGGTGCCGCCGGCCGGTGCGGCGCCCACGGTGGTGCCGACCAGCGGATGCGGTGCCGCCGGCGCCGGGGCCGCCGGCACGGCGCCGGTGATCGGCATCGGTTGGGACGGCCGGTCGTAGAAGACCTTGCCCTGCCCGGTACGGGGTGCCTGCCGGGCGGAACGGCCGTCGACCCGCCAGGGCAGCCGGATGGCCGCCTCGTCGGCGATCGTCGGCAGCAGGTCGACATGTTCCCAGTTGCGGTCGTCGACCTGCCCGGTGCGCTGCCCCGGCGTCTTGACGAACAGCGGCACCCAGGCCACCTCGTCGGCGGCGGCCCTGATGGCGTCCTCGCCCCGCCCCTGGGCACCCTTGGTGAAGCTGACCCCGTGGTCGGCGGTCACCACCACCAGCGCCCGGTCCCACAGGCCGTTGGCGCGCAACGTCCGCATCGTCTCGCCGATCAGCCGGTCGGTGTAGCCGAGCTGCGCCAGGTGGCGCGCCCGGGCGAGATCCACCCAGCCGTCGCCCTCGTAGGGAAAGTCTTCCGGTGCCTCGTAGCGAGCCCCCGACGGCAGGTACGCCCACGGCGTGTGCGGCATCAGCAGGTGCAGGAAGTGCAGCGTCGGCCGCCCGGACGGGGTCAGGCCGTTCAGGAAGCTGGTGAACCGGGCCGGTTGGTTGACGTTGAGGCTGTCCCAGCGGAACTTCGGGTCGTCCGGCACCGGCTCGGCGGCGTCGATGCCGGCCTCCTCGGCGGTGCGCTCGCGGTAGGAGTCCTCCGGGTCGATCCGGCTGTCCTGCGGGGCAGTCAGCTGGCGCAGCAGCCTGCCGGTCTCCCGGGCCAGCACCCCGATCCCCTGTTGCGGGGTGACCGGCCGCTCGCAGCGGCTCGGCGGGCACAACCGGGTGATGCTCTCCTCGGCGCGGATGTCGTAGAGCCCGCCGAAGGCGGTGAAGAGGTTGTCCGGGTAGTGCGAGAAGTGCGGGGCGAAGGGCTCCGCAGGGTAACGGCCGGTCAGCATCGCCGGCAACGCGTACGGCGTCCAGCCGCTGACGCCGGTCGCGTTGCGGTACCAGGTCGACCCGGCGGCCAACTCGGCGAAGTGCGGGAACCGGGTGGCGTCGACGCCACCGCCCGGACCGAGCAGGGAGACCAGGGGCAACTCGTCGAGGATCAGCATCACCACCGGCGGGTGCCGGTCGCCGGTCGCCGTGCCGGCCGACCCGCCGTCGCCGCGCGGCAACACCACCGGCCCGGTCGGCGAGGCGAACAGGAACAGCCCGACGAAGATCAACGGCCCGACCGCGGCCAGTCGCAGTGCCCGGCCCGGGAACCGCCACCGCCGGTACGCGACGACGCCGACGGCACCGACCGCCCCGGCCACCAGCAGCAGCGGTACGCCCCGCAGCGGCGTGGTGTGCCGGCCGACCTGCACCGCCAGCGCGGCGACCAGCAGGCCCAGCGTCAGGCTGTGGGTGGCCGCTCGCGCGAGCCGCCCGGCCGCTCCGGACAGCAGGCCGAGCAGCCCGATCGCCGCTGTCGGCAACACGGCGACCAGGGCCACCAGCAGCAGGATCTCCCCCCGGTCGGCCCGGTGGAACAGGAAGAAGTCGGGACTGCGGCCGAGGATGTCCAGCAGCGGCTGGGTGATCACCAGTCCGACCAGCGCCGTGACCTCCAGCAGCCGGCCGGCCTCGGCCCGCCAGTCACCCCACCCCCGCCACCGGTCGCCCCACCGTCGCCACCGGTCACGACGCCCCGCCACCGGGGCCCCGTCCGCGGCGGAACCGTCTCGCGCGGACGCCTCCGTCGCGGCATCGGGCCCGGCGCCGGGACGGTCGGTCACGAACGGGCCACCCGGTACAGGGTGCGGGTGCCCGAGGGCAGCTCCAGCCGATCCTCGACGGTGCCGTGGGCGGCGAGCAGCGCCTCGAAGGCGTCCCGGCGATAGCCGGGGAAGATTCCGTCGGGCTTGTTGGCCAGCAACCGGGCGGCCATCGGGTCGTCGGGGTGGACGAATTCCACCACCAGCCGGCCGCCGGGCGCGACGAAGCCGGCGAGGCAGGCCACCACCTCGGGCAGCGGCACGTTGCGCCCGATCGCCAGGTGGTGCACCAGGGCCAGGGCGAGCACGGTGTCCGCGCTGGCCCGGGCGGCGAACGAGGCCCGCTCCACCCCGCGCCAGCCGCCACCGGGCGACGGGTCGGCGAGGTCCATCACCAGCGGCAGTACCCGCCGCTCACCCTCGCCCCGCAGGGTGCGGTACAGCCGGTCGAGCACCGCCGGGTCCTGCTCGACGGCCACCACGTAGTCGGCGTGGCGGGCGGCGAGGCGAGCGTACCGTCCGTCGTTGGCGCCCAGGTCGAGCACGAGCCGCCGCCGGCCGGCGACGCCCAGCGCCGCGCTGACGAACCGCTCCTTGCCGGCCCGGTCGTCACCGGAGTAGCCGCAGGTGCGCTGGTAGTCCACCCAGTGCGTGGGCGGCTGCTGATGGTCCAGCCGCCGGACAAGCTTCTCCATGCCGCGCACGGTGGCCTGTGCCAACTCGCGGGTGTAGCCGGCGGCGCGCAACTGCGCGCGTACGTCGGTCGTGCTGGTGGCGGCGTTGCGCCGCTGCACACTGCCGTGCAGGTGGACGTGGGTGAGCACGCCGGGCAGCAGCCGGCGGGTGCCCCGGAACAGCGGACCCATCTGCTCCGGCGGGATGCCGTCGACCTGGGCCCGCAGCCACGGCTGGAACGCCAGTCCCAGGTGGGCGCCGAGCAGCAACGGATAGAGCAGCGTCTGGCAGAACTGCCGGTAGCCGGCCCACGGTTCACCGTCGCGCAGCGGGGCGAAGGACCCCACGTCGATGAAGACCGGCTCGGTGCCGCGCCACTGCAGGTTGTACGCCGAGCCGTCCTTGGTGGTGAAGCCCGCCGGCAGGGCCGCCCGCAGGATCTCCAGGTGCAGCAGCGCGGCGTCGCGCAGCATCGCGAACGACCACTCGTACGGGTGGGAGACGAACGGGATGCGCTCGTGCCGCAGCACCGTCGCCCAGGCCGGCCGGCTCGATCCCGCGGGCAGGTCCGATCCGGCCGGCAGGCCCGACAGCACCGACCCGGCGGGCAGTTCCTCGGTGCCGCAGACCTTGCCGGCGGCGAGCAGCGGCGGGAAGAAGGTGCTGCCGGCCAGCGCCCGCCAGTGCGCGGCGGCGGTCTCGTCGAGCGCGCGCAGCACGTCGTCGCCGGCGTGGAAGACCCGGTTGGCCGGGTCCCGGAAGGAGCCGGGCTCCGCGCGCAGGTCGGCGTCGGGCGGCACCGGTGCGGGCGACCGGCCCAGGTCCGGAATCACCATCTCGGGCGGTCAGCCCTGGTCGGTGGGCTGGCGGCGGAACCTGCTGACGAGTCTGCGCCAGTAGAGCTTGGCCGCCACCGCGACGCCGGCGATCCCGCCGACCACCGCCTGCACGATCAGGCTGCCGGATCCCGCGTCCAGGTAGGCCAGGTGGTTCACCGACCACTCCTTCCCTCGCCAGCACGACACCGGCATCAGGCACCGTCACTCATATTTCGGATTTACACCCTGAAGCCGGACCTCTGCCACCGTACGCCCCTCGCCGTCGCCTGTCGGGCACAACGCCCACTTCGCCGCGTCCGTTTCGTTCAAGACCGCCGGCACCGGCCGGCCGTAACCTCACCGCCATGAGCCTGCTTCCGCGCTTCGACCTGATCAGCCTGGTCGCCACCGACATGACCCGCACCCTGGACTTCTACCGCCGCCTGGGACTCGACATCCCGCCCGGCGCGGAGCAGCAGCCGCACGTGGAGGTGACCCTGGCCGGCGGCCTCCGGCTCGCCTGGGACGACCTCCCGACGGTGCGCTCCTTCGACCCGGGCTGGACCCCACCGGCCGGCGGCCACCGCGCGGCGCTGGCCTTCCTCTGCACCAGCCCGGCCGAGGTCGACCGCTGGTACGCCGACCTGACCGCCGACGGCCACCACGGCCACCTGCCACCCTGGGACGCCCCCTGGGGGCAGCGCTACGCCGTCCTGCACGACCCCGACGGCACCCCCGTCGACCTCTTCGCCCCCTCCCCACTCCCACCCCGACCGATCAGGGTTGATCAAGAGCGCCAGGAGCATCGACGACATTCGTCATCAGAAGTTCACCGAGCTCCCACGGTGACCAGAATTTCCTGATCACCGATCGGGGCGGGGGTCGGGAGGCAGGAGGGAGGTGGGGGGTAGGCCGGTCAGGGCTCGGGTGTCGCGGGTGAGGTGGGCCTGGTCGGCGTAGCCGGTGCGGGCGGCCACCTCGGCCAGCGGCACGCCGGTGCGGGCCAGGGCGAGAGCCCGGCGCATCCGCAGGATCCGGGCGAGGGTCTTCGGGCCGTACCCGAACAGGTGCCGGCTGCGCCGGAGCAGGGCGCGCGGGCCGAGCCCGACCTCCGCGGCGGTCGCGCCCACCGTCGCTCCGGCGGCCAGCGCGGCGGCGACCCGGGCACCGAGCGGGTCCGGGCCACCCGCCGCGCGCAGCCGGCCCACCGCCACGTCGACCAGCACAGCCCCCGCGCCGGCCGCGGCCCGCTCGGCCAGCGCCGCGACGACCCGCTCACCCCACAGATCCGCCAGCGGTACGCGCTGGTCGCACACCTCCACCGCGGCGACGCCGAGCACCGGCGGGCCGACCCCGGGCGGCAGCCGGAGCCCGACCCACCGCTCCCCGGCGCGCTCACGCTGCGGAACGCCGTGCGGTCCGGCCCGGCCACCAGCAGCCCGGCCCGGCTGGACCAGAGCAGGTCGAGGCAGCCGTCGGGAAGCACCCGGGTGGGCGTGGGACGGGCCGGCGCGGTGCTGGTCCACAGCGTCGCGCCGGCAAAACCGGCCGGTCTTTCCCGGTACACACCGCCAGCCTGCCACGACCCGAACGGTGCCCGGCGGGACGGGGTTGTCCTGGCCGAACCGGCCAGCTGTCGCGGCCCCGGTACGGCGACTACCCGTCCACGGTGGGATCCGGCAGTCGGACGGTGAACACGGTCCGACCGGGCCGGGTGTCGAGCGAGACGGTGCCGTGGTGTGCCTCCACCACCGCGGCGACGATGGCCAGGCCGAGGCCCGTGCTGCCGTGGGTGCGGGACCGGGAGCCGTCGCCCCGGGCGAAGCGCTCGAACACCTCGGGCCGCAGGTCGGGCGGCACGCCCGGACCGTCGTCGGTGACGCCGAGTTCGGCGGCGTCGCCGACCAGTCGCAGGCTGGTGGTGACGGTGCTCCCGGCCGGGGTGTGCACCCGCGCGTTGGCCAGCAGGTTCGCCAGCACCTGATGCAGCCGCGCCGGGTCGCCGGGAACCCGGATGACCTCCTCGGGCAGGTCGAGCTGCCAACGGTGCTCGGGACCGGCCACGTGCGCGTCGCTGACCGCGTCCACGACCAGCGCGGTGAGGTCGACCGGTTCGACCGCGAGGGGTCGGCCGGAGTCCAGCCGGGCCAGCAACAGCAGGTCGTCGACGAGGCTGGTCATCCGGGTGCTCTCCGACTCGACCCGGCGCAGGGCGTGGGCCACGTCGGGCGGGACGCGGTCGTGACCCCGGCGCGCCACCTCGGCGTAGCCGCGGATCGCGGCGAGGGGTGTCCGCAGTTCGTGGCTGGCGTCGGCGACGAACTGGCGTACCCGGGTCTCGCTGGCCTGCCGGGCGGCGAGGGCGGCGGCGACGTGCCCGAGCATCCGGTTGAGCGCGGAACCGACCTGCCCGACCTCGGTACGCGGGTCGGTGTCCGCGGCCGGCACCCGCTCGGAGAGCGCCACCTCACCCCGGTCCAGCGGCAGTTCGCTGACCCGGCCGGCGGTGGCGGCCACCCGACGCAGCGGGCGCAGCGTGGCCCGGACGATCAACGCACCGGCGGCACCGGCGACGAGCAGGCCGGCCACCGTGACGCCGGCCTGCGCGGCCACCATCCACCAGACGGTCTCCCGCACCCCGGCCAGCGGCACGCCCAGCACCCGCACGGTCCCCACCGACGACTGCCGGGCCACCAGCCGGTAACTGCCCCGCTCGCCGAGATCGAGGCTGTGCGGGCGGCCGTCGGTGGGCACCTCGGCCAGCGCGCTCAGCTCGCCGGCCGGTACGGACCGCTCCTGGCGGCCGACCAGTGTCCACGCCTCGGTGACCTGGCCGTCGACCACCTGGGCGCTGATCGTGCCGGGCGGGAAGCCACGCGGCACGCGGACGTCGCCCCACGGTCCCGCGCCGGGCCCCGGCTCCCACGGCGCACTCGGCCGCCCGCCGGGGGTGAAGAGCAGCTGCTCGTCCACCCGGGAGATCAGGAACTGCTGCAGCGCGGCCGTGGTGAACGCCCCGATGGCCAGGCTGACCAGGGCGAGCAGGGTGACCAGGGTGACCACCAGGCGGGTCCGCAGCGACCGGCCCGCGAGCCACCGGCGCACGGCGATCACTGTGCCGGCTTGAGCAGGTACCCCGCCCCGCGCAGCGTGTGGATCATCGGCGGACGGCCGGCGTCGATCTTCTTACGGAGGTACGAGATGTACAGCTCGACCACGTTGGCCTGGCCCCCGAAGTCGTAGTTCCACACCCGGTCGAGGATCTGCGCCTTGCTCAGCACCCGCCGCGGGTTGCGCATCAGGTAGCGCAGCAGCTCGAACTCGGTGGCGGTGAGCGTGATCAACTGACCGTCCCGGCACACCTCGTGGCTGTCCTCGTCCATGGTGAGGTCGCCGACGGTCAGCACCGCGTCCTGGCGGGTGGCGACGGCGAAGCCGGAGCGGCGAAGCAGCGCCCGCAGCCGGGCGATGACCTCCTCCAGGCTGAACGGCTTGGTGACGTAGTCGTCGCCGCCCACGGTCAGTCCGGCGATCCGTTCCTCCACCGCGTCCCGGGCGGTCAGGAAGAGCACCGGCACGGTGGCCTGGTCCTCCCGCAGCTTGCGCAGGACCTGCAAGCCGTCCAGGTCGGGAAGCATCACGTCGAGCACCACCGCGTCCGGCTGGAACTGCCGGGCGAGGCGTACCGCCGCCATCCCGTCGCCCGCCGTGCGCACCTGCCAACCCTCGTAGCGCAGCGCCATCGACAACAGGTCGGTCAGCGTCGGCTCGTCGTCGACGACCAGCACCCGGACCGGTCCGCCATCGGGTCGGCGAAGCTCGACGCGGCCCAGCCCGGCGTCCCCCTCGGTCATCATGGTCTCCATCGTGGGCCCGCGCGCTGGGTTCCACGTGTGCCGATCCTGTGCGTCCGCTGTGCGCTCGCCGGGCCGGCCGGCCGGCGCGTCACTCGGTCACGCCGACCGGGTCGGTGCGGACGAAACGCATGGACCAGACGCCGGCCTCGTCGGCGCGCTGCCGGGCGTAGAGATGGTCGGCGGCGGGCGTGGGCGGGGCCTGCTGCCGGCGCAGCACCCACAGCCGCGGCGGAGTGCCGTCCGGCCCGGCGGGCAACGACCGGACCAGGTCGTGCGCCGGGCCACCGACGAAACGTACGGTCACCTCGCTCATCAGTCGCTCCGCCCTCCAGCCCGCCCGGCACGGGCGTCCCGGCTCGCACGCTAACGCACCGGCCACCGCCCGAGGCCGGTTTGCCCTGATCCGAGGCGGGGTACCGTGCCGACGCCACGGACACGTACGCCGTGGCGGGCGGCACGAGGGTAAGGGAGCGGTCGATGCGCAGGCTGGACGGGCGGTACCGGCTCGAACAGCGCATCGGCATCGGCGGCATGTCGGAGGTGTGGCGGGCACACGACGCGGTGCTGGACCGGCCGGTCGCGGTGAAGCTGCTGTCGCCGGGGCAGGCGGACTGGGCGGCGTCGGTGGAACGAATCCGGGCCGAGGCCCGCTCCGCGGCCCGCCTGGTCCATCCCAACGTGGCCAGCGTGCACGACTTCGGCACCTGCGCCGCGACGCCCGGGCGCGAGCTGCCGTACATCGTGATGGAGCTGGCCGAGGGGCAGACGCTCGCCGCCCATCTGCACGCCGGCCCGCTGGACTGGCGAATCGCGGTGCGGGTCTGCGCGGAGGTGAGCGCGGCGCTGGCCGCCGCCCACTCCCACGGCATCGTGCACCGCGACGTCAAGCCGGCCAACGTGATGCTCACCCCGGCGGGGGTGAAGGTGCTCGACTTCGGTATCGCCACCTCGGCCGGGGCCGCCGACACCGCACCCGAGGGCATCGTGGTCGGCACCCCCGCCTACCTGGCGCCGGAGCAGCTGCAACGGGCCCCGGCGACCCCGGCCGCCGACATCTACGCCCTCGGCGTGCTCCTCTACCGCTGCCTGGCCGGACGGCTGCCGTACCCGGCGGACAACGTCACCCAGTTGCTCGGCCCGCACGGGCGCCAGCCCCGCGCCCGCTGCCCGAGCTGCCCGGCCTGCCCGCCGAGGTGGCCGACCTGTGCCGGCGCTGCCTCACCGAGGACCCGGTCCGGCGACCGAGCAGCCTGGTCACCGCGCTGCTGCTCGCCGAGGCGGTGGACGCCCGGGTGTACGTGCCGATGCAGGAGCCGCTGATGCCACGGCATCGGCCGGTCGCGGTGAGCCCGTGGACGGAGCGGGCGGCGGCCGAGGTCACCGAGGCCGCCGGGCTCCAGGGGAGTCGGCACGGCGGCTGATCCCCGGTTTCACCCGACCGGGCCGGGGTAGCCGGGCGGGGAGTGACGGGAGGAACGCGATGCCGAGTTCCTGGCTGAACGAGGTTGCCGCCGCGACCGCCGAGGGCGGTCACATCCACACCGACGACGAGGCGCTGTCGACCGCCCTCGCCTCGCCGCTGGCGCCGCACTGCACCGGGCTGACCCCGTCGCAGCTGCTCGCCGCCGCCTTCGCGTCCTGCCTGCACCACGCCGCGGTGGAGGCGGCCGGCGGGATCACGGACGAGGCGCACACCGTGCAGGTGCGCGCGGAGGCGAAGCTCGGGCGCGACGACGACGGGCGGTACCGCGCCGACGTGCACGCCTCGATCTCGTCGGTGGGGCTGAGCCGGCAGCAGCTCGCCGAGTTGGTCGAGCACGCCGACCGGCTCTGGCCGTTCTCCAGCGACGACGACAGCCGGCACCGGCTCACCGTCACCCCGGCGGAGAACGGCCGGCACTGATCCGCGGTCCCGGCGCGGCACGGTGGCCCGGCGTCGGGGGAACACGGCGCGGCATCCGCGCCGGATGGTCCGACCACCCCAGGTGGGGGCGAATTCGGGTCGATCCCGGCATCGCCCGTTCGGGTGAGGCACCCGAACCCGGCCATCGATGCCCCCAAGATTACTGTTTGCGGCCATCTTGGCATGACATTCCCGTCATTTACGGAATTTCGGGTAATCGAATTCCATCCGCTATGTGGTGGCTAGCGAAGAATCACCGGGCGGATAGCCGCGAAATGTGACGCATGCCACCAACCCAGCCGATGGCAGGCGTCCGCCGCCTTTCTAGCCTCGGCGGGTGCACCCCGACGACCAGATCGGCGAGAAGCCGACCCCCGAGCAACCGGCGAGCCAGTCAACC
The DNA here is from genome assembly GCF_019697375.1 of Micromonospora tarapacensis. Lineage (NCBI taxonomy): Bacteria > Bacillati > Actinomycetota > Actinomycetes > Micromonosporales > Micromonosporaceae > Micromonospora > Micromonospora tarapacensis. The sequence goes on along the minus strand of NZ_JAHCDI010000004.1, from coordinate 1,314,382 downwards.
GACGGAGCATCATCCGAACGGACGACAGGGCGGCACCGTGCGACGGCGCTCCCTCGCCGCGGCGTCCGCACCATGCTGGCCTCCACCCCCGTCCGGGTGGCGCTGGCCACCGGCGTGACCTGCTGCCTCGGCGCGACGGCCGTCCTGGCGACCAGGGGCGAGGAGGAGGCACCCGCACCGCGACCGCGGGTGGCCGAGGCGGTGGCCGACCGTGCGCTGGCCGCCCAGGACGAGGCAGCGTCCCGTTCCCTCGACCGCAGCCCCTCCCCCACCCCGGTCAGCCCCAGCGCCTCGCCGAGTGCCGAACCGTCGGCCACCCCCAAGGCGAAGAAGTCGCCCGCCAAGCCGCGCCGCCCCAAGCCGGTCGCCGGGCTCACCCAGGCACAGATGGACAACGCCAAGGTGATCGTGGACGTGGGCGTCGACATGGAGATTCCCCGCCAGGGACTGGTGGTCGCCGTCGCCACGGCGATGCAGGAGAGCACGCTGCTCAACTACGCCAGCGGTGTGCTGCCCGAGTCGCAGAACTACCCGCACCAGGCCGTCGGCTGGGACCACGACTCGGTGGGGCTGTTCCAGCAGCGCCCGAGCAGCGGTTGGGGCACGGTACGCGAACTGATGCGCCCCGCGTACGCGTCCCGCGCGTTCTACGAGGCGCTGCTGGAGGTGCCCGGTTGGCAGCAGTTGAGCGTGACCATGGCCGCCCAGGCCGTACAGATCTCCGCCTACCCCTACGCGTACGCGCAGCACGAGGAGCGGGCCGTCACCGTGGTGGCCGCGCTGGCCTGACCCGTGGCGGCGGTGGCCGCGCCGGTCAGGCCCGCTTCGGCAGCACGACCACCCGGCCGAAGAACTCGTCGATGCGGTGCACCACATCGTTGAAGTCGTCCAGATCGATCGGCTTGGTGACGTACGCGTTGGCCTGAAGCGTGTAGCTGCTGATGATGTCGGTGTCCGCGTTCGAGGTGGTCAGCACGACGATCGGGATGGTCCGCAGGTCCTCGTCGCTCTTCACCTCGCCCAGCACCTGACGCCCGTCCTTGCGGGGCATGTTCAGGTCGAGCAGGATCACGTCCGGGCGTTGGGCCTCGCCGTGCCGACCCTCGCGGCGGAGGAACTCCATCGCCTCCTGACCGTCGCCGACCACGTCGATGACCTTCTCGACGTCCGAGGTCGCCAGCGCCTCCTCGATCATGAGCACGTCGCCCGGGTCGTCGTCCACCACGAGGATGCGAACCGGAGCAAGGGTGCGTGCGCCCATCGTTACCTGCCTCAGGTCGGCCAGTACGGGAGCTGTCGGTCCCGCGCTGGCGGGAAATCTAGCCCATATCCGGCCGGTCGGTGCCCGCCGGGTCAACCAGGTCGAATCCGTACCCCAGCACCTCCGCCAGGCCGGTCAGCTTGAGCACCCGCTCCACCCGGCCGGTCGCACCGGTGACCCGCAACCACCCACCCTCGCCCGCCGCGAGACTGTCGCCGCGAACGAGGGCGGCGATGCCGGTCGAATCGCAGAACGTGAGGTCGGTCAGGTCGACCAGCAGGCGGCGCTCCCCGGCCGTGGCCAGCCCGTCGATGGCGGCGTCGAGTTGGGGAGCGCCGCTCATGTCGAGCTCGCCGGCCAGGCGGAGCCGGACCGGGCCGCCGTCGTCGTGATCGACGCGCGTGACGGTGAACGCCACGACGAATCCCCTCCCGCCGTCCAGGACCGATGCTTGCTGTGCGGCAAGTATAAGGTGAGCCTACGGCCGGCCGGATCCTACGCCCCCTGCTACGAGGTCCGCCGTCCCACCGCCGCCCCGCCCTGATCGAGGAAGGCCGCCGCACGCGGAAAGTCGCGGGGGCGACCAGATCCAGCAGTACCCGATCGGCCGGCACGCCGGCGCCGGGCAGGCGCCGCGCCACGTCGACGGCGGCCTGCTCGTCGGGCTCGGCGAGGCGGTGCAGGTAGTCCGGGTACACGCCAGCGGGCGAGATGCCGGTCGTCGCGGCGGTCACGACGCCGTCGCCCCTGCTGGTCCGCCCCGCCCGAGGCGGGCACCGCGTGCAGGTGCCGGTGCGGCCGGCCGCCGGCGCCGGTGGCGCGGCCGTCGCGGTGCGGCCGGACAACACCCAGCACCATCGTGGCGAACCGGCCCTGACCGCCGGCCAGGGTGGTCTCCGGCAGGGCGTCGTTGAGCAGGCGCAGCAGCTTGCCGGGTTGCTGTTCGACCCGGTGCAGCGCGTGCAGGCACTGCCGAAGGGGGGTGGCCCCCGACCCTGGGACCAGGGGTCGGGGGCCGGAGGATGGTTCAGGGCGTCGGGACCGGGTACGAGCCGCCACGGCCGCGCTGCGGGGTCGGCTCCGCGTCCTCCGGCGACCCGGAATCCGGGGTCTGGAACAGATAGCGAACGAACTCCGCGCCCGTCCCGTCGTCCTCCGCCCCGGGCCACTGACCGGCGCAGTCGACGCCGATCACCTCGCGGCCGGTGCCGTCGGCCTCCTCCAGCAGCGCCCACAGGCTCACCGGGTAACAGCGGGTGCTCTCGGGTGCCAGCCGCCAGCGGGCGTACCAGCCGGGTCGGGCGGGGACGATCTCGATTATCCGCTTCATCACGACCTTCCCTTCCGCGTGCCTCGGAAGATCTCCGGTCCACTGCGATCGTCGGCCCTGCCCGGGTGACGGTCCCTCACCCCGGGCGGATGAAGCCGCGCCGGCATCGCCGACGGCGGTCCCCCACCGCCGAACCGGTCGTTTCGCTCCCGGCAGCGCCGGGAACGCGGTCGGCGAAGGCAGGGAAACACCAGCGGAAGCGAGGTGTCACCATGCGCAAGCAGATGGAGGGCGACAACCAGCGCCGCCGGGCGCTGGCCCGCCAGGCCCGGGAACGCGGCATGCAGGCTGCCGACACCGGCGCCAGCCTGAGCGCGTCGAAGCAACTCGCCCACCTCAACCAGAACAGGCGCGCCGGCCCACCGCCGGCCGGACAGGCCCACAAACCGGACACCGTTCGCGGCGGGCCCACGGTCCCGCCGGCCGGCGTCCCGGACAACCCCGGCCTCGCCCGAAACCGGGCGTCGACGCGCCCGGGGTCACCGCCGTGGGCTACCGCGAACTGGTCGACGACGTCGTCCGCCGCGCCGGCGTCGACTTCCGGACCGCCAAGGTCGGGGTCGAGTCGACCGTGCTCGTGCTGGCCTGGGCGCTGGAGGCGGCCGAACGCCGGCGACTGCTGGCGGCGGTTCCCACCTCGCTGCACGACGTCGTGCCGGTGGACGGCATCAAGCGGCGCCATGATCTCGGCGGGTTCCTGGCCGAGGTCGGCCGGATCAGCGGTCGCAGCCCGGAACAGGCCCGTTACCAGGCGGAGGCAACCCTCGCCGCGCTGGCCGCGCACGACCGCGACCTGGTCGACTCGCTGCACGTACCGGACGAGCTGCGGGAACTGCTGAACCCGCCGGCGGCCGGCGGCGGCGTCGTCGGTGCGAGCAGCGCCACCCCACCGCTGTCGGACGCCGAACTACGCGAGGCCCTGGCCGGACTGCCCTACTGGTCCGGTGACAGCTCGGCGCTGTCCCGAACCCTCGAGTTGCCGCCCGGCAACCTCGACCGCGTCCTGGACCGGCTCGACCAGCTCCGGGACCAGACCGGCCGCGGACCCCGGATCGGCCGGGCCGACCCCACGACCGCCGTGCTGACCGTGTCCAGCAGCAACGCCCGCGCGGTGACCCCGATGGACATCGACCTGGCCCACGCGGTCGACGGCGCGATCGACGAGGCCGGCGCCGGCCTGGCCGGCTGAGCCGGGCGCGGCTGCGGCACGCTCACGGTCGCAGCCGCGCCGCCCCGGGGCCGCACCGACCGGTCGGCGGTCGTGAGTACCCGCTCCGGCCGCACCGCCCAGGGGCCGGTCAGCGCACCCGCGCGGGCGTCTCGGGCGAGGAACTCTCCAGTGGCACGGCGTTGGCGGGAACCAGCCCGAGCTGCGCCGCCGGCCGGGCCAGCGTCGCGTCGAGCAGCCAGTCGGCGCTCACCCTGGCCCGGTTGCCGGGCATCGCCAGCAGATGGTAGCCGCGGGTCACCGCCTTGGCCGGCAGGCCGGACAGCGGCACCTTGAGCGGGTTCGCCGCCGCCTGCTTACCGCCCAGGTCGACCACCCAACCCAGGTCGTGGTGCTTGTAGGGCCGGCGGCGCCCCTGCCCGTACGAGGCGGCGATGTTGTGCGCGGCGAGCTTGCCCTGGCGCTGGGCGTGCTGGGCGGTCATCGTGCAGATCTCTCCGGGCCGGGTCAGGTCAGGCACGGCGGCGGCGTCGCCGCAGGCGTACACCTCGGGAAAACCGGGGACGTTGAGGTACTCGTCGACGACCAGCCGCCCCTTCTCGGTCCGCAGGCCCAGTTCCGCGACGAACGGGTCGGGGCGAACGCCGACGCACCAGATCAGGGAGCAGGTGGACACGTACTCGCCGTCGGTGAGCTTGACACCGTCGGAGGTCGCCACCGCCACCGAGGTGCCCATCCGGACGTCCACCCCCCGCCGCCGCAACACCCGGTCGGCGGTGGCCGACATCCGCCGATCCAGCTCCGGCAGCACCCGGGGGGCGACGTCCAGCAACATCCACTTCGGGCGGATCTTCAGGCGGGAGTGCTGGGCGGCCAACTCGTCGGTGAACAACTGGCCGTGCGCGGCCACCTCGGTACCGGTGTAACCGGCACCCACCACCACGAAGGTGGCCCGCGCCTGCTGCTCGGCCGGGTCGTCGACCTGCTCGGCCAGCTCAATCTGCCGGATCACGTGGTCGTGCAGGTAGAGCGCCTCGGGCAGGCCGCGAAAACCGTGCGCGTACTCGGTCACGCCGGGAATGGGCAGCAGCTTGTTGACGCTGCCGACCGCCAGGACCAACCGGTCGTACGCCAGCCGGTTGCGATCGCCCTCCGGCTGGGTGAAACCGACCCAACGGTTCTGCAGGTCCACGTGGTCGGCCTCGCCGATCACCACCCGCACGCCGTCCAGCGTGCCGCTCAGCGGCACGGCGATCCGACCGGGCTCCACCACGCCCGCCGCCACCTCCGGCAGCAGCGGCAGGTAGAGGAAGTAGTCGGTCGAGTTCAGCAGGACGACCTCGGCCCGGTCGCGGGCCAGCCGGCTCAACGTCTTCGCCGCGTGGTAACCGGCGAAGCCGGCCCCCACGACCACCACACGAGGCTTCGTCATGCCGGCCCGGTTCCCGCGCTGAGCGCCGCCAAACGTCACAACCGGACCGTCCTGGAGGGCGGCGGCGGATGGCCGCCTCCCGACACGAGGGCCGGCGGAGGCGCTAGGGGGTGCGCTCGATCGGCATCGGGAACCGCAGGAAGGTGGCGCCGCGCAGATCGAGCCAGGCGCGGTCCGGCGCCCGGACCAGGCGCAGCATCACCTGGGCGCAGTTCGGGCAGCGGGCCACCAGGCCGGGCGCGTGCGAGTAGACGCGCAGCCCGGCCACCGGGCCGGGAGTGCCGCAGTGGGCGCACCGGGCGGTGGCGGTGCTCAGGTCGACCGCGAACACCTCCCCGAGCGGGCCGTCGAGCATGTTGCCGTCCACGTAGGGCAGCGCGGTCATCCGCGGCTCCTCTCAGCCGGTCGGGCCGAAGCGTTCGGTGCGGACCCGCCGCGCCGGGTGGCCCAGCCCGACGAGCAGATCGGAGACGGCCTCCACGAAACCGGTGGGGCCGCAGACGTACACCGACGGCTCCAGCGCCGGCGGCCAGCCGTGGTTGTTGACGTCGGCGAGGCCGAGCCGGTGTGGCTCACCACGCCATCCATCGGGTGCCTCTCGGGTGTAGACGTACGCGACGTCGAGGCCCGCGTCGTCGCGGACCCGGCGGCGCAACTCCTCGGCGTAGAAGACGTCGGCCGGGGTGCGCACGGAGTAGATCAGCCGGAACGGGGTCCGGTTGCCGGCCGCCCGCCGGGCCCGGATCATGGCCATCAACGGCACCACCCCCGATCCGCCGGCGACCAGCAGCACCGGGTCGGTCTGCTGGGTCCGCCAGACGAACCAGCCGCCGATCGGGCCGCGTACCTCGACCGGGTCGCCCTCGCGGTAGCCGTCCACCAGGAACGGCGACACCTCGCCCTCGGGCACCCGCTGGACGGTCACCTCGATCCGGTCGCCGTCCGCCGGGGCGGCCAGGGAGTACGACCGGGCCGCCTGGTACCCGTCGGGCGCGGTGAGCCGGATGTCGACATGCTGACCCGGCAAATGTGCCGGCCAGCCGGGCACCTCCAGCACCAGCGTCTGCGCGGTCGACGTCTCCACCCGGCGGTCCACCAGCCGGGCCGCCTGCCAGCGCATCCGCCCGCTCAATCGCCCTGGTACCGCTGCTCGCGCCACGGGTCTCCGTAGTCGTGGTAGCCGGCGGTCTCCCAGAACCCGGGGGTGTCCTCGACCGTGAGGTTGATGCCGCGCGCCCACTTGGCGGACTTCCAGAAGTACAGGTGGGGTACCAGCAGCCGGGCCGGGCCGCCGTGCTCGGCGGGCAGGTCCGCACCGTCGAAGGTGTGTACCAGCCAGGCCTGCCCGTCACGCAGGTCGTCCAGCGGCAGGTTGGTCGTGTAGCCGCCGTAGCAGTGGGCCAGGGCGTAGTCCGCCGCGCTGTCCACCCCGTCGAGCAGGGTGTCCAGCGAGACGCCCCGCCAGGTGGTGCCGAGCTTCGACCAGCGGGTGACGCAGTGGATGTCGACGGTCGGTGTCTCCTGCGGCAGCGCCATCATCTCGTCCCAGCTCCACCGGTGTTGGGTACCGGTCTCGGTGCTGATGACGAACTCCCACTGATCGCGCGGCACCCTCGGTGTCGGGCCGGCGGAGAGGACGGGAAAGTCCGGAGTCAGGTACTGCCCCGGAGGCAGGTCCGGCGCCCCGGAACGCGGCCGGCCCTGGAATCCCGGAGTCACGATGCCCACCACTCAGTCGTACCACGTCCGGCGACGCCACGGGTGCGTTCGCCGACCCGGGCGGCGGCGTTGCCGGGCCGGCGGGGGTCACTTGCGTTCGGTGACGACTTCCTTCGAGCCGGGCACCGCGTTGCGGGTGGCCCGCAGGCTGGTGAGGGTGACGACGGTCAGCACGCCGAGGATGACCAGGAGCGACGCCACGGTGGGGATCTCCGGGACGCCCTCCCAGACGCCGTGTGCCCAGTGCAGGCCGAGCTTGACGCCGATGAAGGCCAGGATGATCGCCAGACCGTAGCTGAGGTGGACCAGCCGGCTCAGCGCCGCGTGCAGCACGAAGTACAGCGCCCGCAGGCCGAGCAGGGCGAAGGCGTTGGTGGCGAAGACGAGGTACGGATCCTCGGTGATGCCGTAGACGGCCGGCACCGAGTCGACGGCGAAGACCACGTCGGTGGCGAGCACCGCCACCACCACCAACGCGAGCGGGGTGAGCGCCCGGCGCCCGTCGACCCGCACGGTCATCTTCGTGCCGTGGTACTCGTGGACCACCGGCATGAACCGACGCAGCAGGCGTACTGAGCGCATGGTGCCGATGTCCACCGTCTGCTCGTGACCGGTGAGCGCGTCGCGCAGCAGCTTGGCCGCGGTGAACAGCAGGATCAACGCGAAGATCAGGAAAGCGAAGTCGAGGGTCTGCAACGCGGCCGCACCCAGGGCGATGAAGACACCCCTCAGCACCAGCGCGCCGGTGATGCCGAACAGCAGCACCCGCTGGGCGAGCACGCTCGGCACCGCGAAGGCGGCCAGCAGCAGCATGAAGACGAAGAGGTTGTCGACCGACAGCGACTTCTCGACCAGGTAGCCGGTGAGGTACTCGAAGCCCCGCTGCGAGCCGTAGCGCTGCCAGACCCAGGCGCCGAAGGCCAGCGGCAGGGCTATGTAGAACGCGGACCAGCCGAGTGCCTCCTTGAGCGAGACCTCGTGCGGGCGGCGGGTCACCAGGAAGTCGAGCACGAGCAGGGCGAGCACGCCCAGGAGGGTGATCGCCCAGAGCGAGGGGGTGCCCACCGACTGCAGATCGGCCGCGACATATGACAAATCGGACATGGAGCCTCCTCGAACACCGTGTCATGTTCGAGGTCTCCTTCACCCACGTTTCGTGGGCAACCACCCGAGGCGCGCCCCGGGCGCGCCGTACTGACCGGCATGGTTCGTGGGAAGTACTCCCCTCGTGGTGACAAGGTTAGGGCAGCCGGATCCCGCCCGCCAGGCGGGGCACTCGCGACGCGGTGACGCCGGTCACGACGTGCATCGGCGCAGGTGACGCCGGTCACCGCCGGCGGGCGCGGGCGCCTATCGTGATCGGGTGAGCGCAGACCTGGCAGCCGGCCCGCTGGCCGGCGTACGCGTGGTGGAACTGGCCGGGATCGGGCCGGCGCCGTTCGCCGCGATGATGCTGGCCGACCTCGGGGCGGAGGTGATCCGGGTGGACCGGGTGACCGACGTGGACGCCTCCGGGTTCGGCACCCCGCACCCCGATCTGCTCAACCGGGGCCGCCGCTCGATCGCGGTGGATCTGAAGTCCACCGGCGGCCGGGAGGTGGTGCTGGCCCTGGTCGAGACCGCGGACGCCCTCGTCGAGGGGTTCCGGCCCGGGGTGACCGAACGGCTCGGGCTCGGGCCGGCCGACTGCCACGCGGTCAGTCCGCGGCTGGTCTACGGCCGGATGACCGGGTGGGGCCAGGATGGTCCGAGCGCCCCGTACGCCGGGCACGACATCGACTACCTGGCCCTGACCGGCGCGTTGCACGGCATCGGCCGGGCCGGGGAGCGCCCGGTGCCGCCGATGAACCTGCTCGGCGACTTCGGCGGCGGTGGGATGATGCTCGCCCTGGGCGTCGTCTCCGCGCTCTACGCGGTCGGCGGCGGCGCGGCCGGGCAGGTGATCGACGCGGCCGTCGTGGACGGCGTCGCCGTGCTCAGCACCCAGATCCACGCGCTGCGCCGGCTCGGCATGTGGCAGGACCCGCGCGGAGTCAACCTGCTCGACGGCGGCGCACCGTTCTACGACACGTACGAGTGCGCCGACGGTCGGCACCTCGCGGTCGGCGCGCTGGAGCCCCGTTTCTACGACGAACTGGTCCGGCGTACCGGATTCCCCCTGCCGCCGGACGAGGCCGCCGACCGGACCGATCCGGCGAACTGGCCGGAGCTGCGCGCCGCCTGGGCGCGGCTGTTCCGCACCCGCAGCCGGGACGAGTGGGCGGCCCTGCTCAGCGCCTCCGACGCCTGTGCGGCGCCGGTCCTGGACTGGCGGGAGGCGTCCGAGCATCCGCACCTGGCCGCGCGGGACACCTTCGTCGTCCGCGACGGGGTCGTCCAGCCGGCGCCGGCACCGCGGTTCTCCCGCACCCCGACGTCGATCCGCCGGCCGCCGCCGTGGCCCGGCGAGCACACCGACGAGGTGCTCGGCGAGGCCGGCTACGGCCCGGACCGGGTTGCGGAGCTGCGCGGCGCCGGGGCGGTCGGCTGACCGTCGTCCCGGGGCCGCCGGAGCTTCGGACGCCCTCGGCACCGAACTCGGCGTCTCCCGCAGGGTGCGCAGCCGTTCACCGGCGGCGCAGGCCGGCACCCGGCGCCAGGGCCGGCTCGACCACGTCCCGGTAGTCACGGGGTAGCTGTACCACCAGTTCGTCGAACTCCCCGCCGGTCACCGCCTCGCGGACGGTCGTGAACACCGCACGGACGGCGTTGCGGGCGGCCGGCTCCGCCACCCCGGCGCGGACGGCCACCCGGGCGACGAACTCGGCCGCGCCGAAACGCTCCGCCGCCTCGATGTCGGGCGTCGGACGCAACGGCAGCCGCAACGGCATGGGGAGCTGGACGGCCAGATCCAGCACCTCGCCGCCGGTCAGCCGCTCGGCGAGCGTCGCCAGCGTCGCCTGGATCAGTTCCACCGCCCGCGCCGAGGACGTACCGGCCCGCCGCGCGACCTGGTCGACGAAGGTCTCGTAGTCCATCGCGTACCCCCTCGGCCCGCCGGTTACCCGCCGGGTGGGGCCGGAAACAGCGGCCGGTTTCCCGCCCGGTGGGCGCGTGACGGACGCCCGGACGGGTAACCGGCGCCGGTCGTGGCCGGAAGTGGTGGCCGCAAGCAGCCGGGAGGAGCCGACACCATGGCGAGTTACGCCGACGTCCTGCAGTACCTGTCCAGCCTGGACTACCCCGCCGGGAAGGACGACGTGGTACGCGAGGCCGAGCGCGAGGGAGCTCCGCCGGACGTGCTGCGGGCCCTGCGCGCTCTGCCTCCGGTGGACTACGCCAACGGCAACGAGGTGGCCCGCTCGGCCGGCATCGAAGCGGCTCCCGAGATCACCGACGCGCAGCGCGCGGTCCAGGGCCGCGACAAGCGCCATCAGCGGGTGTCCCAACACCTGCGCAGCATCTGAGACCGGCACCCCGTCGGGCACGTCGGCTGCACCGACGCCGCAGCCCGGCGGGCCGACCTTCGCCCGAGCCCTGGCGGCGGGCGCGCCCCGGCCGCGAACCGCGACCGGGAGCGCCCTGCGTAGCCGCCTGCCCAGGCGTCGGACGGGACCCGAACCGGATCACCACCACCGGGCGGCCGACGACCACCCGAACCGGGCGGCCGTGGCTACTGCGATCAGGATACCGCAGGCCATCGTCCGAACGGCCAGTGGGTGCCGGCAAACGGCCTCACGCCACCCACTCCGCATACCGTCGCTCCAGGTCGACCCGGGCGAGCGCGCCGACCAGCCAGGCGAGTCGTTCCGACTCGCCGCCGCCAGCCAGCCCGGCGAGATCCTCCGCGGAACGACCCAGCCCGAGCCGTCGCGCCGCGGTCAGCGCGCGCTGGTCGGCCACCGGCGCGACCTCTCGCCACAGCGACTGCACGTCGCGCAGGAACAGGTCCGTCACCTGGTTGTCCACCCCGGGCAGGGCGGTGAGCAGGGCCCGTTCGCGCGTCGGGTCGCGGCGGGCCGCCGACCGCAGTCGACGCAGGTCGCCGCCGTACCGCCCGACCACCCCGCGAGCCAGCTCGCCCAGCAGTTCGGCCAGCGCGTCGACGTCACCGCGCTGGCCGCTGTCGCGCAGCACCCGGGCCCGGTCGGCGGGCAGCGAGCGGGACAACCGCGCCGCGCTGTCCCAGCCCGCGTCGGGCAGGGCGTGCGCGCTGTCCAGGGCTCGCCGGAAGTCTCCCCGACGGGCGAGCAGCACCGCGAGGCAGAGCAACTGGAACAGGCTGGACGGGTTGTTGGTCACCCGGAAGCCGTACTGCTCGGCGAATCCCCGGCCGCTGCCGGCGAGTCGGCGCGCCAGGCGCTTGCGGTCCTCGATGGTGGAGACGGTGGTGGCCATGGGGGCTGTTACCCCCGCCCGAGCCGACCACGCCTGCGGTCAGCCCCGGAAGCCGCCGATCCGGTCGCGGGCCTTCAGCCGGGTCGTTGGCAGGGCAGGTGCGGGTAGCGGCGGATCCGGGTCCGCGGCGACGACGCCGAAGCGCCGCCCGGCCATCCAGTCGTCCCGGGCAGCGACGATCTCCTCGTGACTGCGGCCCACGAAGTTCCACCACATCACCAGCGGCTCCTCGAAGGGCGTGCCGCCGAGCAGCAGCAACCGGCTGCCGGGCTCACCGCGCACGGTCAACGCCTCCCGCTGCGCGCCGAGCCAGAGCAGCGCTCCCGGCGCGAGCGGCACGCCGTCGACCTCGGCGGCGCCGTCGAGGGCGAGCAGGGCGTACTCGAAGTCGCGCCGCAGCGGGACGCCGACCGGCTCCGCACCGGCGAGTTCCAGCTGCGCGCCGAGCAGTGGGGTGTGCACCCGGGCCGGCGAGCGTTCGCCGGAAAGTTCCCCGACCAGCAGGGTGACGCCGAGGTCACCGGCGCGCCACCGGGGCAGGTCGGCGTGGTGGGCGAAGTCGGCCGCTCCGGCCCGGGCCGGGTCCGGCAGCGCCACCCACAGCTGCACACCGTGCATCAGTGGCGGATGCTCGACCGGCGAGCGCTCGGAGTGGGCGATGCCGTGCCCGGAGGTCATCACGTTGAGCTGGCCGGGACGGATGGTCTGCTCGTTGCCGAGGCTGTCGCGGTGCAGGATCTCCCCGTCGAGCAGCCAGGTGACGGTCTGCAGGCCGGTGTGCGGGTGCGGCGGCACCTCCATGCCCGGGCGCTGTGCCACGTCGTCGGGACCGAAATGGTCGACGAAACACCAGGCCCCGACCATTCGCCGGGTGCGTTGCGGCAACAGCCGGCGCACGGTGGTGTACCGGCCCAGCGGCACGTCGTGGCCGGGTAGCAGGACGCTGCCCGGATCAACGGTCGCCACTCCGGGCGGTCGGGTCTGCGCGGGCATCGACTCGGTGCGCTCCACGGACCGACTCTACGCCCGGTCCGGCCGCCCGCCGTGCCGCTGCGGCCGAATCGGGCGGCAGCGAACGTCGTGCCCGCACCCGCAGGATGAGCCGGGCCGGTAGCCGCGGCCGGCGCGCCGGCACCGGCGTGCGCAGGTGCGGACAAGCGGATACCGGTGCCCGCCGGAGGGAACGGCGGGCACCGGTATCAAGGTCGTCCGGGCACTGCCCGGTGGGTTGGATCAGTGCGCGCCACCCGCACCGAAGCGGTTGCGGCGCCGCCACACCAGCGTGCCGAGCAGCAGGACCGCACCGGCGCCGACGAGACCGCCACCGACCTTCATCGGCGTGTCCAGGCTGCTGCCGGTGACCGGCAGGTGCGGCTTCTTCTTGCGCAGCACCCGCAGCTCGCTCGAGGCGGTGCGGCCGGACTCCCGACCGGTCGCGGTGAAGGTGAGCAGGCCGGTCACCTTGGGCGTGTACCTCCGGGTGAAGACGCCCTCTGAATTGGTCCGGGCGGTGAAGCTGAGCGGCGCACTGGCCTGGAAGGCCACCGGTGCCATGGCGACGGTGCTGCCGTCGCTACGGCGGGCCGTGCCTGCGGCCGGCGCGGCCAGCGGCGTCACCGACACCACGATGTCCACCGTCTCGTTCGGCCCGAAGTTGCGGCCGGTGAGGATGACCGTCTCACCCAGGAAGATGGTGGGTCGGTTCACCGTCAGCGAGGTGAGCACCGGCGGATAGGGCGGTGGCTGGGGCGTGTCGGTGACTGTGGGCGCCGGCTGCGGCTGCGCCGCCCCCGCCGCGGTCGGCACTGCCACGACGGCCAGACCGACCGTGAGTGCCATGATGATGCGGGATAGCCGCATGGTTCGTTCCCTCCTACTGAGAACAGCTTGGTGCGGTAACAACATGGGTGGTCCATGGGGTGGCGGTCGGGGTCAGCCACAGCTCGGCCGCTCCGCTTTCCGTCTTGCCGGTGAGCAGCGAGACCTCCAGCGTTCGGGTTCCGCCCGGGCCGACCTCGACGTTCACCGTGGCGACCTGCCGGCGCCGTTCGGTGCCGTTGCCCACCGAGGTCTCGACCCCGTCGAGACGGGTCTCGAGCACCGCGCCGCCGGCCGGGCCGTACACCGACACGAGCGTGCGGGCGGTGTACGGATCCCCGGCCCGGGCCAGGCCGAGGACCGATTCGCTGAGCCCCGAGGCCGGTGCGGTGGACCGGAGCGTCACCCGGAGGTTCAGCTCGCGGCGACCGTCGGCGTGGCAGTCGTCGACCGCCAGGTCGGCGGTGTGCCGCAGGTAGTAGCCGAGCTTCGCGCCGCTGCCGTCGTTGAGGAAGACGCCGACCGTCGGCACGGTGTCCTGTTCCGGAAGTGTCCCGGCCATTCGGCTGTCGCCGAATGTTCGCTGTTCCTCCGGATGGGCACTCCAGAACAGTATCCGACGTTCTTGTATAGAGCGGTTGAATGCGGACAACAACCCATTCGGGTGGACGTTTCTCGCGAAGAGGGTGTCGAACACCGTGGCCGCGGCAGCGGCGAAGAAGGTGTCCTGCTCCTTCGGACTCATCCGCTGGTACGTGTGGCTGAGCAGGGTCTGGACGGCGTTCTCGGAACTCAGCGCCACCCCGCCCGGCACCTTCACCGGCCCGGTGGCCTTGAGCAGGTACGACAGCACCACCGGGTCGACGGCGAGGACACCGTCGACACTCTCCCCGCTGTGTCGGCGGTACATCTCCCGGTACAGCGACGCCGCCGTCGGGAAGTGTGGGGTGAGGTTGACGTCCGCGGGATAGATCCCGGGCAGTTCTCCCCAGAGCGCACGCAGCTCCGCCGGGATCGTGAGCGGCTCGACGAACTGGCCGAGGCTCGCGCTGCTGCCCTGCGCACCCATCCGCACCCGGCCCTTCTCGGCCTCGATCACGGCGTACGCGCCGAACATGCCGCCGGTGGCCCGCAGCTCCGCCGAGTTCTGCGACACCAGCAGGTACCGTCGCGGCCCGTCCACCCCCAGCAACGGCGGCAGCAGCCGGCTGGCCCGGTCGGCCGCGGAGGTCATCGCCGCCAGCCGGTCGATCTCGCCGCGCAGGTTCTCCAGGGCGCGGCGGACCTGCCCGACCAGCCGGTCGCCGGAGATCCCGGCCAGCTCCGTCCGGGTCCGCTGCACCGTCGCGTCCACCGCGACCAGGTCGTCGTTGACGGCCCGCAGCCCGGTCAGGTCCAGCCGCCCCTCCTGGGGCACCAGGCCACCGAGGTCCACCCGCAGCAGCGCCGGGAATGCCTGCCGAGCGAGTTCGTCGATGGTGATGGCGATCTGGCGCACCGCCGAGAGATTCGCCCCGGCGAGGGGGGCCTGCCGGCCGAGCCACCAGCCGGGATCGTCGGTGGCCCGCCGGGCCGCCCCGGACTGCTCCTGCAACGCGGCGAGGGTCCGCTGCGCGCGAGCGGTGTCGCCACCGACCAGCTGGGCGCTCAGCTCACCGGCCAGCCCGGCGGCGTTGACCAGGTGGGCGCGGGCCTGCCAGCCCCGGAGCCCGACCCAGCCGGCGAGGCCGAGCAGGAGCGAACCGACCACAAGCGTGGTGAGCAGGATGCGCCGCAGCCGGGCGCGGCGACGCCGGCGGAGCCGGCTGCGCCGCCGACGGGGACTGTCGCTCTCCGTCACACCACACCCCATTCTCAAAACGGACAGAACGCCACATTGTTCTTAGCACCTAACGACCGGAAAGGTGCGGTAATGACGGCCTCAGGCGTTATGCGGGACCGGGTCGTGTTTCGCCTTCCGGGCGGCACCCTCGGCCACCGCGTCCCGCAGCAACTCCTCGATCCGGTCCACCCCGGCCGGCAAGGACATGTCCCGCAGGTACGCCTCCCGGCCGCGCCGGCCCATCTCGGCCCGAGCCGGCGCGGGTATGTGCGCCGCCAGCCAGAACCGGTCCGCCAGGCTGGCCCAGTCCTCCGGTGGGCAGGACAGCCCGGCCCGGGCCCGCTCGACCAGGGCGGCCGTGTCGCCGCCGGTCGAGGTGACCACCGGCGCGGCACAGGACAGGGCCGCCTGGAGCTTGTCCGGCACGGTGCTGCGCAGCTCCGGCAGGTTTCGCAGCATCACCAACTGGTAGTCGGCGGCGGCGTACAGCTCGGGCATGTCCAGCGGTGACCGCCGGTCGACGAACCGGACGTTGCCGGCCCGCAGGTCGGCGGCGAGCCCCGCACCCGCCGCTCGTCGGCGCCCGACCCCACCAGGACCAGGTCCATGGTGTCGCCCAGGGCCGCCGCCGCCCGGACCGCCGTCTCCAGCCCCTGCCGGACCCCGATGGTCCCGGCATGCATCACCACGCATCGCCCGTCGCGGCGGACGAGCCGGTGCGCGGCCACGCTGGCCTGCGCCGGACGGAAGATCCGCTCGTCGGTCCAGTTGAGCACCACCCGGACCCGGGCCTGGTCGACTCCGACCGCGACGACCGCGTCGCGCAACGACGGCGCGGCCACCGCGACCGTGGTGGCGGCCCGGTAGGTCCGGGCCATCGACGCGCGCACCCGCGCCGCCCACCGTCCGTCGTCGGTGCCGTCCGGTGCCTCCTCGGCCCACACGTCCGGCACGTGCAGGACGACCGGCACCGAGCCGAGCAGGCGCAACAGGGCGGCCGAGGCGAACGCCGCGGCCGGCGGCTGGTACACGTACAACACGTCGACGCCGGCGAGGAAACGGCGACCGACCAGCGCCGCGCCGCCGGCGAAGGAGAGCCAGGCGGCCATCCGGCCGCGCACCGTGGCGTCCCCGGAGGTGTATCTGGGCAGCCGGCGCACGGTCAGCCCCCGGCTGCGGGTCTCGTGGTGCCAACGCTGACGCCAGCCCGGGTACCGGTGCCCGCCCGGGTAGTCCGGAAAGCCGGTGAGCACCCGCACCTCGTGTCCCCGCGCGGCCAGTTCCTCGGCCAGGCTGCCGGGGATGAACGCCGGTTCCGGCGGGAAGTGGTATGTCAGGATCCCGATCCGCACCAGGGCACCCCCGTCCCGGCCCGCCGGTTCGGCGCGGCGCCCGGGGACGCGGGCGTCACGGCTGCGTAGGATTCCGGCATCCCCTCCCGGGGCGGGCGCCGCCGGCGACCGCTCCTCGTCGCGGTGCTGACGCCCGCGACCGCTTCGTCGAGGGGGTTCCAGATGCTCACCGGGGTGCTGTTCGTCTGCCACGCCAACCTGTGCCGGTCACCGATGGCCGAGTACGCCGCACGGCGCCTACTCGCCGGGCTTCCGGTGACGGTGGCCAGTGCCGGCACCGACGCCGTCGCGGACCTGGCCATGCATCCGTACGCGGCCGAGATCGCCGCCGAGACCGGCGAGGACCCGGCGACGTTCCGCAGCCGGCGACTGTTGCCGGAGCACCTCACCGACGCGGTGCTGGTGCTGACCGCCACCCGCCGCCAGCGGTCGATCTGCACCTCCCTGGCCCCCGCGGTGCTGCACCGCACGTTCACGCTGCGCCAGTTCGGCCGGCTCGCCTCGGCGGTCGAGGCACCGATGGAGGAGCACGACGATCCGGTCCAGGCCGCCGTGGCCGCCGCGGCCCTGGCCCGGGGCGGCTGCAACCCGCCCCGGGGACTCCGACGACCTGCGGGATCCGGTGGCCGGCACGCCCGAGGACTTCCGACGCTGCGCGGAGGAGATCGAGCGGGCCCTGCGCCCCCTGGCGGCACTCATCGGGACAGCCGGGTGAGTTCCTGGGTGTGGTCGCTCACCTCTCCGGTGGGCGCCGGACCGGCGTGCCGGCCGCTCGTCGCCCGGTCCGTCGGCACCGACCGGGCGCCGGTCGCGGCGACGACGACGCGGTAGGCCTCGTACTGGTAGGCCTCCGCCTTGGGCACCCGGGCCATGTTCAGCACACAGCCGAGCAGCCGCACCGACACGGAGTGCAGTGCCCGGGCCGCCGCGGCCACCTGCGCCCGGGACGTACGTCCCTGCTGGGTGACCAGGAGCGCGCCGTCGGCCTGCACGGCGACCACCACCCCGTCGGTGACCGCCAGCAGCGGAGCGGTGTCGATGATGACGATGTCGGCGGACTCGCGCAGGGCCAGCAGCAGATCCGACATGGCCTTCGAGCCGAGCAGCTCGCTCGGGTTGGGCGGGGCCGAGCCGCTGGGCAGCACCAGCAGCGACTTGTCGCCCCAGCGCTGGACCACGTCCCCGACGTGCACATCGCCGACCAGGACGTCGGTCAGCCCGACTCCCGCGTCGATGCCCAGGTACTCGTCGACCTTGGGGCGACGCAGGTCGGCGTCGACCAGCAGGACCCGCCAGCCCGCCTCGGCGAGCGCGATCGCCAGGTTGCACGACAACGTCGTCTTGCCCTCGCCCTGGAGGGCGCTGGTGACGGCGATGACCCGCGCCGGCTCGTGCACGTCGACGAAACGCAAATTGGTCCGGAGCTTGCGGACCGCCTCGGCGCGGGCCGACGTCGCGGCGTCGCCGACGATCAGCGGAGCCGAGCGCGCGGTGCTGTCGATCGGGATCTCGCCGAGCAGCGGGCTTCCGGTCACCCGCTGCAGTCCGGCGGCGTCGCGCAGCCGCACGTCGGCCATGCCGCGCAGGATCGCCAGGCCGACGCCGGCCAGCAGGCCCAGCAGCGCACCGATGACGGTGTTGCGGACCGGTTGCGGCGACACCGGCGTGGGAGTGACCCGCGGCCCGCTGACCACCTCGATCTTGATCGGGCCGGGACTGCCGTCCGGCCGCGCCTCGACCTTCTGCACCAACTCGATGAACTTCGCCGAGAGCGCCTCGGTGACCCGCAACGCGCGGGTCTGGTCGGTGTCGTTCACCGAGGCCCGCAGCAGGACCGTGCCGTTCTCGGTGGAGGTGCTGACCCGGCGCTGGATCTCCTCGGCGGTCAGTCCCAACTGACTGTCGGCCACCGCGGCCTGCGCCAGCCGGTCGCTGGTCAGCAGTTCCGCATAGGACTTCACCCGTTGCTGGAGGAAGAGGCCGCCCTGGTAGGCGTCCGTGACGCCCTGGCTCGGCGTGGTGACGAAGAAGGTGACCGAGGCGACGTAACGGGGCTGCGCCCGGACGGTGACCAGGGCGGTCACGCCGAGGGCCACCATGAAGGTGACCAGCACGATCCACCAGTGCCGGCGCACGAGGCGTAGTTGGCGGTACAGGTCCATCAGGCGGGCCTCCGTGCCGGGCCGGTAACGCCAAAGAACTTCACGAAAACCCCCAAGGTCGGCTCAATCTCGTGAAACCATTAAAGCGGCTCATGCGACTTATGTCCGGAGTTAGGTATTTTCCTCAAGGAGGATCGCGCCCGAAGTGACCAACCGGACCGGCGGCCCGTCGGAATCGCTCCGACCCGAAAAAGATGCGGGGTGATCGCCGAGGGGACACTGCGACGACCGGCACCGAGCTGTGGGAAGAGTCGCCTCCGCCCCGCTCGCGACCGCCGTCCGCACTGGATAGGGTCTTGGACGGGTGTGCCGGGAAGCCTGGTCGGCGATAATGCCGTGCTGCCCCCGACCGACGAGGTGGACCTCACGTATGACCGACCAGACCCCAGGCCCCGAGCACCGCGGCGTACGCCGCCTCTTCGCGCGTACCTCCTGGCCGGAGGCGCGCTTCCTGGCCGACGTACTCCGCACGGAGACGGTCGGCGGCGCCCTGCTGCTGCTCGGCGCCGTGATCGCACTGGTCTGGGCGAACTCCCCCTGGGGCGACTCCTACGCCGCGCTCGGGCAGTGGGTCCCCTGGTCAGCCGGCTCGGCGCTGCACCTCGATCTCGACCTCGCCACCTGGGCCGCCGACGGCCTGCTGGCCATCTTCTTCTTCGTGGTCGGGCTGGAACTGAAACGCGAGTTCGTCGCCGGTGAACTGCGCGACCCGCGCCGGGCGGCACTGCCGGTGGTCGCGGCGATCGGCGGCATGGCGTTGCCGGCGCTGATCTACGTGGGAGTCAACGTCGCCGGCGGCGGCGAGGGGGTACGCGGCTGGGCCATCCCCACCGCCACCGACATCGCCTTCGCGCTGGCGGTGCTGGCCGTCATCGGGGCGTACCTGCCGCAAGGGCTGCGCGCCTTCCTGCTCACCCTGGCCGTGGTCGACGACCTGCTCGCGATCACCATCATCGCGATCTTCTACACCGATGACTTCAGCGTGCTCCCGCTGCTCGGCGCCGTGCTGCCGATCGCCCTGTTCGGCCTGCTCGTGCAGCGCCGCCGCACCTGGTGGTGGGCGCTCGTCCCACTCGCGCTCATCGCCTGGACGCTTGTGCACTCCTCCGGGGTGCACGCCACGGTGGCCGGTGTGCTGCTGGGCTTCACCGTGCCGGTGCTCACCGGCAAGGGCGGCGACGCCCGCCGCCCGATGCCCGGCCTCGCCGAACATCTGGAACACCGGTGGCGGCCGATCTCGGCCGGGTTCGCCGTGCCGGTCTTCGCGTTCTTCGCCGCCGGGGTCTCGCTGCGCGGCGCCGACCTGGGCGCGGTGGTGACCGACCCGGTCGTCCTCGGCGTCGTCCTCGGTCTGGTCGTCGGCAAGTGCGTCGGCATTCTCGGCTCGACCTACCTGCTGGCCCGGTTCACCCGCGCCAGCCTGGACGAGGACATCACCTGGTCGGACCTGCTCGGCGTGTCGTTCCTGGCCGGTATCGGCTTCACCGTGTCGCTGCTGATCGGCGAGCTCGCCTTCGGCTCCGACAGCGTCGAGGGCGCCAACGTGAAGGCCGCGGTGCTGGCCGGCTCGCTGATCTCGGCGCTGCTGGCCATGCTGGTGCTGCGTAGGCGCAACAAGGTCTACCGGGCGATCGCGTTGAAGGAGCGGGCCGACATCGACCAGGACGGCGTGCCGGACGTCTACCAGAAACCCGGCGGCTGACCGCCTCTGATCACGTCCCGGACGCCCGGCCGACCTGCTCGGACGGGCGTCCGGCATCCGTCGACCGCCACCGCCGGAAATCCCGCATCAGCGCGCCGCGCAGCAGCGTACGCAGGGCGGCGATCGCCGCGACGGCGGCCAGGTCCGGCCAGGGTGGCCCGCCGGCCAGCCGCAGCAGGCCGGCGGCGAGCAGCATGTCGAGCAGCACCCGCAGGGCCGTCGACCGGGAGCCGGTGGTCACCAGTGCGACCGTCGCGGCGAGCACGCCCAGCACCGTGACGGCGGCGGACAGCGCCCCGGTCATCTCGGTCGTCCCGGTCGCTCCGGCCGGCCGACCTGCCGCTGTTCCTGCTCGATCTCCCGGCCCAGGACGTAGTTCAGCACGGTGCGGATGGCGGCGATCGCGGCGAGTTGGCCGATCTGCGCGAAGGTCGGCGACAGCGCGGTCCGCAGGATGTCCGCCGCCAGCTGGAACTCGAGCCCCAGGGTGAGGAACCTGCCCAGGGTCAGCCGGATCCGGGTGAACACGGCGGCGTCGCGGTGACGCAACCCGTCGACCACGAACCGCAGCGCGGCCCAGGCCGCTCCGGCGACGATCACCGACGCGCCGACGATCTCCACCGCGGTCACCAGCACCTGGTGGCCGCCGTGGAGGATCACCTCGACGTCCATCCGAGCGCCTTACCCGGCCGGCAACCGGGTAGTCGGCGGCCGGGAACTTCGCGTAGGAGCCAACGCCGCTCAGGACAGTTGCGAGACCGCCTCGACGAGCAGCCAGCCGCCGCTGATGGCGAACAGTGCGGCGGCACCGTACCTGATCGTCCGTTCCGGCAGCTTCCGGCCGAGCAGCCGGCCGACGACGATGGCCAACGCGTCCGCGGCGACCATGCCGACGGTCGAGCCGACCCAGGTGCCGAACCAGCCGTACTGGGTGGCCAGCGTGATCGTCGCGAGCATCGTCTTGTCGCCGAGTTCGGCGAGGAAGAACGCGACACCGACGGCGAGCACGGCCGACCTGCCGCCCTTGGCCGCCTTGCGCTTCTCCTCCTCGGTGAGCGTGTCACCGCGCAGGGTCCACGCGCCGAAGCCGATGAAGGCCAGCCCCGCCAGCAGCGAGATCCAGCCGGTCGGCAGGGTCGCGCCGAGCCCGTGGCCGAGCGCCACCGAGGCCAGGTGCACCAGCGCGGTGGCGACGGTGATGCCGATCAGGATCGGCATCGTGCGGTATCTGGTGGCAAAGGCCAGGGCCATGAGCTGGGACTTGTCGCCCAGCTCGGCGACGAAGATCACGCCGAAGCTGACCACCAGCGCGACGAGGAAGCCTTCCATGACGTCCTTCCGGATCAGGCCGGGAGGAGGCACGGGGACGCCCTCGACCCGGCTGCAAAGCCTGGGTCGAAGGTCTCGCCCGCCTCATCGCACGAGGCCCCGTGGCCGGATGCGAAACGCACCAGTATGTCGACCACGACGTTGCGGGCTACTCCCCTTCGCTGCCGCCCACCATAGCCGATCATCCACCGACCCGAACCGCCGGGTGAGTCGACCCATCCGCGCCGTCGGGCCGGCCCCGTCCGGGTCGGATCGGTCGGGTCAGCCGGCCCGGGCCAGGGTCACGCCGAACAGACCGTCGGGGTCGGTCCAGAACCGCTCCGCGCGGAACCCCGCCGAGTCCAGTTCGCCGGTGATGCCTTCGGGGCGGAACTTCGCCGACACCTCCGTCCGCAGGTCCTCCCCCGCGGCGAAGCCGACGTCCAGGTCGAGCACCCGTACCCGCATCGGCCGCTCGGCCCGCAGCCGCATCTCGATCCACTCGTGTTCCGGATCCCAGAGCGCGACGTGGGCGAACGCCTCCGGGTCGAGGTCGGCGCCGAGTTCCCGGTTGAGCACCCGCAACACGTTGCGGTTGAACTCCGCGGTCACCCCCGCCGCGTCGTCGTACGCCGGCACGATCACCGCCGGGTCCTTGACCAGGTCGGCACCGACCAGCAGCCAGTCACCCACCTCCAGCGCGGCCCGCATCCGGGCGAGGAACTCGGCCCGCTCGACCGGCAGCAGGTTGCCGACGGTGCCGCCCAGGAAGATCACCAGCCGCCGCCCGCCGGTGGGCAGCCGGTCCAGATGACGGGTGAAGTCCCCGACGATGCCGCGCACCCGCAGCCCGGGGTAGTCGGCGGCGAGGGTGGTGGTGGACCCCCGCAGGGCGCTGACCGACACGTCGAGCGGTACGAACGTCCCGAGGCCACCCGCGCGGACGAACGCGTCCAACAGCAGCCGGGTCTTCTCCGACGAGCCGGAGCCGAGCTCGATCAGGGTCTTCGCAGCGGTCAACTCGGCGATCTCGGCCGCACGCTCGGCCAGCACCGCACGCTCGGCCCGGGTCGGGTAATACTCGGGCAGCCGGGTGATCTCGTCGAACAGCTCGCTGCCCCGGGTGTCGTAGAACCACTTCGGCGGCAGCCACTTCTGCCCGGCGGAGAGCCCGACCCGTACGTCCCGCCGCAGGCTGCGCCCGAGGTCCTGGTCGTCGAGATGGATCTCGAGCGGCTCAGCGCTCATCTGTTTCCCCTTCCGTCGTGCCTGTCTGGGTGCGGCCGGGCCGGTCACGACCCCGCGAGGGCGTACTGGCGTACCTCGGTCACGGTGGCCTCCACGAGCTGCCCCTCGGGCACCTCCCGCCAACCCGGTTCGTCGTCGTGCGGTTCGGAGGCCAGCAGCACCGACAGCGGTGTGGTTCGCAGCGACAGCGCGTGCCCCGCCACGCTGGCGACCACCGTGTGACCGTCGGTGAGCAGCAGGTTGAGCCGCGAGCCGGGGGCGACCTCGGCGACCGAGGTGACCGTCTCGGCGACCGCGCGACCCGGCCCGACACCCGCGCGCAACCGGGCCCGGACCAGCGCCCACAACAACGCCGAGTCGGTGCTCACGTCGAGCGTGAGCAGATCCCGCACCGGCAGCGCGGCGGCGAGCGGCACCACCGAATCCGGCCAGCCGCGCACCACGCCGTTGTGCGAGAACAGCCACCGTCCCTCGGCGAACGGCGCGGCGGCGGCGTCGACGACCGCCATGCCGACCGTGGCCGAGCGGACCGCGGCCAGCACCGCGCCGGCCGAGGTGACCGCCGCGAGTTCGGCGATGGTCGGGTCGCTCCAGATCGGCTGGGCACGCCGGTACCGCACCGGCAGGCCGCCGTCCGGGTACCAGCCGACGCCGAACCCGTCGGCGTTGATCGTCCCGCCGCCGCGCATGTCGCGCGGCGCCCAGGACTGGCGCAGCAGCGAGTGGGGCGGGTCGAACAGCAACTCGCGCAGGAACACCGGCGGCCCGAGGTAGGCCAGATGTCGGCACATCAGGCGACCCGGTCCAGGCCCGTCACGGGCGCGCCTCGTCGGGGCGGGCGTCCCGGGCGCACCGGAAGCCGCTGAAGATCTGCCGGCGGATGGGGTAGTCCCAGTTGCGGAACGTGCCCCGGCAGGCGGCCCGGTCGGTACCGAACGAACCGCCCCGCAGGACCTGGTAGTCGTCGCCGAAGAAGACCTCGGAGTACTCCCGGTAGGGGAACGCGGCGAAGCCCGGATATCCCCGGAACGGGGTGGCGGTCCACTCCCACACGTCGCCGACGAGCTGGTGCACGCCGAGCGGCGAGGCACCGGCCGGGTAGGCGCCGACCGGAGCCGGCCACAGGTGCCGCTGCCCCAGGTTGGCGTGGGTCGCGGTCGGCTCGTCGTCGCCCCACGGATAGCGGCGGGAGCGACCGGTGGTCGGGTCCCAGCGGGCCGCCTTCTCCCACTCCGCCTCGCTGGGCAGTCGCCTGCCGGCCCAGGCGGCGTACGCCTGCGCCTCGTGGAAGCAGACGTGCACCACCGGCTCGTCGTCGCGGACCGGATCCCAACGGCCGAAGCGTTGGTACGCCCAGCCGTCGCCGTCGCGCCGCCAGTGCATCGGCGCGCTCAGCGCGGCCGCGCAGCGGTGTCGCCAGCCCGCCTCGCTCCACCAGCGGGGCTCGTCGTAGCCGCCGTCGGCGATGAACCCGCGGTACGCCCCGTTGGTCACCGGCGCGGCGTCGATCGCGTACGCGGGCAGGTCCACCCGGTGAGCCGGGCGCTCGTTGTCCAGCGCCCACGGGTCGGCGTCGGTGCCCATGACGAAGGGGCCGGCCGGCACCAGCACCTCGGCGGGCACCCGGGCACTCGGCTCGGGCGGCGGCGGCGAGCGCAGCACCGCGGGCCCGGAGCGCAGCTGGTGGGTGGCGAGCATGGTCTCGTCGTGCTGCTGTTCGTGCTGCACGACCATGCCGAAGGCGAAGCCGTCGGCGACCAACCGGCGACTGTCGAAGACCACCCCGTCCAGCAGGTCGTACACCTTGTCCCGGACGGTGGCCACGTAGGCTCGCGCCTGCGCGGGCGGCAGCAGCGGCAGCGACGGACGGTCCCGGCGCGGCTGTTTGAAGGCGTCGTACAGGTCATCGATGTCGCGCCGGACGGGCTCCCGCCCCCCGACGTCCCGAACCAGCCAGATCTCCTCCTGGTTGCCCACGTGGGCCAGGTCCCAGACCAGTGGCGACATCAACGGCGAGTGCTGGCGCACCAGGTCACCGTCATCCACGGCCTCGGTCAGCAGTGCGCTTCGGGCCCGGGTGCGGTCCAGCTCCGCGGCGATCCAGCCGCGTAGTTGCTCGGCACTCCGGCCGGTGCCGGGATCGGTCACCGCTGGCTCCTCTCTGCGGCGTCGCGCCGTCGTCGGATCCCCTGGTCGATCTCGTCGTGCAGGGCCGGCGGCAGGTCCAGCCGCGGCAGCGCCGCCCGGGTCAGGTCGAACAGCTCGACCGCGGCGCGAGCCAGGACGGGGTCGCGCAGGCCCCGCCGGGCGGCGGTGTGCCAGCCGTCGGCCGCCGGTGCGGTCACCGCCATCGCGGCGGCCACCGTGTCCGGACCGCTGAGCAGCGCGCCGAGCAGCGCCGGCGGCAGGATCCAGTCCCGCCCGGGTTGCGCGTCGAGGTAGCGCAGTTCGAGGTAGCCACGCGGGCGTACCGGCGGAAAGAGCGTGGAGACGTGGTATTCGAGGTCGTCGACGCCGGGCGGCCGGGGCAACGCCCCGCCTATCCAGTCGGCGAACGTCACGTCCGGCGGTGGCGTCCAGTCCCCGTCGTCGCGGCGGACACAGAGCAGCGGGGCGGCCAGCACGTACGCCGTCCAGGCGGCGACCGGGTCCGGGTCAGCCCGACCCGGGGACCAGACCGGGGCGGTACGGGCGGGATCGATGCGCCACCACGCCCCCATCCGGGCCGACGCCCAGCCGGTGTCCCGGCCCGCGTGCCGGCCGGCGGTGGCGAAGGCGGCCAGCAAGGTCGGGCCGATGGCGTGGACCAGTTCCCAGCGGGCCCCGAGTTGCTCGGGCTGACCCGCGTCGAGGCAGATCTGCAGGCCGGCCGTGCTGTACATCATCGTCCGACCGTCCGGTCCGTCCCGGTCGAAGACCCGGCGCATGGCGCGGTAGCGCGGCGTGTCGATCACCGGCTGCGGGGGTCGGTACGGATCGATGCCGGCGCGACCCAGGGTCAGGCCGGCGACGTTCAGCAGACGGGTGGCCTGGTCGATGTCGGACTGGGTGGCCTCGATCAGCGCGGCGACGGAGGCTCGGGGCGGGCTGGATATCTCCAGTTGCCCGCCCGGCTCGACGGTCATCGTGCTGCCCTGGAGCAGTCGCAGGGCGGGGCTGGTCGGGTCCAGCGTGGCGGGGCTGTAGGGCCCCAGCGCCGCGCGCAGCCGGGCGGCGTCGAGAGGGCGGGCCGCGTCGGCGGCGTCGTGGACCGTCCATTCGAGCTCGACCCCGGTGAAGATGGGTGGGCCGGTCTTGAAGCAGATGCGGGCCAGGTGACGAGCGGCAGCGGCGCGGTCACGCAGCACCGGAACCTGATCCACCTCCGGCGACGTCACCATCCGACGGCTCCCTTCCCGACCCGGATCCGCCCGCCACCGTAACCCGGCCCGGTGACATTAACCCGCCCCGGTGACATCCACGCCAGGGCCGGGCGGCTCCGCCATCATCTGTCTAGCAGGAGCCGGCCGTCCGTCGAACGGAATTCACGATCCGGTCATCCGGCACCCGGCGGATCGGCCGCCACCCCGGTCAGCCGGCGGGAGTCGCGCTGGGTCGCGGATCCTGATCGGGATCGGCCAGCACGGTCCGGCAGTAGCCCTCGACATTCTCCGCACCACCGGCGCGGACCACCAGTTCGGCGAAGGCCGGGGTCCGCAGGGCGCGTTCCCGTTGACGCGCCGGCTTGGCCAGGTAGGCCCGGCAGAGACCGGGCCGATCGCTGGTGTTGGTCGAGTTGCCCGGACCGACGTAGCCGGAAGCGGCGGGCTCCGGGTCTCCGGGTGCGCCGGCCGGGGGCGTCGGGGACACCGCCGCGCCGCGCGTCGGATCACCGGTGGGGCCGCCGGTCGGGCGGCCGGCCGGTGCCCCGGTGGGTTCGTCGGACGGTCGACCGTCGCCTGCGGTGCGCGACGGCTCGGCCGAACTGGCCGCGGAGGGCAGCGGGGCCGACGGTCCGGGACCGCCCAGGCCGTCCAGCCCATCCAGGCCGCCCGCCGCCAGCGCCGCCCCCGCGGTGGCGGTGGCCGCCAGCCCGGCGATCCAGGCGACGGCGCCAGCGGTGAATCTCCGGCGGCGACGTGCCCGGGCGACCGGCGGTGCCTCCGTGGCACCCTGCCGGGCCGCGCGGAACGCGGCGAGCGCCGCCTCCTCGCCGGCGAGTTCCTGGGCGCGGGGCGGGGCGGCAGCCGCCCGTAGCAAGCCGGCGAGCACGCCCGCCGAGCCGCCCGCCGACGGCTCGGACCGAGGGCCGGCGCCGTGGTCCAGCAGCCCGTCGTGGTCGGTCCGGTACTTTGCCCGGACCGACCGGCGCAGCATCACCCGCAGTCCCCGCATGTCAGCCGTCCACCGGTTCGGCCTGTGCAGCCGGTGGCGGGCCGTCGGTACGCGGGCGCGGCCGGACGTCGATGCGCGACGCGGTCGGAACATCGTCCGGCGGGTTGCCCGTGGCGCCGGGCGCCGCGCTGGCGCCCTGCTGGTCCAGCAGCACGGCCAGCCGGCGCAGCCCACGGTGGGCGGCGGTGCGCACCGCACCGGCCCGGCGGCCGAGCACCCGCCCGGCGGTCTCGGCGTCGAGCCCGACCACCGCCCGCAGCAACACCGCCTCGGCCTCCCGGGGTGGCAGGCCGGCGATCATCGCGAGGGCCGCCTCGGTGCCGATGGCCTCCCCGGCCCGTTCCGCGGTGTCCGCGTCCCCGGCCAGCTCGCAGAGTTCCTGCACCGGCACCGACAGGGCAGGTCGACGCCGTTGCCGGCGCAGATGGTCCATGGCCCGATTCCGGCCGATGGTGACGGCCCAGGCACGGAACTCGCCACCGGTGAAGGTGGGAAGGTCCCGGGCCACCTGCAGCCACGTCTCCGACGCGACGTCCTCGGCGTCCGCACCGACCAGCGCGGTCAGGTAGCGCAGCAGCCCCGGTTGCAGGCTGCGGTAGAGGAAACGGAACGCGTCCTCGTCGCCGGCCTTGGCCGCCTCGACCGCCTGACTCAGTTCGCCGCTCATGGCCGCGCCGCATCCGGCCACCGGCTCGCGCGGGAGACGTCCGGCAGGCGGACGCGCACGGCGCCGGGGCGCTCTTCGAGCCGTACCTCTTCCCGCACCCCGCCCCCGTTGCCTTGTTCGTTCCGCACCACCACGGTTTCGTTCCGCACCACCGCGGTCCGGAAGCGGATCTTCGCCGAGCTTGGCGAGGGCCACAACCGGGCACGGTGCGGCCGTCGCCGAGCCTCGACCGGAATCGGGCTAACGCTAGGAGCCCGGACGTGGCCGGACAAGCCCCGATGCCCACACTCGCAGTGAGAATTGTCTACCCGCGCCGGCGCGGTGACGCCTGGTGCCCGGGGGATCACCGCAGGGATGCCGGGTTGCCGCTCACCCGACTCCGTTCCGGGACCTACCGGCGCGCCCTTTCCTGGCCGCTGTGGGTACGGTGGTGCCGTGTTGTCATCGGAGGTCGTAATCAGCGGTCGGTACCGCTTGGACGAACGGCTCGCCACCGGCGGCATGGGCGACGTCTGGCGGGCGACCGACCTGATCCTCCGCCGGCAGGTCGCCGTCAAGGTGCTGCTGCCGTCGCTGGTTTCCGATCCCGGCTTCATCGCCCGCTTCCGGGCCGAGGCACGGATCATGGCGGCGCTGCGCCACCCGGGAATCGTGCAGGTCTTCGACTGTGGCCAGGACGACCTGCCCGGCGGCGGCCGGGCCGACTACCTGATCATGGAGTTCGTCAGCGGCCAGCCGCTGTCCAAGCGGATCGAGGCCGAGGGCCGCCTGGAGGTGGGCGCGGCCATGTCGGTCGTCGCGCAGGCGGCCCAGGCGCTGCACGCCGCGCACCTCGGCGGGATCGTGCACCGCGACGTGAAGCCGAGCAACCTCCTGGTCCAGGAGGACGGCACCGTCGTCCTGGTCGACTTCGGCGTCGCCCGCTCGACGGACATCACGAGCATCACCAGCACGAACGCGGTGCCCGGCACCGCGCTCTACATGGCACCCGAGCAGGCCGCCGGACGGCCGGTCTCCGGGGCGACCGACCTGTACGCGCTCGGCGCGGTCGGCTACTGCTGCCTCACCGGCAGCCCGCCGTTCACCGGTGACAACCCGCTCCAGGTCGCCGTCCGACACCTCGACGACCCACCGCCCGAACTGCCGCCGGACATTCCGGAAGCGGTACGGGTGCTGATCGCCCGCGCGCTGGCCAAGGATCCGACCGACCGGTTCAGCAGCGGTGCCGCGATGGCGGAGGCCGCCCGGACCGCCGTCTCGGAGGGGTCACTGCCCACGGCCATGGTGCCGGTCGCGGCGGCGCTGCGGGACGCTGGGCCGGACACCCGGGCCGACCTGCCGGTGACCGGCGCACCACCGCCCGGCGGCCGGCGACGCCGCGGCACCCTCGTCGGTGCGCTCACCGCCGTGCTGGTCGGGTTGACGGCGTTGGGCGCGGCGCTCGGCGCGGCGCATGAGGCCGACACCCCGGCGGTCAAGCTGCCGACCCCGGGCCGACGGCCGAGTCCGTCGTCGATGAGGTGGCGCCGTCGACCGGCGAGGAGAGCGTGCCCGCCCAGGTGCCGCCGCTCCGTCCGGCCGGCTCGACGGTCAGACCGACAAAATCCCCGTCGCCGGGGCCGACCACGCCGCAGCCCAGCGAGTCGAGCGAGCCCGAGTCACCGGACCCGACGGCGCCGGAGCCCGACCCCGAGCCCGAGCCGACCGCGTCCAGCGCCTCCCCGACGAGCTCGACCGAGCCGTCCGACCCGCCGACGTCGAGCCCTCCGCCGGTGACACCACCGGACACCGGTGACGAGGGCAGCTGAGTCACACCCACCCCGACCTTCCCGAATTTCCCGAAACGGACGTACGGCAGCAGACCTCGCTCTAGGCTCCTCACCAGCAGTTATCCCCTACTGTTCGGGAGCTCGGGTGAGCGTGGAGAAGTTGGTCGTCATCGGCCAGGGGTACGTCGGTCTGCCGCTGGCCGTGCGGGCCGTGGAGGTCGGTCTGGACGTGGTCGGCCTCGATGTCGACGCGGACCGGGTCAAGCGCCTCTCCTCGGGCGAGTCGTTCGTGGCGGACATCCCCGCCGACCGGCTCGGCCGGGCACTGGCCAGTGGCCGCTACCACCCGAGCACCGACTACGCCGACGCCAAGGACTTCGACGTCTGCGTCATCACCGTGCCCACGCCGCTGCGCGACGGCACGCCCGACCTGAGCTTCGTCGAGCAGGCCGGCACGGCGGTCGGGCCGTACCTGCGGCCGGGCTGCGCGGTGGTCCTGGAGTCCACCACCTACCCGGGCACCACCGAGGAGTTGCTGCGTCCACTGCTGGAGTCGGCCAGCGGGTTGCGTAGTCCCGGGGACTTCCACCTCGGGTACAGCCCCGAACGGATCGACCCGGGCAACCGGACCTGGCGGCTGGAGAACACCCCGAAGGTGGTCTCCGGCGTGGACGACGCCTCGCTGGCCCGGGTCGACGGGTTCTACCGCCGCCTGGTGGAGCGTACGGTGCCGGTGGACTCGACCCGCGTCGCCGAGCTGACCAAGCTGCTTGAGAACACCTTCCGCCAGGTCAACATCGCCCTGGTCAACGAGCTGACGATGCTCTCGCACCAGCTGGACATCGACGTGTGGCAGGCGATCGACGCGGCGGAGAGCAAGCCGTTCGGCTTCATGCCGTTCCGGCCCGGCCCCGGTGTCGGTGGGCACTGCCTGCCGATCGACCCCTGCTACCTCTCCTGGCAGGTCAAGCGCCGCCTCGGGCGGCAGTTCCGGTTCATCGAACTGGCCAACGACGTCAACCACGAGATGCCCGAGCACGTGGCGCAGCGGGTGATGGCGGGGCTGAACCGGTCCGGGCGGGCCCTCAACGGCGCCCGGCTGCTCCTGCTCGGCCTGGCGTACAAACGCAACACCGGGGACATGCGCGACTCGCCGGCGGTCGACGTGGCCCGGCGACTGCGAGAACTCGGCGCCGAGGTCCGCGCGGTCGAGCCGTACGCCCAGGCACACCACCTTCCCGCCGGCGTGCTGACGGTGGACCTGACCGAGCGTGAGGTGCGCGCCGCCGACGGCGTGGTGGTGGTCACCGACCACGATGTCTTCGACTATGACCTGGTCACCCGGCACGCCCGTTACGTCTTCGACACTCGCAACCGCTGCACCGGCCCCACCGTGGAGCGCCTCTGAGACAGCAGACCCGCCAGCTCGGCGGAGGGTGAGCAACACGGGCAGCGGCGGGCACCGGCGCGGGCTGCCGCCGGTCAGGTCGGCAGGATGTCGCGCATCCGGGCGATCTCGACGGCCTGCTCGGTGGCGACGGAGGTGGCGAACTGCTCCACGGTCAGGTCGAGGCCGACCTTGAGCACGTCGGTCGCCATCACCACGGCACCCTCGTGATGCTCGGTCATCATCTGCAGGAAGAGACGGTCGAAGTCGGCACCGCGGGCGTCGGCGAGCCGGCGCATCGCCTCGGGGGAATGCATGCCGCGCATCGTGGTGTGGTCGTGTCCGTCGACCTCGCCGGCGAGGCCGCGCGCGGTGAGCCAGGCGCGCAACACTCCGATCTCCGGCCCCTGGCTGGCCCGAATCCGCTCGGCCAAAGCGCGCACCTGCGCGGCGGCGGCACGGTCGGTCGCCAGCCCGGCCATCTCCAGCGCCTGCTGGTGGTGCGAGATCATCATCCGTACGAACCAGGTGTCCAGGCTGTTGTAGCGCGGTGACGAGTCGTCGCGGACCTCGGCGGCGTCCCGCTCGGCGGCCTCCTCACCGGGCCGTCCGGGCACGATGACCGGCGGGACGTCGGCGTCCTGCGCGGTCGGTGCGGGATCGGCGGCGGTCGGTGCGGGATCGGCGGTGACCGCGGCCGGTGCCGAGTCGGGCGCGACGGCGTCTTCGGTGCCGCCGCGCAGCGCGAGTGCCCCGGCGGTCAGCACCACGGCGACCGATGTGACGACGGCGAGCAGCCGTCCACGTCGGGCGGTCATGCGACACCCCCTCAGGGTCGAGGTCGCAGCGATCGTAACCATTGACGATGACCGCAAGATGTGATCGAGGTCACATCGATGAATCTCTTCGGTGAGTAAGGTACGGCCATCGTCATTTCCCTTTCGTGAAGGGTGTCGCCGATGGTCGGATCGACCCTGCCACGGGGGCGGCAACTGCGCATCGTCAGTGTGGCCGCCACCGGGCTCCTCCTCGCCAGCATCGCCGTTGCCCCACCGGGCAACGCGCAGACCGTCTCGCAAGCGGCCACCGAGTCCGCCGCGGCCGTCGAGGCACCCCTCGGTGTCGACGAGATCTCCAGCAGCTACAACCTCAGGCTGATCGCCAACCTGCCGAAGCAGGCTCCGTTCGACACCACCGCGGCACTCGGCACCGACATCGCCTTCCAGGGCAAGTACGCCTTCGTCGGCAACTACGACGGCCTGGTCATCTACGACGTCTCCAGGCCGAGCCGGCCGAGGATCGTGTCGCAGGTGCTCTGCCCGGGCGCGCAGAACGACGTCTCCATCCACGGGAACCTGCTCTTCCTGTCGACCGACTCGTCCCGCAACGACGACTCGTGCAGCAGCGCCTCCCAGTCCGCCACGGTCAAGGAATCGTGGGAGGGCATCAAGATCTTCGACGTCCGGGACAAGACCAAGCCCCGCTACCTCAAGTCGGTCGAGACCGCCTGCGGCTCACACACCCACACGCTGGTGCCGGGCAAGGACAAGAAGTCGGTCTACCTCTACGTCTCCTCGTACAGCCCGCAGACCGCGTTCCCGGACTGCCAGCCACCGCACGACTCGATCAGCATCGTGAAGGTGCCGCTGAAGAAGCCGACCGACGCCGCCGTCGTCGCCACGCCGAACCTCTTCTCCGACGGCGGCTACCAGGGACGGCCGGGCGGCTCGGCGACCACCGGCTGCCATGACATCACCGCCTACCCGGCCAAGGACCTCGCGGCCGGCGCGTGCATGGGTGACGGAGTGCTGCTGGACATCAGCAGGCGGGAGGCACCGCGGGTGCTGCACACCGTGCGGGACACGACCAACTTCGCGTTCTGGCACTCGGCGACCTTCAACAACCGCGGCACCAAGGTCGTCTTCACCGACGAGCTCGGCGGCGGTGGCGGCGCCACCTGCAACGAGACCGTGGGTCCGGACCGTGGCGCCAACGCCATCTACGACATCACCGGCCGTGGCAACGGCCGGAAGCTGGAGTTCCGCAGCTACTACAAGATCCCGCGGACCAACGGCGACACCGAGAACTGCGTGGCGCACAACGGCTCGCTGATCCCGGTGCTCGGCAAGGACATCATGGTCCAGGCGTGGTACCAGGGCGGCGTGTCGGTCTGGGACTTCACCAACTCCCGCAAGCCGAAGGAGATCGGCTTCTGGGAGCGCGGCCCGCTGTCGGACACCCAGCTGATGATCGGCGGCTCCTGGTCCGCCTACTACTACAACGGACACATCTACTCCTCTGACATCCAGAAGGGGTTGGACGTGCTCGAACTCAACGACTGGCGGACGTGGACGGCCAAGCTGGTCCACTACCGCGAGTTGAACGTCCAGACCCAGCCCAGCTACCTGAGCTGGTAGGCACCCCGCACCCACCGGGCCCGGCCCCGACCCGCACCGCGGGTGGCCGGGCCCGGTCGCGTACCGGCGGTGCGGACCCGAGGACACCATCCGTCGCGTTTCCTCCCGCGCGCCACGGGTACCTCGTCCGTCACGCAGGACAGGGGTGGTGACATGAAACGCAACGAGTACCACGTGGTGCCCGACGGCGCTGGCTGGAAGGTCGAGCAGGGCAGCACGATCGTCGGCCACTACGACACGAAGCAGCGGGCGGTCGACGCCGGGCGCACGGCGGCGCACGGCAACGAGCCCAGCCAGCTCGTGGTGCACACCGCCGACGGGAAGATCGAGACCGAATTCACCTACCAGGACGACCCGTACCCGCCCGCCGGCTGACCGGGCCGCCGCACCAGCGCGGCCGTGGCGATTCTCGGCACGCTCGCCGCGATCGGCTTCCGTGGCGACGCCGGCTGAGCCGGCCGGAGACCGGCGAGCGACGGCCGCCCGCCCTCCGTGCCGGGCGGCCGTCCGGGTTCAGGCCCGACGCACCGGCAGTTGCAGCTCGGTGACGCCCTTGTCGGCCTCCTCGGGCCAGTACTCCAGGTAGAACTCACGGGCGTAGCCGTCCGTCCGCCAGTCGTTCTCCTCGATCCAGCGGGCCAACACCTGCAGGCTGCGGTCGGCCGAGTCCATCGGGCCGTGGTGGATCGTCGTCGCCGCCGTGACCGGCGGCAGGTCCACCACGGCGAAGTCGCGGGCCGCCGCCGGGCCGGCGTCGAACCCGACCCCGGCGTGCACCACGACCGCCTCGCCGTCGTCGGCCGGGTCGTACCAGGCCAGCGCCGGCCCGATCGGGCGGACGCCGGCGGCCTCCAGCCGGCGGAACAGCTCCGGGTAGAGCGGGGTCAGCACCGGGCCGATGTCCGCGCCGTCGTAGCTGCGGGCGACCGCGCTCAGCTCCGCGACCCGGATCGGCGGGAGCTTCTTGATCACAACGTCCTGACTGGTCATCCGACCCTCCGTCTCGATCATGTGGAGCCTCGCCTCGACCCCGGACAGCCGGGCGGTGTCCGCCGCCAGCTGCGCCTCCAGTTGGGCACGGCGCAGCCGCAGCATGCCGCGCAGCTCGGCGAGGTCGACGGCGTCGTCGAGGATCGCCCGCACCTGGCCCAGTGTCAGGCCCAGGTCCTTGAGGGCGATCACCCGGTTGAGCCGGCCCAGCTGGGCGGCGGTGTAGTAGCGGTAGCCGCTGTGCGGGTCGACGGCGGCCGGCGGCAGCAGTCCGATGCTGTCGTAGTGCCGCAGCATCCGCACCGACACCCGGCCCAGGCTGGCGAAGTCTCCGATGGTGAACATGGTCCCTCCACGGTCGGCGCTGACACCGTGTCAGAGTCAACCGCGGGCCACCAGTCCGCTCGGGCGGCGGTTCAGCCGGGCAGCGGTGCCCCGTCGCCCCGGTTGCGGCGCGGGGACACCAGCCGGCGCATCATCGGCGCGGCGTTCCACCGTGCCGCGCCGACCAGGTCGCGGGCGTGTTCCAGCACGGTGTAGTCCGGCCTGGCCCGGCCGGCGGCGAGTGCGGCGTCCAGGTCGTTGCCGCAGCGCATCAGCACGCTGTCGAAGTCGCGGCGGACCGGCTCCAGCAGGTGGTAGCCGAACGAACGGTACAGCCGGGCGAAGAGTGGCTTGTACAGCCGGGCCCGCTCGTGCAGGCCGGACGAGTACGACATCGGGTTCTTCGGGCGGCGCCGGATGTAGTCGGGCAACAGGTCGGCGAAGGCCCGCCGGACGATCCACTTCTCCTGGCCGGCGCGCATCTTCAGCTCGATCGGCAGCCGCATCGCCAGCTCGACCACGGCCAGGTCCAGGAACGGCACCCGGGCCTCGACACCGAACCCCATGCTGGTCCGGTCGACCCGCTGCAACTCGGTACGGCACAGGTTGCGGATCTTGTGCAGGAAGAGGCGCCGGGACGCCGCCGGTCCGACCTCGTGGTACATCGGGTAACCGCCGAACAGCTCGTCGGAGCCGTCGCCGGTGAGCACCACCTTGACGCCCAGCTCCCGCAGCCGGCGGAAGATCGGCACCGAGACCACCGCGTTGATGATGTCGCCGTACTCGGTCAGCTCCGACATCCGGATCGCCTCCCGCACGTCGGCGAGCCGGATGTCGCGCGGGCGCAGCTCCACCACCTCGTGCGGCACGCCGAGGTCCTTCGCCAGCCGGCGGGCGTACGCCAGGTCGGGGCTGCCCGGCGCACCGACGGTGACCGCGACGCAGTCCGGATGCAGCTGTGCCGCGTGCAGCAGCGCCAGCGAGCTGTCCAGCCCGCCGGAGAGCACCACGCCCACCGTGAGGTCGGTGTCCAGCCGCACCCGGATGCTGTCGGTGAGGGCGGTACGGACGAGCAGGGCGGCCTCGTCCGGGTCCGCCACCACCGGCAGCCCCGCGCCGAGGGCGAGCAGGTCCACGTACGGCCGCAGCCGGACCTGCCGGTCGGCGTCGGCCCAGCCGTGCTGTCCCGGCGGCACCTCCGCCACCGGCACGCCCAGCCGCGTCAGCGCCTTCACCTCGCTCGCCACGTGCAGGCACCCCGGCGTCCGCGCCCAGTAGAGCGGCTTCACCCCGAGCGGGTCCCGCACCAGGTACGCCCGACCGGTGGCCCGTTCCACGACGGCGAACGCGTACTCGCCGCGCAGCCGGGTCACCATCCGCTCGCCCCAGTGCTCGAAGGCGGCGAGCACCACCTCGGTGTCGCTGCTGCTGCGGAACCGGTGGCCGAGTCCGCTCAGCTCGGTACGCAACTCGTGGTGGTTGAAGACCTCGCCGTTGTAGCAGAGCAGCCAGCGTTCGTCGGCGGAGACCCAGGGCTGCACCGCACGCTCCCGGTCCACCACCCGCAACCGCCGGGTTCCGGCCAGCAGGCCACTCTCGTACCGGGTTTCGGTGACCTCACCTCGCGGGGCGAGCGTGCCGAGCATCCGCCGGAAGATCGCCGGGTCGGCCTCCGGGCCGACGCTGAGCACGATTCCGCACATCGTTCAGATCCCCATCTCGGCTTCGTACGCTCCGCGCAGCCGCGGCGCCGCCGACGGGGCGAGGCAGATGTGCCAGGCCTGTCCCTCGTCGACGACGTTGATCTCGCCGGCGCGCTGCCGGTTCAGCAGTACCCCGGCCAGGGTGTCCCGGGCACCGAAGCGGCCGTACCACTCCATCTCCACGTCGACCGCCCAACCCAGGCAGTGGCCGCTGGGCACCATCGCGGCGTAGCCCAGGCGCCGCAACCGGTACTGGTGCTCGGCGCTGCGGACCAGGCTGGTCACCCACAGTGGCGGGGTGCCCGCCGGGGTGGCGGCGGCGAACTCATCTCCGATGGCGTTGAGCAGGGCGACCACCTCTCGGCGGGCACGCCGGAACAGCACGCCGGCGGTGCGTGGGGTGGCGTCCGGCAGCACCCGGCGCCGCAGCGCGCGTATCCCCCGGCCGACGACCGTGCCGGGCTGCTCGGTGTAGCGGAACCGCAGCAGTTCCCGGCGCCGTAGCCACTCCAGGTCGACCAGCTCGGTGCTGTGGTGGACCTCGCTGTCGGTGAGGAAGGTCGACGTGTCGCGCCACCACATCACGTCGATCCGGGACAGCAGGTAGATCCGGACCAGCGCGGCCAGGTCGGCGGCGGAGCTGCGGGTGTTCGGCTGGTACCGCGCCATCTCCAGCAGCAGGGTCTCGCGGGCGCCGATCAACCCCTGCGAGGTCGCGTCGAGCACGTCGGCGATGGCTGGTTCCCGCAGTCGCTGGTCGATCAGCACCTGGCGGGCCTTGGCGCTGCTCTCACCGGCGAGCGCGCTCACCTCGACAAGCAGTTCAGCCACGGCGTCGCGATACGCCTCCAGGTCGGGCGGAGCCGCGGCGAGCGGACGGACGACACCCCGTTGCCGACGACGGGCCGGGGTGACGGGAGGACCGGACCGGTGTCCCGGGCTTCGGCTGGGCACTCGCATGGTCGGTCCTCTCTGCCGGCGCGACGATCGCCTGTTGCAGACAGTAATCACGCAAATAGGGATGAGTGCGAGCAGCACTCCCGAATCCCCCTAAGGCGTGGCGAAGTGGTAGATGAGCATCCGGTGGGCACGGGGTGGCGGGCCCCCTCGTGTGTTCCGGTGGTCGGCTCAGCGGGCGAAAGGGCGTAATGAAAAGCTTGACCCATGAGTTCCACGCCCGTAGAGCCCGCCCCGTCCACCGACCACCCCGCCTTCGCGGATCTCGGCCTGCGGCCCGAACTGCTCGCCGCACTCGCCGCGCTCGGCTACGAGGAGCCCACGCCGATCCAGCGCGAGGCGATCCCTCCGCTGCTGGCCGGTCGGGACCTGCTCGGGCAGGCGGCGACGGGCACCGGCAAGACCGCGGCG
Source organism: Micromonospora tarapacensis (assembly GCF_019697375.1). NCBI lineage: Bacteria > Bacillati > Actinomycetota > Actinomycetes > Micromonosporales > Micromonosporaceae > Micromonospora > Micromonospora tarapacensis. The sequence goes on along the minus strand of NZ_JAHCDI010000004.1, from coordinate 1,276,684 downwards.
TTCGCACTGCCCCTGCTGCAACGGATGCCGGACGATCGGACGGGCGACCCGCTGGCCCTGGTCCTGGTGCCGACGCGGGAACTCGCGGTGCAGGTGTCGGAGGCGTTCCACCGCTACGGCAAGGACCTCGGCGCCCGGGTGCTGCCGATCTACGGCGGTCAGCCGATCGGCCGGCAGCTGCGGGCGTTGGACATCGGGGTCGACGTCGTGGTGGCCACCCCCGGCCGGGCACTGGACCACATCGCCCGGGGCACGCTGCGGCTGGGCAACATCGCCGCGGTGGTGCTCGACGAGGCGGACGAGATGCTCGACATGGGCTTCGCCGAGGACATCGACGCGATCCTGGAGCACGCCCCCGAGCAGCGCCAGACGCTGCTCTTCTCCGCGACCATGCCGTCGCGGATCGACGGCATGGCCCGGGCTCACCTGAACGATCCGCTGCGGATCCTCATCGCCCGCGAGCAGGCGGTCGCCGGGGAGGCGCCCCGGGTACGGCAGAGCGCCTACCTGGTGGCCCGGGCGCACAAGCCGGCGGCGCTGGGCCGGGTGCTCGACGTCGAGTCGCCCGCCGCGGCGATCGTGTTCTGCCGCAGCCGGGAGGAGGTCGACCGGCTCACCGAGACGATGAACGGTCGCGGGTACCGGGCCGAGGCGCTGCACGGCGGGATGAGCCAGGAACAGCGCGACCGGGTGATGGGACGGCTCCGGGCCGGCACCGCCGACCTGCTGGTCGCCACCGACGTGGCGGCCCGCGGGCTGGACGTCGAACAACTCAGCCACGTGGTCAACTACGACGTGCCGTCGGCTCCGGAGTCGTACGTGCACCGCATCGGCCGGGTGGGCCGGGCCGGCCGGGAGGGGGTGGCCATCACCCTGGCCGAGCCACGGGAGCACCGGATGCTCAAGACCATCGAGCGGGTCACCGGGCAACGGATCACGATCGACAAGATCCCCACCGTCGCCGACCTGCGTACCCGCCGACTGGAGCTGACCCAGGCCGCGCTGCGGGAGAGTCTGCTGGAGGACGACCTGGACCCGTTCCGGGTCATCGTGGAGACGCTCAGCGACGAGTTCGACCTGATGGAGGTGGCGCTCGCCGCGGTGAAACTGTCCCACGAGGCCAACCTGCCCGGCTCCGACGAGGCCGAGGAGGAGATCCCGCAGGTCGCGGTCCGCGCAGGTCGAGAGGGCCGGGAGTCCCGGCCCGGATACGACGGCCGGGGCGAACGCCGGCCGGGGCGTCCCCGTGCCAGCGGCACCACCCAGGTCTTCATCGGCCTCGGCCGGCGCGCCGGGGTGCGCCCGCAGGACCTGGTGGGCGCGATCACCGGCGAGACCGGAATCCGTGGCCGGGACATCGGCTCGATCGAGATCGCCGACCGCTTCTCCCTGGTCGAGGTGCCGAACTCGGTCGCCGACGAGGTCATCTCCGGGCTGCGCGGCAGCACCATCAAGGGCCGCAAGGCCACCGTCCGCCGCGACCGCGACGACCGCCACTGACGCGGAGGGACCCCGTCGAGCGGGATCCCTCCGCGCGTGCCTCAGGCGGCGGTGAGGCGCTGGTCGCCCAGGGACGCCGGGTCGATCTCGGCCGGGCGCAGCGCCAGGGCGAGCACGTCGGCGACGTCGGCCAGGGTGTGCACGGTCAGCGCCTCGCGTACCTCGGTCGGCAGGTCGTCCAGGTCCGGCTCGTTACGGGCTGGAATGATCACCTCGGTCAGGCCGGCCCGGTGCGCGGCGAGCAGCTTCTGCTTCACCCCGCCGATGGGCAGCACCCGGCCGGAGAGCGTCACCTCGCCGGTCATCCCGAACTCGGGGCGCACCGGCCGGCCGCTGGCCAGCGACGCCAGGGCGGTGACCATGGTGATGCCGGCGCTGGGGCCGTCCTTGGGCACCGCGCCCGCCGGGACGTGCAGGTGGATCCGCCGCCCGGCGAGGGCGTTCGGGTCCAGGCCGAGCCGGCGGCCGTTGGCGCGCAGGTAGGAGAGCGCGATGTGCGCCGACTCCTTCATCACGTCGCCGAGCTGGCCGGTGAGGGTCAGCCCCGGGTCTCCCTCCATGCTGGTCGCCTCGATGAACAGCACGTCCCCGCCGGCGCCGGTGACCGCGAGACCGGTGGCCACGCCGGGCACCGCCGTGCGCTCCGCCGACTCCGGTGTGTGCTTCGGCCGGCCGAGGTAGCGGACCAGGTCGTCCGCGCCGACCCGGACCGGCGTCGGATCGCCGGTCAGGGCGACCGCGACCTTCCGCATGATCTTCGCGAGGGCCCGCTCCAGCTGCCGTACGCCGGCCTCGCGGGTGTACTCCCCCGCGACGCGGCCCAGCGCCTCGGCGTCGACGTCCACCTCGTCGGCGGTCAGCCCGGCCCGCTCCCGCTGCCGGGGCAGCAGGTGATCACGGGCGATGGCGACCTTCTCGTCCTCGGTGTAGCCGTCCAGGGTGACCAGCTCCATCCGGTCCAGCAGCGGGCCGGGGATGGACTCCACCACGTTGGCGGTGGACAGGAACAGCACGTCGGACAGGTCGAGGTCGACCTCCAGGTAGTGGTCCCGGAAGGTGTGGTTCTGCGCCGGGTCGAGCACCTCCAGCAGGGCGGCGGCCGGATCGCCCGCGTACCCGGCGGAAACCTTGTCGACCTCGTCGAGCAGCACCACCGGGTTCATCGAACCCGCCTCGCGCAGCGCCCGGACGATGCGACCGGGCAGCGCACCGACGTAGGTACGCCGGTGGCCGCGGATCTCGGCCTCGTCCCGGACACCTCCTAGCGAGACCCGGACGAACTTCCGGCCGAGTGCCCGCGCGACCGACTCGCCGAGGCTGGTCTTGCCCACGCCGGGCGGACCGGCCAGGGCCAGCACCGCGCCGGAGCCACGCCCGCCGACCACGCCGAGGTCGCGCTCGGCCCGCCGGTTACGCACCGCGAGGTACTCCAGGATGCGGTCCTTCACGTCCGCCAGACCGGCGTGGTCGGCGTCGAGCACGGCCCGCGCCGCGGTCAGGTCGGTGATGTCCTCGGTACGCGTGCTCCACGGCATCTCCAGCACCGTGTCGAGCCAGGTGCGGATCCAGCCCGCCTCCGGGGAGGCGTCGCTGGCCCGCTCGAGCTTGCCGACCTCACGCAGCGCCGCCTCGCGAACCTTCTCCGGCAGCTCGGCGGCCTCGACCCGGGCCCGGTAGTCGGCCGAGCCGTCCGGGGCGTCCTCGCCGAGTTCCTTGCGGATCGCGGTGAGCTGCTGGCGCAGCAGGAACTCCCGCTGGGACCTCTCCAGCCCCTCGCGTACGTCGGAGTTGATCTGCTCGGTGACCTCCTGCTCGGCCAGGTGGTCCTTCACCCAGCCGACCAGCAGTTCCAGCCGGGCGGCGACGTCCGGCGCGGCCAGCAGCTCGGTCTTCTGCGCCAGACTGAGCCAGGGCGCGTATCCGGCGGCGTCGGCCAACTCGGAGAGGTCGGTCATCCGCTCCATCGCGTCGATGACCTGCCACGCGCCCCGCTGCTGGAGAACCGAGGTCATCAGGGCGCGGTACTCGCGGGCAAGCTCACGGGCCTTGCCGGCCAGGGCGGGTTCGTCGATCTCGGTCGCCTCGACCCAGAGCGCCGCGCCGGGACCGGGCACCCCGGAGCCGATGCGGGCACGGGCGAGGCCGCGGATCACCGCGGCCGGCTCCCGCTGGGCAACCGGCCGACCTTCTCGATCGTGGCGATCGCGCCGACGGAGCCGTATTCGCCGTCCAGCCGCGGCACGGCGAGCAGCTTGCGGTCGCCGGTGGCACGGGCCGCGTCCACCGCGGCCTGGGTGGTCGGGTCGAGGGTCACCGGGATGACCATGCCGGGCAGCAGCACGGCGTCGGTCAGTGGAAGTACCGGAAGAGTTGCCATCGAACACCTGCTATCGCATTGAGTTGAGCGTGCTTGACTCAAGTCGAGACGGATCCACGTTGTTCCTCCGTGTGAGCCAGGACACGGTTCGGGCGCTGCGCGCGGCGCGATGCGCGGGCGGACCCGCCGGCCGGTCGACCGCACCGCGCCCACGAGATCCGGAATCGGGATTTCGACGCCGCACGAAACGCGAGCAGGCACCGGGCGCGCTTTTGTTGCGCAATTGCGGGGCGATGAGTCAAACTTTGACCACACCCCGTCAGACACAGGGAGTAATTGACGATGGCCAAGAAAGTAATCACGGTGCTGACCGACGACCTCGACGGCGGAAAGGCCGACCGTACGGTCGAGTTCAGCCTGGATGGCGTGGCGTACACCATTGACGTCTCCGACGAGAACGCGGGGGTCCTGCGCAAGGCGCTGGATCCGTTTATCGACGCGGGTCGGCGACTTGGCCGTGGTGGCGCCGACACCGGCCGTGCCCCCCGCCGCGCCAACGGTTCGGCGCCCCAGGGAATGAACCGCGAGCAGAACCGCGCCGTCCGGGAATGGGCGATCAACAACGGCTACAAGATTTCCGAGCGGGGTCGCATCCCGGTCGAGGTGGTCGAGGCGTACAAGAACCGCTGAGCAGCGGATACGGCGTTCTGGCACGGACTGGTCACGCACGACGGCCATTGAACGTGCCGCGGGGCCGCCCGGAGAATCTCCGGACGGCCCCGCGCCTGGCGTCAGTTCAGTGGTGTCAGTTGACCTGGATCCGCACCGCGTCGAACGCCGGGGTCTGGTTGGCCCGCTCCGACATCGGGATGCGGTGCGAACCGTCACCGGCCCAGACCGCGCACTGCGCGACACCGGAATCCGGCAGACCCGGGACCTGAATGGTCACCTCGTCCGGCTGGGCACCACCGCCACCGTCCTCGGTGGCGACGAAGAAGGCCGGTACCGGCTCCGGTGCCGGCGCCTCGTCGACGCTGGGCAGCATCCGGCAGGCGGTGTGGAAGTGGCCACGGGTCAGGCCCTGCTCGTTGAGCAGCGAGCTTTCCAGGTAGTAGCCGCCCTGGCCGGCCGGAAGGAACCGGTCCCGGATCAGGTTGCGGGTGCTGACCTGGATCGAGAAGCCTTCGTTACGGTTGATCTGCTGCGGGAAATCGGTGATCAGCAGCGACGGGTTGTTGGCCGCCGCGCCGACCTCGCCGAAGGCGGTGCTGATGCAGCGGTTGCCGTTCTGGAAACCGTCGTGCGGCTGCAGCTGGCTGTCGTCGCAGTTGCTGGCCAGCACGTCGAGGCCGTTGTTGTCGTCGCCATTGTCGCCGCCGTTGTCACCACCGTTGTCGCCGCCGCCATTGTCGCCGCCGTCGTTGTTGTCGACCGGCTGGACCTGACAGGTGGCGAGACCGGCCAGACCACGCGGCCGGGGGCCGAACCGGTCGATGGCGATTCTGATCCGGTTGAGGGTCGCCCGACGCTTGCTGGCCAACGGATTGAGAATCGCGTTGCGGATGAACGCCTGCCCCCGGTCGCCGTCGGCCGCGAGCCGCTGGTCCGCCTCGGTGATCTGGGTCTGCAGCGCGTTCAGGTTGCGGTCCACCTCGGCACGGGCCCGGTCGGGCACCTGGGGCAGCCGACTGACCACGTCCGGGCAGGCCACCGCGAGGGCGCCGGCGGTCTCGTCACCGTTGCCGTCGCGGGTCTCCTGGCACTCCTCCACGGTCTGCTGCCCGTCGCCCCAGTGGTTGACCACCCAGCGGCCGTTCTGCCAGGTCCGCGTGGTGGTGGTGCCGCGGGCGGCTGGCGCGGTGGCGCCGGGGCTCGGCTCCACGCACGCGGCCGAGGCCGGCCGGGGCTGCTTGTTCGGCCGTCGGTCACCGGCCGACGAGATCTGGGTCACGGCGACGACGCCGCCGAAGACAGCGAGCGTGGCGCCGACGGCCAGAAGTCGCTTGGTCCGCGCGTTGCCGGATGGCCGGCGCGACCGGGTTGACCTGCGCATCGAATTGCTCTCCTTCTCGATCCGGTTCCTGATTCGTGACTCGACGGACCGAACGGAATCGTGATGGCACGCTCGACGGCGGACCGTCCGAACGCGCCGATGGCACGTCGATAGACGACGATGCCCTTTCCGCACCGTCTCCCGCGCCTGCCGGTGCGGGTTGGCGAGATCCTGTCCATTCGCGGTGAGGTACGGCCCAGCCACGACGGGGGTTCAAAAGCTGCGATCTTTTTTTGGACGGCTTCTTTCCGCGCCCGGCCCGCTACCGTCCGCCCTCGCCCGGCCGGGTGGCGGATCCGGAAGGTCACCGCGGTCGGCTGCCGTTCGGCCCGCGGTCACTCCTGGCAGAGATGCTCGTAGGCGAAGCCGTTCACCAGTTCGCCCCGGCGATCCCGCAGACGCCGGAAGTCGTGCAGCAGATCCTCGCGCGACATCAGCGCCGGCGCTTCGGACTCCAGCGTCCGGAGCCGGTCGCCGACGGCGAGCACGGCCAGATCCTCGGCCAGCCGGGCCGGGTCGACCCCGCAGGAGATCCGGTACGGCTGCAACGTCACCCGCTCCACCAGGAAGCCGCCGGGACGCACCTCGACCCAACTCCACCCCTCGACCGGTCCCTGCGCCCAGTGCACGTGCAGCCCCCGCAGGATCGGGTCCACCAGCCGTCGCGCCACGTACGCCTCGACCGCCTCGGCCCGGGCGAGCGCGCCGAGGTCGTTCACCGCCCCGGTGCGCCCGTCGGGCAGCCGGCCGACGATGTCCCGGAATCCGACGGCCGGCACGTCCGACCCGGCGGCGTACCCTCGGGCATCGATCAGGTACTCCGCGATCCGCGGCCCGTGCTCGGCGGTGTGCAGGGTAGCGGAGGCGATCCGCAGCAGGGACAGACCGACCGCCGCTGTCACCGCCTCCGTGATTCGCTCGGTCCGCCGGGCCGCCGCGTCGGGCGACGGCGGACGGAACTCGACGCCGAACTCCGGTCGTCCGTCGTCCACCGCGCAGATCACCTGGTCGATCACCGTGCGGCCGGCCGTGTTCCACTGGCTCCCGGTGAGGCCCGGCGGGCGGCGCCGGATCAGCTCGCCCAGGCGCAGTCCGCCGTGCACCCGTCGCCCTGACCGGTGCAGCACGGCGCGCCCGACGCCGGGCGGCACCGTGGACAGCCAGGAGGGGTCGCCACCGGTCATCGTCGTCTCCACCAATCCTGCCGCCGAACGACCGAGTCTAGGATGACGATCATGCCGGTGGGTGTACCGACCATGCGGCGAGTTGGCGGTGGGCCGCGCGGGGCCGGCCCGGGGCCGAGGAGGTGGACGGACGGGTGCGCGTGGTGTCCCTGGTGCCGTCGCTGACCGAGGCGGTTGCGGTGACCCTGCCCGGGCTGCTGGTGGGTGCGACCGACTGGTGTACCCACCCGGCGGACCTGGACCTGCCCCGGGTGGGTGGCACCAAGTATCCGGACCTGGACCGGATCCGTGCGCTGCGCCCCGACCTGGTCCTGCTCAACATCGAGGAGAACCGGCGCGAGGACGCCGCCGCGCTGGCCGCCGCGGGTGTATCGATCCGGTTGACCTACCCGCGCACCGTGGACGGTGCGCTGACCGAGCTGGCCGACCTGCTGCGCGACCTGGGCGCGTCCGCGGAGCCCGACTGGCTGGCCTCGGCCCGACGTGCCTGGGCCGCACGGCCGGAGACACCGGTCACCAGACGCGCGGTGGTGCCGGTCTGGCGCCGCCCCTGGGTGGTGCTCGGCGCCGACACGTTCGCCGGCGACGTGCTGCGCCGACTCGGCGTGTCCAACCTGTACGCCGAGCAGCCGCAGCGGTATCCGCGACCGACCCTCGAACAACTGCGCGCGACGGTGCCGGAACTGGTCGTGCTGCCGGACGAGCCGTACCGGTTCGCCCGTGACGACGGGCCGGAGGCCTTCCCTGGGATGCCGTGCGCCCTGGTGTCCGGACGGCACCTGACCTGGTACGGCCCCTCGCTGGCCGCGGCACCCGCGGTGCTGGCCGCCCAACTCGCCAACCCGGTCGTCGCCGGCTGACGAGCAGCGCCCGGCGGCCCGGAATCCGCTGAGGCGGCTACCGGCGGGTGTTGAGCTCCCCGGCCAGTTCGACGGCGCGCTCGTAGCTGTCGACGTCGATCACCATCCAGCCGGCGATGAGGTCCTTGGTCTCGGCGAACGGACCATCGGTGACCGGCGGGCGCCCCTGGCCGTCGTACCGGACGAACGTCCCCTCCGGGGCAAGCGCCTGACCGTCGACGAACTCGCCGGTCCCCTCCAGCCGGACCGCGAAGTCGTGCATGTACCGCACGTGCGCCGAGATCTCCGCCGGCGTCCACTGGTCCATGGGCACGTCGTTGACCGGGGCCGGAGCGCCGCGGTAGTGCTTGAGCAGCAGCTACTTGGCCATCCTGGTTCTCCTCGGCGCTGGTGCGACCCATTGTGGTCGTGTTCGGGGCGGGGACGGAGCCGGCCACCGGTTCTCGACATCGATTCGTCGCCGGATCGGCTCACCGTGGCCGTGCGGATGCCGGAGCGGATGCGCCGTCTCGTCGGTCGGGACCGCGGGCGGGCGTGTAGACACCGGCGCGGGCGGCCACCGCTGCCGCCTCGGCAGCACGGTCCGCCGCCGCCGCGTCGACGGGATCTCCGCTGACGAGCAGGCGGTAGTAGAGCGGTGCCGAGACGGCGCGGATGACCTCGGTGGCATCCGTGCCGGCTGGCAGCTCCGCCCGCTGCACGGCCCGCTCCACGCAGGGCGCCCACTCGGCGATGCGGACGGCATAGAAGCGGTGCAGCGCCTCGGCGGCACGGGCGTCGCAGGTCGCGGCGACGATGACCGCCCGGAACAGTGCGCCCTGGCGTGGGTCGGCCAGGGTGCGCTGCACGAGGCGGGCGTTGGCGCGCAGGTCCTCGATCAGCGACCCGGTGTCGGCGCGCGGTGACGACTGCTCCGCCATGTCCGCGAGCAGATCGGCGACGAGGCCGGTCACCGTACCCCAGCGGCGGTAGACCGTCGTCTTGCCGACCTCGGCGCGACGCGCCACGTCGGCAAGGTCGAGACGGTCGAATCCGTGCTCGACGAGCGCCTCACCGGCAGCTCGGAGCACGGCGGCCCGGACCCGGGCGGTCCGTCCTCCGGGCCGGATCGCACCGACGGCCATAACGGGTCTCCAGTTTCCTTAAGCGCCGACGGCTGCTATCGTACCAACGTCTTAAAGGAACCATGGTACCGTTAGTGGAGGCGTTATCTCATGGAGTACCGACGACTCGGGGCATCCGGGCTCACCGTGCCCGCCCTCAGCTTCGGCGCCGGCACCTTCGGCGGTTCCGGACCCCTCTTCGGCGCCTGGGGCAACACGGATGCGCGCGAGGCACGACGCCTCGTGGACGTCTGTCTGGACGCCGGAGTGACAATGTTCGACACCGCCGACGTGTACTCCGACGGCGCCTCCGAGGAGGTGCTGGGGCAGGCGATCAAGGGCCGACGCGCCGCCGTGCTCGTCTCGACCAAGAGCGGCCTGCCGACCGGTGACGGGCCGAACGACGCGGGAACGTCCCGGGCCCGGCTCATCCGATCGGTCGACGCGGCGCTGCGCCGACTCGGCACCGACTACATCGACCTGTTCCAGCTGCACGCCTTCGATGCCGGAACGCCCGTCGAAGAGGTCGTGTCGACGCTGGACGACCTGGTGCGGGACGGCAAGATCCGCTACCTCGGCGCATCCAACTTCGCCGGCTGGCAGCTCATGAAGTCTCTCGCTGCCGCCGAGCGGGACCACCGCCGCCGCTACGTCGCCCATCAGGTCTACTACTCCCTGGTCGGCCGGGACTACGAGTGGGAGCTGCTTCCCCTGGGCCTCGACCAGGGCGTCGGAGCCATGGTCTGGAGCCCGCTCGGCTGGGGAAGGCTCACCGGCAAGATCCGCCGCGATACGCCGCCACCGCCCGCGAGCCGGCTGCACGCGACCGCCGCCTACGGCCCGCCGGTCGACGACGAGCTGCTGTTCCGCGTCGTGGACGTCCTCGAAGAACTGTCCCGCGAGACCGGCCGGGCGGTGCCGCAGATCGCGGTGAACTGGCTGCTACGACGACCCACCGTAGCCACCGTCATCATCGGCGCCCGCAACGAGGAGCAACTGCGGCAGAACATCGGCGCTGTCGGCTGGTCGCTCACGCCCGAACAGATAACCCGGCTCGACGCTGCCAGCACCCGGACGGCACCGTACCCGTACTTCCCCTATCAGCGGCAAGAAGGCTTCGCCAGGCTCAACCCTTCACCGGTCGCGCCTGCCGCCTGACAACGGCCGGTGCGCCCTCGGTGCTCGGGGGACACCACGTCAGCGCGTGGCCGCGGTCGAGGTGACGGTCGTGCTGCCGGCGTCGCCGTCGCGCAGGTAGGTCACCGGGACACGCTCGCCGGGCTCGACCGACCGCAGTGCGCCGAGGAACGCCTCCAGCGTGTCGGTGCGCTCACCGGCCACCTGCTGCGTCACGATGTCCCCCGGACGCAGGTCGGCCGCGGCCGACGGACCGTCCGGGTCCACGTCCCGGACCAGTACCCCGCGATCGGTGCCGGCGTTCAGCGACTGGGCGATCTGCGGGGTCAGCCGGGCCACCGCCACCCCGAGGTACGGCTGGGTGACCCGGCCGTCGTCGAGCAGGTCGTCGGCGATGTCCAAGGCGGTGGCGGCGGGAATCGCGAACCCGATGGACACCGCGCCGGTCTGCGGCGGCAGGTAGGCGTCGTTGATGCCGATCACCCGGCCGCCATGGTCGGCGAGCGCGCCGCCCGAGTTGCCGGGCGAGATGGCCGCGTCGGTCTGGATCAGATCGACCAGGGCGTTGCCCTGGCTCGCCGATCCGGGGATCTCCCGGCCGACGCCGGAGACGATGCCCGCGGTGACACTGTTGAGGAAGCCCAGCGGGCTGCCGAGGGCGACCACCGGCTCGCCAGGCGGGGGCAGTTCGGTGCGGAACGGGGCGGGCGGCAGGTCGGCACGCTCGGCGCGGAGCACGGCGAGGTCGGTGACGGCGTCGGTGGCGATCAGCATCGCTGCACTGCCCAGCAGTGCCACCCAGCGCGATCGGCGCGTCACGGTCATCTCCTCCCCCGGTGCGGCGGCACCGCGGTCCTGCGGCGCTGGCTAGCCCGCTACCCCGACCCGGCGGCGGAAAACCTCGGACCGTGGCCAACGGCCGAACCGTCACCGGATCCCGGTCCCGGCACGGCCGACCCAGCCCGCCCGCGGCTGGCCCGCCGTGTCGGGACCGGCGGCAGGTCAGGGCCGCAGCCACCAGGGGCTGGTGTAGGCCACCCCGAAGTCGTTGCACGGATGGCCGGCCGGGCCGGGACTGCCGTTGGGCAGGGACGGGTCGGAGATCCGGAGCACCACCCAGTCGCCGTCGGCGACGTCGAGCGGCACGGTGAAGTCGGTGACCTGGCCGTTGACCGTGTCGATGACGTCGACGACGGTCGGCGCCGAGGTGCCGGGACGGAGGACCTGGACCCGCAGGGGCTTGCCGTCCCAGGCCGGGCCGCGGTCCAGATCCAGCAGGAACCGTACGTCGCCCGAGGTCACGTCCAGCACCCCACCCATGCGGACGCCATTGGCCGTGGCGTCCACCCGCAGCCCCGAGACGCGGGTGGCGAAGGAGCGGCGGGCGGCCATCGCCTCGAACACCGCGGCGCGGGTGTTCTCGGTGACCCACAGCCCACTGCGGCCCTTACCCTCGTGGAAGCCCCAGGTCGTGCCGTGCTCGTCGGTGACGCCGGTCAGACCCGGCCGCCAGCCGGCGTTCAGGCAGGCCACCAGCGGCGACGTCAGGCCCGACGACCAGCCCTCGAAGAGGTAGTCGTCGGTGCGGTTGAACATCTCCAGTCCGACGAACTGATCCCGGGCCGAGGCGTTGAAGGAGAAGTTGTTGAACCGGCCCACCTCCCGGCCGGGGTGGTTGAAGCTGGCCAGACTTCCGGGCCGGCCGGTCAGCCACCTGTACAGGCTGCCGGGGCTGCCGGCCCGCAGCAGGTCGGCGAAGTCGGAGCTGTTCCAGACGTTGATGTGCCCCTGTAGCGGATGTGACCACTCGAACCCGCGGATCGCGGTGAACCGACCCGGGTCGTTGGCCGCGTTCGCCAGGTCACCGGTGGTCCGCCACTCCGACGAACTGAGCCCTTCGATGGAGAAGATCGTGGCATGATCAGTCAGCGCGGCGACGTCCAGACCGGCCTCGCGCATCGACGCGAACGCCGCCGCGGCGCTGCCGTCGCCGTCCGACATGACCGTGTGGTTGTGCATGTCGGCATGGACCAGCATCGTGCCCTGGGTGATCATGGACGTCCGGCCGGCGCCGGCCGCCGCGGTCGGGGCGTCGGCCATCGCCGTGCTGGCCGCCCGGGCCGAGGTCGGCAGCGCGGCCAGCATCAGCGCGCCGCCGGCGCCGGCCAGGAGCGCCCGCCGGCCGAAGCCCGCAGTGAGGTGCACCTGGCCGTACGGCACCTGGTCGTCGGATCCGTGGTCGTGATGGCAGTGGTGGGGATGATGTCCGCTCATGACAATATATGAATGTTTGTCGTTCTGGCCGAGACGTCACACCGAGGCGTCGGTCAGGCGAACAGTGCGGTACGCCTGATGCCGCAAGGGCGTTGCCATGGAACCCACCACACCCGAGCAGTCCGAAGAAGCTCCCGCGGTCATCCGGCCGGGACGGGCTACCCGGCCACGACGTCCCGGCGATCGGGTTGCAGGGAACCGAGTTGCCCGCGCCGCAGTCCGCGGCGCCCTTGTCACACGTCTCCCACCTGATGCCCGCCCAAGCCGATCCGCCGGGCGGCACGATTTCCGCGTCGTGCCACTCGGGATAGCCCCACGCATTGCCCGGAATCCTCCACTATCCGAGCGATGACGGCGCCGATCGGATCATCCGGGACATGTCAGGATGAAGGCCTCGCCCACGCTGTCGAAGTCCCAAGCCGTGAGCGGCGCTGTCGTGAAGACGACTACGTGTTCGCCGTCAGTTACTTGATGATGGCTAGTCGTAACTGTTCAGGTCGCTTGAGTTCGGTGTGAGCCTCCGGGTTCGGGACGTGACGTCCACTACGGGATGGTCTTGGTGTGGTGCCTGTCCGGGCCGGTGAGCGTCCTTCCTACGACGAACTTGCCGCTGTCGTTGTCGGGCCGACTCCAGCATGCCGCCGTCGTCGGATGGGCTGGCCAAGCCGCCGCCGACGTCGATGCGTGGACGTAGTGGCCGACGGAAATTATATAACTCTCCTACTGATTGAAAATTGACGAAGCTCGAATAGCCCTCTCACGCGCTGCGATTCTTCGCTAGTGCAGCCAACACCGGAATCGCTTCGATCTTCTCCTGGCTCAAACTGTCCCAGTACAGCCGTTGCGGGCGACGCGACGGCCCACACTGGACAACCTCGTCCGGCGTCACGATCAGATCGACGCTGAAATCGTGCTTGGTCTCGGGCAGCTCGTCGTCTACCACCTGCAACGAATGCACGGTGGTCACGATCGTCGTGCTCGGCCCGATCAGCCCAGCCTCCTGCAACAGCGCTACCTCGATGTCCGAGTAGCCCGCGCCCTTGCCCAGACGCACCCCGTGCCGGTTGACGGCCACGCTGCCGCACACGATGAGGTCTACGGGACGCATCTCGTCCACGCCGATCTTCCGCGCGACTGTTGCGGCGACCTTGCTCGACGCGGCCTCGCTCGGCGGTACGGTCAGCGTCACCGGGTCGAGCAGGTAGAACGGCAGGGCTTCGGCCAGTTTGGGCACGGCCATATAGACGAGCTTGCCCTCAGTAAGTGCCCGCGCCCGGACGGGGAGCTGCGCCTTGTCCGGTACGGCCTTCACGACTCGGGCCGACCGCCAGACAGGCAGCTCGGCCAGGCGGTCAGCGGCGGCCTCAGCCCCGAAGAACGCCGGGATGCGGCCGTGGACACCCAGCGATACAGCACGCTCCTGCTCCAGGAGCGCCCACACTCGTTCCCTGATCGTCTGCTTGGCCTGGTCAGTGTCCACGCTGGTCAACTTCGCTCCCTATGCCGCTGCCATCAGGGTGAGCAGGCGGTCGTACACGTCCTGGACAACCGGGACCTCTCGCCAGGGCCGTAGTTCCCGGCCAGCCCCGAAGACGATGTTGAGCCCGCCGCCACCCCAAGTCATCTCTACCACGTCTATGGCACTGTGCAGCGTGGCGGCGGCTTCGTCGAGCTTCTGCTGACGGATGCGGGCCAGCGCCAAGTTGCCGAGCACAATGGCCTGCGACTTTGACCGGTCACGCATGGCCTGTGCGGTGCTGTCAAGGATCGGCTCGGCCCGCTTGGCGTCTTGCAAGAACAAGTAGCAGGAACCCGCCAGCCGTCCATGCTGCGTCGGCGAAAACAGGTCAGCCGCCCCGTCCGCGGCCCCGATCCGCTCGAAGCAGCCCTCAGCCTCGCCGAGCGACTGTTCGCACTCCTGCCGCTGCCCGAGCATGGCCCGCGCTTCGGCGGCATGGAGCACGGCCAGACCCGTCAGAACATCGCTGCTGCCCTTGACGGTCTCCGCCGTCTGCATCGCCAACGTCAGCCCGGCGTCCGGGTTCTTCTCGCCATAGAGCGCCACGAAGCTGGTCCGCAGCAGCGCCAGCCCCTCCGCAGTCGGATCACGCAGCTGCCGGGCAGCGTCAACCGCCTGGTCGAGGTAGGCGCGGGCCGTGGTGTGGTCGCGGCGCTGCGAGGCGTCCCAGACGAGCTGACCCATGAGCGTGGCCGCCTCAGCTTCGACTGCGAACAGTTCCCGGCGGACACGACTGGTGGTCGCGTGCGCCCGTAGGAAGGACACCTGACCAAGACACTGCCCAGCGTCGGCCAGCAGCGAGGTTGATGGTGCCATGTCGTACCGGGTGTCGAGGTCGTGCACGCGCTCCCGTAGCCGCGCGACCGCTACCAGGTCCGCGCTGCGCGGATGTTCCAAGGCGTAACTCAGCCGCTCATCCGCCAGCGCTTCGGGCTCACCGGCCTCAGCCAGCAGCTCGTCAAGTTGCTCGATCGCGACCTGGAGGACGCGCGCCAGCTTGGGCCGCAGCCACGGCAAGGGCTCTGTCTCGCCGGACTCCCAGCGGGCCACGGTGGAACGGTCAATGCCGAGCCGTTCGGCAAGCCCTTCCTGGCTGAAGCCGACCGCCTTGCGGCGCTGCGCGAAGCGCTGCCGCCGTGACGCCATGTGCCCGCCCTTCTCGTCCGAAGCGCGTTCCCGCTGGTCAGGGCGTCGCCTGCCACAACCCTGAGACAACGGTGCGCGCGTCCTGCTCTGGTGCGGATACCACCACTCCCGGTTACGTGCAGGGTACGACGCCCAGATGCCGAGCAGCAACGGAGGAATCGGTTATGGAACAGACCAGATCAACCGCTTTCCGGGAATCCGATTCGCTCGCCATTTCCGCTAACGCGGGCGGCGTGACCTTGCGGCGCGAGAAGCCGCTCACGAACTGGGCCGGACCGGCGATGCTGCCCCCGACGCCGTCGCCGGTCTGGCCCTCCAAGCCCGTGGAGGCGAATGTGCGGCCACTGGCACTTGGCTATTTTCGCGTCTCATCCGGTACGTCCGGGGAACGGGCTAAGCAATTCCGCGACGACATCGCGGCCTATGCGACACGGGAAGGCTTCACCCTCGGCGAGGTCTACTCGGACTTCTACGAGTCGCAGGCCTCCGGTTTTTCAGCGCTTGTCGATGCGCTGGAACGAGGCGAAGCCCGGCATGTCATCGTCCCGGCGCTCTATCACTTTGCCCGCTCGCCCGGCATCCAGTTGCCCTTTAAAGAGATGCTGGAGCGCAAGACGGGCGCGTGCGTTGTGGTCATGTATCCGAGCCCGGAGGCATCAACATGACCGCCGTCGTGGAGAGAATGGCTCCAGCCGTGCCCAGACGAGAAGCCCGTCAGATACGCGCTGCGGATCGGATGACGTTCGCCGCACTCTTGACGGCTGTGGGCTGTGCGCGCCTGTTCGTCAAGTACGCGCTCCAGAACTGGAATATCGGGCGCGAACAGATCGAGACCGCCGAACTGCTGACGTCGGAGCTAGTCACCAACGCGGTCAAGTCCACCGGCATTATCGAGCCGCACCCGGCCTACACCACGCTCAACCACCTGGCGCTGGTCCATGTCCGGCTGCTGCTGTTCGACCGCAGCGTAGTGCTGGAGGTCTGGGACGCCGACCCCAACCCGCCCGTTATGAAAGAACAGACGCTCGACGCCGAAGGCGGCCGTGGCCTGTTCCTCGTGGCGACGATGAGCCGCCGTTGGAACTACTACCACCCGAAGGATGGCGGCAAATTCGTGTGGTGCGAAACCGGCCTCCCGCCGTGGCCAACCGAAAGCGACACCACTGAGCTTCCGCGCGTTCTGCCGCGCCGCAAGCGCTACACGGGGGCCGTACCGTCCCATCGAAGTTATGCGTGACCCTGAGTTGCTGCGCCGGGTGATCGAAGGCTTGCACGCGCTTGACAACGACGAAAAGCGGGAGGACTAATGCTCGTTTCCTTCGAGGGTCAGGACGGAGCCGGTAAAACCGCGCTCCTCATAGCCGTGCGCGATGTGCTCGCGGCCGAGGGCATGTCTTCCGTCGTGGTCGAGGAGTTCTCGGGCAGTCCATACGGCCAGCAGCTCATTGAGGCCGTCGCCCGGGACAAGTTCCTGCGGCCCGTGCCAGGTGAGGCCGCGACCTTTCGCACGCGAGCCCTGGAGGTCGTGGCCGACCTCTATTACCAGGACGAGCGCGAGATAGGGCCAGCGCTGGAGCACGGCAGCATCGTGCTCAAAGATCGCCACCTGGACACCATCCTCTACACCCTGACGCCCACCCTCGTTGCTGCTGGCGCGGTCGGGGACGAGAGCCGGGCCCTGACCTGGCTCAGCGTCTTGTGCAGCGAGCTGCGGCACCGCCCAGCGTTGACGGTGTATGCGGACGTGGCGCTCTCGGTACGGCTGGAGCGAATTCGAGCCCGTCAGAGGCATTTGCGCGAAGACCGGGCGAACGAAGTCAGCCCCGAAGACCTTGCGGTGTTCGCGGTCCGTGAACGCATTGCCCGGCGACTCATAACCGAGGAGCCGGGCCGGTTTCTTGTACTCGACAACTCCAATCGATCACTCACAGAGAGGGCGGCGACAATCATTGAAGCTATCCATACTCGGCTGGCCCAACCAGAGAAGGGTCAACGGTGACATGGCGACGCTTTCCGCACTTGAACCAGCGGCCGTGGTCGCACTGAACAGTCTCAGGAAAGGGCGTCGGCAAGTGAAACTGCGAGCTGGCGTGGTCGGGCTCGGCAAGCAAGCGCCCGAAGACCACATTCCAGGGCTGCAATCATCCGATGGCGCCGAACTGGTTGCCATATGCGATGAAAACCCCGAGATCGTGCGGGAGAATCAGTACCAGCTCCGGGTGAACGGCTATACCGATTTTCGCGAGATGTTCAGGAGCGAACAGCTCGACTTGGTGATCGTCACCGTGCCGCATCACGTCGGCCGGGCGGTTATCGAGACGGCGGCTGAGCACCGGGTGCATGTTCTCAAGGAGAAGCCGTTTGCAACCACGCTGAGCGAAGCGCAAGAGCTTGCCAAGCTGTGCGGCGAGTCGGGCATCCATCTCATGGTGACGCTGCAACGGCGTTTCAACCCGATCTATACCAGCTTCACTCAGCTTGCCGACCAAATCGGTACGCCGTTCGTGGTAGACGCCCAGTACACGCAGCACATCACCGACCCATCTGAAGGCTGGCGTGGTATCTCGGCCAAGGCTGGCGGTGGCTGCGTTATCGACATGGGCTACCACCTGATTGACATGATCCTCTGGTACTTCGGCCTGCCGGATCGCGTCCTGGCGGACCTGTCGGTTGAGGCCCGGCCGGATCGGACCTACGACGCCGAGGACACCGCGCTTATCCACTTCGGCTACGACAGCGGCCTGTACGGCTCGTTGCTGCTGTCGCGCTTCATCGGCCCGAAGACTGAACAAATCCGCCTGGTCGGTAGCCGCGGCATCATTCACCTGGAGCGCGGCCGTATCCGACGGCTGACCAACGGCGGGGAGGCCATCGAGTCGCTATCGCGCGAGCAGTCCTGGCCGTCCGCCGCCACCTCGCAAATCGACTACTTCTGCCGCGTGATCGAAGGCTTGCGGCCCAACGTCAGCGGCCCGAAAGAGAACTTGGCACACATGAGCTTCATCGCGGCCTGCTACGAGTCCGCGAAGACGCACGCCTACATCAACCCCAAGGAGATGCTGTGACTTCACCTCTGGCGCTGCTCGGCGGCCCGCCGACCGTCACTCAGACCACGCCGCATTTCACCTGGCCCCCGTTGGATGACCAGAGCGAGGCGGCCGTCATGAGCCAGCTTCGCCGCAGCATCTCGATCTACGACCGGTCGGGGGTGGTCGAACGCCTGGAGGAAGAACTGTGCGAGTACCACGGCGTCACGCACGCGGTGCTCACCAGCTCGGGCACGGCAGCGCTGCACTCAATGTACGCGGCCTGCGGGCTCGGCCCCGGTGATGAGGTCATCGTGCCCGCCTACACCTTCTTCGCCACGGTGACGCCGCTGCTGCACCTGGGTGCCACGCCGGTGCTGGCCGACTGCGACGAGTCCGGCAACCTCGGCTCCAAGGACGTGGCCCAGCGCATCACCGAGCGAACGAAGGCTGTCGTCGTCAGTCACATGTGGGGCGTGCCGGCCGCGATGCAGGCGCTCAAAGCCATCACCGACGAGCACGACCTCATGCTGTTGGAGGACGCCTCCCACGCCCACGGCGCGAGCATCGACGGGCAACGGGTCGGCACCTTCGGCTGGGCGGCGGCCTTCAGCATGAACGGCCCCAAGCCGCTGTCGGCCGGTGAGGGCGGCTTCGTCCTGACCGACGACGATGAGGTCTACTACCGGGTGTTGCTGCACGGCCAGTACAACAAGCGCTGCCGGAGCGAGCTGCCGCGCGGCCACAACCTCTACGACTATGCCGTGACCGGCATGGGCCTCAAGTTCCGCATACACCCGCTGGCTGCTGCCATCGCGCTTGACCAGCTCGGCCGCTTGGACCACTACCTGACAGAGCGTGCCACCACCGCGGCCTACCTGTCCGAGCGGCTGTCTGAGCTGCCGGGCGTCATCGCGCCCGAGCTGCCGCTCGGTGTGCGCGCTTCGTGGTATGGCCTGCCGCTCCAGTACGCCACGAACGAGCTGGATCGCCTCCCGGTCGAGCGCTTCTACAAAGCATTGCAGGCCGAAGGCTGCCGCGAGGTCGACCGGCCCGGCTCGACCTGTCCGCTCAACCTGTTGCCGCTGTTCCAGCGACCAGAACCGCTATTCCCCGAATATTCCGACAAGGTGAGCTATTCGCCCGGCGATTTTCCGAACGCGGAGGCGATTCACCACAACACCCTCAAGCTTCCCGTCTGGCACGGTAAGGAGGATATGCCGCTGGTCGATCGCTACATCGACGCATTCCGCAAGGTGATAGAGAATTACTGCGACCTGCTAGGATAAGGGACATGGAACTCGCTTCCCTTCTCGATAGTCTGAACGCTGAAGCCGAGCGTGACGGCGTTCAACAACTCGTCGTCGGCGCGGTCGTCCAGCATGACGGCAAGGTGCTGCTGCTCCAGCGCCCCGACGACGACTTCATGGGCGGCATTTTCGAGCTTCCCAGCGGCAAGGTCGAGGCGGGTGAGGCGCTGGACGCCGCCCTGATCCGCGAGGTGAGGGAGGAAAGCGGCCTTGACGTGGCCGCAATTCGTGACTACCTCGGCAGCTTCGACTACACGTCGGGCAGCGGCAAGAAGAGCCGTCAGTTCAACTTTGCGGTGGATGTGGCCAGCCGTGAGCCAATCGAACTTCAGGAGCACGACGCCTACACGTGGACGCCGCTCACCGAGGAACTGCCGGTGACGGACGCCGTAAAGGATGTGCTGAGTAGGTACCGGGAACTGCACGTAGCGTAGCGCCGCTCCACCTGAAGCAAAGCGCCCCGACTTGACGGCCTGAGTACGGGGCGCTTTTGCTCACGCATAATGTGACATCCGATTCGCAAACCAATAGCAACAGCAAGGCGAACGCCAAGCGCAGGCCCCGGGCAAAGTCGCGGGGATGCCCGGCTTGATGTGGTTGGTGTAGATGCGCCCGTGCTGGCGGTAGCAAGGCGGGCATGACCGGTTCAGTTGATCATCGAGGTTCCTACGCCTTATTGATCGTCCGAAGTGAGTCATGCCCGCTCTGCCATCATCGCTGATCTCGTCTCTGTCCGGCGCGCCGGCTGTCACCGTGCACGAAGCCGCTGCTGGGCTGCCCGCAGCACTGGCCGATCTGCCGGATCCTCGCGCCCGTCGCGGTGTCCGGCACCGGTTGACCGTGGTGGTGACCGCGGCGGTCTGTGCCGTGGTGGCCGGCTACCGCTCCTACACCGCGATCGCCGAGTGGATCGCTGACGTCCCCGCTGCGACCGTCGTCGCGTTAGGTATCGCCCCGGACCGGCGCCCGTCGGAGGCGATGATCCGCCGGTTGTTGCAGGCCCTGGACCCGGACCTACTGACCGCGGCCATCAGCGACTGGGTCGCCAGCCGGAACACGGCCACACCGCCGGTGGGCAGGCAGGCGATTGCCGTGGACGGCAAGACACTGCGCGGCTCCCGCGCCACCGACACCGCCGCCTGGCACGTCCTGGCCGCCTGCGACCAGTCGGCTCGACGAGATCCAGGAGACAAGCCCTAGCCGGCTCCGAGCTGTCTCAACCGACGGCCTCTGATTCCGGCGGCCCTACCTGTGGTGATCGGCAACCGGGCCGCGGGAAGGCGCACGGTGAAGATCGCACCACGGCCCGGATGGCCCTCGGCCTCGATTGTGCCGTGGTGGCTCGTGACGACCTCCTGCAGCAGCGCCAGCCCCAGTCCGAAGCGGCGCTCGCCGGAACCCGTACCCCGGTGGAACCGCTCGAAGATGCGCCGCGCGTCCGCCTGGTCGAAGCCCTCCCCGGTGTCCGCGACCACCAGCTCGGCGTGGCCCTCGCCGGCCCGCAGGGTCACCTCGATCCGGCCTCCGGCGGGGGTGTGGTTCAGCGCGTTCGCGAGCAACTCGCCAACGACCCGGCACAGTGCCGACTCGATACCCGGCACGAGCGTCGGGCCGTCGGGCATGTCCAGCGTGAGCGCGACCTGACGTTCGGCGGCGCGTTCGGTCTCGGCGGCGACCGTCGCCCCGATCAGCGCGGTGAGATCGACCGGCGGGTGCGGCGGCCGGCCGGTGGGAGCCGCGGCGAGTTGGGCCGAGAGCAGCAGGTCGTCCACGATCTCGCCGAGTCGACGGGTGGTGCCGATCAGTCGTTGCAGGTCGTCCAGGTCAGCAGCCGTGCCGTCGGTGCGCGCCCGCCGGGCCATCAACTGGGCACGGGTGTGCACCTGGGCGATCGGGGTTCGCAGTTCGTGGCTGGCGTCCGCGACGAAGCGGCGCTGACGGGTCAGTGCCTCCGCGAGTGGTGCGACGGCCCGACGGCCGACGAGCACACCGGTCAACACGGCGGCGAGCAGCCCGACGGTCGCCGCGAGGCTGAATGCCAGCAGCAGGTGCCGGCGGTCGGACAGCTGGAAGCGCGCGTCGAACACCGCCTGGATCACGCTGTCGCCGCGGGCCTCGGTGCGTACGTGGTAGACCGTTCCGTTGCGGGTGACGGTGGTGGTCTCGGTGATCCGGGTGGCCGCCACGGTGTCCAGCGCGGTGCGCAGCGGAAAGCCGGGCGGCGGCGGACTGGTGCCGGTGTCCACCGTGGTGCCGTCGTACTGGAAGATCCAACTGCAGGCGGGCGGACCGGCGATCGTGCCGTGTCTCGTGCCCCATTCGAGTTCGCGTTGTATCTGGGCCTCCTGGCGGCCGACCAGGGCCGTGTACGAGATGCCGCCGGCCAGGATCAACAGTGCGCCGATGACCAGGCCGACCAGCAGGCCGATCCGGAGCCGGGCCCGCCGGACGATCGCCCGCTCCGCCGAATCCATCAGAGCCGACCGAGCCGGTAGCCGAACCGGTGCACGGTGCGGACCACCGCGCGGCCGAGCTTGCGCCGAAGGTAGTAGACGTAGGTGTCCACGATCGATGCCGCAGCGGCCTCGTGGAAGACCCGCCGGTGCAGCTCACCCCGAGGATGCACGATGTTCGGTCGGGCCGCCAGCACCCGCAGCAACTCGAACTCGCGGGCGGACAGCGCTATCCGGGTACCGTCGGCCAGCACAGCGTCACGCGACGCCAGGTCGAGCAGCCCGGCGCCGAGGCGTAGCACGTCGGTGGACTCGGCCGTGCGCCGACACAGCGCCCGGATCCGGGCGCTCAGTTCGTCGAGGTCGAAGGGTTTGATCAGGTAGTCGTCGGCGCCCGCGTCCAGCCCGGCTATCCGGTCGTTGACCGTGCCGAGCGCGGTGAGCATCAGCGCCCGGGCCGGGACCGCCCGTGATCGCAACCGGGCGACCAGGTCGAGTCCGTCGAGCACCGGCAACAGCCGGTCGATGACCATCACGTCATAGCTGCGGGTCAGCCCGAGATGCAGACCACGCTGGCCGTCGGCAGCGCGATCAACGACGTAGCCCTCGTCGACGAGCGTCTCGGTGAGCAGCTCCGTCAGGCCTGCGTCGTCCTCGACCAACAGCAGCCGGTTCGATCGTCCGCTGTGCACGTGTTCACGATCGCATAGGTCGAGACCAATGAGAAAGTGATGGTTGTCTCCTCAACTATCACGACCGCGGCGCGCCGGACGCGGGTCCGGCCCGAACCGCGGTCACCGGACAGCCTCCTCGAAGTAGTTGGCGCACAACCGCTGTCGCCGGGCGTCGACAACCATCCAGGTGCCGAGCACCAGTTGCTGGAGACTGCGGCCCAGGCCGGCCCAGCGGTCCCGCAGCCGCATCAGGCCCAGCCGGAGCCGCCCCGGGCCGATGCCCCCGACCGGCGTGAGGTACGCCGGACCTCGGCTGGGCAGCGACCGGGTGTGCGAGACCGAGGAGGCCAGGGCGTACCGGCGCAGCACCTCACGGGTCACCGCGCGCATCATCACCGGCGCGACACCACGGGCCGGACAGGCCCGGTTCGCGGTGACTCCGAACGGGATGAAGTGCGCGTCCCTGCGCCGCAGGGTCAGCCACCGGTCCGGGGCGAACCGGTCGTCGGCGGCGGATCCGCTGCGCTGGAACGCCAGGTAGTTGAAGAGCAGCACCGACCCGGCGGGCAGCGACACACCCGTGGGCAACACGATCGGCGCGGACGTGATCCGGTGCGCGACACCGAACAGCGGATGCACCCGTAGCGTCTCGTCGATCACCCGGTCCAGCGCGTCGTCGTCGTCGAGGCCGCGCTGCAACTCGGGATGCGTGGCGAGGGCCAGCAGCACGTGCGCCATCGCCTCGGACATCTGCACGACCGCGGTGTTGAAGAAGGCGCCCTGCAGGTACCAGGCTGTCTCCTGGACGCTGAACGGTGGCGGCAGCGTCACCGGGCAGGTTCCCGCCTCGATCCGGTCGCGCAGGTATCGGGTCAACCTGTCGCGCCGTGCCATGTGCCGCAGGCCGGTGCACTTCAGCGAGGTGACCACGTCGTCGGCGTTGGCGACGATCATCGCCCGCGCGTCCGCGGGACACGGTTGGTCGAAGACCAACTCGTAGTAGACCTCGGCCCACACCGGCATCATCAGGTCACGCAGCCGTACGTGGCTCCGACCGGCCGGCAACTCGTCCAACACCCGCCGCGTGACCGCGGCGGCGAGTTCGTCCGAGCGCTGGTGCGGCACCGCCAGCACCCGCCTGGTCGTCGCGGCCACCGTCCGGTAGCGCTCGCCGGGCTCCAGGTGCTCCTGGTGCATCTGCGGTCCCGGCGCCAGCCAGTACCAGAACAGGTCCGACAGCGCGGCCCCCCGGCTGCGTCCGTCGGCCGCCGGATGCGAGTACACCCACTCGAAGTGCTCGACGCCGACGGTCGGACCCGGCACCGGGATGCCTTCGACGCCGTTGACCCTGGCGAAGACCCACTCCCGCAGCCGGACCACCCCCGGGGGCAGCCAACGTGGAAGGGTCCAGCCCGCACCGAGCACGAGCAGCACGACAACGACGACCGGAGCTGTCATGCGCGTGCCACCGTGGCGACGAGGTCAGCACTGAGATCGCCCGGTCTCGTGGCGCCGGCCAGCGCCAGCGCCCGATCGAGGTCGGCACGTAACAGGTCGAGCACGTGCCGTACCCCGGCGGCGCCGCCCGCCGCGAGCCCCCAGAGCACCGGGCGGCCGACCAGTACGGCGGTCGCGCCCAGCGCCAGCGCCACCAGTACGTCCGTGCCGCGGCGGATGCCGCCGTCGACCAGCACCGGCAACCGCCCCCCGACCGCCTCGACGATTGCGGGCAACGCGTCCAGGGTGGCGATCACCTGATCGAGTTGCCGACCGCCGTGGTTGGACACCAGCACACCGTCGACGCCGTGCTCGACGGCCAGCCGGGCGTCGGCCGGGTGCAGCACCCCCTTGAGCAGGATCGGCAGTGTCGTGAGCCCACGCAACCAGGAGATCCGCCGCCAGTCCAACCCGGCGTCCATCTCGATGTCCCGGAGCTGGCCGCTCGCGTCGCGCATGTTCTCGCAGACCAGTCCGGGTGGCAGGTCGACGAAGCCGTGCCGCAGGTCGCGTTCGCGCCGACCGAACACCGGCGAGTCGACCGTGACGACCAGGGCCCGGCAGCCAGCCGCCTCCGCCCGCCGGACCAGCGACGAGGTGAATCCGAGGTCCGACTGCGGATAGAGCTGGAACCAGTGAACGCCGCCGCCCGCGGTGATCTCCTCGACCGACCGGGTGGCCGCCATACTGATCACCATGATCGTGCCGGCCCCGGCGGCGGCCCGCGCGGTGGCCACCTCACCCTCGGGGTGGGCCAGCCGGTGGAACGCGGTCGGCGCGATCAGCACCGGCATCGACACCGGGCTGCCGAGAAGCGAGATCCGCAGGTCGCGTTCGCCCACCGCCCGCAGGATCCGGGGCACGACCCAGCGCCTCGTGAAGGCTTCCTCGTTGGCGCGGACCGTCCGTTCCTCGCCGGCCCCGCCCGCGAAGAAGTCCCAGTGCACCGGGTCCAGGCGGCGCCGCGCGCCGGCGGCCACGTCGGCCAGGTTCAGCCTCACCTCGTCCAGCGCGAACATCTCAAGCCTCGACGCGGGTCAGGCAGCGGCCGAGAAACGCGGCCAGCGGCGCCACATGGACGTCCGGCCGATCCCACCGGTTCTCCAGGTTCTCCGCCAGGTGGTGGGTGGCCACCACCTGGCCCGCACGGTGGTGACGAACGACCGGATGCAGGTAGGCGGCCTCGTGGGCCTGACCGACGACGTCCTGCGCCACCCGGCCGACCGTGATGTCGAACGGGTCCACCTGGTCGTGCCCAGGGCCGTATTCGAGGGTGACGACGAAGGCGTGCGCGTAGTCGTGGTCGGCGGTGCGCAGACCGGCCTGAGCGAAGTACTCGACCGGCACCTCGTCGTGGTATCGCGCGTCCGGCCCGGCCACCGTCACCACGTCGGCGAGGACGCCGAACTGCTGCCACAGGGCGGAGGTGCGGTTGACCCGGGCGACGATGGCGTCGGCGATCGCCTCGGGGGTGGCGTCCAGCTTCTGCGCCGGCCACGGTGTCTGCCCGTACCGTCGCTCAAGGATCTTGTGAAGCGCACGCACCGCGTAGCGGAAGCCGTGGATGAAGCCGCTGGTCGAGCGCTTGAAGTCCCGCTCCTGGGAAAGCGTGCCGGCGAAGTACAGGCCGGGCACGTTCACCGATTCCCACGCCGGGGTCTGGGCCGGGAAGCGGTCCTTGATCGCGAGTGCCGGACGGCAGGCGTCATCGAAGATCGACGGGTCGAAGGCGAACCCGGTGCAGGCGATCACCCGGTCGTACCACAGCTCCTTGCTGACCTCGTCCACCCGGGAGAACGAGAATGTCACCTTGAAGCCGGCGCCGTCGCGCTCGATGCGCCTGATGTTGCCGTCCAGGATCGCGTTCGCCGACTTCAACTGGTACGTGTCCAGGAAGTTGTTGTTCACCGCACGGAGGTGCCCGACGTAGTGGGTGCGCCAGGCCATCCGGACCGAACTCGGCCCGGCGAGGTGAATCAGCGTGGTGGTCTCCATCAGATTCTCCGCGGTCTCGAACGCGGAGTTGCCCTTGCCGATGATCAACACCTTCTGGTCGAGGTAGTCGCGCGGGTCGACGGACATGTCCGCGTACTGTTCCGCAAGCTCGAAGCCCGGGATCTCCGGCGCGTACGACCGCGACACGCCCGTGGCCACGATCAGCCGCCGGGCCCGGAAGGTCTCACCGGCGCGGACCTCGAAGATCCCGTCCACCTTGCCGACCGATGTCACCCGGGAGTCGTACCGAACCTTCACCCCGGTCTTCGCGGCAAAGTCCGCCAGGTAGCGGACCATCACGTCGGCGTCCGGAAAATACCGCTCGGTGTAGGTGGTGAACCGTAGCGCCGGGTCGTCGCTGAGCAACGAGTTCCAGTCCAGCCGCAGGTTCGTCTCCGGGTCGTCGGAACCGGTGCGCGGCTTGTTGATCGAGATCAGTTGCCGGTGTCGGGGAAAGGTGGCGAAGAACGCCCCCGGAATCCGGGCGGCCTCCAACACCAGATAGTCGCGTTTACCGTCGGCCTCCAACAGGGCGGCCAGTTGCAGGCCGGCCGGCCCGGCCCCGATGATCAGGTAATCAAGCGTCACGGTGGCCACCTTGGGAAAGAGGAGTCAGCGAGGTCTCAAGCCTTTCGACGACGTCGGCGGCGCGCCGTACGTCGCTCTCCAACGGCCGGTCCGGGTCGACCGGAGGTACGGCCGCGGCAAGCGCCGCCAGCACCTCGGCGCATCCGGCCGCGGTCGGCGTACGCGCGCCGACGTACGCGGCCTGGCGCAGCCCCACCGCGAGTGACCCGACGATGAGGTGCAGCAGCCGGGCCTGGTCCAGCGCCCGCAGGGCGGCCTGGGTGCCGAGCGGGATGACATCCTGGTTGTGCAGGTTGGTCGGCAGGCTCTGCATGCTCGCGGGCATCGCGTCCCGGCGGATCTCGGTGATCAGCGCGGTCGACGCCAGTTGCACGCCCTGCAACCCGTGCTGCTGTCCCGGGCCGGCGGCCAGCATCGGCGGCAGGCCGCCGTTACGGTTCGGGTCGACGAGCAGGTCGAGCTGGCGTTCGGCGAGGTTGCCGACCTGCGCCACGACCATCGACAGCAGGTCGGCGGCGAACGCGGCGGGCTGGCCGAAGAAGTTGCCGCCGTGCACGACGAGATCCTCGTCGGGAAAGAACAACGGGTTGTCGCTGACGCTGCCCAGGTCGGCGCGGACGACGGCGTCGACGTAGCGCAGCGCGTCCTCTGCCGCGCCGAGCAGTTGCGGTGCGCACCGGATGCTGTACGGCTCCTGCAACGGGCGACTGCCGGACGGAACGAGCCCGACGCTGATCCGTCGCATCTGCGCGGCCACGTCGATCGCACCCGGATGGCCGTACGCGCGCAGCAGCCGGGCGTCGAGGAACTGCGGGTCACTGCCGAGCAGGTCGGCGAGCAGGCAGGTGAGCACCTGGACCGCCCGGTGCGACGCGCGTACCGCGTTCAGCGCGAGCGCGGTCGCCGCAGTGGTCAGTGACGTGCCATTGACCAGCGCGAGGGCGTCCCGACCGTCCAGCGGCAGCGGTTCGAGACCAGCCCGTCGCAGCGCCTCGGCCGCGGGCAGACGTACCCCGTCCAGATAGGCGTGCCCGCGGCCCCGTAACGCCTGGGCCGCCGCGCCCAGCGGGATCAGGTCGCCGCTGGCCCCGACCGAACCCAGCCGTGGCACCGCCGGCACGAACGTGGTCGCGAGCATCGCCGCGAGAGCGTCGATGACGTGCGGGGACACTCCTGACGCACCGCGGGCCAGGGACCAGGCCCGGATCAGCATGGTGGCGCGGACGACCTCCGGAGCGAGGTCCGGGCCGTGGCCCGCACCGAGGTGCGCGAGCGTGTTGTCGGCCTGGTCGCGCAGGTCGGCACGACCCGCGTACCCCACCAGGGCACCGAAGCCGGTGGTGCTGCCGTACACCGCACGGTCGTCGCCGAGCACCTCGGACAGGAAGATGCGGGCGGTCGTGACCCGATCGCGGACCTCCGTCCCGACCACGACCTTGACCGGGTCCCGGGCGGCGCTCAGGTCGGCGATCCGCAGCGGTGCCGCGAGGTCTACCTCTGTCGTCATGCGACGGCACCCTAGAGACGAATTCTCAGAACACTCTGAGATCGGGCCGCTACGTTGCGCCGCATGACGCTCGACTACCTGATCATCGGAGCCGGGCCGGCCGGGCTCCAACTCGCCGCCCTGCTGGAGCGCGACGGCCGCGACTATCTGGCCCTGGAGGCGGGGCCGGCGCCGGGCACGTTCTTCAGCACCTATCCGCGGCACCGGCAACTGATCTCGATCAACAAGATCTGGACCGGTTCCGACGATCCGGAGTTCAACCTGCGCGGGGACTGGAACTCCCTGCTCACCGACGACCCGGCACTGCTGTTCAAGAACTACAGTCAGCGCTACTTCCCGGACGCGGCCGACCTGGTGCGGTACCTCGCCGACTTCGCCCGTGGCCTGCGGATCAAATACGACACCAGGGCCACCCGGGTAGCGCGGGACGGCGAACTGTTCACCGTCTCCACCGACGGCGGCACCATCACCGCCCGCCGCGTCGTCGTCGCCACCGGCCTCTCCGAGTTGTACGTCCCACCGATCGAGGGCGCTGCGCTCGCCGAGCGGTACGACACCGTCAGCGTGGACCCAAACGACTTCACCAACCAACGCGTGCTCATCATCGGCAAGGGCAACTCGGCCTTCGAGACCGCCGACGCGCTCATCGAGACCGCCGCGGTGATCCACGTCGCCGGCCCGCGCTCGGTCAAGCTGGCATGGCAGTCGCACTACGTCGGGCACCTGCGCGCGGTGAACAACAACTTCCTCGACACCTACCAGCTCAAGTCGCAGAACGCGGTGCTCGACGGCACCGTCGAACGGATCGCCCACCGGGACGGCGGCGGCTACCGGGTCGACTTCCGGTATGCCCGGACCGTCGAGTCGATCCGGCAGCTCGACTACGACCGGATCATCCTCTGCACCGGCTTCCGGTTCGACGCGAGCGTCTTCGACCCGTCAGCCCGGCCGAGACTGGTCATCAACGACCGCTTCCCCGAGCAGACCTCGGCGTACGAGTCGGTGAACGTCCCCGGCCTGTACTTCGCCGGCACGCTCACCCAGCAGCGCGACTTCAAGCGCTCGACCAGCGGGTTCATCCACGGCTTCCGGTACGGCGTGCGCGCCCTGCACCGGATCCTCAACCTCCGCCACCACGACCGCCCGTGGCCCAGCACCGCGCTCGACGGCACCCCGGAGGCGATCACCGACGCGATCATCGCCCGGATCAACCGGACCTCCGCACTGTGGCAACAGTTCGCCGTCCTCGGCGACGTCGTCACCATCGCCGGCGACACCGCTCGCTACTTCGAGGAGGTGCCGATCGACTACCTGAACGACGGCGGCCTGGGTCCCGAGCCGTTCGCCTTCGTGATCACGCTGGAGTACGGACCGGACCACGACCAGGTCGATCCCTTCGACGTGACGGTCGTCCGGATCGCCGAGAACGACGTCGAGCGGGCACCCGATGCCAGCTACCTGCACCCGGTCGTGCGGGTCCACCGGGGTGGCCGGGTCGTCGCCGTGCACCACCTGGCGGAGAACCTGGAGAACGACTGGAACCTCCCCGCCGTGCACCACCAGCCACTCGCGCTGTTCATCAAGGGAGTCCTGTCCGATGCCGCCTGAGGTGTGGCCGCAGGCCGTGCTGGACCTGCTCGCCACCGGCGGCGACCGGCCGGTCTTCGAGGACGGCGACCGGGTGGTCACCGCTTCCGAGATGTCCGGGCTGGTCCGCCGCATCGCGGCCGGGCTGCGCGCCGCCGGAGCCGGACCGGGCGTCGGGGTGGCGTTGCGGCTCGGCATCACCCCGGAGGCCTTCGCGGCGACCGTCGCCGCGTTCGCCGTCGGTGCCCGGGTCTCCGGGATCCGCCCCGACCTGGCTCCGGCACAACTCGCCCACCTACTCGGCAGCGACAACGCGCTGCTGGTCGACGACGCCCGCGTCGCCGACCTGGTCGACACACCCGACGACGGAACCACCCTGGTCGCCGCCGGGCGCCCGAGCGACGTCGCCCGGATCACCTGGACCAGCGGCAGCACCGGCAACCCCAAGGGCTGCGCCCAGACGTACGCGTCGATGGGTGCGGCCTGGGCGCCCCATCCGAGCCGTTGGCCCCCGGTGATCGTCGACCTCGCCACCCGACTGCGGCGCTATCTCGTCTTCGGCTCGCTGAGCAGCCAGGTGATGCTGGAGTACGGCATCCTGACGCTGGCCGCGGGTGGCACCCTGGTCGCCGCCCGGCCCACCAGCCTGCGCGGCATGATCGCCCAGCATCGAGCGACCGCGAGTGTGATCACCGTTGGCAAGCTGCACCAACTCGTCCACGACCAGCGCACCGACCCGACCGACCTGAGCAGTCTGCGGGCTCTGGTGGTGTCCGGTTCCCCGCTCACCCCGGGCCGGCTCACCGAGGCGCTCGACGTGCTCGGTCCGGTGATCTTCCACGGCTACGGCCAGACCGAGGCCGGCATGATCGCGATGGTGGGCCCGGCCGAGATGCTGGCGTCACCGGCCGCGCTCGCCTCGGTCGGCCGGCCGCCCGCGTTCGTCGACGTGTCCATCCGCGACGCGGATGGCCGCGCCGCCACCGAAGGCGAACTCTTCGTGCGGACACCGGCGCAGGCCGCCGCCTACTGGGCGGACCCGGCCGAGACCGCCGAGGTCTTCGTCGACGGCTGGGTGCGCACCCGCGACCTGGCCCGGTTGGACACCGACGGCCACCTGCACCTGCTCGGTCGGCTGCGGGACGTCATCATCGTCAACGCCAACCTGGTGTACGCCGGCCCGATCGAACGAGTTCTCGCGACCGACCCCGCGGTCGCCGAGGCCTACGTCGTCGGCCGGCCCGATGACGCCACCGGCGAGGCGGTACACGCGTACGTGGTGCCCACCGCCGGTCACTCGCCCGATGCGGGACGGCTGCGTGCGCTGGTGGCGCAGGCGCTGGGAGAGGCCGCAGCCCCCGGACGGTCCGGTCGATCGACCGGGTTCCGGTGGGGCCGAGCGGCAAGCCGGACAAGCGTGCCCTGCCGGTCTGACCGGCACCGGCACGGGTCCGCGACCGGCCCGGAAGCGGTGCCGGCGTCACCGCTTGCGGGCGACGAGCCCGACGAAGGTGTGGTAGGTGTCGCTCTGACTCGGTGCGGCCTCACCCGGCTCCGGCCGCCACTCGGCCAGCGGCACCAGCCCCGGATCGAGCACCTCCAGCCCATCGACGAAGGAGAGGATCTCCTCATCGGTACGCCAGCGGCCGGTGCCGAGCGACTGGTTGAAGATGTGTTCGACCTCGCGCGCCTTGAGGGAGGCATCCGGGTGCCGCTCGCCCGGATCGCGGAAGTGTGAGATCGCCACGTAGCTGCCGGACGGAAGGGCCTCGATC
Source organism: Micromonospora tarapacensis (assembly GCF_019697375.1). NCBI lineage: Bacteria > Bacillati > Actinomycetota > Actinomycetes > Micromonosporales > Micromonosporaceae > Micromonospora > Micromonospora tarapacensis. Next base: position 1,245,179 of record NZ_JAHCDI010000004.1, on the reverse strand, counting down.
AGCTTCGCCGCCACCGCCTTCGGGTCCTCGTCGTCCCTGAGGTGATGCAGGATCGCGAAGAGCAGCAGCCCGATCGGGCGGTCGAAGTCCAGAAACCGGCGCGCCTGCGGATGTTCCAGGATCGCCTCCGGCGATCGGACGTCGGCCTGGATCACCGTTGCGGATCCGGCGTCGGCCAGCAGCGCCCGCCCGTGTGCCAGCACGATCGGGTCGTTGTCGACATAGATCACCCGCGCCTGCGCGGCGTGCCGGGTGGCCACCTGGTGCACATTACCCTGGGTGGGCAGACCCGAACCGAGATCGAGGAACTGCTCGATGCCCTGCTCGGCGACGAGGAAACGGACCACCCGCCGCAGGAAGGCCCGGTTCGCCTGGGCGGCCTGCGGGCCATCCGGTGTGATCCTGAGCGCGTGGTCGGCGACAACGCGGTCCACCGCGAAGTTGTCCTTGCCGCCGAGCATGAAGTCGTAGACCCGGGCGACACTCGGCACGCTCATGTCGACCCCGGACGGTGCCACCTCTTGACTCGCCACAGTTCGTCTCCTCGTCCACAGGGGATCACGGACGGCCGAACCGCTTGGCCGAACGCCGGACCGAGTCTAGCCATACCTCGCCACGCGCCCCGCCCGCGCTGCCGGCCACCGCGGGCCCGGTGCCGGCTGGTTGACGGCCACGACCTGGATCGACACCAGCCCGGGTGCCACGAACGGCTTCCACGACCTCCACCTGGTGTTCACCGGCGACGACCGGACGCTCTTCGCCGTGGACCGCGCCGAGTTCAGCGACCGACCCGGTACGTTTTGCGCTACGAGCAGTCTCGTATCCGCCGCCGGCGCCTCGTGGATGCGGCGACGATGCGCCGGCGGCGTGCCTTCGCGGTCCCGCCGGTCCGCGGTGACGAACCGGCCGTATTCGGCGCAGCCCTGCCCGTAGTCCGACAACGGAGCCGACGGGCAGCGACGGATTGGCCGGCGGTCCTTGTCGAGGACCGGTGCCGGCCGTTCGTCATACGGACGACGCGGTTTTCCCACCACGAGGAGCAACACGTGAAGTACGCAATGATGATCTTCGGCGACGACCGCGAGTGGAACGCGCTGTCCCCCGCCGACGAGCAGGACGCGATGAAGCAGGTCTACGAGTGGTTCGAACGGTGGCAGCCGACCGGCAAGATCGCCGACGGCGGCGCGGAGCTACAGCCCCGGGAGACGGCAAAGACAGTTCGCGCCGGCGTGAACGGCCGGCCGGTGGTCACCGACGGGCCGTACCTGGAACTCAAGGAGGTCATCGGCGCGATCGTGGTGCTGGAGTGCGATGACATCGACGAGGCCACCCGGATCGCGGCCACCTGGCCACTCGCCCCGGCGATGAGCGCGCTGGAGGTCCGTCCGGTGATGAGCCGCGAGTAGCCGCGACGTCGGGGCGCCGGTCTCACAGCCGGCGCCTCAACGCACCCACCCGATCGGTCATCAGCTCTCGCTCGGCCGGGTTCGTCGCCAGCTCCAGAGCCCGCTCCGCCGCCGTCAGCGCCTCGGCCGGACGGCCGAGGGTGCCCAGCAGGTCGGCCCGCGCGGCGTGCCACAGGTGGTAACCGGCGAGCCGGTCCCCGAGCGCGTCGACCTCGTCCAGCGCCGGGGCCGGCCCCACCGCGAACCGCGTGGCCACCGCCCGGTTCAGTAGCACCACCGGCGACGGGTCCAACGCGTGCAGCCGGTCGTACAGCGCCCGCACATCGGCCCAGTTGGTGGCCGCGTACGAGGGGGCCAGGGCATGTAGCGCGGCGATGCCTGCCTGCAACTGGTACGGCCCCGGCCGGCCCTGACGGACCGCCGCCCGTAGCCGCCGCGCTGCCCGTTCGATCGCCGTCCTGTCCCACAGCCGCCGGTCCTGCTGTTCGAGCAGCACGATGCGGCCCCACGCGTCGAACCGCGCGGCGGCGCGGGCGTGGTGCAGCTCCAGCAGCGCGCACAGGCCGGCGGCCTCCGGCTCACGGGGCAGCAGCGCCGCGAGTTGGCGTGCCAACTCGACTCCCTCGCGGGCCAGCTCGCGCCGCTCGGCGCAGCGGCCACCGGACAGATACCCCTCGTTGAACACCAGGTAGATCACCGCGAGCACGGCCGGTAGCCGGTCGGCGTACTCATGCGGTTGTGGCACCTCGAAACGAATGCCGCGCTCCCGAAGCTGGCGCTTGGCCCGGGCGAGCCGCTGCGCCATCGTCGGCACCGGCACCAGGAACGCGGCGGCGATCTCGGCCGTACTCAGGCCGCTTGCCGCGTACAGCGTCAGCGCGCACCGGGCCGGCTCGGCGAGGTCGGGGTGGCAGCACGCGAAAATCGTGGCCAGCCGGTCGTCGACGCCCGGTTGCGGGGCGGCGCCGCGGCCACCTGTGCCACCTTCTCGCGGCCGACGGCGTCGCGGCGCAGCCGGTCCAACGCCCTGCGCCAGCCCGTGGTGACCAGCCAACCGGTGGGGCTCTCCGGCACCCCCTCGTCGGGCCAGCGCTTGAGCGCCTCGGTCAGCGCGTCCGACAGCGCCTCCTCGGCGCGGTCGAAGTCGCCGAGCCGCCGGCTGAGCGCGCCGAGCAGGCCGGCCGCGTCCGTCCGCCAGATCCGGTCCAACAGTTCCGCCACGTCGTCCACCGAACCAGGGTGCAACACAACCGCGGGATCACGGCGCACCCTCGCGCGAGCGCCGAGGGGGCAGGCCAGCGTCTCTCCGGGCGGCCGAGCCAGCGGCCGTCGACGGACAGCATGCTCCCTCAGCCGGGGCCGATACCGCCCGGCCACCGGTCGAAGATCAAACTAGGACGCCTGGCGGATGGGCATGGCGGCCAGCCACACGTCGGCCAGGTCTCCGAGGGGGTAGTCGAGGGCCTGGCTGAGGCAGACCACAGTGCCGAACGCCGGGGCGGGAAGCCGGCCCGCCTCGATCTTGCGCAGCGTCTCGGGGGAGATGCCGGCCGCGAGGGCCACCTCGACGAGGCTTCGGCCGGCCCGCGCGACCCGGAGGGCGGCTCCGAGGCGCTGGCCCGCAGCGATCTGTTCGGCGGTGAGTGGTTGGCGAACCATGCCAGCAGGATACCTTCCGGAGCTCCCCGACCTGGCATGGTATAAAAATACCGGTACCCGGAGAGGGAGGGCTGTCATGATCGAGTTCAAGTCCGCCGAGGAAATCGGCCAGATGGCGGTGGCCGGCCGCTTCGTCGGCGAGTTGCTCGCCGAGCTGAGCGGTGTCGCCGCAGTCGGCGTCAACCTGCTGGACCTCGAACACCACGCCCGCCGCCGGATCACCGAACGCGGCGCCGAATCCTGCTACTGGGACTACGCCCCCTCGTTCGGCCGCGGCCCGTTCCGCAACGTGCTGTGCCTGTCGGTCAACGACGCGGTGCTGCACGGCCTGCCGCACGACTATGTCCTGCGCGACGGTGACCTGCTCAGCATCGACATGGCGGCGGGCATCGACGGCTGGGTCGCCGATTCCGCGCTCTCCGTCATCGTCGGCACTCCCGACCCGGCCGACCTGAGGCTGATCGAGGCCACCGAGGTCGCGCTGGAGGCCGGCATCGCCGCCGCCCAGCCCGACGGCCGCCTCGGCGACATCTCCGCCGCGATCGGCGAGGTCGCCCGCTCCTACGGCTACGGCGTCAACGCCGAGTTCGGCGGCCACGGCATCGGCCGCACCATGCACGAGGCCCCGCACGTCGCCAACAACGGCCGCCCCCGCCGCGGCATGAAACTCCACCCCGGTCTCACCATCGCCATCGAGCCCTGGTTCTGCCGCTCCACCGACAAGATCACGTTCGACAACGACGGCTGGACGATCCGCTCCGCCGACGGTTCCCGCACCGCCCACTCCGAACACACCATCGCCGTCACCGCTTCCGGCCCCCAGGTCCTGACCCGCCGCCCCACCCGCGGTGCCGCCTCGGCCGACCCCACCAGGAAACCCGCCACGGCCTCCTGACCCACACTGCGGCACCGGCGGGTTCCCCGCGGGCACGGCTGCGGATCAGGCGGCCCGCTCCGCGATCACCTCCAGATAGGCGGACGGGAGGCGGACGGTGCCGTCCGTTGCGACGTTCGATCGCCGCGCCAGCTCGACCAGGTCGGCGTGCAGCCGCTCACGAACTCCCGCCGAGTCGCACGCAACCCGGTCGCCGCCGCCCTCTCCTCCCAACTGCGCCGGCCCTTCCCGGTGCGGTGGATCGAGGTGCCCGAGCGCGATGCCCGGACCACGCCGGTACGCGAGCAGTTCGCCGATGCTCCGGTCACCCGCGGACGCAAGTTCGAAGGCGTGTGGCACCGACGAGGGCGTGTACGTCGTCAACTCCTACGTGTGGGACGACGGTGACCTCCCGGTGGACGCGGCCCCGCACGACCTCCTCCGACGGTCCGGACAATGTGACCGTCACCCCGTGGGGGAGCCTCGTGCTCGCCGAGGACGGCTCGGGCGCCTCCCACGTGCTCAGCGCGATCCCGGGCGACCCACGTACGCGATCGCCCGCAACGAGCTCAACGACTCGGAGTTCTGCGAGCCGACCTTCACCGCCGACGGCAGGATGCTCTTCGTCAACATGCAGGAGCCCGGCCTCACGCTGGCCGTCACCGGCCCCTGGGAGAGGTACCTGGGGTGACAGCTGCTGACCGCAGTGGGGTCAGGCGACTCGCCTGGCCCCACTGCGCCCGCGGCGCCATGCGCACGGGATCAGCGGCGGCGGAGGATGCCTTCCGCCGCCGCTGGTCCCATGATCAACGCGGCGGGGCGGGCGCGGACGGCAGCGGTGTCCGGATGGCCGGTCTCCTCCAGCAGCACCAGCGCGTCCGCCCAGCTTTCCCGGGCCGCCTCGACCTGGCCGCCGGCGTAGCGGGCGTCGCCGAGGCCGACCAGGGTTTCCGCCTCGCCACCCCGGTCCCCGATCTCCCGGAACAGCCGCAGGGCCCGCTCATGGCAGACGACCGCCTCGTGGTGCGCGCCGGCCGCCGCCTCAGCACAGCCGGCCGTACGCCAGTTGGTGGCCGCCCCGTGCCGGTTGCCGATCTCCTCGTTGATCCGCAGCGTCTGCCGGCACAGTTCCCGGGCCTGGTCGTGCTCGCCGAGCCGGATCCGGGTCCAGGCGATGTTGTTCATGGCCCGGGCCTGACCGGCCAGATGCCCGGCCAGCCGGTATAGCTCCAGCGAACGCAGGTCGTACCCGAGGGCCTCCCGGTCCCGGCCCTGCTGCTGTAGCAACCGGGCAAGGTTCACGTGGGTCTGCGCCTGGTTTGCCCGGTCCCCGACCGCCACGAACAGCTCCAGGGCCTGCGCCAGGTGCCGCTGGGCCTCGTCCGGCCGGTCCAGTTGGGTCAGTGCCCGACCCAGGTTGCGGTGCAGGTGCGCCTGGGCCACCCGGTCGGCCAGCCGGACCGCCGACGGCAACGCGGCACCCTGAACGGCCACCTGGTCGTGCCAGAGCGCCCGCAGGTTGACGTAGCTGGTGAGGCTCCAGGCCAGTTCCCAGGCATGCCGGTCGGAGCCGTCCCGCACCGCCAGGTTGACCGCGGCCAGCAGCATCCGGTGTTCGGTCACCAGCCACCGCATCGCCGCCGCGCCGTCGGCCAGCGGTGTGAGGATCACCCCGGGCTCCGGGTCGGCCAGGAGAATCGGGTCCCGGTGCGGATACAGCAACCGGTCCGCGGCGTACGCGGTGTGCAGGCAGTAGTCGAGCAGGCGCCGGGTCGCGGCCCGCCGGGTCGCCGCCGGCTCCTCGGTCTCGGCCTGCTCGGCGGCGTACGCCCGGAGCAGATCATGCAGCACGTACCTGCCGGAAGCCTGCTCGGCGATCAGATTGGCGCGGGTCAGGACGGCCAGCAGGCGACGGACGGCGGGCATCGGGCCGCCGGCCAGGCTCGCCACGGCCGCCACTTCCAGCTCCGGCCCGGGATGCAGCCCGATGAGCCGGAACAGCTCGGCGGCGGCCGGAGCGAGTGCCCGGTACGACCAGGAGAAGACGGCCCGCACGTCGGCGGCCGGGTCACCTCCATCGAACGGATCGAGGCTGGCGCCGGCCCCCGCCAGCTCTGTCGCCAGGTCGGCGAGGGTGATCGCCCGGTTCACCACCACCCGTGCCGAGGCGATGGCGAGCGCGAGCGGCAGCCGGGCACACCGCGCGATGATCTCCGCCGTGGCCGCCGGTTCCGCCCGGATCCGTGCCTGCCCCAGCCGCCGGGCCAGGAACCATCGTGATTCCGCGTCGGTGAAGAGATCGAGGGTGAGCGGCCGGGCCCCCTCGATGGCCACCAGGCCGCCGAGCTGTCCACGACTGGTCACCACGGTGACGCAACCCGGGGCTCCGGGCAGCAGTGGGCGTACCTGCTCGGGATCCCGGGCGTTGTCCAGCAGCACCAGCATCCGCCGGTCGGCGATCAGGCTGCGATAGAGGGCGGTCTGCGCGGCCAGGCCGATCGGGACGCGCTGGGGTGCGACCCCCAGAGCCGCCAGGAATCCGCGTACGACCTCGGCAGGTTCCAGCACCGAGCCGGCCGGATCGAAGCCGCGCAGGTTCACGTACAGGTGCCCGTCGGGGAATCGGTCGGCGGCCCGGTGTGCCCAGTGCAGCACGAGGGTGCTCTTGCCGACCCCGGGAGCGCCACTCACCACCGCCACGGAGGTCCGCGTCGGCCCAGCCGACCCGGCACCGTCCCCGGATTCTCGCGTCCCAGGCGACCTGCCGCCAGCGCCCCGCTCGGCGAGCATGGCGTCCAGCTCGGCGAGCTGCTCGACCCGGCCCGTGAAGGCGAGCGGCGCGGCCGGCAGCTGGCGGGGCGGAGGTCCGGCCGGGGCGACGAACGTCGGAGGTGGGACGCCCGGCGCGACAACCGCCGCAGCGGCAACCAGGTCCGGGACCGCCGGCGGCATGGTCGCTGTCCCCAGGGTCGGGTCGGCGGTCAGGATCTGGTGGTACGTCCGCCGCAGCGGCGCCGCCGGATCGGTGCCCAACTCCTCGGCGAGGCGGGTCCGGATCAGTTGGTAGTGCCGCAGGGCCTCGGCCTGCCGTCCCGCGCTGTACAGGGCCCGCATCAGCTGGCCGGCGATCCGCTCATCGAGGGGATGCGCGGCGGCTCGGGCGGCCAGTTCTCCGAGCAGGCCGGCGTGCCGGCCGGCGGCCAACGCCAGGTCGACCTGGTCCAGCTGGGCCGCGTGGTGGTCAGCGACCAGGGCCGTCCGGACCGTGTCGAGCCAGGCGGTCTCCAGGGTGCCGAAGGGCTCGCCGCGCCACAGCGACAGCGCCCGGGTCAACAGGTCCGCCGGATCGTCCCCGGGTCGGGGCGCCCCGGCCTCGGGCCGACCGGCCCTCTCGGACCGGTGCCCGGCCACCGTGGCGGCGCGGGCCTGCATGATCAGCTGCCGGAACAGGTGCAGATCCACCCGGGCCGGATCGACCCGGAGCAGGTATCCGCCGGCCCGGCGGACGATCTCCACCTGGTCGGCCGGCGCCAGCGCCTGACGCAGCCGGGAGACGTACGCGGAGAGTGCGTTGCGGGCCCGCTGCGGCTGCCGCTCCCCCCAGATTCGGTCGAGCAGCCGCTCGGCGGGGACCACCCGGTTCACGTCGACCAGCAGGGCCGCCAGCACGCAGCGCTGCCGGGCGTGTCCCAGGTCGAGATCGTGGCCGCCGACCCGGACCGCCACCTCACCGAGGACCAGCAGCTCGACCTGAGTCTCCGGCCGGGACGGACCGGCCGGATCCGGGCCGGGTGACATCCGCGCCGTGTCCATCACCGCAGCATCCTCCGAGCTGTGCGGCTGAGCAGCCTATTTCACGACTACCGAAAGTTCTCCGAAGGTCCACCGGGCACAGTCCTGACCGACGGCACAAGCCAGTCACCTCGATCCATACGAGAAGAGGAACGATGAACACGAAGCAAGGTCGGACCGGCCTCCGCGTGGCAGCTCTGCTCGCCACCCTGGCGTTCGGTGGGGCCGCCCAACTCGTCGCGGCCGCTCCGGCCGCCGCGGTCAGCGGCCTGATCCGGACCACCCACGTGAGCACCGCGACGAATTCGCAGTCACCGAAGTTCCGGGCCGCCGAATGCCCGAACGGAATGCGGGTGATCGGCGGCGGCACCCGGGTGAGCGGCCCCGCGGCGGGGTCGATCCGGCTGGGCGTCATGCAGCCGATCAGCGGCCCTGGCCAGACCGATCGGTACGAGGTCTGGGCGGACGAGCCGCCGGGCGGGATCAGCGGCAACTGGGCTCTTGAGGGGTACGCCATCTGCGCCCCCGCGACCTCGGTGCCGGGATACAACATCGTTGCCCACGGCTCCGGCTACTCCTCGGTCTCGACCCGGAGCACCGCCGCCGGCTGCCCGGGCAACCAGCGGGTGATCGGCAACGGGGCGAGCATCGCCGGTGGCGGCTTCGGCAGCGTCGGCCTGCAGATGTCCCGGGCCTCCGGTCCCCTGGACATCGCCCGGGCCGCTGCCGCCGAGGACGGCACCTACTCAGGCAACTGGCAGGTCACCGCGTACGCCATCTGCGCCAACCCGGTGGGGGCGGCGGCCGAGGGGTCGGTGCAGACCGGGGTCAGCTCGGCCAGCCACACCTGCCCGGGAACCGAGCAGGTGCACTCGGTCGGCGGGGCCACGGGGGCGGGCCCGACCGGTCAGACCTTCCTGAATTCGCTCTACCCGGACGCCGGCCTCAGCTCGGTCCGCCTCTCACTGACCGGCGTGCCCAGCGACGGCCTGGCCATCCAGGCAATCTGCGCCTGAGCCGACGGCCACCGTGTTTCCGGGAGCCGGTGGGGACGACCAACCGCACAGCTGGGCCGCAGGTGGCATCCGCCGCCTGCGGCCCAGCGCCGTCCCATCGGCGCTGATCATCAAACCCGTCGGACTGCTGGGGCAGCGCTCATCGGCCAGAGTGGTTCGTCCTGGTCCGGGGGTTCCCCTACTTCCGAAGCGTCCCTACGGGAGCAGGACGATCTTTCCCACGTGGCGCCGGCGGGCGAGTTCCTCCTGTGCGCGGGCAGCCTCGTGCAGCGGGAAGGTGGCGGCGATGACGGGAGCGATCTCACCCCGCCGAGCCAGGTCCATCAGCAGTTCGAAGTGTGCGGGTGTGTGCATCGAAGACCCGATCAGCTGCACGTTGTGCAGGTAGAGACGGCGCACGTCGAAGGCCACCGCATGCCCGCCGAGCGCGCCAGCGGTGACCCACCGGCCGCCGTCGCGCACCAGCGGCAGGCCCTCACTCACGAGGTTCCCGGCGACGACGTCGAGGACGACGTCGAGGACGACGTCGATGCCGTCCGGGGCGACGGCGCGGATCTGCTCGACGACGCCTTCCGCGCGGTCCACGACGTCGTGCGCTCCCGCCTCGCGCACCGAATCGAGCTTGCTTGCACTGCTGATGGCGAGCACCCGCGCGCCGCGCGCACGGGCAATCTGCACCAGCGCCAAGCCGACGCCGCCGGAAGCCCCCGAGACCAGGACGGTTTCCCCCTGCCGCAGCCGCCCCCGCTCGATCATGCCCAGCGCCGTGCCGTACGCGGTCGGCAGTGTCGCAAGCTGATCGTCCGCGAGCGGTGACCCCGCCATGTCATGCACCTGCTTCGCCGGCGCGGTCACGTACTCGGCGTAACCACCGTCGCGTTCGCTTCCCATCAGGCCCACCGGATTCGCATCCGGCCGGTCAGCGTCGTAGATCGCCGGGTCGACGACCACGCGACGACCGACGAGGCTGCGGTCCACGCCGGGGCCCACCGACACGACCCGGCCAGCGACGTCGGCACCCTGGATGCGCGGGAAATCGATGGAACCTCGCCAGCCCGACAGCGCCTTCGGGTCCCCCGGGCGGCCGTAGGCGCCCTCCCGGGTCCACAGGTCGGTGTTGTTCAACGCCACCGCGGTGACCCGGACCAGCGCCTCCCCCGCCCCCGGGGTGGGCACGGTGACGTCCGCCTCCGCCAGCACGTCCGGCCCTCCGTGCCGTGCGATCCGCACCGCACGCATGGTCTCCGGCACCACCATTCGTCATCCTCCAGAAGTACACTGATCTGTAAACCACTACAGTACACCGATCGGTGAAGGGAGCCCCGTGCCGGAAGCACAGGCCATGACACCAGCTGGCCGACGCATCCTGGCGGCCGCCGAGGAGCTGTTCTACGACCGCGGGATCACCGCGGTCGGCGTGGACCTCATCGCCGAGCGTTCCGGCGTCACCAAACGGACCCTGTACAACCAGTTCGGTTCGAAGGACCACCTCGTGACGACCTACCTCGCCGAACGCGACCAGCGCTGGCGTTCGCTCGTCCGAGCCGCCGTTGACGCGTGCGACGACCCCGTCGAGGCTGTTACCGCACCGTTCGACGCGCTGCGGATCTGGAGCAGGACCAACACCCGCGGATGCGCGTTCATCAACGCACTGGCCGAGCTACCCGACCCCTCGCATCCCGCCAACCGCATCGCCACGAACCAGAAGCACTGGCTGCTGAATCTTTTCATGGACCTCGCCGCCGCGGCGGGCTGTTCGGAAGCCGCTTCCCTCGCCACCCGGCTCCTCGTGCTGCACGAGGGCGCCCTCGCCACGCAGCCACTCGCCCTCGACACTCTTTCGGACAGCACTGGCCTGGCACGAAGCCTCGTTCGCGCAGACATCCCGACCAGCGGAAATGGATGATTCCCGATGACCAACGTCGTCACCTATCGGCCGACCTCCGGCGAGCTGCGCTACACCTTCGGTGGTCACCCGGCGGTCATGGAGATCGAGCCGGGCAGCCTGCTGGTCACCAGCACCGAGGACTGCTACGGCGGTGCCGTCCGCACGGTGGATGATCTGCCGTCGCAGGTGTGTCAGGCGTTCAACCCGGTCACCGGCCCCTTCCACGTGGTCGGCGCGGAACCGGGGGACACTCTCGCGCTGCATTTCGCGGCCATCGCCCCGGCCCGCGACTGGGGCATGTCCGCCACCTTCCCGCACTTCGGGGCGCTGACCGGCACCCGGAGCACGGCGATGCTGCACCCGCCGCTGGAGGAGCGGGTGTGGCGCTACACCATCGACACCGCCGCCCGCACCGTGACCTTCCACGCCCGCCGCTCCGACCACCGCATCGTCATGCCACTCGAACCGATGCTCGGCACCGTCGGCGTGGCCCCGGCCGGCGGCGAAGCCCGCTCGACGCTGGTGCCCGACGCGCACGGCGGGAACCTCGACACCCCGGAAATGCGCCCCGGCACCACCGTCTACCTCGGCGTCAACGTCCCCGGCGCGCTCTTCGCCCTCGGCGACGGCCACGCCCGTCAGGGCCAGGGGGAGGCGTGTGGTGTCGCGGTGGAGACCGCCATGAACGTCAGCGTCGTCGTCGACCTGATCAAGGGCGTGCCGACCCCGTGGCCACGCATCGAGACCGAGCACCGGATCATCTCGATCGGCGCGGCCCGTCCGCTGGAGGATGCCTACCGCATCAGCCAGCACGACCTGGTGACCTGGACCGCGCAGCTGACCGGCCTGGAGATCCTCGACGCCTACCAGGTCGTCTCGCAGGCCGGTCGAGCCGCGCCCGGCAACGTCTGCGACCCGCTGTACACCATGCACGCCGCCCTCAACAAAGCCGTCCTGGCCGGCGCGAACCCGTACGACGGAGTGCACCACCGGTTGCGCCGCATCGCCGAGGCCCAGATCGAGCAACCAGGAAAGGAGCATGGGAACTGAGGCGATGGGCTGGGCACCGGCCGTGCTGGCGGTGCGGCGCCGGGCCCTGGGCGGAACCCGGCACGGCCGCGTTCCGTCGCGTTACGTCAGCAGTTGTCGCGCCCGTTGGCGGACGTCGACGTAGCGTTCGTGCACCTCCGGGGTGGTGGCGGCGGCGACCTCCTCGGCCGCGACCGGCCACTGTGGCGGCTCGGCACCGCCGGAGATCGCCCAGGCCGCCTGACGCGCCGCGCCGAGCGCGACGTACTCGCCGGGGCGCGGCACGCTCACCGGCGCGCCGAACAGCGCCGGCGCGACCGCCCGTACCGCGCGGGACTTTGCCGCGCCGCCGATCAGCAGCACCCGGTCGACCGGGGTGCCCTGGGCGCGGAGCGCGTCGAGGGCGTCGGCGAGGCCGCCGAGCATGCCCTCCACCGCGGCCCGCGCCAGGTTCGCCGCCGACGCGTTCGCCCGCGTCAGCCCGGCGAGCAGACCGCGCGCGTCGGGCAGGTTCGGGGTGCGTTCCCCGTCCAGGTACGGCAGGAGCGTCAACCCGCCCGCGCCCGGCGGCGCCGAGAGCGCCAACTCGTCGAACTCGGCCAGCGACCGGCCCAGCAGGTCGGCGACCGTGCCCAGCACCCGGGCCGCGTTGAGCGTGCACACCAGCGGCAGGAACCGGCCGGTCGCGTCGGCATAGCCGGCCACCAGCCCGCTCGCGTCGGCGGCCGGAACCTCGCTCACCCCGAACGCGCACCCCGAGGTGCCCAGCGACACCGCCACGTCCCCGGGCCGCAGGCCGACGCCGAGCGCCGCGCCCATGGTGTCACCGGTGCCGGCCGCGAGCACCGCGCCGGACGCGGTCTCGCCGACCGTCTCGGCGGGCCCGGCGACGCGGGGCACCGACACGTCCCGACCGAAGGCGAGCTTCAGCAGGTCCCGGCGGTAATCCCCGGCCGCCGCCGACCAGTACCCGGTGCCGGAGGCCTCGCCACGGTCGGTCGTCGGCTCTCCCCCGCCCGCGCGTAGCCGGTGGGTGAGCCAGTCGTGCGGCAGCAGCACCGTGCTGGTCCGGGCCGCGAGTTCCGGCTCGGCGCGGGCGAACCAGCGCAGCTTGGTGACCGTGAAGCTGGCCACCGGCACCAGCCCGACCGCGTCGGCCCACGCCTTGGGGCCGCCGAACTCGGCGGTGAGGTCGACCGCGGCGCCCGCCGAGCGGGTGTCGTTCCACAGCACGGCGGGGCGCACCACCTCGCCGGTCTCGTCGAGGCAGACCATGCCCTGCTGCTGCCCACCGACGCCGATCGCGGCGACACCATCCAGCAGCCCGGCGCTGGCCTGCTCGTACGCGGCCCACCACAGCCGCGGATCGACCTCGGTACCGTCGGGGTGCCCGGCGCGGCCCTCGCGGAGCACCTCGCCGGTGTCCGCGTCGCACACCACGACCTTTGTCGACTGGGTTGACGTGTCGACCCCGGCAACCAGTGTCATCGCACGCTCCACAACTGTTCCATGGCCAGTTGGTCGAGGCGCCCCGAGGTGGGCGTGGAGCCATTCATGGCGGTCCCTCCGTAGCTCGCCGGGAGGCCGACCCTACGCCCACCGGCCGGGTTAGTTCAATGCCCTGCCAAAGTGGTCGGACGCTGCCGATCGTGAGGATCAGGCCCGGAAGACCACCCGGTAGTACGTCTCGGAGTGCTGCAACGCGAGCAGCACCGCACCGCGTACCTCCGCGTCGCGGCCGAGCTTGGAAACCTGGATCTCCACGCCGCGCCGGGCCGCGCCGAGCGCGTACTCCGTCGCCGCGTCCCGGAGATGGGGCAGCAGCAGGTCGGAGATCGCGGCGAGGCCGCCACCGAGGACGAGCATCGCCGGGTTGTACGCGTTGATGACCCACGACGCGGCCAGGCCGAGGTTCCCGCCCACCTCCGCCACCGCCTCGGCCGCCACGGCGTCGCCGGAGCGGGCGGCGGCGGCCACGGCCCGCGCGTCGAACCCGTCGCCCAGCGCCGACACCCGGCCCGCCGCGATCGCCTCACGCGCGAACCGGACCATCGCCGGCCCGGACGCGACCGTCTCCAGGCAGCCGACATTGCCGCAGTTGCACTGCTCGGCGTTGCCCGGCATCCGGCAGTGCCCGATCTCGCCGGCCGTGCCGCCGGTGCCGTGGAACACCCGCCCGGCGGAGAGCACCCCGGCCGACAGACCGGTACCCACGTACAGCAACGCCAGGTCGCCGACCTTGTCGCCGACGCCTTCGAGGTTCTCCGCCACCGCCGCCGCCTGACCGGCGTTGTGCACGTACACCGGTACGTCGAGCACGGCGGTCAACACCTCGGCGACAGGTACGTCGTACCACCCGAGGTTCGGCGCCAGCAGACAGACGCCGCGATGGAAGTCGGTGAGCCCGGGCAGCACCACCCCGACCGCGGCGATCCGCCCGCCCGGCACCGTCGCGCCGACGGCGAGCGTCGCCTGTGCCGCGACCTCGCGCAGCACCGCCTCGGGCTCGCCGTCCGCAGTGTCGAACTCGCGGCGCGCCACCTCGTGCCCATTGGCGTCGCCGACCGCCACCGTGGTGCGCCTGGCGCCGATGTGCGCACCGACGACGAGATGCGAGGAGGCATTGAACTCCAGGAGGATCGGTGGCCGGCCGCCACTGACCGCGGTGACCCCCGGACCGACCTCACGGACCAGACCGTCGGCGATCAGTTCGTCGACGATCGCGGACACGGTCGGCTTGGCCAACGTCGTGGCCCGCGCGAGGCTGGCCCGCGACACCCGCCCGCCCTCCCTGACCACAGTGAGCACGAGCGAGCGGTTCACCTCGCGCATCACGGTGTGGTCGGCGCCGCGTCGTGGCCCTGCGCCGTCCATCGCCTCAGCCTGTTCCCGCCGTGGACTCCTGCCCCTTGCGTTGTCCACCGTGGTCGGCCGGCCATCCTCGCTCACTGCCACCACCTCCGTTCAGGCCGCCTGACCCACCACCTCCAGCGCCGCCCGGTAGCCCACATGCTGCACGACGATATCCACGTCGAGAGCGGACGTGACAGCCCGGGCGACGTCCTCCCGGACCTTGGCGAGCGCCCTGCTGCCGAGGTCGGTCAGCCAGGCGCGGATCAGCAACAGGCGAAGTTCCGAGCCGGCCAGCTCGGCGACCTCCAGGCGACCTGCCTGCTCGGCCCGCGCCAGCAGCTGGTCGGCGAGCACGGCCGGCTCTTCGAGTTCGCGCCCGACAAGGCACAGCACCAGCCGATGCTGTTCCATCCGCGCGGCCAGCGCGTCGGCAACCAGCACCACTCCCGCTGACGCCCAGTGCCGCACCACCGGATTGTGCCGGCTCACCACCGCCATGAGCGGGCTCAGTTCCTGCCCGTCGGCCTGGCGGCGCAACTCCAGCAGGTAGCTGGTGGTGAGCGCCTGGAGGCGGCGTTGTGCGCGCTGCACCGGGTCGAGGGCCGCCACCCGCCGGACACCGCCGGACAGTGGACGCAGGGAGTGCAGTGCCCGCTTGGGCGAATCCTCGAACGCGTCCACCACGTCCTGCTCCAGCTCGGCGCGCTCCTCGGCGGTGAACGTCTCGCCGGCGAGGAACTCGCCGAACGCGACCGTCTCCTCCAGATGGCCCCGGGTCAACCGGTATCCACGAGAAACCGCGACGACCGTGGCCGCCACCGCGGGGTCGACCGACACGTCACCGCGCGGGAAGCCGCTCGCCTGCTCCAGCCAGTGTTCGGTGGCCAGCGGCGTACCGGCCCACCGGTGGGCGGCGTCGCCGCGAGCCTGCTCGGCGTCGAACAACGGGGTCGCGGCGACGCCGGTCACGGCGCTGACCTGTGTGGACATGGGGGCCTCCAATGGCGGTCAGGTGGGCTGTGCCGGACCGGTCGGCCCGCACATCCTCCATTCGCCGGCCACCCGCTCCGCGGTTCCCCGGTTTCGCTAGGGAACCGGTTCGTGCCGCCACGGCGAACCCCGGCTGTCGCGACCCTCGCCGGGACGCGTTGGGGGAAGGAGCCGGAGGATGGCGTACGTCGGTATCGACAGTCAGGGCGCGCGGACGCTGGGCGGGGTACTGCGCGACACCGCGACCCGCGCGGAGGCGGTGCGGCGCCAGACCGTCGGCGCGCTCAACCTCGCCGAGCTGACCAGCCAGGCGCCCCTCCAACTCGCACTCGTCCAGGACGGGTTCGCCACCCTGGGCGCCGGGGTCATCGACAAGGCCGACCTCGCCGACCAGTTCGTGATCGATCCGCGCGGAGTGGCCAGCAGCGTCGGCGCGACCACGGCCGAACTCGGCAGCGTGCTCAACGCGCTGCTCGGCTTCGCCGGCCCACGGGATCTGCGGGCCCTCCTCGTCGGCCTCGCCCCCGCCGGTACCAATGCGACGCTGGACGCGGCACTCGATCGCCTGTCGCCGGTGCTGGTGCCGGCGCTGCTGGCCGGGCAGCGACCCGACCTGCCCAGCGAACTGCTGCCCGACCTGCGGACGCTGGCCCTCGCGTTGGGCATCGAACACGTCGGCCCCCCGGTGCCCCCGGTGGAACGGGAGCAGGCCGGCCGTGGATTCCTCGGCCTGTTCCGGAGCCGGGCCGAGCAACGCACCACCGAGGTGTTCTGGCAGGACTTCTGGTCCGACGGCCGGGCCGTCGACGACGTGCTGGCCGACCCGGAGCGCCTGCTGGACTGGGTAGCCGGCACGCTCGAACTGGACCACCGCCTCGCCCGCGCGGCGGACCTGCCACGACTCGGCGACGTGCTGGCCACGCACGACTTCGCCACCGCCGACAGCGCACCGGCAGAGCTGGCCGCGAAGATCGCCGCGGCCGAGGTCGAGTTCGCGGCGATCGTCGACTGGCTGCCCGCACACCTCGTGGGTCGGGACGTGACCGCACCGGACGACATCCAACTCGACCAGACTCTGGCCTTCGCCGCCCGGGTCGGCTGGACCGACCCCGGGGATTCGGCCGCGACCCCGTCGGCCCGGTTCGCGGCGGCGGTGGAGTTCCTGCGCGCCAACCGGATGCTGCAGAGCGCGCTGCTGCCCACCGGATTCGAGGGCGACACCGACCCGACGACGTTCTTCAACGAGGCGGGCATCGATCTCGTCCTGAGGCTCGGGCGCACGACGGGGGTCATCGACGACGCCTACACCGTCGGCCTGGCCGCGCTCGTGGACCGGGCGATGACCGGCGTCGGGGTCGATCTGGGCAGTGCGACGCCGATCGACCTGACCGAACCGGTCCAGCAGCAGCTCTTCGCGCTGGTCGCGAGTCAGATCCCCCGCTCGATGGCACAGTCACCGACTATCCAGGCACAGTTCGTCGGGGCGCTGAGCTACCTGCGGGGCGCGACCGACGGGCCGCAGTTGCACGAGCGCATCAACCGGGTGGTCGCGGCGTTCCGGGCCCTGGCCGTCGTCGGGGCCCCGGCGCTCACCGAACGCGAGCTGACCGCCGTGGTGGGTGGCAACGTGGTGGACGCGCTCGGCCGCAGCCGGCTGCGGATGCGCAGCCGGGAGGCGGTCGAGGACAATCCCGAGTTCCTCATTCTCGCCCGTCAGTGGGGCATCCCCGGCGGCCGGAGTCAAAACCTCGGCAAGTACAAGCTCAACATCACCTTCGACGATCTCGGTGTGCTGACCGGCATCAGCCGGCGGAAAAAGAAGAAGAAGGGCTTCCTGTCGCGGATCTTCGACACCGTCAAGTCGATCGGCAAGGCCATCGTGAGCGCCTGGGAGGACAACCCGTTCAAGGCGATCTTCCAGATCGGCAAGATCGCACTCGGGGTCGCCAGTCTCGTCGTACCCGGCCTACAGGCCGTCGGGATAGCCACCCTGGCGATCAACGCGGTCGAAGCGGTGACCCATGCCGTCGAAGGCAACTGGCTGGGCGCCATCGGCGCGGGCCTGTCCGCCTTCACCGCCGGTGCCGACCTGGTGGGTGCGGCGGCCGGTGCGGCGACGCTCGTGGGGCAGAGCAGCATCGTGGGCGGTCTCTTCGACGCCGGCGGCACCCTGGACGTGCTGCGCAACGCCAAACGCGCCTTCGACATCGGTGCGTCGGTGTTCCGGGCGTCCCAGGCGGACACGGTGATCGGTGCGATATCCGCGGGGCTCGGCGCGACCGGCAGTCTCCTGGGCAACGGCGGACCACTGCTGGCGAACCTCGACCTGATCGACAGGAGCCTCGCGCTCGACCTGGTGCGACTCGGGACGTCCGTAGGAGACGTCGCCCGACTGGTGACCCCGGCCGTCGGCGTGGTCCAGGCGCTCGACCGGGGCGACGCGCTGAGCGCGTTCAGCAACGGCCTCACGGTCGTCTCCGCCGGGGCGACGGCGCTGCTCAATCCCAGGGGCGTCCTCGGTGACCCGAAGACCGTCGCCGGAACCGCGTTCGACTTCGACCCGAAGACCCGGACCGACCTGGCCGACCTGGCCAAGGGCACCGGGATCGTGGCGAACCTCGCGCGGGCCGTCTCCGCCGTCGACGCCGGACGCCCCTTCGCCGCCGGTCAGGCACTTGCCCAGGCGCTGCGGATCAGCCGCACCTCGCCGCAGGCCGGGCCGGATGCGGCCGTGATCGCACAGCGGGTCGCCGAGGTGGGCATCGTGCTGGAGGGCGTGTTCCGGGGCGCCGACCCGAGACTGGCCGCGCCCGTGGTCATGCAGCGGCTCAGCAAGGTGGTCGAGTCGCTGCCGCCGACCGGTACACCCGGCAGCGGCTCCGCCACCCCGAGTGAGTCGCTCGCCCTGTTCGGCAGCGCAGCCACCACGCCCACGGCGAGCACCACGTTCGGCACGGCCCTGGGACCGGCCCGGCCGGCCGGGCCGGCCGGGCCGAGCGGTGGTGCGGTGATCGGCGGCCCGGCGGGCCGGGCCGGCGACAACACCCTGGCGGGCTCAGCCGGGACAGACGTCCTGGTGGGCGGAGCCGGAGCAGACACGCTGAGCGGCGGATTCGTCCTGGCGCAGGGCCCGGCCGGGTCGACCAACCGAGGACCGACCATGACGCTGCCCGGCTCTGCGACACCGATCCCGCTGCAACCGGGAATGCAGTTCATCCCGCCCGGTGCCGAGGTCGTCGGGCCCGACGGCACGGTGTACGGCGGCGACGGCGGTGAGGTCCCGGATTCGGCACGCGGCTCGATGAGCCTCCCGGGTGGGATGCGGTCGGCCCCCGGACAACTCAAGGAGCTTCCCGGCGGCTACCTGCTCTTCTTCCTCGACCGTCCCGAGGACCTGCCGCAGAGCCGGCTGGACGACACTGGCGTCGGTGGCGGTGATCTCCGCCTCGCCGGCCTCGCCGGCGCGCCGCTGCTCGGTGGCCCTGCCAGCGACCTGCTCCGCACCGGCACCACCAACGCCCAGGACGAGTTGGGGCGGGTCGCCCTTCCCGACGGGTCCGGCCGCGGCCCGGACTCACCGTTCTACGTCCCGCTTCCGGCCGAACCACCACTGCACCCCATCGGGCGGTTGTTCGTGCCGCCGGCCGCGGACCCGTCCTACGTCTGGGCGGCACCGCAGAACCTGGCTTTCGTCCCCAACCATGTCCTCGACGGCGGCTCGCGTACCAAGGAGGGGATCTTCAACATCGTGGGCTGGGGCGCCTCCGCCCAGGGGCCCCACCGCGCGTCCGAGTCGGTGTACGTGGGTGTGCGCAACGGCGTCCTGCTGATCGACAACGACACGGCCCCGGTGGATGGTCTCACCGTCGGCGGCGTGGCCGGCGTCTCGTTCCAGGCGGACCACTACGGCCTGGTCACCTCGATTGCCGGCGAGGTGAATCTCGGCCCGATCCTGGACCTGCGGCTACCCACCCTCGCGGTGGACGGGATGGCGGCGGTGAACATCCCCTACATCGGCGCAGTCGGTTTCCGGGCCAACAGCGACGGGTTCCGACCCGCCGAGCAGAGCGACTTCGCCGAAGGTCTGGCGAGCGGCCCGGGTGCACTGGTCAGCGTCAAGTACCCGGTCAGCGGCGATCTCGCGGTAGGGCGCATCGCCGAACTCGCCGGCGTGTCCACGGCGGACGTGCTCGTCGCCCAGCACGCACCACCGGGCAGTCTGCTGGCGTTCGACGTGCGGGACGAGTTCCGGTCACCGTTCGACCCCGCGTTCGCGGACCGGCCCGGATTCCCGGACCCGGACCTGCGGCCCGGTGCCGCCCTCGACCTTGCTGGCGGCCTACCGGCCGGCTTCTCCGTCGATCTCGGCGGAGAGTACGCGCCGCCGCCGGACGACCTGTACCGGTACGGCACCGCGGGAACGGCGGAGCCGACCAGCTGGGATGACGTGTCCGAGTACGAGCTGCCCGACCTCTACCACACCGCCTACGACACGATGATCGGCCTCGGGGCGCCCCAGGGCACCACCGTCGACTTCGGATACGACGACGACTTCTGGGCGCAGACGCAGCCCTCGGCGGCCTACGACGACGGGGTGCCGGCCCTCATGGGCCCGGCGCTCGATGCGGTGACCTGGGATCCCTACCTGGAGTCCGTGCCCGGGATCGACATCAGCTACGACGACGAGTTCGCGACGCCGCTCGACCTGGATTTCGACGACGGCTGGTCGGACTGGTGAGCGAGGGAACCGAACCGGTGCCTCGCAGCGAATGCAGACGACCGAGGCGACACGGGTCGCCGGGGGAAAACACATCGGGAGGTAGCAGCCATGAACGTCGGAATGCTCGGCGGGGACGTCGCCCAGATCCAGCAGCACGCCAACGCGTACCGCAGCCTCGGTGACAACCTCGCCGCCTGCGGCGGCAACGTCGTCTCGACGACGGACAGCGCGGTCGCCGGTCTCCAGGAGCAGATCACCAACGCCCAGAGCGCTGTGGTCTCGGCGCTGCTGGCGGTCAGCCAGGAGTCCCGCTCCGTGACCGCGAGCTTCGGCGGCGTCCAGTGGACCGGCGCCAACCGGACGCAGGCCGAGGAGGTCGGCGTGGAACTCGACGCCCGGGTCAACGAGACGACGGTACGCGTACAGGAGATCTTCGAGACCTTCCGGGCCGACCTCGCGCGCCTCGGTGGGGAACTGACCGATGTGGCCACCCAGTTCAACGCGGTCGCGGCGGCGGCCGGCGAGTCGGCCGGATCGCTGGGACAGGTGATGGACGCGCAGGCCGTTCAGCTCGACGAGATCATGAACACCGGGATCACCCGGGCTTGAGTGTCGGATCGGCCGTGCAGGGGGCCGGGGGTGCGACGACCGCCCCGGCCCCTCACGCGTGGCCCGTGCCGGAAGGGAGCGTCGTAATGCCATTTGCGGAGGACTACGAGGCGGCGGCCACCATGCTGGACGCGGCGGCCCAGATGACCGGCACGCTCATGGAGCCCGCGCGGGCAGCGATCGGCGCAGGCTCCATGATCGGTGGCCAACTGACCAACATCGTGACGGACGAACTGGACGCCGCGGCCGCCATCCTCGATCAGGTCGCCACGGAGTTGACCCAGCTCGCCGTCACCTGCCGCGAGCGCGCGGAGACCTGTCGCGCGGCCGTGGCGGCCGAGCGTGACTACACCGCCGCGTACGAGGAATACCGCACCGAGCTGCGGGACTGGCAGGAGCACCGGGAGCCCGGCCGCCTGCCGGAGGCACCCCAGCCCCCGGCGGCACCGCCGTCGTGGGCCAACCACTGAACCGACGCCGAAGCTGTCACGCTGGCGCGGTCACCGATCGTGGTGGACCGCGCCAGCTCGCTGTGGTCACGGGTTCAGGACGGCCGTCATCACCACCAGGCCCGACGGGGCCGGTGGCGCTCCCTCCATCTGAAGGGTGACGCTGAAGGTGGTGTAGTCGGCGACGTCCACGCCGCTCCACAGCTCGATCGGTACGCCGCTGCGGCGCTCGTGGAACGACCCGATCGGTACGGTGCCGCGCGGTCCCTTGAGCCACGCCGCATAGTAGGAGCCCGGTGCGGCGGCGGGCAGCCCGACCGGCTCCAGCACGACGGACGCCCCCGACGGCGTGTCCACGACGGACACGGTGCCGCGCGCCTCCGGAGCCAGATCCGTGCCGGCGGCCACGTAGACGTCGGCCCGCGGTTGCGGGTCGAGCATCCGGTCGACGGTCAGAACTCCAGCGGTGAACACCGCGGCACCGAGGGCCGCGGCGGGCAGCGCCCAGGTGAGCCGGCCCATCCGGGGCCGCCACCAGGCCGGATGCCACCACCGTGGGCCGGGGTCCGCCGACGGGACCGTCGTGGCCGGGCCGCCACTCGGCGGCTCGGGCACGGACACCGCCCGGGCCCGGTCAGCCGCTCGGGCGCGGACAGCGGCTCGGGCGCGGACAGCGGCTCGGGCGCCGGTTCGGGCACGGACAGCGGCTCGGGCGCCGGGTCCGCGACGCGCTGCTCGGCAACGCGCTGCTCGTCGGCGTGCGCCCGCACCCGGCTGAGGACGCTGTCCCGAAGTGCCGGCGGCGGACCGGATGCCCAGGTGGTCTCGGCGCGCAACTCGGTGACCACCGCGGCCAGGAGAGCCGGGTCGGCGCTCTGCGCCGCCGCCTTCTTCCGGCCCGGAGTGCGCCTCGCGTGCCGATCGAGGTGCCCGGCCAGGAAATCCACGAACTGTTCGTCTGTGCCCCCGTCGGTCTGTGGTGCGGTGCTCACCCGTCGCTCCTCCCCTCGATGCCCGCTTTTCCGATTGTTGTTCGCCCCCCGGTGCCGGTCTGGTTCGCGGCATCGTCGATCTGCGGAGGATCCCGCACGTGAGCCAGCAGTTCGGCCAGCCGCCGGTGCGCCCGGTGCGAGCGCGACTTGACCGTGCCCAGTGGCAGTCCCAGCCGTTCGGCGATCTGCGCGTGGGTCAGGTCGTCGAAGAACGACAGCCGGACGATCTCCCGCTCGTGGTCGGCGAGTCGACCCAGCGCCTCCTGCACCGTCCAGGACAACCATGCCACGTCCAGGTCGGGTGCCTCCACCACCGCGTCCTGCTCGGCCTCGTGGCCACCACGGGTCGGTCGCAGCTCACGCCGGATCAGGTCCAGCGCCGTGTACCGCGCGATGGTCAACAGCCACGGGCCGAGATCCCGCTCCGGGTCGTACGTCGACGCGGATTTCCACGCGCGGATGAACGTCTCCTGGAGTGCTTCCTGCGCGAGATGGTCGGCGCGGGTGACCGTCATGGCGACGGCCCACACCGAACGCGAGTATCGGTCGTAGACCTCGCCGAGCGCCTCGGCGTCCCCAGCCCGGAAACGCACGAGCACGGCGGGCGGCAGCTCGCGCCGCCCGTCCCCCGTGTCGAGTGGTTCCGCCGACGAGCCGGCTACGGCTGTCGTACCCGGCGCAGATCTTTCGGCCACCGACCCACGATACGCAATTGATCGCGCGGCGTGAATCTGCCAAATCTCGCCCGGACGGGAACCACCGGGGCGCCCGGCCGCGAACTGTGGTCATGAGGCTCAGCGTCCGCATCGAAGATCGGCGGCCCGTCCGCGACCTCTCCGCCACCACCCGTGACGTCTCCCTGGGCACCGTCGCCCCGGACGTCACCGTGAGTGAACTGCTCGACCACCTGGTCGGACCGGTCGCCGCTCGGGTCGCGGCCGGTGAACTGGTCATCGAGTTGGACGGCGCGGAGGTTCCGGGCGACACCCAGCTCGCGGACCTGCCGATGTGGGCCGGCGCGGAGCTGAGCGTGCGTTTGGCGACACCGGGGTTCTCGGCTGACCGGTCGCGCGGCGGGCAAGCTGGGCGGCCCGTCGTCGAGCTGAGCCGGGTGGCCGGGCCCGACAGCGGCCAGACCATCGAACTCGACCACGGCACGTTCGCAATCGGACGCTGCCCGGACGCCGGGGTGCGTTTCGGTCCGGTGACCCGGCCGCTGGTGCACGTCGAGACGACCCCACAGGCACGTGTCACCGCCAGGCCCGTCGACGACGACTGCCCGGCACGGGTGGACGGACGGGACCTCACCGACGACGACTCGGACGCCGATCTGCTCGACGGCAGCTACCTGCGGCTCGGCGACACGGCCTTCCGGGTCGCACCCGCGGCGCCGGCCGACCCGCCCGGATCGTGGCCCGCGCCCTCGACCCCGGAGGCACCGACGGGCCGCGAGCCGCTGATCCGTACCCCCCGGGTGGCCTCCACCGCGCCGGCAGCGCAGGTGCCCGTGCCGGCCGCGCCGGCACCCGCGTCCGTACCCGCGCCACTGTCCTGGCTGCTGCTCATCGCGCCGCTGCCCATCGGCGTGGTGATGGCCTTCGTGTTCAGCCCGTTCTTCCTGGTCATGGTCGCGATGACGCCGATGATGGCACTGGCCCGCTGGGTCGAGTCCAAGCACCGCGCGAAGAAGGACGCCATCCGGATGGCCACCGAATCTGCGGCTGCCGCCCGGCAGTTCGGCACCGACCTGGACACCACCCGCACCGCGGTGGCCGCGGCGGCCCGCGCCGCCTATCCAGGGCTGGCCGGCCTGGTGCGCCGGGCGGTGTCGGGTCGAGGTCTGTGGGAGGTACGCCCGGGCG
This sequence comes from Micromonospora tarapacensis, assembly GCF_019697375.1. Taxonomy (NCBI): domain Bacteria; kingdom Bacillati; phylum Actinomycetota; class Actinomycetes; order Micromonosporales; family Micromonosporaceae; genus Micromonospora; species Micromonospora tarapacensis. The sequence continues at coordinate 1,221,040 of NZ_JAHCDI010000004.1, read as the reverse complement.
ACGCGGACGAACTGCGGGTGGTGGTCGGCGTGGGTGCCCGACCGTGGCTGCCGGAGCTGGGCCGGCGCGGCGCCGAGGAGCTGGCGGGGCGGCCGGAGCTGGGCGAGGCACTCGCCGAGCGCTCCCGGTTGTCGGACGTGCCGGTCCACGTCAACCTGCGGGACCGCTCAGGGCTGGGCATCGTCGGCACCGGCACCGCCGCGCGCAGCGCAGTCGCCGCCGTCGTGCTGGATCTTGTCACCCGGCACGGACCGGCCGACCTGGCGCTGGCCCTGGTGGTGCAGCCGGACCGGCTGGCCGCGTGGGACTGGTTGAAGTGGCTGCCGCACCTCAACGGTGACGACGGGACGCTGCGGGTCGCCGTCGACCCGGCCGCCACCGAACAACTGCTCACCCGGCTGGCCGCCGACACCGCACCAGCCACCCGCGCCGCGGCCACGGTCGCGGGCGGGGCCGGCGCAGGTGGGACAGGCGCCACGCACACCGTGGTCGTGGTGGACGCCGACGACCTGCTGACCGGGCGCGTCGCGTCGTTGCTGGGCCGGCTCGCCCGCGGCAGCGGCCGGGCGCTGGTGGTGAGCGGGCGCACGGAACGGCTGCCCTCGGTGTGCCGTTCCTTCCTCGTCCTGGGGCCGGAGGACACCGCCGACCTGACCGACGCGGTCACCGGCGAGCGGACGTCGGGCCTGCTCGCCGTACGGGCCGCCGACGGGGTGTGCGGGCGGGCGGCCCGTGCACTCGCCCGCTGGACCGACCCGGAGCAGGCGGTCGCGGCGGCGCTGCTGCCGGCCCACGCCCGCCTGGTGGACCTGTTGCGGACCGTGGCCTCCGGCCCGAACGGGCTGGGCCGGCCGGTCGAGGACCTCGACCCGCTGTCGATCGGCGAGTGGTGGCGACGTGGCCTCTCCGGGATGCAGGCGACCATCGGAATGACCGAACGCGGCCCGTTGACCGTGGATCTGCACAGCGACGGACCGCACGGTCTGGTGGTGGGCACCACGGGTTCGGGCAAGAGCGAGTTCCTGCGCACGGTGGTGGCGTCGCTGGCGTGCGCGCACTCACCGGACGCGCTCACCTTCCTGCTCGTGGACTTCAAGGGCGGCGGCGCCTTCGACGCCTGCGCCGCACTGCCGCACACCGTCGGGCTGGTCACCGACCTGGACGAACACCTGGCCGCGCGGGCACTGCGCTGCCTGCGCGCCGAGTTGCGGCACCGGGAACGGCGCCTGCGGGAAGCCGGTGTCAGCGACATCGGCGACCTGGTCGCCCCCGACCCGCCGCTCCCCCGCCTGCTCATCGTGATCGACGAGTTCGCCACTCTCGCGGTGGAACTGCCCGGCTTCCTCGCCGCACTGGTCGACGTGGCGCAGCGGGGCCGCAGTCTCGGCATCCACCTGCTGCTCGCGACGCAGCGACCGCAGGGGGTGGTGGACGGCAAGATCCGAGCGAACACGAACCTGCGGGTGGCGTTGCGCGTGCAGGACGAGGCGGACTCCCGGGACGTGCTGGGCACCCGGCAGGCGGCCGACATCGACCGACGCAGGCCCGGCCGCGCCTACGTCCGGCTCGGTGCCGGCGAGGTGATCGGGGTCCAGACCGCGTTGGTGTCCGCGGCCACCCCACGCGGATCGCGCGAACGAATCGAGGTCGCCCCGTTCACACTGCTGGCCGACCGGGAGGCGACCGTGCGGGAGGAGCAGGCCGACGGCGTACCGACAGATCTTGGGAGGCTGGTGACCGCGATGGCGGACGCCGCCGGGCGGGGTGGCTACCCCCGGCCGCGGGTGCCCTGCCCGCCACCGCTGCCGCAGGAGGTCGACGCCTGGAGTCTGGCGGCCGGCGTCGACGTGGATGGAACTGGTCCGGTGCCGCTCGGCCTGGTGGACCTGCCCGACGAGCAGCGCTCCGACGTGTGGTGCTGGGCGCCGGAGACGGGCGGGACGTTGGTGCTCGGCGCCGACGCGACCGCCACCGGCGCGGTGCTCGCCACCGCCTGCCTCTCCCTCGCGCGCCACCGCGCCCCCGACCGGCAGCGGATCTTCGTGCTGGAGGGCCTCGGCACCGGACTGGGAACGCTGGCCGGTCTGCCGCACGTGACCGCGACAGTCGGCGTCGACGACGGCGAACGGCTCGCCCGGGTACTCGACCAGGTGGATGCCGAGATCGCCCACCGGCGGGTGAGCCGGTCCACGGGACCTGACGTCCTGCTCGTGGTCGCCGGCTGGGACGCGCTGGTCGAAGGGGCCGAACGGGCCGGCATCGGTGAGGTCGGCGCACGGCTGGAGCGTCTGCTGCGCGACGGCGCACCCGTCGGCATCCGGCTGCTCATCTCGGCGTCGCACGACCGCGGCGTACCCGGCCGGGTGCTCGCCCAACTGCCCACGAAGCTGTGTCTGCGCCTGGCTGACACCAACTCGTACACGGGGCTGGGCCTGCGGGCCCGGGACGTGCCCGAGCTCACCGGCCTGCGAGCCATCGACATCCAGACCCGCCGCGAGATCCAGATCGGGCGGCACGGTGACGGGCGGCCGGGAGCGCTCGCCGCCGCGGTTGCCCGGGTCGCCGCCGACTACCCGGACGCGGTTCCCGCGCCCACCGTCACGGTGCTGCCCGAACTGGTGCCCGCCGGTGAGGTGCTGTCCTCGTCCACGGCGGGCGGGCCGGTCTGGCGACTCGGCGTCGGCCGGCACTACCGCGACCTCAGCGTCGCCACGCTCGCGCTCGGTCCGGGCATGCACGCGGTGGTGGCGGGCCCCGCCGGCAGCGGTCGCACGGGTGTGCTGCGGCTGCTCGCCGCCGCGGCGCGCGCCAGCGCACCTGACGCGCAGGTGCTCGTGGTGGCCGCCGAGCCGGACGCCTGGATCGGCGCCCAGGTCAGTGAGGTGGCGGGCGGCTTCAGCGAGTTGACCAACAAGCCGACCGCGGGACGATCCCTCTTGCTGGTCGACGGAATCGAGTCGCTGCCCGACGCCGGGCCGGCACTGGACCGGCTCCTGCCGGGCCTGCCGGCCGGCGTCCACGTTGTCGCCGCCGGCCGGACCGACGCCTTCCGCGGCATGCAACCGTGGCAGCGGGCGGTGACCATGTCGCGAACCGGGCTGCTGCTGCGCCCGGCGCCGGACGACGGCGAGGTGCTCCGGGTCCGGCTGCCGCGCGAGGCACCGCTCCGACCGCTGCCGGGGCGCGGCTATCTGGTGGAGGCCGGCGGGTTGGCCCAGGTCCAGGTCGCGTTCCTGGCCCAGCCACCCCCCGGCGCGCAGCTGGCCATACCGGTCGGGGTGTTCGCTGGGGAGGCACGATGAGCAGTCAGTCGACGTACGGCGTCGGGGTGTGCCTGAGCGCACACGGTGTCGTGATCGCGGTGGTCCGCGACAATCCGATGCGGCTGGCCGCGGTCGCCGAGGTCGCCGGCGGCCTGGCCGGGCCGAAGCCACTGTCGCGGCGGCTGGCCCGCGCCCGGCGGCAGCTCGGCCTACCCCGCTGGTGCTCGGCCTCGATGGTGGACGGATTCGGTGCACCGGACGATCCAGGCGGCCCGGATCATCGGGATGGACGCGGCGGTCGCCGCGGGCGCACCGGGCCGGGGACGTCGCGGCCGGAGTTTGCCGCCCTGATCGCCCGGGCGGGATTCCTGCCGACCGCGGTACTGGTGCCGGCGCAGCTCGCCGGGCTGCGGAGCGACGTCGATCTGGGCGTCGGCGTGGCCGTCGACCGGCGGTTCATCCAGGCGATGGCGGACGAGGCACCCGGGTGGGCGGCTGCCGCGGCGCTCAGCGCGTTCCCGCGGCACCGCACCGCCGACCCCGGGGATCGACTTGCGGGTACTGACGACTCCGGCAGTGATGCCGGACAATGGGACTGCCGCACAGCGGAGACCGGATGGGCCGTGCAGCGCGTGAGCGCGTCCGGTGAGCGCGAGCAACAAACGGAGGAGACGCCATGCGTAGCCCGACGAGAGGTGTGAAGGTCACCGTCGCCAGCGGCGAGCGGCGGCCCATGTCACCGGTGACCCGGTGGCTCGTCATCGGGCTGGCCTGGGTCCTCGCCTCCGCTGCCGTGCTGGTGGGCTCGCGGTACGCGGTGGACGCCTGGGTCGGGAACCCCGGGACGGTCCCGGCGACCGCGCTGGACGCCCGCTCGTTCGGCGCCGCCTCGGCACCTCCCGCCGACCCCGCGGTTGCCGGCTCCACCCGCCTGATCCCGGTGCGGCCACAGGTGCTGCTCGACTCGCGCGAGGTCGGCGCACTGCCCGCCGGCGTGGACGTGACGGTGCCGGTGCCCCCGGTGCCCGCCGGCACCAGTGCGGTGCTGGTCGAGGTCTCGATCCTGGCTGCGAAGGGCCCCGGCGAGGTCACCGTCGTCCAGGGCACCGACCGGACGACCGTGTTGCGGGTACCGAAGGCCGGGGCACAGCTGTCCGCCACCGTGGTGGCCCACCTCGGCCCCGACGGCGACCTGCGGGCCAGCGCCACCGGCGGCGGCGACCTGCTGGTCCGACTCGTCGGCGTGTTCGAGCCGGCGGAGCGGTCCGACGCCGGCCGCGTCGTGGCGGTGCCACCTGCCCGGGTGGTGACCCTGGTGCCCAGGACCGACGGTAAGAAAGCCAGCGTCGCGCTCGCCGAGGTCCGGCAACTCGCCGACGCCGGCCCGATCTCGGCGGTGATCCTGCAGGTCTCCGCCGACGTGGGGCGAAATGGCGGGTTCGTCTCCGCGGGGACGCGCGCCGGTGACCTGAACCAGACGGTCTACTGGTCGGCGACCAGCGGCAGCGACCGCACCCGCGGCGGGCTCATGGTCATTCCGGTCAGCGACGGGTCGGTCCACCTCCGGTACGAGGCGGGCACCGAAATGCGAGCGAATCTGGTCGGCTACGTCACCGGCGCGGGCGCACCCGAATCCACCGAAGGACTCGTGGTCCCCATCCCGCCACACACCCCCGAACCGGTACGCGCCACCGAACAGTCCGACGTCGAGATCGCACTCGGCACCACGGATACGCTCGCTGACGTGCCGGCGGACCGCATCGCGGCGGCGCTGGTCACCGTGACCGCCACGGGCGACGCCGAGGGCGGTGTCAAGGTGGGCGGCAAGCCGACCCTGACCGCCTCCAAGGGTGTCGCACGCTCGGCGCTGACACTCGTCGAGACCCCACAAGCGAGCGTACGAGTCCACAGCGCCGTGGCCGCCACCGTGACCGTCACCCCACACGCCCTGGTGCTCACCGGTTGACCTGCTCGGCTGGAAGCAGCGCCCGGAAGTTGGGGTGGTCGAGCCAGCCGCCGTGCAACCAGTCCCTCGCACACGCTCGGATGCTCCTGGTGCTGCACCCAGCTCAACCGCCGACCGAGGGCATCGACGGGGGGAGGCCGGTCGGGCAGTAGGCTACGGGCGGCGTCCGGGTGACCTAAGGGGAACGGGTGATAGGCGGAACGGTTCACCGGGTGGTCGTGGCCTGCGAGCATCCGGCGTGAACGGCGGGCTGCGTCCCGGCGACCCGGGCCGCATCGGCGGGTACGACGTGCTCGACCGGCTCGGCGAGGGCGGCATGGGAAGCGTCTTCCTTGCCCGGTCGCCGCAGGGACGGCCGGTGGCGGTCAAGGTCGTTCGCCCGGAACTCTCGCACGACGCCGAGTTCCGGGGTCGGTTTCGTAGTGAGGTGAACCGGGCCCGCCAGGTTCCACCGTTCTGCACCGCCGAGGTTCTGGACGCCGACCCGGACCACGACCCGCCCTACCTGGTGGTGGAGTACGTCGAGGGTCCCAGCCTGGCCCAGGTGATGCGGGAGCGGGGACCGCTGGGGCCGGCGCAACTGCACAGCATCGCGGTCGGGGTGGCCACCGCGCTCACCGCGATCCACGGTGCCGGGGTGATCCACCGGGATCTGAAGCCGGCGAACGTCCTGGTCGCACCCGGCGGAATCAAGGTAATCGACTTCGGCATCGCCCGCGCGTTCGACGCGACGAGCCAGCACACCCGGACCAACCAGATGGTCGGGACCGTCTCGTACATGGCTCCGGAGCGGATCGACGTGGCGTCCGGCCAGCCGGTGGGTCCGGCCGCGGACATCTTCGCCTGGGGTGCCGTGGTCGCCCATGCCGCGACCGGCCGCAACCCGTTCGGGGCCGACTCCCCCACCGCCACCGCGATGCGGATCCTCACCCAGCCGCCGGAGCTGACCGGACTCGGTGGGCCACTGCGGGAGTTGGTCTCCCGGGCGCTGGAGAAGGATCCCGCCGCCCGGCCCACCGCCCGGCAACTGCTCGACGGGTTGCTGACCGCAGCAGTGCCGAGGGGCGACACCCGAGCTGTCCGACCCCTGGGCACGACGCCGGATGCGTTGCCCGGCGCCGGTGGCAATGCCCAGGGCAGGCGATCGAACCCGTCGCGGCCAGCCACGGCCGGCCGTACGGGATCGAACCGGCGTGCCTGGCTCACCGGGCTGGGCGGTGCCGCCGCGGTGGTCGCGGTGCTGGTGTCCGCCGCTCTGTTCGGCCCGCAGCTGCTGCGCGACCTGGCCAACCCGGACGCCACCGGTGCGACGGCGACCGGCGGCCCGACGACGCCGGGGTCGGCGCCGGCCGCGACCGGGTCGAGTACGGCTACCGGTTCACCGTCGGCCGGGGCTGACAGTACCCGGGCCGTGCTGGCCGGGCAGCGGCGAATCCTCCTGCATCTGGTGGAGATCGATCGCGACCTTGCACTGCCGTTCGACGCCGAGGTCCACATCGGCAACGGGACCGGCCCGGATGCCCTCTTCGTGCTCGAACCGGTCGGCGTCGACTATATGATCAAGTCGCTGAACCCGGACGTCTCCCACCGGCCGTGCCTCGGCGTCAAGATCAATTCGGCATACGCCTCGCTGGTGGGCACCGACTGTGCACCGACCGCGGCGACCCTGTTCGGGCTCGCCCGTCAGGACCGCAAGGACGACAAGGGACGTACCACCTACGCCATCGTCAGCGACGAGCACGGGTTGGTGCAGTGGAGTCCGAGCAGAAAGAAGATCTACGTGGAGTTTCTCGGCGACGCCCCGATCAGCACCACGTTCAGCCTGGTCGACCGAGGCGCGGTCTGACTCGGAATTCAGAGCCCGGTCTGGGCCAACCGCGCCACCGCCCCGATGGGTTGGCCGCGCGGTCCCCGGTCCCCGGCGTCAGCTGAGTTGTTGGGCCAGTCCGACGACAATGCCCTCCGGACCGCGGACGTAGCAGAGCCGATAGGCGTTCTCGTACCGCGCCAGCTCGCCGACGAGTTCGCCGCCCTGGGTACGCAGGCGGGCAACGACGTCCTCGATGTCGTCGACGGCGAACATGATGCGACGAATGCCCAGCGTGTTCGCCGGTGCATCCTTCGGCTCGGCGCTGATCGCCTTCGGCGTACGGAACATCGCCAGCTCGATCCGGCCGTGACCGTCCGGGGTCCGCAGCATCGCGATCTCCTGTCGGACGTCGTCGATCCCGATGACACTCTCGACCCAACGTCCCTCGACTGGCGTCCTGCCCTCCAACTCCATGCCGAGCTCGACGAAGAACGCGATGACGGCGTCAAGATCGTCGACAACGATCAGGACGTTGTCCATCCGCTGGATCGCCATATGGGGCCTCCCTAGTCTGGTACGGACACGGTGGTCGCATCCGCGCCCGGGACGGAGCCGCCACGCCGCACTGGACCGGCTGCGCACCAACTTCTGCGGGAAATGTCGCGACGCGGCAGTGCTCACCGAGCGCGAGCCGTACCGATTCGGACGAAACCGCACGCCGGGTCGCGCGTGGCTACGGCAGCCCGCGTCCGTCCGGCCGGTGGGCGACGATGCACCCGCCCTCGACGTTCGGGGCTGGGCGGTGCGTACAGTTCCTGGTCGGACTTGGGTGGGCCGGATAGCTCCGGCTCAGGGAACGGGATGAGACAGCGGCGGCATGACGGCGGACAACATTACCGAAAACGGTCGAAACGGCATTGACCGTGACCAGCTGGAGACCTGTCTCGGCGTCTTCGAGGCGTTGGAGGACCTGCCTCCCGATCATCCCGACGTGGTGCGGGTGCAACGGGCCACCGCGAAGCTCTACAAAATGATCAAGCAGCGGCGACGTGAGGAACGGCGGGACGCCATCACGGCGGCCGACCGCGCGGTGACGGCCGCCACCGCCACCGGCGCCCCGGGCCGGATCGACGACGAGACCCAGGGCATCCCGCTCGCCTCACCCACCGCCGACACCACGGCCGGCACCCTGCACAATCCGCGCGGCTGCTACGTCTGCAAGCAGCGCTACCTCGAGGTGGACGCCTTCTATCACCAGCTCTGCCCGCCGTGCGCCGCGCTCAACCGGGAGCGCCGAACCGCCCGCACCGACCTGACCGGCCGGCGAGCGCTGCTCACCGGCGGCCGGGCGAAGATCGGCATGTACATCGCGCTGCGGTTGCTGCGCGACGGCGCGCACACCACGGTGACCACGAGGTTTCCGCACGACGCGGCCCGCCGATTCGCCGCGATGCCCGACAGCGCGGACTGGCTGCACCGCCTGCGAATCGTCGGGATCGACCTGCGCGACCCCGCCCAGGTGATCGCCCTCGCCGACTCGGTCAGCGGGCAGGGACCACTCGACATTCTGATCAACAACGCGGCGCAGACGGTCCGCCGCACTCCCGCCGCGTACGCGCAGCTCGTCGCCGCCGAGGCGGCGGCCCTGCCGGACGGCCCGCTGCCGGAGATGATCACATTCGCCAAACCGGCCGGCCGGCACGACCCGGCGGGCAGCCTGACCGCCCCGCCGCCGGCGATCACCCCGCACGCGCTCACCGCGCTGGCACTGACCAGCGGCTCCGCCTCGCCGGAACGGATCGCCGCGGCCACCGCCATCGACGCCGGCGGTCTGGTGCCGGACCTCGACCCCGTCAACAGCTGGGTGCAGCGGGTGCACGAGGTGGACCCGGTCGAACTGCTCGAAGTGCAGCTGTGCAATGTGACCGCGCCGTTCGTGCTGGTCAGCCGGCTGCGGCCGGCGATGGCCGCAGCGACCGCCCGCCGCAAGTACGTGGTGAACGTGTCAGCGATGGAGGGCCAGTTCGCCCGCGGCTACAAGGGGCCCGGGCACCCGCACACCAACATGGCCAAGGCCGCGCTGAACATGCTGACCCGGACCAGCGCCCAGGAGATGTTGTCCGACGGCATCCTGATGACCAGCGTCGACACCGGCTGGATCACCGACGAGCGGCCCCACCCGACGAAGATGCGGCTGGCCGACGCCGGCTTCCACGCCCCGCTGGACCTGGTCGACGGTGCGGCCCGGGTCTACGACCCGATCGTCCGCGGCGAACAGGGCGAAGACCTGTACGGCTGCTTCCTGAAGGACTACACGCCCAGCGCCTGGTGACCGCAGGGTCAGGGCAGCAGGATGACGTGCAGCTGACGCGGGCCGTGCACGCCTTCCACCCGGATGAGCTCGATGTCGCTGGTGGCCGACGGCCCGCTGATCCAGCTCAGCGGGCGGTGGGGAGTCAGCCGGGCGACGGCCTCCGGCACGGTCGCCACCACCTGGTCGGCCCGGACCACGCACACGTGCCGGTCCGGCAGGAGGCTGAGCACCCGGCGGCCCTGGTCGGGCGAGCCGTCCAGGACGATCGTCCCGGTCTCCGCGATCGCGATCGCCACGCCGGTGACGACGGCGTCCGCGGCGCCGATCCGCCCGTTGTCGAGGCCCTCGTCGGGCAGCACGGTCACCGCCGGCGGCAGCCAGGCGCTCGGCAGGCCCGGCGGTACGACGACGGTGCCCCCCACCGGCAGGATGTCCGCGATCGTGTCGGCGACTGCGGCGTCGGCGACCCGATGCACGTGTGCCCGGTAGTCGGTCAACCGTTCCACCAGTTGGTCGAGGTCACGCGGGCCCGCGTGCCGGTAGTCCCGCGGCACCTCGACCGGGCCGTGGGCGCCGACGGTGAGGGCGGCCCGGAGCCGGCCGAGGACGAGGTCGCGGGAACTCATCGCCGGGCCCACCAGTCCCGGAACGTCTCGGCCGGTGCGTCCGGCAGGTCGCGGCTGACGGTCCAGCCGTTCAGCGGCGGGGGCAGGCCCCGTCCGCGCCGGCCGGCGAGCCGGCTCAGCCTGGCGGCGCGCTGCGCGGCCTCGTACCACCCGACGCGGTCCATCGTGTGCGCGGCGGCGGCCATCGCGATCGACTCGGCGGTGGGCCGGCGTCGCGACTCGACGACCTCGGCGCGCAGATGCACCAGCAGCTCCGGAATGTCGATCTTCACTGGACAGGCGTCATAGCACGCCCCGCACAACGTCGACGCGTACGGCAGCGAGGTGTTCTCCGCGACGCCGGTGAGCTGGGGTGACAGCACCGCCCCGATCGGCCCCGGATACACCGACCCGTACGCGTGCCCGCCGGTACGCTCGTAGACCGGGCACACGTTGAGGCAGGCCGAGCAGCGGATGCACCACAGTGCCTGCCGGCCGACCTCGTCGGCGAGCACGGCACTGCGCCCGTTGTCCAGCAGGACCAGGTGGAACGCCTGCGGACCGTCGCCGGGGGTGACTCCGGTCCACATCGACGTGTACGGGTTCATCCGTTCCCCGGTCGACGCCCTCGGCAGCAGTTGCAGGAACACCTCCAGGTCCCGCCAGGTCGGCACGACCTTCTCCACACCCATGATCGTGATCAACGTTTCCGGCAGGGTCAGGCACATCCGGCCGTTGCCCTCCGACTCCACCACGGCCAGGGTGCCGGTCTCGGCAACGGCGAAGTTCGCGCCGGACACCGCCACCGGCGTGCTCAGGAAGGTCTTCCGCAGGTAGTGGCGCGCGGCGGCGGCCAACGCCGCCGGATCGTCGGTCAGCGACGGGTCGACGCCGGGCATCGCGCGGAGGAAGATGTCCCGGATCTCCGCCCGATTTCGATGGATCGCGGGGACCAGGATGTGGCTGGGCCGGTCGCCGCCGAGCTGCACGATCAGCTCCGCCAGGTCCGTCTCGACCGGGGTGATCCCGGCCGAATCGAGCGCCTCGTTGAGGCCGATCTCCTGGGTCGCCATCGACTTGACCTTGATGATCCGGTCCGTACCGGCTGCCCGCACAAGGTCGGTGACGATGCGGTTGGCCTCCACCGCGTCCGCTGCCCAGTGCACCACGCCGCCAGCCTCGGTGACCTTCGCTTCGAGCTGTTCCAGCAGCTCCGGCAGGCGGGCGATGGTGTCGGCCTTGACCGCCGCGCCCGCCGCCCGCAACTGCTCCCAGTCCGGCGCCTCGGCGATCACAGCGGCTGACTTGCCCCGGATCGTCGTCGTCGCGTGCCGGAGGTTGCGGCGCAGCTGCGGATCGGCCAGGCTGCGCCGCGCGGCGGCCGGGAACGGCTCCTCGCCGCGCAGCTGCCCCACTCCGGCCGGCGCGGTCGCCGGCATGCCGAGGAACGTCGTCCGCGTCACCGTGTCACCGCCGAACGGCTCTGCGCACCAGCGGTCCCCGGCTGCTCGGTCGAGGCCAGAATCTCGGCGAGATGCACCGCGCGGACCCCGGTCCGCAGCCGGGACAGCCCGCCGCCGATGTGCATGAGGCACGAAGAGTCACTGGCGGTGCAGACGTCGGCGCCGGTGGAGAGCACATGGTGCATCTTGTCCGCCAGCATCGCGGTGGAGGTGTCCGCGTTCTTCAGCGCGAACGTACCCCCGAAGCCGCAGCACTGCTCCGCGGCGGGCAACTCCACCAGACCGAGACCGCGCACCTCGCGCAGCAGCCGTAGCGGCCGGTCCCCCACGCGCAGCACCCGCAGCGAGTGACAGGTCGGGTGGTAGGTGACCCGGTGCGGGTAGTACGCCCCCACGTCGGTCACGCCGAGCACGTCGACCAGCAACTCGGACAGCTCGTACGTCCGCGCCGCCACCGACTCCGCCAGGCTGGCCAGCCGCTCGTCGCCCGCCCGCCGGGCCACCATCGCGTGCTGCTGCCGCACCGTCCCCACGCAGGAGCCCGACGGCGCGACGATCACGTCGTACGCATCGAAGATCCGCGCGTGCCGGCGCACCAGCGGCACCGCCTCGGGCTGGTAGCCGGTGTTGATGTGCATCTGCCCACAGCAGGTCTGACCGTCCGGAAAGACCACCTCGTGGCCAAGCCGTTCCAGCAGCAGCACGGTCGCCTTCGCCGCCTGCGGAAACATGGTGTCGGCCAGGCAGGTCACGAACAGCGCGATCCGCACCTCACACCTCCAGCCGTGGGGTCGGAAAGGCGGCCAGCGCCGCCACGGCGCTGTCGCCGGGCGCACGACTTCCCGCGTCGGCCGCGCCAAGTATGGCGCGTCCGGGCCGGTGCTGCCGGCAGCGGGCTGCTGTGGTCATCGCGCTGGCCCGACCCGCAGGTGGGTGACACCGCCGTCGACGTTGAGCACCGTGCCGGTGGTGGATCCCGACCGCGGCGATGCGAGGTAGGCGATCGCGTTCGCGGCCTCCTCGGGCGACACCAGTCGCCCGATGGGCTGCCGGGCCTGCAACGCCGCGCGCTCGGCCACGGGATCTTCCGCCCGCGCCAACAGGCGGTCGATCCACGGTGTCTCGGCCGTACCGGGGCACACGCAGTTGACCCGGATGCCCTCGTGGACGTGGTCGGCGGCCATGGCCAGCGTCAGCGACAGCACGGCGCCCTTGCTGGCCGCGTAGAGCGCCCGGCCCGGGAGGCCGTTCAACGCGGCGATGGACGAGGTGTTGACGACCGACGCGTGACCCGACCGCCGGAGCCACGGCAGGGCCGCGGTCACCACTCTCGCCATGCCGACCACGTTGACGTCGAGCACGCGGAGCCACTCGTCGTCGGTGTTGTCGGCGACGGTGCCGATCGCCCCGACACCGGCGTTGTTGACCACCACGTCGATGCCGCCGAGCGTGGCGGCGGCTGCCGAGACCGCCGCGTCCACCGACGGGCGGCTCGCGACATCGGCGGCGAAGCCGGCGATGTCCGCCGGGAGTCCGCCCGGGTCGAGGTCGAGGACCGCCACCGTGGCGCCCCTCGCCCGGAGCTCCACGGCCGTCGCGCGCCCGATGCCGGACGAGCCGCCCGTGACGATCGCGGACAGCCCGACGAAATCGCCGCTCATGCCGCCGCCACCGCCTGGCGCGCCCGCCCCAGACCGGTGATCTCGAGCTCCACCACGTCCCCGGGGCGCAGGTAGGGCTGGTCCGGACGGCCGAGCGCCACCCCGGCCGGCGTACCCGTGTTGATCACGTCACCGGGATACAGGACCATGAACTGGCTGAGATACCAGAGGATATGCGAGACCGGAAAGATCATTTCTCCGGTGAATCCGTCCTGGCGGATAGCCCCGTTGACCCACAACCGCAGCGAGAGCGACTGCGGATCGCCGACCTCGTCCGCCGGCGCGAGGACGGGCCCCAGCGGGTTGAACGTCTCGCAGCTCTTGCCCTTGTCCCACTGCCCCCCACGCTCGAGCTGGAACGCGCGCTCGGAGACATCGTGCGACACCGCGTACCCCGCGACGCACCGCATCGCCTCCTCCGGGGAGTCGGCGTAGCGGATGGTCGAGCCGACGACGACCGCGAGTTCGACCTCCCAGTCGGTCCGGCTGGAGCCGCGCGGCACGAGCACGTCGTCGAACGGCCCGACCACGGTCATCGGATCCTTCATGAAGACCACCGGCTCGGCGGGGTGCGGTGCACCGGTCTCCGCCGCGTGGTCCCGGTAGTTGAGTCCAATGCAGACGATCTTGTTGGGACGCGCGACGGGCGCGCCCACCCGCAGCGTGGCGGCGCCGGGCAACTCGGCCAGGTCACCCCGGTCGAGCGCCGCGCGGGTACCCGCGATCCCGTCCGACGACCAGAACGCCCCGTCGAGGTCGGCGGTGAGGGTACGCAGGTCGTAGGTCGTGCCCTCCCGCTGGACGGCCGGGATCTCCCGCCCCGCCGGGCCTAGGCGCAAGAAGTTCATCTCAATCTTCCCCTGTGTTCGGGCTCGCAAGCGGTGGTCGCCCTCAAGGCTGACCCGGCCGCACGGATTTCCGCAATTCGGATCGGAGAGGTCCGGATGGCGAGCGGCGAAGGCGGACAGGATGATCCCGTGCCTCAGCGCAACCGTCTCGATCTCGCAGGCGCGGGTGACGGCATCCCTGCGGCGCACCCGAGGTCCGCGCCGCCGCAGGTGCCGGCGCCGCGGTGTAAGGCCGACAGTCAGCGGGCCGCTCGGATCCAGTCCTGGTAGTGGGTGGGCGCCAGGTGTGCGTCCGGTCCGGCGATGAGCACGTCGCCGGAGACCGCGGCGAACATGCCGGCCGTGTCGTCGGTGACGACGGTCCGGTCGTCCGGCTGCGCCTCCAGGGTGACCCGGCCAAGGTCGTCGAGGGCGAAGACGTCCGGGCCGGCAACGTTGCGGATGCCCCGCAGCGGCGGGCCGGTGGCCACGTCGACGACCGCGTCGACCACGTCCGCGGCAGCCATCGGCTGGACGCGGGTGGCGGGCAGGCGAACGCTGTTGCCGTCGGAGGTCCAGGACAAGATCGCGTCGACGAACTCGAAGAACTGGGTGGCCCGCACGATCGAGTACGGCGAGGGCCCCTGCCGGAGCAGGTCCTCCTGCAGGGTCTTGGCCCGGTAGTAGTCGAGTCGGGGCACCTGGTCCACCCCGACGATCGACAGGATCACCTGGTGGCCGACCCCGGCCCGCTCCCCGGCGGCCAGCAGGTTGGTCATCGAGGTGCGGAAGAACTCCAGCGACGCCTCGTCGAAGGTCGGCGAGTTCGCCACGTTCACCACGACATCCGCCCCTTCCAGGGCCTGATCCAGGCCCTCAGCCGTGAGCAGGTCGACCCCGCTCGACGGCGACGCGGGGACCGCCTCGTGCCCCGCCGCGGTCAACTTCCGGACCACCTGCGAGCCGATCAATCCGGTACCACCGATGACGACGACCTTCATGGCTCTCACCCTTCCACAGCACGCCACAGGGGCACGCCGACTTCGTCGAGGACACAACCCAAACTCGGACACTTTCTGTCCGAGACAGTAGTCGGATAGTCTGTGTCCGAGTCAAGCAGGGGGTCACGTGAAGCTGTCCGGCGGAGTCGAATGGGCACTGCACTGCTGCGTGGTGCTCACCACCGCCACCGAGCCCGTGCCCGCCGCCCGACTCGCGGAGCTCCACGACGTCTCTCCCAGCTACCTGGCCAAGCAGCTACAGGCACTCTCCCGCGCCGGCCTCATCGCCGCCGTCCAGGGCAAGGCCGGCGGATACACCCTGACCAGAGGGCCCGACCTGATCACCATCCTCGACGTCGTCACCGCCGTCGACGGCACGCAGCCCACCTTCGTCTGCACCGAGATCCGCCAACGCGGCCCCCTCGCCACACCACCGCAGGACTGCACCCGCCCCTGCCCCATCGCCCGCGCGATGGCCAGCGCCGACGCCGCCTGGCGCGCCGCACTCCAAGCTGTCTCCATCGCCGACCTCGCCAGCGGCGTCGACCACGACCACGGCCCCACCGCACTCGCCAGCATCCGCACCTGGCTCACCCCGAACGACGGTGATGCCACCATCGCCTGACGTCGGCCCCTCGGTGGGGCCATCCACGGGTGTACCGGAAGTTGGACGCCGCTCCACCCGAACTCACGACGGCGACGTGCCGAGGATCCCGGGTCCGGGATCGTCGGCACCGATCTCCGGACGAGTCCGTCCGAGTACAGCTGGCCCCGGACGGACTCACCGAGATCTTCCCGCTTACTGGCCGTAGGCCTTCGCCGTCCAGCCGAGCGAGCCGAGGGAGCCGCCCTTGATGTCCGTGCCGACACCGTCCGTCTTGTTGGCGTCGAAGTGCACGGAGGCCGAGCCTGCGGCCTTGATCCCGAGCAGTGGCCGACCGTTCGGGTGCGCCTCGCAGTAGCCCGTGCTGAGGCTGGTGAAGGGAGCCCAGCCACTCGCCCGCAGCACCTTCGAGGTAATCGTCTTCGGGGTGGCCCGGTTGATTCGCCACTCCTTGAGCTGCCCGTTGGTCTTGGTACCGATCAGCACGTCCACGGCTGCGCTGCCCGTTCCGCCGCTACGCTCGTAGGTCAACGTGTTGACCGTGTTCCAGCCGGAACCGGCCAGCTTCACCGGCGACGAGAGCGTGAACACACCGTCCACGTAGGTCTCGGTGTAGCGGTAGAGCGACGTGCCCGCCACGCGGTAGAGGTACGGCGACGCCGTCGCGAGGACGCGGGTGTCGGCGAACCCGCTCTTGAGGCGGCCAGCGCTCACCGCCGTGACTCGCATGGTCCCGTCGACCCGCTCGCCCTGACGGCTCACCTTGTAGAGCCACCCGTCCGTCGGGTGGGCGGCGTACTCGGTGCTGCGGAAGCTGGTGTCGTCACCGGAGCCGCCGATCTGCTGGTGCGCCGACGGCACCCAGCCGAGGTTGTCGTCGGCGTAGGCCGTGGTGCTGGTCTCGCCGCCGACGTAGCCGTAGCTGAGACGCTGACCATCGGGGCGGTACGCCGCGGTGAAGACCCTGCAGTCCGCGGGCACGTCGCTGAGCGCGGCGTTCGCCGGCCGGGCGGGTCCGACTCCGGCTACGGCGATGCCGGCCGCGGCGAGGGCCAGCGCCGTCGCGGCAGCCCCGATGGATTTACGCATGAGGGAAAGATCCTCCAGGTGGTACGACTGTGATGGCCAGATTCGACACGTCGGGTCTCGATCGGTGTGCCGCCCGGGCGCCGTCGATCAGATCGGACCAGGGAAGGGTGGCCGGCAAAACGATACGGTGAGGCCCGTACAATCGCCGTACAACCGACGCACAGACCACCAGCCCTGGCGAGAGGTCTCACCGAGCCTGGAGCAGCCCGCGTCTGGCCATGTGGGCTCGCAACGTCTCGGCGTCCTCGGCGGACATCAGCCGGCGTGGGATCACGGTCGCCGGCATCCGGCCGACATACACGATCCAGAACTCAGGGGTGTCCCTTACCTGGGTGACCCCGTCCCAGGCGATGCCGCCGGACTCCGAGCCGCTGCGCATCATGATGTTGTCGTCGGTGATGTCGTAGGCGCCCTCGACAGCGTAGCGACCGGAGCGGCGCCGGGCGCGCAACCGCACCCACGGCCAGTACAGCATCGAGAGCAGGCCACCCACGACCATCGCCATCCACAGCGGCGAGATCTGCTCGCCCCACGCGAACCCACGCGAGACGGCGAGACCGATCGCCCCGACCGCCGCCAGCACCGCGCCGACAGAGCCGTACCTGCGCAGCCGGACACTGCTGAGCGCAGCCGCCACCCGGCCCGGGTAGGCGGGATCGGCAGGGACGTCGAAACGAATGTGCACGCCAGCACGATAGTGCCCCACCCGCCCCCGGGCAGCGCCCGACTCCTCATGCTCCCGTTGTGCCTGTGAGTTCGGCGCGACGAGTCTGCAGGAAGGCACGCTCGGTCTCGTTGGTGGCAAGTGCCACGGCCTGGTCGTAGGCGGCCCGGGCCGCTGCGTGGCGTCCGAGCCGGGCCAGCAGTTCGGCCCGGGTGGCGGGCAGCCGGTGGTAGCCCGGAAGATCGACATCCGCCAACGCGGCGAGTGCCGCCGCTGGTCCGTGCACCTCGGCGACGGCGACCGCGCGGTTGAGCGCGACGATCGGGGTCGGCGCGAGCGCGAGCAGCTGATCGTAGAGTGCCAGGACCTGTGCCCAGTCGCTGGCGGCACCGTCGGTGTGCACCGCGCTGATCGCGGCCTGGATCTGGTATGGGCCGGGCCGGTTGCGCCGCAGGCAACGGCGGACCAGGTCGTGGCCCTCGGCGATGAGTGTCCGGTTCCACAACGACCGATCCTGGTCGGCCAGCAGCACCAGTTGCCCGGCCGGGTCGAGCCGGGCCGGGCGGCGCGCCTCGGTCAGCAGCAGCAGGGCGAGCAGGCCGAGGACCTCGGGCTCGTCGGGCATCAACGCGGCGAGCTCGCGGGCGAGCCGGATCGCCTCGGTGCACAGGTCCGTTCTGATCAGCGGCCCGGCCGTGGACGTGTAGCCCTCGTTGAACATCAGGTAGAGCACCGTAAGCACGGGCGGCAGCCGATCGGGCAGCTCATGTTCGGCGGGTACCCGGTAAGGGATGCCGGCGTCGCGGATCTTCTTCTTGGCGCGCACGATCCGCTGGGCGACGGTCGCCTCCTGAACCAGGTAGGCCCGGGCGATCTCCGGTACTTCGAGGCCGCCGAGCAGGCGGAGCGTGAGAGCGGTCCGCGCGTCGGGAGCGAGCGCCGGGTGGCAGCAGGTGAAGATGAGTCGCAGCTGGTCGTCTTTCACCGGTCCCACCTCCTGGGGCTCGTCCTGTTGGTGCAGCAGCAGGGCCTGGGCGTGTCGGGCCTCACGGGTCGACTCCCGGCGGAGCCGGTCGACGGCCCGGTTGCGTGCGGTGGTCACGATCCAGGCGCCCGGGTTCGGCGGCGGGGTCTGCCACTTCTGCAGCGCCGTGGTGAAGGCGTCCTGGACCGCCTCCTCGGCGAGGTTGATGTCACCGAGGAAGCGGGCCAGGGTGGCGACGCAGCGGCCGTACTCCGCGCGGTAGATGCTCGCCAGGTCCATGTCGGGTGACCGGCTCCTGTTCAGGCTTGGGACAGTTCGTCGAACGGGCGCACCTCGACCGGGCCGCAGGCCGCCGCGCACTTCTCGGCCCAAGCCAACGCCTGGTCCAGGTCCGCGCACTTGATGACCCAGAATCCGGCGATGTGCTCCTTCGTCTCGGCGAACGGCCCGTCGCTCAACGTGGTGGTGCCGTTCTCGATCCGGACGACGGTCGCGCTGTCCGGCGCGGTGAGTCCTCCGGCGAAGACCCAGGCGCCCGCGGCCTGCAGTTCGTCGTTGATCCGATCGGTCTCCCTGAACATGGTCTGCATCTCCTCGTCAGACGGCGCCGGCGCGCCCTCGACGAAGTGCACGGAAAGCAGGTACTGCTTCATGGCGGTTCCTCCGGTAGCTCGACGGTGGGATGGCGACAGCTCAGGCGGCCAGGCGGCGCGCGACAGCGGGGATCACGATCGCGGCCGCGACCAGGTGGGTGAGCATCAGCAGCGCCTTGGTGCCCGCCCCGGCGTCGGCGATCACGTCCGGCACCAGCGACAGGGCGGTCAGCGCCACCGTCGTGCGGACGAACGTGCGCCGCGGGCGCCGGGCGAAACGGGACAGCAGCGCGGCGATGACCACGCCGATCAGCGAGAAGACGGCGGTCAGCACGCCGAACCCGGTGACCGGAATCGGTGCACCGCCCAGATCGAGGCTGATCCCTGCGGCACGGCCGATCGCGGCGACGGCCATGGTGGCGGCGCATGCCGCAACCGTGGCGACGGCACCGGTCCGGATCAGCGCACCGACGGTCGAGGTGGTGCGGGTCGTGTTCACAGCGGTGGTCATCGTGCCCTCCGGCGGATGTGCGGACCGGCTCGGTGCCGGGCTCTCACCAGGGCTACGAAGAGAATCAACCCCGATCGACAAGCACGCCCGAACTTTTCGAAGACATTCGGCCCGGCCTGTGTCGGCGACCGGTCGGGAAGATCGACGGGCCGGTGGGGCCACCTCGTGGTCACCGGAGGTCGCATCCGTCCTACATGGACCCGAGTCGGTCCCGCCCAGACTCCCAGCTCGGACGCTCCACCACCGACTACCCAACAGTTCTGGCGCGACGCGTGGGTCACAATGGTGCTCCACCAAACACCGCTCCGGACCAACCAGCGGCGATCTGCGGCGTCGCCAGGGGAAGGAAGTCGACATGCACAGGCTGCCGGTCACCTACGACATCCCGCGCGACCTGATGCGCTACGCGGTGATGGCCGCAGTGGTCACCACGGCAACCCTCGGCGGCGTGCTGTGGGCCACGTTCGTGGCCGGCGAAGTCCTGCTCGTCGCGGTGCTGGTCGTGGCCGCAGGGTGGGCCTTCATCCTCGTCCGATGCCGATCGCTGGGGACGACCGTCACCAGGGACGGAATCACACGCAACCGGTTCGTCGGCGCCCAGCACCTCGCTTGGCAGGACATTACGGACCTGGCTATTCAGGACCGCCACGCCGCCGTGGGCGCATACGGCTTCCAGGTCGCGTCCCGCTACCTCGTCACCGTCAGCACCCACCACCGTCAGCGCAAGCTGCTGCTGTTGTTTCTCGACGAAAGGGCGTTCAGCCACGACGTCCACGCCTTCGTGGCGGAACTCAGCGCAATCGGCGCGCTCTGGGAGCAACACCGGCACCCTGGTACGGCACCGTAGCGGGCGACCACCCGGGGTGTACGCGTACCGGGCGGGGATGGGCACCTGCCGCCGGACAGCTACGGCACGTCGGCAACGAGTCCGATGAATGACAGCTCGTCGCACAGTGGCGAAGATACCTGGTCAGCGGCGCGTGGCGGGCGGTCCCTCAGGTCCCGCTCATGTTCCCTCAGCCAGGCCGCAGACCTTCCCCAAGCGGCAAGCCATCCGGTTGGCCGAACATTTGGAGGTCCATGCCGGCAACGGCCGAAAAATATCCGGAAGGTTCACAAGCGGTGAATAGAATCAGCGGCATCCGCCGTACAGCAGGACTCGTCGCCGTCGTGGTCGTCGCCACGATGGCGGCCGTCCCGGCGGCGTCGGCCGCGTCGAGTCAATCTGAGTCGGTCCCCGTCAACCCGCACTGCGTCGTCAACATCGAAGTGCCCACCACGACGTCCACCTGCCACCCCACGCTGCGGGCGGCGGTCGCCCAGGCGACCGGCGGACGGGTCGAGGATGCCCCGCACGACGGGGCGGAGTTCGACGGGCAGACGCTCCGGCAGATCAACCAGGCTGGCAGCGCGGCCAGGGCAGCCGGTGAGGCGTCCCGCATGTTGCTCGCCATCGAATTCACCGAGCCGAACTACCAGGGCCGCAGCCTGTCGATCTCGGCACCGGTGGAGTACGACCCCGGCTACGGCAACACCTTCACCCCCTGCATGCGCTCGGACGAAGCGGTAGTCCAGTACCTTCCGTCCGAGTACCGGTCGGAAATCAGGTCGTTCCAGACATTCAACTACTGCTACGTCAGGCACTACGACTCGACCGAGTTCTCCCACGAGTGGTACGCCAATGACCGGCTCGCCGACGTGCCCGCGTACATGCAGGACAAAGTCAACATGTTCATCCTCCACCGGGGACCCACCCGACAGGGTCTGCTGAGCAAGTGCGACGACGGCGCCGAGACCTGTTCGTTCACGCCAGACACCGAACTACTCCCGGTCTACAACGGCTGGCGGCAGGTGGCCCAGGCCATCAACTGCTCGGACTTCGACTTCGCCTACACCAAGACCTGGACGGATTCGGTCGGCGGCTCCATCCACATGTCGTTCGAGGTCGGCGTAACCGGGAGCGGCGGGATCCCCGGCCTGGCGGAGATCAGCGCATCGGTCTCGGCGACCTTCGGCCAGCAATGGAACTGGTCGTCGACGACAACCGACACCACCTCGGCCACCATTCCGGCGCGGCACTGGTATGCCCTTGACCGCGACCCCGAGATGCAGACCGTCACTGGGCACTACAATCTCACGTTCGAGAACAACTACTGGGGTCGTAAGAACTGGCAGATCAAGAGTGTCACGGCGACCGGGCCGGTCCCGGACAACGCCGCTCTGTTCCGCGCCCGAGGGGCCGAGATGACCGCTACGGAGTTCGCGCAGAACTGCAGCAGTGCCGCGATCGCCGCGCGGCGGGACGGGACCGCGAAGCAGGTGCCGGGAACGTACTACATCGATCCGAAGAACTAGCTGATCGGCTGGCAGGGGAGATCGTCACCGGGCAGCGCGGTGGCCCCCACAGTGGTACGCGCCAGCCAGCTGCGGCGGGCGCCGACGCTACTGCTCGCCGAGGGTGATCTGCCCGAGCCTGCCAGTGGCTCTGCCCGACCTGTTCATCCTCGGGCAGAGCCACTGGCAGCATCCGGAGTTACGACCGGCATCTCGCTGGAGACTGTCGGTCGTGGCGCACCTGTGTGGTCGTGACTACCAGTTCGGGGGGAGATAGTTGGTCTTGGTCACCCCGCGGGCGGTGCTGCTGATGCGGTAGTTGGACCCGCAGTTCGCCTTGGAGTACCCACCGATGCCCACGCCGTTGCCGTAGGCGTACTTCGTCGTGCTCGAGTTGTTCACGTGGATGCACTTGGTCCAGGCACGGTAGAAGCCTGTGCCACCCCGACACATGACCCCGTAGGTGGCGGTCCCGGGGGTGGCGTTGCAGTTCGTCGGCAGCGCGAACGCTGGCGCGGCGGTGACTGTGACGACACCGAAGGTCGAAGTGAGCGCAAGGGTCAGGGAGACCGCTATCCGTTTCGCGGTTGCCACCCGGTACCCTGCCCCGTTTTCCCTCTTTCGCACCGTGTCTGTCCTTCTCTTTCGGTCGGTCGGTTCCGACTTCGGCCTTGCGTTTGTAGCTCTTGCGGTGCAGTACTCGCGGCGGCAAGCCGTCGAAATGAGGATCATCATGTTGGATGCCGCCGAGATCCGCCGACTCGGTAACGCTCCGTCATGTACGGATTCGCGGGTTGACCGCCAGCACAACTCTGTCACGGAGCAGGCTGGAAGATCAAGTGACGTGAGCGAGCCCAACACATGTCGATCGCGCTTACCGAACGCCTCGCCGCGGCCGGCGTCGACCCGTCCGTCGGATCGATCGACTCGTACGACTATGAGACTTTGAGGCGCCGTCAGGCGGCCTGACTCTTGCTTGCGACTGACCCCGCGGTTTGGGTGTCCCTGCTGTTGATCTGTCGTCTAAGATGGAGCCCGCGATGTCAAGACACGTCAACGAGGTCTGGCTGATCGAACGCCACGTCACCGACACCGTCGGCGCGCGCATCAGCGCGGCCGCCCAACTCGGCGTTGCC
Source organism: Micromonospora tarapacensis (assembly GCF_019697375.1). Taxonomy (NCBI): domain Bacteria; kingdom Bacillati; phylum Actinomycetota; class Actinomycetes; order Micromonosporales; family Micromonosporaceae; genus Micromonospora; species Micromonospora tarapacensis. Next base: position 1,198,214 of record NZ_JAHCDI010000004.1, on the reverse strand, counting down.
AGCCATACCCCCGAGCAGGCAACTCCCGCCCAGGTCGCAGCCTGGAACCAAGTCACTGGGCCATCGCCATTCGTCGGGTGTGCCGGGCCGGAGCTGTTCGTCGCCTCGAGCCACCCGCTGCCCGCACCATGGCACTCAGTGAAGAGCGTCAATAGCTAACGAGGGGCCCGGGACCGCGCACCCCGACCCTGGGCCGCGACAACCCGAGCACCGGGAGCGCTTCTCGGCGGTCAGGTTCTCCACGTGCGAGTGAACCGCCCGGTCAGCACCCATCAGGTAATCATGCAGTTACCCAGCGGTGAGCACCATAGGTGCAGCCGGGCCGGGCGCTTCCGGACCCGCCGTTTTCGTTTCCCGGCAAAGGGGGTAAGTGGAACAGATGCGCATCCCCATCGAGACGGCAATGGCGGCCAGGCCGGCCTTCGGCCCCTCGGGCACCGGGGTCGCCACGGCACCGGAAGTCTCCGGCGGCCCGGTGATGCGGGTCCGGCGAGCACTGCTGCCGGTGACGGTGGCGGTCGTCCTTGCGGTCAGCGCATGCGGCGACACCAGCTCGGACGGACCCTCGCCGGGCGCCGCCGACGGCGACGGCACCACCACCGCGGCACCACCACCGGCGACCACGCCCTCGGCCGGGTCGGCGGCACCGTCCACTCCCCACCGCGCACCCGAGCACCGCGACGCCCGGCCCCACCGCGACCCCGACCGCGACCGCTCCGGCCAGCCCGGACGGCAACCTGCGTCGCGGCCAGTCCGGGCCGGCAGTCCGCGACCTCCAGCAGCGACTCGACGAACTCGGCTACTGGACCGGGAAGTCCGACGGAGTCTTCGGCAACCTCACCGAGCAGGCCGTGTACGCCGTGCAGAAGACCGCCGGCCTCCGGCCGGACGGCGTCGTGGGTCCGAAGACCCGGGCCGCCCTCGCCGAGGGCACCCGCCCAGACGCACAGAGTACGAAGGGTCATGTCGCCGAGGTCGACCTGGACCGACAGTTGCTGATGATCGTCGACGACGGGTCGGTGAGCCGCATCTTCAACACCTCGACCGGCACCTTCGAGGAGTACACCCACGACGGCGAGACCTACCTGGCCGACACGCCCCGGGGCAAGTGGGCGGTGGGCTGGCAGGTGGACGGGTGGCGGGATGGCCCGCTCGGCCGGCTGTACCGACCGAAGTACTTCCACCACCAGGGCATCGCGGTGCACGGGTACACCAGCGTTCCGCCGCAGCCGGCGTCGCACGGCTGCGTGCGGGTGACGCTGCCCGCGATGGACTGGCTGTGGGCACGGGACCAGCTGCCGCTCGACACTCCTGTGTGGGTGTACTGACCCGTGCCCGGGCGAGCTTGCATCCGGTACCTGGGTACAGGGTTCGACGAGTTGTTCGCCTCGGCCGTGATCGGGGTCCAGCGGGTTGCGGGCCCGTGCGCGGGCGAAGCTGACCGAGGTGGAGCAGAAGATCGCACTCAGTCCTCCGCCACGACCTTGACGTCCTTCCAGAACGCGACCCGGTCCCGGACCAACTCGGCCTCGGGCAGCGGCTCCGGGTAGTACCAGACCGCGTCCGCGCTGATCTGGCCGGCGCGCTCCAGCGTGTAGTACGACGCGGTGCCCTTCCACGGGCAGAACGTGTGGGTGTCGGAGTCGCGCAGCAGGTCGTCGCGGAGCGCCGCGCGGGGAAAGTAGTGGTTCCCCTCGACCACCACGGTGTCCGGGCTCTCGGCGATGACCAGGTCGTTCCAGATTGCTTTCGGCATACCCCCAGACTATGCCGGCCCGCGACCGGCCAGCCGGTCGTCGCTATCGCGGCACCTCGTGCAGGGTGACGGCGTCGAGCCGGCCACCGGTCAGCTCGGCGGTGAGGTATGTCGCGTACGGCTGGCGGCGCCGGTCGGTCGGCGAGCCGGGATTGAGCAGCCGCAGACCGCCCGGCGCCTCGCTGTCCCACGGGATGTGGGAGTGCCCGAAGACGAGCAGGTCGCAGTCGGCGAACCGGGCCGCGCACCGGCGTCGCTCAACCCTCCGTCACCGCGGTCCGGCGGGCCGGTGCGATGCCCCGGGCCACCCCGGTCTCGGCCAACCGACGTGCGACGACGAGCCCGAACGCGGTGAACGTCACCTGGCTGGCGACCATGAGCGCGAAGAAGATCACCTGCACCAGCACCGACATCGTGGAGATGTTGAACGCCGCGTACGCGGACAAGGCATACAGCGCGGTGAAGATGATCGCGGTGAGCTGGAACAGCCACGGCCGCCAGATCCGGTACCGCGTCACCAGGAAGCCCAGTTCCATTGCGACGCCGACCATCAGGCACGTGACGATGGCGCTCGGGCCGGCCGGGGTGGGAGTGCTGATGACGCCCGCGATGAACATCGTCAGCACGGCCGAGCCGGGCCGGCGCAGCACCGCCAGCGCGACCACCGGTCCGATGAGCCACAGCCCGACCATCGGGGCGTAGGCCAGCGGCACGGTCGCCGAGACGCTGAAGGCCGCGAAGTTGGCCGGGATCAGCAGCACGCCGGTTGCCGCGCCGATCGCGGCGCAGGCCATCAGGAAACGGGTGGTCAACGTCAAGGGGTGCCTCCGGTCAGGTGTGAAACGAGCAGCGGAATCAGCGGGGCGCCGGCCAGCAGCAGCGCGAGGAGCACACCGTCGCGCAGCCGGAACGGGATGTGCCGACGTTCGGTCCGACGTGGATAGGCACCGAAACCGCGCGACTCCATCGACAGTGACACGCGGTCGGCATGCCGGATACCACCTGCCAGAAGCGGGATGGCGTACCCGGAATATCGCCGGATTCCCGCGAACGGACCCCGGCCGCCGGAGCGCCCGCGGACCCGGTGGGCGCTACGGATCGTGTCGAGTTCCTGCGCGAAGCGCGGCACGAAGCGCAGCGCGGCCAGCCCGGCGTAGCCGACCCGGTAGGGCACGCGAAGCTGCGCGATCATCGAACGGACCAGGTCGGCTCCGTGGGTGGTCAGCCCCGAGACAAGGGCCAGCAGCACCACCGAGGCGACCCGCAGGCCGGTCGCGAGGCCGGTCTCCAACGCCCCCGACCAGAGGGTCAACGGGCCGAGCCGCAGAAGGGCGGGGGTGTGCTCGACCCGGGACGGATCCGTCCAGACCCCGAACGACACGGTCATCACGGCCACCAGGGCGGTGATGCCGAGCAGCAGGCCACCCAGCGTTCGTGCGGCGAGCCGGCCCCCGCCCAGCAGCAGGGCCAACGCCAGGGCCGCGAACAACGCCGGGGTGAGCAGATCCCGCGAACCGATCGCCACGACCATGGCCGGGAGCGGCCCGAGCACCTTCACCAGCGGGTTGTACGTCCGCAGGTCCAGCACCGAGCCGTCCAGATCCGGTTCGGTGACGACGCCGATGCCGCCGCGTGCCGCGCGGGCCGTCATGCCGCCACCGCGGGCGTACCCGATGGAAGGTCGGCGAGTCGGGTGACCGCCCGCCACCGCTCGTGGCGGACCAGGGTGCCGGTGGCGCGGGCCAGCGGAGGCGGGCGCAGGCCGGCCCGGGCGAGCACTCCGGCGTCGGCGAACAGGTCAGCCGGCGGCGCGTCGGCGAGCACCCGCCCTTCGGCGAGCACCACGACGCGGCTCGCATGCTCGGCGACCAGCTGCATGTCGTGGGTCACCACGAGGACGGTGGTGCCGGCCCGGTGCAGATCGGTCAGGAGGTTGAGCAGTTCCGCGGCCCGCTGCCGGTCCTGGCCGAAGGTGGGCTCGTCGAGCACCAGCACCCGCGGACGGCAGATGATCGCGGTCGCGACCGACAGCCGTCGTTTCTGGCCGCCGGAGAGCAGGAACGGGTGCCGGTCGCGGAGTTCCAGGAGGCCGAACCGGCGCAGTACGTCGTCCACCCGGGTCGCCACGTCCCCCTCGGCGACCCGGCGGATCCGCAGCCCGTGGGCCAGTTCGTCGTCGACCCGGTTGGTGACGAACTGGTGTTCCGGGTTCTGGAAGACGAACCCGACCAGACCGGCGAGGGTACGACCGTCGACCCGAGCCGGATCCACGCCGGCGACCCGGACCGCCCCGCGGGGTGGCCGGGCCACACCCGCGACGGCCTGCGCCAGCGTGGTCTTGCCGGCACCGTTCGGGCCTACCACGGCGACCAGCTCACCCGCCGGTACGACGAGGTCGATCTCGTGCAACACCGGCACCCGGCCGCGCCGCACGGTCAGGCGCGACACCTCCACCGCGACATCGCCCCCGCAGCCCACCGCGGTCACGGCGTCGGCCGGCGGCGGCGCCGGCAGGATCGGGCGCGCATCGAGGGCCGCGCCCAACTCGGCAGGAGTCAGCGGCAGTGGCGCGAGGTCGACGCCGGCGCCACGGAGCCGAAGCGCCGCCAGGGTCGCCTGCGGCAGCCAGACGCCGAGCCGCATCAGGCGGTCGGCATGTTCGGTGAGCACCTGCCGGACCGGTCCCGCCAGCACCACCCGGCCGATGTCGTCGAGCACCACCACCCGGTCGACCAGTTCGACGGCGGTGTCCAGGTTGTGCTCGACCAGCAGGACGCCGCGTTCGCCGGTTGCGACGATCCGCCGCAGCAGGGCGTGCACCTCCTCGACCCCGACCGGGTCGAGATTGGCGGTCGGCTCGTCCAACACCAGCAGCGGCGCCCGCAGGGCCAACGCGCAGGCGATGGCCAGTCGCTGCCGGCCGCCGCCGGACAGTTGACTCGGGTCGTCGTCGCGCCGCTCCCACAGGCCGACTGTCCGCAACGCCTCCTCGGCCCGTCCGAGCACCTCCGGGACGGGTAGCCGCAGGTTTTCCGGGCCGAAGCAGACCTCGTCAAGGACCGTCGCCATCACCACCTGCGCGTCCGGGTCCTGGAAAACCATCGCCACGTCGCCGGCGAAGCTCGGCACCGGATGGTCGGCGGTGGACCGGCCAGCGGCATGCACCGTGCCCGCCACCCGGGCGGTCACCACGTTGGGAATCAGCCCGTTGCTGGTCAGGGTCAACGTCGACTTGCCGCATCCCGACGGCCCCAGCAGCAGGACGGCCTCACCCGGCCAGACCTCGAACGACACCCCATCCGGGCTGGGACGCCCGTAGCGGACAACGTCGTCGTCGCCGTGCTGGGGCAGCTCGTGCCGCACGGACACACCGGCGAACGAGAGCAGGGGCTGGTTCACGGGGTTAGGATAGGCGACCCTAACCCAACAGTGCCATGCCTGCCCGTGTGTGCGGATGACGGCCGCGGGGCGCGGGCGGAAGACGGCGGATCCGCCGGCCTCAGAGCCGGGCGCCGCCCGGTCGGCCTCGACCCGTCCCGGAGGCCCGGTGACCGACGCGCGGAGCCCGCACCACCGAGGAGTTGCCTGCCCCGGGGCGGAAGTCCCGGGCCGCGGCGGCAACCATCTCGTCGGGATCGCGACCGAGCGCCTGCCGGATGTGCGGCGGAACCACCTCCGACTTCGCCATCGCCATCCGCACCTGCACCGAGCGGTCGTCAACCAGGCGACGCAGATCCGCCTCGCCCAGCTCGACCGCGAGCACCAGCGCGACGCGGACGTCGCCCACCGGATCCTGGGCGAGAACGCTGCGCTGGGCGCTGGTCGTCCGTGGGTTGCGGGCGAGCCCCTTGCGTACGCGAGCGGTGCGATCGGCCATCAGCGCGGTGATCACGTCGGGGTCGTGGGTGTGGGTGGCCAGTCGTTCCCGTACCTCGGGTGAGACGTCGTCAACCAGCCGCGCGGCCAGTTCGGGCTCCAGCTCGCGCGTCTCCGCGAGGAGACCGCGAAGCTCCTTGTCGGGGGCCTCCGCCATCACCTGGCGAATCGACTCGTCGCAGGCCGGGTTGCCGGCGACCGCCCAGCGGACCCACCGGTCGGCGTCGGTGACGAGCAGCCGGAGATTGCCGACCGAGGTCGAGGGGTTCCTCGCCACGGCCTCCCGGACGTGACGATCACGGTCCCGGGTCAGCGGTCGCAGCGCCTGCGCGGGCGCGTCGGTGCGGGTCGCGACCGCCTTACGGACCACGGCCGACGGGTCGGACGCCAGGTCGATGAGGGTCATCTGCCCTGTGGTGGGGTCCTGCGCGAGGGCGAGCCGCGCATCGACATCGTCACCCGGCCCACCGTCCGCGGCGGCACCTGACCCGCCGTGACCGTTGGGCTCGCCGACGTCCTGCTGTTTCCCCATGAGCGCCATCATGTCACGGGCCGACCGGGCGACCGCGAGCACTGACCAGCGCTTCGACGGTGGTCGAGGTCAGCTGAACGTCGCCGCCGTTGACCGATGCCCCGGCCGTACGGGCGTTCCGCGTTGCCGGATCACCTGCCGCCGCGAACTCGGCGGCGTGCTGGACCGAAGCGGCTGCGCGTTCTGATTCGTCCGTGTTCAGCAGGACGCGCCCGTCGCACATGAATTTGGCCCTTCGGCTTCCTCGGTCACCTGCTCGCTGCGGGAGCTGGGACGCGCGTGTCGGATCCGGGAAGCTCCGACACCCACCGAGAAAATCTATGCTCAACGCGCTAGACATTCTCGCCAGGACTGGCTAATGTTTGTGTCGTTGACAGACGAGGTCCGAGGAAGACGCGGACGAAGACCGAGCACCAAGCAGGGCCCGGACCCATTTCGTGGCTCGCTCGGCATCGCGGTGGACGTCGACGTCACCGCACAGCAAGGCACGTGGCAGTCGAGCCCTGACGCAAGGTCCAGGTCAGGGCGAAATCGGAAGCAGAGGAAAGGGAGGGCTGGACACCGTTTGGATCGCCCGCCGCCGGGACGAAGTTCCGACCCTGGGGCGGACACCGCAGTTTCCATCGAACGAGAGGTGGTCTCCGGTCACGCTTATGCGATCCTCGCACCGCACGCCGTCGACGGCGGCAGGTGCGGATACGACAAACCGACGAACCTGTCGGTAGATGGTGTTTTCGACCCGTAACCCTGGGCCCCGGCGCTTCCGCGCCGGGGCCCTCGTCCTGGAGAGATGTATATGGCCCAACCCGATGACATGTTCGGCGACGACGACTACCCCGCCTACACGATGGGCCGCGCCGCGGAGATCACCGGCGCCTCGCAGGACTTCCTGCGCCGGCTCGACGAGGCGAAGCTGATCACCCCGTTCCGGTCGGCCGGCGGGCACCGCCGTTACTCCCGCTACCAGCTGCGCCTCGCCGCCCGGGCTCGGGAGATGGTCGACCAGGGCACGCCGCTGGAAGCCTCCTGCCGCATCATCATCCTCGAGGACCAGCTCGAAGAAGCCCTCCGGCAGAACGAGGAATACCAACGCCAGCAGGAAGCCGACGCCTGACGATCGATCGCCGTATGGTTTCTTCTCCGTTATGAGAGGGACCGTCTGGCACACCCCTCCGCTGTCCCACAGCCCTCGCGGGGTCGTTCACCACGGCCGACGCCGACCACGAACCGAACGCGGTCCCGGGCACCGTGCGCTGCTGGTTCGGGCGCGTCAACCGTGCCAGGAGTGCCAGAGGGCGGCGTAGGCGCCGTCGGCGCCGACGAGGTCGTCGTGGCTGCCGAGTTCGGTGATCCGGCCGTCTTCGAGCACCGCCACCCGATCGGCGTCGTGTGCGGTGTTGAGGCGGTGCGCGATGGCGATGACGGTACGCCCGGTGACCACGGCGGCGAGCGCCCGCTCGGTGCGTCGGGCGGTGGTCGGGTCGAGCGCGGCGGTCGCCTCGTCGAGGATCAGGGTGTGCGGGTCGGCGAGCACGAGCCGGGCCAGCGCGAGCTGCTGGGCGTCGGCGGCAGCGAGTTCGCGGGCACCGCCGCCGAGTTGCGTGTCGAGGCCGTCGGGCAGGTCGGCATACCAGTCGGCGCTCACCGCGACCAGTGCGGCGCGCATCTGTTCGTCGGACGCGCCGGGTGCGGCGAAGGCGAGGTTGTCGCGTAGCGAGCCGATGAAGACGTGGTGCTCCTGGGTGACGAGGGCGATCCGGCGGCGTCGCTCTGCCGGGGCCAGGTCGGTGACCGGGCGGCCATCGAGGCTCACCACGCCCTCGCGGGGCGCGTCGATCCCGGCGAGCAGCCGGGCGAGGGTGGATTTCCCGGCGCCCGAAGGGCCGACGATGGCGAGCCGTTCGCCAGGGCGCACCTCCAGATCGATCCCGTTCAACACGTCGTGGCCGTCGGCGTAGGAGAACCTGGCACCGCGCACGACGAGCCGGCCGGACCGGACGGGCGTCGGGACGCGCGGTTGCGGTGTCCCGGTGGCGACCGGGGTGGCGGCGGACCCGGCCTGCTGGCCGACGCCGAGCACGCGGGCGAACGAGGCGAGGCCACGTTGGGCCTGCTCCATCCATTGCAACAGCCGGTCCAGGGGCTCGATCGCCTGCTGGAGGTAGAGCGCGGCGGCGACCACCTCGCCGAGCGTCACCATTCCACTGCCGAGGTAGAACCCGCCGAACAGCAGCACCACGGCGATCGGGAGCGCGTAGCTCGCCTCCACCACCGGGAAGAAGACCGACCGCAGCGCCAGGGTCGTCCGGCGGGTGGCCCACACCGCGGCGATGCGCTGCCTGCCGTACGCGACGCGGTCGGCGCCGAGGCGAAGCGCCTCGACGGTGCGGGCACCCTCCGCGGTCGTGGTGAGCGCGTCGGTCAGCTCGGCGGTCGCGGCCCCCTCGGCGAGGTACGCCGGTCTGGCGCGACGCAGGTACCAGCGGGTCACCGCGAAGATCGACGGTAGCCCGGTCAGCGCGACCAGGCCGAGCAGCGGATGCAGCAGGAAGATCGCGCCGAAGAGGAGCGACAGCTGTGTCGAGGCGATGACCATGACGGGCACCACCTCTCGGACGGTGGTCCCCACGGTCGTCACGTCAACCGAGCTGCGGGTGGCGAGGTCGCCGGTGCCGGCCCGTTCCACGACGGAGACGGGCAGGTCGAGCGCCCGCGACACGAACTCCTCGCGCAGCCGGGCGACGGCCCGCTCGCCGAACCGGTGGCCGGCGTACTGGGCGTAGCGGGTGAGCAGCCCATGGGCCAGCACGCAGCCGCCGATCGCGAGCGCCAGGCGGTCCACGGCGGCGGCACCGGAACCGGCGGCGACCTCGTCCACGATCCGGCCCAGCAGCCACGGCGCGGCCAGCCCGGCGACAGCGGCAGCGCCGTGCAGCACCAGCACGACGGCGACCGCGCGGCGGTCCACGGCGATCAGGTCCAGCGCGGACCGACGGACGACCCTGCGATCCGCGACGGGTAACCCGCTCACCGCAGCGACCCGTCGGCGTCGGCGGACTCGCCGTCCCGGGACACCAGGGCCCGATAGCTCGGGTCCTGGCCGAGCAGCTCGACATGGGTGCCGACCGCCACGATCCGGCCGTCGCGCAGGTGCGCGACCATCTCGGCGCGGCCGAGCAACAGCGGTGACGTGGTCAGCACGATCGTGGTTCGCCCGGCCCGCGCCGCTCGCAGGCGCTGGGCGACGCGCTCCTCGGTGTGCGCGTCCACGGCCGATGTCGGGTCGACGAGGATCAGCACGTCGGGCTCGGCGAGCAGGGCTCGGGCCAGGCGTACGCGTTGTCGCTGGCCGCCGGAGAGGGTCCGGGCCCGCGTGCCGATCGGCATGGCGAGCCCGTCCGGGTGGCCGTCGACGACGTCCTCCGCCGACGCCGTACGCAGGGCCGCTCTCAGGTCGGCGTCGCCGATGCCGGCCCGGGTCCGCAGGATCTCGCGCAGTGTCCCGGCGAAGAGGTAGGAGTCGTGGTCGGCGACGAGGATCCGAGCCCGTACCTCGTCGAGTGCGATCCCGGTCAGCGGTGCGCCGCCCCAGGTCACGTCGCTGGTCACGAACCGCCCGAGGCGGTCGGCCAGTTCGACGGCCTCGGCCGGATCGTCGGCGGCGACGGCGAGCAGCCGCCCGGTGGGTACGGTCAGCCCGGTTGCGGGATCGTGCAGTTCGGCGGTGCGGTCCGGCACGGGCCGGGCCTCCGTCCCACCGACCCGCGCCGGCGGGGCCGCGTCGTCGGGGGTCAGGTTGAGCAGCGCGACGATCCGGCGGGCGGCGACCCGGCCCCGGATCACCTGGTAGCCACCTTCGAGCAGGAACCACACCGGCACGACGAGGACCGCCACGTACCCGTAGACGGCGACCAGCTGCCCGATCGTGATGTCGCCGGCCGCGGCCATCCGCGCCGCCAGCCACACCACGGCGGCCAGGAACAGCCCCGGGATGACGATGGTCAGCGCCTCGATCCAGCTGTTCACGGCGCCGACCCGGTACCCCTCGGCCAGCAGCTTCCGGGAGCCGGCCGCGTACCGGCGGGCGAACAGTCCCCGCCCACCGACCCCGGCGAGGACGCGTAGCCCGGCCACGATGTCCACGGCGCGGGTGGTGAGGATGCCCTGCTGGTGCCGGTAGACCGACTCGGCCCGTTCGAGGCGGCGCAGCAGCGGCCCGATGACCAGCACCACCGCGGGCACGCCCAGCAGCACGAACAGCGCCAGGAGCGGGGAGACCGACCAGAGTACGACGGCGACGAACGCGTACGCGATGACCGCTCCGACGCCCGGCCCGGTCACCGTCAGCACCGCCGACGTGTGCATGATGTCGGCGCCGCCGACGGTGGCGACCTCCCCGGCGGCGATCCTGCGTGGCAGCACGGCGCCGATTCGGGACAGTTGACGCAGCAGGACGGCAGCGGACCGGGCCGACGCATCCTCCCGGACGAAGGTCATCGTGCGGTGCCGCATGATGCCCAGGTACGCCAGGCCGATCCCCGCGGCGACGATCGCGGCCACCCACCACGACAGCGCCCGGAGATCGGCGTCCCGCAGCCCGTCGTCGATGGCGCGGGCGACGAGGTACGGCCGGATCGACAGCCCGAGCATCCAGGCGGTACCGATCAGGCTGCCGCGCAGCACCCGCCACGGCTGGCAGCGGACCAGCCACCAGAGGTACCGCATCGGGCTCCTCGCATCCGGCACCCCGGGCTCGGGGTGAGGGAGTTGCGGGGGCACTCGCTGAGGCTACCGATCAAGCTCGCGACGCACGGGACGGGCGCTGGGTCGACCGTCGGCGGCCGTATGTCTCCAGCAGCCGCAGCCGCAGCCACACCTCGCTGACGGTCGGGTACGCGGGGATCGCGTGCCAGAGACGGTCCAACGGGACCTCGCCGACGATGGCGACCGTCGCGGCGTGGATCAGTTCCGCGACGTCCGGGCCGACGAGGGTGCAGCCGACGATCGGCGACGTTCTCCCCGACCGGCCCCGCGCCGATGACGACGACGTCGTGGACGGTGTTCTCCATGTCAGTTCCCCTTGGCCGCACGGCCGAGTCGGATGGCTGCGATGAGGAAGAAGATGGCGCCGGGGATGGCGTAGCCGATCGCGTTGGTCAGCATCGGGCTCTGCGCGGAGGCAGCCACGAAGAACGACCCACCGGCAAGTACGGAGAGGCCACCGCTTATGATCATCGGCCACTGGCCACCCAGCTGGCGGCGGGTGACGCCCACGATCAGCTGAACCAGACCGGCCACGACCGCCCAGGCGCCCCAGACGCGCAGGACCGCCGGGATGCCGGACGCGCCGGCGACGGCCAGGCCCACGGCGGCGAGCATGCTGACCGCGACGTTCACCTGCAGGAGGGTGGATGACCCCAGGGAGCGCGACGAGCGGGCGTCGATGATGGCGGCGGCCACGTCGATCAGCGGGTAGAGCACGAACAGTGCGACGACGAGCGGGTTGAGCTCGGCGGCGATCGTGAACGTCACGCCGGCCCAGACGATGGCGAAGACGAAGCGGGCGAAGTACAGCCGCCGCAGGGCGGCCGCAGTCGTCGAGATGCCGGGAGCGGCAACGGTGGTCATGGTGATCCTTCCGGTGGTGGGCGAGGGAACCGATCAGGGATCCGCAGCTGGGAGCAGCGTCCGTAGACCGAACGTTCTGTCCTTGCAAAGTGTGCCGACGCCGCCCCGGATTGTCAAGACCGAACGTTCTATCTGCTAAGGTTCGTTGCATGACGCGTGCCGAATCCGACACCCGGCCCTCCGCGGCCCGACTCCGGCTCCTCACCACGGCAACCAGGATCTTCTACGCGGAGGGCATCCACTCGGTCGGCGTCGACCGGATCATCGCCGAGGCGAAAGTGACCCGGGCCACCTTTTACCGGCACTTCCCCAGCAAGGACGACCTCATACTCGCCTACCTGCGGGAAGTCCATCAGCTGGATCGCGGCACGGTCGACGCGGCCGTCGCCGCCGACCCGTCGCCGGTCGCCCCCCTCCTGGCCATTGCCGGCTCCATCGCTGAGGGCATCCAGTCCCCCGGATTCCGCGGATGCGCCTTCCTCAACGCCGCGGCGGAGTACCCCGACACCGACCATCCGGTGCGCCAGGAGATCATCGCCCACCGGCAATGGTTCCTCGACACGCTGACCATGCTGATGGCGCAGGTCCACGAGGAAACGGCGGAACCCGCCGCGCGCCACTTCGTCATGCTCCGCGACGGCGCCATGGCAGCCGGCTGCCTTTTCGACCCCGCGTTGGTGTCCGAGACCTTCCTCCGCGGGATCGACGGGCTCCTTGAGATCAACGCCGATCGCCGGTCGACCGAATCCGCCCGCTAGACCGAATCCGCCCGCTGGTACGACAGCCGGTGCGGGTCGGCAGACTGGTCGCCGTGCACGGGGCCAGGCCCGGTCACGCTTCCGGGTCGCGACCGGCGGATGCCTCCCGCCCGATCGGCGAGGCGAAAACCTCCAGCGGCCGGGTGCGGCTCCGCAGCGCGTCGAGTAGCGCGACGAGGGCCAGCACTGCGGCCACCACGCTCAACCCGACCATCGGCGCCCAGCTGGTCAACGCCGGCGTGAACAGCAGCAGGGCCACCAGGCCGATCATCCAGGATCGGGAGACCCGGCCGAAGATCTCGTGTGGAAGTAGATCCGCCAGAGCAGCGCGCTGGTGGCGAATGCGACCCCGAAGGCGGCTGCCCGCTCCGCGGAGTAGTCCGTGCCGCTGAAAACCATGCCGATGACCAGGATCGACTCACCGAGTGCGATGAGAAAGATCAGCTTGTGACGGTCGGCAAGATGCGCCCAGCCGGTGTCATCGGTTTCATGTACGCCGTGTTCGAGTACGCGGCAGTGCCGCACCCGCTGCTCACCATCGTCGCCCAGCACCACCCCCAGCCCTGGGCGCCCGCTGTGCTCGACCGGCTCGGACTCGCGTACCGGCAGAGCCGCGGCACCTCGACCAAGGCCGCGCTGGGTGTGACCGGTCCGGCCCCCGCCCAGCGCACCGCGGCGGCCGAGCTGTTCCGCGAGTCCGGACGGGGCTGGTCGGCGCTGGCCGACCACGCCGCGCAGGCCGACCCGGAGGCGGACCTGCGCGACTGGTGCGAACAGGCCGCCGAACTGGTCGAGGCCACCCTGGCCACCGAACGCGAGGCCACCGCCCTGCTCTCGGCCGCGGTCGCCTGACGGGCCAACGGGGGAACGGGGAAACCCGGCAGCCACCGGCCACGAGCAGTGACACCACGTCACATGGGGTCGTGACGTGGTGCCACTGACGGTTCGGGTGCGCCCGCGCTGTCATGGGTGCATGTCCACCACACCAGTTATCGAAGTCGACCGGCTGAACGTCACCTACGGTGACTTCCACGCCGTGCAGGATCTCTCCTTCGAGGTGCGGCGCGGGGAACTCTACGCGCTGCTCGGCACGAACGGGGCGGGCAAGACCTCGACCCTGGAGACCATCGAGGGGCACCGCACCCCGACCTCGGGCACCGTGCGTGTCTTCGGGCACAGCCCGGACGACCGGCGTGCCGTCCGTCCCCGGATGGGCGTCATGCTCCAGGAGAGTGGATTCTCCCCGGACCTCACGGTGCGCGAGTCGGTCCGTCTGATCGGCCGGCTCACCCGGCGCGACGACGACGTCGACCGGGTGCTCGACCTCGTCGATCTCACCGGCCGGGCCGGTCGGAAGGTGTCCCAGCTCTCCGGTGGGGAAAAACGGCGGCTGGACTTCGCCACCGCCGTCTACGGAACCCCGGAGCTGATCTTCATGGACGAGCCGACCACCGGCCTGGACATCCAGTCCCGCGACGCCCTCTGGGCGACGGTGGACCGGCTGCGGGAGAACGGCGCCACCATCGTGCTCACCACCCACTACCTGGAGGAGGCACAGCAACGCGCCGACCGCATCGGGCTCATGCACCAGGGCGTCTTCCACCGGGAGGGCACCGTCTCCGAACTGACCCGCACCCTGCCGGCCGTCATCCGCTTCTCCCTGCCCACACCGGTGCCGACGCTGCCGCTGCAGGCCGTCGTCGACGCCCACGGCACGGTCGTGATCGAGACCTTCGGCCTGCAGAAGGACCTGCATCTCCTGCTGGGGTGGGCCAGTGACAACGCCGTGGAGTTGCAGGACCTGCAGGCCGGGCCGACCCGGCTCGACGACGTCTTCCGCGCCATCAGCAGCTGACCCCGGCCCGCCCGCCGACCCGTTCCCGAGAGGAATGTCCGTGTTTCCCATCGCTGCAAGTGAGCTGATCCAGATCTTCCGGAACCGGCTGGTGCTGATCACCAGCTTCATCGTCCCGGTGGCCATCTGCGTGCTCTTCGTCCGCCAGCACGAGACCTTCGCCGCCATCGGCAGTCTCGGCTACATCGCGGCGATCGTGATGTTCACCGTGGCCGCGTTCGGGCTCTACGCCACCGCCGTCACCACCCTGGCCTCCCGGCGTCAGAACCTCTTCCTCAAGCGGCTGCGATCCACCGCCGCCTGCGACGCCGGCATCCTCGCCGGCCTGCTGCTGCCCGTCGTGGTCCTCGCCGTGGTGCAGGTGACCGCGATCCTGACCGCCCTGGCCGTGATCGCCGGCCGGCCGGCCAACGTGGTCCTGCTGGCGGTGGCGGCCCTCGCGACCCTGGCCATGATGATCGGCCTGGCCCTGGCCACCGCCGGACTGACCAACTCGCCCGAACACGCCCAGGTCACCACCCTGCCCGTCACCCTCGGCGTGATCGGCGTGACCAGCTGGGTGGGCGTCAGCGGCACCGAGGACCTCACCCTGCTCAAGCGGCTCCTGCCCGGCGGCTCCGCCACCGAACTGACCATGAATGCCTGGAACGGCGGCGTCGCCGTCACCGAATCCCTGCCCCTGCTCGCACCGACGCTGGCCTGGGTCGTCATCGCCGTCGTGCTCGCCACCCGGCTCTTCCGTTGGGAACCCCGCCGATGACCTCCGACGCCACGCGCGCTGTCGAGACCGAGCCTTCCGCTGCCCCGCGCAGGCGATGGCGGTGGATCGTCTCCGGCGCACTCGTCGCCGTCCTGGTCGCCATCGCCGCCGGCACCGCCGCGTTCCAGTTCGGCCTGCCATGGCAGATGCGGGAGGGCGACCACAACCACGTGTACGAGAGCGAGGTGGGCTCGCAGCGCTACCAGGTCCACCTTCCGCCTCAGTACGACGGTACGGCCCGGCTGCCGGTCGTCATGGCGATCCACGGCTGCGGAATGACCGGCTACGGATGGAACTCCATGAAGTCCACGACGCAGTTCAACAGCCTGGCCGACCGGGAAGGCTTCATCGTCGTCTACCCGACGCAACGGATCTTCCGCAGTCCGATCAACTGCTGGAACTCGGCCGACCCCCGGGAGCAACACCGACACACCGGCGAACCCGCGCTGCTCGCCGGTGTCGCCCGCCAGGTGGTCCAGGAGTACGACGCGGATCCCGCGCGGGTGCACGTGGCCGGCGCCTCCTCGGGCGCGGGAACCGCCGTCATCCTCGGCGCGACCTACCCCGACGTCTTCGCCACGGTCACCTCGGTCGCAGGTGGTGAGTACGGACTCAACCAGGTCGACCCGGACGAGCCGGACTCGACGTCACCGCTCTACACGGCACGTCAAGCCTGGGCGCAGATGGGCGATCGGGCCCGGCAGGTGCCACTGCTCGTCATCCAGGGCGAACAGGACACAGTCGTTCCACCCCTGGTCGCCACCCGACTCGTCGCACACTGGACCGCAGTGAGTGATCTCGTCGACGACGGACTGCCCAACGGCAGCCTCGACCTGGTCGAGGAGACCGTGTCCGTGCCAGCCGGTAACGACCGACACGCGTACACGCATTCGACGATCAAGGCACCGGACGGCTCGTCGATCGTCGAGTCGTACCTCGTCCAGGACATGGGGCACGCCTGGCCGGGCCCGGCCGGCGACGGCAGCTACACCGATCACGCCGGCCCCGACGCCAGCGAGATCGTCTGGGAGTTCGCCGAGCGCCACCCGAAGGTGAGCGTCGGTCACTAGACCGAAAGGGTGGTTCAGGGTGCTCGGCCCAGGCAGAGCCCGACGCAAGCGGTTGCCCCGCCCTTCCGGCCGGAGCAACCGCTCTGGTTCTGTTCGAACGCCCGTGACCGACGGACCATCGTGGACGCCTGCCGATACCGGCCCTCGCCAGCCGGCGGCGATCAGTGTCCTGATCAGAAGGGGGGCGCGTCCTGGCCCATCAACGCCAGCACGACGCCCCCCTTCCCGCTCTTGAGGCTCTGGACCACGACCTTGCCGGTGCTGCCGTCGGGCAGCTCCAACGTGAAGGTCTTCCCGACCGCGTTCTTCGGGCCGTTGCCGGCGCTGTTGGCAGGTCGGAAGTCGCCGGCCCACGGCGGGGTCCCACCCCTGCGGGCAGGCTCGGCGAAGAGCGCGGCCGTGCCGGGGGTCCTGGTGCCGTCCGAGGAGAGAAGCACTGAGGCACTGCGATAGGTAGCCATATGCGCCAAGGCTATCCCGGACTGCGCTCGTTTGCGCCACGACAACTGCCCCGTAACGGGAACGGCGGCGTTCAGCGATGCAGGCTGGCCCCCTTGAGCACCTTGTCCACCACATTGCGTGGGCCGTGCAGCGCCAGCCCCACCAGGTCGAGCTTCTCGCGGAGGACCGCCCGCACGGCCGCGCGGTTGTCCCGGTCGTTGCCCGTACCGAACAGCTCCTGGGTGAAGATCGAGATGCGGAGGCCGCGCCCGAGGGCGCGCGCGTGGGCGCTGGTCAGGGTGTCCCGACCGCCGGCGAAGACCAGGACCGGCTGGCGGAACATCGGCAGGTACCGGGTACCGTCCGCGTCCAGGTACTCCTCGCCGAGCAGTTCCGGCCCGGCCCCCGCGACTCCGCTGACCAGGAACGCGGTGACGTTCAGCCGCTGCCAGGTCGCCAGGTCGTCCCGGAGTAGAACAGCAATCTTGGTGTCGAAGCGGATCGGCTCGCTCATGGCTTCGAGCCTGCCCCCTGGTGGACGGACCCGTCTTGTACGTTCTTGGTGTGGCCACACGGCCGGCGGGTCCGCACGTCAGCGCGTGGCGTCCCGCGGTGCCCGGGATCGCCGAGGTGTTCCACGCGCACTTCGTGGACCACGCATACCCGTCCCATACGCACGACGTGTGGACGCTGTTGATCGTTGACGACGGGGCGATCCGCTTCGACCTCTACCGGCATCAGCACGGCGCCCTGCGGCCGTCCGTCACCCTCCTGCCGCCGCACGTGCCCCACGACGGCCGCTCGGCCACGCATCAGGGCTTCCGCAAGCGCGTCCTGTACCTCGACACGTCGGTCCTCGGCGCGGAGCTGGCCGGTGCGGCCGTCGACGAGCCGAGCCTGCCCGACCGGCAGCTTCGCCACCGGATCCACCAGCTCCACCAGGTGCTCGCCCAGCCTGGTGACGCGTTCGAGGCGGACAGCCGTCTCGCGTTCATCCTGGAAAGACTCAGCCTGCACCTACGCCGGCACCCCCCGGCCCTCGCCCCGCCGGTCGCCCGCGGTCTCGCCGTACGGATGCGCGAGCTGCTGGACGCCCGGACCGCCGAGGGCATCACCCTGCGCGAGGCCGCCGAGCTGCTGCACGCTCATCCGACCCACCTGGTCCGGGCGTTCACCCACGCGCACGGGCTGCCGCCGCACCTGTACCTGACCGGCCGCCGTATCGAGCTGGCCCGCCGGCTGCTCCTTGCCGGCCAGCGCCCCGCCGAGGTCGCCACGGTGGCCGGATTCTATGACCAGTCCCACCTGACCCGGCACTTCAAGCGCCACCTCGGGATCAGCCCCGCCCGATACCGGGGGCGTCCGGCGTCTGCACAGGTGGTCGTCGATGATCGGCGATGACCACCCTCATAGGGCAGCCGTCGCTGGGGCCGGTCCCGTCCCGGACAGCGCTACTGCGTGAAGTAGGTGGCGCTCTGCGCGTCTGCCGGGTAGTAGGACTCGATTGCGACCTCGTCGATCGTGATGTCCATCGGGCTGCCAAACGTGGTGATGGTCGAGAACAGCCGCAACTCTCTGCGTCCATGACCACCGAAAACAAGAGCATCGTCCAAGGGGCGCTGGCACCGCTGATCGAGACAGGTGACGTCGATGCGCTCGCCCGGTCCCTGAGCGAGGACTTCGTCCACCACAGGCCGGGTTCAACCACATCGACCAAGGCGGAATGGCTCGCCGCCGTCCGCGCTGCGCTGGTCCCACTCGCCGGCGTGCAGGCCGAGATCCATCAGGTGCTGGCCGCTGACGTGCGCATGTCACCCACCGGAGAAGCGACGCCGGACAGACCTGCGTTCACGCGCGGCCGGGCTGGTGGCCGAACGCGCGCATCGCCAGCGCGCCCACCAGCGGGCCGGGGACGAGCAGCCAGAAGGCCCAGCGCCAGCCGACCGAGTCGGCCAGGACGGGTACGAGTTGGATGGTGACGACCGTCAAGGCGAAACCGATGGCCGTCTGCGCGGTGAGCGCGGTGCCGACGTAACGCCGGTCGGCGACCTCGCTCAACGCGGTGGAGAAGACACCGGAGTCCGCGATCACCGCCGCACCCCACACCACACCCAGCACCACGACGGCGCCGGGCGGGGCGGTGAAGAACAGCGGCGATGTCAGGCAGCAGGCGCCGCTGACCACCAAGGCGGTGACCGCGGCTCGCGGTCGTCCGAACCGGTCCGCGGCCCAACCGCCGGCCAGACATCCGGCAACCCCAGCCACACCGATGGCCAGGAACGCGAGCATGCTGACGTTCGCGTCATCGCGACCCGTCCGGACCGCCGTTCCCGCGATCAGGAAGCTCGGCAGCCAGGTCCACAAGGCGTACAGCTCCCACATGTGCCCGAAGTAGCCCAAGTTCACCAACCGAGGACCACGCTGACGAAACATCGCCAGGGCGTACCGCGGATTCGGACGCGGTGGCGGGCCCGGGGCGAACTGCGGACCCTCCCGCACGAAGGCCACGGCCAGCACCGCGCCGAGGACCGCACATCCGGCCGCGGTGCCCATCACGCCGCGCCACGGCAGATCGCCCAGCCCGCCGATCAGGTGCGGTAACGCCGAGCCGAGGGTCAGCGCGCCGATCATGACGCCGAACGCGAGACCCCGACGGGCCGGCGGCGCCCAGGATCCGGTCAGCTTCATGCCGACCGGATACACCCCGGCCAGGAACACGCCGGTGAGGAACCGCAGCGGGATGGCACCGGCCAGTCCGCCGACGGCGACGGCGAAGACGCCGGTGCAGGCGGCGGCCAGCGTCGCGCACCCGGCCATCAACAGGTGCGCCTTGGTCCGGTCGGCCAGGTTCAGCATGGTTGATGTGATGGCGCCGGCCACGAACCCCAGTTGGACGGACGCCGTCAGCCAGACGGACGCGGTCGCGCCGATCTGCCACGACTCACGCAGCGCCGGCACCACGGCGGAGGCCGAGAACCACACTGCCAGGCCGAGTACCTGGACGGCAGCGATCAGGGCACGCTGCACCCCAGGTCGTAGCATCATCTGCGCTCCTCGACTGCCACCGTAGATCACCTCGGTGCGCAGCGGGTTGAGGGATACGCCACTGGCGGCTCGCAGACGTTCGCGAGGGCCACTCGGTCCCGGCCTCGATCCGGCTCCCGATGACTTCACGGACGACCCACCTGGTCCGCGGCTCGGCGCACCGGGAAGACTGGCGGGCATGGCTGACCTGGGCGATGCGAAGGCTGCGCTGCACCACTACCTCCAGGCGACTCGCGACGACCTGATCTGGAAGCTCGACGGGCTGAGCGAACGCGAAGCCAGGCTGCCCCGCACCGCGACCGGCAACAACCTGCTGGGAATCCTCAAGCACTGCCTCAATGTCGAAGCCGGCTACTTCGGGGCCACCTTCGGGCGCGAATTCCCGACGCCTGAGGAACTGGTCCCCATGCCGGCGTTCGCGGACGATCCACAGGCAGACTGGTACGCGGGCGAGGACGAGACGAGGGATGGGCTGATCGACCTGTATCGCCGGGTCGGGGTGTTCGCCGACCAGACGGTCGAACAGCTACCGCTCGACGCGCCGGGGCAGGTGCCGTGGTGGCGGCCCGGTGCACAGGACGTGACACTGCACAGGATCATCGTCCACGTGACCGCCGACCTCGCCCGTCACGCCGGTCACGCCGACATCATGCGCGAGCAGCACGACGGAGCGATCGGTTGGCGACGGGAGAACAGCAACATCCCCCACGACTACGACTGGCCGGCGTACGTCACCAAGCTGACGAGGCTGGCCGAGCGCTTCGCATAGCCGTTGGCCACGCCGGGTGGCTGCTGCCCTTCCGCCCGATGTTCTCGCGTGCCGCCCTGAAGCCGGGTTACCTACTCTGGTCGAGTGGAAGCTCGGAAGATCAGCATCTGGCGGAGCCGTTACAGCGTGACGGACCAAGGCCGAGAGATCGCGGTGTGGGATCGCTCGGTGTGGAAGAGCGGGGGCGAGTTCGAGTTCGACGGGCGGCGTTTTCAGGTCCGCTCCAACGTGTGGGGCAACAAGTACACGATGGTCGACGACGCGGGGGCCACGGTCGCCTCGGCCGACCGGGTAGGCCGCAAACGGTGGACCGTCGAGGCGGCCGGGCGGACCTACCACTTCCGGCGTAAGTCCTCCTGGAGCAGCGAGGAGGAACTCCTCATCGGCGACACACGAGTGGGTCCGGTACGCAAGACCAGCTTCGGGCGCGGCGACGTCGCCATCGAGCTGCCGGGCCTCGCGACAGCTTTGCAGCTCTTCGTGTTCGGCGTGGTCATCAGCATGTGGGACGCGCAGGCCACAACGGCAGGAAGCTGAGGCCCTCATCTGGTCTCATTCGCCGCCACGAATCTGCACGTATCACCGGTACCGGCGCCCAGCTCCGCACCGGACGCCCGTACCGGTCAGGTCGGGACATCCCACGCGCAAGCTCATGGGAGTGCGCCGACCAGGCGCTCGGCCTCGCCCTCGGGGTCGGTGAGCCACTCCTGGGCCGGCTTGTGGATCCGCAACGACACGATCCCGTGCAGGCCGAACCAGATCCGCTCGCTCTGGCATGCGGCCTCGTCCGGCGTCAGCGGCCTTCCATCGGGCCCACCCCCGGCGACCAGCAGCTGCTGGGCCAGCTCGATGGTCTCGTGGGCGACGTCACCGATGCCGCTGTCGGCGCCGAGCTGATCGGCGCTCTCGAACAGCAGCTGATACATCCCCGGATTGGTCAGACCCCAACGCACGTAGGCGCGTACCAACCGTCGCGCGCGATCGCCCGCCGACCGTGCCGGGTCGTCGTCATGCAGCACGGCGGCCTCGAACGCCTCGTACTGGGTGGCCAGCAGGGCCCTGGTGAGCGCGCTCTGCGACGAGAAGTGCCGGTAGACGGCGGCGGCCGAGACATTGCAGGCCCGGGCCACGGCGCGCAACGGGGGAATCGCCACCGGACGGGGACCGCGGCCAGGGCGGCAGCGGCTCGCAACAGCTCGCCGCGGAGCTGATCGCCTTCGCGCCGCCTCCGTCGTCCTGCCGCGCCTGCCTCGTCCGTTGCCATCTGTGTCACTCCATGCCCAGAGATCGTTCCACCCGCGCGGTTGACAGGTGTTCACCAGTGTTGGTTAACATCTGTTCACCACCTCTCATGAACAGGTGTTAACCATAGACGTGGAGGAGAAGCCATGCGCTACCACGACGCGACCGCCCTCGTCACCGGCGCCAGCTCCGGCATCGGCCGCGAATTCGCCACCACCCTCGCGGCGAGGAGAGCCAACCTCGTCCTCGCCGGCCGACGGGTCGACCGGCTCGACACGCTGGCTCGCCGCCTACACGAGAGCCACGGGGTCACCGTCACCGTGCTCGAAGCCGACTTCAGCCGGCCGCGCGCCGCGAGCACGCTCCACGAGAAGGTGACCCGACGCGGCATCGCCATCTCCATCCTCGTCAACTCCGCAGGCCTCGGCGCGACGGGTGCGTTCGCCGACAGCGGCATCGAGTCGATCAACGAGCAGATCGCCGTCAACGTGACCGCGCTGAGCGAGGTGACCCGCGAGTTCCTCCCCGACGTGCTCGCCACCGGGCAGGGAGCCATCGTCAACGTCGCCAGCCTCACCGGCCACCAGCCGACACCCAACATGGCCGTCTACGCGGCGACCAAGGCCTACGTGCTCAGCTTCACCGAGGCGCTCGCCTACGAACTACGCCACGCACCCGTCCGGGTGCTCGCCCTGTCCCCCGGCCCCACGCGCACCGAGTTCTACGCCACGTCACACACCAGCGAGAAGGGTGCCCGGTTCCAGACGCCCGACCAGGTCGTAACCGCCGGCCTACGCGCGCTCGACGCGAGCCGCACACCCGTCCAGGTCGTTTCAGGCACCAGGAACCGCCTGAACCTCGCCATCCTGCGCCGACTACCCCGGCGAACCGCCCTGAAGATCATGGCGAACGCGACCCAGACAGTCTGACACCGACCGACATCCAGCGATCTGGCCGGGCTTCTCGGAAGGTTGCCGCCAGGGGGGAGGATGTAGGCACGTGCCGGCCGGTCGAGTCTCCACTTCGTCGCCCGGACGCCCTAACGTGGTGGCACGGTCAACCAGGGGGCGCCGGTGCTGTACTTCTACCTCAGCTATGCCCGAGGCGACGAGGACGCCCTCGTACAGCGCTTCTATGAGGACCTGAGCGCGGACGTACGGCTGGTCGCGGGTCTTCCCCAGGACGCCGTGGTCGGGTTCGTGGACCGGTCCGTCCCAGGTGAACGGTGGCCCGAGCGTCTTGCCGATGCCCTGTCCACCTGCCGGACGTTTGTGGCCCTCAGCACCCCCCGCTACTACCGGAGTGATGTGTGCGGCAGGGAGTGGGCCTTCTTCAGCAGGCGCCTGGAGCAGGCGTGGGGCGACCGTCAGCAGGTCGCGGCGAGAGCACTGGTCCCGCTGCCGTGGATTCCTACCGATCCGGGCCGCATACCCGAGGTCGCCCGTCGGTATCGATACGGAAAACCGTTCACCGTCCTCGACCGCGCCATGGGAGTACGGCAGCTGATGCGGTTGCAGCGGTACAGGGACGACTACCGCGAGTTCCTGTTCGAGCTCGCGACCAACATCGCCGAGATCGCCCACGAACTCCCGGTTCCAGCAGCTCTCGACGTGTCGTTCCAGTCTGTGCCAAATGCCTTCCACCCCGATGCCGGCGGTGCCGTCGTGTCGTCTCCGGATCACGACGCCCGGTCGGTGGTCCAGGCCGCGTTCAGCGCCGCCGGTCGCCCCTTGGACGCGACAGGAGTTCCCGGCCTGTTCACGCCCGGTCCGGTCTGGGTGGTCACCAACGTGGGTACCACGGCCACCGGGCTCTCCCCGTTCGGGGAATACGCCCGTCACGGCCGGGTGGGCTACCTCGTCCACACCGACCCGCTGCGGAGCGACGTGGAGCGCGCCGCCGACCGGATGCGGCTGGACGGCAAGCCGGTGGTAACCGTTTCACTGCGCGCCCTCCGCGCCGCGTTCACGGACGGCCGAGTCAAGCCTTTCCTTGATGAGCTTGAGCGCCGCTATGGCACCAGGGACAACCTCTTCGACACCAAGAACGCTCTCACCGACGAGCGTTTCCTCTTTGGTCGAGATGTCCTGTTGAACACGATCGGTAGTGCGATCAAGCGCGATGAGCACGTCCTCATCACCGGCCTGCGGAAGGTCGGTAAGACGAGTCTGCTCAACATCCTGCGTCAGCACCTCGTGGACCAGCCGGTCTGCATGGTCGACCTGCAACGCTTCGACCGTCACACCGAAGACTGGCCCACCGCGCTGTTTCACCTGATGATCGAAGCCTTCGACCGGTGGGGGCGGCTCGAGCAGGTCGACTGGCCGTTCACCACCTCGACGCCGAACACCGTCTCCGAGCTGGAGCGGCAGCTCCATGAGCGGATCGACCATGTCGGACGATCGATTCGCCTGACCGTCGTTCTCGACGAGATCGAGCGGGTGTTCCCCGAGCCCGACGAACTCGACGCCGCACGACGGTGGGTACGAGCCAGCGGAGCGCTCCGTCTACTGGCCCAGGGAGACCGCCGGACGGTGGTGGTGATCGGAGCAGACCTCCGACCGGTGGCGAACCGCGTCAACCACCTCGGCCCGGCCGGAACGAACCCGCTCTTCAGCTTCTTCCAGGAGACTCCCCTGCCGCTTCTCGACGCCGAGGCGCTGACGGAGATGGTCCATTCACTGGCCCGCGAGATGGGCGTCACCGAGGTCACCACGGGGTTCACCGAGCGGCTGTTCCGGCTGAGCGGCGGACACCCGTCGCTCGCCCGCACCCTTGCCGGAGAGTCGTACCGGTGTCGTCAGGATGCCACACTGTTGACCGGAGCAGACCTCGATGCCGGGCTCGACCAACTTGAGGAATCGGATGCGGTGGGATACGTCCTGCGCAACAACCTCTGGGACTTCATGACTGTCGGCGAGCGGCATGTCCTGGAGGCACTGGCCCGACCTGGGCGCAAGCCGTCCAACCGCCGTGGCGACTGGAGCGAGGCGGAGGCGACACTGCGGAGGCAGGGACTGGTTACCGACCAGCGGATCCGCATCGGGCTGTTCGAGAAGTGGATACTCGACCGCGACGGAAGCGGGAGCTGGTAGCCATGGCAGGCAATCCGCTGCTCTCGCCTGACTTGTTCGTCGGTCGCGAGGCCGAGTTGCGGCAGCTGACGGCCCTCCTTCAGCAGGGAAAGTCGACGCTGCTCATCGGCGGCCGACGGGCGGGGAAAACCACCCTGGCCCGCCAACTGTCGAGCGACGGGCTTGCGCGGCGCCTCGTCCGGACCGATGCCGCCGGCTGGGATCTGACCACGGAGGCATCCGCGCTGGGCGCGCTACGCAGCGCGGTGGAGCACCGGCCGGAAACCACCCATCAGCAGGCGACCCGCAGCGAGATCGTCCGAGCACTCGATCACCTCCGCCCGCTCGCGCTGGTCATCGACGAGGCGGACCGCCTCCTCCAGGCGCGGTGGGGCCCCGGCTTCTATTCCTTCCTCCGCTGGCTGGACGACACCCACCTACGGAGCGACATCTCGATTCTGCTGGTGGGCGGCCCGGTGCTGGTGCTGTTCCGGGATCCGCACGACAAGGGCTCGCCACCGCTCAACACCGCCGAGGTGAGATACATCGAGCCGCTCGATGTCGTCGCCGTCGCGAAGCTGGTGGAGATCGTCGGCGGAAACGCGGTGGACCGGGTGATGGATCTCGCCGGTGGACATGCCTGGCTCTCTACCCGGTTGCTCGCCGAGGTCTGGGACGGGCAGACGCTCGACGAGGCGGAGGAGATCGTTTCCGACAGATGCCTGTCAACATTTTCTGCCTGGCAACAGCAACTCGGCACCGACGGCATGGCGATGATCCGCAGGTTTCCCGCAGCCGGGCTGCCCCGTGCCGACATCGGTAAGCCGCCCTGGTCGAAATATCGACGAGCCGCGCGGTTCGCCCGATGCATCGGAGTCCTCCGGATCGACGATGGCGTACTACGCCGTGGGCCCCGGATCTTCTTCGACTGGATCGCCCAGCATGACCTCGGTGACGCCGCCCGCAACATCGCGATCTCCTACGCCTCCGACGACTAGGGCAGCGGCGTGAGTGGGGCAGTTGACCGGATCCCGGAGGCACTGCGCTGGCTCACGGTCGATCGGCTGTCGGCCACCGTGGCCGTGCTCGCGCTCCTCGGCCTCATCTACAGCTGGCGCTCGGCGCAGGCAGCCAAGGCGTCAGCCGAGGCGGCGCGGTCGCAGGCCGACTCCGCCCGCGAACAGACCGAACTGGGACGACGCCAGATCGAACTTCTGCTCCAGCAGGTTGCCCAGACCGACGCGGCCCACCGAGCGACTCGTCAGGCCCAGGAGGAGTCGCTCCAACCGATGGTGGTGGTGGACATCGGGCCGGCACCGAACGACCGCAGTGTCCTCATGCTGTCGATCGAGAATATCGGCCCGTCGATCGCCCGCAACGTACGGATCGAACTGGCACAGCCGATAACCACCTCGCTCGACGGTGACGGACGGAATCCGATCCACGAGTGGCACATCTTCACCAGAGGAGTGAAGACGATGCCACCGGGCCACCGGATGGAGTTGTTCTTCGACATCGGAGCCCAGCGTTTCAAGCCCGGAGTCAGCAACGAGTTCACCTTCATCGTCAACGCGGATGGACCGTTCGGCCCGGCGCCGGAACTCACGTACGACATCGACCTCACACCTATGCAGGACACGTGGATAGGACAGACCACGATCGGCAAGCTCGTCGAACAACTGCAAGAGGTCAACTCCAAGCTGGGGAGCCTGACCTCGACCGTACGTGAAACCGGAGCGGAACTGGCAGAGGCGACGCGGCGCCTGGGAGAACCCAGCCTCCGGCCAGAGCCAAAGGGCCTGGCAAGACGCCTTCTGGCTGCCCCGGGCCAAGCCCTGAGGCCCGCTCTGGGGCGCCTGGCAGCCAGCCGGCACAAGCGCAGGTCATAGCGGTGTCAAGGGAACTGCACGTGGAGCGCCTGCCATCGCCGGAAAGGGCCTTCATGAGACCGAATTGCGCCGCCTTGCTGACGCTGTACGCGGCGACGTCAGCGCCGTCGATGGCAGGTAGCCGTAGTCCGACGTGGTCCGCAGGTGTGGTCTCCGTGTGCGGCTAGACGGCGGCGAGGATCCGGGCCAGTTCTGCGGGCCGCGTCAGCATCGGCCAATGCCCGGAGTCGATGTCGACCAGGTCGACGTGCTTGGCCCGGGCCAACTCGGGTATGTCGCCCGCGGCGATCAACTCCCGTGCCTGGGCTGGGGTGAACTCGGGGCACACCATCACGACAGGTGTGTCGAACCGCCGCTCGTCCGTCAGGTGTACGACGCCCCTGGCCACGCCCTGTGGGACCGGGATCGCGACCGCCTCGAACGCCCGCCGCGCCCGCTCGTCCAGGTCGGCCGCGTCCGCGCCCTCGAACGGGTCCCACCCCGGGAACGGCATGACGCCGTCGGTGATCTCGAAGAAGTCCGCGTACGGCTGCCCGTCGCTCGACGGGAACCCGCCGATCAGCACCACTTTCGCGACCCTACCGGGCCGCGCGTCGGCCGCCATCCAGGCCAGGGTGCACGCTGCGGAGTGTCCCACCACCACCGATTTGCCGGGCCCCGCGTCCACGGCGGCAAGCACCGCGGTCAGCTGATCGGCCAGCGTCGCCGACCTGTTCCCGTCGCCCTGCCCCGGCAGGGTCACCGGCACCGGATGGCGGCCCCCCTGTTCCAGCTCGCGCGCGACGCTGGTCCACACCGACTCGTCGAGCCACAGGCCACCAAGGAGCACGATCTGTTCTGCGGTCATGGAACCAACCTAGAGCCGATTCCGGACGTTCTACTTCCGGTATTGTCTCCGCTGTGCGAACCGGTCCGAGCCCCACCGCCCGGGCCGTCCGCGCGCTCGAGATCCTGCAGGCACGTCCCGGCGCGACCGCCGGCCAGCTGGCCTCGGCCCTGGGCGTGACGGAACGGGCCGCGCGACGTTACGTCGAGATCCTTCGCGAGGCCGGCATCGCGGTCGAGTCGGTCCGCGGGCCGTACGGCGGCTACCGGCTGGGCCGCGGCACCCGACTGCCGCCGGTCGTCTTCACCCAGGAGCAGGCGCTCGGCCTGGTCATGGCCGTGCTCGACGGGCAGCCGGAAGCAATCGACGACGACGACCCGATCGGCTCGGCGCTCAGCAAGGTCATCCGGGCTCTCCCCGACAGCGTCGGACGGCAGGCGGCGGCGCTGCGGGTCCACGCCTCGGCCGCCCCTGACCGATATTCGAGCCGCCCCGACCCCGCCATCACGAGCACCCTGGTCACCGCCGTCGCCGACCGGCGCCGCGTCGTGGTCACCTATCAGGGCGAGGGCGGCGAGGAGTGGGACGCCGAGGTCGACCCGTGGGCAGTCGTGGTGCGGTACGGGCGCTGGTACCTGCTGTGCCACTCGCACCGCGCGGACGCCATCCGCACGTACCGGGTCGACCGAGTCCGGGCCGTACGGCAGACCGCGCGAGGCTTCACGCCGCCCGGCGACCTGGATCCTGTTGCCGCGCTCGAGGAAAATCTGGGCGCGGGCTGGAAGTACCTCACCCGCGTGGTGTTCCACGCGGCGCGGGAGAAGGTGGTGCCCTGGATCCGGCCGCCGATGGGCCGCCTCCAGGCGGATGGCGACCGATGCGTGCTGGTCGGTAGCACCAGAAACCCCGCGATGTACGCGCAGGAGTGGCTGGCCGCCGTCCCGTTCGACTTCTCCGTGGCAGAAGGCCCCGAACTGCGTGCCGCCGTGGCGGCGGTCGCGGCCCGCTTCAGCGCGGCACTCTCGCCGTCGCCGCCGGAGACCATTCCCGGCGACTAGACATGTACTGGAACCATGTGGTCGTGCGGGGGGGGGTGCGTGTCGTGGCCGTTGCGCTGGCTGGGCGGACGTCGCGGTGGTGGGCCGTGTTGCGGCTCGCTCTGGTCCTGGTGTGGCTGCTGGCAGCAGCGGTCAGCTGGTGGACGGCGCCCCGGAAGCAGAGCTACGAGCAGGCGAGGGCGGCCGTGGTCGCCGGCCGGGTGACGGCATACCAGTGGGGCGACAGCTGGGCCGCCGGCGGCGGTCCGCGGCCGTGGTTCGGAGCGTCCGGTCTGCGGGCGTCCAGCACGCTCGGTCCGCTGTTCGCGTGGCGGACCCCCGACGGTCGGGTGTACTGGACCGACACCGATCGCTTCGACCAGGTCACCACCACGGGCGCCGTCGACCCGGCAAGCTACTCCGGGCCCGGGGCCGTCGGTATCGGGCAGGATCTGCGGGCCGGCGGTCCGGAGCACCGCGCCGGCGAGGTCCGTCCCCGGTGGGCCGCCGCCACCGTCACCGGGATCGGGCTGCTCCTCGCTGCCATCTCCCTCGGCGTGCTTGTTGCCGGTCCGGCTCCGGTTCTCGGCACTCGATGGTTCTGGTTCTGGCTGGTCTCCACCGCACCGTACGGCCTCGGGATGCTTTTCTGGTTGTCCCGCGACCGCCCGTGGTCACGTCCGGTGGTGCCGGCCGCCATGCCCGGCGATCGGGAGCGGCGGGACCGTGGGATCCTCGGTCTCGTCCTCGGCATCCTCGCGGCCATCCTGATCAACCTTCTGCTGCTGGCGCTCCACGCCGCCGTCGGTGATCGGTGGGTACCGCTGCCGGGTGCCTAACGACCGGAGGCACGGGCGAGATCTAACGCCCGGACCCCGACCGTACGCCCTGGAACACGGCTGCGGCGCGGCCCGTGCGGAGGCTCCGTGCCAGGGTGGGGATCATCACCGCCGCGGGGACGAGGTGTAGCCCGAGGAGGGCGGCGATGGTGGCGGTGTCTGCCCCGCAGAGCAGGGGCGGGACCAACGAGATCGCGGTCAGCGACACTGCCGTCCACACGAATCGCTCACCGGGGCGGTCGCTCCAACGACGCAGAGCGACGGCAATGCCGGTGCCCACGAGCGAGAAGAAGCCGGTCACCACGGCGAACCCGGACAACGGAATCGCCTCCTCCCCACCATCGGGGACCTCGAAGTCGACGCCAACGGCCTGGGCAAGCGCAGCGGCGAGGGTGGTGGCCACCATCGCGGCGAGCGTGGCAACGAAGCCGGTGCCGGCGACCCCGCGCGGTCGGTGGGCATGACTGGTCTGATCCGATGCCGGGCTGGCGGCCACCCCGGTGTCATTCCTGCTGTTCATGTCGCTCCTCCCTCCTTCGGCAACTACTCCGTGCCGTCCGCCGGCAGGCGCTCCGGCAGCCCGAGTTGCGCAAACCGGTCGTCGTGGAACGTGACGATCTCGGTGATCGCTCCGCCGGTGACGCGCAGGACGTCGATCGTCAGCGGCAGGTACGCGCCCTCCTGTGACCGCCAGAGGTAGAAGGCGACGGCGGGCTGCCGGTTCACGCAGGTGCGGACGGTGCGCAGCTGTCCCAGGTCCTCGAAGCCGTCCTCGATCCAGCTGTTCACGACCGGGTCGCGGCCGACGTACAGGCCCGGCGTGGGCGGCATCGAGCAGCGGACGTCGTGCCGCAGCAGTGCGGCGATCCCGTCGACGTCCGTGGCCACGCTGGCGTCGGTGTAGCGGCGCACCAGCTCGCGCGTCCCGGCGTCCTCCTCGCCGCCGGTCCAGTCCTGCCGCTCGGCAGGCAGGTGTTCCCGCATGCCGGCGCGGGCCCGCTGCAACGCGCTGTTCACGGAGTTCACCGAGTCGCCGAGGAGTTCCGCGACGTCCTTCGCCGGCCAGCCGAGCACGTCCCGCAGGATCAGCACGGCCCGCGGGCGCGGCGCGAGGTGCTGGACTGCGATCAGGTACGCCAGCTCGATCGTCTCCCGCGCGACGGCGACGGTCTCCGGCTCGTCCGCGTCGCCCGCGGGCAGCTCGTCGAGCAGCCGGTCCGGGTAGGGCTGCAGCCACCGCACCTCGCCGCCGGTCGCGGGCTCCGGGCGGCGCTTGGCGAGCAGGTCCAGGCAGGCGTTGGTGGCGATCCGGTACAGCCAGGCCCGGAACGTCGACCGCCCCGCGAAGGTCTCCCGCCGCCGCCAGGCACGCAAGAACGTCTCCTGCACGGTGTCCTCGGCATCCTCGAACGACCCGAGCATCCGGTAGCAGTGCACGTGCAGCTCCCGCCGGTGCCGCTGCGCCAGCCCCGAGAACGCCGACTCGTCGACCTCACCCAGCCCGCTCACACCCAGCGCCTCCAGCCGTGTGTCCGCCCTCATCACGCCATCCTTCCGTCTGGAACTGCCCCGTCGTAGGTGTGACGGGTGCGGGCGCGACAACTCATCACCGGGGATCCGCGCGGATGCATGTGGCCACGTCGAGGCCGTACGTGTCGACCTGTCCGGTGCCGTCCGGCGGGCTCGGCGGCCGGTGTCGGCTTCAGCCGGTGACGGAGGCGGCACCGTCCGGAGGCGTCCGGGTTCGCAGACTGTCCGGCCCCGGGGACCAAAGATCGACCTTGGTCCTTCCGCTGACCGGTCCGGGGACCCGGGTGTAGGGCGGCGAAGGACACGACGCCACCACGGCATCGGACGGTAGCGGTACATCGGCTCATCGGGCTTTTGTGAACTGGGGTGCGGCATGGGAGAGGTCGACGGCAGTGACGGATCGGGCATGGTCCCGACCCTCACCCGCGAGTTGCGCGTCCTGGCCGTACCGGGGAGGCCGCGGCAGTCGCCCCGCCCGGTCCACGTCCCGCTGGACCGCCTCGCGCCAGCCGACTCGCCCCGGCTCGACGGCTCGGACTCCGCGTACGTCCGGCTCCTGGCCGAGATCGACGGTCGCCTGCCCCCGATCCTCGTGCACCGGACGCACATGCGGGTCATCGACGGCATGCACCGCCTCCACGCCGCCGCGCTACGCGGCCAGCGGACGATCGACGTGCACTTCTTCGACGGTACGGAGGAGCAGGCGTTCGTGGAGTCCGTCCGCGCGAACGCGGGGCACGGCCTGCCGCTCTCCCTGGCCGACCGCACCGCGGCGGCGCGCCGGATCATCAGCGCGTTCGGCTCATGGTCCGACCGCACCATCGCGGAGGTCACCGGCCTGGCACCGGTGACCGTGGGCACCATCCGCCGCTCGCTCACCACCGTGGAGCAACCCCCGTTCCGCATCGGCCGCGACGGCAGGGCACGTCCGGTGGACAGCAATCACGGTCGCCGGATCGCGGCGGAGATCATCCGACGCGATCCGCAGACGTCGCTGCGGGAGACCGCGCGCCGGGCGGGCATCTCCCCGGCCACGGTCCGCGACGTGCGGGCCCGGCTCGACCGCGGCGAGAATCCCACGCTGGAGGTACGGCGCTCGGCGGCGGTGGACGGCCAGGTGACGCGGACCATCAGGCGGGTCGGCGCGAACATCGACGACCTGCTGCGTGGCCTGCAGCAGGATCCGTCGCTGCGCTTCACCGACTCGGGCCGTCAGTTCCTGCGCTGGCTCAACCTCCGGGTGGTCAACGCGCCCGAGTGGCACCAGGTGCCGGCGGCCCTGCCACCACACTGCACGTACTCCGTGGCCCGGCTGGCGCGCCAGTGCTCCGAGGGTTGGCTCGCCTTCGCCGAACTGCTGGAGCAGGAGGCCAAGGACACGGCCTAGGCGGCCCACCGCACGGCCGGCCCGGGGCACGGCCAGGAGGATCAAGAGGGCACCACGCGCAGGCCGGGCCGCCCGAGCCGCGCCACCAGACACCAGGAGGTGCCGACATGTCCACGGCTGACGGTGCCGCAGCCACGTACCCGCTGAGCTGGGGGCAGGCCTGGCCCTGGCTCGACCAGTACCGGTTCCCCGACCGCCGCACCTTCGACCCCGTCGGCTTCCGCGTCGGGCTCGCCGAGCCCGGTGTCGCGCTGGCGACGGCGACCGGCGCGCTGCACCGCCTCTGCGACCGGCACGAGTCCCTGCGTACCCGCTATTTCGTGGCCGCCGACGGCGAGCCGTTCCAGCGGATCGGCGACCCGGCGCTGGAGTACGAGGTGGTCCGGCTGCCGGCGGACGCGGACGCGGCACAGCGGGAACGGCGCGTGGCGGAGATCGTCGGCGCCGAGTACCCGCCGTTCGACGTGACCCGGTCCTGCGCGCGGGCGGTGCTCGTCGCACGTGGGGAACGCGTGCTCGACGTGCTCGTCCTCCTCGACCACGTGGCCGCGGACGTGTGGGGCGGGGACGTGCTCCGGCGTGATCTCGTCGCGCTCCTCGACCCCGCGCCGACCAGCGCCGGGGACCGGCACGGACAGCCACGTGAACTCGTGGCGGAGCAGTCGACCGAGGCGGGTGCCCGGCGCAACCAGGCGGGCCTGGCGTACTGGCGCCGGCAGATGGTGTCCATCCCGCACACCCTCTTCCCGGAAATCAGCGAGGGACGCGACACCGACCGGCACAGCGTGCACGTCGCCCGGCTGCGGTCACCCGCCGCCGCACTGGCCCTCGACTGCCTGGCCGAGCGGTACCGGGTTCCCGCGTCGGCGGTCCTGCTCGGGGCGTACGCGGCCGTCATGTCCGCCACCACCGGGTTCCCGACGATCGGGGTGTCGACGGTGGTCAACAACCGGTTCAGTGCCCGCCGCCGGGACACGGTGACCTCCACCGTGCTGCCCGCGCTGGCGAGCGTGGCGGTCGACTGGGCGGACACGGTGGGGTCGTTGCTGCGTCAGGCGGCCGGCGCGCAGTTGACGGCCACCCAGCGTGCGGAGTGCGACAACACCGAGACGTTGCTGGAGGGGATCCGGGTGCAGCATCGACGCGGCACGAGCAGCGACCTCATCCCGCAGTTCAACTTCGTCGTGAGCGACCAGCCGACCGCCACGCCGGGCCGGCGGCAACCGTGCGACGCCGCGACGCTGACCCGGGCGCTGGACGAAACCCGCCTGATCGAGGCCGAGGAACCCTGGCAGAACTGGATCCGGCTCAGCGCCGGGTACGGCCCCGACCTCCGGGAGGTGACCCTGCACGTGCCGAGCCGGGTCCGGGACCGGGCCACCACCTCCGCCCTGCTCCGGCAACTGGAGGGTCTGCTGGTCCAGCAGGCCGGCACCGCGCGGGAACTCACCCTGTGCACCGTACCGGCCTTCGCCGGGCTCACCCGGCCGCCGACACCCGACGGCTGGGCGTGGGCCGACGGCTGCCGGATCAAACCCGCAGCGGTACGGAACCTGATCGCCACGCATCCCGACGTGACCCGGTGCGCGGTGCGGCTGGTCACCCAGGCGGGTCGGGCCACGCTCCACGCCGACGTGCTGGTCCGCACCGCCGGCCTGGACGCCGTCCTGCTGCACCGCTGGCTGATGGCGCGCCTCGATTCCTGCCCCGCCGCGATCGCCCCCCGCAGCTATGCGGTGACCATGGATCCGACGGCGTTCGGGCAGACCGCAACGGCTGCCGACGGTCGCGGGACACCGGCCCGTCCCCGCCCGCCCCGCACCGACGGCGAGCGGGCGCTGCTGGCCGCGATCCGCGCCTACGCGGCGCCGCGGGCGCTGCTGGAGGATCCCTACGCGCTCACCGGCGGACGGCTGGACCGGATTCCGGCGGTCCTGCGCCGGCTCACCGCGGAGGGTTGGCACGGCCTGCACCTGGAGGACTTCCTCAACCTCCGCCCGCTCGCCGAACTGGCGGCGGTGCTGCACCCGGCCGACGTGCCGGCGCGTGCCTGACCGGGTGCCAGCCGGCGCCGGTGGACGTCCGACCCGCAACGGGCGGGCGCTGCCCCGCCCGGGCCGGAGTTGGCGCCCGGGTGCCGGCCGGCACCCGGATCGGCGGAACCCCGGACGCGCGCCCCGGGCGGTCAGTGGTGCACGGCGGTGAGCCGCCGCAGGCTGCCCGCCACCAGAGGGATCAGGCGCTGCGGCGTGTAGGCGTCGTTGAGAAGGTCGAAGCCGGCCTTGGTCAGGTTCTCCCGGAGGGTGTGGTCCGCGGTGATCCGGCTGATCGCGGCCGTCATCTCGGCGGCCGTCTCCGCCCGTAGGTAGTGCACGCCGTCCTCGGCGTCGATGCCCTCGATACCCTTCGCGGTGGAGACCACCGGGCAGCCGGCCGCGAAGGCTTCGAGAATCTTCAACCGGCTGCCGCCGCCGAGGGTCAGGGGCACGGCGAGCAGGGAGTCCGGCCACAGGTGGTCGATCGTGACGGGATCGGCCAGCAGCCGCACCGCCGCCGGGAGCTGCCGGTCCAGCAGCGACGCGGGCGGTCCGAAGCCGGCGAGCACGATCGGCAGCGCGGTCGCGGATCGGGCCAGCATCGGTGCCAGTTCGTCGATCAGGAACTCGGCGGCGAGGTAGTTGGGGAACCAGCCGAACCGGCCGAGGTAGACGATCCGTTCCACGGCGGAGTGCTGCGGCCGGACCGCCGGTGACGTCACCGCGTTCGGCACGACCGTGACGTTGTCGATCGGGAAGTCGTGGAGCCCGGACAGGGCCACGGCATCCAGCCTGGTGCAGGTCCACAGGTGGTCGACGAAGCCGAGTGCGGCGGCCTCGACCCGGCGCAGGGCCGCACCGTCGTCGAGTCCGAAGGTCGCGGCGTCCGGGCGGGACCGCAGCACCGCCCAGATCTCGCTGGCGAGCTGCGAGTCGGCGTTCACCAGGTCGAGCACGGCGACCGCCCCGGTCGCCTCCTTCGCCGCGTACAGGTAGCGCCACATCTCCAGCCCGGTGGCCACCACGATGTCCGGCCGGACCCGTTCGGCCACCTGGCGCACCTGCTGCCCCGCCACCGAGCAGTACGCGTTGTGGAAGGCGGCGTCCTGGCCGATGCCCGACGCCGCCGGCGGCTCGGCCGGCGCCGCGTGCGCGCAGTCCTCCTCGTCGACGCAGCGCACCCGGTGCCGGGTCGTCGCCGCGCAGCGGTGCAGCGCCTCGTCGATCGCGGAGGTCCGCAGCGCGTTGCCGCCGACCCGCATCAGTTCGCTGCCGTTGGTGAGGTACAGGACGGCCGGCCTGTCGCCGGTGCTGACCGAATCCATCGCGGTGAGGTCCTTTCTAGACGTGTCAATTCGGGTCCGGACGCGGGGTCGACCCGTGCTCGGGTCATCAACCGGTCTCGGCCGGCCTACGGTCGGGAGGGCGTCGCGTTCCGTCACGCCATCCGCAGCAGCGCGCATCCGACCCGTCCCTCGGCGTCGGTCGCGGTGACGGCCGCGATCTGCCCGGCCAGCGCCGGGTCGGTCAGCAGCCGGACGATCTGGAAGGCCGCCGCCACCGAGTCGGTGTCCCCCAGGGCGTCGTGGGTGGCCGACAGCACGGGCACCTCGCCGAGGACGGCCTTGATCGCGAGCTGTTCCTCGCCGCCGCGCGCGTCCAACGCCGGTGACGGGACCACCGCGCCGATCCGGTCCGCCGGCACGCCGGCCCGGGTCAGCGCCCGCGACAGGCAGCCCGCGAGTGCGGCCCGGACGGCGTTGTCGCGCGGGGCGAACCCGAACTCCACCGTCAGCAACTCGGCGAGCACCGGCCGTTCGGGGGCCACCTGGTCCGCGGATTCGACCAGGAAGATGACGCAGCCCTCGCCCGGTGGCCGGCGTGGCCCGGGCGCCGCCCGAGCCGCCGCGTACGCCGCCCGAGCCTCGCTGTACTCCTCCACCGCCCCGCAGAGCACCGCGCGGGCGTGTCCGCGCCGCAGCAGCCGGCCGGTGTAGCGAAGTGCCAGCAACGAGCCGAGGTGACTGCCGCAGATCGTGGAGTTGGGCCCACGCAGCCGGTGCCAGATGGCGCACTGTCCGGCGTGCACGTTCATCAGCGACACCGGCAGCTGCGCCGGGTCCACGTCGTAGGGGCGGGACCGGGTCCAACTGTCCCGGTTGAAGTTGACCACGGTCTGCACGTTGTCGCTGGTGGCCAGCACCAGGCCGAGGTCGTCGTCGGTATGGCCCGCCCGGTGCTGCCGGTCCAGGGCGAACCGGGTCAGCAGCCGTCCCGTGGTGGCGACCGCGAGGCCGCTGGCCCGGCACATGGAACGGGTCCCCTTGGGGCCGAGCACCTGCCGCACCTCGAAGTCGGGCACCTGGCGGGGGCGTCGTCGCGGCGCGTGGCGAGCACCGCGGCGCGGGTGTGCGCGTCGGCGCCGTGCCCCAGCGGCGAGTGGGTCTCCCAGCCCGTGATGACCGTGCGCGTCGCGTTCATGAGTACGCCCCGAGCAGCAGGACGGCGTTGTTCCCGCCGAAGGCGAGCGCGTTGTTCTGCACCTGGCGCAGCCGCGCCGGTCGGGCCCGGTTCGGTACGCAGTCGATGTCGATCTCCGGGTCCGGGTGCCGGTGGTTGATCGTCGGCGGGATGAAGCCCTCGGTGAGCGCCAGCGCGCAGGCGATCGCGGCCAGCGCACTCGCGGCGCCCATGGTGTGGCCCAACATCGACTTGACCGAGACCGTCGGCGGGAGCCGGTCGCCGAAGACCTGGCGGATGGCGGCCACCTCGGTGAGGTCGTTGGTCTTCGTCCCGGTGCCGTGGGCGGAGATGAAGTCGACGTCGTCCGGTGCGACGCCGGCGTTGGCGTGCGCGCGGGCGATGCAGTTGGCGACACCGTCACGGTCCGGCGACACCGCGTGGTGCGAGTCGCAGCTCAGGCCGTAGCCGAGCACCTCGGCGTAGATCCGGGCGCCGCGCGCCAGGCTCGCGTCGAGACTCTCCAGCACCAGGATCCCGCTCCCCTCGCCGATGAGGATGCCCCGGCGGTCGCGGTCGAAGGGCGCGCACACGGTGGGCGCGATGGTGCCCAGCCGGTGGAATCCGATGAAGTTGGTCCGCACCATGGCGTCCACTCCGCCGCAGAGCGCCAGCTCCGCGTCGCCGTCGGCGATCGCGTCGTAGCCGTAGCCGATCGCGTAGTTGCCCGCGGCGCACGCGGTCGGCACCGTGACCGCCTCGACCTCGGTCAGGTCGAGTTCCCGTGCGATGTCCGCAGAGAGCCGCCCCGACCGCGCCCGGCGGGCGGCGCCCGGGTCGACGTCCGTCGCTCCGGTGGTCAGCTGGCGCTGCACTGCCAGCTCCACCTCCCGGGTCTCGCCGCTGGTCGTGCCGACCGCGATGACCGCCGGCCGGGCGCGCAGGTACGCCGGGGCGAGCCCCGCGTCGGCGAGGGCCAGCTTGGCGCCGGAGACGGCCAGCTGGGTGGCCCGGCCCAGGTCCCGGTGATCCAGCCGGTCGATCCACGCCGCCGGGTCGAAGTCCGTCACCTCGCATCCGTTCACGTACTCGAAGCCGTCGGTCTCGAACGCCCGGATCGGCCGCGCGCCGGACCGGCCGGCGCGTACCGCCCGGGCGAACTCCTCGGCCCCGGTGCCGATGCTGCTGATGACGCCGAGGCCGGTGATCACCACGCGCCGGTGCGTCGACTCGGCCGACATGGCAGCCAGCTCCCCTCCGCCCGCTACCGGGTCGCCATGGCTTCGGCGACGACGGCGTAGGTACTCGACAGGTCGGTCATCCTGGACAGCATGGACTGGTCGATCGTGATGCCGAACCGGCGTTCCAGGGCGGAGAGGATCTCGATGCCCTGCAACGAGTCGGCGTCGTGATCCCGCTGGAAACTGCTGGTCCAGGTGATCTCGTCGGGTCCGATCTCCAGCATCTCGGCGACGGTTTCCCGGATGCCGTCGCGCAATGATGTGTCGATGTCTGCGATGGACATGTCCACCTCCCTGTTGGCTGTCAGTCGGTCGCGGGGGCCGGACGGCGTGCCCGGCGTCATGGCGTCATGGCGCGCCCGCCGCGTCCGGTGGCGCGGCCCGCAGGCGGGAGATCCCGTCCCACAGGGTCGCGGGGGTTTCGAACAGGTCCAGGACCAGCCGCCCGCCCGGGATGCTGACGCCGTAGGCGTGCTCCAGCGAGATGAGCAGTTCCACCGTGGCGAGCGAGTTCAGGCCCAGGACGGTCAGCTCCGCGTCCGCGGTCAGCTCGGCGTCGTCGGGCAGGGCCGGTAGCACCGCCCGCAGCAGCGCCTCGAATTCCTCGTCCCACGGCTTGCGGCCACCGGTCGTGGCGTCCGCGGCGGGCAGGTCGGGCAACGCGTCCGGGTCGACCCGGCCGCCGGGCGTCAGCGGCCAGGCCTCGACCGGGATCAGGATGTCCGGCACGAGTCGTCGGGGCAACCGGTCGGCCAGGGCTCGGCGTACCTCGACGGGCTCGACAGCCGCGCCGGGGACCGGCCGCAGGTACGCCACCAGCCTGCGGCCGTCGGCCGCCGCCGGCCGCAGCCGGACGTACGCCTCGCGTACCGCCGGCTGGGCGCAGAGTGCCGCGCGGATCCCGCCCAGGTCGACCAGGCCCGAGTCCGGGGTGACGTGCCGCCGCACGGGGCCGAGGTGTTCCAGCCGGCCGTCCTCGTGGAACCGGGCGAGGTGACCGGTCCGGAACAGGCGCTGCCCATCGTGCCCGCCCGGGTCGGGGACGAAGTGCTCGGCGGTCGCGACCGGGTCGGCGTGGTACCCGTCGGCCAGCGCCGGCCCGCCCACGTACAACTCGCCGAGTACGCCGATCGGCACGGCGCGCCGGTGCGGGTCCAGCACGTGCGGGTCCAGGCCGGGTAGCGGCCGGCCGGCGAGGGTCAGCCAACCCGGCGGCGTGTCGCAGCCGCCCACCTCGACCACGCGGGCGCCGGCGCCGGTCTCCGCCAGGCGCGCCACCCCGAGCAGGGGGTCGCCGCCGACGAGGACGGCGGCCGGGGACCCGCTGTCCGGTCCGCCCTCGATCCGGGCGGCGGGGCCCGGCCCGATATCCCACGCGGTGCCGGGTGTGGCGTGCCGGTGGGTGACGGCGGGCGAAGCCGGCTCCGGCGCGACGACGAGTTGCCCGCCCGTGACGATCGGCAGGAGCAGCTCGGTCAGGGCCGCCCAGGACGGGAAGGGGCTGGCGAACAACCAGACCGACTCCTCGGTCGACGGTGTGCCGATCTCGGCGAGCCCGCCGCGCAGGCCGGCCAACGCGGACGCCAGCGCGCGGTGCGAGAGCACCGCTCCGCCTCCGGGTGCGGTCCGTGCGTCGGGCAGCACGCAGGCGGCCGGGCCGGGCCGCCAACCGGTTCGCGACCCGCCGGTCGCCGCCGGTCGCAGGTCCGTCACGGTGACCGCCTCGACGAGGGCGTCCGCTCCCCGGCGCGGGCCGCCGCGCGCCGCTGCTCCGGCGAGAGCGGGCCATCCAGGGCCAGCCAGGCGGCACCCGCCTGCCAGACCCCGAGCAACGTCGCCGGCAGCGAGACGTCGTGTCGCGGCGCCACCGCGACCAGCCCGCCCGGGCGCACGCCCGCCTGCCGCAGGCGGTCCGCCACCTCCCGGGCCGCCGCGTCGAGCTGCGCGTAGCTGAGCCGGGTGCCGGCGGACCGGACGGCGACCGCGTCCGGTCGGCTGCCGACCCACCCGGCGAAGGCGTCGGGGACCGGGTCCGGCTCCCGGGCCGGCACCGCACCGCCCCGGGCCGCCGCGAGCGGGCGCGCGTCGCCGGGCGCGAGGCACGCCGCCGTGGCGTCTCCCTCCGGGCCGCGGGCCATGTCCTCCAGGACGGCCCGGTACATCTCGCCGAGCCGGCGCGTCGCGTCGCGGGTCAACACGTGGTTGGTGGTGTTGAGCCGCAGCACCCCGGAGCGTTCGCCGGTGAGGGTGAACACGTGCAGGGCGAACTCGTTCTCCGACTCGTCGACCGTCGCCTCCCAGTGCACCAGGTCCTTGTCCACCTGGTGGAAGTCGAGGTAGTTGAACATCACCTCGACCAGCCGGGTGCCGGGGGCGAACTCCTGCTGGACGATCGGCATCGGGAACCGGCGGTGCGGCCACATCCCGGTCAGTCCCTGGTAGACGAGCCCGACCAGCTCCCCCCAGGTACGCGCGCCCGTGGGCATCGCGAACGGCACCGTGTTGATGTAGAAGCCGGGAACCCGCTCCGCGCCGACCATCTCCGGGCGGGCGTCGGTCACCAGGCCGGTGCAGAAGTCCTCCGCCTCGGTCACCGCGCTCATCACCGTCAGGTGCGCGGCCAGCAGCACGGCCTTCAGCGAGGTCCTGGTCTCGGCGGCGAGCCGGCGCAGGGCGTCCTGGAGGTCGTCGAACCAGACGCTGTGCTGGTACCGGTCACGTGCGGCGGCCGGGTCGTCCCGCCAGGCCGCCGGAAGCTTGCCCGGAGACCGGCCCTCGATGACACCCCGCCAGTAGGCGCGGTCGCTCTCCGAGTGCAGCGTGGCGAGTTCGGCGGCGATGTAGTCCGCGTACCGGAACGGCACCGGCTCCGGGGACGCCGGTGCCCCGCCGGCCCGGAACTCCCGGTAGGCGGTGAGGATCTCCATCATCAGCGTGTGGAAGCTCCAGCCCTCCAGCACCGGGTGGCATTCGGTGACCGAGAAGCACCAGTCGTCGGTGCCCGCCGCGGTGTGGGCGTGGAACCGGACCAGTGGCGCCTCGGTCAGGGTCATCGGGTTGCGCCGCCGCTCGTCGAAGTACGCGCGCAGCCGGGGCTCCCAGCCGTC
The DNA here is from genome assembly GCF_019697375.1 of Micromonospora tarapacensis. Taxonomy (NCBI): domain Bacteria; kingdom Bacillati; phylum Actinomycetota; class Actinomycetes; order Micromonosporales; family Micromonosporaceae; genus Micromonospora; species Micromonospora tarapacensis. The sequence goes on along the minus strand of NZ_JAHCDI010000004.1, from coordinate 1,157,056 downwards.
CGGCCCGACGGCCTCACCGTCGGTGACCCCCGGCCGGTAGTCGACCTCGCGGTGCACCAGTTGCAGGGGCATCGAGTAGCTGCTCAGGTCGAACGTGGTGCGCAGCACCTCGTGCCGGTCCACGACCAGCTGCACCGCCTGCTGGAAGGCCGGCGGCGAGAACGGGCCGTCGCCGCGGATCAGGAAGGAGGTGGAGTCCTGGTAGAGGTTCAGGTCCGGCCGGGCCAGCATCTCGATGATCATGCCGAGCTGCCCGGCGCCCACCGGATAGGCGTCCGTCAGGTCCGTCGGCAACGCGTCCCGGTCCGCCGGGCTCACCATCGCGAACGGGGCGATGCCGGTGGGCACCTCGGCGCGGCGCCGGACCGCGACCGCCCGGGCCAGGTCGTTGACCGTCTGATGGGCGAAGAGGTCCGCCGCGGTCACGTCCAGGCCCCGCGTCCTCAGCCGGCCGGCGAGCGCGACCGCCCGCACCGAATCCCCGCCGATGTCGAAGAAGTTGTCGTCCGGGTCGATGTGGTCCACCCGCAGCACGTCGCGCCACACCTCGTCGAGCGTGGCCAGCAACTCCGCGTCGGGGGCGGCGCCGGCGTACCCGGGCGCCGCCGGGTCCGACGCGGCCGGCCCGCCGCCGTCGCCGGTGGCCGGTGCGATCGCGGGCCCGCTCGGCGCGGCCGGCAGGTACGGCTGTGGCAGCAGCGCCAGGCGGCGGTCCGGCTCCCGGACCACCGTGCCGAGCAGCAGGCCGTAGTGGGTGGCGAGGCGCTGCGCCGTCTCCTCGTCGAACAGCGCCCGCGCGAATTCGAGGTAGGCCGACAACTGTCCGGTGGGCGCCTCCTCGACGTGGATCGTGAGGTCGAACTTGGCCACGGTCCGCTCCGGCGCCGCGACGGGCGTCACGTCGACGCCGGGCAGGTCGAACACGCCGTCCTCGGTGGGGTTCATGTCGAAGGCGACCTGGAACAAGGGGTTGCTGCCCGGATCCCGGGCCGCCCGCAGTTCGTCGACGAGCAGTCGGAACGGCACCTCCCGATGGTCGAGAGCGGCCAGGGCGACCGACCGGACCTCGTCCAGCACGGCGGCGAAGGTGCTGTCGCGCGGGCAGCGCGCGCGCACCACGACCGTGTTGATGGTGTACCCGATGAGCTGGTCGAGCTCGGGCAGCGAGTGCATCGCCACCGGCGTGCCCACCGCCACGTCCTCGCGGCCGGACAGTTGCGCCAGCATCGCCTGGAACGCGGCGAGCAGCACCAGGTAGGGCGTGGCCTGCCGGGCGCTCGCCAGCCGCCGGATCTCGTCGCTCAGGTGCGGCCCGACGGGGACTTCGACCACCCCGCCACGCCAGTCCGGGCGCGCCGGCCGGGGCCGGTCGGTGGGAAGCACCAGATCCGAGAGACCCTCCAGGTGACCACGCCAGTACTCCAGATGGGCGCGCAGGCCCGCACCCGCCGTTCGCCCGCGTTCCCACCCGGCGTAGTCGGCGTACTGGATCGGAAGTTCCGGCAGAGCGGCGGGGCGGCCCGCGGCGCGCTCGGCGTAGAACGCGCTCACCTCGGCGCCGATCCGCGGGTACGACGCCCCGTCGCAGGCGATGTGGTGCGTGACGACCACCAGGAGGTGCCGCGCCGGCGCCAGCCGGATCAGCGTCACCCGCAGCGGATGCTCGGTTTCGAGGTCGAACGGTTGCTGCCGACGCGTGGCGGCGATCCGCAGCGCGTGTTCCTCGCGCCCGGCCTCCGGCTCGCCGGCGAGGTCGACCACGGGCAGCTCGAAGCGGGCCGGGGGGTCGAGGTACGCGACCGGCTCGTCCCCCGGCTGGCCGTAGCGCGTCCGCAGGATCTCGTGCCGGTGCACGAGCCGCTCCCACGCCCACCGCAGGGCCTCGACGTCCACCTCACCCGCGAGCCGCAGTGTCCACGCCATGAGGTACGCGGGGCTCGCCGGATCGACCCGGTGCAGCACCCACATCTGCTGCTGCCCGGCCGACAGCGCCAGCGGCCCACTCCGGTCGACCCGGTCGATCACCACGGTACGGCGCGCGGAGCCGAGCAGCCGCTGCCGGATCTGCTCCGCCCGCTGCGCCGCGTCGATGTCACCGGTACGGCTGCCGGCCTGTTCGACGGTCACGGTAGGTCCTCCTCCCTGCGGCCCACGGCGACTACGACCCGTCGGCGCGGAGGCTCGCCGCGCGGACGCTCAACGGGCGCAGGTCGGTCCAGACCTCGGCGATGCGGGCGAGGCAGTCCGCCTTGGTGCCGACGGTGCCCTCGCCCCGCCAGCCCTCCGGCGGCTCGCGATGAGCGGGCCATATCGAGTACTGCTCCTCGTGGTTGACGACAACCTGGTAGGTGTCGCCCACGACGACGCTGCTCACCAGAGCTCTCCTTCCGCCAAGGCCGCTGGGGACGGGTCGGGCGCGGCCATCAGCGCACCGGGGACTGTTCGCCGGCGCGCTCGGCACGGTGCCACTCGCGCACCGCCGCCGGCCAGTTGTCGGGATCGGGGCCGTGCTGGCAGAGCAGCGCGTAGACCAGGCGTTCCAGGCCGAACCCCGCGCAGCCGCTGACCAGGGGGACCCCGTCGGGCCGGGTGATGTCGAACCCACGGCCGAAGAAGTCGCCGTGGAAGTTGAACGAGCCCACGGCGACGTCCCGGTCCGGCCCCAACCGCAGCCGCAGCTCGTACTTGAGTTCGAGCTGCCGCTGCGACCAGGCACGGGCCGCACGGTCGGCGCCGATGAAGAACGGGTCGCTGGCGACCTCGCAGTGCCCGTCCAGCCCCAGTTCGTCGACGAGCGCGAAGATCAGCTCCATCAGCCGCTCGCGGGCGTCCAGGACCGCGCCACGGCCACCGAAGAACACGGTCTCCCGGATGGTGAAGTCCCAGAGCCGCTCCAGGGTCGTGGCGTACCGCGACTCGTACCGGAACGACTTGCCGCGGGAGGTCACCACGTGCACCCCGTCGGCCGGCAGAACCCGGCCGCGGTACTGGGCGAAGGTGTGGTAACACATCGTCGGCGGCAGGCAGTAGTCCACGTTGGAGCACCGCCGCAACGCCGCCTCGCCGTCCAGCGCGCCAGCGGCATCGTAGGAGCGCTGGAAGTCGCGGTACACGTCCAGGTCCTCGTGCAGCCGGGTCACGAACATCAGGTGCTGGGGGAAGGCGCCCGGATAGCCGGCCGCGTCGAGCACCCGGGTGGGGATCAGCGTCGGATACCGGTACTCGGTCGCCGCGAACGTCTCGACCACGAGATCCCGCAGGCGCCGGTCCAGCGCCGCCAGCAGCGAGATCAGGGGCTCACCGACCGCGATCTGCCCCTCGCCGGCCTCGCTGACCACCCCCGCGGCCAGCAGCGGCGCGTACACCTCATGGGTCGCGCGCAGGTTGGCCGACCGCCAGACCACCTTGGTCGGCTGCTCCGGTTGGCTGCCCAGGTCGTTCTCGACCATGGTGTTGAGCTTCGCCGACAGCGCCTCCCGGTCCAGCGCCGCCGTGCTGAACAACCGGACCGCGCGGACCGTCCCGTCGTCGACGACGAGTCGGAACGACTCGATCTGCGCGGACACGTAGAACATCCGCCGCTCGAGTTCCGCGACGCGGGCCTGTGGCACCGGCGTACGCAGAACGACCTCAGTCTCGATCATCGTCCCTCCTGGATGCCCAGTAACGCACGCCCGACCTGCGGTTGACAGGCAACGGCGACGGCAACTCCGGCCACCGGACTTGCCGGCGAACTGCCTGGTACCGCCGCCGGCCGCCGAAGAGGATCGGGGGGCCACGCAAGGGCGGGAGGTGGGGGATGACCGCGGTCGACGCACCCGGCTCCCGGCTGGGCGAGACACTGCTCACCTGCCGGGCGATCGAGGAGACGGTCTGCGACGTCTGGCGCGGTGTCCTGGACACCGAGGTCGCCCCGCACGACGACTTCTTCGATCTGGGCGGCGACTCGCTCTCCATCATCGACACCGTGGACGAGCTACGCAGGCGCGGCATCGCCGTGCGTACCTCGGTGGCGTTGCGCAACCCGACCCCGGCCCGGCTGGCGGAGAGCCTGACCGTGGGCAACGAGCGCGCCCCGGCACCGGGCCGGGCCGTGTTCCCGGAACTCCTCGCCGGCGCCGACGCCGTATCCCGCTGGCGGGCCCCGTCCTGGGCCGAGGTGCGCTGCCGCCCGACCGCGATCGGGACGGGCGGTGCCGCCCCGCCGCTGTTCCTGCTGCACTCGGAGAGCCATGCCCGACGGGAACGCGAGGCGGCCGCGGCGTGGGCGCCCGACCGGCCGGTGACGGGTCTCGCGGCGCCGGGCGTGCGCGACCCGCTCCCGCCGGACGCCGGGCTCGCCAACCTCGTCGAGCGCTACCTCGACGCGCTGCTGGCCGCCGCGCCGCACGGGCCCTACCTGCTGGCCGGTTTCGGACACCGCGCGGTGCTCGCCTACGAGGTGGCCCGGACGCTGCGCCGCGGTGGCCACGAGGTCGCGCTGCTGGCGATGATCCTGCCCCCCGCGCCCGGACCGGCAGCCGGCCGCCCGACCCGCGTCGAGGAGCTGCTCGACCTGCGGTGCACGGCGCTGGCCCGCCGCTTCGCGCTCTCCGGCCGGGAGGACGCCGGTCAGGTGCTGGCCCGGCTGCGCGAGGCCGGCTGGTACGACGACGAGCTGTCACCGGCCGACGTGGCCCGGGCGCAGCTCGCCTGGGCCGAGTTCGCCGGCGAGGTCCACGGCCACCAGCCCGGCGGCTACGACGGTCCGGCGGTGCTCTGCGTCGACGGGCCGGATGCCCGGGCCGTCGCCGACGCCTGGGGTGCCCTCGTCGCCGATGCCCGGGTCCACCTCTTCCAGTACGGCGTCGAGTCGCCCGCCGGGATCCTCGCCGACGCCCGGCTCGGCGCCATCCTCCACCAGGAACTGGCCCGTTGAGGAGACAGGAGCTGGCCCGTTGACTTCCGGTCCCGCGCCCACCCGGTGGCTCGCCCGTCCCCGAAAGGTGGCCGATCCCCGGCTCCGGTTGATCTGCGTACCCCACATCGGCGCCGGTGGGGCGGCCTTCAACTCCTGGGTGGAACGGCTGCCGGCCGACGTCGAGCTCTGTGCCGTCCGGTTTCCCGGCCGCGAGAACCGGCTCGGCGAGCCACTTGTCGACGATCTGGGCGCCCTGGTCGACGGACTGCTGCCGGCGCTGGCGCCGCTGCTGGACCGCCCGTTCGTGCTGCTGGGCCACTGCTCCGGCAGCGTCATCGCCTTCGAGTTGGCGCGGCGGCTACGCGCCGGCGGCGGCGCCACGCCCGCCATGCTTGTCGTCTCGTCGTCCGAGGCGCCGCGGCTGCGACCCCCCAGCGAACTGCACCTGTTGGGCCGGGAGGAGCTGCTGCGGCGCGTCGTCGAGTTCGGCGGGATGCCCAAGGAGGTGCTCGACGATCCCGACCTGCTGCCGTTGCTCGAACGGATCTTCCGGGCCGACTACCGGGTGGTCGAGCGGGTGCGGTACGAGCCGGCGCCCCCGCTGGACGTGCCGATCACCGTCATCGGTGGCCGCCGCGACGGGTTCGTGCGGGCCGCCGACATGGCGGCCTGGTCGGCGGAGACGACGCGGGATTTCGCGTTCCACCTGATCGACGCCGAACACTTCATCCTGCGCGAGGCGGGCGAGCTGGTCGGCACCCTGGTCCGGAACCTGATGGGACAGACATGACCACGACTTCCTCCACCGATACCGAGGCGGGGCGGGGCACCGTCGCCGACGTCGCGCGGGTCAGGGTGGCGTACGCCGACCTGGTGGCCGCGCTGCGGGCGCGCACCGACGACGCGCCGATACCCGCGGTGCTGCTCGCCGCCCACGTCAAGGTCCTCGGTATGCTGGCCGAGGAGCGTCTGTGCCACGTCGACCTGCTGTTGGCGGCCGGCGAGCGGATGCCGCGCCGGATCGAGATCGAGCTGACCGACCCGACCTGGCGAGGGCTGGTCGACCGGGTGTGGCGGGCGGCGCACGCCGCCGCCACGGTGGCCCCGGACACCGGACCGGCCGACGGCGCCGACCCGCTCTTCATCGGCCCGGACGCCGCCGGGTCACCGGCCGACCCGCCCGCCCGGCACGGCCCGCGGGTCGAGGTCCGCGACGGCCACCTGCTGCTGCGCGCGGCGTCGGGCGCGACCTCGCCGGCCCGGCTGGACCGGCTGGCGTCGCTGTACCGGGCCGTACTCACCGCGATGGCCGCGGGGCCCGACGACCCCGCCGCGCCTGCCTGCCGCCCGAACAACGGCGCGCACTCCTCGACGACTGGGCCGCCGGCCCCCGCGTCGAGCGGGACGGTCCGAGCGTGGTGGAGCTGATCCAGGCCCAGGCGGAGCGGAATCCGCAGGCCACCGCCGTGCGGCTGGGTAACACGTCGCTGACCTACCGGGAGTTGGAGCGGCGGTCCAACCAGATCGCCCACCACCTCATCGGCCTCGGCGCCGGGCAGGACATCCCGGTGGGTGTGTGCCTGCGCCGGGGCGCCGACCTGCTTCCGGTGCTGCTCGGCATCTGGAAGTCGGGGGCCGGGTACGTCCCGCTCGACCCGGACCACCCGGTGGAGCGGCTGCGCCACATGATCGGCACGTCCGGCTGCCGGCTGGTGATCAGCCGAACCGGCCACCTGCCCGCGCTGGAGCCCACCCCGGGATGCCGGTTCCTGCTGTTGGACCGGGAACGCGCGGACGTGGACGGGGCGCCGGCCACCCCACCGGCGACCCGGATCGAACCCAGCCACCTGGCGTACGTCATCTACACGTCGGGCTCGACCGGTGCGCCCAAAGGCGTGCTGGTCCAGCACGGCGGGCTGCGCAACTATCTGCTGTGGACCGTGCAGGCGTACGCGGCCCGCGGTCACGGGGGCGCGCCGTTCTTCGCCTCCCTCGCCTTCGACCTCGGCATCCCGAGCCTCTACACACCGCTGCTGACCGGGCAGCCGGTCCACCTCCTGCCCGATCCGCTGCCCGCCGCCGACCTCGGGGACGCGCTGGCCGCCGGCGCGCCGTACAGCTTCGTCAAGCTGACTCCCGGGCAGCTCAACCTGCTCAGCTTCGACCTCGACCCGGAGCAGGCCCACGGATTGGCGGGCATCGTGATCGCCGCGGGTGACGCGTTCCCCACCGCGCTGGCCCGGCGCTGGCGCGACCTCGCGGGCCCCGGTGGGACGCCGGTCGCGACCGAGTACGGACCCACCGAGATCACGATCGGCAACTCTGGACAGCCGATCACCGACGACCCCGGCACCGAGCTGGTCCCGCTCGGCCTGCCCATCCCCAACACCACCATGTACGTCCTGACCGACCAGTTGGAACCGACACCGGTCGGCGTGGCCGGCGAGATCCACATCGGCGGGCTCGGCGTCGCCCGGGGCTACCTCGGCGACCCCGCGTTGACCGCCGACCGGTTCCGGCCCGATCCGTTCGGTGCCCCCGGTGCCCGCCTCTACCGCAGCGGCGACCTCGGCCGCTGGCTGCCCGACGGCACGCTGGAGTTCCTGGGCCGCGTCGACCACCAGGTCAAGATCCGCGGGTACCGCGTCGAGCTCGGGGAGATCCGTGCGGTCCTGCGGGACGATCCCCAGGTCCGCGACGCGGTGGTCCTCGCCACGGGCACGCCGTCGCGCCCACGCGGACTCGCCGCGTTCGTCATCGCCGCCACCGGTCAGCCGATGGACGTCGACCGGCTCCGCGCCGGCCTGGCCGCCCGGCTGCCCGACCACATGATCCCCGCGGACTTCGTCGCCGTCGACGAGATCCCGCTGACCGCCAACGGAAAGGTCGACACCAGGACGCTGCTCACCCTGCTCTGACGGTGCCCGGATCCGCGGTGGACACCGGCCGCGGTGAACCGGACCGGTGCCGGGCCGATCCCGGCGGTCGGGCGGACGGTCAGGCGGCCACCGGGGAGGCGTCGAGGTCGGCCCGGACGACCTCACCGACGTAGGGCATCAGACGGTACCGGTAGCCGTGGTCGCGGCAGGCGGTGACGAGACCATGGTCGACCACGTCGGAGAAGTGGCACAACACGCTCTCCAGGTCCGCGCCGGCCGCCTCGCCGGCCGCCTCCAGCACCTGTTCGTACGTGAACTCGGTGGCGGGCAGGCCGGCGATGTGCCGCAGCAGCCAACGGTGGCCGTCCGAGAGCAGGTCGATACTCCACCGGATGCTGTCGGCCATCGACCGCTGGTGCGGAGACAGCGAATGGTCGCTGGTGCACAGCATGCGCAGGGCCGGTCCGGCCGCCAGCAGCGACCGGATGGGAATGGTCCGCAGGCGTTCCGCGGCGAACTCCAACGCCCGGGGAATGCCCTCCAGCCGTCGGCACAGTTCCACCACGTGCGGCAGGTCCCGGGCCAGGTCGGCGGTGCCCGGCAGGCCCGTGCTCGCCCGGCGCAGGACGAGTTCGACGGCGGGCGCGAGCGAGCCGCCCTCCTGGTGCGCCGGCTCCACCGGCAACGGCCGGATCTCCCGGCTCACCCCCCACCGGTCGGTGACCGGCCGGCGTGAGGTGATGAGGATGTGCGCCCGGGGGTACGTGTTGAGCAGTTCCTTGCCGGCTGCGGCGACGGCGGACGGCAGGTGCTCGGCGTTGTCGAGGAGGATCAGCAGGGCGGCGTTGACGCCGGGGGCACCGCCCACCGTTCGCTGGTCGCCGCGGGTCGATTCCGGATCGATGAGCCGGGTGACGCGGTCCAGGATCACCGCCGTGGGCGGTGGTGCCGCCGGCTCCTCCGCCGGGATGTCACCCAGCTCGACGACCAGGACCCCGTGCCGGAACGTCGAGGCGATCTCGGCCGCCACGCCCAGCGCGATCCGGGTCTTGCCCACTCCCCCGGGCCCCAGCACGGCCGTCAGGCGGCTGGCCAGCACGGTCCGCGCCAGCTCGTGCAGCTCGGCGCGCATGCCCACGATGGGATGCCTCGGCGGGGGCAGCCCGCGCCACTGGTCCGGGGCAGCCGGGACACCACGGGGGTCCTCGGTCACCTCGCCGGCGTCGAGCGCGCGCAGTATCAGGTTGACCGACGACCGACGGGGGTCGACCGATCCCAGCTCGACGTTGCGGATCGTCCGTACGCTGAGCCCGCACCGCTCAGCGAGTTCCTCTTGCGTCCAACCACGCAGCCTGCGCAGCAGTGCAACATTGTTTCCCAGGCCCATATCTCCCCGCTCAACGCCGAAAGCGTGCGGCTTTCCTTATTGCGCCGCGAGCGCGACAGTCACCCCAACATCACCCGAGATACTCGACCGTTGAGTCCTCGATCAGGTGCCAAGCGGAGGTTAGCAGGCAGCTTTCCTGGGACAAAGGGAAGTGACGGCGGTCAAAATGATCGGTGACCCGTCTTGACCCTTCGCGGCAGTCCCCGATATTCAACTGGCGTGACATTTCTCCGCCCGCCGGCAGCCGTCATCGGACTCCTGGCGCTGCTGCGGCTGCTGCCGAGGGTGAGCCGTCCCAAGGCGGTGCTCGGCGTACTCGGTGTCCTGCTCGCATCCGTACTGCCGGTCGCGGTCGGCGTCGCCACCGGCATCCTCATCGGCGCCATCCCGGACGCGGTACGCGGCGGCGCGGACTCCCCGCAACAGCGGACGCTGGTCGCGCTGCTGGCGGTGGTCGGCGCCCTGGTGATGCTGGAACGGATCGTCTCGCCGCTGCTGCGCACGCTGGCCGAGACGCTCGGTCGCCAGGTCGACCGCTACCTGCAGGAGCGGATGATGGCCGCGGTCGGCCGGCCGGCCACCATCGCGCACCTGGAGGACTCCGAGGTGCTGGCCCGGCTGCGCGTGGTCCGCGGTCTCGGCACGTCCGATTCGGACCGCCCCGGCCTCGCCGTCGAGGCACTGGCCGCGGTGCTCCCGTCCTGGCTGCGCGCGCTCGGCGCAGCCGCCGTGCTGCTGGCGTTCCACCCGGCCGTGGGTCTGCTGTGGCTGGTGGTCTGGCCGGTCGTCGTCCACGTCATGCAACGCGAGTACCTCCGCGTCGGTCAGGTCGGCTTCGGGCAGAGCGACGCCCTGCGGCGCGCCGAGTACCTGCGCGACCTCGCCATCACCGCCCCGGCCGCGAAGGAGATCCGGATCTGGGGGATGCTGGACTGGCTGCTCGGGTGTTACCGGTCCATCTGGCGCTCGGCGATCGAGCCGATCTGGCGGCAGCGGCGGCCCCGCCTCGGCGCGGTCCTCGGCACCACCGGCACCATCGTGGCGGTCAACGCCCTCTCCTACGGTCTGCTGGTCTGGGCCGCGATCCGGGGGGATCTGGGCCTGGCCGCCCTCGCGGTCTACACCCAGGCCCTGAGCATGGCCAACAGCTACACCGCGTTCGACAGTCACAACGCGATCCTGTCGTTCGCCGCGGTCACCGTGCCCAAGGTGCTCGATCTGGACGACCGTCTCGGCGCCACACCCGACCCGGCCGAGGGCGCAGGCGACCCGGCCGAGGGCACGAGCGACCCGGCCCGGGGACGAACGCTGCCGGCGGAGTTCCCCGCCGCGGAGATCCGCGTCCGCGGGGTCCGGTTCCGCTACCCGGGCGCCGCCCAGGACGCGGTGCGCGATCTCGATCTCACCATCGCCGCGGGCCGGTCGCTCGCCGTCGTCGGCGAGAACGGCGCCGGCAAGACGTCGCTGGTCAAGCTCCTCTGCGGGCTGTACCGGCCCACGGCGGGCACGATCAGCGCGGACGGCCACGACCTGGCCGACCTCGGGCCGGCGGCGTGGCGCAGCCGGGTCTCCGTGCTCTTCCAGGACTTCACCCGGTACCACCTCAGCGCCGGGGACAACATCGGGATGGGCGCGCCCGAGTCGGCCGCCGATCACGGCCGGCTGCGGGCCGCCGCCGAACGGGCGGGAGCGCTGCCGCTGATCGAAGGGCTTCCGCAGGGGTGGGACACCATCCTGTCGCCGGAGTACTCCGGCGGCGTCGACCTGTCCGGCGGGCAGTGGCAGCGGATCGCCATGGCGCGGGCCTTCTTCGCGGTCGAGGCCGGCGCCCGCGTGCTGATCCTGGACGAGCCGACCGCCGCGCTGGACGTGCGGGCCGAGGCCGAACTCTACGAACGCTTCCTCGAACTCACCGCCGGACTGACCACGATCCTGGTCTCGCACCGGTTCTCGACCGTACGCCGGGCGGACCGCATCATCGTGATCGAGCAGGGCGCGGTCGTCGAGGACGGCAGCCACGCCGAACTGGTGGCCCTGGACGGGCGGTACGCGACCATGTTCCGGCTGCAGGCCGCCCGGTTCGTCGAGGACGTGGCACCACCGGACGAGCGCCCGGGTGCGCTCACCGCCTCCGGGAGCGAGCATGCGTGACACCGGATCAGGGAGCGAAGATGCGTGAGACATTCCGGGCGTACGTGTCCCTGATGGGCATCGGGTTCCGCGCCGCTCCCTGGCACGCCACCGGCCAGCTCCTCACCGGCGTGGTGTTCGCGGTCGCGGTGCCGATCGCCGCCTGGAGCGTCAAACTGATCGTCGACGCCGCGATCGCCGGCGACCTGGAGCGCGGCCTCCTGGCGGCCGGCCTGCTGGCGCTGATCTCCGGCGGTGCCTTGACCTGCGTCTTCTACTACGTGGACTGCCTGTTCACGGTGATGGAACGGGCCGGCGCGCTGGCCAGCCAGCGGCTGATGACGCTGATGGGCGGCACCGACGGGCTGGCGCACCACGAGCGGCCCGAATACCTGGACCAGGCGCACCGGGTCCGCGAGGAGCAGGGCCGGCTGTCCGGCATGGTGAACGCGACGGCCGGTCTGCTGCGGGTCGGCGCGGCCCTGGGCGTCAGCGCGGTGCTGCTCCTGATGGTCCATCCGCTGCTCCTGCTGCTGCCGGTGCTGTCGATGCTCTCCTTCTGGCTGGGCAAGATCAGCCGCGATCTCAAGGTGGCCGCCCAGGAGGCCACCAGCGAGCCGGAACGCCTCCGCCGGCACCTGTTCGAGCTGGGCACCTCCGCCGCGGCCGGCAAGGAGCTGCGCGTGTTCGACCTCGTCGACGTCGTCCGCACCCGCCATCACCGCAGCGCGGCGGCCGTACTGCGGCAACGCAACCACGCGGACTGGCGCGGCGCCGGCCTGCAGACCGTCGACGGCGTGGTCTCCGCCCTGGGGTACGTCGGTGCGATCGGGCTGGTGCTGATCCTCGCGACGAGCGGGCGCGCGACGCCCGGTGACGTGGCGCTGGTGGTCGGCGTGGCCGCGCAACTGACCGGCACGGTCGGGCTGGCGGTGCAGTACGGCACGGAGTTCCTGTTCGTCCTGGCGGTGGCGCGGCGGTTCCGGTGGCTGGCGGCGGAGGCCGCCCGGGCGCGCCGGCCGCTCACCGATCCCGCCCCGGTTCCGGAGACCCTGCGGAACGCCATCGAGCTGCGCGGGGTCAGCTTCGGGTACCCGCGGGCCGAGGGGGGCCGCGAGGTGCTCTCCGACATCTCGCTGCGGCTGCCCGCCGGCACGGTCGTCGCGCTCGTCGGCGACAACGGCGCCGGCAAGACCACACTGGTCAAGCTGTTGTGCGGCTTCTATTCGCCGGTTCGCGGCAGCATCTTGGTCGACGGCGTCGACGTCGCTCGTCTCCCTGGTGACCAGTGGCGGGCGCGGGTGTCGGCCGCGTTCCAGGACTTCGCGTCGTTCGAGTTCCTGGTGTCGGAGACGGTCGGGGTCGGCGACCTGCCCCGGATGCAGGAGACGGCCACGGTGCGGGCGGCGCTGGAGCGCGGCGGGGCGACCGGCGTGGTCACCGCGCTCCCCGCCGGGCTGCGCACCCAGTTGGGCGCCCGCTGGCCGGACGGCGCCGACCTGTCCGGCGGGCAGTGGCAGAAGTTGGCGCTGGCCCGCGGCCTGATGGACACCACTCCCCTGCTGGTCGTCTTCGACGAACCCACCGCGGCGCTCGACGCACACACCGAGCACGCCCTGTTCGAGCGATTCGCCGAGACCGCGCGCGCCGGTCGGGCCTCGGGTGCGGTCACCGTGCTCGTGTCGCACCGGTTCTCCACCGTGCGGATGGCGGACCTGATCGTGGTCCTGGACGGGGGACGGATCCGCGAGCAGGGCAGCCACCAGGAGCTCATCGCCGCGCGCGGCCTGTACGCCGAGCTGTACGGGCTCCAGTCGCGCGCCTACCGGTGAGCCGACGCTGACCCGGACCGGACGGCGGGTGTGCGACCGTCCGGTCCGGACGGTTGCGCACGGCGGTGGACGGTGGGGCATCCCCGGCGGCCGGGACCAACCCGGCGGGGGTGCGCCGCGGGTGGCGTCAGCGGTCGATCTCGGCCAGCCTCGGCGGGAGCGTCCCGTCTGCGGCGGCGCGGAGCAGCCCGAGGTAGCCGTCGGCCAGGCGGCCGGCCGTGTCGGCGGTGAACAGCGAGGTGTTGTACTTGAGTTTCAGCTCGGCGCGCCCGGCCGGAGCGTGCCGGAGCACCTGCAGCGTCAGGTCGAACTGACCGAGTTGCTGCGGCACGTCGAACTGCGACACGGTGAGGCCGGCCCGTTCGACGCGGTGGCCCGGCACGACGATGCCGAAGAAGGGGTCTGCGGGATCGTCGGCGCCCATCACGAACAACGTCGAGATCAGCCCGGCCCGGCTGGGGTCGCGTCGGGCGTCGACGAGCCGGGGCATCAGGGCGAACGGGTAGTCGCGATGGATCAGTCCCGGCCACAGTCGTTCGCTGGTGCGGCGCAGCAGCGCGGGGAAGGAGCCGTCCGGCTCGACCCGGGCCCGCAGCAGCAGGGTGTTGACGAAGTAGCCCACGGCGTCCCGGAACGTCCGGCCGGGCCGGACCGACACGTTGTAACCGACGATGAAGTCGGTGTCGCCACTCGCCGTGTGCAGCAGCAGTTGGAACACCGACAGCAGATAGGCGAAGGGGGTGACGTTCTCCGCCGCACAGGCCGCCTCGACCCGCGCCAGCAGGTCCGCCGGCAGCGCGACACCGACCTCGGCGCCGACGAAGCGGTACACCGCGGGTCTCGGCAGGTCGGCCGGCAGGCCGGTGGCCTCCCCACGCCGGTCAGCTCGCGGCGCCAGTACGCGCGGGCCGACGCCGCGCGGGTCGAGCCGAGGAACCCCCGCTCCCGCCGCACGAACCGGTCGAAATCCGCGCCGGTGTCCACCACGGGGCGTTCGGCTCCCGCGGTGAGAGCCGCGTACTGGTCGAGGATCTCGCGGATGACCAGCAGTTGGGAGGCGTTGTCCAGCGCGATGTGGTGCCCGGCCATCAGCAGCAGGTCGGGGCCGGCGGCACCGCGGCGCAGCAGCGCGACCCGGACCGGTGGTTGCCGGTCGAGCTGGAACGGCCGCTGCGCCCAGTCCCGCGCGAAATCCCGCACCGCGTGGTCGTCGGTGGCCAGCTCGTGCACCTCCAGCGCCGGCCGCACCGCCCCGGCACCGCCCGGAAAGCGCCGGACCTCGCCGGCAACGGCCCGGAAGACCGCGTTGAGTACGCTGTTGCCGGCCGTCGTGCGGGCGACCGCCGATCCGAGCGTCGCGACGTCGACCGGGAAGTGCAGATTCAGCGCCCCGGACACGTTGTAGGCGCTGCTCTCCGGCGCCAGTTGGTAGAGAAACCACAGCGCTTCCTGCCCGACGCTCAGGTCGCGGCCGTCCGTCGCGGCGACGGCACTGCCCGCCGATGAAGGACGCATGCCGGTCTCACACCCCCACGTCGGCTACGGATCCGCACCCAGTAGGACACGCCCGGGCGTCGCGCACCAGGCATCCGGGCGGCAATTCCACTGCCCCGCAGCTACCGGTCCGCCGCCGCGTCGACCGGCGAAGCTGCCGCCTTCTTGCCTGTTGCGGCAGGTCGGCCCCGCCTATTCTGGCGTTCGTCGATCGGAAAACGAAGATCGCCGGACGGGACCGCCGGCGGAGATCGTCCATGTGTCGTGCGGCCTTGAATCGACATTGATCGGGGTTGACATCGGTGATATTTGAGCACACGTACGAGATAATCCTGGACGATGTCTTCCTGCACCTCACCGGCGTGGCGGAGCACCTCGACCTCTATCTCAAGATAGAGGGCCTCAATCCGGCTGGGTCGATAAAGCTGAAGACGGCCCTGAACATGGTGACCGACGCCGAGCAACGGGGAATTCTGCGGCCCGACGGCCGGCTGGTCGAATCGTCCTCCGGCAGTCTGGGCGTGGCGCTCGCGATGGTGTCGGCCGAGAAGGGCTACCACTTCCTCTGCGTCACCGACCCGAACACGTCCCCGCAGTGCGTGGCGGTGATGCGCGCGCTGGGAGCCGACGTCGTCGGGGTGGACTGGCTGGACGCCAGCGGCGGCTACCTCGGCAGCCGCATCTCCTACATCGAGCAGCTTCTCACCGAGGACCCGGACCTGGTGTGGCTGAACCAGTACGCGAACCCGGCGAACTGGTTCGTGCACGACCGGTGCACGGCCGCCGCGATCACGGCCGAACTCTCCGACATCGACTTCCTGTTCGTCGGCACCGGCACCTCCGGCACGCTGATGGGGTGCGTCAGCCACTTCCGCACCGCCTCGCCGGGCACCCGGATCGTGGCCGTGGACGCGGTCGGGTCCGTCAACTTCGGGTCTCCAGCGGCGCGTCGGTACATTCCCGGGATCGGCGCCAGCCGCCGGCCGGAGATCTTCCGGCCGGAGGTCGTGGACGAGGTGGTCCTGGTGGCCGAGGCGGACACCGTCCGGGCCTGCCGCTGGCTCGCGCGCCGGCACGGGCTGTTCGCCGGCGGCTCGACCGGCTCGGTCGTCTCGGCGATCCTGCAACGCGCGCCCGACCTACCGGCCGGCTCGCGCGTCGTGGGCATCTCCCCCGACCTCGGCGACCGATACGTGCGGACGATCTACGACGACGACTGGGTGACCGAGCGGTTCGGCGCGGCCTGCCTGGTACCGGCCACCGACGACCAGCCGCGGTTGTCACCGCTGAGGAGCTGAGCCGCCGTGTTCCCCTTCCACCTGATGGGCGGCAAGGACATCCGGGCCGTCGTGGAACAGTCGCGGCCGGAACTCGTCGACCGGGTACGCGAGACCTACCTGGCGCATCATCGCGGCGAGACGGTGAACCCGAACAGCTACTTCCTGCGCTTCCCGGAGAAGCCGAACGCGCGGATCATCGCCCTGCCGGCGTTTCTGCGCGGCGATCCGGGCGTGGCGGGCATCAAGTGGATCGCCAGCTTCCCCGACAACATCACCCGCAACATCCCGCGCGCCTCGGCCGTGCTGGTGCTCAACGACTTCGCGACCGGATATCCCTTCGCCTGTCTCGAGGCGGCGCAGATCAGTGCCGCCCGGACGGCGGCCTCGGCCGCCCTGGCCGCGGAGCGGATCCACGGCTCCCGCACGGCGGCCCGGGTCGCGGTGATCGGCGCGGGAATCATCGCCCGCAACATCCTGGAGTTCCTGGCATCGCTGCGCTGGTCGATCGGGCGGGTCACGGTCCACGACACCGTCGCGGGCTACGCCCGGCGGTACGCCGACCACACCGAGTCCCTGGGCTACCCGGCATCGGTGGCCGACGACCTGACCGATGCCGTGACCGGCGCCGACATCGTCCTGTTGGCCACGACCGCCACCGAGCCGTACCTCCTCGACCCGGGGACCTTCGTCGCGGGGCAGACCGTCCTGAACATCTCCCTGCGCGACCTCGGACCGGACGTCATCGCCGCCGCGCACAACATCGTCGACGACGTGGACCACTGCCTCACCGCCGGCACCTCGGCCCACCTGGCAGAGCAGAAGTTCGGCCACCGCGACTTCATCGACGCGACCCTGGCCCAACTCCTGCTCGACGAGGTGGCGCTGGGCCGGGACAAACCCCACGTCTTCTCGCCGTTCGGGCTCGGCGTCCTCGATCTCGCCGTGGGCCTGGAGATCTTCACCGCCGGTCGCGGCTCCGGCCGCGTCACGGCGGTGCCGGAATTCTTCGCGGAGGTCGAGCGATGGTAGGGATCCCGTGGCACGCCAACCCGAAAGGTGGGATGCCGGATGGCGAACGACGGTAGCACCCGGCACCTGATCTCCCTGGACGACCTGGACGACGGGACGCTGCGGGACATCGTCGAGCGCGGCGCCGCGCACGCGCGGCGGGCCGGCGGGCCGGCCAGCACCGCGAGCAGCCGACCTGCGGGCACCCCCGGCGCCACGCTCGCCGGAACGGTCGTGGGGATCTACTTCCGCCGGACCTCGACGCGCACCCGCACCGCGTTCACCTCCGGCGCGCTCCGGCTCGGCGCCGGGGTCATCGCGTACGGGCCGGGTGACCTCCAACTCAACACCGGCGAGAGCAGCGACGACACCGGGCGGGTGCTGTCCGGGATGCTGGACGTGCTGGTGGCGCGCACCGCCGACGACCCGACCGAGATGCGGGTCTGGGCCCGGCAGCACCGGATGGCGGTCGTCAACGCCATGAGCGCCGACGAGCACCCCACCCAGGCCCTGGCCGACCTGACCACCCTCACGCTGCGGTTCGGCTCCGTCGACGGCCTGCGCGTGCTGTACGTCGGCGAGGGCAACAACACCGCGTCGGCACTCACCCGAGGGCTCAGCCGCTACCCGGGGGTCCACCTGGAGCTGCGTACCCCGCCGGGGTACGGCCTCGCGCCCGAGGTCCACCGGCGCGCGGCGGCCACGGCGGCCCGGGGTGCCGTCGTGCGCGAGCGCCACGACCTGGCCGAGCTGCCGAAAGACGTCGACGTCGTCTACACCACCCGCTGGCAGACCACCGGGACCAGCAAGCCCGACGCCGACTGGCGCGAGGTGTTCGCACCGTTCCAGGTGACGGCGGAGGTGATGGCGCTCGCCCCGAGGGCCGTGTTCATGCACGACCTGCCCGCCCACCGGGGCGAGGAGGTCAGCGCCGAGGTGCTCGACGGACCGACCGCCATCGCCTTCGACCAGGCCGAGAACAAGATGTACAGCGCCATGGCGGTGCTGGAGTGGTGTCGTGGCACCTACTGACGACGCCGCGACGACGCGCCGCACGGTCGCACCGCCGCGCGGGCCGGCCCTCCCGCCCGGCGTCCCGGCCGCCGGGCTGCACCTGCGTGCCGTGGTGCCGTTCGTGCCCGGCGAGTCCATCGCGGTCGCCGACCTGGGCGACCGCATCGGGCTTCCCGACGGCGAGGTCGTCCTCTTCACCCGGTTCCTGGGACTCGACCGGGTGGCATCCGCCGGTGCGCTGACCACGCTGGACATGCTGCTCGCCAGCGGTGAGCGGGCACTGGCCGGAGTCGACCGGTCCCGGGTCCGCTACCTCGTCCACGGGCACACCACGGCGCACGTCGCGCCGGCGGGGCTGCGCCCGGTCGATCTGCTGCGCCAGCAGCTGGGCCTGGATCGGGCGCGCGCCTTCGCGATGTCCCATCTGGACTGCGTGACCGGCCTGTTCGCCCTGCGGGTCGTGGAGTGCCTGCTGCGGGCGGAGCCGGCGGACGCCACGGCGCTCGTCCTGGTCGGCGAGAAGGTGCTGTCCCGGGTGACCCGACACCTGCCCGGGACCACCCTGCTCGGCGACGCCTCGGCCGCCGCCCTGGTGGGGCTGGGCGGCCCCGGCGACGCCTTGCTGGGGCTGGCCCGGCGCACCCTGGGCGGGTACCACCGGTCCCGCAACATGTCGGGCGAGCTGCGCCACCGCTACCACCGGATCTACGTGCCGACGCTGGCGGCGGTGATCCGCGACGCCCTCGACGACGCGGGCCGGTGCCTCGACGACGTCTCCCTGGTGCTGCCGCACAACGTCAACCGGTTCTCCTGGAACACCGCGGCGAAGGAACTCGGGCTTCCCATCGACCGCATCTATCTGGAAAATGTGCCGAAACTGGCGCACTGCTTCTGCGCTGACCCGTTCCTGAACCTGGCGACCGCCCGCGCCGAGGGCGCGGTCCGTCCCGGCGACACGCTGCTGCTGGTCTCCGCCGGTCAGAGCGGCACGTTCTGCGCGGTCGTCGTCCGCGCCGGAGAAGGAGGCTGACGTGGCCGGGGACGGCTTCACCACCAGGCTCAAGACAGCCCTCGTCGGTGACGCGGGCGCCCGCTTCGTCTATCTGAACAACTTCGAGGTCGAGCGGGCCTGGGCGCGGGGCGAGCCACGGCTGCCCGGCACCGGCCTGTCCTTCGCGCTGGCCACGGTGAACCGGATGGAGGAGGTGGGCGTCCTGCTCAGCGAGGAGGTCGACGCCGTCGTACTCAAGGCTCCGGTGGACCCCGGGTACGCGGCCTACCTGGAGTCGCTCGGTCTGGCGACGGGCACCCGGCTGGTCGTCGACCACAGCGAGCCGGATCGGTGCGTCACCGCCGACGCACTGGCCTCGCCGCGGTTGCTGGCCGATCTCGCCGCGCTGGCCGACGGCCGCACCTACCTGCTGCCGCTGGGGGTCTCGACCGACGAGGAACGGCTCGCCGAGGTGGTGGGCATCCCGTTGGCCACGCCGAGTGCGGCCATCTGCAAGCGGGTCAACGGAAAGATCTTCAGCCGGGAACTCGTCGACGCCGCGGGCCTGACCCCGGTGCCCGGCGCGGTGTGCCGCACCCTGGACGAGTTGGCGGCGGCGCTCGACACCCACCTCACCGGGGGGAACCGGGTCGTGGTCAAGGAGTCGCTCGGCGTCTCCGGCCGCGGCATGGTGGTGCTGGACAGCCCTCGTCGCGGCGAGCGGTTGCTCCGCATGCTGGCTCGTCGCGGCGGCACCGGCGCCGTCTCGGTGGTGGTGGAACGGTGGCTGGACAAGCAGGCCGACCTCAACTACCAGTTCATCCTCGGCCGCGACGGGCAGGTGCGGTTCGAGACCGTGAAGGCGGCCCTCACCGCCAACGGCGTGCACCGCGGCCACCTGTTCCCCCCACCGCTGCGGCCCGACCAGGTCACCCAACTGGAGGACGCCGCCCAGGTGATCGGCAAGGCGCTGGCCGGCGAGGGGTATTTCGGACTGGTCGGCGTCGACGCGATCCTGGCCGCGGACGGCACGCTCCACCCCTGCCTGGAGATCAACGCGAGATTCAACATGGCGACCTACCAGAACCGGGTCGCCGAGCGCTTCGTGACCGCCGGCCGGTACGCGCTCGCGACCGCCGTCGAACTGCGGCCCGGCCGGGCCCACGGCTTCGACGAGGTGCGCCGTGCCCTCGGCGGGCTGCTGTACCAGCCCGGCCACGCCACGCGCGAAACCGGCGCGCCCGGCGTACTGATCAACAACTTCGCCACGCTGAACGCCGCGCTCCTGGCCGGCCGGGAACCGTACGGGCGCGTCTACGCGATCTGCATCGGTGACGACGTCGACGACGTGCAGCGGCTGAGCGCGGCGGCGGAGTCGGCGTTGCAGAGGATGGTGGCGCAGCCGTGACCGCAGAGACCGACTGGACCGACATCGCCGAACGGTACGGCACCCCGACGTACGTCTACGACGGTGACCGGCTCGCGGCGAACCTGGCCGCGCTGCGGACGGTGCTGCATCACCGGCTGGAGGTCTTCTACTCGCTCAAGTCGAACCCGAACCGGGGGGTCTACGACGTCCTGCACACCGCCGGCGCCCGCGCCGAGGTCTCCTCCCTCGCCGAGCTGCGGACCGTCCTCGCGGCCGGCACCGACCCGGCGGACATCATCTTCCTGGGGCCGGGCAAGAGCCTCGCGGAGATCACCGCCTGCGTCGAGGCCGGCGTGTACGCGGTGGTCTGTGAGTCGCTGGCCGAACTCGCCGAGATCGACCGGGTGGCGGAGCGGTCCGGCGTACGGCAGCGCGTGCTGATTCGGGTCAATCCGGCCTTCTCGGTGGCCGGGTCACGGTTGACGATGGGCGGCAAGCCGCGCCAGTTCGGCATCGACGAAGCCACGGTGCTCGCGGCGGGCGCGGAACTGACCAGCTGGCGCCACGCCGACGTGGCGGGCATCCACGTGTACCTGGGCACCCGCATCCTCGACCCGCAGGTGGTGGTCAGCAACACCGGCTACGTGCTGGCGCTCGCCGAGCGCGTCGCGAGGGAGACCGGCATCCGCCTCGACGCGGTGGACATCGGCGGCGGCCTCGGCGTCGCCTACTTCGACGGCGAGGACGACCTCGACGACGCCGCGCTCGCCAAGGAACTCAACCCGATGCTGGACCGGTTCGCGGCGGCGCACCCGGACACGCGGCTCATCCTGGAGTCCGGGCGCTACCTGACCGCCCGTTGTGGCACCTACCTGATGCGCGTCCGCTACGTGAAGGAGTCGATGGGCGAGAAGTTCGCCGTCACCGACGGCGGTACGCACCACCACATGGCCGCGGTCGGGATCGGCTCGTTCGTCAAACGCAACTTTCCCGTCGAGCTGCTGTCCCGACCCACCGCCGGGCCCGGCGGTGGCGGCCCAGCCGGCCGATGGACCATCGCCGGGCCGCTGTGCACGCCGAACGACACCGTCGCCAAGGGAGTGCTGCTGCCCGATCTGGTGCCCGGGGACCTGCTCGGCGTCCGCCGCTCCGGAGCGTACGGACCGTCGGCGTCGCCGGGCCTGTTCCTCAGCCACGGCTACCCGGCCGAGGTGCTGCTGCTGCGCGGCCGGTCGTACCTGGTACGCAGCCGCGACACCGTCGACGACGTGCTGGCCAAGCAGTCGACCCATCCCGACCTGAGCCGTCCCGTCCCGGCCTGAGCCGCCGGCCGTGGCGCCGGGCAGGTATCGAGCAGTCACGAAGGAGTTCCCAGATGTCCGACATCGACGACGCCGAGATCCGTACCGCGCTGCGGAAGGCCCTCGGTGAGGTCCTGGACCGCGACCTTGCCGAGATCGACGACGGCACCCGGCTCTTCGGCGACCTGGGCCTCGACTCCACGAGCGTCATCGAACTGCTGATGGCGCTGGAGGACTCGGTGGGCGTGCAGGTCGATCCGGAGGAGCTGACCGCGGAGGTGTTCGACACCGTCGGCACGCTGACCACCTACGTCAGCACCTGCCTGGCAGCGCCCGAGCCGGCGAACTGACCATGCCGACGCCGACGCCGATGGGCGAGGTGCGCACGCCGCAGGCCGAGGCGCGGCGGGCCGGGCGGGCGGGCGGCCCGCTGCGGCTGGTCCGCCCGACGGTGCGCATCTTCGGGCGCCGCTGCCGGCCCGAGCCGACCGCGCAGGAACTGGAGTTCCTGACCGATTTCCTCGCCGAGTTCGGCATGGAGGTCGACCTGGAGCGGTACGCCGGCGGCGGCGGGAACTCGTTCACCGACATGTGTGCGGAACTGCTGGACGGCCTCGACGGGGCGCTGCCGCCGCTCGAGACCGTGCTGCTCGCCTTCCACGTACCCGACCTGAGGGTGATCGAGGTCGCGGGGAGCTACCTCGCCGGGCGCTGTTCCGGCGATCCGGCCGTCTTCTCGGTCGCCGGGCAGGGTGTCGGCGCGCCCTTCACCGCGCTGCGGATCCTCGACTGCATGCGACCTGCGGGCGACGCGGCCGGCGCCGTGTTGGTGCTGGACCAGTCGACGGTGCCGCACCCGGATCCCGACCCGGAGGGCGGACCGGTGCGCGACTGCGCGGTCCTGCTGTGCACGGACCCGGTGGACGCGGCGGGCCCGGCGGACGCGGTGACGCTGGACTTCCTGGACGAGCGGTGCGTCGCGGACCCGGCCGACCTCGCGGACGCGCTCGCCACCGGACCGCCCCCGCCCGGATCGTGGCGGGCCCGGCACTCGCCCGCCGACTCGATCCACGCACCCGCGCCCGGCACGACGTCATCGAGGGTCCGCCCGGGCACCTGTGCACCAGCGCCTGGGCAGCGCTCGCCGCCCACTGGCCGGGCGACCGGTACACCGTCGTCGCCGACTACGACCCGCACGCCCGGCGACTCTTCCAGGCCGGCCTTCGCCCCGGGACCGCGGCATGACCGGCGCCGGCCTGACCGGTTACCGGGACCTCGGCCGCGACCACGGGCTGGCCGTGGGGCTGGCCGCCGTACTCGACGGGCTCGATCCGGCGACCGTGGCGCCGCAGCGGCTCGCCGTGCTCCCGGCGGCCGACCTTCCCGCCGACGCCCAGGTGCTGCCCCATCTGCTCGCGGCCCGGGACGGTCTGGCCGTCGTCCGGTTCCCCGCGCCCACCGGCGGTGACCCGGCGCCCGGGGGACGGGACTGCGCGGCCGGCGCGCCCTCGCGCTTGCCGCGGTGCGGATCGGCGTGCTCACCAGCCTGCTGCACCTGGCGGTGGAGCGGCTGGCCGGGCGCACCTTCCGCGGGGTCCCCCTGATCGAGCAGCAGTTGGTCGTCGGCGCGGTCGCCGACGTGGTGACCGAGCTGGAGCTGTCCGCCGCGGCCCTCGACGACACCCGTGACGGTCACGACGGCGGTGACACGGCACCGCCGGTGGAGGTCGCGGCCTGCTGGCACGAACGCCTGACCGAGGCGGGATGGACCGTGGCCCGACTCCTCGGCGCCGAAGGGTACCTCGCCACCCATCCGGCCCGGAGCCTGTACGTCTCCACACTGGTCGCGGACGTCTGGGTGCCCCGGCCGACGGCGGCCGGAGCGTGACCGTGTTCGAGCTCGACGACCGGCTCCGCGCGCTGCGGGGCGCCAGCGCCGAACTCGCCCGGGAACTGCGTGGGCCGGCGCTGGCGGTCGACGCGGACCCGGACCAGCTGGGCCCTCACCTCGACCTCGCCGCCTACCGGATGATACGGCGGTCGGTGACCCCGCTGCGGTACACCGACGGCCCGCTGCGGGTGGGCCGCTTCCGCTACCCGCCCGGATCCTGCCTGGACCAGGCGGTGTGGGGAGTGGAGTTCGGGTACGGCGATGCCGGCATGGTCCTGGCCTGCCCCGGCCCCAGCCTTGCCGGCGTCCTCGTCGACGAACTGGCCGACGACGCGCAGCGGGACCGCTTCTACGGCACGTTGACCGACGGCGCCAGCTGGTCCTTCTTCGCCATGACCGAGCCGGGGCACGGCAGCGACGCCGGGGCGCTGGAAACCGCGCTGCGCCGCGAAACCACCGAGCACTACCGGCTGGACGGCACGAAACGGCACATCGGCAACGGCTCGCGGGGCCGCGTCGGCGTGGTCTTCGCCCGTACCGGCGACGGTCCGCTGGCCATCCGCGCCGCGCTCGTCACCGCCGGCGCGCCGGGCTGCCGCGCGGCGGCCCTCGACATGATCGGCCTGCGCGGCGCCGGCCTGGGCGAGATCCGGCTCGACGGCGTGCCGGTCGCGGCCGAGCTGCTGCTCGGTCGCCACCTCTCCGCCACCCGGCGGGGCCTGTGGGGCGCCGTGCGGGTGTTCAACACGATGCGGGTGCAGGTGGCCGCCCTCGCCGTCGGCACGGGCCTGGCGTTGGTGGACCTGGTGCGCGCCGAACGCCCGGCCGCGCCCGGCGCCACGGCGTTGGCCGCCCGGCTCGACGCCTGCCGAAGGATGGTCTACGCCGCGGCGGCCGTGGTGGACCGCGACCGCGCCGCCGGCCAGCTGTCGAGCCTGGCGAAGCTCACCGCCACCCGCTCGCGCGCGAGGCCAGCCGCTGGGCGGTCCGGTCGCTCGGTCCGGCGGCGCTGGTCGAGCACCCGCTGCTGGAAAAGTGGAGCCGTGACGTCTGCGCCTTCGAGTTCATGGAGGGCACGAGCGACATCCAGCGCCAGCACATCGTCAGGTCCTACCTGAAGGGCCGCGCCCGGCGCGGGGTCGCCACCGGGGCGAAGGAGGAGCCATGAGACTCGGGGTCGACCTGGTCGAGATCGCCCGGATCTCGCGGATCGCCGCCCACCCGGGCGGCCGGCGGCTCGTCTTCACCGCCGCCGAGTTGGCGCACGCCGACACCCTCGGCCAGCGGCGCGCCACCGAATACCTGGCCGGCCGGTTCGGCGCGAAGGAAGCGGTGGCGAAGGTGCTGGGTCGGGGCCTTGGCCAGGGCCTGGTGTGGCGCGACATCGAGGTGGTCGCCGACCGGTACGGGGCGCCGACGGTCACGCTGCGCGGCGGTGCCCGGGCAGTCGCCACCGCGGCCGGGATCGACCGTGTCGAGGTGTCCCTGAGCCACCAGGGCGGCCTGGTCGTCTGCGTGGCCGCCGCGCTACCCGGGGCGGCCGGCGCGAGCGCCGGCGACGACCCGGACCCCGGGTGGCGCTGCGGATGAACCGGCCGAGGCCGGTCTCGGGAATTCCCGGAGCCTCCGGGGGCCTCAGAACAGCACCGCGCCGTTGCCGGCACGGCGGCTCCGGGTACGGCGGTTGTCCAGATGCACGAAGACCCGGTGCAGCCACCGGTCGTTGCCGTCGTAGCGCGGCCGGAACGCGACCCGCCCGTGCACCACCAGCCGGTTGTCCAGGAAGACCATGTCGCCGGGGCGGAGCACCAGGTCGCACCGGACCTCCGTCAGCGCCTCGCGGAGTGCGGCCAGGGCCTGGTCGGCCTTGTCGTCCAGCGCGGAGGTGGCATGGAAGTCGACGCAGAGGTCCGGGTCCTCCTCGTTGCCGAGCAGCACCGGATGCGGTTCGGACTCGCTCGCCGACCGGAACGACGGCGGCGCGACGGTGACGAACCGCGCCTCGCGCAGGACCGTGCGGCTTCCCTCGTCGAGCAGCGGGAAGGCCCGACGCACGGAGGCCACCTGGGTCCCCACCCGGTCCTCGTGGGCGGGGCGGAGGCAGAGCAGCCCGACGTAGTGCGGCCGGTCGGGGTGGAACGCGTTCTCGGTGTGGAACTCCAGTTGTACCGAGCCGCCGTTGCTCTGCGACGTCGCCAGCGACGGCACCGGGACGACGTTCTGCACCAGCGCACCGTGCTTCTCCTCGCGGTACGCGATGACCTCGCCGAGTTGCAGCCCGATCAGCATGGCGACCGTGGCGGGGGTGGTGGCCTCCCGCTCGACCGACTCCGGCACGGTCGGGGTGGGCGGCAACGCCTCGGCCCCGATGGGCAGGTTGGTGATGGTCAGCCGGCCGTCGACGCCGGCGTCGTACCGGAAGCCCCGGATCGCCGCCAGCAGCCGGGGCGGCAGATGGCATCCGCCGAGTCGGGCCCTCGCCTGCCAGGCCGCCTCGTCGACGACCGCCGGCGCGGTACGCGCCAGGCGCGCCACCACGGCGGACAGCGCGGACCGCTCGTCCTCGGTGAGCGCCAGATCGCGGAGCTCAACGATTTCACTTGTGATGGGAGTCAATGCGATCCTCCATTCCCTCGGACCGTCGAGGGCGCACCTCAGGCAGGGGTCGCGAAAGACGCATGGCAATCACGCCGCCGCGGTAGCGCGAGAATCCTCGCAGCCGACGACCGGCGCCATCCAGGCACGGAGACCGGCAACTCGGTGGCCGAATATTGCCTGCCGGATGCCTGGTCGCGCCGCGGGACGCGGGCCAGTCTTCACCTGTGGGCCGAGGTGGACAATGACCGAGTTGATTCCCGCGTCCTTTCTGAAGCAGGTTCGGCAGCGCCCGCTGGCGCCCGCCGTGCGCCACGACGGCACCGTGGTCACGTACCAGGAGTTGGCTGACGCGGCGTGGTGCGTCGCCCGAGGGCTCGCCACCCGGGGGTGCGGCCGGAGGCGCCGGTCGGGGTGCTCGTCTCCCCGGTCCGCACCTGGTCGCCGCGCTGCTCGGGATCTGGCTGGCCGGTGGCGCCTACGTGCCGCTCGACCCGCTCGCCCCGGCCCGGCGCCGACGCGAGGTCGTCGCGCACTCCGGCGCCCGGATCGTCCTCACCGACGCGACCGGCGGGTACCCGGACGCCGCGGCGGCGGACCTGCCGCCGGGCACCCTCCGCTGCGACGTCGGCCGCCTGGTCGGCGCGGGCGATGCCACCCCGCTGCCGGTACGGGTGACCGGACCACGCCAGGCCGCGTACATGATCTTCACCTCGGGATCGACGGGCGCGCCCAAGGGTGTCGTCGTCGAACACGAGGCCCTCGCCAACCGGGTGCACTGGGGTGTCCGTGCCCTGAAGCTCGGCCCGGACGACCGGGTGCTCCAGAAGACCCCGCTGACGTTCGACGCGGCCGGCTGGGAGATCTTCGCGCCGCTGCTCTGCGGCGCCGCGGTGACGTTCGGCCGGCCCGGGGCCGGTCGGGACGCCGGCGAACTCGTCCGATCCGTCCGGGAGCAGCAGGCCACCGTGGTGCAGCTCGTGCCCACCCTGCTGCGACTGCTCACGGTCGAACCCGAGCTGGACCGCTGCCACAGCCTGCGGCTGATCTGTTGCGCCGGCGAACCCCTGCACGCGGAGCTGTGCCAGCGGGTCCGGGAACGGCTCGACGTCGAGATCCTCAATACCTACGGTCCCACCGAGTGCGCCATCGACGCCCTGGCCGGGCCCTTCGACCCCGCGCAGCGGCACGGTCCGGTGCCGATCGGGCGCCCCATCGACAACCTGCGCCACCTGCTGCTGCCGCCCGCGGCAGGGGTCACCGAGGACGAGTCGGCGCGGGAGCTGTACCTCTGCGGCACCGGGGTCGGCCGCGGATACCACGGGGACGCCGCGCAGACCGCCGAGCGGTTCCTGCCGGATCCCGACGGTCCGCCCGGGGCGCGGATGTACCGGACCGGGGACCTGGTGCGGGTACGCCCCGACGGCGCCCTCGAGTTCGTCGGCCGGGTCGACGACCAGGTGAAGATCAACGGCGTACGGGTCGAGCCGGGCGAGGTGGAGGCGGTCCTCGAAACCCACCCCGACGTGATCGAGGCCGCGGTCCGCGCGGTCACCGACCCGCACGGCACCCGCCGGCTCGCCGCCTGGGTGGTCACCTCCCGCGACGACGCGGTCGACGAGTTCCTCGGTCACCTGCGCGACCGGCTGCCGCCCAGCGCCGTGCCGGCGTACCTGAGCCGGTTGGCCACCCTGCCCCGCACGACGAGCGGCAAGACCGACCGGGCCCGGCTGCCCGAGCCGGACTGGGCGGGCCCGGCACCACGGACGGCGGACTCGCCGACGCCCGGGACCGCCGCTGAGCAGATCGTGGTGGCGGCGTGGCGACGGTTGCTCGGCGTCGACGACATCGGCCCCGAGGACGACTTCTACCGCCTCGGCGGGCACTCGCTGCTGATGACCCGGCTGCTGGCGACGCTACGCGAGCTCTCCGGGTTGGACCTGGACTTCCGCGAGCTGAACCTCGCGACGACCGTGCGCGAGCAGGCGCGGCTGCTGCGCCAGGCACAGCGGGCACGCCCCATCGAGCGGCTGCCGGCGGGGGCACGCCTGCCCCTGTCGCACGCGCAGGAACGCTTCTGGGTGCTCGACCGGATGAATCCCGGCAGCCCGGAGTACCTGCTCCCGATGCTCGTCCGGCTCGACGGCGACACCACCGCGGCGGTGGTGCGGGAGGCACTGACCCGCCTCATGGCCCGCCACGAGGTGCTGCGCACCTGCTACCGGATGGACGCCGAAGGCCTGCGGGCCGTCCTCGAACCCGCGCCGGACGTGCCACTGCGCACCGTCGAGACGACCCCCGCCGAGGTCGGCAAGGTCGTCGCCGCGGAACTGGGCACCGGCTTCGACCTCGCGGCGGCGCCCCTGTTCCGGGCGACCCTGGTACGCGACGGCGGGGCCGGACAACTGCTCCTGCTGGTCTGCCACCACATCATCTGCGACGGCTGGTCGACCCGGATCCTCGCCGACGAACTGGCCGAGACGATCGCCGCGATCGGGCAGGGGCGACCCGCGCACCTGCCGGAGCTGCCGATCCGGTACTCCGACGCCGTCGCCTGGCTCCGGTCGCGACTGACCGGGGAACTGCTCGCCGAGCAGATCGGATACTGGCGCCAGACGCTCGCCGACCTGCCCCCGCTCGACCTGCCGATCAGGGGCGGGCGCCCCGAGCAGCGCAGCATCGAGGGCGGCGCGGTGCGTTTCGAGATCCCCGCGGCCAGCGTCCGCGAGCTGCTGGAGATCGGCCGGCAGGCCGGGGCCACCCCGTACGTCGTCTGCCTGACCCTGTGGATCGTGCTGCTCGGCAACGCCGGCAGCGGATGGGACTTCGGCGTCGGCGCCCCACACTCGGGACGGACCCGACCGGAACTCCACGACCTCGTCGGGTTGTTCATCGATGTCGTGGTCATCCGCGCGCGGCTGACGCCCGAGCTGACCTTCACCGAGGCCCTGACCCGGGTCGAGCGGACCTGCCGGGAGGGCCTGGCCCATCAGGCGGCGCCGTTCGAGGCCGTCGCCGACGCCCTGGTCCAGCCTCGGGATCCGGCGCGGACACCGCTGTTCCAGACCCTGGTCACCATGGCCGGGGACGGCCTGGTGGGCCAGCACTGGCAGGAGGCCGACCTCGATCTGCTGGCGCAGGCGTGGACCGTCGCCCGCACCGATCTGGCGCTCACCGTGTGGCCACAGCCCGACGGGCGCTACGTGGGCGCCGTCGAGTACGCCTCGGCGCTCTACGACCGGGCGACGGCGGTCACGCTGGCCGACCGGCTGCGCGCACTCGCCGGACGGTTCGCCGCCGAACCGGCGCTCCCGGTGGGTGCGGCGGGCCCCGTCCTGGCGATGCCGGTGGCCGCGCCCGCCGCCAACGCCGATCACACCGCCACCACGGCGTCGGCACCGCCGGCGCTGGCGCCGCACCAGGAGACGATCCTCGGGTTCATCCGGGACCTGCTCGGGCGCGACGACATCGGCACCGACGACGACATCCTGGAGCGCGGGGGCAACTCCCTGCTGGCGGCGCGGCTGCTCTGGACGATCAAGAGCGTGTTCGGAGTCGAGCTGCCCATGCGGACGTTCTTCGACCAACCCACCGCCGCCGGCCTCGGCCGCGAGGTCGAACGCCTGGTTTGCGCCGAGATCGACGGGTTCGGAGACGTCGGCAAAGGCTGAATTTCACGCCGCCGGAGCCGGGATTTCGCGGGCCGACCGACAACGTACGACATCGTCGTCTATACTGGGTGGTTCTGCGGTCCGATGCGCGGCTTGGCCCTCCGCCGTACGGCTGAATGCCGCCCGGGCCCTCCGCGGCGCGCTTGTCAGTCCACAAGGCACCTTCTAGTCTCCAAGCCGGATGCCTCCGGGCGGCCGGGCCGGCCACCAAACCGAACACGGCGGCAACGTGCCGGTAACCCGCCGGTGACACGCCAGCCCGGGAGCCAGCGTCCGTTGTCGGCGTGCCGGACGGCACCGGACAGCTGGGAGATGTGGATGACCATCGGCGCCGCGGATGACCTGCTGCGCCAGTACTGTCAGGACCTGCACACGCTCTGGCGGCAGGCGGGCGGACCGAGCCTGCGAACCCTGGGCGGGTCGGTTTGCCTGAGCAAGAGCCAGGTCGGCGCCATCCTCGGCGGTCAGATCCGCCGCCCACCCGACTGGGATGTGGTGAAATCCCTGGTCAACGCGTTTCACCAGTACGCCAAGGAGCACGACCGGCTACGGCACGTCTCGCTGCGCACGGGGGTCGAGGAGTTCTGGCGACCCCGGCACGCCATGGTCGAGCAGGCGTTCCGGCACCGCCGGACGACCGCTCCGAAGGCGCCCACGGCCGACCCGGAGACTCCGCGGCCGGCGCCGGCCGCGCAGCCGGTGCCGCGGCAACTGCCACCGGCGGTGCGCTACTTCACCGGCCGGGACACCGAGCTGCGCACCCTGACCGACCTGCTGGAGCTGCCCGCCGAGGACGCCGACGCCGTGGTGATCTCGTCCATCAACGGGACGGCCGGCGTCGGCAAGCCGGTATCCGGGAATTTGACACAGATCGACATCTGATCTTCCGATGCCGGCCTGGCGATACGTACCACTCGCTATCGCCAGGAGGACCAATGTCCAACCCGAGCAACGCGCCAGCCGGGGTCGAGATCGACCACCCGGACTGGTGCGAGCCTAGCCTATGCACCGTTACCCCGGCGGCCGACATCCGAGAAGGCCACCGGGGCAGCCCGGTCACGCTGCGCGCCAAGCACGGCTTCCCGGTCCCGCTGAGCGTGACCGCCAGCCTGTACCAGAACGCCAAGCACACGCTTGCCGGCCCGTACGTCACCCTGGACGTCCAGGGCCTCGACCACGAGCTTCAGACCGTGGGCGGCACTGCTCAGCTACCGGCCGAGGAAGCGGCCACCCTCGGCACCATGCTGCTGGACCTAGCCGCCACGGCGGGCGCGGCGGCCGGGCAGCCCGCCAGCGGCACCCCCCACGCGGTCATCCGGCCCGATACCGACGTGATCGACCTGGTTGGGCGCGGTGGCCGGGTGCCGGCCACCTTCGCCGAGGCCCGGCAGGTCGAAGACGAGATCAGCGCCATCCTGGCCATCTTCGACCCGCAGCCTGGTGACCGGGCCGACAGCGATGTCATAAACGACATCCTGACTCGCGAGTACCGGACACGCCAGCAGGGCCAGCCGGCCGCGACGCCGGACGGTCCGCGTACCGGTGGGGAGGTGGACCGGTGAAGGGCTCCATGCTGGTCACCCGCATCTCGGCGGCGTTGGTGGCCGTGGTCGCCGGGTATGTGTCCTATTTGCATATCGTGGATGTGGCCATGGACGTAGGCGAGCGTCGGGAGGTGGCCTATGCGCTGCCGGTCACGATCGACGCGCTGATGGTCATGTCCACGCTGGCGATGCTGGCCGCGCGGCGTGCCGGACGCAAGCCGTCATCCTGGGCGTACTGCGGGTTCCTGTTCGGGGTGGCCGTATCGGTCACCGCTAACGTGGCCTCCGCTGCGCCGACCTGGCCAGCGCGCGCCGTGGCCGCCATCCCGGCCGTGTCGCTGCTGCTGGCCGTGGAGGTTCTGATCCGCGCCACCGCATACCAGCCGGCCACGGAGCCGGCCCAACCGGCGGACGAGCCTCCCGCGCCGCCGCCGCCGCCAGCACCGTCACGGCCGGCCGCTCCACGTCCGGCCGTCAACGGTAGTGATGGCCATGGCCGCAAGGGTGGCCGTAAGCGGCGTGGTGAAGCGGGCACTGCGGCGGCCGGCGTCCTGGCCGCGCACCCGGACGCGCCGGTGGCCGAACTGGCGCGCCTGGCCGGGGTCAGCCGCGCCACCGTGCGCCGTGCGCGGACCAACGGGACGGACTCTCACGCGGGCGGCGCCCGCCCGGTCACGGATCGGTCCGTCGTGGCGAGTACCAATCACCAGTGACGCCACCAGACACAAGTGGAAGGGCCGGCCATCGCGGCCGGCCCTTCCACCTGGTTCAAGCTCTGATGCTGTACCTGGGTCGTTACGAACGTCGAGGGCAACGGGCACCACAAGTAGGCCACCGGGCCACAGCGCGGTGGCCTACGCTACGGGTCCAGCCTTACGCCTGCCGAACGGTCGACAGGAAGGCGCGCCACTCGGCCGGGCTCGCGGTCAGCATTGGCCCGTCTGGGTTCTTGCTGTCACGCACGGCAACCATGCCGGCTACGTTGGTAGCAACCTCAACGCAGTTACCGTTTCCCGTACCGGATCGCGACGACTTACGCCACTTTAGGTCCATTGCCCCTTTGCTTCCTGTATGTACTCGATTGACTGATGTGCGGACATCGCCTGTGCTCGGATCACATCCCACCGGCGCCGCATGTCCAAGACTACCGGAGCGTCGTCCACCACGAAACCCTGGATCGGCGTCTCTACGAACGCCTGGTCACGGCCGTCGACCGTCGCGATGGCGAACGGTCCGTCAAGGTGCAGGTACGTACGGGTGCCGTGCGGGACGACTTGGATCATGTGCCGCTGCGCCGCGCTGACGAGGTGATCCAGTTGCTCGCGCATGATCTCCTCGTCCCCGATGAGGGTACGTAGGGCACGTTCTTCGATGAGCGCTACCAATGTGGGCGGAGGTGGGTCGTCGCGGGAGAAGATGTCCTGTCGCGCCAGCCGGGAGGTAACCTCGGTCTCGTCGTTGTCCAGCAGCGCCCGTGCGTATCCCTCCGTCTGAAGCAGACCGGGGATCAGCGCGAGTTCGTACGTCCAGATGCAGGTTGCCTCGCCTTCCGCGTCGCGCCACGGACGGAAGCCCTCCTTGTACACGTCACCGGTAAGCAGCAGCATGTCGTAGAGCATCGCAAACTTGTCACCGGTACCGAGGTGTTCGTCTGCTCCCTTGACCAGCGCGGGTTGGGGGAACCGCTCCCCGGTCTCGAACGCCCCGATGGTGCTCGGCGCGTAGCCGACGAGCTTCCCAAACTCCTCTCTAGACAGTCCGGCTGCTTCCCGGGCACGCTTTAGCATCGCGCCGAAGTGCTCGGTAACGGGCGTCCTCGCCACAGCTCCTCCACATCTCCACCACAGGTCTCTACACCCCGGGACATCGATGCTGTCGCACGGTCGTCCCTGCGAAGGGCTTCCCAAGCGTAACGCTCGTCACACACGATTGCTGATAGAGACGCGGCGGTGACGTGACCGGACCCCCGCCCCAAGCTCACCGGGTCCGGAACCCTCCGGAGTCGTCGTGGTCCTCCCCTCGACGGGGCGCACCGGCCCGGTGGGGCACCAGGTCCCATCGGAACAGCCGGGCTCGGTGTGCCCCGTCCCCGCAAGCGGACGGATAGGAGACGGCGCGATGTGGTGGCGGTGGCCGTGGCAACGGCCGGCCCGGGACACAGGCCCGGACCGGGCCGCGCACGGGTCACGCTCCCGCGCCGTGTGGGCCGACCTGACCTATCCGGATGCGGTGCTGGCGCAGGCGGCCGACCTTACCGCGCAGCAGGCGGGAGAGTGGGCCGCGTTGGAGCGGGTGCTCAACGAGCCGACGATGATCCTGGAGCGCGGGGTGCGGGTGCCGCCGTTTGTCGTGGCACACCGGCGGGCCGGGCGGTGGGAGGTGCGCCATGCCTGACCTACCGGTGGGCTCGTCTGCGGTGCAGCGGTGTTGGCAGATCATGACCGGGCTGCACGTCGCGTCCCGGGTTGATGCGATCGAGTTTCTGCGGGCGGCGGACTGCCTCCCGCGTTTGTCTATAGGGGAGATTCGTAGCTTGGTGGAGATGTTCCCGCTGATGCCGACCGACCATAGCGCCGGTGGACCGTGCACGTGGCCGTGGCCGTCCGGGGGGTTGCGATGACTGCGCAAGCGGCGAAGTCGGCTACCCGGCCGCCATCGGCGGGCACGGCGTCAAGCTTCGCACGTCTGCTGCGCAAGTTGCGTGAGGCGCATGGCTGGTCCTACCGGGAGTTGGCCCGAAGGGTGCCGTGTTCCCACGTATATCTCTCTGAGATAGAGAGAGGGCGCAAGAAGCCCTCGCAGCAGATGGCGGAACGGCTGGACGAAGTGCTCGACGCTGGCGGTGACCTGGTGAGCGATCCCAACCGGGCCGGCGGCTCGGACACGCCCGGTCCGGAGGCACCGGCGCCCGTGGCGGCCCCACCCGGGTCGGTGGGCTCCTCGTCGTCGGCCCGGCGGGGTTCGCGTCACAAGCCACGGCGCAACGATCTGCTTCGCCGGGCGCGGCTGTCGTTGGCGTCTCCGTCGGGCTCGGGTGATCCGATGTCACGGCAGGAGTTGGCCGAGGCGGTCAACGCCTACCTGCACAGCGTGGGTGTCATGAGCTTCCTTGACGGTCATGACATCGGGCGGTATGAGCGGGGCGAGACCCGTTGGCCCCGGGCGCATCATCGGCGGTCGTTTCGGGTGGTGCTGGGTGCGCAGACGGATGCGCAGCTTGGGTTTTGCAGCACTCGGCCGAGTCCCAGCAACGCCGAACCGTTCGAGATCGAGGAGCCTGGCGGCGGGCTGGGCGAGCCTGCCGGTAGCCGGGTCAACGGCGCGGCGCTCACACCGGCTCCGGTTGCTGCGCCGGTGTCCCCGCCCCTGGCGTCCGGGCCGGCGGTGACCCGGTGCACGGCTGCTGCACCGGTGCCGCCGACGCGGGTGGTGCTGCACTGGACGGGCCGTAAGGCGTATGCGCTGCGGATCGCGATGCGGATGAACGTCTATGACTTCGCCGCGAAGCTGGGGGTCAGCATCCCGGCGGTGCGGGCCTGGCAGGAGGACTCGACCGGACGCCTACGGTTCGAGACGTATCAGTTGCTGGACACGATGCTCTCGCTTGCCACCGAGGATGACGTGCGCCGCTTCGACTTGGCCCTACGCGAGTTGGGCGAAACGCAAAGATCATGACCACTCTGGAATGAAAGCGAGAAGATGATCGGTACCAGCGTGATGGAGAAGCAGACGCGCACGGATTGGTCGCGGGACGACCCGAGTGTGCGGGAGCTGTGGCGCACGACCAACGAGGCGCACTGCACGATCGCGGACGCGATCGAGGAGGCGGCCCGTGCCGGCGTCCCGGTCGAGATCATCGCGACTACGGCCGGCGTGCCGCTGCGTGAGGTAGAGCTGATCTTGAAGGATGCGGAGGCGGATGAGGAGGAGGTGAGGTGGGCCTGAACCCTGCCGGTGACGGGCCGGGCGGGTGCTCGTGCGGTGCTGTGGAGCGCACGGGTTCCCTACGCCGGACCGGACCGGCTGTGGACGTTCGGGTGATCCGACGTGTACGTGTTGTTTCAACGGACGGGGCCTGGGGAGTCCGACCGGAAGGCTTCCCCGCGTGTAGCGGGGTGGAGGAAGGAGACGTGATGTTGGCAACCACGGTGCCGGGCCGGGCAGGTCCGGCCGATGCCGCTCGTGCGCCGGAGGCGGACCCGCTGTACCCGGCCAGTGGGCTGTTCCCGCTGGGGCGGCCGTTCGGGCTGCTGCCGGAATCAGATGAGGTGTGTCCGGAGGAGCTGTTGCCGTTCGGGCTGCGCCGGGCAGTGGTCGGCAAACCGCTACCGGTCGGCGACCTGTCGGCCTACGGCTACGACCACGACCAGCAAATCGGCACGGTCCGCGACGGTGACACGGTGGTGCCGCTGATGCGGCACACCACCGGGCAGACCAGCACGACCACGAACGCGGACGGGCACAAGGGTCCGGACTCCGACACCGACCATCGGGAGGACTGATCCGGTGGGCCGCGCGGTGACGCTGGTGCTGACCCACCCGTTTGACCCGACCGCCGACTACGTGGTCATGGAGCTGAACCGGCGCGGGGCGCCGGTGTTCCGGTGCGACCCGGGCCAGTTCCCCCAGCGGTTGACCGTCGCGGCCCGGCTCGATGGCTCAGAAGGGGCGGGTGCGGGCTGGGTCGGCGGCCTGCACCTACCCGAACGCCATGTGTCCCTTGCCGACGTTGGGTGTGTGTACTACCGGCGCCCGACCGGGTTCGACCTGCCGGCGGGCATGAGTGAGCAGGTCCGCCGCTGGTCGGCCAACGAGGCACGCATGGGCGTGGGCGGGGTGCTGGCGGCGTTGCCGCGCTGGCTGAACCACCCGGTGGACATCGGCCGGGCCGAGTACAAGCCAGTGCAGCTCACGCACGCCCGCGTGTGCGGGCTGCGTGTGCCCGCCACGCTGGTGACCAACGACCCGGCGGAAGCGCGGGCCTTCGTGGGCGAGGCGGGGCGGGCGGTGTACAAGCCGTTCACCCCGACCGGGATCACCGAGGCCGGCTCGCACCGGGTCACCTTCACCACCCCGATCACCGTGGCCGACGTTGACGAGTCGATCCGGCTGACCGCCCACCTGATCCAGGCGTGGGTGGACAAGGCGTACGAGGTTCGCCTGACCGTGGCCGACGACACCCTTCTTGCTGCGCGGATCGACACCAGCAGCGAGGCGGCGGCGGCGGACTGGCGCGCCGACTACGATGCCGTGACCTACACGCCCTTGCCGGAGGTTCCCGATACCGTGCGGGATGGCGTGCGGGCGTTGCTGGGCCGGCTGCGGCTGCGTTTCGGCACCTTGGACTTCATCGTTTCTCCAGACGGCGCGTGGTGGTTCCTGGAGGTCAACCCGAACGGGCAATGGGCCTGGATCGAGGACGCTACCGGGCTGCCGATCACGGCCGCGATCACCGACGCACTGATGCGGGAGGACATGTGAGCACACAGCAGTTGCGTACGAAGATGGTAGAGCAGATGGTCGCGGCCGGCAGCCTGCGCAGCGGGCCGTGGCTTGCCGCGTTCACCGCTGTACCCCGGCATCTGTTCCTGCGCCGGTTCTTCCGCCAAAGCGGCGACCTGTCCGGCTGGGAGGCGGTCAGCGACACCGACCCGGGCGCGTTGGAGATGATCTACGACGGCGCCACCTGGGTCACCCAACTGGACAACGACCCGCACCGGTGGCAGAACGCACGCGGCGCTGACAAGCCCACCCCGGGCACACCTACCTCGTCTAGCACCGCCCCCGGGTTGATGGCGCTCATGCTCGAAGCGCTCGACGTACATGACGGACACCGGGTCCTGGAGATCGGCACGGGAAGCGGCTACAACGCCGCGCTGCTGTCCCACCGGCTCGGCTCTACGTTGGTCACCACGGTGGAGGTAGACCCGGCCGTAGCCGACTCGGCCCGCGCCAGCCTGCACGCCGCCGGCTACACACCGACCGTGGCCGTAGCGGACGGGTCAGCCGGCCACCCCGAGGGCTCGCCCTACGACCGCCTGATCGCCACCTGCTCGGCGAGCACCGTCCCACCGGCGTGGATCGACCAGGTACGCCCTGGTGGGATGATCCTGACCAGCCTGTACCGCGACCTGGGCGGCGGCCCGCTCGTGCTGCTGCACGTGGTCGGGAACGGGCAGGCGCAGGGCCGATTCCTGCCCGAATACGGGGGGTTCATGCCGCTGCGCCTCCACCCGCCAGCCGACACCGGGCCGCTGCTCGACGCGGCACTAGCCGGCACCACCCCACCGGCCCGGCCGACCAGCCTCGGGGCAGACCTGCTTGACAGCGCGGACTTCGGCATGGTCGCCGCGTTGCGGCTTCCCGGCGTCGCCTCGATCGGGTTCGCGCCAGACGACAGCGGTCCGCAACGGTGGCTGCTGGCCGCAGACGGTTCCTGGGCGTGCCTGGACGAGACCACGCTCACCGTGTCCCAGCACGGCACCCGCCGGCTATGGGACGAAATCGAAGACATCCACCTACAGTGGACCCAGCTCGGTGAACCGTCCCGGGACCGGCTCGGCGTTACCGTCACCGCCACCGGTGAACACCGGTTCTGGCTCGACACCCCAGACGGGGCATGGTGGAGCCACCCCGCCGAAACGGCGACGACCTAACCCGCGTGGTCCTGGTCGTCCTGGTCGCCGGGCACGGGGGGTTGGTGGCGGTCTCCGCCGATGCCGTAGCGGGACAACTGGCCGACCACGGCCATCATGGTGTGTTCGATCTCCGGGCGCCAGTCCGGGTCTTGGTCGATGCGCCAGGCGTGCCCGGCTAGTTCGTCGGTGCACACCAGCACCGGGTAGGGCACCGGGGAGACACGGAACACCAGGCTCCAGGTCGGGCCGTGTAGGCGGACCACCAGCCCGCCGGTGCCGGAGCCGACCCGCGCCGCCCCCGGTGGCGGCGCTTCGGCGACGTGTGGGGCTTCGGCGAGCGCCTTTTGTACTTCGGGTACGTACTCGACGGGGGTGGCCACGGACAGGCCGGCTACCGCGTCGTGGGCCAGCGTGCGGTACGGCGGGTCGGTCAACACCTGCGCGAGCCGGTCCGCCAGCCGGCGCCGGTCCTGTGCCGCCTGGCTCAGCTCCTCCGGCTGGTCGGGCTCGCCCGGCTGGTCGGGCGGCTGGCGGTCGGGGAACCGGGGGTCGTCGGCGGGCACGAACAACAGCCGTAGCTGTTCGCCCGGTTCCAACTGGTCGGGGTCGATCCCGAGCGCTTCGTAGTCGTCGCCGGTGAGCGGAATCCCTAGGCCGGTGTTGGTGGGCAGCTCGGAGCCGGGTGGCACCCGGTGCGGGTCCACGCCGTGCTCACCATCACGGCCGGCCATAGGCACAGCATTGCACCTGCTGGTCACTCGCGCGACCCCCTGTTCAGGTCTCCTGCCGGCGGCCAGCGGCCGGGCCGGGTGGTTCGGCCGGTTGCTGGTCGGTGGGGCGGGCGTGGTCGAGTTCGTGGGCGACGAGCTGGGCGGCGCGCCAGCGGCGCATTCGGGCGGTCGGCTCGGGTAGCTGCTCCCACCTGGCGGCCTGCGCCAGCGTGTACCCGTCGATGTAGGTGTGGGCGATCAGCCGGGCGTCCTGGGCGGTGAGGCGTTGCCCTGGTGGCTTGCCGGCGGTCGCGGCCACGATCCGGGCCAGCACGAGGTACGGGTGGCCCCGGGCGGGCCAGGGTAGCCGGGCCTGGGCGGCGGTGCCGGCGGCCTCGGCCGCCGTCAGGGCCTCCAGGCCGGCGGTGGGTGGCTGCTGGTCGCGTACCCGGCGGCGGATGCCCAGCTCGACCTTGGTGCCGTACACGGCGGCGTCGATCAGCCGCTTGGCCAGGTACGGACCGGTCGCGTCGATGCGGTGCAGCGCGAACAGGGTTTCCTCGGCGATCAGCCGGTGTACGGCTTGCACCCGCCCCAGCGGTGTGGCCCGGGGCGGCGCCAGCGTGAGCGCGGCCTTCCACAGGCCGGGCAGCAGCATCCCCAGCGTGTACAGGTGCCAGTCGCCGCGCTGCGCTCGTGCCTGGGTGACCAGGTAGCGCCACGCCTGGTCTTTGACCTCGACCGTGGTCCCCTGGCGGAGCAGGGTGGCGCGCAGCTGAGGCATCGTCATGCCCTGCGCGGGCGGCTGCTGCCCGACCACACCCCGGGGCACGGTCGGCGCGGGCAGTGCGTAGGCCAACGCTTCGATCTCGCCGAGTAGGGTGGCGACCCGCGCCGCCGGGCGGGCCGGCGCCGGTTCGGGTTCGCCGGTCAGTGCCGCTGTCAGGGCCGCGGTGAGCGCGCCGGGGCCGCCGGGTCCTGGCGGTGGACCCGGCGGGCGGTGGTGCACGTGGCGCGGCACGACGTTTAGTGTCCTTCCCCCGGCCAACAGTGGCGACGTTGGTTGGACACGCCGAACCCAACCGGCACCCCCACAGAACCCAACGGAGCTGGGTGGGGTGGCCGGTGACCCGGCGTGCTGTGGACCCGCCGGGGTCTACGAACTAGCGTACGAGGTGCGGCTGTCCTGGCGCCACGCGGTTTCCCCACACTTCGGCTACAACCGGACCCGCGCGCCGCGACGGCCGGCACGCCCGGACGAGAACGAATTCCGGTGATCTTGTGATGGTCGCCGGTCCGGCCGTCCCTTTGTGTAAGTAGGGGCACCCGCTCCGGCCGCGCGGGCGTCGAGCGGGACGCACGGCGACCCGCGCCTGTGACCTGCGCCACGTATAGGTGTCAAGTTCGGCAATCCGGGCCTCGAATCTGCCTTTACCTTGTGCGGGGTTCTTACGCCCGGGGCGGGGGCGGGGTGGGTGCGGCCGTTCAATGTGGGTGGTGTTTCACCCGGCGGTACGCTGCCGGGCCTTGCTTGAACCCCTGCGCGGCGGGGGAAACGCGACCTAAGTATCTGATGTAGACGCTTCGCGGGCGGGCTCTGACGGCCCGCCCGCTGGCGTGCCTGGGAGGTGGAGTGATGGTGTTGAACCAGCATGGTGGGGCCGGCGGCCCGGCCACGGCGCCGTTCCTGGTGGCGGGGCCGGGCTGCGACCGGCCCCGGGAGCCTGCTGCCGGCGGCGGCGTGGTGTGCGGGTGTACGACCTGGGCGCGTGGGCTACGGGCCTGCCGGGGTGGCTGTGGCATCTGGCAACCGGCGGCTGGCCTGGGCTGGTGCTGGTCGCGGCGGTCGTGGCCGCGCTGGTCGTGGTGGTGCGGGTGGTGCACCGGTGGTGGTGGCGGCGGGCGGTCGCGGGCGGCTTCTGGGTGCGGATCACCCCACCCCGCACCGTGGATGTCACGCGGGCCGGTGCCGGGTGGCGGCTGCTGGTCGGGCTGGCCAGGTTGGCCCGCCGGGGCGTTCATCTGGCCCGGCCGCCGCTGGCGCTGGAGATCGTCCACACCGGCCGCGCGATGACGGTGGGGCTGTGGCTGCCCGGCTGGGTGCCGCTGCCGGCAGTCGTTGACGAGGTGGGGCGGGTGTGGCCCGGCGCCCGCATCGAACGGGACCGCCCACCGACCCTGACCGGTCGGGAGGGTTGGCGGGTGGCCGGCTACCGGCTGGCCGCCTCGCGTCCGGATGTCGGCCCGCTGGTCGACGACACCCGGCTTGCCGGCGGGCCGGCGCGTGGCGTGGCCACCGCGCCCGATGTGCTGGCGGCGGTGCTGGCCGCGCTGGGCCGGCCCGGTGGTCCAGCAATGGTGCAGGTGCTCGTACGGCCGGCCACCGGCCGACGCCTGCGCGAACTGGTCCAGGCTGCGCAGGCTCCGGCGAAACCCCGCGCCAGCGTCGGCGTCCGTCTCGGGCGTGGGGTGCTGAACCTGCTGCTGGGCGCGGTGCGGCTGGTGCTGTCGGCGGTCTTCGAGCTGATCACCCCAACCCGCACCGGGCCAACCGCCGGCCGAGCGGGCTACGACTATGACCGGTACGAGCCTGCCCGGCCCGACCCTTTGCAGCGGGAGGCGATGCGCCGCGCGGCGGAGAAGCTGGCCGCCGGGCCGCATGTCCTGGCCACCATCCGCACCGGCGCCGTCCGCCCGGACCGGGCCTCGGCTGCGGCGGCGGCCCGCTCGGTAGCGGGCGGGTTCGCCACCGTGGCGCGGCACCTGCGCCCGGCCCGGATGTGGCGGGCCGCTTCGGCGCTGGGGCAGCGGCGGGCGCGGCGGGGTGAGTGGCTGCTGTTGACCACCGACGAGTTGGCGGTGCTGGCACATCTGCCGGGCGACCCGGCCCGGTACGGGTTCGCTACCGCTGCGCTGCACCGCCCGCATCCGGTCCAGGCCCGCCGGGTCGCCCCGGAACGGGCCACCCGCAGCGCGGCGGGCTGGACCGCT
The DNA here is from genome assembly GCF_019697375.1 of Micromonospora tarapacensis. Lineage (NCBI taxonomy): Bacteria > Bacillati > Actinomycetota > Actinomycetes > Micromonosporales > Micromonosporaceae > Micromonospora > Micromonospora tarapacensis. The sequence continues at coordinate 1,115,431 of NZ_JAHCDI010000004.1, read as the reverse complement.
GCCGGCTGGAGCACTCCACCGGTTGCCGCACCGGAGGAGTTCGGCGACGGGGGCGACTCCTGGCACGACTCCGGCGGTGGGTACGGCGGCCGGCGTGACCGCGCCGAGTCCGACATCTACGACTACAGGGCCAGCGATGACGAGGACGGCGGCTGGCCGTACACGGAGGCTGCATGAACAACCATCGACCATATGAGACAACCACGGTGGGGGGCGCGGCGGAAACCGCGTCCCCCACACGCATGCGGGGGCCGGCAAGGTTGCGGCTGGTCCCACCCGACTCGCCACGCCGCCGGCAGGTTACGCCTTTGGGGGTGGCGCCGGTGGGTGAGCCGGTGCTGATCGGGCTCGCGCCCGAGGATGCCCGCCACCACCTGCACGTGCCCGGACCCACCGGCACCGGCAAAACGACGCTACTGCTGAACCTGGCGATCTCCCAGGCACGGGCCGGGCGCGGAGTGGTCGTGTTCGACCCCGGCGGGGACCTGGTACGCGACCTGCTCGACCGGCTGCCTACCGGGGTGGCCGGCCGCCTGGTGGTGATCGACCCAGACGAGACCGAGGCGCCTCCGGCGTTGAACCTGTTCGACCTGGGCGCCGACCCGGAGACCGTGGCGGATCAGCTCGTCGGGGTGATGGCCAAGGTGTGGGCGGCCTACTGGGGGCCGCGCACCGATGACCTGGCCCGCCACGCCGTGCTCACCCTGGCGCACCTACCCGGGTCGACGCTGGCTGATCTGCCGCCGCTGCTGGCCGACCCGGGCCACCGGCGCCGGGTCCTCGGCGCGGTGGGCAGGGTGGCGCCGCCGGCCGAGTATGCCGGGCTGGCCGGGTTCTGGGCGTGGTACGACAGCCTGACCCCGGCTGCGGTGTCGGTGCAGGCCGGGCCGCTGCTGTCGAAGCTGCGGGCGGTGCTGTCGCGCCGGTTCGCGGCTGGGCTGTTCGGCACCGGCGCGTCCACGTTCCGCCTGTCGGATGTTCTGGATGGTGGGGTGCTGCTGGTCAGGTTGCCCCCGACGTTGGGCGATGACACGGTACGGCTTTCCGGGTCGCTGCTGCTGGCCGCGTTGCTGCACGCCGCGTCCGGGCGGGCCGACCTGCCCGAGGCGGCCAGGTTGGACGCCATGTTGATGCTGGACGAGGCGGCCACGTTCCTGAACCTGCCCGTGGGGGTGGATGTGGCGTTGGCGCAGGCGCGCAAGCTGCACCTGTCGCTCGTGCTGGCTCACCAGCATCTCGACCAGCTCACGCCCCGGATGCTGGCCGCGATCGACAGTAACGCCCGTAACAAGGTGTTCTTCTCGCTCGCCCCTGGCGATGCGGAGAAGCTGGGCCATCATGTGGCGCCGTACTTCGCACCGCCAGACCTGACCCACCGGGATGCGTACGGGATCGTGTGCCGGCTGGTGATCGACGGACGCGACGGTGAGCCGTTCAGCCTGACCACCCGCCCGGCGCCACCGGCCTGGCCCGGCCGCGCCGAGGCGTTGCGGGCCGCCGCACGGGCGCGTGGGCTACCCGCCGAGGTGCGGCGGGAGCTGGCGCAGGCCCGCCGGCTCGGACCGGCCGCCGGCATCGACCCGGCACGGGAACCCTCCTCGGGCGATCCGGCCACGCCACCGGAGCCAGGGCGACAGGCGGGCACGCCGCCGGCAGCCTCCGGTGGTCCGGCGCCTGCTGTGCCGGTGCCGATCCCACCCTCACCGCATAGGCGGACGGCTGACACCGATCCCTGACAACCGACCTGGCGATGGTCCACACCGGGCTGGCAAGGGTACCGGTCGGGTCGGAGCCTCCCCCGGAGCCTTACCCGGACCCTCCCTCGTGCGGGAACCTCCGGGTGAGGCTCCACCCCACATGCAGCCAACAGCGCAGGTCAGCACCCCTGACCGCGCATCAACGAAAGGGCAGACATTCCCTATGGGAACAACACATGCGGCAGCGCCGCACATCCGGGCACTTGCCCGACCACCCCGGGGCGGTATCGACGTTGCCGGCGAGCTCCGCCGGCTGATGCCCCGCGACCGGTGGCTGATCGAACTACTCGGCGAACACCAGGTGTTCACTACCGAACAGGTCGCCGCGCTGTGCTTCGACCACTTGCACACCGCCCGCAACCGGCTGGTGCTGCTAAACCAGCGCGGCATCCTGGCCCGGTTCCGCGACGGCGTACGCCCCGGCTCCCAGCAATGGCGCTGGACCCTGGACCTGATCGGGCTGGCGTACCTGGCGGCCCGCGCCGACCAACCGGCACCCAAACCCGCCACCGTGCGCCAGCGGGTCAACCGGCTCGCCACCTCCCCGAAGCTCGGCCACCTGCTCGGCGTCAACGGCTTCTTTGTCGACCTGGCCGCCCACGCCCGCACCACACCGGGGGCGGAGCTGTCGGTGTGGTGGTCCGAGCGCACCTGCCGCACCGTGACCGGTGAGCTGGTCCGCCCCGACGGGCACGGCGTATGGACCGAACACGGCACCACCGTCTCGTTCTGGCTCGAATGGGACCAGGGCACCGAACAGGCCCACCGCGTGGCATCCAAGTTGGACGGCTACGCGGACCTGCACCGGGCCACCGGACTGAACCATCTGGTGCTGGTCTGGGCACCCACACCGGCCCGGGAGACCTCGCTACGCTCCCGGCTGGCCCGCCATCCTGCCGTGGCCTCCGGGACGCTCACGGTCGCCACCGGCGCAGGCGGTACCACCGAACATCCCGCCGGACCCGTCTGGGCACCGGCAACCGGCACCGGTGATCGTGTGCGGCTGGCGCGACTCGCCACCCACCGGGCCGGGTAGCAGGTCACCGCCGGTGGCAGGGCGTGGCCACCGGCCGCGCCGTACGGAACAGGTCCGGTCCCGGCGCGGCCGGACCGGTGGCCGTAGCTGCTCCCGGTGGCGGGGTCCAGGAACGCAGCCGCGCGGCGGCCTCGCGTGCGGCGTGCGCCTGGTGCACAAGCCGCCGCGCTTCCCGCATCTCGGCCCATGCGGTCAGGAACAGGGCCAGGGTCAGCAGCAGCCGGGTGGTGTTCGAGACATCCTCGTCACGAGACACGGCGGCAGCAACGAGGATCAGCCGGGCCACGCCGCGCATCCGGGTGGCGTGCAAGTTGTCGTGGGCGGCGGTCACCCGCTGGTCATGGGCGGCGCGGTCGAACAGCTCGGCGGCCTCGGTCAGCGGCCCGCCGTCGCGGCCTTCCCACCGTTGGGCGATCGCGGTGAGCACGTCTGCGGCGGCGCGGGCGATACCGGCCGCCTGCGCCGGATCGCCGGTGGTACGTAGCGCTTGCGCCGCCTGGCGGGTGACCCGTTCGGCCCGCGCGTAGACACCGGTCGGCGGGAACGACAGAGCAGCGACCCGCTGAGCCTCCGTCATAGGTGGCGCCGGGTCCTCCGGTGGTGCCCCGGTCCAGCGCCGCCGCAGCTTCGGCAGGCTCAGGTCAGCGGCGAGCTTGCCACCGCCGTAGAAGATGGTCTCGCCATCTGGGTTGGCGTGGCCGTCCAGTCCGACCGCGTAGCCGGTCACCTGCTCGGGGTTGCGGCTGGAGTGGCGCAGCTTGACCTTCACCCCGGCCCGGTCGAGCTTGGCGAAGAAGTCGTCCTCGTCGGTGGCGGTGGCTGCTGCCGCTCGCACCAGCCGGCGTAGCCGCTCGCGCGGGGCCACCGGTCCCCGCCGGCTGCGGCTGGTCGCCCTCGGGCCGGTCGCTGGTCTGCTGGTCGCCGGTCGGCTGGTCGATGCCTGGTGCAGGCGGGTGGTCTTGTTCAGCTCGTCCGGCGACGGCCACCGGCGGCTGCCCTGGCCGGGTGGGGCCACCCGATACAGGTTGTAGCGTTCCTCCAGGTCCCGGCACGCCTGCTGCGCCTTGCGGTAGTCGTAGTTCGTCCAGGCCCGGCGCCGGTCTTGGCGCACCAGCGTGGCCACCAGGTGAATGTGGTCCTCGGCGTGACGTACCGCGACCCACCGGACGGCCTGTTGGTCGCCGTGCGGCGCCAGCCCGACCGCTGCCATGACCTCTCCGGCGATGTGTGCCCACTGCTGGTCGGAGAGCACCCGGTCTGACGGGTGGGTGCGGATGGAGCAGTGCCACACCGGCTTGTTCGGCTTGCGCATCGCCGCGAGTACGGGCTGGTTCAGCAGGTCGGCCAGCCGGCGAACGTCGCGGCTGCCGTCGCCGTGGATCGGCGGCTCCAGCTCGGCCACCGGGCCGGCGCCGTTCCATACCGCCACCAGGTGGGCGTTGGTGTGCTCCTCCCGCCTGCCCGGCCCGAACAGGTACCGCAGCAGGCCGTAGACCTTCTTGCCCTTGGTGATCGCCGGGATCACGGCAACCGCCGACCCACCCCGGCGGCCGTCTCGTCCACGCTGGTTACCGCCCGGGTTACCAGCCTCACCGCGTCGGCCAGCCACACCGGCGCCTCGCCCGTGGAGTTGAACGCGGCCACGGCCTGGTTCAGGTTGGTTCCCACTCTGTTCAGCGCGGTGCGGGTCTCGAACAGCTCACCGAGCAACTGCCGCAGCACCTCGTACCCATCCCCGCCCGACCCGGCGCCGGTGGTGGCGCACTCGCCGCGGGCGTGCGCGTACGCGGCCTGGGCGATGAACCCGGTCGGGGTCAGGTCCACCTTCTCGGCTGCGGCGGCGATCGCGGCCCACTCGTCGTCGTGGAAGCTGGGGCCGGCGCGCCTTACCCGCCTCGGGAACAGGTGGTCGCGGTCGCGGCCGGCGCGTGCCCTCGGCGCGGTGTGGTGTGCGGTGCGGCTGTCCATGTCGGTGCCTCCTGCCGAACCCTGGTGCGGCGTGGTTCGCCGCTGGTTCGACAGTGACAGGCGACCGTTACCAGTAGCGCACCTACGCGAGCCGGGAGGCTCCTCAGACCGCGCCCGGTCTGAGGTCTTGTCACAAGACCGTTAGCTTGCTCCCGGTGGTTTCGCGCTACCACAAGGCTTCCGCGCCGTCGTGGTCGGCCACTGGGGAGGATGCCGAAACTCCTCCGCAGGCTGGTCCCGGTGCGCCTCCGAGGATGCCGTTGCCTGGGTCGAGCTGCGCGTTCGCGGCTCCGGGGGCGTGCCTGGTAACCGGGTCTGCTTGTCTTCGACGGGGACGTTACCAGGTTGCCGCTGGCCGTGGGGGTGATGCCGCCGGTGGTGGCGTGTCGAAGCGGCGGCGGCGATCGGGTTGGTAACGCTGGTGACCGAGCGGGCCGCCTGGCCGGTTCCGGTGCGCCTCGCGGGCTGGTCTTCCGCCCGGTTCGGGCAGGGGGACACACAGGGGGGTGCAAGGGTAGCACGCTACCGTCACCGAATCCGCTGCTGCGACTTGCGGGCAAGGTGAAGGCGGCAGTATAGCGCGCCATCGCTACGGTAGCGCTACCGTAGCGCTCCACAAGAGACAGATCATGGTGTGTGCACGCCGGTGTCACCGCGTGGGCCGGGCTGTTCGGCTGGTAACGCGGCCGTGAACCGGCCTGCCGTCGGGATGCACGCCGGGGTTACCAGCCTTGTGCATGGTCTGTGCACGCGGCTGTGCATGGCTTTGCACAGTGGGCCTTTGCCTGGTCCGTTCAGTGGTCCCTTCACTGGTCCTGGAGCGGACCAGTGAAAGGACCACCCCGGCGTGGCCGAACCTGCTGGTCACCACCGGTGTCCGGGAACCGTGCGCGGAGCCGACTGGTAGGGATACCACCGTGTCGCGGACCCGCGCCGGGCAAGGACTTTCGGTCAAGATCAGGAATCGGGGGGTGTTTTCAGTCTTTACTAGGTGTGGACCTTTGCAGGCGACCCGGCCGTCATCGGCTACGAGAGCACCCACCGGCCACCCGCACCCCGGCGGCGGGCCGGTGTGTCCCGTCACGCACATCCAGAGGGCCGGCGTGCGGTACGGCGGGCCGGGCAGCAGGATGCAGCCCGCTACGAGCGGATCGTGGGCGCGGCCTGCCTGGGCACCCGCCCGAAAGGCGGGCGCGCAAGCCGCACCCGCAGGAGCGGGGCGGGCGTACGCCCGAGCGGGGCGGGCGGGCTCGCGGCCGTCTCCAGCGGGCCGGCGACCATGCTCACCCGGCGGGCTCGGCGCGCAGCTCGCAGGCTGCGTAAGAGGGCTAGCTGGAAGCCGCAGACCACCCCACGACAGCGGGGCCGTTCACAGCCGTGACCTGGGCCGCTACGCCATTCAGCATCGACGGATGTCTGTTGGTAACGCGGGCGTCAACCCCCTCGCGTCACCCTGACCCTGTGCCGTCACCCGTCCGGAACCCCGGCGACCACACGCTAACACGACCGAGGAGGTATGTATAGATCCATATCAACTGAATAAGAGCACAGCGGACATTCCGCCCGCGTGTTCCGGGTCCGCTGGCAGCGCTCGCGGATGAACGGCGCAGGATAGCACGCGCCGCTGAGGATTCTACTTTGGAGCGCGACTAGTAGCGGATTCGCTAACCCCTGCCCGCTATAGGGGTGGGAGACAACCCAACCGGCCAAGCCGGGGCGGTCCCGAGGACGGTTCCGGCGATGGTCCCGGAGAGGGTTCCGAGGACGGTTGGCCGCTACACGTAGACGACAACCTAACAGCTCGGCCGGACGCGGACGCGACCCGCGCCCGGCCGCAACCCCAACTGAGACACGTGCATGGCCCAATTAGGAGGAATATGACGCTACGCCCCGCCTCAGCGGCACGTCAAGACAGCGACGTGCCGACCACCCACGCGGGCCAACAACCGGCGACCGAGGCCACCGGCACCCCGCCCCGGTGGGCACCCGAGCAACCTGGCGCCGGAACCACACCCGCACGGGCGGCGCGGCCCGCACCCGGCCACGCCGCAACCGGCGGCGGGCGGCTGCCGGCACACCGCAAAGTCCGGAAACCACCGCGCGGGACCGTCCGGAACCAACCGCACCGCGCCTTCCGGACACGACCGCGCGGGCGGGTCCGGAAATGACCCCGGACGCGGGCACATCGCCGGACTCGTTGACGCCGGTACAGAAGGTCATGCGCGCCCGGCTCGCGGCGATGTCGACACCCCGCCCGTCCGACGATCCGGAAACCGCCCGGCTACGCGGCCTGTTGCGTGACTGGGAGGCGATGGCCGAGGTGACCGCGACCGTCGACCAGTGGCAGCCAATCACCGACGAACAGCGCGACACCCTTGCCGCGCTGCTGCACCCGCACCGCGCCCGGCGCCGGTCGGCCGGGTGACCCAACGCGCGCCCCATACCCGCAGCCGGCGGCGTACCCGGCTGGGCCGGATACCCGCCGCCTGGCGCCTGGCGGGCCTACCCGACCGGCGTGCCCAGATGATGCTTGGCCGCCACCCGCACCGTGGACCGGTCAAACCCCTGCCCCCGGCGCCCGGAAGGCATGATCGTCACCGTGCACAACCGGTCCAGCAACACCCGCCGACTAGCCAGCGGCAGGCTGCTCCAGACCGCTACCGGGTCGGCGGCGTTGACCACCTCCGCCAACGGATCATCCGCGACCGTCGCGTTCAACAACTCGTCAATCTCGCCGATACGCGCCTGACCGGCCCTGGTGGCGGCGTTCACCTGCGCCTGCGTGCGCTTCTGCAACACCTCGTCGATCGCGTACTGCTCCAGGCTGGCGGCGATCGCGGCCCGCTCAGCCCGCAACGCGGCGGCGTCAACCTCCGGCGGCGGTGGGGCCAAAAGTTCGTAGGCGCGGGGGTGGGTCAGCCAGTAGGCGATGTGCATGAACACCCAATCATCGACGTGGCCGGCGTTACGTGCCAAATGGTTGTTGTCCTTGCACTTGTAACGGGGTGCCCGCCCCCCAAGGGTCACCTGACACGTCATCGGCTTCTCGGGGTTGCTGCCGGGTGGGGTGCACACCCCGCACCGGTAGATACCCGACCCCCACCACCGCGGCGCCGCCCCCGGCCCGGTGCGCCGGGCTGGCTCGGTCAGCAACGTGCGTACCGCGTCGAACACCTCCCGCTTGATGATCGGCTCCCACGGCGCGGCTACCCCTTCCACGATCTCGCCGCGGTAGACCAGCAACCCGGCGTTGCGCGGGCGCAGCAGCACATCCCGCAGCGTCTCCGCGCTCCACTGCGCCCCGGTGACCGTGGGTACCTGCTTGTCGCGCAGCTCCAGGGCGAGCGCCCGCAGGCTCACGCCTTGCAGCAGCCGGTGGGAGCAGTCGGCGATCACGTCCGCCTCGTCCTTGACCAAGGTGATCCCGGCCTTGCAGGTGCGGGCGCCGTGCCAGTCACACAGGTGCTCCTCGGGGTTCGCGTCGTCTGGGAGCCGGGGCGGGCCGGCGCAGAAACCGAACGGCCGCCGGCCGCCGCCGTACTGCCCGGCCAGGGCTTGCCGCTCGCGGGCGGCGGCGACCCGGCGGGCGGTGTCGCGGGATGCCTTGTTGGCCACCAGCACCCGGATTTCGGCGTCGAAGTTGTCCCGGCCCTTCTCCATGTGCAGGCTGCCGGTGACCGACTCCACCACGATCCGGTGCGGGGAGTGCTCCACCACGTCGATCAGGTCTTGCAGGTCCTTCGGGTCTCGAAACGCCCGGTCCAGATCGAGGCACAGCAGCGCGTTCGCGCGCCCGGCCGCCAGGTCGGCCAACGCTTCGCGCAGGTCCGGGCGGAACACCCGGTACTCCCGGCGCCCGTCCGGCAGGGTGACCTTACGCCGCTTGTACGCGGACAGGCGCGGGTTCTTGATGACCTTGTACACGTCCCAACCGAGGTGATCGGCGCTTTGGTGCATGCGGCGGATCTGGTCGTCCAGCCCCAGCGGGATGCCCTCGTCGGTCAGGTCGATTTCTTCGCGGTTGTCCGACAGCCGGGCCAGCAGGATCGCCCGGGGTCGGCGGGTCTGGGGGGTGGGTGTTGACGTCATAGCTCTAGTATGTCAGAATCGGGGTAATCGTCAAGACCGCACTCGCGGTCCACTGGGCCCACCAGGTCGCCGACCGGTTTCCCGACGGGCAGCTCTACGTGAACCTGCGCGGCTACCACCCCGAGCAGCCGATGGGCGCCGACGAGGCGTTGACCGGCTTCCTCGACGCGCTGGGGGTGCCCGACCACGAACTGCCCCGGGACCTCGACGGCCGCTCCGCCCGCTTCCGAACCGAGCTCGCCGGGCGGCAGATGCTGATCGTGCTGGACAATGCCGCATCGGTCGAGCAGATCCGTCCGTTGCTGCCCGGCACCGGCCGGTGCCTGGTCGTCATCACCAGCCGGGACAGCCTGGCCGGGCTGGTGGCCGTGGACGGCGCGCAGCGCCTCGACCTCGCCACGCTCCCGCTCACCGACGCGGCCGTGCTGCTGCGCCGCCTGATCGGCCGGCGCGCCGAGGTCGAGGCCGACGCCGTGCGGGCCCTCGTGCGGCGCTGCGCGCGACTGCCGCTGGCCCTGCGGATCGCGGCCGAACTGGCCGGCCGCCGGGCGAGGCGCCCCTGGCCGAGCTGGTCGCGGAACTCGCCGACGGGCAGCAGCGGCTGGACCTGCTGGCCGCCGGGGACGATCCGCACGCCGCCGTCACCGCCGTCTTCTCCTGGTCGATGCAGCACCTGCCGGCCGAGGCGGCCCGCACCTTCCGCCTGCTGGGCCTGCACCCCGGCACCGACCTCGACAGCTACGCGGTCGCCGCGCTCGCCGGCACCGACCTGGCAGCCGCCCGCAACGCGCTGGACCTGCTCGCCCGCGCCCACCTGGTGCACCTCACCGGCACCGGGCGGTACGGGATGCACGATCTGCTGCGCGCGTACGCGGTGAGTCTGACGACCGCGCTGGACGGCTACCGCGACCGGCGGGCGGCGCGGGACCGGCTGTTCGACTACTACCTCGCCGCCACCGCCGACGCCGTCGGTGGCCTGTACCCGGCCGCGGTCACCTCGCGGCCCAACGTGGCCCCCGCCGCGACACCCAGCCCGGAACTCACCGAACCGCACACCGCCAAACGATGGCTGAACACCGAGCGGTCCACCCTCGCGGCGGTCGCCCGCTACACCGCCGCGCACGGCTGGCCCAGCCACGCGATCCGGCTCTCGGTGCTGCTCTACCGCTATCTCGACTGCGGGCACTACGCCGATGGCCTGGTCGTCCACCAGCACGCGCTGCGCGCCGCCCGGCAGGCCGGCGACCTCGTCGGGCAGGCCCACGCGCTGGCCGGTCTCGGCAACACCGAACAGCGGGTGGGCCGGCACGAGTCGGCCGCCGAGCACCTCCGGCAGGCGATCGAGCTGTTCCGCCGCTCAGGGCACTTCACCGACGAGGCCAGCGCCCAGAACAGCCTTGGTTTCCTCCACTTCGAGCTCGTCCGGTACGACTCCGCCGAGGCCTGTTTCGCCCGGGCACTGACCCTGTTCCGGCAGACCGCGAACCTGACCGGCGAAGCCCTCGTGCGCAACAATCTCGGCCTCGTACACCGACGGCGGGGCCGGCACGAGGCCGCTGCCGAAGACCACCGGCGCGCCCTGGAGCTGTCCCGGCGGACCGACGACTGGACCGCGGAGGCCCTGGCGCTGGACTGTCTCGGCCTCGTCGAACAGCAACTGGGCCGGCACCGTGCCGCCGCCGACCACCACCAGCAGGCGCTGGTCCTGACCCGGCGGTACGGCAACCGGCGTGGCGAGGCCCACGTGCTGGACAACCTCGGCACCGCTCAGCTGGGACTCGGCGATCCGGAGCGGGCCCACCGGTACTTCGAACAGTCGCTCGCCATCTTCACCGAGATCGGTGACCATGGTGGCCGCGCCTCGGCGCTCAACGGCCTCGGCGCGGTCACCCACGCCATCGGGCACACCGCGACGGCCCTGACCCACTTCACCGCAGCGCTCAGCGCCGCCACGGTCACCGGCGCCCGCTACCAGCAGGCCCGCGCGCGCACCGGGCTCGGGCACACCCATCACACCCGCGGCGAACCCGGCCACGCCCACCGCCACCACGAGTACCTCCTGACCGACGCCACCGAGCTCGAACTCGCCGAGGCGGAACGCATCCGCTCCCACGTCGCCGCTCTCGCGGACCACGGTCCGGTCAACCGGACGGCTTGACCCGAATGATCGCCTCGACCCGAATGATCGCCGAGGCGCTCTCGTCCGCCCCGCGTCGACGGAGCGGGCCAGCGACTCCGTAGCCTTGGGCTGGTGACAACTGTGCGGGAACGGATCAGGGCGGTTCTCGCCGGGACGGTCGACTACGAATCGGGGCTGGACGCGCTGACCGTCACACCGTCAGCCGAGGTCGACCCGGAGCTGGTGGCCGCGAAGGACGAGGCCTGCGCGCGGCTGTGGCGGGGCGGGTGGCAGCCGGCCGAGTTGCACCGGGTGGTCGCCCGGCGGGGCCGGCCGCGCCAGGCCGACCTGGTGACCGACGCGGTCGCCGCGCACCTGCGACTGTTTTCCCGGGCCACCGTCGACGGGCGGTGGCTGGCGCAGGCGGACACCCTGGGCGCGCGGGTCTGGTGGACCGGCGACGCGACGTACGTCGACGAACTCGCGGCCCGCTGGCGGCTCGACCGGGTGGCCGTGCTCGATCTGGTGTTGGGCCTGCTCGCCATCCTGGCCGCGCTCCCGCCGATCGAGGTGCTCGTGCCCCCGCCGGGTTCCGCCGCCGCGCCGGCCGACCGGTCGGGCGCCGTCGGGTCGACCCGGATCGACGCCCGGCTGCTGGACCGGGTACGCGCCCTGCTCGCCAAGGCGGAGTCGACGACCTTTCCGGCCGAGGCGGAGGCGTACACCGCCAAGGCCCAGGAACTCGTCACCCGGCACAGTCTGGACGAGGCGCTGCTGGCCGCCCGCGGCGGTGACACGGCGCCAGTGGTGCCGTACGCGCGGCGGATCGGCGTGGACCACCCGCACGAGAAGGAGAAGGCGTCCCTGCTGGACGCCGTCGCCCGCGCCAACCGCTGCCACACGGTCTCGTCGCCGGAGCTGGCGTTCAGCACCGTCTTCGGTTTCGACACCGACATCGACGCGGTCGACCTGCTCTACACCTCCCTGCTGGTGCAGGCGCACCGGGCGATGGCCCGGGCCGAGCCGCCGGGCGGCAAGGCCGGTCGGAGCCGCCTGAAAGCGTTCCGCCAGTCCTTCCTGGTGGCATTTGCGGACCGGATCGACGAACGACTGGCCGCCGCGGCACAGCTCGCGTTGGCGCAGGCCACCGGTCGGGGCGACGAGAACGGAGTGGCCGACCCGGCCGACCTGCTGCCGGTACTCGCCTCCCGGGACGAGCAGATCCGCGAGACCATGCAGCGGGTCTTCCCGCACACGGTCCGGGCCAGGGCCAGCCGGGTGAACAGCCGCGAAGGCTGGGAATCCGGCCGGCAGGCCGCCGACCACGCCGCCCTACCGATCGACACCACCCGGCGCCGATAGCGCCCGGCCGGCGTGCTGCTGGCGCACGAAGGGCGCGGCGCCTTGCCCACTGGGCTCGGCTCGCCGGGCTGGGCACCGGGCAGTGACTGCGGCCATGGTGCAGCGGATAGCCTGCCGTCATGGTGAGCACCGAACTGGATGAGTTGATCGTCGCGGACGCCGAGGCGTTGCGCGCATGGTTGTCGGCCCATCACGCCATGTCGCCCGGCGTCTGGCTGGCCCTGACCAAGAAGGGCGGCACCGTCACGACGTTGACCTGGCAGCAGGCGGTCGACGAGGCCCTGTGTTTCGGCTGGATCGACGGGCAGGCCCGTAAGCGGGATCAGCAGACGTCCTGGATCCGGTTCACCCCGCGCCGGCCCCGCAGTTCCTGGTCGCAACGCAACGTCGCCCACGTGGCCCGGCTTGAGGCGCAGGGGCGGATGCTGCCCGCGGGCCGCGCCGCGGTGGAAGCCGCGAAGGCGGACGGGCGGTGGGCGGCCGCCTACGCCCCGCCCTCGGAAGCCGAGGTGCCGGCCGACCTCCTCGCCGCCATCGCCACCGACCCCGCCGCCCAGGCCATGTTCGACGTACTCACCAGAACCAACCGGTTCGCTCTCATCCACCGCGTCAACGCCGTCAAGCGGGCGCAGACCCGCGAGCGGAAGATCGGCGAATTCGTCGCCATGCTGGCCCGCCACGAGACGATCTACCCGCAGAAGGCCAAGCCGCCGAGTTCCCCGTCATCGGCATCGTCATGATCAGGAACTGATCGAGCATTCAGCTGCGGTGTCGGAGCTGAAGGGTGGGTGCTGCCGGTGAGATACGGGGTGCGGCGGGCGCGGCCGATCCTGGGCAACAGTCGAGGCCGGCGGGTCGCCGTGGAAGCCAACGCCGACAGGTACGCATCGGCGACCGCAGACGCCAGGGAGAAGTGCCGGACGTCGTGGGCAGCCGCAGCGGCGGGAAGCTCGGTCCGGACCACCAACCGCGCCTGCGGTTGGTGGGCACGGGCCATCAGGATGTCGCACGGCGCGGTGTCACGACGCAGGACCGCAAACCGTGTCGACGAGCCCGCAATGGGCCAGGACCTCGGCGCCGAGCCGATCTGCGACGAGCACCGTCGCACCGGAAAGCCCCGCGGATACCAACTCGATGGCGTACTCCGGCACAGCCAGCGTGACCCTCGTGTCGGGCGCGGCCACGAGACGTTCGGCCACGGCGACGGCAAGGGGATCACCGTAAGCGACTGCGCCAAGACGCTCTGAACTGGGGATCGGCTCCCCATCCCCGTGGTAACAATGGTCAGCCCAGCAACTCCGCGACACGGTCGGGGACCTCGTCGGCGTCGAGTCGGCCGCGGAAGGTGACAGTCCCTGCGGCGTCGATCAGAACGAAGGTGCTTTGCGAGGTGATGCCGAAGCGTTTCCACACCTCCCCGGATTCGTCGGACAGGTTCGTGATCGAACCGACCTTGGCCAGGCGGATGAACTCCGGCATCGCAGCGGCCTCGTCGAGGCCGGCGATCCCGACGATGGCGACCTGGTCGCCGTGCTGTTCGGCCGCCTCGCGTACGCCGGGCGCCTGTTGCAGGCACACCGGGCACCACGGTGCCCAGAACCACAGCACGGCGGGTTTACCGACCAGCGACCGCCCATCGAACGGTGCGCCGTCGACAGTGGTCGCGGTGAACTCCAGCGGTGATCCGGTCGCCGTGCCCGACGGCCGATCAGCGCTGCCGGCCGAGGTCCCGCCGTTGTCGCCGCAGCCGGCCACGGCCAGCACCGCCACGGCGAGGAGACAGATCAACCGACGTGCGACCATTGAGTGCTCCGTTCCCGCAGGGGCAATGCGGGCGACCATACGCTGGTTCCGCACGGTAGTTCGGTAAACACGGTCACAATCGCTGCGGCCAGGAGACGTTCGCCGTGACAGGACGGCGGAGGTGGAGCTACGACTGGCCAGCGGCCGTCCGTCGGCGGCCGATGAGCGCCGGCGTTCCTCACCGAGCGGCATGCCACCACGGCGAAGGTGTTGCCTCCGGTCCCTTCGCGCGCCGCTCCCGAGACGTGAATCGGCCGATACCGCGTGGTACGCGCGTGCTGCCTCCAGACCGTCCAGCACCTCCTCGTCACTGATGTCCGGCTCCGCAGCGAGTTCGGCGACCGTCGGAGCCGGTGCGTGAGGGCGCGGGTGTGGGGGATCTGGCACACGTCCTGACCCGCAGCCCACCCTACCCACGACGTCCGCCGCTGACACCGAGCGAGCGATGCGGGAGGGATCGACCGGGCCCAGCACAGCAGGGGCGGGCCGGACGTAAGAGTGAAGCTGTCGCTGCCCGCCAACCGCGCCCGCACCGCCGCCGACTGGCTCTTCGCCGCCGTCGGCTCCCGATCGAGCGTCCAACTCGGACTGGTGCCCGGCGCCGCCGTGCCACTGGACAGCGCCGCCCCCGAACTCACCCACCGCTGACCCGAGGCGCTGCCGGCACGTACGTCCGGATCACACACTGTATGCCCCAAATGCTGTATTAGCGTGGACAAAACGTCCGAGTCGACTGGCCCCTCTCCATAAGCTGACGGAGCAGAGATGAAGAAGAACTACCTCCGGTTCGGCCTGGTCCTGCTGATCAGCCTGGCCGTCATGTTCGTCCTCACGCTGTCGCAGATCCGCAGGTGGTCGGACTTCTATCTGAACCTGAGCAACTTCTACATGTCGGTGATCATGGTGGCGGTCATGGGCGTCATAATGATGGGCGTCATGCACCAGATGTACACCGACCGGCGCCTCAACATCGCCCTGTACGCCGCGCTCGGCGCCCTCTTCGTCGGCGGATTCGCGGCAGTGCGCACCGAGCCCTTCGTCGGCAACGAGGACTTTCTCAAGTCCATGATCCCGCACCACTCCCGGGCGATCCTCGTCTGCCAGGAGTCGAACATCACCGATCCGGAGATCGTCGAGCTGTGCGACCAGATCGTGAAATCCCAGGAGGAGGAGATCACCCAAATGAAGAAGATTCTCCGCGACCGGTACTGACCAGGCACTTCTCCTCCGACTCCACGGCCCGACGGACTCGCCCGCAGGCCGCTCCCGAACATGTCACGGTGGCGCTGTTGGCCTTCGCCGCTGTCGCCCGTCAGGTCGAGAACCTCGACATCTTGGCCACCACGCCGGAATCTCGGTCGACCTCGGCTTCGCCGATCAGGCGCACCTGTGCCGCACCGGGCGAACCCACGTCGGCCACACACCGACCGCGCTGCGCCGCCTGCTGACGCAACCGCACCACTGGAGCCTCCGCCACGACAGCCGCCGAGACGGTCTCACCGGCTGCACCTCGCCGCCACCCGAGGCAACACCGCAGCCGCCACGCTGCCCACCCGACCCACCACGTCGAACTCCACTCCGGAACGGGCCGCGCTCCCCGACAGCGTCGGCGTCGTCCGCGGCGACCTGACCAGGCCGGAGACGCTCCCGGCGGCACCGGCCGGCGGCGAGGCCGCCAGATGAGCCAGTTCATGGGCCGCCAATATCTGACGGCGCTGATCGGCCTCATGGCGGAGGCAGTCGGCAAAGCCGCGCCAGTCAACGACGTCATCGAGCAGGTCAGCGGGCACCCCGCCGGTCCTATGCCGAGTGGGCCGCGGGTCACCGGCCCGACTTCGCCGGCCGATCCCGGGTGGCAGGGGCGGGTTCGCCGCCCCTGCCACCGGGTCGTCATCGGTCACCGCCCCGGCGCTGCCGTCATGCTCTTGACCGTGGTGTCGACCTGACAGTCGTTCCGGTTCACGCATGGCCCCGAAATTCGGGGTGGCGCTTCCCGGTTGGCGACGAGGCCGCGGTCGATAGCCCCGTCACCCACCCTACGAGCAGATCACGGATTGCCACGAAAATGGCAGCTCTGATCCGTCGCGTTGGGTTGAGGTCGCTGGACGCACAAGGATCAGCCTTTCGTGTCAACTCACCGTCGCCCTTTGCCTACCCAGCGGTAATATGACGGACGGGTGGGGATAGATTTCCCGGGACCGGGTTAGTCATTACGAGGCCACATGGCGGATCCTGTTGACGTCGCCGGTGCCGTACAGGTTATTGTGCATGCACGCTGGTAGGACCATCATGCTCGAAAGGAATGTGCTCAGACGTGGCAAAGCAAATCATTCATCAGCTGGTCGACGACCTGGACGGCGGCGAGGCCGACGAGACCGTCAAGTTCGCACTCGACGGCGTCCAGTACGAGATCGACCTGTCGAGCGGCAACGCCAGCAAATTGCGTGAGGTGTTCGCTCCCTACGTCGCCCACGGTACGAAGGTGGGCCGTGGCGGTGTGGTCGTCGGCGGCCGGGCTGCTCGTGGTCACGGTACCGCCAGTGCCGACCGTGAGCAGAACAA
Organism: Micromonospora tarapacensis; assembly: GCF_019697375.1. Classification (NCBI taxonomy): domain Bacteria; kingdom Bacillati; phylum Actinomycetota; class Actinomycetes; order Micromonosporales; family Micromonosporaceae; genus Micromonospora; species Micromonospora tarapacensis. The sequence continues at coordinate 1,098,735 of NZ_JAHCDI010000004.1, read as the reverse complement.
GGCCATCCGGACGTGGGCCAAGAAGGCCGGCAAGGACATCTCCGACCGCGGCCGGATCCCCCAGGAGATCGTGGACCAATACCACGCGAAGGCAGGCCGCTAAGCCGTCACACCGGTCCAGGCCGCTCGCACCCGACCGAGCCGAGACTAAGGCTCGGTATTGACGTCGTGCGGCCTCGTCAGCTGGACAGGAAAGCGTTCCTGTCTCCGGGCATCGACAGCGCAGACGAGTCGCGCTGCTGCTGGATGACGACCCGTCCGATACTCCACGTCATTTCGCCTGTCTGCGCTGGTAGTGGGATCGCCGGGATCGGGCTTGGGCGGTTGCCGCGCAGATTGAGCAGACTGGTCCGATGCCGGCCCCCCTTTGGCGAAATCGGGATTTCCTCTTCCTGTGGACGGGCCAGGTCGTATCGACGCTCGGTGCCCGGATCAGCGGCCTCGCGTACCCGTTGCTCGTGCTGGCCGTCACCGGCTCACCGGCGCAGGCCGGCCTGGTGGCGGCCGCGCAGGCGGCACCGTTCCTGATCTGGTTCCTGCCGGCGGGTGTCCTGGTCGACCGCTGGTCCCGCAAGCGGATCATGCTCGCCGCCGACGCCGGCCGGGCGGTGGCCCTGGCATCGGTCGCGGTGGCCGTCGTGCTCGGGCGGATCACGATCGGTCACCTCATGGTCGTGGCTTTCGTCGAGGGGACGTTGTACGTCTTCTTCCTGCTCGCCGAGACCGCCGCCCTACCCCACGTGGTGCCGAAACCCCAGTTGCCAGCGGCGATCGCCCAGAACCAGGCCCGCGACCAGGGCGCCGACCTGGCCGGCCAGCCCTTGGGCGGCCTCCTCTTCGGGCTCGGCCACGCGGTGCCGTTCGCCGTCGACGCGGTATCGTACCTGGTGGGCGCTGCCCTGGTCGCCCCGATCCAGCGGCCCCTGGAGGACGAACGGGCACCGCAGCGTCGTCACCTGCTGGCGGAGGTCTCCGAGGGCGTCCGCTGGCTGTGGCGCCAGCACCTCCTCCGCGCCCTGGTGGCGATCGCGTCGGCCGGCAACCTGGCCTTCAGCGCCCTCGGCCTGACCATCGTCATCCGCGCCACCGACCTCGGCGCGTCCCCGACCGGCGTCGGTGTTCTCCTCGGCCTCTTCGGGGTGGGCGCGATCACCGGCGCCCTGGTGGCCCCGCCGATGCAGCGCCTCGTCGCCCCGAGCATGATCATGCTGGGCGCCCTGTGGTGGTGGGTCGCGCAGATGGTGGCGTTCGCCCTCGCCCCGACCGTGTTCGTGCTGGGCGTGGTCTACACGGTCGGCGCCCTGATGGGCCCGATCTTCAACACCACCAACGCCGCCTACTGCTACGCCCTGACCCCCGACCGCCTCCAGGGCCGCGTCAACGGCGCCGCCCGGATGATCGGCTGGGGCGCCCGACCCGTGGGCGCTCTCCTCGGCGGCATATCCCTGGAAACCCTGGGCGCGGTGCCGACCTTCGCAGCCCTGGCGACGTGGCTGGCCATCGTCGCAGCGGCGTCGACGGCGAGCCGGCAGATCAGGCGGGCCCCGAGGCCGGAGACGCTTACCGAACAACCGTGATACACCAACGTCACGTGGCGTCCCGGTTGGCTTGGTGGCCGTGTCGGGCCTCTCCGCTCGGCACGTTCGAGGGGCCGGGGACCGATACCGCGACGCCACCTTCGGTCACGAGTGCGTCGCGGCGCCGGCCGTGGGATTGTGATGTGCACGGCCGGGCGTTGCGGTCGGCGCGGATTTGTCGGTCCGGGAGGCGGCAACCCGCCGGGAGAGTCCGAGCCCTCTGTCGAGGCAGTTCGTCAACGGCCACATCGGTCGAGGCGCGTCCACGGCCAGTCGGTGGCGATCCAGTTCGCGACGGCGGCGGCAAGCGGCCTGTCGAGGGCTGCCCTGTCGGCCCGCACCCAGGACTGGACCGTCACGTCATACGCTTCGGAGACTGGCGGGTACAGGTAGACACAACCGATGACGTCGCCGTCGACCGTGTCGAGGACGGTGAAGGTGAACCCGGTGCCACTGCTGAAGTCGTCAGCATGACGGCGCAGATCGGAAAGGTTCGCCTCGAGCGACATGCCGCGGGATGGCGGCCAGTCGCCGTCCGGGTACCCCGGCGTGGTGCGGATGTGTTCAATGCTCGACATCCAGGCAGCATGATCCGCGACGTTGTGCTGCGGGCCCAGCGGTTCAAGGCGGAACCGGCCGGTCACCAGCGACGTCGGCGGATCGAAGCCGGCCGGTACGAAGGCATCCGAAGCCATGACCGGGACGCTACTGCTGATGCCGAGCCTCACGCATCCGACTTCGGGCCGGCGAGCGTGCGACAGCGCCCTTGACGGCAAGCGGAGGATGTCCTCGATCCGGTCTCGTGTTTCGAGAACTGTTTGGACGCCGTGCAGGTGCGTGGAGCACAGTCGGACCATGGAGAGTTCCATCGCCGTACGTCATCGCTCTATGGACGAGATCATGGAGGGCCTGCACCTCGTGCGGCAGTCCCCGCGGGGTGTCGGCACCCTGGCGTTGGCCGTCCGCCGGCCGGCCGTCGACGCCCGCGAGGTGCTGTCCCGGGCCGAGCTGGACCCTGACGCCGGGCTGCTCGGCGACAGCTGGAGTCAACGACCCAGCTCGCGAACGACCGACCGGTCACCGCACCCCGACATGCAGCTGAACGTCATCAACTCCCGTTTCGTCGAACTGATCGCCGGTCCCGATCGTGATGCCTGGGCGCTTGCCGGGGATCAGCTCTACGTCGATCTCGACCTGAGCATCGACGCCATGCCAGCCGGTTCACGGCTGGCGATCGGCGACCGGGCCGTCATCGAAGTGACTGACCAGCCACACACCGGTTGTGCCAAATTCGCCGCCCGCTTCGGACGTGACGCCCACAAGATCGTCTGGACCGAGGAAGGCCGGCGACTACGGCTGCGCGGCCTCAACGCCCGGGTGCTCGTCGGCGCAACGATCGGGACAGGCGACACCATACGGCAACTCCCCGCCACTCCCCGCCAGCCTGCCACCGACGCTCTCAAGACGTGACGACAGCCCGATCAACTCGATCGCCGCGGGCTGGGCGCGGCGAGAGAGCGTGCCCAGGTTGACAATCAAGGCAACCAGCTGGCCAACGTGGAACGCCAGGACGGCGTCGGCTGCCGTGGTGCCCGGTGGCCGGTGGAGGTCGGCATGGATGAGCAGGACTTCTGGCTACGGCTGGAGTTCCGCATCTGCGCGGAGTTTCAGGGCTTCGAGGACAGGCACCTTCGGTGGTACTGGTGTGACGGCCTGGTAGCCGAGAAGTACGATCTGCTGACCGCCGCGCCGTGCATCCGCGGCCGGGCCTGGTGCGGACCCGGTGGGCAGGAGCCTTGGCGGTTCGTGTTGCACCTCAGCCCCGGCCCGCGAACGCGCGCGGAGATCCCCTGGGCGGCGCTGCTTCCCGGCGACCGGGCAACGGGATGGCTGTCACCCGACACCCACAACAAGACCATGCTGATAAGCCCGCTCGTCGCCTACCCTGAGTGACCATCTGGATCTGCCACTGGACCATCTCCTACATGGCCTGTAAGTTAGCTAACTAACTGAGGGATGGTGAGATGACGTGGTGAACCGCCAACGCGACAAACGCAGCCGCCTGATCGACGCCGCCGTCCGGCTCGTGCATGAGCAGGGATACGCCCAGACCACGCTCGCGGACATCGCCGGCGCGGCCGGAGTGCCGCTCGGCAACGTCTACTACTACTTCAAAACCAAGGACGCCATCGGCGAAGCCCTCATCGCCCGACACGCCGGGCAGTACGCCACGCTGCGTACCCAATGGAACCAGGCCGGTGAGGCCCGGTCACGGCTGGCAGCGTTCGTGCGGATGACGGCCGACAACCGTGCGGTGCTCGCCCGCAGCGGCTGCCCCGTCGGCACGCTCTGTGCCGAGCTGCACAAGGCGGCCGGTCCCCTCGCCGAGCAGGCCGGCGCCGTCTTCGCCGAACTGCTGAGCTGGTTGGAGGAGCAGTTCCGGGCGCTCGGCCGCGACGGCGACGCCGCCGACCTGGCCCTGCACCTGCTGTCCGCGCTGCAGGGCGTGTCGCTGATCGCCCACAGCCTCGGCGACCCCGGCTACATCGACCGGGAGACCTCCAGACTCACCGGCTGGATCCAATCCCTGTGATCCGCCACCCCACTCGGCAAGGAGTAGACGTGAAACCACCAATCACGCGAGTTCTGGTCACCGGCGCCACCGGCTTCCTCGGCCGCAACGTCCTCGCCGCGCTGGCCGCGCGCCCAGACGTCGCCCTCGTCGCCGCCTGCCGCACGCCCGACCGGCTGCCGGCAGCCTTCACCGGCGAAGTCCGGGTCGGCGACCTACGCGACCCCGGATATCGCAAGGCGGTCGTCGACGGCGTCGACGTGGTCTGCCACGCCGGCACCTGGGGCGCCTTCTGGGGCCACGCCGAACAGGAACGCCGCCAGTTCTTCGAGCCCAACCTGGACCTGATCGACCAGGCGATCGACCGCGGCGTCCGCCGCTTCATCCAGACCAGCACGATCGCGATCGCCGCGCGCCCCGCCGACGGCGGACCGATCGACGACTTCACCCCGACCCGCCGCACCGGCTTCTGGCCCCACCTCGACCGGCTCATCGACCTCGACGACCACATGCGCCGCCGCAGCGACCGGGACACTCAGATGGTCACCATGCGCCTCGGGCACTTCGTCGGCGCCGGCAACACCCTCGGCATGGTGCCGGCTCTCGTACCCCGGCTGCGCACCCGCCTCGTGCCCTGGCTCGCCGGCGGACGCGCCCGCCTCGCGCTCGTCGGCGGCAGCGACCTGGGCGAGGCGTTCGCGCTGGCGGCGACCGCCGACGGGCTCGACGACTACGAGTCGTTCAACATCTGCGGCCCGACGTTGCCCACCGCCCGCGAAGTCATCGAGTTCATCGCCGAGGAGACCGGCTCCCCACGCCCCTGGTTCAGCGTGCCGTACGCCGCCGGCTACGCCTTCGCCTGGCTGATGGAGAAGCTACACCCCCTCCTGCCCGGCTCCGACCCCTTCCTGACCCGCTCCCTGGTGCACGTCTCCGAAGACTGGGACTGCCCCACCGACCACGCCGCCCGCAAACTCGGCTACACCCCCCGCGAGGACTGGCGGAACGCCGTCCGCGCATCCCTCGCCGAAGCGGAGGCCAGCGGCTACCCCTGGCCCCGCCTCGCCCAAACCGCGTAGCGACGAAGGAGACGACACCACCGCCATGACGAAAATCCACGATGGTCAGCGCGTCGGCCCACTCGACCTCACCGCCATCACCGGGCAACCCGTCCGCATTCCCGACCCGGACCGCCTCGTCCACCTGCAATTCCGCCGCTTCGCCGGCTGCCCCATCTGCAACCTGCACCTGCGCTCCATCACCCGCCGGCACGACGACATCGTCGCCGCTGGCGTCCGCGAAGTCGCCGTCTTCCACTCCACCGCCGCCGCCATGCTCCCGTACCAGGGCGACCTGCCCTTCGCCGCCGTCGCCGATCCACATCGCCGCCTCTACGCCCGCTTCGGCGTCGGCACCTCACCGTGGGCGGCGCTGCACCCACGAACCTGGACCTCGGCCCTGCGCGGGATGGTCGCCGGAAAGGCCGCACCTCCTGGCCGCGGGGAGACCGCCCTCGGCTTGCCCGCGGACTTCCTCATCAGCACCGACGGCCACATCCTCGCCCACAAGTACGGCCACCGCGCCGATGACCAATGGAGTGTCAACGAACTCCTCCACCTCGCCCGCCGCACGACCAACGGGTCCTACCGGAGGTCGTAGAAGCCGGCGGACCTGAAGGGCGCCTGCGGGCAGCCCGGTGCCGGCGGCGGCTGCCGGCCCTACGACGACGTCCCTTGGCGCCATGCCTCGGCGAGCAGGGCGTACGTGTAGCCGTCCACCCAGCCCAGCTCGGCGTGCCATGAGTCGCCGACGCCGTGCTGCTCACGACGCATGCCGATCTTCTCGAGGATCCGCACGGATGCCAGGTTGTCCGCGAAGCACCCCGCGGTGATCCTTCGCACGCCCAACCGGTCGAACGAATACGCCACCATCGCGGTGACCGCCTCGGTCGCATAGCCATGACCGCCGTACGCCGGGTCGAAGATGTAGCCGAGCTGGGCTTCCGTGCGTGCCGGCATGCCGGGTTGCCCCATGCCGTCGACCACGTCGAGCGAGACGGACCCAATCACCACGCCGCCAAGGACCACGGCCACGCTGTGGTCGTCGGGGTTCTTTGCCGCGCGCCGCCACGCCGCCCGGAAGGACACCGGGTCGACATCGGTGCGCAGTAGCCAGCGGGTGACCTCCGGCAGGTTGCGGTACTCCAGGATGCGGTCGATGTCTTCGTCACGCACGGGACGAAGCTCAAGGCGTTCGGTGCGTAGGTTTGCGCTCCCCACGAGGTGGGACGTTAGCGACGCGCACCACCGCGACACATCCGAATTACCGGTTCTCGCCTTTCCCTCGAACGACGCCGCTAGTCTTCCGATCCGTACGCGGCGCTCCCCTGCCGGCGCTGATCAAGCGTCAGCGACCAGGTCTGGCCGACGAGATCATCACCAAAGCTCTGGTGAGGCTTCTCGTCGATGAGGGTGAACCCGGCGGCCTGGTAGATCCGGCGTGCGGATACGAGGACGTCGGTGGTCCACAGGACGACGTGTCGGTAGCCGACCTGGCGGGCGAAGGTGAGGCACTGGTCGACCAGGCGGGTGCCGATGCCGCGGGCAGCCGGGGTGACCAGGAGGACGCGCAGCTTGGCCGTCCCCGGCTCGTCGCCGGCGACCAGGAAGACGCAACCGGCACGTTCGCCGTCGGCCTCGGCGATCCACCCCGCCTCGCGGGACGGATCGCGGCTGGTGGCGTAGTCCGCGACGATCTTCGCGACCAGTGCCTCGAAGTCGGTGTTCCAGCCGAACTGCTGCTCGTAGGTCTCGCCGTGAGCCATCACCACCCAGCCCAGGTCTCCGGGGCGATCAGCGGGGCGCACGGTGATCTCGACCCGCCGCTGGCACCCGTGCGTCATTGGTCAACCCCTCTCGGCCACTGAAACGAGCGTTTCAGTAGGGGTAGGCTGCGGCGGTGACCGAGGACACGACAATTCCCTCCGCGCGGAAAGTCGAACTGTTGGAGGCCGCCTACCGATACGCGCTGGAGCACGGCCTGGCGCGCCTGTCCCTGCGCCCACTGGCCACGGCGATCGGTTCCAGTCCGCGCGTGCTGGTCTTCCTCTTCGGCAACAAAGACGGTCTGACCAGGGCGGTCCTGGCCCGGGCCCGCGCTGACGAACTCACGATCCTCAACCACATCCAGGACCCCGGCGACCCGGGAGCCATCGGCCTGGCCACCGCCGTCAAGCGCCTCTGGGGGTGGCTCGCAGCCGCAGAGCATCAGCAACTACTGAAGCTGTGGGCCGAAACCTACGCCACTTCTCTGGTGGAGCCCGAAGGCGTGTGGGGCGGTTTCGCCGCGGCGACGGTGCACGACTGGCTCACCGTCCTGGCCGACTGCCAGCCCGCGCAGGAGAGAGACAGCGTGGAGGGCGCTGCCCGCCGTACCCTCGCTCTCGCGGTCCTCAGAGGAGCCTTGCTCGACCTGTTGGCGACCGGAGACCACGACCGCGCAACAGCCGCGGTCCACCACCAACTCGCCTTCTTCCACAGTTGAAGGCGAACCCCCTCATGCACACCGGGACGCTCGTGTGGCGCGCCCGACTGATGGTGACTCCCCGCGCATGCGAACCGCAGTCGACGACACCCTGGCCAGTTCAGGCTGCGCAGGCAGAAACACCGTGGAGACCCCGGCGAATGGTTGCTCGGCTGCGGCACCACGGTGGTGCCGCCGTCCGGTGCCGGGAAACGCCCCTGGGCTGCCGCATCCAGGATGTCGGCCAACGCGATGCCCATGGTGATCGTGAACATCGAGGGACGTCCGCTGTGCGGACGGGCTGATTCAACCGCATCGGGAACATGCCAACCTCACGCCCGGCAGCCGGGCACCCTGACCAGAGCCCGCCCCTGTATCGAGCAGGAGCTGACGACAACGGCAGGAGCCCCCGGCTGCACACGGGCACGACCCAGGACTGCACCGGAAGGGACGTGAACCCCGACCTGCTGGGTGCGCCGAGCCGCACGGGTGGGAGGCACCCCTGGCATCGGCATCCCCATCGCAGTTGCGCGGCAACGGTTGGCCCTCACCCATACCGCAGCGGGAGTCGAGAATCCCGCCTGAGCAGGATGCGGGCAGCCCGCGGCCCGGCGACCATGCGAATATGTCAAGTACTCTTCGGACACTCAAGATCGTGGTCACCAGCGTGGCGCTGGTGACCACGATCGCTGTCGTACCCGCATCCGCCACCGCGCAGCCGGGTCCGCCGGGCGGGCCAGCCGCCGGCGGGCCGGATCGCGCCGAGTTGCGCGCCGCCCTCGCCGCGGTACCCGAAGCCGGCGTCCCGGGCGTGCTGGTCGCTGTGCGCGACGGCCGGCATGACTGGCGTCGGGCCGCCGGTCAGGCGTTTCTGACCAGGCCCCGGCCGATGCAGCCGCAGATGCGGCACCGGATCGGTAGCATCACCAAGACGTTCGTCGCCACCACCGTGCTCCAACTCGTCGACGAGGGCCGACTGGGCCTCGACGACCCGATCGGGCAGTGGCTGCCCGACACCGTGCCGGGCGAGCCCGGCGCCCAGGTCACCGTCCGGATGCTGCTGAATCACACCAGCGGCATCGGCAACTACACCAACGCGATGATCGACTCATATGCGGCGATCAACCAGATGCAGGTCACCACGTACGCACCGGCGGACCTGGTCGCCATGGGCCTGGCGATGCCGCCGACCAACGCCCCCGGCGCCCGGTTCACCTACTCGAACACCAACTACGTCCTGGCCGGACTGCTGATCGAAACGGTCACCGGCAACGATGCGGCGACCGAGGTGCAGCGCCGCATCCTGCGGCCACTGAGGCTCACCGGAACATCCTTCCCCGGTACCGATCCGAGGATCCGTGGCCCGCACAGTGGCGCCTACTTCGCCCCGTTCGGAGTGCGCGACCTCAGCGAGTTCAACATGAGCTGGGCGTGGACGGCGGGCGAGATGATCGCCACCACGGCGGACCTGAACACCTTCTTCCGGGCACTGCTCGGCGGCGACCTGCTCAGCCCGGCCGCCCTCGATGAGATGCTCACCCGGGTACCGATCCTGCCGGAGCTGCCCCAGGCGGGCGGCTACGGTCTCGGCATCTACTCGCTGCCCACCCCGTGCGGCGAGTTCTGGGGCCACGACGGCGCGGTTATCGGCCACCTGATGTTCTCGATGCACAGCCGCGACGGAACTCGCCAGGTATCGTCCGGGATCAACATCAGCCACTACCAGGTCGGCCTGCCCGATCCGCACCCGATCGACATCGCCTGGAACACGTTGCTGCGCACCGCGATGTGCCCGACCAGCGAGGTGACCAGCCGCTCGGCAGCGGCCGTGGCGCAGTTGCCCAGCGTGACCCGGATGCCGGGCAACGACGCGGTGGTCGCGGTGCCCTGACCCGTTCGGACGCCCGGGCTGCTCCTCCGTGATCCCCTGACGGATTCCGATCCCTCAGGGGATCACGTCTGGCCGGACCTCACTGTTCTGGGACCTGGCTCATCGCGACCACGCCCGCACCGTCGGTGCCACCCACCAGCAGCACCCGTCCCACCAACGCCGGAGACCAGTCAGGGCAGCGCGATCTCGAAGTGGACGGTCTGGTAGGTGTCGTCGTAGCCGTCGCACGGGTCGTGGATCGGCGTCGCCACGCTTCGCCAGAACGGTTCGGCGCCGTCGATGCGCGGGTCCGTGTGCAGGTAGAGCACCCGATAGCGGGGTTGCCGGGTGACGAACTCGACGGCGAGGTCGACGAGTGCCCGGGCAAGGCCACAGCGTCGGTGTTCAGGCCGCACGTAGACCCGGAACAGCTGCGCGGTGGTGTCATCGGGGTAGCGCTGAGCGAGGACGCGCGGGTGGGGTGGGCTCTTGGGCCCGGCGGCGCGCACCGCGGTGGTGCCGACGACCTCGTCGCCCTTCGTCGCGACGAACAAAGCGTGGTGCTCGGGCGTGAGGTAGGTGCCGCCGAGGTCGATGACGTCCTGGTGCCAGTCGGGCCGGTAGCCGTAGCCGAAGTCGCGGTAGAAGGTGTCGAGCATGACGCTGCGCGCTCCGTCGAGGTGCCGTTGGTCGGCCGCCTGGACGTCGTACGGGCCGACGCTGTGTCGGTGCTGCTGCATGGTTCTTCCTCCGGTCATGGGCTCGACGGTGCCGCGGCGGTCACCGTGTCGGTGTGCAGAAGCGCGCGGGTCAGCGGGTGGTGTGCGTGGGTGAGCAGGGCGTCGGCCGGGCCGTGGTCGACGACGGCTCCGTTGTCGACAACGATGATGTGGTCGGCGAGGTGAGCCACCACGTCGCGGTCGTGGCTGATCACGACGACGGTCAGCTGGAGGCTGCCCCGCAGCTCATCGAGGAGCGTGAGGATGCCGTGCTGGGTGACGCGGTCGAGCCCGGCGGTCGTCTCGTCGCAGACGAGGACGCGGGGTTCGCTGGCGAGGGCGCGGGCGAGCGCTGCGCGGTGCAGCTCGCCGCCGGAGAGCCGGTCGGGAGGTTGGGCCACGGTGTGTTCGGCGAGTCCTACCCGTTCGAGCAGGTGCAGGGCGACGCGGCGGGCCTGCTCCGCGGTGGCGTTCCGCAGGCGTTGCGCGGGACCGGCGGTCTGGTCGAGGACCGGCCGGTAGGGGTTGAAGCTGGCGCGTGCGTCCTGGAACACGTACTGGATGGCGGCGAGTTCGTGCGGCTGGCGCCGGTCGAGACGCGCGGCGAGGTGGTGCGCGGCGAGCGTCACGCGGCCGGTGTGGGCGGCGTGCAGGCCGGCGATGCAGCGGGCGAGGGTGGTCTTGCCGCTGCCGGACCGGCCGACCACGGCCAGACACTGGCCGGCTGAAACGCCCAGGTTGACGTCCCGGATCACGTCGCGCCGCCGAGCGCCGTCACGGTGGGCGGCACCCAGGCCGGTGACCTGCAGCAACGGCCGGTCCTCGCGGACCACGGCCGGCGACCGGGTCGGTGGCGTGGCGAGCAACTGCCGCGTGTGCCGGTGCCGTGGTGTGGCGAGAACCTCGACGGCCGGGCCCTGTTCGATGGCGGTGCCGTGGTGCAGCACGAGGATCTGGTCGGCGACGGCTCGCACGAGGTGCAGGTCGTGGCTGAGCAGGATCACGGCGATGCCGTCGCGGGCGAGTTTCGTCAGTTCTCGGGCGACGTCTCTGCGGGTGAGCGCGTCCTGGCCGGTGGTGGGTTCGTCGGCGATGAGCAGGACGGCGTGGGCCAGCAGGGCGTGGGCGATGACGAGGCGTTGCTGCTGGCCGCCGGAGAGCTGGTGGGGGAAGCGGCGCAGGAACCGGCGATCGGCGGGCAGGCTGACGCGTTCGAGGATGGCCGTCACCGTGCGCCGGTGGGCGCTGCGGCTGTCGCCGGGTGCGTGGTGCCGGGCGATCTCGTGGAGCACGGCGCCGATGCGGCGTACGGGGTTGAGGGCGGCGGCGGGTTGCTGGGGCACGTAGCCGACGGTGCCGGGCTTCGGCGGGGTGACGGTCGTGACCGGCTGGCCGGCCAGGGTGACGGTCCCGGCGAGGGTCACGCCGGGTGTGACCTCGCCGAGCACCGCCCGGCCGGTGGTGGTCTTGCCGCTGCCGGATGCGCCGATGACGGCGAGGATCTCGCCGGCAGGCAGGCCGAAGGAGACGCCGTCGACCAACGTCCGGTCGACGGTCGTGGCCGTCAGGTCCCGCACCTGGAGCAGGGGCTCGTTCGTGCGCGGGCGGTTGCCGGTCGTGGCTGGCCCGGGCGGTGCTGGGCTGGGGATGGCACCGCTGATCAGCATCCGGTCGGTGACCAGGTTGAGACCGACGGCCAGGCAGATGATGAGCGCGGCCGGCACGGCGACGGCCCAGGGCTGTAGGAACAGCCCGGTGCGATTGCGGTCCACCATGACGGCCCAGTCCGCCGCATCGGGTGCCACGCCGATGCCCAGGAAGCTGGCGGTGGCGACCAGATATATGGCGCCGATGAACCGGACCCCGGCGTCGGCGAGCAGGATCCGGCGGATGCCGGTGCCGACGTAGCCGGGGCCGCGCCGCCACCAGGTCTCGCGGTACAGGCGCATCGCCTCCATGGCCGGCCCGTGGGCCAGCGGCAGCGCGGCGGCCCGGGTGATCCGGGCGATCTCCGGCAGCCCGATCAGCGCGACGATCCCGACCAGGGTGAGGGGCCCGGGCGGTGCCGTGGCGGCCAGCAGGATCAGCAGCAACAGCGACGGCACGGCCAGGGTCAGGTCGAGGGGGCGCATGAGCAGCTCATCGACCCACCGGCGGCGGGTCGACGCGGCCAGCAGGCCGACCGGCACGCCGATGAGGTACGCCAGCACCGTCGCGCCGACGGCGACCACGACGACGGACCGGCCGCCGAGGAGGACCTGCTGCCCGACGTCACGGCCGACGAAGTCGGTGCCCAGCACGCCGTCGCCGGCGAACGGGAACGTGCGGCCGGCCGGCTCGCCGGCCAGCACCGGGCCGAACCCGGCCAGCGCGAGCGGCACCGTGAGCAAGACCGCCCCGGTCAGTGTGCGCAGCCGCCTCATCGCACGGCCCCGATACGAGGTGCGAGGCGGAACGCCACCAGGTCGGCGGCCAGGTTCACCACCACCGTGGTGACGGCTACCAGGACGCACAGCGCCTGCACGGTGGGGATGTCGCGGGTGGACACGGCGTCGACCAGGGCGGTGCCGAGGCCGGGGATGACGAACACCGCCTCGACGACGATGACGCCGCCGAGCAGCCAGTCGGTGGTGCGGGCGAGTTGCTGCACGACCGGCGCCAGCGCGCCGGGCAGGGCGTGGCGAAGCCAGAGCCGGCTGCCGGTGATACCGAGCCGTCGGGCGTGACGCACGTGCTCGCTTCGCAGGGCGTCGAGCAGGCCGGCGCGGGTGAGTCGGCTGATGGTGCAGATCGGCCGGGCGAGCAGCACGAGCAGCGGCAGCACGAGCACGGACGGCTGGGCGAGCAGGTCGGCGCCGAAGGCGGTGGGCGGTAGCCAACCGAGTTGGACGCCGAAGACGGCGATGAGCAGGATCGCCAGGGCGAACTCGGGCACCGCGTACAGCGCGACCGACACCGCGGAGACCACCCGATCCAGTCGCCCCCCTTCCCGGCGGGCCGCCAGCATGCCCAGCGCGATGGCGAGCGGTACCAGCACGAGCAGCGTCACCACGGCCAACAGCAGGGTGGCGCCCGCGCTGTCGGCGAGCCGGTCGACGATCGGCCGCTGCGAGATCAGCGAGACGCCGAGGTCGCCGCGGAGCAGGTCGGTCAGCCAGTCGAGGTAGCGCCGCCAGGCCGGTCGGTCGAGGTCCAGCTGCGCCCGGATCGCGGCGATGCGGGCCGGGTCGGGCTGGTCGCCGGCGATCACCACGGCGGCGTCACCGGGTAGCGCCTCGGTGAGTACGAACACGATTGTGGTGATCCCGGCGACCTGCCCGAGGCCGAGCAGCAGCCGCCCCGCGGCGTAGCGGGGCAGACTCACCCCAGCCAGACCTTGTCGAAGCGGGCCCAGTCGAGGGTGTTGGCGGGTGCGTTGGCGGACACCCCGCCGACGCGGGGTGCGGTGGCGACGAGGAAGTCGGCGAAGCCCCAGATCAGGAATCCGCCCTCGGCGTGCAGGGTGCGCTGCATGTCGCCGTACGCCTGCCGGCGGGTCGTTTCGTCGGCGCTGGAGATGGCCTTGGCGTAGAGGGCGTCGAACTCGGGTCGGGTCCACCGGGTGGCGTTGGTGGTGGAGTTGGTCAGCAGCCGCTGGGAGATGTGCGTTTCGATGGGCATGGCACCGGAGCGGTACGAGGCCAGCACACCGGAGTTGAGGATGTCCTTCCAGTAGGTGTCCTTGTTGCCCAGCGCGGTGTCGATGACCAGGCCGGCCTGTTTGGCCTGCTCGGCGAAGACGCTGGCGGCCTCGACGAAACCGCTGGCCACCGACGCGGTGTCGAGCGTGATGCGCAGACCCTTGGCGCCGGCCTTGTCGATGAGGAACCGGGCGCGGTCGAGGTCGCGGCTGCGCTGGGCGATGTCGTCGGCGTAGTACTGATAGCCCTTGCCGAACAGGTCGTTGCCGACCTGCCCCGAACCGGCGAGGACGGTGTCGACCAACTGTTGGCGGTCGGTGAGCAGGAACATGGCTTCGCGCAGGTCGCGGTTGTCGAACGGCGGCCGGTCGACCTTCATGGCGAACGACTGCATGGTGCTGTTCGGCATCCGGGTGACGGCCATCCGGCCACTGCCGGCGTGGGTACGGGCCGTGGTGGGGGTGATGTCGTGCGCGTAGTCCACCTGGCCGGCGAGCAGGGCGTTGACCCGGGCCGATTCCTCGTTGCTGATCAGATACTCCAGCTCGTCGAGGTGCGCGGCCCCGTCCCAGTAGCCGTCGTACCGCTTGAGCAGCAGCGACCGGCCGGGCTGCCAGGAGTCGAAGGCGAACGGCCCGGACCCGACGGGCCGCTCGAAGCCGTCGGCGCCCTCGGGAACGACGTACGCGCCGAACGCCGCCAGCGCGTTGGGAAACTCGGCGAAGGGCCGCTTGAGGGCCAGCTCCACTGTGCGGTCGTCGACGGCACGACTGTTGGGCAGGTCGAGCAGGTCGAGGCTGGCCTTCGCGCGGAATGCCTTCGTCGGGTCGGTGATCCTGGTGTAGCTGTAAAGCACGTCGGCGCTGCGGACCGGCCTGCCGTCGTGGAACGTGGCCGGGCGCAGAGTGATCCGCCAGCGGGTCAGGTCGCTGCTGGGCTCCCAGCCTTCGGCGAGGCGGGGCTGGATGGAGACGTCCGGGCCGTAGTCGGCGAGCTTGTCGAACATCGCCTTGGCGCGCGACGCCTCGTTGAACAGGTTCGCCAGGTGCGGATCCAACGTCTCGTTGGCGCCGCCGCCGGCGAAGGCGGCCCGCAGCCGGCCGCCGCGCCGGGGTTGCCCGGCCGCGGTGGTGGCCGGGTCGTTGCCCGAGCCGCAGCCGGTCAGCAGGGCGGCGGAGACGGCGGCGGCGCCGCCGAGCAGGCCACGGCGAGACATTCTCGGCACGGTGACGGGTGGGTGAACCATCGTGGGTGTCCTTCCGGTACAGAGGTGGGAGTCACGCCGCGTCGTTGCGGCGGCGGGCGACCAGGTGCAGGCGGTCGCCGGACAGGACGCCCGACAGCGCGGCTGCCGGATGCCAGGGCGGATCGGTACGTGGGCCCGGGGTGTCGAACACGGCCACGACGTCGAACCCGGCGGTGTCGAGCAGGTGCCGCAGCTCGGCGGGGAACAGCAGCCGCCAGGCCGAGGTCTGCACCAGCGGTTCCGGGCGGGCCGGCCACGTCCAGACACGTTCGCGGCGCAGCAACTGCTCACGGTGGTCGATCCACAGCCTCGTCGCGGCGGTGTACGTGACGTCGCGCCAGGTCACGGTGCGGGTGCGGGTGCCGTCGAGGAGTTCGGTGTTGCCGAGGAAGAACGCGCCGTTGCGCATCTCCGCCAGCAGCAGCCCACCGGGGCGCAGGTGCCGGTGACAGCGTTGCAGGAACGCGGTCAGGTCGGCGTTGCGGTGGCAGTACAGCAACGCGCTGTCCAGGCAGGTGATGACGTCGAAACGGTCGGCCAGGTCGAAGGTGCGCATGTCGGCGCGCACGAACCGGACTCCCCGGTGGCGGCGCCGCGCATAGGTCAGCATCGGCACCGACGTGTCCAGCCCGGTGGCGGCGTATCCGAGGGTGGCGAGGTGCCCGGCGTCGCGGCCGGTGCCGCAACCGACGTCGAGCAGCCGGGGCGCGGCGTCGGTGCGGTCGGCGAATCGGCGCACGAGGTCGTCGACGAACCGGGCGGCGACGCGGCCCGGGTCGGGGAACTGCTGTTCGTACAGCTCCGGGTTGTCGGTGAGGAGGTTCTCGCCGCTCATGACACGCCCGCCGGCGCCGAGGCGGGGGCGGGCGTGAGCAGGCCGCCACGGCGCAGCAGCCACACCGCGCCCGCCGACACCACCCCCACGCCAGCGGTGAGCAGCCAGGCCACCGCGGGAACGCCGGCCCTCGCGGAAGTGTCCACCGCCGCGCCGACGGCGGCGGTGCAGCCGGCGGCGAGGACCCCGGACACCAGGTAGAACAGGCCGAAGTAGGTGCCGGTCAGCCCGTGGCCGGCGAAGGCGGGGATCAGCTCCAACACGAACGGCTGGGCGACCATCACCCCGAGGGTGAGCAGGACGGCAGCGGCCAGCACGGGCACCAGCCGCAGCACCGGCGACGCCGATTCCACCCGCAGCAGCGGCAGCAGGAAACCGGCGCCCATGACGGCCATGCCCGCGGTGATGCTCGTGCCACGGCTCCACCGGCCCTGCAGCCAGCCGGTCAGCGGCAGTTGCAGGGTGAGCGTCACGACGGTGGAGACGACGAACAACGCGGCGACCGCCACGGGCTGCCCGGTGACGTGTTCGGCCTGCACCGGCAGGATCAGGTACAGCTGTGTCTGCAACGCGAACATGCCGGCCAGCGCGCCACTGAAGGCCAGGAACCGGCGGTCGGCGATGGCGGTCCGCCAGTCCTGCCAGACGGTCTCCTCACTGGCGTTGACCGGTTGGGCGGGCAGCCAGACCGCCTGCGCCACGGTGAGCGCGGCGAACACCGCCGCGGCGGTCAGCGCGGCGGCCCGGAAGTCGACAAGCAGTAGTGCGGCGCCGAGCAGCGGCCCGAGCAGCGCGCCGGCGCTGGCGAACACGTTGAACAACGCGAACGCCTCGGCCCGCCGGTCGGCGGCGGCCTGCGCCACGTAGCTGCGCACGGCCGGGTTGAACAGCGCCCCGGCCAGCCCGGACAGCATCGACGCGGCCAGCAGCAACGGCAGTGACGTGTCGAGGGCGAACAGCCCGAAGCCGACGGCGCGCAGGGCGCAGCCGGCGATGATGACGCTGCGGGCGCCGAGCCGGTCGGCGGCCGAGCCGCCCAGCAGGAACAGGCCCTGCTGGCTGAGGTTCCGCACCCCGAGCACGATGCCGATCACGGCGGCGGACAGGCCGACGTCGTCGGCCAGGTAGCCGGCGAGGTAGGGCAGCAGCAGGTAGAAGCCGACGTTGACGCCGAGCTGGTTGACCACCAGCAGCCGGATCGGCAGCGGGAAGCTGCGCAGGGTGGCCCACGTGTTCATCGGGCCGCTCGCACGCCGAGACCGGGTTCGTTGGTCAGCCGCAGGACGCCGTCGTGGCCGCCGATGCCGGTCCACGGATCGTCGGTGAGCAGCAGGTGCCCGTCCAGGTCGATCCAGCGGGCATCCCCGGTGAGGTGCACCGCTGGCGCGATGCCCAGCGAGCTGGCCACCAGGCAACCCAGCATGAGGTCCATACCGTAGGCACCGGCCGTGGCGGCGATCCGCTGTGCGGCGTGGATGCCGCCACACTTCGCGATCTTGATGTTGATGCCGGCGACCGTGCCCGCGAGGGCGTCGAGGTGCGCCACCGTGGCGGCGTCCTCGTCGGCGATGACGGGCACGTCGGTGCGCGCGCTGATCCAGGCGAGCAGCTGCGGTGTGCCGGGCGCGATGGGTTGTTCGACGGCGTCGATGCCGTGCGGGCGCAACGCGTCGAGCAGCCGCACGGTCTGCTCGGGTGTCCAGGCGCCGTTGGGGTCGAGTACGAGCCGTGCCCGTGGCATGGCGGCGCGGACGGCGGCGACCCGGGCCGGGTCCGCGTCGTCCCCGCACTTGACCTTGATGAGCTGGAAGCCGCGCCGAGCCAGCGCCCGGGCGGTGGTGGCTGCGTGGTCAGGTGCGACCAGGCCGATGGTGTGGGCCGTGGGCGCCGGAGAGAAGGCCGGCCGGCCGAGCCACTGATGCACCGGCATCCCGGCCCGGCGGGCCAGCAGATCGTGGACGGCGGCGTCCAGGGCCGCCAGCACACCGGCGGGCAGCTCGGCGGCGAGCGCGGGCAGGTCCGCCAGCAGCGCCTCGGGTTCGCCATAGCCGCGCACCCGGTGCCGGAGCCCGGCCAGCACTCCGAGAATGGCGGCCAGGTCGAGGCCGTAGTAGACGCTCGTGACGACCTCGCCGTGGCCGGTGACGCCGTCGTGGGACAGGTCGACCTGGACGGCGTCGCGGCCCGGCATCGTCGAGCGGGAGATGCGCAGCGGCTCGCGCAGCCGCAGCGGGTAGGTGCGCCAGCCGAGCCTCATGCCGGCACCGCCAGGCTGCGCAGCGGGTCGAGGACGGTCCGGCAGCGACTCCACCGGGTCACCTCGACGGCGTCCGGGTACGGGATCTCGATCGGGTGGCCCGGTGCCGGGGCGAACAGCCCGTGGGCGGCGCAGAACGCGTCGTCGAAGATCGAGTCGAGGTAGCGGTGCGGACCGTCCGGGAAGATCGTGACCACCCGCGCGCCGGGCTGCATGCGGCTGATCCACGCGGCGACCCGCGCGACGGCGCCGGTGCTCCAGCCGCCGGTGACGAAGGCCGAACGCGCCAGCCGGCGGCAGGTGTCCACCGCCTCCACCGGGCCGATCCAGTGCACCTCGTCGAAGGCGGTGTAGTCGACGTTGCGGGGAAAGATGCTGCTGCCCAGCCCGCGCATGAGCCGTGGCCGCGCGGGCTGGCCGAAGATCGTCGAGCCGACGGTGTCGACACCGACGAGCCGCATCCGGGGCCAGTGCCGCCGCAACGCCCGGGCCAGCCCGGCGCTGTGCCCGCCGGTGCCGACGCTGCACACCAGCACGTCGACGACCTCGACCTGCCCGGTCAGCTCGGCGGCGAGGGTGCGGTAACCGGCGGCGTTGTCCGGGTTGTGGTACTGGTCGGGCCAGTAGGCGCCCGGAGTGCGCGCCAGAATCTCGTGCAGTCGGTCCAGGCGGGCCTGCTGCCACCCGCCGACCGGGTGCGGCTGCTCGACCACCTCGACCACCGCCCCGTAGGCGGTCAGCAGCGCCCGCATCGGTCGTTCGATCTCGCGGTCCACCACGAGGATCACCGGGTGGCCCAGGGCCTGCCCGGCGAACGCCAGCCCGATCCCGAAGGTGCCGCTTGTGGACTCCACCACTGTGGCTCCGGGCCGCAGGTCGCCGCGCTGCCGGGCGGCCTGCAGCATGGCCACGGCGGCGCGTGCCTTCATGCCGCCGGGGTTCAGATACTCCACCTTGGCGTGGAAGCCGCCGTGCGGGTGCGGCAGCGGAGTGTCCACGAACGCCACCGGGGAGCGCCCCAGCAGATCCAGCAGGTGCGGTGCGCGCGTTCTCGGCGCGGCGTCGGTCAGCATGGCGACCCGACGGCGGCGCGGTAGCGGTAGACCGTGGTCGGTCCGCCGTCGAGCCAGAAGAACGGGTACGGCTCGGCGGACACGGCGCTCAGCCCGGCACCGAGGAAGCACGGCAGGACGGCGCTACCGGTCTGCGCGAAGGCCACCATCGGTTTGCCGGTGGCGCGGGCGTGCCGCAGCAGCGGCTCGAAGGTGCCGTTGCCGAGGGTCATGCCGGAGACCAGCAGGGCGTCGCAGCGGTCCAGCAGGGCGGCGGCGTCCGGCAGGCACGGCTCGTCCCACTCCGTGCTGCCGCCGGCCAGATCGCAGGGCAGGTAGCTGACACCGCGGCGACGCAGCTGCTCGAGCAGGGAGTTCACCACACCGACGACCAGGACGTCCTGCCCCGGGGGCACGGGTAGCAGGTCCACCACCGCGGCGGCCCTGGCGCGCGACTTGGCCAGCGAGGTGCCGGCAGGGATCGTGACCGTGTCGTGGGCGACGTGCGCGTGCGGGCGGGCGGTGGCGAGGTAGGCGTCGAGGGCCGCGACGCGGACCGCCGGCACCGGGTGGGTGAGCAGTTCGGCGACGCTACGGCCCACACAGTCGTAGGCGACGTCGTCGGTCAGCTCGTCCGGCTCCGCCGCGCAGGAACCGACGGTGGCGCCCACCCGAAGGCTCAGCACGTGGTTGCGGTAGCCGCGGCCGCGCCCGGCGTGCCGGGCACCCTGCCGGGTGGTGAACGCGACGCTCACCTGCTCAGCGGAC
Source organism: Micromonospora tarapacensis (assembly GCF_019697375.1). Classification (NCBI taxonomy): domain Bacteria; kingdom Bacillati; phylum Actinomycetota; class Actinomycetes; order Micromonosporales; family Micromonosporaceae; genus Micromonospora; species Micromonospora tarapacensis. The sequence goes on along the minus strand of NZ_JAHCDI010000004.1, from coordinate 1,078,637 downwards.
GGGTCAGGGCCGAACCGGGCAGCGCGGACGGCCTCGATCAGGTCCGTCACCGACGTGAACGGCGCACCGCTTCTGACCGGCGTCGGCGTCGTCACGCGAGAGCCCCGGCCAGGTCGTCGGCGTACCGGACGCCCAGCCCGGCAACCAGTTCCTCGGCCCGGGCACGGGCGCCGAGTGCTGCGGTGTCCACCGTCATGACATGGCCGAGGTAGGTGTTGTTGCTCACCGCGTCGCCGGTGCGGTGCCCGGCCGGCTTGACCGCCCAGTCGACGACGTCATCAGCCACGGCCAGCGTGGCCGTACCCTCGATCCCGGCGACGGTTCCGGCGCGGGGTGGAAGCAGGAACGAGATGGCCGCGCTGCGCACGCCCGTGCCGGTCACCGCGATGTCCGGCTGTTCACCCAGGGCGAGCTGGGTGAACACCATGGGCAGATCCACCCCGGTCACCCGCCGCACCAACTCGGTGATCTGGTTGCCCGCCGGGCGAGGGTTGATCTCCACCACCCGCGGCCCCGCCGCCGTCAGCCGCAGCTCGGTGTGCGCCACTCCCCGGTCGTACCCGACCGCGGCGAGGGCGGCGACCGTCATGTCGCACACCGCGGTGACCGTCGCGGCATCGAGCGCGGCGGGGAACATGTGGCCCGTCTCCACGAACCACGGCTCGCCGGCGAGGCTCTTGTCCGTCACGCCGAGCACCGTCGTCGCCCCGTCGACCGTGACGGTCTCGACGCTGACCTCCGGCCCGACCAGCACCTCTTCCAGCAGCACCAGCGGCAGGCGCTGCTGGCCACGGGCATTGACCGGGAATGCGTCGAGGGCGTCGAACGCCTCGCGCAGTTGGGTCCGGTCGGCCACCAGCCGGACGAACATCCCGGCGCACAGGTCGACCGGCTTGATGACCAGCGGGAAGCCCAGCGTGCGCGCGGCCACCTCGGTACCCGGCCAGTCCTCGGTGATCGCGAACGCCGGACCGGGCAGGCCGGCCACCTGCATCCGCTGCCGCGCCAGGTCCTTGCGGCAGGCGTACTCGACGGCGTCCGGCCGTGGACTGGGCAGGCCCAGGTGTGCGGCCAGCCGGGCCGCCGTGCCGAGGTAGTAGTCGCAGGACGTGACGACCCCGTCGAACCGCAGCACCTCGTGCAGCCGCTGGACCTGGGGCAGCAGCATGTCCAGGTCGTTGGTCTCGGCGGTGATCACGTTGTCCGCGAGGAGCAACGGGTGCACCCCTTCGCCGCTGCCCGGACGCAGGTAGTGGTGCAGGTTCCTGGTCAAGAACGTGAACCGATGCCCTGCCTCCCGGATCGCCCGGGGCAGCAGGGTGCTCATCGCACCGACCCAGCTCTCGATCACCAACGCATGCCCCACCGCGCACTCCAGATGTTCAGGGGATCCCGGACCATCAGATGGTAACGGTTGTCATTTGCGATGGCTAGCACCGGTCGGTCGACGTACCCGTCCAACCATCGGTGCACGTTCTCGCCGTGGCCGTGCCGCGCCAGCGCCTCGGCCGCCGTGGGCGAGCTGCGCTCAGGTGGCCAGGGCGGCGTAGCGGTCCAGCAGGCTGTGGTGGTCACCGGCCTCGACGATCGCGCTGGTGGCCTCGTCGAGGACCAGGATGCGCGGGTCGCGTACGTGCGATGGCCCGCCGCCGGAGAACCGGTGACCGCGCGAGCCGACCATGGTGTCGTACCCGTCCGGCAGGCCGGCGATCAGGTCGTGGATCCGGGCGGCGCGGGCCGCGTCCTCGATCTCCGCGTCGCTGGCGTCCGGGCGGGCGGGCGCACGTCGACACCGTCGGTGGTGACGCGACCCGCGGTCGGGTCGCCCGTAGGCTGGTCGAACGCCGGCCCGACCCGGCGGATCGGCGGGCCACCCTGGTCGCACCCACCGATGAGGGCCGCCGGGTCACTGCCGCCATCCGCACTGCCCGCCGGACCGAGGCGGACCGCTTCGGTCACCTCGACGCCACCGATCGGGCCGAGCTTGCCGGGATCCTGCGCACCCTCCGCAGGTAGCCGGGGCACCGGCCCTGGCAGGCGCTTCCTGGCCAGCCATCGCCTGTTCGCGCAAGCGATGCTGATCTATTCGGGAGCTGCCCCACCCGGCGGCTCAAGCGACCACTGCCGAGCGGGTCGACCATCGGCGGCCACGTCCCCACCGCGCTCAGCGACCAGTCTGACCGATCGCCTTCCAGTCCTCGACCGGAGTGAGCGGAACTGGTGCGGGAAGCGCCACCGCCGTCGTCAGCTCGATCCGCTGACCTTCGGCTGCCGACTGGAGCAGGGTGGTCATTGTTTCGAGTACGTGCAACGCGACGTCGCCGCCGGCGCGCGGCGGACGCTGGTCGCCGGCCCTGACAAGGTCGATCAGACCGATGCCTCGGGAGCCCTCGGCGTAACCGGCCCGTGGTTCGAGAACGCGCCATGCGGTGGCGCCGAGCGCGAAGAGGCGGACCTCACCGTCGAAGTCGTTCGGATCGGGTACGGCGAGCGTGCCGGTCTCCCCGTGCACCTCGATCGGTGCGGCCGTCGTCGCAACGCCGTCGAAGCTCGTGGTGATGGTCGAGAGGACACCGTTGGCGTGTTCGAGCACGCCGGTCACATGGGTATCCACCTCCGCCGGGATCCGCTCCCCGATGCGCGGACCCGAGCCGATGACCCGCTCGGCGCGTAGCCGGCTGACGGCTCCGCTCACCGCGCGAACCGGCCCGAGCAGGTGGATGAGTGCCGAGATGTAGTAGGGCCCCATGTCCAACAACGGACCGCCGCCCGGGGTGTAGTAGAAGTCGGGGTTGGGGTGCCAACGCTCGTGCCCTGGAGTGACCATGACGGCCGACGCGGACAACGGGCGTCCGATGAGCCCGCCGTCGATCGCCGCACGCGCCGTCTGCGTACCCGTGCCCAGCACGGTGTCCGGCGCACACCCGACGCGGACGCCGGCCGACGCGGCGCGGTTGATGATCGAACGCCCCTCCGGGAATGTCACGGCGAGAGGCTTCTCGACAAACACGTTCCTGCCCGCGTCGATCGCGCCGAGCGAGATCTCGGCGTGCGCCGCCGGGATCGTGAGGTTGAGCACCGTCTGCACGCCCGGGTGGGCGAGCAGGCGCTCGACACTTACCGCCTCGGCGCCGGGAGTCATGGCCGCGACCGCAGCGGACCGGGCGGCGTCGAGGTCGGCCACCGCGACGACGCGCACCGTGGGATGGTTGGCCAGCGTGGTCAGGTACGCACGGGAGATGACCCCGAGACCTACGATGCCGACGCCGTGCGGGTCGCCCACACCATCCCCCTCTCGATGACGGTACGGACGCAGGCGTGCTCCAGCACGTCAAGGCTGTGTCCCGGGGTTGTCACGACGATCCGCCCGGCGCCCCAGTTTCGGGTCCAGATCGCCGGCGAGGTGACCGGCCGGTGCCACGGATGCCACGCCCGCGTCGGGTGGGTGGTGGTGGCCAGCACGTCGATCAGATCGTCGTGCAGCACCCAGTACTGCTCGGTGACCAGGTCGAAGTCCTCGATCCCGGCGGTGATCGGATGCTCCCGGCCCAGCTCGGTGATCGTGACCGAGTGCGGCAGGAAGTTGTCCGCCGCGCCGCCGCCGCGGTCGCACGGCTGCACGCCCGGATGGGTGGCGAACTGGCCGCCCACCAGGTGCAGGTAGTCCGAGCAGGCGCGGAACGAGTCGACGATGCCGCCGTGCCAGCCGGTGAAACCCGTCCCGGCGACGACCGCCGCGGCCAGGCCCGCCACCTGCTCCCCGGTGATCTGCGACATCGTCACGCACTGCACGACGAGGTCGGTGTCGGCCATCTCGGCGGCATCGGCGTAGATCTCCGTCGAACCCTCCACCCGTACGGCGTATCCGCTGCGTTCGAGGAAGGGGATGAACAACTCCGTCGCCTCGACCGGCTGGTGCCCCTCCCACCCGCCCCGAACCACGAGTGCTCTCTGCTGCGCCACCCCTCGCTCCCTTCCCCGGTCCCTCGCCAGCGGTTGGCCCGCCCTCGCCCGGCGACCTGCCAGCGAGGCCCCTGCTGGTCGAGCACCGAACGGTACTCGTGGTCGCCGGCAGGGCCGACGATCGCCCGGAGCCGGGGTTCCGTCCTGTCCGATCCGCAGCCGGGAGCGATGCCCAGTCAGCCAGGGTAACTGCCTGCGAACCGGTGGACGCGCCCGCGGGCGATCACGCCTGCGCTGCCGCTTCTGCCGCAGCCGGTACGAGCATTTCATCAAGGTGGCCGGTGGTGGCGCCACGCTCAGCGGCGGCGAGCCGCTGCAACACGTCTCCCCTATCACGACCCGGCCATCCCGTAACCGTCCCGGCCGAAGCCCGAGAGTCCGCCGCCGCGCATTCCGGTACGCGGTGCTGGTCCCTAGCATTCGATACATGCCCACTGTCGACAAGAGCGCCCCGCCGCGATCGACGGTGGGACCCGAGAGAAAATTACCGGTTCGGAGCGTGCCATGATCGAGGCGATTCTCCCGGCCGGCACCGTGGCGATCGACACCTTCACCGAGGCACCCGGCACGTTCCTCTTTCCGGAGGAGGAGAAGATCATCCGCGCGGCGGTCGACAAACGGCGGCGGGAGTTCGCCACCGGCCGCTGGTGTGCCCGGCAGGCGATGGCCCGCCTCGGGCGCGCGCCGGCACCGGTGCTGCCGGGGCCGCGTGGCGAACCGCGATGGCCGGCCGGCCTGATCGGCAGCATCACGCACTGCGACGGCTACCGCGCCGCGGTGCTCGCCGAATCCGAGGTCATCACCACCGTCGGCATCGACGCCGAGCCAAACGCACCGCTGCTCGACGACGTACTGCCCGCCGTGTCGCTGCCCCAGGAACGGGACCGGATCGGCACGCTGCAGCACGAGCACCCCGACGTGTGCTGGGACCGGTTGCTGTTCAGCGCCAAGGAATCCGTCTACAAGGCGTGGTTTCCGCTGACCTCACGCTGGCTGGACTTCGAGGACGCGGACATCACCTTCGACCCGCTGGCCGGCACCTTCGAGGCTCGGATACTGGTCGCGGGGGGGCAGCTGCACGGGCGCAGGCTCGCCGGCTTCAGTGGGCGTTGGCTGGCCCGGCAAGGGCTGGTCGTGACCGCCATCGCGGTGGTGGCGCCCGCGCTGGCCACCGTCTGAGCCGGTAGCCCACACGTTGCCGGACCGCAGCATGGTAGAAGGCCGCACCCGGTGGGTGCGGCCTTCGGCCCCTTCCATGCTGGTCACTCAGACGCTGGCGGAGTGGTCCGGGCTCAGGCTCGCCGGCAGGTCGCCACGGCGGGCGACATTCAGCTTGCGGTACGTACGGGTCAGGTGCTGCTCGACCGTGCTGATCGTGATGTAGAGCTTCTCGGAAATCTCCCGGTTGCTGTAGCCGGCCGCCGCCAGGGCCGCGACACGATGCTCGGCCTCGCTCAGGACGGCCACCACCACGGCCGGGTTCATCGCTTCCACGGTGTCCCCTTCGTCCCAGCCGGGCTCCAGGCTCAGCGCCTTGAGCAGCAGTAGCGCACCCGCCTTCTCGGCGGTGGCACGGGCCCGCCGGGCGATCAGCCGGACCCGCCGCGACTCGCCCAGCGTCTGGAACGCCTCGGTCAGGTCGACGAGGGTGCGGGCCAGCTCGTAGCCGTCACCACCGTTGTGCAGATCGGCGGCCTGGCGCAGGAACATCGGCCGGTGCCGGAGCTCGGCGCAGGCGGCATACAGGCGCAGGGCCATGGCGCGCACCCGCGGCTGGCCGTCGCCGCAGCGGTTCAGCTGCTCCTCGACCAGCTGCTGCGCCTGCTCCGGCGCGTTCATCCGGAGCAGCGTCTCGGCCGCGTCGACCCGCCACGGCACCAGGCCGGGCGTGTCCATCCCCCACTGGGCGGCCAGCTGGCCGCAGAGCTTGAAGTCCCGCAACGCCAGCGGCAACTCGCCGATGGCGAGGCTGTACCGGCCCCGAGCGTGCAGATAGTGCAACCCGAAGCGGGTCTGGAACATCTCCTCCGGCACCGGCTGGTCCAGGTGGTCACGCACCGCACCGAAGTCGCCGATCGCGGTCGTCGCCATGATCAGAACAGCAAGCGGGCCGCCGACCGCGACGCCCCAGCTGCTCGACGGCATCACCGTCAGCGCGTCCGTGGCGTACCGCCGCGCCCCGGTCAGATCGCCCAGGCGCATCGAGATCTCCGCGCGGATGGCAGCCAGCCGGGCCTGCCGGCTCGGCGAACGCCGCAGGCGAGCCTCGTCGACGAAGGTGTCGCACCACACCGCGGCGCTGGCCGAGCAGCCACCGTAGGTGAGCGCCAGCAACGCGCTCTCCACGGTGTCCAGGCTCATCTCGTCCAGGCGCGCGTTGTGCAGGATCCGTTCGGCGACCGCGATCGCCCGCTCCGACGGGCCCTCGCTCAGCACCCCGGCCAGCGCGGTGGCGGCCGCCAGCCGATGACTGGCCGACACCGTCGGCATCGCCACCGGCGGCTGCATGCCCTGGTGGAGCAGCGGTCGGAACGACGGGTATGTCGCCAGCATCAGCGGCCGGGTGATGAACAGCTCGGCCAGCGTCTCGGCGTCGGCGTTGCCGCTGTGCGCGGTGATCAGCTCGAACGCCTCCCGGGCCTCGGTGAACTGGCCGTGCCAGAGCAGCGCCTTGGTCAGCACCAGCGCGTCGACACCACGCAGGTGCCCGCCGCGCAGGGCCACGGCCAACTCGGGCAGGTAGCCGGTCGGTGCGCTCGGGTTGATTCGCCATTCGGCGCGGACCAACGCGGCAGTGATCCGGGCGCGACGCTGGCTGTCGGTGCAGGCCCGCAGCGCGAGCTGCAGGTAGCGCACCGCGGCGGCCACCTGGCCCTCCCGCAGCGACTGCCGGGCTGCGTCCTCCAGCACCGGCACGGCCCACGCCTCGTTGACGTCGCCCGCGCCGACCAGGTGCTGGGCGACCACGGCGCTGGACGCGCCGCCGCGATGGGCGAGCACCGCGGCCCGGCCGAACAGGTCGACGCGGTCCAGTTCGTCGATGTCGGCCAGCACCGCCGCGCGAGCGGCCGGATGCCGGAAGTCCCCGCCGGACAGCAGGCCCACCATGGTCAGCGTGCGCACCGCCTGGCTGATCTGTGCGCCGTCGGCCGGGACCAACTGCTCGAGCAGCGCGAGATCGGTGCAGACCGCCAGCCCCTGGGCCACCCGGAGCACGCGGGCGCTCGTGCGGTGGAGACAGGAGACCACCGCCCGGGTGAAGTTCTCCCCGGTCACCGGTTCGCTGCCGGCCGCGGCGCCGGCGGCCGACGCCTCGCGGTGATCGTCGAGCAGGCCGCGCAGCAGCAGCGGGTTGCCACCGCTGAGGTGGTGCCAGGCCGGCGCCAGCCGCTCCGCGTCGGCCTCGCCGACACAGCTGGCCGCCAACTCACCCACCGCTTCGGCCGACAGCGCCGACAGTACGATCAGCGAGCCGTGCGGCGGCCGCCAGAGCGCCTCCATCTCGAATCCGACTTCGTCCCGACGGCCCTGCTGAGTCTGGGTGAACAGCAGCAGCATCGGCGCGAAGCGTGCCCGCCGGGCCAGGTAGGACAGACAGATGATCGACAGACGGTCGGTCCGGTCGATGTCGTCGACCGCGATGATCAGCGGATAGCGGTGGGACAGCTCCAGCAGGATTGTGCAGAGTGCGTGCACGATCTGCGGGTCGATCTGGTTGTCATAGCCGTCGGCGCGAACCCCTTCGTACAGCAGGTTCATCGCGCGCTGTTGTTCCTCGGGAACCAGCGGCGCGTCGAGCAACAGCTGGGTGAGCACACCGAGCGGCAGGTCACGCTCGGCGTCCGCGCCGATCGCGGTGATCGCCAGGGCATCGCGATCCACCGCCCGGTCGGCGTAGGTGTTCAACAACTCGGTCTTGCCGGACGCTACCGCGCCCGCTATGACGGCGACCCGCCCTTTGCCGGAAACGGCTGAGGCAAGGAGGCCGTCCAGCGTCGCGATCGCTTCCGCGCGCTCGACCAATTTCATGATCATCCTCTCGTTACGATCGCAGCTCCGGCTCCCTCACCTGGGATCGGCCGGTGATCCAGACGCTACGGACGGCCGCTGTCGTACCCCTATCGCCGCGCCATCCGCCGATCGCTCTCACCCCACCCGGGCATAGCTCCGCGCGAGAGCAGGTGCCGGCTCCTGTCTCGGCGCCGATGCCTGCGGGGTCCGACCGACCCGGGCGACCGCCGAGCGCACCGCGGCCGAGACCGCCGCCGGCAGGTCGGCCTCGATGCCGGCGCCCCACAGCGTTTCGTCGCCGACCCGCAGCTCCGCGTAGACGACCAGGCCGGTCGAGTCGGCCAGGCCGGTGCCGGTGCGGTGCACCGCGCGCACCTCGACGCCCCAGCGGGCCAGCGCCCGCCCGATCCGTTCCAGTTCGTCGGTGCGCTGCCCGCCGACGGCGAATGCGGCGCCGTCGACGTGCAGGTACGCGGCGACCGGACGGGTCCTCGCCAGCGGCACCACCATCAGCGACCGGGACACGTATTCGTCGCGGAACAGGGCGCACACCCGCTCGGGGTCGATCTCACCGCCCTCGGCATCGGCGTAGGACTGCACCAGGCTGGCGAACTCCATCTGCAGCTCCCGCGGCGGGTGCAGCCCGAGCCGGGAACTCAGCACGTACGCCAGCCCGCCCTTGCCGGACTGGCTGTTGATCCGCACCACGCTCTCGTAGGCGCGGCCCACGTCCTGGGGGTCGATCGGCAGATAGGGGATCTCCCAGGCGACCTCGTCAACCGGGGTGCCCTGCTCGGCTGCCACCCGGCTCTGCTCGGCGAATCCCTTGTTGATGGCGTCCTGGTGGGAACCGGAGAAGGCGGTGTAGGCCAGATCCCCAGCGTACGGATGCCGAGGGTGCACCGGCAGATCGGTGCAGTGCTCGACGGTGCGCCGGATCCGGTCCAGACCGGAGAAGTCGATGCCCGGGTCGATGCCCTGGCTGAACAGGTTGAGCCCGAGCGTCACCAGGTCGACGTTGCCGGCCCGCTCCCCGTTACCGAACAGGCAGCCCTCGATGCGCTCGGCGCCGGCGAGCACGGCCAGCTCGGCGGTGGCCACCCCGGTGCCGCGGTCGTTGTGCGGATGCACCGACAGACACAGATGCTCGCGCCGGCTCAGCTGCCGGTCCATCCACTCGATCCGGTCTGCGAACACGTTGGGCATGGTGCGTTCGACGGTGGTCGGGAAGTTCAGGATGATCGGCCGGCCGGACTCGGGCTGCCACACGTCCATCACCGCCTCACAGACCTCCAGCGAGAAGTCCGCCTCGGTGTCGTTGAACAGCTCGGGCGAGTACTGGTAGCCCAGATCGCAACCGCCGAGACTCTCCTCGGCGTACTTCATCATCAGCTGCGTGCCGTGCACGGCGAGTTGCCTGCACCCGTCGCGGTCGACGCCGAGCACCATCCGGCGAAACAGCGGCGAGGTCGCGTTGTAGAGGTGCACGGTGGCGCGGGGCGCGCCGACCAGGCTCTGCACGGTCCGCCGGATCAGGTCGTCGCGGGCCTGCACCAACACCGTGATCCGTACGTGGTCGGGGATCAGTTCCTTCTCGATGAGCAGGCGCAGGAAGTCGTGGTCGTCCCTGCTCGCCGACGGGAAGCCCACCTCGATCTCCCGGTAACCCATCTTCACCAGCAGCCGGAACATGCTCAGCTTCCGCGCCGGACTCATCGGGTTGACCAGCGACTGGTTGCCGTCGCGCAGGTCGGTCGAGAGCCAGCGGGGGGCCGCCGCGATGACCCGATCCGGCCAGGTGCGGTCCGGCAGCGGATCTTGGACGGCTGGCCGGTAGCGCTTCACCGCGTTGCGAAAGGAATGCATGGGTGTCCTCCTTGATCATCGCCGCAGCACGACGGCCGCTGCGGCGCCTTCGTCACGATGGCGCGCGGGGCGCGACCGTGGTGGATGTCAGCTGCGCGCATCGAGGAATATCGAGCAGGAGTACGGCGCCAGCAGTACCTGGATCTGGCAGGCGTCCGTGTCGTCGAGGAGACCGACGACGACCGCGATCTCGGGGTAGACGGCGCCCACTCCGAGGTTGGCGAAGTAGGAGCCGCTGTCGAAGACGACGCGATAGTCACCCTTGCCCAGCCGGTTGTTCGCCCAGTCGCGGATGCGGCCTTCTTCGTCGGTCGCCGCACCGGCTACCGGCTCCCAACCTTTCGGCGCACGTCGTTCCAGCCGTGCCGGGACTCCGACTGCGGGCCGGCCGTAGACCACATCAAGGGCTTGCGCGGTGACCTTCATCGACTTCTGCTCCTGTTCAGCCCGCGACTGCGCGGGCGGCTGGTTGCGGCGATCATCGAATGGACCGCTATCGCCATGCATTCAAATGTCTATCGTCGCGACCGTCACCGACTATCGGGGGCAGGAAAGAACTTCGATAGTGCATCAATGGATCTGGGCCATAACTTCGTTTCCAGAACCGCTGCCGCACCACTGCCAAGGCAGCCGGTAATCCGCTACGAAACGAGGATTCACCATGCGTTCGACTGCTGCACACATCGCCAAGGCCATTGTCGCCGGTTTGTTCGGTATCGGGCTCGCCCTCGCCGGCACCGCCGCCGCACACGCCGACGCCTCGCACTCCGCCGGCGAGACGACCGTGAACTCGACCACGGTGAACAACTGGCCCTGGACCTGATCACCGCCGCACCGGCACACGGTGACTCACATAAATGCGAATTCGGGCTGCCGAACGACAACCATAGCCAGTCGACGGTATGCAGGCGATACGCCTGCATACCGTTTTCGCAGTTCCGCACCCCGGCTGGACCCCTGCGGAAGAAACTACTTCGCGGTCATCTTCGGATGAGCCGGCGTGGCCGACGCCTCACGTTCCGCCGGCTCGGCGAACGGCTGGTCGCCGTCGCCTGCCGCCGCGTACGCCTCGTCGAGCATCACCAGCACCCGCGCCTCGAAGGTCGGCGCCTGGATGCTGCGGAACAGGCCCAGGGCCCGGTGCAGGTGCACCACCGCCTGCGGCGCCCTGCCGACCGCCAGGTCCAGCTCCCCCAGGCTGCGCTCGACCCGCGCCTCGATCATCCGCTCGCCGGTGCTGGACGCCAGCGCTCGCGCCGCGTTGAGCGCGGTGCCCGCCTGCTCGTGATCGCCGGAGCACAGGTAGGCCAGGCCCAGTCCGTGCAGCGCGTACGCCTGGCCGATCGGATCACCCAGGTCGCGGACCACGGCCAGGGTCTCGTCGAACGCCGTCACGGCCGCCGCGTGATCCCCGGCGCTCAGGTTCGCGTCGGCCAGCCGGTGCAGCACCTGCGCCTCGATGCGCCGGCTGCCGGCCCGCCGGCTCAGCTCCAGCGCGCGTGGCAGCATCCGCTTGGCCTCGTCCGGGTTGCCGCGTTCCAGCGCGGTCTGCGCCATGCTGTTCAGCACATAGGCCGCCGCGGTCAGGTCACCGGCGGCGAGCAGTACGGCCAACGCGCTCTCGTAGCGGCGCGTCGCGTTCTCGAAATCGCTGGCGATCCGGTCCAGGTAGGCCAATTGGCGGCTGACCAGGGCAGCACCGTGCTCGGCGCCGAGCTGGTTGAACAGCAGCTCGGACTGCTCCAGGCTCTCTCGCGCGTCGTGGAAACGTTTCTCGACGATGCCCAGCGAGCCGGTGGAGTAGAGCATCACCGCCTCGCCGCGCTGATCGCCGGCGGACCGGCACGCGGCCAAGGCCACCCGGTGGGTCTCCCGCCAGTCGTCGAGATAGATCCGCGACTCGAACAGGGTCACCGCGGTGAACGCGAGGTCCCAGCACAACTCGACCAGGCCGGCCTTGACGGTCTGACGCACGGCGGCGACCACGTTCAGGCGCTCGCGCTCCAGCCAGCTCAGCGGATCACCGATGACCTGCACCACCACCTCCGGAGCGAACGTCCACCGCTCGGCCTGGCTGTGCACCTGCGGGGTGTCACCGCCGTGCAACCGCCCGTGCGCCTGCTCGGCGAGGAAGAGAAGCGCGCCGAGCACCCGCGACAGCGCCGCGCTGCGGTCGGCCGCGACCTCCTCCACGGCCAGCCGTTCCCGGGCGAACACCCGGATCAGATCGTGGAACCGGTATTGGGTGCGCACACCTCCCTCGGTGCCGGTGATCTCGACCAGTTGCGCGTCGACCAGCTCGTCCAGCAGGTCCTGCGCGTCGACCAGCGGCTGGTCGAGCAGCGCGGCGCTGACCCAGCCACCGAAGGCCGGGAAGTCGAGCAGGGCCAGCCGGCGGAACAGCCGGCGGGCGTCCTCGGCCAGGTTGTCGTAGGTGTGCGAGATGCTCACCCGGATTCCGAGGGCGCCATGCTTGAGCTCGTCGAGTCGGCGTGATTCGTTCTCCAGACGGCTGGCGAGCTGCTCCACCGTCCAGTGGGGACGAGCCGACAGCCGCGCGCCGGCGATGCGCAACGCCAACGGCAACTGCCCGCAGAGCTCGGCCAGTTCGGCCGCCGCGCCGGCCTCGGCCTGCACCCGGTCGCCCCCGGCTATCCGCGACAACAGCGCGATGGACTGGGCGGAGTCGAAGACATCGACCTCGATGTGCACGGCGCCCGGCAGTCCGGCCAGGCGCCGCCGGCTGGTGACCAGCACCGCGGAGCTGGGGTTGCCGGGCAGCAGCGGCAGTAGCTGCGTCTCGCTGCCGGCGTTGTCCAGCACGACCAGGATGCGCCGGTCGGCCAGCAGGTCGCGGTACATCTCCGCGCGCTCCTCCAGCTCGTCCGGGATCCCGTTGCCGGGCACGCCGAGGGTACGCAGGAAGCGTTCCAGCACCTGGGTCGGGCTGGCCTGCCGGGATGCACCGCCGTGCAGGTCGGCGAAGAGTTGGCCGTCGGGATAGCGCCAGGCGAGCCGGTGCGCGACGTGTACGCACAGCGAGGTCTTGCCGATGCCGGGCTTACCGGCGACCACGACGACCGGCACGGCCAACTGGGCCGGATTCTCGGCAGCCTCGGCGAATCGTTCCTGGATCTCCTGGACCTGTTCGGTGCGGCCGGTGAAGTCCGCGATGTCGGTGGGCAGCAGGCTCGGGCCGCCACCGCTGACCGACAGACCCGGTCCGAGCCTGTCGGCCGACAGGCTGGGGCCGCCACCGCTGACCGACAGGTTCGGGCCATCGCTGTCGGCCGGCGGGCTCGGGCCGCCGCCCTGACCGACAGGCTCGGGCCGACGGCGTTGGGCGCCGCCTGCTCGGCGACCTCGACGGGCGGCGGGATCACCACCGGTTCGGCCGCGACGGGCAGCCCGACCTCGACCGTCGCCCGGGCCAACGGCGCGCTCAGCCCCACGTCGCAGCCGAGGATGGAGCGCTCCAACCGCTGCAACCGCTCGCTGGGCTCCAGGCCGAGATCCTCGATCAGGATCCGGCGGGCCGAGCGATAGCACTCCAGCGCCTCGGCCTGCCGGCCGGACCGATAGAGCGCGAGCATCAGCTGCCCGCGCAGCCGCTCGCGCAACGGATGGGCGGCGACCAGCCCGGTCAGCTCGGCGATCAGGTCACCGTGCCGACCCAGGGCGAGCTCGAAGTCGATGCACTCCTCGGCGGCGGTCAGCCGGCGCTCGACAAGCCGGTCGGCGGCCGCACGCAGCGGCTCGCTGTCCAAGCCCTCCAACGGCTCGCCGCGCCACATCCGCAGCGCCTCGCGGTAGAGCCGCACCGCCTCGTCCTTCTCGACGGCCGCGCCCGCCCGGGTGAGCAGCGACTCGTAGCGCTGCAGATCAACCTCGTCGTGGGGCACCTCCAGGACGTATCCCTGGTGGCGAGTGACGATCGCCTCCGGTCGCCCATTGGCACTCAGCAGCCGACGGAGCGCGGAGACGCAGATCTGCACCTGCGCACGGGCGCTGATGGGCAGCCGCTCGCCGTAGACCGCGGTCACCAGTCGCCCGACCGAGATCACCCGGCCCGGTTCCAGCGCGAGGCTGGCGAGGACAATCTGCTGGCGATGGCCCCCCAGGTCGAGGCGGCGCCCGTCATCGTCGACCGCTTCCAGCGGACCGAGTACACGGAACTCCATCAACCCGCCTACCCTGCGCCACCATGGCGTATTCGTCCCGATAGGGTAACCATGCTCACGGCTTGTCGACGCCTGTTCTTCGAATCAGCACATTTGCCCCATTTTCGATGTCCGAACCACAATGGACTTCTCCACCGTGTGTCACATTGAGGTTACGAACGCGTCCACGGCCGCCGCTACCCGCGAACCGGAGCCCTTCGTCCAATCACGACTGCCCGTTCAATCGATTGTGCAGCGGCAGACGGTGTGGGTCCGCTGGCACGCCCTCTTTCCTGCTCAGTGATTCACAGCAGTGAACCTCAATGGAGACCGTCGAACCCTTAGGAGCCCCGGATTTTCCGCCAGGTGGAGAAAAGGGGTGCCACCGGCATCAGACACGCTCTTAGCGTTGCGGGCATGCAGGATCAAACGGCGACAGCTCTCGTGGTGCAGTATCTCAATCGCGCGGCCGCTCACTACGGTGACGGTCACGTGACCCGCGACGATGTCGACACGGCGATGCGCCTCGGCTGCGGCCTGCCGCGGGGTCCCCTCGCTCACCTCGACGAACTCGGCATTGACGTAGCCCTCGCCATGCTCGACGACGCCGGGGTCCGGCCTGCAGCGGTCCTCATCCGGATGGCGTGCGACGGCCGGCTCGGCCGCCGCGCCGGCCGCGGCTTCTACGACTACGACCGACCGGACACCGCCGAGCCGGGCGCCGGGTGGGAATCCGGGCCGCCCGGCGGCCGCCTCCGCTGCGCCGCCTCGGCGTTGTCGGGTCGGGCACCATGGCACGCGGGATCGCCCAGGTCGGCGCCGTCGCAGGCCTGCACACCACGGTGGTGGCCCGGACCGATGAACGGGCCGCTTTGGTCCGCGCGCAGATCGACCGGTCGCTCTCCGCCGCGGTGTCGCGCGGCCGCCTCGACGAGCCGGCCCGGATGGCGGCCGACGAGCGCCTGACCACGTCGGCAGACCACGCCTCGCTCGCCGGCTGCGATGTCGTCATCGAGGCGGTGGTCGAGGACGCTGACATCAAGCGGCAGGTCTTCGCCGCGCTGGCCGCCACCTGCCCGGCCGGAGCGGTGCTCGCCACCACCACCTCGAGCCTGTCCGTCGCCGCATGCGCGGCCGCTGCCGGTCGACCCGCCGACGTGCTCGGTCTGCACTTCTTCAACCCGGCACCGGCGATGCGGCTGGTCGAGATCGCCGCCACCGCTACCACCTCGGCGGACACGCTGGCGACGGCGCACGCCCTGGTACGGCGCCTGGGCAAGGTCTCCGTGCGCAGCGCCGACCGATGCGGATTCATCGTCAACTACCTGCTGTTCGGCTATCTCAACGGCGCCATCACCGCTCTCGAACGCGGCGAGGTGCAGGCCGAGGAGTTCGACGCCACGATCCGAGCCGAGTTCGGCTACCCGATGGGCCCGTTCGCGCTGCTCGACACCATCGGACTCGACGTGTCGCTGGCCATCCTGCGCCGGCTCCACGACGAATTCGGCGAGACCTGCTTCGCTCCCGCGCCGGCCCTGGCCGCACTGGTCGCCGCGGGGCGGCTGGGCCGCAAGACGGGCACCGGCTTCCTGAGCGAGATTCCCCGCGCCCGGGAACGGCAGCCGGCGATGGCCGGCACCGCTGCCGTCCCAGGAGGTACCCGATGAACGCGAACTTCGCCGAGGCTGTCGTCGCCGCGCCCGACGCCGCGGCGGTCGCCGCCCTACCGGTGCCGGAGTACTACCGAGGGGCCGTGCTGCTCGAAGAGGACCAGCACATGTTCGACGACATCCCGATCGCCGAGCGTGAACCGGCCAAGGCCCTGCACCTGCGAGACGTGCCGACCCCGGAGCCAGGGCCCGGCGAGGCGCTGATCGCCGTGATGGCGAGTGCCGTCAACTACAACACCGTGTGGAGCGCACTGTTCGCACCGGTACCGACGTTCGGTTTTCTGCGCCGCTACGCCCGCACCGGGGATGTCGCTGCCCGGCACGCCCAGCCGTACCACGTCATCGGCTCCGACCTGGCCGGCATCGTCCTGCGCACGGGGTCGGGCGTGCAGCGCTGGCACCCGGGCGACCGCGTGGTCGCGCACTGCCTGTCGGTGGAGCTGCAGCACCCGGACGGTCACGACGACAGCATGCTGGACCCCGAACAGCGCATCTGGGGGTACGAGACGAACTTCGGCGGGCTCGCGGACCTGGCGCTGGTGAAGGCGAACCAGCTCATGCCGAAGGCGACGCACCTGACGTGGGAGGAGGCCGCGTCGCCGGGGCTGGTCAACTCGACCGTCTACCGGCAGTTGGTGTCGCCACACGGTGCGGGCATGCGCCTCGGCGACAACGTGCTGATCTGGGGCGCGGCCGGCGGGCTCGGCTCGTTCGCCGTGCAGTACGCGCTGTGCGGCGGTGCCACTCCGATCTGCGTGGTCTCCAGCGCCGAAAAGGCCGAGGTGTGCCGGCGCATGGGCGCGGAGGCGGTCATCGACCGAGAGGCCGAGGCCTACCGCTTCTGGCGCGACGAGACCACCCAGGATCCGCGCGAGTGGCGCCGGTTCGGCCAGCGCATCCGCGAGCTCACCGGAGGAGAGGACGCCGACATCGTCTTCGAGCACCCTGGGCGCGAGACGTTCGGCGCCTCCGTCTATGTCGCCCGCCGCGGGGGCACGGTCGTCACCTGCGCCTCGACCAGTGGCTACGAGCACCAGTTCGACAACCGCCACCTGTGGATGAATCTCAAGCGCATCGTTGGGACGCACTTCGCCAACTACCGCGAGGCCTGGCAGGCCAACCGGCTCGTCACGCGGGGCCGCATCCACCCGACGTTGTCCGTCGCCTACCCGCTCGCCGACGTCGGCCAGGCCGTCGACGACCTGCACCGCAACCGGCACCAGGGCAAAGTCGGCGTGCTCTGCCTGGCACCGGCCGAGGGCGGCGGTGTCGAGGACCCTGGCCTGAGGGAGCGGCATCTGACGGCGATCAACCGGTTCCGGCCGTCGGCCGGGTGCTCGGCATGAACGGTCCCGATCCGCGCTGGGTCCGGCGATACCACCGCGGTCCGGAAGCCGGCGTCACCCTCGTCTGTCTGGCACACGCGGGCGGCTCGGCCAGCTTCTTCTACCCGTTCTCGGCGGCACTGTCCAGCTCGGTCGACGTCGTAGCCGTGCAGTACCCGGGTCGCCAGGACCGCCACGACGAGCCGCAGGTCGGCAGCGTGGCGGCCCTTGCCGCGGCGGTGGCCGAGCAGGTGGCCGCCTTCGGCCGGCGACCGGTCGCGCTGTTCGGGCACAGCATGGGCGCGCTCGTGGGCTATGAGACCGCGCTGCTCCTGGAACAGGCAGGCCACCCGCTGACGCACCTGTTCGCCTCCGGCCGGCGGGCCCCGTCGACGAGCCGGACGGAGGCCGTCCATCGGCTCAGCGACAACCGGCTGGTCGCCCACGTGCAGGAACTCGACGGTGACGCCGGCGTCGCCGACGCGCTCAACGATCCCGACGTGCGCAACATGGCGCTACCCGCGCTGCGTACCGACTACCGTGCCGTAGAGACCTACCCGGTCACCACAGGCCCGCCGCTGCGCTGCCCGATCACGGTGCTCAGCGGCCGCGACGACCCGGTGGTCAGCGCCGCCGAAGCGGCCGCGTGGAAGGGTCACACCCTCGGCCGCTTCGAGTGTTTGACCTTTCCGGGCCGCCACTTCTTCGTGGCCACCCACCGCGACGCGGTCGTGTCCGAGATCGAGCGCCGGCTGGTGCCGGTGCCGAGCGCACCCGGCTGAGGCCCCGGGGTGCGCCGTGCGAGTTGAGCACGGGCCACCCAACGCCGGATGGGCGGGAGGTCCGCGATGCTCAGCCGGCGTCGTCCCGGGTGGTCTCAAGTTTCGTGTGCAGGACTTCGCGGGCCTGATCTGCGGCTCGGGCGATGCTCTCGGAGACGAAGTCGACGAAGCGAGCGATGTTCTCCAGGCGGGTGGCGGCCGGTGTGCCGCGGCCGAGGACACCCACACCCTGCCGGGCGATCTCGCCGAGATGGGCGGTGGCTCGGGCGCTGGCCATCACCGATTCGTACAGCACGTCGTCGTCGACGACGTAGCGTTCGCGACGTCGTTCGTCGCGTTCCCGACGGACCAGGCCCTGGCTCTCCAGAAAGGCGACCGCCTTGGAGACCGACGCCGGACTGACCCGCAGGCGCCCGACCAGTTCCGAGGCGCTGAGGCTGCCGGTGTCGGTCGTGTAGAGGCAGGCCAGTGTCCGGGCCGTCATCTTGGGCAGGCCCGACTGCATGAAGACCGTGGCGAAGGTCTCCTCGTACTCCTGCACGGCCTCGGCGTCACGACCGTGCGCCTGGGGGGGTGTGTCGGCACGCCCGGGTGTGGCCTTTCTACGGCGCCGGATGCGGCGCTCGGTGGCGTGATGAGCGAGGTCGGCGCGGTAGGCGGTGGGGCCGCCGTTGCGCATCACCTCGCGGGTGACCGTCGAGGTCGGGCGGTCGAGGCGTCGGGCGATCGCCGCGTAGGCGAGACCGTCGGCCAACCCGAGGGCGATCTGTTGGCGCTCGGGTTGCGTGAGCCTGCCTCCCGGCATCGCCGCCTCCTTTCATGAATCCGTGACGGCCTCCAGCATAGCGTTCACTTCCCCTTCATTGCAACGTTCATCCCAGACGTGTTGCATTGAACGGCGGCCCATTGCAACGAAGTATGGCTCTTGACCTGCCGTTTTACCATTGAAGTGCAACCCATCTGTTGCCGGTTTGGTGAAGGCAACGTAGTGTTTCCAACATAGGAAACATCAATCAAGAGGGAGTCATGATGCAGAGGTTCGACACCCCCGCCGCGATCTCGGCCGTGCTCGACATCCCCGCGGGACGTATCCAGATCATCGCCGCCGACCGCACCGACACGACCGTCGAGATCCTTCCCACCGACGCCACCAAGTCCCGCGACGTGACGGCGGCCGAACGCATCGAGGTCACCTACGACGACGGCGTCCTGCGCCTGCAGGCGGCGGAGCCGGCGCGGCGGGTCCTCGGCTCGTCCGGATCCGTCGAGGTGACGGTGCAGCTGCCCGCCGGCTCACGGGTCGAGGCGGAGGCGGCCAGCGTCGAGTTCCGGGGCGTCGGCCGCCTCGGCGACGTCACCTTCGACGGCGCGGACGGCGCGGTCAAGCTCGACGAGACCGCGCAGGCCCGCCTGACCCTGCAGTCGGGTGACATCACCGTCGGCCGCCTGGGCGGCGCCGCGCAGATCAGCACCCAGCGGGGCAACCTGACCGTCACCGAAGCCGTCACCGGCACCGTCACCCTGCGCACCGAGCAGGGCAACATCACGATCGGCGCCGCCCGGGACGCCTCGGCGACCCTGGACGCCGGCACCACGTACGGCCGCGTCCGCAACGAGCTCAGGAACACCGACGGTGCCGCCGCCGGTCTGACCATCCACGCGACCACCGCCTACGGTGACATCGCCGCCCGCAGCCTGTAGGGACCGCCTGCCATGACCAACCCGGGGTGGCCAGGCCGAGGTGCTCCCACCTGCCGCCCTCCCCCACCCGGGCGGCGTACGCCGACACCACCGTCGGAGTACGCCGCCCGTCGGTGTCTCCAGCCATCGGTCCGGAGTGCAGGTCTGCTCCCCAGGCTGCTGCTCAGGCCGCCTCGTGCACCAGCAGCCGGGCCGGTGGCCTCGGCCCCGGGCCGGCAACCAATGCCCGCGCGAGCGCGTCGACGAAGGCGTCGGCCTGAGCCCCGGTGAGCACCAGGGGCGGTGCGACCCGAATCACGGCGGGCCGAACCGCGTCGACCAGGAAGCCGGCCGCCCGCAGCCAATCGGTCACCGCCACGGCGACCGGTTCGGTCAGCGCGATGCCGAGCAGCAGCCCGGATCCACGCACCCCGGCGATCAGCGGGTGCGCAACCGCCTCGATACCGGCGCGCAGCCGGTCGCCGACCCGCCTGACGTGGTCGAGCAGACCCATGCCGGCAATGGTGCGGATCACCGCCAGCCCGGCCGCACAACTGAGCGGACTGCCACCGACCGTCGTTCCGTGGGCACCGGTGGCCAGCAGGTCAGCTGCCGTCCCGAACGCCAGGCAGGCCCCGAGCGGCAGGCCACCACCAAGCCCCTGGGCAAGGGTGACGAAGTCCGGCGCGATGCCCTCGCTCTGATAGTGGAACCAGTACCCGGTGCGCCCGAGGGCAGTCTGTACCTCGTCGAGCACCAGCAACGCACCGGCCGCCGTACAGATCGTGCGAGCCGCCGCGAGGTAGCCGGGCGGCGGCACCACCACACCGTTCTCGCCCTGGATCGATTCCAGGATGACCATCGCCGTGGCGTCACTGACCACGGCGCGCAATGCCTCGACATCACCGAACGGGACATGTGTGACAGCGTCCGGCAGCGTCCGGAACGGGTGCGCCTTGCCGGGCTGACCGGTGAACGCCAGCGCGCCCATGGTCCGACCGTGGAAGGCCCCGGTCGTGGCGACGACCTGGGACCGTCCGGTGAGGCGCGAGACCAGGAACGCCGTCTCGTTCGCCTCAGCGCCCGAGTCGGTGAACACCACCCGACCCGGCCCGGTCAGGGCCAGCAGCAGCTCGCCGAGCAGGACGGTCGGCTCGGCCACGTCGCGGCTGGAGACGTGGCCGAGCGTCGCGGCCTGCGTGGACACCGCGTTCACGACGGCCGGGTGGGCATGCCCCAGCACGTTCGCCGCGGCGCCACCCATCAGGTCGAGGTATTCCCGGCCGGCGTCGTCGGTCACCACCGCACCAGCGCCCTTGACCAGTGCCAGGCCCGGCGTGCCGTAGCTGCTCGCCGTGGTGCGCGACCAGCGTTCGGTCAACGCTCGGCGGCCACCGCCGTCAACGCGGATCGCCATTGCCGCCTCCCGGCGCCCAGATCCGTGCCAGGTCGGCCAGCAGCCTGGTCTCCTCGTCCCTGAGGTAGAAATGCCCACCGGGAAACAGCTGGAGCCGGAAGGGACCGCGCGTGACGTGCGCCCACCCCCGCATCTGGTCCGGGCTGATCGCGGCATCCTGCACACCCAGGTAGCCGAACACCGGACAGTCGAGCATGGGCCGCCGCCCGCCGCGGTAGTCGTTGACCAGCCCAAGGTCCGCGCGGATGGCGGGCAACGCGAACTCCCGTAGTTCGAGGTCGGCGAAGACCTCCGTGCGGCTCGCGTCATGGCGTACGATCTCGGCGATGATCTCGTCATCGGTGCCCGTTATCGGTGGCTGATCCACCAAGGCCGCAGGTGGAAGCCGCGCCGATACGCACAGTGCGGCCGGCGGACGCCCCCGTCGGTGAAGGCGTACCGCCACCTCGTGCGCCACCGACGCACCCATGCTGTGGCCGAACAGCACCATCCGGTGCCCGGCCAGCGCGTCCAACACGTCGGCCACGTCGTCCGCCAGGGCCTCGAGACTGGACGGAAACGGTTCAGCGACCCGGTCCTCCCGGCCCGGATATCGGACTCCGAGCACGCCGACATCCGCCGGCAGGCTCGACGGCCAGGTGCGGTACGCGCTCGCCCAACCGCCGGCATGGGGAAAGCAGACGAGCTTCGTCGTACACCCCTCACCGTCGTGGAAACGGCGTATCCACCGGTCCTTTGTCAGGGTTCTCATCCAACAGTCTCCCCTCCACACCGCGGTGGCCGCACGGAACGGCCAGTGCGGTGTCCAGAAGCGTTCTCCGGGCCGCGCCGGCTACCGCCGACGACCGACGGCGTCGCACGCCGCACTAGCGGAGACCGCCTGCGGCCCTGGCGTACATGGAGCGCTTGTCGTTCCGTCCCGTGCCCCGGGCCACGATCGAGTCGACGATCTCCCCGCTTCGTACGGCGATGTTGGACAGCAGCGAGGAGCTGAGGCCGTGGGTGTGTTCGGTGCCGCCCTGGAGGTAGATGCCGCATGGCACGTCCGGCGTGGTGGCGACGCGGTAGTCACGTTCCATCCGGAGCCGGCCGGCTTCGTCGCGCAGGCAGTGCCCGTCGAGATCACGGAGTAGTTCGGTGGGCTCCATCGAGTGGTAGCCGGTCGCGCAGACGAGGGCATCCACGTCGATGTCGACCGCCTCACCGCCGGGGCCGCCCCGTAGGGAGACACGGGTCTCGGCGCCGGCGCGTTTCACCCCGTCGACCCTCGTCAGATTGAGAAAGTGAAGCCGGTCGACGCCACGGACCTCGTCGTCGTACGCCCTGCGGTAGAGATCCCGGATCACCTCGTCGTCGACCACCGCGTAGTTCGTGTTGCGGTGATACCGCCAGAACGCCTCGCGCGTCTGTTCCGAGCCGAAGTAGTAGTCGTCGACGGCCCGGGGATCGAAGATCTGATTGGCGAACGGGGTGGCGTCGGCGATGGAGTAGCCGTAGGACGGAATGATCGCCGAGACCTCGGCATGCGGAAGCTCGTCGTAGAGGTACCTGGTGATCTCGGCGGCGCTCTGGCCGGCGCCGACCACCGCCACTCGTCGCAGGTCGCGCGGGTTCATGCGGCGGAACTTCTGCAGGAACTCCGAACTGTGCCAGACCCGCTCGTCACTCTCGACCCCGTCGAGCATCTTCGGGACCAGGCCCGTCGAGATCACCACGTTGCGGGCCTCGACCACGCGGCTGATCTGACCCGTGACATCCGCGACGGTCAGTCGCAGACGGTCCGGCGACGCCGCGGAGACGTTCGGGGCCAGGCGAAGCGAGGTCACGGCCGATCCGTACGAGACACGGCCGGCCACCCGCGCCTGAGCCCACTCGAGGTACTGGTGGAACTCCTGGCGTGTCGGGAAGAAGTCCTGGTTGTTGACGAACTGCGAGAGCCGCCCCGCCGCGTGCAGGAAGGAGATAAAGCTGAAACTCGACGTCGGATTGCGAAAGGTCACGAGGTCCTTGAGGAAGGATATCTGCATGGTCGCCGAGGGCAGCAACATGTCGCGGTGCCAACCGAAACGTGGTTGACGCTCGAAGAAGTGACTGCGGAGAACACGTTCCGGATCGTCCAGTGCGCGCTCCTCCAGGGCGATGGAAAGCGACAGGTTGGACGGTCCGAATCCGATGCCGACCACGTCGTAGATCTCATGTTCACGATTAGTCATGGATACTCTCCCGCTGGCATGGCCGCACGACGCGCTGTTCGTATATCGGCCGGCGATAGTGGCTCGGAGGGATCCCCGGCGAGCAACCGCACGCCGGGGATCCCCGCGTCAGTGAGCGAAATCCGGTACCTGGCAGGAACCGCGCAGTGGCGACGACACGTTCGTCACCGGACGCACGACGACTCGGACAACACGCTGGCTCCGCCCGCCGCAGCCCCCAGGCTGACCACCGCCTGCACCGTGAAGGCGTTCTTGGCGGTCTTCGTGATCGTGGTGGTCAGCGGAAGCGAAGTGCCGTCCGGCTGGATCAGGACGCCGGTCGAGGTGAGCACCTTCCCGACCCATCCGGGGGTCGTCTGCGCGCCGCGCTGTCCGGAGTTGTCGAAGCGATCCGCCGTGAAGAGGCCCTGCTGGGCGTCCCAACCCCAGATGTACTCCGCCGAGGCGATCGGCGTGCCCTCGATACTGTTCGTCTCCTGCCAGCGCATGAAGTTCCCGTCGAGGATGAACTTGGCGGTCGAGGAGGTGTCGAACGCCAACTGGCTGCCGTCCGGGAGGGTCGTCACCCCGGTGCAGGTCCACTTTCCGGTCAGCTTCTTCAACGGCTGGAGCGCGGGGGTCGGCGCCACCCGCTTAGCCGACGAGCCGAGCGGCTCGGTGGCCTGGGCGACGGCCGGGCTGAGCACCGCCGCGGCGAGGAGCGCCACGGCTGTGACGAGCGCTTTTGTGGAAGAGATCTTCAATGGCATAAAAGTTCCCCTATGATTGCGCGCCATCGCGATGTCGATGTCGCTGGGATGTGATCCGAATGAGCGGGCCGGTGCCCCGCTCAGACGATTGCTCCGCCCTTCGTCCGCCGACGCAGCGCGGGCCTGCTCGACTTGTTGAGGTTCTCCCAACGCTGAGACAGGCCGGCGACGCTGCGCGCGGCGAACAACGTGCGGATGGAAACTTCCAGGTGCAGCTCCGCGCGGATCAACCCGACGAGTCGGATCGCCCGCAGCGAGTTGCCCCCGAGGTCGAAGAAGTCCTCGTCGATTCCGACCCGGTCCAGTTCGAGCACGTCGGCGAAGAGCGTCGCCAGGACCTGCTCGGTGCGGTTGCGCGGCGCCCGGTGCGACCCGTCGCGGAACTCGGGCTCCGGTAGCCGGGTTCGGTCCGCCCGCCCGCCGGCCGTGACCGGCAGTCGGTCCAACACCACGAAGGCCGAGGGCACCAGGGACTCGGGCACCCGCCCGGCGACGAACCGGCTCAGCTCCTCATGGAAGGTCTCGGTGCGGGAGCCGCTGGTTCCGGCACCCGCTACGTCGCGGCCAGGCACCGAGACCACGTACGCCACCAGACGCTGCTGGCCGGTGCGGTCGGCACCGACGACCACCAACGACTGCGCGAGCCGAGGGTGCTCGGCGAGCACCTCCTCGATGTGGCCGGTGTCGACCTCGATGCCGCCGATGCGGGCCGGGACACCGGCCCGGCCCACGTATTCCAACCGGCCGTCGGCACCCCACCGCGCCCGGTCCCCGGTGCGGAACATGAGCCCGCCCGCCGGACCGAACGGACAGGCCACGAACCGTTGCGCGGTGTGCCCGGGCCGCCGGGCGAAACCGCGCGCGACCGCCGACCCGGCGACGTACAGCTCACCGACCACACCGGCCGGGACCGGCGCCAGCCCTGGGCCCAGGACGTAGCACGCGGTACCGTCGGTCAGTCCAGCGGCAGCGGCAGCGTGCCGCTGCTCGTCGGTCGTTTCGCCACGCGCCCGGATCAGCGGGGTGGTCCCCACCGGACCATGACCGTTGACGATCGACAGGCCAGGACAGGCCGCCCGAACCCGCTGCATGGCGGTCACCGCCACCTGATCGGCCGGGATCCACACCTGCCTCAGTCCCGCCAGGCCGTCGGGACGCTCGGCGGCGATGGCGGAGAACAGCTCCGCGCTCAGCCAGACCAGGGAGATCTGGTGCGCCGACCGCACCGCGACGAGCGCGTCGCCGTCCATCTCGGTCTGCTCGGCCACGATGACCCGGCCGCCGGTGAGCAGGGGCACCCACAGTTCGAGCGCGAGTGCGTCGGAGGCCGGCGAGGTGTGCCACAGGACGGTGTCGCGGCCGTCTCGCGGCCAGTGTCGGTCCAGGACGAACCGCGCCAGGTTCCGGTGGGTGACCACGACGCCCGTGTCCGGGTCGGCCGATGCGCAGCCGTACAGCACGGCGACGGCGCCGTCGGGATGCGACCAGGCCACCTCGGCGCCATCGATGGTGTCCGTTTCGAGGTCGTGGCACATCGCCACCGGCACCCGCAGATCGCCCCACGGCCGTTCGGCCGACGCGGCGCCGACGAGCAGCAGGCCCGCGCCGGACGTGTCGAGCTGGGACCTGATCTGGTCGGCCGGTAGGCCCGGGTCGACGGGCAGGTAGGCGGCACCCGCCCTGGCCACGCCCAGGAGCGCGACGACCAGATCCACCGATCGGGACATCGCCACCGCCACGACGGTCTCGGGCCCGATGCCGCGGCCTCGCAGCGCCGCGGCCACCCGACTGGATCGCTGATCCAGTTCTCGACAGGAGATCGCCGAGCCGCCGGCCACCAGGGCAACGGCATCGGGATCCCGCGCCACCCGCTGCGCGAACAGGTCCGCAATCGTCGGATCCGACGCCCTCGTGCCCTCCGACGCCGTCAGCATCCGGTCCCGCCCGGTGTCGCCAGCCACGTCCAGCGCGCCGATCGACCGTGCGCCGGCGGCGGCCACGGCCCGAATGAACGCGATCAAGTCCTCACCGATCAGGCGCAGTTCCGCCCGCGAGTAGAGGCTCGCCGCCGCGTCCAGCCGGATGAACAGGTCGCTGTCGGGCGTCCCGTCGCGGTAGACGCCGATCGAGAGCTCGTTGAAGCTTCCGGTCGTCGCCCCTGAGTAACGCGCCGGGTGGTCGGCGAAGTGGATCTGGTCGACGAACTCGATGACGTTCATGACGACACCGAAGCTTCCGCGTTCGCTGGGGGCCGCCGCGATCGCGCGCTGAATGTCCGAGTAGTGGCGAAGCGTGTGTCCGGAGATCTCGTAGGTGCCATCGACGATCGCGTCGGCCAGCTCGTCGACGGTCGCGCTCAACGGGACACGGACCCGAACCGGCACCACGTTGACGGCCAGCCCGGGGGTCGTGCCCGCGGGTCCGCTCCGGTTGCCGGTGGCCAGGGAGAGCAGGAACTCGGGAAGGTCACAGCGATGCCGCAGGAACGCCGCTGCGGCCGTGGTCAGCATCGACGACATCCACACGCCCATCGACTCCGCGGCGGTGGCCCACGCGTCGGCCTCGGCCCGCGCGACGGTCAGCGTCCGGCTGGCCATACCGATCGCGCCGGCCACCTCGGCCCAGCTGTCCGCGCTGCTCATCGGGGCGTCGAGCGCGGGCCGCAGCGCATCGGGAACGACGACCCGGGGAACCTGCGCCGGCGGGGGCGCCTCCTTCAGGTAGTCGCGCCAGAACTCGGCGTCCGCCGCGGACCGTTCCGAGGCAAGGTACTCGGTGGCGATCGCCGCGAACGACTCGACGTCCCACCGGTGCGCCAGCGCGGGGATGTCCTGTCCCCGCACCAGCGCCGTGTACACCTCGGCGAGGCGCCGCGACAGCAGGCCGCCGGCGCCATAGCCGTCGGCGATGAGGTGGTGGTAGGCGATCACCAGTAGCGACCGGTTCGCGGCGAGCCTGACCACTCCCAGCCGGAACAGGAGGTCACGCGCCACGTCGAACGGCTTGCTGATCATCTCGGCCAGGGCGTCCCGCGCGGCCTGCTCGGGATCGTCCGCGCCGACGAGGTCCAGCAGGAACGGCTGCCAGTCGCCCAGGTCCCGGGGTACCAGCTTCAGTCCGTCGCCGTTGTCGACGAAATTGACCCGCAGGATCTCCGCCTCGTCGAGGACGTGCCGGAACGCGGACACGATGGCTGTCTCGTCCAGCTCACCGGCCACGTCCCACATCGTCAGCGCGTGATTGAGCGTGGTGGACGCCATGCCGTCCGCCAGCCACAGTCCCTTATGTGCGGGCGACGCATCGAACGAGCGCACACGAATCACCCCTCAGCAATAGCTCGGGAATCAAAGAAATTCGTCAACCACCTCCCACATTCGGCGAGGTGATCCAGCTTTACAAGCCATCTGGGAAGCGGGGGCGACAATGCTTGCCACCACACCTGCCCCGTCCCGCTGGCGGGACAATCCTTCGGCATCGGAACCCAGAAGGTCCCCTTCGAACCTATTACGGATCGCCAGCCGCAATCGTGGACACGATGTGCCCGGCGACCCTTCGCGGTGACGGATGGCGCAGCACCAGGTTCGCCCGGAGTTTGATCCCGGTCGAGGTGGTGAGACGTTTACTCAGCTCCATGGAGAGCAGTGAGTCGAATCCGATCTCCTTGAACTGCTGATCCGGGTTGATGGCCGTGCCGCAGCTGCGGCCCAGCACGACGGCGACCTTGTCGAGGACGTGCGCGAGGACGAGTGCCGTCGCGTCCTCCGTGGGCAGGGCGGAGATCAGGTCGGACAGGGGTGCCTGGGATACGTCGCCCGTCGGTAGCACCGTCGGCGGCAGCTCCGCGACGACCTCGCGGTGTGCGGAATTCACCCAGTACCGTTGCCGCTGGAAGGCGTAGGTCGGCAGATCAACCCAGCGGCTCGACCCGATCAGGGCGGTCCAGTCCACCGGCCCGCCCCGCACGTGGAGTTGGGCGAGCGAGCCGAGCAGGGCCGCCACCTCCCCACGATCGCGGCGGGTCGACGACAGGACCAGCGCGTCGTCGAGATCCTCGACGATCTCCTGCACCGGTACGGTCAGCACCGGATGCGGACTCATCTCGATGAAAAGACGGAATCCGTCCTCGGTCGAGCGCCGAACGGCGGATTCGAACAGCACCCTTTCCCGCAGATTGTCGTACCAGTACTCCCGGTCGAGTTCGGCGGTGTCCAGGCGCGTGCCGTGCAGTGTCGAATAGAGAGGCACCGGGGCGGTGACCGGAGCCACCCCGTCCAGCGCACCGAGCACCTTGTCACGGACCCGGGTCACCTGGTGAGAATGCGACGCGTAGTCGACGGAAATTCTCCGCGCCTGGATGTCGTCGGCCTGCATCGCCTCGATGAACTCGTCGAGCGCCTCCGGCTCGCCGGACACCACCACCGAGCGAGGGCCGTTGACGACAGCGATGCTCACCCGCCCCCGCCACGGGGCCAGGCGCTGCGCCACGACGTCGGCACCGGCCACGACCGAACCCATGCCGCCGTGCCCGATCAGGTCCACGAGTGCCTGGCTACGCAACGCCACGACCCTGGTGGCGTCCCGCAGGGACAGGGCACCGCAGACATGGGCCGCGGCTATCTCACCCTGGCTGTGCCCGATCACCGCGGCCGGCACCACCCCCCACGATCGCCACAGCGCGGCCATGGACACCATCACGGAGAAGAGCACCGGCTGCACCACGTCCACCCGGTCCAGAGTCGGCGCCCCGGCAACGCCCCGCATGACATCCAGCAAGGACCAGTCGACCCACTCGGCCATCGCCGTCGCGCACTCGTCGAACGTCGTGGCGAAAGCCGGGAAGGAGTCGTACAACTGCCGGCCCATGCCGACCCACTGCGAACCCTGCCCGGGGAACAGGAAGACAGCCCCGCCCAGGTTTCCGGCGACGCCGCGCACCACCGCGGGAGAGTCCGCGCCGTCCCGGACCGCCGTCAGACCGTGGAGCAGTTCGTCCCGATCGCGGCCCAGCACGACCGCCCGGTGCGAGAACCGCGTGCGGTGCGAGATCAACGACCCGGCGATGTCGGCGACGTCGGCGGCGGGATCGCCGGCGACGAAGTCCCGTAGCCTGGCGGCCTGCTGCGCCACGGCGGCGGCACTCTTGCCCGACACCACCCACGGCACCAGCCCGCCGAGCACTCCGGCACCCGGGCTGCGGCCAGCCACCTCCGAAGCCGGCGGAGGCTCTTCCAGGACGACGTGCGCGTTGGTGCCGCTGACGCCGAACGACGACACCGCGGCCCGCCGCGGACCGTTCGCCCGCTCCCACTCGCGCCCCTCGACCAGCAGCCGGACCGTGCCGGAGGACCAGTCCACGTGCGAAGAGGGCGCGCCCACGTGCAACGTCTTCGGCAGGTGCCGGTGTCGCATGGCCAGGACGGCCTTGATGACACCGGCGACGCCGGCCGCGGCCTGGGCGTGCCCGATGTTGGATTTCAGGGAGCCCAGCCAGAGCGGACGGCCCGCCGCCCGGTCCCGGCCGTAGGTCGCGAGCAGCGCCCCGGCCTCGATGGGGTCGCCCAGCACGGTTCCGGTTCCGTGCGCCTCCACCAGATCCACCCCGGCCGCTGACACTCCCGCGTTGGCGAGTGCCCGCCGGATCACCTCTTCCTGGGCCCGGCCGTTGGGGGCGGTCAACCCGTTGCTGGCCCCGTCCTGGTTCACCGCGGATCCGCGCAGCACCGCCAGCACCGGGTGGCCGTTGCGGCGCGCGTCCGACAGGCGCTCCAGGAGCAGCACGCCCACCCCCTCGGCCCAGCCCGTCCCGTCGGCACCGTCCGCGAAGGACTTGCACCGGCCGTCGGGCGCCAGCCCGCGCTGCCGGGAGAACTCCACGAAGATGGAGGGCGTCGACATCACCAACGCCCCGCCGGCCAGCGCGAGCGAGCACTCCCCCGCGCGCAGCGACTGCGCGGCCAGGTGCAGGGCCACCAGCGACGAGGAACACGCCGTGTCGATCGACACGGCCGGCCCCGTCAGCCCCAGCTCGTAGGCGACCCGCCCGGACGCGACGCTGAGGGTGCTGCCCTGCAGCAGGTAGCCCTCCAGTTCGCTGGGTCCGTCCAGGAGTCGCGACCCGTACTCCGACGAGCTCACCCCCGTGAAGACGCCGACCTCGGCCCCACGTACCTCTGCGGGCACGATGCCCGCCCGCTCGAACGCCTCCCACGATGTCTCCAGCAGCAGGCGTTGCTGCGGATCGACGGCCAACGCCGCGCGCGGGGAGATGCCGAAGAAGTCGGCGTCGAACCCGGCCATGTCGGTGAGGAACCCGCCCTGCCGCACGTACGAGCTGCCGGTGGTGTCGGGGTCGGGATGGTAGACGTCGCGCCATCCGCGATCGGCGGGGAAGTCCCCCACGGCGTCCCGGCCGGAGCGGATCACCTCCCACAGTTCCTCCGGCGAGGACACACCGCCCGGGTAGCGACAGGCCATCGCCACCACCGCGATCGGCTCGCCGCGGCCGGCCTTCAGGGCCTCGTTCTCCTGGCGGAGGCGGTCGCGTTCGGCCAGCAGGGCGCGAAGGGCCTGTTGGACCCGGTCCCCGCTCGCGCTCACGGCCGGACCGTCCATGGCATCGCTCATGTCAGTTGTTCCTCCCGTCGAGAGCCAGGTCCAGGAGTGCCTCCAGGTCCAGGTCCGCCAGTTCGTCCGGCTCCGCACCAGCCGTCGGGCCCGACCCGTCCGGTTGAACCGGTTGGGCGCAGGCCAGAATGTCTTCGAGAATGCCGAGGTCACGCAGCCGGTCGATCGATACCGTGCGCAGCACGTCGCGGATCGCCTCGTCCTCGTCCTCGGCCGGGCCGGGCTCCGGCACCGGGCGCAGCAGGTCGTTGAGGTGCCGACCCAACTCGTTCGGAGTCGGATAGCTGAAGACGAGGGTGGAGGGCAGGCGCAGCCCGGTCGCGGACGCCAGCCGGTTGCACAGTTCCACCGCGGTCAGCGAGTCGAAGCCGAGCACGGTGAACGGCTGGTCGGCGTCGATGACCGCACCGGCCGGATGGCCGAGCACGACGGCGACCTGTTCGCAGACCCACTCCCGGACGGCCACCGGTGCCTCGTCGGCGCTCAGCTTCGCCAGCCGGTCGAGCAGCCCACGGGAACCGCCGTCGGAAGCCCGGCGGGAGCCGGAGCGGGCAGGTCCGCCACCCTCGGCGAGCTCGCGCAGCACCGATGGCAGTTCGTCGGCGGGCCTGGCGCGCAGCGCGGCTGTCTCCAGCCGCGCCGGGATCAGCACCGGCTTGTCGAACGCGCAGGCCGCGTCGAAGAGGGCCAGCGCCTGAGGCGTCGGCAACGGACCGACGCCCATCCGTCGCAGCCGGGACAGGTCGGCCTGGTCCAGGTTCTCGGTCATGCCGCTGCTCTGCTCCCACCACCCCCAGCACAGCGAGGTGGCGACGAGGCCGCCGGCTCGGCGCCACGACGCCAGCCCGTCCAGGAACGCGTTCGCCGCGGCGTAGTTGGCCTGCCCCGCGGTACCCAGCGTGCCGGCAAGGGCGGAGAACTGGATGAACGCCGACAGGGGGCGATCCTTGGTCAGCTCGTGCAGGTTCACCGCACCACCGACCTTGGCCCGAAGCACCCGGTCGAAGCTCTCCTGGGTGAGTGACTCGAGGGTGCCGTCCGCCAGCACGCCCGCCGCGTGCACGACCGCCGTCAGCGGGTACCGGCCGGGCACGGCGGCCAACAGATCCGTCACGGCCTGCCGGTCGGCCACGTCGCACGCCACGACCCCGACCGCCGCGCCCGCGCCTTCCAGGTCCGCCACCAGCTGCGTCACCCCGTCCGCCGCCGGGCCGCGACGGCTCGCCAGCAGCAGGCTACGCACCCCGTGCTCGGCGACGAGATGCCGCGCCACGAGCGAGCCGACTCCCCCGGTCCCGCCGGTGACCAGCACGGTGCCGCCGCCCAAGCCGCCGCCCACCTCGAGGACGAGCTTGCCGACATGGCGGCCCTGGCTCATCTCGCGGAACGTCCGGCGCGCGTCACGGACGTGGCGCACGGAGACCGGATTCAGCCGCACCCGCCCGTCGGCGAACAGTTCCATGACCTTCTGGAACATGTCCCGGATCGCGTCCGGGCCCGCCTCGTAGAGGTCGAAGGCCGTGTAGTCGACGCCCGGATGCTCGGCCGCCACCCGACGGGAGTCCCGGATGTCCGTCTTGCCCATCTCGATGAAGGTTCCGCCCCGGGGCAGCAGCCGCAATGAGGCGTCCACGAAGTCGTGCGCGAGGGAGTTCAGGACGACGTCGAGCCCGCGGCCGCCCGTCGTGTCCGTGAACTTCGTCGCGAACTCCAGATCGCGCGACGACGCCAGGTGCTCGTCGTCGATGCCCAGCGCCCGCAGCGCGGGCCACTTGCCGGGGCTGGCGGTGGCGTAGACCTCGGCGCCGACGTGCTTGGCCAGCTGAACGGCGGCCATACCCACGCCGCCGGCGCCGGCGTGGACCAGGATGCGCTGTCCTGCGGCGAGCCCGGTCACGTGGAAGAGCGCATAGTAGGCGGTCAGGAAGGCACTCGGCACCGACGCCGCCTCGGCGAAACTCCACCCGTCGGGGACGGCGGTGAGCAGGCGGTGATCCGCCACGGCCACCGGTGCGAACGCGCCGGGGAAGATGCCCAGCACCCGGTCACCCGGCGCGAGGCCGGTCACGTCGTCCGCCACGTCGAGCACGACGCCGGCACCCTCACTGCCGAGCCCGGCGTCGAAGGCGGTTCGCTCCACCAGTCCGAGGGCAATGGTGACATCCCGGAAGTTGAGGCCCGCGGCCTGCACCGCGACCCGTACCTGTCCGCTCGTCAGGGGCGCCTGCGCCGCCGGGTCCGCGATCCAGGTCAGGTTCTCCAGCGTCCCGGCGCTCGACATACCCAGCCGGTGAGCCCCGTCCGGCGGCGGGTCGAGCTGTTGGTCCGCGGGCGAGGCGGCAGCCACCCGGGGGACGAGACAAGCGCCGCCGCGCACCGCCAGTTGTTCGTCGCTCGCGGCGAGCACGGCCGGCAAGCACGCGCGCAGGGCCGACTCGTCGTCGACGTCCACGATCCGGAACCGGCCGGGGTACTCCGTCTGGGCGGACCGGATCAGGCCCCACACCGACGCGCCGGGCAGGCTCTTGACCCCCTCGCCGGTGTCGACGGCCGACCGGGTGATCACCACCAGCGTCGAGCCGGCCAGCCGCTCCTCGGTCAGAAATCGCTGGACCAGAGCGAGTACGCCGTGGTTCACGGTGCTCACCTCGGCCACCGGGTCGCCGCCGGCGACCAGTTCGTCCACCCCGACCACGAGGTGTCGCGGCGGGCCGGCCTCGATCGCCGCGTCGAGGGACCCGTGACGAGTGACATCCCCCTCGCCGGCGTCCTGGAGGCGGGCCGCCAGGCCGTCCTCGGCACCCAGCACCGCCCATTGCCCGCGGTGGGCTCCCCGCTCGGACGGCTCGACCGGGCGCCACCGGAGTTCGAACAGCGGCTGCTCCGTAGTGCCTGCCGCCGAGCGCACCTGCTCCGCACTGACTCGGCGGAACGTCAACGCGTCGACGTGCGCGACCTCGCGGCCGTGCTCGTCGGCGACGGTCACCGAGAAGGCGCCTTCGCCGGCCGGGGACAGCCGGACCCGGACCGCCGGTCCGCAGGCGCCGGCAAGCCGCACGCCGGACCAGGCGAACGGCATCCAGCCCTGATCGCCCCGTACCTCGATGGCGCCGCCGGCCACCAGGGCGTGCAGCACCGTGTCCAGCAGGGCCGGATGCAGTGCGAATCCGCCGCCGGACGAGGTCGTCGCCGCCTCCGGCAGCGTGGCGGCGGCGAACAGGTCGTCACCGTCCTGCCACCCCTCTCCCAGCCCGCGGAACGCCGGACCGTAGTCGAATCCCGCGTCCGCGAGGGAGTCGTACAGGTCCCCCAGCTCCAGCCGCCGGGCGCCAGCCGGCGGCCACTGCGTGATGGTCCGGGCGGGCGGCGGCGCGGTGACCGGAGCCAGCCGACCGATCGCGTGGCGGGTCCAGCCCGCCGCCGGCTGGTCGTCGCCGGGACACGAGTAGACGGTCAGGCAGCGGCGGCCGGTCTCGTCGGGGGCGCCGGCGACCAGCCGCACCCGCACGTCGCCGACGTCCGGGAGAATCAACGGGACTTCCAGGGAGAGTCCCTCCACCGCGGCGCAGCCGAGCTGTCCGCCCACCCACAGCGCCAGGTCCAGGTAGGCGGTCGCCGGTACGACGACCTGTCCGTACACCGTGTGGTCGGCGAGCCACTGGTGGGTCCGCACCGACCACCGGTCGCTGAACATCACCTCGCCGGTGTCAGGATGGTCGACCACGGCGCCGAGCAGCGGGTGATCCGGTGCCGCCAGGCCGGCGGTCGCCACGTCCGTCGTCCCGGCCCGGAAGTCCAGCCAGTAGCGTCGGCGCTGGAACGGGTACGTCGGCAGATCCACCCACTGGCGGGTACCGAGCAGCGGGGCCCAGTCCACGCAGCCGCCCCGGACGTGCAGGTGCGCCAACGCGTCGGCCAGTCCCTCCGCGGCCTCGCGACCACGCCGCGCCGACGACAACACCAGCGCGTCGTTCACGTTCGCGGTGGCGAAGGCGTCCTTGGTGATGCTCGCGAGCGTCGAACCCGGCCCCACCTCGAAGAAGACGTCGGTGCCGGCGGCGCGGGCCGCCTGGACCGCGGCGTGGAAGCGGACCGGTTCGCGCACGTGGCGCACCCAGTGCTCGACGGAGGTCAGCTCGGCCAGGGTGGCCTCCCGGCCGAGCCGGGTCGAGAGGATCGGGATCGCCATCGTGCCCGGCGAGAGTTCCTGGATCGCGTCGGCGAACTCGTCCAGGACCGGCTCCATCAGCGGGGAGTGGAACGCGTGGTCGACGTCGAGCAGCTTTGCCGACACGCCGCGGGCGAGGAGCCGGTCACGCAGGTCGTGGACGTCGTCACGGGTACCGGAGGCCACCACCGAGTCCGGGCCGTTGACCGCGGCGATGTCGACCCGGTCGTACCGGCCGAGCAGCTCGCCCACGGTGTCCTCGTCAGCGCGCACGGCCAGCATCGCGCCGCGCTCGCGGACCGTCTGCATGATCCGCCCACGGGCGGCCACGAGCCTGGTGGCGTCGTCGAGGTTGAGTGCCCCGGAGACGTGCGCCGCGGCGATCTCGCCGACGGAGTGACCGATCAGGTGTTTCGGTCGCGGACCGTACCGGGTGATGAGCCGGTACAGGCTGACCTGCAGGGCGAACAGGGCCGGCTGGGCGACGTCCGTCCGGTGGTGATCGGCGGGCTCCGCGGCGAGGAGGATGGGCTTGAGGGCGAACGGGAGGTGCGCGTCGAAGTGTGCGCAGACGTCGTCCAGGCTCCGTGCGAAGTCGGGGTAGGTTTCGTACCACTGCCGCGCCACTCCGGTCCAGCGCGCCCCCTGGCCGGGAAACATGAAGGCCACGCCCGCGAGTTCGGTGGCGACACCACGCACGACCCCGGTGGTTTCGCCGCCGTCGGCCAGCGAGTCCAGCGCACCGAGCAGTTCGTCGCGGGAGCGGCCGAGGACCACGGCGCGGTGTTCGAACAACGACCGCGTCGACAACAACGAAAACCCGACATCCGCCACGTCCACACCCGGCGCCCCGACCACGAAATCCCGCAACCGAACCGCCTGCGCCCGCAACGCCGACTCCGAACGCCCCGACAACACCCACGGCACCACACCACCGGCAACCGGCACCCCGTCACCAACCACCGGCACCTCAACCGCCGGCGCCTCCTCCACAATCACATGCGCATTCGTCCCACTGGCGCCGAAGGCCGACACACCCGCACGCCGCACCCGACCCACACCACCAACCCACGGCCGCGCCTGCGTCAACAACTCCACCGCACCAACCGACCAATCCACATGCGACGACGGCCGATCCACATGCAACGTCCGCGGCAACACCCCACCACGCAACGCCATCACCATCTTGATCACACCGGCCACCCCGCCGCCGCCTGCGTATGACCAATATTCGACTTCAACGACCCCAACCACACCGGAACCCCGGACTCCCGACCCTGCCCATACGTCGCCAACAACGCCTGCGCCTCGATCGGATCACCCAACCGCGTACCAGTCCCATGCGCCTCCACCACATCCACATCACCAACACCCAAACCCGCATCCGCCAACGCCGCCCGAATCACCCGCTGCTGCGCCAACCCACTCGGCGCCGTCAACCCATTCGACGCACCATCCTGATTAACCGCCGAACCCCGAATCACCGCCCACACCCGACGACCATTCCGCCGCGCATCCGACAACCGCTCCAACACCAAAACCCCAGCACCCTCCGAAAAACCCGTACCATCCGCCGCCTCCGCAAACGCCTTACACCGCCCATCCACCGACAACCCCCGCTGCCGGGCGAACTCCCGGAACACCTGCGGCGTCGCGGTGACCGTGACCCCGCCGGCCAGGGCCAGGTCGCACTCGCCCTGGCGCAGCGAACGCACCGCCTGGTGCACCGTGACCAGCGAGGACGAGCAGGCGGTGTCGGTCGACACCGCCGGGCCCTCCAGACCCAGCACGTACGACACCCGGCCCGACGCCACGCTCGCCAGCGACCCGGTCTGCGCGTACCCGGAGATGACCTCGGGGGTGACGAAGTGGTTGCCGTACCCGAAGTAGGCCAGCCCCGCGAACACGCCGGTGCGGCTGCCGCGCAACGAGTGCGGGTCGATGCCGGCACGTTCCAACGACTCCCACGAGACCTCCAGCAGGAGCCGCTGCTGCGGGTCGGCGGCCAGCGCCTCACGCGGGTTGATGCCGAAGAACTCGGCGTCGAAGTCCCCGGCGTCGCTCAGAAATCCGCCGGTGCGCGTGTAGCAGGTGCCCGGCCGGCCGGAGGTCGGGTCGTACAGCTCGTCCAGGTCCCAGTTCCGGTCGGTGGGGAAATCGGACATGACGTCCGCGCCCGACTCCACCAGCTCCCACAACGCCTCCGGAGTCACCGCGCCGCCCGGGTACCGGCAGGCGAGGCCGACCACCGCGACCGGCTCGCTGGCGGCCTCGGTCAGCTCACGCAGCCGCTTGCGGGTTTCCATCAGCTCGATGGATGTCCGACGGAGGTATTCGAGGACATCGGCACTGTTGTCGTTGGTCATCGCTCTTCCCCTAGCCGAGTTCGTTGTCCAGGAGCGAGAGAAGCTCTCCCGCCGAGGCCGAACTGATCCGATCGACGATGCCGACCGGTGCGCCCACGCTCGCCTTCGCCGTCACCCGGCCGCGCAACTCACTCAGCAGGGCGGAGATGGTCGCCCGCTCCTCGGGCCCGAGGCCGAGGTACGCGTCGTCGAGCTGGCTGCCCAGCGCTTCGATCTCCCTGGTCAGCCGATCGACCACGGATCCGGTGTCGGTACCGGCGTCCGGCGTGATCCGGGTGAGCAGGAACTTGGTCAGCGCGCGCGGGTTCGGATGGTCGAAGACCATCGTGGCGGGCAGCTTGCAGCCGACGATCGCCGACAGCTTGTTCCGCAGTTCCAACGCGGTGAGCGAGTCGATGCCCAGTTCCTTGAAGGCCGTGGTGGCACCGGTCGTTCTGGTGTCGGCGTGCCCGAGCACGATCGCGGTCTGGGTGCGGACGGCGTCCAGCAACACCGTCTCCGCCTCGGCCGCCGGCAGCGAGCGCAGCCGCTGCACGAGTCCCGACTCGGCGGCGTCACCGGCCGCCGGCCCGGTGCCCTCGGCCGGTGCCGCGAGCAGGCCCCGGAGCAGCGGCGAGGCCAGCCGCTCGGCGTCGCGCGTGTCCGGCGACGGCTGCTGCAGACGGGCGGGCACCAGCACCGCCTGGTCGTGGCCGAGTGCCGCGTCGAAGAGCGCGAGCCCCTGCTGCGAGGACAACGGGAGCACACCCTGCCGGCGCAGGCGAACCAGGTCCGCGTCGCCGAGCCCGGCGACCATCTCGCTGCGCTCGGCCCAGAAGCCCCAGCACAGGGCGCCGGCGGGCAGCCTCCCGCCCGGCGGGCCTCCGCCAGGCCGTTGAGGAAGGCGTTGGCCGCGGCGTAGTTGGCCTGCCCGGCGGTGCCCAGCACACTCGCGATCGACGAGAACAGGACGAACGCGGAAAGATTCAGGTCCCTGGTCAGCTCGTGCAGGTGCCAGGCGCCGCGCACCTTCGGCGCCAGCACCGTGTCGATCCGGTCCTCGGTCAAGGTCTCGACGACCCCGTCGTCCAGAACACCCGCGCAGTGGATCACCGCCGTCAGTGGGTGGTCGGCCGGTACCGCCGCGATCAGCTCGGCGACGGACTCGCGGTGGGTGATGTCGCAGGCCACCACCTCGACCTCGGCACCCGACCCGGTCAGCACCTCGCGCAGCCGTGCCGCGGCCGGAGCCGCCGGCCCTCGCCGGCTGGTCAGCAGGAGTCGGCGCACGCCGTGCCGTCGCACGAGGTGATGGGCCAGCATCGCGCCCAGTCCGCTGGTGCCTCCGGTGATCAGCACCGTCCCGTGTCCGAGCGTGGAGCCGTTCGTGCCCGATGGCGGCCGGCCGCCGTGCTGCGCCGAGGCGCTGTTGGCGCCGGCGTGGGCCAGTCGCGGCGTGCTCACCTCGCCGGCCCGGATCTTGATCTGGGTCTCTCCGGTCGCGACGGCCGCCGGGACGACGTCCCACGAAGCGGGTTGGTCGTCGATGTCGACAAGCGTGATCCGGCCCGGGTTCTCGGTCTGCGCGCTACGGACGAATCCCCAGATCGCCGCCGCGACGAGGTCCGGGTGGACGACCTGGTCGTCGTGGATCGCGTCGCGCGTCACGATGGCCAGCCGGGAGTCGGCGAAGCGGTCGTCGCCGAGCCAGCTCTGCAGTCGCCGGAGCAGCCGGTGCAGGTGGTCCTCGACGGCGGCCGGTGTGTCGGCGTCCGCCTCGGACGCGCCTGGGACCGCGACGATGACGACGGGGGGTACGTCGTCGAGGCCGGCGAGGTCCGTCTCGGACGGCTCCAGCACCACGTACCGCCCGGTTGCCTGATCGGCGCGGACCGCACGGGGCAGCCAGTCCACCTGGTACAGCCGGTCGGTCCGCTGGTCCGGCTCGGGCGCCGCGGCACCGTCGTGCGGTGTGTTCAGCCAGTAACGCTGTCGCTGGAACGGGTAGGTCGGCAACGGGGTCCACCGACCGTCCCGGCTGGGCAGCGCGGTGTCCCAGGCCACCGGGAGGCCCGCCACGAAGGCCTCGGCCGCCGACTGGAGCAGTCGCTTCAGGCCGCCCTCGTCGCGGCGCAGCGTGCCCACCACCATGGCGGTGACGTCCGTGCTGTCCAGCGTCTGTGCGATGCCGACGGTCAGCACCGGGTGGGCGGACGCCTCGACGAAGAAGCTGAAGCCCTGTTCGGCGAGGGCCCGGGTGGCCTCTTCGAAGCGGACGGTGTGCCGCAGGTTGGTGTACCAGTACTCGGCGTCCAGCCGGGTGGTGTCCAGCCAGTCGGCCGTGACCGTCGAGAAGAACGGGACCTCGGACGTTCGCGGGGCGATCCCCGCCAGCACTCGGGCCAGTTCGTCGCGGATGGCATCCACCTGTGCGGAGTGCGACGCGTAGTCCACCGGAACACGACGTGCCCGCACCCCCTCCGCGTCGCACCGGGCCAGGAGCGCGTCGAGCGCGGCCACCTCACCGGAGACCACGACCGACGACGGCCCGTTGACCGCCGCTATCGACAGTCCCTCGGTCAGGCGGGCACGCACGTCGTCGGCCGGCAGCCCGACCGACACCATTCCGCCGCGGCCCGACAGGGCCAGAATCGCCCTCGACCGCAGCGCGACCGCCCGGGCCGCGTCGGGCAGGGTCAGGGCGCCGGCGACACAGGCGGCGGCGATCTCGCCCTGCGAGTGGCCGATCACGGCCGCCGGCTCGACCCCGTAGGAGCGCCACGCCTCGGCCAGCGACACCATGACGGCCCACAGCACCGGCTGGATGACGTCCACCCGTTGCAGTGCCTCGGCATCGTCGAGGACGTCGAGGAGGGACCAGGTCACGTACGGGGACAGCGCGTCGGCGCACTCCCGCATGCGGCGGGCGAAGGCCGGCGACGAGGCGCACAGTTCGCGCCCCATGCCGACCCATTGCGACCCCTGACCCGGGAAGACGAACACCGTCCTGCCACCCGGCGTCGCCGGTGCCGACGGGCCGTCGGTCCCGGCGGCCGTCGCGGCGAGCCCGGCGAGCAGGTCGTCGCGGTCGTGGCCCAGGACCACGGCGCGGTGTTCGAACAACGACCGCGTCGACAACAACGAAAACCCGACATCCGCCACGTCCACACCCGGCGCCCCGACCACGAAATCCCGCAACCGAACCGCCTGCGCCCGCAACGCCGACTCCGAACGCCCCGACAACACCCACGGCACCACACCACCGGCAACCGGCACCCCGTCACCAACCACCGGCACCTCAACCGCCGGCGCCTCCTCCACAATCACATGCGCATTCGTCCCACTGATGCCGAAGGCCGACACACCCGCACGCCGCACCCGACCCACACCACCAACCCACGGCCGCGCCTGCGTCAACAACTCCACCGCACCAACCGACCAATCCACATGCGACGACGGCCGATCCACATGCAACGTCCGCGGCAACACCCCACCACGCAACGCCATCACCATCTTGATCACACCGGCCACCCCCGCCGCCGCCTGCGTATGACCAATATTCGACTTCAACGACCCCAACCACACCGGAACCCCGGACTCCCGACCCTGCCCATACGTCGCCAACAACGCCTGCGCCTCGATCGGATCACCCAACCGCGTACCAGTCCCATGCGCCTCCACCACATCCACATCACCAACACCCAAACCCGCATCCGCCAACGCCGCCCGAATCACCCGCTGCTGCGCCAACCCACTCGGCGCCGTCAACCCATTCGACGCACCATCCTGATTAACCGCCGAACCCCGAATCACCGCCCACACCCGACGACCATTCCGCCGCGCATCCGACAACCGCTCCAACACCAAAACCCCAGCACCCTCCGAAAAACCCGTACCATCCGCCGCCTCCGCAAACGCCTTACACCGCCCATCCACCGACAACCCCCGCTGCCGGCCCAGCTCGACGAGCACTCCGGGCGTCGGCATCGTGGACACGCCGCCGGCCAGCGCGAGCGAGCACTCCCCGGAGCGCAGGGAGCGCACGGCCTGGTGGATGGCCGTGAGCGAGGACGAGCAGGCGGTGTCGGTCGACACCGCCGGGCCCGCCAGGCCCAGCACGTACGACACCCGGCCCGACGCCACGCTGGTGTATGTTCCGGTGAGCGTGTACCCCTCCACCTCGCCGGCGGCGCCGCTGCCCATGCGGGGGCCGTAGTCGACGGCGTAGAGCCCGGTGAAGACACCGGTGTCGGTGTCGCGCAGCCCGGTCGGATCGATGCCCGCCCGTTCCAGGGCCTCCCACGAGATCTCCAGCATCAGCCGTTGCTGCGGGTCCATGGCCAGCGCCTCGCGCGGGCTGATCCCGAAGAACGGCGCGTCGAACCCGGCGACGTCGGCCAGGAAGCCGCCGGCCCGCGGGTACGTCGTCCCGGCCGCCTCGGGCTCCGGACCGGCCAGCGACGCCAGGTTCCACCCGCGGTCCGGTGGGAGGTCACTCATGGCGTCCAGGCCGCCGGACACGATGTCCCACAGGTCCTCGGGAGACGCGACGCCACCCGGGAAGCGACAACCCACGCCCACCACCGCGATCGGCTCGCGAGCGGACTCCTCCAGGTGACGCACCTGGTCGCGCAGCTTCTGCGCGTCACTGACGGCACGTCTCAAGTAGGACCGGAGCTTGTCGAGATCCTCCACCGGGCCCTCCCTCACGTTGACGGACAAGAACGGAAGTGACTACAGGTATCCGCGGTCGATGAGCGCGTACAGCTCGTCGTCGGCGCGGTCGTCGAAGCCCGCCTCCTCGGCCGGCGTGTCCGGCTTCGGCGGTTCGACCAGGGAGAAGATGTGTTCGGCGAGCGCTTGCGGCGTGGGGTAGGTGAAGGCGACGGTGGCGGAGAGCCGCAGCCCGGTGATCGCGGCGAGCCGGTTCCGGAGTCCGATCACCATGGCGGAGTCGAAGCCGAGGTCCCGGAAGCTCTGTGCCGACCGCGCCGTGAGGACGGCCTGCGTCAGGCCCGGGTTCTTCGTGCTCAGCATCGCCGCCGCCTCGGCGCACACCAGGCTGAGGGCGGCTGACTCGGTGTCGAGGCCCAGTCCGTCGCCCGCTGCCGGACGATCGGGCGTGGTGGCGGCGTCCTCGGCGGTCAACCAGTACCGCTGCCGCTGGAACGGGTAGGTCGGCAGGGTGATCCGGCGCGCTCGCGGGCCGCCGCAGGCCGCGGTCCAGTCGACGGGCAGGCCCCGCACGTGCAGCTCGGCCAGCGAGCCGAACACCTTGAACAGGCCGCCGTCGTCCCGATTCAACGTACTCACCAGCACCGGGGAGGTGGCCAGCGCGTCAGCGGTCTCGGCCATCGCCAGTTGGAGCACCGGGTGCGGACTGACCTCCACGAACACGGTGCCGGGCGCACCCATCAGGTGCTCGACGACCTCGCCGAAGCGGACCATCGAGCGGAGGTTGGCGTACCAGTGGGCGCCGTCCAGCCCCCGGGTGTCGAACAGCCCGCCGGTGACGGTGGAGTAGAACCTGACCGCCGACTCGCGGGACGTGACGCCCGCGATGGCATCGAGCAGCCGGTCACGGAGGGGTTCGAGGTAGTGGGAGTGGCCGGCCAGGTCGACCTTGACCCGGCGTGCCCGGACGTCCTCGGCGACGGCCAGCTCGGCGAACTCGTCCAGGGCCGGCCCTTCGCCGGAGATCACCACCGACGACGGCCCGTTGACCGCGGCGACCGACAGCCGCCCGGACCACCGCGCGAGCCGATCCCGGACCCAGTCCAGCGGCGCGGCCACCGCGGTCATCCCACCGCATCCGGTCAGCTCGGCCATGGCCCGGCTGCGCACGCTGACGATCCGGGCGGCGTCGTCGAGCGAGATCGCCCCGCAGACGTACGCCGCGGCGATCTCGCCCTGCGAGTGCCCCACCACCGCGTCGGGCACCACCCCGAGCGAGCGCCACACCCGCGCCAGCGACACCATCATCGCGAACAGCGCTGGCTGGACGACGTCGATCCGGTCCAGCGCCGCAGCGGACTCGGCGCCGGTCACCACGTCCACCAGGGACCAGTCGAGCCAGGGCTGGAAGGCCCGGGCGCAGTCGTCGATCGCGCGGGCGAAGACCTCGGACTCCGCGTAGAGCTGCCGTCCCATGCCCTGCCACTGGGATCCCTGGCCGGGAAAGACGAAGACGGTCGGGCCGACCGGCCCGTCGACCACCCCACGGATCGCCCGG
This sequence comes from Micromonospora tarapacensis, assembly GCF_019697375.1. Classification (NCBI taxonomy): domain Bacteria; kingdom Bacillati; phylum Actinomycetota; class Actinomycetes; order Micromonosporales; family Micromonosporaceae; genus Micromonospora; species Micromonospora tarapacensis. The sequence continues at coordinate 1,035,432 of NZ_JAHCDI010000004.1, read as the reverse complement.
GGGGCGCTCCGCCCGCTCGCCACCAGGTCGAGACCGGCCAGGGCCGCCTCGCGCCCGTCGCCGAGCACCACCGCCCGGTGCTCGAACACGGTCCGCGTCGAGACCAGCGAGTGCGCCACGTCGGCCGCCGACAGCGACGGGTCCGCGGCGACGAACGCCCGCAGCCGGGCCGCCTGCGCCCGTAGTCCCTCCGCCGACCGTGCCGAGAGCACCCACGGCAGCGTCCCGGCGGTCTCCGCGGCGGCGGGGGCGGACGGTGGCTCGGGTGCCTGTTCGAGGATCACGTGCGCGGTGGTGCCACCCATGCCGAACGCCGACACCCCGGCCCGGCGCGGCCGGCCGGGCGGCCCCGGCCAGGGCTGAGCGACGCGGACGACCTCGAAGTCCCGCCCGAGGTCGGCGACGGCGGTGTTCGGCGACCGGAAGTTCAGGCTCGGGACCAGCCGGCTCCGGTCCACGCAGAGCGCCGCCTTGACGAAGCCGACGATTCCCGCGGCCGGTTCCAGGTGGCCCACGTTGGTCTTCACCGACCCGATCGCCAGGGGTCGGGTGCGGCCGGTCCGCTGGAAGACCTCGCGCAGCCCGGCGAGCTCCGCCGGGTCGCCGAGCCGGGTACCGGTGCCGTGCGCCTCGACGTAGTCGACGTCGCCGAAGGCGACGGCGGCACGCTCGAGTGCGGTCAGTGTCGCCGCGGCCTGCCCGCTGGGGCTGGGATCCGGCATCCGGCTGGAGGCTCCACCGCTGGCGACTCCCCAGCCACGGACCACCGCGTAGATGTGATCGCCGTCGGCGACGGCGAGGTCCAGCCGCTTGAGCACGACGATCGCGCCGCCCTCGCCGCGGACGAAACCGTTGGCCCGGTCGTCGAAGGTGAAGCAACGGCCGTCGGGCGACAACGCGCCCAGGTTGGCCAGGCTGATGCCCGCCTCGGGGTCGGTGATCAGGTGCACGCCGCCGGCGATGGCCATCTCGACCGCGCCGCTGCGGATCCGGTCGCACGCCAGCGCCAGCGCGACCAGGGAGGAGGACTGGCCGGAGTCCGCGCAGAGGCTCATCCCCCGGACGTCGAACAGGCTGGAGATCCGGTTCGCGATCAGCGCACCGCTTGATCCGAGCGCGGCGTAGTGGTCGTCCCGATCACTGCCGGACAGCTTGCGCAGCAGGTCGTACCCGGAGGGCGCGGTGCTGACCACGACGTCGATCTCGCGACCGGCGAGTGCGGTCGCCGGGACGCGGGCGTCCTCGACGGCCTCCCAGGCCAGTTCCAGCCCCAGCCGCTGGGTGGGATCCATGGCCGCCGCCTCCGCGGCGCCGGTTCCGAAGAACGCCGCGTCGAATCCGTCGATGGCGTCGAGGAACGACCCGGTCATCAGGGTGGCGGCGTCCGGGTGGGCCGGAGCCTTCGAATCGGCCAGCCGGTGTTCCGGGAACTCTGCGACGGTCGACTCGCCGTCGACGAGCAGGCGCCAGAACTCCGTCAAGCCGGGCACGCCGGGAAAGCGGCACGACATCCCGATCACCGCAATGTCCGCTCCTGCGCTAACCATGCGATTTCCTTCCGCTCCGGGCGGCGGACGACTCTCGTCCCGCCGTGCCGCCGTCACCGCCAGCTGGTCAACAGATCTCGAAGTTCGCCCGGGGCGTCCATGAAGTCGTAGTGGCCGCCGGCGACGACCCGGAACCGCACCGCGTCGGAGTAGTGGCGCCATCCGGCGAGTTCGTCGAGGCTCACCTCGGGGTCGTCCCGCCAGTGCACGACGACGATGGGACACGGAAGCCTGACCGGCTCCAGCCGCCGGTACCGCGCGGCGGCGGCATGGTCCTCGACCAGCACCGACAGACCCATGTCGATCATGTCCGGCCGCGGGTCGATCCCCCGCCCACGCAGGAACGCCTCCACCTCCCGGCGCAGTTCCGGCTCGCTCATCGCGAGCATCCGGTCGCGCGACGCGTCGTGCGGGGCCGGCTGGCCTGACACGAAGAGGCACTCCGGGCCGGGCAGGCCACGTGCGGCGAGCCGGACCACGGTCTCGAAGGCGGGCAGTGCGCCGGCGCAGTGTCCGAAGAGCGCGAACGGGCGGTCCAGCATCGGCGTCAGCGCTTCGACCAGGCCGTCGGCGAGGTTCTCGTAGCTGCCGTAGTGCGGATGGGCCAGCCGGTTCTCCCGGCCGGGAAACTGCACCGGGCAGATCTCGGCGTCGCCCAGCGCGGCGGGCCAGCCGTTGAACGCGGAGGCCCCGGCGCCGGAGAAGGGCAGGCAGAAGATCCGGGTCGGGTGGTGGGTGGCCGGTTGCCGGATGAACCAGGGCGAGGCGGTGGCGACGGTGCCGGAGGTCATGATGTCGGCCGTTTCTGGGCAACGATGGGCAGGTGGGTCATCCCGGCGATGAAGTACGACCGCAGGTGCTGCGGCTCGCCGGCGAGCTCGATCGAGCTGAACCGCTGGAGCAGTTCCTCGAAGAAGATGCGGAGCGTCATCCGGGCCAGCGGCGCGCCGATGCAGAAGTGCGGGCCGAAGCCGAACGCGACCTGGCGCTTCGCGCCGACGCGGTTGATGTCGAACAGATGCGGATCGGGGAACTGCAACTCGTCCCGGTTGGCCGAACCGATCCAGGCGACGACCGCACCACGCGCCGGGATGGTGCCTCCGCCGATCTGGACGTCGTCCACCGCGTACCGCATGAAGTTGCACGCCGCGGACGTCCAGCGCAGTCCCTCCTCGACCAGGTTCGGGATCAGCGACGGGTCGGCCTGCGCGCGGGCGAACTGCTCGGGCCGCTCGATGAGCGCCTCGACCGTGCCCGACACGGTGTGCGGTGTGGTCACGTTGGCGCCCAGCAGGATGCTGTAGCCGTCGAGGGCGATCTCCTCGTTGGTCAGCGGTGCGTCCTCCACGCTGAGGTTCATCAGGTGGTCGAGCAGACTCCCGTCGTCGCCCCCGCCGGCCCGCCGCCGCCGCACCCACTCGGTGACGTAGGTGATGAGCTCGTGGTGGGCGATCGCCAGGGTCGCGGCCTCACTGCCGTGCTGGAAATGCGGGTCGGCGGGAGCCGTCACCATCGCGGTCAGCTCCACCAGCTCCTGCCAGTCCCGCTCGGGGATGCCGAGCAGGGGGCCGGTGACCAGCGCCGGCAGCAGCAGCGCGCGGTCGGCCAGATCGAAGACCTCGCCGTCGAGCGCCGGTTCGAGAAAGTCCACGATGGTGCTGCGGATGCGGTCCGCCCAGGGCGCCACCGCCCGTGCGGTGAGTTTGGCACCGATGGCGCGGCGTACCCGGGTGTGGCGCGGCGGGTCGGTGGAGGTGAGCAGCCGGCCCGCGGCCGGGTCGTCCGTCCCCAGGTGGGTGGGGACCGTGCCGCGTTCGGAGGTGAACTCGCGGTGGTCGCCGAGCACCCGGCAGACGTCCTCGTAGCGGGTCACCGACCAGAACTCCCGGCCGTCGGGCAGGACCTGGTGATGCAGTGGGGCCTTGGCCCGCATCACGTCCCAGACGGGATGCGGGTCACCGTGCGAGTAGAGGTCCAGGTCGAACAGATCGACGGTGTCCAGGTCGATGTCACGGTCGGGCCCCGGCGTCAGCCTCACGTCCCGGCCCTGCCCTGTTCGATCAGCTCGGCGACCCGGGCCGGTGTCTGCGCCAGGTAGAAGGCCCGCACGGACAGCCGTACGCCGTAGTCGTCGGCCAGCCGGTCGATGATTTTGATGCCGGCCAGCGAGGTGCCGCCGAGTGCGAAGAAGTCGTCGTTCTCCTTGGCCTCGGCACCGAGATACTCCGACCACAGGTCCGCGATGGCCTGCGCCTGCGGGACGGGTCGTTCCACGGCTGCACTGCCGCCACCATTCCGGTGGTCCGTCCGTGGTGACGATTCCATTCTTGAGCTCCCTCTAGTCCGCCGATCGGAATTGCCGGTCCACAACCTTTTCGGCCCGATTCGGGGCCGCCACCGCCGACACCGCCATGTGGCTTGAGGAAAGTGCCGATCAGGGAGTCGTCCCGCTCGGCGAGGCAATTTCTCGGTGGCCGGTTCGAGTGTCGCGCGATTTCTCGGGCGGGAACACCGGTAAAGGCGATTACAGGGGTCGGCCGGGGTGCGGTCGAGGCGACCCACGCCCCGTACGGTGTCCCGCTGGCGGGACAGTACAAGGTGGACCGACGCCGGACCGCGTCGGCGTCCACCGCCGGTTGCCTCGCGACCGGCGGCGCGTGACCGTGACAGTGGTTCAACAACACACTGCGCAGGGACGTGAGGGGAACGACGTGGAACACAGCGACGTGGATGCGGACGTGGTGATCGCCGGTGCCGGGCCCACCGGTCTGATGCTGGCCTGCGAACTCCGCCTGGCGGGTGTCGATGTGCTGGTGGTGGAGCGACTCGCGCAGCGAACGGGCGAGTCGCGGGCCGGCGGAATGCACTCGCGCACCCTGGAGGTACTGGACCAGCGCGGGATCCTGGATCGCTTCACGGAAATCGGCGATCCGCAACCCGTAGGCCACTTCTCCGGTCTTTATCTGGAGTTCGACGAAGCGGAGTCGCGGCACCCCTATCCGCTGATGATCCTGCAAACCGACATCGAACGGCTGCTCGAGGAATGGGCCGTCGAGCTCGGTGTGCGCATTCAGCGGTCGTCCGAGGTGAGCGGAATCAGCCAGGACAGTTCCGGGGTGACCGTCGAGCTGGGCACCGCGCCGGGGTCGACGCGGACGCTTCTCGCCCGTTATCTGGTGGGCTGCGACGGCGGACGCAGCATCGTGCGCAAACTGTCGGGCATCGACTTCCTGGGCACCCCGGCGACGATGACCGCGCTGATCGGCGACGTCGAGCTCCCGGATCTGACCGAGGACTACATCTGGGTGCGGCGCTGCCCCACCGGCGACTACTCGGTGATCGCCTTCGAGCCGGGCTGGTACCGGGTCATCGCCTCCGAGTACGACCGGGTCGCCGACCGTGACGAGCCGGTGACGTTCGAGCAACTCCGCGAGTCGCTGCTCAGGCTCGCCGGCACCGACTTCGGAATGCGCAGCCCGCGGTGGGTCTCAAGGTTCAGCGACGCCGCCCGACAGGCCGCCCGGTACCGGGCCGGTCGGGTGCTGCTGGCGGGCGACGCCGCGCACATCCACTTCCCGGCCGGCGGGCAGGGACTGAACCTGGGCGTGCAGGACGCGGTCAATCTCGGCTGGAAGCTCGCCGCGGTGGTCAACGGCCAGGTTCCGGAGAGCCTGCTGGACACCTACCACCGCGAGCGCCACCCGGTCGGCGAGCGCGTGCTGCACAACACCCGGGCGCAGTCGGCGCTGGCCCGCCCCGGCCCACACACGGACGCGCTCCGCGACGTCTTCGGCGATCTCTTGCAGTTCGACGACGTCAACCGGCAGCTGTGCGGCATGCTGACCGCGCTGACCATTCGCTATCCGGTCGGCGGCGATCACCCGTTGGCGGGTCGCCGGGTCCCGGACGTCGACCTCAAGACAGCCGGCGGCGGCACTCGCGTGCACGAGTTGCTGCACGCCGCCCGACCGGTGCTCATCGATCTGCACGGCAGCGCCGAGGTGGCCGCGGCGGCCGGCGGCTGGGCCGATCGCGTCGACCTGGTCGAGGCGACGAGCGTGGACGACCACTGGATCGTCCCGGACCTCGACGAGATGCCCGCTCCGGCCGCGCTGCTCATCCGCCCGGACGGCCACGTCGCCTGGGTGGCGTCCGCCGACGAGCCGCTGGACACCTCGGCGCTGCGGGCCGCCCTCACCACCTGGTTCGGTCGGGCGCGGCCGGCTTGACCACGCGCCGCGGATCAATCGAAACCACGGAGGGCCCCGAGCGAAGCTCGGGGCCCTCCGTTCGTCGGTCGCGGGCAGACTCAGACCGGTGCCGCACTCCTGAGGGTGCCGACCTGCTCGACGACGTCGAGCACCTCCCGACCCTGATCCACCAGGTACATGTGATCACCGGGGAACTCCACGTAGCTGAACTCGCCGGTGGTCGCCGCCTGCCACTGCCGAGCCTCCGCGGCGGTCACCAGGCCGTCGGAACTGCCCCGCAGCGAGCAGATCGGCACCGGCAGCGGCTCGTCGAAGCTCGGCACGTAGGCCTCGTGCATCTCGCAGTCGGCCTGCAACACGGGGAGGATCAGCTCCCGCATCTCCGGGTGGTCGAGCGCCTCGTGCCGGAAGCCGGCGAACTCCTCGACCCGGGCGAGGAACTCCTCGTCCGGCAGCCCGGCCGCCCGCCTCTCGCGCTGCGTCCACGGTCCCGGTGAGCCGCTGACGACCAGCCGCTCCACCACGACGTCCCGCTTGCTGAGCAGGTGCACCAGCTCATACGCGAGCACCGCGCCCAGGCTGTGTCCGAACAGCACGGTCCGCGCCCCCGCGCCGAGGTCGGCGGCGATGGCGTCAACCTCGTTGCGGGCCGCTTCGACCACGTTGCGGTACGGCTCCTCCAGGAGTCGTCGCTCCCGGCCCGGCAGCTCGACGGAGGTGACGCGCCACCGGCCCGCCGACAGCCCGCGCCACGGGTGGAAGAAGGAGGCACCCGCTCCCGCGAACGGGACACACAACAGCGTGCCGCGCTCCCGCGTCTCACCGGCCACGCCATGCCCTGTCATCTCGACCAACTCCTGTCATTCGCCGTCTGCCGGTTCACTGCGCTGCGAGCTTGCGGTTGATGACCTCGAAGATCTCGGCCACCGGGCCGGGCAGGTTCATCTCGTGGTGCGTGGCGTGTACGTCGTACTCCTCGATGGCACCGAGAACGTACGGCCGCCACAGGTGCGCGTACAGGTCGTCCTTGAGCACCGCGTTGAAGAACAGCACGTCACCGCCGTAGACCGGCGATTCGAACGTCATCATGAGCTGGGAGTTGTTGGCCAGCACCCGGGCCATGACGTCGATGGAGTCCTGCTGGTTGTCGGTGCCGATGTACTGGCCGAAGAAGTCCTCCAACTCGTCCCGGTAGTCCTCGACGGTCTTGTTGGCGTGGATCTCGGACCAGCCGTGCCCGCCGGGCTGCGAATCGAGGATGGCCGTCAGGGCGATCTCGTGCCCGCGCCGGGCGAGGCCGGCCGCGACGGCCTGTGCCACGGTGCCGCCGTAGGACCAGCCGATCAGGTGGAACGGCCCGTCCTGCTGGATCTTCAGCATCTCGTCGATGTAGTCGTCGACCATCTCCTCCACGGACGTCACCAGCTCACCCACGCCGTTGTAACCGCGCGCCTGCAGGGCGTACGCGGGCCGGTCCGTCACGTGCACCACGAAGCTGAAGTACGCCCAGCCCAGCCCGCCTCCCCCGTGGAAGAACCACAGCGGCGGTTTGCCCGTGCCGGGATCGGTGTTGAGCGGCAGCACCACGCCGAGCGGGTCGGCGGTCTCCCCGGCGGGCTGGCCGATCAGCAGCAGCGAGGCCAACTCGGCCACGGTGGGGAACTTGATGATCGTACGGAGCGGGAAGTCGATCCCGAAGTCCTTGCGGATGCGCACGCTGAGCCGGGTGGCCAGCAGCGAGTGACCACCGAAGGCGAAGAAGTCGTCGTCGACACCGACGGCCTCCCGGCCGAGCAGCTCGCCGAAGATCGCGCACAGCCGCTGCTCCTGCGCGTTACGCGGCTCCCGGCCGACCACCGTGCTGGTGTCCTCCTCGGGCAGCGCCCGACGGTCGAGCTTCCCGTTCGGCGTGAGCGGAAGCTCGGCGAGTGGGATCACCGTGGCCGGCACCATGTAGTCCGGCAGGCGTCCGCGCAGGTACGTGGAGAGTTCGGTGCGAAGCTGATCGGTCGCGACGGCAACGGTGGGCGTCGGCACCACGTAGCCCACGATGCTCTTGTCGCCCTGCTGGTTCTCGCGCACCACGACCGCGGCCTGCGCCACTCCGGGGTGCCCGGTCAGCACGTGCTCGATCTCACCCAGCTCGATCCGGAAGCCCCGGACCTTCACCTGGAAGTCGGTGCGCGCGATGTACTCCAGCCGACCGTCGCGGTTCCACCGCGCCAGGTCTCCGGTCCGGTACATGCGCGATCCGGCCGGCCCGAACGGGCTGGGCACGAACCGCTCGGCGGTCAGGTCCGGCCGGCCCTGGTAGCCACGGGCCAGGCCGTCGCCGGCGATGTACACCTCACCCGCGACACCGCGCGGCACCGGGCAGAAGCGGGAGTCGAGCAGGTACACCTGGGTGTTGCCGATCGGCGTGCCGATCGCCACCGGCGCTCCCGGCGTCAGCGGCGCCATGGTCGACCACGTCGTCGTCTCGGACGGGCCGTACCAGTTGCCCACCTCGGTGGCCTGCCCGGCCAGCGTCTCGGCGAGGCGGGCGGGCACCGCCTCCGCGCCGGTCATGATGCGCAGCCCCTGCGCGGCGTCCGGGTCGTGGGCGAGCAGCATCTGCCAGAACCCCGGCGTGGCCTGCACCACGCTGACCCCGGTGCCACGGATGTACGCCAGCACGGCCGCCGGATCGGTGACCGTCTCCTTGGTCGCCATCACCATTGTCGCGCCGGTGACGAACGGGAGATACAGCTCGGTGTTCGCCATGTCGAAGGACACCGTCGTGCTGAACAGCATCCGCTCCCCCGGCGACAACGGGAAGCGCCGCTGGACGGAGGCCAGGAAGTTCGCGACCGCGCCACGCGGAATCGTCACGCCCTTCGGCGTGCCCGTCGAACCGGAGGTGTAGATCACGTACTGGGTGTTCGCGGGGTGCACGACCACCGCCGGTGGCAGGTCCGGACGACCCGAGCAGTCGGCGCCGGACAGCGTTTCCTCGTCGAGCACCAGCATCGGCTTCGCCTGCGCCAGGATCTCGTCGACGCGGGAGCGCGGGTGCTCCGGGTCCACCGGCACGTAGGCCCCGCCGGCCTTGAGGACCGCCAGCAGCGCCACCATCAGGTTCACCGTTCGGGGCAGGCACACGGCGACCAGCGACTCGGCCCGCACGCCGCGCTCCACCAGCCAGTGCGCCAGCCGGTTCGACCGGATGTCCAGCTCCTGATAGGTGAGCGAACCGTCCTCGGTGAGCACCGCGAGCGCCTGCGGTGACTCCCGCACCCGGCGGCTCACCGCCGCCAGCAGGCCGCCCTCCAGCGTCGGCTCCGCGGTGTCGTTCACCGCCACCAGTAGCCGCTCGCGTTCCTGCGCGCTGAGCACGTCGACGTCGCCGACGCACCTGGCCGGGTCGGCGACCAGCTGCTCCAGGACGCGGACGAACCGGGCGGCCATGGCCTCGACGGTGTCCCGGTCGAACAGCCTGGTCCCGTACTGGATGTCGCCGTAGAGCACGCCCGCCGCGTCGTCCAGCGTCATGCTGAAGAAGAGGTCGACCATGGCTTTCGTGGTGAGGGCCTGCTGGAACTCGGCCGTGAGCCCCGGGAAGTCGAGCACCGGCTTGGCGAAGTTCTGCCAGCCGCACATCACCTGGAACATCGGCCGGTACATGGCGGAGCGGTCCGGATTGATCTCCTCGACCAGCACGTCGAACGGCACGTCCTGGTGCTCGTACGCGGTGAGTGCCTTGTTGCGCACCTGTGCGAGCACGTCCAGGAAGGTCGGGTCGCCGGACAGGTCGACGCGCAGCACCAGGTTGTTGACGAAGCACCCGACCAGGTCGGCCAGTGCCTCGTCGGTCCGCCCGGCGATCGGGGAGCCGATCGGCACGTCCTCGCCACCGCCGAGCTTGCCCAGCAGCACCGCCAGCGCGGCCTGCACGATCATCGACATGGTCATGCCACGCTCGGCGGCAAGGCGCTCCAGGCCGGCGGTGACGGCGGGCCGCACCACGAAGGCCACCGCGTCGCCGTCGGTGCTCAGGTCCGCCGTGCGCGGATGATCCAGCGGCAGGCTGAGCGGCTGGGGAACGCCGGTCAACTCCTTGCGCCAATACTCCAGCTGCGCCGCGGCGAGGCTGTTCGGGTCCTTCAGGTCACCGAGCACCTCACGCTGCCACAGCGTGAAGTCCTTGTACTGCACGGGCAGTGGCTCGAATTCCGGGGCCCGGCCGGCCCGGCGGGCACGGTAGGCCGTGGCCAGGTCCCGGGCCAGCGGGAAACTGGAGCTGCCGTCGGTGGCGATGTGGTGGATGGCCAGGACGAGGACGTGGTCGCGGGGCGAGGAGCGGATCAGGCTGCTCCGGAACGGCACCTCGGTCGCCAGGTCGAAGGTGTGCGCGACGGCCCTGTCGACCGCACCGGGCACCTCCTCGGGTGGCACCTCGAGCACCGGCGTCTCCACCCGGGCCAGCGCCTCCGCCACCGGCAGGATCCGCTGGTACGGCTCGCCCTGGTCGTCCACCACGTAGGTGGTGCGCAGGATCTCGTGCCGCTCGACCACGTCCCGGATCGCCGCGTCCATCGCGGGCAGGTCCAGTTCCCCGGTCAGCCGCAGGGCCGCCGACATGTTCCAGGTCTCGCCACCCTCCAGTTGGTGCAGATACCAGTAGCGGCGCTGGGCGAAGGACAACGGAATCATGTGCTTACTCCTCTACGGTCATCTTGCGCAGGCGAGGGCGACGCGGAGCTGCCGGTGCCTCCGGTCCTGGCCGGTCCAGCCAGGAGGCGAGCGCGGCCACCGTGGGCAGGTCGAAGATCGTGCGGATGGGGATCTCCGCTCCGGTCTCCGCCCGGGCGCGGCTGATCAACCGGGTGGCGAGCAGGGAATGCCCGCCCAGATCGAAGAAGTCGTCGTCGACGCCGACCCGCTCCAGCCCGAGCACTTCGGCGAAGAGCTTGGTCAGGCACTCCTCGCGGGCGGTGCGCGGCGCCCGGTAGTGGGTCCCGCTGAACTCCGGCTCGGGAAGAGCGGCCCGGTCCAGCTTGCCGTTGGTCATCAACGGCAGCCGGTCCAGCAGCACGAACGCGGACGGCACCATGAACTCCGGCAGTCGCTCGGCGGTGTACCGGCTGAGCCGCGCGGCGTCGACCTCGCCCGAGGCCACCACGTAGGCGACGAGTCGGGTGCCGGTGCCCGCGCCCGGCCGGGAGACGACGACGGCCTGGGCGACCGCCGGGTGCGCGGTGACAACCGTCTCGACCTCGCCCGGCTCGATCCGGAAGCCACGCACCTTGACCTGCGCGTCGCCCCGGCCCGCGTACTCCAGCTGCCCCTCGTCGTTCCACCGGGCCAGGTCGCCGGTGCGGTACATACGCGCGCCGGGTGGGCCGTAGGCGTCGGCGACGAAGCGCTCGGCGGTCAGGTCGGCGCGGCCGTGGTAGCCACGACCGACACTCCCGCCGACGTACAGCTCGCCGACCACCCCCGGCGGCACCGGCGCCAGCCCGGGGCCCAGAACGTAGGCCCGCATGTTGCCCAGCGGCGTGCCGACCGGCACGCTTCCCGCCCGGTTCGGTGGTTCCTCGGTGGCGGTGAAGGTGGTGGCGTAGAACGACTCGCTCTGCCCGTAGGCGTTCACCACCCGTACGCCGGGGAAGGCCGCCCGCGTCTTCTCCACCAGCGAGGCGGGCAGGGCCTCGCCGGCGAACACGACGGTCTCCACCCTGGTTCGGCCGGAGATCTCGTCGACGAGCTCGGCGAAGGCGGACGGGACGGTGGAGATGACGCTGCCGCTCCAACCCGCCCGCTCGCCCAGAACCAGGACGTCCCGGACCACCTCGACGACTCCGCCGGTGGCCAGCGTCGTGAAGATCTCGAACGCCGAGACGTCGAAGTTCACCGAGGTGCCGGCGAGGAGCCGCTTGCCGGGCCCCAGGCCCACCCGGGACGCGAGCCGCAGCACCCCGTTGACCACGTTCGCGTGCGTGATGGCCACGCCCTTGGGTCGGCCGGTGGAGCCGGAGGTGTACATCACGTACGCCAGCTGCTGTGCCTGGATCCGCGGTTCGGGGCCGGTGCGGTCACCGGACAGGTCGAGCGTGTCGAGGAAGACGTCCGGTGCGTCGTGCTCCGGCAACACCGCGACCGTCGCGGAGTCGGTCAGGACGAGGCACGGCCGGGCCTCCCCCATGATGGCGGCCGTGCGGGAGCTGGGATACCTGGGGTCGACCGGCAGGTACGCGCCGCCCGCCCGCAGGATCGCCAGCAGCGCGACGACCAGGTCCGCCGACCGCGGCAGCGATACCGCGACCACCGACTCCGGGCCCACGCCACGGCCGCCCAGTTCGTGCGCCAGGCGGGCGGCCCGGGCGGTCAACTCGCGGTACGTGAGCGACTCACCCTCGGCGACCACGGCGACCTCGTCCGGTGTCCGCGCCGCCTGGGCCTCGACGAGCCCGGTGATCGTGGCCTGCGGAGTCGGCGCGACCGTGTCGTTGACCTTGGCGAGCAGCAGATCGCGTTCGGCCGGGTCCAGGAGGTCGAGCTGCGCGACGGTCAGGCCCCGGGTGGCCACGATGTGCCGCAGCACGCGGCCGAGGCGGGCCGCCAGCACCTCCACCGCCTCCGGCTCGAAGACACCCCGCGCGTACTGCAGGAGGAGTTGGAGCTGCGGATCCGCCGCCGCCATCAGGGTCAGCGGGTAGTTGGTGGCCGTGGACGGGCGCAGGCCGGTGAAGGCGATACCGTCCGCGGCATCGGTGGCGGCGTCGAGAGCGTCCCGGTCGACCGGGTAGGACTCGAAGACGACCAGGGTGTCGAAGAGGGACGGCAGCCCGACACCCTGCTGGATCTCGGTCAACCCGTAGTAGTGGTGCTCCAGCAGGCGGGCCTGCCGACCCTGCAGCCGGGTGAGGACCTCCGCGACGGTGTCGCCGGGCGCGTACTCGACGCGGACGGGAAGGGTGTTGATGAACATGCCGACCGTCGAGTCGACGTCGGTCACCGCGGGCGGACGCCCGGAGACGGTCGCCCCGAACAGCACGTCCTGGCGGCCGGTGAGCTGGCCGAGCAGGAGCGCCCAGGCGCCCTGGACCAGGGTGTTGACGGTGACGCCCCAGTCGGCTGCCCGCCGGACGAGTGCGTGCGCCACGTCGGGGTCGAGCGCGACGGCGACCTGGCCGACGCCCTCGACGGCCACACCGTCCGAGCCGGGGGCGAGCAGGGTCGGCTCCTCGACCCCGTCGAGCTCGGCCGCCCACACCCGAGCGGACTCCTCGTCGTCCTGCTGGGCTCGCCAGCGCAGGAACTCGCCGAAGTCGCCGGATGCGGGCAGCCGGGCCGGGTCGCCGCCCGAGGCGTAGAGCAGCAGCAGGTCCCGCATCAACAGCGGCATGGACCAGCCGTCGATCAGCACGTGGTGGGCGGTCAGCACCAACTCCGCGCGGCCGGGCGCCGGGACGACCAGGGCCATCCGGACCAACGGCGGGCGGCCCACGTCGAAGTGGACGGCCCGGTCGCGGGCGAGAAAACGCTCGAACCTCGCGGTCCGCTCCGCCTCGTCGAACGTGGTCAGGTCGTGGTACTGCCACGGCAGGGACACCGCCCGCGGCACCACCTGCACCACCTCACCGTCCGCTCGGTCGACGAAGGCGGCACGGAGGCTGGCGTGCTGCCCCGCCAGCGCCTGCGCGGCGCGGCGCATCCGCTCCGGGTCGACCTCGCCGGACAGGTGGAACACCAGCTGCATGTGGTACGCGTCGAACGACGACCCGGCCAGCATCGTGTGGAACAACATGCCGGACTGCACCGGTGTCGTCGGCCAGACCGTGGCCAGCGCGCCGAAACGGGTCTCCCACGTGTCGATCTCCGCTTGGCTCACCTCGACCAGCGGCGCGTCGCTCGGGGTCAGCCCGCCGGCGTCGGGGGTGGTGGCGTGGCGCGCCAGGGCGGTCAGCGCCTCGACCCACAGCCCGGCCAGCTCGGTCACCTCGTCGCGGTCGAGCACGCCGGTGGGGAAGCCGAAGTAGGCGGTGAGCTCGTCACCGTCGGCGGTGCTCGCGGCCACGGCGTTGATCTCCAGCGCCGACAGCGCCGGCATGTCCGCGTCCGGGGCGGCGATCAGGTCCCGGTGCGCCGCGTCCGGCGCCCAGCCCAGGCCGCGCAGTTCCTCGGGAATGTCCGCGCCGGAGGAGCGGCCCAGGTAGTTGAAGCCGATCTGCGGTTCGCGCGCCTCGGCCAGCGCGGCGGCGGTGTGCGTGTTGAGGTGGCGCAGCAGGCCGTAGCCCATGCCGTTGTCCGGCACGGCTCGCAGCTGCTCCTTGACGGCCTTGATCGCCCGTCCGGCGGCCGGGCCGCCGGCGAACGCGTCCACCACGTCGAGGCCCGCCAGGTCCAGCCGCACCGGGAACATCGCGGTGAACCATCCGACGGTGTTCGACAGGTCGGCGCCGGGGACGACGTGTTCGGACCGGCCGTGCCCTTCCAGCCGCACCAGCGTCGAGGTGCCCGACCCGCCCCGCGTCTCGCGCCAGCGGGCCAGCGCCAGCGCCAGGCCGGTCAACAGCCCGGCGTCCACACCGGCCCGGAACACCGCGGGCACGGTGGTCAGCAGGGTCCGCGTGACCTCCGCAGGCACCTGGACGCGCAGCGTGTCCACGGTGGCCGCGACGTCACGGGCCGGATCCAGCCGCCGTGCGCCCAGCACCGGCTCCTCGGCCCGCAGGATCTCCTGCCACACGGGCAGTTCCGCCACCCGTTGCGGGCTGGTCGCGGCATCGGCCAGCCCCCACATCCACCGCCGCAGCGAGGTACCCACCGCGACCGGTGGTGCGGCACGGCCGCCGCTGACCCGCTGCCAGGCGGACACCAGGTCCGGGACCAGGATCCGCCACGACACCCCGTCGACGACCAGGTGGTGCAGCACGATCAGCAGCCGGTCCACGTCCGTGTCGCAGGTGAATCGCACGAACTGGGCCATGACGCCCGCGTCCGGGTCCAGCCGGTCCGCGGCCGCGTCCAGCTCGGCCCGCACATCGGCGTCGCCCAGGGCGACGTCCCGCAGCAACGAGCCGGCGTCCACACTGCCGACGGCCGCCATGACGATGCCCGCCCCGGCCCGGTCGAGCCGGGACCGCAGCACGTCGTGCCGGTCCAGCACGGCCTGCAACGTCGCGACGAGTCCCGCACGGTCGATCTCCTCCGGCAGGGTGAGCATCGCGGACATGCAGAACCGTCCGATACCGCCGCCCCGCGCGAGGACGTGCGCCGCCGTCGGCGGCAGCGGAGCCCAGCCCGCGCCGCCGCCGGGAAGCTCGGCCAGGGTCACGGGCTCCTCGTCCGCCCGGTTGTCGACCAGTTCGGCGAGCCGGGCGACGGTGCGGTGCTCGAAGATCTCCCGCGGGCTGAGGACCAGCCCGCGCGTCTTGGCCCGCGCGGCGACCTGGATGGAACGGATACTGTCGCCGCCGCTGGTGAAGAAGTCGTCGTCGATCCCCACCGGCCCGGTGCCCAGGACGTCCGCGTACACCTCGGCCAGGACGTGCTCCACGGCGCTGCGCGGCGCCCGATGCTCGGCGTCGGCGAACTCCGGTACGGGCAACGCGGCCCGGTCCAGCTTTCCGCTCGCGGTCAACGGCAGCCGGTCCAGCACCACGAACTGGGCAGGGACCAGGTAGTCCGGCAGCCGCTCGGCCGCGAACGAGCGCAGCTCCGCCGGCGACACACCGCCGCCGGAAGCGGTGTCCGCCGGTGCCACATAGCCGACGAGCCGGGCACGGCCGCCGTGGTCCTGGCACACGGTGACCGCCGCGCGGCCGATCGCGGGGTGCCGGGTGAGGACCGTTTCGACCTCGGTCGGCTCGACCCGGATGCCGTTCACCTTCACCTGGCTGTCGACGCGCCCCGCGTACCGCAGTTGGCCGTCGTCGTCCCACCGGGCCAGGTCGCCGGTCCGGTACATGCGTGCGCCGGGCGGGCCGAAGGGGCAGGCGACGAAGCGCTCGGCGGTCAACCTGCCGTCCCGGTGATAGCCGCGGGCGAGCAGGCCAGCGACGTACAGTTCACCGATCACGCCGGGCGCGACCGGAGCGAGTTCAGGCCCCAGCACGTGGGCGCGCATGTTGGCCAGGGGCGCTCCGATCGGTACCGCTTCGGTCCCGGCCAGCTGCTGCGGGACGGTGCAGGTGGTGGCGTAGAAGCTCTCCGTCTGCCCGTACGCGTTGACGACGCGCACGCCGGGCAGGGCGCGCCGGACCTCGCGGACCAGCTCGGCCGAGAGGGCCTCACCGGCGAAGACGACGGTTTCCACGTCGAGGGCGAGGCGTCCCGGGGTGCCGGAGCCGAGCTGATCCAGCAGTGCGGAGAACACCGCGGGCACGGCGCTGACGGTGGTACCCGACCAGCTGCCACGCTCGGCGAGTTCGAGCACGTCACGAACGATCTCGATGCTCGCGCCCGTGGTCAGCGCGGTGAAGGTCTCGAACACCGAGACGTCGAAGTTCACCGACGTCGCGGCCAGCATCCGGGAGCCCGCCTCGACCCGGACCGTGCGACGCAGGTCCCGCACGCCGTTGACCACGCCGCGGTGGGTGACGGCGACACCCTTGGGCACGCCGGTCGACCCGGACGTGAACATCACGTAGGCAAGGTGGTCCGGCCCGACGCCGACGTCCGGGAGCTCCCGTGCCGGGCCGTCGAGGCGCAGGTCGTCGAGCCGCAGGACCGGCAGTGCGCCAGGGCCCACCGCCGCCGTCGCGGCATCGGTCACCACCAGGGCCGGCCTGGCGGACTCGATCAGGAGGGCGACCCGCCCGGCCGGGTAGGCGGGGTCGACCGGCAGGTAGGCACCGCCGGCCTTGAGCACGCCCAGCAGCGTGACCACCAGGTCCACCGACCGTGGCAGTGCCACGGCGACCAGGACGTCCGGCCCGACACCGCGCTCCCGCAGCAGCGCGGCCAGCCGGCTCGCGCGGACGTCGAGTTCCCGGTACGACAACGTGGTCGATCCGCACACCACCGCCGTCGCGTCCGGGGTCCGGGCCACCTGGGCGGCGACCAACTCCGCCACCGTCGTGTCCGGCACCGGCACCCTCGTCTGGTTCAGCCGGGCCAGCCGACCCCGTTCGGCGTCGGTGAGCACGTCCACCGCTGCGAGCCGCGCCGCGGGATCGGCGACCACCGCCCGCAGCACCCGCAGATAGCGGTCGACCAGGTGCTCGGCCGTGGCCGGGTCGAACAGCTCGGTCGCGTACTCCAACCGCCCGTAGGCACCGCCGGACGGCGCCGGGACGATGTTGAAGAAGAGATCGAACTTCGCTGTCCCGGTGCCGGCCGGGACGGGGGTGACCCGCAGCCCCGGCAGCTCGACCTGCGCCCACTCGAACTGCCAGGCCAGCATCACCTGGAACAGGGGCTGGTAGGCGGTGGTCCGGTCCGGGCTCAGCAGCTCCACCAGACGCTCGAACGGAACGTCCTGGTTGTCGTAGGCGGCGAGGGCCCGGTCCCGGACCTGCCCGAGCAGGTCCTCGAACGCCGGATTCCCGGACAGGTCGACGCGCAGCACCCAGGTGTTGGCGAAGAATCCGATCAGGTCGTCAAGTTGCTCATCGGCCCGCCCCTCGATCGGGCTACCGATCGTCAGGTCGTTGCCGGCGCCGAGATGGTGCAGGAGCACCGCCAGTCCGGCCTGAGCGACCATCGGGGCCGTGGCACCGTGCAGCGCGGCGATCTTCGCGACGCCGGTGAGCAGTTCCTCGTCCAGCTCGAAGTCGACGTGGCCGCCCTGGTGGCTGGCCGCCGTCGGGCGCGACCGATCCAGTGGCAGGTTCACCGGTTGCGGCACGCCGGCCAGCTCCGTGCGCCAGTACTCGACCTGCGCCGCGGCGATGCTGTCGGGGTCGGACTCGTCACCGAGCAGCTGTTGCTGCCAGACCGTGTAGTCCTTGTACTGCACCGGCAGCGGGGCCCACTGCGGTGCGGCACCCTGACGGCGGGCCGAGTACGCCGTCACCAGGTCCCGCAGGAACGGGCCCATCGACGCACCGTCCGCCGCGATGTGGTGGAACACGAACGCCACCACGTGCTCCTGTGGAGCCTCCTGGAAGATGGTGACCCGCAACGGAATCTGCGTCTGCAGGTCGAACCCCTGGCGCACCGCGGCCTGCACCGCGGCGTCCGAGGCGACGGGGGCGACGGTGAGGAACCGGCTCTGGAAGACCGCCTCCTCGGGCGACAGCACCCGCTGTTCGGGAGTGCCGTCCGCGTCCTCGACGATGAGGGTACGCAGGCTCTCGTGCCGGGCAATGACATCCGTGAAGGCCGCGCACAGCGCCGCCGTGTCCAGTGGCCCGCTCAGGCGCAGGACGAACGGGATGTTGTACGTCGCGGACGAGCCCTCCAGGCGGTGGAGGAACCACATCCGGCGTTGGGCGAAGGACAACGGGATCATCGACGCACTCCTACACGTTCATCGGGCGCAGTTGAGGGCGACTTGAGGTGGAGAGCTTCTCGATCTGGGCCGACAGCTGGGCGACAGTCGGACTGCGGAAGACCATGGTGACCTTGACGTCGACCTTGAGTTCCTTGCGGATCCGGCCGATCAGCCGGGTGGCCAGCAGGGAGTGGCCGCCGTGTTCGAAGAAGTCGACGTCGACACCGACCTCGTCCACCCCGAGCAGCTCGGCGAAGATCCGGCAGAGGACCTCCTCGGTGTGGTTGCGCGGTCCTCGCCCGGTCGCGGTGGTGGATTGTTCCGGGGCGGGGAGCGCGTTGCGGTCGAGCTTTCCGCTCGACGTCAGGGGGAGCCGAGCCAGCGGGACGACCGCCGAGGGGACCATGTACTCGGGCAGGTTCTGCCGGGCCTGCTGGGTCAGCGCCGTCAGGTCCAGCCGGGCGGAGTCCCCGGCGGTGTCGGCCGGCACGACGTACGCCACCAGCCGCTGGTCGCCGGGGCGGTCCTCGCGCAGCACGACCACCGCGGTGCCGACCTGCGGGAGCGCGGTCAGCACCTGCTCGATCTCGCCGAGCTCGATGCGGAACCCGCGAACCTTGACCTGGAAGTCGGACCGCCCGAGGTACTCGACCTGGCCTTCCTGGTTCCAGCGCACCAGGTCCCCGGTGCGGTACATCCGGGTTCCGGGCGCCCCGAAGGGACAGGCGACGAACCGGCCGGCGGTCAGCCCGGTCTGTCCCAGGTAACCGCGGGCCAGACCGGCGCCGGCGAGGTAGAGCTCGCCGACGACGCCGGGCGCGACCGGGCGCAGCGAACCGTCCAGCACGTAGACCTGGATGTTCCACACCGGCGCGCCGATGGGCACCCGGTCCGCGCCCGGCACGTGCCGCCACGCCGTGACCTCCACCGCGGCCTCGGTCGGACCGTAGAGGTTGTGCACCTCGCAGCCGGGCAGCAGGTCGACCGCCGCGTTGGCCAGTGCGGCCGGGAACGCCTCGCCCGCGACCTCGATCCAGCGCAGGCTGTCGCACTCCTTGGCGGTGGGCTCGGTGAGGAAGGCATCCAGCAGGGAGGGCACGAAGTCCGCGCCGGTCACCCGTTCCCGCTGAATCAGATCACTCAGGTAGGCGGGGTCCCGGCGCCCGTCCGGACGCGCGATCACGACGGCGGCACCGACCTGCAGCGGTGCGAACAGCTCGGGCACCGACACGTCGAAGCTCGCGGTGGTGCTCAGCAGCACGCGGTCCTCGGTGCCGACCTGGAAGTGCGCCAGTCCCCACCTGAGGCGGTTCATGATCGCCCGGTGTGTCACCTGCACGCCCTTGGGTACGCCGGTGGAGCCGGAGGTGTAGATGACGTACGCGGCGTGGTCCGGCGACAGCGTGCGCCGTGGGTTCTCGGTCGGATAGCCGGACACGTCGGGCGTCGTCTGGTCGAGCACCAGCAGCGGCTTCGCGCTGTCCAGCACCTTGCGGGCCCGGTCGGCGGGCAGCTCGGTGTCCAGCGGCAGGTAGGCCGCGCCGGCCTTGACCACCGCGTAGATCGCCACCAGCAGGTCCACCGACCGGGGGATCCGCACCGCGACCAGCTGTTCGGGCCCGGCGCCCTGGTCGATCAACCAGTGCGCCAACTGGTTGGCACGCCGGTTGAACTCACCGTACGTCAGGTTCTCCCGCTCGTGGATCAGCGCCAGCCGGTCCGGGTCGCGGTCCACCTGGGCCTCGAACGCGCCGGGTAGCGTGTCCGCGGCCACCGGGTGCGCGGTGTCGTTGACCTTCCGCAGCAACCAGTCCCGTTCGGGTTCGGAGAGCACGTCCACGGCGCCGACGGTCGCCGTCGGGTCGTCGAGCAGCTGCGCCAGCACCCGGACGAGCCGGGCGGCGATCACCTCGGCCGCGTCGCGGTCGAACAGGTTGGTCTGGTAGTCGAGGGAGAGCCGCAGGTAGGGGTCGGAGGAGTTCAGCGTGAGCGGGTAGTGCGAGCCGGCGAGCGGTCGGATGCCGTCGATGGTGAAACCGGCGGCGGCGTTCGCCTCGACGATGCCCGCCCGGTCGATCGGATAGTTCTCGAACACGACGATCGTGTCGAACAGCGCGGGCAGCCCGGTGCCACGCTGGATGTCGGCCAGCCCGTAGTAGTGGTGGTCGAGCAGCGCGACCTGCCGGTTCTGCAGCTCGGTGACGATCTCGCCGATGCTGTCGTGCGGCCGGCAGTAGGCCCTGGTCGGCAGGGTGTTGATGAACAGGCCGACCATCTCGTCGGAACCCGTGAGGTCCGCCGGGCGGCCGTTTACCGCGGCGCCGAACACCACGTCCGGCCGGCCGGTCAGCTTCGACAGGAGGATCGCCCAGGCACCCTGCAGGAGGGTGTTCAGGGTGACCCCGAGTTGCGCGGCCCGCCCGGCGAGCTCACGCCCCTGGTCGATCGAGAACGGCACCTCGACGCGCCCGAGAGCGGACACCTCGCCGGTAATCGGGGTGTCCGGGGCAACGAGGGTCGGCTGGTCGAACCCGGCGAGTTCGGCCTGCCACCGGGCGGCCGACTCCTGGCGGTCCTGCCGGCACAGCCAGGCCAGGTAGTCGCCGTAGTCGCGGACCGGAGGCAGCGCCTGGTTCTCGGCGTACAGCTGGACCAGATCCTTGATCACCAGCGGCGACGACCAGCCGTCGAACAGGGTGTGGTGTGCGGTGATGACCAGCTTGGCCCGCTGCGGTCCGCAGCTGAGCAGGGCCAGGCGGAACAACGGCGGCCGGGTGGGGTCGAGCCGGTCGGCCCGGTCCTGGGCCAGGAATCGGTCCAGCGCGGCGTTCTGTTCCGCGTCGCCCTGCCCGGTCAGGTCGATGTGCCGCCAGGGCAGGGCGACGTGTTCCGGCACGACCTGGACGGGATCGCCGTCGGCCGCGGTGAGGAACGCGGAGCGCAGGTTCGGGTACCTGCGCAGCAGTGCCTGTCCGGCTGACCGAATCCTCGTGGGTTCGACGTGTCCGGACAGGTGCAGCACGAATTGCATGTGGTAGACGTCGAAGGCGTCGTCGGCGAGCGCGGCCTGGAACTGGATGCCGGACTGGCCGGGAGCCTGCGGCCACACCTCGGCCAGCCGGCCGTAGCGCTGCTCCCAACCCTCGATCTCGTCCTGCCGTACCGACACCAGCGGGGCGTCGGCGGGGGTCAGGCCACCGATCGGCGCGCGGGCGGCGTACGCGGCCATGCCGCGCAGCACGTCGGCCCACAGGTCGGCCAGTTCGGCGACCCGCTCCCGGGTCAGCACCCCGGACGGGAACATGAAGATCGTCTGTAGCTGGGTGCCGTCGGCGGTGTCCACGGCGACCGAGTTGACCTCCAGTGCGGACAGCGCGGGCAGGCCCGGGTCGGGCATCGCGATCAGCTCGGTGGACCAGGACGCCGGCACCCACCCGTGCGCGCGCAGGTGTTCGGGCACGTCGGTGTCGGAGATCCGGCCGAGATAGTTGAAGCCGATCTGTGGTGCCGGGTAGCCGGCGAGCTGCTCGGCGGTCTCCGGGTTGAGGTAGCGCAGCAGTCCGTAGCCCAGGCCCTTGTCGGGAACCTCGCGCAGCTGCTCCTTGACCAGCTTGATCGCCGTTGCGGTGGCCGGGCCGCCGGCCAGCACGTCGGCGAGGTCCACTCCCGGTACCGCCACCCGGGCCGGGTACATGCTGGTGAACCACCCGATGGTCCGGGACAGGTCCGCGCCGGGTACGACGTCCTCCTCGCGGCCGTGCCCCTCCAGCCGGACCACTGTGGGTTGTGGCGCACCGCGCCACCGGTCGAGGGCCAGGGCCAGGGCGGCGAGCAGCACATCGGTCCCGGTTGCCCGGAACGCCGCCGGAAGCTCGGTCAGCACGACGTCGGTGACCTCGACGGGCAACCGCAGCCGCACGGTGTCGACGGTGCCCATCAGGTCCACCGAGGGGTCGAACATCCGCTGCCCCAGCGGCGGGTTCGGCATCTCCAGCAGGTCACGCCAGTAGGCCAACTCGGTTTCCCGCTGCGGGGAGAGCGCCTCGTCCGCCAGGGCAGCGGTCCACCGGCGAGCCGAGGTGCCGACGGCGGGCAGCTCGGCCGGGCGTCCGGAGCCGATCCGATGCCACGCCTCGGCGAGGTCCGACATGAGGATGCGCCAGGAGACGCCGTCCACGACCAGGTGGTGCAGCACGATGAGCAGTCGGCCGCCGCCGGTTGCGGCGAACCAGACGAAGTCGGCCACGATCCCGGCCTCCGGGTCGAGCCGTCCGAGCGCGGCGTGCAGTTCTGCCTGCGCCTGCGCCAGTGCGGACGGCTCCGCCCAGCGGCCGTCGCAGGCGACCGTGTGGAGCAGGTCGCCCGCTCGTACGCTGCCCGGCGGGCGGACGTCGAGGGTGAGTTCGCCGTCGCGCACCAGCCGCGCACGTAGCAGGTCGTGCCGATCGAGGACGGCGTCCAGCGTCGCGGTCAGTCCGTCCGCATCGATGCCGGCCGGCAGCTCCAGCGTCATGGCCATGGCGAAGCGGTCGATGCCGCCGCCGTGTTCGAACACCTGCCACGCCACCGGCGGCAGCACCATCGGACCGATCCCGCCACCGGCGTCCTCGACGAGCGCGGGCGCGCGGTCCCCGGGCACCCGCCAGCTCGGCGAGCCGGGCCACGGTGCGGCCCTCGAAGATCTCCCGGGTGGTCAGGTGCAGGTTGCGGGCCCGGGCCCGCGCGACGACCTGGATCGAGCGCAGGCTGTCCCCGCCGATGCCGAAGAAGTCGTCGTCCACACCGACCCGGTCGACCCCGAGCACATCCGCGTAGGCCGTCGCGATGATGGACTCGGCCTCGGTGCGCGGTGCCCGGTAGGTCTCACCGCGGAACTCCGGTTCGGGCAGTGCCGAACGGTCCAGCTTGCCGGTCGGGCCGACCGGAAGCCGGCTCAGGGCGACGAAGGCCGACGGCACCATGTAGTCGGGCAGCCGCGCCGCGACGAACTCGCGTAGCTCGGCCGCCGAGGCGCCGGCCTGCACGTCGACGTCGCCGATGCCGCCGGCGCCGTCGTCGCCGACGCCACCGTCGCCGGTGTGGACCACGTAGGCGACGAGCCGCCGCCCGCCCCCGGGCACCTCACGGGTGATCACCACGGCCTCGCTGATCCCGGGGTGCTGCGTGCAGGTCGCCTCCACCTCAGCCGTCTCGATGCGGAAGCCGCGCACCTTCACCTGGCTGTCGTCGCGGCCGACGCACTCCAACTGGCCGTCGGCCTTCCAGCGGACCAGGTCGCCGGTGCGGTACATCCGCTCGCCGGCCGGTCCGAACGGGTTGGCCACGTAGCGCTCGGCGGTCAGCCCCGGATCACCGTGGTAGCCGCGGCCGAGCGAGGCGCCGGCGACATACAACTCGCCGAGCACCCCCTGCGGTACGGGGACGAGTCCCGGACCCAGCACGTAGGCGCGCACGTTGTGCAGCGGGGTACCGATCGGTGCGACGTCACCGTGTGCCCAGTCCTGATCCGCGGGCAGGGAGAAGGCGGTGGCGTAGAAGCTCTCGCTCTGCCCGTACGAGTTCACGATCTGCGCGTCGGGCAGGATCTCGCGGATCTGCCGCACCAGGCGGCCCGGCAGCACCTCGCCCGCGAGGACGACGGTACGGACGTTCGGTGCCCTGTCCAGGTGGCCGATCAGTTCGCCGAGCACCGACGGCACCGCGCTGATCACGTGGCCGTCCCAGCTGGCGCGCTCGCCAAGCGCCAGCGCGTCGGGCACCACCTCGACGGTGCCGCCGGTGGACAGCGTGGTCAGCAGCTCGAAGACCGAGACGTCGAAGTTGATCGAGGTGCCGGCCAGCATCCGCCATCCGGGTGGCGCGTCGAGGCGGCGGGCCAGCGCCCGTACCCCGTTGACGACGTTGCGATGGGTGATCGCGACGCCCTTCGGCCTGCCGCTGGAGCCCGAGGTGTACATGACGTACGCGAGGTTGTCGGCGGCCGGCGGCGGCACCGGGACCGCCTCGTCCGGCGACGCCCACTGGCCGCGGTCGTCGAGGTTGACCACCGCCATGCCGTCGTGGGGCAGTTCCGCCGAGGTCGCGGTGTCGGTGACGGCGAAACGTGGCCGCGCCTCGGCCAGCACCCCCGCGGCCCGGGCGCCCAGATACCGGGTGTCCATCGGCAGGTACCCGGCGCCGGACCTGAGGATCCCGAGGAGGCCGACCACCAGGTCCGCCGAGCGCGGCACCGCCAACACCACCAGGTCCTCCGGCGTGGCCCCGCGGCGGAGGAGTTCCCGGGCGAGCCGGTTCGCCCCGTCGTCGAGTTCGCGGTAGGTCAGCGTGCGGCCTCCGCACACCACCGCCACCGCGTCCGGAGTGCGGGCCGTCTGGCGCGCCACCAGTTCCGGGATCGTCTGCTCGTCGAGCGTGGTGGCGGTGTCGTTGAACCGGGTGAGCAACCTGTCGCGTTCGGCCGCCGCGAGCACGTCGGTCCGGTCGACGTCGCGGTCCGGGTCGGCGACGAGCTGGCGCAGAACGCGCGTGAAGCGGGCGGCGATGCCCTCGACCGTGTGCCGGTCGAACAGGTCGCTGGCGTACTCCAGGCGGACGCCGGCTCCACCGGAGCCGTTCGGGATGATGTTGAAGAACAGGTCGAACTTGGCCGTGCCCGTCTCCAGGGTCTCCGACTCGGTCCGCAGACCGGCGAAGGTGAGCTCACCCAGGGGTTCCTGCCAGGCCAGCATCACCTGGAAGAAGGGGTGGTACGCGGTGGAGCGGTCCGGGTTCAGCAGCTCCACCAGCCGTTCGAACGGCAGGTCCTGGTTGTCGTAGGCGCCCAGGCAGCGATCACGCACCCGATCGAGCAGCTGACGGAAGGTCGGGTTGCCGCTGAGGTCGACCCGCAGCACCCAGGTGTTGACGAAGAATCCGACCAGGTCGCGCAGTTCCTCGTCCACCCGGCCGGCGATGGGCGCGCCGATCGGCACGTCGTCGCCGCAGCCCAGGTGGCGCAGCAGCACCGCCAGCGCGGAGTGCATGACCATCGACACCGTGACGTCCTGCTCGCCGACGAGTCTCCGCACCGCCGCGAGCAGGGCCGGCTCGACCGGGAACTCCACCAGGCCGCCGTCCGAGCGCATCACCCGCGGACGGGGCCGGTCCGTCGGCAGTGCCAGCGGCTGCGCCAGGCCGTCCAGCGCCGCACGCCAGTACGCCAACTGCCGGGCGGCCACGCTCTCCGGGTCGGACTCGTCGCCGAGCATCTCCTGCTGCCACAGCGTGTAGTCCGCGTACTGGAGCGCCAGCGGCTCCCACTGCGGGGCCCGCCCCTCGCGACGCGCCGCGTACGCAGTGCTCAGATCGCGCAGCAGCGGCCCGAGCGACTCCCCGTCCAGGGCGATGTGGTGCACCACCAGGACGAGCGTGTGCCGACCAGGCCCGGTGCGCACCAGCCGGGCCCGGATCGGCACGTCGGTGGCCAGGTCGAAGGTCTCCTTGGCCACCTCGTCGACGGCCGCCGGCCGGTCGGCCTCCGCGACCTCGACGACCGGCAGGGCGACCGGTCTCGTTCCGGACGGCAGAATCTCCTGATACGGGATCCCGTCGTCGCCCTCGACGATCACCGTACGGAGAACCTCGTGCCGGTCGATGACGTCCCGGAGCGCAGACTCGAGCGCACCGACGTTCAGCTCACCGGTCAACCGCAAGGCGAAAGCGCCGTTATAGGTCGGCGACGGGCCCTCGAACCGGTCCACGAACCACAACCGGCGCTGCGCGAACGACAACGGAATCATTGTTTCTCCAAAATCGGCGAACCTGGGGAGCAGAACGTCAGTTAGTTCTGGTCGAGCAGGGCCAGAAGTTCCTCGTTGTAGAAGTCGTCGATGGAGATCGCCCCCGACAGGGTCGAGAAATAGCGATCGATGTGCTCCTGGTGACCGACCAGCTTGCGCAGCATGTCCGTACGCCCCTCGGGCTTGAGCTCGGCCACGTTGAGAGCGCCCTGGTAGTGGTTGAGGGCCTCGTTGCTCAGGCTGCGCTCGTAGCGCCGCAGTGCCGACCGGAGCGCGCGGTCGTCGTGCAGGTGCTCGCCGATGTACTCGGTGAGCGTCTGCGCCTGCACCCAGGCCTCGGTGATGCCACGAGCGGTGATGGAATCCTTGTGGTTGACCGCGTCGCCCACCAGCACCCAGCCAGGCCCGTATGCCTTGCGGAAATAGTTCTCCTGGTGCCCGGTTCCGTACAGCTGCTCCACGCGCTCGCCGGATTGCATCCGCTCGTACAGCTCGGGCGCCGTCGAGCGGAATGCCTCCAGATAGGCGGGCTCCACCGCCTTGCGGACGTCACCGAAGTCGGCCTGCGGAAAGTAGGTCATGAGCAGCGTCAGGTCGTTGTTGGTGGGGACGACGCCGATCCAGCGACCCGGCCGCTCGTAGAGCTCGAAGTTCGCCGGCACCCCGGCCCAGTAGCTGTAGTAGACGCAGGTCAGCCGCGCGTGCTCGATCACGTTCGGCGCGCCGGCCTTGCGGGCGACCAGCGAACGCATGCCGTCCGCACCGACCACGAGACGCGCCCGTTCGGTGGTCTGCACGCCGGCGGGCGTGGTGTACCTGACCCCGACGACCCGGTCGTCCTCGTGGATCAGGTCGTTGACCGTGCACGACTGCCGGAACTCGGCGCCGGCCCGGACGGCACCCGCCGCGAGGATGGGGTCGAGGACGTACCGCCGCGGCGCGTACGTGGTCCGCAGCCCGTCGATCGGCAGGGAGAACCCCTCCACGCGCACACCGGGCGCCTCGTACACCTGGTGGGTGATGGGCTGGACATCCGTGGCCCGCAGCTCGTCGAGCAGCCCCCACCGGTCGAGCAGCGCCACGCCCTGCGAATGCAGGTAGTGCGAGGAGAGCGTGTCCTGCGGGAACTTCGCCTTCTCCAGGAGCAGGACACGGTAACCCTGCCGCGCGAACAGCATGGCCGTCGGCGAGCCCGCGCAACGGGCACCTATGACAATAACGTCGTACATGGCGCCTCTCTTAACCAGGCTTTCACGATTGATACGGGCCTGAATGGGGCCGGGTGCGCCGCTATGCGGTTGCGGCCCGCAGGGATTCGATGTACGCCGAGATGGACGCCACCGTCGGGTTGCGGAACAACTGGTCCACCGGCACCTCGACACCCAGTTCGGCGATGAGGGATCGCTGAATTCTGGCCATTATCACCGACTGGCCGCCGAGGGCGAAGAAGTCGTCGTCGAAAGCCACGTCGTCCCGCCCGAGTTCGCGGCGCCAGATCGCGTGCACTCTTTCGGTAATCATCAATTTCCCTTCGTCGGTCATCGGGTCGGCACGCTGGTCCGAAGCTCGTCGAGCAACGCCGCGCGGTCGACTTTCCCGTGCGGGGTCAACGGCAGTCGGGCGATGGTGCGGAACCTGGCCGGGACCATGTTCCGCGGCAGTGACTCCAGGAGGCGGGCACGCACGTCGTGGTCGGCCAGATCGTCCCCGGCCGGCACCAGGAAGGCGGTCAGCTCGGAGTCACCGGAGTCGTCCGGGCCCACCACCACCGCGGCCTGCCGGACGCCGGGCAGTCGGCCCAGCGCCCGTTCGATCTCGTGCGGGTCGATACGCATGCCGCGCACCTTCACCTGGGTGTCCATCCGGCCCAGGACGATGAGCTGACCGGTCTCGGTGACGTATCCCCGATCGCCGGTGCGGTAGATCCGCACCGGAGCGCCGTGGACCTGGATCGTGGTGAATCGGGCGGACTCGGGACCCGAGCCATTGAGGTAGCCCGCGCCGACGCTGCGCCCGGCGATGCAGATCTCGCCCGGCGCCCCGGTGCGCACTCCGCGCAGCTGCTCGTCGAGGATGTGGATGTCGGTGTTGTAGGCGGGCCGGCCGACCGGCGCGACGTCGTGCTCGTCGCGGCGGTAGTCGGCGAGGTCGTACGAGGTCGCGACGTCCGCGCACTCGGCGACGCCATACTGGTGCAGCAGGGTGCAGGTGTTCCCCTCGGCGCCGGCCCAGTCCAGGACCCGTTCGACGTGCAGCGGCTCCCCACCGAACAGCACGTAGTCCAGCCGGGTGAGCGCATCGCCGCCGCTCGCGATCTCCCAGTCCACCAGGACGTAGAGCGTGGACGAGGCGCAGTTCACCGTCCGGATGTCATGCTCGGTCAACATCCGGTACGCCATCGCCGCGTCGAAGTTCCGGCTTGCCATGAGGTGCTGGGTGGCGCCGCAGAACAACGGCATCATCAGGCTGCGCTGCGAAAGGTCGAAACCGAACGCGCTGACCACGAGGTTGTTCGACCCACGGTGCAGGTCGTACTCGAGGGTCAGCCAGTTCAGCAGGTTGAACCAGTTCTCGTGCCGGACGGCGGTCAGTTTCGGAGTACCGGTCGATCCCGAGGTGAAGACCGCATAGCAGAGGTCGTCGCCGGTGACCGGCACGCCGGGGTCGACCACCGGCAACGCCGCCAGCTGATCGGACAACTGGGCCAGGTCGATGACCGGGGCGGTCGCGCACTCCACCAGCTCGACCGTGGCGGGAGCGGCGACGATCGCGGCGAGCTGGGGTATCTGCCCCAACAGCAGCCGCAGGCGGGCGGCCGGGTAGGCCGGGTCCAGCGGCACGTAGGCCGCACCCGCTTTGAGCGTGCCCAGGATGGCGACCAGCATGTCGATCGAATAGTCGAGGCAGACGCCGACCTTGGCGCCCCGTCCGTGCCCGCGCTCGGCGAGCAGATGCGCGAACTGGTTGGCTCTGGCATTCAGCTCGCGGTACGACACCCGCTGCCCGGCACAGTAGACGGCGGTGGCGTCGGGAGTGTCCTCGGCGTGTGCCTCGAATCGGCGGTGGACCACCGGCACCGAGGGCAGCGGGACTCGTTTACCCGGAAGAATCATGAACCTACTCCGATGTGACGGGTGGCCGGCGGGCCTGTTCGCCGGACCACCACGAGGGGGACGATGCGGCGGCGTCACGCGACGCGCCGGTCAACGGCGTCGAGGACACGGGTGACCCATTCGTCGACGGAGAGACCGTGCGCCGCGGCCAGCTTCGCGTAACAGTCCAGTTGAGTCGCGGACAGTTCGATAGTGATCTTGGTGGTCGGCGGCTGGCGTTTCTCGGCGTCCGCCGCATCGGCCAGCTGCGCGACGCCCTGACTCTGGGCGCCGTCGGTGATCGGCGTCGTGGCGTTCGCGCCGCGCTCGGCCAGACTGGCGCGAACCGCCTTGCGGAGCTCGTTGCGTGACCATTTCTGCTGCTCCGCCTTGCGGAGCCAATAGTCCTGCTCCGTCGGTGCCAGGCGGGCCAACTCGGCGTGGTGGGCGAAACTGAGGCTGTCCCGCCGGCGGCCCTGCTCGAACCTCCGGGCCACCCAGGCGTAATTGCGCAGGGTCTGGTAGTCGAGGCCGGTCCGCTCGATGGCCTCCCGGTACCGCCGCCACCCGTACGTGGTCTCCCCGAAGATCAGCCAATCGGCGAGCCACCAGGCCGACGAGTTCGCCAGCTCGCGTAGGCTGCTCCCGATCTGCTCCCAGGAGCGCTCGGACAGTCCCTGCGGGAAGACCATCCCCGACTTCCGTACCGTCGCCTGGTTGCCGACGAACGAGACCACGAGATCGTGCTGCATGGGTCCGCCGCCAGCGCTCACCGGCCTGGTCCGGCATTCGTCCACGGTCTTCACGGGTGTCCCCCATTCCTTGTCGAAACCAGAGGTGGGCGGCGTGAACTCGCGCGATCGAGCTTCCCGGCGCCCGGGTGTCTCAGCTGCTTCCGGCCAGCCTGCTCATGTACTCCGCCACTGCGGGCTGCCCGTCGGCCGCTTCCTGGAAATGTCGGCACACCCGGCCCTGCGTCTCACGGCTCTGTTCCTGACTGAGCTTGAAAATCGCCTCGGACCGGGTGACCGTGAAACGAAAGGCGCCCACCCCGGGAAGGATCCGGCGGAAGTGGCCCATCGACTCGGTCATGTCCCAGCCGTTTCCGAACTCGGCCTCCAAGGCCCCCGCGGTCGCCCGCACCACCGACAGCGTCTCCTCCGCGGACTCGACCGGCTCGATCACGCCGCGCAGCTGCGCCGCGGTGTAGTTCCAGGTCGGTGCCGCGGGAGTGAGCGGGTACAGCGTCGGTGAGACGTAACCGTGCGGGCCGGCGAAGCTGAGCACGGCGGGCGTACCCGCGCGCAGCGCCTTCCACTGCGGATTCGCCCGGTTCATGTGGCCGAGCAGCGTCGTTCCGGTCAGGTCCGGCGAGTCATGGGCGGCCGGCCCCGGGTCGGCGATGACCGGCAGGTGGGTGCCGAAAGGCCCTTCCGTGTCGGCGCCGTTGGTCATCAACAACGCCAGCGGATTCCGCCGAATCAACTCCCGGATCCACTGCGGGTCCGGCTCCCGGTACATACGAGGCACAAACATGGCGTTCCATTCCTCCCGCGAGATGCGACGACGGTCAGTTCGCCGCCATCGCCTCCCGCAGACTCCGCGGGCGCAGGTCGGTCCAGTTCTGTTCGACGAATTCCAGGCAGGCGGCTTTGACGTCCGCGCCGAAAACGACCCGCCAGCCGGCCGGCACCTCGGCGAAGACCGGCCACAGGGAGTGCTGGTCCTCGTCGTTTACCAGGACGTAGAAGCTGCCGCTCTCGTCATCGAAAGGGTTCGTGCTCACATGCCACCGTCCTTGAGATCGTCACGGAACGAGTCGTAGTTCAAATCGAGACGACGCCCGAAATCTACGGCCGCCGAAATAATTGCCAGGTCATCGTAGGCAGCGGTTACGGACGCCTGTCAAGGTTGGCTATACCCCTGTTCACGAGGGCTCTCCCCCAACCATTTACCCCTGTCGCGGATCACAGTTCGTCTCCACTCGTGCCCCTAATCTCGCCCGGCAACCCCTATAGGCAGCTTCGGGACGTAGACACCGCATTGGACACAAATACGCTTACTACTCAGCAGGCGCAGAGCCGAACCACCCTGAGGGGCGCCGGTGCCCGATCGAGGCACACGCACTGCGTTTCGGACACGACGAGGACGGTGGAGAAGTGAGACGTTCAGCGGTTTCAGTTTCGGGGCTGCGCAAGAGCTACGGCGGCAACGTGGTCCTCGATGGCATCGACTTCGATGTCGCCGCGGGATCGATCTTCTCCCTGCTCGGCCCCAACGGAGCAGGCAAGACCACGACCGTGAACATCCTGACGACCTTGATGCGAGCCGATGCCGGTACGGTGCACGTCGCCGGACACGACGTGACGACCGCGACCAGGCAGGTGCGCTCGGCCATCGGCGTGACCGGTCAGTTCACCGCGGTGGACGAACTCCTGTCGGGCCGGGAGAACCTGCGCCTGGTCGCTGACCTGAAGCACCTGCGGGGCGGCGACACGGTCGTCACGCGGCTCCTGGAACGCTTCGATCTGGTGGCGTCGGCGGACAAGCTGGCCTCGACCTACTCCGGCGGCATGCGGCGCAAGTTGGACCTGGCGATGACGCTGGTCGGCAACCCGGACATCATCTTCCTGGACGAGCCGACCACCGGTCTCGACCCGCGCAGCCGGCGCACGATGTGGAGCATCGTCCGCGAGCTGGTTGCCGAGGGCACCACGATCTTCCTGACCACCCAGTACCTCGAGGAAGCCGACCAACTCGCCGACCAGATCGCGGTTCTCAACGAGGGCCGGCTGGTCGCCCGGGGTACCCCCGAGGAGCTCAAGCGCCAGGTCCCCGGCGCGCATGTGCAGCTCCGGTTCGCCGCCGTGCACGACCTCGACGCGGCGGCCCGGGTCCTGGCCGCCGCCACCCGGGACGACGAGGAACTGACCCTCCAGGTGCCGCACGACGGCGAGCCCCGGTCGTTGCTGACACTGCTGAACCGCCTCGACGAACAGTCGATCAATCTTCGGGAGTTCTCCGTACGGACTCCCGACCTCGACGACGTCTTCCTGTCCCTGACCGAGCGCCCCAGCACCGGCCGACCGCGTGAGGAGGCGATCGTACGATGAGCGCTGTCGCGACGTCGTTGGGCGACTCGACCGTCATGTTGCGCCGAAACCTCAAACACACCCTGCGCAACCCGACCACGGTGTTCAACGCGATCCTGTTCCCGATCGTGATCATGCTGATGTTCGTCAAGGTGTTCGGCGGCGCATTCGACGTCGGCTCCAGCTACATCGACTACGCCACGCCGGGCCTACTCGTGATGGCTGTCAGCTATGGTCTGGGAGCCACCGCGACGGAGGTGAACTCCGACATGACCAAAGGCATCATCAATCGTTTCAAGGTCATGGACGTCTCTCGGGGTTCCGTGCTGACCGGGCACGTGATCGTGACCACGCTCCGCTGCCTGGTCGCCTGCGCCGCCATCGTCGGGGTTGCCTTCGGGCTGGGCTTCCGCCCCACTGCCAGCGCGTTCGACTGGCTCGCCGCGATCGGCGTCATCGTGCTACTCAGCTTCGCGGCCGGTTGGCTCACCGTCGCGTTGGGGCTCTCCGCGAAGACCGTGGAGTCGGCCGGCATCGCCACCGTACCGCTGATCATGTTGCCGTTCCTGAGCAGCGCGTTCGTGCCCGCGGACTCGATGGGGGCCGGCATGCGGCAGTTCGCGGAGTACCAGCCGTTCACCCCGATCATCGAGACGCTGCGCGGACTGCTGATGGGCGATCCCTCGGCCGGTAGCGCTCTCGCCGCCGTCGCCTGGTGTCTCGGGCTGACCGTCACCGGATACCTGTGGTCGGTCTCCACCTTCAACAAGCGAGCATGACTCCCCGGACGCCTGACCACGTGCCTGGGTCCGGGCGGCTCCGGGGTGGACACCACTCGGTACCGCGGCGCCGGCTCGACGCGCCCTCATCGCCGAGCCGGCGCCGCACGGTCGACACGCCGCAACGACCGGCGAACGCCCACCACCGCGGCACCCGCCTCTCTCCCTGGGAGTGACCATGACAGAGAACCCCGTCGAAGTCGCCGACCTGCACAAGTCGTTCGGCTCCGTCAAAGCGCTCGACGGCCTGCACCTGACCGTCCGTCCCGGTGAGATCGCCGGATTCCTCGGCCCCAACGGCGCCGGGAAGTCGACCACGATCCGGATGCTGCTCGGCCTGCAGCGCCGTGACTCCGGTACCGCCCGGCTCTTCGGCGGCGACGCATGGCGCGACGCCGTGGCCCTGCACCGCCGGCTCGCCTACGTTCCCGGTGACGTGAGCCTGTGGCCCAACCTCACCGGCGGCGAGGCCATCGACTACCTGACCCGGCTGCACGACACGGCCGACCGGGCGGAGCGCCGAAAGCGCAAAGCCGCCCTGCTGGAACACTTCGAGCTCGACCCGACCAAGAAGGCACGGACGTACTCGAAGGGCAACCGCCAGAAGGTGGCGCTCGTGGCCGCCTTCCTCATCGACCCCGAGCTGTACATCTTCGACGAGCCGACCTCCGGCCTGGATCCCCTGATGGAGGCGGTCTTCACCGAACACGTCCAGCGGGCCAAGGACGCAGGAAAGGCGGTGCTGCTCTCCTCGCACATCCTGAGCGAGGTGGAGAAGGTCTGCGACACCGTCACGATCATCAGGAACGGTCGCACGGTGGAGTCCGGCACCCTCGCCGAACTGCGGCACCTGACCCGCACCACCGTCAGCGCGTTGGTCGTCGACGACCCGGCGGCCATCACCGGGCTCGCCGGTGTCCATGACGTCACCACCACCTCCGCGAGCGGCGACGTCACCAAGGTCGACCTGTCCGTGGACAACGCGCAGATCGGCGCGGTTCTGGCCGCGCTGTCGAGGCTGGACGTACGTGGCCTCACCGCCACCCCACCGTCGCTTGAGGAACTGTTCATGCGGCACTACGGCGGAGACTCGACCGCCGCGGTGCCGCGAAGCGTCGAGGCGGTGTCCCGATGAGCACGCCGACCGCCGACGTCGCGCGGCAGGCACCGCCCACCCGGGCCGAACCGACGCGGGCTCCGGCATCCACCGCCGCCCTGGCGGGCACCGGCTACCTCCTGCGGTTCATGCTGCGGCGCAACCGGGTCCGGCTGACGGTCTGGACAGGTTCCCTGGTGGCGTTCTGCGGTTACTACGTCGTCGCCATCGCGGCGGTCTACCCCACCGCCGCCGACCGGCAGAACCGGGCCGAGTCGATCGCGAACGCCGGTGGCACGCTGCTGGCCGGACCGGGCTACGGGCTCGAGGACTACACCATCGGCAGAATGTTCGCCAACGAGATGTCGCTCTGGCTGATGGCGCTCCTGGCGACGATGAACATCCTGCTGGTCGCCCGCAACACCCGCGCCGAGGAGGCGAGCGGTCGCACCGAACTCGTCCGGGCCCTGCCCGTCGGACGACACGCGGGGACCGTGGCGGCGTTCCTGATGGTGGTGATCGCCGACGCTGCCTTCGCCCTGTTCGGTAGCGTGCTCATGATCAGTGCCGGCCAACTCGCCGCGGTGGACACCTTCACACTCCTGATCGGTGTGATGCTGACGGCCCTGGTCTTCGCCGGGGTCACGACGGTCACCAGTCAGCTGACCGTGCACAGTCGCGGGCCCTCCGGCCTCGCCTTCGCGGCACTCGCCGCCGCGGTGCTGATCCGCGGCATCGGGGACATCCAGCAGCGGCACGGCAGCTGGCTGTCCTGGCTGTCCCCCATCGCCTGGGCGCAGCAGACGCGACCATACGCCGACGTCCGGCTCTGGCCGCTCGGCCTGAGCGTGCTGGCGATCCTCGTCGCGCTGGCTGTCGGGGCCGTCCTGGCTTCCCGGCGTGACCTCGGGGGCGCCCTCCTGCACGGCAGGCCCGGCCGGGCCGACGCCGCGCCGTCGCTGGCCAGCCCGTTCGCGCTCGTCGTCCGGCAGCAGCGCGGGGCGCTGCTGTGGTGGCTCGTGGGGTGTGTGGCGATGTTCGGCCCCGCCGGCCTGTTCCTCGGCGCGGACTCCGGTGACGCCCTGCAACGGATCGCCGAACAGAACGAACTCACCGAGACCATCTTCGGTGACGACCCCATCCTGGCGTTCCTGGCCATCATGATGCTGCACAACGCGCTCGCCGTGGCCGTCTTCGCCACCGCGTCCGTGCTGCGAGTCCAGACCGAGGAGGACGAGGGCCGTCTCGGGCTCGGCCTGTCACGGCCGACGTCGAGGACCAACTCGCTGCTCGCCCACCTGTCCGTCGCCGGGATCGGCGCGCTCGTGCTGCTCGTCGCCGGCGGCGCCCTGCCGCTGTGGGTCGGCGCGTCCCTCTCCGGTGGCGACACCAGTCTGCTGATCCTGCTGAAGAGTGCCGGCGCGTTCGCGCTCGGCATCGCCGTGCTGATCGCCTTCACCGCGGCGCTCTATGCCTGGGTTCCCCGGGCGAGCGCGCTCGCCTGGGTGTTCTGCGCGATCATCGTGGTGGAGCGGTTCTTCGGATCTGTCCTCCAACTGCCCACGGCGGTCAAGGCCCTCTCGCCGTTCTGGTGGGTCGGCAGCTACCCGAACGCGCCCCTCGATCCGGCACACCTGGTGGGTCTCGCCGCGGCAGCGGCTGCGCTGTTGGCCCTGGCGGTCGCCGGCTTCCGCCGACGTGACCTCAGCGCGGGCTGAGCACCTGTTCCACTGCCCAGCACGGGCGACTTCCGATGGCCCCGGCGGACGCCGGAGCCATCGGCGCTGTGGTCCCGCAGACCACCGACCGTGCCCCGGCACCGACCTGCGCCGAACCACACCGGCGGACCGGTCCACGGTGGCCGGTCGACCGGCTCGGCGGCGGACCATGGGCCTGCCGGCGGCTTTGCCCATGTTATCTTAGTCATTAAGATAACTGCATGAGCGTATCGACTGACTTCTCGGTGGCGATCGCCGGCGCCGGCCTCTCCGGCCTCTGCCTCGCCCACTACCTGAGGCGCGCCGGCATCGACGTGCACGTCTACGAGCGGGACCCGGGCCCCTTCGTCAGGCGGCAGGGCTACCGGATCATTCTCGACCGGTACGGGCTGGAGGCGCTACGCGAAAGCCTGCCCCGCCCGCTGTACCGCCTGGCGCTGACCACCGGCGACGAGCCCGGCGGGCACCTGCGCTTCACCGACAGCCGGCTGCGGAACGCATTCAGCATCACCCTCAAGGACGAGCCGCACGAGACCCGCCAGGTCGACCGGCTGACCCTGCGGTCGATCCTGCAGTCCGGGCTGGACGGGCGCATCCACTACGGCAAGGCCGCCGTCGCGGTGGACAGCGGCGACCCGGCACAGCTGCGGCTGCGGTTCTCCGACGGCGGGTCCGCCGCGGCAACCGTCGTCGTGGGCGCCGACGGCGTCGGCTCGGCCCTGCGCGCGCAGCTCATGCCGGACGCGGACCCGGCGGACACCTCGATGGTGGGCATCTACGGCCGGTCGCCCCTGCGGCGCAACGGCGAGAGCGTCATCCCGGACGCGCTGCGTGCCAGCGGCGTGCTGGCCATCGCCGACCGACCGGGCCGCGCCTTCTTCTTCACCTCCATGCGGTTCGGCGAGCGCCCACGGGAGGCGTTCGCGCGCCTGGCACCGGGCAGCTATGCGCCCACCGGCGACGACTACGTCATGTGGGCACTGCTGCTCCGGCAGGAGGACGTGCCCACCGGCGTCCGCGGGAACCTGCGAGCGCTGTGGAAACTGGCCGCCCGGATGAGTACGGACTTCCACCCGCTCATCCGACTGCTGGTCGACACGGCCGAGCTGGACGCCACCGTACTCAACCTCTTCGCCACCGGCCGGCGCCCGCGCCGGTGGGCGGTGTCCCGGGCGACGATGATGGGCGACGCCGTACACGCCATGCCGCCGTTCGGCGCACACGGCGGCAACACCGCACTCCGCGACGCCGCCCTGCTCGGCCATCGGCTCATCGAGGCCCGGGCGAGCGGCACGCCGGTGGAGGAGGCGATCGCCGGCTACCAGGACGAGATGGTGCCCTACGCCTTCCGCGCCGTCGACACCGCCGCCGGGCTGATGCGCCGCCTCACCGGGGGCGCAGCCGCACCGCACTGGGTGCTGACCCGCGTGTTACCGCGGCTGCACCGGGTCACCGTACCGGAGGCATGATTGCGGGCATGTCCCACGAGCCGGCCCGTGCCTCCGCGATCGCCGACCTCATGCGCGCCGGGCGGGAGACGTCGCGGCTGTCCATGGTGTTCCGGTACGCCATCGCGGAGCGGCTCGGCCTCACCGTTAGCGACCTGGAGTGCCTGGACCACCTGGCGGACGTCGGATCCGCCACCGCGGGACAGGTCGCCGAGCGGACCAACCTCACCACCGGAGCGGTGACCAGCATGCTCCGCCGGCTCCAGCAGGCGGGCTACGTGACGACCGAGCGCGATCCGGCGGACCGGCGGCGGGTGATCGTCACCCTGCGACCGGAGCGGATCGCCGAGCTGGCGCAACCGTACAAGCGGTTCGCCGAGCGGGCGGAACGACTCATCGAGGGCTACACCGTCGAGGAAGTCGCGCTGCTGCTCCGGCACAATGACCGCTTGCAGGCGGTGTACCTCGCCGAGTTGGACCGCCTCCGCGGATGACGTGATCCCCGGGTTCCAGCGTCCGTCGAACGCCGGGGGCTGGCCTACCCGCCCGCCTCCTCCTCGTCGATGCGGCCAACGCACGGCGCGAGCGGGCGACGGCGGCCGTACGCCGAGCGCTTTACCACCCTGCTGCGCATCTCCTTCGAGTGAGCACGGGGCGGGGCTTCCCGGTCGGCCGCGCAGCCGGCCGGGAGGTCCGTCACGGGTCCACGGTCCGGTCCCGGTGGTCGGCGACGGACATCCCGCGCCGTGGCGTGATCGACACGACGGCGGCCGCGCCGAGGAACAGGGCCGGAATTCCGACACGGTGGCCGGCAGCACGGCGGTGGCGATCCCCAGCGTCGCCCCGAGCGCGAGCAGTCGTAACGACCGGCCGAGGGCGTGCGGCCTGGCGCGCCGGCGGCCCAGGTAGACGAGCGCGGCCACCACGACGAACAGCGCCAACACTGCGCCGACAACGGCAGCGACAGTCATGGCGACTCCTCCGCCTCCATCACGTCCGCGACCCGGGTCTCGTTCACGTCGACCCGCCGCTGCTTCCGCGACGAGTCGGTGGGCGGACGCAGACGCTCCTCCTGACGATGCCCGGCCAGCGCCGACCTTACCCGGTAGGCCACCTCGTCGTCCCATGTGACCTGCTCAAACGAGATACGCGCGATCCGGACCAGCCACCACCGTCTGCTGGCCGAATCCGGCGCGCCGGGCCGACGCCGCCGGCAGTGCCCACCGTGACGGTCGCCCGGCGAGCGGCCTCCCGGGCGAGCAGTTCGTCGCGGATGGCTCGGTCCAGCGGCTCCGTCCACCGGCCGGAGTACTGATCCGGGATGAGAACCGCTGTCAGCGGGCACTCCACTATCAGTGCGCGAACCTGTCCGATCGTGATCGGGAGCCGGTCGCCCGGCTGGGCGATCGAGCACAGTCGCCCGGCCCGTGGAGTGACCGTCAGTCGGCGTGATCATTCGCCTGTGGACTGTTCTGTCGGTCCGGGCGGGTAGCGTCCAGATGCGTTCGCGAAGGAGGAAAGAGATGATCGAGAGCAACGGCAGCCCGGATTTTGAGCCTGCGGCTCGCGCGCTGGAAAAGCTGCTGCATGGGGTGACCGATGACCAGCTCACCTGTCCCACCCCGTGTGAGAGGTGGACCGTCGGCGATCTGCTCGACCATTTCATGGGGTTGACGGTCGCGTTCCGGATAGCCGCGGAGAAAGGATCCGACGCCGCGCCGGCCGGCCCGGTCGACCCCTCGGTTGCCAACCTCGACCCGAAGTGGCGCAGCCGACTGCCGGCGCACCTCGACGAGTTGGTTGTCGCCTGGCGCCAGCCAGCAGCCTGGACCGGCGAGACCGCGGCCGGCGGGGTGGTGCTGCCGGCCGAGATCATGGGCATCGTCGCACTCAACGAACTGGTCGTTCACGGGTGGGATCTCGCCAGCGCGACCGGACAGCCATACGACGTTGACAGCCAGGCCCTCGACGCCATCCACGGCCTGGTGTCTCAACAGACCGGCAGCGACGGCGCCCCCGGCCTGTTCGGGCCGTCAGTTGCTCTGCCCGCCGGTGCTCCCCTGCTCGACCGAGTCCTCGGATTCACCGGCCGCAGCCACCGGTGGACGTCATAGTCGATTACCACGCGCGCCCGCAGGCCGAGGCAGATGACGGCCGCGCAGCAACTGAACCATGCTGCCGCAACCAATGCTGTCCTGCGGGTCTGGATGGCCACACCGAACGCCGTGCCCCAGGCCACCGCCGATGAGCGCGACACCGGTGGAGCGGTGCCACCGCGTCTGCGATGAGTCTGGCCGTCACCGAATGTGCCGCGCGGGTGAGACGTTACGTGCACGGCGGTCGGGTCGATGCCCGTGCCAGGGTGTCCACGGAGGGTGACGGGAGTTCCGCCTTGAGCGCGCCCGCTCGGCGGCCGAGGAGCTGCGGCCCCACAGCGGTACTGCTGGAGCGTGGAGACCTTGATCAGTGGCTGTCAGCCGCAACGGTCTTGTGGGATTCGTTCGCGCCATGGACGTGGTCAGGACCGAAAGCCGCCAGCCATGATGATTCGTTCCGTGAAGACTTGAGCCGTGCCGACCGAGCCATGACAGCGGATCCTGCGGTTGCGGAAACGGTGGGCACGGCGGCGGCGGACGGTGCCTCCCTGCTTGGGCGGCGACGTCCCGGGGGCACCGCCGTCCCCGCGCTCATGGCCGGCTCGACGGGGGCGCGAGCGGACCGTCGAGCGGCATCGTGAGTGCCCGATCGCCTGCGCGCATTTGCCTGATTGATGGAGGGACACCGTGACCGATGTACTCGTCACCGACAAGGCCCGCAGGTTACGGGCGTTGCACGATCGATCCGTGCTGCTGTTGCCGAACGCGTGGGATTCGGCCAGCGCGGCTTTGATGGCCCGGGCCGGCGCGGCCGCCGTGGCGACGACCAGCGGCGGTGTGGCCTGGTCACTCGGGCGGCCCGACGGGGAGTCGCTGACCCGGGAAGACATGATGGCGGCGGTGCGCCGCATCGCGGAGGCCGTCGACGTGCCGGTGACAGCCGATGTCGAGGGTGGGTACGGCCCTACGCCCCACGACGTGGCAGCCACTGTCCGGGCGACAATCGAGGCGGGCGCCGTGGGAATGAACATCGAGGACTCCCGTGCCGCAGACGGCACGTTGCTGTCCGTCGAGGAGCAGATGCAACGTGTTCAGGCCGCACGGGAGGCGGCGGCCGACGTGGGCGTGCCGGAATTCGTGATCAACGTCCGCACGGACGTCTACCTGTTTCAGATCGGCGAGCCCGCAGTGCGGCTCGACGCCGTCCTCGCCCGCGCCGCCGGATACGCCAAGGCCGGCGCCGACTGCCTGTTCGTGCCAGGTCTGCTGAACCTCGACACGCTCCGCGCGCTGACCGCAGCGTCACCGCTGCCAGTAAACGCGATGGCGGGACCGGGCGGACCGACCGTCGCCGAGCTGACCGCTGTCGGGGTGAGCCGGATTAGCGTCGGGACCGCGATTGCCCAGGCAGCGTACGGCGTGGCCGAGCGAGCCGCCCGCGAACTACTGGAGGCGGGCACCTACCACACGCTCGACCAGGCGGTGAGTTACCCGGAGCTCGATGCCCTGTGCATTCCGGCACCCCGATGACCGATTGAACGTCCGGGCCGGTCACGCTGCCGGTCAATGGGTTCTCCAGCCAGGAACGCACCTTGCGCAGCAATCGTCGCCGCCCGCTGCCGCGCGAGGTGGTTAGGCCTGTGGCCAGACGCGGACCCGGAATCGTTCGACGGCGGTCGGGGGCTCGTCGGCGTACCAGGCGTCTTGCCCGCGCAGGGCGCGCAGCCGACGTCGGCCGGTGACGTGCACGTCCACGGTGTACGGCCCGGGCTCGCCGATCGGCAGGGGTGGGGTGAGCAGCCGCTCGTCCAGGACGCTGATGCTCAATGTGCCGCTGGTGGAGCGCAGTTCGGTGCGGCCGTGCGCCTCCCACTCATCCGTCTCCGGTGGCGCAGGGCCGTCCCACGCCTCGACCCTGACGTGGGCGCGGTGCCCGCTGCTGATCTCGCTGAACAGGTGGATCTGTTCGGTGCTGGCCCAGCACAAAGGGTGGGGGGTGGGGTCGGGGTGGTCGAACGTGTCGAAGTCCGCGCCGATGATCGTGATCAGGCAGCGCTCGGGCACGGGGGTGGCGTCGATGCTGCCCAGCCGGGTCGCCACGGAGACCTCCGGATCTCGTGTCCATGATGTGCGGTGTGGGCCGGCGCGGCTGTGACGGGCCGGCCCACACCGCACGCTAGCGGACGGCCGGGACGTCAGTGGTGGATCTGCACCGCTGCGGCGGGGCAGGAACCGGTCCACGTCGTAGTCGGCGCCGCGCCGGCTTTGCAACCGGGGATTGCTCCGCTGCCGATGGACCAGAGCACGGCCCGCATGCGATCAGGGCCGGGCCGGCCTGGATCATGTCCCACCACGGTTCGTTGTCACGCCGGTCATCGCGTGAACCGGCTGGCGGCGTCGCCTTCCAGGTGGCCGGGTGGGAGACGGCGTCCGCAGATCACGAGCAGTAGATCCTGGGCCAGTCCTCGCACCGGTGTTCCGGTGCCGTGACGCCAGTCGAGGTCGGTTGCCTGCAACGCCACTCCGGTGAGGTCCGTTCCGAAGAACGCGACGTTCCTGGGCGTCAGCCCGGCGAGGACGATAGCGATGCGGTCGGACGGAATCCGCCGGCCCAACCCGAGGCCGACGGTGATGTCGAGCCCGTGGATGACGTCGTGGGACAGGGCTGCGGGGATACCGCCGCCCGGCGGTTTCCAGGGATGTGCGACGTTGTCGCGGAGCGTCGCCACGAGTTGCGTGCTGGTCATTCGGGCCGCGTCGCGCCGTGCACACCGGTCGGCCATCCGGTTGAAACGGCCGCCTGCCTTCGCCAGCTCCACGAGCGTCCGGCCGACCGAGGTCCGGAACGGCATCGTCGTGTGGGCAACGACCTCCCGGACCCGCCAGCCGGCGCACAGGGTCGGGGCGTCCCACTGGTCCGGTCGAAGGGTGGCGAGTAGGTCTGCCTGTTCGCTCCGCTCCGCCGTCACCGCCGCCCGGATGTCTTCCTCAATCACTGTCAGCCCTCTCGTTGGTCACTCTCCGCCTCCATCGGGTTGTGCTGCATGACATACGGACGGAGTGCGGCGGACTCATCGGTCGCCCCACTGTCTCCCCCGATGCGTAGGGTCGGGAGGATGGTGGAGACGTCGACCCGCGAGGGCGCCGAGCTGGAACGGTTCCGGACAGAACTCACCGGCTACTGCTACCGGATGCTCGGCTCCGGCTTCGAGGCCGAGGACGCGGTGCAGGAGACCCTGGTGCGGGGATGGCGGTCGTACGACCGTTACGACGAGCGGAGAGCGTCGCTACGCACCTGGCTGTACCGTATCGCGACGAACGTCTGCCTCGACATGCTCCGCAGCGCGCAACGCCGTGTTCTGGCCATGGACCTGGGCCCGGCGGCTCACGCTGGCGCCGTCCTCGGCGTGCCGGTGGCGGACCAGCGGTGGATTCACCCGATCCCGGACGGCCGTGCCCTGCCGGCGACCGACAGCCCGGAGGAGTTGGCCGTCCAACGCGAGACGATCCGGTTGGCGTTCGTCGCCGCGCTCCAGCACCTGCCGCCCCGACAACGCGCCGTGCTGATCCTACGTGAGGTGTTGTGCTGGACGGCAGAGGAGGTCGCGCATCTGCTTAAGACCACCGTGGCATCGGTCAACAGCGCGCTGCAACGAGCCCGGGCCACGCTGCGGACGACCGGCCCCACGCCTAGCGATCCGTCGCGACCGGCCGACCCAGCCCAGCGTGATCTGCTCGACCGCTACTGCGCCGCGTTCGAACGCCATGACGTCGCCACGCTCGTGTCGCTGCTGCATGAGGACGCCACGATGTCGATGCCGCCGTTCGCGTGGTGGCTCCGTGGCCGAGACGAGATCCGCGTGGCGCTGCTGGACCCGCAGGCGTCCTGCGCGGGCGCGCGGCTGTGGCCGGTACAGGCGAACGGATCACCGGCGTTCTGGCAGACGCGCCCCGGCCCGGCCGGCGACCACCTCCCGTTCGCGCTCGTCATTCTCGATGTGGTTGACGATCTGATCACCGGTATCGTCACGTACCTCGACGCCGACCGGCTGGTGCCGCTGTTCGGACTCCCGCCGCACCGATGAGTTCCGACACGCTGGGACGTACTCCCTGGGACCGGACCCGAACGGACCCGCAGGAGATCGCGTGCCAACCGTCCAGCCCATCATCACCACGCCGAACCTCGACCGCCAGCGCGCCTTCTACCAGCGCCTGCTCGGCGCCGTTCAGACAAACCGCTTCCCGGCCGACGGACCCGTCTTCTTCGTCGGTCTCGAACTCGGCGACTCGGAACTCGGGCTGGTCAACGAGGCCGACGTCGATCTGTCGGCGCCGCCGCGGATCCTGCTGAGCGTCGAG
Organism: Micromonospora tarapacensis; assembly: GCF_019697375.1. Taxonomy (NCBI): domain Bacteria; kingdom Bacillati; phylum Actinomycetota; class Actinomycetes; order Micromonosporales; family Micromonosporaceae; genus Micromonospora; species Micromonospora tarapacensis. The sequence goes on along the minus strand of NZ_JAHCDI010000004.1, from coordinate 991,795 downwards.
GTTGACGACGTCGACGCGCTGCTGGAACAGGTGGAGGCAGCCGGCGGGCAGGTGCTCGGCCCGCCGACCGACATGCCGTGGGGCCAGCGAGTGGCCCATATCCACGACCCCGACGGCAACATGGTCAACCTGACCCAGACCCTTCCGCGGTAATCGGGTCGTGCCACCTACGGTCGCACTTCGCCTGCTCTGCGGACCGCAGGCCGCATGAGCGGACGTTGACTTGATCGGGTGGGCAGGCCGGCTGTCAGCAGACCGTTCGGCGCTACCGGCCTGCCGCTGGTTGCCGTCCGTGCGTGACAGCGGCCGATACGGTGCAGGAGTGACCGGATCGGACCTGCGCCCTGTCAAGAAGCCGTGGCTGCCGCCCCGTTGGTTCATTCGGCTGTTCTGGTCGGCTCATCGGGGCGTGTTCCGGCGTTCCGGCGGCCGGGTCGGGCTGTCGCGTCCGCGTGGCAACCGGTACGGAATGCTGCGCCTGACCACCGTCGGGCGTCGCACCGGCCAGCAGCGCAGCGTGATCCTCGGGTACTACGAGGACGGCGAGAATCTGGTCTCGCTGGCCATGAACGGGTGGGGGGAGCCCGAGCCGGCCTGGTGGCTCAATCTGCAGGCGCACCCGGACGCGACCGTCGACCTGGTCGACGGGCCGCGGCCGGTGCGTGCTCATGCGGCGACGGGCGACGAACGGTCGCGGCTGTGGGCCCGCTGGCGTGAGATCGACAAGAACCTGGACGGCTACGCCGCGCGGCGGTCGTCCGAAACTGCGGTGGTGGTCCTGGTGCCCCGGCCCGTCTGAGGCGTCGCGGGGCACCTGATCGGCTGGCTTTGCTGGATGGGCTGATCAATCACCTGTTCACGGACTGCGACTGTCGAGCCGGGGCCAACCGTAACGCCAGGTAGCGAGCCAGCCGTCGTTCCTGTGGATGATGTACCGCTGCGGCTGGGCCACCAAGCCCGGGCAGGAGCGCGTGCTGTCCATCGACATCACGCGGGAGGGGTTCGAGTGGGCGCTGACACGAGCCTGTCAGGCATATCGCCTGTTTGATGAGCCTGGACATGGGGCGGAGGTCTTCTCGCTGGTTCGGGACACCGTTCCCGGCACCTGACCGGGCGCCGCCTTTCCAGCAAGCTTGCACCGATCTCGCACCCGACCTGCGGGCAAATCCGCGCACTACCCGTCCGCGGAGCCGGTCTTGCGGACCAGCATGTACCCGTACGGGGGCTCTGCCTCTTCGGGTGGGGTGCAGCCCTGGAAAACCAGGGCGAACCCGGCGGCGGTGAAGCGGTCCTCCATCTCTCGGGCCGAGAGCCAGTACCGATCGAAGTCGACGCCGAGACTGCCGACGCGGCTACCGGGACCATTACGATGCCCGGTCCCGTCGCCGTGCTTGAACGCCGCCACCAGGTAGCCGCCCGGCCGCACCACCCGGGCCAACTCGGCGAACGCCCGTACCCGGGCGTCCGGTGCCAGAAAGATCAACGAATACCAGCACACCACCCCCGCCAGCGACGCGTCCCCGAACGGCAACTCCCGCAGATCGGCGACCTCGTAGCCGAAACCCGGATGCTCCCGCCGCGCCACCTCCACCATCCCTGGCGACAGATCCACCCCGCGCGGCGACAGGCCCCGGCCCGCGAGGTACGGAAGAAGCCGCCCGGTGCCGCAGCCCACATCCGCGACCTCCGCACCCACGGCCAAGGTCAGCTCGGCGAACAGGTCGAGCATCGCGCGCTCGACCGGCATGCTCTCCAGCACCCCGACCAGGTTCTCCGCATACCACTGCGACAGCACGTCGTGCGCATCCCGCAGTTCCTCGGTACTGGCGTCCATCCCCCGCTGACCCTCCCCGTCGTCGGCCGTCGCGGCGGCGAATCTACCTCAGAACGCCCAACTGAACACAGGAGGGAACGTTCGACTCCACCCACAGCGAAGTTGCATTGCGTAACGACCCGATCGCGGCAGGAGTGGATGATGTGTGGCTCGTTCGGCAGGGTCACCCTGTTGTGGGCAAATCGGCACCCGACTCGAATGTCGACTCAGCGACGGCATCGATGGTCCTGGCGAGGGTGCTCCCAGGAGTTGCGGTCGTCGTCGGTGAGGTCCCGGCGGTACTCAAACTCGAATTGGGTGCAGGTGCCCGGGACGGCGTGGGCGTGGCTGCGGGAGGGTGAGATCCCGGGAGAGCCGGCCGCTTCGTAGAGTCTTCCCAGTTCACGGGAAGTAGAAGGAGCGGGGAATGTTCGACGACGCCGGGCTACTGCAACCGCAGGAGGAGCAGGCGTACCGGCTGCTGCTGCGACTCTCCGCGGCCCGCCCCGCTGACCTCGCCGGGCTGGCCGAGATACCACTCGACGAGGCCGCCGGGCTGTTGGAGGGCTTGCGGAGCAAGGGGCTGGTCATGGCGCGCCCCGGCCCGGACCCGGCGTTCGAACCGCTGCCGCCGGACGTCGCCCTCGGCAAGACCCTGCTGCGCCGGCAGGAGTCACTGGAGACCGCCCGGCAGGCCGTCGCCGCGCTGACCGAGGAGTACCGGGCCAACGCCCGGCGCCGCGACGCCGACCAACTGGTGGAGGTGGTGGTCGGCGCCGCCGCGTTGCGCGACCGGCTGCGCGACCTCCAGGACTCCGCCCGCGAGGAGATCCTGTGGTTCTGCCGGGCCAATCCGCTGGCCATGTCCGGCGCGGAGAACGAGGAGGAGTCCGGGGCGTTGGCCCGCGGGGTGCGCTACCGGGCGATCTACGAGCGAGCTCTGTTGGAGACACCCGGCGAGTTGGAGAGCATCGCGGAGAGCGTACGCGGCGGCGAGGAGGCCCGGACCCTGCCGACATTGCCGGTCCGGATCGCCATCGTCGACCGGTCCACCGCCATCTGCCCACTGGTGCCGGACGACGAGCGCGACATCGGGGAGCCGACGGCCGCACTGATCCGGCGCAGTGAACTGCTGGACGCACTGCTGGCGCTCTTCGAGAGCCACTGGGACCGGGCGACCCCGGTCCGCTGGGACGCCGACCAGGGCGGACTGTCCGACGCGGCGGCCGACGATGCCCTGGACGACGGCGAGCGGTTCCTGCTGTCACTCTTCGTGGCCGGCTTTCCCGACAAATCGATCGCCTCGCAGCTCGGGGTCAGCCGGCGGACCGTACAACGTCGGCTGGAGCGGTTGATGGCGGTCGCCGGGGTGGACACCCGCACCGGGCTGGCGTTCCAGGCCGCCCGCCGGGGCTGGCTGTGACGGCCGGGCGGCGCCTCTCCGGGCGGGACGGCGCAGGGCCGTCCCGCCCGGAGCCCGCTCAACGCAGGCCGTATGCCCGGATCACGGTCTGGGTGACCGCGTTGCCGGCCCGGTCGGTGGCCCGGACCCGCAGCGACACGGTGCCCTTCCCGGCCGGAACGCTGGCCCGGTATGCGTTGCCGTGCCCGGTCACCCGGACCGACCTCCAGGTGGCGCCCTCGTCGAAGGACACCTCGGCGGTCAGGCTGGTTCCCTTCGCGGTGGCGTGACCGTCCTGGTGCCGGACGGTCAGCCCGACGGTGTGCGGCCGGTCGGTTGCCCGCCCGGTCAGATCCACCGGCGCGGCGTAGTCGACCTGCAACAGCGACAGCGGCCGGGCGTCGCCACCGGATCGCTGCCCGGAACGGAACTGCCACACCGTCTCGGTACGGGTGCCCCAGGCCCACTCCTCGCCACCGCGCTCGGTGGTCAGCGCCAGCCGGTACTCGGCCTCGGGCCCGACGGTGGTCACGTCCTGCCGGGCGTCGGGCAGTTCGGCCAGCAGCTCTCCGTCGCGCCACAGCTTGGCGCCCACCTGGAACGTCTCCCCGATCGTGTAGTGACCGTCGGCGTCGACGAACTCGGGTACCCGCAGCGCGAGGGTGTTCCCGGTGCGGGTGGAGACCAGCTCCGGTACCCCCCGGGGGGACGCCGGGCGGGTCACCGGGGCGAGCCAGGTCTCCGCGGCCCTACCGGCGCGGTAGGTGGTCGGCGGCTCGGCCATTCCGGTGTCGAGGGCGCCGAAGCTGTTCCACGGCCACTCGTGGCTCACTCGGTGCTGCCAGACCGAGTCGCCGGTGGTCACCCACTCCTCGCGCTCCAGTGGCGTCGCAACGAACCGGGACATGTCGTTCCATGAATATTCCTGCCAGGGGCGCCATCCGAACCGCTGCTCCTTTGCCCAGGGGAATCCGCCGTTGTCGGCGTACCGGGTGGTGATCCGTACCGAGTTGGCGGGGGTTACCCGATAGACGATCCGATCCGGGATCCGGTTCCGCTCCACGTGCTGAACGTCGTAGAGGTAGGGGCTGGAGGTGGTGAGGGTCAGTTTGAGCGTTGCCCGGCGCCGTTGTGCCCGGGCGATCAGCCGCTGGCCGTCGTCGTTCGCCACAGCCAGCATCGGGATCACCTCCCGGTCGCCGGTGGGCTGCCACACCGTCCATGCCGACCAGTCCGCCGGACGCACCATCAGCGTCACCGCCGCACCCGCCGTGGCCGCCGCCGCGGTCACCTCACTCTCACTCGGCGCGTCCTCCCCACCCGGTTCGTTTGTCGAGTCGATCAGCACCGCCGCACCGCGCACCTTGGCCCTGGCCAACTCGGCCGGGGTGCCCCGACCGGCGTAGACCAGCGGGAACCGCCGGGTGCCGTCGTACGCCGGGGACTGCCCGGTCAGGTTGACATCGAGCGGACCGGACACCCCGGCGACCTCGGCGCGCACCATCGGCGCGACGAGCTGCCACCGGGACGAGAACTCGTACTCTCCACCGGTCAGCTTCCTGGTCGGGGTGACGTTCACCTGCTGGACAGTGCTGTAGTGCATGGTGCCGTGGCTGATCCGGCGGCCGGTGCCGGTCACCCGGTGCACGTAGTAGCTCAGCACCGCCTGCTGCTCGGCCGGCTTGGGCGTCTTGATCCGGATCGGGGTACCCCGGCGGGCGTCCAACAACACCTCGATGTCCCGGTCGACCCGTAGCTCGGGATTGGTGATCAGGGTGGCCTGCTCGTCGAGCACACCGCCGTCCTCGATCAGCGCGTGCAGCAGGTACGAACCCTCGGCGACCTCGACGGTGCTGGTCGACCCCGAGAACAGGAAGCCCAGGTGATCCCAGCGGCTGCTGTCGCCCATCAGGGCGATGACCGGCACCGCCACCGGCCGACCGTCACGGCCCACCGCCCGGAAGGTGACCGTGTGCCGGGGCCCGTCCAGGGTGACTCCCACCGCGGTGGTGGCGAGTACGCCGTCCGGGCCGGTCGCGGTGATCCAGCCGCCGAACTGCCCCCGGTCCAGCTTGGCCAGGTCGACACTGACCGGTACGTCCACCGAACCCCCGGCCGGCACGGTGACGGTGCCGGTGCCGGTCGTGACGGCGTCGGTCTCCGGTACCTCGGTGACGACGTTCTCGATCTCGACGGCCAGGGTGAGGGTGACCGGCGCCGGCCCGTCGTTGGTGTAGGTGACCACCTTGCCGACCGGCGCCGCCGCCGCACCGGACCGGGCGGCGGCCACGGAGTCGGGGTCGGTGTGCAGGCCGAAGTCGACCTGGCCGCTGGCGTACACCCGCTGGCCGACCGCCCGAGCCACGTCCACCCGGCCGGTGCCCTCGTCGAACACCGACAGGTCCGGGTTGGTCCGCGCCGTGCTGACCAGTGCATCCTTCAGCCGCGGCGCCGACCAGTCCGGGTGCGCCTGGGCCAGCAGCGCGGCGGCACCGGCCACGTGTGGCGTGGCCATCGAGGTGCCGGACGCGGCGGTGTACCGGTCGTCGACCGGCGTGCCCATGGTGGTCCCGGTGGCGCGGGCGGCGACGATACCCACACCGGGGGCGGTGACATCCGGCTTCAGCCCCTCGTCGCCGATTCGGGGGCCCCGGCTGGAGAAGTCGGCGAGGGACTCGTCCCGGTCCACCGCGCCGACGGTCAGCGCGGACGGGGCGGCGCCGGGCGAACCGACGGTGTAGCTCGCGCCCTCGTTGCCGGCGGCCACCACGAAGAGGGTGCCGCTCTCGGCGGTGATCCGGTCCAGCGCCAGGCTGAGCGGGTCGGTGCCGTCGGTCGGCCCGCCGCCGAGGCTCATGTTGACCACCGCCGCGCCCTGGTCGGCGGCCCACTGCATCCCGGCGATGATCCAGGAGTCGTAGCCGGTGCCGTCGTCGCCGAGCACCTTGCCGGCCAGCACGCTCGCACCGGGGGCCACGCCCTTGCGGGTACCGCCGGATCCGGCGCCGGTGCCCGCCACGGTCGCCGCGACGTGCGTACCGTGTCCATGGTGGTCGGTGGTGTCCGGGCTGGTGGTGAAGTTCTGCGCGAGCGTCACCCTGCCGGTGAGGTCCGGGTGGGTCTGGTCGACGCCGGTGTCCAGCACCGCCACCTTCACCCCGGCACCGTCGAAGCCCGCCTGCCAGGCGGCCGGGGCACCGATCTGGGCGACGCTGCGGTCCAGCACCGGACGGACCCGGCCGTCCAGCCAGATCTGGCTGACTCCGCCGCCGAGCACGGGTACGCCGGAGCGCGCCGAGCCGGCCGCGTTGCCCGGGTCGGCCGGGCTGACCGTCTGCCAGAAGCCAGCCAGCGAGTCCTTCTCGGCCGCCAGTGCGGCGCCACCGATGCTGGTCAGCGGCCGGGCGCTGGTCGTGCCGGCCAGGGTGCGGGCGGTGTCGACGCCGGGGTTCTGGTAACGGACGATGAGCGGCAGGCTGGCCGAGGCGCCGTCGGCGTACCCGTCGGCGATCAGCTCCTCGACGTCGAACAGGTCGGCGTCCAGGGTGCCCGCCGAGACGTACGGCACCACGTCGCTGGGCAGTACCCGCAGCCCGCCGTCCACCTCCACGGTGTGGAAGGTGATCCGTTCCCGGCCGGCCGCCGGGCGGACCGACGCCGCGTACCGGCCGGCGCCAGCCGCCGAGACCTCGACGACATCGCCGGTGATCAGGGTGACCCGTGACCCGGCGACGGCACCACCGGGCGCGGCCAGCGACCCGGTTACCCGGGGAACGGCGGACGGGGGCGCGGCTGTGGCCGGCGGCGGCCCGGCAGCGGTGAACGCGAGCACCGCGGCCAGGACGGCAGCGGTACGACGCAGCGGATATGACATTGCGGGACTCCTCCGACTTGCGCGAAGACGCCGTCAACGGCGCCAGTCGGAGTCTGTGGCCGAAACATTTCGCTGGTCAGCAATCAGCCGTGCCGCAGAGGCGACATGGCGCCAACTGGACATCCGGCCGCCGCCGCGACCGCACCCGACGTTCACCCGTCCTGATCACTTAGGGTCAGTTGTCGACGGCCAGGGCGGTCACCGGGCTCACCCGGACCGCTCGGCGGGCCGGCCAGCGCCGTCGCCACCGGGAGCATGGGAGGCATCCGTCGTGGCGACCCCCGAGTTCTGAGTTGTGGGGCTGTGGCGGTGGTCGGTCGTCGGTGGCTGGCGGCGTGGCTGTGAAGCTGGTGTGCGACGGCCCCGGTTGGCCGGACGTGGTGCTGCGCGACCGGGCCCCGGCGCTGGGGCCGAAGGGCTTGGCCGAGGCAGCGCGGCTGGTTGACGAGCGTGCCGCGGCGGAGCCCGACGAGCGGCATCAGCGGTGGGCGGTGCGGTACCTGCGGGAGCAGTTGGCCGAGGTCTCCGGCGACGTGGACCGGTACGTGACAGTGCTGGCGCAGGACCTGGTCAGCGCCGACCAGTACGGGCGGATCGTGCGGGTACTGGGCCGAGGCCGGCCGGCCCGCTGAGGCGATCGACTGGGTCCGACGCGGGCTCGCCGTGCATCCGTCCGGCTATTGGTCGGTGGGGCTGCGCGACCTGCTGGTGCGACTGTTGATCGACGCGGGCCAGCCGGATGACGCGGTCGATGAGCGTCGGACGGGGTTCCACGCCCAGCCGACGATCGACAACCTCCGGTCGCTGCTCGCGACGGTGGCGGAGACCGACCGCGACGCCGCCCACATCGCGTGGGCCGTGGCGCTGCTACGTAAGCGCGCCGCACGGCAGGTGGCGTACCTGCCCCACCTCATCGACGCTCTGATCCTCACCGGCGATGACGATGACGCCTGGCGCAGCGGGCTGCCGCGCCTGGACGAGTTGCCCGCCCGGCAGCGGGTGGAGTTGCTGGAGCTGCGGTGCCAGACCCACCCGGCCGCCGACGTGGAGGCCGCTAGGTGGTGTCCGGCGGATCTTGGTGGTGGTTCGTTGTTCTGGTCGTGGCGCGTTTTGATTTGACTGATGCCGAGTGGGCGGTGTTGGAGCCGTTGCTGCCCGCGCAGTCCCGTCGTGGTGGGCAGTGGCGTGATCACCGGCAGGTGATCAACGGGATCTGCTGGGTGAAACGGACCGGGTCGCCGTGGCGGGACATGCCCGAGCGGTACGGGCCGTGGAAGACCAGTCATGAACGGTTTCGCCGGTGGGCTGCCGACGGCACCTGGACCCGGCTCAAGCAGCAGGTGGTCGCGTTGGCTGAGGCTGACGGTGACATCGACTGGGACGCTCAGGCCGATTCCACGGTCGTGCGCGCTCACCAGCACGCCGCCGGTGCCCGTAAAGGGGGCTCACCACCACCGATTCGCAGGCACGTCAGGGTCTGGGTCGTTCCCGGGGAGGGTTGACCACGAAGGTGCACACTATGGCCGACGGGCGAGGCCGTTCGCTCGCCACGCGGATCACCCCGGGCCAGGCCTCCGATACCAAGCAACTGGTGCCCTTGTTGGATCAGATCGCCGTGACCCGGCCCGGCGGCGTCGGTCGTCCCCGTAAGCGTCCGGACTCGCTGACCGCGGACAAGGCGTACTCGTCCAAGGCGAACCGGGCCGCGTTGCGGGCCCGCAAGATTGCCGCCGTGATCCCCGAACGCGCCGACCAGAAAGCCAACCGGACAAGGAAAGGATCATCAGGCGGCCGTCCCCCAGACTTCGACACCAGCGCATACACCCACCGCAACCAGGTCGAACGTGGCTTCGGTCGACGCAAACACTGGCGAGGCCTGGCGACCAGGTACGACAAGCTCATCGAGAGCTACGAAGCCACACTGGACCTCATCGAGATGCTCGACTGGCTCCGTGCCGTACCCGACCGCACTCCATGATCCGCAGGACACCACCTAGGGCAGTGCCGAGAACCTCGCCGATTCCGAATCGGCGGCGGTTGGGCCGTTGGGGATCGGCCACTGTGCGCTCAGGCCGGGCAGTGTTGCCGCCAGTTGCGTGCGCGAGCGTACGCCGAGTTTGCGGTAGATCGCGCTGAGATGCCCCTCCACGGTCCGGACGCTCGTGAACAGCACCGCGGCCACCTCCCGGTTACTGCGGCCGTCGGCGACCAGTTCGGCCACCCGCTGCTCGGTACGGGTCAGCGTCCCGGACGGGCCAGACCTCATCCGGCCCACCACAGCGCGTTCGGCCTCGGCCTGAGCCAGGTAGGTCGGCGCTCCCAACTCGGTGAAACGGACCGCAGCGAGGTGCAGGGCTTCGCGGGCCGCCTGCCAGGCCCGCTTACGGCGCAGCACCTGCCCCAGAGCCAGCAGGCTCAGGCCCCACTCCAGTCGCAACTGGCTGGCGCGGTGCAGGGCCACCGCCTCGGTCAGGTGGGTGACGGCCGTGTCGAGGTCGCCCTCGGCAGCGGCGACCAGCCCGTCGACGCGCAGCCCGATACCGGTCAGGGTATCCCGACCGTGCCCCTCACCGAGCCGGCACAGCTCGGCAGCCAGGGTTCGAGCCGGTGCCAGTTCGCCGACGCGGACCAGCGAAGCCCCCAGATCCCCTTCCAGACGCCGTCGTCGGCCCGGTTCCCGCACACCGAGATGCTCGGACAGGCGAAGAGCCGTTTGCAGGTGGGAGACTGCGCGCTCGGGATCGTCGCGCAGCAGGGCGATGACCCCGGCGGCGTGCTCGCGGAAGAGCTGCCCCCGTGGATCCTTGGCCGTAGGCCCGTCCGGCTCGGCGGCGAGCAGCTCGGCGGCAATCGCCGGATCGCCGCTGACCGCCTCCAACAAGGCACCAAGCCCGATCACGACCATGGACGGTGGGAGGCCAGCCGGCGTCGCTTCGGCGAGGCTGCGCCGCGCGGCGGCGTAGTTTCCCGCCCAGAACTCGGTAAGCGCGAGGTGCCCCCGGAAGAAGGGCAGACTGCCGTCCTCGCCACCCTGCCTGGCCAAGGCCATCGCCTCGTGCAACGCGGTCCGCGAGCCGGCAATCTCGTCGACGGACTTGAGCAGGTAGCCACGGTAGCTGACCACCCGGTCCGCCACCGACGTCCAGCGCAGACCTGCCTCCAGCTCCTCAGCCCGCTCCAGCATCGACAGCTCGAGGCCGTGCCCGCTGTCGAGCCTGGCGTTGACCAGGCTCAACAGGACTTCCGCGAACAGCGGGTGCCGCAGGCCCACGTCACCCGCATGACGGATCGCCTCCTCCGCCCGCGCCGCCCGCCGACTCGGATCGCTGCTGTCATCGGTGTCGATGGTCAACGCCAGCGCGACCACGCGACGGGCGGCGTCGCCGCCGGCCTCCGCCAAGGCACGCTCCGCGAGTGCGGACGCCTCGCCCCTGCCGCGCAGCAGAAGCGCCACGTCCACCCGTGTCCGATGCAGCTGGGCCCAGCTCGCGAGATCCATCGCCGTCGTGTCCACATCGGCCAGCAACGCGGAGGCACGCTCAGCGTCGCCTGCCCCGTAGAACAGGGCTGCAGCCCGGGTCAGAGCGGCAGCCCGGTCACCCACCCGGTCCGCCGGGATGAACCGCGCGGCGGTCGCGGCCAGCTCGGCCGCTCCGGCGAGCGCACCTTGCTGCTGTACCTGCTCACTGGCCCGCACCAGGATGGCCGCAACGTGCTCGTCCGGACCCGGCTCGGCGGCCAGCGCCATGTGGCGCGCGTGTTGCTCCGGGCCGTTCACCACGTCGGCCAGGCGCAGATGCATAGCCCGACGTTGTCCGGGCGGCATCGAGCTGACCGCGACCGCACCGAGAAGCGGGTGTGCGGGCCGCAGGGTCCCGTTCGTCTCCATCAGGACCCCGGCGGCGACGGCCTCGTCCACCGCGTCACTGGGCCGATCCACGACCCCGGTCACAGTCCGCATGACCTGGTCGAGAGCGGGATCGGCCAACGCGGAGGCCACCGCCAGCACCTGACGTGGCGGGGCGGCCAGGCGATCCAGCCGCTGACGCAGGAGCCCGGCTAGCGAACGCGGCACCGGAATCGGGCCGGACCTGCCGGCGGCCAAAATCTCCGCTCCGGTCTGCAAAGCCCAAAAGGGGTTGCCGCCAGTCTGCCGCTCCATCTCGCGTAACTCTTCGCGCGGCAGTCGCAGGCCGAGTCTCCCCGCGAGCAGCGTACCGAGCTCAGCGGCCCGCAACGGGCCGAGCCGGACCACGGTCAGCAGACTCTGCCGCGCGCTGGTCCAGATGTGCTCGGCGGCACTGTGGACGATCCGTTGACTGGCGCCCAGCTCGGGGATGGCCGAGCCGGTGCGGAGGGTACCGAGGATCCGGACTTTCGAATCGGTCAGTCGGCGCAGTGCGAAGACGAGAGCAGCGGTGCTCGCCTCGTCGAGCCACTGGACGTCATCCACCGCCACCACCAGCGGACCATCGGCGGCCAGCCGCCGCAGCACGCCGTGCACGGCCATGCCGACGGTCCGGGCGGTCACCGTCACGTCCTCCGGTACTCGTCGGAACAGCGCCACGTCGAGTGCGGTGCGCTGCGGCGGTGGCAGATCGTCCAGCACCTCGTCGGTCACCGGCACCAGCAGGTCCGCCAGAGCCGCGTAGGAGAACTCCGCCTCGGCGAAACTCGTCTCGGCACGGAGGACCCGTACCCCCTGCTCCTGCGCCACCGTCGCGGCGCTGCGCCACAGCTCGGTCTTGCCTATCCCCGCGTCGCCCTCGATGAGTACGCCATGACCTCGCCGGTCGCCCACGTGATCGACGTCGGCCACCGGACCCAGGTCAGCCACGGGTGCAATCCCGAGGGCAGCCAGCACTGTGGCCAACTCTGCCGAGCGTCCGACCAGTGAGTGGCCGCGATCGGGTTCGGCAGGAGCGGTCTCACCGTCCGCCCGCCGGCGCAAACGGGCGTCGTGCATGCAGCGGAGTGTATCCAGGCCCAGGACCTTCATCGCTTCGTTCCGATGAACAACTGACGTCCGGGTGGTCCCGGTGGTCCGTGTCTCGTGGACGTACCTACCGCAAGTTCAGGTGGTTCCACGGGTATTGCCGCGCCCCGCGTCTTGCCAAGGATGGACTGGCCGGTCCGCCTCCGGCGGTCGCTGGACCGCCGCCATCTGGGAGTACACACCATTGATGCAGACGGCAGAGTTCCCCGCGACCGCCACGACCTCCGCAGCGGACCTGGCACACCGACACCGGGCGGCACTGCTCGCCTACGTCCGCGGTCTGATCGGCGACGACGCGGCCAGCGCGGAGGACGTGGTACAGGAGACGATCATCCGGGCCTGGCAGCATCCCGAGGCGTTCCAGCCGGGAAAGGGTTCGGCCCGCGGCTGGCTGTTCACCGTGGCGCGCAATCTGGCGATGGACGTCCACCGACGCCGTCACCGGCTGGCCGAGACCACTGTCCCAGTCGTCGAGCGGACGCACGACGGCGGCTGGATCGATGCCGTCCTCGACCGACACGTCATCGACGCCGCCTTGGACGAACTCACCCCGGAGCAACGAGAGGCCATCAGCGCGGTCTATCTGCGCGGGTTGGCAATCGACGACGTCGCACGCCGGCTCGGTGTGCCGCCCGGCACCGTCAAGTCCCGCGCGTACTACGGCCTGCGCAATCTGAAACAGATTCTGTGTCACCACGGGTTGCGCCAACCCGACTGACCTTGACGTCCGGACTGGCCCGCGCATCCGGCAGGCGCCAGCAGGCCTACCGCCGGACCGTGAGGATCGACTCGACATCCGCGACCCGCAGGGTCCGTAGATCGTCGACCGACGGCGCGGCGGAGGTGGTCCGCAGCCGACCCGCCTGCCGCGTGACCACCTCGTCGAGAAGCTGCCGGGCGTACCGTCCGTTGCCGAATGTCTCGTCCCGGGTAGTGGCCGCGAAGTTCCTGCGCAGGGCGGCCAGTGTGTCGCCGGCACACTCGTACCCCGACGCCCGTGCCAGCTGCTCGAAGATGGCCACGAGTTCGTCGTCGCCGTAGTGATCGAAGTAGATTCGCCGGGTGAAGCGGGAGGCGAGCCCGGCATTGGCCGCCAGGAAAGCGGCCATCTCCGCCCGATAGCCGGCGACGATCACCACGACCTCGTCGCGGTGGTCCTCCATCAGCTTCACCAGCGTGTCGATGGCCTCCCTGCCGAAGTCGCCACGCCCTTCGGAGATCAGCGTGTAGGCCTCGTCGATGAACAGCAGGCCGCCACGGGCCCGATCGAACGCCTCCCGGGTGCGCTGTGCAGTGTGCCCGACGAACTCGCCGACCAGATCGAGCCGGGCGACCTCCACGAGTTGTCCACGCGGCAGGACCCCCAGCGCGGCCAGCAACTGCCCGTACAGGCGAGCCACTGTGGTCTTTCCGGTACCCGGCGGGCCTTCGAAGACCAGGTGGCGCGACAGCGACGGGGCGGGAAGGCCGGCGGCCACCCGGGCACGGGTCGTGGCCAGCAGGTCGACCAACTCGGACACCTCCTTCTTGACCCCCGCCAGGCCGATCATCGAGTTCAGGCGGGCCAGCAGCCGGTCGACCTCACCGGCGGCACCGGCGGCGGTGACTGCCGCCGACTGGGCGGCCGGCCCGTCCACGTCCTCGGGCAGTACCTGGGCCAACTGGGCATCGGTGGGGTCCGGATGCTGGGCGAGACGGTACGCCTGCCGCCCGATCATCTCCTCGAACAGCTGCCGGGCGACCCGCGCGTTGCCGAACGACTCACCGCGTGGAAGCCGGTCGAAATGCTCGTGCAAAGCGCGGCGGGTCTCGTACTCCAGCGAATACTGGTGGTCCCGGCACAACGCCTCGACGATCGTGACGAGCTCCGCCGAGGAATAGCCGGCGAACTCGATGGTCTTGGCGAACCGGGAGGCGAGTCCGGGATTGGTCGCCAGAAACCCGCGCATCTGTGGGGCGTACCCGGCGACGATGACCACGACCTCGTCGCGGTGGTCCTCCATCAGCTTCACCAGCGCGTCGACGGCCTCCCGGCCGAAGTCCGTCCCGCCGCCGGAGTCGCCGGTGGTCAGGGTGTACGCCTCGTCGATGAAGAGCACGCCGCCGCGCGCCTGGGTGAACCGTTCCCTGGTCTTCACCGCCGTCCCGCCCACATGCTCGGCCACCAGATCTGCCCGGGAGACCTCGACGACCTCGCCGGTGGCGATCACCCCGAGTGCCGCGAGAATTCGCCCGTAGAGGCGGGCCACCGTGGTCTTGCCGGTGCCCGGCGGCCCGGCGAAGACCATGTGCCGGGACATGGGCGGAGTGGGCAGCCCCGCCGCCGCCCGGCGCCGTGCGATCCGGTGCAGGCCGGCCAGCGTGGCGACCTCCTGCTTGACCGCCGCCAGACCGACGAGTGCGGCGAGCTCGGCGAGCACCGGGGCCGTCGGATCGGCCGGCTCTACGGAGGATGCTTCCGCTCGCCCCGGCTGCCCGGCCGTGGCCTCGGGCACCAGCGCGAGGGGTGGCGAACCGTCTCGCGCGGCGACGGACATGACGGCGGCCGGCGGCCCGCCCGCCAGGCCCGGTGGTTGAAGCGGTCCGTCCGATGTAGCGGCCCGGATCGCGACGGTACGCCGTACCTGCTCGCCACGGTTGCCGGTGACCGTGCACCCGGTCAGCTCGATCTCCTCCGCCGTGTCGATGCGCACCCCGTCCCCGCCGTTGCCGACGACCTCGCAGCCGTGCAGCGTGCCGGAGGAGCCGGCCTCGAAGTGCACTCCCGGGCCTTCGCCGCCCCGGATGCGGACGCGCGACAGGCATGCCGTTCCGCCGCCACGGACCCGGACGCCCGTACCGCTGCCATCGGCCAGATCAGCGCCCTCGACATGGACCGCGCCACCCAGAGTGACCCGTACCCCTTCGCGCCCGCCCCGGACCACCAGGTCGGACAGCCGGGGCGTGCCGCCGCCGGCAAGCACCGCGGCCTGGCCGCAGTCCGCCACCCGGATTCCGGCCATCGCGGCCGTGCTCTCGCCGGTGACGCTCACGCCGTACTCACCGGCGTTGGTGATGCTGAGCCGGCGCAGCTGCGGACCGGCCTGATCGGTGACGGCCACACCAATGGCACCCCCGCGCACCGCCAGATCGGTGACCGTTCCGCCGGCCCGGTCGAGAAATACCAGGCCGGCCGGTTCGCACCCGTCGACTGTTCCGCGTTCGACGACCGGCGCGGCGTCGTCGCGCACCGCGATCCCGGCCGCCGCAGCGCCGGTCACCGAACAGTCGGTGATGCTGCCGGTCGCGGATTCCAACACCAGGATTCCGTGGCCGGCGGTGGCGGACACCCGGCAGTCGGCCACCGAGGGCGTCGACGTACCGGAGAAGACCATCCCGTGTCCCCCAGCCGAACGCACCTCACAGTCGATGAAGGACGGCGATCCGTCGGTGACGACGGCACCGGCCGCCTGCACGTCTCGTATGGTCGTGCCGGTGAGGGTGATCGCGCCCTGCGACTCGACCAGGACACCTGGGCCGCCACACCGACTGATCTCGCAGCCGGTGAGTTCTCCGGCTCCGGCGCGAGCCGAGTAGACCCCCACCTTCGCCACGTCCGTGATGACGCAATCACGCAGCGACGGCCTTGCCTCTGAGACCACGGCCACTGCGGTCGTGCCGATCTGCCGGACGGTGACACCGGTCACCACGCCGCCGCCCCCGGCCTCGAACAACAGCCCGGCACCGGTCGGATTGGCGACGGTGCCTCCGGTCATGGTGAACCGTCCACCGCGCACATGCACCGCCACCACCGAAGTACTGTTCACCGCACAGTCGACCAGCCGGAGCGATCCGGCGACCTGGACCGTGGGCAGGGTGTCGGTGCCGCCCTTGATGACCAGCCCGCGCAGGGTCGCGTCGGCCCGGCCCGCGAACACGGCCATGCCGTCCACCGGCTCGATGGTGACCGTGCCGGACCCTTCCTCGGCCTGCACGACCACGTCCCGGTCCAGGGTCAGTGTCTCCCGGTACACCCCGGGCAGTACGGTGATCGTGTCCCCGGCACGGGCGACAGCCAGCGCCGCGGCGATGGTCGGCTGGCAGCCGGGCTCGACGGGTGACACCGAGATGATGCCTGACCTCATCGAATTCTCCTCCGCACGAAATGGTTGGCGGACCGTGCGCTCATCAGTGCGTCGACTCCACCGGATAGAACTGCCCGAAGCTGTCCACGCCGAGAGCGTGCCGGTAGCGGCCCGGCGTGGAGTCGGGCGTGACCTCGTCTCCAGGCACCAGTTCGGTCGTCGCCATCGCCCGCAACCGATCGAGGACCCGCTGTGCGGTCTGGCGTCCGCCGGGCCGACCCGAACCGGTCAGTTCGCGGAGGAAGACCCGCCCCGGCTGGTTCTCGGCGGGTGCGCCCGGCGTGGCCGGTGGCGGCGTTTCGACCGCGAGCACCTCGAACCGGGCCCCCGGCCCGAACAGCGCGTCACCGGCCCCGGGCAGCTCCTCCACGATCCGACCCATCCGACGTGCCGTGACCGACCAGATCATGTACTCGACGGTGGCAGTGGTGTGGCGTCGCCGGCCGAGGTGCGCTTCGACGAACCCTGGCTCGGTAAGGACCATTCCCGGCCGGTACCGCTGCACCAGTGCGACCGGCGGGTCACCGACGCGTACCAGCGCTCCCAGGTGGGCCGGGCAGCGGGCCAGGCCGAGCGCCGCCCAGCCGGCCAGGACCAGCGCCCGTTGGGTGGCGTCGTCGTCTGGTGGGTCTCGCAGCGTCTGGTCGACGAACCCGTGCTCGGCCGCGCACCACGCCCGCAGCGCCGTGAGGGCAGCCAAGAGGTCGTACCCCTGATGACCTGCGCGGAGGCCGGGTTGCTCGGCCAGCAGCCGGGTCACGAACCGGGCATGCTTGTCGAACTGGTCGGACAACACGCTCCGCAGAGCCGTTCGCTCGCCAGCGGCCCGCGCCGGGTCACCGAGGCGCAGTGGGCGCGGGCGCGGCAGATCACCCGCAGTCGGTTCGGATCCCTCCGCCACGCCGAGCTGAAGGTCGTCGACCGCCCCCAGATCCCGCTCCGGGACCGGTACCGGTCGCACGGCGGCCGGCTCCGGTACGGTTACCGGGACTTCGACCACGCTCACCGCCGGGCACGGCCAGACCGGGTCCAGCAGTGCCAGCACTGCCACGTCCACCGAGGCGGCGGACGCCGGAGTCTCGATGGCCGGAGCCGGAGCCGGGGTCGAGGCCAGGACCGACGCCGAGGAAGCAGGCCTCGCGTATGGGATCGGAGCAGGGAACCAGTGTCCCAGTGGCTCCGGCCGACGAACCTGCTCCCCGTTACGCCGAGGCCGCCACCGATGAAACGTGCCCCCGGTGACCAGCGCGCCGGTCGGACCGGTGAACACCGTGCCGTCAGCTGCCAGCACCGGTACGCCGAGTCCGTTGGCCAACCCGCCGTAGAGCAGACCGGCCACGGCCGTCGGCGGAGCCCTTCCCGTCGGGACCGCCACGACTGGGCGCTGCCGCCAGCCTGGGCAGGCACGCACGTGCCGTGCGAGACCACTCGGCGTGATGGGACGTCCGCCCGCGAGGACGGTTCCCGCTCGCACCTCCACCTCGACGACGAACGCGGGTACCCCCGTGGCGGTACCCGCCGCCGTGGCCGGCGCACCTGGGTGGGGGGAGGTGGCGAAGCTCCAGCCCGCCGGGGTGGCGTGCCCGGGTGGCGGGTCGGCCACCGGTCCGGGACCCGACTCGCGTGCGTCGGCCGCCGCCGCGTCGCCGCGGGCAGGCACTTGCTCGTCAGGGTGCGGTCGAAACCGGACTGGTGTGGACAGCGGTCCGATCCTGCGCCGCCCGGCCAGCAACCGGATCCGGCCATCCGGATCGGCCACCAGATCCACGCTCATGCCACTCCGCAGCTCGGATCCGAGCGCGTTCGCGACGTCGTGGCGATTGCTGTCCGCCGCCGTCGCGGACCATGCCGGCACCCCGATCCGCAGCGGATACGGCCGCGCGTTCGGCCTGGGTGGACCCGGCAGATCTCCCGCACCGTCACGCGGATCGGCCCGGCCTACGTACGGACCGGCCAGAGGCAGGAGCGGATCACCGGCCACGTCGCGGGGTGCCCACACCACCTTGCGCCCGGTATGGTCGGTGACCACCCGGACCCAGACCGCCGCCCGCTCGGCCCAGCCGGCGGTCGGGTAACCGGGCCAGTCCGGTTCCCGGCAGGTGGCCAGCCGGATCCGCAGTTCGGTGCCCTCCAGAGCCGACTTCAGCATGGCGGGCAGCGTGTCGGGCAGCCGGGGATGCCCGACGGCGCCGGGGGTCAGCAGTACGGTCACCCGGTCGGGCTCCACCGGCAACGTGAGGGCGTAGGACCGCAGCGGTTCGGCCGGCTCGTCGTCCGTTCGCACCGCCAACGCCAGACCGGGGGCGTCCAACCGCAGCGCGGACGGTTGCCGGCGAAAGATCCGCACCCGTTCTCCCGTTCGTCTCGGTGGTGCCGCAGCCGAGATGCGGCCCGTTCCAGAACGCCTGCCGCGTCGTGCCCGGTTCACCGATTCCGGGTCTTTTTCTCCAGCTGCCAAGGCACGCCCGACCACGGACGGTGGACGGACGTTTCGCCCCCGACCGGGGTAGCGTCCGTGCGGCCCAAGCGAACGAGGGGAAGATGGAATGAGCTCGCGTGACGTCACGGCGTTCGATCAGCGACGAGCCTGGCACCACTTGTTGCTGTGGCTCGCCGGACGAGTGGCCGACGACCTGCTCAGTGAGGCCCGAGCCTGGCTGGCGGAGGATCGGCTGACCGAGGTGGCGCAGGGGGTGGCGTTCGCCGTCGCGTCCAGCGGGATCCTGGTACGCGCCGAGCACGCCACGCTGATCCGCGAACGACTCGCCGAGACCGGTGACGACATGGGCGTCATGCAGTACATCGACCGGACCGACGTCGACGTGCTGCCGCCGTTCGACTTCGCACCCATCGCACCGGACACGCTGGGCACGGGTGGCAACGGTCTGCCCCGGGTCCTGGACCTGAGCAGCGTGTACCCGGACGGGTCGGGTCCGGACGACGTGGACCGTGCGGCCCGCGACGCCGTCGCCGAAGTCGCCGCCCAGGGCGGCATCCGGGGGCTCTGGCGGGCCTGGCGTCTACCGGCGAGGCAGAGCCCATGGCCGCCACCGAAGCGGGTGTTCCTCGCCCTCGTGGACGCCGACGGGAGCCTGACGGCAGGCGCGATCGATCCGCCGTCGCTCACCCTGCGGCTGCAAACCGCGTTGACCACGGCCGGCGAGGAGAGCCCCCAGGTCGAGGTCGCCGAGGTCACCATGGACCTACCGGCCTACCACCGGATCCTGTTGGGCGGAGCCGCGCTGCTCTGGACCAGCTGCCCGGCCCCGGTGGTCGAGTTGGCCCGGGTCTTCGACCATGTCGATCCGGCCACCGGTCCCGGCTTCGATCCGGAGCACCCCCTGGTGGAAGACCCGCAGGAGCGGTCACGCCTGGTGGCCTATCTGGACGGCGGCGCGATGCTGCTGCACACCACGGCAGCCATGGACGATGTCGTGCAACGTGATCGCGTCGGTGTGGTTCCGATGAACTTCCGCACCGACGGCACCTGGATCTGGACCGATACGGTGAGCTACTACCTCAAACGGTACGGCTTGGCTCCCGACCCGGCTCTCCTGGCGCACATCGCCGGGCAGGATTTCCGCACACCTGCTCCGGACGCCGTGGCGCTGCACCGGGCCATGGCGGTCCTTCAGGCGCCCTCGCCGGCCTAACCTGCTGCGCAGGCAACGGCTGCTCCCACTGGCGCGCCGGTACGGGTGGGGCGGGGCGCACCTCACCCGGTCAGCGGTCCGGTGTCACGAGTCAGTTTGAACGGGGGAACTCACCTGGAGCGGGCTCGATCCGCAACTCTCCCGGGCCAAGCTCGTTTCGAGCACCCAGCACTTTCTCGATAGTGGGCACGTACTCGTCGATCATTTCGTCCAGGGCGTCGAAGAGATCGGACGAGTCGTTGGCCGGCCGGGAGATCTCGGGCAGCAGTTGGGCCGGGACGGGGGCGTCGGGGCGTTCAGGGCGACATGGAGGTCGCTTGAGCCGCTGTCGGTGTTGGTCGGGTCACCGAGGAGGGTCGGTCGGGCGGTGATCCAAGTTCCGGTGTCGGTGCCGATGCCGCCGTGTGGCCCGCGCCGGGCGCTGGCGGGCAGCGCCTATGCCGCGGTGTGTTCCAGCTGCCAGCGGACGACCGCATCGTGCACCGTCTCATTGGGACGGACCGAGGCGATCACGAGGCCGGCGGGGATGGCGGTGCCGGGGCCGGTCACCGCGGTACGCCACACCTCGACGTCGATCAGTGCCTGCTGGGCTTTCGTGATCCGGTCCCGCAGGTCCGCCAGGGCGTCCGCGTGCGCCTGCACGGCTTCCAACTCCACCAGAGCGGCCGAGTTGGGTCCCGGGTCAGCGGGGGTGACCGCGATGCCCTGGCCGGCGGCCTGGTTCGCGGCGGCAGTATAGGCGGCCTGCGCGGCCGTCTGGTAGGTGTCGATGGCGGTCCGCGCCACGGTGACGGCTTTGTACGCTGCGCCGACGGTGGTCACGGTCACGGTGCGACCGACGGCGTCCTCCCGCAGCCAATCGCTGGAGTCGGCTGTCAGCCAGGTGCCGACCTGGTCCAGCGCCTCGGTCAGGGCAACGTCCGAGGGGAGGTCGGTCAGCGGCTTGCCGGGTTTCGGGATCGCGGTCACCAGGTTGTTCGTGGCTTCCCGCAAATCCGCTTGCTTCCGATCGGTCAACCACATGATGGCGGGCACCGGGTCGGTCACCTTCTCGAGCGCCGTTCCGGTCGCCTTGACCTCGGCGACCATCGCCAGACCGCGCAGCGCGGGGTGGAGTTTGCCCAACAGATCCGGCAGGGCGGCGCGGGACGCGGGGTCGGTGCCCACGATGAGCAGCGGCCCGGTCGCCCGAGGAGGCACCGACCGAACCTCTGCGGTCGGATTGTCCACCGGTGGCGGGTCGGGGCGCAGCCACAGTCCGGCCGGGGTCGCCTCCACGGCCACCCCGGCGTGCCCGGGTAACTGATATGTCCCCGGCGAGGTCTCGACCGTCCCGTGCCCGGCCGTCAACCACTGGTCCGTCGGCCGGATCTCGTCCTGAGTCGGAGGTTGCACAGGCCCGGGCCCAGCCGGTGTGAACGTCATCGCGGCCACGATCGGTTGCCACCCGGGCTTCCCATGTGGATCGTCGGGGTCCGAGCCGACCACGACCGCCGGCCCGGCCAGCGGGTCGCTCATGGGTGCCGTGGGCACCACGACCGTCGCACCATGATCGGTAGCCAGCTTCTGGTAGATCGACGGACCGGTCAGGTCGGTCTGGTTCATGCCCTGCACACCTTGCATCCGGATCCGAGTCGGCGCGGAGCCGGGACGCAGACTGTCGAGAAACGCCGTGAGCTGGTCGATGGTCACGCCCGGCCCGACCAGCAGCGGGGGGTCGTTCGCCGACGGCAGATCGGAGATGTCACCATGGGCCGACGGATCACCTGCGGCGCGCAGTCGCAACTGGCCGTCGTGGACGTCCAGCCGCGTACCGTCCGGTTTGGCCACCTCGGTCAGGCTCTTGGGGAAGCCCAGCCGCTCCTGCCAGCCGAACATCCCATGTGCCTTGATGTCGGCCTCCCACAGGCGCACCAGCGCACCGAATTCCACCCTGTTGGTGACCGGGCGCGCCTGCTCGGCTCCCGCTATGTCGACATCCTGGTTCACGTAGAAGATCAGGTTGACCGCGTACAGCCCGGAGTTGCCCTTCATTTTGATCTTGTTGCCCACGCTCGACGCCGACCCGGATCCCGACTGGTTCCGGCTCCCGGAACTGGCCGCGCCGTCCACCGCTGGCTCGTGCGGGACCCAGTCGTGCGCCGTGCGGTCGGCCGGATCGCTGCTGTTCGGAGTGAGATATTCGGGCTGGCTGCCGATCCGCGGCGCCGTGCTCAGGGCGATCGAGCCCTCGCTGCCCTTGGCCCCGGTCTCCCGGACACCGTTCGACTCCTCGGTCTGAAACTCCAACTCGACCTTGTCGGTTCCGTCGACCAGAAGAGGCTGCCCCTCGAACAACGCCCGTACGACGACGCCGCTCTTGGTGACGTAAGCGCCCTTGTCGTCGAAGACCGGACCGGTCTTCACCGGCTGGCTCAGGGTGCCGGCGACAGTCGCCAGCGACGTCTCGGGGTTGAGGAAGTCGTCGAGGAAGTCCTCGACATGCCGGCTGTTGATCAATGAGGTGCCCGAGGTGGTGTCCGTTTTCCCGTACGCCGCACTGATCGCCGCCCGCAACGGCGCGCCCAACGCGCCTTCGAGCCAGTACCGCGTCCCCTGCCGGAACATCCAGGCCGAACTGACGCCCGGCTGCACCGGCTGCGGGCCTGACGGCACGGGTGACGGGTAGGCCAGAGCCGCGAGGTCGGTGACCGCACCGGTGTTCGCCAGGACCACACTCAGCCCCGGCGACCTGTCGGTCGCCGACTTGGGTACGGCCATCTGCACGGCACCGGCCTGGTCGACCCCGTCGGAGGTCCATTTCTGGCGGCCCCACCCCTGATTCATGAGTAGCAGGCCTCTGCCCATGGCGGTGCCGAGCTTCGTAGGTATCCGATCGACCGTCACCTCGACGACGTACTCGTGGTCGACCGAGAACGGTGCCAGTTCGCCGGACTTCTCCACGTACCCGGAAAGGGAACTGACCTTGTTGACCTGCTTGCCGCGCTCCCGGAAACCGCTCATGCCGAGATTCGTCTGAGCGGGCATCATCTGCAGGCCGGGTTGATTACCGGGACCATGCTGCAGCCGGTTCTGTCCGTGGTATGCGGCGATGGCGCCGGCGGACACCCCCTTGCGGCTGACGACGAGGGCACGTTCGCTGGTGGAATGAGCCTGAAAGAGCGAGGCGGAGATGCCGACCGGCAGCGGATTTCCTGGCCCGGTCGAGGTGCTCTTCGCCCGGACGGCGACCTTGACGACTACCTTGACCCCGACCTCTCCGCTGTCCACCGTACGGGTGGCGATGAGGCCCCCGTCGTAGAGCCCGTGCCCGGATCGGCGCAGGTTCTCCTTGCCCAGCAGGTCGGCGGCCATGTCGGCGGCCTCCCGACGAAGGCGCTCCGGCATCGCTGGCTGGATCCCCGTGTAACCGGTCCCGCCCGGCAGCGACTGCTCGATGCGGTCCCGCAGGGACGCGGCACCGACCCCCGCGATGGTCGGATCGACGGCGTCGTTGAAGAACCCGTTTCCTACGAGCGTGGTCATGAAGGCCGGAGCCCGGGCCGCGAGCCCACCGGCGCCAGCCGGTACCGCCAAGCCGAGGATCCTGTTGGCCTCAGCCTGACTCACCTGGAGGAGGACCGACTGATCGGCGACCAACCTGACCGTCACCTCCTGCGGTTTGGCGACGTCGAGCGAGCCGGACGCCTGCACGGAACCGGTGAGGGTGATGACCATTCCGGCGAGCAGGATTTCGGATACGCCGTCGAACACCTCACGTCGCGCCACACTGCTCGAGGTTTCGACGTCGGCACGTTTGCCCTTCGACTGGGAGTACCCCGCCCGCGCCCCGGCGGCGTTGCGGTGCGCACCCTTCGGGTCCCCGGACGGTGGAACGTTGGAGTTCGAGATCACCAACGCCGAGGACGCGAGTTCGTGGCCGGAATCGTTACGCTCGCCGGATTCGGTACGATGAACGACCTCCTGTGAACCATGAATCGGTGCGTCCTTGACCAGCTTCGCCATCTTGATCGGCCCGAAGAACTCCACCTTCACGGTCAGGTCACCCTTGAGGTCGGTGAAGGCGGCCTCGCTGAGCAGCGAGATGGGGGCACGACCGGAGATGTGCACGTCCAGGAACGCGCGAAACGCGTCCATGTCGATGGCCTGCCGCAGCGCCGCCTCAGCCGGCGAGCCGGGTTCGGTCAACGCCGACGAATGGTACGGAAGCGGGTTTCCCGCCAAGTCCGTCACGCTGCCGGATCGCCAACTCGTCCACAGCTTGCCGCCGGTACCGTTGAATCCTTCCGGACCGCCACTCAACGCCACATCCGCGGCCGTGAAGAGAGCGTCGCCCTGAATACTGACGTCGAGGATGTGGTGCGGACCGCTGATGGTGAACGGCGACGGAACCGGTGAAACCAGGGCTGGTTCGGTGACAAGGTGAACGCTGGGCGGAGTGAAGTTCGGCAGGGCTCGGACGATCGAGTCCAGGGTGGGCAACGACAGGCGCAGTCCGCCCTCTACCGCCAGGACGATGGGGGTGGCGACCGTGGTGACCAGCGCCCGGGCGACTCCAGGTGACTTGGCCAGCGCCGCGCGCGGCCGGTTCGCGTACTCGGTGAAGATCGTGA
Organism: Micromonospora tarapacensis; assembly: GCF_019697375.1. Lineage (NCBI taxonomy): Bacteria > Bacillati > Actinomycetota > Actinomycetes > Micromonosporales > Micromonosporaceae > Micromonospora > Micromonospora tarapacensis. The sequence goes on along the minus strand of NZ_JAHCDI010000004.1, from coordinate 967,320 downwards.
ACGTGATGTTGGCGCGATACGGCCTGGTCGGCCGGCTTGATTTGACGATGCTGCCGGTGGTGACCGCAGACCCGCCGGTCATGAACCGCTGTCGACGATGGACCCGCCGATAGCCGGTCCGGATCCGGAACCGCCGGACCATGGTCGGGCTCGAGTCGGTCCTCGCCCCGCCCTGAAAATAGGCACCGTACTTGACCACTGTGCCGATGCCGCGACCCTTGGTCACGCCGATCGTGGCCTGGGTGGCATCCTCGATCTGGGTGGTCCGGCTCTCCGCGCCGTCGGCCACCTCACGATCCACATCCAGTGCCGAAGTCATCTCCATCTTGATGACCACGTTGACGTACCGGGAGGGGGTGTGCGTGCCGCGCCGCACGGAGGGCGGGCGGGTCAGCGGGACACGAAGACCGCCGGAGAGCAGCGACCGCCACGAGCCACCCCGCTGGATGTTCTGGATGGCATGGCGTAGCCGGGCCTCGTTGTGACGCTGGCGCTGACGTCCGAAGCTACCCTGCGCGGGCAGCAGGTCCGGGCTCACCGCACGGACGGCGTCCACCGCGCTCTTCCACAACGAGTTGCCTCGATACCCGGTTCGGATCTCACGGATGTCCGGAAGCACCATCGGCTGCCATTGGTAGATCTTGGGCAACACGGACGTGGGGCCGGCCGACGCGGTAGGGCCTGACGTCGTCGCGGTCGAGGTCGTGGCGCTGGCGCCAGCCGAGAAAGCGCCCGGGTAGCCGAGGCGCCGTGCGTCGTCCGGGGTCAACCAGCGGTACGAGAACACCTGACCGGGGCCGGGAACACCGGCGCCGGGAGCCGATGGGACGGCGGACATGTCGATGGAGGTCGGCGGCGTCTTCCCGTCGGCCGACGTGAGGACCATACCCTCGACGGTGATCGGAATCCGATACAGCAGCAGATCGCCGGTGGTCTTGCTCTTGGCGTCGATCTGCGCGACCGCCTCGCTGCTGATCGACGACGTGACCGTCCGCTCGACGGAGGCCGTACCGGCGAGCACGAGGGTGCCGTAGTCCGCCTTTGGTGACGGAGTGTTGCTGGTGGCCGCGTGTACGCCCAGGGTCGCGGCCAACCGTACGGCTGTCTCGTCGGTCTTGCTGTTGCTCACCCCGTAGCCGCTGCGCAATGCGGTCTCGCCGCGGCCTGTGGTGGAGATCGTGGTCAGCAGGACCGGCGTCCCCAGTGTGCCGGTCAGCGAGATCTGCCCCCGGGTGACGGTGAACCTGCCCTTGCTGCCGCCACGGATACCGCCGGCCCGGCGGGAGGTCATCTTGTCGGTGTGGTAGCCGCCGGTGGTGATCCCGCTGTCGTGTCCGGCGAGCCCCTTGGCCGACAGCGCCGCCGCCAGATCCGCCCGGAACTTCCCGCCCACCTTCTTGATACCGTCCGGCACCTGTGCCATGACAGCGTCGAAGAACGTCGGCGACACCGCCACTCCCGCCGAGACCGACGAGGCGGGCAGGCGGAATCGGGCGGCGTCCGCGCGTACGACGTTGATCTTCTCGGCCGTTGCTCCGGGCCTCAGCGCCGCTTCGGCTCTGTCCTGCCGGTCCTTGACCTCGTCGTCGGCTCGGGTTTGCGCGTTGGACAGATCCGTCGCGGTGAGCTGGGCGAGTGTGTGCACCGCCGCGAAGGTCACCTGGGTGCCATTGACCGACACCAGGGCGACCGGCGTGTCCTGGCCCCGCCAGACAGCACTGACCTGAAGATCGAAGGTCGCCTGGTAGAACCTCTGGGAATTGTCTGGGTCATGCGGGCCGGTACCCGCCGGAGCCACGGTGAGCTCTTCGTTCGAGCGGTTGGAACGCTGCGCCTGCTGAGTCCTGGTCGTCGACGACGCGACACCGGCCGAGGCGGAGGGGCCGATCGTGACCGGCAGGCCGCCGAATCCCGGACCGGTCATCGAGTAGGACACCGCGCCCGAAGCCGTCTTGGTGCCGCTCACCACTCCGAGGGAGTCGGCACCACTCTCGCGCTGAGGCTGTCGGCGATCCGGACTGCTGCCGTTGGAGAACGGATCGGCGGAAGCGCCGCCTCCGGTGGCGTCGGCGTACCCGACGTCGCGCATCGGTCCCTGGACACGCAACAGCAGTTCGATCGCGGCGGTGCCCGAGCCGAGAGTCAAGCGTAGGCCGTTGCCGTTGTGCATGTCGTCGACGCCATCGACCAGGACCTCATCGGTCAACTGCTCGTCGACCAGGTGACTCGCCTGTGCCTGGGTGATGCCGAACTCGGCTCGGCTGGCGAGGGACTGCGAGATGCGCTGGCGGATCGTGTCGGTGTTGCTCAGGGCGATCGCCGGTGCTGTCGGACCACCGACGATTCCCGGAGCTGTCAGGAGGTCCGGTTGGTGCGACAACAGGGTGAACCCGGTCGGCATCGGATAGCCGGTGGGCAGGGTCAACGTGGCCCAGGGATACCACCCGGACTCGACGGTCCGCTCCTGGGGAGATGCGGGGTCGGGGTCGGCGGTCCGCTCCGGCGAGGCTTCCGCCTCCTCCTCTACGGAACTGGCCGGCGGATCGTCACGCTCGGGTCGGCCGTCGCGAAGATACGGGCCAACGTCGGTGACCTTGACGCCGCCGGCACCGTCCGGCTCGTACTCGACGAAGGTTCCCGTCGCGGAGAGGTTGGGCCGCATCCGCCCGTCCGGGCTGACCTCCGCGGCGACGGCCCATCCCGTACGGCCGCCGCCGGAGCCCACCATCGTCCACGCGTACGTCGTAGCGGCCACCACCGGCGTCCCCAGCGCGACGGCGAGGTCCGCGGCGAAGACCGGACCGGTGGTGGCACCGCCACACGAGATGAGTTGGACCGCTGTGCCTGGTCCGCTGTCGGGCAGTGCCCGCAACACCTGAGCGAACTGCACCGCGGTCAGCTTGCGACCACCGGCGAGTACCCGGGCGCCGTCGCCATGCACGAGCACCCGAGACTTCTCGGTCGACGTGGGAACGTAGCGGGCGGCCTGTTCGTCGGTCACCCGGTCGGGGCCGGGAAAGAGGATGCCGCCGCCGCTCACGATGGCGGTGCTCGCGATGTCGCGCGCCTCGGCGTCGGTGAGGACGACCTCCTCGGCCGAGAAGGTGTCCGGCGCGACATCGGGAAAAGGCGACAGATCCGCAACGCTCGACGCGGCGGCAGGATCGGTGATCGCGAACGCCGTACTTGGGGACGGCGGCATCGGGGTCACGGAAGCGACCGCTTGGGGATTGGTGTCCGCCGTGGCCGCCGGTTGTGGGGCGCCGACCGCCGCGGCCGCCGATGTCGGGACAGTCGCGTCCGAATCAACCTCGGTCGGTGCTGGCTCCATGATCGGATCGGGTGCCTGATGTCCGGCTCCATCAAGGTCCGATCGGCCCTCGCGCCGGTCCGACCTGGTGGTAAGCGGAAACGGATGCTGGGACCAGAGCATCGGCGATGTCCCAGCTACCCCATCGCCGCCGAGAAAGGGGTTCGTCTGTGGAGCAGAGCTGACCAACGGGGACGGGTCAGCAGAGCCGAACGGGTTCGACGAGCTGAACGGGTTCATCGAAGCGTACGGGTTGGTCGAGGCGGACCGGTCGACGCCGGGTGCCGGGGTTCCCCCTTCTTGTGTGCTCCGGTCCCCGAAGGGATTCGTCGTGGAAGTCCCCGGGCTGTTGACGGCATCCGCTCCGGCATCCGGACCTGTCGGACCCGACGAGTCCGGAAATCGCGGTTCCTGTGAACCCGGCAGGCCCTGCGGGCTTTGCAGATCTTGTGGGGCGAACGGGTTGGTGACGCCGGCCGGCGCCTGGACAACGGTCGAGTCGGACTGTGACACTCCGTCACCAGGAACTACCGCGACCCCGTCTCCAGTGATCAGTCCGTCACCGGGGCCAGCCTGTCCCGCCGCAGTTGACGTGGGTTCGGAACCCGGCGGGCGATCCATCGCGGATGGCGCGTCAGGGCCCGACTGCGGCGAGACCGGCGGGTCGGACAGCGCACTCGCAGACGACGGCGACGGCGACGGGTCGGTGACCTTGACGGGCCCAGGATCCGCAGTAGTTGATTCCCGAGAGTTGGGCGGGAGCGGCCCGTCCGGGGTCACCTGCGGTCCAGGGCTTTTCGAGTCGGCAGCCGATACCCGGGATCCGTCCGGAACCGTGGGAACGTTGTTGACGATGGCACCGCCGGGAAGATTGCGATGCAGCACATCACCGAGGTATTCGCCGAACGCGCCGTTGAGGCCGGAGAAGACGCCGGAGGTCGCGGCGAACCCGGAGACATCCCAACCTTCGCCTCGCATCAGGCCGTACAGGCCCTCGGTGAGGTACTCCGCACCTGCTTCCTGGCCGATTTCGCCGATCTTGTCAAGAAGAGGGGATCCGGTCGGAGACGGTGTGTTCGCCAGCCCACGTGGCGGGACCACCGGAACGTCGTCCGCGACTTCCTTGCCACCAGGTCCGTCGAACGTCGCGGTCAGATGCCGCAGAGCGTTCGGCCCCGCGTCGACGCCGTCGCGCCGGAGGAGCTTTCCGAGACCTTTCCCCAGTCCGCTGCCGAGGCTACCCAGGCCGAGACTGACCGCCCCGCCGAGAAGCCCCACCTCGGCGGACTGCCTGGTCAGGTTCCCGTCCCAGTCGTCCCGGGTGCCCATCGACAGCTGGATACGCTGAGCCAGGGCGTCCATGGTGACCTGGAAGAGCACGCCCATCACCATGTTGGAAACCACCAGCATGATCAGCCGACGCAGCAGCGTCTGCATCATGAAGCGGACGATCGCGCACCGGGCGGCGATCCACCCCCACAGCCCCGGAAAGAAGAAGGCGAGAGCCACCGTGACGGCCAGCTCGACCATCAATTCGACAATCGTCAAAATGATGATGAGCTTGACGTACTGAACCTGGGTGCCGGTCTTGCGCGCCGCGTCACCCGCCTTGATGAGCTCGTCCGCGGCGGTGTAGAGATAGCGCGGGTGCTCCGTGACGAACTTCGCCATCGAAGCCGCGTACGCACGCTCCGCTTCTCCCTCGAAGTTGGCCCGGATCCCGTTGACGGCGGCCACGACGAGTGGGGCCAGATCGTCAGTGAGACCTGTTGCCGCGTCCCGGTAGGCATCGGCGACCGCGAAGAGCCGGTCCTCGTTGAGACCGGGCACCTCCTCGCCACTGACCCACTTGAGGAACTCGGCGACCTCGGGTGACGGCTGAATCGCCACGGAGTCCCCTCTCCACGGACGTCACGTCCGCAAGCGTCGCCAGCTGGTCAGGCGCGAGGGCTCACCTGGGCGACCGGGCGCTTGGCCTCGGCCGCGTTGGCCTCCTCGACCTCGTCCAACATGGTCGCGAGCTGGCTGGTCCGCTGCTCGTCGCCACCGACGGCGTCGGGAAGCAGTTCGAACACCTGGGTCACGAACTGCTTGATGTAGCGGTGCACCGGCATGTACTCCTTCGTCACCTCGTCGGTCTCCCAGTCCGCCAGCGGCTCGTTGGCGGCAAGCGCGTCAGTCAGCGTGGTGCCGATCCGCCTGGCCACGGCCGCCGCCTGCCCCAGTGCGGGCACCTTGCTCCGCATCCCGTCGGGATCCGCCGAGATGTCACTCATCGTGGTCCTCCGTCGAGTTCGGGTTGGTCGTCTGCTTCCGGAAACCGGGCTCACCCGGTAGCGGTGTCTGCGCGGCCCGGAGCGCCTCGCCGACCATCTCGTCCGGGTCGAACGATCCGGCGAGAAGGCTTTCGAGCCGGGCGCCGGCGGGCAGCAGCGACTGGAACATGCCCATCGTCTTGCTGACCACCTCGCCCTGTGCCTCGCTGATCGCCTCGACGAGCAGCGCACCCAGCTCAGCCGGGGCCAACGACCGATAGGCGCCGCTGTGGAACGTGATTTCGGTGACCCTGCTCTGCGCGTCGACGGTGACGGTGAGTGCCCGATTTCGGGTGGTGACGCTCGCGGAGGTCCCGGCCAGGACCTGTTGTGCGCCGACGATGGCCGCCTGGGTGCTCTGCAGCTCGGCGAACGCCTGCTCGACGCGGTTGTGCAACGGTCCGGTCATGGCTCCTCTTCTCTGGTACGGCAGGCGGGTCCGTGTTCGGATCGGCTAACCCCGGCGTGGGACGGGTCGGGCCGGCGCCTGCACGGCCGGGGATGCCGGGCCGTACGGGGAGGCCGGTCGATGACCTGGCACCGAGCGGGGGTCGGTAGGTTGTTCGGTACGTCCGACGACGGCAGGCGCGCAGTCCGGATCGGTGCCCCACACCTCCTCGTCCTCGGCCAGCCAGGTGGTCCGTTCCCGCTCCTGTTCCTGTTGGCCGCCGACCCCGCCCATCCCACCCATCGGCGCCATGAACGGGTAGCCTCCCATGCCCGGGTTCATGGCGGACGTGGGAAGCGCCTGCGTGACGCCACCACCGAGCGCTCCGCCAGCGATGGCCCCGCCATGAAAGTCGTCCGGGAGCGCGACGGCAGAGGGTGTCATCTCCTCGTCCACGCCACCGAAAGCGCCATCGGCAGAGGTAAGTCCGCCCGTGCGGCCACCGCCACCGAGACCACCACCCAGACTGCCGCCGCTGGTGAAGGGCGGGATCGGCGCAAATCCTCCGCCAAGCCCACCACCATCCAGGCCACCACCATCCAGGCCACCACCACTGATCCCACCGCCGCCCAGGCCACCACCAAGCCCGCCACCGCCGCCCAGGCCACCGCCACCCAGGCCACCGCCGCCAAGCCCACCATCGACGCCACCGCCACCCAGGCCACCGCCGCCAAGCCCACCATCGACGCCACCGCCACCAAGGCCACCACCGCTGCCAAACCCACCATCAAGGCCAGCACCGCCGAGGCCACCACCGCCCAGGCCACCACCGCCCAGGCCACCACCATCGCCAAGGTCACCGCCGCCTGGCAGGTCATCGGTATCGAGTCCGTTGTTCTCCACGTCACCATTGGGATCGTCGCTTGACGCGGGTGGTACGTAGGCGCTCGGTGTGGTGTCGATGTGCCTGGTGAAGACCTGGTTCAAGGTCGGCAGGTCCGCGCTGGCCACGGTATCCAGCTTCGACTCGACCACGCCGAGCCATCGCTGCTTGGCAAGGGCGTCGATCGCCGCCCATTGCGCCGGATCCTGGCCGTCGACGCCCTGCGCTCCCCCCGGAACGTTCATCCTGATCTGTTGGAAGTTCGGACCCTCGTGGGCCCAGAAGGCCCCGTTGACGCCTGCGTTCCCGCGCTGCTCGACGTCCGAATAGTCAGGATCGACAGGATTCGCGAAGAACTGAATGCCGTGCAGCAGGTTGGTAAGTGCGAGCAAGGGCGTACGATCAACGTCGTTCAGCCAGTTCTGGTTCGCCTCGCTGGTCTTGTTGACGAACTCCTGAGCCGTAGCGCCAAACTCCGAGCCGGGACCGGAGGTCGCCAGTCGCAAGTCCAGTCGACTGGGTTCACTCAACCAGGTGGTGAGCGATTCGAACCGCCTTTGCAGGGCCTCCGAGATCAGGAGGAACGCCTCGCCTGCCTGCCCTCGGAAGCCACCTGCCTCTCGGGTCGCCTGGTTGCCCTTGTGCAGGGTGTCGTTTACTGCGGCAAGGAAGTCGATCGACGGTTTGACGACGTTCGCACCAAGGTGACCCAGCGAGGGCGGGTAGAAGTCGCCGCGAGCGTTGGTGCCGAGTCCGGATCTCGCCGCTTCTTCCCACTCGTTGCCATATCTGGTGAGTCCGGGGACGTCCACCTCGAGCACGAGAATGTTGTAGTTGAAGACGAAGAACCCTTCCCACCGGCGGATCACCAGGAATTCGTTCTCCTTGGGTGTCGGGGTGTATCCGGCCGGCCCCTTGGCCGAATCGAACTCGTAGTTCCCTAGGACCCTGATCCAAGGATCGGCCAGGATGGTGTCACGCCCGGTGATGGTCGTGGTGGCGGAGCCGGAGCCCCCGGCTCCGTATCCGTAGACGTCCACCACCAGGTTTTCCCACCGTGGTGCGTTGTCGGGTGCCATGCCGGCGGTCCTTCCGGGTATGGGACGAAGCGAGCACCTGTGCGGAGCCGGTCGAGGGGCGTCGAATCACGTGTTCGACGGACCGGGCACGGTAGAGCCCGTCTGGACGAGGTAGGCGAGCAGTTCCCGCCCGCTCATGGCGGCGATCTCCTCCACGCTCTCGGTCTCCCTGCGCACGTACGCGAGCCCGTCGAGAAGCCACTCGACCTGCTTGACGAGCTCACCGTAGGTCGCGTTCAGATTGGTCAGCACCGCCGTCAGGTCGGTCCTCAGCATGCTGCCCTCGGGATATCCGGCGGCACCGCTACGGACCAGCGGTGACGTCGTGAGCGCGACCGACGTGTCGGTCTCGTGCTGCCGGAGTTCGCCGAGCAGTTCGCCGAAGTATCTGGCGATGGCATCCAGCAGATCGTTGTCGACCGTGATCGACCCGTCGAGCGGGAACGTCGACGTGATAGGCATCGTGTGGTTCCTCCCGTGGTGGCCGGTGCGTCGGTGGCCGGTGACCGGCTCGGAGCCGGCCACCGGATCAAGATGAGCTTCAGACTCCGAAGACGGCAGCGCCGGACTTGTCCGTACGCACGTACCGTTCGTTTATGGAGTTCAATGCATGCTTCGCGTCGTTCAGGGCAGCGTTCATCTCCCCGAAACCAGCGTTCCAGTGGCTCTGGGCGGTGCGGTAGGCGTCGACGTTCTCGCCCTGGTTCGCGTTACAGAATGCTGTCACCGCAGCGTTGAGTTCTTCCTCCACGGCCTTGAGAGCGTTGTTCACCGATTCCAGTTCGGCGCTGGTTTCCAGCAGGCCGTTCGGGTTGACCGAGTATCCGTTTTGACTGGGCATCTCGAGTCCTTTCTATAAGGTCTGGTCGAACAGAGAGATCGGATCAGGTCCACGATGCCTTGGCGGTAAGCCGCTGCGCGTCCACGAGCGCGTCGTCATCGGCCTGCTGGCTCTGCTGCGCGTTCTGCCGAATCTTCTCGTCGATCTCGTCGAGGGCCAGCCGGACCTTACGCAGCCCTTCCCGCCATCGGGCGAGTGCATTGCGGTACTCCGCGGCCGCCATGCCGTGCCACGGCAGGGCCGATTCGCAGGACTCCACCACCCCGAACGCCTGGTCCTGCTTGACCACCGCATTGTTGAAGGCGGAAGTAAGTGCGGTCGTGGTCGATGCGTCGTAGTCGATAGCCACCTGTTTCTCCTCTGGTCCGTTCGGTTGTGCCTGGACGTGTCGTCAGCGGGCGGGTCCGGCCCGGCCACGGAGTCAGCTCTCGATCACCTCCGGGTCGAGCAGCGGCCCGGTGGGCAGCAGGTCCAACAGCGGCGGCGGCACCGCAACCGCCACCCCGTCGGGGTAGCCCAGCCGCGCCGCCGCCTCGGCCGACCCCACCGGGAATCGGACTCCGACGTCGGTGAGCAGGTACCGCGTGGTGTCGGGGGCCTGACCCGGCCACCCGGCCAGGAACAGGCCACCCGCGTCGGCGTCGACGACGATGGCCCGTGCCGGGTGCTCCGACGCGGTCACGCCCACGCCCAGCGCGGGCAGCCGCCCGGTGTCCCCTGGCGAGTCCATCAGGATCTCCAGGGCGGTGGCCGCCGGCCGGTATCGCAGGCAGGGAACCTGACCGGGGTCGGTGACGACGGGCGCCGGCACGGTCGTGGGTAGTTCCGCGGGCAGCAGCTGACGCCGCGACATCGTGGTGGCCGACAGGACAGCCGGCGGCAGGACGACGGCCTCGACGTTGAGCCCCAGCCGGGAACGCGTCGGGTCACCCAGCACGATCCGGTAGGCCAATTCGGTCAACGGCGCAAGCCCGTCGTCGGTCACCAGGTAGTACCGGTCGGCGCCGCCCGGCCCGTGGACCACGTAGACCCGGCCCACCGCGGCCGATTCGGTGCCGATGGTCCGCTCGCTGGGCCCGGTCGGGCGGATCGGCGTGATGTCCGGACCCGCCGGGATGGTGCGCAGCCAGGCCTCGGCGGCTGGCGCGATCGCGGTGTCGTCGAAGCCCAGGGCCCGGGGCAGCCAGGGTTCGGTGAATCGGTGCCGCCGTCCGTTGTAGACGAGGAAGCGTTCGGGACCGTAACCCGCCACGAGCGCGCTACGGGCATCGAGTGCGTTGCCCCCGGCGGGGGCGCCTGCGCCTGCCCCGGCACCTGCGTCGACCGAGATCCGCAGGATGACCGGCGCCGACCCGGTCCCGGTCGACCCCGGCTCCGAGCCCGGCCCCGGATCGTCCGCCGCGGCAGCGGCCGCCGCCTCCACGCCGGGTGGTGGCACCGTGCAGGCGGTCCAGGTGAGCGCGGCGGCGGTCGCGGTGCCGGGTAACGAGTCCGGGGCACCCACGATGCCCACCGGAGTGCCGTGTCCCACGCCGCGCAGTGAGTCGGCCGACACCTTCACCACCTTCGGGTCGGCACCCAGTAGCAACCGTGCGGAAGCCAGGTTGAGCACCGGCCGCAGCAAGCCGTCGGAGTCGCGCACGTAGCGAGAGCCGGTGTCCCGCTCCAACACCAGCACCCCAGGTTCCCGCCAGGCCGAGGCGCCACCAGGACTGAGGTACCCGTAGACCGCGAAGCCGGCCAGCACCAGACAGGCCACCAACAATCCGGCCACGTTGCCCACCACGAGCCGCCGGGTCGGCGATTCCGGCGCGTCCGGATGACCCGTCACGACGGCCTTGGTGAGCCGGCCAAGCAGATACGACTGGGCCTGCACCTGGTCGCGGCGCGACTGCATGGCGGTCATCCGCCCAGTCCTCGGGCCCAGCCGTACGCCCCCGCGATGGTCAGCAGCACCGGCAACTGCGCGACCCCGGCCAGCACCTGCAGGATGTCGCCGATCCGTCCCCAGTACGGCATGGACCGCCGGCCGGGCAGCAGCCGGGCGAGCGCCGTCAGGACCGGTACGGCAACCACCACACCGACCGCGACAGCCGACACCCGGACCGGGACCGATGCCCCGATGAGGAACGCCAGGAACACCGCGACCGGGCCGACCAGGCCGGGCACACCGGCGGCGAGCCGGTGCCAGGCGCTGGTCATCGACCGTACGGACAGCAGCGACACCACCGCGACCAGGCCCGCGAGGGTGGGCGCGGCCCAGCCGTCGCCGATGGCGAGGACGGCCACGGCCACCGCGGCGGCTGCTCCGATGCCGCCGTACAGGCCGGTGAGGTAGGCATCCGCCTGGCGGGTACGGGTCAGTACCCCTGCGGCGGGTTCCGGGTCGATGTCTTCCTGCAGGTGTTCCGGTTCGGTCGGCAGCGGGCCCATTCGGAGGCCGGCGAGCAGGGTCGCGGTCAACGGGGCGAACGGCAGCAGGACGCTTGCCGCCACCGCCACCAGGGCGGGCCCCAGCGACGCCGGCACGTCGGTGAACGCCACGACACCCGCGCCAACGGCGGTGACCGTACCGGCCAACGCGCCGGCCACGAACACCGCCGCGCCACCGCCGGCCAACAAGCCGGCGAGCAGGACCGTACCGGTGCCCGCGCTGGCCGCCGCGAAGATGTTCTCCGCCGTGGTCGGCAGGCCCGCCGGGTCGGCCGGACCGATCTGGGGGCCAGCAGACCGGCGAGGACCGCGTACCCGACGCTGGCCGCCGCGAGGATGCCGGCCACCGAGCGGTCGCCGACCGCCCGGGCGGCCACCGCCGTACCCGCCAGGCTCGTCAACGCCAGCAGAAGTGCCGTCGCGGTACGCAGCTGCGGGGGCCCGGGGAACGCCAGAGCCACCAGTCCGGTCGCCAGCACCAGTGCCGTCGCGGTGAGCGCGGTCCATCGGGTGTGCGCCGGACGCCACAGCCCAGGGCGTTGGCGAAGTCCGGTGGCGATCCCGTCGATCAGGTCGTCGAACGCCGCCGGTGGTAGCTGGTCGGCACGGGGCCGCAGGTGGACCAGTTCACCGTCGCGCAACCCGAGCGCGCCCACACCGAGGTCCGCGTCCAGCGGCGGTTCACCCAGCCGTTGCAGCACCCACCCGGCATGACTCATCCCGGAGTCCGCCAGGTCGGGGCCGAGATACGTCAGCAGCGTGGGCAGCAGGTCGGCCAACGGCACCTGGACCGGCACGGCGATCTCCAGTTGCCGGTCCGGTCCACACACGACCAGTCTGCACATCTGGCCCACGGCGGCGCTCGACACGCCTCCTAAACGCCGGGCAGGGGGCGCGAGGTTCATCCGAGCCGGGGGGAATTGATCCGGCGACATCCGGCGGCGGATTGATCCGTACCCGCCACGCGCGGCGTTGTGTTCCGGACGCTGCGCCGACCGCCACGGCGCGTCCGGCGCCCCACCACGAGAAGGTGCCCCGCCACGAGAACCCGAGGAGCCCGCGTGAGCACCGTGCTGTTTCGCCGTCCCGCGCGCCGCAACGGCCCGGACATGCCGAACGGAGACCTGAGCCTGCAGGAGCCGCCGGCCCTGCCGGAGGCGCAGGGCCAGGGCATGCGGGTGGCCCTGACCTACCTGCCCATGGCGCTGATGTCCGGTGTCATGGTGCTGATGTTCACCGGCGGGGCGCACGGGGCCACCTCGTACCTGATGGCCGGGATGATGGTGGTGGCCACCGGCTCGATGGCGGTCGGGCAGTTGACCACGGGTGGCGGCGACCGCAAGCGGAAACTCGCCGCCGAGCGCCGCGACTACCTGCGTTACCTGGCGCAGAACCGGCGGCGTATTCGGGAAGCGGTGACCGCTCAGCGTGACGCCGCAGGGTGGCGCCACCCCCATCCGCAGGAGCTGTGGACGGTCGCGATGACCTCCCGCCGCTGGGAACGCCGGGCGGGGCACCCGGACTTCGCCGAGCTACGGATCGGCACCGGCGAGCAGCGGCTGGCCGTGAGGATCCGGCCGATGCAGACCAAACCGGTCGATGACCTGGACCCGGTGTCCGCCAAGGCGCTACGCCGATTCATTCGGGCGTACTCCACTCTGGCCGACCAGCCGGTCGCGGTGTACCTGCGGGGATTCTCCCGGATCCACATCACCGGTGACCTGGAACTGGCCCGGGGGGTGGTCCGCGCCCTGCTGGCGCAGCTCGCCACGTTCCACGCCCCGGACGAGGCGCTGGTGGCTGTGCTCACCGGCGGGGTGAACAGCGGCAGCTGGGAATGGGTGAAATGGCTGCCACACACCCAGCACCCCACCATCCAGGACGCGGCGGGCGCCGCGCGCCTGATCGCCGACTCCCCGGAGGAGCTGGACCGGCTGCTGGGCGAGGACTTCACCGCCCGGGGACGCTACGAGCCGGACAGCGCGATCTCGCGGGACGAGCCTTACCTCGTGCTGGTCGCCGACGGGCCGCCGTTACCCGCCGGGTCGCGCTGGCTGACCGGCGGGTACCGCAACGCCGTACTCGTCGACCTGGGCCCGGAGCCGGTGAAGGCCGCCCCGGCCACGCTCTGCGTCGAGGCCACCGCCGCCGGTCTGGTGGTCCTCGGCCAGGACCGGGTGGGCCACGAGACCCGCTCACCGCTGGCCGACCCGGACCACCTCAGCCTCGTCCGCGCGGCGGCCCTGGCCCGACGGGTCGCCCCCTACCGGCTGGGTCTGGTCACCGAGACGAACACCGAGTCGCTGGCCACTGACTTCGACCTGGCCAGTCTGCTCGGCATCACCGATCTCGTCACGCTCGACCTGGGCCGGGCCTGGGCCGACCGGGGACAGGCCGATCGGCTCCGGGTGCCCATCGGCATCGGGCCCGACGGTACGCCGGTGGACCTGGACCTCAAGGAGTCCGCGCTGGGAGGAATGGGACCCCACGGGATGCTCATCGGCGCCACCGGGTCGGGCAAGAGCGAACTGCTGCGTACGCTGGTGCTGGCTCTTGCCCTGACGCACTCCTCGGAGACGCTCAACCTGATCCTCGTCGACTTCAAGGGCGGCGCCACCTTCCTGGGTCTGGACCGGCTGCCGCACACCTCGGCGGTGATCACGAACCTGGCCGACGAGGTGGCCCTGGTGTCCCGGATGCAGGACGCGTTGCACGGCGAAATGATCCGCCGGCAGGAACTGCTCCGCTCGGCCGGCGGGTACAGCTCGGTGCTCGACTACGAACGCGCCCGCGCGCACGGTGCCGCACTCGACCCGCTGCCGACCCTGTTCGTCGTGGTCGACGAGTTCAGCGAACTGCTCGCGGCGCACCGCGACTTCATCGAGTTGTTCGTGATGATCGGCCGGCTGGGACGTTCGCTCGGCGTACACCTTCTGCTGGCCAGCCAACGCCTGGACGACGGACGGATCGGGCAGTTGGAGTCCCACCTGTCGTACCGGATCGGGCTGCGCACGTTCTCGGCGATGGAGTCCCGGTCGGTCATCGGAGTGCCTGACGCGTACGAACTGCCTCCGTCGCCCGGCAACGGATACCTGCGGGCCGACGTCACCACGCTCGTCCGGTTCAAGGCCGCGTACGTGTCCGGCGGGTACCGGCCCCGGACGGCACGGGTACGCCAGGAGATGGTCCGCCAGCAGGTGGTGCCGTACCTGGCCGGGCATGTGCCATACCGACTGCCGGACCCGGCCGAACCGGGGACCGGGCCGGCGGAAACGACCGATGACGACTCCCCCGGCCGCCCCCGACCGCCGACCGTGCTGGACGTGATCGTCGATCAGCTCGCCGACCAGGGTCCGCCCGCCCACCAGGTGTGGCTGCCACCGCTGGCCGAGCCGCCCTCGCTGGACCAGCTACTGCCGCCGCTGATGCCCGACCCGGTACGCGGACTCCATCCCGTGGACTGGCCGGGTGCCGGGCGGCTGACCGCACCGGTGGGTTTCGTGGACAAACCCCTGGCCCAACTGCGCGACCTGATGGTCGTCGACGTGTCCGGCGTCGGCGGTCACGTCGGCGTCGCCGGCGGACCGCAGGCGGGCAAGAGCACCCTGTTGCGTACGCTGATCTGTGCGCTCGCGCTGACCCACAGCCCACGCGAGGTGCAGTTCTACTGTCTGGACTTCGGCGGCGGCACGCTCGCGGCGCTGACCGATTTACCCCACGTGGGCAGCGTGTGCGGCCGGTTGGACACCGAACGGGTGGGCCGTACCGTCGCCGAGATCACCGCGCTGGTCAGTGCCCGGGAACGCAGATTCGCCGAGCTGGGCGTCGACAGCATGACCAGCTACCGGCAGATGCGGGCGGACGGCCGGGTCACCGACGATCCGTACGGCGACGTGTTCCTGGTCGTGGACGGATGGTTCACGCTGCGGCAGGACTTCGAGACGGCCGAGGCGGCGGTCCGGCACCTGGTGGCCCGGGGGTTGAACTACGGGGTGCACCTGATGCTCACCACGGCGCGGTGGTCGGAGGTCTACCACGGCATGCGGGATCAGATCGGCACCCGGCTCGAGCTGCGGCTGGGCGACCCCGTCGACTCCGCCATCGACATGCGGCTGGCCGGTACGGTGCCGGTCGTGGCCGGTCGCGGCCTCACCACGGACCGGCTGCACTTCCTGGGTGCCCTGCCCCGCATCGACGGCTCCGGCGACGCCGAGACCGTGACGACCGGGCTCGGCAGCCTGGTCGACACGGTCACGGACTGCTGGGCGGGTGCCAACGCACCCGCCGTTCGCACGCTGCCGCTGGTGCTGCCCGCCGAGGAGCTGCCCGAACCAGCGGAGGATCTGCGCGTACCGCTCGGCTGGGGCGAGGAGGACCTGCAACCGGTGTGGATCTCGTTCGACGACACCCCGCACCTGACGGTGCTGGGCGACACCGAGAGCGGCAAGTCCAACCTGCTGCGACTGCTGATCCGGGCGGTGACCCGCCGGTTCAGCCCGGCCGAAGCCCGGATCATGGTCGTGGACTACCGGCGACAGTTGTTCTCGGACGTGCCGGACGCGTACCGGATCGGATACTCGTTCTCGGCTGATTCGACCCGCCCGACCGTCGCGGACGCGATCGCCGGCCTGCAACCACGGGTGCCCGGAGCGGACATCGCCCCGGATCGGCTGCGGCTGCGAGACTGGTGGACCGGGCCCAGGCTGATCGTGCTGGTCGACGACTACGAGATGCTCTCCGGACACGACGGCCCGCTACTGCCGCTGCTGCCGTTCCTCTCGCAGGGCGCCGACATCGGCTTCCACCTGGTCCTCACCCGGGGTGCCGCGGGTGCCACGCGGATGTCCATGGACCCGATCATGCGGCGGCTCCAGGAGACCAACACCCCGGACCTCGCGCTGTCCTGCCCACCCAACGAAGGACCGCTGCTGGGCGGGGTGAAGCCGCGGCTGCTGCCGCCAGGGCGGGCGCTGCTCTGCACGCGGCGTGGCAGTCGGCTCGTCCACACCGCACTCTGCCCGCCGGCCGGACCATGAGCCGGGGTCGCCGGCTTGACCACACTCCAGGGCCGCCGTGTTCCTCCTGGTTGTCACCTGGACCGCCAGCGCCGACGGCGGCCATGTCGCACCGTGAGCACACCGCCCGCGCCGAGGCAGGTGAGCAACAGCACGCCTCCACCTATCGCCGCTGCCCACTGCGCACGTACCGAGCGTCCGGAAGCGGTGGGCAGCCGAAGCAGGGTCGCGTTCGGCCCGGCGCCGGCCTGCGGAGCGGTGCTCAGCGCCGCCACGGCCGCGTACCCGTCCACCATCCCCGCTCCGATGAGGGCGCTCTGCCCGGGAACTCCTGGCGGCCGTCGGGCCGTGTCCAGCAGTCTACGTCGGACCTCCGGTGCGGTGAGGTGCGGATACCGGGCGCGGACCAGGGCGACCACGCCGGCCACCTGCGCGGCGGCCGGTGCCGACCCGCCCGCCCGGTAGTGCCCCGAGCCGGCAGGGGCGGACCCGGTGACGTCGGTGCCAGGAGCGACGAGGTCCACTCGCTGGCCAACGGCGATCTGCTGCACCGGAACGCCGACGGCGTCCACTCCGCCGACGGCCAGCACACCGGGATAGGCAGCTGGATACCAGACCGGTCCGGATTCGCTTCCGGATCCGGTACCCACGCTGGCGACCACCACGACGTCCCGGGCCGCGGCGACAGCGATGGCGTCGCGCAGGTCGGCGGTATCCGCGGTCGGTCCAGCCGTCACCAGGAGCACCGAAGCTCCCGCGTCGACCGCGGCCCGTACCCCCTGCGCGACCACACCGCCGGGCACCTTGCCGTCGTCGCTGACCACCCGGACCGGCAGGATCCGGGCCGCTGGCGCCAGACCGGTGACGGCGCTGCCGGAACGGGGTCGTGCGACGACCAGGCTGGCGAGCAGAGTGCCACGTCCACGGCAGTCCCGATCCGCCGGGCCGTCTCCGGACACCGCGTCGGTCCCAGGCAGTACGGCACCGGCCAGCGCGGGCACGGCCGCGCTGACACCGCTGTCCAGTACAGCGACGAGCACCCCGTCGCCCCGGGACAATGGCCAGACGGCCGCTGGTCCGAGCCGTTGCGAGCCCCAGCTCGCCGTCCTGGCGACCACTGGTGAACCGCCGAGGCACCGGTCCCGGACCGTGCTGGGCAGGGCGGGCACCTGCGGTTCGGCGGCGTATGCCGGCCGGACTCCTGTCCCGACCGGACCGGCCAGGAAGGTTCCGACCGGACCGACCAGGAGAGCGAGAACGGTCAGCAGGCCACGGGTCCACCAGGCACCTCGCCGTCCGGGTTCCACCCCGTGTCGCGCGTCCATCTGCCGCTCCCTCAGTCTCCCGGCCGACCGTTCGCCGACTCCACAACGACGCTGGCCCGTGGCCAGGTTCAGCGCGACGCTCGTCCGCCGGCCCGGTGCCGGTGCCGGCCGGTATGGTTCGATCCTGTCGGGAACGGGCGGGAACGTACATGGCCGCCGATGTCCAGGCAGCTGGTGCGGTCCGGAGGGCCTGGAATGAGTGAATCCGCGAGCGGAGTCGTCGTCACCGCGATGGGGAACGGCTGGGTCGTGCAACCCGCGGGTGGCCCGGCGATGCCTGAACTGGCTGCCGCTGTCGAACGGCTGCCGGCGGAGCCGGGTTACGTGCCGGTGGCTGTCTCGCCGCGCCTGCCGCTCGCCGACGACGCCGTACTCATGGCGGTGGCACACGAGGTGCGCCGCAAGGTCCTCCGCCGGCTGCCACAGAACACCGGAGTCCGGCTGGCGGTGCCAAACACCGGGCAGGGCTCGGAGACGGTGGCCGGCCGGCTCGGCAGGTTGGTGCGCCGGTCCGTGGTGGCGCCGGACGGGCCGGTCTGGGTCGCCGTGGACCAGTCACTTCTCGTCGGTCCGGCGGCTGGCTCCCCCGCCGGCCGCTGGCGTACCTTCACCGTCGCCGGTGCGGTCCGGGACACCGGCCCACGGCATCCGGCCCCGCCCTGGCAGCCGCCGGGCATACCGTACGCGCGTGCCGGAACCGTCGACATCCCGGCTGGCTGGTGGCTGACGTCGGGCGAGTTCAGCCCGGACGCCCCTGGGGAACTGCCGTTCGACCTCGCCCCGGCCACGGGCCGATGTCTGCTGGTGATCGGCGGCCCGAGTGACGAACCCGTCACCGCAGGCCGGGTCGTCGAGCATCTCCGGGCCCTACCCGGGCCGACCCGTGAGCTGTGTGTGCTGGTCGGTTACGACTCACGACATCCGGCCGGCCCGCTGGCCAGCCAGGTCGCGGCGATGCTCGACGAACCGGTCCGCCACGGCGGCGGCCTGCCGATGCTCGCCGAGGACGGCACCGAGCAGTGGTTCGTGGCACACCAGGGGGAACTCGTCGCCGCAGGCTTCGTGGACTTGGCCGAGGCGCTCGCGGCCGGCGGCGACCATCGCGTCGTGACCGCTCGCCCCCCGCTGACCGGCTGGCGCGCAACGGACGGACCGGCCTGGCCACTGACTGACGGATGGACGCTCGAGGTGGTCCTTTCCGGGCTCTGGCTGCGGCCCGACGACGTACCGCCGACTCGTGCCGGCGCGGTCCGCGCGCTGGCGGCGGAGGCCGGGGTTCTGTCCGTGATCGTCGAACCGGGTCCGTCCGGCGCCGCGGAACTACCTGCCAACGTGCTCACCCACCTGCTCGCCCGGCTACCCGCCGGCCAGCGCGAGCAGACCCGGGTGGTCTGGCACGGCATCGACGGTCATCGGTAGCATTTCGCCAGCGCCGCCGCTGCCGAGGCGCGACCCGCGCCTCGGTCCAGCAGTTTCACCGCGAGCTTGCCACCGTTCATCGTCCACTTCCCGCCGTACGCCCACGAGTTGCGCGTCGCGGGTTCGTTCACCGTGAACGTGCCCAGGGTCTTGGTGGAGTTCTTGCTCGGGATCACCGCGAAGTACGCCGTACTCGCGGTGTCCGCGCTGTCTGCGGCCTTCGGGACGAAGATCCACAGGTCGCAGCGAGCCGCGCTGACCTTGTTCGTGTCGAACCACCACACCATGTAGCGGTTGTCGGTGTGACTGTTCGTGCCGATCAGCGGCATCGACTCGTACCGACCGCTGCAGCCGTAGCCGCCGAAGCCACCCGTACTGGCGGTGCGCCACCCGGACAGGCTCTGACCCTGGGTGTAGTAGCCCTGGGTGCCGTCGCGAATGCAGCCCAGTCCGGTGATCGCGTCGTAGTCCGGTCCGCTGGCGGCAGTTGGTGCGGCGGCCGTGGTCTTGACGGGAATGGACGCCGTGGTCCTGGTGGGGGCGGAAGCCGGAGTGGATCTGGAGGGCACGGCGTCGGTGTCTTGCGCCGTCGCCGTGCCGCCCACGCTGGAACCGTTGCCCTGCGAAGCACCGTTCGTGCCACCGTTCGCGGCCACGACGTCTCGGGCTGCGTGGCTGGTGGTGTCGCCCACCGGCTCGCCCGCCCTCGGCGAGACCACCGGAGTGCCGAACACGCTGACGTCCGCCGACGGTGACGGAGAACCGGGTACCGGGGGATAGTGGGGAATGGCCGGAATGTCACCGACCGGGATCCCGGCGGGCACGGCCTGAGCCCGGTGCTCACCCGACGGCGGACGGTTGATCGCCAGGAGTGGTATTCCGGCGAGCAGCAGGGCTGTCGCGGCGACGGCGGCCGACACGACGCGTCGATCACGCAGCAGCACCGCGACACGGGCTCGCAGCCGGCCCGTTCCGGGATTGGCACCCCTGACGGCGGCGCGGTCCTCGCCCGACCGGTCGTCGCCGGTTTCCACAGGGACACTGCTGGCAGCGGACGACGCCGCACGGGTGGCAGTGCCCTGGGTGCTCCCAGCTGCGTCAGTGATCGCGGACTCCCCGGCGCCTCTCCCGTCCGCCTGCCCGGCCGTCCCGGGCAATGGACGCTTCACCCGATGGTGCGCCTGGGCCGCCGCCGGGCTCCCTGCCACGGCCGGGGCCACCGGCAGCGCCGTGGCCCGCCGGACACCCGCCGGTCGTAGCGTCGCCTTCTGGGCCTTCATCGGGACGGCAGGACTCGCCGGTATCTCAGCCGTCTCGTCCGGCATCGTGCGATCGGCTTCGTCCGTCATACTCGTCTCCATGGTCGCGTCGGCATCAACCCGTGTGAACCACAGAGTGGATCGCCGGAACCTCAACGCTCGCCGTGGCCTGAGAGGTTCACTCCTGGGCGCGTATTTCTGGGGCGGGCGGGTGTTCCTCGGCCACGGCACGACGGCCACGCCCGGAGGATGCCTCCACCTGCCAAGGGTCAGGACGAAGTGGCTCTGGCACGAAGTTCGTGACCGCTGGGCCCTGCGCACATCGTCGTGGCGAGTCAGCAGCCAACCGGTCCCGCCCGTCGGGCAGACGCAGCGGCGTCACCGGCCGTCGCTCACGATATTCGGCCAGTTCGCTGTGCACGTCACCACGGAAGAAGCCCAGGAAGGGCTCCTCCGGAACCGGTGGTTGCGCGCAGCAGACGCTCGGTTTCGTGCGCGTCGGCGCGTTCGTCCGGATTCTTGCGTAGCAGGGCGGCGAGCACAGGCTGAAGGACACCCGCCCGTTCGGACACCGGGGACGGCGCCGTCATCAGCGCGGACAGGGTCGCCATCGGGGTGGACCTGTCATATGGCGGACGGCCCTCGACCGTGGCGAACAACGTCGCGCCGAGCGACCACAGGTCGGCCTTCGCATCGGCAGGCTCGTCAGGGCTCGCTCGGGCGCCAGGTATGACGGCGAGCCGAGCACGACGCCGGTGCGGGTCATCGACGAGTCGCCGGCCAGTGTCGCCAGCCCGAAATCGGTCAGTACCACCCGGCCGGCCGAGGTCAGCAGCACGTTGGCCGGCTTGACCTCCCGGTGCAGGATGCCCACGCGGTGCGCCGCGCGCAGGCTGGCCAAGACCGCCAGGCCGATCCGAGCCGACTCCTCCGGTGTCATCGGGCCGTCCTGGTCGATCGCCTCCCACAAGGACCGCGACGGGATGAGCTCCATCACGATCCACGGAGTGTCGCCGTCGTCGACCACGTCGAAGATGCGCACCACCGAGGGGTGGTCGATCTGGGCGATCGCCCGTGCCTCGCGGATAGCCCGCTCGCGCAGGTCGCCCAGCTCGGTGCGGGTCAACCCTTCCGGGGTGACCCCCTTGACTGCGACGTCTCGGCCCAGCAACTCGTCCCGTGCATGCCAGACCCCGGCCCATACCGCCTTCACCGATGGTGCCGACCAGGCGGTATCGCCCAGCAAGGAGACTATGTGGTCGATGGCGCATTGCGGCAGGGTAACCATGGCCTGCTGATCGATCGAGCGCTGGCCACCCGACTCCCCAGCCACTCTTCGCAGCTCAAGCCGGTATTCGCGACGGTTCACGCGAGGCTGCCAGATGTTCCTCACATCTATTTCGGGTTCGCTGTGGCGCCGGCCGTGGCCAACGTGCCCATTTGGCCGGTCCGCACCGCGTTCAGAGTGTCCGTGAGTCCATGGCAGTGGCGACCACTCGTCCGCGCGTGGTGGCGCCGCAATCTCACGGCGGCCGGCCCGGTGGCGGCCGCTTCACCGCGAGCCGATCCACGTCATGCGTCGTCGGGCGGGAGATGCTGCTCGCTCCAACGCGACAACGGTTGGAGTGCGGCGATCAGCTCTTCGGCGTCGGGGGTGAGGGTGTACGTGATCTGCACCGGCGTGGTGGGGACCACGTTGCGGTCGATGAGCCCGCGGGCCTGTAGCTGCTTGAGTCGCAGTGTGAGCTGCGGGTCGGAGATGCCCTCGACCATGGCGCGATATTCCTTGAAGCGGCGGGCACCGCGGGCCGCGGCGAGCAGGATCGGGCCTGTCCAGCGGACCCCGATGATGTCGATCGCACGCAGGATGCGGAGGCAGGCTTCCTCGTTGACCGGAGCGCGGGAAGGCTTGTTCACTTCTCCAAGATAAGTAACTCGCCCGCTATTTGCCCACTCGGATCGGCAGGCGGACGCTTTCCCTGACCGACAGAGAGGGAGGGCATCATGACCACACAAGCCGCGCCGGTGACCCGCAAGGTGGACCGGGTCGTCGACCAGGTCGATCTCGGTCCGACCGCGATGTCCGATCGAAGTTCGATGATCATCGCACCGGGCAACAACGCCTGGACCGACCCATTCCTGCTGATGGGGGAGGAACTGGTCAACCAGCCGGGGTTTGACTGGCACCCGCACCGTGGGTTGGAAACCGTGACCATGATTCTGGACGGGGCTCTGGAGCACGGCGACAGCATGGGCGGCGCCGGTGTGCTCGGGCCGGGGGACGTGCAGTGGATGACCGCGGGGCGGGGCATCATTCACCGCGAGGCCGCGGCCCGCTCGGAAAACGCCCATATCCTCCAGCTGTGGGTCAACCTGCCAGCGGATCAGAAGCTGGTTCCCACCCGATACCAGGACCTGCGGGCCGGCATGCACGCCGTGCACGCCGAGCCCGGCGTGCTGGTCCAATTGATCTCGGGTGAGACCGGGGCGGCGCAAGGGCCGGCGCTCAACCACTGGCCGATCCTCGGCATGATGATCACGCTCGACCCGAGGACCGATTATCGGCAACTCCTCGCCGGGGATGAACGCGCCTTCGCGTACGTGCTCTCCGGCCGGCTGACGATCGGTGGGCGCGGCGTGCGGGCGGGGCAGGTCGCCTGGTCGGACCCGGTGTCCCGGCCGGCTGCGGCGACCACGCTGGCGCTGGCCACCGCTGACGGTGACGAGCAGACCAAGGTCATGTTGTTCGCCGGGCGGCCGATCGGCGAATCCGTGTACGCCAGTGGCCCTTTCGTGATGAACACTCGCGCCGAGATCGAGCAGGCGTACCGGGACTTCCACACCGGCAAGTTCGGCAGCATCCCGCGGCACACTCGCCTGCCCGCCGGTGCCTGATCCGGACAGCGCATCGCGGATCAGTGGCTGCCACGACACGGCCGGCGCGCTCGGATGACGTCCCGCATCCTCATCGGTGGAACAGCCGATCTCATCCCTCGTAAAGTTCGAGGTACCGCCCGGCAGCAGATCGTGGCGACGAGCGGCGTCACGATCTGCTGCCGCGGGTCGGCTGGATAGGCGCGGGACGACAGACCATCCGGCGTTGTTGGCGACGATGCTGATCGGCGGCTACGTCGCAACGGGTCTACGGTTTGCGGGCAAGTAGTCCGACGAAGGTGTGGTAGGTGTCGGTCTGCTGCGGCGCGGGCGTGCCCGGATCCGGACGCCACTCGGCCAGCGGCGCCAGCCCCGGCTCCAGCAGCGTCAGTCCATCGACGAAGGAGAGGATCTCCTCGTCGGTACGCCAGCGGCCGGTGCCCAGCGACTCGTTGAAGACCCGCTCGACCTCACGGGCCTTACGCGAGCCTTCCGGGTCCCGATCACCCGGATCACGGAAATGCGAGATCGCCACGTAACTACCCGACGGCAACGCGTCGATCAACTCTGCCGACACCGCTCGCGGGTCCTCGTCGTCGCCGAGGTGGTGCAGGATCGCGAAGAGCAACAACCCGATCGGCCGGTCGAAGTCGAGGAACCGGCGGACGTCCGGATCATCGAGAATCTCCTGCGGTCGCCGGATATCGGCCTGGATCACCGTCGCCGTGCCCTCCGCGGAGAGCAGGGCCCGCCCGTGCGTCAGGACTATCGGGTCATTGTCCACATACACCACCCGGGCGCCCGGGTTGTGCTCGGAGGCGACCTCGTGCACGTTGCCCTGTGTGGGCAATCCTGACCCGATGTCGAGGAACTGATCGATGCCGGCCTCGGTCACGAGGAAACGGATCACCCGGCGCAGGAAGGCCCGGTTCGCCTGCCCGGCGGCCGGCCCGTCCGGAGTGATCCGCAGGGCGTGCTCGGCGACCTTCCGATCGACCTCGAAGTTGTCCTTACCGCCCAGGAAGTAGTCGTAGACCCGGGCCACGCTGGGAACGGTGAGGTCGATTCCGGGGGGTGCGGCCTCGTCGCGGGTCAACGGCATCTCCATCCGATTTCTGATCACCGTACCGGGATCGGTGGGCAGTCCCGGACTTTGTCATGGAGTGTAGCGATCGGACGGTCCAGATTGTCGCCTCGTTGGTATCGCTCCCAGCGGAGTGCCCCGCGAACAGGATCCACGCCATCAGCGGCGTCGACACCGCGGCAAGTTAGCGACAGCGGTCCCGGCGGAGAAAGCACGACAGCAGTTGCCTGAACTCGTGCGGGTGCTCGATCGGCGGCACGTGCCCGCATCGGCCGAACACGTGCAGACGGACATCGGCCAGGTGCTCGAGTAGGGGCTGGGCTGCCGTCTCGAGCGGGGTGACCCGGTCCTCCGCGCCGTGCACGAGCAGCACGGGCGCGCGGATCGCTGCCAGCGTCTGCGCCGAGAGGGCGAGCTCGTCGGCCCATCGTGCCCTTGGCGGAGGGAACAACGACGCGTATGCGGTCGCCCCCGCTCGCATCGCCGCTGCACGCGCATCGACGGCAGAGTCGGTCACGAGCGCTTGGTCGTGGACGAGGCGACTCAGCATGTCTCGTGCCCCGAGGGGGCCGGCGGGGGCGGCCCAGACCGCGTCGAGCTCGGCGGAGAGCGGCGCCCCGGGGGCGCCCGTCGTCGAGACCGCCACGACACGGGTGACCTGCTGGGGTCGCGCGGCCGCCAACGCCAGCGCCACGGCACCGCCCATGGAGTGACCCACCACGGCGTAGCAGTCGATACCGAGAGCATCCATCAGGCCCGCGGCCTGCTCCGTCCACAACCGGAGCCCACCGGCGGAGCCCGCCGGGACAGGTGTACGGCCGAACCCCGCCAGGTCAGGAGCCACCAGATGGCAGGACGTGCCCAGCTCCTGTGCCGTCGTTGCCCAGGCTCCGGACCCGGTCGTGCCGGGTCCGGAGCCGTGCAGCATCAGCACTGCGGGCCCGGTGCCGCTCTCCAGGACGTGGACGGGAGAACCGTCGACTGTGACGGTCCGAAGTGTCGTCACCGGAGCCGGCCAGGTGCGCTCATGCCGATGCGGGGCTGACGGACTTCGAGAAGAGCTCCATCATCGCCCTGCCGAATTGCGGCATGTCGGGCCACCCCCGGCAGGAGACGAGGTTGCCGTCCACGACGTCGGGAGCGTCGATGACCGTCGCGCCGGCGTTCTCCATGTCACCGGTGATGGGTGGGAAACACGCCGTCTTTCGACCCTTCAGTAGCCCGTACACCGCTGGTACCTGCGCGCCGTGGCACACCAGGGCGATGGGAAGGTTACGCGCGAAGAAGTGCTCGGTGATGCGCCGGACGTCGGCGTCGACCCGGATCCACTCGGGGGCACGTCCCCCGGGGATGATGAGGGCGTCGTAGCGCTCGACGTCGACCTCGGCCCAGGGCACGTCGACCGGCAGCTTCCGGCCGTTCTTCTCCACGTAGGCGTCGGAGTTGGGGTCGAACTCGTGGATGACCAGTTGCACGTCACGCCTCGTCCGTGACGAGACGTCGACGTCCCAGCCGCCCTCCTGCACGCGATAGTAGGGATACATGGTGTCGAGTTCCTCGGCGGCGTCGCCGGTCAGGAGCAGCGCTCTGGGCACCTGCTTCTCCTCGCATCTGGGGGTGGTGGGGTAGATCCAATCCGATCCGATTGAGTTAGCATTCCCCGGCCCAGCCCGCCCGTCAAGCCTCCACCGCCACTGCGTCCGCGTCCTTGACCTCGTCGAACAATCGTCGGAAACGCTCGCCGGACCGCAAGATGTGCCGACGCATCGCATAGGCGGCGGCGTCGGGGTCACGCGCGGCGATCGCGGCCACAATCTCCTCGTGCTCGGCCATGGCCAGGTGAGTGACCTGGGTGTCGTGGTGCAGACGGAAGAGGTGCACGTGGCTGTGCAGGCGAGCGAGCGCCTCACGGATGACCTGGTTCTCCGCGCTCAGGGCGACGAGGTCGTGAAAAGCGGCGTCGCGTAGACCGAAGGCGCCATAGGCCGTAGGCCCGTTGCCCCCCTCCAACTCCGCCATCTCCTCCAGCATTGCTCGCAGACCGGCCACCTGCTCCAGGGATGCACGTTCGGCAGATCTGCGCGCCGCCGCCGGCTCGAGGAGCAGGCGGATCTCGAGCATGTCCTCGAATCGGCGACGGGTGATCTGGGGTGGAATGCGGTAGCCAGCATGGGGCACCCGGACGACCAGGCCCTCCGCCTCCATGCGGTTCAGGGCGTCTCGGATCGGCGTCTGCGAGACCCCCAGCTCTCGCGCCAGGACGTCGATCGTGACGCGGGAGCCAGGCTCGATCCGGAGCGACATCAACTGTCCGAGCAGCGTGTCGTACACCTCGTCGGCGAGCCGACCGCCAGATCTTCCCGGCGACGTTCCGCCCGTCACGGCCCGACGGCCCCGCGCGATCATTCCTTCGTCGTCCATCGTGACGTGAGGCCCTTCTTTGCGTCTTCCGGAACCTGTTGACATCAGTCACAACTCTGCGACATGCTGACGCCCCAGCCAGATCGTATAGGAAAAGTGGCGTACGACCGCCATCCTGCACCGTCGCGGAGCCACCCGCGATCGCTCTACCTTCGATCACCTGGAGTTCCCATGAGCGTGCTCGACGTCCTGCTCGGTTCGTCACCGGGCCCCAGACGGACCGAAGGACTTTCTCGACGACATGAAGATCCAGTACCTCGCGGCGTACTCGTGTCGCCGGCCCGCGGGTCGGCCCCCGCGACAGCCCGGCAGCACGCCTGAACAACCCAGCAACTGCTCGGCGAAGCACATGGCGAGGTTCTAGAAGCCACCACCCAGAAAGCAGGCAAAGAAGATGCGGCATCAACAGCGAACAGGACGAATGTCCGTTCCCAGTCGAAAGGTGCAGCTGGCGACGGCGGCCATGCTGCTGGTGGCCACGACCGTGACGGCTTGCGGCGATGGCCAGGACGACGGCGCGGAGGCGAGCGCACCCAAGGCGCCGGCGACCATCCCGGAGCTCACCAAGGACCCGCTGACCCTCAGCTTCATCTGGTTCGACTGGCCCCCCGCCCAGGCACTGGAGGCATTCGCGAACGCGGAGTACAAGAAGGAGCGGCCGAACGCGACGATCAAGGTGAACACCGTGCCGAACGCGAACTGGCACGACGCGATGTTCACCCAGTTCGCCGCGCGCAAGACCGACTTCGACATCGCGATCCTGGACTCGCAACACATCGGTGAGGCCGTGACGAACGGCAACATCCTCGACATCACCGACTTCGTCAAGAACAACATCGACGTCGAGGCCTACGACCCGTACCTCCTGGCGGCCTACGGCCAGTTCCCCCAGGCGGAGACCGGCAAGCGCGACGAAAACGCCAGCCTGTACGGACTGCCGCTGCTCGGCGACACCTGGACGATGATCTACCGCAAGGACCTGATCGGCGACAAGCCACCGCAGACCTGGGATGAGATGATCTCAGTCGCCGAGAGGTGCCAGACGGAGCACCCCGGCGTCAGCGGGCTGGCTTTCCACCAGGCCAACGGCTCCGACGCCGCGGCCGTAACCTACAACACGGTCAACGGCGTCTACGGCGGCAACCTCTGGGACTCCAAGGCGCGCAAGATCGAGGGCGTCCTCAACGACGCCGCCGGCCAGGAGGCGATGGACGTCCTGGTCAACAAGATGAAGCCGCTGACCGCCAAGGGCTCCGGCAACTGGTTCATCGACGAGGTGAACGCGGCGGTCGCCCAGGGCAAGGCATGCATCGCGTTCAACTGGATCGCCGCCAGCGGCGGCCTGCTCGATCCGGAGCAGTCGACGCTCGGCTCCACGCGGGAGCAGATTCTCGACAAGCTGGGCTTTGCCACCCTTCCGAGCCAGAAGACCAACCTGGTCCCGCTCGGCGGCATGGGGATGCACGTGTCGGCCTACTCCCCCGAGGCGAACCAGGTTGAGGCCCTGAACTTCATGAAGTGGTTCCAGCGGGCTGACATCCAGAAGAAGTGGGCCGCGGCTGGTGGCGTGCCATCGCGTACGGACGCCCTGGAATCGCCCGAGTTCCTCAATGCCGGGCCGTTCAACCAGGTGTACACCGACTCGGTTCCGCGGATGCGGGACATGTGGAACGTGCCCGAGTACGCCCGCCTCGTCGACATCGAGAACACCAACGTGAACGCGGCTCTCAACGGCGCGAAGAACCCGAAGGATGCGCTCGACGACATCGCCAAGGAGCAGCAGGACGTGCTCGACTCCAGCAGCCGCAGGGGCGGCGACGGACTGTGAGTGACCCCGTACCTCTGACGACCGACCACCCCGGGCAGGTGGCGTCTGCGACGCCACCTGCACCGGGTCGGTCCCGCCGGCTGAGCGACCGCGGGCTCGCCGTGGCCTTCGTCTCCCCCGCGCTGCTGCTGTTGCTCGCCATGTCGGTGTTCCCGTTGCTGTGGGCGTTGTACCTGTCCTTCACCGACTACTCGGCCACCCGCGGAGGGCCCGCCCGAT
This sequence comes from Micromonospora tarapacensis, assembly GCF_019697375.1. Lineage (NCBI taxonomy): Bacteria > Bacillati > Actinomycetota > Actinomycetes > Micromonosporales > Micromonosporaceae > Micromonospora > Micromonospora tarapacensis. The sequence continues at coordinate 938,627 of NZ_JAHCDI010000004.1, read as the reverse complement.
TCGTCGGGTTCGGGAACTACACCGCCATCCTGACCTCGGCGCAGGTCCACCAGAGGGCCCTGACGACGTTGATCTACGTGGTCGGCGCGGTCACCCTGCAGACCGTGCTCGGTTTCGCCATCGCCTACCTGATCTCACGGCGCACGCACGGGCGAGGACTGCTGACCACTCTGTTCCTGGTTCCGATGATGCTGTCGCCGGTCGTGGTCGGGCTGTTCTGGCGATTCATGCTCGACGCGCAGTTCGGCGTGATCAACAGCATACTCGGCTCGCTCGGCCTGGGGCCGGTGGAGTGGCTCACCCGGCAGCGAACGGCATTGATTTCCCTGATCGTGGTCGACACCTGGCAGTGGACGCCGTTCATCATGCTCATCGCACTTGCCGGCCTCACCGCGGTTCCCAAGTACCTGTACGAGGCCGCCTCGATCGACCGGGCGTCCGAGTGGTTCCGGTTCCGCACCATCACTCTTCCGCTGGTGTGGCCGCTGCTCCTCATTGCCGTGCTGTTCAGGGCCATCGAGGCCTTCCGGCTGTTCGACCTCGTCTACATCCTCACCAACGGAGGCCCGGGTGTCTCCACCGAGACGTTGTCGTTCCACGTCTACAAGGTCGCGTTCCTGGGCTTCAACACCGGAACCGCCTCGGCGTACGGGATCCTCATGGTCCTCGTCGTCATCGTCCTCACGCAGCTCTACCTGCGCTATCTGAACAAGCTCAAGGAGGGCTGATGGCCGTCTCTGTCGACGAGGCCGTGTCCACAGGTCCTGCCCGGCATCGCACACCCCCCGCGCGCCGCCTCGGCGGCCGGGGCCGCTCCGTGCTGGAGGTCGCGCTGCTGACCGTGCTGGCCGTCGTGATGCTCTTCCCGGTGCTGTGGATGATCGAGACGTCCATCAAGGAGAACCGCGACGTCTACGCCATCCCGGCCGAGTTCTTCGGCTTCACGGTCACCATGGACCACTTCAAGGACGTGTTCGTCGCCCCCGGCGGCGGTCGCTCGGACCTGTCCGTCGCGTTCCTCAACTCCGCCGTGGTCGCCGGGGCCTCTACGCTGCTGGCCACCGTGCTGGGAGTCCCGGCGGCCTGGGCCTACTCACGCTTCGCGGTGAAGGCCAAGAAGGACCAACTGTTCTTCATCCTGTCCACCCGCTTCATGCCGCCCGTGGTGGTCGTGATCCCGATCTTCCTCATGTACCGCCAGGTCGGACTCATCGACAGCAAGCTCGGCCTGATCCTCATCTACACCGCGTTCAACGTCCCGTTCACGATCTGGATGATGAAGGGGTTCGTCGACGAGGTGCCCGCGGAGTACGAGGACGCCGCCATGCTCGACGGCTACACCCGGTTGCAGGCGTTCCGGCGATTCACCCTTCCCCTGCTCGTGCCCGGCATCGCCGCGACGGCGGTCTTCGCTCTCATCTTCTCGTGGAACGAGTTCGTGTTCGCAATCTTCCTCACCTCCAGCGACAGCGTGCGGACCGCCCCACCCGCCATCGCCGGCCTCATCGGTGGCACCACCACGGACTGGGGTCTCGTGGCCGCCGCCTCCGTGGTGTTCGCCCTACCGGTGCTCATCTTCGCCTACCTGGTGCGCAAGCACCTCGTCGCCGGTGTGACGCTCGGGGCGGTGCGACGCTGATGGCAGGCATCGAGGTGACCGCCCTGCACAAGCGCTACCCGGACGGGACGGTCGCAGTTGACCACGTGGACCTGTCCATCGGCGACGGCGAGCTGTTCGTGATGCTCGGCCCTTCGGGTTGCGGCAAGACGACCACGCTGCGGGCCATAGCCGGCCTGGAGCGGCAGACGACTGGCGACATCCGCATCGGCGACACGCTGGTCAACGACCTGCCGCCCGCCGAACGCGACATCGCCATGGTGTTCCAGTTCTACGCTCTCTACCCGCATCTGAGGACCCGCGACAACCTGGCGTTCCCACTGCGGGCCGAGGGCCTGCCCAAGCCGGAGGTGCGCGAGCGGGTCGACGAGGCCGCCCGGCTGATGCGGCTTGGACCGCTGCTGGACCGGCGACCGCGCCAGCTGTCCGGCGGGGAGCAGCAACGTGTCGCGCTTGCTCGCGCCCTGGTGCGACGACCGCGCGCATTCCTCATGGACGAACCTCTCACCAATCTGGACGCAGAGCTGAGGGCCGACATGCGCACGGAAATCAAGCACCTGCAGGGGGAACTGGGCACGACGATGGTCTACGTCACCCACGACCAGGTCGAGGCGATGTCGCTCGGTCACCGAATCGCCATCCTCAACAAGGGCCGCGTCGAGCAGATCGGCACGCCGCTGGAGGTCTACGACCGTCCGGCGAGCCTCTTCTGCGCCGCATTCATCGGCTCCCCGCCGATGAACCTGATCGAGGTGGAGGTGACCGACGGGAAGCTGCGCGGTCAGGGCGGACTGGCCCTCACGCCACCGCCAGGCCTGCCGCGCGACCGTCGCCTGGTCGCAGGCGTCCGGCCGGAGGCGCTGGAAGTCACCGAACCGGAGGCAGACCGTTCGGTCCCGGCCCGCGTGGTCTCGGTGGAGTGGCTGGGCGACGAAATCATCTACGTGGTTGACCACGGCGACCAGCGCGACGTACGGGTCCGGATGCCACCGACTGTCCGGTTCGCCGCTGACGCACCGGTCGGGCTACGGCACGCCGGCGGGACCCCGGCGGTCTACGACGTGAGCACGGAAGAACTGGTGGCCTGATGGGAACCGTGGCAGTGCACGGGCTGTGCAAGTCCTTCGGCAAGGTCCAGGCCCTGGACGGGGTGACGCTGGACGTGCCGGACGGCTCGTTCTTCGTCGTGCTCGGGCCCTCCGGGGCAGGCAAGACGACGACCCTACGAGCGATCGCCGGACTTGAGAAGCTTGACGGCGGGTCGGTGCATCTGGACGGGAGGGACGCGACCGGTGACGCCCCGGCCGCGCGCGACCTGGCCATGGTCTTCCAGAGCTACGCCCTCTACCCGCGACACACGGCGTACGAGAACATCGCTTCGCCGCTGCGGGCACGCCGCTGTTCGTCGACCGAGATCGCCGCTGCCGTCGAGCGGATGTCGCGCCTGTTGCACATCGAACGTCTGCTGCAGCGTCGTCCCGCGCAGTTGTCGGGCGGTGAGATGCAGCGTGTCGCGCTGGCCCGGGCGCTGATCCGTCGGCCGCGCGCGTTTCTCATGGACGAGCCGCTGACAAACCTCGACCTCAAGCTCCGCGTCGAGATGCGCACCGAACTCACCCGCATCCACCGCGGCCTCGGCGCGACCTTCGTCTACGTGACAAACGACCAGGTCGAGGCCCTGTCCATGGCCGACCAGGTCGCGGTCCTCAAGGAGGGGAAGGTGCAACAGGTCGGAACGCCGACCGAGGTGTACGAGCGTCCAGCCAACCAGTGGGTCGCAGGATTCGTCGGGAGCCCGCCGATCAGCCTGCTCGCCTGCCACGCCGAGGGAGATCGTCTGGTCGGTGCGCAAGGCTGGACGCTGCCGCGGCCCCGCTGGACCACGGCTGAGGACGGTCGTGCGCTGCTGCTGGGTCTGCGCGCGGAGGACCTGTCCGTCGAGCAGCGTGGGAACGCGTCGCTGTCGGGGGAACTCTACGGGCTTGAGCCGCTCGGCGACCGAACGGTGGTCGACGTCCGAGTGGGGACGGAGATCCTCAAGGTCAAGGCACGACCCACCGTCACCGGAACGCCGGGCGAGCGGCTGCTTGTCACGGTCGACCTGGACCGCGCGCACCTGTTCGATGCGGGCACCGGGCTGTCGCTGTCCGAGGCTGGGCGGTAACCGCGCCGGGCGACGACGGCACCCGCACGCGGCAATCGAACCGTCGCGGACCCTCACCACCGGGAGCGGCCCGACGACGTGGAGACGGCCGTGGCCCGAGAAGGCGATCGGTGGCCCGGGGCGTCGTCCGGCAGACCGGGCCACTGCCACCTTCGACCCGCTCGGCAACCTCGCCCCCGACGAGGGCGGATGACCCGTCCGTCCACACGCCCTGCCCGATCGCTGAGGCATGCCAGACAACACCAAGAAGACCACGGGAGGCGACGCAATGAGTGACCCGATGAACGTCCTGGCCCCCGAGCACCGACGGCTCCGGATCGGCGACGCCTGGCGCGACGCCGCAAGCGGAGCCACCTTCGCCGTCGAGGACCCGGCCACCGGCAAGACCATCGCCGAGGTGGCGGACGCCGACGTCGTCGACGGGCTCGCCGCTCTGGACGTGGCGAGCAAGGCAATGGCGCAGTGGGCGGCGACCCCGCCGCGGAAACGGTCAGAGCTGTTGACCGCGACGTACCGGGCACTGACCGAGCGATCCGAGGAGATCGCCCGGCTGATAACGCTCGAGATGGGCAAGCCGCTCGCCGAGGCTCGGGCAGAGGTGGCCTACGGCGCCGAGTTCTTCCGCTGGTTCGCCGAGGAGGCGGTGCGCGTCGAGGGGCGCTACAGCACCGCTCCCGCAGGTGGATATCGCATCCTCACCGTGCCGAAGCCGGTCGGACCATGCGTCTTCGTGACGCCCTGGAACTTCCCGTTGGCCATGGGTGCCCGCAAGATCGCTCCTGCGCTGGCCGCGGGCTGCACGACGATCACCAAGCCGGCAGCCCAGACGCCACTCACCATGCTGTTCCTGGCCCGCATCATGGAGGAGGTCGGCGTTCCCCCGGGCGTCGTCAACGTGGTGACCACCAAGCGTGCCGGCAAGGTGGTCTCCGCACTGCTCGCCGACAGTCGGACCCGCAAGCTGTCGTTCACCGGGTCGACCGAGGTCGGGCGCGTGCTGCTCCGACAGGCTGCGGACAACGTGCTGCGCACCTCCATGGAACTGGGCGGCAACGCGGCCTTGATCGTGTGTGCCGACGCGGACCTGGACGTCGCGCTCGACGGTGCCATGGTGGCCAAGATGCGCAACATCGGGGAGTCCTGCATCGCGGCCAACCGGATCTACGTCGAGGAGCCGGTACGCGAGGAGTTCACGGCACGCTTCGCCGAGCGGATGGGCGCGCTCTCGGTGGGCCATGGTCTCGACGACGGCGTGGACGTCGGGGCGTTGATCGACGAAACCTCGGTCACCAAGATCGACGAACTCGTCGCCGACGCGGTCGATCGCGGCGCCCGGGTCCTGGTGGGCGGCGAGCGTCCGGATGGGCCGGGCCACTTCTACCCGCCTACGGTCCTCGTCGACGTGCCCGACGACGCGCGGATGCTCAGGGCGGAGATCTTCGGCCCGGTCGCGCCGATCGTCTCGTTCACGTCCGACGACGAGGTGATGGCGAAGGCTAACGACACCGAGCACGGCCTGGTCGGATACATCTTCACCCGAGACCTCCAGCGGGCACTCCGGTTCACCGAGGGGCTGGATACGGGAATGATCGGCATCAACCGTGGTCTGATATCGGACCCGGCAGCTCCGTTCGGCGGCGTCAAGCAGTCCGGCGTCGGCAAGGAGGGGTCGCACGAGGGCATCCTCGAGTACCTCGACCTCACCTACGCGGCGATCGACCTACCGTGACCGGCCTGCTGCTCCGGGCGCCCGTCGAGAGTCACCGCGCCCTGTGCACACACGACCTGAGCGGTCTCCACCCGGCGGACGGGACCCGAGCCATGGCCGGCACGAACCCACTGGCAGCCGGGACGCCGGCGGGCGCACCACCGCCCGGCGCGGGCGCCTGCGCCACCCGGGCGGCCAACCTCGCCGACGCTATCCCGGTCTCGCAGGTGACCTGGACGTCCGCCCAGCAAACCGCCGCCGACGTTCCGGAGAGGCACTGACATGCTTGAGACCGTCCGCGGACCACGCCAGCTGATAGTGGGCGAAGGGGTCGCACAGAACATCCCACGAGTGGTGGCCGAGAGTGGCTCGCGAGTCCTCATCTTGACCGACCAGGTTCTTCTGAGGCAGCCGGGCGTGGCCGAGATCGTGGCCGCCGTGCGGGAGAAGGTCGAGGTCGTCCAGGTGTTCTCCGACGCGACTCCGGACGTGCCACTCGCCGATGTCGCCCTGGCCGTCTCGGTCGCCGCCGAGGTGGACGCCGACGTGATCCTCGCCATCGGGGGTGGCACGGTGATCGACCTCGCCAAGATCGTCGGCGTCATCCGGCGCCACGGTGGGACGCCGCGCGACTTCTACGGCGAGTCGAAGGTGCCGGGGCCGACGATTCCTCTCGTCGCGGTCCCGACGACGTCAGGCACCGGCTCCGAACTCACACCCGTCTCGGTGCTGACCGACCCGGACCGCGAGCTGAAGGTGGGGGTGTCGAGCGTCCACATCGTGCCCGACTTCGCCATCGTCGACCCCGAACTCACGTACACCTGCCCTGCGACCGTCACCGCCCACTCCGGCATCGACGCGTTCTGTCACGCGGTGGAGAGCTACACCGCGCGACCCCGGGCCCACGGACCGCGCGACCCGGTGGAGCAGGTGTTCCTCGGCCGCAACCCGATCACCGACCACTACGCGCTCCTGGCCGCGGAGCGGATCGCCCGTAGCTTGCGTCGTGCTGTCAGGGACGGAGGCGACACGGACGCGCGCGCGGACATGTCCTATGGGTCCGTGCTCGCCGGACTCGCCTTCTCCCACGCGGGCACCGCGGCCCCGCACGCTCTCCAGTACCCCATCGGCGCAGCCACGCACACGCCGCACGGACTGGGCGTCGGGCTGCTACTGCCCTACGCGCTGGACGCGGCCAGGGATGCCATCGGCGACCGGTTGGCCATCCTCGCCGGGGTGTGCGGGCTCGACGTGACCGATGCCTCGGATGCCGAGGCCGCAGACACGTTCCTCAGCTGGCTCGACGGGCTCCTTGCCGACATCGGCATCCCGCCCACCTTGGCGGACATCGGCGTGGCCCGCGCCGACCTCCCCCGCTTCGCGGAGATGGCCAGTGGCGTCACCCGCTTGATCCAGAACCATCCAGGCCCGAACGACACCGCCAGCCTGACCGCGATCCTCGAAGCGGCCTGGACCGGGGATCGGACCCACACGTCCTGACTCCGCGCAGAGATGGTGACCACCGCGCCTGGACCATCGAAGCCGAGACCGCGACACCTACCCGCTCACTCACCGGTGAGCTTCCTCGCCACGACTGCAAGAAATCCCCGCCCGCCGCCGGCACCGACGGGTGGCAAGCACACCCTCACCGTCCGATCAGTCTTCAACGGGCGTGATCTCGTACTCGGGCTGGGGCCACCGCGGCACAGACCGGCTCCGGAGGTGTAGACCGGACGGGCCGCGGGTAGGCGCCTGATGCGAGATCGTCCCTCCCCCGACGACGAGAAGCTCGATCATGAAACGACTCGCTGGCACGCTCGTGCTCGTCGTCCGGGCCGCCGCCAGCACCGGAGCCGGCTCAGCTCGGCGGACCGCCCACTCCACCAATGGACAACGCACCGCCGGGACAGCGAACGACGTCATGGTCACCCTCGTGACCGGCGATCGGGTCGTCATCCCTGGTGGCGACCTCGATCAGGCCCGGGTGGAACCGGCCGAGGGCCGCGACGACATCTCCTTCGACTTCTCATCGACGGAAGATCGCCTCGACGTCGTCCCCTCCGACGCGACGCCGCGGCTGGCCACCAGGTGCTGGACGGGAGGCTGTTCGACATCCGCCTGCTGATCGAGTCCGGCTACGACGACGCCAGCAGCGACACCGTGCCACTCACCACCTCCGCACCGCAGTGACCGGACACACCGACAGCCGCTGGCGCGGCGCTCAACGGTGCCGGCGCGACCCCGACCCGCGAACTTCCCGCCATCAACGGCACAGCCGCCGAGGTCGACAAGGATCGGGCGGCGCAGTTCTGGTCAGCGATGACCAGGGTGCGCCAACGACCAGGTCGGCTATGCCGTGCAGTACCCCGGCGACGTGGCGGCGACATGCAGCTACTTCGACCCCGACCCCATATCAGTCACCGAAGGCACCGAGCCGGACATGGCGATCGTCCTATGGGAAGCCGATACCAGCTACCAGACCGCGCCGTCGCGTGATGTGTTCGGCGAGGTCCGCTCCCGCGACTCGGGCGTGGTCGACGGGCGCGAGGCCGTAGCCGTCGTCGACGGAGCCACGGGAGAGGGGTTGCTCGACGAGGGCACGCTCACCTATACCTGGGTCGTCAACATCGCGGGCGGCAGTTTCATCGCCACTACCCACGACACGCCTGAGCGCGACTTCTCGCGCAACTCCAAGCTGCTCGACCAGATCATCGCCAGCCTCGCCTTCACCGCACCCCCACCGGACGACGGCGACGGCACCGATGACGGCGACGGCGGAGAACGGACTGTCGTCGTCCGTTACGAGCGGTTTGACGACAACGTCCTCGCGGTGGACGTCCGGCATGCCGAGTAATCGCTACCCAGGCAGCGCCCCCTCGGAGCCGCGCACCTGGGCGGGCTGCACCTGCCCGCGCTCGGCGCGGGTTCGAGTTGCCTCGAAGGTCAACACCTCGAAATCGAGGTTGACCTGGCGTGTTGTCATTTGGTGTGTCGTGGTCGACACACACCAATACCCAACGCGGATTGCGCCTTGTCGGCGCTATCCCGCTCGCCTGAAATTACCCTACCTTGATCGGTCCCGAGCCTCCGCCCGGAACCCATCAAGGCACGAGGGCGGCCTCGGCCACACGCGCCCCATCGAGCCGACCCCGCACACGCTCATGCCGATGAGCGGGCGTTGGGTAGAGGCGAGGACGGAAGCCACGGGCGGCGCTCGATCTGCGGCCTCCGGGCTGCTGTTGCGCGTCCGACCTTTGCTGCGGCGTCAGCTGTCAGGTCCATTTCCATCGGCCTTGCCGATGTCTGCAGGTCCCGAAGGACTCCCGATGTCTCGGACGCAGGTACGCCGCACGCTCTCACGGAAGGCCGTGCCGGCATCGCGGATGTTCATCCGGCCGGCCTGTACCTGCTGCCCGGCGGTGTGACCGAGGCTGATGATGGCCGCCACCAGCCAGGCCGCCGTCGTATCGCGGTCGAACTCGCCTGTTCGTTGCCCCCGCCGGATGAGCGAGTCGAGTCGCTCGGTGATCGGCAGATGCCGTTCGTGCTCTTTCCGTGGAGTCGCGGCGGACATGGCCGAGGTGAGCAGGATCGGGTACCGGTAGAGAAGTGTCCAGCTGACATCCACCCACCGGCACAGCGCGTCTGCAGCGGGACCGCTGTCCAGTTCCACCGCGTCGATGGCGGCCGTCACCTCGACGGTGATCCGATCGACGATGGCCCTGAGCAACGCCTCGCGTGATGCGAAGTGGGCGTAGACGGTCTGTCGGGCGACGCCCTGCCGCGGTCTTCGACCGCTACCACACGCCCGACTTCGTTCTCTACAACGACGGGATACCACTCGACCGCGAGAAGCTCCTTGCGCATGTGCGGCCTGCCCGCCAAAGGGCCGCCAGAGTGCATACCGAGGTTCATGAGACCTTGGTATCCGGTGACCGCGTGGCCGCCCGCTACACCCTGACCGCGGTCACGATCAAGGGCAATGTCATCGCCACCGAGATCTACATGTTCGGCCAGCTCGCCGGAGATGGACGGCTGCAACGCCTTGACCAACTGACCCGTCCGGTTCCGGACGCACAGGGCTGAGCCCGCCCGCCCCACCGCCGGCCACGACCGGAAGCCGCATCGTGAACCGGGCGCCGACCTCAGGAGCGGCGCCCGTCTGCAATTCGGCACCTCGGCCTTGAGGCCGTCCGTCTCAGGCCCAGAACGCGTCCACGGTTGGCTGGTCCTGGTTGTAAATCGCGATGGAGGTGATCAGCCCTTCGTCAACGGTGACGAGGTGAACGGTGTGGTTCTCAAGTGGTGGCCGGCCGGGCCGGGCAGCGCGGGAGATGCCGTAGACGGCGGCGTGCCGGTCACCGCCCATGACCTCGATGATCTGGGTCCGCACGCCGCCCGGCACGATCGCGGCGCTGGCGGCGACGAACCGGGCGAGCCCGGCCGCGCCCTCGTACCGGCCAGCGACCGGGTTCGTGCCGGGCACGGACATGGTCGCTGCGGGATGGACCAGCTTGGCGACGGTCGCCGCGTCGCCGTCGGCCAACGCGGTGTAGAGCCGCCTCGTTACGTCGCGCGGTTCGGTCGAGGTCATTTCGGCGGAAGCACGCCGGCGACGTGCAGGGTCAGGCCTACGGCAACGAGGACGATCACCGCGACCACGATGAGCGTGGTACGCAGGCGGGTCGTCCGGCCGTGGGGCCGGTAGGGCGTGCGGTCGTCGGGGGTCATGATTCCTCCGGGGGTCGGGCCGCGATGGCTGCGGCGACGGCGTCGAGCATGTGTTGGAAGTCGGGTCGGCTGGGCTTGGGCCATGCGTCGCCGGCCACCAGCAGGTTGTGCACCGTGCTGGCGATGAGGAAGCCGAAAGCGTCGGCATCGACGTGTCCGGCCACGCGGCCGGCCTCTTGCTCGGCGGTGAGATACCGGGTGAGGACCCTCGGGAACGCCGCTGGCCCGAACCCGGCGTGGTCGGCGCTCGCGGCGACCGACTGCATGAGCGCCTCGTCGTTGAGCAGTTCCCGGGCCAGTGCGACCGCAGGCGAGTCGAGAACGGTCTCTGAGTACCACGTGAGGTTCGCGCCGACGGTCGCCGTGCCGGAGCGGGTGAGCAGCTCGTCGGATGCCTCACGCAGTCGGCCGAGCTCGGCACGGACGATCTCGCCCACCAGTTCACGGCGGTCGGCGAAGAGCTTGTAGGTGAGGCCGACCGCGCAGCCGGCCTCGGTGGCGAGCCGGCGCATCGTCAGGGCGTCGGCCCCCTCCCGGGCGATCAGCGTGCGCGCGTGGTCGACAAGGGAGGCGCGCAGCTGTTCGGTGATCTCGGCGCTGCGCCTAACCGGCGACATCGTGGCGCTCCACCTGCCGTACCCCCAGTGCCAGGGCGACGGCGATGACGCCGACGAGCACCGCGGCGGCCGGCCCCCACGACAGGAGGTCGTCGGAGGGTTGGCGGCGCAGGCTGAGTGCCGCCAGGCCGGGTAGCCACCGAAAGATGCGCGGGGCGGCCGCGAAGAGCGCCGGCTCGACCAGGACGGTCCAGGCGAGGGTCACCACGATGGCCGGAACCTGCCGGCGGGCGATTGCGCCGACGGCAACGCCGAGGATGCCGAAAAGGATGGCCACGACCACGCAGCCGGCGAGGGTGAGCCAGACCGAGGAGCGTCCGAAGGGCAGCCCGATCCCTTTTGAGTCGTACCAGGCGGCGGCCGTCGCGGTGGCGGCGGCCGCGGCAGCCAGGCCGTAGACCGCGCCGACAGCCATGTAGACGACGGTTTTGACGCCGACCACCCGCCACCGGCGCGGGGTGGTGAGGAACGCCTGGCTCGCCTGCCCGAAACGCCACTCGCCGGCCATGCCGATGATGCCGGCGACGATGACCAGGATCGAACCGCCCGCAGCGCCGTGCAACGCGCCGCGCACCTGCTCGTCCGCGAGTAGGTCGACCGGCTTGCCGTCGACGGCGATCAGCGGTGCGAGCGTGCCGAGGATCCCGACGGCGACCGTGGCCAACAGCAGCCACCACGTCACGGGGGTGGCCGTCACCTTGCGCAGTTCCGCGCGGAGCAGTCGGCTCATGCCGGCACCTGCGTGTCCGCGAGTGAGCCGGCCAGCCGGAAGTAGACATCTTCGAAGCTGCTGGTTCGCTCAGTCAGCCAGTGCACCGGGCCGGCGCCCGCCGCCGCCGCCAACTCGCCGGCCTCGCGGGCCGACATGCCGTGGATCACCAAGAGGTCGCTGTCGAGGTCGGCCCGCAGGTCCCGGGCGGTCACCGCCCGCAGCATCGCCGCCACATCCGCGCAACGCATCTCCACCACCCGGGTACCGTCGAGGAGCTGATCGAGCTGCTTGTCCGCGACCAGCCGTCCCCGGTCGATGATCACGACCCGGTTGACGACCTCGGCGAGCTCCGCCAGCAGGTGGCTGGAGATCAGCAGCGCTCGCCCGTCGGCGGCGAGCCGGCGCAGTAGGTCCCGCATCCACAGGATTCCCGGCGGATCGAGCCCGTTAGCCGGTTCGTCAAGGACGAGGACACCCGGGTCGCCAAGCAGCGCCCCGGCGATCGCCAGCCGCTGCAGCATGCCCATCGAGAAACCGCCGACACGTCGCCCGGCGTGCTCCGTCAGCTCGACCAGATCGAGGACCTCGTCTACCCGCCGTTGAGCCAGGCCGGACGACGTGGCCAGCACGCTCAGGTGCAGCTTCGCCGAGTGGCCGGGGTGAGCGCCCGGGCCGTCGACCACCGCGCCCACCTGCCGCCGCGGGTTCGCCAGCTCCCGGTAGGGCCGGCCGTCGATGAGCGCCATCCCACTCGTCGGCCCGACCAGGCCGAGCAGCATCCGCATCGTCGTCGTCTTGCCCGCGCCGTTGGCCCCGACGAATCCGGCGATCGTACCGGCCGTCACCTCGAACGAGACGTCGTCCACGACCGTCCGTCCGTTGTACCTCTTCGTCAGCGACCGGCAAACGATCGCCTCTCGTTGTGAACGCATGTTCACGACCCTACCGTGAACATGCGTTCACAACAATCCCCTTCCTTTGCACGGACAGGCGTTGCTGACCTCGCCCTTCGCCACGTCCGTGACTTTCACAGAGGGAACATCCGGATCCGCCGCCGACCGTGCGTGCCCGGCCGTAGCCGGCGCGCGGCGATCGCTGATTGGCGATGATGGAGCTATGCCACTCCTCGTCGACCCTGCCTTGCCCGCTGGTTCCCTCCGGACCACCGGACAGCCCCGTCTTGGCATCGATGAGCACATGGTCCTACGGCCGTGGTGCACCGCCGACGCCGCGACTGTGCGGGCCGCGTTCGCCTGTCCCGATATACAACGGTGGCATGTGCGCCGAATGGACAGCGACGACGAAGCGCACGGCTGGATCGCGCACTGGGCCGGGCGGTGGGCGAACGAATCAGACGCCAGTTGGGCCATCGTCCGTAGCACGGATGATCAAGTCGTCGGTCAGGTTGGTCTTCGGACGATCATGTTGTCGGAAGCGTCAGCGCAACTTTCGTACTGGGTCCTGCCCGCTGCTCGCGGGAGAGGTCTTGCCGTGCGCGCGGTCCACACGCTGACATCGTGGGCGTTTGGCACGCTGCGGATGAACCGGCTCTTCCTGGTCCACTCGATCGCCAACTCGACGTCATGCCGGGTCGCGCGCAAGGCCGCGTTCGACATCGAGGGCACCCTACGCGGTTACCTGCGACACGCCGACGGGTGGCACGACGTCCACATACACGCGCGGCTGCGAACTGACGCCGGCCCCCCTCCAGAGCCCGCTGGGGCGCATAGTCGATCGGCGACAGAAGCGGTTCTGCACGGCGGAAAAGAACCGTAGCGTGGCGCTCATTTGCCGCTGACCGTTCGTCACTTTCCGTGGCGATCATGAGTGTCGCTGGCCACTCAGAGATGCCGACGAGCGGTTGCGCCGTTTCCGTCGCGGGTCCGGCTTTGGTGAGGACCCAGTGCTCGTCAGGGGCGGAGCCAGAAGACATCCCCAAGGATCGCGTTTCCAACGCGCTTGTCGGTGAGCCAGGTAAAGCCCTTGCATCCGAAGGGGGTGCCGGATCGGTAGAACAACACCACGGCGGGAACGAGTGTCACGCAGCCGACCGCCCAGGCCCCGATGAAGACCGGTTGCGGCAGCGTGGGCCCAATCTGCAGTATGGAGACGATGCCCCAGACAACCACCGGAAGCCCTACAAGGTTGGCCACGCGGGTTAACCAGACGGCGTTTCGGTATGTCGCGCTCTGCCGGATGCCTCGCAGCGCCCCATCCTCGATCGGCAGCATCCAGGCATCGTAGAGCGAGCGCGCCACGCCGAATCCTCTGCCGCACAGGGCGATCGGTCTTACCTACGGCCTCTCGCACCTGGACTGGATGATCTTCAACCCAGCCGACGCCTCGGCGCGATGACCGCGCCTGTGCGGCGTACGGCGAACCGCTTGCTTGATCGAGGCCCTGCATGCGGTGACGTGCGGCCCGCGATAGGGCGCGGCCGACCGTGAGGACCGGTCGGGCCGCCCGTTACCTTTTTGATCGTCCCCAGCCGGGGACTGCTCGGTCGCTCGGTCCGGTATGACTTACTGCCCCTGTCGCATGCATGATCCGGGGGGTGTTGTCGCCGGGCCGGGTGGCGTCGGCGGACCGCTGATAGGGACCCGACCACCCTTCGTGGGTAGGTCTCTCCGTAACGTGGCTGCCGGCAGTCCGACGCTCTGACCAGCGGCCGAGCCCATGTTGGACATCGTGGGAGACGAGACGTGACCAACGAGTACGGCGTGTTCCTCGGCCTGGACGTCGGCAAGAGCGACCATCACGCGGTCGCGTTGAATTCGGCGGGTAAGCGGCTGCACGACGCCGCGTTGCCGAACACCGAGGCCGGACTGCGGAAACTGTTCGACAAACTCGGCAGGCACGGCCGGATTCTGGCGGTGGTGGACCAGCCCGCCTCGATCGGGGCCCTGCCCGTCGCGGTCGCCCGGGCCTGCGGACACCAGATCGCCTACCTGCCCGGCCTGGTCATGCGCCGGCTCGCCGACCTGCACCCCGGCACCGCGAAGACCGACGCGCGCGACGCCTACGTGATCGCCGACGCCGCCCGGACGCTGCCGCACACACTGCGTCGCGTCGACGCCGGCGACGACACCCTCGCCGAGCTGGAGATGCTGGTCGGCTACGACGACGACCTCGCCGGTGAGGTCACCCGCGTCGCCAACCGCATCCACGGCCTGCTCACCCAGATCCACCCGCCTCTCGAACGCGTGCTGGGCCCAAAGTCCAGCACCAAGCCGTCCTGGAGCTGCTGTCGCGGTGCGGCGGCCCGACCGGGCTACGCAAGGCCGGCCGGTCGAAACTCGCCGAGATCGTCACGCCGCGTGCGCCACGGATGGGCACCCGCCTCGTCGAGCAGATCTTCACCGCCCTGGACGCCCAAACCGTCGTCGTCCCGGGCACCACCGCCGCCGAAACGATCCTGCCCAGACTCGCCGACAGCCTCCGTGACCTGATGAAACAGCGTGACCAGATCGCCGTCCAGGTCGAGGAGATGCTCGATGCACACCCTCTTGCCGAGGTCCTGATCTCGATGCCCGGCGTCGGGATCAGGACCGCAGCCCGGATCCTGCTCGAAGTCGGCGACGTCACCTCGTTCCCCACCTCCGGTCACCTGGCCGCCTACGCCGGACTCGCGCCGGTCACCCGCCGCTCCGGCACCAGCATCCGCGGCGAGCACCCACCCAAGGGCGGCAACAAGCACCTGAAACGCGCGTTCTTCCTGTCCGCGTTCGCCGCGCTTTCCGACCCGCTGAGCCGGGCCTACTACGACCGGAAGCGCGCCGAGGGCAAGAGACACAACGCCGCGCTCATCTGCCTCGCCCGCCGCCGCGTCGACGTCCTACACGCCATGCTCCGCACCCGCACCCCCTATCAACACAAACCGGCAGAAAAACTCGCCCTCATCGCTTGACAAAGACCATAGGGACACCCCCCGGGTCGCCGGCCGGCGCGGCACCGAGTCGCCCAGCCGCCCGACCCGCGAACGTTGTCCGCGTTGCCGGCAGCTCTAAGCGGCGATTGACCGCACACGCCCATGGCCGCAACGAGCGCGGCGGCCTGATGTACGGCCGTTACCGCTTCTGCGCTCGGTACTTCCGGAGCAGCGCCGTGATCTTGGCGCAGTCACGGGCGCCGTTCAGCTCGTTGAACAACTCCTCTGGGCAGAGCTCATAAAGGTCGCCCCACCACCGGCAGACCCGGTTGTCCCAGATCCGGTAGCCGCCGTCAACGCCCCTCGCCACATACCGTCGCCTCGCCATCGGCGGCAAAGTAGCAACGTCGTCAGCCGACTGCATGCGGTTTGCGGCTGTCCAGTTCGGCACGCTCATCTCTCGCGTCCGGCGTTAGGTTCGGTACGGGTCGCTGACGGAAACAGTCGCTGACCGCCGTTGAGCGGTACGGTTCGGCGGTGTCTGCCAGCGACAGACGACCGTTGGTCTTTATCGACATCGACGGCGTGCTCATCCCGTTCCGGGCCCGGCCAGCCCGTGCCGGCCGTCAGCGCAGCGGCAGCGTGGGAGACGGTCTCGACTGTTACGGCAATCCTCTGCTGGATCGTCTCGAACCCGACGACGGTCGCCGGCTGCTCGCCCTGCCGGGTGAACTGGTCTGGGCGAGTACGTGGATGGCCGAGGCGAACGAGGTAGTGGCACCTTGGCTCGGCCTACCCGCTCTGCCTGTGGTCCGACTGGATCGACGGTGACGAGGACCCACCGTACGGCGTGCACTGGAAGACCACCTCGTTGGTGAGGTGGGCGGCAGGGCGCCCGTTTGTCTGGCTCGACGACGAGATCAGCGACACCGACCGGCGATGGGTCGCCGCACACTATCCACACCCGGCGCTGCTGCACCGCGTCGATCCGCATCTGGGACTGGCCGACATCGACCTCACGGCAGCGCGGCAGTGGCTCGACCACCGAGAAACGGCAGCGTGATCCGCTGCACGGTCCACCGCGGGACCGGCTCGTCCGCTATGCCGCCGTTCGTGCGCGTTGGCTGGTCGTCGCTTCTGAGCGTCGGTGATCGGCGCTCAACGCCCCACCGGGGTGCCACTGCCTCTACGGCTCGGCCACTCATAACCACCGCACGTCGTCAGCCTTATAATAAGAGTCAAACTCCTCAGGCCACCGCGTGTCTCGGTGCCGTACCTCAAGGTGATGCCGACCTGCCCACAGTCGACATGTTGCACATCCGCGACGATCCAGATCTCGATCGGCAGTGGTGTAGCGATGGTGAGCTCGTCAGTCGTAAGCACGGGCACTTTTTCGACGATCCGATGCGCCTGCCCGTTGGCATCCACGACGTCTACCTCAAGCCAACCGGGGAATTCATCGCTGGCCCAGTCAAGAGCGGTCGCGCGCACGATCACGTCCGTCACATAGACAGCGTAAGCCTGGGCGAAGACTGTCAAAGCAGCCGCTCGGAGGCGACCGGATTTGCCGCGAGTCAAGTGCGGTCTACGCCGTGTGACTACTTCCCTGGGTTTCCGGCGCAGCCGGCGGCCTGCCGCGCGTGGAGCGATATCCGATCCGGCACGGCACGGCACCTGGTAGGCGAACAGCCGGCAAAGTCCATCGTGGTTCAACGTTCGGCGGGTTCGTGGGACCGGGTGGTGAGCTGCCTCGTACGCGTTCGGCTGGACCACCGGCTCGGACCCGCACGTCCTGGCGTCACGCTGCCGCGATCGGATACCGGGGTCGGTCACTGACCATTGTGAGGCGGGGAGCGCACTCATGCATCGGGGCGGCTGTGTGCCAGCCAGGTGGTGAGCATCCGGCTGGTGTCCTCGCCGAGTGCCGCCGCCGCTCGTGCCGCCAACGCGGCGAGCTCGGCGTGCTGCGCGGCGGTGACCGACAGCTCGGGTGGTGGAGTGCGGCGCCAGGTGGTTCGTGCGCCGTCGCGGGCGAGGCGGGACACGTCGGCCTTGCCACGTTCGGCCAGGCGTGGGTTCGGGTCGAGGGTGAGCATCAGGGCAGCACGCAACTCGACGTCGACGCCGCGGCCACGCAGGAGGCGATAGCCGGCCCGACGCAACTCCACCCGGCCATCCGCCAGCAACTCCCACGGCAAGCCCGGAGGCAGGGCACCGGTCAAGGGCCGCAGCGCGGTGGTCACCTCCCGGACCACCGCCGGCGACGGATCCCGCAGCAGCGGAAGCACCTCCTGCGCGACAACTGCATCGAGCAGGCGCAGGCCCCGTACCGCCTGGGCACGGACCTTGGCCTGGGGGTGGCTCAGCAGCGGCCGCAGCAGCGGGGTATCCGCTGCCGAGCCGGTCTCGGCAAGCCCAACGATCGCACCCAGCGCCGGCTCTCCGACGCAGACCGTAGTCCGGTAGTGCTCCCGGGCGTCGATGCCGACCCGGCGGGCCGCGTCCCGCGCCACCGCCCGGACCAGCGGCGCGTCATCATCCAGGTACGCGGCAACGTCACCGTCCTGACCGACCCGGACCAGCCCGGTCAACGCCACCACCCGCACCTCAGCACGAACCGACCGGGCCAGGCGACGCAGAACACCGGGCCGGCGGGTCCAGACCGCCTCACGGCAGGCCGCTTCGGCCGCCCGGACCCGAATCCCCACATCCAAGTCAGTCTCGGCGCAGGTCACGTAGTCGGCCAAACGCAGCCAGCCCTGAGCCACGACAGTGTCGAACACGAACCGCCGCTGCCTGTGGCCACCTGATCCCAGCAGCCCGCACCACACCTGTGCTGGCGCCGACATCAACGCCGCCCGTATCTGGGTGACGGCGAAGCCACCTCGCCGCCGCGCGTCGAGGCGCAACGCCATCGGCAGCACCGCCGGCAGGTAGCGACCCGGATCGTCGGCGAGCAACAACGCCAGCCCGGCCCGCGCCCGATCCCGTACCGGCCTGACCCAATCACCGGCACGCAGCACCAGGAACGGCATCACCTCCGGGCACGGCCGAGCGACCATCGCCGCGACCGCGCGTTCCCGGATCCGCCCGTCACGATGCATGCTCGCCAGCGCCACCGCGACAGGCCCCGACGTCGCGACCGAGAAACGCGCCCCCACCCGCCGCGATGCGGGCTCCCGGTCCGGGCCGTACCAGGGTGCCTGCCGCGCGTGCCCGTCCAGCCAGGCCACCAACCCCGCAACGCCGGCCACCAGCGTCAACGCCGACCGCGCCACCACCTCGTCGCTGGCAGCATCGACCTCGAGCAACACCTCGACCAGATGGTCCAACGCCTCCCACCTGCCCGCGCCGGCAACGTCGTCGACCGCGACCCGCACCGCCGCGAGCGCACCGCCCTCCCCACCGCCGACGGCTGAACCCCGCTGCCCCGTCTCCCCCAGATCACCCCGTCATCCTGCCCGAGCCAACACACCCGATCGACCTCGATTCGGCCCAGTCGTCGACCCCGCAGACGGCTTCGCTCCTCCACCCGCAGCGCCCGGCTACCACATCGGCCAGCTCGACGCGTCACTTTGAGAAACCGAGGACGGCCGATGTGACACCGGCACTCGACTTCCCCGCTTAGCGGATGCTGCACCCTCGCCAACCGTTCAGACGAGTCCACGCCGGTCTCGCAAGCCTGCCCGACTACCAGGCCGGAACTCGTGGACAACAACTTCGCGCGCGCCCTACCGGGGGCCTCGACGTGGGTGAGGCGGCGGTCGCGGTGCCGGTGTTGCGCAGGGCGGTCGATCGGATGACGAACGCCCTGATGTTCATGGGCAGTTCCTCTGGCGTGCTCGGTAACGACCTGGCGCACCTGTTGGAGGTCGACCAGCCTACGGGGACGGATCCTGCGCAACCATCTGAGGCGTTCGGGCAGCTCGACTCTGCGCCGTACCCTGGCCGGGCTTGCTGTGGCCGAGGGATACCGGACGACCTGGACCGACCGTGTCGTCCTGGTCCCCGAGGACGAGGCGCGGCTCACCACATGGATGCACACGCACCTGCGCGTGACCTGGGCGGAGGACCCGGAACCGGCGACCATCGAGGCCGAACTCATCCGGCGTGTGCACCCGCCGCTCAACGTAGACGGCGTCGACCCCGAGCACATCCAGGCGGCCGTTGTCGGCGCCAAGAACTCGTACAACGCCAGCAGCCGCCCGGCCGAACCTCCCCGAATACCGTAACTGGTCACCCGACCTGCGGACGGGTGCGGTTTCGCTTCATGCCGCCGACCGCGCGTTGCGCCGTGTGTCGGTGACCAGGGTCGGCCGGAACCCGTCAGGTGGTCTGATGGCCGTCCGTGCCGGCGGGACGCAGTCGTGCACACGCTTGCTCCGCGGCTTGTTCGAGGCGTTCGGTGGCGTCGCGGGACAGCGAGCGCTCGGCCGCGGTCCAGCAGACCCACGCGCGGGCGACATCCGGCAGGATCCTGCTCACGTCCGCATCGTCGACGGCGTCCGGGGCCAGGTCCGGCAGGCCCACGGCAGCCGCGACCTGACGCGGGCCGAGACGCAGTGGATGACAGGCGGCCCGGTCGGTGAACTGCGCGACGAGCAGATCGACAGCCCGGCTCGTCATATCGCCAGCGGGCAGCTTGGAGGCGGCGGCGGACGCGAGGAACGCCCGCTTCATGAGCTCGACCTCCACGCTGTCGGGCAGCGGCTCAGGCGGCGCGGCGACGGCGCTCAATGCCCGGGCGCGCGCCAGGGTCAGCGCCCGCATTTTCCGGTACGCCACTGGCACCGGCTTCGGCTGGTACTCCCGATCCTCGAGCACCTCGTCCGAGGTGGCGACCGCGTCCACGAACAGCCGCCGGGCGTACGCCGGGTCGAGCGGCTCGGTGACCAGACCATCAAGCC
Source organism: Micromonospora tarapacensis (assembly GCF_019697375.1). NCBI lineage: Bacteria > Bacillati > Actinomycetota > Actinomycetes > Micromonosporales > Micromonosporaceae > Micromonospora > Micromonospora tarapacensis. Next base: position 918,302 of record NZ_JAHCDI010000004.1, on the reverse strand, counting down.
CGTCCGCGCGGCGCAGGACGTCCCGCAACACCTCCACATCCGTGCCGAGCGTCAGCTCCCGAAACAGCCCACCGCCGATCGCCAGGTCGATCAACGCCAGGATGCCGTGTTCATCCGCCCCGCCGTAGGAGAACGCACACAACACGAACGCGGTCTCGTCGAACAGGTCGTGCGCCCACCAGCAGCCCTCCATCCGTACCCGGCCGATCCTCGACGCCCAGGACGGATCCGGAACTCCCTGCCGGACGAGCCGCTCAGCGTGCAACCGGGCCAGCTCACGCTGCGTGTCGACCGGGCTCATCGCCTGGAACGCCCGCAGCGCCGCCACCGCCGTCGGCGTCTCCCGCCGACCCAACTCGTGGATGACCAGGGCATCCTCCCGCGCCGCGACGGCCAGCGACGGCCCGAAGCCCTCCGCGCCCTGATGGGCGAGCAACTGCGTCATCCCCTGCTCGATGCGCCACGGCGAACCACCAGCCATGATCGAGAAGTTCCACTCCACGAAATCCGCGCCGGCAACGGCACGATCGACGCCCTGACCGCTGTCACCCATCCCCGAATTGTCGCAGCCGATCCGCCACCGGACGACGCCGCACACCTCATCCGCACGGATCCGCCTGTCGAGCTGGTCGCCGGGCGTGGCGACGCTGCCCGACGCCCAACGTCCTGGGCAACGGCACCTGCGACCAGTTGATGGCCGAGCCAAGGTAGAAGCTCGGGTACGCGGGCTGGTTGCCGGCGCCGCCTGACAGCCGGGGAGCCACCGTGAAGGTCGCGTCGCTCCTGGCCTACCCGATGAACCAGGCCTACCCGGCCACCCACCCGGTCCACGTGCCGAAGCTGCGACAGGTGCTGCGGTACCCGGTCAACGGTGACCCGTCGCGGGCTACACGATGCACGGCGACTTCTTCAACGCCTGGCCGGTCGAGGAGCTGTCGCGGCGGATCCGCGACTGCATCCGCCCGGTCATCAAGTGCGGGCACGACGGACGGCCGATCTGAGCCGGACACGTCCGCATCCGACGGCGGGCCCGATCACGCGGGCCCGCCGTCGGTGGACGGGCAGGAGGCCAGATGCGGGCATCCGTCGCCGCACCGTCCACTCTGCTCATCGCGGTGTTGCTCGCCGCCGGCTGCTCCGCTGGGTCACCGCAGGTCGCCGGCCCGTCGCCGGCATCCGCACCGTCGCCGGTCGCGCCGACGAGCGAGGCGGTACCGCCCCAGGGTTCCTCCGGACCGTTCAGTGCCACCGACATCGCCTGGCTCCAGTTGACGGTGGCGATGGCGCAACGGCTGCCGCCGGTACTCGACCTGGTGCCGACCCGGACCACCGACCCGGCCTGGCGGCGACTGGCCGCCCGGGTCGAGGCCACCCACCGCGCCGACCTGGCCCGGTCCCGCCGGCTGCTGGCCGTTGCCGGCGCGCCGGCAACCAACCCCACGAAGGCCACGACATGCCGGGAATGGTCACCGAAGGCGAGCCGGCCACGCTGCGGTCGGCCACCGGGGAAACCTTCCACCGGCTGTTCGCCAAGCACCTGCGTGCGCACCTGTCCCAGTCGGTCCGGGTCGCCGCCGCGGCGAGCCGGTCCGGGATCCACCCGGCGACCACCACGCTGGCCGCGGCCGTGGTGCGGGGCGGCACCACCGAACTCGCGTGGCTTGACCGACTCGAACAGGTACACCGGCTGCGCGCCGTCCAGCGACGCAGGCCAGGTGTCGGGATGTTCGAAGTCTCCCTGGACCGTCTCGGCACTGTCCGGCAGCCGGCCTGTGATTCGGTGCGATCGCCGGCGGCGCGAGTGCCGGCGGGCATCGGTCGCGCTACCCCGAGCACGACCGACCGATTGACCGGCCGATCCGGCGCAGGCCGCTGCGTCCGACACTCGCTACACGGACCCACCGGATGCGCCGCTGCGCTCGGGAGGTAGCCGGATCCTTCGTCTGGACCGATTGACGTCGAGATGTGAGGACCTTTGAGCCGCCCGACGGGCCGACGGCACGACCGATGGCAGGAAGGACCCCATGACCGCGACGGTGATCGAGAAGCCCGACTTCACCGGGCTGCGCGCGATGTACATCAACTGCACCCTCAACCGTTCCCCCGGCCGTAGCCACACCCAGGGGGTGATCGACCGCAGTGTGGCGATCATGGAGGCGAACGGGGTCAGCGTGGACCAGATTCGCGCCGTCGACCACGATATCGCCACCGGCGTCCGACCCGATATGACCGAGTACGGGTGGGACACCGACGAATGGCCCGCGCTGCTGCCCCGGGTGCTGGCAGCCGACATCCTGGTCATCGCCGGACCGATCTGGCTCGGCGACAACAGTTCGGTGACCCGTCGGGTGATCGAGCGGCTCTACGGCTACTCCGGTGTACTCAACGAGCAGGGCCAGTACGCCTACTATGGGCGGGTCGGTGGCTGCCTGCTCACCGGCAACGAGGACGGCCTGAAGCACTGTGCGATGAGCATCCTGTACAGCTTGCAGCACATCGGCTTTACTGTCCCGCCGCAGGCCGATGCGGGTTGGCTCGGTGAGGTCGGCCCCGGCCCGTCCTACCTCGATGAGGGTTCCGGCGGGCCGGAGAACGACTTCACCAACCGCAATACCGCGTTCATGACCTACAACCTGCTCCACCTCGCGTCGATGATCCGTCGTGCCGGCGGGTTTCCGGCCTACGGCAACCAGCGCACTGCCTGGGACGCAGGAGTTCATCCGGACGCCGCCAACCCCGAGTACCGCTGACGCGACGGCCGGCGCGGTCGTTCTGCTCGACCTGCCGCGCTAGCTTGATCGTCAACCTGCACCGCCTGTATCGACCCTGGTTGAGCGTGGCCGGATCAACGACAGGACGCGACCATCACTGCGGACGACGAGTCGGGGTCCGGGTCGAGATCGACGGCGCGCCCCACGGCCTGCTCTGGACCCACGCGGATGAGGTCAACGCCACCCTGAAGGGATTCCCGGCCACGTAGCATCGCCGGAACCCGACCGATTGACCGGCCGATCCGGCGCAGGCCGCAGCGTCCGACACTCGTTAGGTGGAACCCACCGGGCACGCCGGCGCTCGGGGTGTGCTCGACGGGCGCGGCCGGCCACACCGAGGACCCGGCCACGACGACCGTCACCCTCTCGTGACAGCGCCAAGGATGTGAGTAGCGATGACAAGTCCGGCAACGATGAGCTGGCCGAGCCTGCGGGTCTCGGACTGGACCGCGACCCGCGACACCCTGCACATGTGGACCCAGATCGTGGGCAAGATCCGGATGGCGCACGCTCCGCTGCTCAACCACTGGTGGCAGGTGACCCTGTACGTGAGCCCGCGCGGGTTGACCACGTCCGCCATCCCGTACGGCACGGGAGCCTTCGAGATCGAGTTCGACTTCATCGGCCATCGGCTCGACGTTCGCAGCAGCAGCGGCGGCGTGCGGAGCCTCCCGCTCCGGCCGATGCCGGTCGCCGAGTTCTACTCGCGGGTGATGGCCATGCTCGACGAGCTTGGGATCGAGGCACCGATCCGGCCGCGGCCCAACGAGGTCGACCCGGCGATCCCGTTCGCCGAGGACCACCACCACGCCTCGTACGAGGGTGAGGCGGCCGCACTGTTCTGGCGACAGCTGTTGCAGGCGAACCGGGTGATCGGCGAGTTCCGGTCGCACTTTGTGGGCAAGGTCAGCCCGGTGCACTTCTTCTGGGGCGGGATGGACCTCGCCTGCACCCGCTTCTCCGGCCGGTCGGCCCCACCGCACCCCGGGGGTGTGCCCAACTGCGGGGACTGGGTCATGGTCGAGGGCTACTCCCGGGAACTTTCCAGCTGCGGGTTCTGGCCTGGCGGCGGCGAGGAAGGTGCCTTCTACTCGTACGCCTATCCCGAACCCGACGGGTTCGCCGAGCAGCAGGTCAGCCCCGAAGGCGCGTATTTCAGTACCGAGTTCCAGCAGTTCCTGCTGCCGTACGAGGCCGCCCGCGCCGCACCGGACCCGGACCGCGCGGTCGCCGAGTTCCTCCGCACCACCTACGAGGCCGCCGCGGACCGGGGGAACTGGGACCGCTCCGCGCTGGAGGACAACCCGTTTCGCTGGGCCCGGTAAACGTTTCTGGCCACCGCACTAGCTGAGCCGCAGGTCTCCATCGAAGTCGATCCTGGCCAGCTCGGTACGGGAGGTGATGCCCAGCTTGGGGTAGACGCTGGCCAGGTGGTGTCCGACCGTGCGTGGGCTGATCAACAGCTGCGCCGCGATCTCCCGGTTGGTCAACCGGTCCGCGGCCAACTGCGCGACCCGGAGCTCCTGGGCGGTCAGCCCGGCTGCGGTCGGAGGATCGGCCAGGCGGGGGCGGCCCGCCGGCCGGCCAGAGCATGCTCGCGCAGCGCCCGCATCCGCAGTGGGTCCGCGCCCAGCCGTTCGAAGGTCTCGGCGGCTGCGGCGAGCTGTGTACCGGCGTCGGCCCGGCGGCGTGCCCGCCGCAGCCACTCCCCGTACAGCAGCCGGGTGCGGGCGTACTCGAACGGATGCGACCCCGCCCCCGCGACGTCCAGGGCGGCTCGGAACGAGGCCTCGGCCGTCGATCCACCCTCGACGAGGGCCCGGAGACGGTGGCCGGCCGTGCGGGCCCAGGTCGCACCCGTACGCTGCGCCCACTCCTGCACCATGGCGACCTGAACCTCGGCGACGTCGCTGCTGCCGACCTGCACCGCCGCTTCGACGGTGTCGACGGCGGCAAGCAGCGCGAAGGTGGCGTGGGATGCCTCGTGGCCGGGCTCGACGAGGCACAGCAGGTCGCTCAGCGCCTCCTGAGGACGACCGTCGAAGAGTGCCGCACGTCCACGAATCCAGTACGCCGATGCGCTGAGCGCTCGCACCCCACGCGGAACCGAGACCCGCAGGGTCCGGCTGGTGTGCTCGTCGACGGCGCGGTACTCGCCGCGGGCGGCAGCCAGTGTGCCGAGGCAGCTGCGGCTCTGCGTGGCGAGGTGATCCGCCCCGACCTCCTCGGCCAGCCGCAGGCCTCGGCCGCCGCCACCTCGGCGGCGCCCCACCGGCCCGCAGCGGTGTCGAGGATCGCGATCTGGGCCAGCACCAGGGCCAACGCGCTGAGCTCGTGTCGACGCCGCAGCTGTGCGGCCTGCACGCGCAGCACGTCGAGCAGTCGAGCGTCAACGCCCCAGGCCTGAGCCAACGGTACGGGCGGGAGTAACTCCCACGCGACCGTACCGAGCCGACCGACGGCGTCGCTGGTCAGGTCCGGGGTCGGCGGGGGGAACTCGCCGGTCAGGTCGTAGCAGGACCACCAGTTTCGCAGCACGGGCATCAGCCCCGATACCGCGGAGTCACCGGCGGTGTCCACGGCACGCAGCCGTTGTAGCGCATCCTGTTGGAGGTCGGCGCGACCAGCCGACCAGGCGGCGCGGACCGCGACCGTGCCCAGCTCCACCGCGCGTCGGGTCTCGGGAACCACGGCCATGTCGCATGCCAGGTAATGGTGGGCACGCTCGGGCATGCCGTACGCGAACTCGAGGATCCCGCGCAGCCCGCCGCTCAGCCGGACGATGGGATGCACACCGCCCAGGCGTTCAGCGTCTTCGAGCACCTGCCGCGCCGTGTTGGCCTGGCCGGCGTGCCATGCAGCGCGGGCGGCCGCGGCCAGCCGGCGTGCGGCGTCCGCCGGCTTCGGCGACAGCTCGGCGGCCCGACACAGCGTGCGAGCCGCCATCGAACCCGCACTGCGTCGCAGACACTCCTCGGCGGCGTGTTGCAGCAGTGTGGCGACGTCCTCGTCCGGCCCGTCGGCGGCGGCCGCCAGGTGCCAAGCCCGCTCCGTGGTGGCGTCCCGCGGCAGGGCCGTAGCCAGCGCCCGATGCACGGCTTGCCGTTCCGCGAAGGGGGAACCGTCGTAGACGGCTGCCGGGATCAGTGGGTGCCGGAACTCCAGGCGGGCACCCGAGGCACGAAGCAGACCCGAGCGCAGTGCCTCGTCCCAGGTGGACGTGTCGACGCCCCAGCCGGCCCCCGCACGGTGCACGACGTGCCGGTCGCCCCGGCCCTCGGCGGCGGCCAGCAGCAGTAACGCCCGGGTCGACGGTTTCAGGGCCTCGACCCGTGCGCAGAATGCCCGCCGCAACCGTGGCCCCACCCGGTTCCCGGACGGCGGGACCGTCGCCTCGCCGTCGGTCTGGGGATCGAGGGCGGGCAACTCGTGCAGCGCCAACGGGTTGCCCCCCGCCGCCCGCACCGTCCGATCGACCAGCGCCGCGTCGACCCCCGGCACGATGGCGGTCACGAGCTGGCGCGCGTCCTCGTCGGCCAGACCTCCGACCTCCAACGTCGGCAACCCCTCCCACGGCCCCGAGGCAGGATGCTCGTGTCCGGTCAGCAGCACCGCGACCGGCTCCGTCGCCACTCGACGGGCGACGAACCCCAGGCAATGCGCGCTCGCCTCATCGACCCACTGAGCGTCGTCCACCACGACCAGCACCGGTCGCTCCCGCGCAAGACCGGAGAGCAGCGACAGCACGGCTGCGCCGATGAGGAAGCGGTTGGCTGGGTCCCGACTCATGCCCAACGCACCCCGCAACGCCGCAGCCTGCGGGGCGGCGAGCGTCTCCAGCCGATCCAACACCGGCCACAGCAGCTCGTGCAGCGCCGCGAACGCCAGCCCTGCCTCCATCCGGGTGCCCCGACACCGCAACACCGCCGCCTCGGACGCCGCCCCGACGGCGTACTCAAGCAGAGCGGTCTTGCCGATGCCCGGCTCACCCCACAGCACGAGCCCGGAACCCGCGCGATCCGCAGCCCGATCCAGCAGCCGGTCCAGCGCGGCGGTCTCGGGGCGCCGTCCGAACAGTTCCATGTTCCCCCCGCCTGGCCGCGATGGCACAGCCGTTTCAACGTTAACGCCCGGTCTGCCCCTTCGTGAGACGACCGATCAGCCGGCCGATCCGCTTCGGCCATGTTGCCGCACACTCGATCCTGTGACCCCGCACCAGGCCGTACCGCCGAAGCGCCCGGCATGTCGGTTCGTCCGAGCACGGCCGCGTCGCGGCCAGCGGAGAGATCGGTCTGGCCGTTCGACATGACAGCCGTGCCGCTTGCGGTGGTGCACGCAGGTGGCCTGTTGGACCACGACGAGCGCGTCTCCCATGACAGCGCGGACGCGCCCGAGGCGTCAGTGACGCGGTGTCACGATCACTGGTGACGTGGTGTCACTGTCCGTGGCCGGCGAGCGCCGGATACTGGGGTGGCGACCGCACGATCGCCGCGTCACGCCCGTATCGGAGACGAGTTCTGATGGAGAACACATGGTAGTAAATGTGAAAGACGTTCCCGAAGCCAGACAGTACGAGGCGCGGGTCGAGGGAGAGTCCAAGGTTGCGGGTGTCGCGCAGTACATCCGCACCACGGAACTCATCGCGTTCGTACACACCGAGGTCTCGCCGGAGTACGAGGGCAGGGGAGTTGGGGCGGCCCTGGCCCGCGCCGGCCTCGACGAGGCCCGCGCCGCGCGCCTGCTGGTCCTGCCCACCTGCCCATTCTTCGCGGGGTGGATCGCCCGGCACCCTGAGTACCAGGACCTGGTGTACCAGTCCCGCAGCAGAGTCAGCGACTGAACGGCAGGGCACTGCAGCGATGGAGGTCGCTATGAGCAGCGGAACCGCGAAAGGCGTACGAGGGCCAGTCGATCATCGTGGCCTTGGCCGGCCGAGCGCGGCGAGGAACCCGGTGTGTACGCCTTCGCCGGTGCCCAGGCGGTCGCCCTGGATCGCCACGACGACATGACCGCCGTCCGCTACGCCATCGGGGTCGCCGCTATCTCGGTGACCCATAACGGCGCCCAGCCGTCCTAATACTGCAACGGCGGATAGCAACTTTGGGTGATTCTGGGTCGTTAGTCGATTGTGGTTGGCGTAGCGCTCGTTGAGTCGTGGGAAGACGAGCTGGGTGACTTGTTCACACGTCGGACATGGCCGGGTATCCGGATGCAGGGTCACCGCCGCAACGAGTGGCTGGCGCACCTTGTCGTGCTCAAGCAGCAGCAACGCAGCTTCCCGAATCTTTCGCATCCAGCCCGGACCGCAGCAGGTTCAACAGGCTGCGCTTCGCCTCGCGGTCGTCATCCACAGCGGACAGCGTGGCAAGCACCACCGAGACCTCGTCGAGATCGATGAGGTGTCGCACCCCGCTGCGAAACTCCGGCAGCCCCCACGCAACCTGCAGAGCCTTCACGAGATTGCGGTTCATGCGCCGTCCGCTACCCGGAAGCGACAGCCGGCGAAACCCCGCGACCTATCCGGCAATACTGAGCTTGCTTTCGCGGGTCGCCTCCTCGGTTTCACGACCGGGTGCCCGGAGCCACGGACAGTACGGCCCGGGCGAGCGGTTGCTCGACATGTCGGCGCCGGGAGCGCACCATGACGGGACGTTGTGGAAACCTGCATCACCCCGGAGGTCGAGTTGGACGATCGCATCGTCGGGTTCTCCGAGACCCTCCGCGCCCAGTAACCGGACTCCCCGCACTGCGATCACGACTCTTCGTGAATGACGATGCCCTTGGACGTGGGTATCGGTCACCTCAGCATGTGTCTGAGCTTCGATGAACGCAACGACCCGGCATTGCAGTTGATCAACGAACTCACCCCACGACTGCCATGTCAAGTCCGCTCGTTGCGACGCTGGACAGGCATCACGGTCGGCAAGGACAGCCAGGATATGGTTTTCGCATGGTGATCCAACCGTCCGTTGCCGTCGCTGCCGCCTTCCTCGCAGACGGGCCTGCCGATGGCGTCGACCTCAGCCTGTTCGGACAGTTCGCCGGATCCTGGTTGCTGGACTGTACGGAGTACGGCCTCGACGGGTCCTCGACTGTTCGCCCAGGCGAGTGGCACTTCGGGTACGCGTTGGGCGGGCGGGCTACCACCGATGTCTGGATCCTGCCCGGGGTCGAACACGGCGTCAGCCTGCGGTTTCCCGACCCCGTGGCCGGTGCGGGCGTATGGCGCTCGACGTGGGTGGGACCGGGCCGGCGTCGCACGCACACGTTCCTGGCCTCTCCCGTCGAAGGGGAGATCGTGCTCGACGGAGGCGATCTACGCTGGACTTTCTCCGACATCGAGATCGATGCATTTCGCTGGAGTAACCAGGCGCAGCAGCCCGACGGCACGTGGCGGCTGCAACAGACGTTCCGGGTCTGGCGACAGAACTGATCCTCCCCTCCCCGTCGCTCCCGGGCCTCGACTCGGACCGGGACCGATCCGGAGCTGCCGAATTCCGCACGTTCACACAGTGATTAGCCTCGGGTAGTGCATCCCGTCAGGACCTCTGCCCTTGCGGCCTGCCGTCGTTTTCGGAGTCCTGGGCCGTCTGGGTCAACATCAGTGCCGAAGCCGTTGCTGGCGGCCTCGCACGGCAGGACCTTGCCCGCCGTCACCGATCGCGCGGAACGCCGCGCTGCGGTGCCTTCCTGCAATGTTCGGGCGCAGCTGGTGCGGGGTCCACTCGTTTGAGTTCGGTCCAGCCGGTCCAGCCTCGCTTCTTGAGCAACTCGATCAGCCGACGGGCCGGCGGCACGGTGTCGAACGCCAGGGTGTCCATCAGCTTGACCAGCGGTGGTTCGATGTCTGTGTCGTCGACGTAGTTCTCGCCCCGTTCGTCGGCCATCCGTATGATGTCGGCGGCCAGTTTGTCGGCCAGCTCGCAGCCGCGGGTCGTCGGCGCGGTCGAGTGCCTGGCCGAGGGTGAGATAGAAGCCGAGGGTGAGATAGAAGTCGACGAGCTGCTCACGCTTGTGTGCCATCCACTCCGGGACTCGCTCGGGTGAGCGCGCGGCCAGCGGGATCCAGCCGTCGTCCCCGGAGGCCAGGCGGGCGAGCCGCTCCCGATGCCGCTGCCGCTGCCAGCTCTCCGCCCGTAGCCGCCTTTCGATGTCTGCGACCGCCGCGGCGAACTCCTCCCCGTCGGCCTGCAGCAGCTCCCGTACCCGAGCGAGCAGGACCCCGGCCTCGGCGAGAGTCCGGATCTTGATGAGCTCGACCATGGCGGTGGCGTCGTACCTGCGGTAGCCGGAGTGGTCCCGCTCCGGCTACCGCAGCAGGCCCTTGGCGTGGTAAAGCCTCACCGCACGCACCGTCACTCCGGCATATGACGCCAACTCACCGATGGTCGGCATCGCGGTCGGCGGCGGAGGCACGGCCATGGCCGTGCAGGTCGAAGGTCACCACATCGTGGTTGTGCCGCAGCGACCCGGTCAGCTCGCGCAGGTCTGCCTGTGTCGAGTTCAACCCGGGACACAGGACCAGCAGTCCCTGGCCGCCGCGAGACACCGAGATCGTGACGCCGTCGTGGTGGAAATGCCGCACCGCCCGGTCGCCTCTCGGCACGCCCTCCCGCTGGAGGCTGGTCCCCAGAGCGCGGCCACCACCTCCTCGGTGGAGACCGCCACGCTGGGCCGCAGCAACAGGCGGACGAGCAGCAGCCGTCGTTTCACCGGGCCGAGATCGACAAGGTCTGCCGTCCCCGGGCACCGACAGCGGTCGAGTGGAAAAGCATCGCTCACCCCGGCCGACGGCCAACCCAGTTGTACGCCGATTGTGCGCGACTGGTACGCCCATCACCGTACCCTCGCGACGTGGTGAAAAAACGTTCTCCAGCTGCGCCAATCGTGGAGGCCCGCCGTGCAGCAGTCCCCCATCACCGTCGTCGCTGTTGGTGACCTCGGTCGCGCGGTGGCCGGCCGCCTGGTGTCCCGGATCGCCGGAACTCGCGTGACCGACGGTGGCCCCGAGTCGGTCACCGTCCCGATGCTACCGATCATCCTCGCCGCCTGGCGGGAGACCCGCGCCGAGGCCCGGACCATCGACGCGGACGAGGCGGTACCGTGGTGGCTACCGGTGATCATGGCACACCCACGGATCCGGGTCGGGCCGGTCTTCGGCCCGAATCTCCCCGGCTGCTACGACTGCCTGTTGGATCGGGTGCTCGCCGCCGATGAGCAGGCCCACCTCACCAGGGCGCTGTGGGACCTGTACGACCGGGACCCCACGGCCGGGCCGCTCGGCTACCTGGAGCATCACGCCGGCGTCGCGGCTGCTCTCGCCACGATGCTCATCGGTCGCGATGATGCCGCACGCCGCCAGATCCTGTATTACGACGTGCTCGACGGCACCCTGAGGGCGGAGGCGTTCGTGCCGTCCGACGACTGTCCGCGTTGGCGGCGCGCCGAGGCGCAGCGCGACCAGGTGGCCCGGTCCGACAGTGCCGGAGCTGGCTGGTGACCGCGCTGCCGTACCGCCTCAGCGACGGGCTGGTCCGCTTCGTCGCCGGTGGCGCCTACATCCTGGAGGGTGGCCCGACACGGGTGGTCTTCGCTGATCCCGGAGCGAGTGAGGTCATGCCGCGGCTGTGCGAGTTGCTCGACGGCAGGCACTACGTGCCGCAGATCGCGCACCTGCTGCGCGTTCCGGTGGCGGAGGTCACCGACAAGATCGCGCTGCTCGCCCGGCACGGGCTGGTGCGCCCCGTCACTGTGGAGGCGAGTGGTCCGGCGAGAAGTGAATTGCCGACGCCGGCAACCGACTTCCTGTCCCGCGCCGCCGGCTACCCGGCCGGCCCGGGGCACCTGCTGGTCGAGCGGCGTCCGGGTCACGCGCTCGTGGCGGGACGCGGCTGGTTGGCCGCCACGATCATCGCCGAACTGGACCGCAGCGGGATCACTGTGGGGCCGTACGATTGCGACGTGCTGGCCGGGATGCCGTCGGTTTCGGCCGGCGGCTGGCCCTCGGTGATCGTGGTGGAGGTGCTCGGCGGCGATCCGCCCTCCGCCCTGGCGGCGACCTTGCGGGCCGGGCAGTGGTGGCTCGGCGCCCGAGTGGACGCCCGCGGTGGTTCCGTGGGGCCGCTGCTGCGTCCGGGCCTGTCCTGCGCCTGCCCACTGCCGGCTTTGACGCGGCCAGACGGAGCAGGCCCGGCAGCGACGACGGTCGACCTGATCGCAGCGCTGACGGCCGGCGAGGTCGTCCACGCTTTCAGCCGGGGCGCGCCGATCTCCACGCTGGCCGCCTGTGTGGAGATCTGCTGCGCCGACGGGGCGCCGGTGAGCACCAGCCGGCGTCTGCTGCGCCGTCTCGACTGCCCCGACTGCGGCGGCGGGCACGGTGGGGAACACGAGGCTGGGCGGACCACCACACCTCCTAGGTCCGATGGTCCGCGGCACGTTCCGCCCGAGCCTGACGCGGTGCCGCAGCGACCTGCCCAACAGCCGGTCGCCCCCGTACGACCCGCTTCCAGCGGGTGAGCATCCGTACGCCGTGGCCGGCGTCCTGCCCCGCACCGTCGGCGTCGGGACGGCCGACGGTCCGGCCCAGGAAGCCGGGCATGCCTGCACATCGGTCACGGCCTGCGGCAGACTCTCCACCATGGCGGCTCGGTACACCTGGGATCAGGTCCACGCACGGCGGATGGAGCGGGCGAGGCTGACCAGGGCTCCCGGTGACGGCGCGGCGGCGATCGGACCGGCCGCGACGGCGTTGTGCGGCGTGCACGCGCAGGTGATGTCGGCGGCAGAGTGGTCGCTCGGACTGCGACTCGATGGCGTGTCCCGGCAGACGGTTCAGGATGCGCTCTGGCGCGATCGGCACCTGGTGAAGACGCGGGGGCCGCGCGGCACGGTGCATCTGCTCGCGGTTTCCGAGCTGCCTATGTGGGCGGGTGCGCTCTCGGCGCTGCCGGTCGGGCAGGACGGCCAGCCCGCTGCGGTGCGGATGACGAGGCCGCAGGTCGACGCGGTCATCGAAGCGATCGGCGACGCGCTACGAACGGCCGACCTTGCCGTCGACGAACTCACCGCGGCGATCGCCGAGCGCGTCGGCGACTGGGCGGCGGATCGCGTGATGGAGGCGTTCGGCGACCGGTGGCCACGGTGGAGGCAGATCGAGCACGAGGTGACCAATCGGGGCGTCATGTGCTTCGGTCCGTTGCGGGGTCGCAAGGTGACCTACACGAGCCCGGCCCGGTGGCTGCCGGGCTTCACCCCAGCCGAGAGCGAGGTCGCGCTCACCGATCTGCTGCTGCGCTATCTCTGGGCATACGGGCCGGCGACGCCCGCGCATGTGGCGCAGTGGCTGTCGATTCCGCGCGCATTCGCCGCGCGAATGTTCGAGCGAGCCACGGACAGATTGGAGCCCGTCGATCTGGAAGGCGAGAAAGCCTGGGTGGTGGCGGGCGACCGCGAGTTCAGCCAGGAGCGGCCGACCGGGCTTCGACTGCTGCCCTACTTCGATGCGTTCGTCATCGGCTCCCATCCGCGTGACCGGCTCTTCGCCGGCCGGGCAGCCCGGCGGGCCCTCGCGAACGGCCAAGCGGGCACCTTTCCGGTGCTCCTCGTCGACGGACAGGTGGCCGGCGTGTGGCACCAGCGCAAATCCGGACGGCGGATCGACGTGACCGTGGAGCCGCTGGACGAGTTGTCCGTCGCGCGGCGGCGGGCACTCGACGAGGAGGCGGGCCGGCTGGCCACGTTCTTCGGGGCGCGCGCGACGGTTCGGGTCGGGCCGATCACGGTCGGCGGTCACGCGTAGCCCCGAAAGCGGGCGGCGTAACTTGAGTCAGCGGTCCATCTACACCGCGCCTAGCAGGCAAGAGGCTGGTGAAAGCAACTCCGGCTCTGCTCGCCTCCCCGCCCCGTCCGAGACAGACACGCGCCTTTCGTGGCGTAGCGGGCAAACAAGGGCGCGCCGATGGGGTAGGATCTGCGGCGCATTTCAACTAGAGTCATAACAGAGGCAGTAACAGGAGTCGTGGACAGATGACCAAAGGGCAAAAAGGTTGGCTCCCGCATGGCGAGATCGCCGTGACCCAACCGGAGTTCGGTCAGCGACTGAAGACCCGGCGCTCGGCGCTGCGGATGTCGCAGCGCGAACTCGCCGGTGATTCCGTGACTCCCAGCTACATCTCGCTGCTGGAAGCGGGCAGCCGGGTGCCGACCCTGGATGTGGTGGTCTACCTGGGCCGGATGCTGGACTGCAGCCTGGAGGAGTTGCTCGGCGTGGACGCGGTGCCACAGCTTCCGACCGAGGCCAGCCGGCGCCCCATGCTCTTCGAGCAGGTCCTGGCCCGCAGTGCGAGCGAGGTCGGCGACCACGCGCAGGCTCGGCGGTTCCTGGAGAACGCCCTGACCAGCGCGAAGTCCGCCGGCCTACCCGAGCGCGCGGTCGATGTCGGCCTGGAGTTGCAGGACACGCTGCGGATGCTCGGCGAACACCAGGCCCGCCTGCGGCTGTTGGAGGAACTGGCCGAGATCCCGCTCGTGCAGTCCGCGCCGGAACTGCTGCTGGTCGTCAAGACCCATCTCGCGTCGGTCCTGCGCGACCTCGGACAGCTACGCGAGGCCCGGCGCACGGCGTACGGGGCACTGACCCACCTGCGCCAGCCCGGAATCGGCGGCACGAGCGTGCACGTACGGCTGTTCGGCGTGCTGATCTCGGTGCTCTGCGAGGCCGGCGAGCTGGACCAGGTCGAACCGCTGATCACCGAGATGTTGGACGTGGCGGCCAAGCTGGACTGGCCGGGCTTCGTCGGACGGGCGCACTGGGTGGCGAGCATGGCGTACGCGCAGCTGGGCCGCCCGGAGGAGGCACGCCAGCATTTCGGGCTGGCCCGGGACGCGCTGGCCTTCCCCAGCATGTCGCTGATCGACTGGCTGCGGTTCTGCCGCTCGGCGGCGTCGGTGCTGCTGGACATCGGCGACGACCTCGACGGCGCGCGGCAGTGGATCAATGATGCGGAGACCACGTCGCGGATGCTCGCACTTTCGCACGAGCAGGCAATCGTCTCCGCGCTGCGCGCCCGGTACGAGCTGAAGGTCGGCAATCCCCGCGAAGCACTGCGGTTGTACGCGCCGCTGACCGGCCCGGACACGCCGCTGGGCGGACTCGACCTGATCTACAGCTATCTGGGCCACGCCAGTGCGCTGCACCAGACCCACGAGATCGACAGGGCGATAGCCATGCTGCGTTCCGCCGTCGACCTCTGCGAGAGGGGCGGCTCCTACCAGCTCGCCGCCCAGGTGTGGCGACAGATCGACGAGTTGGCCCGAGAGCGCGACACCGTGCGGGCCGCGGACGACCAACCATAGGAGGCGCGATGGCCGACGAGACGACGGAACTCCTGCGACGGCTGGCAACCCTGCCGGCCCAGCGACGCGCGGCGGCGCTGCGGCTGCTGGGGCACGACGCCGGCGCCGGCCCGCTGGGGAGGCGTTCCGACCCGGCAGCGCCGGTACGGCTCTCCAGTGGGCAGGAGCAGGTCTGGCTGACCGACCTGATGACCGGAGAGCCCGGAAGTCTCGTCGACCACGTCGCGTTCCGGCTCAGCGGCACCCTCGACATCGCCGCGCTCCGGGCAGCGTTCGACGATCTCGTCGTGCGACACGAGCCGTTGCGCAGCCGGTTGATCCGGCAGGGCGAGGTGCCGATGCTCGTAGCCGGGGCCGCACCGGTGGACTTCCGCGTGACGGAGCTGGACGGTCAGGAAATCGCCGCGGCGACCGCTGCCGCCACGACCGACCTCGCGATGCCCTTCGATCTGGACAAGGGTCCGCTGGCGCGGCTGAGACTGTATCGACTCGCCCCCGACGACCACATACTGGTGCTCGCCTCGCACCACATGGTGACCGACGGCGTCTCACAGGGTGTGCTCCTGGTCGACCTCGAGGCGCTGTACCAGGCCCGGCGCGACAATCGGGCCGCCACGCTCGCACCGCTGACGGTCGACTACGGTGACTTCGCCGAGTGGCAACGCGCCCATATCGCCGGTGACCGGCTGGCTGCGCTGACGCGGTACTGGACGGACCGGATCGCGGGCGCGTCCGTACGACTCGTCCTGCCGTCGAACCAGCCGCGCTCGGGTCGACGTGGCGGAGCCTACCTGGACGTGGCCGCTCCCGCCGGGCTGGCCGATCGGGTGGGCGCCGCAGCCCGCCAGCACGCGACGACGCCGTTCGTCGTACTGCTGGCTGCGTACCGGCTCCTGCTGTGGCGCCTCACCGGGGTACGCGACACCCTCGTCGGTACGCCGATCAGCGCAAGACCGCTGGCGGAGACCGAGAACATGGTCGGCTACTTCCTGAACATGGTGGTGCTGCGTGGTGCGGCCGAACCCGACGCGTCGGTGCGCGATCTCGTCGCCGCCGAGCACGCCTCGGCGATGTCCGCGTACGCGCATCAGGATCTGCCGTTCGAGCAGTTGGTGGCCCAGCTCCGCCCGCCGCGGGAGATCGGCTCCACGCCCCTGGTGCAGACCGTCTTCTCGGTCGAGGGCCAGCCCGGCATGAGCGGCAACTATCTCGGGGTGACCTGCGAGGAGATCGTGCTGACCGGCGGCTGGGCGCAGTACGACCTGATGGTGAAGGTAGTCCGCGACGCGGAGCTGACCGCCCGGTGGGACTTCGACGACGCAATCATCGACGTGGCCCGGATCGAGCAGTGGGCGAAGGAGTTCTGGTCCCTGATCGACGCCGTGGCGGACGATCCCGACCGCCGGGTGCGTGACATCCCGGGGTTAGGTGACGTACCGCCGCCGTCCCCGGTCCAGGTCGAGCCCGAGGTGCTGGCGTGGGCCGGAACTGCGGAACGTGTCGAGCCGCAGGGCTACCTCCAGGAGACCATCGCCGCGGCCTGGCAGGAGTTGCTCGGCGTCGCCCCCGGTGCCCACGACGTTCTCTTCGACCTGGGCGGGCACTCGCTCACCGTCGCGCAGCTCTCATTCCGTCTGAGCGAGACGTTCCGTACGCACGTCGGGGTGGCCGAACTGTTCGAGCATCAGACCGTCGCCAGCCAGGCCAGACACGTCGAGGGCCTGCTACTGGACCGTGCGGCGCAGCTGTCGTCGGAGGAATTGGAGCACCTGCTCGACGAAGGGCCCTGACCGGCCACGTCACGGAAAGGCCATCGACCGCGGGCCTCACGTTCAGCTGGTGAGGCCCGCGGCGATCAGGCGGTGAGGCCTGCGGCGAGTTCCCGGACCCGGCGGCAGGCGGCCAGGAGAGCGCCGATCCGGTCGACCGGGTACATCTGCGCGGCGTCGCCGGGCCGGTACATCCGCTCCGGCGCGGGATGCGTCTCGACGAGCAGTCCGTCCACCCCGAACATGACGGCCGCCAGCGCAGCTGGGGCGACCGCGGCGGCGCTGCCGGTGCTGTGGCTCGGGTCGAAGATCACGGGCAGGTCGGTGTGACGACGCACCTCCGCGACCGCGCCGTAGTCGAGTTGGTACGCCAGTGACCGATCGAACGACACGACGCCCCGCGCGCACATGATCACGTGCGGATTGCCGTGGCTGACGACGTACTCCGTAGCCTTGAGCCATTCCACGACGGTGGCGCGGACGCCGCGCATCAACAGCACCGGCCGACCGCAGCCGCCGAGCTCGGCCAGCAGCGCCCGGTTGGTCATGTTGCGCGGATCGACCTGTAGGCAGTCGGCAACCTGCGCGACCGGCCCGACGTCACGCGGGTCGACCACCTCGGTGATGACCGGCAGGCCGCCCGCAGCACGTACCTCGGCCAGCGCCGACAGGCCGGCGCGTCCCTTCCCCGGGAAGTGGTAGGGCCCGCTGCGAACCTTGAAAAGGCTCGCCCGCAGCGCATCGGCGCCGGCGCTCCGCACCAGCGCGGCGGTCCGCACCGTGTCCGGCACCGACTCGAGGGCACAGGGGCCGGACCCGAACCACAGGCCGCCGCCACCGACGTGTCCGGTGCCGAGCGGCACCCGCTCCGGGAGCAGCGCGTTGGCCCGGTCCACCAGCCAGAAGCCACGCTCGGCGGTACTGTGCCAGGCGCGGATCGCCGGGCAGCGCACCCGGGTCACCAACCGTTCGTCCCCGGCGACGGCGAGAAAGCACCGGTCGGCCAGGCGGACCGGCCAGGCGGTGACGTCCTCGTGCCCGGCGATCCGGGCGGCCAGCGAGGCCAGCTCGGCATCGGTGCTGTGCGGGGCCACCTCGACGAGCACGGGTCAACTCCGCGTGGACATACGCAGCCGGGTGCGGATGAACTCCGCCAGCTCGGCTAGGGTGGGGTGTTCCAGCACCGCGCGTACGGTGACCCGCACCCGCAGCCGGCTGTTCACGCGTACGGCGAGTCGGTTGGCGGACATCGAGTCACCACCCAGATGGAAGAAGTGATCGTCCAGACCGATCTGCGCCACGGGGAGCAGATCCGCCCAGAGCTGGGCGAGTTGACGTTCCAGTTCGTCGCGGGGCGGCCGGTAGGGCTTGCGCAGTGTGCTCCAGTCGGGGGCGGGCAGCGCGTCGCGGTCCACCTTGCCGTTGGCGGTCACCGGCAGCCGGTCCACCAGGGTGAACGAGGCGGGCACGGCATGCCCCGGCAGCAGGTCGACGAGCGCGGCGCGGACCAGGTGCGGGTCGGCGGTGTCGGCGACCAGGTAGGCGCAGAGCTGGCTCTCGCCGGCCTCGTCGGCCAGCGCCACCACCACCGCGTCGTCCACACCGGGCTGAGCCAGCAATGCCCGCTCCACCTCCGCGGGGTCGACCCGGAATCCGCGGATCTTGACTTCGCGGTCGACCCGACCTCGGTGGTGCAACCGCCCGTCTTCGTCGAAGTACGCGAGGTCTCCGGTGCGGTAGAGCCGGGCACCGGGCGGCCCGTACGGGTCGGGCCGGAACCGGTCGGCGGTCTGGCCCGGGTCGCCGAGGTATCCCCGGGCGAGCTCGGGTCCACCGAGGTACATCTCCCCGACCGCGCCGGGAAGCAGCCGGCCCATCGCGGTGTCGAGCAGTTCGACGCGTACGCCCGGCCACGGCCGACCGATCGGCGGCGGGACGTCCCGGTCGCCGGCGGTGGCGGTGGCGCTGGTGAGACGGTCCTCCCACGGCACCAGGCAGCTGCTGATGCCGTTGGCCTCCGACGAGCCGCACGCGACAGCGACCTCGAACGGCAGCTGCGGCGAAGCCCACCGCCGTACCTTGTCGCTGCCGACCGTCAGCAGTCGCAGGCTCGTCTCGGCGGGCCAGGGCAGTTGGTAGAGCTGCTCGGCGAGGGGCATGCTGACGTACGTCTTGGTGATTTCCTCCCGCACCAGCCAGTCGCGCAGCAGGGGAGCCGCGCCGACGACCTCCGGCGGCGCGGTGTGCACACTGCCACCGGCGCACAGGTACGGCCAGAGTTCCCCGACCGACACGGACGAGCCGGGTGGGGCCAGCCAGGCGGCGCGGTCCGTCGCGGTGATGCGGTGTCCCTCCTGATGGGTGGCGATGGAGTGGGCGACCGACCGGTGCAGGACCGCGACGCGTTTGGGGGTGCCGGTCGAGCCGGAGGTGTGCACCACGTAGGCGACGTCCTCGGGATGCACGGCGACGTCCAGATCGTCGGAGGAGAGCCGGTGGATGCGCGGCCACTCGGTGTCGACCGCCACCACGGTCGCGGCCTCGGCCGGCAGGATGGCGCCCAGCCGGGCCAGGGTGAGTACGGCCCGAGGGCGGGCGACGTCGAGCACCTCGGCGATCCGCTGTGTCGGATGGGCCGGGTCGAGCAGGATCGCCGCCGCGCCACTCTTGAGGATGGCGAGGAAGGAGACGAGCATCTCGCTGCCGCGGTCCATCATCAGGGCCACGGACCGGTCGCGCTGGGCGCCGAGTTCCCGCAGTACCCGCGCCAACTGGTTGGCCCGCGCGTTGAGTTCGCCGTAGGTCAGCCTGCCGGGTCCGGATCCAAAGGCGGGCCGGCCCGGATGCTCGCGTGCCTGGCGCGAGACCAGCTCCGGCACGAGCCCGTCAATCCGTACGGTGTCGGCTGGCCGTCCGTGCCGCGCCAACCATTCCCGCGCGCTTCGATCCGGAACGGTCAGTGTCCCGATCGGCCGGTGCGGGTTGTCGGCCAGCTGCGCCAGCAGGGGTGCGAGGTTGCGATCCAGTTCGCTTGCGAGCATCGGCGCGGACCAGCCCGGTGTGATCTGCCAGGACATTCCGGTCTCGTCTGCGGCGAGCACGAGGTGGGCGTCGGGGGCGGGGTGCGGATGACGCCAGTGGAACGCCGCCGGCGCCGACACCTCGTCGGTGTGCAGCGGGGTGCCGGCGATGGCGTCCACGAGCTGCGCCGCGGTCATCCTGCCGGACGGCACGGAAATCGTCGCCGAGGCGCCGTCGATGCGCAGGGCGACCCGGCCGGGCGCGTGCGGGCCACAGTGGCGCAGCAGCACGAGCAGGGCGGCGGCGTAGGACGACCAGTGCGGTGCGACACGCGACTGCGTTGCCGGCTCATTGCCCCCTGCCGCGGTCGACGTGGTCGCCGATATCGTCGATCCGGGATGCGGCGCCGATGCGGTCACAGCTGCCTCCTCGAGAGCCGCGGGCCTCGATCGACCCCTCGGACACCGAGCATAACTTTAGTCATCGACTTGTCGAAAGATTTGAGACTATAGTTGTCGCCAGTTATGCGTCCGGCAGGGGCACGACCGAGGAGGGCTTGTGAGCGTGGCAGACGACGACGCCGAGTATGTGGTGGTCTCCAACGACGAGGAGCAGTTCTCTCTCTGGTTGACCGAGCGCAGCCTGCCCAACGGCTGGCGCGAGGCGGGGAAGCGCGGCAGCCGTGCGGAGTGCCTCGCCTACATCGAGCAGGTCTGGACCGATATGCGGCCGCGCAGTCTCCGCCAGTTCGCGGCGCGTCCGTCGGCGCAGTGATCCACGCCGTCGTCTTCGACGTCGACGACACCCTCGTCGATTTCTCCGGGGCGACCGGCCGGGGCCTGCTGGCCCATCTGGCCACGACGGCCGCGGTCAGCGCCGCCGACGCCGACCACTACCTCGCACTCTGGCGGCAACTGGAGCACATCCACTTCAACGCCTATCTACGTGGCGAATGCACCTTCACCGATCAACGCCGGCGTCGGGCACGGGAGTTCTGCGCATCGGCCGGGTTTCCGCTGGGCCCCGAGGAGGCCGAGGTGGACGCCTGGGTGACGCGATACCTGGAGCACTGCGATCATGCATTCGCCCTCTTTCCCGATGTGCTGCCCGCTCTCGACGGCCTGAGCCGCGCCGGGCTCCGGCTCGCGGCGATGAGCAACAGCGACCGGGCGTACCAGAACCGCAAGCTGACCGCGCTCGGCATCCGGGACCGACTCGAGACCCTGGTCTGCTGCGATGACGTCGACGGCGCGGCGAAGCCCGATCCCCGGATCTTTCACGCGGTCTGCGACCGTCTCGGCATCGCGCCCGCCGAAGCGGTCTACGTCGGGGACCGGCTCGACTCCGACGCCCGTGCCGCCACCGCGGCGGGGCTGACCGGGGTGTGGCTCGACCGCGCCGGAGGCGGACAGGCCGACGTACCCATCATCACCACGCTCGACGAGCTCCACCGGGTGCTGCGCGCCCGGGCGGTGCGGAAAGGACCCTGATGACGCCGACCCGACCAGCGACCAGCTTTGCCAGGAGGTGGGCCGCGCTCAGCGCCCAGCGGGGCGGCCTCTGCCTCGGGGTCGCTCCGTCACCGGTCTGGCTGGACCGGTGGGGGCTGGCGGACACCGCCGAGTCGGTGCGTCGCTACGGCGACGTGCTGCTGGACGCGGCCGGTGACAGCGTCTCCGCCTACAAGGTCCAAGTGCCGTTCTACCTGCGCCACGGCGCCGCCGGAATGGCGGCGCTGCGCCGCTTCCGCGACGGCGTGCACGAACGGGGCGCGCTGGTGCTGCTCGACGCCAAGATCGGCGACGCGGAGGACACAATGGCCGCCTACGCGGACCTCTACCTCGGGCCGCAGAGCCAGCTCGGTGGGGACGCGGTCACCGCATGCGCGTTCATGGGCGCGGCGACATTGCATCCGTTGCTGCGGATCGCACAGGACCGTGACGCAGCGGTCTTCACACTGGTCCGCACCTCGAACCACGGCGCGGGAGAGGTCCAGGGCAGCCGCACCCCCGAGGGCCACAGCACGGCCCAGGCGATCGCGGACGCGCTGACCGGATGGCACACCGCCCATTGCGGTACGCCGGAGCCCGGACCAGCCGCAGCGGTGGTGGGTGCCCGGTTGCCCGAGTCGGCGCAACTGGTTCGCCGCCTGCCGCACAGCGTCCTGGAGATTCCCGGGCTGGGCCGGGCCGACCGCCGCACCGAGGAGGTCCTCGCCCCGGTCCGGGACGCGGCCGACCGGGCGATGCTGACGGTGACGACCGGGGTGCTGCGGCACGGACCCGCTCCGGCAGCGCTGCGTACCGGAATCCAGTGGTGGCACGAGGAGATCGCGCGGCACCGCTAGCGCTGGTGTCGAAGTCTGCGGTCGGCCCGCGCCGGGCAAGTGACGTCGACCCGCCTTGTGCCGGGTGTCGAGGTCCTCGCTCGGTCCGAGGACCTCGACACCCGGCTCGTCGCGCTCAGTCCGGCCCGGTCAGCTCGGACAGTCGCTGGCCGGGCCGTCGCGTCGCCGCCAGCAGCAGGTCGCGCCACCGGGCAAGCAGCCCGCACGCCCCCGGCCCGTCCCAGAGGTTGGTGTTGAACTCGACGCTCAGTTCCAGGCGGCCGGACCGGATCGCGGCGGTGAAGTACAGGTCGTTGCGGGCCGTGTCCAGCCGGGTGAACTCCCAGTCGACTGTGCAGCCGGTCAGGTTCCAGCCGCTGCGGTCGGGCTCCTGCCACTCCATCGCCACCTGAAACAGGGGCAGCCGGTCGACCTGCCGCGGTATCGCGGCTGCCCGTACCAGCTGTGGGAAAGGCAGACCCTGGTGGTCGTACGCGCCCAGCACGGTGTCCCGTACCCGGGTCAGCAGCTCCGCGAAGGACGGGTCGCCCGCGCAGTCCACCCGCAGCACCAGCGTCGCGATCGTGCACCCGACCAGCCGCTCTGCCCCGGGCAGCCGGCGGTTCTCCCCCACCGCACCGATAGGAATTTCGGCGGCGCCGGTGAGGCGGTGCAACAGCGTTGCCTGGGCGGCGGTGACCAGGATGAACGGGCTGACCCGATGGGCGGCGGCCAGCCGCAGGAGACTGCCGGTCTGCTCCGGGTCGAGCAGGATCGAGATCTGGTCACCGTCGAAGGTGGGCAGCGACGGGCGCGGCAGCGGAGTCGGCAACGACAGCACCGGCAGATCGGCCAGGGCCCGCTCCCAGTACGCCCACAGCGCGGTCGGCTCGGGGCCGGAGAGCCACTCGTCCTCCCAACGGGCGTACTGCTGCCAGGTCAGTCCGGCCGACGTGGCCGGCACAGCGCCTCCAGCCACGATCGCGTTGTAGCAGGCGCTGATGTCGCGACAGAAGACCCCGTACCCCACCCCGTCCATGCCGATGTGGTGCACCGTCAGCAGCAGCACGTGTCGCCCGTCTGGCGCCACCACCAGGGTCGCCCGGATACCGGGTTCCCGGGAGAGGTCGAACGGTCGCAGCGCCTGTTCCACGGCGAGCCGGTCGATCTCGGCCGCCCGGGTCTGCGGCGGTAGCGCGCTCAGGTCGACGACTGCCAGTCGCGGGCCGTGCGGCTGCGGCACCTGCACCGGCCGGTCCACGACGAAGCGGATCACGCTGCGCAACATCTCGTGCCGCTCGACGACCTGCGTGAACGCCTGCCGCAGCGCGGTCGGGTCGAGCGGGCCGGTGATGTCGACACGCAGCGGGCTGTGATAGGTCGCCCGGCCGGGAGCGAGCCGGTCGAGGACCCAGATCTGGGTCTGCGCCGCCGTCAGTGGAACGGCGGCGGCGCGGTCGGGAGTGACCACCGGTCCGGCAACGCCGACACCGGCCGGCGCGGCCTCGCTCGCCCCTCGGGGTCCGGGGGACGCCCCCCGCTCGACCCGACGGACCAGGGAACGCAGCGTCGGAGCCTCGAAGATCCACCGGATCGGCACCGGTGTGCCGATCTCGGTGCGCAGCCGCGACGCCAGTTCCGCCGCCATGATGGAGTGGCCGCCGAGAGCGAAGAAGTCGTCGTCGTCACCAATCTCGTCCTGATCCATCACCTGCTGCCAGATCTCGCGCACCCGGCTCATGAGCACCGCGTCGTCGGTGCTCACGCCGGCGGGATGGTCCACGTCGATCACGGTGGGAATCGCGTAGCGAGGCAGCCGGGCGGCGAGGAACTCTGCCAGCTGCTGGGATGTCGGCGCCGGGTCAACGGCGCGCGTCACCCGGGCGCGCAGTACCGGTGGCGTGCCGCCGCACGTGACCTCGGCAGCGCGGACGCCGGGATGCACCGAGAGTGCGGCGGCCACCTCGTCCAGCGGCACGCCGAGTCCGTTCACCACCGGGTGGCGGTCGTGCCGCCCCAGCCGCACAAGGTCGCCGCGCCCGTCCACGTAACCGAGTTCGCCGGTATCGGCCAGGCTCTGACCGTGTACCGGCAGGAGCCGGTCCCCGACCACCCGGACGTGCTGCGGGTCGATCGCGACGACCCGGCCCACCACACCGCGCGGCGCGAGGGTGTCGACGCCCTGCACCACCTGCTCCGAGGCGGGAAAAGGGGCACCGACCGGTGGGACCTCGGAGATGGCCACGGCCCGTTCCGGCGCGGAGAGCATCGGCAGGTCG
Source organism: Micromonospora tarapacensis (assembly GCF_019697375.1). Taxonomy (NCBI): domain Bacteria; kingdom Bacillati; phylum Actinomycetota; class Actinomycetes; order Micromonosporales; family Micromonosporaceae; genus Micromonospora; species Micromonospora tarapacensis. Next base: position 893,779 of record NZ_JAHCDI010000004.1, on the reverse strand, counting down.
GCGACGGCCGTCCGGGGCGCCTCGATCGCCGCGGCCAGCAGGGTCCGCAGGTGGGCGAAGAGAGCCCGAACGAACGGCTCGGGGAGCAGGCCCTCGTCGAACTCCAGCCAGAAACCGAGGGTGTCCGGACCGGTCTGGGCTTCCACGATGAGATCGAATCGGGAGCGGGTGCGAGGGACGTGTTCGTACCGGATGCGCAGGGCCTCGCCACGCAGTTCGGCGTCGCGGACGTCGGCGTGCGAGAAGACCACCTGCACCAACGGGTGATAGCTCGGGTCCCGGTCTGGCCGGATCAGGTCGACCAGGTGGGAGAAGGGAAGCCGGTCGTGGTCGAGCGCGTCGAGGCTGACCTCCATCACGTGCCGGACCAGTTCGTGGAAGGACTGGTCGGGGCCGGGTCTCAGGCGCAGCGGCACCGTCGCGGCGAAGAAGCCGACCAGCGGCTCCCACTGCTCCTCCGGGCGGGCCGCGCTGGCCGTGCCGATGAGCAGGTCCCGACGACCGGTGTAGCGGTGCACGACCGCGGTGAAAGCGGCGAGCAGCACCGCCGCAGGGGTGCTGCGGACGCTGGCGGCGCACCGGTACAGCGACCGGGCCAGGCTCGCCGGGAAGCTCACCTGGATCCGCCGCCCGTGCGAGGACTTGACCGGCGGACGGAGAGCGCCTGGGCGCAGTTGGAGGACCGGGACGGCACCGTCGAGCTGCCCGCGCCAGTACCGCTGCTCGTCGGCGAGTTCCCGGTCCCCGAGCAGCCGACGTTGTTCCTCGGCGAAGTGCCGGTACTGGCGAGGCAGCTCCGGCAGGTCGGGCACCCGCCCGGCGGCGTGCGCCTCGTAGGCGGCCAGCATCTCGTGCAGCACCACCCGCAGCGACCACCCGTCGGCCACGATGTGGTGGGTGGCGAGCACGAGCACGTGCTCGGTGTCCGCCAGGCGCAGCAGTGACGCGCGGATCAGCGGACCACTGCTCAGGTCGTACGGGGGATCCGCGACCAGCGCGGCGAGATCGGCGACCATCCGGTCGCGCAGGGCCACCGGCACGTACGACAGGTCGGTCGGTTGACCCAGGTCGATGGCGAGTTCGGGCAGGATGCGGCAGACCGGTGCGCCGTCGACGGTGTGGAAGGTGGAGCGCAGCACCTCGTGCCGACTCAGGACCACGTCGAGGCTGCGCTGCAGCAGCGGCACCCGCAGCTCGCCCTCGATGCGCAGCACCCAGACCTCGTTGTAGGTGCCGGGCGCGAGGCTCTCCATGAGCCAGAGTTGTTCCTGCGGGAACGACAGCGGGCTGAGCCGGCCGGCGGCGGTCTCGATGCTGGTCACCCCGTCCCCCACCGCCGGGCCAGGAGCCGGGTGACCGAGTGCCGGTGCGGGATGGGCTGGTCGGCGTGGGAGGAGATGACGTCGTCGTCGTGTACCTCGGCCACCTCCCAGTCGGAGTTGAGGTAGTGGCCGACGAGGATGTTGTGCGGCAGGATGCAGCGCGGTGGGTTGGCGTGGTTGTCCAGCTCCTGTTTGCGGTCGTTGAAGGAGCACATGACGTGCCAGCCGCCGACCCGGGTCGCCCGCTGCAGGGCGGTCACCGCGGCGGCGACTGCCGTGGCGTCGGTCAGCCAGTGGGCCACACTGTCGAAGACCACGACGTCGTAGCTGGCGGGTGGCAGGGGTTGGGTGAGGACGTCCTGCACGGACCAGGTGATTCCCGGCTCGTCCGGCCAGGCCGCACGGGCGTTGCGCAGCGCCAGTTCGGAGACGTCCGTCGCGTCGACGAGGGCCCCGTGCCGGGCCAGGTAGGCGGCGTTGCGCCCTTCACCGCAGCCCGCGTCCAGCACCCGGAGGCCCTCCAGCGAGGTACGCCGAGTCAGACTCTCGAGGACCGGTTCCGGATCACGTCCCCAGAGGCAGGGGCTCATCTCGTAGCCGCGGTCGCAGCCGCCGTCCAACGTCGGTCCGCTCATGCCGTCGCCTCCACGTCCTCAACGGTGCGTAGCTTCGGAATCGGCGAGAAGATCAGCCAGAGCAGCGACAGCGGGATGCCCACCGCGGTGATGAACAGCGTCGGCCGCAGCCCGATGGCGTCGCCGAGCAGGCCCGCCACCAGCGCGGAGATCGGCACCAGGCCACCGATGAGGAACCGGAAGCTGGCGTTGACCCGTCCCAGGATGTGCTGCGGGATCACCATCTGGCGCATGGTCATCTCGGCGATGTTGGAAGAGACGATGCCGTAGCCGACCACGAAGTGGATGACGCCGAAGAGAATCGCGGCCGTGGTCGTCGTTCCGTTCACCAGTGGGATGGCCATGATCGGCACGACGGCCAGCAGGTAGGCGACGATCAGCAGCCAGCCGTAGCCCAGCACCTTGAGCAGCCGGCCCATGGTGATCGCGCCGAGCAGCCCGCCGACTCCGAAGGCGGCGAAGATGAGGCCGAGTACCGCGGGGCTGATGTTGAACTCGCGCGTGGCGTAGAGCACGAAAAGGGTGAGCATCAGGACGGAGAAGAAGTTGAAGGTGGCGCTGTTGCCCGCAAGTGCCCGTACCACCGGGTGCCTGACCGTGGTCCGCAGGCCGTGACCGATGTCGCTGAAGACTCCGCGCCAGCCGCGGCCGATGTCCTCGGTGGGTTGCTTGACGGGCGGCTCCGGCGTCTTCACCAGCATGAGGGCGATCGCCGAGGCCACGAACGAGATCGCATCGACGACCAGCGCGAACGGGGCGCGCAGCGCCTGCACGAGCAGACCGGCCAGCCCGGGCCCGGCGATCTGGGACAGCGAGTCCGTCGCCTGGAGCCGACTGTTGCCGGCCATCAACTGCGCGCGGGAGACGATGCTTGGCAGGTAGGACCGGTAGGCCAGGTCGAAGACGACCGAGAGGCAACCGATGGCGAAGGCGACGAGGTACATCACCGTCATGGTCAGCGAGTCGAGGAACGCCAGGACCGGGACGAGACCGATCACGAAGGCCCGCGCCAGGTCTGTACCGATCATCAGCGGTCGTCGGCGCATCCGGTCGACCAGGACGCCGAAGAGCAGGAGCGGGCCGAGGAAGGCCAGCTCGCGCAGCGCCGACATGATGCCGATCTGAGTGGCGCTCGCGTCGAGAATGAGGATCGCGGTCAGCGGCAACGCCAGGGTGGTGATCTCGGTGCCGAAGGCGGAGATCCCCTGGCCGAGCCAGAGCTTGTTGAAGTCGCGGTGACGGTTCAGCGAGGACGATGGAGTGCCGTCGTCCGACGGTGTCTCGTCGCGAAGGGTTTCGGTGCTCATAACGGGGTTTCCTCTCGGGCTCCGAGTACGGCCGGCGCGTTGCCGGTGTTCCAGGGATCGCAGAGCATTACGGAGTCGCCGGCGTGCCGACGCAGCGCGGTCACGGCGTCCGCCGGGTCCTTCCCGGCGACGGTGAGCCGCGAGGTGGCGTACACCTGTTGCGCCGGGTCGTTGAAGGACGCACCGGTGTACGGCACCTCGGCGGCGTACCGATGGGCCGGCAGCGCCGCCGACGACGGCAGGTGATGCAGCGAGAAGACGGGAACGTCGGCGGCCAGCGCGGCGATCCGCAGGGTGCCGCAGATCCGTGGGTTGATCTCCAGGACAAGGCCGGCGCCCTCGGCCTGGACCAGGAACTCCACCTCCAGGAAACCGTCGACATCTGCGCTCCGCGCGATCGTCTCGGTGACGTCACGCAACCAGGCGTCGAGAGCGGGGGTCATGCCCGGAGCGGGACAGAGCCGCAACCGGCGCCATGGTGGAACCAGCATCGGCGACGTCGGTCCCTTCCAGACCGGGGGCAGAGTAACGGTGCGCCCGGCGGTGCGGTGGGCGACGACGGAGTACTCCACGCCGTCGGCGTACCGCTCGGTGAAGTAGTGCGGGGACGACGACGCCTCGGTGGCCATCCGGATGCCGATGCTCTGGGTGCTGTTGCGCCCCTTGACCACCAGCGGGTCGCCGTCGACGTCTTCGAGCGTGCCCTCGTCCTGGTACCGCCATGGCGACGTGGGGATGCCGTGCCGGTCGAAGAACCGCTTCATCGCCACCTTGTCGATGCCGAGGGTCGCCGCGCCGCCCGACTGGACGATGGCCCGATGGCCGGCGGTGCGTAGCCCGGCGGCGAGTTCCCGGTCACGCAGCAGCGTGTCGTGGCTGGTCAGGAAGACGGCGGTCGCGGCGCTGAGGCCGTCGAAGCCGCGCCGGAGCATCTCGGTGTCGACCCGTGGTCCCTCCCCCAGGTGCAGCCGGCGGTCGCCGGGGCGCCACCGGACGAAGTGGGTGAACCAGCTGGCCAGGCTCTCCACGCCGACGAGGTAGACCGAGACCGGGCTCATCGGGGCACCGCCAGGTCGGCGAGCGCCCGCTCGGCGGCGCGCAGGTACGCGCCGAGCAGCTCCTCCTGCGGCTGGTTGAAGAAGGTGCCCGGCAGGCTGATCCACTCGTCGTGCAGACGGCCGCTGACCGGAAGGTCCTCCGGGGCGTATGCGAAGTGTTGACGCAGCGTTGCCGGGGAGTACGCGTGCCAGGTGGGCGGCCGGCATCCGGTGAAGACCGACGTGCGGTGCAGCGGGGCGGTCTGCGGTACGCCGGCTCGTACGCCGTGGCGTTTGAGGGCGGCGACGAGCTCGTCGCGGTCGAAGCCCGCGCGCTGCGGGTCGACGCGCAGCACGATGTCGTACCAGCCGCCCATGGTGTGCCCGGGCGCGATGCCCGGGCCGTCGATGCCCGGGTGGGTGCGCAGCGCGGCGACGAGCGCGCTGGCGTTGCGCGCCTTGGCGGCCACCAACTCGTCGAGGCGGCGCAGGTGGCTGCTGGCCAGGACCGCCGCGACGGGGCTGATCCGTAGGTTGCCGCCCAGCCCGACGTCGGCGAGGCGGCGCAGCGCCGGATCGCGGACGGTGAGTCTGCTGCGTTGGCGGAAGCTGCTCAGCAGACAGGCCAGGTCGTAGTGCTGGCTGTCGCGACAGGCGAGGACGCCGCCCATGCCGCCGCTGACCAGTTTGAGTCCGCCGATGCTGAAGACGGCGAGGTCGCCGAAGGTGCCGACCGGCACGCCGTTGATTGTGGATCCGTGGGCGTGGGAACAGTCCTCGATCAGCGCCAGTGACCGTTCGCGGGCCAGCTTCGTGATCTCCGCCATCGGGGCGGGGTGGCCGAACAGGTGGGTGACCGCGATGGCCCGGGTCCGGCTGGTGATCCGGTCGGCGAGGGCGGTGGCGGTGACGTTGCCGGTGGCCGATCCGCTGTCGCAGAGCACCGGTGTGGCGCCGAGCACGAACAGCGGCGAGGCGGTGGCGAGGAAGGTCAGGGAGGGGACCAGCACCTCGTCGCCGGGGCCGAGCCCGAGGACGTAGTACGCGGCGAGCAGTGCGCTGGTGCCGGAGTTGACCGCGAGGACGTTTCGGCCGTCCAGGGTGCCGGAGAAGAGCTGTTCGATCTCGGCGATTTCCGGGCCGTGCCGGTAGTCGAAGGTGCGACCGGCACGGATCAGTGCGCTGGCTCGGGCCACGGCCGGGTCGTCGTAGACCGGCCATTCCTGCGGGTGGTCGATGGCCCGTGCAGCGGCGATTCCGGTAGAGGTCATGGCCGCCTACCGCGCCACGCTGAGTAGGTCGTCGTCGATCAGCCGCAGTATCTGGCCGGCATGCTCGTGTAGGAAGAAGTGCCCGCCGGGGAAGATGCTCACGCGGCAGGGGCCGGCGGTCTCGCGTTCCCAGGCCCGGGCCCGCTCCGGGGTGGCGTAGTCGTCGTCGGTGGCGGCGAAGGCGTGCACCGGCACCGACGACGGGGTGGTGTACGGGTATCCCCAGGTGGCACCGATGGTCAGGTCTGCGCGGATGACCGGCAGCGCCAGCCGCATGAGGTCGGGGTTGCCGAGTACCTCCGGTGGAGTGCCCCCGAGGTCGGCCAGCCAGGACAGCAGCCGGTCGTCGGGTTCGGCCCAGGCCACCTCGGGGATCCGCAGCCAGGGTGCGGGGCTGCCGGAGGCAAAGAGCCAGGCGGGCAGGGGGCCGCCCTGCTCCTCGAGGTGCCGGGTCAGCGCGTAGGCGATCCGGGCCCCCATGCTGTGCCCGAAGAAGGCGAACGGGCGCTCTCGCAGCAGCGGATCGAGGGCGCCGACCAGCAGGGCGAGCAGGTCGTCCATGGCGGCGATGGGACGTTCCCCGAGCCGGTTCTCCCGGCCCGGCAACTGCACGGCGGCCACCTCGACGCGAGGCAACCAGTGGTGCCACTCCCGGTACGCCGACGCGCCGCCCCCGGCGTACGGGAAGCAGAACAGCCGCGTGGGGGCGGCGGGATTCGGCGTGGCGATGCTCACCCACTTGTCCATCCAGCACCTCGACTCGTCTTGATCGCTGCGGACGATCGGAATTTACCAGAGTCAACGCTGCAAGTCATGACAGGAGTCATGGAAAGTTGACAGCCTGGCGGGCGTCGCCCTGCGCCTCCCACAGCGACCACGTCCCGTCGTACGCGCTGCGCCCGTGCGCCATCCGTACGTTGTCGACCAGGAGCAGGTCGCCGGGTGTCCACGGCAACCGGATCGTCGCGGCGTCGATCGCCTCCTGCACCGCGGACAGATCCTCGGCCGGCACCGGCTCCCCGTCGCCGAAGAAGGTGTTGAACGGCAGCCCGTCGCGCCCGTACGCGCTCAACAGCACGTCCCGCTCGTCCGGTTGCAGGCTCCACTCGCTGAGAAAGGCGATCTGGTTGAACCACGCTGTCGTACCCGTGTCGGGGTGCACCAGAGTCGACGGACGGGCCTGCCGGGTACGAAGTGTGCCGTCGGCCAGCCACCCGTGATCGATCGCCTGCGTGGCGCAGTACGCCTCGACCTCGGCGACTGTCTCCACCCCGAACGCCTGTTGCCAGCTCATCCCCACGTAGGGTCGGAAGTTGCGGACCAGCATCCAGCCGCGCGTGACGAACGTGTCGCGGACCCCCGACGGCAGCCGGGACAGCGTCTCCACCCCGTCGGCGAGCAGGGTGTTCCCCGTCGTCGCCGGCCCCGGCGGGTGTGCCAGGAGCAGGGTCGCCGGGAACTCCAGGGCGTGGCTCTGCTCGTTGTGTGGACACATGTCCCGGTACGCCGGCCAGGTCGGCGCGCCGTGCACCTCTCCCAACACGTGCGGACGCGGCGCGAACGGCTCCCGGCGGGGGCAGGGCCGCACCAGTGCCTCGACGGCCGCCGCGAAGCGCTCGGGGTGTGCAGCGCGAGCCCGCGCAGCCGCACCACACCGGCCGCGTCGAGCCGTTGCCGCAGCTCGACGCGGTTGTCGTGCAGCCAGTCGGCGGCGTCGGCCCGCCGAACCTCGACGATCTGGCCGGTACCCGCCACCGTGGTCACCGCGACACCACCCGGTCGATGATCTCCACTGCCCGGTCGACGTCGGCGCTACCGACGCCGCGGTGGGTCACGGCGCGGATCCGACCGTGCCCGAACTCCGCCAGCCGCAGGCCGAGGTCGGCCGTCGCGGCGACGAACCGCTGCCAGGGCATTTCCTCGAGGCGGAACAGGACGATGTTCGTCCGCACCCGCTTGGGCTCGATCGTCACCCCGGGCAACTGCGCCAGCCCTTCGGCGAGGCGCAGCGCGTTGGCGTGGTCCTCGGCGAGCCGTTGCGGCATCTCGGTCACGGCGATCAGCCCGGCCGCAGCCAACACGCCCGCCTGCCGCATCCCACCGCCGAGCAGCTTGCGGGCCCGCCGGGCCCGGTTCGTCACGTCGGCGGGACCGGCCAGCATCGAGCCGACCGGGGCGCTGAGCCCTTTGGAGAGGCAAAATTGCACGGTGTGGGCGTGCCGGGCGACGGCGGCGGCGCTGGTTCCGGCCGCCACCGCGGCGTTGAACAGACGGGCACCGTCCAGATGGACCGGGACGCCCCGCTCGTCGGCGAGGTTGCGCACCGCCGCCAGGTACGCCTCGTCCAGCACCACGCCCCCGGCGCGGTTGTGGGTGTTCTCCAGGCAGATGAGCGCGGGCAGTGCGAACTGCGGATCGTCCGGGTCGTCGGGAAAGGCCGCGGCGATCCGGTCGAGCGGTAGCCGCCCGTCCTCGTCGGTGGCGACCGGCTCGTAGCTCGCCCCCGCGCAGACACTCGCGCCCGCGGCCTCGTACAGGTAGATGTCGGACTCGTCGCCGACGACGACCTTTGCACCGCGCGGCACCTGGGCCAGGATCGCGCAGAGGTTGGCCATCGTGCCGCTGGGCAGGAAGCAGGCGGCCTCCTTGCCGGTCAGCTCCGCGCTCGTCTCTTCCAACTCGCGGACGGTCGGGTCCTCGCCGTAGACGTCGTCGCCCAGGGAGGCGCTGGTCATCGCGGCGAGCATCTGCGGGGTCGGCAGGGTGAAGGTGTCGCTGCGCATCTCGATCATGCGGAGACCGTCACTTTCTCGTCAGCCGCGGCGGTTCCGTCCGACGCGGGCGTCACATCCAGCGCCACCCGGGCGATGGCCCCGTCGAGGCGGGCCCGCACCGCCTCGGGGTGTCCCCGGTGGCGATCACCCAGCCGAGCCGCCCGTACGCGTCCGCCGCCGGACCGACCGTGGCACCGACCCGGGCCGTGACCGTCACGTCGTGCACGCCCGGCAGCGCGGCTGCCTCCTCGACGCCGGCGACGGCACGCACCACCCCGCAGGTCTCGGCGACCAGGAAGCGGATGCCGGCGTACCCGGTCGCGAGCGCCGAGGGCTCCAGCGGCAGCCCGGCCGCCGCCAGTAGCTGCCGCTGGACCAGGTCGAGCCCGGAGGCGAGGCGGATCAGCTCAGGGATCATGCCGCCCGCCAGCCTCGCGTTGATCTCGACGACGACCGGACCGGCGTCGGTCAGCCGGATCTCGACGTGCGCGGCGCCATGGTCGAGCCCGACCGCGGCGAGCGCCCGCCGGGCGGTTTCCCGGACCGCCTCGCTTCCCGGTCGCTCCGCCGCCGGGAAGACGTGACCGACCTCCACGAAGTACGGCTCGGGTCCGATCTGCTTCTCGGTGACGCCGACGATCTCCACGCGCCCGTCCGAGGCGAACGCCTCCACACTCACCTCCGGGCCGGCAAGGTACTGCTCGACCAGCACGGAGCCGGAGGTGGCCTGGCCGCGTACGTTCACCGTGACGGCGAGCAGTGCGGCCACCTGGGCCCGCGCCTCGGCCTCGGTACGGCACAGCCGTACCCCGGCCGAGGCGGAGTCGTCGGTCGGCTTGACCACGCAGGGCAGCCCGGACCGCGCCACCGCCGCCGGGACCTGGTGCGGTGCCCGCACGACGGTGTGCCGCGGCTGCGCCAGACCCGCCCGGTGCAGCAGGATCCGGGTGCGTGCCTTGTCCCGGCAGGCCGCGACCGCGTCCGCGCCGTTGCCGGGCAACCGGAGGCAGTTCGTCAGGGTGGCAGCGGTCACCAGGTAGAACTCGCTCGTGGTGGTGACGCCGGCGAGGCGGCGCTGCCGGGCTCGCCGGGACAGCAGCGTACGGAGAACGTCGATGTCGTTGGTGTCGCACTCGATGACCTCCGCGGGTGTGTCGGGCAGTCCGAGGTAGCGCCCCGGGCGGTGGGTCAGCAGCACCGGGCGCAGCCCCAGCCGCGCCGCCTGGCGCAGCGCCAGCATCCCGGTGCCGGTGGTGTTGGACTCCACGAAGATCAGTTCCTGGCGCGGCACCGGCGCGTAGGACCACGAGGTGATCTCGGTGCCGTACGACACCCGCACCGGCTCACGGGCCAGCGGAAGGTCGTCGAGCTGCTGCTCGGCCCAGTACGTGTCGTCGTAGAAGCCCTCGGCGTACCGGTCGCCCCGGTCGGGCAGGATGCCGACCATCCGGATCCCCGGGGCGAGCCGTCCAATCAGCCCCTTCATCACCTGATACACCGACCCGGCGGAGTTCCCGGCGAAGATCCCCTGTTCCCGGGCGAGGTCCCGGGTGGCGGCGAACGCCTCCCGATCGTTGAGCCAGTGGATCTCGTCCAACACCGTGTGGTCGAGGTTCTCCGGATGCAGGCTGTTGCCCAGGCCGCTCTGCCGTCGACGGGGCTGGTCGGGGTGACCGAACAGGACACTGCCCACGCAGTCGACCGCGACGACCCGCGACGCCGGCTGCTGCTCGCGCAGGGCGCGGGCGGTACCGCAGAGGGAGCCACCACTGCCAACCGAGCCCACCAGCACGTCGACCGCCCCCAGGTCAGCGGTGATCTCCCGGGCCAACGCCCGGTAGGCGCGCGGGTTCAGCGGGTTGCCGTACTGCTGCGGCCAGTACGAGCCGGGCAGCTCCCGACGCAGCTCGGCGAGGCGCTCCAGGCGGGCGCTCTGCCACCCGTGGCGGGCCATCGCCGACACCACGTGCACGACACAGCCGAGCGATCGAAGCTTGGCCAGGGTGATCGGATCGATGCGGGGGTCGGTGACGATGTGCACCGGGTGCCCGAGCACTGCGCCGACCAGCGCCAGTCCGAGTGCCAACGTGCCGGACGAGCTCTCCACGATCGGCGCGCCCGGTGTCAGCTCACCGGTCGCCCGCGCGGCGAGGACCACCTCGCGGGCGACCCGGTCCTTCATCCCGTACGGGTTCTGGAGCTCCAGCTTCGCGTAGAGCTGCACATCGCCGGGGGCCCGCAGACGGACCAGCGGGGTGTGCCCGATCGCGTCCACCATGGATTCGAAGCGCACGGCAGCTCCTATCGGTAGTCCACGCAGAGGGCGTGGTAGAGCAGAACCTGATCGCTGAGTTCGGCACAGCGGCGCAGGGTCAGGTCGAGGCGGCGTTCGTACCCGAGCGCCTGGTGTGGCAGGAGCAGGCCGATCGCGGTGCCGCTGTGTGCCACCACGACGCCGACCCCACCGGCCTCGGCACAGATGTCGAGCATCGCGGTCAGGCACCGCTTGGGCCGCAACTGCTGGTTGAGCTCGGCGCTGCGGGTGGCCACCCGGCCGACGGTCGCGAGGTCACCCACCGCGATGGCGGTGGTGAGGATCTCCAGCAGGCTCGCGTACTCGGCGCGGGTCTGCGCGGGGAACGGCTTCGGGATGCGGTTGAAGGCGACCGTGTCGACCGTGCCGCCCTCGTCGATGCCGACCACGGTCAGCGGGGGCAGCATGCCGAGCCGGGCCCGCAGCCGCACCGCTCGGTGCTCGAAGGCCACCACCTCCGGGTACATCACACCGTCGGTGGGCTCGATCTCCCGCAGGAAGTCCTCGATGCCGGAGTCGGGCAGGTGTACGCCGAGCGCGTTGGCGACCGCGCGGGCGGTCGCGACGAGGTCCGCGGAGGAGCTTGCCAGCCCTTTGCCCTCGGGGATGGTGCTGTCGAGCACCAGCTGTCCCCCGGCTCCGGGCGCGAACGTGGCGAGCATCGCCGCGGTCAGTCGCGCCGCCTTGACCTTGTGCGCGGGGGTGACACTGACCCCGCCCGAGGCGATCAGCTCGAAGGTAGCGGTGGCCCACCGGGCGATCGGCATGGTGACCAGGAAGTCGACCTGATCCGGCAGGACCCCCTGGAGCAGTTCACCGAACGTGCCGAAGGCGGAGCTGACGCCGGTGGCGGTCCGAGAGCGGTGGGCCTGTCCGGTGCTCACGACGCCGTCCCTCGCTCTGCGGCAGGGCTCGGCGAGGCTTCTCGTGTTGGTGCGGGGGGCGGAGCGGCGAAGAGCGCCTGCACGTCCCGGATCGCCGAGTCGACCGTGGTCCGACGGCGGCCCAATTCCCGCGCCAGCCGGCCGAGCGCACCGTCCTGGCGCTCCAGCAGGTCGCGGACCCGGTCCGGATGGGCGGAGCCGGCGGAGCACTTGACGCTCAGTTGCCCGTCGCTGTCGAGCCCACGCAACAGCGGCTCCGGCTCGGTCACCGGGTGTCCCGCCGCTGCGGCCAGGCGGGCCAGCAGCGGCGGGTCCGGTCGGTCCAGGGGGTCACCGATGGCCAGTTTGGCGCTGACGTACCGCCCGACGACGACCTGTGCGGTACGCCAGGGAACCCCCTTGTCGAGGGTGAGCCGATTGGCGAGGGTGAAGCCGCCGAGGAACTCCCGGTCGCAGGCGGCCCGCATCCTTTCCGGGCGCCAGCGCAGGTTTTCCAGGACCGCCTGCAGCAGGGCGAGCACACCGCGGGCGGAGCGGAACAGGTCGTGCAGGTGCGACCCGGCCTCCTTGGAGACCTCGACCATGTTGCTGTAGGGGGTCGCCCGCTGGCCGATGCCGAGATCGAGCGCGAGCGAGGTCAGGTGCGCGGTCCGGCCGCGGATGCGCTCCAACACCGGATAGTTCTTCTTCTGCGGCATGGCCGCAGAGATGCCGGCGAGTTCGTCCGGCAGCTCGACGAAGCCGTACGCGCTGCTGGCCCAGGCCATCAGGTCCGTGACGAACCGGCTCAGTCCCACGCCGAAGTGGGAGAGTTCGCCGGCGATCTCCAACGCCCAGGCCCGGGAGGCGACGGCGGTCAACGCGTGGGACTGCGGACCGGCACAGCCGAGCAGGAGGGCCATCCGGTCGCGGTCCCAGGGCAGTTCCTGCCCGCTCATCGCGCCGGCGCCGAGTGGGCTCAGGTTGACCTCGTCGTAGGTGACCACGAGTCGCCGCAGCGTACGCAGGCAGTGCTCGACGAGGGCGGTGAGGAAGAAGCCGGGCGTGATGACCTGGGCGGCCTGCAGGTGGGTGTACCCGGGCATCGGCAGGTGCGCGACGGCACCGGCCCGGTGCCAGGCGCCGCGGGCCACCTCCAGCAGGGCCCCGGCGATGTCGAGCAGTTCGCCTCGGGCGTACAGCAGCTGAGCGGTGGCCTGGATGTCGTTGCGGCTGCGGTCAACGTGCCAGGCGGGCGGCACCGCCGGCAGACCGGCCAGCACGTGCTGCTCCAACGCCAGGCAGATGTCGGAGAGGTTGGCTGCCGGGTCGGCGGTGATCCGGTCGGCGGTGGCCTCGTCGAGCAGCTCGGCGATCGAGGCCGCCTCGGCCTCGGTGACCAGCTTCATCCGGGCGTACTCGGCGAGCAGCACCCGCTCGACGAGCCGGTACCAGCCGAGCAGGTGGTCGACCTCGAAGCGGAACTGCGGTGCCAGCACGTGCTCGTGCAGCACGGCGGCGGGGTTACGACCGAGCCGTCCGGTGAGCGGCGCGGTGGTCGGCTCCACGACCGGCCGCCCGGTCACGCGGCGGTCCGGGTGGCGACGACCGGCCGCAGCAGGTCGACCACCTCGGCGGCGTGGGTGCGGAGGAAGTGTCGTCCCGCACCGGGCAGGACGATCGGCCGCGCCGCCGGGGCGAAGTGCCGCCACGCCCGCTCGGGGTGCGGCTCGGTCGCCAGCCGCATGTCGTCGGCGCCGGAGACGACCCAGGTGGGGACGGGCAGTTGCGTCCACCGCTCCCGCGCGTGCCGGAGGAAACGCGCGGCGCCGAGGGTGTCGTGCCGGTACGCCCGCTCGATGAGCGCCTCCCGCTCGCTCTTGAGCTCGTCCAGTTCGGTGTAGGTGGCCTGGGCCGCCATGTGCCGGCGGATCTCCCCCTCCCCCATCGCCTGCACCTCGGCGAGGTCCGCGGCGAGCTGTGCCGGGTCGGCGCTGGCGGCGGCGAGGAAGAGCTGTGCGGGCGGGCGACCCCGCTCATGCAGCAGGCGGGCACATTCCAACGCGACCGCCGAACCGCTGCCCTGGCCCCAGAGGATCAAGGCACCGATGGCGCCCGCCGCGATCTCGTCCGCGAGCCGGGTGGCGACCTGCGTCACGTCCGCGAGGGGCTCGTCGGGGCGGGCGAGGTCGTGCCCGGGCAGCTCGGTGGCGAGCAGGGCGCAGTTCATGGCCTTGAGTCCGGCGGCGAGCGGTTGGAAGTTGAGCGCGGTGCCCGCCGCGTCGGGCACGGTCACCACCGTCGCCACCGTCCGATCCGGCGCGGCCAGGGTCTGCAGCAGCCGCGCCTGGTTGGTGCGGCTCGCGGCCTCGGCGAGGTCGGCCAGTACCGGATTGCTGGTCAGATCGGTGAGGGTGATGAGGTGCTTGAGCTTGACGATCAGACGGACCGCCGAGAGCGAGTTGCCACCGAGAGCGAAGAAGTCGTCGGTGCGGTAGATGTCTTCCAGCGGGCGGTTGAGCACCTCGGCCCAGGCTGCCGCGAGGCGGCGCTCCAGCGGGTTGGTGGCCGGTTCACGGTCCTGGGGCGCAGCCGCCTGAGTGCCCGCCCGGAGGGCGGCGGCGACCAGCGCCGCCTTGTCCACCTTGCCGTTCTCGGTCAGTGGCAACGCGTCCACCTGGTGGAGCGTGGAGGGGACCATGTGGGCCGGCAGCAGGTCGGCCAACCGCCGTTTGAGGTCCGGTACCGGCTCGTCGACGGTGAAGAAGGCGGCGAGACGCTTGCTCGTCCCGATCGGGACGACGACGAGGCAGGCGGAGCGTACGCCGGGCACCCGGGCCACGGTGTTCTCGACCTCGCCGACCTCGACCCGCATCCCGCTGATCTTGACCTGTTCGTCTCGGCGACCGAGGAACTCCAGGTGCCCGTTGGGCAGCCATCGGCCGTAGTCGCCGGTGAGGTACATCCGCTGGTCGGCCTGGAACGGGTCGGTCACGAAGGCCAGGGCGGTCCGGTCCGGGTCGTTGATGTAGCCGGGTCCGACACAGCGGCCGGCGAAGGCGATCTGTCCGGGTGCGCCGAAGGGCACCAGGGCGAGTTGGCGGTCCAGGATGTAGACCGAGACGTTCTGCACCGGGCGGCCGACCGGGACCAGTTCGGTGGGCGGCACCGTACGCATGACTTCATGCGTCGTGTCGTCCGAGACCTCGGTCGCGCCGTAGGCGTTGACCAGCGGGACCTCGGGAAAGCAGTCGAACCATCGGGCGACGAGGTTGCGGGCGATGGCCTCGCCGGTGACGCAGACGATCCGCAGCGCCGGGCGTTGGCGCGGGGTCAGGTCCAGGTGGCCGAGGAGGACCTCGAGGTAGGCGGGGACGAGCTGCAGGACGGTGATCCGCTCCCGGTCGAGGGTGGCCAGGAACGACTCCACGTCGAGGATCACCTGCGGCGGAACGAGGACGGTGCGTCCGCCGACCAGCAGTGGTGCCAGCACCTGCCACAGGGAGATGTCGAAGCACTGTGGCGCGTTCTGGCAGACGGCGTCCTGTTCGGTCAGGCCCAGGTCGTCGATCTTGGCGCTCAGGTGGTTGAGCATGCCGTCGTGGGCGCAGACCGCTCCCTTCGGCTCGCCGGTGGAGCCGGAGGTGAAGTAGATGTACGCGGCGGCGTCGGCCGGTACGGACACCCCCGGGTCAATGGTGACCCCGGCCGCGTCCAGCGGTAGTACCGGGACGTCGGCGATGGGTTCGGCCGGCGCCTCGGCCAGGAGCAGTCGGGCGGCGCTGCGCCGCAGGATGCCGCCGATCCGGGCATGCGGATAGGCCGGGTCGATCGGAAGGTAGACCAGGCCGGCCTTGAGGATGCCGAGGATCGCGGCCACCCACGGCAGGCTCCGTTCGCTGAGTACGGCCACGACGTCGCCGGGACGGGCACCCGCCACGATGAGCCGGTTCGCCACCGCGTTGGCGCGTTGGTCCAGCTCGGCGTACGTCCACCGCAGCTCGCCGAGGACGGCGGCGACGGCGTCCGGGGTACGCCGGGCCTGATCGCCGATCAGCTCGTGCGCCCGTCGACCGGGCAGCTCGCGCAGCTCGCCGTGCAACACGTTGAGCTGCCGCCACACGTCCTTGCCGCTGAGCAGTGAGTGCTTCTCGTGCGGGGCCTCGAGGTCGGTGTCGATAGCCCGCAGGACCCCGTGCAGGTACTCACCCACCCGGGACACGTCGACGCCGCGCAGCAGGTCGGCGCGGTGCCCGAGGAGAACGGCGGTCGGCGGTTCGCCGTCGAGGGTGGCCTCGCCGGTGTCGGTGCCGAGCAACGAACGCCAGGGACCAGGAGGTAGCTCGGGGTCCCCGGTCAGCACCGACCTGACCTTGGCCCAGGCCGCCGCGACCACCTCGCGGGGTGGCACCTGCGCGGCGTGGGCCGCCCTCGTCACGGCAGCGGCCGCCTCATCGGACAGTTTCCATCGGTCGTGGTCGGCCTGTGCCGGTAGCGGCTCTGTCACGTACTCGCCCCTCCCCCACGTACGGATCCGTAGTCATCGACTGGCAACTACTGTAATCTCTACACAACTACAGTCAATACAAGATGACTGGAAAGCCACGTACGAAGGGTCGATCGAAAGGGAGGTACGGCGCGTGGAGCGGATGCGCCTGCCCAACGGCTACGACGTCATGCAACTCAACGGCGGCGAGACGAGCCTGATGTACCGCAACATCGTGACCGGACGCGCCTACCTGCAGCACGGCGTCACCCTGAGGCCGGGTGGGACCGTCTTCGACGTCGGGGCGAACGTCGGCATCGCCTCGCTCTTCTTCCACTGGGAGGCGGGTAGCCGTGTTTTCGCGTTCGAACCCGCACCAAGGTGCCACCAGGCGCTCGCCGCCAACTTCACCGAACAC
Source organism: Micromonospora tarapacensis (assembly GCF_019697375.1). Lineage (NCBI taxonomy): Bacteria > Bacillati > Actinomycetota > Actinomycetes > Micromonosporales > Micromonosporaceae > Micromonospora > Micromonospora tarapacensis. The sequence continues at coordinate 877,352 of NZ_JAHCDI010000004.1, read as the reverse complement.
GGGATACGCGGCGCGGCCCACCCGTTCGCCCTGTCGGACCGGCCCGGCAGCGCGGTGCTCACCAACTACCCCGAGATCACCGCGATGACGAGCTTCCACGCCGATCGCGGGTACGACGAACAGCTCACCCGCGCCTTCCTCGCGAACAGCGGATTCGACACCGTCGACATCGAGGAGATGGTGGCCGACCGGCACCACAGCGAGGCGCTCACCTGCGAGCTGCGGACCTTCTCCGAGGTCGCCGACGAACTCGACGGGGAGCCGATCGACCTGGTGAAGATCAACGTCGAGAAGGCGGAGGTCGAGGTGCTGCGCGGAATCGCCGAACGGCACTGGCCGACGATCCGGCAGCTCGTCGTGCAACTGCACGACATCGCGGGACGGCTGCACCGGCTGCGTCAGGAACTCACCGAACGCGGTTTCCGGGTCGGAGTGGCCCAGGATCCGCTGCTCACCGGCACCGACATCTTCGAGTTGTTCGCAGTACGCCCGCACGGAGGCGCGTGATGGACCAGCTGACCGACGTGGACCTGGGCGACCCGGAGCTGTATGTCAGCGGCAACCCGTACCAGGTCTGGGACCACCTGCGCGAACACGCCCCGATGTACCGCAACCGGCGGCCGGACAGCTCCGAGTTCTGGGCGATCACCACCCACCGCCTCGCCACCGCCGTCTACGAGGACCGGCAGTCCTTCACCTCGGAACGCGGCATGCGCATCGGTGGTGAGGGTGCCGCCGGACGCGCCTCGGTCGGCAAGATGCTGATCGTCACCGACGGGACCCGGCACCGGCGGATGCGCGACGTGCTCAACCCCGCCTTCACGCCGAGATCGGTACAGCGGCTGGAACACAGCATGCGCGCCATCGTGCGGCAACTCCTCGAAGAGGTACGCGACCTCGACTCGTTCGACTTCGTGGACCGCATCGCCGGGCGGCTGCCGCTCTACGTCACCTGCCAGCTGCTCGGCGTACCCCGTGACGACTGGGACCTGATGATCGAGCTGACCCGTACCGCGTTCGGCTCGGTCACCGAGGTCGACGGCGACCCGATCAGCGACGCGCTGCAGGAACAGGCCCACGCCGACATCTTCCTGTACTCGGCTGACCTGATCGCCGAACGTCGCCGCAGCCCCGGCGAGGATCTGATCAGCGCCATGGTGACCGGGCAGTCGGCCGGCTACCGGATGTCCGACGAGGACATCCAGGTCAACATCAACGGCATCCTGACCGGCGGCAACGAGACCACCCGGCACGCTACGGCCGGCGGCGTACTGGCGTTCATCCAGAACCCGACGCAGTGGCAACGGATGCGCCACGAGACGCACGAGGTGATGCCGACCGCCGTCGAGGAGATCCTGCGCTGGACCGCGCCCAGCCTGCACGTCATGCGCACCGCGCTCACCGACGTCATCGTCGGATCACAGCTCGTCGAGGCCGGCGAACAGGTGACCATCTGGAACCCGGCGGTCAACCGCGACGAGGCGGCCTTCCCCGACGCGGTCCGCTTCGACATCACCCGATGGCCCAACCGACACGTCACCTTCGGCATGGGGCAGCACTTCTGCATCGGCGCCGCCCTGGCCCGGCTCGAACTGCGAGTCGCCCTCGACGCCCTGGCCAGCCAGGTGACGCGCGTCGAGCTGACCGGACCGGTCCGCCGGCTCAGGTCGAACCTGATGTGGGGCCTGGACCAGCTTCCCGTACGCATTCATCTGGAGGACGATCGTGACTGAGGCGCTGACCTCCGCCGCGCAGCCGACGGGTGCGCCCGACGCACCGACCGATCTGGTCGACGACCCGCGACACGTGGATTACTGGCAGCGGCACCTGCGGGGCGCACCGCCCCGGCTCGGCCTGCCGTACGACCGACCGCCGGCGCCCGGTCCGACCCGCTCCCCGCCTGCTTCGAGCTGACGCTGCCACCGGACGTTGGCCGGACGATCGGCCGGCTGGCCCGACGCGAGCGGGCGAGCACCCTGATGGTGGTGACCGCCGTCGTGGGCGCCTGGGCGTCCCGCCTCGCCGGGCAGGACGACGTGCTGGTCACCACGCCACTGACGCGGGCCCGGCACCCGGAGCAGATGCTGCCCGCGACCGTACGCCTCGACTGCTCCGGCGAACCCTCGTTCACCGAGCTCCTGCGCCGCACCCGTGAGGTGCTGCTCGACGCGCTGGCGCACCGCAACCTCGGCGCGTCGACCCTCCTGGCGATCTCCGGGCCGCCCCAGCTGGCGGTCTCGGTCGGCACCACGCCGCCCGCCATGTCCCACGACACCGAGCTGCACCTGTGGTTGGCCGAGGACGGCAGCCGGGCGCTGCTGCACTACCGGTCGCCCCTGTTCACCGCCGCCACCGCGCAGCGGCTGCTGCACCAGCTCACCCTGCTGCTGACGGGGGCCACGGCGCAGGACGGCGGGCGACTGTCCGAGCTGCCGATGCTCAGCCCGGACGACCAGGCACTGCTCGATCGGCTTCCCCGCCCGAACGTGACGACGCCGTCGTCGGCCGTACCGGCGCAGCTGTTCGCCGAGACGGCAGCGGCCCGACCGGACGCCGTTGCGGTGCGGACCCGCGACACCGCGATCAGCTACCGGGACCTCGACTCCCGAGCCCAGAGGCTGGCACACCACCTGCGGCAGTCGGGCGCATGCGCCGGCAAGGTGGTCGGAGTCTGCGTCGGCCGCGGGGTGGAGCTGCCGTTGGCCTTCCTCGCGGTGCTCAAGAGCGGGGCGGCGTACCTGCCGCTCGATCCCCGGCATCCGGCCGAGCGGCTGCGCGACGTCCTCGACGCCGCCGGCGCGACGCTGGTGCTCAGCACCGGCAACGAGGCCGGTGCGGTGGCCGCGTACACCGGCCCGGTGCTGCTGCTCGACGGCGACGCGGAGGCGATCGCCGCCCACCCCGACACCCCCCTCACCGACCTGCCGGCCCCGGCGGAGTTGGCCTACGTCATCTACACCTCCGGCTCCACGGGGCGTCCGAAGGGTGTGGAGGTCACCCAGGCCGGGCTCGCCAACCTGGCGGTGACGTTGCGGGACCGGTTCACGGTCGGCCCCGATGACCGCACCTCGCTGTTCTCCTCGGCGGCCTTCGACGCCTCCGTCTGGGAGATGGCGATGGCCTTCTCCGGTGGGGCGACGCTCGGCGTCCTCACCACTGCCGAGGCGACCCCGGCGGAGATCGCCGGCGAGATCCGGGATCTGGGCCTGACCGTCGGAACGTACCCACCGACCCTGCTGCGGGCGCTCACCCCGGACGATCTCGGCAACCCGCGCCTGGTCATCTCCGCCGGCGAGCAGTGCGACCGCGACCTGGCCGCCGTCTGGGCCCCCGGCCGCCGACTCGTCAACGCGTACGGACCGACGGAGACGACGGTCTGCGCCACGTTCACGGACGTCACCGCCCCGGTCACCAGCGCACCCCCGATCGGCACCGCCCTGCCGAACCTCGCGGTCTACCTGCTCGACTCCGTGTTGCGGCCGGTGCCGGTCGGCGCCCCCGGGGAGATCTTCGTTGCCGGGGTGGGACTCGCCCGCGGGTACCGGGGGCAGCCGGCCCTGACCGCGGCGACGTTCCTGCCCGACCCGCACGGCCCGGACGGCTCGCGCATGTACCGCACCGGTGACCTCGGGCGGTTCGGCAACGACGGTCAGTTGCACCACCTCGGACGCGTGGACCACCAGGTGAAGCTGCGTGGATTCCGGGTGGAGCTGGGCGAGATAGAGCATCACCTGATGGCACAGCCCGAGGTCCGCGACGCGGCCGTGCTGGTACGCCGCGACGGCGACCACGACCGGTTGGTGGCGTACCTGACCGTCAGCGATCCGGCCGTCGACCCGGTGGCGCTGCGGGGCGCGCTGCGCGCCCCACTGAGCCGGGCACTGCCCGACTACATGCTCCCCGCCGCGTACGTCGTGCTGGACGCGATGCCGCTGAACAGCAGCGGCAAGATCGATCGCGCCGTCCTGCCGGACCCGTCGGACGAGGCCCCCACCGAACCGGCCGGGCAGTGGCAGACCCCGGACGAGCAGCGCATCGCGAGCGTCTGGCGGCAGACGTTGGGCATCAGCCAGGTACGGCGTACGGACAGCTTCTTCGAGCTGGGCGGGCACTCACTGGTGGCGGCCCAGATGATCGGCTCGGTACGGCAGGCATACCAGCTCACCCGGCTGCCGATGCGCCTGCTGTTCGAGAAGCCGGTGCTGGCCGACTTCGCCGCGGCGGTCGCGCGGCTCGGGTCAGCCTGACGCGGACCCCTCAGCCGGCCAGATCCTCGTCGATGACCCGGAGGAGGGCCGGCGAGGGGTCCAGGAAAGCCCAGTGGTGGCCGTCGAGAGTGACCGCGCGGTCCCGGCCGAACCGGGCCCACCCGGCGGTCAGGCTCGGCGGCACCGTGCGGTCGCCGCGCCACGACAGCACGGTGACCGGGCAGGGCATCGACCCGGGCGCGGCACCGCCGAAGCCGCGGTAGGCGCGCAGGTCGCCCTCGACCGCCTCCATGGCCAGCTCGACGATCTCCGGCGACGGTTCGACGCCGCGCGCCCGCACCAGCTCGGCGACGACCTCGGGCAGCCGGTCGGCGGGGACATCCAGCAGGCTGCCGAACGGGACCTCGTCGGGGGCGACCATCGAGGAGGCGAAGAAACGGCGTGGCGGGTGACCGGCGGCGGCCAGCCGCACCGCCACCACGTACGCGGCGAAGACGCTGTTGCAGTGGGCGAAGATCGCGTACGGCCGGTCCAGCAACGGCTCGATCGCGGCCAGCAGGTCCTCGGCGAACGGTCCGTACGCCTCGTACGCGGGCTCCAGCAGCCGGTTCTCCCGACCCGGTGGTTGCAGAAGGCAGACCTCGACGTCACCGATGCGACGCGGCCAACGGTGGTACATCGAGGCGCCGGCACCGAGGTACGGCAGGCAGAACAGGCGGGTGGCCGGGTCGCCCTCGACCGGGCGCAGCAACCAGCCATTGGCGCGCGTGGCGTCGACCGACATCGTTGTCCTCACCTCACGGAAGACGGATCCGGGCGAGTGCGCTGCGGTCCACCTTCCCGGTCGTCGTGGTGGGCATGGTCCGCAGCGCCCCGATCGCGGTGGGTCGCATGGGCCCGGGAAGCTTGTCGCGCAGGTACGCCCGCAGTGTGTCGAGCGCGGTCGCCGGCGCGGCCGGGTGCAGCTGCACGTACGCGACGAGGCGCTGGTCCGCGCCGGCCGGTACGACCACGGCGGCGGCCACGGCGACGTCGGGATGTTCGCTCATCACGTTCTCGATCTCGCCCAGCTCGATCCGGTGGCCACGGATCTTCACCTGGTCGTCGTCGCGACCCCGCAGCTCGAGCCGCCCGTCGGGCAACAGCCGTGCCCGGTCGCCGGTGCGGTAGAGCCGCTCGCCGGGGTGGTCGGGATCGGGTACGAAGCGCTGCGCGGTCAGCGCGGGCCGGCCGAGGTAGCCACGGGCCAGGCAGACGCCACCGAGACAGAGTTCACCGACCGTACCGTGCGGCACCGGACGCAGGGCGGAGTCGAGGACCACCGCTCGGGTGCCGGGAATCGCGGTGCCGATCGGCAGCGCCGCGGGCTGCGGGCCCGGCCGCACGATGTCGCTGACGGCGTACATGGTCGCCTCGGTGGGGCCGTATAGGTGGTGCACCCGTGCGACGCGGTCGGCCAGGCGCCCGCCGAGCGCGGGCGGAACCCGGTCGCCACCGATCAGGGCGACGAGTCCGGACGCACCGGTCCAGCCGGCAGTGAAGAGCATCTGCCAGGTCAGCGGGGTGGCGTGCAGGTAGCGCGGGATGGTGACGGAGAGCAGCCGCGCCAGCTCGGGACCACTGCGGGCCTGCTCGCGTCCGGCGATCTCGACCTGCCCACCGGCGCAGAGCGGGAGCAGCAGCTCCAGCATGGCGATGTCGAAGGTGAGCGGGGTGACCGCGAGCCACCGCTCGCCCGGTGCATAGCCCACGGCCCGGGCGGTCGTGCTGAGGCAGTTGGCCAGCGCGCCGTGGGTCACGCCGACCCCCTTGGGACGCCCGGTGGAACCGGAGGTGTAGAGCAGGTACGCCAGCTGGTACGGATGGCCGTCGAAGCCGACCTCCCCAGGTGCCGGGGCGAGAGTGTCCAGGCGGAGCACCGGCAGCCCGGCCAGGACGGGCGGCACCGGTTGCGTCCCGTCGGTGAGCAGGAGCCGGGCCTGGGCGTCGGCGGCGACGTAGCCGAGCCGGTCGGGCGGATGGGTGGCGTCCATCGGGACGCACACCGCGCCGGATGCGGCGATCCCCAGCAGCGCCGCGGGCAGGTCCGCGCTGCGGTCGGCGAGGACGGCGACCCGGTCCTCGGCGCGTACTCCGGCGGCGGCGAGCCGGTCGGCCACGGCGCGGGCCAGGCCGGTGACGGCACCGTAGTCGCGCGACTGGTTGCCCTGGCGTACCGCGGCGGCCTGCGGGGCGTGTCGGGTCCACGGCCGTACCAGCTGAGGTACGGCGATCGCGGTACTGGTCGCCGTCATGCGCAGGTGTCGGTGATGAAGCGGGCGAGTCGCCCGACGCCGTCGATGATCCCCTGCTCGGTGAGGTAGCTGACGGACAGCCGGATGGCGTGCAGTCCCGCGTCGGGGCCGGGCTCGACGTGGAAGTAGCTCATCGGGGTCCAGAGCACGCCGTACTCCCGGGCACAGTGGTCGAGTTGATCGTCGGCGGCGACGAACGGCACGGTCAGGCTGAGGAAGAATCCGCTGGCCGGGTCGTTCCAGCCGACCCCGAGCCGGTCGCGCAGCGGCTGCGGGAAGTGGCGGTCCAGTTCGGTGCGGAGCAGTCGCATCATTGTCGAGTAGCGCCGGGCGGCCGGGACGGTGGCCTCGCCGAGCCGGTGGTCGGCGCGCAGCAGCAGCCCGCCGACGAGTGCCTGGCTGACCGGGCTGGTGTTCACCGTGACCATACTCTTGATCTTGGTGAGCTCGTCGACAAGTAGGCCGGTGCCCGCCGGCCGGTGCACGACCTGGTCGGCTATCACGTAGCCCACCCGGGCGCCGGGGAAGGCGGACTTGGCGAAGGATCCGACATGGACGACCTGCCCGTGCCGGTCGAGCGCCTTGAGCGTGGGTGGGCGGTCGGCGGGGCCAAGCAGGCGGTACGGGGTGTCCTCGAGCACCAGCGTGCCGTGCGGGCGCAGCACCTCCAGCAGTCGCTCGCGGGCGGCCCGGCCCATGGTGGTGCCGGAGGGGTTGGCGGCGTCGGGGACGAGGTACAACAGCCGCGCTCGCTGTCCCTCGGCCCGCAGCCGCGCCAGGAGGCGCTCCAGGCACGCCAGGTCCGGGCCGTCCGCGGTCTCGGGCACCGCGCGGACGGTCACGCCGAGCAGGCTCGCGACGCCGGTGATGCCGGTGTAGCACGGATCGGGTACGAGCAACACGTCGTCGGGGCCGGCGCAGAGCGCCCGCACGGTGATCAGGAGTCCTTCCTGCGCCCCCACCGTGATCACGTACGCCTCGGGGGCGGCTCGGATCCCCTCGTCCTCGGCGACGGAACGAGCGACGATGTCGCGGATCGTGCCGGCGGTCGGCCCGTACTGGAACAGCTCGCGGGTCAGCGCGTTCTCGCCGTGGCCCTGCGCGTGCCGGTGGTCGAGGTAGGACCGCAGGTGCCCGGTCAGCTCCGCCAGGTCGTACCCGCCCTCGAACGGGCGTCCCGGCGCGAAGGACACCGCCTGCGGATAGCGGGCGACGATGTCGTTGAGGAAGGTCATCGTACGCAGCACGGGATGCCGCAGGCTGGCGTGCAGTTGCGTGAGGTGCAGGCCGGGCGCGGCCGGCTCGCCGCACACCGGCACGGTGGTCGGGTCGGTGGGCAGGGGTGCGGCGGCCGGTTCGTGGTGGCGGGCGGCCGGAGCGGTGATGGCGGCGGGGCCGATGTCGGCGATGGTGGCCAGACCGGCCAGGAGCATGCTCTCGGCGAGATCCTCGATCAGGATCCGAAGGACGTCGCCGACCCCCGGTTCCCCGGCTACGGCCAGCCCGTGCAGCACCGGCCGCCCGACGAGGACGGCGGTGGCGCCCAGCGCCAGCGCGGCGAGCACGTCGATGCCGGTGCGTACGCCGCCGTCGAGCAGGACCGCGACGGTGCCGTCGACGGCGCGTACCACCTCGGGGAGGACGTCGACGGCAGCGCTCACCCCGTCCAACTGCCGCCCGCCGTGGTTGGAGACGACCACGCCAGCGACGCCCGCCGCGACGGCCAGCCGCGCGTCCTCGGCGGTCAGTACGCCCTTTACGAGCACCGGAAGCGTGGTGGAGCCGCACAGCCGTGCGACGTCGTCCCAGGTGAGTCCGGTGGCGAAGCTGGTGGCCGCGTGCCCGGCGGGACGACCGGACCCGTCCCGCCAGGAGGCGGGCAGGTTGACCGGCACCACCCCGTCCGGCAGCCGGAAGCCGTTGCGCAGGTCACGCAGACGACGGCCGAGGCGGGGGGCGTCGACGGTGAGGACCAGTGCCTCGAAGCCGGCCCGCTCCGCCGCGGTCACCAGGCACGCCGTGGTGTCGGGATCGCGTAGTGGATACAGCTGCAGCCAGAGCGGAGCCGTGGTCTGCGCGCGGATCTCGTCGAAGGCCCGGCCGGCCATCGTGCTGACGACAAGCGGGAGACCGCGGGCGCAGGCGGCCCGCGCGGAGGCCAGTTCCCCGTCGGGGTGGATCAGGGTGTGGTAGGCCATCGGCGCGATGCCGACCGGGGCGGCCCAGCGGCGTCGGAGAACCGTGACGCCCGGGTCCACGGTGCTCACCCCGGTCAGCACCCGGGGCCGCAGCCTGATCCGCCCGAACGCGTCCCGGTTGGCCGCGAGAGTGCGTTCGTGGCCCGCGCCACCCTCGACGAAGTCCCACACGTCGGGCGGCAGTTTGGCGCGGGCGGCCGACGCGAAGTCGTCGAGGCTGAGGTGAGGCCGGTGCGGCGCGGTCATCGACTGCGGGCGCTCTCACGTTGGCGCTCACGCTCGACCGCCTCGTAGAGGGCACGGATGTTGGCGCTGCCGAAGCCGCGGGCGTCGTTGCGCTGGATGAGTTCGTGGAAGAGGGTCCGGCGCGGGTACGGCGAGCGGGTGAAGATCTGGAGCAGGTAGCCCCACTCGTCGCAGTCGGCGAGGACCCCGGTGTCGCGCAGGTCCCCGATGCGGTCGCGCAGCGAGGTGACCCGATCGAGCAGGGTCTCGTAGTAGACGCCGGGTGGGGTGAGGAAGGCGATCCCGGCGTCGCGCCCCTGGCGGACGGCGGTGACGATGTCGTCGACGAGGAAGGCGAGGTGCTGCACGCCGGCACCCGAGTGCCGGTCGAGGAACTCGTCGATCTGTCCGGCCTCGTGCGACAGGTCGGGTTCGATGAGGGTGAACGTGATGGCGCCGGAAGGGCTGCGTACCACCACCGAGTCCATCGCCTGCGCGCCCACCTCGATGTACTCGCTGGAGTATCGGGGCAGGCCGAAGGCGGACGCGTAGTGGTCGGCGGTCTGCTGCAGGGTTCCGCCGGGCAGGCAGACGGCGATGTGGTCGAGCGCCCGGATGTCGAGCGCGCCGCGGGAGACGGGACGCTCGGGCAGCAGCGTCCACTCCAGACCGGGCGGTAGTGGTGCGGCCCCGTCGGGGAGCAGGGTGTGGACGACGGGTCCGAACCCGGCGGCGACCGCGACACCCGCGGGTGCGGGCAGCATCGGTGTGCCGGCCCGGACCAGCTGTTGGATGTCGGCGTCGAGATCGGTGCTGGTCATCGGGATGTCGATGATGCCGGTGCCGTGTCGTTCGAGGTGTCCCGCGAAGGGCCCACCGATGCCCACCGGGGACGACACGACGATGGTCACCGGACCGTTGCGCAGCGCCAGGGCCCGCCGGTCGGTGTCGGCGGCGCTCGCCGCCGGGGCGAAGGCGAACCCGTCGCACAACAGGTCGACGGTGCCCTGCGGGTCGTCGGTGACCAGGTCCAGGTACGGGATGTCACGAAACACTTGAACCCCCACCAATGTTAACTCTTGTTATGCCGACTTTACTCAAGTCACTGTATTTGTTTAGTATCGCCTCGTCAACCGGCGCAGGACGCGGACCGCAACGGCCGCCACCGCCCGGTGTCCCGGTGGCTTTCCTGATCGGAGTCGCATGACCAGTCAGATGAAGATCTTCATCCGCGACGAGGAACACGACATCGAGGCGTTCGTCGTCGCCGACTCGCTCGTCGCCGGACGCGCCATGGGCGGCACCCGGATGACCACGGACGTCACCATCGACGAGGTCGCCCGCCTCGCCTCGGCGATGACCAGAAAGTTGGCCCTGGCCGGCATCCCGATCGGCGGCGCGAAGGCGGGCATCCGCTGCGGGCTGCCGCCGGGACCGCACCGCAACCGGATACTGGCCGCGTTCGGCCGGCAGATCGCCCCACTGCTACGCGGCGGCCTGTACCTCGGCTCGGACCAGGGCATCACCCATGACGACCGGGACCTCTTCTTCTCCGCCGCCGGTTTCGACCCGCAACGTCGGCTCTCCTGGTTGCCCTGCGGTTGGGGAGAGCTGTGGAGTCGGTGCCGGGAGGTGACCGGGTTCGGTGTCTGCGAGGCGGTCGACAGCGCCGCCGGAGAGCTCCTCGGGCCCGACGCGGTGCGTTCGGTCGCCATCCAGGGCTTCGGCGTCGTCGGGCGGGCGGTCGCCGCCGGGCTGGCCGCCCGCGGCTATCCCGTGGTGGCGGTCGCCGACCGGCACGGCACCGTCAGCGCGCCCGGAGGGCTTCCAGTAAGCGCGCTGCTGGACGCCACCGACAGCACCGGCAGCATCGACCGGCGCCGGCTGCCCACCGGACTCGACCTGACCACCACACCGGACGCCTGGCTCGACGTCCCGGCCGACATCCTGGTCCTGGCCGCCGGCAGCGGTGCCGTCAACGACGACAACGTGCACCGGATCACTCCACGGCTGCTGGTCGAGGCGGGCAACCTGACCTGCACACCCACCGCCGAGGCGACGCTCGCCGAGCGCGGGGTCCACACGCTGCCCGGTCCGGTGATCAATGTCGGGGCGGCGGCGGTGACCGGCCTGCTTCTCACCGACTCCGTCAGCAGGTGCTCCGACCCGGACAGTCTGGTCGCCGGTCTCTTCGAGACCGTCGCCGCCATCATCCGCGGCAACACGACCGAGGTCATCACCCGGGCACGCGGCACCTGCCGGCCCCTGAGCGTCATCGCTGACGCTCTCGCCACCGAACGGGCCGGCGCCCGCGCCGCGAACGCAGAGCCGCTGACGGTATGAGCCCGCGCGTCTGTGTGTACCACCCGAGCTTGGGTCCGGCCGTCGCCCGGGCCCTGCGGGCCGCCCACCCACGGGTACGTGTCGACGTCGTACCCGATGTCAGTGTGCACCCGCCGCAACCGGAGACCATCGACGTCCTGGTCGCCAACCGTCTCCCCGACGGCCTGCTGAGCCGCTGCACGCGGCTGTCCTGGCTGCACCTGACCGGCACCGGCACCGACCACCTGGCCGCCGCGGGTGCGCCGCCGGGGCTTCGCGTCACCACCTCCGCCACCGTCCCGGTCCGCGCGGTGGCGGAGTTCGCGTGGATGGCGGTCCTGGCGTTGGCCAAGGACGCGCCCCGGCTGCGCGACCAGCAGCGCGAGCGGCGGTGGTCGCTGCCCGACGCCCGGCTGGTCTCCGGGTCGCGGCTGTTGCTGCTCGGCCTCGGCCGCATCGGTTCCGCGATCGCCGAGCTGGCGGCACCCTTCGGCGTCCGGGTCACCGCGGTGACCCGGAGCGCCCGACCGTCGCCACTGGCCCAAACGGTCCTACCGCCGCACCTGCTGCGGGCCGCCGCCACCGACACCGACCACCTGGTCAGCACCCTGCCGAGCGACCCGAGCACCCGTGGCCTGGTCGACCGTCAGGTGATCGAGGCGCTGCCGGACGACGCGGTCGTGGTCAACGTCGGTCGGGCCGACACCCTCGACACCCCCGCTCTCGTCGCCGCGCTACGGGCCGGACGGTTGCGCGGCGCGGTGCTCGACGTCCACGACGAGGAGCCGCTGCCACCCGACAGTCCTCTCTGGGAAGTGCCGGGACTCTTCGTCACACCGCACGGGGCGTACCGGTTTCCGCAGGAGGAACATGCCGTCGCCAAGGTTTTCCTCGCCGAGTTCACCGCCTGGTCCCGCGAGCCGACAACGGTGGACCAGGGCGCTGCCGCGTGCCCGTTCCTGGCCCGGACCGGGGTGATCCGATGACCACCCAGTTCACCCTGGACCCGGCCGCGATGCTCGCCGAGGCCAGTCTGCCTGTCGACCCACGGGCTCCCTACCAGCAGGGCCTGCAGCGGCTCGCCGACGCGTTGCGCGGCGAGGGCCGGCTGCACTCACGTGGCGCGGCCGCCGTGCACGGCGGACTGGTCACGGCGCTGCGGCTGCGCGCGGCGGTGGAGCGGCTGCACGCGCAGGTCCCGGACGTCGGGAACGTTCCGCTGCGGCGGCCCATCTTCGTCACCGGGCTGCTGCGCACCGGCACCACACTCGCCCAGAACCTGCTCACCGAGCACCCGGCGATGCGGGCGCCCGCGCTGTGGGAGCTGATGCTGCCGGTCAGCGAATCCGGCGCGGACGCGGAGGACCTCGCGGACCGGGCGCAGGGGTACGTGGACGAGTACTACACCGTCGCCCCGCTGTTGCGCTCGATACACTTCCTCGACGCCCGACGCCCCGACGAGTGCCACCGGCTCACGGGTAACGCCTTCGCCAGCATGGTCTACGGGATGCGGTACCGGGTGCCGTCGTACGACCGCTGGCTCGACGAGAACGGCATGCTGGCGGCGTACCGCGACCACCGGCGCCAGCTGCAGGCGATCCTGTGGCGTCGCCCCGGCCGGAACGTGGTGCTCAAGTGCCCGTTCCACCTGTGGCACCTCTCCGACCTGGTGCGGGTCTACCCGGACGCGCGGATCGTGGTGCTGCACCGCGACCCCGCCGTCACCGTCGTCTCCACCTGCCTGCTCTGCGAGACGGTACGCGGCGCCCGCTCCGATGCCATCGACCGGCACGAGATCGGTCGACAGTGGTCGACCGCGGTCGCCACCGGGCTACGCCGTTTCGCCCGCGACCGGGCGGCCCTACCGCCGACGGCACAGCTGATCGAGGCGGACTACGTCGACCTGGTCCGCGACCCGATCGCCACCATGCGCGAGATCTGCGACCGACTCGGCGTCGGGCTGGACGGGCCGGCCGAGACGGCCATGCGTCGATACCTCGCCGCCCATCCGCAGTACAGCACCGGCGCCTACCGCTACCGCGCCGAGGACTACGGCCTCGACCCGATGCACCTGGCCCGGGACTTCGCCGCGCTCCGACGTCCGTGACCCATCCCGATCCATAGCAGCGACACCGGCCCCAGGGAGGACCACCGTGACCACCCCTCAATCTCGCGCGGCCGCACTGATCGCGGCCACCAACGAGCCCACGGCGGAGGCGAAGCAGGCGTTCACCATCGGCCTGCTGACGCCCGTCACCGGCCCCGGCGACGCCACCGCCGGTGAGCTGATCACCAGGGCGGCCTGCCTCGGCGCGGAGTACCTCAACGAACGGGGCGGCGTGCGCGGTGGCCTGCCGGTGCGGCTGGTGCTGCAGAACGACCAGCCCATGGAGGAGGGCGAGATCATGCAGCGCAGCGCCGTCGGTGCGCTGGCCAAGCTCGCGCTCGTGGACCAGGTGCACGCGGTCATCGGGCAGTGGCACCTGCGGACCGCGCCCGGGGTCTCGGAGGCCGCGGAGCTGTTCGGCGTGCCGCTGTTCGTGGAGAACGGGCACAGCACGCTCACCCAGAAACGCCGCCGCACCCTGTTCCGCACCTACTTCACCATCGCCGACCGGGCGCCGATGATCGCGGACCTGCTGGTCGAACAGGGGGTACGCAAGGCGGCGATGCTGGCGGCGGACACCGTCTTCGGCCTGATGAACGCCGACACCATCGCCGACGAGCTGACCGCACGCGGCGTCGAGGTGCTCCGCTTCGACTTCGCGCAGGACAGCACCGACGACGTACGCGAGGAGTTGCGGGCGGTCAAGGACTTCGCGCCGGACGTACTGATCAACGGCGGTGTGGTTCGGACCAACTACATGATCATCCAACAGGCCGCGGAGGTCGGGCTGCTGCCCGGGCCGATGCTCGTCGTGCTCTTTCCGTTTCCGATGCGCTCGGACGACTACTGGCGCCTCGCCGGCGAGGTCGGCAATCACGTGATCTGGCCGGCGCTGCTTTACCGGCCGTCCTGGCCGGGCCTGACCGAGATCGGACGCTGGTTCACCCAGCGTTACGTCGAACGGTTCGGCTCGTTCCCGCCGGACAACGCGCTGAACGCCTTCACCGACGTGACGATCCTCGGTCAGGCCGCCGACGTCGCCACCGGACTGAGCCGGGAGGCCATCATCGACGCGCTGGAGACCCACGAGTTCGACACGTGGCGTGGCCCGGTGCGGTTCCGCCGGGACGAGGAGCACTGGCATCACAGCCCGCCGCCGATCGTGCTGATGCAGTACCAGCGGTTCGGGCAGACCTTCGACGAGGCGACGATCGTCCACCCGCCCGAGGCCCGCGCCGGCGAGGTGACCCGACCCGAGCGCGACGTCCAGGTCACCCGGTGACCGGTCAGGCCCCGACGACGGCCTCCGGTCGGCTGGTCGCCACGCTGCGCGCCCACGGCGTGGATCGGATCTTCTGCGTACCGGGCGAAAGCTTCCTGCCGGTCCTGGACGGGCTCGCCGACGCCGGCATCGACCTGGTCACCTGCCGGCACGAAGGCGGGGCGGCGTTCATGGCGTTGGCCGACGCGAAGCTCACCGGGCAGCCCGGGGTAGTGCTGGTCAACCGTGGCCCCGGCGCGACGAACGCGGCCATCGCGGTGCACTCTGCGGACCTCGACGCCACCGGCCTGCTGCTGGTCGTCGGCGACGTCCACACCGGCGAGCGGGGGCGGCGATCCTTCCAGGAACTCGACCACCGCGCCGCCTTCGCCGGGATGTCCCGGGGGGTCTTCACCGTCGAGCACCCGCACCACGTCGCCGAGTTCACCTCCCGCGCCTTTGCCGCGGCCCGCGGCGGAGTGCCCGGGCCGGCGGTGCTCGTGGTCCCGGAGGACGTGCTGACCGAGTCGGTGCCACCGTCCGTCGGGGGCCACCGACGGTGGCCGAACCCGCCCTGCCGCCCGCCGACGCGGTGGCCCGCACCCTGGCTCTGCTGTCCGGCAGCGAGCGGCCGGTGCTGCTCGCCGGCGGTCGACTGGACAGCCCCGACGGTCGGCACGCACTGCGGGTAGCCGCCCGCCGGCACCGCCTCCCGGTGCTGGTGACGAACAAGCGGCAGGACCTGTTCGACAACACCGACCCGCTGTACGCGGGACACCTGCACCTGGCCACCCAGCAGCGACAGCGCGACCTGGTTGGCCGGAGCGACCTCGTGCTGGCCGTCGGCACCCGGCTCGACGCCGTCAGCACCCAGCGGTACACGGTGCCCGACCCGGCCACAGCACTGGTGCACGTGTACCCGGACCCGACCGTGCTGGGCGGGGCCTACCGACCCCGGTTGGCGTACGCCTGCTCCCCCGTCGCCTTCCTGGAACAGCTCGCCGCGGCGCCACCACGCGCTCCGGCCGACGACGAATGGGTCCGACAGTTGACCGGCCACGAGGCCGAACAGGCCCGGTGGAGACCAGTCAGCGCCCACGACGGGGTGGTGTTCGGCCGGGTCGTCTCGGTGTTGACACAGCTGACCGCGGGGCGCGGCACCGTGACGGTCGACGCGGGCAACTTCACCTCCTGGGTGCACCGGTACCACCGGATCGCCGACGGCGGCCGGCTGCTGGGCATCGGGTCGAGCGCGATGGGATTCGGCGTACCGGCAGGGGTGGCCGCCGCGCTGCGTCGCCCGGACGAGCCCACCGTCGTCCTGGTCGGTGACGGTGGCTTCCTGATGACCGGGACGGAACTGGCCACCGCCGTGCAGCGCCGCGCCCGCATGGTGATCGTCGTGGCGGACAACGGCAGCTACGGCACGATCCGCCAGCACCAGGAGCGCGCCTACCCGGGACGGGTCGCCGGGACCGACCTGGCCAACCCGGACTTCGCGCTGCTCGCCCACGCGTACGGGGCGTTGGGTCTCACCATCGGCGCGGACGCCGAGGTGGAGCCGGTGCTGTCGAAGGCGCTGGCCCACTACGGACCCGTCGTGGTGCACGTACGGACCAGTCTCGCGCACATCTCCGCCTACCAGCACCTGGCCGACCTGAGGAGGACCCGATGACCATCGTCGCGCCACTGACCAGGCTCATCGGTGCCGAGCATGTGCTGATCGGCGACGCGATCGGCGCGCGGTACGCGCAGGACCTGTGGGGCAGCGACCGGATCGGCGCACCGACGGTGGTGGCTCGTCCGGCGAGCACCGCCGAGGTTGCTGCGGTGCTGGCGGAGTGCCATCGCCGGCGCCAGCCGGTGGTGGTGCAGGGCGGCATGACCGGGCTGGTGGGTGGCGGGGTGCCGGACGCGCACGAGGTGGTGCTCTCGCTGGAACGGATGACCGCGATCGAGGAGATCGACGTGGTCGGCGCGACGATGACGGTCCAGGCGGGTGCCACGCTGCAGCAGGTGCAGGAGGCCGCGGAGCGGCACGGGTTGATGTTCCCGCTGGACCTGGCGTCGCGCGGTTCGTGCACGATCGGCGGGTGCCTGGCCACCAACGCGGGCGGCAACCGGGTGCTGCGCTACGGCATGACGCGGGACCTCGTGCTCGGCGTCGAGGCGGTCCTCGCCGACGGCACCACGCTGCCGGGGCTGCACAAACTGGTCAAGAACAACGCCGGATACGACCTCAAGCACCTCTTCATCGGCTCCGAGGGCACGCTCGGGGTGATCACCCGCGCGGTGCTGCGCCTGCAGCCGCTGCCCCGGACCCGCCACGTGGCCTTCTGCGGAGTGTCCGGCGTCGACGCGGCACTCGCGCTGCTGGGCCGGCTCCGCGCGGCGCTGCCGGGCTCGATCAGCGCGTTCGAGGCGATCTGGGACGAGGCGTACCAGCTGATCCTGCCGCTGCGGGACACGGTACGTACGCCACTGACCGGCCGATATCCGGTCTACGCGCTGGTGGAGATGCAGGGTTCGGATCCGGCGGGAGACAGCGAGCGGTTCGTCGCCGGGTTGGCCGCCTGCGCCGACCTGATCGCCGAGTCCGCCGTCGGGCTGGGGCCGACCGAGGTGGCGGCGCTGTGGGCGGTACGGGAGCGGATCCCGTCGCTCATCCTCGGTGGCGAGCTGCCGCTGTTCGGCTTCGACGTGAGCCTGCCCGCCACCTCGCTCAAGACCTACCTGGCAAGTGTCGAGCGGGAGCTGCGCGAGCTGTGGCCGCAGGTGTCGTTACAGGTCTTCGGGCACCTGGGCGACGGCAACGTGCACATCGCGGTCGTCACCGGTGAGACCACCCGCAAGCGCAAGACGGAGGTGGAGCACATCGTGTACCGCAATGTGGAGCGCTTCCAGGGGTCGATCTCCGCCGAACACGGTATCGGCTTCGAGAAGGAGCCGTACCTGGCCTATTCTCGCCGGCCCGAGGAGGTCGCGACGATGCGGTTGTTGAAGCAGGCGCTCGATCCCCACGGGATCCTCAACGGTGGCCGGATCTTCACCACCACCACCGTCGGCGGCCGGGCCGTCGTCACCGGGTCGGAGGTGCCGGCGTGACCCTGCTCCGCAGCGATCTGCGCCCGTACGGAACCTCGATCTTCACGGCGATGAGCCAGCTGGCGGCGCAGCAGCAGGCGGTGAACCTGGCCCAGGGCGCGCCGGACTTCGGCCCACCGGCCGCGCTGCTGCAGGCCGCCGACGATGCGATTCGTCGCGGTGGGCACCAGTACAGCCTCAGCATCGGCCTGCCCGCGCTGCGTGAGGCGGTCGCCGCCGACCTGCTGCGGCGCCACCACCGGCAGGTCGACCCGGAGACCGAGGTGACGGTGACCGCCGGTGCCAGCGAGGCGATCTGGTGTGCCGCGATCGGGCTGCTCGAACCGGGCGACGAGGCGATCGTGTTGGAGCCCTTCTACGAGCAGTATCCGCCCGTCGTGAGCGCGGCCGGGGCGACGGTGCGCTACGTTTCCTGCGACTTTCCGGACTTCCGGCTGGACCCGCAGCGGCTGACCGAGGCGTTCAACTCCCGTACCCGGTTGGTCTTTCTGAACACGCCGTGGAATCCGGCCGGCCGGGTGCTGCACGAGTCGGAGCTCGCGCTGCTCGGCGAACTCGCCGAAAGGTACGACGCATACCTGGTCTCGGACGAGACCTACGAACACCTGACCTTCGACGCGGTGGCGCACCTTCCGGTCGCCGGGGTCGCGGCGTGCCGGGAGCGTACGGTGACCATCTCCTCGGTGTCGAAGACCTTCTCGGCCACCGGGTGGCGGGTCGGCTGGGCCGTCGCCCCGCCGGCGCTGACGGCGGCGCTGCGCGCGGTCAAACAGTTCGTGACGTTCGCGCCGGCGACCCCGCTGCAACTGGCGACGGCGGCGATGCTGCGCGATGCCCCGACGAGCGGCTACTACGACCTGCTGCGCGCCCAGTACGCCCAGCGGCGGGCGGTGCTGCGGGACCACCTGGAACGTACGACGTTGACGCTGGCCGAGAACGAGGGCACGTACTTCCTCCTCGGCCGGTGCCCGGACGACGACGTCGCGTACTGCACCGACCTGATCCGCAGCCGGGGGGTGGCGGCGATCCCGGCCTCCCGCTTCTACGCCGACCCCGGTCGGGGCCGGGGGCTCGTCCGCTTCGCATTCTGCAAGCGTCTCGATACGCTGCGCCTGGCGGGTGACCGCCTGACCGGAGGAGGGTGATCCGACGATGGAGCCGACACCGCTGCCACTTGCCGCGCCGGACTACCTCGAACCGCTGGCGGAGGAGATGGCCGCGTTCGAGGCGATCGCCCGCAAGGCCGACCTGTCCGTGCCGGTCAGTGTCAGCCGCCGCTGGGGACTGCGGGAACTGGTCGGTCATCTCGGCGGTATCCACCGGTGGGCCGCGGAGAACGTGCGCACCGGCAAGCGGGCCCGACAGGTGCCCAAGCTGGACGATGACGTGGCGCCCGCGGACTGGTACCGCGCCGGGGCGGATCTACTGCTGCGCCAGCTGTCGGAGACCGACCCGTCGGCGCCGTGCTGGAACTTCAGCACCGTGCCCAGTACCGCCGCCTTCTGGTTTCGTCGGCAGCTGCACGAGACGACGATTCACGGCCGCGACGCCGACCAGGCGCTCGGCGAGCTGCGACCGGTGCCGGAACTGGTGGCCGCCGACGGCGTGGACGAAGTGCTGCGGGTGATGCTGGCGGTGGGCCACCGCTGGGACGGCAAGCCGGTCGCCACGCTGACCGGTCCGGTGGTGGTGGAGCTCTCCGACACCGGGCACCGGTGGGTGCTGTCCCCGTCGGAGGGCAAGGTCCCGGCGGTCACCGGCCCGGACGCGTCCCCGGCGGGCGACGCGGTGGCGGTGGTACGGGGGGCGGCCGAGCAGGTGCTGTTCCTGTTGTGGCAGCGGCTGCCGTTCGCGGAGGGAACGCACCTGGTCGACGGCGACGCCGACCTGGTGCGGAGGCTGCTGAAGAGCCAGATCACGCCGTGAGCGTCAGACGCCCAGACCACCACTGACCACGAGCTGGGTGCCGGTAACGTGCCGGGACTCGTCGCTGGCCAGGTAGAGGATCGCGGCCGCCGCGTCGTCGGGCGTACCGAGTTCACCCATCGGCACCCGGGCCAGGTACGTGGTGCGGGCCCGGTCCACGTCCGGGTCGAACAGGGCGAGCACCCGGTCGCCGAGGTCGGTCTCGACGAGTCCGGGGTGCACCGAGTTGCACCGGATGCCGTACCGGCGCCAGGCGCAATGGACCGCGACGGACTTGGTGAGCTGGGTGATCCCGGCCTTCGCCGCGCCGTACGCGGTGAACAGGGGGGTGGACATGAGCCCGGCGGTGCTGGAGACGTTGACGATGCTGCCGCCGCCGGCCGCCCCCATCACGCGTACCGCGGCGCGGCAGCCGAGCATGACGCTGTCCAGGTTGACGGCGACGATGCGCCGCCACTGGTCCAGCTCCACCTCCTCGATGTCCTGTGCCTGCTCGTCGCCGATCCAGCCGGCATTGTTGACCAGTATGTCGAGGCGCCCGTACCGGGCGATGACCGCGTCGACGACCGCGTCCCAGCGGCGCTCGTCGGTGACGTCCTGGGGCAGGTACCAGGCGCCTGCGCCGAGTCGTTCGGCCGCGGCGCCACCGCGCTCGGGGTCGCGGCCGGTGACCACGACGGCCCGCGCGTCGTGTCGGGTGAACAACTCCGCGGTGGCCAGTCCGATGCCCCCGGTGCCGCCGGTGATCAGGCAGACCTTGCCGGTCAACCGCGTGGATCCCGGGCTCATCGTGGTCCCGCCCCGTCGAGCAGGCGCTGCACCTCGTCGTCGGTCATCGACTCCACCCGGGCCAGCACGTCGTCGAGGAGCTGCTCGTCGACGGTCGGCGGGGTCAGTCCTCGCCGCACCTCGGTGGCGAGCGTGGCGAGCGTGGGGCTCTGGAAGTAGCGCAGGGCGTCGATCTCGACGCCGAAGGTGAGCTGGGCCATGGCGACCAGCCGGATCAGCATGACGCTGTCGCCGCCGATCTCGAACAGGTCGTCGTCGGCACGGACCGGTACGCCGGGGAGCACGACGCCGTAGCACTCGTCGCGCAACCGGTGCAGGACCTGATCGTCTTCGGCGCCGCCGGACCGGATTTCGGTGTCCACTCGCACCCCCTGATCGACCGAGCAACAACTAAACTATTGACTAGAGTTATATCGTGAGTCAAGGCTGAGACCGGGGAGGCGACGCATGACCACGGAGTCCGAGACGGAAGCGCTCCAGCGGCGACTCGATCACCTGCCCGCCGACCGGCGCAGGGCGCTGGAGCGGGTGCTCCGCGCCCGCGCCGAACCGCCGCGTACGAACGCACCGCTGGCCCGGCGCGCCGATCCCGACACGCCCGCTCCCCTGTCGTACGCGCAGGAACGGCTCTGGTATCTCGAACAGCTCTACCAACGCCGCGACATCTTCGCCTTCCCCACCGCCAGCCGCCTGCATGGACCGCTGGACGTGGCCGCGCTCCGCAACGCCTGCGCCGACCTCGCCGCCCGACACGACTCGCTGCGCACCGTCGTCACGATCGTGAACGGGGCGCCGGCGCAACGGATCCTGCCGGTGAGCACCGTGGACTTCGACCTGGTCGACCTCACCGGCACCGACCCCGCCGCCTACACGGAACGGGCCAGCGCCGACGCGCTCGCCGGTTTCGACCTCGCGACGCAACCCCCACTGCGGGTACGCGTCTACCGGCTCGCCGACGACGACCACGTCCTCGTCGTGAACCAGCACGTGGCCGTCGCCGACATGCCGTCACGGGCGATCCTGCTCCGCGACCTGTGGAACCGGTACGAGGCCGCCGCGTACGGCAGCGCGCCACCCCTGCCCACCCTCCCGATCCAGTTCGTCGACTTCGCGGTCTGGCAACGCGAGCGCCTCAGCGGGGACCGGCTGGCCGGGCTACTCGACTACTGGCAGCGGCACCTGGCCGACGCGCCGCACAAGCTGGCCATCCCCACCGACCGGCCCCGCCCGGCCCGCCACGAGGGCTCCGGACGGTTCTACTACGACACCGCACCCGAAGGGCTGGGCGACCGGGTGTACGAGGCAGCACGCGCGCTGCGTACCACGCCCTCGGTCCTGCTGCTCGCCTGCTACCGCATCCTGCTGTGGCAGTACAGCGACCAGGAGGACATCGTCATCGGGGTGCCCAAGAGCGAGCGGGCCCACCCGGAGACCGAACACCTCATCGGCTACTTCGTCAACGTGCTGCCGCTGCGCTCACAGGTGCACGACACCGACACGGCACGGCAGGTCATCGCCCGCGAGCACATCCACGCCCTGGCCGCGTACGCCCGGCAGGAGCTGCCGTACGAGCGGGTGGTGCAGGACGTCAACCCGGTCCGCGAGGCCGGCGTGCCACCGCTGTACCAGGTCTCCTACTCGTACCTGGCGGACGCCGGTCCGGGGCTGCCGCTGGCCCCCGCAGGCCTGCGCGGAGAGCCGTTCCCCCTGCGCTCCGAGGGCACCGAGTACGACCTCGGCATCAACGTCCTGCACGGGGTACGGCTCGGCGCGCAGTGGCCGTACAACGACGACATCTTCGACGAGTCGACTGTCGTCACGCTCGCCGGGCAGTTCTGGGCGCTGGTCAACGAGGTCGTCACCGGCGTCGACACCCCGGTCGTCGCACTACCGGTGCCCCCCGGTGCCGGGGGCGAGGCGGCATCGTCCTCCACCGCGTCAACGGGCACCGCCACGGAAACCGGTACCCTCGACGACGATCCTCACCTCGCGACGATCCCGGCCGCCGCCGCCCTCGTCGGGCCCGTCAGTCGGCTGCTGAGCACCGCGCCGCACGGCAGTGCGCTGGCCGACGTCGACGCCGCGCTGGCCGATGCCACCGGCGCCGAACTGATCCGCGCCGTTGGCGACGGCGCCGATTTCGCCGCGCTGATCGACCGGCTGCGACCGAGTCACGTCAGCGCGACCACGCCGCTGCTGGCCCGGCTGCCCGCCGGTTGGCGGGCCCCGGAGGGCTGTGCCCTGCTGGCCGTCGGCGACCTGCACCGGGCCGCCGCCGAGCGTCTCGTCGCCCGAGCCGACCTGGTCTGGTACGGCTGCCTACGGCCGGGCGGCGGCCTGGCGACGTTGGGCCGACTGTCGGTCGGCCGGGAACGGGTTGCCGCTGGGCGCCCGCTCGCCCCCTGCGCGCGTGGACGGCGCACCCGTCGGGCCGTCCCCTGCCGCAGGGCGCCTTCGGCACACTGCACCTGGGCGCCGTCGACGGCCCGGATCCGGACGAGCCGACCGGCTGGCACGCGCGGCTGCGCGCGGACGGCACCGTCGAACTCGCCGGCCCGGCCACCGACCGGACCGTCCTGCGCGGGGTACCACTGCACCCGAGCGAGATCACCGATTTGCTCGTCCAACTCCCCGGGGTACGCAACGCCACGACGGTCACCACACCGGACGGAAGCTTGCACGCGTATCTGGTGCTGGACGGCACGGCCGACACGGCGCAGCCACGGCAGCAGCTCGAGCAGCGGCTGCCGGGCTTCGCCGTACCGGGGCTGACCGTGGTGCCCGACCTCCCGTACACCCCGGACGGATGCGTCGACCGGGCCGCGCTGCCCGCACCCGCCACCGGCGGCCGGTCCCACGCCCGTCCCCCGTCCGGCCCCACCGAGCAGGTCATCGCCGACGTCTGGACCCAGCTGCTCGGCCGGGCGCCCGCGTACGCCGACGACAACTTCTTCGACCTGGGCGGGCACTCTCTGATGCTGCAGCAGCTCTCAGCCCGGCTGGCCGAGGTGCTCGACGGCTCCGTGCCGCTGATCGAGCTGCTGGAGCATCCGACCGTGGCACAACAGGCCCAGCTCGTCGCCGAGCTCGGCCTGGCCGGAGAACCGGCATGACCGCCGACCCGCTGCACGAGCCGGTCGCCGCCGTCCTGCGCGACGAGGTCCTCGCCGCCGTCCTGCCCGGACACGAGATAGACCCCGCGGCGAACCTGTTCGAGCTGGGCTCAGACAGCCTCACCCTGATCCGGTTGGTGAACCGCACCAACCGGGTCTTCCAGGTCGAGGTGGACGCCGCCGCGTTCTTCCAGCAGCCCACCAGCGGCCTGCTGACCCGCCTGGTGGTGGCGCAGCTGCACGGCGAGACCACGGGAGGCGAACCGCGGTGAGCACCTCCGACACCGATCCCCGACTCGGCGTGCAGGTGGTGCACCGACGGTACGTCTCCCGGTCCGACGTCCGCTACGCCGGCGACCTCGTCAACGGCGCGTACGCGCTGGCCGGGTTCGGTGACGCGGTCACCGAACTCGCCATCCGCACCGACGGCGACGAGGGGCTGCTCGCCGGCTACCGGGCCGTCGAGTTCCACGCCCCGATCCGCGCCGGCGACGTGGTCGAGTTCTCCGCCACGGTGACCCGGGTCCGCACCCGGTCCCGTACCGTCGCGCTCGTCTGCTCGGTGCTCTGCCGGGCCGAGCCCGACCGGGGCGTCACCGCGGCACGTCCGCTGGACCCTGCCGTCGTCGCGGTCACCGCCGAAGCCACCGTGGTGGTACCCCCGCCGAGCTGACCGCGCGAACCGCCGATCCGATCCGAGTTTGACGGGCCATCGTCCCGAGCGGTCGACTGCCGCTCGGGACGAAGGCGGGTGCGATCGTCGGTCACGCCTCGCCCAGTCGTTGCCGGAGCACCTCGGCGATGTCCGCCAGCGGCGCGGGGTCGGTCATCGTCCAGTGGCTCGCCGCGACGTCGACCCGGGCCAACCCGCCGACGTACGGTTCCCAGGTGTCGGCCGTGGGCGCGTCCTCGGGCCGCCCCTGCGTGGCGGCGAAGAGGAGCACCTCGCCGTCGTACCGGCGGGGCAGGTGGTGACGCATCGCCTCGACGTGGCTCGCGGCGGCGTGGGCGAGCGCGGCGATCTCACCGGTCCGCAGCTGCGCAAGCGCGGGATTCGCCGCGCGTACCAGCCGGGCGAGTTCCTCGTCGCCGGGCAGCGCGGACAGTTCGGGGTCGGTACCGCGCAACTCCGGGTCGCCGGTGAGCACGCCGAGCACCTCGGCCGGGGTGGGCGGCTGAGCAGCCGCGCCCTGCTGCGGCACCGGGTACGCGTCGAGCAGCGCCAGGACTCCGACCTGCTCGCCCTGCTCGCGCAGTCGCACCGCGATCTCCTGGGCCACCAGCCCGCCGAGCGACCAGCCCAGCAGGTGGTACGGCCCCTGGGGCGCGACGGAGCGGATCCGCCCGACATACTCCTGCGCCAGGGCAGCGACATCGAGTGCCGTCGAGTCCGGATCGGTGAGCAGGGGCGACTGGAGGCCGTACAGCGGCCGGTCGGGGTCCAGGTGCTGGGCGAGCCCCGCGTAGCCCCAGCTGAGACCGGTGAACGGGTGTACGCAGAACAGCGGTGCCCGGCTGCCGGTGGGCCGCAGCGGCAGCAGGACGTCGAGACCACCTCGCTCGGGTCCGTCGGAGAGCAGCCCGGCGACGGTCGGGGTGACGAACACCGACCGGACGCTGAGCTGCCGCCCCGTCGCGGCGACGATCCGGTTTACCAGTTGGACCGTCAGCAACGAGTGACCGCCCAGGTCGAAGAAGTTGTCGTCGATGGTGACCCGGTCCAGGTGCAGCAGCTCGGCGACGATGTCGCAGGCGATCTCCTCCTCGCGGCTACGGGGAGCCCGTCCCGTCCCCGCGCCCCGGCCGGGGTCGGGCAGCCGGGAACGGTCGAGCTTGCCGTTCGTCGACAGTGGCAACCGGTCGAGCAGGACGAAGCGTTGCGGCAGGAGATGTTCCGGCAGCGCGTGGCGGGCCTCGTCACGTACGTCGGCGACGAACTCCGCCTCCGACCGGGGACGCACGACCTCGGTCTGCCGCGACGACGGCGGGTCGTCGGGACGTACCGCGTGCAGACTGACCAGCCCGGTGTTCGCGAGCAGGGGGGCCGCGTGCCGGCACACGGCGAAGCCGTGACGGGTCAGCAGCGCGGTGAGCTCGTCGACGCGTCCGTCGTCGGTCTCGACCAGCACCTGCCGGATCACCGGCCAGTGCTCGTCTCGGATCCCGCGCAGCACGTCGAGCTCGCCGCGTCCGACGTCGACCTTGAGTAGATCGATCCGCGAGACGGCGGTCTCGTCGATGACGCGGGACAGGGCCCGCAGCGCGACGGTGAGTTTCTCCGGCCGCAGCCGCTCGTCACGCAGCTCACGCCGGTCCGGACCATCCGCCGACACCCCCTCGTACGCCGCCACGATGCGGGCGTCGGCCGCGGTGTCGGCGTACCGGCCGGAGATCACCGACAGGTGCGGGTAGTACGTGAAGTCGACCTCGCCGTCGGTCTCGCCGAGTCCGTGGGCGAAGGTACGGGCGGACACCCCGTACACGCTGGTGTTGAGCTCCAGCATCCGGTGCAGCGCA
This sequence comes from Micromonospora tarapacensis, assembly GCF_019697375.1. Taxonomy (NCBI): domain Bacteria; kingdom Bacillati; phylum Actinomycetota; class Actinomycetes; order Micromonosporales; family Micromonosporaceae; genus Micromonospora; species Micromonospora tarapacensis. The sequence goes on along the minus strand of NZ_JAHCDI010000004.1, from coordinate 851,287 downwards.
GGCACCGGCTCGAAGGCGTACGTAACGGCGTCCGGGTACACACGGTGCAGGGCGAGGCTGAACATACCGACGTGCGCGCCGACGTCGAAGACACACGCGCCGGGCGGCAGGTCCAGGCCTGCCGGTGCGGTCGGGCCGTCCTCGTTCAACTTCCGGTGCAGGAAGTCGGCGGTGGCGCGATCCGGCGCCATCACGACGGTGCCGTCGGGTAGCTGCTGCCACGGCAGTGACTCGGCGGCGCGCATCGTGGCCAGGCGGTGCAGCACCGGTTCCGTGGCCGGGTCGGGCACCAGGTAGCCGACGAGTTGAGCGCCGCCGTCCGGGGCCGGGCGGGCCGCCACTGCGGCGTACGCGACGCCGGTGTGCCGCGCGAGGCCCTCCTCCACCTCCTGGGGTTCGATGCGCAGGCCACGGATCTTCATCTGGTCGTCCGCGCGGCCCAGGAACTCCAATGCGCCGTCGGCCCGCCAGCGCGCGAGGTCACCACTGCGGTACATGCGGGTACCTGGCGGGCCGTAGGGGTCGGGCAGGAACCGCTCGGCGGTCAGCGACGGTTGGCGCTGGTAGCCGTCGGCGAGCTGGCGGCCCGCGAGATACAGCTCACCGGTAACACCGATCGGCAACGGGTTCAGGTGGCCGTCCAGGACGTGGAAGCGGGTGTTCCACAGTGGGCGTCCGATCGGCACCGGCCCGGTGTCGCCGGGGCGGCAACGCCACTCGCTGACTTCGACGGTCGTCTCCGTCGGCCCGTACATGTTGTGTAGTTCCGCGTCGAGGAGCTGGTGGAAGCGCCGCTGTACCGCAGCCGGAAGTTCCTCCCCGCTGGCGACGACCCGCCGCAGGCCGGTGCAGGTCGCCGCGGCGGGCTCGGCCAGGAACGCCCGCAGCATCGACGGTACGAAGTGCACGACGGTGACCCCGCCGTCGCGGATGCGGGCGGCCAGGCGTCCCGGGTCGGCCTGCTCCCCCGGCGCGGCGAGTACGAGCGCCGCGCCCACCTGTAGCGGCCCGAAGAACTCCGGCACCGACACGTCGAAACCTGCCGGCGTCTTCTGTAGTACCCGGTCAGTGGCGTCGAGGGCGTGATGGTGCTGCATCCAGGTGAGCCGGTTGACGATCGCGTGGTGCGACACCACGACCGCCTTCGGCTGCCCCGTCGAACCGGAGGTGTAGATCACGTATGCGGGGTGCCGTGGATGCAGGGCACGCGCCGGACGGGTGGCGGGACGGTTGACCAACTCGGAGCGGGTCCGCGGATCGTCGAGGACAACGACCGGCACGTCGAGGTCGGGCAGGCTCACGTCACAGGTGGTCAGGACGAGGCTCGGGCGGCTGTGCCCGACCGCGTACCGCAGCCGCTCGGCCGGGTGGTCGACCTCCAGCGGCAGGTACGCCGCGCCGGCCTTGTGCACGGCGTAGAGGGCGACCATCAGCTCGATCCGGCGGGGTATCGCGACCGCGACGATCGCTCCGGGCGCGACCCCGTGGGCGAGGAGGTGATGGGCGAGCCGGTTCGCGGTCTCGTCCAGCATCGCGTAGCTGACGGTACCCGTGTCGGCGAGCACGGCGAGGGCGTCTGGACTGCGCTCCACCTGCGCCTCGAAGAGGTCGGGCAGGGTCGCGTCGGTGACCGGGTGTTCCGAGCGGTTGAACTCCTCGACGACCTGCTCCCGTTCCCCGGGGAGGAACAGGTCGACGGCGCCCAACGGCTGTGCGGGATCACGGGTTACGGAGTCAAGGAGGCGGACCAGCCGCAACGCCATCCGCTGCACGGTGTCCTGGTCGAACAGGTCCGTGGCGTACTCGAAGGAGCCGAGGATGCCGACCGGTCGTCCGTCGGCGTAGCTCTCCTCGGCACCGAGGATCAGGTCGAACTTGGCCACGTACAGATCGACCAGTTCGGGGGTGACGGTGACGTCGCCCAGCGGCGGCAGGTCACCGGCCCCACCGCTGTTGACCTGCACCACCACCTGGAACAGGGGGTGGTGTGCGGCACTACGCGGCGGCCTCAGCGCCTCGGCGAGCAGTTCGAACGGCAGGTCCTGGTGGACGAAGGCCGCGAGGTCGGTGTCACGTACCCGGGCCAGCAGCTCGCCGAAGGTGGGGTTCCCTGCGGTGTCGGTCCGGAGCACCAGGGTGTTGACGAAGAAGCCGACCAGGGCATCGAGGTCGGCCTCGGACCGGCCGGCGGTGGGCGCGCCGATGGGGATGTCCGTTCCCGAGCCGAGGCGGGTCAGTAGCGCGGCGAACGCGGCCTGGAAGACCATGAACATGCTGACCCGGTGGCGCTGGGTCAGGTCGAGCAGGCGGGCGTGCAGCTCGGCGTCGATCGGGAAGGTGAACAGGTCGCCCCGGTAGCTGGCGACCGCGGGGCGGGGCCGGTCGGCGGGCAGCGGCAGCGCGGGCGGCAGCTGCGCCAGCGTCCGCTTCCAGTAGGCGAGCTGGCGGCCCAACGGGCTGTCCGGGTCGCTGACGTCGCCGAGCTGCGCCCGTTGGCGCAGGGTGTGGTCGGCGTACTGCAGTGGCAGCGGCGACCACCCCGGCGCCTGCCCGGTGCGGTGAGCCGCGTAGGCGACGCCGAGGTCGGTCAGCAGCGGCAGCAGGGAGAGACCGTCGCTGGCGATGTGGTGCAGCACGAGCATGAACACGTGCTCGTCCGGCCCGTCGGGCAGCAGCCACGCCCGGATCGGCAGATCGGTGGCGAGGTCGAAGACGGTCTCGGCGGCATCGGCGAGGTGCCGTGGCAGGTGCCCCGGCTCGACGTCCGGACGGGCGAACGGCACCCGGGCGTCCTCGACGATCCGCTGCGTCGGCTCCCCGGCGACCGACGGGAAGACCGTCCGCAGCACCTCGTGCCGGGCCACCACGTCGTCGAGTGCGGCTCGCAGCGCCTCCGGATCCAGCGGCCCGGTCAACCGCAGCGCCATCGGCACGTTGTAGGTGGCGGTGGGCCCCTCCATCTGGGCCAGGAACCACAGCCGTCGCTGGGCGTAGGAGAGGGGAAGGTCGCCGGTGCGCACCGGGCCGTTGCCAGCTGCCTCCTCCCCGCCTCCCGTGCGAGCGACCGACTTGATCTTCGGCGCGACCGTGGTCTGCGTCTCGGTCACCGGACCGGTCACCGGGCCGGGGTCGAGCGGGGTGCCAGCGGTCTCCACCGCCTGCGGCTCCCCGGCCACCTGCGCGGGCTGCCCGTCGACTGCCGGATCCGACTCCGCGGTGCTGTCGCCCATCAGGTGGTGGGCCATCCCGCCGACGGTCGGCGCGTCGAAAACGGTACGGATCTCCAACTCCACACCGAGCCGCTCGCGTACCGCGTTCACCAGCCGCACCACCAGCAGCGAGTACCCGCCCAGGTCGAAGAAGCTGTCGTCGATGCTGACCTCGTCGAGGCCGAGCACCTCGGCGAAGATTTCGCAGAGCACCCGCTCCGACTCGGTGCGGGGTGCGCGGCCCTGGGTGAGCAACGGTGCGGGCAGTGCCGCCCGGTCGATCTTGCCCACCGTGGTCAACGGCAGTTCGTCGAGCACGACGAAGCTGCCAGGAACGACGCTGGCCGGCAGGTCACGAGTGAGGTGCGCCCGCAGTTCGGCCTCGGCGGGCACCCGGGAGCCTGGCACCAGGTACGCGACGAGTCGAGGACCGCCGGGCAGGTCGGTACGGAGCAGGACGGCGGCCCGGTGCACGTCCGGGTGACTGACCAGGCAGGCCTCGATCTCGGTCAGCTCGATCCGTACGCCGCGCAGCTTGACCTGGGTGTCGATGCGCCCGAGGAACTGCAGGTGGCCGGTCTCGCTCCAGATGCCGAGGTCGCCGGTGCGGTACATCAGCTCACCGGGGCGGAACGGGTTCGGCACGAACCGCGCCGCGGTCAGCTCGGGGGCGTTCAGGTATCCCCGCGCCAGACCGACACCGCCGACGGTGATCTCGCCGGGCACGCCGACCGGGCTAGGCTGGTCGAAGCGGTCCAGCACGTAGACAAAGCGGTTCGGCATGGCCCGACCGATGGGCGGCTGTCCCCGCCACTCGCGGTGCTCGCAGACGTAGTAGCTGCAACCGATGGTGATCTCGGTGGGCCCGTACCCGTTGACGAAGCGACGGCCGGGGGCACGCCACCGGTTCACCAGGTCGCCGGGCAACGCCTCGCCACCGACGAGGATCTTGCGCAGCAGCGGGTAGTCGGCAGGCGGGATGAGGCTCAGCACCGCTGGTGGGGCACCCAGATAGGTGATGCCCTGGGCCGCGATCAGGTCGGACAGCGCGCCCGGGTCGCTGCGCAGCCGCTCCGGGGCGAGCACCAGGGTGGCTCCTGCGGTGAGCGCGGCGAAGATCTCCCCCTCGGCCAGGTCGAAGTTGACCGCCGCGTACTGCAGCATCTGGTCGCCGGGCCCGAGTTCGAACACCCCGGTCATCCAGGAGACGAAGTTGGACAGTGCGCCGTGTTCGATGAGCACGCCCTTGGGCCGCCCGGTCGAACCGGCCGTGTACAGCACGTAGACGAGAGAGGACTCGGTGACCGGCGACGCTGCGGCGGGCTCCGCCGCGGCGGAGATCGCGGCGGCGTCGAGGTCCAGCCAGATGGGCTGCCAGCCGGTGCTGTCGGGGAGCCGGTCCCGTACGCCACTGTGGCTGATCACCACCTTGGCATCCGCGTCGTCGAGCTGATAGGCGAGCCGGTTCGCGGGGTGGGCGAGATCCAGCGGGAGGAACGCGGCGCCGGCGTTCATCACGGCAAGGAAAGCGACGACGGTGTCGATGCCGCGTTCCAGGCCGACCGCGACGACGTCCTCGTGCCCGACTCCGCGACCACGAAGGTGTGCGGCAAGCCGCTCGGCGCGCTCCACCAGCTCGCGATAGGTGAGCTGGACGTCGCCGTGGCGCAGGGCGACGGTGCGTGGGGTCCGGACCGCCTGCGCCGCGATCTGCCGGTGCACCGGCTCGCGCAGGTACGGCCGGCGCGCGCCCTGCCACGCCTCGAGGACCTGCTCCCGCTCGATCGGGGTGAGGATCGGCAGGTCACCCAGCACGATGGAGCTGTCCGACGCGACGGCCTCCAGCACCGTGCACAGATGCCCCACGAGCCGTTCGATCCGGGGCGCGGCGAAGAGGTCGGTGCGGAAGTCGGCGCTGATGTGCAGCGCCTCGGCCTCTTCCCGTACGGTCAGCGACAGGTCGAACGGGTGCCGGTCCAGCCCCGCCTCCACCATCGAGGCCATCACCTCGGGCAAATTCAACGGGGCGCCCGAGGCCGCCGCGGGCAACAGTTGAAGCCCCACCTGGAACAGCGGATTCCGCCCGGCCTCCCGCTCGGGGCGTACCGCAGCGACGACCTTCTCGAACGGGACGTCCTGGTGCCGCCAGGCACCGAGGACGGTCTGTTGCACCCGGTCGAGCACCTCGTCGAACGTGGGGTTGCCGCCGAGATCGGTGCGGAGCACGACCATGTTGACGAAGTGGCCGATCATCTGCTCGAGCTGCGGGCGGTGCCGGCCGGTGGTGGTGGTGCCGATGACGATGTCGTCCTGCCCGGTGTAGCGGGACAGCACCGCGTCGAAGGCCGCGATGAGGGTCATGAACAGTGTCGCGCCGCGTCGGCGGGACAGCTCGCGCAGGGCCGGCACCACCGTGCCCCGCAGGGCCGTCGTGACACTGTCGCTGCGGTCGGAGGGTACGGCCGGACGAGAGAAGTCGGTGGGCATCGGCAACGTCGACAGGTCTCGCAGCTTCTCCCGCCAGTAGCCCAGCTGCGCGGTCAGCATGTCGTCGGTTCGGCCGCGCTGCCACACGGCGAAGTCGGGGTAGTGCATCTGCGGTACGGCCAGCGCCGGCTCAGTGCCGGTCACGGCAGCGCCGTACAGCTCGGTCAGCTCGGCCACCAGGATCTGCGCCGACCAACCATCGACGCAGATGTGGTGCATGGTGAGGGCGAGCAGGTAGTCCTGCGGACCGAGGACAGCGACCGCGGCGCGGAACAGTGGCTCCACACCAAGGCCGAACGGAGTCTCGGCGGCCTCACGGGCCCAGCGAGCGGCGGTGGCGGACCGGTCGGCGGCCGGGGTGCGGGACAGGTCAACGACGGAGACCGGGCAACCACTGTCGTGGACCACCTGGGCAGGCATACCGTCCTGGTCGACGACGGTGGTGCGCAGCGCCTCGTGTCGAGTGATGAGGTTGTGCAGGCTCGCGCAGAGTGCGCCGACGTCGAGGCGTCCGCGCAGCCGGAAGGTGGCACCCAGGTTGTACGTGCTGGTGCCGGGGGTAAGCCGGTCCAGAAACCAGAGGTGCTCCTGCAGATGGGACAGCGGCAGCGCACCGCTGCCCTCGGCGCGACGCCGGATGAGGTCCTGCTCCGGTTCGACAAGGCCGCCGGCCAGTCTCCTGAGCACCTTGTCCCGCTCGTCAGCCGGAAGTGAACGGACTCGATCCCCGAAGCTACCCATAACCACCCCACCTACGGCATTACTGTAGTCTCAAGACTTTGACTAGAGTAATGTCGGCGTTGTGCAACGTCAACGAGGCCCGCTCGACCCCTCTGCCAGCCGGGCGCCGCTGATCGGCCAAATTTCAGGAAAATCCCACGGGCAGGATATTTACAGGAGTTACCGCGATCAGTAACGATGCAGGAGGTAGTCGATCGCCAACGCAGTGTTGGGAGGTTGCCCGGTGCGTACCCTTCACCTCATCGACTGGCCCTGGTAAACCCACCCGCCCGGTGCCGTGCGGGCCGCCGGACCGCGGCCCGCACGAGCCCGACCCACCAGTCAGGAACACCAGGCACCCGGCCCCTCGGGCACGACCGCCCGACAGTCGTACGGCTCGATCGTGGACGGCGCGATGAGCTACCCGACAACCGCACTGCACGGCGCCGTCGCGCTCGCGCTCGTCCTCACTGCCACCTACCTGTTCCGCCGGCTCGCCCGACTCGTCGCCCTGCCAGGGGTGGTCGGGGAGATCACCCCAGGCTGGCCGACCCGCTCATCCTGATGAGCGGTGACGCCCGCCAGACCCTCCTCCCGGCGGACGTCTTCGCCATCCTGCAACTCTGCGGTCACAGGGGCCTCGTCCTCTTCCTCGTCACGACCGCCGCCGAGCTCACCGCCTCCACGGTGCCGCTACGCGGTCATGCGGTCGCCTGGGTGACGGCCGGAAGGTGGGAAGACCAGCCGCGAGACCGCCTACTACACGCTGTCCCTGCCCGCCGAGCAGGCCGGAGACTTCCAGCAACTCGTGGATACGCCGCTTGGTGTCGGGGTGTTCGCAAGGCCCCGGCGTTGTTTCGTTTTGTTTGGCTCCGTCCTGAAACGCCATGGCTGAGAGTTGTGTAGAGGACGAGCACGACTTCTGGTGATCTTTAGGTTCCTAGTACTGCGACGGCGGGTCGTGACAGGACAGGAGTCACCGCGCGGCGGGAACCACGTACGGGAAGGAGTCGGAGCGGGCTTCTTTGGTGGTGTCAGGGGTTAGGCCGGAGTTGATTCCTGTGTTGACCGCCAGCGACATCATCACCTCGGGGGCATTGTCGGCAAGCGTCCGACCATTGACCACTGCAAAGCCGTAGTTCGCGGGCATGGCGCGCAGTCTGGCCGATGGGTGCGGGGGCAGCGTTTCGGCTGGGCAGTTGATCTGCATGAGGACGGAGGGGCGTCAGGCGGGGGCGACCTCGCCTTGGGTCAGCTCGAGGTTCGGGAACTCGTATCGTTCCCGCATGGCAGCGGCCAGGTCCGCGGTCGCTTGGTCGACCATGACCATGACGCCGGATCCGTCGGCGCGGGGTGCCACGGCCGCGACGGCCACTCCTTCGGTTTGCCAGTACGAGATGTCCTTCTTGATGCTGTCCGACACCTCGTTTAGCACGGTGCGTGGATGTTGCGCGTCGGCGAAGGCCAACTGGACGTCCCGGTGTCGAAGGCGCAGACCGGTGTCGAGTTCGTCCACTCGTGGCACTGGCACGCGGTGGATCACCAGCGCCGCTCCATCGGTGCTCAGGCCTGAGTACGAGTTGGTGGGATAGGTGCGTTCGGCGTCCCGGATCAGCAGATCCCGCGGTGTGTCACCGAGAGCCGTGGAGGGCGTCGTCAGGAGTTCCCGGGTTTGGGCCGGTGTCGGCCCCGCCGGTTGTCCGAGATCATTGGCTTTGGATCCGGCGCACCCTGCTGTCGCCGCCAGGAAGCTGGCTGCTGCGACCAAGCCGATTCGTTGCGTACGCATGGCAAGATTTAGCATAGCGCGGACCTGCCGTCGGGTCAGCTGGTGGCGATGGTCAGGTTGAAGTGCGACAGGATGCTGCCGATATTGATGTGCAATGCGACCCGCGAGCACCGGCGTCCGGTGTAGTCATACCCCTGGCAGGTGCCCTCGAACTCCTGCCCGGTCGCGACGGCGCTGATGATGCCCAACGCCCTGAATCCGCCGGTGTCGTAGCCGATCGTCGGCCCACCGCTGTCATCCTGACCGACGGATGCGACCCCTGCCAAGTGTTCAGTGACAAACGCTGGGCCAGTGAGGTTTCCGTTCAGGTTGAAGTAGATGTTGGTTTCCGTAATTCTGGTGTTGCAGTCGTTGCCGCTGAGGCCACCGGAGGTGCAGGCCACGTCGTTGAGAACGGCATTGGCCCAGCCTACGATCGGTACGCCGGAGTTGGAGTTGAAGGGGCCGGTGAAGACCGCACCCTGGTAGGTCTGCTCGCTGATGGTCATGGCGTCGAGAGCCACTGAGCCGCTGTTGGAGCGCCCGACGTAGAGTTGGTAGAGCGGGGTGTACCAGTTGGTGTTCGCTCCGCAGTGCCGTGCGGTAATCATCACTCGGGCGTTAGTGGACGTTCTGGCTGCGAACCCGGCGGTGCAGAGGGCGCCGGTGCCTGTCCAGATGACGCTGCCGCCCCAGAACGGCGTGACATCGTCCCAGCGTCCGGCCGGCTGAATCGCCGGCACGGCCGTCACCTGAACGGGAATCCTGTTCGCGCGTAGGTTGCTGGTAACCGCAGAGACGTTCGTGGTGCCAGCGACAGAGAGCTTGAGCCCGCTCGCGTCTGGCAGTGGGCCGCAGTCACCAGTTCACCGCCAAGCTGTGAGGCTGGAGCCTTGAACAGGCGACGGATCTCCGCAGTCAGCTCGGCCAGCGTGAATTTGCTGCCGACCACCGCGACCGGCACGTCACGGCGTCCTGCCCTGACGGCCTCGTCGACCGCTGCGGGTAACTTGCCCTTCCAACGCAGTTCCACCGCGCCGGTGTCGCGAACCAGCCGCAACGAACCGAACCCCTGATCGTGGCCCTCGTCGATGACCTGCTGAATCCGCCGAGCCGCGCTGGATGCTTGCAGCGTTTTGGCGTCCACGTCGGGTGGCTGAACCCCGAGTTCATCGACTAGCTGCCTCTCCTCCGTCGATCGAACCTCGGAGGGCAGCGGACGGCCGCCGGGATCGGCTGCCGCAGGGGCTGCGGCAGCGAGCGCCGCCACCAGCACGCCTGCGATAGCTGGAACGAGCCTTCGGGAACGCTTCCGCACGTTTTGACCTCCCCAGGATCGCAGCGATGAAGCCCCAAGCACGCTACTGGAGCTTCCGCCTCGCTCATCGGTGGTGGCGGTAAGTACCGACCACCGGAATGGCTCGTTTGTGCCGATCGATGCGACGGGTGTCAATGCCCGTCGGTAGCGGCTTCACTACCGTGGGCCGAACTTCTGGCCATGTTGTGGCTCGTCCGTGTCCTCGGGTTCCTATCCGTAGGCCGCGATGCCTGGGTGGGGCCATTTCGGACGAAGGAGTCATCTGGTTTCGATGAGTTCGGCTTCGAGGTCTGCCAGGCGTTTGTCGAGGAAGCGGTTGTTGGAGCGGGCGGCTTGCAGCTTCTGCTCCAGCCCCCTGTTGTCCTCGGTGAGCTGGCGAACGCGCTGCTTGAGCGTGGTGTTCTGCTCGGCGAGGCGTTGGGCGGTGCCTTCGGCGTACTCGGCTTGCAGGTCGCGGATCTGTCCGAGGAGGATGCCGATGCGCTCCGTTGAGTGTCGATCTCGGTGTAGGTGGCCTTGAGTGCATCCTCTGCGTTGAGCGCGCGCTGGTGCCAGGAGGCTTCGACGTGCGCGTCGTGTGCTGCCTGGGTTCGGCGCCGCTGGTCGCCGTTGGAGGCGATCGCGGTGGTCACCAGTTTCTTGGCGTCGGTGTTCTGGTAGAGGAAGGTGCGAGACACGCCGGCTCGGGCCGCGACCGCGGGATAGGTGATCGGGGTCCGCTCGCGGCGCATGGTGCGCAGCGTCGTGTCGACGCGTTGCAGCTTGTCGCGGGTGCTCTGCTGGCGGGCGCGGTTGGCCGCCTGTGTCCGGACGGTTCCGGCGCCGGTCGTGATCATTGATCTTCCTTCGAGCTGCCGACGGTGACGAGGTCGGAGGTTCGGAACCCGACGCCCCAGAGCCGGTGGAAGTAGTCCTGCGGACGGCGTAAGTCGAGCGCGAGCGCGTCTTCCAGAAGGTTGAGACCAGCGAGGGCTCGTTCCAGGCCGTCGATCGCTTTGGCGGTGGGCTCGAACTGCTGGTGCAACCAGTCGGCCATCTCGTCGGTGGGCGCGCGTTCGGCGAGCGAGAACCAATGTTCGCGCTTGCGCCGCCAGTAGAGCAGGTCAGCGCCGGTCATCACGAACTTGTCGCAGCCCTCGCAGTTCAACTTCCAAGGGCAGGCGCCGCCGTCGACGACGACTTGGTAGGTGCAGATGCCGCCGTCCATGGGCGTGCTGCGGCGTCCGAGATCGATCATCAGCGCGGGCTTGTTCCGACGGCAGCGGCGTTATCCCGCTGGAGAGCAGTGTGCCGGGTTGTTCGGTTCCTGGCCCGGAGACCCAGACGGTCTGCAGCACGTCGTCGATCTCGCTGAGTGCGACCTTTAATGGTGACGTCGGATATTGGAACTGTCTGAGTGGGTGCTGGTTCCACCACTCGATGTGGCACCTGCCGGGATCGTAGGCAATCCGGCGAGGCGCAGCCGGGCGGTCAAGTGGGCCGCGGTTTGCCGGTCGGCAAGGCGAAATGCGCACTACTCAGCCGGGCGACCACCTCGCCGGGCATGGCCGGATCGTTGTAGCGCGGCCCGCAGCGACTTGTGCACGTTCCAGGTCTGTCCCGGCCGTATCCGGCTCCGCCGACATGGCGTCAGCCTAGAGAAGACGATCTGCGGCCTTGATCGATCAACATCCGCAGACTTGAGCTGAACGTGACGCTGCGTAGCGAGCGATTGGCGGCAGATCCGTGCACCCGTTCAGCAGTGTTGCCGACGTTTCGTCACGATCGTCTGGTGGGCGTCGCCGCGTTTGCGGGTGGGGCCGACGTGACCGCGTGCAGTTCGGCGGCCATCTCGGCGATGAGGTCGGTGAGGGGGGCGTCGCTGCCGGGCGCGATCCAGCGGGCGAATGCCACCCGGAAGACCGTGACGCCCGATTCGGTGGCCAGGGTGGCGGTGGTCTCGCCGACGCCCTTGGCGCGCAGGGCGGCGGCGACCGCCGCTGCTAGCGCGCCCGTCTTGCGCAGCTCGCGCTCCTGTAGCTCGGGGCTGCTCTCGATGATGGACTGGCGCACCCGAGCCAGGTCGTGGCGGTCGGCGAAGATCTCGTCGGCCACCCGGTGGAAGGCGGCGATAACCGTCTCGAAAGGGGCGGCGTCCGTCTCGGCGACCGCCTTGACCAAGGCCTCCTCCAGCAGTTCGCCGCCGCTGAAGAGTGCCTCGCGCTTGTCGCCGAAGAGCCGGTAGAACGTGCGTTTGTCGAGGCCGGCGCGGGCCGCAATGTCGGTGACGGTGGTCTGGTCGAAGCCGCGCTCGCGGAACAGCTCGAAGGCGGCCGCCTCCAAGCGGCCGCGTGCGTCCGGTTGCCAGCGTGCCATGCCGGCAATGGTATCCGATGTCACACGGCGACATCTTTCTCGGCGAAGCATGTCGCGTGGTGACATCACGGTGTACGGTGATAGCACAAGATGACATCGGTCCTTGGGAAGGAACCACGATGCGGGTATTACTCACCGGCGCCACCGGCCACCTCGGCTCCGCGGTCCTGCCGGAACTACTCTCCGCCGGGCACCAGGTCGTCGGCCTGGCCCGCTCCGACGCGTCGGCCGCCGCGATCGAGAAGCTCGGCGCCCAGGTGCGCCGCGGCGACTTGTCCGACCTCGACGTGCTGCGCGAGGAGGCGGCCGCCTCCGACGGCGTGATCCACCTCGCGTTTCGCCACGACCTCATGCTGACCGGCGACATGGCCGGCGCTGCCGAGGCCGACCTCGTCGCCCTCAAGGCACTGGCCGACGGTCTGGACGGCTCCGGCAAGCCGCTGGTCGGCACGAGCGGGACGGCCATGATCGTGATGGGCGGCGTTGTCGGCCGCCCCGGCACCGAACGGGACGTGCTCCCGGGCGGCTACCGGATCGACGCGGAGAACTTCGTGGCCGACCTCGCCTCGCGCGGCGTGCACTCCTCGGTCGTCCGGCTCGCGCCCACGGTGCACAGCTCGCTCGACCACCACGGCTTCATCACAGCCATCATTGCCGCCGCCCGCCAGAACGGGTACGCCGCATACGTCGGCGAGGGCGCCAACCGGTGGCCGGCCGTGCACACGCTCGACGCTGCCAACCTCTACCGACTCGCCCTCGAGAAGGCACCGGCCGGCTCGCGCCTGCACGGGGTCACCGACGAGGGCGTCCCGTTCGCCGACATCGCCGCCGCCGTCGGCCGCAACCTGGGCATCCCGGTCCGGAGCATCAGCCCCGAGGAGGCGGGCGACTACTTCGGCTTCCTCGGCGCGTTCGCGCAGATGGACAACCCCACATCAGCCGTGATCACCCGCGAACTGCTCGGCTGGACCCCGACCCACCCCGGCCTCATCGCCGACCTGGACGGGGGGCACTACTTCCAGGTATGAACCACAAGCGACGGCCCGAGACTGCTCCCGGGCCGCCGCTTCGGTTTATCGAGCACTCGGGACGAGCCCAGCTGCTCGGCTTCACCAGCTGTCACTCAATCCGAACGCCGAAATCGACCAAGATGCGTGCACTCAATTCGGCAGGACCGGACATCGACCAGAACCTGAGGCCGCCCACGGAGCGTGACGGCTCCGACTGGCGGCGGCGTGCACCGTCGGCGGCAGATCAGGACGTCGGCGGTGGTCGGTAGTGACGACAATGCTTAAAGTCGGGTCGGCACATGTAAGGCTGGGATGATCGTGGCCATGTGGTTGGAGTCGCGGTGACGGCTACATCGGATCGCGGGGCGGCGCCGGTACACGGTTCGTTGGCGGTCTATCCCGGCACGTTCGATCCGTTCACCTCGGGGCACCGCGACCTGGTGGCCCGTGCTCGGGTGATGTTCGACCGGGTCATCGTGTCGCTGGCGGTGAACGCGAACAAGCGACCAACCGCCGAGGCCGAGACAAGGGCCGTACTCGTGGGCGACGCCATGCCGGCAGCCTGGGGCAATGTCGAGGTGGACACCTGGACCGGCCTGACCACTGCCTACTGCCTACGCCGCGGCGCCACGGTCATCGTCCGCGGCGTGCGTACGGCCGAGAACCTTCGGTACGACGATGAACGAACAACTCGGCATTCAGACGGTCTGGTTGCCGTCCCGTCCGCAGCTTGCCGCCACTTCGTCCACGGTCGCACGCGCATACCGCTTGGCACAGTCGGCCCGTCGGTCGCATCACGCTGCAGAGTGACGCCCAGCAGTAGCGGAACGGCGGCAACGCTCTCCGGCAGATTCGGTCATCTTCGTGTCCGCCATATGGTCCACAGTGCCATGTCGGGGCCTGGTAGCAACAAGCGCAAAGGGGGGCCGCGATGAGCGCGAGACCGCGCTCATCGCGGCCAGATGAGGATGCCTAGTCCGGGTAGCACGACAACGGGTCGATGATCATCGTCTTGTTTGGAGCATCAGCAAATAGCCAGCCCGTCATCCGGTCGTCAGGCATCAGTGCCGACCAGTTAATCTCTTCGCGCGATCGTGCGGCTGCGTCGACAAGCAGGACGAACTTCCAGGGCTCCTGCCCGCTCGGCCCGCACCCAGGCACGGCCCCGGATACACGGCTCCTCGCGCAGCAGGTCGTACTGTTCAGCGACAAGGCCGTCGCACCAGTTCCAGCGGAGCTGCCTGTCCTCGAAACCTTGAAGCTCTCCGCAGATGCGGGACTCCAGCCGCATCCAGAAGTCGTCCTCTTCCATAAACCTCCTCCGCCGACTGCACATCGCTGACCGCTCATCATGATCCCCTGGACTGGACGGCCGCAATGACCTCGGCGCGGAGGGACGCTCGCCCTATGGCAGCCGTCCACGCTGCATGACGCGCTGTCGGCGGCAGATCAGGACGCTAACTTCTTGAGCGGACGATCGCGGGCTCGACATCGCAGCGCGACCATTAGCCCATGGACAGTGCCAGGCGTAAGGCCCTCACTCCGTCGCGGACCCTGGCGACGGCCTTCCTGGCGCTCCTCGCGGTGGTAGCCGGAACGACGGCATATCCGCACCTCGCCGCAGCCGGGGTGTCTCCGGTCATGTTGACCGTGCTCCGTGCGGCGATCGGCTTCTGCATCATCGCCGTCGTTGGGTTGCCTGCTCCGCCGCCTACTCGCGCTTCAAGGCTCCGTTGACCGCTGGCAGCCGCATCCATGGACTCTTCTGCATGCCATCCATAGATCCGTTATCAAACGATATAAGCGATCTTGGACGGCTGTCACGAGCGCTGGGATGTGTTGCCATCCCCTACCAGTACGTAAGGAGCCCAGCTGAGGCCGGGCCGACGCCCTCGGTCGCGGTGCGGTCGAGACCATGACGCACCCCAGCAGCTCAAGCAGCCACCCCCTGAGCCGGCACGAACCAACGACAGCATGAGCAGCCGATCGCCACCCCGGCTGGTTGCCTATCGCCGGTGACATTCTAGCTCCGTCAGGGTGGACTCGCTCAAACTCCGAGGCCGGCCGTGTCCGTGCGCGATGATACGGGAGTGGGGATCAACAGCCGGTTGAAGGATCGGTTTTCTCGGACACTCGCCGGTGCCCGCCAGCGGTTGATGGTGGTCAATCACACGTGGCGAGCAGTCCAAAGGTTCACCGATGTGCTCGGCGGCCGGCTCGCCGGTGCCGTCTCATATTTTGGGTTCTTTGCCACCTACGCACTGGGCGTGCTCGCGTATTCGATCGTTGGGCGTCTATTGGATCCGGACGAAGCGGGTGTGCTACGGGCGGCAAACCAGTACCTGGAGTCGAATCTGCCCTGGATCGCGCCGATCGCGAACGAGGTCCGCCGCGGCGACGTGACCGTGCTCGCGGGCGCCGCCCTGCTGCTGGCCGGGATCGGCTGGGTAGAGGCGTTACGCTCCTCGCTGCGCGCGGTATGGCTGCTCGACCAACAGCCAGGCAACTGGCTCCTGCGCCGGCTGGTCGACCTCGGCGCGCTCGTCGGGCTGGGACTACTGTTCGCCGGATCACTCGCCACCACCGCATTGATTAACACGCTCACGCAAAGTCTGACACCTGGCTCCCGCACCGTCGTGGCGGTGTGCAGCCACCTGCTCGAGCTGCTCGTCAACCTGGTTCTCGCCACCGCGGTGCTCACCGCACTGTCCAGGATCCGGATGAGCCTGCGCCGGCTGCTTCCGGCGGCCCTTGTCACCGCCCTCGGCATCCAACTGCTTAACACGGTCGGACGCCTGCTCATCGCTCGTACCGAGAACCGGCCCGCCTTCACAGCGGTGGTCGGGCCTGTGGGCCTGCTCACCTACCTCTACCTGCTCAACCAGATCCTCCTCTTCGGCGCAGCGCTCGCCGCGACCGCACGCTCCGGCACGGCCATAGACCTGGGCCGCGGCGTCGCCGGCATCCACCCACGCGGCAAACCCATCGCCCGCCATCCCGACTGAACCCGCAGACACTAGTGGTGGCTCGGTCGATGCGCCAGCCGCAGCCCGCCTTGCCGCCGATGTACAGGATGGCCGCGTCGGACCCCGGGGCGAGCGCCATCTTCGATGGGAAGGCGTAGATGTAACGGCGGTCGCTTCCCTTCTGCCGGTCTCTCCGGATGCGGAACCCGAGAAAGTTTGAAGCCCTCGTCGATGTGTCGGGTAGCCCGAGGGAATCTCACCCTCGGGCTCCCACAGAACGGAGCGTGACGGTCTCCCGTCACTCCGCTCTTACCACCCAGCCGGATGGAAACGGTGAGTCCACTCCCAGTGCGCGAAGAGGACGGGGTCACGTTGCGTAACCGCTTTCCACCACGCCTTGAGGCGCTTGAACCCACGCAACCGCCTGTACTTCTTGCGCGCCCACCGCATCAGGTAGGTGTTGATGCGTTTGAGAAGCGGGTCCATTTCGGTCCGGTAGAACCGGCCCCAGTAGGTCATCCAACCTCGCACGATCGGGTTGATCGCCTCCGCGAGGTCGTCCAGAGTGTCGTTTGGTCGCCGGTGCAGCCGCCAGCGGCGGACTTCCCGGCCCTTCTCGGTCAGCTTCTCCCGGCTCATCGCAGGCTGGAACGAGGTGAACCGCACCTGCCTCCGCGTGTTCCGCGCTCGCCGGGGTTGGAAGGTGTAGCCCAAGAACGTAAACGAGACGGCATCGTGCTCGTCCCGCCGGTTGCTGTCCTTGCAATAGACTATTCGGGTCTTGTCCGGGTGCAGTCGCAACCCGATCTCCACCATCCGCTGATCAATTGCGGCCCGCAGCATTTCCGCTTGCTGGCGGGTCGCGCAGTGCACCACCGCATCATCCACATATCTTTCGAACCGGACAGCCGGAAACGTGCGGGCCATCCACAGGTCGAATCCGTAGTGGAGGAAGAGGTTGGCCAGCACGGGCGAAACGGCCGAACCCTGCGGGGTTCCTCTGTCTCGCTCGTGCAGGGAACCGTCGGGATGCTGTATCGGCGCAACGAGCCACCTTTTCACATACAGCACCACCCACGGTTGGTCGGTGTTGGCCTCTACCGCCTTGACCATCAGCGAGTGATCGACACTGTCGAAGAACTTTTGGATGTCCAAATCGACCACCCAATCGTATTCCCAGCAGCGTTTCCGGCACGTGCCTACCGCGTCCAACGCGGAGCGCCGTGGCCGATAGCCGAACGAGTCCCGGTGGAACATCGGTTCCACCCGTTTCTCCAACTCGATGGCAACCACCGTTTGCGCAATCCGATCAGCCACAGTCGGCACGCCCAAAATTCTTACCCCGCCATGCGACTTCGGCATCTCCACCGCCTTCACCGGGGGTGGGAAGTAGCTACCCGAAGACATCCTATTCCAGATCCGGTACAGATTATTCTCCAGATCGGCTTCGAACTCTTCTATCGAGCACCCATCCACACCCGGCGCACCCTGGTTGGCCTTGACTCTCAGGTACGCTTCCCAGACGAGCCGCTTCGAGATGACAAACGGCTTTCCCGGCGACTTCAGCTCGCCCACTCGATCCCTCCCAGAATCTTCTGGTTGCCCGAACGAACTCACCCCGGATGGTCCGGCCCCTTCGCTCCCCCTCCATTACAGAGGGTTCCTCACTACTATGAGCCGGTCCGAATGCCAACCCCGCGACAGTACTCAACGCCTTACGGTTTCTGCCGCTTGGCGCACTCCCTCTCGCCGCCGCTCCCCAGCGGCGGCAGTGTCGGGGCTGGCCTTCCCACGTTCCACGTGAAAGCAGCAAACCGGGCTCGCGTCGCCTACATGCCGGGCACCGCCTGGCCAGTAACCGGGTATCCGCCAGACTCATCCTGGAACCTCGTGCACGCTCCAGTTCTGATGCCATCTAAAACTAATTTCGACACTTCAATAGCGATTCGCTTACGCTCGCCTTCCCGATTCCCACCTGACACCTCTCACGGCGCCTTTTCCTCATCGCTCACCACGCCGGTCTTCAGCCAACGCAGCATGAGGCGGTTTGACACCACCCCCCGAAGGGCGATGCCGAAGGGCCACAATCCTTCATCTTCCACGCAGCAGCACATCGATCGAGGTCTCCTACCTACATCCCAACCTCTCCCTCTGCGCGCGTGGCACACGCACGATCTTCGTCTTGTCCGGTGCCAGCCGGAGCCGGACCGGGGCGAGGACCGCCGCCACCTGTTCCCACAGGCTTTCGGCCTGTTCCCTCGTTCCGGACACCATGACGACGAGGAGAGTCGGCGGGGGGAATCGCACCCCCGCCGCTCATAGAACCGTGCTTAAACCTCTCGGCTTACACGGCTCCCATCGTCCAGCCGCCGGGTTTGAGGCCGAACCGCCAGTGGGCGAACAGTCGTGGGGATCGCCGTGAGGCTTCCGCCATCAACTCCCCCGCCCGCTTCTCGCGTCGGCGCAACCGTTTGTATTTCCGCATGGCCCAACGCACCAGATGATCATTGATGCGCCGCAGGAGGGGATACAACATGGACTTGCAGAAGCGCCCGTAATAGTTGATCCAACCCTGCACGATGCTGTTGAACATCAGTGCCAGGTCCTTGAGGACTTGTCACTGCTCCTCAGACGAGCACTCTACGACTTTGCCCTGCCCGTGGCCCAAACACCCCACCCGCTGACTTTGCCGTGCCCCTGCCACGGCGCAGACACGTGAAACCCGATCGCGCACACGCGTTTCTGGGGGGTTTTCGGGGGGCGATTCAAACAACATAGACAAACATAAGGCCCCGATCGAGATTTCTCCTGGTCGGGGCCTTCCCCTGAGCCGCCTCCGAGAATCGAACTCGGGACCTACGCATGATCCTCGGCTCCCTGGGCCGGCAGGAGACGACGCCGGCCCAGGATGCGACCCGTCAGCGAGCGTGGTGCAACGCCCAGTCGAGTGCCTTGTCGGCGACCTCTTCCCAGCCCGGTTCGGCACAGGTCCAGTGGGACCGGCCGGCGAACTCGTAATAGTCGGTGATCGTGTCCGGCGCCTTGTAGTGCTCGGCGTTGGATCTGTTAACCGACGGCGGCATGATGTGGTCCGCGCCGCCGGCGATGAACAGCAGCGGCGCCCGGGCGTTGTTGTGGTAGTCGACCCAGGTCTCCTGCTTGCCGGGTTTGAAGTTGGCGATCAGGCCGTAGGCCCATACCCAGCTGCCCGGCGCGGGGATCGCGTACCGGTCGTAGGCCTCCCGGGCCTGCTCCTCGGAGAGGGTGTTGGTGAACGCGTAGTGCCACTGCTCGGGGGTGAAGCCGGCCGCCTGGTGGCGCTTCGCCGGATTGTTCAAGATCGGGAACAGGGATTTGATCTGCGACGGCGGGGTGACCCGGACACCTTCCGGCGGCGCCGAGTCGATTACCACGCCGGCCGCGCCGTGGCCCCGGTCGAGCAGCAGCTGGGTGAGCGTGCCGCCGAAGGAGTGCCCGATCAGGATCGGCTTCTCCGGCAGTGCGGTGATGATCTCCTCCAGGTGGGCGAGGGTCTCGGGGACGGTCACAGCGGCGATCGGGGCCGGGTCGGCGCGTAGCGCCTCCACCTCGACGTCGAAGCCGGGGTACGCGGGCGCGATCACCGTGTGGCCCTTGGCCTTGAGGTACGGGATCCACTGTTCCCAGCTGCGCGGGGTGACCCACAGTCCGTGGATCAGGACGATCGTGCTCATGCGCGGTACTCCTCGAGGAACGTGAGCAGGTCGTTGCCGAGCTGCTCCTTGTGGGTGTCGGTGATACCGTGCGGCGCGCCCGGGTAGACGAGCAGCCGGGCGTCCTTGACCAGGTCGGCGGAGGTTTTGCCGCCGACCTCGAACGGCACCACCTGGTCGTCGTCGCCGTGGATGACGAGCGTCGGCACGTCGAAGGCGGCGAGGTCGTCGCGGAAGTCGGTGGCCGAGAACGCCGCGATGGACTCGTAGGCGTTGCGGTGCCCGGCCGCCATGCTCTGCAGCCAGAACGCGTCGCGGATACCCTGGGAGATCTGTACGCTGTCGCGGTTGTTGCCGAAGAACGGGCCGTCGGCGAGGTCCTTATACAACTGCGAACGGTCGGCCGCCGAGCCGGCGCGCAGGCCGTCGAAGACGTCGATCGGCACACCGTGCGGGTTGTCGTCGCGGCGCACCATGAGCGGCGGCACCGCGGAGACGAGGACCGCTTGCGCGACCCGGGCGCTCCCGTGCCGCCCGAGATAGCGGGTGACCTCGCCGCCGCCGGTGGAGAACCCGACCAGGGTGACCTCGGTCAGCTCGAGGTGCTCGATCAGGGCCGCGAGGTCGTCCGCGTAGGTGTCCATCTCGTTGCCGTGCCAGGTCTGGGTGGACCTGCCATGCCCCCGGCGGTCGTGGGCGATGACCCGGTAGCCGTGGCCGGCCAGGAAGAGCGCCTGGGCCTCCCAGCTGTCGGAGTTGAGCGGCCAGCCGTGGCTGAGCACGACCGGGCGTCCCGCGCCCCAGTCTTTGTAGAAGATGGACGCGCCGTCGGTGGTGGTCACGTATCTCATCGGGCTGCCTTCCGGATGAGGGCCGCGGTCGCGCGCGGCTGGGACATCATGGCGACGTGCGAGGAGTTCACCTCGACGCTGCGGGCACCGGCCCGGGCGGCCATGAATCGCTGCACGGTGGCCGGGATCAGGTTGTCGTGGCGGGCGATCAGGAAGTGCGAGGGAATCGTCTTCCAGGCGGGCGCACCGGACGGCTCGCCCAGGGTGGTGGTGTCGCCGGGCCGCTGGGTGACGGCCATCAGGTCGGTGACGTGGCGGGGCAGGTCGGCGGCGAACACCTCGCGGAAGGCCTCCGGCTTGACGTATCCGTCGTAGCCGCCGGGGTGCGGCCGGAAGTCCAGGGAACTCTCGTCGAGCTTGGTGCCGGGGTACTTGACCTGCAGGTCGTGCAGGGTCTCCCCTTCGTCAGGGGCGAACGCGGCGACGTACACCAGGGCTTTGACGTGGGGGTTGTCCCGGGCGGCGTTGGTGATGACCATGCCGCCGTAGGAGTGGCCGGCCAGGATCAGCGGCCCGGTCAGGGTCGCCAGGACGCTCGAGAGATAGGCGGAGTCGGCGGACACGCTGCGCAGCGGATTGGCCGGGGCGATCACCCGGTAGCCATCGTGCAACAGGATTCGGGCGACGTCGTTCCAGCCGGAGGCGTCCGCGAACGCGCCGTGCACCAGCACGACGGTCGGCTTGCTGCGGGTGGACGCGGTGGCCGGTGATCCGATCAGGGTGCCGGCCGCGATGGCCGCTGAGCCGGCGATGAGGTTACGTCGAGTTGGCATGCCACCACGCTGGTCGATCCGGGGCCGCCCGGGCATCAGTCCACTGACTGTCGTGTCAGCGGCAGCCAGTGCAGTCGCTCGCCGAGCCCGTCCGGGGCGGTGGCGAAGGCCCGCTCGATCGCCTGCCGTCCCTGGCTGAAGTGCGACCATCCCTCGTAGTGCACCGGGATGATGGTGCGGGGCCGAACCAGGCGGCAGAGCTCGACGGCTTCGGCCGCGGTGAGGCTGTAGTGCAGCCGGCCGGTGATCGGGAACCGGACCGCGCCCAGGTGCAGCAACACCGTGTCGACGGTGAGCCGGCGCGGCACGTCGCGCACCGCCGGGTAGAGGACGGTGTCGCCGGTGACCCAGAGGGCGCCGTGCTCCTGCCCGGGCCAGTGCAGGGCGAAGCCGATCACCTGGCCGGCGATCGGCCTGCTCAGCGCCGGTCCGTGCCGGCACGGCGTCGCAATGACGGTGATGGCCGGCCGATCCGGGTCCCGCAGGACGGTCTTCTCCCAGGCCTGCAACCCCTGCGCCGGGTCGCCGAGCCGGCGGGCTCCGGCGCGGGTGGTGATCACGACGGGTGTCCGGGCGATCAGTTCCCGGCCGCGATTGTCGAGGTTGTCGGCGTGGTGGTCGTGGCTCAGCAGGATGACGTCCACCGGGCCGACCTGTTCCGGTGACAGCGCCGGCCCGGTGGTCTTGCGGGAGCCGGTGCCCCAGCCGAACGAGTACCGACGGCCCGGCGGGTCGAAGGTGGGGTCGGTGAGGATCCGCCAGCCGGCCACTTCGATCAGCGTCGTCGGTCCACCGATATGCGTAACTCGTACGTCTTTCATGCCCCGACCATCTCCGGCGCCCGGCGGGGACGCATCAGTCAGCTGACTGCGGCAGCGTCTCCAGAGCCGTGCGCAGCTGGCCGCGGGCGCTGATGCCGAGCTTCGGGAAGATGCGGTACAGGTGGGAGCTGACCGTGCGGTGCGACATGAACAAGCGCTGCCCGATCTCCCGGTTCGTCAGGCCGGCCGCGGCCAGCATCGCGGTCTGCAGCTCCTGCGCGGTCAGCCGCTCGCCGGACGGGGTCTCCCGGCCGGCGCTCTCCTCGCCGGCGGCCCGGAGCTCCTCACGGGCGAGGCGGCCCCAGGCGGCAGCGCCGAGCGCGTCGAAGCCGTCGCGAGCGGCGCGTAACGGCGGGCGGGACTCCAGGATGCGGCGGCGGCGGCGCAGCCACGAACCGTGGGCGAGCTGGAGCCGCGCCCGGTGCACCGGCCACGCCGCGAGGTCCATCGCGAAAGCCTTCTCGTACGCCCGCTCGGTGTCGTCCTCCGGCGCGAGGACGGCTTGGGCGTACGCCAGGGAGCGCCGCAGCATAGGTGAGGGCAGCCGGTCCGCCCGCCGCCGGGATCGGGCGAGGATCTCGCGTACTTCCTGGTGGCGGCCGGAGCGTGCGGCGGCGTCGGCCAGATCGGGCAGTGCCCAGCCGCACATGTCCGGGTGGAAGGTGTCGTCCTGAGGGTCGAAGACCCGCAGGAGCAGGTCGAACGCCTGGTCGTGGCGCCCGGCGGCGTTCGCGGCCATCCCGCGGGCGTGCTGGGCGGCCTGGGAGACGAACCGCACGCCGGCCACCAGCGGGCTGGCCAGCACCGAGTCGGCCAGCCGGGACGCGGCCTGATGGTTGCCGCACATCGCTTCGAGTAGGGCCTGGGCGGCGCGGGCCGCGACGATCCAGAAGTAGTCGCCGGTCTCCTCGGCCAGGGCCTCGGCCTCTTCCAGGTCGGCGCGGATCGCGGGCCATCCGCCGAGCCACAACCGGATGAAGGCGGTCGAGGACAGGTTGCGGGCCAGCAGCGCGGCGCGGCCCTGTGCCCGGTAGCCGGCCGAGGCGGTGCCCATGAACGAGGACGCGGTGACGAAGTCGCCGAGGATTAGGGCGGCCCCGCCGAGGAACCGCATGCCGTCGGTGTCGCTGCGGTCGGGCACCAGCGACGGCAGCTGCCGCAGGACGGCGGGCCCGTGCACGTCGGGCTGGGCGTACGCGGCGATGGCCAGCGCGGCCGGTTCGTCGGCTGCCAGGCCGAGCTTGCCGAGCACGGCGACGATCCGTTCGCCGTCGTCGACCGGCAGGCCTGCCCACCACGAGCGGGATGCGGCCCGCCAGCAGAGCATCGCGGCCAGGCCAGTGTCCCCGGTGGCCCGGGCGTTGAGGGCCATGTCGCAGAGCAGGGTGATGCGGTCGGTGTCGCGGACGTCGCCGGGCTCCACGATGTCGCGGACGAGGGCCAGCCGGGCCTGGTCCGCGGCGTTGCCCTGCGCCGGGTGGGCCTTGGCGACAAGCCGGACCGCGATCTGCCGGTCGTGCAGTTGCGAGGCCAGTTCCGCGGCGCGCAGCAGCAGCGAGGAACGCCGGCCGGCGTCGGCCGTCAGGTCCGAGGCCCGGTCCAGGTCGGTGACGGCGACGCCGAGCGCGCCGCGTTCCCATGCGCGGCCGGCAGCGGCCTCCAGTTCGTCGCAGACCTCCTCGTCCGGGCCGAGGGTGGCCGCGCTGCGGTGCCAGACCCGGCGGTCGGGGTCGGCCAGGCGATCGGCGAGCACGGCGTGGATGGTCAGCCTGGAGAAGTCGTCCATCGCGGCGTACACCGCGGACCGGACCAGCGGGTGCCGGAACCGCAGCCGCCGGTCGTGGATCTGGACCAGGCCGGCGTCGATGGCCGGCTGGATCTGCCCGGCCACGGGGCCGTCCCGGTCAGCGCCTGCGCGGCCGCCAGCAGGTCCGGCAGCGGGCATCCGGCGTCGGCAGAGAAGGCCGCCACGATCGCGCGGGTCGGTTCCGGAAGCTGGGCGAACCGGTCGGCGAATGCCGATTCCAGCCGCTCGTTGACCGGCAGCAGCTCCGGCACCTCCGTACCGGGGACCAGCAGGCGCGGCAGCTCCACCAGGGCCAGGGGGTTTCCGGCGGCCTCGGCCAGGACCCGCTCGCGCAGGCTCGGCGTGAGGTCGGGCGCATGGTCGGCGAGCACCCGCTCGGCGGTGGTGTCGTCGAGCTCGCCGAGCCGTAGCTGTCCGAGGCCGGTGCCGGAGAGCACACCGGTGTGCTGGGACCGGACCGTCATCACCGCGGCGATCGGTTCGACGGTCAGCCGCCGGGCCACGAACACCAGGACGGCCAGGGTTTCCGGGTCGAGCCAGTGTGCGTCGTCGGCGACGATCAGCAGCGGTCTGCGAGCGGCCTGGTCGCCGAGCAGTTCGAGGACGGCCAGGCCGACGGTGAACAGGTCCGGGCGGATGTCCTCGAGCCCGAACGCGCCGCGCAGGGTGCGCTGCAGGGCCGGGGTCAGTGCGGGCAGGTTGCTCAGCAGCGGGGCGAGCAGCTGGTGCAGCCCGGCGAACGGCAGCGCCGCCTCGGCCTCCGCGCCGTTCGCGGCAAGCACGAGCATCCCGGCCTCGGCGGCTGCCTGGCGGGCCACGGTGAGCAGCATCGTCTTGCCGATGCCCGGGTGCCCGCGGATCACCAGGGCGGCGCCGCGCCGGGTCTGGGCACCGGCCAGGAGACCGGCGATGATGGCCTGCTCGTCGTCCCGGCCGTGCATGACATGCCGGGCGGTGTCCAACTCGATCACACCGTCAGGGTAGGTACGGCGTGCCGGGCATCGCGTCCATGCCGTCGCGTAGGCGTGACGGCGAACCTCGTAGTCGTCGCGCCGTTCACGTAGTCTGCTGCCGTGCTGCTGGGACGCGACACCGAACGAGCTGCGCTGGACGCCCTGGTGGCACAGGTCCGCGGCGGGATGAGCCAGGTGCTGGTGCTGCGCGGCGAGGCCGGCATCGGTAAGACGGCGCTGCTCGACGCGGTCGCCGGGGCAGCGGACGGACTGCGGGTGCTGGGGGTGGCGGGCGTCGAGGCGGAAGCCGGCTTCTCCTTCGCGGCCCTGCATCGCCTGCTCGTCCCGTACCTCCAGGATCTTGATGGTCTGCCGCCGATGCAGCGCGAAGCGCTGTCGGTGGCCGTCGGCCTAACCGACGGCCCGGCGCCGGACCGCTTCCTGGTCAGCCTCGCGGCGCTGTCGTTGCTGGCCGGCATCACCGTCCACGGCCCGGTGCTGTGCTGTGTGGACGACACCCAGTGGCTGGACCGGGAATCGCTGAACGTGCTCGCGTTCGTCGCACGCCGGGTGTACGCCGAGGGCATCGGCCTGGTTCTCACCGTCCGCGCCGGCACCGAGGACGTCGCCGTCCTGGAAGGACTTCCGACGCTGCCGATCGAAGGACTGCCGCAGGCGGACGCCCTGGCCCTGCTGCGCTCGGTGGTCGGCGGCGTGCTCGACCCGAAGGTGGCCGCGCGGATCGTCACGGTCACCCGGGGCAATCCCCTGGCTATCACCGACCTGTCCGCGTCCCTGACCGAGAACCAGCTGTCCGGGGCGCTGCTGCTGCCGGAGCCGTTGCCGGTCGGCAGCCGGCTCGAGGCCCACTATCTGAATCAGGTGCGCCGTTTCGCCGCGCCGACCCGGCGCTGGTTGTTGATCGCGGCCGCCGAGCCCCAGGGCGACGTCGGATACGTGACAGCGGCCGCCGCCGAGCTGGGCGTCTCCCCCGAGGCCGCCGACGAGGCGGAGCGGGCCCGGCTGGTGTTCCCCGGCCGTGAGATCCGGTTCCGGCACCCCCTCGTGCGCTCGGCCGTGTACGGGGGCGCGACGAGCTCTGAACGGCGGCAGGTGCACCATGCGCTGGCCCGGGCGACCACCCGTACCTCGGACGCCGACCGGCGGGCGTGGCACCGGGCGACGGCGGCGCTGCAACCGGACGAGGACGTCGCCGCCGACCTGGTCACGGCAGCGGGACGGGCCGCCGGCCGGGGTGGCTACGCCGCTCGCGCCACGTTCCTCGCCCGGGCCGCCGAACTGACTCCCGACGAGCGGGAGCGGGCCGGGCGGTTGCTCGCCGCCGCCGATGCCGCGTACACCTCCGGCGCTCCGGCGCAGGCGCAAGTGCTGCTGGACGCGATCGACCCCGTTCTGCTCGACCCGACCGGGCAGGGCAACCGGTTGATGCTGCGGGCCAGGACGTTCATCGCCCTCGGCGGCGAACGCGGGATGGCGCAGGTCCCAGCGACCTGCCTGGCGGCGTACCAGGAGTTCCGCGCCGTCGATCCGGCACTGGGGCGGGGCGCGTTGCTCGCTGCGTTCGACGCCGCGCTGACCGCGGAGTACCTCACCGAGGGCACCGGGTTGCGGGAGATCTCCGAAGTGGTGCTGGACCACGCGGCACCCGGCGGGACGCTCACCGAGTCGTTGCTCGCCGGGATCGCGACGATGACCGTGCGGGGCTACGCGGACGCGGTTCCGATCATCCGCCGTTCGACGGCCCGGGTCGCCGCCGGGGAGCTGCCCGACGCCGAAGTGCTCACGCACTACGTCACGGCGGTCACCGCCTGCACCCGGATCTGGGACGACCGGACCCGGGAGTCGATCCTGCACCGGGCGGCGGGCGTGGCGCGCAGCACCGGTGCGCTGCAGATACTGGAGACGTCGCTCTACGCGCTGGCGACGCACGAGACCACGCTCGGACGTTTGGACGCCGCGGACGAGTTGCTGCTGGAGGTTCACGAGCTGCGCAGCGCGGTGGCCAGCACGCCGTACATGTGGGACGTGTACCGCAGCCCGGAACAGGTCGGCTGGCGGGCACCCGGCGACGCGCGCGAACGCATCGAGCGGGTGTACGAGGCGGGGATCCGGCTCGGGTTGGGGTCCAGTGTCGGCCTCTCCCGGGCCGGGCTAACCGTGCTTGAGCTGGCACTGGGTAACTACGGGGCGGCGTCCGCGGTCGCCACCGAACTGATCGAGTCCGACTACGCACGCGCGTACACCCGGGCGCTGCCCGATCTGGTCGAGGCGGCGGTTCACTCCGGCGACCGGGTGGCAGGCGCGCAGGCCCTGGAGATGGTCACCGAGCGGGCGACGGCCAGCGGTACCCCGTGGGCGCTGGGTCTGCTGCACCGGTCCCGGGCGCTGCTGGCGCCCGCTTCGTCGGCGGAGGACGCCTTCCGGTCGGCGATCACGACCCTGGGCCGGACCGCCGCAGTTGGCGATCTGGCCCGCGCACATCTGCTCTACGGCGAGTGGTTGCGGCGGCAGCGCCGGCGGAGGGACGCCCGAGGCACGCTGCGGACGGCGCTGACGATGTTCGAGGACATTGGGGCGCCTGCGTTCGCCGAGCGGGCACGCCAGGAGTTGATGGCGACCGGCGAGACCGCCCGCAGGCGCAGTCCCGAGACCGCCGGCGACCTCACACCGCAGGAGGCGGCGATCGCCGCGCTGGCCCGCGACGGCCTGACCAATCCACAAATCGCCGAGCGGCTGTTCATCAGCGCCAGCACGGTCGACTACCACCTGCGGAAGGTGTTCCGGAAACTCGGCGTGGAGTCCCGGCGCCAGCTCGGCCGGGTGCTGACCACAGCGCCGTCGGGAAGAATGCGGCGATGAGCGACGAACTGGCCGCTGAGGACCTTGAATTCCTTGCCCGCCCGCTGTATGCCTCCCATTTCAAGACGTGTCGATCCCGGCACCTCGAGACCTCGACGCTGCGCCATCTACCCATACCTTCCGGCAGACGCTAAGACCGCATCTCATTTGGGCGTGTTGTGATGCAACATCATCCGTTGTGCGGGTGTGAGTGACGTTGAGAAGTACTGCCCGGAGTCGTTGTGGCGTCTCGCGGAGCCGCTGTTGCCGGAGCATCCGAAACGGCATCAGGGCGGTGGTGGGCGGCGTGTCGACGATCGGGTCGCTCTCGCGGCGATCGTGTACGTCCTGGGGACCGGTTGTGCATGGGACGGGCTACCAGAGTCGTTTCCGATATCCCGGGCGACGGCGCATCGCCGGTTCACCGAGTGGGTGGTCGTGGGAGTGATGGAGGCGTTGCACCAAGCGATGTTGGACGTGCTGGGCGCGGCCGGGCAGATCGACTGGTGCCGGGCGAGTGTGGACGCGATGCATGTGCGGGCGGTCAAAGGGGGAATCTGACCGGGCCGAGCCCGGTAGACCGGGGCAAGCCCGGCTCCAAGATCCACGCCATGAGTGACCGTGGCGGGTTGCCGCTGACCGTGGAGGTGTCCGCGGCCAACGTCAACGATCACATCGTTCTGGCAGATGTCATCGATGGTGTCCGGCCGGTGTGTCAGCCGGTCGGTCGGCCCCGCAAACGTCCCGGGAAACTGCATGGTGACAAGGGGTACGACTACCTTTCCTGCCGCAAGATCCCGGCCCGGCGCGGTATCACCGCCCGGATCGCACGTAAGGACGTCGAGTCATCGACACGCCTCGGCCGGCATCGCTACGTTGTTGAACGCTGCCTGGAGCGGGTCACCCGGTTCCGTCGGCTAGCCCGCCGCTACGAACGCAAGGCCTCCCACGACACCGGATTCCTGCGCCTGGCCTGCGCTCTGATCTGTTACCGGCGAGCCAACCGGCTCAACCTGTTGAACAGCAACAACCCCAAATGAGATGCGGTCTAAGTGGTCCGCGCTGGAAGTCCTTCGGGGGTTGACGGTTCGGAGCTCGGATGCGGGCGTCAGGTGATGGGTGCGGCGAGCAGGTCGCAGACGAAGTCGAGGGCTTCTCCGGTTGTGCCGCTGAACCAGATCTGGCTCTCCTTATGCCGCTGGGCCGTCGCGGAGTACGCCGCGCACGGTGTCGAGCCGTACACCCGGTTCGAACTCCGGCGGCCCGATCGGGATGGTCCACACTGAGGATGAGCCCGGTCCCGCCGAACATCGACTGACAGACCACATGCGCGCGTTCGATGCCCAAGGCGTCCTGGATGCCGAGCATGTCCGGATACCTTCGGCGTCCGGAAGGGTTGCCCGCACCCGACGGGCGAGAGATGGGCGGCGAGGTCCAGCCGGGACGACGGCAGGTGATCCCCGGCCGTGCGACGCGGCCCGGGCGCACCGCGCCACCGCCTCCCGGTTGAGTTCGTCGTTGACGGGCAGCAGCCTGGCAGACTCAGCTGTGCTGGTTACGCCGCATACCGCGGACCACGACGCCGATCAGCGTGTCCGCGGCGTAGTAGCCGGCATTTCTCGAGTCGTAGCTGGCGTCGGCGTTGTCGCCGAGGACGATCAGGTGCCCGGGTGGTACGACCTGGTCGGGCACGGGTACCCCGGCGGGTACGGGATCGCCTGGTACGGCCACGGCGCGTTTGACGATGAGCTCGCCTGGTGGATCGCGTCGCGTGCTGGCCGACCGGGTGGGACGCGCTGGCAGGTCGCCGTCGGCGAGGACGACGACATCGCCGGAGCGGACCCTGGCCAGTGGCACCCGCCGCACCAGCATCCGGTCACCGCTGGTGTACGTGGGCAGCATGCTTCGCCCGGCCACGGTGGTGACGAGAAAGGTGTGCCGCAGCCAGCACGCCACACCACCGGTTACGGCGCCGACGACCAGGGCGCTGGCCACCGCCCGAGCAATCATCGGATCTCCTCGACCGCCGTTGCGCCGTAGCCGCTGGCCTGGGTCCGGAACAGTTGCGCGTACCGGCCGCCGAGGGCGATCAGTTCGTCGTGGCTGCCCTGCTCGGCGACCAGGCCGCCGTCGAGCACGACTATCATGTCGGCGTCCCGAACCGTGCCCAGCCGGTGCGAGATGAGCAGGCTGGTGCGGCCGGCACGATGCGTCCGGAGGCGCTGGTGGATCTCGTGTTCGGCCTTCGCGTCCAGGCCCGCGCTCGGTTCGTCGAGGATTAGCAGGTCCCGGGTGTCACGCATGAACGTCCGGCCCAGGGCCAGCCGCTGCCACTGGCCGCCGGACAGCACTACACCGGTGTCCGGGTCGTCCTTCTCCTCCTCCAGGTAGAAGAGGCGGCTGAGCAGCGTGTCGTAGCCCCGCGGCAGCGCGGCCACATTGGTGTGGATGCCAGCTGCCCCGGCCGCCTCCTCAACCCGGCGCCGGTCGGCTATCGCGTCGACGTCACCGACCCCGATATTCTCGGCGGCGCTCAGGTCGTACGACACGAAGTCCTGGAACAACACGCCCATCCGGCGCCGCAACTGCGCCGGATCCAGGTCACGGATGTCGACACCGTCCCAGCGGATCACGCCGTGGCTCGGGTCGTAGAACCGGCACAACAGTTTGACCAGAGTGCTCTTGCCCGCGCCGTTGAGCCCGACCAGTGCGACCGCCTGGCCCTGGGAGATGGTCAGGCTGACGCCCCGCAGGATCCATGGATGGTCGTCGTGGTAACGGAACCACACGTCCCGTACCTCAATGCCCTGCCGCAACGGCAGGAGTTGTGCCGGTCGGCGGGCGGGTGGCAGGTCGTCACCGAGGCGGCGTACGGCGGAGTGGTGACCGACCATCAGCAGCGCTTCGTGCCCGCTGGCAATGCCGTTGACCAGACCCATGAGCGATCCCTGGATACCGGCGACAGCCACCACGAACGCCGTCACGTCGCCCAACGTCAGCCGGCCGGTGGTGGCGCTGTGCACCGCCCACACCAGGCCGAGCCCAGAGACCACCGCACTCAGCAGCGCCAGTAGTGACTGGCTACGTAGCACCTTCCGGTCGAGGCGCCGTTCCCCGTCCTGGACCTCGCGCAGTCCGCGCAGCAGCCGACCCTTGAAGAAGTCACCAAGGCCGAACAGGCGTACCTCCTGGGCGGCTCCGACGTCGGTAATCAGCTGGCCGTAGAAGGCCTGCCGCCGCATCGCCGCCGACAGGCCCAGGTACATTCCGACCCGCTGCCTGGCCAGCGAGATCTCCGCCAGCAGCGCCGGCACCGCCGCGACCACCACGACCGCGGTCATCACCGGGCTGAGGAAGTACAGCGTGCCGAGCAGACTGAGCAGCGTGATCACGTCCCGGCCGATGCCGAGCAGGCCGGACGTGAGCGGGCTGAGTGCCGGACCGGTCGCCTCGGTCGCCATCCGCAGCCGGTCGAGAAACCGAGGGTTCTCGAACCTGGACAACCCCTGGAAGGAGTTCACCGCGGTGTACAGCTGGTCCTGCATCAGGCGGTCCATCCGCCGTTGCTGCTCACCCTGCAGGTAGCTGGCCAGGTGTGGCAGTACCGCGGCGACCAGACCGGCGCCGGCCAGGCCCACTCCGGCGCCGACGGCCGCCTCGACCCGACCGGCCGCCAGCCCATCCACCACAAGCTTGGTCAGCCACACCGTGGTCGCCGGCAGCAGACCGCTGGCAACGGTCGTCACCATCTGCGCCACGGTCAACCACGGACCCGCCTGCCACGCGGTCCGCCACACCCCGGCCAGTTCGTGGAGCGGGCGCTGCGGGCTGGCCGGCTCTGTCACCGGTATCTCGGAAGCTGGCATCGTCAGGACGTGGCCGCCACGTGCCCCACCACGCCGCGCACGGTGGCGTCCGCACCCGCGATGACGCCGTCGGCATCGACCCGCAGGAACGTCGGGAAGCCTCGTATCCCGAACGCCTGGGACACCGGGAAAGCGTCCGGTTCGACGACCACGGTCGCCGTGTCGGTCAGCGACGTGGCCAGTTCAACGGCTTCCGGACCGGAGTCGGTGATGACCGCGACCGCCGTGCTGGCGTCGCCGCCCTGCTCAGCCAACCACTTGGCGAACAGGGGTGCCTGTTCGTGGCACGGCGCGCATCCGGCAGAGAAGAATCCGACCAACCGCGGTCGGCCGACCAGGCTGTCCCGGGTGACCGGTGTGCCATCGATCGCGGTCGCCGCGAATGCCGGCACAGGCGTGCCCACCAGCTCTTCCGGCGCGGGCATTTCGGGCGGTAGGGCGCCCGAGAGTCGGTTCAGCTCAGCGGTCTGCTCCCGCAGCCGGCGCAGTACCCCGAACGTCAACAGCAGGTTCACCATGCACAACGCCCCAAGCAGGGCGACTGCGGCGACGACGAAGGGCATCGTCACTTCCTCCGAAGGTTTCCGGGATGATAGGTGGGGCGGAACAGCGCCACCAGGTCATCGAGCCGCAATACGAAAGGCAACACCGCTGCGGCCACGGCAAGCGCCACGGCGACGCCGGCGGGATGTCGGCCGACACCCGTCGCCGCGGTCGTCGCCACCAGGCCGCCCAGGCACGCGACAGCCAACAGCATGTTACGCGCCACGTGCGGCAGGCCGAGTGGAGTCTCCGATGCGCCGAAACACCGGCACGGTGCCCGCCGCCCGCCCCGCATTGCCAGCACGATGGCGACCGAGAACGCCACCAGGAGCGCTGCCGCCAGCGTCAACCCGGTCAGCGCCGTCGCCGGAATCACCACCAGCACCGTCACCGCAGCCTCGGCCATCACCGTACCGGCCGCGGCCACGCCCACGGCCACACCGCGGCGCGGCCGGCCCAACAACCCACCGGTCGAAGCGACAAAGCTCGAATACGCCGCCGGACCGCGAAGCTTGCTGACCAGCGAGCACAGGAAGACGCCGAAGATCAGAGCACGGCAGGCCACCGCCAGATACATCACCAGCCGCCTCCCGCCATGCCCTGCTCCCTACTCCGGATGGCGCCGGTGCTAACAGCCCTCAGTGGAGAAGATGGTCCATGAGGTGCAGCTCATGGGCCGACTCGGCCCGTAGTAGCAGCACCGCCGGGTCCAGCGGTACCGCACGCTGTTGAGGGTCATACACCGGTACTCGCTCCAGCAGTCGATGGCCTGGACGTCGGCACGAGGCACAACAACCTCAAGTATCCGGTCAGCTACCGCTTGCACTCGTCGGGTGATGCTATCCATGTTTCCTCCGATTCATCTGCAAATGTGATCTTGTCAGCTGACCTGTGATGTTCAGGGGCGCGGCGGTGGGCCCAAGGACATCGAGCGGGTTCAGCGCCATGTCACAGCCAGGTCAACGGGATCTCTCCCATGGGCCGATCTGACGGTGGGACGATACGGTGGGACCCGTACAACCTCCGCACAACTGGCGTATAGGCCACGGCACCGCCCCTGTCAGTTGATCATCCTGTTGGCCTGCGTTGGGCACGCCAACGCGGTCAAGGTGGTCGTGCTGCGGCACCAGTGATGCGGCTGCGTTACGGCGGATCCGCGCACCCGCTGGGGCACCGCGATCTACACGGCCAGCACCCCACCGGTGGGCGGAACCGCCATAGCGCAGCCGCATCAGGGGGAGTTGTTCACCATCGGTCAGTTCACCGGTGACCTAGGCGAACTGGCCGTGGTGCCGCACGTGCACGGTCGCCAACTGTGGCCAGTTCCGGCGGGCGTGCCCGCTCAGCCGCTGGATCAGGGACGCCTTGGTCGACGCGGGGATCGTGGGCATGGGCTCATCCTGCCCGCCCGCGGCGTGTCGCGCGTCGCCGTCGGGGGCGTGATCCGGCAAGGTCGGTGATCCACTGCGGGGGACCGTCGATCGATCGTGAGTCTTGAGTGCCCGTCTGCCGCGCCCGTCAGATCACCGTGTCCGCCGCCGATCGGCCCCGGCTCAAAGCCCTGGCCTACTCGCATACCGCCGGCTACCAGCAGGTCATCCGCGCCCGGATCGTCCGCGACGCCGCCCACGGCTACTCCAACGCCAAGATCGCCTGCCGGCGGCAGGTGACCGTCGACACGGTGCGCCGCTGGCGCGGCCGGTACGCCGACGCCGGCATCGCCGGGCTGACCGACCGACACCGCAGCGGACGCCCACCCCGGTTCACCCCGGTCCAGATCGCCGAGGTCAAGGCCCTGGCCTGCCAACTGCCGGCCGAGACCGGCGCACCGCTGTCGAAGTGGAGCTGCCCCGATCTGGCCAGCGAGGTCGTCGCCCGGGGCATCGCCGAGGCGATCTCACCGGCCACGATCCGCAGGTTCCTGGCCGCCGACACGATCAAGCCCTGGCAACACCAGTCGTGGATCCTCATCCGGGACCCGGACTTCGCCACCCGCGCCGCCCGCGTCCTGGACCTCTACCTGCGCGTCTTCGACGGCCAGCCACTACGCGACGACGAGTACGTCATCAGCGCCGACGAGAAGACCTCCGTCCAGGCCCGCTGCCGCTGCCACCCCACCCTGCCCCCAGGTACCGCCCGCACCATGCGGGTCAATCACGAGTACGACCGCGGCGGCGCCCTCGCCTACCTGGCCGCCTACGACGTGCACCGCGCCCACGTCATCGGACTCTGCCACGACACCACCGGCATCGACCCGTTCACCGACCTCGTCGACGAGGTCATGACCCAGCAGCCGTACACCTCCGCCCACCGGGTGTTCTGGATCGTCGACAACGGCTCCTCCCACCGAGGCCAGGCCGCCGCCAACCGGCTCAGCCGCCGCTACCCGAACGCCGTCATGATCCACACCCCGGTACACGCCTCCTGGAGGGTCATTCAATACTCGGGTGTGGCGGTTCTGAAGATCTCTAGGGCGGTGACGGTGCATGACACGTCGGGGAAGTTGGTCATGATCCGGTGGTAGCCGGTCTTGAGGATCTTCCGGTTCTTCAGGTGGCTGATGGCGCGTTCGACGGCGGCGCGTAGCCGGTTGACGCTGTA
Organism: Micromonospora tarapacensis; assembly: GCF_019697375.1. Classification (NCBI taxonomy): domain Bacteria; kingdom Bacillati; phylum Actinomycetota; class Actinomycetes; order Micromonosporales; family Micromonosporaceae; genus Micromonospora; species Micromonospora tarapacensis. The sequence goes on along the minus strand of NZ_JAHCDI010000004.1, from coordinate 816,688 downwards.
GTTGTAGGCCTTCTGCTTGGTGGTGAGTTCTCTGCCGGGTGGCTTCCTGTGTGGGGTGATCGGGCCGGTGCCCTGGTAGCCGCCGTCGCCGATCATGCCTGGTCCGCCAGGGGTGTAGTGGTCGGCCCAGCGTTCGGCGATGCCGGAGACGTGGAACGCCGCGGCGTCGTGGCGGGTGGCGTTGACCGGGTCGCCGACGTCCGCGAGGCGGCCGTCGAGGTCGGCGATGACCTGCACGTTCTGCCCGGACACGTGTTTCTTGCCGGAGTACAGGCCGTGGTAGGACTCGCGTTCGCCGACCGGGGCGACGAACCCGTCGACCAGCACACCATCACGGCGGGTCTGCTCGAGGCGCTGGTCGACCTCAGGGCGGGTGACCCAGCGCAGGATCGGCCGCAGGATCTGGTGATAGCGGGTGATCGTGGCCTGCGAACAGCCGAACACCTCAGCCAGGACCTCGTCGGGCATGTTGTGCCGCAGGCCGAACAGCACCGCGATCACCGCCACGGGCAGCGGCAACACGTGCGGACGCCCGACCGGCGGCTTCTCCCACTCATCGCCCACGATCTCGCGGACCCGGCCGATCAGGTCAGCGAGCCGGTCGATCGGGAGTCCTGTCATACTTTCACAGCGCAGCGGCTGGCCCTCGATCAACTTCCACACAAAGCTGATCTATCGGATCCCAGCCGCTACGTCTACTGACCCAAGGCGAGATCGCCCCCGCCTGACGCCCCTCCGTCCTCATGCAGATCAACCTGGCACCAGTCCATGCTCATCGACGACCACCCCGGACCGGGCGCCGGTGGCGCTGTCGCCTCAATGACGGGCAGCTCCGGTGGGCACGAAGGCACGCCGGCTGCTGCCGCGGGGCGCGCGGTGGGTACGCGGAGGGTGTCAACCGGCCGCCTCCCACGGATCACGCTCGGGCGGGCTGCCGGCCGAACGCGCCCATGGCCAGCGCGCCGACCAGTGGACCTGGCACAAGCAACCAGAACGCCCAGCGCCAGCCGACCGCGTCGGCCAGGAGGGGAACGAGTTGGATGGTGACGACGGTCAAGGCGAAACCGATGGCCGTCTGGGCGGTGAGCGCGGTGCCGACGTAACGCCGGTCGGCGACCTCGCTCAACGCGGTGGAGAAGACGCCGGAGTCCGCGATCACCGCCGCACCCCACACCACACCCAGCACCACGACGGCGCCGGGCGGAGCGGTGAAGAACAACGGTGAGGTCAGGCAGCAGACCCCGCTGACCGCGAGCGCGGTGACCGCCGCTCGGGGTCGTCCGAACCGGTCCGCGGCCCAACCGCCGGCGAGGCATCCGGCGACCCCGGCGAGACCGATGGCCAGGAACGCGAGCAGGCTGACGTTCGCGTCGTCGCGCCCGGTACGGGCCGCCGTGCCGGCGATCAAAAAGCTGGGCAGCCAGGTCCACAGCGTGTACAGCTCCCACATGTGCCCGAAGTAGCCCAGGTTCACCAGCCGGGGACCACGCTGGCGGAACATCGCCAGGGCGTACCGAGGGTACGGCCGCGGCGGCGTGCCCGGGGCGAACTGCGGACCCTCCCGCACCAGGGTCACGGCCACCACCGCGCCGAGCAACGCGCAGCCGGCCGCGGTGCCCATCACGCCGCGCCACGGCAGGTCACCCAGCCCCCCGATCAGGTGCGGCAGCGCCGAGCCGAGGGTCAGCGCGCCGATCATGACGCCGAACGCGAGCCCCCGGCGGGCCGGCGGTGCCCAGGACCCGGTAGCTTCATGCCGACCGGGTACACCCCGGCCAGGAAGACACCGGTGAGGAACCGCAGCGGGATGGCCCCGGCCAGCCCGTCGACGGTGAGGGCGAAGACGCCGGTGCAGGCGGCGGCCAGCGTCGCGCAGCCGGCCATCAGCAGGTGCGGCCTGATCCGGTCGGCCAGGTTCAGCACGGTGGACGTGACGGCACCGGCGACGAAGCCGAGTTGCACGGACGCGGTCAGCCCACGGATGCGGCGGCGCCGATCTGCCACGACTCGCGTAGCGCCGGCACCACGGCGGAGGCCGAGAACCACACCGCCAGGCTGAGCACCTGGACGGCAGCGATCAGCGCACGCTGTACCCCCGGTCGTGACATCATCCGCGCTCCTCGGCTGCCACCCTAGATCATCTTGATGCGCAGCGGGACTGAGGGATGCGTCACTGACTTCTGGCAGCCGTCCCCGATCGCGCGTCGCCGTATTCGGTCCGACTCCCCGCAAGCGTCCACTGGCGCCTCCCACCTGCGGCGACAAACCGCACAGCCACTTAGCCGTCCTAGGATGAAGGTCCTCGGCGGCCTCGCCGTCAGCGCCGGGCAGGCTCCACCGGAGCGCCGGTACGCAGGGACTCGATGATGGCCTCGGCCGCCTCGACGCCCCAGCAGGCCTGCTCCAACGGCATCAGGTCCGGACGGCCCCGGCCGGTGCAGACCGCCAGGGAGTATCGGACCTCTCGGCGCAACGCACCGCCGACGGCGCCATCCTCCTCCGGCCACAGGGACAGGTCCGGCACCTGGACGCCGGCCTTCGTCCATTCCACCAGCGCGTCGCTGACCAGGCGCTGCTTGAGCATCCCGTCCAGACCCAGCACCTCGGCCTCGCCGACGATCGCACCGTCGAGGTCCAACGGCCCGTCGTCGAGGGTGCCGGGGGCGGAGAACGGCACGAGCCAGGCGGACTCGACGGTGGCGATCACGCCGCTGTCGAATTCGAGCAGTGCGGTGACCACGCTGGGTGCCGCGTCACCGGCGGCACCGCTGCGCATCGCCATCACCCGGCGGACCCGCGTGCCGGCGAACGAGATCGCCAGGTCGATGTCGTGTACGCAGGACTCCCAGACCGGGTCGACCCGGTCACCGAAGCTGAGAAACCAGGCACGGCTGAAGTCGCGGCGCAGGCGCAACGCGCAGAGCCGGCCCACCGCACCGCGTTCCACCCGGGCCCGCATCCGGGTCATCTGGTCGGTGAACCGGGAGATGTGACCGACCACCACCTGCCGCTGGTGGGCCTGCGCGATGTCGGCGATCCGCCACGCGTCGGCCGCGGAGAGCGCCAGCGGCTTCTCGACGAAGACGTGGCTGCCAGTCGTCAGCGCGGTCATGGCCAGTTCCGCGTGGGATGCCTCGTCGGAGGCGATGACGACGATGTCGGCTCGCACCTGGCCGAGGAGCGCGGCGAGGTCGGTTCCGGTCCGCGCGACCCGGTGGGTACGCCCCACCTCCGCCAGTCGGTCGGCGTCCGGGTCCACGAGGCCGGCGATCCGGGCACCGGCCTCGGCCCACACACGGGCGTGCAGGTCACCGAAGCGCCCCACCCCGGCGATGACCACACTCGGTCCGGTTGACGGATCATTCGGTCCGGTCATGCCATACCCCCAGCCGTCAGGGTGGACGATTCCTTCGCGCCGTGGCCCGTGAGCACCGCGACGCAGGCGTTGGCGCGTTCGGAGCCGGCGACGACGGGGTTCCGCAGGGCCGCGAGGGTGGCGGCTGCCGCGGGCTCGACAAACAGCCCCTCGCCGGCCAGCCGGTGTCCTGCCTCGGCGATCGCCGGCTCGCCGACGGCGACGATCCGCCCGCCGCTCCGCCGGACCGCGTCCAGCGTCAGCAGGCCCTCGTCCTCGTAGCCACGCAGGGCGTCGGCGATGGCGGTGGCGGCGGTCGGTCCGACCTCGAACGGCTGCCGCAGCGCGGCCGCCCATTCCGCGCGGCCACGGTCACCGGCACCCCAGGCGCGTGCCAGTGGCGCGCACGCCTCGGCCTGTACGCCCACCATCTGGGGCTCACGCCCGGTCAGGCCGGCGGCGACCAGATCGGTGAAGCCGAGCCAGATGCCCCGCAACAACGGTCCCGCACCCACCGGCACGACGACGACATCGGGTACGTCACCGAGGTCGTCGACCAGTTCGGCGGCGATCGGCCGGTACGCCTCGGTCAACAACGGGTTCCGGTAGGTGGTGGTGACGTTGAGCCAGCCCTCGCCCTCGGCCCGGGTCGCCGCGGCGTACGCGTCGCTGTAGTGGCCGGCGACGAGTTCCACCTCGGCACCGTGTGCACGGGCGGTCGCCAGCTTGCTGCCGGCGTTCGAACCGGTGGCGCAGAAAATCCGGCAGCGCCGCCCGGCGGCGGCGGCGTAGGTGGCGGCCGAGACGGCCGCGTTGCCGGTGGATGCCAGGACCAGACCGGTCATCCCGTGGTCGAGCGCCGCCGACGCGGCCAGTGCCATCGCCCGGTCCTTGAACGACAGTGACGGGTTGACCGATTCAAGCTTCACGTGGGTTGTCGCGCCACCGTGCCGCAGCGGCAGCAGCGGTGTCGCGCCCTCGCCCAGGGTCACCGAGTGCCGGACCCGGGGCAGCATCCGGCCATACCGCCAGAGCCCTCGCCCCGAGGTGGGTCGGCAGTCCGCGGCGCTGACCGGTGCCAGGTCGAGCACCAGCGGCGACGCGCATGCCCGACACCGGTACGCGGGGAACGCCGCGACGTGTCCGCACCGAGCACACCCGGTCGTGAAGCTCCTCATCCCGACCCCTCATCCGGGGGAGTCGACTCCGCGCCCGGGTTGTTGGCGGTTCTCCCGCGCACTACCGACGCCTTGGCCCTGGAGCGCGGGGCCGGTGCCTGGGCAGTGGACCGGGCCGGGACACCGGCCGCCTCGGCGGGGTTGCCGCCGCTCCAGCCGAGCCGGCCGGAAAGTTCGACGGCGGCGGCGCGAGCCTGTGGGCCGAGTCGGGCGGCCCCCTCCCGGTCGAATCGGGCGGCCGGTGCCGAGATGCTCAGCCCGGCCACGACGTGTCCACTGTGGTCAAGGACCGGAGCCGCAACGCAGGAGATGCCGAGTTCGTTTTCCTGCAGGTCACAGGCGTAGCCCTCGGCCCGTACCCGGGCGCAGAGCGCGTCCAGCGCCGCCCGGTCGACCGGTTCACCGGTGAGCCGGGTCTGCGCCTGCACGACCTCGTCCACGACGTGCCCCGGTGAATAGGCGAGGATGGCGCGACCGATCGCGGTGCTCAGCACCGGGTTGGTCTGGCCCACGCGGCTGTACATCCGTACCGGCGACGGGCTGTCGATCTTCTCGATGTAGACGACGTGTACCAGGGCGAGGACGCCGAGATGGCTCGTCTCGCCGGTCCGTGCCGACAACGGTCGCATCACCTCCAGCGCCTCCTGGCGCAGGTCCAACCCGTCCAGATACGCGTGGGCGAGGGCCACGGTCCCCGCCGCCAGGGCGTACCGGCCGTCGACGGTCTCCCGTACCAGGGCGACACCGCGCAGCACACCGAGCATCCGGTGCACCGTGGTGGTCGGGATCCCGGTCGCCCTGCCGAGTTCGGTAAGCGAAGCACCCGACGGGCGTTCGGCGAGCGCTTGCAGCACCGCGGCGGCCCGCTCGACCGCCCGCAGGCCGTCGGGTCCCCGTTCGATGTTGGGCACGGTCATACCTCTACCTCGGCGTCACACTGGTGCGGACGCACCGAGAGCATCCGCTGCGCCATTGCAAGGTAGACCTTGGCCGCGCCGTGCAGCTGATCGAGGGCGACCCACTCCCGCAACGAATGGGCCTGCGCGATGTCACCCGGCCCGCAGACGACCGCCGGGATCCCGGCGGTGGCCAGCAAGGCGGCATCGGTCCAGAACTGGAGCCCGACCGGCTCCGGGTCCGCGGCGACACCACAGAGCATCCGCAGGTACGAGTTGTCGGGCGGGCAGTCGAGCGGGGTGTGTACGAACGTCGCCGTACCTTCCATCTCCTCGACCGTCGCGTCGACGGTCGGGTCGGTACGCCGCAGGTCGGCGACGATCGCCCGCAGCTCGGCCAGCACCTCGTCATGCCGCTCCGAGGGTAGCCACCGGCGGTCGAGCGCGACGACGCAGGACGCGGGGACCATTGGCGGACGGTCCCCACCGTTGACCATCCCGACGTTGACGGTCGCCGGCCCGAGCAGTGGGTGGCGGCGGCGGTCCAGGGTCTCCACCAGGTTCCGCTCGATGGCGGTGATGAAACGGGCCGCGTGGTAGACGGCGTTCACCCCGTCGTCGGGCACGCTGCCGTGGGTGGCGACACCCCGGAAGGTGGCCTGCGCCCACATGGCACCCTTGTGCGCCCGCCCGACCCTCAGCATCGTCGGTTCGCCCACGACGGCGAAGTCGGCGGTCACCCCCGACTCGACCAGTGCCCGCATCCCCGGGCTGCCGTTCTCCTCCCCGGCGACGCCGGTGAGCAGCAACTCCCCGGCGAAGTCGACGTCCGCCCCGGCCAGCAGCTCGACAACGGCGATCATCGTCGCGAGAGCACCCTTCATGTCGCTCGCGCCCCGGCCCCAGAGCCGCCCGTCCGCCACCCGGGGCACCAGTCCGTCGACCATGCCGTACGGCGGCACGGTGTCCAGGTGCGCGTTGAGCATCAACGTCGGTCCGGGTCGACTGCCGCGCAACCGGGCGATGACGTTCACCCGGTCGCCCGTCACCGGCTGAAGGTCGACCTCGGCTCCGCAGGAGCGCAGCCGCTCGGCGACGTGGCCGGCGACGGCACGTTCCTCGGCGGGGTGGTCCTGGTGGCCCTCGATCGCGATCAGCCGGGACGCCTCCGCCACGATCGCGTCCAGGTTCAGCCGCGCGGCGAGTGCCGCGGCGCCGCCCGACTCGGTCGGGCCGGTCACCGGTCGGCTCCAGAATGGGGGCTCGGATCACCGGAGAGCGCGGCGGTCGCGGCCACGACCGTGTCGTAGCGACGACGGGCCTGGCGGTAGGCGGCCCGATGCTGGCCGGTCACCGGCAGTGGCTCACTGTCGTCGAGGACCGCCGCGGCCGTCGCGATGTCCGGCCACACGCCGGCACCGATCCCGGCCAGTGCGACAGCGCCACGCGGCGAGGCGTCCTGACGCAGTCGGCGCACGGGCACGTCGAACAGGGACGCGAAGGTCTCGCACCAGACCTCGGATCGGGTCACCCCACCACCGACCTGGATCCCGGTCGCCGCGCCCGCACCATCGAGGAGCTGGTCAACGGCGGCGGCACAGGCGTACGCGACGCCTTCCAGCGCGGCGCGTGCGATGTCGGCGGGTCCGTGCTCCGGACCGATGCCGAGCAGCGCGGCCCGGGCGTGCGGGTCATGGATCGGGGCGCTGGCACCGAGCAGGTACGGCAGGAAGGTCAGCCCCCGCGCGCCGGGTTCACTGTCTCGGGCCAGCCGGTCCGCCGTTCCGTCGGTGCTACCACCGCGCTGGTCCGCGCCGGTGGGCAGCATGTTCCGCTCGCACCAACGGATCGCCAGCCCGGCCGCGTACGAGGACACCATGCCGAGGAAGCCGTCCCCACCGGCGCGGGCGAAGACGAAGCGGTCGACGTCCGGACGCGGGTCGTCCAGCGGTGTGATGATCTGCGCGGCGGTGCCGACGTTGACGTAGACCCGGCCGCCGGTCACCGCGCCGGCGCCGAGCGCCGCGCAGGAGACGTCGCCCGCTCCGGCGACCACCGGAGTGCCGGTGGGTAATCCGGTTGCCTCGGCCACGCTGGCCGGTACGGTACCGACGATCTCCGCCGAACCGGACACAGCCGGCGCGAGTCGCTCGTCGGCCCCGCACAGGGCCCAGAGCCTCGGCTCCCATCGCCGCCGGTGCACGTCGTACAGCAGGGTGCCGGCGGCGTCGGTGTGGTCCGTGCCCCAGCCGCCGGTGAGGTGGTGACGGAGCACGTCCTTGGGCTGCACCAGACGCGCGGCCCGGCCAACCGCGTCGGGTTCGTGGGCCGCGACCCAGGCCAGCTTGGGGGCGGTGAACGCCTCCACCACCGGATTCCCGGTCAGCTCACCGACGAGCGCGCCGTGTCGGCGCAGCTCGTGCACCTGCTCGGCGGCCCGGCGGTCCGCCCAGGTCAGCGCGGGACGTACCGGCTGGTCCTGGTCGTCGAAAAGCGCCACCGCGTGCATGTGGCCGCTCAGGCCGACAGCGACGACGGAACCGGCGTCGACCCCGGCCAGCGCCTCCCGCAACGCCCCGGCCGACGCCGTCCACCAGTGCGCCGGGTCCTGCTCGTGCCGCCCGGCGCGGCCGGTGTCCGAGGGATAGTCCCGGTGCGATCGGGCTACCGTGGCGCCGGTGCCCGCGTCGACGACTACCGCCTTCGCGCCCGTGGTACCCAGGTCCAGACCGACGAGGACGGCACCGGGTGCACGGCCGGTCAACGCCCCCGCCGAGGTACGAAGCCGAAGTCCATCAGGTACTCGAGGGACTCCTCGGCAACCCGGTCGAAGTCGGCCAGCCCGACACCGGCCGGCTCACCGACCCCGATGTTCCCGCCGACCTGCCAGCCCTCCCACTCGACGCTCACGTACCCGTCGAAGTTGATCTCGGCGAGCGCCTCGTACGTCTCCCGGAAGTCGACCAGGCCGCCGCCGAACCAGATGTGGTTGCTGTGCACGATCGTCGGCAACCCCACCTCGTCCTTGATCTGGACGATGTCGATGTACGGGGCGAGCCGCTTGATCGCCTGCTTGACGTTCATGAACGGCTTAACCGCTACGTAGAACGCCCCGGTGTCCATCGTCATCCGCAGGTTGCTGGCACCCACCTCGTCGAACATCCGCTCGATCAGCTCGACCCGGTTGAGGATGGTCCCCTGCAGGAGTTCGATGCTGACGTTCAGCCCGAGACCGGAGGCGTGTGCGCAGACCTCGGTGATCGCCTCCCGGCACTGCCGCCAGGCCTCCTTGCGGGTCAGTAGGACGTTCAACGGCGGGTCGTAGTAGCCGTCACCGATGAGCGTGCACACCGACTTGGCGCCGAGCACGGCCGCCGCGTCCAGTGCCTTCTTGAACGACTCGATACCGCGCTCGCGGTCGAACTCACGGGGGCTGACAAAGGTGGTGTGGTGGCCGAGGTAGCCGATGTCGATGCCGGTCCGCTCCGCTGCGCCGCGGACGTCCAGCAACTGCTGGTCGTACTCGGCCTTCGGCACCTCCAGCAGCTTGGCGAAGATGAAGTCGACCCCGTCGTACCCGTACTTCGCGGTCTGCTCGACGCACCAGGCCGCCGACTTGTCTCCCCAGGAGTTCCAGGCCGGGCCGGCGGCCTCCAGGCGTCCCCACGGCATGTTCGGCCAGACTTCAAAACTGATCTTCATGGTGGTTCTCCCATCAGGCGGTGCTACAGATGCGGGACGAGCGGGGACAGCCGGCGGGCCGATTCGGCGTTGTGCGCAGACGCGCCGGGCATGTTCGCGCTCATGAAGACCTCCGGTTTCTCGCCCCGCCGCAACTGGATGCCGAGGGCCTCGACGATGATGGCGTCGAGCAGGGCGAGACCGACCACGGTCGACGACGGACCGGCGGAGGGCAGCTCCGGGCCGAGCGGTACGAGCGCGTCACCCGGCGGACAGTGGTTGTCGACCACCACGTCGGCGATGTCGTGCAGTCGCGGCCCGGAACGCTCGATCGACGAGGCGTACCGGCGAGACGTGATGGCGATCAACGGCAGGCCCTGCGCCTTGACCGCCTGAGCGACCTCGACCGGGAACGCGTTCGCCCCCGAGTTGGAGGCGATCAGCATGATGTCCCGGGTGGCGTCCAGCCGGTACCCGTCGAGCAGCGGGCCGGCGTGACCGCGCTGCCGCTCCAGGACGGTGCTGTGCACCGCCCCCTCGTGCAGCATGTGCGCCGGCTTGAGGACCGGGCAGACCCGCACCGCGCCGCCGGCCCGGTAGAACGCCTCCTCGCCGAACATGTGGGAGTGCCCGCTGCCGAAGATGTAGAACAGTCCGTCCGCGGCGAACGCGTCGGCGACCAGCGCGGCCGCCCGACGAACCGCGGGTAGCTCCTCCCGCAGCGCGTCGCCGAGCACGGCCTGGACCCTCGTCGCGTAGCTGACGGCGGTCACGTCCGTCGGCGACCAGTCCGCTGCGCGGCCGGTGACGGTCGCCTGTCGAGTCGTCACTTGAGTGCTCCCGTGGTCAGGCCGCCGACGAAGTACCGCCCGGCGAAGAGGAACGGGACGATGGCGGGAATGATCGTGCAGACCGTGCCGGCCATCAGCAGACCCCAGTTCACTGTGTACTGCCCCATGATCGCGCTGAGGCCGATGGGCAGGGTCTTGAGCTGATCGCTGATGACCAGCTGCGAGGCGAACACGAACTCCGTCCAGGAGAAGACGAAGGCGTAGACGGCGACGGTGGCGATGCCCGGGGCCAGCAGCGGCAGGACGATCCGGAGCATCATCCGGACCGGTCCGGCGCCGTCGACCGCCGCGGCCTCGTCGATGTCGCGCGGGATGGCCATGAAGAAGCCCCGCAGCAGCCAGGTGCAGAACGGCGCGGTGAAGGCGACGTTCACGATCACCAGCGCGTTGCGGGTGTCGATCAGCTGCACCGCAGCGAACGACTGGTAGAGCGGTACCAACAGCAGCGTCCCGGGGATCATGTACGCCACCAGGATGAGCCCGGCCACCTTGTTGCCGCCGGGGATGCGCAACCGGTAGAGCCCGTACGCCGCCGCGAATGAGACCAGCACCGTGAACAGCGCGGTGAGCAGCGCGACGACCAGGCTGTTGGTGAGATAGCTCGGGTAGTCCGTGGCGGTGAAGAGCTGTCGGAAGTTGTCAAGCGTCGGGTTCGTCGGGATCAGGGTCGGCGTGGTCCGCAGGATCTCCTCGCGGTCCTTGAACGACGAGATGGTGACCCAGTAGAGCGGGCCGATCACGACGACGGTGAGCAGGATCCAGGTGACCAGCCGCGGTAGTCGGGCCCAGGGCAGGCGGGGCGTCACTGGTCCTCCTTCGGCTTCGCCGCCCGGATGTAGACGGCGGCGACGGCGGCCAGCAGGATGATGGTGATGACGCTGACGGCGGCGGCGTCACTGGCCTGGAACTGGTTGAACGCCTTGTTGTAGATGAAGACCGGGGCGGTCATCGACGCGTCGGCGGGGCCGCCCTTGGTCACCAGGTAGATCGAGTCGACGATGTTGAACGACCAGAGCGACCCGACCAGACCGAGGGCGAACAGCACCGGTTGCAGCAGTGGGAAGGTGATCCGCCAGAACATCCGCCACGCGTTGGCGCCGTCCACCCGGGCGGCCTCGTAGATCTCGTTCGGGATCGTCTGCAGCGCACCGAAGATGACGACCGCGCCGAGCGGGAACCAGTGCCAACTGTTCATCAGGATCAGTGCCGGCATCGCCAGGGCACTGTCACCGAAGGGACTGCCGAGTCCGTCGATGCCGACGGCGCTGGCGATCTTCGGCACGATGCCGTAGTTGCTGTTGCTCAGCCACTGCCAGATGACGGCGACCGCGACGGTCGGGATCACCCACGGAAAGAGCACCCAGGTCCGGGAGGCCCGGGACCAGCGGCTGCGCCCGCCGATGATCAACGCCGTGCCGAAGGCCATCAGCGTCTGCACCAGCAGGTTGCCGAAGAGCCAGATGCCGGAGCGACCGATCGCTGCCCAGAGCGCGCTGTCGGTCAGTGCCTGGGCGTAGTTCTCGAGGCCGACGAAGGTCGACTGGCTACCTACGACGCCCTGGTTCTGCAGGCTCAGCAGCACGGTGTTGATCAATGGGTAGCCGATCACGCCGAGCATGAGCAGTCCGAGCGGCGCGACGAGGGCGTACCCGAGCAGGTGGAAGGTCCAGGGCCGGCGGCGCCGGGTGCGGCCCGCCGGCGGCACCCGGGTCCGGAGGTGCCCGTCCGGGCCCGGAGGATGCCCTCCGGACCCGGAACGGTCATGTCGGGGGCGCTCATTCAGCGACCGCCGCCCGCATCTGCTCCTCACCCCACTGAGCCGCAGCCTCGGGCGACTCGCCGTTGCTGTACATCCGCTGCACCACCTGGGCCAGCACGTTCTGTCCGGAGATCTTGCCGACACTGTCGACGTACTGGCCGTCGACGAAGCCGAACAGCGCGCCCGTCTCCGACTGCTTCAGCATGGCCTCGACGCAGCCCCGGTACTTCTGCACGACCTCGTTGCTGGTCCAGGACTCGGCGGTCGCGCCGTCGGCGGTCAGCGGCAGGAAGAGACCCGGCTCGGCGTTGAGCAGGGTGCCGTAGTTCTCCGGTTGCAGGACGAACCTCAGGAACTCCTCAGCACCGGCGGCCTTCTCGTCGTCCTTCGACATGACCATCGCGGCGTTGGAGTAGTAGATGCTGCCCGGCTGCCCCCCGGACTCGGCCACCGGGATCGGGGCACAGCCCAGGTCGCTGGCGGGTCGGCCGGACTCCTGCTCGAAGGGGGCGAGGTACTGTCCCTTCTCGATGGCCATCGCCGCCGCGCCGCTGTTGAAGGCTGCCTGCGGCTCGCCCCACGAGTAGTTGCCGCTGTCGCTGGGCGAGAACTTCAGCAGATCCCGGTACAGGGTGAGAGCCCGTACCGTCTCCGGGGTGTTGAAGTTGATCTCACCGGACTCGGTGAAGAAGTCTCCCGCCCCGGTGGTCAGCATCAGGCTGTAGAGGACCTGGTCGGTGGCGAGGTTACGACCGGCCGGCAGGGCGATCCCGTTCTGGTCACCGCTGCTGAGTCTCTCGGCTGCGGCCAACAGCTCGGCGGTGGTACGCGGCGGCTCGCTGATGCCGGCTGCCTGGAGCAGGTCGGCGCGGTACCAGAGCATCTGCACCATGCCGAACAGCGGCACCGCCCAGTACTCGTCGTCGTCCCGGTACGGCGCCTTGGCGGCCTCGCCGAAGGTGTGTGCCTGGTCGAGTTCCTCCACGAGCGACGTCACCGGCCGGACCTCGCCGAGCGGACGCACGTAGGTGGTGAAGTCGGGAATGGTGAACAGGATGTCGGGCTGCGTCTGTGACTGCACCGCGCCCGCAATCTTCGTGTAGATCTGGTTCCAGTCCTGAACCTGCGCCTGGACCTGGTACTCCGGATCGGTGGCGTTGTAGGCGTCGATCAGCTGCTGGAACCCCTGGACCCGGTTCGGCGGCTGCTCCATGTGCCACAGCACAAGTGTCTTGTCGTTGCCGGCCGATCCACTGGATCCGCCGCACGCGGCGGCCGCGAGGCCCAACACCGACACGGCGGCCACGGCGGTCAGCCGCTTGAACTTTCCGTACCTCATGAGCTGCCACTCCTCTGACGGCGTTCCGGTAATTCCGCGACCTGCTGGGGATCGTCACGAGCCGGGGCGCGGCTTACGATGCCCCTGCGGGCTAGACGGTTGGTCGTGCATTGGAATATGGTTCCGGACGCTACCGCTGCGGTCTAGACCAGTCAAGACATGAATCGGGACCGACCGCCATCAGGCACCGGTCGGGTACGGGCGACAACGGAAACTACGGGATGATCACGTCATGGCAACGCCGAAACACGTCGCGATTACGAACGAGCTCCGGGAGCAGTGCCGACAACTCCCGGTCGGCTCGCGACTGCCCGCCGAGAAGGAACTGGCCGCCCGCTTCGAGGTCAGTCGGATGACGGTCCGGCAGGCGCTCGATGCCCTGGCCAGCGATGGACGGGTGGAACGTGTCCCCGGCCTGGGCACCTTCGTCCGTCGTCCCACCGTGGCGATGGGGCCGAACCTGACCTCCTTCAGCGAGGACATGCGCGCCCGTGGCCTGCGCCCGAGCAGCCGGCTGATCGCCATCGAGGAGGTCGCCGCCACCGCCGAGATCGCCCTCGACCTCGGCCTCGACGCCGGCAGCCCGGTGATCCGGCTGGAGCGGCTGCGTTTCGCCGACGACGAGCCGATGTGCCTGGAGGACGCGTACCTTCCCGCCCGGTTCCAACGCATCCTCGACGACGCCGACCTCGAACAGTCACTGCACGAGATCCTCGCGACGGCAGGATTCGTCATGGCCTCGGCTCACCGCCTGGTCCGCGCCGTACCCGCACCGTCGCGCGACGCTCAACTGCTCGGTCTGGCCGAACACGCCCCGGCGCTGGAGATCGTGGACGTCTTCTACGACACCAACCGGCGTCCGGCCCACCGCTCCCGGTCCCGATACCGCCACGACCGGTACGAGGTCCGTTCCGACCTGTCCCGTAACGCCGACCGACCCCCCGGCGGCGGACCTGATGAGTGAGACAGCACGATGCAGGAGGCACCCATGACCTGGACCGCGCACACCAGCGCCCACCTACCAACACCGGCCGGGCCGTACAGTCACGTCGTCGACACCGGGGCGATCGTCTGGACGGCCGGGTTCGGCCCGCAGGACCCCGCCACCGGCTTCGTTCCGGACGGCATCACCGCACAGACCGAGCAGGTGCTCGACAACGTCGAGGGGGCGCTGCGTACCGTCGGTCTCGGGCTCGGCGACGTGGTCAAGGCCACCGTCCACCTGCAACACCTCGACCGGGATCTCGACGCCTACAACGACGTGTACGCGAAGCGCTTCCGGCCGCCCTACCCGGTCCGCACGACCGTCGGCAGCACCCTCGCCGGAATCCTGGTCGAGGTCGACGTCGTGGCGGTACGGCCCGGCCCCGCCGGCCCGGTCACCGGGAGCTGACGGTGCCCGCGGTCGAGATCGTCGACTCCGTCTGGCTGGTCGGCAGCGGGACCCATCCCGACGCGCTCACCGATCCGCACGACTGTCACTGCTATCTGGTCTGGGACGGTACCGGTGGCCTGCTGGTCGACACCGGCACCGGCCTCGGCGCCGACGCGTGGTTGGCCAACATCGCCGAGGTGTGCGATCCGGCCGTGCTGTCCGGAGTCGTCGTCACGCACTACCACGCCGACCACGCGGGCGGCACCGCCGCCGCTCGCGCCGCCGGGCTGCCGGTCATCGCCAGCGCAGAGACCCGTACGGCGCTGGCGGTCGCCGACGAGGCGCGCACCTCCTGGCCCGGGCCCGCGCTGCCGGCGTCTACCCGGCCGACTACCGCCTCTCTGCCGCGACCGTCGACCGGGTCGTCGGTGGCAGGGACATCATCCACGCGGGCCGCCTGGACATCGAGATCATCGCGGCGCCCGGCCACTGCGACGGTCACCTCGTCGTACTGCTCCACAGCGCCGGGCGGAGCATCCTGCTCAGCGGAGACTGTCTGTTCGCTGGCGGGAAGGTGAGCCTCCAGGCGATCCACGACTGCCGGCTCGACCGGTACGCCGAGACCGTCATCGCGCTGGCCGCTCGCAACGTCGACGTGCTGCTCCCGGGCCACGGTGAGCAGGTGCTCCGCGACGCTGGAACGCAGATCCGGCAAGCGGCGGATTCTTTCCGGCACCTCGTGCCCCCGCCCAACGTCCTGACCGGCTGAGACCTGGCGGTCCTCACGCTAGCGCGGCACCTCGTGCAGGGTGACGGCGTCGAGCCGACCGTCGGCCAGTTCGGCGGTGAGGTATGTCGCGTACGGCTGGCGGCGCCGGTCGGTCGGCGAGCCGGGATTGAGCAACCGCAGACCGCCGGGGGCCTCGCTGTCCCAGGGGATGTGGGAGTGTGAGGTTCCCCCGATAGCGTGGAGGCCAGACCTAAGGGGATAGATGGTCATGGCTGAGACGAGACGGCGGTTCGAGCGGCAGAGTTGGCGGGATTCGGTGACGGAGACGGGTTGACGTGCGCGCCCTCACCCTCACTGCAGGTGGGAAGGGGCCTGCATGGCGCGGTCCAGGATCTTCGCGAGTGTTTGCGGCTGAGCGTTTGCGGTCCACGCGGTCAGTGCTGCCTCGACGCAACCTAGGGCGGCGGCGATCACCGCGTTGGCGCGCGGGTCGGAATCGTCGGCTGAGTCGGCTCCGAGGCGACGTGCGATCTCCGGCCGGAGCAGTTCCTGCCATCGGGCGTTCTTTTCCCGATGGCGGGCGGCCAGTGACGGCGTGTTCACGATCAGGCGGGTGAGACGTCGGGTGCGCTCGTCGTGGGCTTCGTACTGCTCGATCAGCGAATCGAGGGCGCGCCGCATGGCGACCCAGGGCGCTTCGCCGGGCGGTCGAGCGGTGAGCGCGTCACGCAGGCGCTCACCGGCGTCGACCGACTCACCGAAGAGCGCCTCTTCCTTCGAGGGGAAGTACCGGAAGAACGTGCTGCGGGAGATCTCGGCAGCCGCGCAGATGTCATCCACCGTCGTCTCCTCATAGCCCCGCTCAAGGACCAGGTCCTGAACGACGGTGGCAACTTCGGCGCGCATGGCCTGACGCGCTCGCGCCCGTACGCCGCGCGTGGCCGGGTTCGGATCCATACCGCTATGGTACTACAAATCAAAGGTGGTACCGTGTCCCACATATGCGATCCAGTCCCTCGGAGGTAGAGAGCGATGAGCGATAACAAGGTGGTCGTCATCACAGGTGCGAGCGACGGCATCGGCGCAGCCGCAGCCCGGCGGCTGCGCGGAAACGGGCATACTGTCGTCGTCGTGGGCCGCTCGGTCGAGAAGACCCGCGCTGTTGCCAGGGAACTCAACGTCGACAGCTATGTCGCGGACTTCACCCGGCTCGACGATGTCGAGCACCTCGCCAGTCAACTCCGTGCCGCGTACCCGCGGATCGACGTGCTCGCCAACAACGCCGGTGGAGTCTTCGGCGCGCAGACCAAGACCGTGGATGGCTTCGAGAAGACGTTCCAGATCAACCATCTCGCACCGTTCCTGCTCACGCGGCGACTCCTGGACACGCTCACCGCGTCACGGGCGTCGGTGCTGCAGACCTCCAGCACGGTGAGGTTCGCCAAGGAGATCGACCTGGACGACCTCGATCACGACCGCAACTACGACCCGGTGCGCGCATACGGTGCGGCGAAGCTGGAGAACATCCTGTTCACGACAGAACTCCACCGGCGCTACCACGCCAGCGGCATCTCGGCAGCCTCCTTCTACCCAGGCAACGTCGTAACGAACTTCGCCTCCGATACCACCAGCCCGATCATGCGTCTCGTCCGCTTCCTCGCCACCAAGCCGCTAGGTGGTGTCCGGCGGATCTTGGTGGTGGTTCGTTGTTCTGGTCGTGGCGCGTTTTGATTTGACTGATGCCGAGTGGGCGGTGTTGGAGCCGTTGCTGCCCGCGCAGTCCCGTCGTGGTGGGCAGTGGCGTGATCACCGGCAGGTGATCAACGGGATCTGCTGGGTGAAACGGACCGGGTCGCCGTGGCGGGACATGCCCGAGCGGTACGGGCCGTGGAAGACCAGTCATGAACGGTTTCGCCGGTGGGCTGCCGACGGCACCTGGACCCGGCTCAAGCAGCAGGTGGTCGCGTTGGCTGAGGCTGACGGTGACATCGACTGGGACGCTCAGGCCGATTCCACGGTCGTGCGCGCTCACCAGCACGCCGCCGGTGCCCGTAAAGGGGGCTCACCACCACCGATTCGCAGGCACGTCAGGGTCTGGGTCGTTCCCGGGGAGGGTTGACCACGAAGGTGCACACTATGGCCGACGGGCGAGGCCGTTCGCTCGCCACGCGGATCACCCCGGGCCAGGCCTCCGATACCAAGCAACTGGTGCCCTTGTTGGATCAGATCGCCGTGACCCGGCCCGGCGGCGTCGGTCGTCCCCGTAAGCGTCCGGACTCGCTGACCGCGGACAAGGCGTACTCGTCCAAGGCGAACCGGGCCGCGTTGCGGGCCCGCAAGATTGCCGCCGTGATCCCCGAACGCGCCGACCAGAAAGCCAACCGGACAAGGAAAGGATCATCAGGCGGCCGTCCCCCAGACTTCGACACCAGCGCATACACCCACCGCAACCAGGTCGAACGTGGCTTCGGTCGACGCAAACACTGGCGAGGCCTGGCGACCAGGTACGACAAGCTCATCGAGAGCTACGAAGCCACACTGGACCTCATCGAGATGCTCGACTGGCTCCGTGCCGTACCCGACCGCACTCCATGATCCGCAGGACACCACCTAATGCCGCGCCTCATGCGGCTGTCCACACCCGACCAGGGCGCGGACCAGATCGTGTGGCTCACCGAAGGCACCCCCGGAACGGACTGGCAGCCGGGTTCCTACTACTACAAGCGCACAGCCGTTACACCGCGAAACCCGCAAGCTCTCGACGCTGATCTCGCCCGTGAACTGTGGAGATGCTCCGAAGAGCTACTCGCGGGACGGCTGGCCGACTCGGCGTGACGAACTCGGTGGGTGGTGGGACCACCGTGTCAACGACATTCGAAATTTTTCACGCGTCGTCGACACACCGGGCCACCCAGCCCCGGCCGCTCGGACGAGCAGATGGACAACCGGTACACGCTCATGCCGCCGTCCGTGCGCGCCGGTTGGCGGGGAGACCTTCGAGCTCCCTGATCCGTGCAGGAGCGTCCCGAACTGCCGATGAGTGGACGCTCGGGAGCGGCCCTGGTCAGAGCTTCGACTCGCGGCGGGGTTGCATGAACCTCCTGGACCTGGGGCCGGTCAGGTCCAGCGCCTGTGTCGGTAGCCTGGTCGGTGGAGGGGGCGATGGGTTTCTACGAGATGGTGCGCGGCCGGTGGGCTGCGGGGCGGTTTGTGTGTGTCGGGCTCGATCCCGATCCAGTTCGGCTGCCGTCGGTCATCCGGGGCAGTGAAGCGTGTCGCACCGCTGACTTCTGTTGTGAGATCGTTGACGCTACCCACGACTACGCTGCCGCGTTCAAACTGAACAGTGCGTTCTTTGAAGCGCTCGGTGCCGACGGGATCGTGGCCATGGAGCGGGTGATCGCTTACATCAAGGATCGGTACCTGAGTGTCCTCGTCATCGTGGATGCGAAACGCGGCGATATCGCAAACACCAACGAGTATTACGCGACTGCGGTGTTCGACACATGGGGCGCCGACGTTGTGACAGTTCACCCGTACTTCGGTGGAGCCTCGCTCCATCCATTTCTCCGCCGCTCGGAGAAGGGTGCCATCGTCATGGGCGCCAACTCCGATCCTGGGGCGACCGAGTTCCAGGACCTCGCTCTCGCGGACGGTTCGTCGCTGTTCGAGCACGTCTGTCGAACGGTCGCGGAGAAGTGGAATGTCCACGCCAATTGTGCGGTCACCGCGGGTGCGAACGATCCTGCCAAGCTCGCTCGCATCCGCACTGCGGTCGGGGAAATGCCGATCCTCCTCCTCGGGATCGGTGCACAGGGCGGCGACATCGACGCGTGCCTGAGCGGCGGCACGGCGGGTGCGACGTTTGGTCTGATCGTCAACTCC
Source organism: Micromonospora tarapacensis (assembly GCF_019697375.1). Classification (NCBI taxonomy): domain Bacteria; kingdom Bacillati; phylum Actinomycetota; class Actinomycetes; order Micromonosporales; family Micromonosporaceae; genus Micromonospora; species Micromonospora tarapacensis. Next base: position 797,639 of record NZ_JAHCDI010000004.1, on the reverse strand, counting down.
TCCCGCGACATCCTGTACGCCTCAGCCGGAGACGACTTCGCCGACGCCGCCCACGGCGCAGCGAGCACGCTCAACGCCCGCCTCGCCTCAGCATCCACCACACGTCCCTAACTTGATTTTTCACCTGTTCGGCGTGGGCGGGGTGTGCGCGCTCGTGCTGATGAGTGCGCCCAGCGGTCAGCGTTGGCAGATCGCTGCGTGATCCAACGCCGAACGGAGTCAGCGCGAGCGCTGCCGGGTGCCGAGGCGTTACTCGTGGGCCTGTTCTCAGCGAAGGACTCCGAGATGAACACCAAACTGGACCTCTTGGCCGCTGCGGTGGAGGCGTACGGTGCGCGGGTTGTAGGCCGGCTCGTTCAGCGCCGAGGTGTCTCGCACGGCGGTGCGGACAAGATGGCTGCCCCTTCTCGCGGCGGACATTGGTGAGCGCGGGCAAGGCCCGCGAAGTCGCCGATGCGTGTCGGGCCAGGCAGGTTCAGGTGGTGGTGTTCGCGAACCCGCTGACTGAGCACCAGCGGGCCGTCCTCGGCGAGATGTTCGGCTGCACCGTGATCAGCGGTGAGGACCTCTTCACACGCGGCGGGTAGCACGCGGATCTGCCGCGAGTCGTTGCCGCCGAAGGTAACCCCAGCCCTCGATTGGCCGATGACCAGGCGTCACGGTGCGGACGAAGGGTAGGTGGCTCTGAGGGCTTGCTCGTGCCGGCAGGTGGCAGCCCCGGAGGTGGCGGTGGTTCACTCAAGGATGGCAGATCTGGGGGGATACGGGCTGCTGCCGATCGGCACGCCGGGGTGCGCATTGGATGTGCGATCATCAATGCATGACGACCAGAAAGGCTTATGGCCACTGACCGCCGGCTCGCGCTCGACGCGACGCTTCCGGACCGTTACGCCCACCTCGAGGTCGTGGCCTGCACCATCGATCACCTCGGCCGTCTCGTCGCCCTCGTCGCCGATCCCGGCCAAGGATTCGTCCCTTTTCGTTACTTCTCCGCGCTTCGTCCGCCGCCGCGTTACGACGCGACCGCCCTCATCTGTGATGGCGTGGAGGTTCACGAGATCCCGCTGACGGATCTTGACCTGTGGTTCTCCGACATCGACACTCTCGGCGACGGTGTCGTGCTGGCCGCCGCCCGCTGCGATCCGCCGGGTGTCTCGTACGAACGCTACGGGGAGCCGGTGCCGGAGGACCAGCTTCACCTCACGGAGAACCTTCGGGTGTTCGACAGCCGGGGTCAGATCCGGGCGTCGTTCTATGTGGGCGACGGCATCGAGCAACTCGTGACCGATGCCGACGGCAACATCTGGACCAGCTACTTCGACGAGTCGAGCTACTGGTCGGCCAATCCAGACGGCACACGCTCGTACGGGTTCATGATCGGTCTGGCACGCTGGGACAGCAGCGGCGGCGAGCCCTGGATGGTCTCATCCGACACCCCAACCGTGGCCTGGTGCGACTGCTACGCCCTCAACGTCGGCCGACAGCGCGTACACGCCTGTCCCTACACTGACTTCCCCCTGGTCGAACTCGACGCGCATGGTGTCCGGGCGGTCATGTCGAACACCATCAGAAGCTGCTCCGGCCTGGCCGTCTCCGGCGCCGATGTTGCCTTCCTCGACCAGCACCGGGAGGGCGGCAGGTACCGCTGGGACATTCGTCGAGCCCGCCGAGACGGCGACGTCGTGGTCGAGAAGGAACGCGAGCAGCTGCTGCTGCCAGACGGCCGGCAACCGTCAGGTTGGGCGCGGGGAAAAGTCGGCCGTGACGAGATGCTCTGGCTTCAGGTCGACGGCGATCGCCGGCGTTGGTACCGCTACGAGATCGATGCTTAAGTCCCCCACACCCTATGCATCGCGCCTGTCCGGGCATCACCCTGCGCGACGCCCGTCAAGTGAAGCTCGAAACACGATCTTGCCGGATAGCCAGTCGCCGGTACCGCACCAGCCCGACGCCTGGCACGGGCGGCATCCTAATCTGCCGCGAGCCGCGCGCTACGCAGCGTCCCGCTGAGCCGGCCCGGGTTCCGTCCGGACGTGCCGAGATGCCGATGCTTCCTTCGGTGCCGGGAGGAACCGCGGCAATGCTCGATCTTGGTATGGTCGGCGACCCTTCGGAGGAGGCGGGCGTGACCGACGTTGCTGTTGGGGGATCTTGTCGTACCCATACGGCGGTGGTCGCGGCTGCCGCTGTCGCGCTTGGCCTGCTCGCGTTCGCGGCCGACTTCGTTGCGGGCGGTGTGGGGCAGGTCTTGATCGCGCTGACCAGCAGCGGTTTCGCTTGGGGCTTGGCGGCGTTCCTGGCCGGCCGTTCGGCTGCCACAGCTAAACGAGCGGTTGGCAGTGCTACCGCGCTATTGGTGCTGGCCACGCTGCTCTATTACCTGCTTGTGCTGATGGTCAGTCGTCGCTGGAGTGGGGGCACCCTGGAGGACGGCACGTCGGCCGACCTGCTGGGGCTGCGTTCGATTGCCATGATGACGGCGCTGTGGCTGACCGGGTCCCTCGTCGGGGGACCGGTGCTCGGGCTGCTCGGCCATATCGTGCGAGTCGGCAAAGTGTCGACCTCGGCGCTGGCTGCGGGGACGGTATGCGGCCTTCTCTCTGGCGAGGGCTGGCAGGCCGTGATGCTGGCACCGCCCTGGCAGATGTTGACAGTGTCCGACCCGTACCAAGCAGAGTTCTTCCGAGGTGTTGTGGTCGGGGAACTCGTCAAGATCGTGCTTCCGATCGTCGTCCTGGCCTGGCTGGGCACGGCGCACCGCCTGTGGCGCGTGTGGCCGACGCTGCTTACCGCAGCCATCTCAAGCGGTGCCCTGAGTGCGGCGCTGTGGTACGTGCTCTACGCCGCAGCAAACGGCATCTGAACGCGCCGGCCAGACCGCAGGCGCAGGTCGGTCAGGTGCGTCAGGCATCCTGATCTGCCGCACTGCGCGAGTTATCGCCCAGCGGCCCATCGTGGATCGATGAGCGTCAGGCGTCCCACCATCGTGGGGTTCCGGATCCACCTCGTAGTGCCACCAGCCGCGAGTGGGACAGTCAGCGGTCCCAGTCCCAATCCTCCAGCCGGGCGTGAACTGGCACCAGATTGACGCAGAGGTTTTCATAGTCGCCGGCTTGCCCCAAGGCCTCTCGAAGCCGCTGGGCTTCTTCTTCCGTAGTGAACGCTCCCGCTTGGAACCTCTCGCCTGGCTGGCGGCTGTCGAGGAATTCCACGAGCCATACCGAGATCGGCTCAACGTATCCCTCCGGTGGTCGATCGCCCATGCGCCGAGCATCTCAGGCCGAACGAGATGACCGCATCCGCAGAGCGCGGACGTCCGGTCATGCCGCAGAGCGCTCGTCGCTGAGGGTGGCCTCGGCTGACGCCTCCGGCGTGGCGGCTTGGCGGACGGTTGCGGGTAGGACTCCGGCAAGCGTGATCAAAAGTACGAAAGAGGGACTTCTTGCCGCCGAGGTACTGTGGTGGTGGAGGTTTGTAGCTGGTCAGTGGGTCTTGTGGACCGCTTGCCACGCCGCGCCGAGCAGCGCGAGTATCCGGTACAGCGCGTAGAGCGCCCAGACCGTGGCCAGTGATACACCGATGAGGATGACCGCGCCGCCCAGGTAGTGGGTGCTCTCCAGCATCCAGCCGCCGGTGAGCAGGACGGAGACCACGACGACGGCCCAGGCCAGGATGCGGCCTGCTTTGGTCAGCGACATCCACAGGCGGGCGTTGTCGGCGCCGTCTGGCGCCGTCGAGTCGCCGACCTGGGACTGCAGGGCGAGGTCGTCGATGTCGCGGGCGGCGGCCTGGTCAGTGGCATGTGGTGACCGGTGCAGCACTGCCGACAGGGCGTGCAGGTCGTCGTGGTGACGAAGCCGTCCGGTGCGTGGATCGGCGAGGAGCGCCACGGTGTGCGGGAACCCGAGCAGCCACGCCTTGCCGTAGCCGCGTTGCGCCCCCGGTGGCAGCACCACGACTGTGCCGCCGTGCATGTCGTCGCGGTAGGTGCGGTCACCGATCATCCGCACGAGTTCCGTGCCGGCGATCGTCACCTCGATGTCGACGAGGTCGGCGGCATCGCTGAACAGCGTGACGAACTGGGCGTACGCGGCGATGACCGCGAGCAGGCCCAAGACCGCGACCGCGGCGCCGAGCAGTTCGTGCAGCCGGGCCGTGAAGCCGGTGAGCAGCAGCGCGGGGACCACGGCGAACAGGTACCAGCCGACGAACAGCAGGAAGCGCCGCCGGTTCAACCAGCGCTGCGTTCGCACGCCCTGCGCGCCAGGTGGGAAGGCGGAGAGAACGGTCCCGCCGTTCAGCCGTTGCTGGACGTCCTCGCTCAGCAGCATCACCTGGAGGCGGTGGACCCGAACGTCAAGGCGGTCACCGGCCAGACCAGCCAGGTCACGGACGAACTGCATCTCCTCAATCTTCAGGTCGCTCAGGTCGAACAGCCGTACCGCCGCCCGCCCGTCCACGGTGGCGCGCAGGTCACTCGGCACGTCCAGACTGACGCCCCGCTCAGGCACCAGGTACAGCGCGGGAACCGGCCGGCGGTGACTCCGCCCCTCGATCTCCCGGTTCTCGATCACCACCGCTGAGACCTCGGCCCACCGCAGATCACGTCGGTACCGGCCGATCCGCACCGTCCAACCGTCCCGGTCGACATCAACCTGAAACCGCTGCAACCCATACCCGAGAAAACTGACCGCCGTGAACAGAACGATCAGCGAGAACACGCCAGCGCAGAGACGCCCGGACACCGAGCCGCCGACAGTGAACTGCAAACTCACCAGATAACCGACGAACCCCACCAGCAACGCCGCGACAACCACCGCGAACACGCGAGAGCCGACTGGACGGCGCAGATACACCCACACATCATCAACGAACCCGGCAACTCAACCACGACCTCGTCCTCGTTGAACGCACGGCAGCCCGGCGCCGAAAGCCGATGTGGTCCACCGAACATCCGAGGTCTCCAGGGTCATGGCCGCGGATGGTTTCGAGGTCGGCGCAAGCTTGCTGGAAACCGCTCGGTCAGGTGCCGGGATCAGTGTCGCCCTGTTTCCCTTCGCCGGTGTCGAAGAACCTCGTCAGGTAGGCCGACGGGTCCAGATCGCTGGCCCGCAGCAGCGAGAAGACCTCCGCCCCATGCCTGGGTCCAAAAAACAGCCGATACGCCTGGGAGAGTCCCACAATGTCCAGGTCGGGCTGCTCCGCCGCATAGCCGCTCGCCTCATCCTCGGCCAGTCCGATCGCCTCGTCGAAACCCTCGGCCCGCCACAACGTCAGCCGTTCCTCGGACAACTGGCTCGCCGAGTCGCCACCCACGCGCAAGACGCAGCGAACGCAGAACCAGCCAACCTCGCCCTGCGTCTCCTCGATCGGCCCGGCCATCCATACATCGTCTCGCTCCGGCATGCCGACAGCGAGCCCATCTACCAAGGCCACACTCTTCCGCTACCGAGGCCACACTCTTCCGCGGAGCGCTCGCCGCGGAGACGACGTTGGTGCCCGGCCGCTGTGGCGTCCGGACGCAGTCATGGCCGGGCGGCCTGTGGTATCGCCCAGGGTTAGGCTCGCCACGTGTCGGCGCTCGTCGAGGTCGTGTCCGTCATCAACGCCGCCCCGAGTGTGGTGTTCGACCTGACCCTCGACGTGGACGTCCACACCGCGTCCCTGCACGCCAGCCGCGAGACGGCCACGACCAGCACCGGACGACGTCAACTCGCCCTCGGCGACGAAGTCACCTTCCACGCCCGCCACCTCGGACTGACCTGGCGCATGACCAGCCGAATCACCGCCTACAAACGGCCGTACCACTTCGTGGACGAGCAGACGCGAGGCCCCTTCCGTTCGCTGCGCCACGAGCACCAGTTCCAGGACCTCGACGGCCTACGCACACAGATGACCGACCGCATGACCATCAGCGCGCCCCTGGGGCCGCTGGGCGCAGTGGTCACCTGGGCGCTCATCGCGCCCTACCTACGCCGACTGTTGATACAACGGGCAGCCCACATCACGTACCTGGCACAAGCCCCCAAGCCGTAACGCCCAACGAACCCGGGACATGCAATCGCCCCGAACCGGGCAGACGCCGCCGCAGCGCGCAAGGCCGACTATCGCGATGAGGGTCAGCGCAGGCGGCTTCCAGCAACGCACGGATCTGCCGCGTGTGGCGCGGTTCGCACTTCGTGACGAAGATCAGTTGCCCGGATTGGATCCTGCCGGTGGACGGGGGCGGTGGCGCGTGTGACGAGCAGGCCTCAGCAGACTGATGGCGGCCAGCGATGCCTGCGCCACTCGTCCCATGTCGTGAACCCGGCCGGTGGGCCGTCAACGGGTTCACTGCCGTCGAGTTCACCTGGCGCGGGGATATCGAAGCGGTCAGCCCACTCGGTGAGTTCCTGATCGGACATGGGCCACGTGGTGTGTGGCGCTGCGGCTTGACGCTGGTCGCGTCGTCTCCGCTGCTCCGTGAGGGTGAGTTCGAAGTAGCGCATCTCCACCGCCGCACCGAGGTCTGCTGCTGCCTGGCGTAGCGCGGAGCGCTCGTTCCGGTCCCAGAGGCCGAAGTCGATCACGACGTTGTTGCCGAGGTCGAGGGCGCGCAGCCCGATCTGGAGGAGCCGTCCCTCGATCACGTCCCCGGCCGATGGCGGGTTCTCGCGCCCGTAGAGAGCCTTCACCCATTCGTCCTTCGTAAGGCGAAGCGCTTCCTGCTCGATCTCGATGCGCCGAGCGGCCGTGGTCTTCCCAGTGCAGGGGAGCCCCACGGTCAGGAACAGTGTCGGTTGCCCCATCATCACCCTCCGAACGGACGCCTCATCATTACTGACTCCGACTGCACGCTTCTGCCGCTGACCGGTGTCTCTTCAGAGGCACTTGGATCGCGGTTACCTTGCCGTCCGCCGGTTTGACCGTCGGAAGGTGCTCTTCGCTGGCGGCATCGCTGGTGTCGGGATTGGGGTAGCGGTGCCCCATGGAACCGGCACGGTGTTGCCCACCCATCCGATATTTCGAACCGGGTCGATGTATTCACCGTGGTAGCCGATGGAGTGCAGCAACAGCAGCGTGGCGTAGCGGCGGTAGAGCTGCCAGGTGTCTTCGACGATCCCATCGTGCCTGTAGATCTGGTCCTGAGGTGTCTGCGGGTGGATCAAGCGGTTGCGCATCCGAGTGACGGCGGTCGGTCCGTCGAGTCGGTTCGCCTGAGCGAACTTGGCCAGGGCGGGCAGCGCAGTCGGGTCGATGTCGGTGGGGATGTTGGCCAGTTGAAGGAGATACCGGAGCCGGTCTTCGGCGTAACGGTCTTCGTAGTCCTTGCGGGTCCATCGGTTGTTCAGGACGAGTTCGGTCCAGGCAAGGTGTTCCAGGGCTGGCGCCGCAGCCAGGATGCGCTGCTCGACGTAACCGGCCTCTACGGCCTGAATGGCAAGGGACATCTGGAAGCGCGTGTTGCCCGGCTTGGCGGTGTCGTTGAACGCGGGGACGGCGCACCGGACGAGTTCGGTCAGGGTCGTTCGGCCGTCCCCGGTAAAGGCACGGTGAACCGATGGACCTGGCCGGATCACAGATCGGAGAGGTCCACATCTCCCAGGCCACTTTCCCGGCGGGGTCGTACCCGACCGGTAGGACAGGGGCCACCCAGCGGCCGAAGGCGAACGAGAATGTCACCCGCAGGCAGTCCAGGAGCCGCATGACGGCATCGACGTCGAAATGGCTGTCATCGGTCCTGCGGATTTCCATCACGTGGGTGAACACGTAGAGATGCGTCTCGTGTGCGTGATCTAAGGCTTCGGTGTAGTCGGGGCGCGCGTCCAACGTCAGGCGCCAGCCATCGATGTCGGCCCGCCAACGCCCCAGCCACCAGCGCTTGGTGTCGCCGCTGGAGACGAACAGGCCGATCGGCCCGATGATGTTCGGCAGGTTCATCCACTGGACCAGGACTCGCTGCAGACGGACGTTCGGCCGCAGGAACGCGGCCACGTTGATCCAGCCTTCGCCGCTGCTGCGCTCGTGAGCGTCGATCGTCCAATCCCGTCCAGCCCGTTGTACCGTGAGTGACGCCTTGCCGAGCTCGAGGCGGTGGTCTTCTGGTTGTAGTTCGGCTCGCCAGCGCACACCGACTCTCGGTCCACAGTCCAGCTCGATACGACCGAGCCGCTCGTCATCGGCGAGACCGGCGATCGGCCCTTCGTAGAGGACGACGGAGGCGCCCGGTGGATTGAAGGGTATACGGGCTGTAGCGGCGTTTCGTCGCGCGGGTCGTCGCGCAAGCCCTGGCTCATCGGCGGCTACTCCTTATGTCGTCTGCTGGCCGCTGCTAGGGCAGCCGGACAGCATAGCCGTACCGCGCTGCGATCTCAAGATCAGTAAATAAATGTGCTCTTTCGCCGTGATCTAGGGGTTACTGACCGACTCGCGTGAGCAAGGATGTGACTGTGCGCCACGAGCATCATGTCTTCCACAACCCGCCGTCAGCGACGCCGGCCGAGGTACGCGCAGCGCTCGATCGCGGCGACATTCCTGTAGCACTGGATGCCACGGTCGGCACCGCACTGTACGGCGACGGAGACTGGAAAGAGCTGCAGGAACTGCATCTCCAGCTGCTTAAGCACGACGACCGCCAAGTCAGCGCCCTTGCCGCAACATGTCTGGGACATCTGGCAAGGGTCTATCGCCAGCTGGACGAACGCCGAGTAGTCACCGCGCTGCACCGAGCCCGGTCGGTTCCACACATCAGCGGTACCGCCGCCAACGCCCTGGAGGACATAGAATTCTTCCTCCATCCGCAACGTGCACGTTGGCGCGGACGCGTGTGGAAAGCGATCCGTCCTTGGACGTGGATCTGAGTCCAATGACGGAAGTAGGATCTGCCGCGCGCACAGCCATCCGCATCTGCCGCCGACCGGGCTCGTCGGCGGGCTGACCGTGTCACTCTGCGTGTACATCACTGACGGCGCCCCGCACCTCCCCAAGTACGGTCGTGCCGAGTTGAGTGCGTCATCGGTCGGAGTTTGCAGCAGGCCAACGGCCATAAACCGAGCGCGGGCGATTGGCGTAGGCGGTCGTCCTGTCGGTGCCTGGCCTCACGATTCACGGATACGTTCAGTCGCTGCTGGTAGCCTGTCGGGTATATGTTCTCGACGATGTGAGCCTGTCCGGCCGTGCCCGGGCTTTCCTCGCGCAACGGTCCCGCCGAATGCCCCGCATGACCGCCACCCAGATCCGCTCGATGGCCGTTCTCCGCTTGGATGACCGAACCGAGCCGGCACCCTGCGAGTTGGTCGAGGCGATGATCAGGTTCGAGGAGCGCTACGGCGGCCTGTGGTACCCGGTTGTTGGCTCCAACGGTACGAACTACGGCCTCGATGGTGACCCGGCAGCTCACCGCAGCCCGCTCGGGCCGGCCTTCACCGGCATCCTGGACGGCGACCGAACCTGGGCCGTCGATGTTCTCGCAGATGGCCGGACCGCGATGAGACCCGGCAACTGGTTCTACCGCGTGGTCGACCGCTCCGTCGACCAGCGTTTGGAGAGTCACGCACTGCTCGTTGCGGTCAGCGGCTGGTGGCACCGGACCTTCACCTGCTATACGTCGCGTGACGTCATGCCGGTGGTGGCCGAACGGCATCTGCCGCAACCTGTGCCCGAGGCGACCGGCCCGACCGAACTCTGGTGGCTCGACGAAACCGCGGGCATCGCCCTCCAGGCCAGGCTGATCGGGTGGCCGCAGGAGCGAGACGAGTGGACGTTGCGGTACTTCGCCCGAACGCCGGCGCAGGCTGCTGGGGCGAACCCCACTGTCTTCAGGGCAACCGTCCACGAGACCGTGCCGGCGCCGTGGTGCACGCTCTGTTCCCAGGTGGTCGAACCGGGACGCACCTGCCACCGTCCTCAGTGACCATTGCCCGGCGCGAGTGGCTTGCCTCAGCCAAGGCCACCACCCTCTGTCGAGGGGTGAGCAAGACCATGAACGGGCAGAGCGATCCACCATGATCCCGGCACCATGCGGCGTGACAGCCCGTAGCCGCGGCTCGGCGCGCGGACATGCCGATATGCGGAAGTTGGCAATAGCAAGTGGTCGATGGCCCCCGCCTGAGCTGTCTGGCGGTGAGGGGTTGGCCGGCTCGCAGGCCAGCGGGTCGGCTCGCCTGCCCACGCCGGGTGCGGGCGGGGGCCAGAAGGCTTCCGGTGTCAGCCGGTGAGGCCGGCGTCGTGGGCGAGTAGGGCGACCTGGGTACGGTTGTTGAGATCGAGTTTGGTGAGTATGCGGGAGATGTGGGCTTTCACGGTGGCCACGCTCATGAACAGTTCGTTGGCGATCTCGGCGTTGGACTTGCCGTGCCCGACGGCGATGGCGACCTCGCGTTCGCGTTCGCTGAGCTGATGCAGCGCGGTGGTGGCATGCTGTTGCCGGGCGGCGGCGCCGGTGTCGCTGAGGTGGGCGATGAGCCGTCGGGTGACGGTCGGCGACAGGGTGGGTTCGCCGGCTGCGACCCGCGCGATGGCGCGCAGGATCTCGGCGGGTGGGGTGTGTTTGAGCAGGAAGCCGCTGGCCCCGGCGCGTAGCGCGCGGAGGACGTGCTCGTCGGCGTCGAAGGTGGTCAGGATGATGACCTCGGGTGGGTTGGGTCGGGCGCGCAGCTGTTCGGTGGCGGCGAGGCCGTCGAGGGTGGGCATGCGGATGTCCATCAGGACCACGTCCGGGGCGTATGCGTCGACGGCGGCGGCCACTTCGCTTCCGTCGCCGGCCTCGCCCACCACGGTGATGTCCGGCGAGCCGCCGATGACCATGGTGAGGCCGGCCCGCACGAGCGGGTCGTCGTCGACGATGAGGACCCGCACCGGTGCGTTCACGTTGGGCTCCTTGTCCGTGCTCACCTGGGCCGGAGGCCGGTTCCGGCCGCGATCAGAGGGTAGGCCACGGTAGCCAGGCCCCCAGCCGGAAGTCACCGGCGGGGGTGGGGCCGTGTTCGAGGCGTCCGCCGGCGAGGGCGGCCCGTTCGGTGAGCCCGATGAGGCCGATGCCGGCGCCGGGGATGCCGGCAGGGCTGGTCTCGGCCGGGTACGGGTTGCGGATCTCGACGGTTACGCCGTCGCCCGGGGTTGCCCGGACGGTGACGGCCACCTCGGCGTCTGGGGCGTGCTTGCGGGCGTTGGTCAGCCCTTCCTGCACGATCCGGTACGCGCTGCGCCCCACACCAGCCGGTACGGCGGAAAGCGCGTCGGTCTGCCAGTCGAGCCGTACCCGCATCCCGGCGCGCCGCGATTGGTCGACGAGGTCAGGGAGGTCGGCCAGGGTGGGCTGCGGCCGTTCCGGCGTCTCGTCGGACCGGTCGACACCGGTGCGGAGGACGCCGATCACCTCGCGAAGGTCCTCCAGCGCCTGGTAGGCGCTGTCGCGGACCACCCCGGCGGCGCGGGCAACCTCCTCCGGCGCGGCGTCGGGGCGTAGCTCCAGTGCCCCGGCGTGCAGGCTCAGCAGGGACAGGCGGTGGGCAAGCACGTCGTGCATCTCCCGGGCGATCCGGTTGCGTTCGCCCTGGCGGGCTTCGGCGACGCGCAGTTCCTGTTCGGCCTCGACCCGCCCGGCCCGCTCCCGCAGCGACTGGCGCCGGGCCCGCACGAACATGCCCCAGGCGAGCACCGCGAGCGCGAAGACGACGCCCAGCATGATCTGCGACCAGGGTCCGACCGGGACGTCCGGACGGACCAGCAGCGTCAGGAACGGTACGAGCGCGTACCCGGCCACGATCCGGGCGACCACTGCGAAGCGCCGGTAGACCGCGGCGGTAAACAGCGCGATGAGCGCCGCGCCCGCCGCCGACGTCGAGTAGACGCTGACCAGACCCGCGACCACGGCGAAGCCGACCGGCCAGCGCCGGCGCAGCCATACCCCGAGACAGCACAGCGCGCCGAGGATGAGGTCCACGGCGAGCGGCGCCGGTGCGATGTGTTGCGCGCGGCTGTCGACCAGGGTCAGCACCGTGACGCCGACGGCCAGCAGGAAACAAAGGGCGTCGGCCAGCCGATCGCGCGCCGTAGGCCCGGCCGGGCGCACCGGGTCGTTGCCAGCATCGCTGATCACGCCCGCCGGTAGCGGGCTCCGATCCTGCGGGTCCGCCGGCGCCGTCATGATCAAAGGGTACGGCCGGTCCGGGCCCACGGCATCCGACCAAAGTTGATCCCGCGGTGTAGACCTTGGACACACCATTATCGACCTCGGCTCGTAGCGGCGTATCCGGCCGCTCCAGCAATCTGTTCCACATGGCCGGAACGGACAGCCAAAGAAAGACTCCGAAACCAATTCCGACCATTCCTGCACCAACGAATGATGCGGAAAGGAAGTGAGAAACGATGAGCGACATCCGAACAAACACCCCGAGCCTGCTCGACAACCCGCCGATCCCCGTGCAGGCCAAGCTCGCGGCAGCATGGACCAGCTTCATGTTCCTCTACATCTACGTCGACTACTTCCACCTCTACAAGCCTGGCGCCATCGACGAAATCCGGGGTGGCGTCGTCTTTGAGTTCGACATCAGCCCGACGTTGTTGACCATTTTCGTCGCGTCCGTGGCGATCCCGGCCCTGATGGGGATGCTCTCCATGACGCTGCCGGCCCGGGTGAACCGCGCCACGAACCTCGTCGTTGCATTGCTCTACATCCCCTTCTCGGTGTTCAACGCGGTAGGTGAGTCCTGGGACTGGGCCTCCTTCTACGGCCTCTCCATCGGAATCGAGGTGCTGCTCCTGGCCTTCATCCTGCGCTCGGCCTGGAAATGGCCTCGAACCCCCGCCGTCCCAGCCGGCCCCGCGACGACCGACCTTCGACAGTAGGTATCCGTGTAAGTCCTACGGCGTGAAGCCCGCCGCCGCGGACACCGGGCCGACCGTGACCAGCTCAGTCGCGGTATACGCAGAACCTGCTCACCAACGGTCCGGTGTCCGGGCGGGGCCCCGGCAGACAGCACGCGGGCCGACGAATCCATCCTCATCTAGCCGCGATGCGAGCGCGACGCTTTGCATCCAGCTCTGCGCGTCGGTCGCTGCATGGCTTGGGTCTTGCGAGGGATCGGCGTCGTGGATCCGCACGCCGATCGCCGACGTCACGAACATCTTCACGAAGTGCATGCCCAGTTCAGAGGCTATTCGGCCACGCATGGCGGTCGGTAAGCTGGAGCAGGACTACCTGCGCCGCATCGTCCTTCGGGAACGCGACGTCGACGGCGGCCTCGCCCCCGAGCTGATCTCGCAGACCGTGCGGCTCGCCCTGCGGCACGGCTACCACGTGGTCCTCGAAGGGATCCTCATCTCTCACCGGTACGGGCCGATGATCTCGGCGTTGCGCCGGGACCATCGCGGTGACACGTACGTGTTCTACCTGGACGTGTCACTGGAGGAGACGCTGCGTCGGCACACGCTCCGGCCGCAGGCGGCCGAGTTCACCGCCGAAGACATGCGCGGCTGGTACCGGCCCCGCGACCTCCTCGGCATGCACGACGAGCTGGTGATCCCCGAGTCCTCCTCGCTGGAGGAGACTGTGGCGTTCATCCAGCACGCCGCTGGCCTCGCCGTCCCCAGTCCGGTCGCCGGGTGAACCCGACCAGTGCGTGGCACATCGAGCCACGCCCGGCCCCAGCCGTTCGGCGCGCCAAGATCGGTCGCCACCGATACCCCGCTGATCCCTCTTTCCGGCCGGGCGGGGACTCGGTGTCGAGTTATCGCTCGCCGAGGATCATTCCGGCCGCGAGGACGAGGGCGGTCACGCCGAACGCGGGCGGGCGGCCGTCGGATGTGGTGAACCGGAAGTACAGCAGCGGCAGCAGATGGGCAGCCAGGCGCTCTCGGTCTACGGGCAGCCTGGCGAGGCGGTCCAGCAGCCACGGCGTGGTCAACAGCCGCCGTGCGACCGGGTGTTCGACGTCGGCGGTGAGGTTCAGGCAGTCGCGTCTGGTGGTCGCCTGGGTGGTGAGCAGCCCGGTGTGCTTGAAGCACGACGTGACCAGCTTGGCCAGGAGGTACTCCAGGTCGTGCAGTCCGGCGTACTCGCAGTCGAGCAGCCACCACCGCCGTCCCTCCCGGGCGACGAGGATGTTGTTGAGGTGCGGGTCGCCGCTGGCGTGGACGACCCACGCCGGCGGCTGTGCGAGCCGGCGGTGGGTGAGGTCGATGAGGTCGGCGAGGGTGAAGTCGAGCGGGTAGCCGTCGAGCGTGAGCCGAAGGTGGGCCCACGGGCGGAGTCGGGTGGCGAGTGCGGCGGCCCAGCCGGCGAGGACGGCTGGGGCCTCCTCGGTGTGATCCGGTGCCCCGTCGACCTGATCGGCGGGGAGGAGGGTGGCCCGCGCGGCGGTGGCCAGGCAGGTGGCGACGTCGTCGAGGACGCGCTCGAACCGGTCCGGGTCGGTGCCGGCCAAACGGGCGAGGGGGATGCCGTCGAGGTGCTCCATGACCAGGGCGGCCTGCCCCCGCCGATAGTGCAGCGTCGCGGCCGGGACCGGGTAGTAGCGGGCGAGCGCCTGCAGGCCGGAGAACTCGCGCTCGACCCCCGCTCGGTCCCGGCCGAGCTTCACCACTCCCGCCGGCCAGCCGTGCCCGTCCCGGACAGCGAACACCGGGCTGGTGCTGGGCCGGAGCTGCTCGACCCGGCCGTCCGGCGAGCGGTAGACCAGCGCGGGCAGGTGGTAGTCCGGCTCGACCAGGTAGTCGGAGGTGACGGCGGCCCGGATGTGGGTGAGCGCGGCGCCGGCCGCGCTCGTCAGCGGCAGCGGAGTGGGCCGTGCGGCCAGCAGCGCCAAGTCGACCCGGCCGGCGGTGAGGATGCTCCAGCGGCCGTGATCGTCCTGCCCGGAGTAGAGCAGGTCCGCCGTGTCCGGCCCGGTGGGCAGCCACACCGGATACCAGACACGGCGGGAGTCCGGACCGTCGAGCCTGCGGTGCAGGACCGGACCGAGCTTGCGCCAGACGATGCCGTCGCGGGATACCGCCGCCGCGATGCTGCGCGAGTTGGCGGCGCCGTAGGCCATGACCAGGGTGCCATCGGCGGCCTCGACAACAGATGGGCAATCGGCGCCGTCGACGTCCGCGCTGCCCGGTTCCCCGTGATCCACGGCCGTCCCACAGCGCTGCCACGCCCGCCCGTCGACGGAGCGGGCGACATGCACACGTCGCCCTCGCCCGTTGTTGCCGGCGTGCCACATCCACCAGCCGTCCGGCCGCCGCAGCACCGAAGGCAGGAGCGCCGGCTCGCTCCCACCCGCCAGAGTCAGACCGGCAACCGCGGCGGGCGGGGACCAGGCGCCGCTGTCGGCGCTGGCCGTGTAATAGATCCGCCAGCGCCCATCACCAATGACCGCGCTGAACCACAGGTGCACGACCTCGCCGTCGCAGGCCAGGCTCGCGCCGAGCACCTCCTTCACACCAAACGGCGCTGGCACGCGCACACCGGTATCGACGGCGCTGGCCGTGGCAGTCGTCAAGGTCATGATCCGTAGCTCGGTTGGGCCGTCCCCGCCATCGGGACAACTATCCTCGTACGGTGCCTCAACGGCGGCACCGGTGACCGCCAGCAGAATGCGACCACGATGGCGGGCCACGCCCACGATCGCCCTGATCCGACTTGCCGGACACTCCAGGATCAAGCAGATCATGGAACGTTCTCCGGGCGCACCAGCACCGCAAATGGCTCAGCACGGTTCGCGGCAGCGGGTGCAGCAGAGCCGCAAGCCACGCCCGGTCCGCTGGGGTGAACCGGACCCGGTCGCCGTGCAGTTGCCGTTCGAGGACCATGATCTGGTGTCGTAACGCGAGGATCTCGGTGCCCTTGTCGAGGTCGATCATCGGCAGCAGCCGGCGTAGGGCGAGGGTGTTGATCACGCCGAGGTGCGCCAGTCGAAACAGCACATCCCCATCCTCGCGCAGTGCCCAATGTAGACGGGCCATCACCATCCAGCCGAGGAGTTCCACGTCTCACCGGAGCCTCCCACCTCGATGATCAAGCTTGCTGTGACCAGGATGGATGAGGTTCTCGGCACCCACAATGTTGCCGCTGATGATTGACAGGCGCGATGTCCGCCCGGTGCTGTTGCTGGATGTCGACGGCACGTTCCGTCGTGTCTGCCCGGCCGGCGCGAGCCGTGCAGGCCGCGATCCCTGGGCAGGCCTCGATCGCGGTCTCGATCCGTGAACCGACGGGCCGCCCCGCTCGCGGCGTCGGCACCACACGACACTACTGGGAGCTGTGCGCGAGCGATGCGATCTCCGTCAGCGCATCGACATGTGCGGCGAAGGCCCGCCGTCCGGTAGGCGTAAGCTGCGCCCACGTCCGCCGGCGACCGTTGAGCGTAGCCCTGCGCAGCCTGAGGTAGCCTGCATCCTCCAACTGTTTGATGTGTTTGGACAGTGCCGAGTCGCTGATCCCGAGCGCCTCTCGCAGCACCTGGAACTCGGCCTCGTCTAGAGGGGTCAGCAGGGAACAGATGTGCAGGCGGTGGGGTGCGTGAATGACCGGATCGAGGCGGGGCACGGTCACCACGGCGTCTCTGCGGACGCGGGGGTGCAGGCGCTCATGACGGTCGTCCCGTGACCCTTCGTCGAGTCGAGTGGCGCAGAAGCTCGAGCACCGTGAAGAGCACCAGACCCGCGACCGCTCCGGATGCCGACGGGATCCACCACTGCCGGGACGCGTCGAACGCCTGAGCTGCGAACAATCCGAATCCGAGCATCACCAGCGGCACGGCCACGACGATGGCGAGGGCTTCGGCAGTGCCGTGCACGGCCCTCACCCGCGCCACGACGTGGTGCCGCCACGCGCCGAGGGCCAGGAGCCCGGCGATGAGAAGGGTAGCGACGCTCCGTGTAGCGAGTGGGCCGTCGTAGACGGTGGCGACAGCCATGGCGGCGGACCACAATGACACGGCTGCGGCAAACCATCGCGAATACAGGCCCTTGCTCAGCCCGAACTGCTTCATCCGCTCGATCGATGTCAAGGCCCTCGTCGCCTCATCCGGCGTGGGGTCGTCGGGGAAAATGACCACAGGTTCCTCTCTTTCCAGTACGGAAAGAGTAGCGATGACTTTCCACCTTGGCAAGTCACGGCAGGAGCGCGGAGACACGTTCACCTCTGTATCCATAGGCTGCACGCGCGTAATGCAGTCCCAAGTCTCGAGGGTGAGTGTGGGTGACGCAGATCGTGGGCGTGCTGACGTCGGCGTGGCCGGTTGCGGCGGCGCCGTCGTGATGGCGGTGATGGTGACCGGGGTGGCTCTGCGTACCCGTACCCCGGTGCCGTCAGCGGCCCGGTTGCGGCGGTAGGCACGCAGTACCGCCCGGGGGCCGTCGGTGCGGAGCCGATCGCCGGTCGCCGTGCGGTACGCGGCGGTGATCGCGGCCAGGGCGCGTTCGATGCTGGTCGGCGCGCGGCCAGCGTCGGCCAGGGCGTTGACGTACTCGGTGACGACCAGGTGCGGGTCGGTGTCGGCGGCGAGTAGTTGCTGCAGGTCTGCGGCAAGGCGGTCGTCGGTGGGCGGTGGGACGGCGGGCATCAGGCCGCGTACGGCACACCAGGTCAGGAAGCGGCGCAGGTCTCCGGTGTAGGCGCGGCGGGTGCTTTCCGGCATGGCGCGTCGTAGCCGGTCGCGGTCCCGGCGGACAGTTCAAGCGGTGCGCCCGGCGTGACGACGGACTCGTGCCCGGCCGCCGTCTGGGGGGCGAGGCGAGGCGGATTCTCAGTGAGCCTTTCCGAGTAACGGTCTACGACTCTGTGTAGTGCCTGTTTTCAGATGGTTCGGTCATGTTCGATGTGGAGGATGACCAGGGCTGCGGCGACGATGCTCCCGATCTTTTATGGGCAGAGGCTGACGTTGCGTAAGGCTTTGAAGGTCACTTTCAGTAGGCTGTTGCCGCGTTCGCCGACCGCGCGGAGCCGGTTGTGGGCACGGTTGAAGGTCAGCTGCTGGTTGGTGAGCTGGCCGTTCTTGGGTGTCTTGAAGGCGACGGCGATGGTGTCGGCTTCGCCCTCGTAGCCGAGGTCGGCCAGGGTTCGGACGTTGTCGCGGATCTCGGCGAGGGTGGACAGCAGGCCGGGGTGGGTGCGCAGGCAGCTGGTGTCGTGTTCCCGGCCGGGGCGCACCGGTGAAGTCCACAGCGGCCAGCCGTCGGGTGCGGTCAGGACCTGGATGTTGCCGCCATGGTTCTTGTGCTTCTTCGACCACCACAGGTCGACGCCGGGGGTGGGTCCCGGGGTGGCGATCCGGTCGGTCTCGATGAGGGTGCCGTCGAGTAGGACGTAGTCGTAGCCGACGGCCTTCGCGGCCAGCAGTGCGCCGTGCAGGTGGGGAGCTTGGGCGGCCAGGACCGCGATGGCCTCTGACGAGTCAGGCCGTCAGCCGTGGCAGGTCTCGCCCGGCCGGCATCCCGCTGGGAGAAGTCATCGCCACCTGGTGTCGGGGTAGGCGGCGGCTTGTGCGAGGGGCACGTGACGGGTATCTCCTCGTTCAGTGGTGTCACCGCAACGGCGAGGCGACGCCCGCAGCCGCCGGTGAACGCTCTACTCCCTCAGCCGGCACGGCCTGAGAAGGCGACGAGGCGATCCAGAGCAGGTGCCGTTGCGCTGATCGGGATCGCAGGGTCAAAGCCTGCGCTCTCGCGCAGCTCTGGTGTGACAATCTGTTCCGCGAGGCCGAGGACGTAGGTGGAGACTTTGTCGGACACGGCCACCTTCTGCCCCGTGGCTGACGCGAAGTCCCACGCGTGGACGAGGAACTCGACGGACAGGATGCTCGCGGCGATGCTCGCCGGCAGCTCTTGCCGTCCGGCTTGCACAGTGCCGCCAAGTCCTCGCCTCATCCAGGTCTCGACCGCCTGCTGCGCCGCGTCGGCGATCCGTGACTCGAGGTCGCCAGCTGACGCGGGCGTGAGCGTGCTGCCGGCAAGGCTGGTCAGCGAGCTCAGCGAACCGAGCAGATGCGCCTCGAGCTGACCCACCGTGAACGCGGTGCACGGCGTCGGCTTACTGAGGTCGTCTTCGCCGATGCCGTGCAGCACATGCTGCAACACGGCGAGTGTGGCGTTGGCAGACGTGAGCGGGTCGAGGTGCGCCGGGGCGGCGGTCCACTCGTCGGGACCCGCGTCACCGGCGGCGGCGGCGCGTTCGAGCCGCTCGAAAAAGTGGGTCCAGCCTTCGAGGACCTCGTTGCCCTGGTCCTCGGGAAGGTCCTCGTGGACCAGACGCACGAGGGTGCCGCCTTCCGCGGGCTCGATCGTGATAGTCACCGTGTCCGTGCGGGGCTCGCCCGACGGCTCCCAGTCGAATCCGAGCACGATCCGCCGGCCGGGTTCAACCTCGATGACCGTACCGGCCGCGACGGCCATGGGAGTGAGTGTCCACCGGAACTGTCCGCCCGCACGCAAATCGACTCGGGCGGAGACGGCGAGCCAGCGTCGCAGACGGTCGGGCTGGGTGATGAGCGCGAAGGCCTCGTCGGCAGAGACGGGCAACAGCACGGTCTTCTCGACGATCATTAGCGATGCTCCTTGGGTTGCGTGGTGGCTCTCTTGGCGGCGTCGTGCACCAAGAGGTCGAGCTCGGTGCTCCAGAAGCGGTCGATCTCGGCCCGCAGTTGAGCGATGCCGGCGGGGACGACGCTGTAGAGGCGTTGCCGACCGTCCTTGCGGGCGGTCACGAGCCCGGCGTCAGCCAGCACCGCGAGGTGTTGGGAGATCGCCGGTCGGGTCACCGTGAAGTGCTCGGCCAGCTCGTTGACTGTCCGCGGACCTGTCGCCAGCAGCTGAAGAAGGCGTCGCCGGGTCGGCTCGGCTGCTGCGGAGAGGGCGTCGGCCACTCGGATACGTTAGCGCTTACTTACGCATTTGCAAAGGGATGCCGTCGTCCTCGTCGCCGCATCTGGAATCACTCGATGTCGCTCACGTCGTCTGCCCTGCCGGTCGGTGAGTGGCTGTTGTCCTCGTGGGACATGGCCTCGGCTGGGTTGCTCTTCGACCAGAGCAGGACTGAACCGGGAGCATGGCCAGCGAAACCGTTTTGGCGGGTCCGCAAACGCCCTGATCTGCCGCCGATCGTGCGTGCTCTCCCCCTGTCGCATGGCCGTTTCAAGATCATGAGGGTGGTGTGAGTGTCGGATCGCGGTCTGGCCACGGTGGCGTGTCGCGTGGCGGGGTGGGGACGAAGCTCCGGTAGGACGAGGTCTTCTCACGGATCTTGTCTTGACGGAGCTTCGTCGTGGTGCAGTGTGTCATGTCCGACGCTGATGTTGCGTCGGTTGCGGGTGTCCCGGTAGCTGAGGCGTGCGCTGACCTGCTGGAGTTGCTGGCCCGGGGTGTCGGACGGCCGGTCGTCGCAGGGCCGGGATCATCCGGCGGTGGTGGTGTTGGTGCTGGTCGCGGCGGTGACGGTGGCGGGGATGACCGGGTACACGGCGATGGCGGGCTGGGTGGCCGACGTGCCACAACCGGCGTTGACTGACTTGTATCTTCGGGCCGGTGTGTTGCCGGCCGGTCGGCCGTCACGGTCGACGCTGTGGCGGGTGTGCACCGATACCGATCCGCAGGCCCTGGACACCGCGATCGGGGCGTGGACGACGGCGCGCCGATCAGGCCGCGATCGGCAGGGTGAGGCCCCGCCCGGCGACGCTGTGGCACCGGAGCCCGAACCCGCGGATCTGGTCCGCCTGGACGGCAAGACGGTCTGCGGCGCCGTCGACGCCGACGGGCAGCAGCTGCACCTGCTCGCGGCATTGGCCGGCGGCGTCGAGCCCGGTACACCTGCGGTGGTGATCGGCCAGGTCCACGTCGCCGGGGCCAAGACCAACGAACCGGCCTGCGCCCGTGACCTGCTGGAAACCCTCGACCTCGACGGCAGGACCGTCACCGCGGACGCGTTACACACCGTCAAGGCCACCGCTGAGCTCATCCACTCCCGCGGTGGCCAGTTCGTGTTCCCGGTCACGGAGAACCGGCAGGCCCTGTTCGACGCTCTCAACATGCTGCCCTGGCCGCGCGTCCGATCGCGGCCAGCCGCACCGATATCGGCCACGGACGGACCACTCGGCGCACCATCCGGGTGCTGCCCGCCCCGGCCGACCTGCCGTTCCCGCACGTCAACCAGGTTTGGCTGATCGAACGTTACGTCACCGACACCAGCGGCCGGCACCTGCGCGCCACCGCCCAACTCGGCGTGGCCAGCCATACCCCCGAACACGCCACGCCCGCCCGAATCGCCGCCTTCAACCAGGGCCACTCGGCCATCGAATCACTGCACTGGATCAGAGACACCTGCCACCGCGAAGACGCCAGCAAAGTCCGTACCCGCAACGGACCCCGCGTCCTGGCCTCCATGCGCAACCTGGCCATCAATGCCCTACGCCTGGCCGGACGCTGCGATATCACCGAAGCCACCCGCTGGGCCAGCCGCAACATGACCAGGCCCTTCGCCATCCTCGGACCCACGCCATGATCTTGAAACGCCCGTGCCGGGTATCCGGACGGCCCGGAAAGTGAACTCGAAGCCCCAGCCCGACTCATCGGGTTGTCGGTCTCGGGTTGCCCACGGCCTTCGTGCGCAAGCGGGCCAAGGCCGACGGCCCGGCAAGGCCGCTGAGGGCGGGTTCCGTGGACAGCCGGCGGGTCGTGGTGATCGAGGACGTCGTGACGCGCTCCTGGCGTCGTGCCGGCAGCTACGGGTGATCGGCGCCCAGGTGGAGACGGTGGTCTGCGCCATCGACCACGAGCAAGCGGTCGGGAGAACCTGGCAGCCGAGGCGCTACAACTCCACGCCGCCCTCACCCGCCACGACCTCGAAGCTCCCAAACAACGTGACAGCGTTTGCGACGCCCTATCGGCGCATGAGCGTGCGCATGCCGCCGCGCTCGTTCAGTTATCTGGGGCGCCTGGCAAGCGTTGCCGCTAACCGCCCGGGGACGAGGGCACCGCAAAGGGATCCACGGGAAGGAAGCAGCCATAGTCCTGCAGCGGCTGCGGATCGTCGAGTACCACCTGTTGCAGCCAACCAGCGGGTGACAGACCGTCCGGCCGGTCGCTGACGCGAGTGCCAGGCAAGAGGATCCGGCGGCTGGACCCGACGAGCCGCTCCCCGTCGCGGAGCCCCGACCCAGCCGAACCACCCGACCTGGGTTGATCTTTCCTGGTTACTCCCGCTCAAGGGGCCTGGACGGGTTTGCTGGCGGGTACGGCGGCCAGCCGGCCACCCTCCTTCTCCAGGCTGCGCAGCATGGTGTGGTCACCCCGGTCGAGCAGGCGCTGCACAATGGAGCGGCACTTGGTCGAGTGGTCGGTGGGGTCCTCCGCCACCTGCCGGAGATAGAGCAGTTCGCGGTTGAGCTGTTCCCGGCTGAGCTTGTCCAGGCCACGCAGGTAGGACTCCACCTGGGTACGGATGGTGTCGATGCCGAGCCGCTCGATTACCGGCAGGGCCCGGCTGACCCAGCGGGACTGTTCGGCGGAGCTGATTTCGTCGATCCGGTTGTCCAGGTTGCGCTGCATCCAGCCGTACATGGTCGCCGGACCGTAGTGCTTGAGCTGGTGGCTGTTGGTGAGGAAGGAGACCTGGGTACGCAGGATCGCCGGACCGGACAGGCCGGCGACCAGCATCAGCGGCAGCGGGTCGGCGCCGGGCACCCACTCGGCGCCCAGCCGGAACACCACGTAGGCGGACGCCGCGTCCATCCCCACCCGCAGCGCGATCCAGTGCCCGGCCCGCCAGGAGGGCCGCTTCTTCCGGGCGCCGGGCAGCGCCAAAATGGAGACGAGGGCGGCGACACCGATCGCACCGAGGGGAAGCCACGGGCCGCCGGTCACGGTTGCCCCTCCTCCGGCTGGTGGGCCAACTCCAGTCGGTAGCGCCGGTTCACCGGCTCTTCCGCAACCGACGGCGCAGCCGGCTCGGTGCGCAGCAGGCGCCGGTCGACCAGCCGGTCGAGCACGGCGGAGACCTGCGACGGGGGCATCAGGGTGGCGCTGCTGATCTGGCTCTCGTCGTAGCTGACCCCGTCCGACAACGCCTCGACGACCCGGCGCTCGTCGGGTTCGAGCCTGGCGGTCAGGCCGTACGCCGCGCCGGGCCGTGCGGACGCAGCAGCCTCGTACGGGGTAGGGGTGGCGCTGTCGAGTACCCGTATCTGGTCAAAGAGCTTCGCGATTATCAGCGGGCCGACGACGCCGAAAATGAACAGGCTGAACGCGGTGGTCGCCACGCCGCCGCTGAAGGCCGCCGCGGCCAGACCGGTGCCGACGATCATCCGGAGAGCGACGGCGAAGAGGACGATCGGTCGGTCCCGGCGGTCCCGCCATGGCCACTGCCAGCGGCCCCGGGTCTCGACGGTGGGCCGCATCATGCCGTACAGGTTGAGGGACTCCGCGACCGCGCTGCCGATCAAGCCCCAGACGACGGCCATCCAAAGGTTCACTGTCCACCACTTCGGATCGATGCCACTGCCCTGCTGAGGGTGTCACGAATCGTACCTCCGCAGTAGTCGCCGGTACGGCACTGCCGACGTACCCGACGCCGACAGCCGCTCAAGTGGGGCGAGGGTCGATCGGCGACCATCAACGAGCCTGGCATCAGGAGTTTCGCGATCACCTTCGATGGGACATCGCCGCCGACACGTTGGTGCTGACCGGCAGCCGCGAGGCATTCGAGTTGGAAGCCGACCAGGTTCGCGCTTTGGCCGAGGAGCGTCCGGCGCATCGTGCCCGCACGCCGGGGCACGCACTGCTGCGCCGAGATCGGCATGGGCAGAACCCGCCGCCACCCTGACCGCCGCCGGCCGTACGCCGAACTGCACGCCGAATACTCACAGTAGCGCCCAGGTGGAAGCAGTCGGGCGAACGACGGCGAGCGCGCCACGCGGCATGAGCGCGTATCTGATCACGGTGCCGACGTCGCCTTCCGCGGCGAGTGCTCGGCGGGATAAGCGGGGTGCCATATTGCTGGATGTCGGGTACTGGCCGATGATCGGCGTCGTGATCGATTCAACCCGGCTGTCGACGTTGTGGGAGCAACGGTGGCCGGGATGCTCGAAGCTGCCCTATGAAGTGCGGGAGATCCGGGACCAGTGGGTGCGGTTCCACGCCTTGCCAGGCTCGAAGCGTTACCCCGACACCGAGGTCGAGTACGGCATCGTTCTGGCTCGACACAACACCGTCTTGGCGGAGTTGGTGACCGGCCCCGCCGTGCTGGTGATAACCGCTGGCTATTCGGACCAGCCCGACCCGCAGGAACCCGGCCGGTCAGCTGAAACCATCGAGGCACACCCGTCCGGCGTGTATTGGACGAGTGTCTGCGTCGATGACGAGCCGGGCTTCGAAAGCTGGATGCATCTCTATGCCAGCGAAACACCCTGGGGTCCGGCTGCCTCGACCCGCTGCTACGCCACGTAGCCGACGACGTCATCGGCAATGTCCTTGTCTGTGACGTCGATCTGAGCTGGCTCTATCACCCGTACGACGGTGGCATGGACGTCGTCCTGCCCACCACCGCTGACCGCGACGCCCTGCGGAGCCGACATCAGCACTGGCTCTCCGCACACCCACAAGGCCTGGACCCGTGGCCCGGACCCTGCCGAGGAGCACGAACCTCGCGGCAGATCCGGATTCGTCGACGGGTGGCGGGACCGTGGACCGCTGGGGCGTCGTTCACGTCTTGCTTGCCGTGGTGACGGACAGGTAGGCCATCTGAAGGAGTTCACGGACGGTGTGGCCGTCCGCCGCCGTGCGCGCGGGGATTCCGAGGTGTTCCTCACGGAGTTCGGCCATGAAGCGGTGGCAGAGTTCCGGGCCGCCGTCGCGCAGAGCTCGGGCACGGGCAGACATTTCATCGTCGACCGGCAGCCACCGGGTTCCCCAGGCGCCGAGTTCGGCCATGACGGGCACCAGTCCGATGGCCGGCTCGGTCAAGCTATAGATGACCTTCTGTTTGTGGGTTGCGTCGTTCCCCTTGGTCAGCATGCCTTGCTCGACCAGCGTCTTCAGCCGGTTCGCGAGGATGTTGGAGGCGATGCCCTCCTGGGATCCGGTTAGTAGTTCCCGGAAATGCCGCAGGTCGCCGAAGATCATGTCCCGCAGGATCAGCAAGCTCCACCTGTCGCCGAGCAGTTCGAGCGACAGGTTGATGGGGCAGCCGGAGCGATGGACGTTGACCATTGAGCCTCCACCAGCTGGTTGCATTACGGGATCAGTCTACGTACTCTCATTCTGGTTGTTAAACGCAATCAGTTTCTGTGGCGAAAGCCTGACACCGCACCAGAGGGGCCTGCTATGGCGAAGTTCGTGACGATCGGATACGGCGACCAGGCGGAGTACGACCGCGTCGACCCCAGCGTCCGGGACGCAGCGCACGCGCACGACGCCCGACTGCGCCAGGATGGAACTGACATGGGCATCGCGGGCCAGCCGGTCCAGGTCCGCAACCATGATAGTGTCGAAGTGACCACATCCGACGGGCCGTTCATGTCCTCCGCACTGCCGGTGGCCGGATTCGCCATCATCGAGGCAGCGACATTAGCCGAGGCCATCCACATGGTGTCGCGGACACCCTGCGCCGTCGCGCACGGCGTAGTCGAGGTATGGCCACTGCACGAGTCACCGTGAGCGCCGACCACAACCATCCGCACATCGGCTATGACAGTGCGCCAGTCGGTTGCATTGCCGGGGGCGCTGCGCGTCACTACCTTGGCAGCGGCCGCAGCGGGGGTGCACGTTCGAGGTCCCGTTCCGTCATCCCATAGGGGTCCGCAGGGCCGGCGGCGAGCATCCGGGAGGATGGCAGTCGGTCGAGCCGCACAGTGCCTGCCGGTGAGCAGCGGGCGACCCGGCGGGCAGCCGAACCCGATCTCGTCGGCTCTGTGTGAAAGGCAAATCAGATGACCGAACCCCGTACCGCCACGACTCGGCTGCGGTCGTACGACTGCTGCCATCCGAGCCCGACCCACTGGTCACGCCCGCACACCGCTCCGCAGTCACCCGGGACGAAGATCTACTGACTGACCATGGTGGACAGCGATTACCAGCCTCCAGGACGGTTCCCCCGACCATGATCCGGGCCAGGCGGCCGCAGAAGCACTGCTCAGCATGGGCTGACACGGACCCCTGCCCGATCAGCACGGTGACAACGGAGCACCGAGCTTCTGATCCATGGGTCAGGCGCACCCGGATCAGTCCGGCGATCAGTCCTCGATGACGGGATGGATGGGTGACAGGAACGGATCGAGACGTTCGGTGATCTCACCCCGCGCCATGACGTGCACCCGGAACGCGTTCGGACCGGGAGGGACGGGCATTTCCTCGTCCTTCTCGTAGAGGAGGCCGTAGGACCCTGGCAGCCGTCGGGCGACGAACTGGAGCACCTGGCGCATCCCCACCGCCTCGTCCCGTCGTCGGTTGGCCACCCCATGCAGGAACAGGTAGTACTCCCCGTTGAGTACGGTCACCTTCGCCGAGACGTTCGTCGGGAATTCCAACCCGGCCACCAACTCGTTCAGCTCGTCGATGTTGGCGTCGAGTTGGCCTGCGTCCGACTCCTCGGTGGTCTCCGAGAGGCGAAACCAACCGTGGAACTCGTACACGTCACCCCCCAAGGGTCTGATGTGATGACGGGCTCGATGCCGTACCGGCCACCGTATCCGCGTAGCTTCCGACGCCCGCGCGGTCCAGGTCGATGTCACGGGATCGCTGTTCCACCTGGACATCAGGAATGACCGCCCTGGCCATCTGCGCGATCGCCGCCGCCCGCCTCAACACCCGCACCGACACCCAAGCCCCGCCACCGAACACACCCGACCAGCAGCCACCCACCGAACCAGGCATGATCCCGCTGACCATCCCCGAAACCGCACGCCCACTCGCCACAACCTGGCACCAGCCGAAACCCGCCGACCACGACACCCACTGGCGCAACTGGCGACGCCGCCACCAAGCCCGAGCACGCTGGCACCACCAACGAACCCGACTCGGGCGAGAGTATGCCCTGCTCAACTAGCAAATGGCGGCTGCCGTACTAGACGGCGTGCGCACCGGCAAGGAAATCGTGTACGGCATCGCCAGCATGCCCGCCGACCTGACCCCACCCGCACATCTCAACCACTACATCCGCCGACACTGGACCGTGGAAAACCGACTCCACTACGTCAGGGACGTCACCTTCCGAGAAGACGCATCCCAGCTCAGAACCGGTACCGCACCCCGAGCCGCAGCCACTTTCCGTAACCTTTCGGCGAGTACCTTCCGGTTCGCAGGACGCGCGAACATCGCCCACGCCCGCCGCGACCTCCACGACCGCGCCGATGTCTTCGCCGTCTACAGCATCTAGCGAACCACACCTAAATCGGACAGAAAGGCAGAACGACGGGGCCGTGAGCATTGAGATGCACTCTCTGCCCGGCTACGCACCCGAACTCAACCCCGTGGAACTGCTCAACGGCGACATCAAACGGCATGTGGCCCAAGCGAACCCGACCACCCCCGCCGAACTTCCGCAGCAGCCGCCGCGCATCTGCGCCGCCGCCAGAACCAGCCCGAGGTCGTAAAAGCGTTGTTCGGCAAGCCAGAGGTCCGCTACGCCGCTGGCTGACCATCACATGTTTGGCCTTCGGGTCAATACCTTGGAAGAGGTGACAGCGGCAAAGCGCCACGCGACCGAGGGATACAGGAACCGCAGCAATCAATCCGGAGATCCGTCGTCGCGCCTTCTTCGACGTAGTCGATCACGGCGGACAAGCAGCAAGAACAGGGAGGCACTCGCCACAGACGCCGCCGCCATAAAGACTCCACTCGACACGTTCCTCGAATCCGCGAAGATAACTATCGCGAGAACGCCAGAAATGACCGACACAACCAATGCCATCCCCCGGTTAACAAGATGGTGGTGGCGGCGGTCGGCTTCAATCATCGCTGCACGTTCAGCATCACTCCGATCGACCATCCTGGACTCAAAACGCGACGGATAGCCGAGCAGAAATAGCGCCCCAAGCCCTGCAACGATGAAGGATGCAACGATGAAAAACGTCAGCACGGTGGCCACTTCCATTACCGCTCAACAAGATAGCTGTAGGCACTGGTCGCCGGATCATGATTAGTCCCGATCGACCACCCCGCGATTACACCAGTGGCCCGATAAGGACTTACTGGGTATGCCTGCTCCATTCGTCCAGGCGATAAATGCAGCTTCGTTGCGCCTGTCAACTTCTGCCCCACTCGACCAAGAGGAATATCCCAGTCCCCCCAATATTTTTTACTACGCCCGGGTACGCGAACCCTTGCGGTCGGGATGCGCGTCAGGGCCACATCCGTGACGACTCCGATGCCCAGCTTGCCTAGGTCGGCTGCCGTCCTCTCACTTTGCACAAAATCATAGCCACGATATCCGATACTGACAGCTGCTGCACCAATCGCCACTGCACCACAGGCACCAGCGGTAGCAACGATACATGCGCCCATCGCTACGACGGCTGCTCCGTTGAGGATCGCGCCCCGATTATCGAGTAAGAACTGCCCGGTACTGCACAGCCAGGACCACGCTTTGCAACTTTTCTTAGGTGTACTCTGGGTGGTCTGTCCAGCCGGTGGTGCAGGTTGGACAGCCGGCTGATGGGCCGGCGCCCAAGGTTCGACCAAGTCCGGCGCGCCCAAAGGCCGCAGCAGCGGGGGAACAGGGTTGGGCACCAGCTTGCTGGTGCCGCCTGCGGGTTGCTCCGGCCGCGTGCTCAACCCAAGTGGCTTTCCGCTTACCCTCACCTTACTCTTCCCAGAGAAAGTCTCGGTGACAAAGCCACGCTGGCCGTCGCCGTGGCTACCCTCCTCGAAGTAGAGGCCACTGGGGTCGCTGTAGGTAACCGGGGAGTTGTTGCTATACGCGTACCCGTGCATCTGTTGCGGGTTTGCGAGGTCCATGATGGGGTCGATGCTGATGAATCGGCCGAGGGTGGGGTCGTATTCGCGGGCGCCGAGGTGGGTGAGGCCGGTGTCGTCTTGGGTGCCGCCGACGAATCCTCGGGTGCCGGAGAAGGTGGGTTGGGTGGCGCTGCGGTCTTCGCCGTAGGGGAGGTGGCGCCTGCGGTTGGTGGTGAGGTCGTCGGCGTTGATTTGGACTTGTTCGGTGCCGTGGTGGTCGCTGCCGCTCCAGACCAGGCCGATCAGGGTGCGTACGGCGATTGGAGTGCCCCGCGTTTTCCGGACAGGCTCGTTTGTGGCTAATTCATGCTGCGAGCTGCCGGTCCTCGAAATCGGTGCGAACCTCGTGTGGGGTCTTGTAGCCGAGTTTCGAGTGGCGTCTGCGGGAATTGTATCGGAGTTCGATGTATCTGGCAATGTCGTTGCGGGCGTGTTCACGAGTCGGGTAGGCGGTTCGGTGGACACGTTCTTTCTTGAGGGTCGCGAAGAACGACTCGGCCATGGCGTTGTCGTAACAGATCCCGGTCCGGCCGACAGATTGCCGGATCCGCAGTCGCTTCAGAGTTGCGCTGAAATCGCTGGAGGTGTAGTTGGATCCGCGGTCGGAATGAAATATGGCTTCCGGCTTGACGTGGCCGTTGTCGGCCGCCATGTGGATCGCGGCGTTGATGAGGGGCGCGCGGTAATGATCGTCCATCGCCCACCCGACGACCTCCCGAGTGTGGCAGTCGATGACGGTTGCCAGGAAAAGCCACCCCTGCCAGGTCGGAATGTAGGTGATATCCCCGATCATCTTCTCGCCCGGTGCGTCAGCGGTGAAGTTCCGGTTGACCAGATCCGGGATGGCGTGTGGCAGGTCGCCGGCCTCGGTGAGGCTGTGCCGCCAGGGCCTCGGCTGGCAGGGCTCCAGCCCTAGATCCCGCATCAGAGCGCGCACGAGCTCCGGCCCGCAGGCCACACCCCAGTCGGCCAGGTCGGCGTGTACCCGCCGGTAGCCGTAGGTGCCGTCGGACGCCTCGAACGAATCGCGGATCCGTGATTTGAGTTCGTCGCGTCGGCGGGCGGTCGCCGACTCAGGCCGGCTCCGCCACTCGTAATAGCCGGATCGCGAAACGTCCAGCCACACGCACATCTTCGCGATAGGCGGCGCCTCGGTCATGTTCCGTGAAAGGCTTCCGGCGTACTCGGCGTCGATGAACTCGAACGTGTCGCTCACCGATGATCCTTGGCGAAGTACGCGGCGGCTTTTTTCAGGAACTCGTTCTCCATCCGCAGTTCCCGGGCTTCGCGTTCCAGCTGACGTAGCCGTTCCCGCTCGCTGATGTTCAGCGCAGGCTCCTCGCCGGCGTGCTCACGCCGATAGACGGCGACCCAGTTCCCGAGCGTCCCTTCCCCGACTCCAATTTCACGGGCGACTGCGGCGATCGGGCGCGATGTCTCGATCACCAACCTCACGGCCTCGTCCCGAAACTCGGGAGAGAATTTCCTTTTCGCGCGTGCCAATGATTTCCCTCTCCAGGCAGACCAATTCTACTTTGGTCCACCTGTCCGGAAAGTCCGAGGCACTTCAGATGGTGCGTTCTGCGGAGCTGTAGTAGCGGGTGCCGTCGGGTTGGTTGCTGCCGGTGGTGAGGGTGAGTTCGGTAGCGCCGAGGTAGAGGGTGGTCTTGTCGGGAGCGCGGCTGATGAGCCGGTTGCCTTCGGTGTCGTAGATGTAGGTGGTTTCGTCGGTGCCTTCGGTGAGGGTGTCGAGGCGGCCTTCGGCGTCCCAGGCCAGTTGCTGGGCCACGCCTGTGTCAGTGTGGCGGGTGAGGGTGTTGCCGGCGGTGTCGTAGGTGAACGACCTGGTCGGCGTGCCGGCGAGGGGGCCGGTGGCGGTGACGCTGGTGAGGGTGTGGGGTTGGCTGGTACCAGGGTTGGGATGGGTGTAGGTCCAGGTGGTGTCGCCGGCGGGGTTGTGGTCGGTTTGGGTGGTGCGGTTGCCGACGGTGTCGAATTGCCAGCCACCGCCCTCGGCCTCCACGAAGTCGTCCTCATGCGCCACCGCCAACACGTCGAAAAGGCTGCCGGTATCCGCATCTTCCAACCACACCACCCTCTGACCCCAACCGCCGAAGGCGCCCTCTTCCTCCGCAATGCAGCCCGAGCGTTACAACGGCTGGACCACCATCGGCAAAGCGCTGGATAACCAACGTCGATGCAAGCGCAGCGACCTCAGACATCAACGCATCGAACCTGCCGCGTCGGTCACAAAGCGTGATGCCCCACTGGCCGCACCCGAGGCATCCCAACTGGCCGCTGACACGCCACGCCTCGTCCTGGGAGAGCACCACCATCGGCGCCGCAGCTTGGCCGCCTCGCCGCGCTCACCGCCAGGCAGCGGAGTCTTCGATCCATCCCGCTGGATCGCACTATCTATGCTGGCACCATCTGAGTCCCAGTCACGGGAGCACCGCCATTGGCGTCAAGGCGAGGTGGACAATGGATCCAGTAGTGGCGGCGTTTGTGAGCGCCCTGATCGGAGCGGCAGCCACAGAGACGTGGCAGCGCGCTCGCACTGCGGTGGCCGCGCTGTGGCGGGGGGTCCGTCCCGCTAGGCAGGCCAACACCATCGATGCAGACCTGGACGCCCTGCGGCAGCGGGTACTAAACACTCGCCGTGACATGCAAGCGGACGGCGAGTCTACCTTGGTGGATGAGTGGCAGGCCCGGGTGCAGGAGTTACTGGAGAATGATCCTGGGTTGGCTGTTGAACTACGGCGGGTTCTGGACCAGACCCTGGCGCCGATGCTGACGTCGACGCACGACATGCGCATCGGGCAGGTCACGATGACTGGCAACTCTCACAGCACGCTCAACCAGGTCGCTGGCGACCAGAACAATTTCGATATTCACCTGCGTACGACGGTCAACCGGCCGATCGCAGTGCACACCCTCCCCGTCGACACTGCCGCGTTCACTGGCCGAGCCCAAGAAATCAACCGCATCGTCACGGCAACGACGGATGCGACCCATCCCGGACGAGTGATCGCCGTCCATGCAATCGACGGCATGCCTGGAATAGGCAAGACTGCGCTGGCCGTTCATGTGGGGCATCTAGTCGCGGATAAGTTTCCCGAACGGTGTCTGTTCGTCAACCTTCATGCCCACACCCCGGGCCGCCAGCCCACCAGCACTGCCGATGCTCTGACCAGCCTCCTGGTCGCCGATGGAGTCGACCCCCGCTACCTACCCGACGACTTGGAGGGGCGCGCCGCGCTATGGCGTGACCGGATGGCCCGCCGGCGCGCCCTGGTCATCCTCGACAACGCCGCCAGCACGCAACAGGTCGTACCCTTGCTACCCGCTTCGCCGCATTGCCTGGTGCTGGTTACCAGCCGCCGCCGTCTGAGCGGACTGAGGCGCAGGTACGGCGCCGTCACGCTGACACTGGGCACATTGCCAGAGGATGAAGCAGTGGCCCTGTTCAGTCGGATCGCGGGCCGGGGGCCTGTGAAACATGAGCACGCAGCGGCGGCAGGCTTGGTGCGACTGTGCGCGTATCTCCCGCTGGCCGTCAGCATCTTGGCTGCGACCGTGGAATCTGATACCAGCCTGGCCAGACTGTTGGCCGTCCTGGAGAACGCGCAGGACCGGCTCTCCGGTGTTGACTCCCACCTCGATGACGATGAGCTGGGGGTACGGGCCGCGTTTGACCTCTCGCACCAAAACCTGGACCCAGAGCAGCAGCGGGTCCTTGGCCATCTTGGCCTAGTGCCGGGGGCCGACATCGACGCCTATGCCGCTGCCGCCTTGGCCTGCTTGTCCGTGGACGAGACTCGCCGTCACCTTCAGGCTCTGCATGCACACCGGCTGCTCGAACAACCCCATCACGGCCGATACCGCATGCACGACTTGATCCGCGACTACGCCCGAACCGAGGCAACGACTATTGGCGAACGTGACCAAGCAATCGGCCGGCTATTAGATTACTATCAATATACGGCTCAACTAGCCGATACTTACCTGGACCGCCATCCTCAGCCAGTCACCACCCCTATTCCAGTGCCAGCGCCGGCAGCCGCGCCAGGATTCCGGGACCGCAGCCAAGCACAGGCATGGATGACCATAGAACGGGCCAACCTCCTAGCCTGCATCCAGTACGCCACGACCCAGGACCAGCACCTGCGGGTCGTGGGTCTGACTGCAGCTATCGCCGCTCACCTACGCACCGATGGATCATGGGCACTCGCGATCAGCCTTCATACTTCAGCGGCCAACGCTGCCCACCGACTCACTGAGCAGCTCGGAGAGGCCACCGCTCTCAACAACTTGGGAGACATGGAGTACTTGGTTGGTAACTTTCCTGCTGCCAGCACGGCACTGGAGCAGGCTCTGACCATCTTCCGTGACATCGGTGAGCGGCTTGGTGAAGCGGACGCCCTCCACCACCTGGGGGCGGTGCGGTCCATGACGGGTGACTTTCCTGCTGCCAGCGCCGCACTGGAGCAGGCTCTGACCATCTACCGTGACCTCGGCAACCGGGCAGGAGAGGCCCACACCCTCAATCACCTTGGGGAGGTACGGTATTTGATCGGTGACTTTCCGGCCGCCCGTGCCGTATTGAAGCGGGCTCTGGCCATGCATCGTGATCTAGGCAACCGGGCCGCCGAGGCAGACGCCCTCAACCACATGGGCGCGGTGCTGTCCATGGCCGGTGCCCCTTCGGCCGCCGGTGCCGCACTGGAGCAGGCTCTGACCATCTTCCGCGACATCGGTGACCAGCTTGGTGAGGTGGAATCCCTCAACCCCATAGCTTCGCTTCACCTAATCGCCGGCGACCCGCAGCAGGCACGCTTTCATCACCACCAGGCGCTCCAGATCGCTCGCACCATAAACAGCACGTTGGAGCAAGCCCGGGCACTGGAAGGAATCGGCCGCTGCGAACTGGCCACGAGTAACATGAAGACGGCAATCACGACGTTGCGACAGGCGTTGGGAATCTACCAGCGTATGGGCACCGCGGAGGCACCACGCCTCGCCGCGGAACTGAACATCCTTGATCAAGTGCATGCGGACAGTTGACCAGGGGTCGGGTGATCGAGAAGGAGCCCGTTGTGCCCGTTCACCTCTTGCAGCTCAGCGACATCCATCTCACCGCAGACCACCGGCCGGTGCACGGTCGCGATCCATGGGAGCGGCTGCGTACTGTGCTGGACGTGGTTCGGAGTGAGGGAACGCGCCCCGACGTCGTCGTTCTCACCGGCGACCTCACGGACGACGGAAGTTACGCTGGCTGCCGCAACCTGGCCAATGCGTTGGCGCCGCTCGGCCATCCGATTCTGGCCGTGCCCGGCAACCACGACGATCCGTGCGCCGTCCGCGAGGTTTTTGGCCCCGACATTCTGGAGGTTGGTGAGTGGCGGATCGTCGGCATCGACACCTCGCGCCCCGGGCAGATCCACGGCACGGCCGATGTCGCCACCGAGATGTCCCGGCTGGACCGGTACGACCAACGCCCGACCTTGCTAGCCATGCACCATCCGCCGGTCTCCCCCGTGTCTCATCGTTGGTTTCAGCTAGAGGGTGCGGCTGAATTGGTTATGGCCTTGGCTCAGCGTCCCTACGTTAGAGCGATTCTCTCGGGGCACCTCCACCACCCATTCGACTCTGAGGCGAGCGGCATAGAGGTGCTGGGCTGTCCATCCTCGTTGATCGCATTCCGGCACGCCGTCGATTCAATAGTGGTCGGCGGAGCGCGCACGACCGGTGCACGGTGGTGCACACTGCAAGACGACGGCGGGGTGACATCGAGACTGGTCCAGGCCTGACCGACGAGTGGACGTGTACTTCGTAGTGCCGGCCTGTCGTGTCCCGGTACATCCGTCAAGGTGATGTCCCGGTTAGATGTGTCGCACCTTAGTGATCTTGGTCGGAAGTAATGGGCGTAGGTCTTGCCGGGTTCGACGTAGGCGTGTCCGATGGTGCGGCCATCGGGGTTGTAAACGGTGGCGTGGTCGCGTAATCGACGTCCATGGACCGTTCATCCACCCGAGGGCCTGAGGGGCCCATGCTTCGGGTTGCACCTACTGCTCAAGATCAGGCGACGGTGTTGGACTCCCAAGTGCTCGGACAGCCCGGAACGGACACCGTTCCAACTCGGCGTTGCTCAAGATCCTCCGGATCCTACAACCACCATCACCGGCACCGACCCACGGTCCGACGGATCACCAGCCGCCGAAAACTGCCACGTCACCGGCCCATGGATCCAGCCGATCCACGCCCCCGTCGGATCCGGATTCCGGACCGCCGCACGCCCCGGACACGACGGCGTCGACCTCGCCGCCCCACGCGGCACCACCATCCGCGCCGCCTCCACCGGAACCGTCACCCAAGTCCGCTGCAACGCCATCCACCGCCGCGACGGCAGAAACTGGGGCTGCCACCGCGACGGAAACCCCCACCACACCAGCGGATGCGGCTGGTACGTCGACATCCAACACGATCAAGGAATCATCACCCGCTACTGCCACATGGACAAGCCGCCCCCGGTCCAACCAGGCCAGCCCGTCACCGTCGGCCAACCCATCGGCATCGTCGGCTCCACCGGCCACAGCTCAGGCCCACACCTACACTACGAGATCCACACCAACGGCGATTCCAGCAGCACCGGCGCCCAAGATCCCGTCCCGTTCATGATCGCCGTCGGTGCGCCACTGGGTGAATCCCCACGGTAAGGGGACTGGTCTGCCCCTGGGCAGTCGCACTGCACGACGATGAACGAAGGGCAGGATGACGGCGCGTGGCCTATCTGATAGACGAAGCGAACTCACCCTCGCCGATCGGCCGACGGGTGATGCTGCCAATCATCCTCGACTCGAGACCGTGCGGTCAGCATTGCTTCACGAATTGACTGGCGAAGGCCGCAACTCGTGGTCGATACGTATTCGGAAGTCCCGGATGTCCGCAACGGCCGGCCAACGCCGCACCACGGTGGCCAGCGTGTGCAACTGGTGTCGGACGGATGCCGAGTCGACCCTGCTCGCCTCGTCCAGCGCGACCGTCCCCGCCTCGCAGCTCCGTCGCAGATCACCGGTGACGGCGTGGGCCAGCGCGAGACGTATGCCGTACAAGGCTTGTGCCCGGCGGGCCGATCGGGGCGCGCGGCCCAGCCCGGTCTGCAGGGACTCGACCGCCTGCTCCGGTACGCCTAGGTCCAGATAGCACCAACCACGAACGACGTCCATTAACTGCCCGCCGCCGCCTGGCCCGAGAGCGCTGTCCATGCCTGTCTGCACCGCCTCGGCGTCCGCTGCCGCAGTCGCGTCGGCCGCCCAGGCCAAGGCCGACCGGCACTGCGGTGCACGCCCGAGCAGAGCCCATCCCTGCGCCGCCCGCTGCGTGGCCAAAGCCTGGACGCGGAGCGACGACGACCCGGCCGAGGCCTCCTCGGCCAGGGCGACCACGGCCGCACCGTCATCGTTGTACAGCGCCACGTCCGCGCGTCTTAGGAGCGTGTATGACACAAACGACACATCGCCGGCCTGCTTCGCCAGGGCGGCGGCGAGCTCGGTCATGGCGAGCGCGCCGGCGTCGTCACCACACTCCTGGATCATCCAACCGGCGTACTCGGCATAGTGCGCGGCCAGCAACACCAGCCGGTCCCACTCCGCGCCGCCGGCCTGCGCCGCGGCGGCGCGGAGCATGCCGAACTGAATTGCCAGCGCCGGCAACAGTGCCCTGGGCGCGCCAGCGCCGGCAACAGTGCCCTGGGCGCACTGACGTGGCCCTGAGCCCGGAGTACCTGAAAGAGTGACCGTGCCTCGTTCACAGTGTTCTGATGATCATCAGTGAGCACTGTGGCGCCCGAAGCGACGCGTTCGAACGATCGCACCAGGAACGTCGCCGGTCGTGGCTCCGGCAGTTCGGGACGAGCATGCGCCGCACCCATCGGCACGGGCTGCGTCATCAGGGCCAACAGGGCGCCGTCGGCCGAGACCGCTCGATCGCACATGCGCGCGATGATTGCCGACGGCTGCCGCAAACCACGCTCCACCCGGCTCAGGTAGCCCGCGTTGCAATGCACCTGAACTGCCAGATCACGTAGCGAAATGCCCTGCTCCGACCTGCGTCGCCGCAGCTCAGGACCGAACTCCCCGGTGGCGTTCATGGCATACCTTACTGTCTATCCACTGTCGTGCGCTCCTGACACCATGCAATCATGGCACGCGAGGCTCACCTGCAGATGATCCAAGCGGTAGTGTCCCGGCTGGCCGCTCAGTCCACCACCATCAAGGGGTGGTGCGTGACCCCGACCGCCGCTCTGCTCGGCTATGGCGCAACCGCAGCCACCCCCATCATTATCGGTCTGGCGCTCTACGTCATTGTCGCGTTTGCGATCCTCGATGCCTACTACCTGGTCCTCGAGCGCAAATACAGGGACCTCTACCTACGTTCGGCCAGTAACGATCAGGACGGCTGGAGCCTGACCGTGTGTCGTCCCACGCCGGGCCAGATTATCCGGGGGTTGCGCAGCCCGGTCCTGGTGATCCTCTATGGCATGTCCCTTCTGGTGGCTTTCGGCGTGGGCCTTTATCTGCTGTACAAGTAACCGGAACCTCCTTACCACGCCGGTCCAGCCCCCTACGCCTGATCCGCGCGATGACAGCCGGTGGCCGTCCGGCCATTCTTCGCACCCCGATCATCCGAGAATCACGACTTCGGCACGGGTCGGGTTGCCGCCTTGCCCGAAGCGGCAACTACTGGCACCAGGCAACGGATTGCCCACTGTCTGATCCGGTGACATGGTTGTGCTCTGTTCCATACTACCGGAGGCGGCTTTCCTTGTCCGAAATTTTCATCAATTACCGGTCGGACGACGACAGTTATGCGGCTCCTCTTCTCGACAACCATCTGCGTACCGTCTTCGGCGACGAGAACGTATTCAAGGACAGCCGGTCGATCGAAGCGGGCACCGACTTCCCGCCAAGACTCTGGTCGGCGCTCATGGGCAGCAGGGTGCTGCTTGTGTTGATCGGCAAGCGCTGGTTGGCACTGACGGACGCGAGCTCGCGACGGCGGATCGACCACCCTGACGACTACGTGCGCCGGGAGATCGAAGCCGCACTGCTCGCCGGGATCCGGGTCATCCCGGTGCTGCTCGACGGTGCGAAGCTTCCCCGGGTGGACGACCTGCCGGTGACGGTGCGCGGCCTGACCAACCGGCAAGCCATGCACCTGCGGCAGCGCGAGTCCGAGATCGACCTGCCCGCGATCGTCAACGAGCTGTCGAAATGGGTTTGCCCGATCAAGGGCACGACGGTAGGGGCGCATGACCAGGCTGCACCGTCGGCGACGCGGGGCAACTTCGGGTCGGACGGCGTCTATTTCGAGCGCGGCGGCACCTACATCAAGGACCTGCACGGAAATGCCGACGTCGTGAGCGGGGACAAGAACGTCTACGGCGGTATGCCGTGAGCACCGACCCGGTCGGCGCACCGCCCGTTCCATCCACCGTCCCCACCCAAGGTCCGTCGTCACCTGCTCCGGCCACGAAGCCGCGCGGGGTCAGGCAGGCCGGCACCGACGTCGCGGCCAACGCGCAACAGCCCGGTCAGGCCGCTGAGACCAACAACTTGCGCCGCGAGGCCGAGGTTGTGTTCGCCTCCGGCGGGACGTTCTTCGGCAGCGCTGCATCGGTAAATA
Source organism: Micromonospora tarapacensis (assembly GCF_019697375.1). NCBI lineage: Bacteria > Bacillati > Actinomycetota > Actinomycetes > Micromonosporales > Micromonosporaceae > Micromonospora > Micromonospora tarapacensis. The sequence goes on along the minus strand of NZ_JAHCDI010000004.1, from coordinate 759,047 downwards.
GCGTGTCCGGCAACCAGTACGTCTACCACGTCACGTCGCCGGGCGGTCGATCCACCGTTCTCTACAGCATTGACCCCGCGCAGGCTCGGCTGTTACGCGAGGCCTTTGTGGCCGATGCCGCGTACGCGGCATTGCTCGGTCGCAGCCGGACCCGCAACGTGGTGATCCTGCAGGCGGCGCGTGGCGCCGGCCGCAGCGCCACCGCCCAGCGGCTCCTGCTCGACAATCACCAGACCGAGATCTTCGGCTTCGCGCCGGACGTGCCGATCGGCGACGTGGCTACGACGATCACCAAGGCCGGCGGCTACCTGATCGAGGAGATCGACGACACTAGGGCGCACACGCTCACTACCCTGGTCCTGAACGATCTCGACGCCAAGCTCGGAGCGCTCGGCGCGAAGCTGGTTATCACAATGGCCGCCGACCTGACTCTCTCCGATCCCGGCCTGCAGAGCTTCGTGATCACGATTGAACAACCGCCGAGCCACCGCTCGATCATGGAAAGCCACCTGAGGTATCGGCTCGGCGACACCCGCGCGGACAATCTGCTGAGCCAGCCGGATTTCTGCGCCGTTTTCGACGACGCCGTCACCTCCGACTCCGCCCGCGACCGGGCCGCCCAATTCGCGGTGTACGTCGAGGAGTTGATGGCCCGCGGACAGCTGGAGCTGGGTCTGCTCCGGTCCCGGATGAAGTCGTCAGTGACCGGTGAGGTGGAGAGCTGGTTCAACGGGCTGGCCACACCGTCGCTGAAGTACCTGGCGATCGCGGTCGCGCTGCTCGACGGGCTGCCTTACCAGAGCGTGGTGGAACCGGCCGAGTCATTGGAACGGCGGCTCACCCGCCCGACTGCTTCGACACCTGCGCCGGCGGCAGCCGCGGTCGACCCGTTCGCCACCGGGCGTACCCATCGTGTCCGTCAGATCCGGGCCGAGGTGGTGCGCTCCGAGATCACCACCAGATTCGGAAGGGTACCCGCCGAGATCATCCGGTACCTCGATCCGGCGTACCCGCGGGCCGTCATCGAGCTGGTGTGGCGTGAGTACGACGGCCTGCGCAGAGATCTGCTCGGCTGGCTGGGCGACCTGGCCAACCATCCGGTCGACGCGGTGCGGGTGCGGGCGGCCGCCGCGATCGGGCTGATCTCCACCACCGCGTTCGACTACATCAGCAAGATCGTGCTGCGCCCGTGGGCGAACGACTCCAAGGACAACAAACGGGAGATGGCCGCCTTCGCGCTGCGCACCGCCGGCCGCTCCCGGAAGCTGCAGCAGCAGGCTTTGACCCTGGTCGGCGAGTGGATCACGAGCGATTCGTGGCAGCTGAATGCGACCGCTGCGCGAGTATACGGGTCGGCGCTCGGATCCGCCATGCCGGACCGGGCGTTCCGGGAGCTCGACCGGCTGTCGCGCACCGAGTACGCGGATGTCGCCTTCGCGATCAGCTACAGCCTCGCCGAGCTGACCGAGGCCGACCATCGCCATGCGTTTCCCGCCACCGACCTGTCGGTGCAATGGATGCGCAGCCAGCATCAGGGGCAGAGCGCCACCGGTGAGATCGCCTTTCTCACCCTGGCGGCCGACCTGGTCGGGGCGGCGGATACTGGGCACGTTCGCTGGCCGCTGTTATTGCAACTCGCCCGTACCGACCGCGGGCTCTCGCACGCCGTGGCAGCAGCGTGGAACTTCACCCTGAACGGCGCAATGTTTCACCGCTTCGCGCAGGACATCGCGGGCTCCTGGGCCGAACGCGTCGAGCCGGATGAGCAGGCGCGCCAGGCGTTGGCACTGATGCTGGCGCGCGTCTGCGCCGGCAGCGAGCGCACCGAGAAGCTCGTCCGGCACATGGTCCGCGGCTGGATGTCGAAACCGGGCAGCGCTCAGGCGCCGCAGACCGCCCAGGCCGTGCTTGCCGCCCTCATCTGACTCTGGAGTAGGCACCGATGGATCCGAACCCCGTTCAGTCCCTAATTCTGACCCAGCAACCGGTCAACCGGATGCAGTTCTCCGCTCCGCCGGTACGGGCCGGCGTCACGGTTGTGTACCCCCTTCCTGCTGACGACCTCGGGGTCCGCGGGCGTACCGAAGGTGGTGCCGGTCTCCGGCCGTGCGATCCACCGGTTCGCCGAATGGGCGGGTGGACGCTTCGGGATCGGGCCCGGCACCCGGGTGCTCAGCTACGCGCCGCTCAACTTCGACCTCAGCCTGCTCGACGTATGGACGACGCTGCACCGCGGCGGCTGTGTCGTGCCCGTCGCCCGGAACGACGCCACCGACGGAAGGCGGCTGCTTAACCTGCTCGCCCGGGAACGGCCCGAGATAGTCCAGGCCGTGCCGATGTTCTACCAGCTCCTCGTCGCCGCCGGGCCGCGGTCGCCGCTGCCGTCGGTGCGGCACACGCTCTACAGCGGCGATGCGGCACCGGCCCGGCTCCTCGCCGAACTGCCCCGTCTCCTGCCGGAGGCCGCGATCAGCAGCGTGTACGGCTGTACCGAGATCAACGATGCCTTCGTGTACCAGATACCTCCCGGCCGGCCGGCACCGGATCCGGTGCCACTGGGCGAACCGGTGCCCGGCGTCGAATGGCTGCTGGCCGACGACGACGGAAGGCCCGTCGACGGCCCTGGATCCGGTGAGCTGTGGGTGCGTACCCCCTTCCAGACCAGCGGCTACCTGGACGCCGCGCGTACCTCCGAGCGGTTCGCGGTCCCGTTGGCCGGCGTTCCCCACGAGCCGTTCTTCCGCACCGGCGACGTGGTCCGGCGCTGCGCCGACGGCGCGCTGCATCTGCAGGGCCGGATCGACTTCCACGTCAAGGTGCGGGGCGTCCAGGTGAACCTGCAGGCGGTGGAGCGGGTCCTGCTGGAGTGTCCGGGGGTAGCCGAGGCGGTGGTCGTCGCCCTCGACGACCCGGTGGCGGGCAAGCGCCTGCACGCCGTGGTACGCATCGCCGACGGCACCCGGGCCGGTGAGATGGCGCTGCGGCGGCACTGCGCTGGCCAGCTCGCCCGTACCTCGGTCCCGAGCAGGTTCCACCTGGTCACTACACCTCTGCCACGCACCGGCAGCGGCAAGCCGGACCGGATCGCCACCGCCAGCGTCCATCTCGGAGCGACGCCGTGAGCCGACACGACGAGATCCGCGCCTTCCTGCTGGCCGAGTTCTTGCCCGGCGTGCCGGCCACCGAACTCTCCTTCGACGAAGACCTGGTGGCAACCGGAATCCTGGACAGCCTGGGCGTCTACGTCGTGGTGGCCTGGCTGGGTGACCGATGGTCCGTCCCACTGGCCGAGGACGCTCTCGATCTGGCCGACTTTCGCTCGGTAAACACGATCGAGCGGTTCGTCGCGGCACGACTGGCGGCCGACTGACTCAGCCGGTCTTCTTCCACAGCTCGAAGTGATGCACGCAGCTAAGACCGCATCTCATTTGGGCGTGTTGTGATGCAACATCATCCGTTGTACGGGTGTGAGTGACGTTGAGAAGTACTGCCCGGAGTCGTTGTGGCGTCTCGCGGAGCCGCTGTTGCCGGAGCATCCGAAACGGCATCAGGGCGGTGGTGGGCGGCGTGTCGACGATCGGGTCGCTCTCGCGGCGATCGTGTACGTCCTGGGGACCGGTTGTGCATGGGACGGGCTACCAGAGTCGTTTCCGATATCCCGGGCGACGGCGCATCGCCGGTTCACCGAGTGGGTGGTCGTGGGAGTGATGGAGGCGTTGCACCAAGCGATGTTGGACGTGCTGGGCGCGGCCGGGCAGATCGACTGGTGCCGGGCGAGTGTGGACGCGATGCATGTGCGGGCGGTCAAAGGGGGAATCTGACCGGGCCGAGCCCGGTAGACCGGGGCAAGCCCGGCTCCAAGATCCACGCCATGAGTGACCGTGGCGGGTTGCCGCTGACCGTGGAGGTGTCCGCGGCCAACGTCAACGATCACATCGTTCTGGCAGATGTCATCGATGGTGTCCGGCCGGTGTGTCAGCCGGTCGGTCGGCCCCGCAAACGTCCCGGGAAACTGCATGGTGACAAGGGGTACGACTACCTTTCCTGCCGCAAGATCCCGGCCCGGCGCGGTATCACCGCCCGGATCGCACGTAAGGACGTCGAGTCATCGACACGCCTCGGCCGGCATCGCTACGTTGTTGAACGCTGCCTGGAGCGGGTCACCCGGTTCCGTCGGCTAGCCCGCCGCTACGAACGCAAGGCCTCCCACGACACCGGATTCCTGCGCCTGGCCTGCGCTCTGATCTGTTACCGGCGAGCCAACCGGCTCAACCTGTTGAACAGCAACAACCCCAAATGAGATGCGGTCTTAGCGATCCATCGGATGTGCGGGGTCTTCACCATCAGCCTTTATGACCTGGCTTCCTCGGTCGAGAGAACCTCGAGGCCGAGTTCGTGGTCGAGGCGGGCCATACGACGGCCCCAGGCAGCTGGCATCGGTCCGGTCGCCTCGATCGGAAACCACAGTGGCCGCAGCTCCTTAAGCCAGCCGTTGTCGCCCCAGCTCGCCGGCAGGCTCATGGCAGGTTCGTATCCCTTGAGCAGGTCCGCCCGCACGGGGATCGTTTCCCGGAGGATCGCCCGTACGTCGTCGTTGCTGAACCGGCCGCCATGCCTGGAGCCACGCTGCGGCAGCGGGATGCGCCGGTCCGGATCGAGCCACTGCTGGCCGTCCCCGTCGAGATAGCAGCAGAGCAGCCGGTCGGAGTCGGCGCCCAAGCGCGTGGAGGCTTTCCACTCGGGGGTGTCGTTGTGACTGAGCACCCCCAGGTCGGCCACCTAGGCCGGATCGGGCACGGCACCCAGCTCGGCGACGCCACGATCAACCGATGTCCCGGCCCAGTACTCGTCGTACTCCGCGCTGAGCACCGGGTCGTCTATCGTCGCGGGAACGTACACCGCCTCCACGTGCTCCTGCACGGACTGCGGGACGGCGATGCTGTCGATTCCCGCCAGGCGCAGGTGCGTGGCCCGCAGCAGATACCGTGCGTACACGTCACCCCAGACGACGGGCCGGACATGCTCGTCACCGGACGGGTCCCGCGGGTCGAGCACCACCACCCGCGGCTGCTCCGCCCACAACGGTCGATTGCGGCGGTGACGCTGACACCGGCCCGCCCGCTGCAGCAGCTGAGCCATCGGCGCCAGGTCGGTCACCAGCAGATCAAAATCCAGATCGAGCGACTGCTCGATCACCTGGGTAGCGACCACAATCACCGGAACCGACCGGTCTCCGTCCCTGCCCAGCCTGCCGGTGATGCCCTTCGTGATCTCCTCCCGCCGGCGTGCCGGGAAGCGGGAATGCAGCAGCAACACGTCGACGCCGGTGGGCGCCCACGAACGGATCAGGCGATAGGTCTGCTGGGCGTCGTTGACCGTGTTGCAGACCACGGCGGCACAACCACCGCCCTGCGCCACCGGCGCCAACACCTGCTTGAGAACAGCACGGCGATCAATCGGTTCGGTCACCACTCCCGTGAGGTGACGGACCGGGCGTACGTCGAGCTGAAAGGTCATCGTCCGGCCGGCCGCGACCCGCTCCCGGGCCGCTGGCGAGATCGTGACCGCATGACCCTTCGTGGCGGGCACGAACGTCCAACCCGGATACGGTACGGACATCCGCGCCAGCACCGCGCCGGCACCTTCTTCGTACGCCCGCATGAGAGCCGCCGCCTGCGACGACGGCAACGTCGCCGACAGCAGTACGACGGGGCATCCGTACCGCCCCAGCCAGCTCATCAACCGCCTCAACAGGGCGGTCATGTACTCGTCGTAGGCGTGCGCCTCATCGAGGATGAACACCTTGCCGGACAAGCCGAGCAGACGCAACGCGTTGTGCTTGGTGGTCAACACGGCAAGCAGGGCCTGGTCGACGGTGCCCACCGCCATCGGAGCCAACAGGCCGCGCTTACGACCGCGCAACCACTCCGGCGCCACCACATCGCGTCCGGGATCGTCGGACACCACCGCACCCGACTCACCAACCTCGGCAACCGCCCGTGCTCCGTACTCGGCGTTCAACCACGACATACTGTGCAGCAACGTCACCGCCGCCGGACCATCGGCAAGCCTGACGGCGAAGTCCCGCACCCGGCGATACATCTCATCCGAGGTCGCCATCGTCGGCAAGGCGAAGAAGAAACCGCTCGCCCCACACACCTCGGCCAACCGGCGAGCCGCCACCAGCGCAGCCTCGGTCTTACCGTCCCCCGTCGCCGCCGTCACCACCAGCAGCCCCGGACCCTCCACCACCGGCAGCAACTCATCGATGATCGACAGCTGCAAAGCGTTCGGACGATGCGGAAACAAGTCCTCGAAGCCGAAGGCACGATACGACGGCGCACCCAGCCCAGCCTCGTCGAGCAGAGTCGCGGCTGGCCCGGCCAAGGCAGCGAGACGCGCTGCGCCGGACGCCACCGTCATAGACGTCGGTACCCCTGACAGCGACATCTGTTGAACCAGAAAGTGCTCCTGACTGGCCAACCAGTCCGCCAAGATCACCAACCCCGTGATCAGGACACTGGCCGCCGCGTCCACCGCTGCAGGGGGCTGCGGCGAACCCACCGCACCGTGCACCACCCGCACCAGAGCCGACCGCTGCTCACCCCAACGTCCCTCTCCCAGTTGGAGACGACCGCCGTGCGGGCCACTGGTCTGTTGGAAGCGCCCATGGTGACCACCGACGATCTGAGCCACGCGATACGCCACGCGACCGCTGACCCGCCGCCCCAGCTGCGAATACCCGAGAGCACCAAGAAGATCCGGCAGGGCCAGCTGACCAGCGGTGTCATGCCGTAACGAGCCGTCACCGACACAGCCCTCATACGAACCATCACGGCGCAGACCAGCGAACGCACGCTCGTTTTGCTGCTGGAAGCCCGGCGTCGCCTTACCCACGTCGTGCAACCCAGCCCAGAACATGACCAATGACCTGGCGTGGCCCGCATCGGTGGCCAGCCCTTCGACAACGATCCTGCGCTGGTTCGGAGCAAGGTAACGATCCCACAGCACACCAGCCACAGCAGCGGTGTCGATCAGATGCCAGAGCAGCGGGTACGGCGTCGAAAGACCCTTAGACTTGCCCCAAATCCTGGAATCGACCCTTTCCTGATCGGCGCCCACCGCGATGCCCTCCAACCACACCCACGCTCACAACGGCAGCCGCATGCAACCACAGCCGTATGACACTCTCGGCCGACTGACGAAAAACCGCACCGAGCCCCGGTAAAACCGCAGGTCGCGAAGTGGTCCTCCCCACGCACGTGGGGGTGCTCCGGGAGCGCAGCGCAGACATGAGCGAGAGCGGGAGTCCTCCCCACGCACGTGGGGGTGCTCCGGCGCGGTGTATGTCGGCCGGCCCACCAAGTGGGTCCTCCCCACGCACGTGGGGGTGCTCCGCAGTACTCCGGGTCGTTCGCGCAGGTGCTGCCGTCCTCCCCACGCACGTGGGGGTGCTCCGGCTGTCATCGCCGGAGGACTCGGAGGGGCCGGGTCCTCCCCACGCACGTGGGGGTGCTCCGAATGTCGCGGAGGGTGGTGTGGGGACTACTCTGTCCTCCCCACGCACGTGGGGGTGCTCCGCTGCCGCCCACTACGACGCCGGGCCGCGTGGTGTCCTCCCCACGCACGTGGGGGTGCTCCGCCTCGGCGGGGTCAGTGTGGTCGGCGTACTGCGTCCTCCCCACGCACGTGGGGGTGCTCCGATTCACTGCCAGAGCAAGACCGAGTCCGGCGAGTCCTCCCCACGCACGTGGGGGTGCTCCGTCGGTCTCGAACGTCTGGAGGTTGACGCCGCCGTCCTCCCCACGCACGTGGGGGTGCTCCAAGCACCGGCTCGCCGAGTTGCTGCTGGTCAACGTCCTCCCCACGCACGTGGGGGTGCTCCGTCGTCGTCCTCGTCGGACTCCAGCACCACGGTGTCCTCCCCACGCACGTGGGGGTGCTCCGTCGTCGTCCTCGTCGGACTCCAGCACCACGGTGTCCTCCCCACGCACGTGGGGGTGCTCCGTTCCGTTCTGGGCGACGAACTGACCACCACCCGTCCTCCCCACGCACGTGGGGGTGCTCCGGAGAGAGCTATGACGCCGGACCAGCACCGGGAGTCCTCCCCACGCACGTGGGGGTGCTCCGGTGTCGGCGTTGAACACGCTGCCGACGTTCGGGTCCTCCCCACGCACGTGGGGGTGCTCCGTCGTAGCCGCCCACCCACGTCGTGGCGTCGACGTCCTCCCCACGCACGTGGGGGTGCTCCGGGCTTCCCGCAGGTGGCGCAGGGCTTGATGCGGTCCTCCCCACGCACGTGGGGGTGCTCCGGTGGTGGCGGACACGCCGCCTCGGGTGGTGCGGTCCTCCCCACGCACGTGGGGGTGCTCCTTCACGCAGCCGTTCGCGCACCACGGAGTGGAAGTCCTCCCCACGCACGTGGGGGTGCTCCCAGGTGGGACAGCTGCACGACGGCCGCCCAGGTGTCCTCCCCACGCACGTGGGGGTGCTCCGCGGTCGTGTGGGAGGAGCCGCCGCCCGCCCACGTCCTCCCCACGCACGTGGGGGTGCTCCGTGACGATGCGGGCGGCCGGGCGGCCTCGTCGCGTCCTCCCCACGCACGTGGGGGTGCTCCGATCGGCGCCAACGGCCGGACCACACGAGGCGGGTCCTCCCCACGCACGTGGGGGTGCTCCGACGTGCAAGCACTTCGTTGTCGACTTCCCCGAGTCCTCCCCACGCAGGTGGGGGTGCTCCGGCCGATGCGGCGATCAAGCTGTACACGGCGCCGTCCTCCCCACGCACGTGGGGGTGCTCCTTGGTGGGGGCTCGGTTCAGATACCAGCCCATCGTCCTCCCCACGCACGTGGGGGTGCTCCGGCGGTCGGCTTCGGGAAGGTCTACGGAGGTGGGTCCTCCCCACGCACGTGGGGGTGCTCCGGTCTACGAGCAGGGACGCGCGCAACTCTCGAAGTCCTCCCCGCGTACGTGGGGTGCTCCGCCTGGCGCGCTGCCGGCCAGCGAGCCCGCCGCGTCCTCCCCACGCACGTGGGGCCTCCGTCGACGTGTTCCAGCTGCAGTCCCCAGATCTCGTCCTCCCCACGCACGTGGGGGTGCCCCGGCCGCGCTGGCTAGTACTGCTACGGCGGTTCGTTACTTTGGGGCGCTTCGAGTCGTTTGTGGTAGTGGCTGGCTTTCGCCTGAGCTTGCCGGTAGCGGCGCCAGTCCGACCAGTGCAGCACGTGGTCGGCGGCGGTGCATCCTTTAGGACGAGTTTCGTGAAGAGGCGGCGGATCTCGTTGCTGCTCAGTGGGATGAGCGTGTCTGCGCCGGGATCGGCACCCCCTTCTCGGCTTGTGTGGCGCGGGTGGCGGCCAGGAAGGCGGCGGTCATGGCCAGAGTGATGTGGGCGTACCAGGCGTCATAGCTGCGGACCTGGTACTGGTCGAGACCGACCTCGTTCTTGGCGGTCTGGAAAGGACTCTTCGATCGCCCACCGGGACCCGGCGACGCAGACCAGTTCCCGCAGCCGGGTGCCGCGCGGGCCGAAACACACGTAGTAGGCGATGTCGGTGGGATCGCTGATGCTGCGCCGCGCGAGGACCCCGCCGCGGCGGCCGTGCGGGAAATCCCGCCGAATCGGCACCCGCGCCCAGTCGTACCGACGTGGGCCGTGCGCGCCGTCACCGCACGACAGCCTGGTCCACGTCCCCGCCGGCACCCTCGCGATGGCCTCGTCAACCCGGGTGGTGGTGAACAGCCCGGATGTCACCGCGTCGTCACAGCGGTGGCCATCACATACGGGATGTCCTGCTCCTCCAGCCAGCCACGCAGACCCGGGTTCTGCCCGTATGCCTCATCGGCGGTGAACCAGGAGAACGGCGTCCCCGCCTCGATCGCCCTCTCCAGCATCGCCCGCGCCTGCTGCGGCTTGGTCGCGAACGGCATTAGACGGCAGTTGGACCGGGTCGCCGCCGACCAACGGACACCTGGCGGACATCGGCTACGCGAGCGGGTGCGGCTCGCTGGTCAATGCCGCCAACGCCCCCGCGACCTCCTGCAACGTGGCCCGCACGTACGTCGCGGTCGTGCCGGCGCTGCTGCCACTGTCGGCGTGTCCGGCGTACTCGCGGGCCACCGCGTAGCCGAAGTTCCGCTCGACCCACGTCAACGTGGTGTGCCGCAGCCAGTGCGTGCTGATCTGCTGCACATACACCCACGGCAGATGCGCCCCGACACGCACCCACAGATGATCATAACGCCGCCGGGTGATCGGCCGCCCGTCGCGATACCGCAACAACTGCCCGACCGCCGGGACATGCCGCTCCGCCGCATGCCGTCGCAGATGCCGCATCAACGTCGGCGACACCGGCTGCCACCGCACCGAGTCACCCTTCTCCCGCAACAGGATCAGACACTGCTCCGGATCCAGATCCACCGGCCGCAACGCCAACGCCCCACCCCGCCGACACGCCGTCTCCGTATGCAACCGCAACAGCAGACTGTCCAACACCGGATCATCCCCGGTACTCGCCGCGACCTCGTTGATCTCCGCCAACCGGCTGTCCGCCACCGCCCGCCGAGTACTCGGCAGGCGACGCGGCTTGGCCACCTTCGCCGCCGGATCATCCGCCGCCGCGACAAACCCGTCCGCCACCGCCCGCTTGTACAGACACCGCAACGCCGCGACCAGATGCTCCACCGCACTACGCCCACCCCGAGCGTTCCGCCGCGCCACCACATGCGCCTTCACATACTCACCGAGCTGCTCGATCTCCGAGGGCGTCGGCTCGTCAAGCCGACGCTGACCCCACTGCTGCACCACCCGCTTCCAGTACGAACCATAAGCCCGCCGCGTCCCGGCGCTGACCGCCGCCGACACCACCGGCACATACTCCGCGAACGTCGGCGCGACAGGACGGGACGTCGGCGCCTCCACCAGGTCCGCCGCCGAAATCCCCATCCGCGCCAGCAACAACCGCGCCGCGTCCAACTCCGCCTGACTCGCACCACTCACGACACACCGCCACCCAGCACCGCGGCACAGCTCTGGGCGACGAACTCGTCCAACACCGCCACCGAATACACCACCAACACGCCGAGCGCGGTGTCCGCGACCAGCAGAAGACGATCACCCGGAGTGAGTCCGCACCAGTGACGGACCGACGCAGGCAGCCGCAGGTACCCCTGGCCCGTCAGCCGGAACACGCCCTGGGCGTCAGCACGGACGACGATGACCCCGCCGCGCTCCCGAATGTCCAACCGGGTACCCGGCCCCCAGCCGAGGGCACGGACCACAGCCCGGTCCCGCAGCCGGCCGCTGCCCTCCAGCGCGGCAACCCCGCACACGCAGGCACTCGCAAGCCGCTCCGGCAGTGACGACAACGGCAACGGTCCACGACGCAGAGCGCCGCCTGTCGGACGCTCGGCTACCTGCCCCGGGTCGGACAGGACCACCGGCGGGATGACCAGACCCAACGAGGTGTCAACCACGGCCACCACCACCCGGAACCAACCAGGCTGGGGCCATCGACAAGACGAGATTCTGGTGGTCAAGCATGCTTGACCACCAGGACGTAAGATTGGGCGCAAACGCCGCGTTTTTGTGTCCGAGGGGGGACTTGAACCCCCACGCCCTATACGGGCACTAGCACCTCAAGCTAGCGCGTCTGCCATTCCGCCACCCGGACCTGCTTCGCCCAGCCTACCCGGCCGGCCTCGGTGGTTCACCACCCCACAGGCCGCCCGCTGGGCTGCACGGGGAGTTACTGTACACGCCGCAGGTGGATCATGCACATCGCCGTTCGGTGCCGTTCGGGTCTGCCTGACGGCCCGGATTGGCCCACCGATGGGGCCGTGAGCCGGGTGGCGTCGGAGCGGCCCTAGGCGGCAGCATGGGCCACGTGCCCCACGCCTCTCCCCTGGCTGTCGCCCAGCAGCGGGCCCTCGCGCTGCGCGGGGCGGGTAGCCTCGACGACGCCCGTGACCTGCTGACCGACGCGGTCGAGTCCGCTCCGCCGCCGTTCGGCAAGGATCATCCGGACGTGCTCAGCACCGCGCATCTGCTGGCTCGGCTGCACCGCGAGGCGGACGAACCGAGCGCGGCCCGCCGGGTGCTGGAGGAGGCTTTCGCCGCCGGGGAGCGCCGGTGGCCGCACGGGGACCCGTTGATGCTCGCGTTGTCTTTCGAGCTGGGGTCCGTCGCGGACGAGTTGGGCAACCGCCACGAGGCGCGTCGCAACTACACGCGCGTGGCCGCCGCCGGCCCCGCCGTGCTCGGCGCCGACCATCCGGCCGTACGCGTGGCGCGGGAGTATCTCGGTGACGCCGCACCCGTCCCGCGGTCCTCGGCCTCTCCTGCTCGCCGGCCTGAGTCGGTGAGCCGGTCGGCGCGGGGTGCGTTGGACGAGCCCACGGTGTCGCTGGCCGCGCTTTCCACCGTCTGGAAGCCGCATGATGCGTCGGCTGCGGGGGTGCCCGCCCCAGCCACCTCGCGCTATCCGACGCCGTCGGTGCCGCCGGCTTCGGGCGCTGACGCGACCGGGTCGGTTCACCGGCGGCAGGGCCAGGAGGACCAGACCGGCGGGCTTCCGCCTGCGCCGTCGGCCGATGGATCGGGGTCGGTCGCCGGGTCGCCTGGGCACCCGGGGTGGGCCCGCCCGACGGTCCGGGTCCAGCAGATCGATCCGCTCCTGGCGCAGGAGGCGGCAGCGGCCCGCGCCGGCAGCCCGCCGCGCCTTCCAGATCCGACCCCCGACACGGCATCCCCGGTGAGCGCACCACCCGTCAGCGCACCACCGACGTCAGCCTGGCCGGTCAGCGCACCACCCGGAACCACGCAGCCCGTCAGCGCACCACCCGGGACCACGCAGCCCGTCAGCGCGCCGCCGGATCGTCCCTCGCCGCCGCGTCTTCCGGCACACCACACCCCAGCGCCCGCCGTTGCGGATCACTTCACATCAACGGGCCCGACGGCGGGTCTGCACGAGTTGACCGCACCGCTGCCCCAGCCAGGATCCACTGGCGGTCAACAACCCGGCAGCGGCCCGCCCGGCCAGGCACCAACGAGCGGGCCACCCATGGTCGCAGACGTCAGCGGACCTGTCCCGTACGCGCCGGTCAGTGGCCCGCCCCCGGCGGGCCTGAACAGCGGGACGGGCCTGAACAGCGGGACGGGCCTGAACAGCGGGACGGGCCTGAACAGCGGGGCTGGCCTGGGTAGCGGGGCCACCCCGCACGGTCCGGACGGCGGGAGGCGCGAGCCGGCCCGTGCCTACCCTGTTGGCGCCGCAGCACCGCCGTATTCTCCGCACGCCGCGCCGCCGGCCTGGGGCGAGCCGGCAGCGCAGCTTCCGGGGCGGCGCCTCGGCCGACGGTCGCTGCGCCGTACCAGGGTCCGCTGGTGATACCGGCGGTGGAGCCTGTGCCGGGTCGGAACCGGACGGCGGTGGTGGTGGCGGTCGTCGCGGTGGTGGTCGCCCTCGCCGCGGTGGTCGGGGTGGCTGTGTTGGTCCTCGACCGGCGGGCCGCGCCCGCCCCGCGGCCGTCACCGGCGCAGGCCGGTCCGCCACCGGGCGACCTGGCGATGCGCGACGACACGAACACGATCACGTTGACCTGGACCGACCCGTCGGACGGGGTCGTTCCGTTCGTGGTGGCCGGTGGGCGGGTCGGACAGCCGTTGGGCATGATGGCCACGGTGGACCCGGGCAGGACCAGCCATACGGTGAACGGATTGAATTCCCGGGTGGACTACTGCTTCGCGGTGCTGGCCGTGTACGACACCGACCGGTTCGCCACCTCCGGCCAGGTGTGTACCTCGCGGGAGCCGACCACCCCGAACTGAACGGCCCGTGTCCGCTCGACCTGGTGTGGTCGGCGCCTGGTCGCCATGCCCGGCGACCAGGGACCGATTCTGTTTCGGCCGGGCCGGGTCGGGGGTGCGGATCGGCGGTGTCGGGGTGCCGTGCGATGGCTCGCGCCGGAGGTGGCCGGCCGGTCCTGGGCGGACGGTCGTGGTGGGACACGCCGACGACACGCCACGCTGGGTGTCCGGAGGCGGACGGTGTGGGTTCCCGGGGTCCGCAGCGTGACCATATGATGGCTCCCGGCTCAGGGGAGGGGTCGCCGTACGGGGGCGCCACCTGCCGAGACGACACGGGAGGCAGCCGGCTGTGGCTAGCATCGACGAGGCCGTTCCGACCCGCACCGCCCGTTCCCGGTCCCGGATGCGCGGTGGTCTGGTCACCGTGGGCACGGTGCTGGCGCTGCTGGCGGCGATGGGCCTGACCGTGCTCGGGCTGGGCTCGGCGGACAATGCGGTGGCCAGCTACGACGCGAGTTCGTGGCTGTGGAGCGCGGCGCGCAGCGAGTTGGCCCGGGTCAACGGGGTGACCGCCCGGGTGGACACCCGGATGGAGGTGCCGGCGGCGCGGCGGCATCCGATGCAGGTGGTGCAGACGGACCGGTTGCTGGTGCTGCGGGACCTGAACACGGGTCAGATCAGCACTCTGGACCTGGCCACGCTGCAGCTCACCGCGACGACGCCGACCACCCCCGGGTTGGGGGTGAGTGTGGCGCTGCACGAGGACGCGGCGTTCGTGGTGGACGCGGTGCAGGGTGTGGTGCGGCAGTTGGACCCGCGGTCGCTGGCCCCGGTGGGTGAGCCGGTGCGCTACCCGCCGGGGATCACCGGTGGGGCGTTCGACGGCGAGGGCCGGTTGTGGATCGCGGTGCCGGCGGAGGGTACGGTCTCGGCGATCACCCCGGCGGCGTTGCCGTCGGCGCCGGCGGAGGGCTCGCCGGTGGGTCCGCGGCAGGTGGAGACGTACGACGTGGCGGAGGCGAGCCACGAGTTGGTGGTCTCCACGTTGGACGACGGGGTGGCGGTGCTGGATCGCACGGCCGGGGCGTTGGTGACGGTGGTGCGGGGTACGACGCGGCGCACGGCGTTGGCCTCGACGTTGACCGGGCCGGGCATCATGCCGGTGCGCACCAGCGGGCCGGTGGTGCCGGTGACGGTGCCGGGTCAGCGTCAGGTGCACGCGATCGCCGACGGCGGCGAGATGCGCTCGTTCACCGTGCCGGGTGATGGTGATCGGCTCGGTGCGGCGGTGGCGTGGGCCGGGCGGTTCTACTGCGCTGACGAGGCGGCGGGCACGGTGTACGCGTTCGACGCGCAGGGCCGGCTGACCGACACGATCCGGGGCAGGTGGGGTGGTCCGCTGGAGTTGGAGGTGCGGGAGAACTACCTGTTCATCAACGCCCCCGACGCGGCCACCGCACGGGTGGTCGACGACTCGCACCAGGTGCGGGAGGTCGACAAGTACGCCAACGACGTGCTCGGCGGTGACCCGCCGCCGGAGCCCCCGCCGCCGCCTCCGCCGCCGAGGAAGCCGGAGGCGGGCCGCCCGGTGCGCCGCGCAGCGTGACCGCGGCGGCCGGTGACGCGCAGGCTCGGGTGAGTTGGCGGCCGGCGTCGGCCAACGGCGCGGAGATCATCCGGTACGTGGTGGAGGGTGCCGGGCAGCGGCTGGAGGTCGGCGCGAACCAGCGTTCGGTGGAGGTCGGTGAGCTGACCAACGGCGAGACGTACCGGTTCTCGGTGCAGGCGGTGAACGCGAAGGGTGCGGGGCCGAGGCGGACGAGCAACCCGGTGACGCCGACGGCGGACGTGCCGGACGCGCCGACCGCCGTGACGGCCGAGGCACGGGCGGACGGCACGGTGGTGGTGAGTTGGCCGGAGGCGAACGGGCAGGGCAACAAGATCGCCCGGTACGCGGTGACGGCCACGTCGGCCGGTACGAACGCTCCGGTCGGCGAGTCGACCGGCACCGAGTTGGTCGTCGAGGCCGGCGAGTTGGAGTACGGCACCCAGTACGCGTTCGCGGTGGTGTCGGTCAACGACAAGGGTGCGGCGTCGGAGGCGTCGCCGGTGAGCAACACGGTGGTGCCGTTCACGGTGCCCGGTGAGCCACTGGAGTTGCGGGCGGGCACGGTGGCCGACCAGCCGGGGACGGTGGCGGTGCGGTGGGCGCCGGCGGTGGCGAACGGCCGGCCGGTGACCGGGTACGTGGTGGACGTCGATGGTCGGCGCAGCGAGGTGACCGACACCGGTGCGACCGTGGGTGGCCTGGGTGACGGGCAGAACGTGACGGTGCGGGTCCGGGCGGTAAACGAGGCCGGCGAAGGTCCGGAGGCGACGACGACGGCGCGAACGGTGGCGCCGCCCCGGGTGACGGTGACCGGGTCGTCGGCGACTGCCACGGCGGCGACGGTGACGTTCACCGTGGACGCCGGTGGCGGGCAGGCGACCTGCACGTTGAGCAGGTCGGGTCAGCCGGCGCGCAGCGGGCCGTGTTCGAGCATCACGATGAGCGGGTTGACGCCGGGCACCGGTTACACGTTCACGGTGACGGCGACCAACGCCGCCGGTGACGGGACGGCCACCCGGGCCCAGCCGACGGACGCCCTGTACGGGGTCGCCACCTGCAACAACGGCCCGGACGGTGACCAGCGCACGTACTGCGACCGGGACCGCGACGGCCGCAACGGCAACGAGGTCTTCGCGGTGCCGCGGCAGGACAACGACCGGCAGGTGGGCTGGGCGGAGCCCGGCACCCGGCTGAGGGCGTACTGCCGGGTGCGGGGTACGAACATCGACTCCTGGATCTACAACGACAACAAGCAGAGCACCTGGTGGGTGCAGGTCGAGTACAGCGGGCGCAACTACATCCCCTGGGCCTGGCTCAACCTGGAGGGCGGGGACGACGTCGACGTCCTGCCCACCTGCTGATCCGCCCAGCCGAGGAGCACCACCGTGAACAGCCACGAACCGCTCACCCAGCAGGAGGTGCAGGGCTTCGCCGCCCTTGCCGCCCGGCTGGCCGAGAACGTCAACGCGGTGGTGCTCGGCAAGCCGCAGGTGGTCCGCCTGGCGCTGACCGCGTTGTTCGCCCAGGGGCACGTGCTGCTGGAGGACGTACCCGGGGTGGGCAAGACGACCCTGGCTCGGGCGATCGCGGCGACGGTGAAGGGGCAGTGGCGGCGGATCCAGTTCACGCCGGACCTGCTGCCCTCGGACGTGTCCGGGGTGACCATTTTCAACCAGGCCAGCCGGGGGTTCGAGTTCCATCCCGGGCCGGTGTTCGCCAACATCGTCATCGCCGACGAGATCAACCGGGCGTCGCCGAAGACGCAGTCGGCGCTGCTGGAGGTGATGGAGGAGCGGACGGTCACGGTGGACGGGGTGCGTCATCCGGTGCCGCAGCCGTTCCTGGTGGTGGCCACCCAGAATCCGGTGGAGATGGACGGCACCTACCGGCTGCCGGAGGCGCAACTGGACCGGTTCCTGGTGAAGTTGTCGGTGGGATATCCGGACGAGTCGGTGGAGGTCGAGGTGCTGCGTGGGGCGACGGTGCGGTCCCCCGAGGCGCTCGCCGCGGTCGCCGACACCGCCACCGTCGGGGAGATGGTGCGGATGGCCCTGCGGGTGCACATTGCCGAGCCGCTGTACGCGTACGCGGTGCGGCTGGCCGCGGCGACCCGTACCCATCCGCAGGTGCGGGTCGGCGTCAGCCCTCGCGGGGTGATCGCGTTGACCCGGGCGGCGTGTGCGTACGCGCTGATCGACGGGCGTGGCTGGATCATGCCGGAGGATCTGAAGGTTCTCACCGAACCGGTGTTCGCCCACCGGCTGCTGCTCACCCCCGACGCGCAGGTGCGCGGGGTGACCGCCGCGGATGTGCTGCGCCAGGCCGTCGCCTCGGTGCCGGTGCCGCTGCCGTCGGGCCAGCCGGCTCCGGCGCACCCCTGACCGGCGAGGGTCGGCGTGGGAATCACCGCCCGGGGCATCGGGCTGCTTGTCGCCGCGGTGCTGCTGCTCGGCGCCGGCTTCCGGTTCGCGTACCCGGAGTTGACGCTGCTCGGCGCCGCGGCCGGCACCGCCCTGGCGGTCGCTGCGGCCGTCGCGGCCCGGCGGCCCCGGCTGACCGTGCACCGGCAGGCCGAGCCGGACCGGGTGGCCCGGGGCGAGCCGGCGACGATGACGTTGACCGTGCGCAACGCGGGGCGGCTGCCGGCGGCGAGCCTGCTGGCCACCGACCGCTGCGGAGACCGGGTGGTGCCGGTGCCGGTGCTGCGGTTGCGTGCCGGCGCGGACACCACGGCCCGCTACGAGGTGCCGACGAGCCGGCGGGGGGTGGTGCCGGTCGGGCCGCTGCGGGTGACCCGACGCGATCCGCTCGGTCTGCTGGTGCTGGCCCGTTCGTACGGTGGCAGCGTGCCGGTGTGGGTGCACCCGCGCATTCACCCGTTGAGTGCGGTGCCGACCGGCGCGGGGCGCAGTCTCGACGGGCGGGTCGACGCGGTGCCGCACGGTTCGATCACCTTCGATTCGCTGCGCGAGTACGTCGTCGGTGACGAGTTGCGCCGGGTGCACTGGCGCACCAGCGCGCGCGTCGGTGAGCTGATGGTGCGGGAGAACGTGGACACCAGCCTGCCCCGGATCGTGGTGCTGGTGGACAACCGGGTTGCCGCGCACCCCGAGCGGGTCGCCGGGGTGGCCGAGTCGTTCGAGTCGGCCTGCGAGGCGGCGGCTTCGGTGGTCACCGCGGCGGTGCGGGACGATCTGCCGGTGGTGCTGGTCTTCGTCGCTTCCGATCCGGCGGCGGAACCGGCCGGGCCGGCCGGGCCCGGTCGGGGCGGGGCGGTGGCGCAGCCGGGCGGGGGCGGGTCCACCGGCGGTGGTGGGGCGACGGACCGGCACGCCGTCGGGCCGTTGGACCGGCTGGCCGCGGTGTCGCTGGCCGGTGACGGCACGCTGGAGGCCGCGGCGGCGCGGCTGCGCCGCGATCGGCTCGGCGACACCCTGGTCGTGCTCACCGGGCCGGGTGGCCGCGACGACCTGGGGCACGTCGGCGCGCTGCGGGGGGCGTACCCGTCGGTGGTGGTCGGGGTGTTCGGCGCCGCGGAGCCGACGCCGGGCGGGGCGGGTCTGGTCGTCGTCGACGCCGTCGACGGGGCGGCGTTCGCCGCCGAGTGGGACGGCGTGCGCCGGTGGTGAGGCTGCTGCGGGCGGCGCCGGTACCGGCGGCGTTGGTCGCCATGGTCACGCTGGCCGGCGTGGTGCTCGGCCGGGTGTACGCGGGGTCGCTGCTGCCGGTGCTGATGGCCGGCGCGGCGGTCGGCTCGGTGTTGATCAGTGTGGCGATGCGACGGCTGCCGTCCTGGCTGGTGGCTCCGGTGTCGGTGCTGGCGATGGGTTCGTGGACGGCGTGGTGCCTGTGGCGGGCGGCGGCGACGGCGCAGTTGCCGGGCGGCTTCGCCGAGGTCGCCGGTGATGCCGCCCGCAACGCCATTCCGCGGTTGCTGACGGCGATGATCCCGGTGGAGCCGACTCCGGACACGATCCTGTTGCCGCTGGTCGCCGCGTGGTTGGCCGGGCTGGCCGGTGCGGAGGTGGCGGTGCGGGCCGGGCGGGTGCTGCTGGGCTATCTGCCGCCGGTGCTGCTCTACGTCGGTGCGTTGTACGTGGTCGGGCCGAACACGGAGCCGGCGATCGGGCAGACCGTGGTGCTGGTGGCGGTGGCGGCGCTCGGGTTGGCGGTGTCGGGGCGGCCGGTGGGCGGCGACCCGGTCGACGGGCTCGTCCCGGCCGTGCGGTCCGGGGTGCGGGTCCGGCTGGCCGTGGCCTCGACCGCCGGTACGGCGCTGGTGGTGGCGTTGGCGGCGGTGCTCGGCCCGGCGGTGGCGGCGCTGGTGGACACCCGGCCGGTGGATCCGCGGCGCTATGTGGAGCCGCCGCAGGTGCAGACGCTGGACGAGAGCCCGCTGATCCGGATCTCCGGCTGGGCGTTGAATCCGGACCAGCAGCTGTTCCAGGTGGCCACCGACCGGCCCGGCGGGTCCGGGCCGGCGTCGGCGGCGGCTGATCCGGTGGCGGACGGCGGCGGGGTGCGGGTCCGGCTCGCCGTGCTCAGCGACTACGACGGGGTGACCTGGCGGGTCGGCGCCACGTACCGCAACGCCGGCCGGATCCTGCCGGCTGCGGAGCCGCTTGCGCACGCGCGGGTGGAGACGGTGCGGCAGGAGATCACGGTGGGCGAGCTGAGCGGTCGGCTGTTACCCGCCGTGCCGACCCCGCGCGAGGTCAGCGGCGCCCGGGTCGCCTACGACGTGGACACCGGCACGTTGCTCCGCCCCGACGGCCTCACCCCGGGCCTGCGCTACACGGTGACGTCGGCGCGGGAACACCCGGACGTCAACCTGCTGGCCACCGCGAACACCCCGGCCGGCGACGAGGTGGCCCGGGTGCTGCACGTCGCCGACGGGGTGCCCGACCAGTTGCGCCGGCTCGCCGCCCAGTTGGCCGAGGAGAACGGTGCTCCGTACGCCCGGGCGGCGGCCATCGAGCAGTGGCTCGCCGAGCACTACCGGCTGGTTGCCGACGCGCCCAGCGGGCACGCCTATCCGAACCTGGAGTTCTTCCTGTTCGGACCGCCGGCCGGTGGCGGGCAGCGCGGCACCTCCGAACAGTTCGCGGCGTCTTTCGCGGTGCTGGGTCGGCTGGCCGGGCTGCCCACGCGGGTGGTGGTCGGGTTCGCCGCCCCGGGTTCGGGGCCGGTGCGGGCCGCCGACGCGTACGCCTGGCCGGAGGTGCTCTTCGAGGGTCTGGGGTGGGTGTCGTTCGACCCGTTGCCCCGCCCGGACGACGAGCCTCGGCCGGTGGCGGAGGATTTCCGCCCGCAGCCGGAGGATCCGCCGCCGTCGGAGCAGCCGGAGCCGACGCTGGAGCCAAGCGCCTCGCCGCCACCGCTGGCGGGGCCGGCCGGCCGGGCCGAGTCCGGCGGCGTACCGACGCCGGTGCTGGTCGGTGGCGCCGGCGGTGGGCTGATGCTCGTGGTCGTGGCGCTGCTGGCCGCCCTCGCCGGGCTGCGGCGGGCGCAGTCCCGCGGTCGGCTGTACCGGGGCGACCCCGGCCACCGCATCGCCGGCGCCTGGCGGGAGCTGACCGATGCGCTGCGGTTGGCCGGCTGGCCGGTCGCCGCCGACCTGTCCGCCACCGAGGTCGCCGAGCGGGCCCGGCACGCCCTGACCGCAGCGACCTGCCGGGGCACCCCGCCCCCACCCTCGCCACGGCCGCCCCGGTGCCGGTGCCGGTGCCGGTGCCGCCGGTGCCGGTGCCGGTGCCGCCGGTGCCGGTGCCGGTGCCGCCGGTGCCGGTGACACGGACGGCTGGGGCGCGGAGGACGGTGCCGGCCATGGTGCCGGCGGCGATCGTCCGGGGCTCACGGCGGCACACCGCGCCGTCGACGACCTGGCCAGGCTGATCAACCACGTCGGCTTCGCGCCCGGCACGGCCACCGCCGAACAGGCCCGGGCAGCCGCCGGGGCAGCCACGACCTACCACGGTGCGCTGCGCGCGGCCCGCTCCCGATGGCGTCGGTTGCTCTGGTCGGTGCATCCGGGCCCGCTGCGCTGGCACCGCTGACCCGCAGCGTCGATCATGGAGTTGTGGCGCCTGACAAATTAGGTCATCAGCGACTTTTCCGGCACCACAACTCCATGATCGACGAAGGGGTGGCGGGCTATCCGGTGGCCGTTAGGCGGCGGACCAGCTTACGGAGGCCGGACTGCCAGCCGTCGGGGTCCTCGGCACGACGCCGGGCGTAGCCGGCGACCTCCGGGTGCGGCAGGATCAGAAACCGCTCCTCCGCCATCCCGGCCACTGCCGCGGCGGCGACCTGGTCCGGGCTGAGCACCGCACCGGACGCCGCGACGACCTGGGCCCCGAGGTGCCCGGCGGCCAGTCCGTCGGCCAGCATCGGGGTGTCGACGCCCTGTGGACACAGCGCGCTGACCCGCACCCCCTGGTCGCGGTAGGTCACCGAGAGCCATTCGGCGAACCCCACCGCGGCGTGCTTGGTGGTGGCGTACGCGGCGTCGCCGACCGAGGTCAGCACGCCGGCGGCCGAGCAGGTGTGCAGCAGGTAGCCGCTGCCCCGGGCGAGCATCGCCGGTAGCACCGCCCGCGCCGCGTAGACGTGTGCGAGCACGTTCACCTGCCAGGCCCGTTCCCAGCTGGCGTTGTCGGTTTCCACTCCCCCACCGGTGGCCACTCCGGCGTTGGCGCAGAACACGTCGATCCGGCCGTAGCGGCGTTGCGTGTCGGCGACCAGGGCGCGTACCTGCTCCTCGTCGGCGACGTCGACCGCGACGCCGGTGGCCGGCGGGCCGACGGCGGCGGCGACCGCGGCGGCGGCGGCGCCGTCCAGGTCGGCCAGCACGAGCGCCGCGGCGCCCTCGGCGGCGAACCGGCGGGCCAGCGCCGCCCCGATCCCGCCGGCCCCACCGGTGATCACCGCGACCCGGCCGGTGAGGTTCACAGCGTCTCCTGCACGCCGGGGCCGAGCCGGGCGACAAGCGTGGTCAGCGCCGCGGCGTCCCCGGCGGCCACTTCCGGTGTGGGCAGCAGCGCCAGTACGGGCACGTCCACCCCCGCCTCGACGTAGCGGTGGACCTGTTTCCGGCACTGTTCGGGCGAGCCGTGCAGGATCAGCGCGTCGACCACCTCGTCCGGCACGGCCGCCAGGGCGCCGCGCCGGTCTCCGGCCGCCCATGCCTGCCACATGCCGGCCAGCGCGTCCTGCCGGCCGAGCCAGCGGTGGAACGCCGCGTACGCGGGCACGGTCAGGTAGCTGGTGATCATCCGGCGGCCGAGGGTACGTGCGTGGGCGGCGTCCTCGGTGGGGCAGACGAAGATGCGGGCGACCACGTCGAACTGTGGACGCCGCTGCCCCAGCTCGGCGACCGCCCGGGGCACGTCGGCGGCGGCGAGCCAGTTGAGGATGACCCCGTCGGCCTCGGCGGCGGCCAGCCGCAGCATGCCGGGACGCAGCGCGGCCAGCAGCAGCGGCGGTGGCACCACCGGCGGCCGTTCCAGGGCGAAGCGCCGGACGGCGAACGTGTCGAAGGCCCCGTCGACGGTCTCCCCGCGCAGCGCCGCGCGCAGGAATCGCAGCATGTCGCGGGTGCGCCGGAACGGCTCGGTGAACTCGACGGCGTTCCAGTCGGAGACCACCACCGGCGACGACGCGCCGATGCCGAGGGCGAACCGGCCGGGAGCGACGTCGGCGAGCGCGGCGGCGCTCATCGCCAGCAGTCCGGGCCCGCGGGTGAACGCCGGGGTGATCGCGGTGCCCAGCCGCAGCCGGGGTTGCCAGGCGGCGGCCAGGGCGAGCGGGGTGAACGCGTCGGTGCCGTTGACCTCGGAGGACCACACGTCGGTGTAGCCGGCCTCGGCCAGGGCCGCGTACACCGCGGCGTGGTCGGCGAGCGGGATTCCGCCCAACGGCACCGTCATTGCCCATCGCGTCGTCATCGGTCGATCGTGCCCCGGCGTTCGGGTGCCGGGCAAGATCTCGTCGGATTCCGGGTCCGCCCACCTCAGGGGCGTCCGGTGGGGTTACGACAGCTTGGTGGGCTGCCGGCCGAAGCGGAGCAGGCGGATGCCGGCGGCGTCGAGCGTGGCCTGCTCGGCGGGGCTACCGGCGGTACGACCGGTGGCCTTGGCGATCAGGGTGAGCCGGTCCCAGCCCAGCTCGGCCGGCAGTGCCCGCCCACCGGTGAGCAGGTCGGCGATCACCCGGCCGGCGGCCGGGGTCAGCCACGGCGGCCGGCCCAGCGCCGCGGCCAGGTCCAGGCCGTGCACGCCGACCTCCACCACGCGGGTGCGCAGAAACTGCGTCGTCGTCATCGCGTCGCCGTGTCGGGTGCGTACCACCCGGTCCGGCGAGTGGGCGTCGACCGCTGCGAGCGTGGCCCGCCAGGCCCGCTCGAAGTCCGCGGCCAGCCCCGGCCCGGACGCCCGCCGATGCTCGGGCGGGCCGACGCGAACCCCGGCCTCCACCGCCTCGACCCGCACCGCCTCGACCCGGGCCGCCTCGACCCGCGCGGCATCCACCTCGGGGCTGAACTTGGTCGCATCGAAGTAGCCGGCGGCGTCGACCCGCGCCCGGGCGGGTGCCGGGGCGGCCAGCATGCCCGCCAGCCGGGCGGCGCCCGTGTGGACGTGCGCCAGCAGATCCGCCACGGTCCACGGCGGGCATCCGGTGGGCCGGTCGAGGTCCGCCGGTTCGAGGGTGCGCAGCACCTCGCCGAGCCTGGCGCACTCGTCCCGGAAGGCGTCGCGTACCTCGGCCACGGCCTCAGCCCTGGTGGCGGGGAACGAGGCGGTGCACGGCGGTGAGCATCAGCGCCATCACCACGGCCATGGATCCGGCGATACCGGCGGCGCCGCCGGCGTAGCCGACGAACAGGGGCCGGCGGGGCAGTTCCGCCGGTGCGGTGGCCCGCAGGCTCACCAGCCACCACAGCGCCAGCGCGCAGGCCGCGAGCGCCAGCACGCCGCCCAGCCCCAGCAGCAGCGCGGTGCGCCGGTGCGCGTCACCCGCGGCGACCTCCGCCCGCTCCCGCTGGGTGACCAGCAGCAGTAGGCCGGCCAGCGCCCCCCAGACCCCGACCACCAGGAAGGCGGCCACCGCGTCACTGGGCCGGTGCCAGCCCGCCGACAGGGTCGCCACCCCGGCGGTCGCGGCGTAGCCGGCGCCGATCACGGCGGCGAAGGCCCGCACCTTCGGCGGCAGCACGAGCACCAACGCCACCGCCACCGACGCGGCGACCGTGGTGTGCCCGCTGGGCAGACTGTTGCCCACGTACATCCGCTCCGGATCGACGCCGTAGTCCGGTCGGGTCAGGCCGTACTTGAGCAGTTGGGTGGTGACGTTGGCGCCGGCGATCAGCAGGGTGGCCGCGACGGCCAGGGCGATCCGGCCCCGGATCAGCGCGATGAACCCGATCATCACGGTGACCGCCAGCAGCGACACCACGGACATGGCGTTGAGGATCCGGTCCACCGGCTCGTCGATGTGGTTGCGGCCGATCTGGTTGCCGGTCAACGCCACCGTGTCGATCCACTGCCCGACCTCGACGTGCAGCGCGAACTGCCAGACGGCGATGAAGGCCGCTGCCTGGATCAGGGCCAGCACGACCAGCCAGACCGCCGTCCCGCCCCTCGCCGTCACGCGCACCCGCACAACTTAGCGGCACACCGGCGCCCCTCGCCCGGTGGCCCGGCCCAGTCGTGGCGATAGGTTGGGGCGCAGGTGAAGGAGGCGACGGTGACCGGGACGTCGGAACGTGATCCCGTGGCGGCCGGGCGGCCCGAGTCGCTCGCCGACCTGCTCGGCGGCCGTCGGGGAGCCGTCGACGCCACTGCGCCGCCTGTCGCGTTCGCGGCGGGCTGGCTGCTGGCCGGCCAGTCGGTGACCGTCGGGGTGGTGGCGGCGCTGGCCACCGGCGCGCTGGTGGCCGGGGGCGGCTGCGCCGGGGCGACCGGCCCCGGTCCGTGCTGGTCGGGCTGCTCGCGGTCTGCGTGGCCGCGCTGGTCGTGGTCCGCACCGGTCGCGCCGAGGACTTCTTCCTCGTGCAGTTGCTGGCCAACGCCGCCAGCG
The DNA here is from genome assembly GCF_019697375.1 of Micromonospora tarapacensis. NCBI lineage: Bacteria > Bacillati > Actinomycetota > Actinomycetes > Micromonosporales > Micromonosporaceae > Micromonospora > Micromonospora tarapacensis. Next base: position 733,554 of record NZ_JAHCDI010000004.1, on the reverse strand, counting down.
CCCTGGTCTGGGCGGTCAGCATCGTGGTGCGCTGGCCGCTGCTCGGGGTGGTCGTCGGCGTGGCGCTGGGCCAAGGTGGGCGGTGGCGACGTGATCCGGCGTTGCTGCGGGCGTACGGGTTGGGCAGTTGGGTGTGGACGGCGACCTACGTGCTGCGGGTGGCGGTCTTCCTGCCGCTGTACCTCGGCGGGCAGGTGCTCGCCCTGACCGCGGCGCGGGTCGGGCTGACCTGGCCGTTGGTGGCGGCGGCCCTGGCGCTCAGTTGGGCGGTGGTGCGCCGGTCGTTGCCGGCCGGGCATCCGGGGCTGCGGCATCCGGTGACGCCGGACGGCGGACCGGCCGCGACGGCGGGCGACGACGGCGAGCCGGTGCGGGAGCCGGACAACGGGCCGGGACAATACGGGCCGGGACATTAAGGGAGAGGCCGCCACGGGGGGAGCGGCCTCTCCGGTGATGTACGTTACTCCGTCCCGGGCCGGGTTGTGATCCCGGGGCGGCCACTTTTTTTCGCGATCTGCGCACCGAGCCGGGCGGCTCGGACGTGGTGGGGTGGGCCGACCGCTCCGCTGCGTCGGCCAGAGGGTCGACCCACCCCGGCCTGACCGTGGGTGTCAGGCCGCTCAGCCGGACCTGCCTCTACCCCCGAGGCCCGGCCACGCCTTCGGGCGGGTCACCGCCCACCCGGAGGAGTTCGGTCAGCCGTTCGGGAACAACTTCCCGTAGTCGGCGTAGGCCATGGCGACGTCCGCCTGGGCCCAGAACCGGTGGTAGCGGAACTCGGGCTCCGCCCCGCCGTCGAGGTACGCCTGCACCTTGGGCCACGCCGGGTCGTTCTTGTAGAACGACCGGATGTCGACGAAGCTCTTGCCCGGGGCGATGGCGTCGCCGTTGGGCATCTCGCCGGTCCAGCCCTGCGGGATGTACAGGCCCTGTCCGGTGGAGGCGTCGTAGACGTCGTCGAAGCGCTCGTAGTCGCCCCGCGTCTCCACCGTCGAGACGCCCTGGTCGTCGCTGACGGAGTGCAGTGCGTCCAGCAACCCCTTGGCGGTGTCCTTCGCCGCGGTGTCGCCCGACTTCGCCGCGTACGCGATGAGCGTGCGGGCGTAGGCGGCGGCGACGCCGACGTCCTGGCCCTGGACCGTCACCTCGACGTGCAGGTTGGTGTTCGGCTGCGGGTTGTCCGGGTTCCAGTTGTTCGGCTGCCCGGTCCAGCGCATGTCGGACGGGATGGACCAGTCGTCGCCCAGCGTGGTGTTGGCGATCGCCCAGGGCACCCACTTGTCCAGCAGCGCCTTGGCCTGCGCGTTGCCGCTGACCAGGTACAGCTCGGCGATGCGCTGCATCGACCAGGCCTGCATGCCGAACCACTGGTTCGACGGCGGGTCGTTGTAGACCGGGTCCTCGTCGTAGAACATGCCGTAGAAGGTGGCCGTGCCGGCCGGCGGCTGGCCGTAGTGCCCGCCCCAGCTGTTGGTCGCGCCACCGGCGATACCGCCCTCGGCCGACTGGAGCCAGGTGTAGAGCTCCAACTGGCGTTCGAGACTGTTGGTCCAGTCCGCCGCCGCCGTCGGCGAGCGCGGCTTGAGCTCGTCGACGTTGGTCAGCGCCCACGCCGCGAACGGGTTCTGGTAGCCGAAGTGGCTGTGGCTGGAACCGATCCGCCACGACCAGTTCTGGCTGGTCTCGTACGCGCCACCCCAGGCGTAGTACCAGGACAGCAGGTAGTGGGCGGAGTCGCGGCCGGAGCCGGCCGGGCAGGCGCTGGCCCCGACGCAGTTGCCGACCCGCTTGAAGTACTTGTCGAACAGGGCGTACCGCAGGTAGTCACCCATCTTGGCGGCCTTGGCCACGGTGGCCGCGACGTCGGCCGCCTTGTTCTGCTCCTTGGCCCAGGTCAGCGCCCAGTACGCGGCCTGCACGGCGCGGGCGTCGGCGTCCGGGGCGTTGGTGTACTTCCACTGCTGGGCCGGCGCCTGCGACTCCTCGATGAACAGGTCCAGGTAGCCGTACTGACCACCGTGGGCGAAGGTGTCGCAGGACGGCTGCGGCACGGTCTCCCACACCGACTCCTGGGTGCCCCGCTGGAAGGTGTTGATGTAGGCGGGGCGGGTGGTGCCGTCGCCGCAGCGGCCGTAGCCGTAGACGTTGTCGACGTCCAGCAGCCAGTGCATGCCGTAGATGGAGCCGGTGTTGTAGGTCGACTGCAGCTCCGAGCGCAGCGGGTCCTGGCCGACCGGCACGTTCGAGTCCAGCTGCGACGGGTACTGGCTGGGCAGGTCGTGTTCGGCGGCGTAGGTGGCGTCACCGGCGGACCCGGCGGTCGGCTGGTCGGCGTCGGACGGGATGATGTAGTTCTCCATCACCGTCCAGGCGTTGTTGAACGGTGCCCAGTTCTGGGTCACCCGCCCGTAGTAGGCCTCCAGCCACAGCCAGAAGCTGAACGCCTCCGAGGTGGTCTCGTGGCCGTGGTCCGGCGCCTCGACGATGAGCGTCTCGATGGAGTGGTAGGGCACACCCTCGGGGCTGAAGTAGCCCGAGTTCTTGATCTTGCCGTACTGGTCGAGGAAGCGCTCGACGTACTCGCCGTCGCCGCCACCCGGCACGTCGTTGTCGATCTCGGTGACGGTGACCGCCAGCGGCGCGAAGCCGGTGGCCGAGGCGGTGACGGTGGCGGTGCCGCCCACCGTGTCGGAGTCCTCGGCCGCCTGGACGGTCACGTCGACCCCGGCGTTCCAGTTGGACGGGGTCAACGTCAACGAGGTCGGCGTGGCGCTGATGTCGGCGTCACCGGTATGCGCGAGGGTCACCCCGACGTCCGAGGTCGGCGCCTGGTCCAGCTTCAGGTTGACCGTCGAGCTGTCGCCCTCGGGCACGCTCACCGACGACGGGGTGGCGACCAGCGCCGGGCCGGAGGCGGCGGTGACGGTGAACGACCGTTCGGCCACCGCGGACAGGTTGGCGTTGTCGTACGCCCGCGCCTGCACGGTGTAGCTGCCGGCCGGCAGGTCCTCCAGGGTGTACCCGTAGGGCGCCGTGGTGTCGGTGTTGACCAGCAGGCCGTTGCGGTAGAACTCGACCCTGGCGATGGTGCCGTCGGGATCGCTGGCCGTGGCGGTCAGCGGCACGTCGGCCGGGGCCGCGAACGGGCCGGCGGGCACCGACAGACTCACCGTCGGCGGCTGCTGCGGTGCGCCGCCGCAGGTGACTCCATTGATCGAGAACGAGGTCGGCTTCGGGTTGCTGCCGGTGTAGGAGCCGTTGAAGCCGATGATGGTGCTGGCCCCGGTGGCGATACTGCCGTTCCAGGACTCGTTGACGGCGGTGACCTCGTTGCCGGTCTGGCTCCACCGGGCTGACCAGCCGTGGGTGACCCGCTGGTTGCCCGGGAAGGCGAACCTCAGCGTCCAGCCGTTGATCGGGTCGCCGAGGTTCCTGATGGTGACGTTGGCGGTGAAGCCGTTGCTCCAGTCGTTGGTCGCATAAACCACGTCGCAGGCCGGAGCGGCCTGTGCGGCGGCGGCGGGCACGGTTACCCCACCGATCGCCAGCGCCGCGGCGGCGAGCCACGCCAAGCGCCGACGTCTAGCCAGATTTCTCATCTGCGCGGTGTCTCCTCGGACCAGGCCGGGGACGGTGACGCCCCGGCGGTGACGCCCGCGTCGGACGATTGGGTCCGGGGGGGCGCCAGTGGATGGTGGTCTCGTCCGGCCCGATGGCCGGCGGCGGCGGGGTGGCGTCGGGACGACTGCTGCACCCGCTGCTGGCGGGACGCCGTACCGGACGCGCCGGATGCCCTCGGCGACCCACGCTCACGCTTCCTGGCTCCGCGCGGTCGATCGACAGTGTGCCATGGAAGCGCTCCCAGCACCAGGGACAGGACTTCCGGAAACACTGAGTTGTTTCGATCTCGTTTTGGGGCTTTCACAATGCCGTGACGGGCGTTACAGTCGCAACAACGTCGATGGGAGCGCTTCCATCGACAAAGTTCCACCCAAAAGATCGACCGGCGTCGTGCCCACGGTGCCGGTGAGCAGACCGCAGGCCGACGGCGGGCCAGCCCGGACACCGCCGTCAGCCGTCGCCCCACCACAGTGGAGGGAGGTGGATCCTCAAGCCACTCGCGTGGCCCGGCTCCCGCGCGACACGCACTACTGGGACGCCAAATCCGCTTGTGCGTGTACCGCAACACGGTGGGGACGGGGGTTGCCCTCCCCCGTCCCCACACTAAACCCCCGTTCACGATGGGAAAAGAGGCCGACGGGTCAGACGCGCATCACCCGCGCGCCCCGCACGGCAGTCGACCCGCCCGCCGACCGCCATCCGCGACGCCCCGCCGACCGTCCGGGCGCGCACCGCCGGTCCGCCCGCGCGACTCGGCGCACCCGGTCCCGCCGCACCCCGCCCGACCGGCCCAGCGTCCTTCCCACCCCAGCAACCCACCGCCACCGCGGCTGCCGGCCGTTTCTGCGACGACCGGCCACCGGCGGCGACCGCCTACCCTCTACCCTGTGTTGGGAGCGCTCCCGGGCTCAGGCGGTCAACCCATCCACGAGGAGAACCCATGTCGACACCCACCAGGCGCCACCTGCCGCGCCACGCGGCGCCTCCGGCGACCGCCGCCGACCCGGCCGGCGCCGCCCTCGACGCCGAGGCTCTCGACGCCGAGGCTCTCGACGGCAGCCAGCTCGACGAACCCGCGGACCGCACGGCGCCGGCCCCGAGCCCGGCCACCCGGCTGACCTTCCCGCCCGACTTCGGCTGGGGCGCCGCCACCTCCGCCTACCAGATCGAAGGCGCCGCCAAGGACGACGGCCGCGGCGAGTCGGTCTGGGACACCTACAGCCGCGCACCCGGACGCACCCGCAACGGCGACACCGGCGACGTCGCCGCGGACCACTACCATCGCTACGCCGACGACCTCGATCTGATGCGCGACCTGGGGCTGCGCAGCTACCGGTTCTCCATCTCCTGGCCGCGCATCCAGCCCGACGGCACCGGCGCCGCCAACCAACGGGGGCTCGACTTCTACCGCCGCCTCGTCGACGGCCTGCACGAGCGCGGCATCGCGCCGATGGCGACGCTGTTCCACTGGGACCTGCCGCAGACCCTGCAGGACGCCGGCGGCTGGGAGTCCCGTGACGTCGCATACCGCTTCGCGGACTACGCCGACATCGTCTTCGCCGCCCTCGGTGACCGGGTGCCGGTCTGGCTGACCGTCAACGAGCCGAAGACCGTCGTGCAGAACGGCTACCTCTCCGGTCACCACGCCCCCGGCCGGCAGGACCCGGACGCCGCCTACCTCGTCGCCCACCACCTGCAACTCGCCCACGGCCTCGCCGTCCGGGCCCTGCGCGCCACCGGCGGCACCGGCCGCATCGGCCCGGCCTTCAACCTGCACCCCTGCTACCCCGCCGACGACTCCCCCGCCGCCGCCGAGGCCGCCCGTCTCTACGACGGCTACGAGAACCGCCTCTACCTCGACTCCGCACTCACCGGCAGCTACCCCGCCGACGTGCTGGCCGACCTCGGGCCGGACAGCCGGATGGTCCGTGGCATCCGCGACGGCGACCTGGAGATCATCTCCAGCCCGATCGACCTGCTCGCCGTGCAGTACTACACCCCGCTCTACATCACCCCGGCCGGCGGCACCGTCCGTCGCTGGCCCACCTCCGAGGCGGAGTGGCAGCAGATCTACCCCGACGGGATGTACGACACCCTGACCCGGGTCACCCGCGACTACGGTCCGATCCCGCTGACCGTCACCGAGAACGGCCTGCCCACCCCCGACGTGCTCACCCCCGACGGCGCCGTCGAGGACAGCGGCCGGGTCACCTTCCTGCGCGACCACCTCGCCGCCGCCCACCGCGCCATCAGCGACGGGGTGCCGCTGGAGAGCTTCCACGTCTGGTCCCTGCTCGACAACTTCGAGTGGGCCGAGGGCTACGAGCAGCGTTGGGGGTTGATCTACGTCGACTATCCCACCCAGCGGCGGGTGTTCAAGCGCAGCGCCCACTGGTATCGCCAGGTCATCGCGGACAACGCCCTCTGAGGCAGGAGCAGCGGTCGCCCCGACCGCATCCGCTCGCCGGCGGCCACCGGTCGCCGGCGAGTGGTTCCACCTGCGCCGATCCGCAACCACCACCGCCTCCGCCGATCGGGCGCTGCCGGCCGTCGACCCGCCGGCCGGTCGGTCAGCGGGGCAGCGCCTGCTGTAGTTCGGCGCGCAGCGCCGGGGTCAGCATCTCGCCGGCCTGCTTGGCCAACCGGGCCATTTCGTAGCCGACCACGCCGATGTCGGCGTCCGCCGCCGCCAGGGTGGCCAGGATCGAGCCGTCCCGCACCTGCATCACCAGGAAGTAGCCGCGGCCCATCTCGACCACGGTCTGCTTGACGATGTCCCCGTCGAACATCTGCGCGGCACCGGCGGTGATGCTCATCAGCCCCGACGTCACCGCGGCGAGCTTGTCGGCGTGGTCGCGCGGCAGGTGGTCGGAGATCGCGACCAGCAACCCGTCGGAGGAGACCACCACCGCGTGCGCCACGCCCGGCACCCGCTCCGCGAACCCGCTGACCAGCCAGCTCAGGTCTCGAGCCTCCTGCGACAACATCGTCACTTCCGTCCTCCTTCGCTCCGGACCCCGGGCGGCGGCACGGGCATCTCGGTGGTCTCCTCAGCCTCGGCCCGCCGCACACCGCCGTACAGCCTCGACAACATGCCGCCGACGGCCGCCGGGTCCGGATCGTGCCGGGCCGCCGGTTGCCGTTCCGGACGAGCCGGCTGGGTCACGGCGCTCAGCTGCGCCATCGGCACCCGGACCGGCAGGCCCCGCTCGTTCGTCCCCGCCGTCACCGGCACCGCCGGCGGCGCCGGCATCCCGGCACCCACCGCCGCCACCGCCGACGAGGGTCCCTCCCGGGACCACCAACCCGCGCCACCGGCCGGCGTCCCTGCCGGGGCGAGCACGTCCGCGGCGCGCACCGGCACCGGGCGGGCCGGGCGGGGCACCGTGGTCGGCCGGCGCCCGGCCACCGGCAGCTCCGCCGCTCCAGGGGTCCGTGGCGCGTCCGGCCGGGATGGCGCAGCGGGCAGCCCGCGCGGCGACGGCGCCGGGTCCAGGCTCGGCGGCGGCGCCACCGCCAGCAGCGCACCGGGCAGCCGCACCCGGGCCACCAGCCCGCCGGCCCCACCGTGCAGCCGCACCTCGATACCGTGCCGGGCGGCCAGGTGGCTGACCACGAACAGACCCATCCGCTCGACCGCCGCCACGTCCGCGGCAGGTGGCACGGCGAGCACGGCGTTCGCCTCGGCCAGCGCCGTCGGGCTCATGCCCAGGCCCTGGTCGGCGACCTCGATCACCGCTGACGGACCCTCCGCCCGGGCCATCACCTGCACGATGGTGTCCGGACGGGAGAACGCGGTCGCGTTCTCCAGCAGCTCGGCGAGCAGGTGCACCAGTTCGCCCACGGCATGCCCGACCACGTGCAGGTCCGCCACCGCCTCGTGCCGCACCCGCTGGTACTGCTCGATCTCGGCACTGGCCGCCAGCAGCACCGCGCTCAACCCGACCGGGCGGTTCCACCGGCGCGTCGACTCGGTGCCGGCCAACACCAGCAGGCTCTCGTCGTTACGGCGCATCCGGGCCGCGAGGTGGTCCAGCTTGAACAGGTTCTCCAACTGCTCGGGGTCGCCCTCCTCACGCTCCAGGTCGTCGAGCAGCTCCAGCTGCCGCTCCACCAGCACCTGGCTGCGTCGGGCGAGGTTGACGAACATCGCGTTGACGTTGCGGCGCATGGTCGCCTGCTCGACCGCCACGCCGACGGCGCTGCGGTGCACCGCCACGAACGACTCGGCCAGTTCGCCGATCTCGTCCAACGACCGCACCACCGCCGGTGACACCTCGATCTGCGGCACGCCACCGGAGACCGACCGCAGCCGGGCCAGCGCCTCGGGCAGCTCGATCTGCGCGATCCGCAGGGCCTGCGACCGCAGCAACCGGATCGACCGGGCCAGCGAGCGACCGATCAGCACCGAGATCAGCACCGCCACCATGAGCACGGCGATGATCCCGCCGACCACCAACAGCGTCTCGCGCAGCTGGGTGTCGCTCGCGTCGTCGGCCTGACGCGCCGACGCCGCCACCACCTCGGCCTCGTACCGCCGCATCAGCTCGTGCCGCTCTTCGCTGGCCGCCCACCACTGCTCTGCGTCCAGCACCGGCGAACCGGCGGTACCCTGCGCGAGCGCCTGCTCCTCCAGGCGTGCGGCGGCGACGAACGCCGGATCCACACTCATCTCGTCGTAGCGGGAGACCTGCGCGTTCGTCGCGGCGATCCGGAACGCGCCGAGCGCGGTCAGCTGACGGGCCCGAAGGTCGGGCAGCTGCGCGGCGTCCTCGGTGTCGTAGCCGCCGGCCCGGGCCGCCGCGTACAGCTCCGCCCGCACCCGCGAGGACAGATCCTTCGCCCGGGCGAACTGCACGTACCGCAACACCGCGTCGGCCAGCTCCGGCCGGTCGGAACCGGGCGTCGGCTGCGCGAGCAGGGTCAGCAGCGAGTCGACCGCGCGGTGGTAGTTGCCGAGAATGGTGTCGTCGCTGAGCAGCACGGTGGCCATGGTGTTGCGGATGTAGCCGACCTGCTGGTACGCCTGGGAGGCCACTACGTAGGTGTCGCGCCAGGAGGCGTCCGCGTCGGCGAGCGGCTCGGCCGCCCGGCGCAGGACCGCCGCCGCCTGGTCCGAGGCGTCCCGGTACGGCTGCAGGGTGACCAGTATCTCCGCGCTCTCCTCGTCGGAGGCGTCGCGCAGGGCGGGCAACTCGCCGGCCGTGCGGTCGCGTTCCTGTTGCAGGCGGTGCACCAGCGCGGTGATCTCGCGCCCGATGCCGACCTGCGCGGCGAAGTCACCCAGGGTGCTGGACCGGCCGACCAGGCTCTGGGTCTGCACGCCCGCCAGGACCAGGAAGGCGACCGACGGGATGACCAGCACCGTCGCCAGTTTGGTGCGCATCCGCCAGTCCTGCAGGCGCAGCGGGGAGCGACGCCGGTGGGGCACCACCCGGACGTCGAACCGACGCCGACGGTGGTGCGACACCCCGTGCGTCTGGTCCGGTCCTACACCCACCCGTTCCTCCTCCCCCCACACCTGCGCCGCGGCCCGCCGAGCGCCGCCCATCCAACCAGGCCCCGGAGCAGTGTCAACGTCCTGCCCTTATGAATGGTTCAGGAAGAGTACTGCCGGCCGCCACCCTATGCCGTGGTCGCCGAGGCTTGATCATCCGTCCGGCCGATGTCGGCCACCGCCACGGCGTCGGTGATCCGGCCGGTGGCCACCAGCGCCGCACCGGTCGCACCGATTTCCGGGTGGCGCCCGTACCGGACCTGCCGCGGGGCCAGCACCGCGGCGAACGCCTCGCGCCACCAGGGTGAGGCAGCCATCGCGCCGCCGCCGAGGACCACCTCCACCGGTCGACCCACCGTCGACTCCAGCACTGCCAGATCGTCGACGACCTGCTCACACACCCCGCGCATCAACCCGGCCAGCATCTCCACGGCGGTGGTCCCGAAGCCCAGCCCGCGCAGTTCGCCCAGACCGGCCCGCTCGTGGCCGGGTGGGCGGTCGCCGCCGAAGCGGATGTTCGCCGGCCGTACACCGTCGGGCGGCAGCGACGCCAACGCCTCCGCCAACGCCTCGCCGGCTGGTAGCCGCAGCGCCTGCTCGGCCCAGGCGAACAGATTCCCGCCGGAGGAGTACGCCGCACCGGTCACCACGTGGTCGTGGTCGACGCGGTAGCGCCACAGCCGGTGCGGCAGGACCGTCAGGTCGGTGTGCGCGGGCATCCGCTGCAGCAGTCGCACCGCGGCGGAGGTACCGACGGTCACCGCCGCCCGGGTGGGGTCGACGCAGCCGGAACCGACGTTGGAGGCGGCGCCGTCACCGATCGGCGGCGTCCATCGGGCCGTTGCCAGGCCGGGCCACCGCCGGGCGTGACCGGCCCGCAGCCGGCCCTGCCAGTCGCGCGGGGCCAACTCGGGAAGGTCCGCACCACGGATCTCGGCCAGCGCGCAGGCCTCGGCGTCCCAGTCCAGGGTGCGCAGGTCCAGCAGACCGGTGCCGGACGCCTGGGACACCGACATCGGCGCGTCGGTGAGCAGGTGCGCCAGCACGTACTCGGCCAGGCCGCTGAAGCGGGCCACCCGGGCCCCGCTCTGCGCCCGCAGCCAGGGCAGCCGCACCGACCAGTAGCAGCGGTGCCACCAGGTGCCGGTGCGCTGGTGGAAGGCGTCCGGGTCGGCCGGGCCGGTGGTCGCGGTGACCGGCTCGGGCCGGGTGTCCAGCCAGGTCAGCACCGGGCCGAGCGGCTCACCGTCCACGCCCAGCGGCACCACCGAGTGCCACTGGGCGCTGACCGCCACCAGTTCCACCCCGTCCAGCCAACCCTGCCCGCCCAGCTCGTCCAGGCATTCCATCAGGCAGTCCAGGTAGTGGCGGGCGTCGAGAGTGCCGGCACCGTCGTCGTCGACGGTGACCACCATGCCGCGTCGGGCCAGCGCCCGCGGTAGCGGCCGGACGTCGCCGTCCAGCACGAGCCCACGCACCGACGAGGTGCCCAGGTCCAGCGCGAGAATCTTCATCGCGGGTCAACGTACCCGGTGATCGCGCTGCCGCAACGCCAGCGCGCACCGGGTACGCCGATCGGCTTTGCACACCCGCCTTCGACGCGTAGGGTGTTCGCATGCCCGCGCGACTGTCCTGCTGGTGGCCCGCCGATCCGGCGGCCCTCCCCCGCGCGTAGCTTCCCCCACGCGGCCGCCCGACGAGGCGACCGCCGGTCAGTTTCCGGCCCGAGGGCCGCCCACGACGGCGGCACCCGGCCCGAGGAGACCGAATGAACTCGCTGACCGACCTGCTCGCCGCGCTCGCCGCCGGCGCCGACCCCGGCCCGTTCGCACTGGTACGCCGCGACGGCGCCGACCATCTCGACCTGTTCACCGGCACCGTGTGCACCGTGGACCGGCTCGCCGACATCCCGCTGCCCGCCGGAGCACCCGGCCCGGCGACGCTGGCCCTGGTGCCCTACCGGCAGGTCGCCGAGCGGGGCTTCGCCTGTGTCGACGACGGGGTACCAATGGAGTGCCTGCGGATCGTCCGCCACGACCGGCTGCCGCTGGCGACCGCCCTCGACGCGCTGCCCGAGGGGCCGGTACGCACCGCCGACGCCGCCTTCGACATCACCGACGACGAGTACGCCGACATCGTCGCCCGGGTGCTCGCCGAGGAGATCGGCCGCGGCGAGGGTGCGAACTTCGTCATCCACCGCACGCTGCGTGGCCGGGTGCAGGGTGCCCCGCTGACCGCCGCGCTGGCCGCGCTGCGCTCGCCTGCTGCGCGAGCGGGGCGCGTACTGGACGTTCGTCGTGCACACCGGCACGCGCACCCTGGTCGGCGCCAGCCCCGAGCGGCACGTCAGCGTCGACGACGGGCTGGTGATGATGAACCCGATCAGCGGCACGTTCCGGCACACCGGGGTCGCCGCCGACCGGGCCGCCCTGCTGCGCTTCCTCGCCGACGAGAAGGAGACCGAGGAGCTGTACATGGTCCTCGACGAGGAACTGAAGATGATGGCGACCGTCGCCGAGCGGGGCGGGCAGGTGATCGGGCCGTACCTGAAGGAGATGTCGCACCTGGCGCACACCGAGTACCTGCTCGCCGGACGCGGCTCGAAGGACGTCCGGGAGGTGCTGCGGGAGACGATGTTCGCCCCGACCGTGACCGGCAGCCCGATGGAGAACGCCTGCCGGGTGATCGCCCGGCACGAGCGCACCGGGCGCCGCTACTACTCCGGGGTGCTCGCCCTGCTCGGTCACGACGACACCGGCCGGCAGATCCTCGACGCGCCCATCCTCATCCGCACCGCCGAGATCTCCCCCACGGGCGAGCTGCGGGTGGCGGTCGGGGCGACTCTGGTGCGCCACTCCACGGCCGCCTCCGAGGTCGCCGAGACCCACGCCAAGGCCGCCGGCGTGCTGGCCGCCCTCGGCCTGGGACCGCAGGCGCCGCACCCGGACGCCCGACCGGCGGCCCGCCTCGCCGACGACCCGCAGGTCCGTGCCGCCCTGGCCGCCCGCAACGCTCCGCTGGCCCGGTTCTGGCTGGACCAGCGTCCGTCCGGCGCGCTGGCCGTGCCCGCGCTGGCCGGCCGCCGGGCCCTCATCGTCGACGGCGAGGACACCTTCACCGGCATGCTGGCCCACCAGTTGGGGGCGTTGGGGCTGTCGGTGACCGTCCGGCCGTGGCACGTGCCGGAGCCGGTGCAGGGGTACGACCTGGTGGTGGTCGGGCCGGGGCCGGGCGACCCGACCGGCGACACGGCGAAGATGGTCCGGCTGCGCGGCCTGCTCGCCACTCTGCTGGAGGCCGGGCACCCCACGCTCGCCGTGTGCCTCGGTCACCAGCTCCTCGCCGGACTGCTCGGTCTGCCGGTGCACCGACGCGATGCGCCGTACCAGGGGATGCAGCGCACGATCACACTCTTCGGTGCCCCCCGCCGGGTGGGTTTCTACGCCACCTTCACCGCCCGCGCCGCCGCCGACCGCGCCGACGGCCCGTACGGCCCGGTCGAGCTGGCCCGCGACGAGACCGACGGCGCGGTGCACGCGCTGCGCGGGCGGGCCTTCGCCGGCGTGCAGTTCCACCCCGAGTCGGTGCTCAGCCCGGACGGCGTGGCGGTCCTGGCCGACCTGCTGCGCGAACTGCTGCCGGCACCGGCCGGCGAGTTGTCCACGGCGCGCCAGGCATAGCCGGGCCGATCGGGGGTAGCGCTGTGGACAGCCGGCGACCCGGGCGGGTCTTGAGAGCCCCCGCCCGAGTCGCCGGTCCGCGTCGGTCAGCCGGCCAGGCCCTGCTTGAGCGCGGCGCCGATCTGCACCGCACGCTTGGCGGTCAGCGCCGTCGCCCCGAGCGCGACGTGGTCTGGGGCGGTCTCGCCGTTGTTGCTGGTGTGCGAGGCTCCGTACGGATTGCCGGCGGTGAACTGGCTCGGGTCGGTGTACCCGGGGGTGACCACGATGCCGCCCCAGTGGTAGAAGACGTGGAACAGTGACAGCAGCGTGGACTCCTGCCCGCCGTGCTGGGTGGCGGTGGAGGTGAAGGCCGAGTAGACCTTGTTGGCCAGCGCGCCCTGCGCCCAGAGCGGGCCGGTGCCGTCGATGAACTGCTTGAGCTGGGCGGCGACCAGTCCGTAGCGGGTCGGCGAGCCGAAGATCACCACGTCTGCCCAGGTCAGATCGTCCGGCTGTGCCTCGTCGACATCCTGCGTCTCTAGGCGGTGAGCCTCCCATCCCGAGTTGGAGCGGATCGCCTCGTCCGGCGCCAGCTCGCGTACCTTGCGCAGCCGCACCTGCGCTCCCGCGTCCTCGGCGGCCTCCCGGGCCGACTGGGCCATCTGGTAGGTGATGCCGGTCGCGCTGTAGTAGATAACCGCCACGTTGACCTGTGCTGCCATGGCTTGTCCTTCCATCTCGGGATCAGCTCCGGCGACTACCCGATGTTTGCGCCGACAAACACCGGCGATCGCCGCCGGCCTGCCGTGGGCGCGGGTCGGGGATATTCCGCTGGCCGGTGCCGGCGGTGCCTGCCATGCTCACGGCGATGGAGATCAGGAACGCGACCGCCGACGACTGGCCGGGCATCTGGCCCTTCCTGCGCGAGATCGTCTCGGCCGGCGAGACGTACACCTGGCCCCGGGACGTCGACAAGGCGCGGGCCCGCGAGATGTGGCTGGTGCCTCCGCCCGGCCGCACCGTGGTCGCCGTCGACCCCGACGGCACCGCGCTCGGCTCGGCGAAGGTGGCCCCCAACCAGCTCGGCCCCGGCGACCACGTCGCCAACGCCAGCTTCATGGTCGCTCCGCGGGCGGCCGGGCGTGGCATCGGCCGCGCCCTGGGGACGTACGTGCTGGGCCTGGCCCGCGCCGACGGTTACCGCGCGATGCAGTTCAACGCGGTGGTGGCCAGCAACACCCGGGCAGTCGGGCTGTGGCGGTCGCTGGGCTTCGAGGTCGTCGGCCGGATCCCGGAGGGCTTCCACCATCCATCCGGGGGCTACGTCGACCTGCTGGTCATGTACCAGCGGCTCTGACCGGCCGCGCAGCCGGTCCGAACCGCCCGATAGCCTGGGCCGGTGATGCTGCCCCTGCCCACCGGCGCGTTCCAGGCGTACCTGTTCGACTGCGACGGCACCATCGTCGACTCGATGCCCCAGCACTACACCGCCTGGCGGGAAACCCTCGACCAGTGGGGCTGTGCCTTCCCCGAGGAACTCTTCTACGCCTGGGCCGGGCGGCCGACGGCCGACATCGTGGCCGCCCTCAACGAACAACACGGCCTGGACATGCCGCTGGAGACGGTCGTCGCCCGCCGGGAGGCCCGCTTCCAGCAACTGCTGCCCACGGCGACCGGCATCCCGGGGGTGCTGCACCACATCGACGACGCACACGGCCGGATCCCGTTCGCCGTGGTCTCCGGCAGCACCCGGGAGGCGGTCACCGCCTCACTCGACGCGCTGGGCATCCTGGACCGCTTCGACGTGCTGGTCTGTGCCGGGGACTACCGCCGCGCCAAGCCCGACCCGGAGCCGTTCCTGCGCGCCGCCGAACTGCTCGGCGTACCCCCGCGGTCCTGCCTGGTCTTCGAGGACGCGGACCTGGGCATGCGGGCCGCCGCCGCAGCCGGCATGGCGGCGGTACGGGTGCCGCAGCCCCGCCAGGGTTGACCGCCGCCGCGCCGACCGGGCGGAAGCTTGCTCAAGATGTCCGCAAGTTGTCTGGATCACAGTTCTCGGCCGGGCCGGAAAGCGCCATCCTGATGGCACCGGTGCCGGCGACCTCCATCGCCGCCCCGCGCCGGCGAACCTGAACGGGGGATCGCGCTCCGCCACCAACGGCGCTGGCGTAGCGCGATCAGGGGGCGCCGATCCGGCCCCGACTGTCGGTGCCCGCGCCTATGCTGCCGTCGACCATCGACGGAAGGCGGCGATCCCGTGGCATCCACCGGCTCGACGGCGCTGACCGGCGCCGAGGCGCTCGCCCTGCGGATGACCAGCCTCCGCCTGCGGCCCCATCCCACCGCCGCCCCGCCCGGGAGCGTGGCCGAGGTGGTGGAGTGGTTCGGCGCCATGCAGGCACAGGATCTCGCCAGCGGCATGTGGTCGCTGGGCGTCCGGCTGCCCGGGTCGACCCACGCCGACGTGCACGGCGCGTTGGAGCGGCGGGAGGCCCTGCGGACCTGGCCGATGCGCGGCACCATCCACCTGGTGCCGGCCCGGGACGCCCGCTGGCTGCTGGAGCTGACCGGCGTCCGTGCCCTGGCCGGGGCCGCCCGGCGACGCGAGTTCCTCGGGCTCACCGAGTCGGCGGCGGATCACGCGGCCGACGTGCTGGGCAGCACCCTGTCCGGCGGCGGCCGGCTGACCCGCAACGAGTGCGTCGCCGCGCTCGTCGCGGCCGGCATCGACGGCGCGGGCCAACGCGGCTACCACCTGCTGTGGTATGCCGCCCAGCGCGGCGTCACCTGCATCGCCCCCAACATCGGCACCGAGCAGACCTTCGCGCTGCTCGACGAGTGGGCACCTGGCCAGCACCAACTCGACCGGGAGGAGGCGCTGGCCACCCTGGCGTTGCGTTACTTCCGCAGCCACGGCCCCACCACCCGGCAGGACTTCGCCGGCTGGACGGGCCTGACCGCCACCGACGCCAAGCGCGCCATCGCCGCCGCCGGTGACGAGTTGACCACGGTCCTGGTGGACGGCGTCGAGGCGGTGCTGCACACTCCGCTGCTCGACGCACCCCGCGCCGAGGCGGGCGCCGTGCTGACCCTGCCCGGCTTCGACGAATACCTGCTCGGCTACAAGGACCGGGCGCTGATGCTCGACCCCGAGCACAAGCAGGCGATCATCCCCGGCGGTAACGGCGTCTTCCAGGCCACCGTCGTGATCGGCGGCCGGGTCGTCGGCACCTGGAAGCGCACCCTGGCCAAGACCCGGGTCACGCTGGCCGTGGCGCCCCTGGTCGACCTCGATCCGGCCCGACGCGAGCAGGTCGAGCAGGCGCTCGGCCGCTATGCCGACTTCCTCGCCCTGCCACCACGGGTCACCTGGGCGGGCTGACCCGCCGGCGTCCTCGGGGCAGGGCCCTGCCGCCGGTCAGCTTCGGCTGGTCGACGCAGCCGCAGCCCGGTGTCCGGCGGGCCTTCTGCCCACGGCGAAGATCCTTGGCAGGTACGGTCGTCCGCTGCTTGGCTGGCGGGCATGAAGATGCTGGTGCTGGGCGGGACGGCGTGGCTCGGGCGGGAGGTGGCCCGGCAGGCCGTCGACCGGGGGCACGCGGTCACCTGCCTGGCCCGAGGAGAGAGCGGTGCGGTGCCGCCCGGCGCGGTCCTCGTCCCCGCCGACCGCGCGGATCCCACCGCGTACGAGGCGCTGCGCGACCAGCACTGGGACGCCGTGATCGAGGTGTCGTGGCAGCCCGGCTTCGTCCGCGACGCCCTGGAGGCCCTGCGCGACCGGGCGCGGCACTGGTGCTACGTCTCCTCGGTCAGCGCCTACGCCGGCCACGACGCACCGGGCGCCGACGAATCGGCGACCACCCTGCCGGCGGCGGCGTCGGACGTGGTCGACCGCGAGGAGTACGGCGAGGCGAAGGTGGCCTGCGAGCAGCTCTCCACCGCGCGGGTGGGCGACCGGCTGCTGGTGGCCCGTGCCGGCCTGATCGGCGGGCCCGGCGACCACAGTGGTCGCTCCGGCTACTGGGTCGCCCGCGCCGCCCGCGACCCCGAGGCGCCGATGCTGGTACCCCGCACCCCCGATCTGCCGACCCAGGTCGTCGACGTACGCGACCTGGCGACCTGGCTGCTGGACAGCGCACAGTCCGGGACGGTCGGCACGTTCGACGCGGTCGGCCCGATGGTGCCGTTCGGTGAGTGGATCTTCCGGTCCCGCCAGGTGGGCGGGCACACCGGTCCGGTGGTCGACGTCGACCCGGACTGGCTGGTGGCCCGGGGCGTCACCCAGTACATGGGCCCGGAGTCGCTGGCGATGTGGCTGGTCGAGCCCGGCTGGCAGGGTTGGTCGGCCCGCAGTGGCGCGGCGGCCGTCGCCGCCGGGCTGCGTCACCGGCCACGCACCGACCTGTTGCGCGACACGCTCGCCTGGGAGCGCACGGCGGGCCTGCACCGGGACCGGCGTGCTGGGCTGAGCGGCGGCCGGGAGGCCGACCTACTGGAGGCGTTGGCGCACGAGCCGGGTCGGCCGGAGCCCGGCGACTGACTGCCCGGCCGTCATGTTGCGCGAGGCGCGCACCCCCAAGGTGCACGACTGGCTCGTCAACTACGTGGTGAAGAAGAACCCGCACGCCGAGGAGCTACGCCGGGCCTGGTCGGCCGATCCGGATCCGGTGGTGGCGAGTGCCGGCTGGGCACTGACCACCGAGCGGGTGGCCAGGCAGCCGGAAGGGCTCGACCTTGTGGGGCTGCTGGACGTCGTCGAGGCGCAGATGAAACAAGACGGCTAACTCTGCTGGAAACGTTCGCGCCGCCGGCCGCGAAAGCGCGAAAGCGCCCGCCCCGTGAAGAGGCGGGCGCACTCGCGCGTCTCGGTCATGCCCGATCGGTGACCTGGGCGACGAACGCGCGCCACGCGGACGGGACCTCGTCATCGGTCAGGCTGTCCACGGTGCGCAGAACCGTGCGGGCGTAGTGCTCCACCTGCAACAGGCCCGGAATCAGGTTGGGCTCGAAGTAGCGAAGCTGCGTCGCACCGCGCTCGGCATCGAGCCACGGCAGGAACCAGGACGGCACCCCGAGCTTCATCGCCAGCCGCTCGAACAGGCCACCGTTGCTCAGCGCGCGGTCGGCGCCTCGGGCGAAGTCCAACGTCACTGCCCGGGTGCCGCCTTCAACGGCGCTGACGTGGGAGGCACTGAAGCCGGCACCGCGACCGAACGCCTCTTGCGTCATGCCGGCCGTGCCGCGCGCCCGACGGATCTCACCCACGATGAAGGCCGCTACGGGGTTCGGCATGTCAGGCATTCAGGGCTCCCCACACCATAGATCGACTACCCAGCCCGCCACGGATCCGGCGGCCGTTTCGCCAGCTCAGCCCGGACGCCGGAAGCACCTTCCGAGAGTAGCGGGTTCCATATCAGAGTGTCACCAGCGGAACCGCGGGCGTGGCACGGCCGGTCGGCGGGACCAGCACCGGGCCGCCCGGCGGGCGAGCACTCTCGGGCGGCCCTCCCACACTCCGTGTCGACTGGGGAGGCCCCACCGTGCCCGTGCCGAAGCCCACGAACGCCGGACCGACCTTCCGCCGGTCCGACCGGGTCGGCCGCCGCGATGTCCGGTGACCGCGCACCGGGCGGACGGAACACCGACGGTCCAGCCTGGCGTGTACCTCCTGGATCGGGCAACCTCGCCGCAGTTCGTCAGCCCGATCCTGGTACGGGTGATCCGCGAGCTGGCCGACCGGCACCCGCCCCGCTCACGCCCCGCGCGGGTAGCCGGATGAGCGCCGGGCCGCAGGAGCATGTCGCGTCCCGCCCCACCTGGCGATGCCAGGCGTGTGGGATCGCCTGGCCCTGCTCTCCGGCGAAGCTGCGGCTGCTCGCCGAGTACCGGGAGAACATGCCTGGCCTGATGGTCTATCTCGTGATTCTGCGCGAGGAGGCCACCGAGCAACTCGCCGGGCTGGGCGGCGGCGGGCCGCCGGCCGACCTGCACCGCCGGTTCACCGACTGGGTGCCGGTCCGGTCCAGATAGGCCGGCTGGGCTCAACCGATGTCCGAGGTGTGGCCGAGTTCGCCGGAGATCTGGTTCGCGGTGTCGAGCAGGAGAGGAAGGCTGGCCTTCAGCTGGTCGAGGCTCGCGATGACCTCGATCGCGGTAAGGGAGGCGGCGGCGACGACCCGCCCGCGCGAGTCCCTGATCGGCGCCGCCACGCACATGACGTACGTGTCGTGCTCGCCGTTGTCGACGGCCCAGCCCTGTTCCCGGATGTGGACGAGTTCGGCGTCGAGAGACTCGCGGTCGGCGTACGTGGTCGGGGTGAATCGTTCGAAGACGACGTGGGAGAGGAGGCGGTCGCGTTCCTCCGCGGGCAGGGACGCCAGAATGATCTTGCCGACGGCACTCGCGTAGATCGGGACCGCGCGCCCGATCCGGGACGGCAGCTTGACGGCGTCGAAAGCCGGACTGTCGACCTTGTCGATGTAGACGATTTCGTCGCCGGTCAACTGCGCGAGGTGCACGGTGTGGCCGGTCTCGCGCTGGAGCGCGCGCAGGGGCGCGGCGGCGAACTGGCGCAGGTCCATCGAGCCGAGTGCGAGTTCCGACAGTTCGATGATGCCGCTGCCGAGCACGTAGGTCCCGGCGCCGGTCCGGCGGACGAAGCGCGCCGATTCGAGCGTCTGGAGGATCCGCAGGGCCGTGGACTTGTGGACACCCAGGACCGCCGCCGCCTCGGTGAGGGACAGCGGGTGCTCCGCGGCGCGACGGATCAGCTCGACCGCGCGGCGAATCGATTGCGACACGGTGATGTCTCCCTCCGCGCGGCAGCCCCGACGGCCGCCGGTTGCATCGTATGCAATGAAGTACGCCCCAGACGCAATCTGACCGTTGACAGCGTTGCACATGGCACTACGATCGTTGCAGATTCCAGCTCGGCGACACCCGACCTGTTGCAGGGGAGTGACGATGAGCAAGGAGCCCTGGTTCGGGACTGCCGCCGAGGCGTTGCCGGACGACGCCGATCACAGCGTCCTCATCGGCCGGATCTGGAACCCGTCCGTCGACGGCCCGTCACCCGTGACCGTCCGAGACGGCGAGGTCATCGACGTCAGCCACCGGTTTCCGACCGTCCGGGACATCTGCGAGTTGCCCGACCCCGCCGCGACGGTTGCCGGGCTGGACGGGCCGCGGGTCGGCGGCTTCGGCGAGCTACTGGCCAACACCGGCGCGGCGAGCCGTGACCCGGCCCGGCCCTGGCTGCTCGCCCCGGTCGACCTGCAGGCGCTCAAGGCCGCCGGCGTGACGTTTCCCGTCTCGATGATCGAGCGCGTCATCGAGGAGCGGGCCCGGGGAGACCTGACACTCGCGGCGGACCTCCGTCGCCGGATGCTCGCCGACCTCGGTGCCGACCTGCACACCCTGGTCCCCGGCTCGGCGGCGGCGGAGCGGCTCAAGGCCGCGCTGATCGCCGAGGGCATCTGGAGTCAGTACCTGGAGGTGGGGATCGGCCCGGACGCCGAGATCTTCACCAAGGGTCAGCCCCTCTCCGCCGTCGGCACCGCCGTCCCGGTCGGCGTGCTCGCCGCGTCGACCTGGAACAACCCGGAGCCCGAGGTCGCGCTCATCGCCCAGTCCAGCGGCCGGATCGTCGGCGCCACCCTGGGGAACGACGTGAACCTGCGGGATGTCGAGGGTCGGTCGGCGCTCCTGCTCCCCCGGGCCAAGGACAACAACGCCTCGTGCGCCCTCGGCCCGTTGATCCGGCTGTTCGACGAGCGGTTTCCGCTCGGTCGGGTGCGCGAACTCGAGGTGGGCCTCCAGGTCCACGGGGTGGACGACTTCCACCTGGAGGCAACCTCGGAGATGGCCCGGATGTCACGCGACCCGGCGGCGCTGGTGCGGCAGTTGATCGGCCCCCATCACCAGTATCCTGACGGCGCCGTGCTGATGCTCGGCACCATGTTCGCCCCCACCGAGGACCGGGATCGCCCCGGTGAGGGCTTCACCCACAAGGTCGACGACGTGGTGCGGATCAGCTGTCCGGCGCTCGGCACCCTGGTCAACCGGGTGCGGCATGCGGAGCAGTGCGAACCCTGGCGGTTCGGCGCCCGCGATCTCATGGGCAATCTGGCGAGGAGAGGACTGCTGTGAAGGTCACCACCACCGATCCGCGCGACGGCCGGCACCAGGTAACGGACCTCACCGAGACCGACGAGTCCGGCGTGGCCACGATCGCCGGCCAGTCGTCCCGGGCGGCACAGTGGCTGTTCGATCGGGGCCGGCTCGGCCGGGCGCAGCTGCTGGACGCGATCGCCACCTCCCTGGAGTCCCGTCGCGTGGACCTGGTCGCGGTCGCGGAGGCGGAGACCGGGCTGGGCCAGGCGCGACTCGACTCGGAACTCACCCGGGCGGCGATCCAGTTCCGGATGTTCGCGGCGGTGCTGCGCGACGGCGGGTACCTGGAGGCGGCCATCGACCACGCCGCCGACACGCCACTCGGGCCCGGCCCGGACCTGCGGCGGATGCTCGTACCCCTCGGGCCGGTGGCCGTCTTCGGTGCCAGCAACTTCCCGTTCGCCTTCTCCGTCGCCGGCGGCGACACCGCCTCGGCGCTGGCCGCCGGTTGTCCCACGGTCGTGAAGGCCCACCCGTCTCATCCGCTGACGTCGCGGGCCTCCGCCGAGGCGATCGAGTCGGCCGTCCGCGACCTGGGTGGGCCCGACGGTGTGATCGCGGCCGTGTACGGGGAGCAGTCCGGCCGTTGGCTGGTGCGCCATCCGGCGATCCGGGCGGCTGCCCTGACCGGCTCCGTCGGCGCCGCCCGCGCTATCCAGGCCGCGATCGACGAACGCGCCGACCCCATTCCGCTGTACGCCGAGTTGAGCAGCGTGAACCCGATCGTGATCCTGCCCGGGGCGGCAGCCGACCGGGGAGACCAGATCGCCGAGGGGCTGTTCGCCTCCTTCACCGCCTCGGGCGGTCAGCTGTGCACCAAGCCCGGTCTGGCGTTCGTCCCGGCGGACCCGGGCGGCGACCGGCTGGTCGACACGCTCCGGGAGACAGTCGCCACCGCCGGCGGGATGGTCCTGCTCAACGAGCGCATCCGTGACGCGTACGACAGCGGGGCCACCGCGTTGGAGAAGGCCGGCGCTCGCCTCGCGGCGCGGCCCCGGATCGAGGCGGGCGCGGGTTTCACGGTCGCGCCGACGCTCCTGGAAGTCGACCTGCCGGGCCTGACCGCCGAGATCGCCGACGAGTGCTTCGGCCCGCTCATGGTCGTGGTCCGGTACCGCGACGTCGCCGATCTCGACGCCGCGCTCGCGACCGTGCCGCCGTCGCTGACCGGGTCCGTCCACAGCGGGCCGGACGACACCGACGCGGTACGCGGACTGGTCGACGTGCTCGCCGCCCGCTGCGGTCGCATCGTCTTCGACGGTTACCCCACCGGTGTCCGGGTGTCGTGGGCGCAGCACCACGGCGGGCCCTGGCCGTCGACGAACGCCGTGCACACCTCGGTGGGCGCCACCTCGATCCGACGGTTCCTGCGCCCGCTGGCCTGGCAGAACGCCCCGGAGTGGATCCTCCCCCAGGAGCTGCGAGACGAGTACGCCGCCATTCCCCGCCGCGTCGACGGGCGGCTGGTGTCAGGACTCGAATAGCCACAGTTGACAGGAGGGTGTGCTGATGTCAATGACGAGTCGACCGTTGCGCAGCGGGCAGTGGTTCGGTGCCGACGGCCGCAACGGGTTCATTCACCGGTCCTGGATGCGCAACCAGGGGTTCGCCGACGACGTCTTCGACGGTCGCCCGGTGATCGGCATCGCCACGACCTGGTCGGAACTGACCCCGTGCAATGCCCACCTGCGCGAGCTGGCCGAGTCGGTGAAGCGGGGCGTGTGGGAGAGCGGCGGCCTGCCGCTGGAGTTCCCCGCGATGAGCCTCGGCGAACCCCTGATGCGGCCCACCACCATGCTCTACCGCAACCTGCTGGCGATGGAGGCGGAGGAGCTGATCCGGGCCAACCCACTCGACGGCGTGGTGCTGCTCTCCGGCTGCGACAAGACCACCCCCGGCCTGTTGATGGGTGCGGCAAGCGTCGACCTGCCGACCCTGCTGATCACCGGCGGGCCGATGCTCAACGGCAAGTTCCGTGGTCAGGACATCGGGTCGGGCACCGCCGTCTGGCGCTTCACCGAGGAGCAGCGCGCCGGTCGGATGACCGCGCTCGACTGCGCGGAGGCCGAAGTCTGCATGTCCCGCAGCAGGGGTCACTGCATGACCATGGGTACCGCCTCCACGATGGCCTGCGTGACCGAGGCGTTGGGCGTTCAACTGGCCGGGGCCGCCGCGGTTCCGGCGGTCGACTCGCGTCGGTACGCCCTCGCGCACGCCGCCGGTCGCCGGATCGTCGCCATGGTCGAGCAGGACCAGCGACTCTCCACGGTGCTCACCCGCGAGGCGTTCGAGAACGCCATCCGGGTCAACGCCGCGATCGGTGGCTCCACGAACGCCGTCGTGCACCTGCTCGCCATCGCCGGACGCGTCGGTGTCCCCCTGTCGCTTGAGGACTTCGACACCCTCACCACCGACGTGCCGATGCTGGTCAACCTGATGCCCTCCGGCACGTACCTGATGGAGGACTTCGCCTACGCGGGCGGTGTCCCGGCGGTGATGAAAGAGATCGCCTCGCTGCTGCACCTCGACCAGATCACGGTCAGCGGGAAGAGCGTGGGCGACAACATCAGCGCCGTCCAGTGCTGGAACCGGCAGGTCATCGGTACCCTGACCGAGCCGTTCCAGCCCGCCGGGTCGGGCACCGTCGTGCTACGGGGTTCACTCGCGCCGTCCGGGGCGGTGCTGAAGGTCTCCGCCGCCTCGGCGCACCTGCTCACGCACACCGGGCCGGCGCTCGTCTTCGACCGGATCGAGGAGTACGCCGTCGCCGCCGACGATCCGGATCTCGACGTCACGCCGGAGACGGTCATCGTGGTGCGCAACGCCGGACCGCGCGGCTACCCGGGCTTCCCGGAGGTGGGTAACGTGCCGATGCCGCGACGGTTGCTCGCCGCCGGTGTCACGGACATGGTGCGGATCTCCGACGCCCGGATGAGCGGCACCGGGTACGGCACCTGTGTCCTGCACGTGGCACCGGAGGCGTCGGTGGGCGGTCCCCTCGCGCTGGTCCGCACCGGCGACCTGGTCCACCTCGACGTCCCGGCGCGACGCCTGGACCTCCTGGTCGACGAGGCGGAACTCGCCGCACGCCGCTCCGCCTGGCAGCCGCCGCGGCTGGCGGCCGACCGGGGCTGGGCGCGGCTCTACACCGAGCACGTCCAGCAGGCCGACAGGGGCGCAGACCTGGACTTCCTCGTCGGTGGCAGCGGCAGTGCGGTGCCCCGTCACTCACACTGACTCAACCGGCGCCGGCGGCGCGGCCCTCGTGCGGGGTCAGGTCACTGCGCACAGGGTCTCGCCGTCGGGGCTACTCTCGTGCGGTGGACGCCACCTTCTTCTTCGACCCCATCTGCCCCTGGACCTGGCGCACGTCCCGCTGGCTGGTGACCGTCGCCGAGGCCCGCGGCCTGCGCATCGAGTGGCGGGCCTTCAGCCTCGGCATCCTCAACGGCGGCGACGTCCCGCCCGAGTACGCCGACGCGATCACCGCCTCGAATCGCGCCCTACGCCTGGTCGAGGCGCTGCGCGCCGAGGGCCGTCACGACGAGGTCGGCCGGTTCTACGCCGAGTTGGGCGCCCGGACGCACGACGCCGGCAACCCGCCGAGCGGCAAGCTGGTGGACGCGGCCGTCGAGGCGGCCGGCCTCGGCGACGCGGCACCCGCCCTCGACGACGAACGCTGGGACGCGCAGGTGCACGCCTCGCACGCCCTGGCGTACGCCTCCGCCGGGCCGGACATCGGCTCCCCGGTGCTGATGGTGCCCGGGGCCGACCGGGGCCTGCACGGCCCGATCCTGACCGAGGTGCCCGGCGCCGACGACGCGCTGGTCCTGTGGGACAGCGTCGTGCCGCTGCTGCGCATGCCGGCCTTCCACGAGCTCAAGCGCGCCCGCCACTGAGTCACAGTCAACGCACTAGCTAGAACGACAACCGCACCTTCCTCACCGCAACCGCCGTCGTGGTTCAGCCCTAGCCGCGCCTCGTCCGTGCGGCGGGCGCCGTCATCAAGAAGGCCCACGCGCTTGCCAGATCACCTGCCCGGCCGTGGTCATAGTTCTCACGTCGGGCGTCGGAAGTCCGGACAGGCGACACTCGCGGATCCTGCGCGGCGAACCCACTCGCGGCCGACGCTCTCGGCTTCGAGTTGGTTGACTGGCGTCGCGTGGTGCGGGGCTCCTGACCGGGGTGCGAGCCCGGCCCGCGATACTTGATCGGGACGGGGCGGGCGCTGAACCCGCGGCTCCTCCCGGCCGTGGAAGCGGTCGGCCGCATCGGTCCACAATGGCGTGAGAGAGGGCTCGGATGACACAGGGCTGGGAACAGGACGGGATCTTCGCGCCGCACCGGGTGTTGCGGACGCCACTGGGCTTCGACGAAGCCCATGCCTTCGACGAGGTCGGACCGGCCGCGCTGGTCACCGTCGCGGGCCGCCCCGCCCTGGCCAGTTTCGGGTTGCCGACCGACGACGGGTCCTACTACTCCGTGGTGGATCTGGAGACCGGAGCCCGCGTTCCGGACCGGTCGGGGCTGCACGGCTCGAAGGGGCCACGCGCCGCGGCGGTGGGAATGTGTGGCGATCGGGCGGTTCTCGCCCTGCTGCTCCAGAGCCCGGCCGACGGGGACGACGGCGTACGGGTGTTGCGGTTGCGCGATGGGTGGTCGGGCGAGCCCATCGACGTGGAGTTCCCGCGGTTCCGGCGCGACTGCCCGGTCGCGGTCGCCACGATCGACGGCCGGGGGATCGTCGCCGCGGGTGCGACGGTGTACGACGCGCGGGACGGCAGCGTGATCGCCCGGCACGCCGGCGCCGGCTACATCAAGGCGTTGGCGGAGCATCAGGGCAGGCTGCTCCAGGTCCGCTACGACGTCCTGCGTCGCGCCCACTTCCTGCAGGATGCGCTGACCGGTGCCGCCGTCGGTGAGCCGTTCGGCGGCCGGGAACTCAGCACAATCGCGACGGTGGTGGTGGACGGCCACCTCTGGGTGGTCTCCGCGGGCAGGCATGCCGCCGACTCGGCGTTGGCGTGGGACGTCACCGACGGGTGCGAGGTGGACTTGCCGCCGCTGTGGGACGCCGAGTCGGTCGGCAACCGGCCGATCGAGAATCTACGGTTGCAGGCCCGGGACGGCGAGATCACCGCCCTGGTGCAGTGGGGTTATGACGGCCGGAACGGCACCGAGGTCTGGTTGCCCGCACCGCACGGCGGGCGGCGGCTGGGCGTGGATCTCGGCGCGTCCTCCGCGCTGGCCCTGGGTGTTCTCGACGGTCGAACGGCGGCCGTGGCGGGCTACCACGGCCGCTCGTTGAAGGTGTTCGACGTCGAAGCGGGCACCCTGGTCCCGAGTCCCTACTACGCCGGTTACGTCAAGTCCGACATCAAGAAGCGGAACTGCTCCTTCGTCGATGTCGACGGACGTGGTTCCCTGCTGGTGTGCGGCGCGACGGGGGTGGTGTGGGACTTCGAGTCGGGTCTGCCGGTCGGCACGGCGCCGTTCGGTGACGGCGTGCGGACGATCGCGGCCGGCGTAGTGGACGGCCGTGCGATGTTCGCCGTCCTGGCCGGCCGTTCGGACACCGTCCCGACGACGTTGCAGGTGTGGGATCCACAGACCTCTCGAACGGTCTTCTATCGGGAACTCCCGGCGGAGTCGGAGGGCTTCCGCACATGGGACAACCCGATGACGTTCGTGGAGTTCGCCGGGCAGCCGACGGTGGCCCGGCGGTTCAACCGGGGTATCGAGTTCTACGACGCCCGGACCGGCGAGCTGGTCGGAAGCATCACCGTGGAGAACATGAAGCGGATCAACGTGCTGGCGGCCGGCCGGATCGGCGGCCGGACGCTGCTTGCCGCCGGTGACGCGAAGGGCCCGGTGCAGGTCTGGGATACGTCCACCGGACGGGAGGCGGGGCCCGTGCTGCGCGGTCACCGGATCGACGACGGCCTGCCGAAGATCAACAACCAGTCGGTGTCGGCCATCGCCTTCGCGCAGGTCTCCGGTCGTCAGGTGGTGGTCACCGGCGGCGTCGACAGGACCGTCCGGCTCTGGGACCTCGCCACCGGCGAAGCCATCGGGACCCCGTTCGCCGCCCACCCCGGCGAGATCACCGCGCTGCTGCCGACGCACTGGCATGACCAGGCCGCAGTGATCTCGGTGGCCTCCACCGGCGCCCCGCGGATGTGGATGATGGGCGCACCGCCGGTCGACACGGGACACACCGGCGAGGTCACGGCCCTGACCGCCGGCACCCGAGAGGGCCGGCCCGCCTTCGCGTCCAGCTCCGCGGACGGGACGATCCGGCTGTGGGACGCGGCCACCGGCCGGATCGTCGACTCGATCGCCGTGGGCAGGGCCCAGGTCACCGCGGTGGCATTCGGTGGGCCGGCCCGCGACATCCTGATCAGCGTCACCGACGACGGGCTGGTGCAGCGCTGGGACGCGAACTCCGGTACGGCTCTGGGCGCCCCACTGCATCGCGGCGACAAGCCGATGTACGCGGCGGACACCGTGGAGATGGACGGCCGGTCACTGGTCGGCGCGGCGGGAGCGGACCAGACGCTGCGGATCTGGGACGTGGTCACCGGCGAGCCGGTCGCCCAACTGCCGGTCGGCCGGCTCGTCGGGTCGGTGGCGCTGGCCGCGGCCGGCGGGCGACTGCTGGCGTTCGTGCACGGTGGCACGGCGGCGGGCGACGAGAGATGCGCGGCGGACTCCGTGGCAGCGCTGTGGGACGTGTCGGCCGGACAGCCCATCGACAAGCCGATCCATCTCAGCGAGGGCGGCGAGGTGGCCGCCCTCGGGGTGAGGAACGGCAGAGTGGTCAGGATGCACGGTCTCGACGTCGGCGCCGAGGACTACTTGTTCCATGGACCGAGCGAGGACAACCTGGAACTCCGCGATGCCCTCACCGGTGACCTCCTCGCCGCGCTCAAACAGCACGACTACGGCCGCAGTGGCGCGGTGGTGATGGTCGAAGCCGCCGGCCGTACCCTGATCGTCGCCGGTTTTGCGAACGGCGTCGCCCTCCTCGACGATGAGTTGCGAGAGGTCAGCGAGCACTACCGCGAACACAAGACCAGCATGGTCAACTGCGTCGCCGCGACCGAGGTTGACGGCGACCTGGTGGTGGCTTCCAGCGACGACGCCAACGCGGTGCACATCTGGAGACCGTCCCGCTAGCCTAGGTGGTGTACTCCAGCTCGGTCCGCGCGAGGTCGCGCAGGGTCTCGGCCATCTTTCCTGCGTCGAGGCCCTGAAGGTAGGCGACCAGGGCGTCGCGGGTCTCCGCGACGGTCGCGGGCAGGGCGTCGCCGTGGATCTGGCCCGGCAGGATGATCTGCCGGAAGGCCACCTCCTCGATCGCGCCGCCGGTCAGCTTCTCCGTGATCCAGTAGGGCGTGCGTTCGCGGATCGCGAAGGTCAGGTGCAGGCTGGGCCGATCGGCCGGGTTGAACGGGTTGTGCACCCAACCTCTCGGCAGGAGCATCGACTCACCTGGCTGAAGGTCGACTGTCAGATCCGGGCCGGCGGCCCGCCACTCGTCCAGGTAGCTGTCCTTCCACACCCGGAAGGACTCCAGGTGTTCCCGCATGGGTGCTTCCACCACCGGTGGCCACAGCTCCCACCGCTTGACCCCGGCGAGCTGGACGATGACGGCCATCTGCTGGTCCCAGTGGTGGCGGAGCCCCTGCTCTCGGCCGGGGGTGAGAAAGGCGTGGACGTAGTTCGAGTAGCCGGTCTCCGCCTGGATGGCCCTCGCCAGTCCCGCCAGGTAGGGCATCACCCGCTGGAGGTTGCCGAGGCGGATGGTGTGGCCCCGCTCGTAGAGCCGGCGCAGTCGGAGGGCGTCGGTGCGCCCGTTCGTGGTCCAGGACCGGGCGTTCAGCGCCGGGGCGGGGGCCTTGATGGCGGCGATCTCGTCGGCCGGGACACAGCCGGTGTCGATCCACTCGTAGAGCCGTTCGGGTGTGACAGTCACGTCCAGGCTGGTGCGCGGGCGCTGGTAGACGCGCGGCTCGTCGGGCCAGTGGTCCATCAGGTCTGCGACTCCGTCCGGGGGAAGTATGAGGCTGAGCGACACGGTTACCTCCTCATCGTGTGTCGGGCGGCGACGGGCAGGGGATGTCGGGAAGTGATCGGCTGGGACAGCAGACGACGGCGAAGGAGACGTAGCCGAAGGCCGGGGTGTAGTAGCCCCAGGCCACGTCGCTGCCGAGGGTCAGGCTCGCGGACTTCCGGTCGATCAACTCGTCCACGGTGAGCAGCGTGCCGCCGGACTGGTCCGCCGGGTTCGCCGCTCGGACCCGGCTCATCCAGGCTGCCGCCCCGGCGACATCGGTCCAGGTCCGCTCGGCTGCGGCCTGGCTGCGACGGAGCAGCCAGTGGCCGGTCTCCACCGGCGTCATGGTGTTGGCCAGGAACGCCTGGGTCTCCGCGTCGCCCGAGTCGGCCCCGGGTCGGCGTGGCCCTTCCTTGGCGAACTCCGATCGCGATCCGGTCCACGGCCCGAAGCCGTGCCAGTGGCCTGCCCAGTTGCCCATCTGCGCCCTTTTCTGCTGTTGCGGCCGGCCGTCCCCGATTGCTGGCGATCGAGGACGGCCGGCTCTCGTCGCGATCTTCGTGTCAGGCGGTCAGTCCCCGGTCCTTCGCCCAGCCGAGCGCCAGGTTGTCCAGCTCGACACCGGTCAGGCGCAGCTCGTGGCCGACGCTGTCCACCTTGTTGTCCCGCACCACGAAGGCGTCGGCGACACCCGGAATCGGGGCGACCTCGGCGCAGGTCTCGTTGTCACCACCGAGGTTGCCACCGCAGTAGGTCGTGAATTGCGCGCCGTCGACCGGCACCGCGTACAGGTTGTTCAGGGACATAAGAGAAGACCTTTCATGCTTTCCCATTCGCGGGAGAGTGCGGCTCCCGCGTCCGTTCTTTGTCTTACCGTGCGGCGATCGGAAGGGTGGGCGACTCGCGGACGACCCGGAAACCGGAGGTCCCCTCACCCGGGCGGCGATCCGACCGTGGGCCGCGACCGGCAGGGTCGGGTGACTCGTCACGACGGCCATTCCCCGTTCGACCGCCACCGCTGGCCCGGTGTCAGGGAACCGGCACGGCCCGGCCACTGCACCGGGAGGGGTATGGTCCGTTGCTGGCGAAACCACTCCGGCAGGTGCGTTCCGCGCTGACGCTGCGGCAGGACCGGCAGTACGGTGGTGGGACACAGGTACGAGGGACGGGTGCGCACATCGGCCTCCGCGAGTAGGTGATCGGGAGGGGCCGCCCCCGGACGGGGGATGTCCGTGGGCGGCCCCAGGCAGAACCCGCCCCAGCCCGCCCTGGCATGGAGCAGATCCGCATGGATGACAGTCTGGTTAGGAGCGGTCTATCTTCGATACGTATTCACCGCCATTGAGTCGACCATTCGGTGCATGCGTCGACCGCCGGGCGACAGGTCAATAGAACTGGGCAGAAGGTGGGCAGCCGATGGGCAGCCGATGGGCAGCGCGATGAAGTACGTAGTGATGGAGTTTCGCCTTTTCCGCATCTCGCTGGGCCTCGGCCAGGAGGACTTCGGCCGGGCGATCGGATATTCGGCGTCACACGTCAGCGCGGTGGAGACGGGTGGCCGGCCGCCCACCGCCGACTACGCCATGGCGGTCGACCGCAGTTACGACCCCGCCTTCGACAAGACGGACGGTGGGCGGTTCGCCCGGATGGTCCGGGAGCTGTCCAAGATTGACAACGACCCGGCGTGGCTGCGCGAATGGGGTGAATGGGAGAGCGAGGCGCGCCTGCTGCGCTGGTACGAGCCCGCCTATGTGCCCGGCATCCTCCAGACCGAGGCATATGCCCGCGCGACGCTCGCCGACGGTCTGCTCGCGCCCGACGAGGTCGAGCACCGGGTGACCTCGCGGCTGGAGCGGCAGCGGATCCTGACCCAGGACAACCCGGTCCCGCTGGTCGCGGTGCTCGACGTGATGGTCCTCCGGCGGCAGATCAACGGGCACCCCGGGGTCATGAGGGAGCAACTCGACCACATCGTGAAGATGGCCGAGCTGCCGCACGTGCAAATCCTCGTGGTAACCGAGGAGGCGGGTGTCTACCCTGGACTACAGGGAGGCTTCATCCTGGCGACGCTGCCCGACGGCTCGGTGGTCGCGTACCTCGATCATCAGGTCGACGCGCAGGTCGTCACCCAGCCGGACCGGCTTGCTACGCTCCAGCGGATATGGGAGGTCGTCAGGGGCGAGGCCCTCTCGCGCAGGCAGTCCCTCGATCGGATCAAGGAAGTGGCGCAGACATGGAAATGACCGGTGCCAACTGGCGCACGTCGACTCGTTCGGGGGCCAACGGCGGAGCGTGCGTCGAGGTGGCCGACAACCTCTCCGGCGTCGTCCTGGTCCGCGACACCAAGGACCGCGACGGCGGCACCCTCCAGTTCGACCCACGCTCGTGGCAGTCGTTCGTAACGCTGGCGACGCGGATCGGCCCGGTGGGCTGACCGCTCACCCCGCGGCAGGCCAGCTGTGCCGGGGGCCTGCTTTGCCCGGGGGCCGCTGTGCCCGGGGCCCGCTGTGCCGGGGGCCTGCTGTGTTGCGCCGGTCGACGGCCTGCGGATGTCGGTGCCGGGCGGCATGATCGGCGGATGATCGCACGCTTCAAGGATCTCTGCCTCGACGCCGCCGACGCCCACGCCCTCGGCGGGTTCTGGGCCCGGGTGCTCGACGGGGAGTTGGTCGACACCGGCGACGGTGACACCCGGGTCGATCCGCGCCGGGCCGGTTCGGGCGCCGAGTCGATCTGGGTCAACCGGGTGCCGGAGCCGCGTACCGTCAAGACCCGCGTCCATCTCGACCTGCGGCTGACCGGGGCGAGCCCGGCGGCGCTGCTGGCGGCCGGGGCGAGGCTGGTCCGGGAGCCGGACGCGGAGATCGACCGGTGGGTGCTGGCCGACCCCGACGGGAACCTGTTCTGCGCCTTCGCCGCCGGTGGCGACTCCCGTCCCGGGCCGTTCGAGCTCGTGGTGGACGCCGCCGACCCGACCGCCCAGGCCACCTGGTGGGCCGGCGTGGTCGGTGGCGAGGTGGCGAGCGGCGAGCACGGGCACGCGTCGGTCGTCGGTGCGGCCGGTTTTCCCTGGGACCACTGGGTCTTCGACCCCGTGCCCGAGCGCAAGACCGTCAAGAACCGGATGCACTGGGACGTCGACCTGACCGCCGCCGGGCCGACCGCGTTGATCAGGGCCGGTGCGACCCTGCTGCGGGAGCCGGACGACACGGTGTCGTGGTGGGTGCTGGCCGACCCGGAGGGCAACGAGTTCTGCGCCTTCCCGCCACGTGCCACCGACTGACCGTCAGGTGCTACCGGGCGACCGTCAGGTGCTACCGGGCGACCGCCAGGTGGACTAGCGTTTAACGCACTTCGCCGTCCGCGCGTACGCCGTCGCCGTCGATACGCCACCGGCCGACCCCGACCCGCCCGATCGGTTGGTTCTCGCGGGAACAGCCCCTCACCGGCATACCGGTTGGGCAGGATCGTCCCCAACGAGGAGGTGCCGCCGTGGTGCAGGACACCCGCGCTCTCACCCTGACGTTCGAGGTGAGCGGCCTGCCACCGATCAAGACCGAGGCGCTGTCCATCTTCGCCGCCGGGCACCGGCAGGCGACGAGGGTACGCGCCCTGCTACAGGCCGCCTGTGCAGCCGCGCAGCAGACCGGCTGGACCCCGCTGTCCGGCCCGGTCGAGATCGACCTGACCCTGCGCTGCCCGCCCGGGCACCGCACCTCCGACGCCAGCACCCTGCTGGGCGGGGTGTGTGCGGTGCTCCAGGACAAGAAGCGGGTTTCCAGCATCGGCCTGACCCACCTCGGCGTGCTGGTCGACGTCGCCCTCTACGACGACGACCGGCAGATCCGCCGGCTGTCCTATGCCGAGGAGCCGGCCGAGGAATTCTCGTACCTGGTACGCGTCGCGGCCGTACCGGACGGGGTTTGACCGACGGCCGCGGTGGGGTACCGCAGCCGCCGACGAAGGGAGCGCCGATGTCGGAGCCACATGTCACGCTGGATCCCCGCGACCCGGTGCAGGAGAAACTGCGCCGGCCGCTGGAGGACCAGCTGACCTCCGCCCTTCAGGCGGCCGCCGACCGGGTGCGGGACGGCTACGCCGGTGAGCCGGTGGAGCAGGTCTGCCAGCGGCTGCTCGACGAGACCCGGGCCGGACTGCATCCCGACATCGCGGCCGGCTTCGAACCCGACATGGACGAGTTCTGCCGGGTGGCGGTCGCCATCGTGCGCGGCGAGAGCACCTGACGCTCGGCTCGACCCAGGTCGGGGCGGGCCCACAGGTCCCGCCCCGACCTCGCCGAACGCGGGCAGCGAGCCGGGGGCGCACCGGCACGGCATGCCGGCCGCCGGGCGCCGGTCCGGGTACCCGTCCACCGCGCATCCGCCCACCGCGCATCCGTCCACCGCGCAACCGCCCACCCCGCAACCGCCCACCCCGCAACCGCCCACCGCACATCCGCCCACCGCACATCCGCCGACCGCACATCCGCCGACCGCGCAGTCCACGGCGCAGCTCAGAAGTGGCGCAGCAGATCCGGGAAGGCGCTCAGGTGCAGCACGCCGGCGTCCGCCGGATCCAGCTCGTCGTGCTCCAGCACCCAGGTGTTGGCGTTGGGGATGAACACCGCGTTCCAGCCGGCCGCCCGGGCGGGCAGGATGTCCGAGCGCGGCGAGTTACCGATCATCCAGACCCGGGCCGGGTCGACGGCATGCTCGCGTGCCAGCCGACGGTAGGTTTCGACGGTCTTCTCCGGCACGATGTGCGCGGCCACGAAGTGGTGCAGCAGCCCGCAGGCGTCCAGCTTGCGCTGCTGCTCCTCGCGCTCGCCCTTGGTCAGCAGCAGCAGCTCGTGCCGGCCGGCCAACTTGTCCAGGGCGTCGGCCACCCCCGGCATCAGCTCGACCTGGTGGGTCACCAACGCCACCGCCAGCTCGTCGATCTCGCGGCGCTCCGCCGCGGTGGCCGGCCGCTGGCGCAGCCGTTCCAGGCACTCCCGCAGGCTGCGCAGGAACACCTTGCTGCCGTAGCCGTGGGTGACCGCGTTGGCCCGTTCAATGTCGTCGAGGACACCCCGCAGCTGCCTCCGGTCGAGGGTCGGATGCGCCAGCCACTCCAGGAAGTCGTCGATCACCCGTTCGAAGACGACATTGTTCTCCCAGAGCGTGTCGTCGGCGTCGAAGACCAGCACCCGACCCGACCCGATCAGCACCCCGTCCTTCGTCACCTCGCGGACTGTAGGCGACCACCCGCACGGCGGGCGACCGGATAACCGACGGCCGATCCTGGATCGGCCCGCTCAGGCCGGCGCGAAGACCACCCTGGAGCGGATCCGCCGAAAGCCGGTCCGTTCCAGTTCCGCCACCACCGCCACGCGGCGCGCGTCCGTGTCCGCGACCACCTCGTACGCTCCGCCCCCGGCCAGCGTCGCAACCGCGTCGGCCAGCAGCTCGCCGCGCACCGCGCCGGCCAGCACCGCGCCGCCGGACCGGACCGCCGCGCCCTGGGCAACCCCGCCCCCGGCAATGCTGTCCCCGGCAGTGCTGCCCCGGGCCGCGCTGTTCCCGGCCGCGCTGTCCCGGGCGGCGCCGTCCCGGGCCGGCACGTCGAGCAGGCCGAGGTAGGCGATCATCGGATAGCAGGCGTCACCCGCCGTCGCCGCCACCCCGACCGGTTCGCCGCCGTCCAGCGCCACGCGCCAGTTCCCGGCCGGGCCGGTCAGCCAGGCCAGCGGATCCCGGGCCAGGTCCACACCGGACACCTGCCGCGCCGTCTCCGCACCGGTCAGCACGTCGGGCTCGGCGACGCGGGCCACCAAAGCGTTGATCTCCGTTCGGTCGGCGGCCGGCCGGAAGGAGAACCGGCCGGACACGGTCGGCAGGGGTCCACCCGTCCAGCTGAACCTCAGCCGCTCCCCCCGCTCGACCAGGCCGGCGAGCCGGGCCGCCGCCATCGGTGCCTGGGCCACGGCCCGCACCGGCGGTTGCCGGCGCCAGTACGCCGGCAACGCCGCGTAGTAGATCTTCGGACCGCCGAGCGCCTCGTGGCCGGCGCGCAGCAACGCCGCACCCACCTCAGCAGCGGCACCGACCCCCGACACGGCACCGACTCCCGACACGGCGGCTGCCGCCGGCATGGCACCGTTCCCCGCCACGGGATCGACCCCGGGCATCGGGTCCAGGTCGAAGCGTTCCAGCCACGGCTCCCCGACGGAACCGGGCGGCAGGAGCCAGGCGGCCCGGCCGACGACCCGGCCGGCGCGTAGCGCTATCCAGGTGTGCTCGGGTCGGTAGCCGCCACCGGCTATCCCGTCGGCGTAACCGACCTGGCGCAGTTGCGGCAGCGGGTCGGGCATCGAGTCGAACAGTTCCTCCTCGCCCGCAACGAGCGGGCGGATGACCAGTTCGGCCATGGTTGATCCTCCGGGAAGGCGGCGCCCGGGTCAGATCCGCGTGGACGCCGGAACGCGGAGGGGGCGCAGAACATCGGACATTGTTCTGACCTCCTTCCGGCTCGACGGCGTGCCCGAAAACTACGCCACACCCGCACCCCGCGCAACACCGTTACCCGCCACCGGCCACCCCCGCGATCAGACAGTCCTGGCCACGGCAAGGAACGCAGGGGCGGGCGACGGCACGACCAGGACTGCAAGATCGACAAGGCTGGGTCAGCGGGGGTCGAAGAGGTGCGCGCCGAGTAGTTGGTCTCGTTGTTCCTGCGCCTCGGGGCGCAGCCGGCCGCCCCGGGTGAGCATCACCATCCCGTGCAGCAGGCTCCAGCCCAGCTCGGCCAGGGTGTCGGCGTCGCGCCCGGCGGCCAGCGGGTCCAGCGCCGCGCGCAGTTCGCCGAAGGTCGCCGCGACCGTCTCGGGCACCTGCTCGGCGCCGAGGGTCAACTCCGGGGTGTGCGCGAACATCGCGTCGTACACCTCCGGGTTGGCGTACGCGAAGTCCAGGTAGGCGCCCATCACCGCAGGCCACACCTGGGCGGGCCGGCCGGCCGCGCCACGTGCGCCGGCCAGCGCGGCGGCCAGGTCGGCGAAGCCCCGCACCGCGACCGCGACCACCACCGCGTCCCGGTCGGCGAAGCGTTCGTAGAGCGCGCCGAGGTCGACATCGGCGCGTTCGGCCAGCCGTCGGGTGGTCACCGCCGCCCACCCCTCCGCCTCGGCCAGCTGCCAGGCGGTGGTGACGATCGCATCGCCGCCCGGCGCTGCGTCTCCGTGCTCGACTCCGGACACTCTGCCGACCCTACCCGCGGCACCTCCCGGCAGATGACTCCGACGGAATGACGACTCTCCACCGCCCCGAGAACGCCCACCCCCACCCCACCCAGACCGGGCCCGACCGAGGTTGATCATGAAGTTAGCGGTACTTTTTGATCTCCTCAACCCCGCTAACTTCATGATCGACGCGGCTGGGCGGCTGGGCGGGTGGGTGGGGTGGGTGGGTGGGGTGGGGGTGGGGGTGGGGGTTAGCGGCGGAGGGTGAGGATCAGGTCGGCTACCAGGGCGGTCCAGCCGGTCTGGTGCCAGGCGCCGAGGCCGGCACCGTTGTCGCCGTGGAAGTATTCGGGGAAGGCGATCAGGTCCCGCCAGTCGGGGTGGGTCTGGAACAGTTGCGCCGCGCCGTAGATGGGGCGGCGGCCCCAACCGTCCCGGGTGAACAGCGCGATCAGCCGGGCGGAGAGGTCGTCGGCGATCTCGTCGAGGGTCTTCTTCACCCCGGACCGGGTCGGGTACTCCACCTGGAGGTCGTCGCCGAAGAACGCCGCGTAGTCCCGCAGCGCACTGATCAGCAGGAAGTTCGTCGGCATCCAGATCGGGCCGCGCCAGTTGGAGTTGCCGCCGAACAGGCCGCTTGTCGACTCGGCGGGCTCGTAGCCGACGCAGAACTCCTGCCCGCCCAACGTCACCGCGAACGGCTTGTCCAGGTGGGCGCGGGACAGCGTGCGCAGACCGTACTCGGAGAGGAACTCGTCGGTGTCCAGCATCCGGGCCAGCAGCCGGACCACCTGCTCCGGGCCACACATCGACAGCAGTCGCTGCTGACGCCCGTCCGGGCCGAGCCGCCGCCCACCGATGACCGAGGCGTACTCGGGGCGGTTGGTCAGGAACCAGCGCAGCCGCGCGCCCAGTTCGGGCAGCCGGTGCAGGGTTCGCGCGGTCAGCCGGGTCACCGCCGCCAGCGGCAGCAGCCCCACCACCGAACGCACCTTCAGCGGCACCTTCGTGCCGTCGGACAGCCGCAGCACGTCGTAGAAGAAGGCATCCTCGTCGTCCCACAACCCCTGCGAGTACGCCGCCGCGGCGATGTAGGCGAAGTGTTCGAAGAACTTGGTCGCGGTGTCCACCCAGGTCCGGTCGTGCTCGGCCAGCACGATGGCGATGTCCAGCAGGTTGAGCGCGTACATCGCCATCCAGCCGGTGCCGTCGGACTGCTCCAGCACCCCGGCCACCGGCAGCGCCGCCGACCGGTCGAACGGCCCGACGTTGTCCAGCCCGAGGAACCCGCCCTCGAAGACGTTGTTGCCGCCGGTGTCCTTGCGGTTGACCCACCAGGTGAAGTTCATCAGCAGCTTGTGCATCATCCGGGCCAGGAAGTCGTGGTCCCGACTGCCGTCGATCTCGAACACCTTCAACGCCGCCCAGGCGTGCACCGGCGGGTTGACGTCGCCGAACGCCCACTCGTACGCGGGAATCTGCCCGTTGGGGTGCAGGTACCACTCGCGCAGCAGGAGCAGGAGTTGCTCCTTGGCGAAACCGGGGTCGACCCGGGCGATGCTCACGCAGTGGAAGGCCAGGTCCCACGCCGCGTACCACGGGTACTCCCACGGATCCGGCATGGAGATCACGTCGAAGCTGGTCATGTGCCACCAGGCGCTGTTGCGGCCGTGCCGGCGCCCGGCCGGCGGCGTCGAACCCGGATCGCCCTCCAGCCACCGCTTGACGTCGAAGTGGTAGAACTGCTTGCCCCACATCAGCCCGGCGATGGCCTGCCGGGCGATCAACGCCTCGTCGGCGCTGGTCTTCTCCGGGATGACCCCGTCGAAGAACCGGTTCGCCTCGGCGCGCCGCGCCCACACGGCGGCGTCGAAGCCGTCGCCCAGGTCCGCCGGGGCGGGTCGCCGTCGCCGGGCGGCGGGGCGGTCCGGGTCAGCCGCAGCCGGATCCGCCGCTCGCCACCGGGCGGCACGTCCAGCACGTAGTGCAGGGCACCCTTGGTGCCCTCCCGGGCCGGGTTGACCGTCGCCGCCCCACCCACCACGTGGTCGTTGATGCCGTCCTTCGGGTACGGCGTACGGTTCGGCAACCCCCACAGCCGCTCGCCGTTGGTGTCGTTGTCACACAGCAGCGGCGTCGGGTCGCCGTCGCCTTCGAGCAGGAGCTGCCCCAGCACCCAGTGCTCGCCGACCAGCCGGCGCCCCTCGCCGACGATGCGGGGCACCCGGTCGCCGCCGGGCAGGTTCCACGCCCAGGTGTTGCGGAACCACAGGTGCGGCAGCACGTGCAGCCGCTCGGCCTCCTCGCCGCGGTTGGCCACGGTCACCACGATGCACAGGTCGGTCGGGCCGGACTTGGCGTAGTCGACGGTCACCGCCCAGTAGCGGTCGTCGTCGAAGATGCCGGTGTCGACCAGCTCGTACTCGGTGTCGTCCCGGCCGCGCAGCCCGTTGACCGCGACCAGTTCGTCGTACGGGAAGGCGGCCTGCGGGTAGTGGTAGCGCCACCGCATCCAGGAGTGGGTGGGCGTGGAGTCCTCGTACCACCAGTACTCCTTGGCGTCCTCACCGTGGTTGCCGCCGTCGCCGCCGAGACCGAACATCCGCTCCTTGATGATCGGATCGCGCCCGTTCCACAACGCGAGGGCGAAACAGAAGGTCTGCCGGTCGTCACACACGCCCGCCATGCCGTCCTCGGACCACCGGTAGGCTCGGGACCGCGCGTGGTCGTGGGGGAAGTAGTCCCACGCCGTACCGTGCTCGCTGTAATCCTCGCGTACCGTCCCCCACGCCCGCTCGGACAGATAGGGACCCCATGCCCGCCAGTCCTGCTCCCCCGCATCGGCCT
Source organism: Micromonospora tarapacensis (assembly GCF_019697375.1). NCBI lineage: Bacteria > Bacillati > Actinomycetota > Actinomycetes > Micromonosporales > Micromonosporaceae > Micromonospora > Micromonospora tarapacensis. The sequence continues at coordinate 694,477 of NZ_JAHCDI010000004.1, read as the reverse complement.
GGGCGAGCCGGATTCGCTCGGCGTCGGGGGCGGAGGGCGAACCGTCAGTGATCATCTGACCATCTTCGACGCCGCCGGGGTACTTCACCACAGCGGCCATTGTCGTCGTGTCGTGTTACACCTCGCCGCCGGTGGAGGAAAGTTGATCGAGATTCGCTTCGGTTCGCAGGTCTGCGGCGAGCTGACCAGCGCCGCCAGCCGCGAGTGGCTGGTGCCCGACGGCCTCGGCGGGTATGCCATGGGCACCGTCGGCGGGCTGCGCACCCGCCGGTACCACGGGCTGCTGGTGGTTCCGGGAGAAACCCCGGCGTCCCGCAAGGTGGGACTGGGCAGCCTCGATCCGGCGGTGCTGCTGCCCTCCGGCGCCCGGGTGCGCCTCGGCGTGCACGAGTGGGCCTCCGGCGACGTCGACCCGCGCGGCTTCGAACTGCTGGAGCGTTTCGACCTGACCGACGGGCTGCCGCGCTGGCGGTGGCGCATCGGCGACGTGGTCATCGAGCGGGAGCTGGCCATGCTGTACGGACGATCGTGCGTGGCGGTGGTGCACCGGCTGCTCAGCGGCGGCCCGGTCGAGCTGGAGTTGGCCGCCGCCTGCACCTGGCGCGACGCGCACGGCGAGCGCCGCGGCGACGGACCGCCGCTGCGGATGGACCCGGTCGACGGCGGCGCGGTGATCGAGGGCGCGTACCGGCTGTCCGGGCCCGGCTGGACGCCGCAGGGCCACTGGTGGCGAGGTGTGTACCACCGCGAGGAGGCGGCCCGCGGCCTGCACCCGGAGGAGGACCTGTGGTATGCGGGCCAGTTCCGCGACACCATGCACCGCCCCGGCGACACCGTCTCGGTGCTGGCCTGGGCGGATCCCGCTCCCGCACCACCACCGGCCACCGAGGTGGTCGAGCTGGCCCGGCGGCGCAACCGTGAGGTGGTGGCGGCGGCCAAGCCCGCCGACGACGTCGAGGCCACCCTCGCGCTGGCCGCCGACGCGTTCGTCGTGCGCACCAACGACGCCGCGGTCGAGGTGGTCGCCGGCTACCCGTGGTTCGGCGCCTGGTCGCGGGACACGATGATCTCCTACGAGGGGCTGTTCCTGCGGACCGGCCGGGCCCCCCTCGGCCGCGAGCTGCTGCGTTCCTACGCGGCGACGCTGTCGGAGGGGATGCTGGCCAACACCGCCGACACCGGCCGGGTCGAGTACAACACCGTCGACGGCACGCTGTGGTTCCTGCACGCGGTCAGCCGGCACGTCACCGTCACCGGCGACACCGACCTCGGCGACGAGCTGCTGCCGGCGCTGCGCGCGGTGGTCGACGCCCACCTGGCCGGCACCCGCTACGGCATCGCCGTCGACCCGATCGACGGTCTGCTCACCCAGGGCGCGCCCGGCGCCGCCCTGACCTGGATGGACGCCCGGGTGTACGGGGTGCCCGTCACGCCACGGCACGGCAAGCCGGTCGAGGTCAACGCACTGTGGATCAACGGGGTGGCCGGGGTCGCCGAGCTGGCCGAGCTGGCCGGGCAGGACGCCGACGGGCTGCACCGGCTGCACGAGCGGGCGGTCACGGCGTTCCGGGGGCGCTTCCCCACCTCGGCCGGCTGGCTGCACGACGTGGTCGACGCGCCCGCGCCCGCGTACCCGCTCGGTGGTGCCGCGTACCACGACGACGACCTGCTGCGCCCCAACCAGCTGCTGGCCTGGTCGCTGCCGTTCGCACCGCTGGAGCCGGATCCGCGGGCGGTGGGCCACGTCGGTGCCGGGTTGCTCACCCCGCTCGGCCCGCGCAGCCTCTCCCCGACTGCCCCGGCTTCCTCGGCCGGCACCGGGGCGGGCCGGCCGAGCGGGACACCGCCTACCACCAGGGCACCGTCTGGCCGTGGCTGATCGGCCCGTACGCCGATGCCGGCCGACGGGCGGGCCTGCCGGTCGACGCGCTGTTCACCGGTCTGGAGGCACACCTGACCGAGTACGGCCTGGGTTCGGTCAGCGAGACCGCCGACGGTGCCGCCCCGCACATCGCCACCGGCTGCCCGTTCCAGGCATGGTCGGTGGCGGAGCTGCTGCGCGCCCGCCGGTAGCGCTTTACACCCCCGCAACGGGTACGTCTCCGCTGGTTATCCAGCTGCCAGCAGGATTGGTTCCGATCCAGCCGTGACGCGATCGCCGCCCACCGGGGGGCCGGCTGCCGCGCGTGCGGAGACAACTCAAAGGGGGCGCGCATGTCACCGAACGCCGACGTGATCGACATCAACCCCGCACGTTCGCAGCGGGTGCTGATGCTGTCCTGGGAGTACCCGCCCGTCCTCGTCGGCGGTCTCGGCCGGCACGTGCACGCCCTCTCGCTCGCCCTGGCCGCCGCCGGGCACGAGGTCACCGTCGTCACCCGGCACGCCGACGGCGCCCCGCTGGAGGAGTACGTCGACGGCGTCCACGTCGTCCGCGCCGCCGCCGACCCGGTCACCTTCCCCCTGGCCACCGGCTCCCTGCTGGCCTGGACGATGGCGTTCAACCACACCCTCACCCGGGCCGCCCTGCGCGCCGCCGCCACCGGCGACTACGACGTCATCCACGCCCACGACTGGCTCGTCGCACACACCGCCATCACCCTGGCCGAACACCTGCGCCGGCCGCTGGTGACCACGATCCACGCCACCGAGGCCGGCCGGCACCAGGGCTGGCTGCCCGAGGAGATGAACCGCACCATCCACGGCGTCGAACACTGGCTCAGCAACGCCTCCACCCGCCTCATCGCCTGCTCCGGCTACATGCGCGAGCAGGTGACGACGCTGTTCGAGACGCCCGGGAGCCGCATCGACGTGGTGCCCAACGGCGTCGACGACCGGGCCTGGCGGGCCCGGCCGCGGGCCGTCGCCTCGGCCCGTGCCCGGTTCGCCGCCGACGGCCCGCTGATCGGCTACGCCGGCCGGCTGGTCTACGAGAAGGGCGTGCAGCACCTGGTCGACGCGGTGCCGCAACTGCGCCAGCGGCATCCCGGGTTGCGGGTGCTGATCGCCGGTGACGGCCCCTACCGGGGCGAGTTGGAGGACCGGATCCACCGGCTCGGGATCGGCGGGACCGTACGCTTCGCCGGGTTCCTCGACAACACCCAACTGCCGGCGGTGCTCGGCGCCACCGACGCGACCGTCGTGCCAAGTCTCTACGAGCCCTTCGGCATGGTGGCCCTGGAGGCCGCGGCGGCCGGGGCGCCGCTGGCCGTGGCCCGGACCGGCGGGCTGGCCGAGATCGTCGAGTCGGGCGTCACCGGCGTCACCTTCCCGCACAGCGACCCGCCGGCCCTGGCCGGTGCCGTCGGGCAGCTCCTCGGCGACGAGGTCTTCGCCCGCCGGGTGGCCCGGCAGGCACGCAGCATGGTCGGCCAGCGGTACGGCTGGGCCGCCATCGCCGCCCGCACCGCCGAGACGTACACGGCCGCCCGCCGTGAACACGGTTCGCCGCAGGTGCGGCGCGGCCTCGCCGGGATACCGCTGCCCCGACAGCCGATCACGATCCCCGACGGCAACCTCCTCCCGGTCGGTGGCGCCGCCTGCTGACCCACCCCACCGCAGGCCGAACCGTCTGGCGCTGGCACACCGCGTCCCTCTCCGGGCGCGGTATCCGGCCGAAAGGGCGGCCGAAACGGGTTCATCGGATAGGTGATCCCCGATCTGCTGGCTAAGGTGTACGCCGGACGGCGGCGGATGGGGGAAACGTGCGAGCGGTGATCGCCGGCCGGTACCGGCTGCTCGGGCTGGTCGGGCGCGGCGGGATGGGTACGGTCTGGCGGGCCGAGGACGAGCTGCTGCACCGCCAGGTGGCGGTCAAGCAGGTGGTGCTGCCGGCCTCGCTCGGCGGTGACGAGCTGGACCAACTGGTCGCCCGCACGCTGCGCGAGGCGCGCACGGCCGCCCGGCTCAGTCATCCCAACGTGGTCCGCGTCTACGACGTGGTCTCCGACGCCGACACACCGTGGATCGTGATGGAGTACGTGCCCTCCCGCACCCTCCAGGACGTCCTCGACAGCGACGGCCCCCTTCCACCGCAGCACGCCGCCCGCATCGGCCTGGCCCTGCTGGACGCCCTGCGGGCGGCGCACGACGCCGGGGTGCTGCACCGCGACGTGAAGCCGGCGAACGTGCTCGTCGCCCACGACGGCCGGGTGCTGCTGACCGACTTCGGGCTGGCCGTCTTCGACGGCGGTGACCAGATCATGACCGGCCCCGGCACCATTCTGGGCTCACCGCAGTACGTGGCACCGGAACGCGCCGCCGAGGGGATGTCCAGCGGGCCGGCCGATCTGTGGTCGCTGGGCGCGACCCTGCACGCCGCCGTCGAGGGCCGCGCACCGTACGCCCGCAGCACCGCGATGGCCACGCTCAGCGCGCTGGCCTCCGCGCCGCCGGACCCGGCGCCGCACGCCGGTGCGCTGTCGGCGGTGCTGGCCGGGCTGCTGCGCCGGGACCCCACGCACCGCACCGACCACACCGAGACCCGCCGGCGCCTGCTGGCTGCCGCCGGGCCGGACCGGTCCGGATCTCGGCCCACCGGCGACGACGCCGACCCCGCGACGGTCACCGGCGACCGGCCGGCAGCGACGACCGGCGGCCCTGCGACGACCGGCGGCCCTGCGGCGGCGCCGAGCCGGGGCGGCGAGCAGTCCGGGTCGGCGGACCGGCCAGCCCCGCACCACAGGACGGGCAGCACCCGGAACCCCCGGGCGGGCCGCGCCCGGAACGCGGTCTCGTCGCCGTGGCCAGGCCCTGGGCGCTGGCCGCGGTGGCCGTGCTGGTGGCGGTGGCGGCCGGCATCGGCACCGCACTGACCGTGGTCGGCACCGGCGGGGACCAGCCGCGCCAGGCGGCGGAGAGCGTCCCACCCGGCACGCCGTACGACGCGGACGCCCCGGGAGCCGGCGGGCCCGGTCCGGCCGACGGGAGACGCCCGCCGGGCCCACCGCCCGGCGGTTTCGTCCCCGCCGCTGCCCTGTGTGCGCCCGTGGGTCGACGGCACCCCGGTCGCCGGGGTGCCGGCCGCCGCGGGCGAACGCTTCCGGCCACCGGCCGGCTGGGCATGGCATGCCGACGACGCCGGGTTCCGGGTGGCGGTGCCCACCGGTTGGCGGTACTCCCGCGACAACGACGTGGCCTGCTTCCAGGACCCGGCCACCGGTCGGGCGCTGAGCGTCGCCGCCGGCACCGACGCGGCCGAGCCGGTCACCGGGCTCGAAGCGGTACGGGACCGGCAACTGACCGCCGGCACCCTGCCGTCCTACCGGGAGTTCCGCCTCGGCCGGGTCGGCAAGGCCACCGAGTGGGAGTTCGGTTGGCTGACGCCGCACGGCGAGCGGCTGCGCGCCGTGCAGATCGTGTCGGGCGGGCCGGCACGCGGCCGGTCCTGGACGCTGGGCTGGATCACCCACGAGCGGGACTGGCCGGCCGCGGCGGCTCAGCTGGTCACGGTGCGGGACAGCTTCCGGCCGGCCCGCTGAGGCGCCGCCTGGCGGCGCGCCGCCAGTGCGGTGTCGCCTACTGTCGCATCACCCAGATGGGCAGGGGCTCGGTCAGGGTGCGCACGACCTCCCAGCCGGCGCGGCGGTAGAACTCGACGTTGGCCGGGTTGGTGGTCTCCAGCACGGCGGGCAGGCCGTCGGCGGCGGCCCGGCGCAGCCCGGTGTTCATGACGGCGTGAGCCCAGCCGCGTCCGGCGTGGTCCGGGTGGGTGCCCAGCACCCCGAGGTACCAGAACGCCGAGGTCGGTAGGGCGGCGTGCACCGCCCGGTCGTAGGCGCGGACGCGGGCGAGCGCGTCGGCGGGCAGGTGGACGTCGAGGTCGTGGTCCGAGGGCGGGTCGGCGGCCACGGGGGGTTGCCAGATGGCGGTCGAGGCGCCTCGCTCGATCGTCCAGATGGCCCGCAGCTGGACTCTCTTGTCGAACAGGTGCCCGAAGAAGGCGGCGGCGAACCGGGGGTGGGAATCCTCGTCCGGGAAGAAGTACCGCAGCGCGGGGTCCTGGGCGAACGCGGCAACCAGGGAGCTGACCACCCGCGTGCGGTCGGCGGGGGCCGCGACGCTGACAGCGACGGCTTGCACAGCGGGAGACCTTACGCGGGGCCGGCCGGTGAGCGCGACCCTGCCGCGGGGCGGCGGCGTCCCATGGCCGACACAGGGCAAGCTGCGGCGGCCGTGCGCTGCCATACTTCCTGGTGATCGGCCCGGCGCGCGGACCGCGCCCCAGAATCGTCTCATGTGGACTGTCCGGGTGATCCCCCTGCGGCGTCGCAACGAACTACAGTGGCGTAGTTTTGGCGCTCAAGATCCCTGGGGAGGGCGAGCCGAGATGATGGGACCGTCGCACGCGCTGTCCGGCGCGGCGGTATGGCTGAGCGGGTCGTGGGCGCTACAGCAGTTCTACGACTACGAGCAGTCGCCGTTGGCGTTGGCCGTCGGCACGGCGGTCTGCGCGGGCGGGGCGCTGCTGCCCGACCTCGACCTGTCCGGCAAGGTGACCCGCAACCAGGGCGGCGCGACCGTGGCCCGCACCTTCGGCGTCTTCTCGCTGTTCATCGCCGAGGTGGTGGAGAAGGTGTCGCTGGGCGTCTACTACGCCACCAAGCTGAGCCGCGATCCGAAACGCAGCAACGGTCACCGCACGCTGACCCACACGATCCCGTTCACCGCGCTGGTCGGCTGGGGAACCACCACGCTCTGCGCCGCGTACGGCAAGTGGGCGGTCATCGGCGTCCTGTTCTTCATGATCGGCCTGGCCCTGCGCGGGCTGTTCGACGAGTGGGCCGAGCGCGCCGGCTGGCTCATCGTCACCCTGGTCTCGGCCGGTGCGGCCGTCTTCACCGCCGCCAACCTGCCCGGCGACCGCGGCTACCCGATGATCGGTCTGGCGGTCGGGGTGGGCTCCTTCGTGCACATCATCGGCGACATGATCACGCGGGCCGGCGTACCGATCCTCTGGCCGATTCCGATCAAACGCCGGATGTGGACGCCGATCAGCCTGCCCGACCGGATCGCGCTGCGGGCCGGTGGCCGGACCGAGATCGTCTTCGTTCGCACCGCGCTGACCGTCGTGTCGGTGCTTGCCGCGATCGGGCTGGTCGCTCCCTCCGTGCTGCAGAAATTCAACCTCGACATATGAGCGTCGAGGCGGTCGACCCGGCGACCGTGGCGGCCGACGACGCCGTGCCACGGTTCTGGCAGGGGCTGGGCCTGCCCGGGCTGGCCGACGTGCACGTCCACTTCCTGCCGCCGAGGCTGCGCCGTCGGGTGTGGGAGTACTTCGACTCGGCCGGGCCGTTGGTGGGGCTGGAATGGCCGATCCGGTACCGGTGGAGCGACGAGGACCGGGTCGCACACCTGCGCCGGCTCGGCGTCCGGGCGTTCGGCGCGCTCGCGTACGCCCACCGGCCCGGCATGGCCGAGCAACTGAACGCCTGGACGCTGGACTTCGCCCGCGCCACCCCCGGTTGCCTGCCCTCGGCCACCTTCTTCGCCGAGCCGGAGGCGCCGCGCTACGTGGCCGAGGCGATCGGCCGCGGCGCCCGGGTGTTCAAGGTGCACCTTCAGGTGGGTGGCTTCGCCCCGACCGATCCGGCGCTGGAGCAGGCATGGGGCCTGCTCGCCGAGGCCGGCGTGCCGGTGGTGGTGCACGCCGGGCACGCACCGGTCGGCACCGCACACACCGGGCCGGACCCGTTCGCCGCGCTGCTGGCCCGGCACCCCCGGCTGCCCGCGATCGTCGCCCACCTGGGCGCGCCGGACTACCCGGCCTTCCTGGATCTCGCCGAACGGTACGAACGGGTACGACTGGACACCACCATGGTGTTCACCCCGTTCTTCGATCGGATCGTGCCGTTCCCGGCCGACGAGTTGCCCCGGCTGCGGGACCTGGGGCTGGCCGGCGGGGTGCTGCTGGGCAGTGACTTCCCGAACATCCCGTACCCGTACGCGGATCAGCTGGCCGGTCTGGGCCGGCTCGATCTCGGCGACGACTGGTTGCGTGCGGTCTGCTGGCAGACCGCCGCCGACCTGTTCGGTCTCACCGCGAGCTGACCACCCGCAGTTCGACGTCACTTCGTCACTGGCTATTGACGTGGCCGTAACACGTGTCCTACGGTCGTCGAACCGCTTAGTCGAAGCGCTTCGACAACCCGGGCGGGACGGACAGCGAGGAGGTGCCCGATGGCCACCATGCAGGACGTCGCGCGCCTCGCCCAGGTCTCGGTCAGCACCGTGTCGTACGTGCTCACCGGCACCCGGCCGATCTCCCGGGCCACCCGGGACCGGGTCCTCGCCGCCATGGCCCAGCTCGACTACCAGCCGAACGCCATGGCGCGCGGGCTGGCCAGCCGGCGCAGCCGGATCCTCGGGCTGCTGCTGCCCATGGACGAGCGGGGCATCGGCGCCACGGAGACCGCCTTCGTCACCGGTGCGGCGTCCGCCGCCGGGTCCGCCGGTTACCACCTGGTGCTCGCCCCGATCGGCGTGGGCGACCTCGACGAGCTGCGCCGGCTGGCCAGCCAGCGGATGCTCGACGGCGCGCTGCTGATGGAGGTCCAGCTGGACGACCCCCGGGTGGGCGTGCTGCGCGAGACCGGCGTCCCGACGGTGCTGATCGGCCGCACCGCCGACACCACCGGCCTGTCGTACGTCGACATCGACTTCGACCGGACCGTCCGCGACGCCGTCGACCACCTGGTCGGCCTCGGCCACCGGCGGATCGTCTACGTCAACCACTCGGCCGACACCATCGCCGAGGGCTACGGCCCGGCGCTGCGCACCCGGGACGCGTTCGCCGCCGCGATGAGCGAGTACGGCCTGGCACCGCTGATGATCCCCGCGCAGGACAGCGCGGCCAGTGGCCGGTCGGCGCTGGCCGCCGCGCTGCGGCAGGCCCCCGACCTGACCGCGGTGCTGGCGATGAACGAGAACGCCGTCTTCGGGTTGCTCGGCGAGCTGACCACCCGGGGGCTGACCGTTCCCGGCGACGTCTCCGTCGTCTCGATGGTCACCTCACCCCAGGTGGCCGAGTTGGCCACGCCGGCGCTGACCGCGATGACCTCGCCCGGCTCGGCGCTGGGCCGGATCGCGGTCGAGACGATGCTGCGCCACATCGAGGGCGCTGGTGGGGAGATCCACCAGGAACTGCTGCCGTGCGTGCTGGAGATCCGCGGGTCCAGCGGCCCGCCGCGCACGCCGGCCGGCATCGCAACACCCTCCGGGGTCGTCGGCGAACAGCCGACCCCCAGCACGCAAGCAGCCCGCCGCCGCGCTGCCACGCGACGGCGGGCCTGAAGGAGTACCGGCTCGATACTCACCAGGGAGACTAGCAATGCGACGATTCCGTAGAGTAGCCGTGGCCGCCGCAGTGGCGGCGCTCGCGGCGACGAATCTGGCCGCCTGCGGCGACGACGGTGGCGACGGCGACGCCAACGTCCTCAAGCTCTGGCACTACGAAAGCGCCAACAGCGCCATGGGCCTCGCCTGGGACCGGGCGATCGAGATATTCAAGGACGAGCACGCCGGGGTCGAGGTGCGCTTCGAGCGCAAGGCATTCGAGCAGATCCAGCAGAACGCCGGCATGATCATCAACTCGTCCGAGGGCCCGGACGTGATGGAGTACAACAAGGGCAACGCCACCGCCGGGCTGCTCTCCTCGCAGGGCCTGCTCACCGACCTCACCGAGGAGGCGACCAAGCGCGGCTGGGACACCGCGCTCAGCCCCAGCCTCCAGACCACGGCCCGCTACGACAACGGCGTGATGGGCTCGGGCAACTGGTACGGCGTGCCCAACTACGGCGAGTACGTGATGGTCTACTACAACAAGGAGTTGTTCGCCGAGCACGGCGTCAGCGTCCCGACCACGCTTGCCGAGATGACCGCCGCGATGGACACCTTCGTCGCCAAGGGCGTCACGCCGCTCGGCATGTCCGGCGCCGAGTACCCCGCCGGCCAGCTCTTCTACCAGCTGGCCCTCTCCCGGGCCGACCGGGCCTTCGTCGACGACTACCAGATCTACGCCAACCCGGTCGACTTCTCCGCCGACCCGCTCAGGTACGGCGCCGAGACCTTCGCCCAGTGGGTGGACAAGGGCTACATCGCCAAGGACTCCGCCAGCCTGAAGGCCGAGGACATGGGGACCGGCTTCATCTCCGGCAAGACACCGATGATCGTCTCCGGCAGCTGGTGGTTCGGTCGTTTCAAGAGTGAGATCTCCTTCGACTGGGACACCTTCCTCTTCCCCGGCAACACCCTGCACGCCGGCTCCTCGGGCAACCTGTGGGTGGTCCCGGAGACGAGCAAGGCCAAGAGCCTGGCGTACGACTTCATCGACATCACCATGCGGCCGGAGATCCAGGCGCTGATCGGCAACAACGGTGGCGTGCCGGTGGCCGGTGACCCGGCGGCGATCAACGACCCGAAGGACCGCAAGCTGATCGAGGACTTCAACACGGTCAGCTCCCAGGACGGCCTGGCGTTCTACCCGGACTGGCCGGTCCCGGGCTACTACGACGTGCTGGTCTCCGGCTTCCAGGGCCTGATCAACCAGTCCCGGTCGCCCGACGAGGTCCTCGACGCGATCGCCGAGCCCTACCAGGACGGCGTCGCGGAGATCAAGCGCGGCTGACGGCGGCCCGGGGCAGGCGCGGCGTCTCGCGCGCCTGCCCCACCCCGGAAGGACACCTCATGGCATCCCTCGACAGGGTCGTCGCCCCGGCGACGACCGCAGCGAAGACGTCGGCGGGCCGGCGACGCCGGTCGCGCTCCGACGCCGGCTACTGGCTCTACCTGCTGCCCGGCGCGGTGCTCTTCCTGCTCGTCATCGGCGGTCCGCTGCTCTACACCGGCTACCTCTCGCTCACCAAGTGGTCCGGCGTCGGCGACCCGACCTTCATCGGGCTGGACAACTACCGCGAGCTGCTGACCGACGACGTCTTCTGGACCTCGTTCAAGAACACCGTCGCGATGATCATCGCGATGGTGGTGCTGCCCACCCTGCTCGGGCTGGTGCTCGCCGCGGCGCTCTTCGACACCATCGGCCGCCGGTTCCGGCCGCGCACCGCCGCCGCGCTGCGGGCCGCGTTCTACCTGCCGCAGGTGCTCCCGGTCGTGGTCGCCGGCATCGTCTGGGGCTGGATCCTGCGGCCCGACGGCGCACTCAACGGGCTGCTCGACGCGGTCGGACTCGGCGCGCTGGGGCACGACTGGCTCGGCGACCCGAACACCGCGCTGCCCGCCGTGATGGCCGTGATGATCTGGGTGCAGCTCGGCTACCCGGTGGTGGTCTTCATGGCGGCGCTGGAACGGGTGAACCCGGAACTCTACGAGGCCGCGGAGATCGACGGGGCCGGCTGGTTCCGGCGGTTCCGGGCGATCACCCTGCCGCAGATCCGGCCGGAGACGTTCGTGGTCGGACTCACCTGCACCATCGCGGCGATGAAGGTCTTCGGCCCGATCTTCGCGCTGACCCGGGGCGGCCCCGAGAACGCCACGAACGTGCCGTCCTACTTCGCCTACTACACCTTCTTCAAGCGGCTACAGGTCGGCTACGGCTCGGCGATCTCGATGGTGCTGACCCTGATCATCGTCGTGGTGGCGGTGCTGTTCATCCGGGCACAGAACCGTGCCGAGCGACGGGACGGAGTGCTCTGATGGCGATCACCCTCACCCCGCCCCGGCCCGGCCGACGCCCGGCCGACCGGCGACACCGGGGCGCCGGCCGGTGGATCGTGCTCCTGCTGGTCGGCGCCGCGGCGCTGGCCATGCTGGTGCCGTTCGCGTTCATGCTGCTCAACGCCTTCAAGTCGCCCGGCGACTACTCGACCAACGGCCCGATGAGCTGGCCGGGCGAGTTCTACACCACCGGCCTGCGCACCTACTGGGAGCAGGTCGACTTCCCGGTCAAGCTGTGGAACTCGATCCTCATCTCCGGCTCGGTGGCGGTCCTCGCGGTCGTCGTGTCACTGCTCAGCGCGTACGCCCTCGGCATCGGCCGGATCCGCGGCCGGCTCTGGATCATCGGCCTCTTCCTGCTGGCCAACATGCTGCCGCAGGAGGCGCTGATCTACCCGCTCTACCACTTCGCCAAGGAGGCCGGGCTCTACAACACCCGCCTTGCGGTGATCATCATCTTCACCGTCATCCAGGCCGCCTTCGGCACCTACCTGCTCGCCTCGGTGCTCGGCACCTTCCCCCGCACCCTGCTGGAGGCAGCCGCGCTCGACGGGGCCGGCCGGTGGCGGATCCTGTGGCGGGTGGTGCTGCCCAACGTGCGACCCACCATCTCCGTGCTGCTGGTCTTCTTCTTCATCTGGACCTGGAACGAGTTCCTCATCCCGCTGGTCATGCTCATCGACAACCAGACCCAGACCGTCCCGGTCGCGCTCGCCTCCTTGCAGGGCGACCGGCTGATGGACGCCCCCACGACCAACGCCGGGGCGCTGATCAGCCTCCTTCCGGCGATCCTGTTCTTCCTCATCTTCCAGCGCACCCTCTCGCGCGGCATCACGGCAGGAGCCGACAAGTGAAGTTCACCGACGGATACTGGCAACTGCGTCCCGGGGTCAGCGTGCTGCGCCCCGGCACGGTGGAGTCGGTGGAGCCGGACGAGCGGGCCTTCACCGTCTTCGCACCCACCGGGCGGATCACCGGACGTGGCGACACGCTCAACCGGCCGGTGATCACCGTACGGTTCTTCTCCCCCGCCCCCGGCGTGGTCGGGGTCACCATCGGCCACCACACCGGTGGGCTGCCCAGACAGCCGCGCTTCACGCTGAGCGAGAGCACGCAGCACCCGGTCCAGGTGGAGGTCACCGGGCTCAGCGCCCGGTTGACCACCGGCGAGTTGACCGTCCGGGTCGCGCTGACCGGCCCGTGGCGGGTCGACTTCCTGCGCGGCGACCGGCTGGTCACCTCGTCCACCGAGCGCAGCATCGGCGCGGTCACCGACGGCGAGGGCAACAAGTTCGTCCACGAACGGCTGGCGCTCGGCGTCGGCGAGACGATCTACGGGCTGGGCGAACGCTTCGGCGCGTACGTCAAGAACGGTCAGACCGTCGACATCTGGAACGCCGACGGCGGCACGGCCAGCGAGCAGGCGTACAAGAACGTGCCCTTCTATCTCAGCAGCGCCGGTTACGGGGTCTTCGTCGACCACCCGGAGCACGTGTCGTTCGAGGTGGGTTCGGAGGTCGTGTCGCAGACCCAGTTCAGCGTGCCGGGCCAGTCGCTGACCTACCACCTGATCGACGGCCCCACCCCGAAGGACGTGCTGCGCCGCTACACCGCGCTGACCGGGCGACCGGCCCGCGTCCCGGCCTGGTCGTACGGGCTGTGGCTGTCCACCTCGTTCACCACCTCGTACGACGAGAAGACGGTCACCGAGTTCATCGACGGGATGGCCGAACGCGACCTGCCGCTGTCGGTGTTCCACTTCGACTGCTTCTGGATGCGCCAGTTCCACTGGGTCGACTTCGTCTGGGATCCGGCGACCTTCCCCGACCCGGAGGGGATGCTGCGCCGGCTGCACGAGCGCGGCCTCAAGGTGTGCGTCTGGATCAACCCGTACATCGCCCAGCGGTCGTACCTGTTCGAGGAGGGCCGGCAGGCCGGCTACCTGGTGCGCAACCCGGACGGTTCGGTCTGGCAGTGGGACAAGTGGCAGGCCGGCATGGCCCTTGTCGACTTCACCAACCCGGATGCGGTCCGCTGGTTCGCCGGCAAGCTGAAGGTGCTGCTGGACATGGGCGTCGACTGTTTCAAGACCGACTTCGGCGAGCGCATCCCGACCGACGTGGTCTGGCACGACGGCTCGGACCCGCAGCGGATGCACAACTACTACGCGTACCTCTACAACAAGACCGTCTTCGAGCTGCTGGCGGCGGAGCGCGGGGAGGGCGAGGCGGTCGTCTTCGCCCGCTCGGCCACCGCCGGTGGGCAACAGTTCCCGGTGCACTGGGGCGGCGACTGCGAGTCCACCTTCGTGGCGATGGCCGAGTCGCTGCGCGGCGGGCTGTCGCTCGCCGCCTCGGGGTTCGGCTACTGGAGCCACGACATCGGCGGCTTCGAGGGCACGCCCGACCCGGCCGTGTTCAAGCGCTGGATCGCCTTCGGGCTGCTGTCGTCGCACTCGCGGCTGCACGGCTCCGGTTCGTACCGGGTGCCGTGGGCGTACGACGACGAGGCGGTGGAGGTGCTGCGCCGCTTCACCCGGCTCAAGCTGAGCCTGATGCCGTACTTGGCGGCGGCGGCCGAGGAGGCCCACCGTGCGGGGGTGCCGGTGATGCGGCCGATGGTGCTGGAGTTCCCGGACGACCCGACCGCCGCCCACCTCGACCGGCAGTACATGCTCGGCCCGGACCTGCTCGTCGCCCCGGTGATGAGCGCCGACGGGCAGGTGACCTACTACGTACCCGCCGGCACCTGGACCCACCTGACCAGCGGGGCGCAGGTCACCGGCCCCGGCTGGGTCACCGAGAAGCACGACTTCGACAGCGTGCCCGTCCTCGCCCGGCCCGGCGCGGTCATCCCGTTCGGTGCGGTCGCCGACCGACCCGACTACGCCTGGGCCGACGACGTCCGGCTGCGGCTGTTCGCGCCGGTGCAAGGTCAGCGGACCCGGGTCCGGGTGCCGGCTCCCGACGGTGGGCCCGGAACCGAGTTCGAGGTGTCCTACCAGGACGGGACGGCCGGCGTCGCGCTGGTGTCGGGCGCCTCGTCGGGGTACGTCTGCGAGGTCACGGAGGTGGCGAAGTGAGTGGGATCGTGTTTCCGCCGGGCTTTGTCTGGGGCTCGGCCACGGCGGCGTACCAGATCGAGGGCGCGGCCACCGAGGACGGCCGGGGACCGTCGATCTGGGACACCTACAGCCACACCCCGGGCCGGACCCTGGGCGGCGACACCGGCGACGTGGCGGCCGACCACTACCACCGCTGGGCCGGTGACCTCGACCAGGTGGCCGCGCTCGGGCTCGGCGCGTACCGGTTCTCGATCTCCTGGCCCCGGGTGCAGCCCGGCGGTTCGGGGGCCGTCAACCGGGCCGGGGTGGACTTCTACTCCCGGCTGGTGGACGGGCTGCTGGAGCGCGGCGTCCAGCCGGTCGCCACGCTGTACCACTGGGACCTGCCGCAGGAGCTGGAGGATGCCGGCGGCTGGCCGGCGCGCGACACCGCGCTGCGCTTCGCCGACTACGCCGCCGCGATCGTCGGGGCCCTCGGCGACCGGGTGCACACCTGGACGACCTTCAACGAACCGTGGTGCTCGGCCTATCTCGGTTACGCCTCCGGGGTGCACGCGCCGGGGCGGACCGAGCCGGCCGCGGCGCTGGCGGCGGTGCACCACCTGAACCTGGCGCACGGCCTGGCCGGCCGGGTGATCCGGGAGGCGGCCCCGGCGGCGCAGCTATCGGTCACCCTGAACCTGCACGTGATCCGGCCCGCGTCGGAGTCGCCGGCCGACTCCGACGCGGTACGCCGGATCGACGCCCTGGCGAACCGGGCGTTCCTCGGCCCGATGCTCGACGGGGCGTACCCGGCCGACCTGCTCGCCGACACCGCCGGGGTCACCGACTGGTCGTTCGTCCGCGACGGCGACGAGCGGACCGCCGCCGTGCCGCTGGACGTGCTCGGCGTGAACTACTACTCGACCACGCTGGTGCGCGCCTGGGACGGGGTGTCGCCCCGGTCGGGCGCGGACGGCCACGGCCGCTCGGCCCACTCGGCGTGGGTCGGCGCGGACCGGGTCGACTTCCTGCCCCAACCCGGCCCACACACGGCGATGGGCTGGAACATCGAACCGGCCGGTCTGACCGAGCTGCTGCTGCGCCTGCGTCGGGAACACCCCGACCTGCCGCTGATGATCACCGAAAACGGCGCCGCCTTCGACGACGTGGTATCCCCCGACGGCGCGATCCACGACGACCGCCGGGTGGACTACCTACGCCGGCACATCGCCGCCACGGCCGAGGCGATGGCCGCCGGCGCCGACGTACGCGGCTACTTCGTCTGGTCCCTGTTGGACAACTTCGAGTGGGCCTACGGCTACGACCGCCGCTTCGGCATCATCCACGTCGACTACGAAACCCAGCAACGCACCTGGAAAGACTCCGCCCACTGGTATCGCCGCCTAACCACCACCAACCACCTCCCTAACCCCTAACCCCCACCCCCACTGGCGTGCCGATCATGGAGTTGTGGCGCCTACCCAAAAGGGCGTAAAGGACATTCTTCCGACCACGACTGCATGATCGACGGGAGGGGGAGGGAGGGAGGGAGGAGGGGTCAGACGCCGATGCGTTGTTCGGGGACGGTGAGGCCGTAGAGGGCCATCAGTTCGGGGGTGTCCACGCGGCTGCCGTCGGCGACCGCGTCGCAGGCGATGTCGACGATCTGGTCCTTGTGGGCCAGCAGGTACGGCCGGGCGCCGACGTCGGCGCTGGCCAGGGTGGCGATGCCCGGCCAGTGCCGGCGGCCGAACAGCATCGGGTAGCCGCGCAGCCCGTTGTAGGTGGCACAGACCAGCACGTCGGAGAAGGGCAGGGCGGTGACCCGGCGGACCGCCGCGGCGGTGAGACCCGGCATGTCGACCGGCACCACCACCGCGGCCTCGATCCGGTCGTCGTCGATGCCGGCCAGGCCGGCGCGGATGGACGAGCCGACGCCGGTGCCCCAGGCCCGGTTGACCACCACCGTGGCGCGACTCAGGTCGGCGGTCTCGCGGACCTGGTTGGCCGCGGCGCCAAGGACGACCACGATCTGCCCGCAGCCCGCCTCCGTCAGCGTGTCGATCATCTGGTCGACCAGGGGTTTGCCGCCCTGGTGCAGCAGGGCTTCCGGGCCGCCGATCCGGCGACCGCCCCCCGCGGCGATGATCATTCCTGCGATCCGGTTCAGAGCTGCGCTCCCTCCAGAGTGGGTTCGGGCAGGCACCGTGGCGCTGTCCGTCCCGTCCGACGCACACCGTTTGCAACGACTGCGGCGGGAGGAGAGTCGCGGGGCAAATCGTATAAATTGGGTATTCTGCTACTACTCGGTCTCCACGCGCGGCCGGACCCGGGCAGCGGAACTCGAACGCCGCCCGGCCGGGCGGACCGGCCCGACCATGGTCGAGGCACCGCGACGGACCGGCAGCAGGGCCAGGAACCCGACCGCGACCAGCAGGTACGCGTTGCCGCCGAGGAAGCCGTACGGCCCGCCGAAGCCGTTGGCGAAGACCCACACCACGCCACTGCACAGCACCACGTACGCGGCGATCCCGGCGCGCAGCCGCCGGCGGGCGACGGGCCCGGCCGGCGGCCACGGCAGCGTCGCCGCGGCGACCACGACCAGTCCCGGCACCAGCCAGACCAGATGGTGCACCCAGGTGATCGGGCTGATCAGCAGGGCCAGCACACCGGTGAGCGCGAAACCCGCCCGCTCGTCGCCGGACCCGGCGGCCCGCCGGACCCGGACCCGGACCCACCACACGACCAGCGCCCCGGCGACCAGCGCGAGCCACAGCAGCCGGTCGGGGTGCGCCGGATCGAGCCGGGCGACCAGCCCGAGCAGCGACTGGTTGGAAACGTACTCCAGCCTCCCGACCCGCCCGGTGTCCCACAGCGCCTCGGTGAAGTAGGCGCGGGTGGCGTTCGGTGCCACGGCCGCCGCGAACAGGGTCGCCGCCGCGGCGGTGGCGACGGCCGTCGCGGCGGCCCGCCACCGCCGGGTCACCAGCAGGTACCCGACGAAGACCGCCGGGGTCAGCTTGATCGCGGCGGCCAGTCCGATCCCGACGCCGGCACCGCGACGCCCCCGTTCCAGCAGCCACAGGTCGAGGTAGACCAGCGCCATCAGCAGCAGGTTGACCTGACCGAAGCTGACCGTGTCACGTACCGGGTTGAGCGCGGCGAGCAGGCACCCGGCCAGGGCGAACGCGTACCACCGCGGCCGGCCGACGCGGCGGACGAGGGGGCCGACCAGCAGCAGCAACAGGAACCCGGCCGCCAGGACGGTGAGCGCCAGGTTGACCGCGATCGTCGCGTGCCAGGGCAGGGCCGCCATCGGCAGCATGGCGACCGCGGCGAACGGCGGATAGGTGAACCCGTACTGGTTCCAGGTCACCCACTCGTAGAGTTCCCCGCCGGCCACCCAGTGCGCCACGGCCCCGTGGTAGACCCCGATGTCGAACCAGCCCCGGTGGCCGGGCAGCACGGCGATCGCCACCGCGATCGCCGTGGCCAGCCCACCCACCAGCAGCAGCCGCCGCCACATCCCGCCGCCGGCGCCGAGCCGGTCCCCGCGGCGGTGGCCGTCATCCGGGCACCGCCACGGCCAGCGGAGGCGGCGGGGCGAGCAGCCGAAACACACCGACGACGGCCAGCCCGACGAGCACACCCGCGGCGGCGAGCAGAGCCTGTTCGGCGTCGGGGCCGAACCCGCTGGGCAGGGCCACGAAGGCCAGCACCGCCGCGCCGAGCGCCGCCGCCTGCCGGGGCCGACCCTCCGGGGCCGCCGCCGCGAGCAGGACCAGGCCCCACAGCGCGTACCACGGCCGCGTCGCCGGACCGAGCAGCGCCACGGCCAGCAGGAGCAGGCCCACCGCGTACGCCGGGCCGAGGCGGTGCCGGTACCACCAGACGGCGCCCGCGACGGCGAGGAGGCCGAGCAGCCCCGCCACGATTCCGGTCCGCATCGGCAGGTTGCCCAGATCCAGGCCGAGGTCCTCGATCACCCGCCGCGCGCCCCGGCCGAGGGCCGTCGAGATCGACCAGCTGTGCCGGTACGCCGGCGTGGCCAGGGCGCCGATCCAGCCGTACCCGATGCCGGTCGCCCAGGTGACGGCGGCGCCGGTGACCACCGCGAAGCCGACGATGCGGGCCGCCGCGGCGCGGACGCCGACGCGGCGGACGGCAATCGCGGCCACCACCAGCAGGCCCAGCACCGCCGGCACCTTCACCAGCGCGGCCAGCGTGACCAGCACGGCCGCCGCACCGAAGCGGCCCGTGACGGCCAGCCGCAGCCCGACCACGAGCAGCCCCAGCATCACCGCCTCGTTGTGCGCGCCGGCGACCAGGTGCAGAGGTACGAGCGGGTTGAGCACCCCCAACCAGAGCGCCACGGCCGGGTCGACCCCCCAGTGCCGGGCCAGCGGGGGCAGGTTCACCACGATCAGCGCCAGCCCGACCACCGCGACCAGCCGCAGCGCGAGCACGCCGAGCGCCAGGTGCCCGCCGCTGAGGGCCGAGACGCCGGCGGCGAGCGCCAGGAAGAGCGGTCCGTACGGCGCCGGCGTCTGCTGCCACATCTGCGGCACCTCGGCGGCGAGCCCCCCGCCGAGGTGCGCCACCCCGAGCTGGTAGACGTCCAGGTCGGCGAGGACCATCGCGCCCTGGGCCAGGTAGCTGTAGGCGTCGCGGGAGAACAGCGGCGGTGCGAGCAGCAACGGCCCCGCCCAGCAGGCCAGCGTGATGGCGGCACCGCGCACGTCGAGGCGGGCCGCGCCGGTCCGGCCGGACTCCCGCAGGTCGCGGCCCGCCCACCACCAGGCGACCGCGAGCAGGGTAAGCCCGGCGTAGCCGAGGAGCAGAGCCGGCCGGTCCAGGTGGCGCAGTGCCCGCCACCAGAGCGCGTCCTGCACCGGCAACGCGCCCGCGCCGCAGCCCGCGATCGCCAGCAGGGTGGCGCCCGACCCGCCGAGGAGGCGGTACGCGGGCACGCTCGGCGGTATCAGCACCGGGGCATGGTGCCACTGCGACCTGGCCACCAGACGGCCACTTGTCGATCAACAGGCGACCCCGGGGTGTCCGCTCCCCGCGTCGCCGGTCGGCGGGCCGCGAGCCGGATCTGCTCGGCGCGCCCGTCAGGCCACCAGGCTCGGTGCCGCGCTCCCGGTGGTGGTCCGGATGGCGCCCCGGGCGTCGCGCAGCCGCCCGCCCGCGCGCCGGTTGCCGACCGCGACCACCTCGGCGAGCATGGACAGCGCGGTCTGGGCGAGCGAGTCGGCGCCCAGATCCAGGCCCGCGGGGCCACTGAGCCGGTCGAGGCCCGGCACACCGGCCAGCCGGGACAACCGCTGGGCATGGGTCGCCCGGCTGCCCAGCGCGCCCACGTAGCCGACCGTGCCGGCCAGGGCGGCCCGGATCGCCCGGTCGTCGATCCGCGGGTCGTGGGTGAGCGCCAGCACCGCGTCGCGGGAAGTCAGGTCGGCGGCCGCCAACCATTCGTCCGGCCAGTCGCAGACCACGTCGTCGGCCGCGGGCACCCGCTCCCGCCGGGCGTACCTGGGGCGCGGATCGACCACCACCACCCGGTGACCCAGCGGGACGGCCAGGGCGGCCAACGCGGCGGCCAGGTCCGTGGCGCCGACCACCAGCAGCACCGGGCCGGGACGCAGTTCCTCGACGAAGTGGTCCTCGCCGCCCGGCAGCCCGTCCCGGCACGCGGCCGTCGACCACCGGAACGGCTCCCGCAGTGCGACACCGAGCGCGAGCGGGCGACGGCCGGCCAGCGCCGCGGTGATCGCCGCGTACACCGGACCGGCCGGCACGGGGCAGATCAGCACGCCCAGTTCCCCGGAGCAGGCGGGGGCGGGCTCCCAGGGCATCCGGTCCGCGCCGGGACTGATCGTGGTGAGGCGGGGAGGGGCTCCGTGGAGCACCGTGCGGGCCTCGTCGAGCAGGGCACCCTCCACGCAGCCGCCGGAGACCGACCCGGTCCAGCCGCCGTCCGAGGCCACCGCCATGGTGGCACCCAGCGGCCGGGAGCCCGGGCCGGCGCGTCGGACCAACCGGGCCAGCACGACCCGCTGCCCCGCACCGTGCCGCTGCTCGACGAACGGCCACACCTCCGCCAACACCTGCCGTCACCCCCAAGCCGAACCGTCTGCGTACCTTTTTATAGCTTTGTTGGGGTTTGGCCGCTGCCGATCGGGTCAATGGCGATAACTTGGTCGGCGACTCACGACCTTCCGGGGGCTAACCACCATGGATACCCAGATCACGCTTCGGGTGGACGGCGCCGACCACCGCCTCGCCGTCGACACCCGCACCACCCTGCTCGACGCGCTCCGCGAACGGCTGGGCAACACCAGCCCCAAGAAGGGCTGCGACCACGGCCAGTGCGGCACCTGCACGGTGCTGCTCGACGGGCGACGCGCCAACAGCTGCCTCGCGCTGGCCGTGGCCCACGACGGCGCCGAGATCGTCACGGCCGCCGGGCTCGCCGCCGACGGTCGGCTGCACCCGATGCAGCGCAGCTTCGTCGAGCACGACGCCTTCCAGTGCGGCTACTGCACGCCAGGGCAGATCGTCTCCGCCGTCGCCATGCTCGACGAGGCGGCGGCGGGGTGGCCCAGCGCGGTGACGTTCCGCCCGCCCGACGGCACCGACACCGCAACCCAGGCCGACCCGGTCGACCTGACCGGCGACCCCGACGAGATCCGGGAGCGGATGAGCGGCAACCTGTGCCGCTGCGCCGCGTACGCCAACATGGTGCCCGCGATCCAGCAGGTGGCCCGCTCATGAGGCCGTTCCGCTACGAACGCGCCACCGACCCCGCCAGCGCGGTGGCCCTGCTCGCCGGGTCACCGCAGGCGGCCTTCCTCGGTGGCGGCACCAACCTGGTGGACCTGATGAAGCTCGACGTGGCCCGCCCGGACCTGCTGGTCGACGTTCGAGGGGCGACCTCCCGGGCGATCGAGGAGTTGCCCGACGGCGGGGTACGCGTCGGCGCCGGGGTGTCCAACAGCGACCTCGCCGCCGATCCGTTGATCCGGCTGCGCTACCCGCTGGTCGCGCAGGCCGTGCTGGAAGGCGCCTCCACCCAGCTGCGCAACCTCGCCACCGTCGGCGGCAACCTGCTGCAACGCACCCGCTGCCGCTACTTCCAGGACGTCACCACCGCCTGCAACAAGCGCGAACCCGGCACCGGCTGCTCGGCGATCGAGGGCGACAACCGGGACCTGGCCGTCCTCGGCGCCTCGCCGGACTGCATCGCCACCCACCCGTCCGACCTGGCCGTCGCGCTGGTCGCGGTCGACGCCACGGTGCAGACCATCGGCCCGGCCGGCGGCCGGAGCATCCCGCTCACCGAACTGCACCGCCTGCCGGGATCCGCACCCCAGCACGACAACGTGCTGGCCCACGGAGAGCTGATCACCGCCGTGGACCTGCCGTCGCTGCCGTTCGCCCGCCGCTCCTGGTACCGCAAGATCCGCGACCGGGCCTCGTACGCGTTCGCGCTGGTGTCGGTCGCCGCCGCGATCGACCTCGCCGACGGGCGGGTGCGCGACGTGCGGATCGCACTCGGCGGTGTGGCACCCAGGCCCTGGCGGGCCACCCGGGCCGAGGACCTGCTGCGCGGCAGGCCGGTCAGCGAGGAGCGACTGCGCCGGGCCGCGGCGGCCGAACTCGCCGACGCTCGGCCACAGTCGGACAACGCCTTCAAGATCCCGCTCGCCCGCAACGCCATCGTCCGTACCGTGCTGGACCTGGTCGGCAGGGTGCCCTAAGAACCCTGCCGGGTGGCCAGCCGCAGCCGGCGCCGGACTCCGCCGGCAGCTCGGGTCCTGAGTCGGGACAGGACAGTCTCGAAGTCGCGGCCGGTGCGCTGGCTGAGCGACTCGGCGTGGCCCAGCATGCCGACGATCGTCTCGACCGCCACCTGGAGCAGTTGCCCCTCGTCGAGCTCGTCGGGGCTGGTGGTCTGCTTCATGATGGCCGGCCGGAGTTCGTCGAGATCACCAACGATCCGGCAGGGGTAGTCCTGGAGTTCCTTGATCTGCTGCTCCGCGAGGTCGCTCACCCAGTCGGCCCGTTCCATGCCGACGCCGAACTTCAGCCCTTCGCTGCGCTGCTTGAGCACCGCGTCGACCAGATGGCGGTGGACGACCTTCTGGTAGGGCGTCCGGAGCGGATACCGGTCGCCCAGCGCCAGGTTGACGCGACGGAGCAGTTCGATCTCGGCGGCGCCGAGCGAGGGGTTCGAGGTTGGCTCGGCCAGCTCGCACAGGCCCTCCGGAATGCCCATGATCCCGGCGAAGCGCCGCCAGAGGAGGTCACGTGGGGCACCGGGCGGGGGGACGGTCACCAGGTGCCGCCGGTCGGCCGGGACCAGGTCGCCCCACCGACGCAGCATGTGCGGGGCCGTGTGCCTGGTCCAGAACACCTCGGCCTTGCCCTGTTCGACGGCCCGCAGGAAGGCACCGAAGCGCCAGCCGCTGCGGGCCCGGATGCTCTGCTGCCAGAACGACGGGAAGGTTCGCCACAGATCCCGGCCCGCCGCGATGACGTGGATCTCGGCGGGTTGCAGGCTCTGCACCGCCCGGGCGGCCTGTGCGTCGGTGGCCGCACCCAGCCCCTCGTTGCTGATGATCACATCGCCCGACCACTTGCGGGCCTTCTCGGCCAACCGGTCCCACGTCCAGTGGACGCCGGTGTCCCGCCAGGGCGCCTGGCGCAGGTCCGCCATCGCCTGGTCCTGAGCCACGGCGCTGCTGCCCGGCAACAGAATGCCGGCGTCGATCAGGGCGTCGTGATTTTTCCAGAGCACGTTCTGCACATAGGTGCTGCCGGTCTTCGGCGCACCGATATGCAAGAAGACGCGTCTGGCCATGCTGCCTCCCCGCGCGCGAGCACGCCTGGCTGGATATTGTCCGGTGCCGTGAGCACCCAGGGTGGCATACGACGTACGGGCACGGAAATAGCGGGTGCCCGTCGATTTGACAGATGAATTCCGCAGGCACACCGCAATGCATGGCGGAAGAAATGAGGGTGAACATCTGCCGCAGTCAGGCGGGGAGAAGCTTGTCCAGGGTGACGGGAAGTTCACGGACGCGTACGCCGGTGGCGTGGTGCACCGCGTTCGCGATCGCCGCGGCCGCACCGACGATCCCGATCTCGCCGGCGCCCTTGACCCCGACCGGGTTGAGCTGGGCGTCCTCGTCGGGCACCCAGTACGCCTCCACCGCCGGCACGTCGGCGTTGCTGCTCACGTGGTAGCTGGCCAGGTCGTGGTTGGTCCAGCAGCCGTACCGGGCGTCGAAGAGCCCCGCCTCGTGCAGCGCCATCGACAGGCCCATGGTCATCCCGCCGATCAGTTGGCTGCGCAGGGTGGTCGGGTTCACCACCCGGCCGACGGCGAAGACGCCCAGCAGCCGCCGCACCCGGACCTCGCCGGTGTCCACGTCCACCCGCACCTCGG
The DNA here is from genome assembly GCF_019697375.1 of Micromonospora tarapacensis. NCBI lineage: Bacteria > Bacillati > Actinomycetota > Actinomycetes > Micromonosporales > Micromonosporaceae > Micromonospora > Micromonospora tarapacensis. The sequence goes on along the minus strand of NZ_JAHCDI010000004.1, from coordinate 670,304 downwards.
CGAACTGCGCGCCGTACGCGTACCGCGGCAGCGTGGCCTGCGCGGCCACCTCGTCGTCGGTGCTCACCTCGACGAACAGTCCCTCGGCCGGCACGCCGCCACGCGACCGGGCGATCCGGTCGCACAACCGCTCGCAGGCGCGGACCACCGCCCAACTCCAGGAGGCCAGACCTGTCGATCCCCCCGCCGAGTCCGCTGCCGGCAGGGCGCTGTCGCCCACCTGGATCCGCACCCGCTCAGGCGGTGCGCCGAGCGCGTCCGCGGCAACCTGCCACAGGGCCGTACGCGCGCCCGTGCCGATGTCGGCCGCGTTGATCCGCACCTCGAAGGTCCCGTCGGCGGACGCGGCGGCCGAGGCGGCGGCCGGGCGCATCCGGGCGGGATAGCTGGAGCCGGCCATGCCGGTACCGAACAGCCACCGGCCCTCGCGCCGGGACCGCGGGGTCGGATCCCGATCGACCCAGCCGAACCGGCGCGCCCCGTCGTCCAGGCAGGCCGCCAGGTTGCGGCTGGTGAACGGTCGCCCGCTCTCCGGGTCGACGGTGGTGTCGTTGCGCAGCCGCAACTCGACCGGGTCGACCTGGCAGGCCAGCGCCAGCTCGTCCAGGGCGGACTCCAGCGCGAACGAGCCGGGGGTGTGCCCCGGTGCCCGCATCCAGAAGGGTGTCGGCACGTCGAGGCGGGCCAGCCGGTGCGTGGTGCGCCGGTTCGGCGCGGCGTACAGGTTGCGGGTGTAGACGGCGCTCTGCTCGGCGAACTCGGTCAGCGTCGAGGTCTGACTGACGGCGTCGTGGGCGATCGCGGCGAGCCGCCCGTCCCGGCCCGCACCGAGCCGGATCCGCTGGATGGTCGGGGTGCGGTAGCCCACCGGTCCGAACATCTGCTGGCGGGTCAACGCCAGCCGGACCGGCCGGTCGACATGCCGGGCCACCAGCGCCGCGAGCACCGTCTGGGTCTTGCCGTAGAGCTTGCTGCCGAACCCGCCGCCGACATGTGTGTTGATCACCCGCACCGACTCCGGGGGCAACCCGAACAGCCGGGCCAGGATCTCCCGACCCGGCGACGTCCCCTGGCTGGAGTCGTGCACCAGCAGCCGCCCGTCCTGCCACTGCGCGGTCGACGCGTGCGGCTCCAGCGGGCTGTTGTGGTACGACGGGGTGCGGTAGCTGAGGTCCAACCGGATCTCGGACTCGGCAAAGCCGGCGTCGAAGTCACCGGCGAGGACGTCCGTGGGGTAGGCCGGGTTGACGTGGTCGGGCCGGTACAGGTCAGGGTCCTGGGCGGACAACCGGGTGCGGTACGGCTGCGGGTGGTAGTCCAGCCGGACCAGGCGGGCCGCCTCGCGCGCCGCCTCGCTGGACTCCGCCACCACCACCGCCACGATCTGGCCCCGGTAGTGGACGGTCGGCTCCTGGAGGCGGAACACCTCCGCGTCGACGCCCGGTGCCAGCCGGGGCGCGTTGCCGTGGTGCAGCACGCAGAGGACGCCGTCGACCGCCAGCGCGGCGGCGGTGTCCACCCCGGTGATGGTGCCCCGCACGATCGTCGACTGCACCAGGTGGGCGTACGCCACGCCGTCGACCGGGTACTCCACCGCGTACCGGGCGGTCCCGGTCACCTTGTCGTGGCCCTCCAGACGGGCGTGCGGCTGCCCCACCGCGCCGGTGCGGCTCACCGGCACGTCCCGTCCACGACCGTCAGCAGCCAACTACGCATAACGCTCATAGTATGTTTTTTTGCGGTGGCTGTCGCCCGGATCGTCGGAGCCCGCCACCCGGCTCACGCGGCGTCGGCGTAGCACTCCACGACCGAGACATCCAACGGAAAGCGGACCGGAGTCTCCCCGAACAGCAGCGCGGTGGCCCGCCGCCCGGCCCGGTCGACCGCCTCGGCGACCCGCTCGGCCTGCTCGGCCGGGCAGTGCACGATCACCTCGTCGTGCTGGAAGAAGACCAGCTCGGCATCGGTGCCGGCCAACTCGCCCCGGAGCACCGCGAGCAGCGTGGAGGCCCACTCCGCCGCGGTGGCCTGGATGACGAAGTTGCGGGTGAATCGGCCACGGGAGCGAGCCGCGCGAGCCCGGCCCGACCGCGGATCCCCGGCCGCGTCCGGGTCGGCCACCCCGTCGTCGGCCGTGCCGAGACCGGCCGTCCCGGGCGGGCAGGTGCGCCCCAGCCACGAGCGCACCAGCCCGCCGGCCTCCCCGGTGCGCGCCGCCGCCTCGACATGGGCGAACGCCGTCGGATAGTTGCGCCGCAACACCGCCAGCGCCGGCACCGCCTCGCCGCCGGTCTGCCCGTACATCGCGCCGAGCAGGGCCAGCTTGGCCCGGCCGCGATCGCCCCGAACGCATCCCGGGCCAGCGCGGCGTACAGGTCGCCGGTCGCGCCCGCCGCGGCGAGCCGGGCGTCACCGGAGACCGCCGCCAACACCCGCGGCTCCAGTTGCCCGGCGTCGGCCACCACGAACCGCCAACCCGGGTCGGCCACCGCCGCCCGGCGGATCACCTTCGGGATCTGCAACGCGCCACCACCCCGGGTGGCCCACCGCCCCGACACCACCCCGCCGGGGACGTACTCCGGCTGGAACCGGCCGTCGCGGACCCAGGCGTCCCGCCACGCCCGGCCGTGCGCGGTCCAGATCCGGTAGAGCTCCTTGTACTCCAGGACCAGCGGCACCGCCGGATGATCCACCCCGCGCAGCACCCAGGCCCGGGTGTTCGGCAACTCCAACCCCGCTCTGGCGAACGCCCGCAGCAACTCCGCCGGACTGTCGGCGTGCACCTGCCGCACCCCGAACGCGGCGGCGATCCGCGCGGCGAGCTCCGCCAGCCGGCGCGGCGGCCCGCCCACCGGGGACGGCTCACCCAACAGCTCCGCCAGGACCGCGTCGTGCACGTCGGCACGCCACGGCAGGCCCGCCGCTCCCATCTCGGCCGCGATCAGCGCGCCGGCCGACTCGGCGGCCACCAGCAGCCGGAACCGCCCCGGCTGGGCGGTCGCCCCGATGCGGTCGAGCTGGTCGGCGTACACCCCGGTCAACGCGGTGATGCCCGGGCCCGGCGGGCCTGGTGCGGCGTCGAAGAGCGCGGCCTGCCCGGCGCCGGGCGGCGCGGCGGCACGCGGCGGCGGATCCGCCGGCACCGGCGCCCCGGCCAGCCGCGCCCACGCCGCCGCCAGGGCGCGCGGCTCACCGCAACGGCCGGCGTACCCGAGCAGCAGCGCCTCGGTCAGCTCCACGTCGTGGCACCGCTGCACCCGGACGCCGTCGCGCAGCAGCGCCGGGTAGAGCACGGCGCCGCAACCCCACACCCAACGCGGCCGGTCGGTGCGCTCCCGGGCGGCCACCGCGGCGGGCAGGTCGGTGACCGGCTCGGGCGGACCCAGCGGCGCACCGGCCGGACCGAGGGGTTGCAGCACTCCCCCGCCCCGCCCGTCGGACACCACCGCCACCTGCACGGACGCGATTCTGCCCGGCCCCTACGACACAACGGTGCCGACCCCGGCGGGTCGTCAGCCGCGGCGAAGGTCCATGCGCAGCAGTTCGGAATCGTTCGAGATTCCCGGTGGAGCCCTGGTGCCTGCCGGCAGCAGCGGCCAGACCTCCTGTTTCCGCACCATCCGTGGGGAATCCAACTGCACCTGCTCGCCGCCGACGGTCAGCCGTGCTGTTCCCGCAGCGAGCACGTTTCGGACCCAGTCGGTACGTGGCCCGTACAGCGGTAGGAACAGGTACCCGTCGGGCAGCGGGTGAGCGTCGAGCGGAGTCTGGTAGATCCGGCCTGACGATCTGCCCAGATGAGTCAGGACCGGCCGCACGCCCCGACGGATCTCCCTGGGGTTGACGACCCGCTTGTTGATCCGGGCAAGCCAGCGCGGCAGTGGCATCCCGACCTCCTCGACCTCCGGCGGCGATTCACTGGCACCAGAAGGCCGGATCGTACCCGCCCGGGTGCGGCGCCACGACTGTCGTACCCGGCGGCGAGACTTAGGCGCATGGCGACCCTTGTTCTGATCCACGGCGGCGGTGGCAGCGCCTGGGACTGGCACCTTCTGGCACCGGAGCTGACCGACCGTGGCCACGACGTGGTGGTGCCGGAGCTGCCGATCGAGGACCGTTCGGCGGGGTTCGCCGAGTTCTGCGAGACGGTGGTCGGCGCCATCGGCGACCGGCGCGACCTGGTGGTCGTCGGGCACTCGTACGGTGCGTTCACCGCTCCGCTGATCGCCGCCAAGCTGCCGGCGCGGCTGATCGTCCTGCTCGCTCCGATGATCCCGAAGCCCGGTGAGTCGCCCGGGGACTGGTGGGGCAACACCGGTCACCGCGCCACGGAAGGTCTCAGCGAGCAGGAGCAGTTCTACCACGGCGTGCCGGCCGAGGTCGTCGCGCAGGCGCCGGCGCACGGGCGGGACCAGGCCAGCGCCGAGTGGGACGAGCCGTGGCCGCTGGACGCCTGGCCGGACGTGCCGACGAAGGTGCTCATCGCGCGCGACGACCGGTTCTTCCCGGCGGACTTCCAACGCCGGGTGGCCGCCGACCGACTCGGTGTCGTCCCGGACGAGATCGACGGCTGCCACGCGGTGACGCTCAGTCACCCGAAGCAACTCGCCGATCGGCTGACCGCCTACCTGGTGCGCTGAAGGCGCCGGCAGCCCGGTCCATCGGCTACGCACCGGTGCCATCGAAACCCGGATGACCTCGACGCTGGTGGTGCGTAGGGTGCCGGCCATGTCCCGGACCGAGCTACGGCCGTTCACGGCCGCCGACCTGGCCGCCTGCGGCGCCTTGCTGGCCGACCGGCACCGCCGGCACCGCGCCGCCCAGCCGCTGCTGTCCGCTCGGTTCGAGGACACCGTCCTGGCGCTGACGGAGTTGACCGCCGCGTACGAGACACCGGACTCGTCGGGGGCGGTCGCGTACCGCGCCGGCGCACCGGTGGGCTTCGTCCTCGGTGCCCCGAAGCCGTCACCGCTGTGGGGGCCGAACATCTGGGTGGAGGCCGCCGGACTCGCGGTCACCGACCCCGAGGTGATGCGCGACCTGTACGCGGTCGCCGCCGCCCGGTGGGTCGACGAGGGCCGCACGGCGCACTACGTCGTCGTTCCGGCGCACGACGCGGAACTGGTACGGGCCTGGTTCCGGCTGGGCTTCGGCCAGCAGCACGCGCACGCCATCCGGCCCGCCGTCCGGCCGGGGACGGTGCTGCCGGACGGGCTGTCGGTACGCCGGGCGACCCGGGCCGACGTCCCGGCACTCGCCCAGCTCGACCTCGAGTTGCCACTGCATCAGGGACGGTCCCCGACGTTCTCCGCCGGTCAGCTGGGCACGCTGGAGGAAGCCCTCGCCGAGTGGACGGCCGACGTCGACGACCCCGCGTACGCCACCTTCGTCGCCGAGTCGGACGGCCGGGTCATCGGCTCGGCGGTCGGCTGCGCGCTGGAGAAGTCCGGCGGACATCTGAGCCTGGCCCGCCCGGACCACGCCGGGTTCCTCGGCTTCGCGGCGGTCCTCCCGCACGCCCGGGGCGGCGGCGCCGGACGGGCCCTCGGCACGGCCGTCATCGACTGGGCGGTGTCGGCCGGGTTCGGCAGCGTGGTCACCGACTGGCGGGTGACCAACCTGCTCTCCTCGCGGGCCTGGCCGGCGCTCGGCTTCACCGAGACGTTCCTCCGGCTGCACCGGCTGATCCGCTACTGACCGCCACCGAGGCTACCGCCGGTCCCGGGCCAGCCGCTCGCGCCTGGCCAGGACCGCTGTCACTCCTCGCCAGGACCGCTGTCACGGACGAGCCGGCCCGGCGGTCTCGGCGGTCGACGAGCGGGCCGGTCCTGCCGGCTCGGCCTGCTGCGACTCGATCGCCCGGATGTGCCGGTACGCGAACCACAGCGGGGGGAACGCCCCGACGGCGAAGGACAGGTCCACCACCGTCCAGAACCACGGGATCTCCCGCAGCGGCCCACAGATCAGCGCGAGCGGCACGATACCGGCGCAGGCGATCATGCCCAGCTGGACCACCCAGACATTGCGCACCGGATCGCGTAGCGGCCCCCAGAAGGCCACCGCCAGCACCAGGTGGGCGAACGCGAGCCAGTCGGTTCCGTACCGCATGAACGGGTACCGGTCCCCGGTCTCGACCAGCCCGACGTGGACCCGCTCGATCCAGCCGACCAGGGCCGGGAACTGCTCGGCGAGCGGGTCGACCGCCCGCAGCAGCCAGCGCACCTCGATCTCGAGCGGAAACGCGGTCACCCCGCTCAGAAACAGGGCCACCACCACGATCCACAGCCAACCGCGGATCCGCCGTAGCCGCTCATCGACATCCATCCCCGCAGCGTAGCGATCAGCTCCCGATCGACCGGGCACAGCACGCCCGGTCTTGTTGGTACGTGGTTACTACTGTCAGGCTCCGGGTGCAGCAACAGCGCGCACTGGCCGTCCTCGGCCGGCTGGTCGACGAGTTCGGCGGCACCGTGGTGCTCGACCTGCGCACCACACTGGTGCCGGGCCGGTGAGGACGGCGGACGCCGCGTCTGAGCGGCACCACCCGGCTTCGTGACCGTGCTCGATCCTGGGTCGGTCGGACTCGCGGCGAGGCCGATGTTTCCGGATCGAGCAGGGTGCGGGGGCTACTTGGTGACGCCGGCGGTGAGGCCGGACTGCACCTGACGCTGGAAGACGATGTAGACGATGAGCACCGGCAGCATCGCCATGGTCACCCCGGCGAACAGCCCGGACCAGTCGGAGCGGTAGCCCTGGTTCACCGACAGCTCGATGAGGCCCTGCGAGATGACCTGGTTCTTCGGTTCGCCGGCCACCGACTGCATCAACAGGGTCGGCAGGTACCACTGGTTCCACTGGCCGAGGACGTTGAAGATGCCGATGCTGATCAGGCCCGGCTTCGCCATCGGCAGCATGACACTGAAGAACAGCCGGCTGTGCGACGCCCCGTCGACCATGCCCGCCTCGGCGATCGCGGTGGGCAGGGTGCGGAAGAACGAGTGCATGAAGAAGACGGTGAACGCCAGCGACCAGGCGACGTAGACCAGGATCAGCATGAGGTGCTTGTTCGGGCCGAGGAACGGCAGCACCACGCCGGTGTTGTAGACGCCCTTGAACAGCGGCACCGCGGCCAGGTAGATCGGCAGGGTCAACCCGGACAGGAACATGTAGTAGATCAGCCGGTTGCCGCGGAACTCGTAGCGAGCCAGCACGTAGGCGGCCATCGAGCCGAGCAGCATGGTGAGGAAGACGCTGCCGACCAGCACCAGGACGGTGTTGAAGAAGAACGAACCGATGTGCCCCTCGGTCCAGGCCCGGGCGAAGTTGTCCCACTGCAACCGCTCGGGAACGAGCGACAGCGGCTTGCGGATGACCTCCGAGTCGGTCTTGAGCGCCGACATCACCACCCACAGCAGCGGGTAGACCACCATGATCGCCCAGACGGCGAGGAACAGGTGCGAGAAGCCGTTGAAGAACCGCGCCCCGGCCCGGCCGCCGCCGACGGCGGCCCGCTGCGCCGGCGTACGGGTCGGCGGCGGGGCCTGGTCGGTGCCGGCCGGTCCACCCGGAGTGTGGGTCACCGTGCTCATCGTCCAGCTCTCCTCAGTACTCGATCCGCTCACGACGGGTGATCCTCAGCTGTAGCGCGGCCAGCAGGATCGTGAAGATCGCCAGCGCCACACCCATCGCACAGGCGTAGCCGAACTGACCCTTCTGGAAGGCGGTGAAGTTCAGCACCGATGCGAAGATCTCGCTGGCGTGGTTGGGGCCGCCCTGGCTCGGCGTCATGACGAAGACCAGGGCGTACATGTCCAGGGCGATGAAACCCAGGTAGACCCAGGCCACCGAGACGGTGTCCCGCAGCAGTGGCAGGGTGATCCGGAAGAAGGTGTGGAAACGCCCGGCGCCGTCGAGGATCGCCGCCTCGAAGACGTCCTTCGGGATGGACTGCATGGCCGCGGAGAAGAGCACCATGTAGAAGCCGGCACCGCTCCAGACCGCGATCAGCAGCAACCACCACAGCACCGCCGGTACGCCGAGGAAGGGCTCCGGGTCGTACATGAAGGTGATCGGCTCGTCCGGGCTGACCAGCCCGAGCTTCATCAGTACCCCGTTGATCAGGCCCTGGCCGTCGGCACGGTAGATCTGCTGCCACATCACCGCGACGACGACCAGGGACAGCACCTGCGGGAAGAAGAAGATCACCTTGTAGAGACCGGAGCCGAAGACGCCGCGGATGCCGGCCTTGTCCTCGCGTCCGCCCACGTTGAGCAGGAACGCGAGGAACAGGGCCAGCGCGATGGTGAAGAACGGCACGGTGATCAGGAAGAAGACGTTGTGCCAGAACGCCTTTCTGATCAGCTCGTCGGAGAAGAGCCGGAGGTAGTTGTCCAGCCCGACGAACTGCTGCCTGTCGGAGTAGCCTCCCCAGTCGGTCAGCGAGTACCCGGCCGCCTGTAGGAAGGGCCACACCACGTAGAAGAGGTACAGCCCGACCGGCAGCGCCAGGAAACCCGTGACGAAACGCGCAACACCGTGCCGCATTTCTCCCACTTCCTCGTTCGGTTATGTCCGGGCAGGTGTCACACGTTGCGGGTCTGCTTGGTGATCGACGAGTCGCCGGCGACCTTGTCGGCGGCGGCCTGCATCTTGTCGACGAACTGCGCGGCGGTGAGCCGGCCGGCCATCAGTTCCTGCGAGAGGTTCTGGCTCTCCTTGTCCAGGTCGGCGTAGAAGTCCCAGAGCTTGACCGAGATCAGGTCCGAGCCGGCGTTCTTCATCAGCTCGTTGGCCGTGGCCAGCGCCGGGTCCTGCACGTTGTCGCCGGAGCCCTTGGTCGACGCCAGCGACTTGGTCAGCTCGGCGAACTTCGCCGAACCGGCCTTCGACAGCACCGCGCGCAGGAACTCCTTGGCCGCCGCCTTGTTCGGGGCCTTGCTCGGCACCACGAAGCCCTCACCGGCACCGGCGAAGACGTCCTTCGGCGCCTTGTCGGCGGCGCTCACGCCCCAGTAGTCGGAGAGCTTCATCTCGAAGCCCGGCGGGATGGTCGCGGCCATCTCGTTCTTCAGCCAGGTGCCGACCTGGATGAAGGCGGCCTTGCCGTCGAGCCACGCCTGCTGCGACTGGGTGTGGTCGAGCTTGCCCGGCAGCACCAGCTTGTCCTTGACCAGCTTCTCCCACGCCTCCAGGGCCGGCAGGATGCCCTCGGCGCGCCAGGCGTTCTCCTTCAGGTTGTCGATGTCGACGACCGCCTGCTTGCCGGCCGACTTCCAGATCGAGGCCATCAGCGCCCAGCGCGGGTAGTAGCCGTGCACGGCGTCGTAGACGTACGGGGCGATGCCCTTGGCCTTGATCTGCGGGGCGAGGGTGAAGAACTCTTCGAAGGTCTTCGGCGGGGCCCAGCCCTCGCGGTCGAACAGGGCGCCGTTGTACCAGTTGCCCCACACGGTGAACGCGACGTAGACCACGAAGAACTTGCCCTGGAAGGTGCCGTCGGAGACGGTGCCCGGCAGCAGCGAGTCGGCGACCGTGCCCTCGCTGTCCCAGGCGGGGGCGGCGAGCAGGTCGTCCAGCGGCTCGATGGCGCCCTCGTTGACCAGCGTGCTCAGGTCCATCAGGTCGGCGCCCGAGTTCATGATGAGGTCGCTGGGCTGCGTCGCCATCTTGGGCTGTTCTTCGGTCTTGATCTTCTGGGTGGAGCTCATGTTGACGGTGACGTTCGGGTGCTTGGCGCTGAAGATCGCCTGGTCTTCCTTCGCCCAGGCGTCACCCAGCCCACCGTTGAAGATGACCACCTTCACGGCGCTGCCGTCCTGCAGGCCGAACGGGTTGTCGTTGCTCTTCTCCGCGTCGTTGTCGTCGTTCTGGTCCGGCGTGCTGCCGGCGCAGGCGCTGAGCAGGCCAGCAGCGGGGGTCACCAGGAGGCCCGCAGCCGCCGCGCGACGCAGCAGGGTCCGGCGGTCAAGATCGGGGGTAACGGACATCGTCTGACTCTCCTTGTGGTGTCGGGTCAGGCGGTGCGCCGGAGACGCCCGGCGTACCGCGACTCGAGGGCGAGGTTGTGCTCGTCCCCACCGGGGACGTTGGCGGAGAGGTAGATAGGGGCCACCTCTCCGGCCTGGTGGAACCGTCGTACGACCTCCGCGGTCAGCAGCTGCGCCAGCAGCGCCGAGGTGACCGAGGAGACCGCACAGACCGCGCCGCCGCCCTCGAGCGGCAGCAGTGCGTCACCGTACGGCGCGCCGTTGTCCAGCACGACGTCGGCGAGATCGACGAGCCGCCGGCCGGACGGGTGCCGCGGGGCGACCCGTCCGGTGTGCGCGACCGAGGTGACCGCGATCAGCGGGTGACCGCGCCCGGTGGCCAGCAGGGCCAGTTCGACCACCGAACCGTTGATGCCGGAGTGTGACGCCACCACGAACACGTCCCGCGGCTGCGGCGCGGCGAGCGCGTAGAGCTGGTGCGCGACGGCCGGATCGCGCTCCAGCTTGGGGTCGGCGAGCACGCCACGCGGTGCGTCGCCGTGCAGCACCAGATCGTGCAGCGAGAGCCGGTTGGTGGGGACCAGCCCGCCGGCCCGGGCGACCAGTTCGGCGGCGAACGCCTCCGAGTGCCCGGCACCGAAGGCCTGCAGCACCCGCCGCCGCGCAGGCTGGCGGCGATCAGGTCGGCGGCCCGGTCCAGCGCCCCGGACTCCTGCTCGACGAGGCGGTCGAGGACGGGCCGGACGGCGTCGGCGTACCCCTGCGCGCTGATCATGCGCTGGCTCCCCTCGCGGCCTTGTGCCCGTCGACGGCCTGGGCGGTACGCCGGAAGGCCGCGTGGGCGCGGTCGTGGGTGCGCTGGGCGACCGCGATGTAGAGCAGGTCGAGCACCACCAGCTGCGGATGCCGGGCGGACAGCGCGTCCGGGCGGAACGTGGTGGCCTGGCTGGCGGTGAGCAGGACGATGTCGGCCAGCTCGGCCAGCGGCGAGCGCCGGAAGCCGGTCAGCGCGATGGTGGTCGCGCCCCGGCTGCCGCCCTCGGCGAGCATCTCGATCGCCTCCCGGGTCTGACCGCTGTGCGAGATGCCCAGCGCGACGTCACCCGGGCGCAGCAGTGCGGCGGAGGCGAGCCCGGAGTGCACGTCGTTCCAGGCCCACGCGGCCACCCCGATGCGGTGCAGGCTGAACTGCATCTCCTCGCCCACCAGGGCGCTGCCGCTGGCACCGAAGATGTTCACCCGGCTGGCACCGGCGACGGCGACGGCGGCCCGCTCCACCTCGGCCAGGTCGAGCAGCGCGGCGGTGTCGTGCATGGCCCGGGTGTCGGCGGCCATGATCTGCTCCAGCACCCGGTCGAGCGGGTCGCCGGGCTGGATCTCGCGCCCGATGTCGACCGTCCAGCCGGCCGAACGGGCCCGGCCGGTCTCGGAGGCGATGCCCAGCCGCAGGTCGGCGTAGCCGTCGAAGCCCATCGCCCGGCAGAAGCGGGTGACCGTGGCCGGCGAGGTGCCACTGCGTTCGGCCAGCTCGACGATGGTGGCCCGGGCCGCCGCCTCGGGGTCGCTGAGCACGTGTTCGGCGACCCGGCGCAGCGCGCCGGTCAGCTCGGCGGCCCCGGTGCGCACCCGGGCCAGTACCCCGTCGGAGGCGACACCCAGGGCGCCCCGGCGGTCGACCCCAACGGCATCGGCCACCGCGGTGCCCGCGGAGGTGTCCGCCTCGTGATCAACCATGGGACGCCTTTCGGAAAAGACTGTTAACTGTTAGTGGTAAAAGTTCTTACTGAAGGCACCTCCGTGTCAAGACCGTGGGCGAAGTTTTCAAACTGTTACCTGGCGCACAGCCGCCGAGCCGAGCCTCCCCCTTGCCCCGAATCAGCGCCACCACCAGCCTGAACACGGATCGATCAAGGAGGTCGGCGGCCGGCGTGCCGCCACCGCCGGCCGGATCCGGTCGGCCGGCGACACCAGCTTCCTGGCGCTCGGCGGCGGGCCGCTCGCCCGCACCCCGCCGGCACGCCGCGCTACGGGCGAGGTCGTGCTCGATCCTGGATCGGGTGGCCTGCTTGCCGCTCCAGGACCACTCGATCCCGCAACGAACACGATCTTCGTGCACGCGGGTTCGCGCGGCGGCTCGGGACCGCGGACGCACCGCAGCGGTTATCGCTCCGGCCGTCGCGGCGACTGGCATACGCTCGGGCCATGCGCCGCCTGGCCCGACTCGCCGCCCGGACGCCGGCCACCCGGGAGCGCTACCTCGACCTGCTCCGGGCGCTGGCCGTCATGCTGGTCGTCCTCGGCCACTGGGCGATCGCGGCCGTCTACTACGACGAGCAGGGCCGGCCCGACGGCCACTCGGCGCTGACCGCGATCTCCTGGGCCTACCCGTTGACCTGGGCCGTTCAGGTCATGCCCGTGTTCTTCCTGGTCGGCGGGTACGCCAACGCCGCCTCGCTGGCCGCGCACCGCGGCCGTGGCGGTGATCCGGTCGGCTGGCTGCTCGGCCGCAGCGCCCGGCTGCTGCGACCCACCACCGCGCTGGTGCTGGTGCTCGCCGGCGGCGCGCTGGTCGCCCGGCTGGCCGGTGCCGAACCGGATCAGGTCCGCCCGATCGTCTGGTTCGCCACCATTCCGTTGTGGTTCCTCGCCGCCTACCTCGCGGTGGTGCCGCTGACCCCGCCGATGTACGCGCTGCACCGACGCTTCGGACTGCTGGTGCCGCTGGTCCTGGTGCTGCTGGTGGCCGCGGGGGACCTGGGCCGGACGCTCGGCCCGGCCTGGTTGGCGCTGCCGGGCTACCTGTTCGGTTGGTTGGCCGTCCACCAGCTCGGCTTCGCCTGGTACGACGCCCGCCAGGGGAACTGCCACCCGGGCGGTGGCCTCGGGCTCCGGACCCGGTGCCTGCCGATGTCGCCGGGAACGGCGTGGGCGATGCTCGCCGGCGGTCTCGCTTTGGCGGTGCTGCTGACCGGCCCCGGCCCGTACCCGGTGAGCATGATCAACCTGCCCGGCCAGCGGCTGGCCAACGCCGCGCCGCCCAGCGTGGCGCTGCTGGCCGTGGCCACCGCCCAGCTCGGGCTGATCCTGCTGTTGCGCCAGCGGGCCGAACGCTGGCTGCACGGCAGCCGGCCGTGGCAGGCGGTGATCGCCGTCAACTCGGTCGTGCTGACCGTGTTCCTGTGGCATCTCAGCGCGGCGGTGCTGCTGATCGGCGCGCTGCACGGGCTCGGCGCGCTGCCCACCCCGGCCGCCGGCTCCGCGGCCTGGTGGGCGTGGCGGCTGCCCTGGGTGCTGATGCTGACGGTGGTGCTGGCGATCCTGGTCGCGATCTTCGGCCCGATCGAGGCCCGCACCGGTCGCTCCACGGCGCGGCGGCCACCGGAACCGGGCCCGGCCGGCAAGACCACCCGGCCGCGGGACGACACCGGACCGCGGGGAGGCGGACGGCCGGGCAACCGGTGGGCGATCGGTCGCGGCGTGCTCAGCGTCGCCGGTTTCGCCGCCGTGGTGTACGCCCTGGCGGCCAACGGCGCCACCGCGAAGACCGCACCCGAGCCGCTCGGGCTGCCCGTCGCCGCACTGGTGGCGTACCTGGCCGGCGCGGGCGCCCTGCGCCTGCTCAGGTCTGGGTGGGGAAGCCGAGGTTGACCCCGCCGTGGCGCGGGTCGAGCCACCGGCTGGTGACCACCTTGCCCCGGGTGAAGAACGCGACGCCGTCGGCGCCGTGCGCGTGCAGGTCACCGAAGAGGGACGACTTCCAGCCGCCGAAAGAGTAGTACGCCATCGGCACCGGGATCGGGACGTTGATGCCGACCATGCCGACCTCCACCTCGTGCTGGTAGCGCCGGGCGGCGCCACCGTCGTTGGTGAAGATCGCGGTGCCGTTGCCGTACGGGCTGGCGTTGACCAACGCCACCGCCTCGTCGTACGAGCCGACCCGCAGCACCGACAGCACCGGGCCGAAGATCTCGTCCGTGTAGATCGACATGTCCGGGGTGACGTGGTCGAACAGGGTCGGGCCGAGCCAGAAGCCCGCCGGATCGCCGTCGGGCCGGACGCCCCGCCCGTCCACCACCGGGACCGCGCCGGCCAGCACGCCGGCCGCCACGTAGGAACGGACCTTCGCCGCGTGTCCGGCGGTCACCAGCGGGCCCATGTCGCAGCCGCGCCGGCCGTCGCCGGTGCGCAACCCGGCCAGCCGCCGCGCGATCCGCGCCACCAACTCGTCGGCGACCGGCTCCACGGCGACCAGCGCCGAGATCGCCATGCACCGCTCCCCCGCCGAACCGAACCCGGCGTTGACCGCCGCGTCGGCGGCCAGGTCCAGGTCGGCGTCGGGCAGCACCACCATGTGGTTCTTCGCACCGCCGAGCGCCTGCACCCGCTTGCCCGCCGCGGTGCCGCGCTGGTAGACGTGCCGGGCGACCGGGGTGGAACCGACGAACGACACCGCCCGGACCGTTGGGTGGTCCAGCAACGCGTCGACCGCCTCGGCGTCGCCGTTGACCACGTTCAGCACCCCGTCGGGCAGGCCGGCCTCGACGAACAGCTCGGCCAGCAGCAGCGCCGCGCTCGGGTCCTTCTCGCTCGGCTTGAGCACCACGGCGTTGCCGGCGGCCACGGCCACCGGGACGAACCACAGCGGCACCATCACCGGGAAGTTGAACGGGCTGATCACCGCGACCACGCCGAGCGGCTGCCGCAGGCTGTACGAGTCGACCTCGGTGGAGACGTTCTCGCTGAAGCCGCCGCGCAACGCCGACGGGATGCCGCAGGCGTACTCGATCACCTCCAGCCCGCGCTGCACCTCGCCGGCGGCGTCGGCGAGCACCTTGCCGTGTTCGGCGGTGATCAGCTCGGCCAGCCGGTCGCGGCGGGCACGGACCAGTTCGCGGAAGGCGAACAGCACCCCGGTCCGCTTCGCCAGCGACGCGTCCCGCCAGGTGCGGGCCGCGCGCTCGGCGGCCTCGACCGCGGTCGCGACGTCCGCGGCGCAGGCCAGCTCCACCTCGGCGGTACGCCGGCCGGTCGCCGGGTCGAAGACGTCCCCGCGCCGGGTCGAGGTGCCGCTTGTGTGCTTGCCGTCGATGAAGTGCCCGAGGAGGTTCACGCCCGACCACCCACGCACGAACGGATCGCCTCGACCAGGATGGCCAGGCCCTCGCGGGCCTCCTCCTCGGTCAGCGTCAACGGCGGCCCCATCCGCACCACGTTGCCGTACAGCCCGCCCTTGCCGGTCAGCAGTCCGCCCTCCCGGCACGCCTCGAACACCTGCGCGGCCAGCGTCGGGTCCGGCTCGCCGCTGCCGGGGCGCACGAACTCGACACCGAGCATCAGGCCCTTGCCGCGTACCTCACCGACCTGTTCGAGGCCGGCGACCGCGTCGCGCAGGCCGTCACCGAGGATCGCGCCAACCCGGGCGGCGTTCGCCTGCAGGTCGTGTTCGAGCAGGTAGTCCAGGACCGCGTTGCCGGCGGCGGTGGAGACGGGGTTGCCGCCGAAGGTGGAGAAGCTGATCGCCGGGACCGACTCCAGCACCTCCGACCGACCGACCACCCCGGCCAACGCGAACCCGTTGCCGATGCCCTTGGCGAAGGTGAGCAGATCCGGGGTCACGCCGTGCGCCTGGTAGCCCCAGAAGTGCTCGCCGGTACGCCCCCAGCCGGTCTGGACCTCGTCGGAGATGAGCAGAATGCCGTGCTCGTCGAGGACCTTCTGCCAGCCGGCGAACAGCCCGTCGGGGCCGTGCACGAAGCCGCCGACCCCCTGGATCGGCTCGGCGATCAGGCAGGCCACATCCCCGCTGGTCTGCGTGGCGAGGACCTCGCGCAGGTCCTCCACCGCCGCGTCGACCCGCTCGGCCTCGGGCAGCCGGGCCAGCAGGCCGCGCAGCCGCTCTCCCGAGTGCAGCCAGGCGACCTGTAGCGGGTTCAGTGCCGTCGGCGACCAGTTGCGGTTGCCGGTCACCCCCATGGTCGCGTACGTCCGGCCGTGATAGCTGTTGCGCACCGCGAGGATCTGGTGCGAGCGGCGGTAGTTGGTGGCGGCCAGCAGCGCCGCCTCGTTGGCCTCGGTGCCGGAGTTGGTGAAGAAGACCCGGGCGTCGGGGATGCCGGACAGCCGCGCCACCTTCTCGGCCAGCTCGACCTGCTGGCGGATCAGGTAGAGCGTCGAGGTGTGCACGATCCCGGTGGCCAACTGCCGCTGCACCGCCTCCCGGACCTCGGCGATGTCGTAGCCGAGCGAGTTGGTCAGCACCCCGCCGAAGAAGTCCAGGTAGGAGCGGCCCCGCGCGTCGGTGACCCGGCGGCCCTCGCCGCTGACGAGTTCGATCGGCTCGGCGTAGTAGAGCGTCATCCAGGACGGGAGCACGGCCCGGTGCCGGGCCAGCAGGTCGTCGGCGGTCATCGTCGCCCCTTCGGTTCGCGTTACCGAACGCTTTCACCACCTTCACTGCCGGGACAAGTGCCAGACTGTCCGGCGATGCCCCGGGAACGTTGACAACACGTCAACGCTTTCCGTCGCTGTCTCGCGGCATCACCACGCTTCCGGTGATCGAACGAGTAGCTGAGTAGCGTTTTCCGCGCTCATACCGGGGAAGGTGCAGCGCCGCGGCGACCAGACCGAAGCCCACCCAGCCGACGACGAGCGATACCGCGACCGAGGCGTCCTGGCCCAGGCGGACCCCGACCAGGAACCCGAGCAGCGCCAGGCTGTTCCGGGCGAAGTGCCGGCAGAAGGCCGGCAGGTCCCGCCGCACCTCGACCGCGACCAGCACCCCGGCGTACGGGAAGGTCACCACCAGCCCGCGCAGCACCTGGCCGAGCAAGCCGGTCAGCACCGCACCGGCGAGGATCAGCAGCAGCCGGGCCACCGCCGGAACCCGCGCACCGTGTCCCGCCGGCCGCCGCCCGCCGCCTCCGGTCGCCGCGTGGCGCACCGCTGCAGCGGTCGTCACCGCCGGATCGCGGAGCGGGTCGGCGGGCAGCGTGTTGGCCTCGCGGGCCGGGTCGGCGGCACCGACCGGCGGGTCGCGGGGTGGGTCGGCCGGGTCCGCCGGTGGGTCGGGTCCTGGCAGGCGGCGGAGCGCCAGCATGGCGAGCAGCCAGAGGGCGACCGTGGCGGCCACCGTCGGCCCGAACGGCAGCGCGACCGGACCCAGCGCCGCCGCGAGCGCGACGTAGCCGGCGACACCCGTCAGGTCGGCCAACAGTATCGGCCAACGGAACCGGTGATGCGTCAGCGCCACGACGCCGAAGAACAGGTTGAGCCCGACCACCCCGACGAGTTGCGTGCCGTCGACGGGGCGGCCGGTGGCCAGCAGCGCGACCGTCATCGGCAGCGGCAACGCGGCCACGAGAGCCCGCCACCGGACCGGCCGGATCAGGCTCACCGCCCAGACCACCGCGGTCACCAGCAGTACGCCCTGGGCGGTCACCCCTTCGTCAGGTGTCGAAGGTGGCCCGGCTCAGGCACGCCTGAAACGTCTCGTCGGCCCGGGCGAGGTCGACGGCGTTGACCGAGAACCGGTGCTCGTTGATCTCGCCGTGCGCGCTCATGCCGGCCGTCCAGCACGCGGTGCCGTCCCAGCGGATCAGGTTGACGTGCAGGTCGGCCGGGACCGCGACGGTCGACAGCAGACCCACCCGCACGCCCGCCCGGCGCTGCGTCGCCACCAGTTCCGCCAACTCGTCGGAGAACTCGGTGTAGGTGAAGACCCGGGTGATCTGCACGCCCCGGGCCAGCGCGGCGAGGTTCTCCGACCAGTACCGCCGGCCGATGTCACCGCTCCACCAGGCCAACCGGGGCAGCACGTTGGTGAGCGCCTCCAGTTGCCGTAGGCAGTCCCGGGTGGCGCCGAGCATGTCCTGGTAGTCCTCGCCGGGTCGGAGGATGCGTCCCTGACGAAGCTGCCCGAGGTCGGCGTGGAACCGCTCGAACCGACGCCGGGTCTCCTCAGCGACCCGGGTGCCCGGATGGCGGTCGACCGCCTCGGTCGCGGCGGTGGCGAGTTCCGGGACCGCCCGCACCAGCCAGTGCGGGCCGGCCAGCAGCGCCCGCAGTTGGAACCGACGCTCGGCCCGGGCCATGGAGTCCACCAGCAACGAGATGGTGATGCCCATCAGACCGGCCAGCAACGACTCCACGCCGGTGGCGGCGCCGGTCAGGTCGAGCGTCACGGAGAGCGAGATCGACAGGGCGACACCGATCAGTGCGATCGGGTCGGTGTATGCCATCAGCCGTGCGATGCCGACCGCGTGCGTACGCGGGCGGCGCAGCAGTTGGACCATCCACCACCTCCGGGCAGCGACTCCCGTCAGCGTAGAACCTCCCGACCACCAGCCCGGGCCTCCGGCGCCCGCCGTGGTCATGAAGCTGTCACCAGGAGAATCGGACAGAGGGTGGCAACAACGTCATGATCGACACAGGCCGGCCGGGGCACCGGGTTCAGGCGGGGGCGGTGGCGCGGACGGCCTCGGCGAAGACCTCCGAGCGGTGCTCGAAGTTGCGGAACCGGCCGTAGCTCGGCGCGGCCGGCGACAGCAGCACCACACCGCCGGCCGGGGTGACCCGCCGGGCCAGCTGCACCGCCTCGGTGAGGTCCTCGACCAGCTCGGTACGCACCTTCGGCAGCCCGTCGAGCGCCCCGAGGATCCGGGGGCCGCTGTCCGGAATGCCGATCACGGTCAGCTCCCGCTCGGCCAGGTGGTCGCGCAGCGGGGCGTAGTCGACACCCCGGTCGTTGCCGCCGACGATCACGGTCAACGGCCGCCCCTCGTACGCGTCGATGGCGTGGATGGCCGCGTACGGGCTGGTTGCCAGGGTGTCGTCGACGAAGGTCAGCCCCGACGGGTCGGCGATCTCGGTCAGCCGGTGGGCCAGACCCTGGAACTCGGCGACCGCCACGGCCAGGGTGTCCTTGCGGTCGACCAGATCCACGCCGAGCGCGGCCAGCACCGCCAGGGCCACGCAGAGGTTGCCCTCGTTGTGCCGGCCCACCAGGGGCAGCACCGCCCGGGGGAAGAGCGGCTGGTCGACCAGGTGGAACCAGGGCGTACCGTCCGGGCCGGCGGCGACGCTCACCGAGTCGGCCGTGCCGGCGCGCACCGCAGCCCGATCGCCCAGCTCGAACGCCAGCCGCGGGTCCGCACCGTTGACCACCACCGTGCGGGGGCCGTACGCGAGCAGGTTGAGCTTGTCCCGGTAGTACTCCCGCTCGCCGCCGTGCGCGTCGAGGTGCTCGGGGAAGAGCGCGGTGACCACCGCCACCCGCGGCGAGTCGGTCAGGTCGCTGCACTGGTAGCTGGACAGCTCCAACACGTACAGCTCCGCCTCCGGCAGGTCCAGGGTCGGCACGCCGATGTTGCCGCCGAAGACGTTCGGCCGGTCCACCGCCGTCAACAGGTGACTGATCAGGCTCGACGTGGTGCTCTTGCCCTTGCTGCCGGTCACCGCGATGGTGCGCTCGCCGTGGTCGGCCATCCACAGCGAGGTGCCCTGGGTGACGGTCACGCCCCGGCGACGCAGCTCCACCAGCCACGGATGGGTCTGCGGCACCCCCGGCGAGCGAACCACCACGTCGGCGGCGGCCAGCCGGGCGAAGCCCTCCTCACCGGTGATCAGCGGGGCGGCCTCCGCCAGCGGCCCGTCCCAGGGCAGCGAGAGGAAGTTGGCGCTGTCGTCGACGGCGACCAGGTCGGCCGGGCCGTGGGCGGCGATCGCGGTCACCGCAGCCCGTCCCTCCCGGCCGGCTCCCCAGACGGCGACTTTACGTCCGCGCAGGTCAGACAGGCGCACGGGCTCTCCTCGGATGCGGCGGCGGCATGGTCACGGGCAGGGTCCGGCAGAGCCGGGCACGGCCGGACGAACCAGGGCCTAGTATGGCGTGTGCCCAACACGCAGCTCCGGCGGATGGACGCCTTCACCTTCCCGTCCTACTCGATCGACCTCGCCACCGGGGAGGCGTTGTTCGACTACGCCCTGACCGGGCCGGACGGCGAGCAGCGGTTCACCGAGGTGATCACATTCGCGGTGCCGGCGGAGTCCCCGTCGGACGCCGCGGTGGCGGCGCTGGGCCGGGTGCTGGAGCTGCTGCACGTCGTGGCCGGGGTCAGCTACTACAAGACCGTCGCGCCCGGGCAGCTGCTGCTGCCGGCTCCGCTCGGCCCGGCCGCCGTCGAGTTCGTCACGGCCGTCTACACCGAGGGCCTCGCCGAGTACGCGTACCGCAACCGGCTGCCGTACGTGCTGGAGCTGACCCCGCGGGTGCCGGCCGGCCGGGTCGAGCCCGCGGCCGAGTACGACAACTCCGACCGGCGCCCGCTGTCGGCGGTCGGCGGCGGCAAGGACTCGATCGTCAGCCTGGAGGCGCTGCGCCGGGCGGGTCTCGACCCGGTGCCCTTCTCGGTCAACCCGAACCATGTGATCACGGCGG
Source organism: Micromonospora tarapacensis (assembly GCF_019697375.1). NCBI lineage: Bacteria > Bacillati > Actinomycetota > Actinomycetes > Micromonosporales > Micromonosporaceae > Micromonospora > Micromonospora tarapacensis. The sequence goes on along the minus strand of NZ_JAHCDI010000004.1, from coordinate 649,883 downwards.
TGAACGAGGCCTCGGGGCTCGCCCCGCTCGCGGCCCGGCGCCGCATCGACCCGGTGCTGTTCGACCTGAACGCGGCCGGCGCCCGCAACGGGCACATCCCGGTCACCGCGATCAACTCGCTGATCGCCGTCGCCACGGCCGTGCTGCACGGGCTGGGTCCGGTGGTGATGTCCAACGAGCGCTCGGCGTCGGACCCCAACCTGATCTGGAACGGTCACGAGATCAACCACCAGTGGTCCAAGGGCGTGGTGGCCGAGGGGCTGCTACGGGCGGCCCTGACGGAGCACGCCGGGTTGGCCGAGCCGTACTTCTCCCTGTTGCGCCCGCTGTCGGAGCTGCACATCGCCCGGTTGTTCGCCGGCATCGACCGCTACGACGACGTGGTGACCAGTTGCAACGCGGCGTTCAAGCTCCGGGACGCCAGCGAGCGGTGGTGCCGCGACTGCCCCAAGTGCCGTTTCGTCTTCCTCGCTCTGGCGCCGTTCATGTCCCGCGAGCGGATCACCCACATCTTCGGCGGGGACCTGCTCGCCGACGAGGCGCAGATCCCCGGTTACCGCGAGCTACTGGGCGTGGACGGGCACAAGCCGTTCGAGTGTGTCGGCGAGGTGGAGGAGTCGGTGGTGGCGCTGAGCCTGCTCGCCGAGCAGCCCGACTGGCGGCACGCCCCCGTCGTCCGCGCACTCGTGGCCGCCGTCCCGGAAACCGCCTGGTCCACCGCCGCCACCTCCGACACCTTCACCCCTCCACCGCCCCCCACCACATCCCCCCACCTACACCAAAACCCTCCAAACCCTCACCCCCTAACCCCCGCCCCCTTTCCGCCGATCATGCAGTTGTGGCAGTTGTTTCGCCCCGTCTGCGCCTTTTGTCAGGTGCCACAACTGCATGATCGCGGCCGGGTGGGGGTGGGTGGGGGTTAGGGGTGCGGATGGCGTCTAGGGCCAGGAGGGCGACGTGGAGGGAGAGGCAGGCGTCGACGGAGTCGAGGTCGACGTCGAGGATCCGGCCGATGCGGGCCAGCCGCTCGTAGAACGCCGGCCGGGACAGGTGCGCCGCGGCAGCCGCCGCCGACTTGTTCCGGCCCTGTTCCAGGTACGCCCGCAGGGTGCCGAGCAGTTGCTCCCGGTGGTGCTGCGCGTCGTGTGCCAGCAACGCGCCGAGCTGCCGTTCCACGAAGGTCTGCACCCGGGGCTCGTCGCGCAGCAGATGTAGCAGACCGGCGAGCCCGACGTGCGGCAACCGGAAGACCGGCAGGTCTCGCCGATCCCGGCGGGCCGCGTCGGCGACCTGCCGGGCCTCGATCAGCGAGCGGCGCGCCTCCCGCAGGCTGCCCACCCCGGATCCCGCGGCGATGAGCAGGCCACCGCCGGGACGCGGCCGAGCCGTGTTCGCCCGAACCGCACCGTCGGGCCGGACCACACCCTCCGACCGGACCACACCGTCGGACCGGGCGGCACCATCGGACCGGGCGGCACCGTCGGACCGGGCCTGCGCCTCGGAACGGGCCCGCGGATCGGGGCGGGTGTGCAGGTCGGGGCGGGCCCGGCGCAGCGCGGCGGCGAAGGCGGACAGCGCCCGCCCCTCCCCGCCGGATCGGGCAGGGCGAGCAGGGCGCCAACCGCCTGGTCGTCCACGGCGCTGGTCAGCCCGGTCAGGTGCGCCTCGCGCAACGCCTGGCCGACGGCCTCGGCGAGGTCCCGCAGCCGGGCCGGGCCGGCGTCCGGAGCCGCCTCGAGTGCCTCACCGGTGGGTCCCGCCTCCGCGAGCAGACCGCCCTCCGCCGCCGTGTCGTCGGCGCGGTAACGGACCACCACCCCGACGAGGTGCCGACGTTCCAGCACCACCCCGAGAGCCCGGGCCCGCAGCGCCACCTCATCCACCGGGCGGGAGTGGTCGAGCAGGGCGGTGAGCAGGGTCCGGTGGATCTGCCGCTCCAGTCCCTCGGCGTCGCGTCGGATCAGCCGGCCCAGGGCCAGCGTGGACGCCGCCCGCTCGACCAGGATGGTCAGCCGCGTGGGCGGCGCCGCGACGGCCGGTACGCCGGTGCCGGTCGGGTCGGGCGCCCCGGGGCGGCCAGTTCACCCCGCCCGGCCAGCGCAGCAGCAGCCGGCCCCAGTCCTGCCCCCGGGCACCGACCATGGTGACCAGCCAGCCGCTGTCCCCGTCGTACGCGGTGCGGCCGGCGGGCCGGATGCGCCGCGAGTGCTGCTCCCATCCGTCCAGCAGCAGCTCGGCGCTCTCCCCCGCCGGGTCGTACGCGAGCACCTGCCGGGACAGGTTCTCCAGCACCACCGGACAGCCGGACAGCTCGGCGGCCTGCCGCAGGACCTCCCCCGGGTCGGCACCCTCCACCGACAGCTCGGTGAACCGCTGGTGGATCTCCTCGGTGGCGCGCAGCTCGGTGAGCTGGGCGTCCACGATCAGCGCATGCACCGCCTCGGTGATCCGGACGAACGGGGTGGCCCGGCGCAGTTCCACCAGCGGCAGGCCGTGGCGTTCGGCGGCGGCGACCATCACCCGGGGTACCTCGCTGGGGTAGCGGCGGCCCAGTTCCACCACGAGCCCGGAGACACCGACGCCCGCCAACTCGCCGATGAAGGCCCGCAGCCCGGCGTCGTCGCCGGGCAGCCCGATGCCCGTGGTGAGCACCAGCTCGCCGCCGCCGAGCAGGGTCGCGATGTCGGGCACCTCCGCGACGTGCACCCAGCGCACCGGGCGGTCCAACCCGGCCTCCCCGGCGACCAGGCGCGGGGCGCCGTGGCGGACCGGGTCCAGCGCGAGGACCTCACGGACGGTAGGGAACACGGGCGACACGGTACCCGCAGCTCACCGCGCACCTCGACCGTCCGGCCCGGCGGAGAGCCGCCAGACGGCCCGGCCCGGCGGAGAGCAGCCCGGCCGGCGGCGACGGGGGCGGAGGGCCTCGACGGCGTCCGGACTAACAGGGGTCGTCGCGGCCCAGTTCCCAACAGGCCACGGCGGTGGCGGCGGCGACGTTCAGCGAGTCGACGCGGCGGCGCATCGGGATCACCACCCGTACGTCGCTGGCCGCCATCGCCGCCCCGGTCAGCCCCGCGCCCTCGGCGCCGAGCAGCAGCGCGGCACGGGCTCGGTGGGCCGGTGCCAGCCGCTGGATCGGCACCGCGTCGGGGGCCGGGGTCATGGCCAGCACGGTGAACCCGGCGGCCCGCACCTCGGCCAGCGCCGCCGGCCACGGCTCCAGCTTTGCGTACGGCACGGCGAAGACCTCGCCCATGCTGACCCGTACGCTGCGCCGGTAGAGCGGGTCTGCGCAGGTGGGCGAGAGCAGCACGGCATCCACGCCGAGTCCCGCCACCGCCCGGAAGATGGCACCCAGGTTCGTGTGGTTGTTGACGTCTTCGAGGATCACCACCCGTCCGGCAGTGGCCAGCACCTCGGCGGGGGTCGGCAGCGGCTTGCGCCGGAACGAGGCGAGCACACCCCGATGCACGTGGAAGCCGGTGGCCGACCGCAGCACGTCCTGCGTCGCGGCGTAGACCGGGGCGTCGCCGGTGTCGAGGTCGGCGAGCTGGTCGACCCGCTTGGCGTCGACCAGGTACGACCGGGCCGGGTAGCCGGCCCGCAGCGCCCGGCGCAGCACCAGCTCACCCTCGGCGATGAACAGGCCGTGCGGCGGCTCCCAGCGGGTCCGCAACTCGACGTCGGTCAGCGCGCGGTAGTCGGCGATCCGCTCGTCGTCGGGCTCGGTGATCAGGTGGACGGGCACCCGCCGATTCTGCCGGACCCACCTCAGCCCATCATCACGGGCAGGATCCCACCCCGCGCGACGATCCGGTCGGGTGGAACGTGTCCGGTGAGCCAGACGCCTAACAGCCGGTGGCCGTGAGGCCGAGCCAGGCGGCGAGGTTCTCGATCTCGGCGCGGACGGCGGCGGCCATGGCACCGGTGAAGGGGACGTCCTCGTGCACGGCGTTGACGATCAGGGTGCCGGCCTTGCGGTCGGCGGTGTCGTCCAGCTTGCCGACCAGCCGATCCCCGTGCAGGACCGGCAGGGCGAAATAGCCCCAGCGGCGCTTCTCCCGAGGCTTGTACATCTCAAGGAGGTACTCGAAGTCGAACAGCTGCTCGGCGCGTACCCGGTCGTGGATCAGCCGGTCGAAGGGGGACAGCAGCGCGGTGCGCCCCTCGAACGGCAGGCCGACGTACGCCGGATGGACCCGCCAGGTGCCGGGCGTGCCCTCGACGACCGCCTCCTCACCGGCGTCGCCGACGAATGGCGACTCACCCGGGGTCAGGGTGCCGCCGGAGCGGGCGATGCCGAGCGCCGCGAGCCGACGCTCGTTGCGCACCCGGATCGCGACGTCGAGGGCGAGTTCGGGCTGCTCGGCGCCGTAGACCCGCTCGGGTAGGTGCCAGTAGCGCTGCCGCCCCCTACGGCCTGAGATCGCCACGGGCCATCAATTCGAGCATCTTGGTGACGTTGCGGTTGTTGGTCCAGCCCGTCGACGGCCAGGGCACCACGCTCGTGTCGGGGATGTCCCGGGAGAGCAGCGGTCCCCGCTCCGCCAGCAGCGCCAGGATGTCGCGGCGGAACGACTCGTTCTCCTCGATCCAGGCCCGGCTGGACGGGTGGGTCTCGGCCCGGGCCTCGGCGAGCACGGCGGGCAGGTCGCACGGCGGCCGGATGTGGGCCACGGTCTCCACCAGCGTCCGGTCGGGCGCGGGGCGTCGAGCAGTTGGGCGTGGATCGCGATCCGGCGGGCCTCGTCCCTCGTCAGGTGGTGAGCGACCATGCCGCCGACCCTGGTGCGGTGTCCAGACACTTCACCGGCCGCGCCGGACCCCGGCGAGGAAACGGTCGAACAGTGCCCGGGGCTCGGGACCGTCGTGCGGGTCGAGATGGTGGAGGTCGCGCCGCCTGGCGGTCGTTCGTCCGCTCCGCCAGGCGCGCCTGACCCGCGTACCCCTGACAAGGCCCCACGGCACGGGGCCTCGTCAGGGGTACGAGTGCCGGGCACTTCCGGCAGGCCGGGTCTATCCCGGTTGGGGTGTTTCGCCAGGAAGATGCGGGGAATACCGGGCCACTCCGTTTGAGTAGCCCGGCCGGAAAGGCGTACCCGATGAGCGCAGACCACGCCCGCACTCTCGTGCCGGCCGACCCGTGGCCCCTGCCCCGCGAGGCCACGGTCGCGGACCACGTCGTGCAGCGACTCGCCTGCTGGGGCGTCCGCCGGTACTTCGGCTTCCCGGGCGACGGCATCAACGGCATGACCTCGGCCCTGCAACGCACCCACGAGCTGGCGCAGTTCGTCCAGGTGCGCCACGAGGAGACCGCCGGGTTCGCCGCCTCGGCGCACGTCAAGTACGGCGGCGGGCCGATCGGTGCGGTGCTGGTCACCAGTGGGCCGGGTGCCATCCACGCCCTGAACGGCCTCTACGACGCCAAGCTGGACCACCAACCGGTGGTGGCGTTGGTGGGACACACCGCGCTCACCGCCGAGGGCGGCGGCTACTACCAGGAGGTGGACCTGCTCGCCCTCTACAAGGATGTCGCCGCGGCGTTCCTGGCCCAGCTCGACCACCCGTCCCAGGTCCGGCACCTGGTGGACCGCGCCTGCCGGACGGCGCTGGCCCGGCGCACCGTCACGGCGCTGGTCCTGCCGCTCGACGTGCAGGACCTGGACGCGATGCCGAACCCGCCGCACGCGCACGGCTACTACCACACCAGCAGCGTGCCGAGCAGTGGCCCGACGGTGCCACCGGAGGCGGACGTCCGGCAGGCCGCCGAGGTGCTCGGCAGCGGCGAGCGGGTGGCGATGCTGGTCGGCCAGGGTGCCCTCGGCGCCGAGAACGAGGTACGCGAGGTGGCCCACCGCCTCGGCGCGGGGGTGGCGACGGCGCTGCTCGGGTTCACCGCGGTGGACCACCGGGAGCCGTGGGTGACCGGCGCCATCGGCCTGCTCGGCACCCGGCCCAGCTGGCAGCTGATGAACCAGTGCGACCGGCTGCTCATCGTCGGCAGCAACATGCCGTACTCGGAGTTCTACCCGCCGCCGGGCCAGGCTCGGGCGGTGCAGATCGACCACGACGCCACCCTGCTCGGTCTGCGCTACCCGACCGAGGTGAACCTGACCGGCGACGCCGCGCCCACCCTGCGGGCACTGCTGCGCGAGTTGGGCCCGGGGCGGGGCCGACCCGCTGGCGGCAGACCATCGCCGGGGCCACCGCCGCCTGGCGGCAGTCGCAGCGCGAGCTGGCGGAGCAGCAGGCCGACCCGGTCAACCCGCAGCTGCTCTTCGCCAGCCTCAGCGAGCGGCTGCCCGACGACGTGATGCTCGCCGTGGACTGCGGCACCACCACCGCCTGGTACGCCCGGCACCTGAAGGTCCGGCCGGGAATGCTGGCCAGCCTGTCCGGCACCCTGCTGTCCATGGGTGGTGCCATGCCGTACGCCCTAGCGGCCAAGTTCGCCCACCCCGACCGCCCGCTGGTGGCCCTGATCGGCGACGGCGCGATGCAGATGAACGGGATCAACGAACTGATCACGGTGGCCAAGTACTGGCGGGGCTGGGCCGACCCGCGGTTCGTGGTGCTGGTGCTCAACAACCGGGACCTGGCGTTCGTCAGCTGGGAGCAGCGCTCGACCGAGGGCACGCCGATGTTCCCGGACAGCCAGCAGTTGCCCGACATCGCGTACCACCAGTGGGGTGAGGTGCTGGGGCTGCGCGGCGAACTGGTCGACCACCCCGACCAGGTGTCCGACGTCTGGGACCGGGCACTGCGCGCCGACCGGCCCACCGTGATCAACGCGCTGGTCGACCCGGCCGAGCTGATGATGCCTCCGCACTTCACCGTCGACCAGGCCCGCAAGACGGCGGCGGCGGTGCTGCGCGGCGACACCGACTGGGCCGGCATCGTCCGCCGCGGCCTACCCAGCGTGGTCACCACCTACCGCCCCCGCCGCACCCGCTCCTAACCCCACCCACCCCACCCACCCCCACCCCCAGCCCCAGCCCCAGCCCCAGCCCCAGCCCCAGCCCTGTCGATCATGAGGTTAGCGGGGCTTTTCGAGATCGAACTCCCCGCTAACTTCATGATCAACGGAGTGAGAACGGGGGTGGGGTGGGGTGGTGGTGGGTGGGTGGGGTGGGTGGGTCAGCCTCGGGGTTGGAGCCAGGGGTGGGGGTGTCGGCGGCGCGGCGGCGGTCGGTGGTGGTGAAGGGGTCGCGTTCGGCGGGGCGGCGGGGGTGCCGACCAGCTCGCGGCTGGGTGCGGTGAACGCCTGCTCCGGCTGGCCGTCGACAGCGGTGTCGATGATCCGCGCGACCGCGTCGATCACCCGGGCCTGCACCGCGGCGCCGACCGAGTCGGTCGGATCGTCGGGGTTGGCGGCGATGCCGGCGACCGCAACCTGCGGGGTGAACCCGACGAAGCTCTCCGTGGCGGCCCGGTCGGAACTGCCGGTCTTGCCGGCCACCGGACGGCCGTCGAGGATGCGGTCCACGCTGGTGGCCGTGCCGCCGTTGCACTGCCCGAACGCCGACTGCTGACCGACCGGGCAGCGAGCCGCGTCGGTGGCGGCGCGGGCCACGTCGGGGTCGAGCGCCTCCCGGCAGGACGGGTCGCCGACCGGTAGCCGCTGCCCGTCCGGCGCGGTCACCGACACCACCGGCACCGGCGCGCAGTACGTCCCCTCCGCGGCCACGGTGGCGTACGCGTTGGCCAGGTCGAGCGGAGTGGTCGCGGCCACCCCGAGCGTGAACGCCCCCCAGTCGGCCGCGTCGTTCTCGGCGAAGTCCGCGTCGGACGAGGCGCGGAAGGTGATGCCGAGCCGCTGGGCCATCTCCACCACCTTGTCCGGGCCCACCTGCTCGGCCAGCCAGACGAAGTACGTGTTCACCGAGCGGCCGAAGCCGTCCCACATCATCCGGTAGCCGTCCATCCACTCCGGGTTGGCGTTGGCCGGGCACCACCGGCCGTCGCAGCTGCTCTCCCCGTCGGCCGGATACCGGGTGGGCAGCCGGCTGGGCGCGTCGAATCCGGTGGCCAGCGGCCGGCCGGACTCCAGCGCGGCGAGCATCGTGAACAGCTTGAACGTCGAGCCGGCCTGGTAACCGGCGACACCGCCGCCGCCGGAGATCAGCGGATTGACGGTGTTCGGGTAGTTCACCTGCCCGTCGGGGTTGTCGTCGAGGCTGTAGTGCCGGTTGACCGCCATCGCGAGGACCCGGCCGGTGCCGGGTTCGACCGCGGCGACCGGCAGGGCGCGCGGGTTGTCGTACCCGTAGACGGCGGTGGCCTGCTCCTGTGCGGTGGCCTGCACCTGCGGGTCCAGCGTGGTGACCACGGTGTAGCCGCCCCGGCGCAGCGCCTGCTCCCGCTCCTCGACGGTGTCGCCGAACTCCGGCTGGGCGATCCACCAGCGGCGCAGGTAGTCGCAGAAGAACCCCCACCCGTCGCCACCGCCGGCGGTGGCGGCACAGCCGTTGGCCTGCTCGCTCGGGTCCAGGGTCAACTCCTCGGCCTTGGCCTGGGCGGCCTGCTCGCCGGTGATCGCCCCGGTCTCGGCCATCGCGTCCAGCACGTACCCCCGCCGCACGAGCGCCGCCTCGGCGTCACCGTCGATCGGGCTGTACGCCTCGGGCGCCTGCACCAGGCCGGCGAGCAGGGCCGCCTCGGCCAGGGTCAGCTCGGCCGGCGTCTTGGCGAAGTAGCGCTGACTCGCGGCGGCGATCCCGTACGCGCCGGAGCCGAAGTACGCGATGTTGAGGTAGCGGTTGAGGATCTCGTCCTTGCCGAGGCGCTGCTCCAGTGCGTTGGCGTACCGGATCTCCTGGATCTTGCGCACCACCGTCTGCTCGGTGGCGGCGTCCCGCTCCTCGGCGGTGCGGCTCGGGTCGGTCTTGAGCACGTTGCGCACGTACTGCATGGTCAGCGTGGAGCCACCCTGCTCGGTGCCGCCCTCGGTGACGTTGGTGACCAGGGCGCGCAGCATGCCGCGCAGATCGACCCCGCCGTGGTCGTAGAAGCGCCGGTCCTCGGCGGCGACGATCGCCTGCCGCATCACCGGCGCGATCTCCGCCAGCGGCACATCCGTGCGGTTCACGTCGTAGAACGTGGTGATCAACGTCTTGCCGTCGTTGGCGTAGAGATACGACCGCTGCGGGGTGGCCGGGGTCCGCAGCGCGTCCGGCAGCGCGGCGTAGTTCCCGAGCGCCGACTGCGCGGCGAAGCCGAGCAGCAGGTTGCCCGGGAGCGCGACGACCGCCAGGACCAGGCCGGCGAGCACGCCGGCCAGCACGACGGTGAACAGCCGCGACAGCGGCGTAGGGGTGGCCATGGTCCCCAGGATTGCCGCGAATGCCACCTTCCGGCCACCACAATCGCCCGGTTGTCAGGCAATTCACCGTCAGTTGCCAGCCGACTCCGCGCTGGTCAGCCGCCGAACAAGCGGTGCCAGCTGATGAAGCCGGGCAACAGGAGCACCGCGCCCACCAGGGACAACGTGGTCATCCCCAGCGGTAACCGGGCACGGCGCAGCGCGCGACGAAGATACTCCTGCCGGATCTCCTGCTTCTCCGCCTCGCTGAAGTCCCGGTCGATGTAGAGGTCGGCCTCGCGCTCCGCCGCCTGGAACAGGTGCGCCGCCCAGGTCATGAACGCGGCGGCGACCACCCAGAGCGCCGAGTCCAGCGCCACCTTCGCGGTGGACATCTGCGGGTCCGGCGGGCCGGTCGACACCGAGGTCAGCATGTTGATCCCGGCTCCGGCGAACAGCCCGGCCAGGAAGTTCAGCGTCGACGGCGCGGGGATCGCGGCGCTCACTGCGTCGGCTCCGTCGGCTGTTCCGGCCAGGGCAGGTCGGGCCAGGCCGCGCCGCAGATCCGCCGGCCCAGCCCGTCGACGCGCTCGAGCAGATCCATGCTGACGTCCCGGTCGAGTTCGGCGGTGAGCGCGGCCAGCTCGGCCCGGAAGTCAAGCAGCTCGCGGATCGCTCGCTGCACCGCCGGCGTCTGCATCGGGCCGTCCCGCTTGGCGATCCGGTCCCGCAGAAAGCTCTCGATCTGCTCGGCACCCCGCCGCCATGCCTGCAACTGGCGCTCGGTCAGCGGCACACCGATCACCGTCGGGATGGTCTCCGGCGCGACCAGTTGCTCCCGGGGCTCCGCCGGTTCGGGTCGTCCGTGGTTGAGCACCTCACCGTAGAGCTTCAGGCTCTCCAGTTGCACGATGCGCCAGACGATGTCGGCGAGCTGCGCGGCGACGAACGGGATGCGCAGTCGCTCCTCCGGGGCGCTCGGCAGCAACGTGGGCGCCTTCATGTCGGTGCGGGTGCGCTGGAACAGCATCTGAAGGTGTTCGCGGGTGACGCTGGCGGCCTCCGTGCACAACAGGTTCGCCTCCAGCACCTGCGACAGGTCGATCTCGCGACCCGCGACGGTCCACTCCCGCTCCCGCCCCATCAGCCAGGTGTGTGCGGTCTGCATCGCCGGCCGCATCGGCATCCCGGCGCGGACCAGGGCGCTGAGACACATCGCGGTGGTGGCCTCCTCCCGGTTCCAGGTGCCCGTGCCGCTGCGCCACCAGTTGTCGAACGGCCCGCCGTCGGACACCCGGCGCAGCAGCCAGTTGCCGGCGTCGCGGACCACCGGGTGATCGACCCGCAGGTTGGCCTGGCACAGGCCGAGCACCACCCGGGCCGTCACCCACGGCACCCGCGCCGGGTAGAAGTTGCCGTCGGCCTCCTGGGCCCGGGCCGCCACCTCCACCAACTGGTCGATGCGGTGCTGATCCCGGAACCGGGCCGGCGCCGAGCCCTCGAACCCCAGCAGCAGACCCAACACCCAGTTGCGGTACATCCGGTCGCTGTCCACCTCGTCGGCGGTCATGCCCGCCAGGTGCGGCGCCCCGTTCAGCAGCGCGTCCTCCTGGGCCATCGACCGCTGGATCTCGGCGAAGTCGGCGACGTCGGCGGTCACCGCACCCACCGGCTCGGGCAGCGTGCACCCCGGGGCGTCGTAGGTCCACCGGGCGCGGACCCGCTCGGCGATCGCCCACCACGCGTCGTCGTGGTTGAGCTGATGCAGGGCGCTGGCGGCGAAGACCGCGGCGCCCAGATTGTCGCCCCAGGTCGGGTCGTCCGCGCTGCGCTGGCTCAACGAACGCCCCAGCCGGATCAGCGTCTCCCAGGTGGTCAGCAGGTAGAGGCGGTCCCGGCGGACCTCGTCCGGCGAGATGAGGCTGTCCAGCCGGCCCAACGTCGCCTTCATCAACCGCTCGCCGCCGCGCTGCAGGTGCGTCCAGACGATGCGCTCCGGGCGACGCCACCGCCGGTCGGCGTCCCACTGGTTGCGGGCCCGGTTCATCACCAGCTGCGCGCGCCGCCGCGACCCGATCTGGTAGGCACCGTCGATCTGGTACACCAGCCCGGCATCGCGCAGCTGCTGCAACGGCTCGCGCAGGTGCCCGGCCTCGCGCACCGCCATCTGGAGCTCCAGCACCCCCAGGCAGGCCAACCGGTACAGCGCCTCCTGCTGACCCGCCCCGGTCACCTCGCGGGTGTAGTACTCCTCCAGATCCGCCTCCGTCGGCACCCGACCCAGCGTGCCGGACAGGTCGATCGCGGTCAGCGCGATGTGCGCGTCGTCGCGCGCCAGATCACGGATCCTCGGCCGGCGTGCCTCGTCGATGTCGCTGTCCACCAGCAGCTGGCTGACCAGCTCGCGCCCCTCCGCCAGCACCGGGGTCAGCGCCCGCGTCGGCTCGCCCCGCCGCAGGATCTCCGCCGCCGACTTCCAGCTCGTCGCCAGCACCTGCAGACGCAGGCCGAAATCGCTGCGCAGCCGCTCCAGGCAGTCGAACAGCTCGTTGCGCACCGGCAGGTTCGCGTGCAGGTTCTCCAGCACCAGCAGGTATTCCCCGCTGCTGCTGCGCTCCTGCTCGAGCATCGCCAGCACGATCGACGCCGGCCCGTCCGCCGGGTCGCTCAGGTTCAGCCAGACCACCCCGTCGCCGCCGGCCAACCGCTGCTCCACCACGTTTGCCACCAGCGCCGACTTGCCGCAGCCGTGGTCGCCGACCACCACCACGTCGTGCCCGGCCTCCAGCATCTCGTCGACCTTGCTCGAACCCGGCGTGATCCGGTGCAGCCGGGCGTAGTAGTCCATCGTGGTCTGATTCGGCAGTTGCGCGTGCCCCACCCGCTTGGGCCGCCACCCCGCGCCCAGCGGCTCACCCCACTCGGCCAACGCGTAGCTGAGCAGCACCAACGGGGTGACGCCGACCGACATCGAGGCGCTGGCGACCCGCACCGCCGCCTCGGAGAGCCACACCTGTAGCGGCTCGGCCGGTGCGTCCACCCGCACCACCAGCCCGTGGACCCCGCCGGCGAACTCGACGGTCACCTCGGGAAAGACGTGCAGGGCCGCCCGCCGGCCCTCGGGCAGCGACGCCTGGGCGAGCAGATCCTGACGCGCCGCCCCGAGCACCTCGAAGGCGTCGGCATCCGGGCTGAGGGCACCGAGGGCCTTCCAGCCACCGGGCGTTCCATCCGGCACCGGCGCATCCCCCCTCCGGCGGCTCACCCTGGGTCAACCGGCAATCACCAGGACATCTTGATGCTAGCCGCCGGACCGTCCACTGTCGTCGGCGGACAGCGCGGCGCACAGCCGGAGATACTTCGTGCGGACCAGTTCGCCGTCGACGTCGCCGACGTCCGCTTCGGAGAGGGTGAAGCCGCCACGGCCGAACACCGTACGAACGTCGTCGGCGTCGCCCAGGTCATGGCTCTCCATCCGGGAGGCGTACCGGCGAACCGCCGCGGACAACTCCTCCAACTGCACCGAGAGCAGCCCCCGCCAGCTGGCCGCACGCTCGCGGAAGCGCAGCTCGAAGTCGTCGACCAGGTCGGTCACCCGGTGCCGGTCGTCCGGCTCGTCCGAGCTGGGCCACTCGTTGCCCGGGTGCAGCCGGACGGTGGTGACCACCGTGCCACCCTGGCGCAACAGGGCCGACCAACTCCCGATCACGGTGGCCGCCACGGCCCGGTCGAAGCGGGTCAGGAAGGCATCGGCGACCACCAGATCGAACCGGCCACCCGCCACCAGACTCCGCACCGTGTCCGGGCAGGTGATGTCGGCCTGGTGCACCTGGATCTCGGTGCCCAGTTGCTGGGCGTACCAGTGGCAGGCCAGCAACGGGGTCTGGCACTTGTCCACCACGTGCACGTCCAGTTTCCGGGGCAGGTCGCCGGTGCCCGACCTGATCGCGTCCAGCACGAAGGCAAGCGTCGTGTAGTCGGCGGTGCCGCTGATCAGCACCCGCCGGGCACCGCCGCGCACCGCGTCGGCCAACCGCCGGGTGTAGAACTCCGCGTGCCACTGCGGGCTGCTCACCATGTCGAACAGGCGGAGATACTGCCAGGCCGCGTGGTACCACGAGCAGTTGACGCTGTCCTGGTGCGACGGGCCGCACGACATCGGCGCCATGGCGTACAGCATGTTGGCCGAACGGAGCAGGGAGCGGGTGAGTTCCGGCCCGGGCGGGCGCTGCTGCTCGCCGGCCGGGACCCGGCCCATCAGGGTCTCCCAGAGCAGCCGGGCCTGCTCGACCTCCTCGGATTGCCGGCTGACCACCCAGGACACCGCACCGTCACGTCCGATCTCCTGCCGCACCACCACCTGGCGGTCGATGAGCCACATGTCGGTCATCGGGACCTGGGCGGCCTCACCGCCGATGCGCACCGCCACCTTCACCGGATGCAGGTCGTGCGCGCGGTCCTCGTCCACCTGGCGGTCGACGTCGTCGCTGCCCACGCCCTCACCGGGCACCAGATACATCCGGCGGACCGTGGCGTGCTGCGCCAGTTGCCGGAACACCGCCCGGGAGAACAGGTCGGCCGGCCGGCCGACGGCGGAGTACGGCACGATCTGGCACAGCTCACGGTGCACACCCGAGGCCAGGCCGTGGATCAGCTCGTCCACCGCCGCGCCGGGCAGCCGTACGCGGTCCGCGTCGGTGCCCTCGTACGACGCCCGGAAGAACAGGTTCGCCCGGCGGGCCCGTTCGATCAGCTCGGCGGGCGACACCCTCGCCACGGCGCTGTCCGGGTCGGTCGTCCCGGTCGGCTCGGTCATCCCGGCTCCTCCCTCAGTGCCGCGACGCCGTGACGACCAGGTGGCTCCCACCTGGCGCGGGCAGGGCGTCGCGGACCTGCCAACCCGCGTCCCCGACGGCGGCGATGACGTCATGGGGGCGGAACCTGCGGGACTGGAAACAGCGGATGCGGTGCCCGGCGGGCAGCACGCCGCCACCCACCTGCACGGGTCGACGCAGCACCGCCTCGCCGACCACCACGCCGTCCTTCCAGCCCAGCACGAATTCCAGATCGGCCTCGTCGAGGCCGGCGGCGAGCAGTGGCTGAAGCGCCGCGGCCCGGAATTCCGGTGACCGGTACGGCGCCAGGGCCGCGACCGGCGACGGCTCGTCGGCCGGGCCGAGGGCGACGCTGAGCAGCAACACGTCACCGGGGCGCAGCGCGGCCCTGATGTTCGCCAGTGCGGTCACCGGCTGCTCGACGTTGCCCAGGGTGTGACCGAGCAGGCAGCTGATCACGGGCTCCGGCCCCGGTCGCCACCGCTCCACGCCGCGCGAGGTGCCGCATTCGATGTCCCACACGTGGGAGTCAACGCTCATCCGGTCACCGGCGAAGCGGGCGAGCCGGGCGCAGGCGATGTCCAGCAGGGTCTCGCTGAAGTCCAGTGCGAGATAGCGCTGGCAGGGCCGGCCCCGGTGGGCCAGCCGGGTGAGGAATGCCCGGCTGCGGCCACCGTTGCCCGGCCCGATCTCGGCCACCGTGAGCGCGTGGGCGGCCACCACACCGGCGGAGACCAGGGCGTCCGCCTCGTGCCGGGCGGAGGCCAGCATGCTCAGGTAGTCGGCGGAGCGGGCGTAGGTGTCGTGGGTGTAGGCGGCGCTGCCGGCGTAGGCGAACTTGAGTGGCACCTGGCCGGACCGGATCGCTCGCACCGCGGCCGCCCGGTGCGGCTCGCATTCGAAATAGGGATGCGTGGGGCGGTGTGTCGGTGCGGAAAACGTCGGCGAATCGGTGCACGGCGAGGAAGACCGAAGGGTCGTGTTGCCACCCGTCATGCCGCATACGCGTGTCGCCTCTGCCACAACGTCCTCCGACGAGGTCAGGGCCTGCCGCCGATTACCCAACAATAGGTGTTGGCCACAACCGTCCGCATCCTTCCGGGCGCCACCATTTCGCGATCTGCAATCCACGCGCCAACCAACCAAGTAATTAGCACAGAGGAAGGACAAAGAGATCCTTCAATCAGTCGAGCTTATTTGGGCCGAACGGACGATGGGTTGCGGTTCACCGCGACTGGTGGTCATCGTCCACCGCGTCCGGCCGCCCGCTGCGGTGGCGCAGCTGGGCCACCGCGGCGCGGGCCGCCGTGGTGAAGGTGGTGGGTGTGAACACGTGCCGCTGCCAGTCGCCCTGTAGCCCGCCGATGTCGTCCACCCCCTCCTCCACCAGCAGCACCAGGTACTTGCGGTAGGCGAGCGCCGCCCCCTTCTCCTCGATCAGCCAGGCGCTCGTGGCGTACTTCTGCCCGGCTCCGGCGAACGGCCGGGCGCGGGTCATCAGCGACACGAAGAACTCGCACCCGCGGATCCGGTTGAGCACCGCCGCGCCGACGTAACCGTCGGCGCCACGCCCGGTGACCACCGTGAAGCCCTGGTCCTCCAGCAGGCCGGTCAACCCCCGCACATAGCCGTCCTCCTCCTCGAAGCGGTACGACAGGAAGACGCTGCCGCGGGCGACGGCCGGCCGCACCACGCCCGTGCGCGCCCGTTCCAGGCTGCGGGTCTCGTCGACGTCCTCCACCAGCTGTTCCAGATTGTCGTCACCGCTGTCGGCCGCCATGTCGCGCATCCGGTCGAGCAGCCGGTCGGTGCGCGAGCGGCCGGTGGCCAGCAGCCGGAACTCCCGGCACTTGATCAACATCGCCTCGGCCTCGGCGGCCAGCATCTGCGCCGGAGTCCGCTTGTCGAGGGTGTACAGCTCCTTCAGCCCGACCCGCTCACCGCGATAGAACACCGACGCCTGTTCCTCCACCACCGCCTGGTCGACATGCAGCACGACGGCCATTCCCGCCGCCGACCAGCCGAGCGCCAGCTCACCGGTGCGGGCCAGGCCGGTCGACAGCGGGTCGACGATCACCACGTCGAAGGCGTTGTCCGCGGTGCCGCGGATCGCCTCGTCGAGACTTGCCGCCACCACCACACGCTCCACCAACGGGCTACCGGTCAACTCCTGGTAGAGCCGTCCGGCGGCGACACCGGAGTCACACAGCAGCACGGTCAATCGGGATAACGCAGGCACGACATGAACTCCATGAATGTCTCACAGGTGGGAAATGAGCACCCATGGTGGCATGTTGATGAACGGCAACACCTCGGCGAAATGTCCGCCGACAATGGCCGAACGGCCCCGCCGGTCGTCGACCCGGCCCCGAAAGAGCTGATCACATGTTTTCGCGACACCACCGCGAAGGAACGCCACCCACCGATGGCATGGCGGCCGGTCCGGAATCCGACAGTTTCGCGGCGGGATGCCGCCGATTCCTGATCGGCGGCCGGCGTCATTCTCGAAACCGGCCGGCGGTCAGGCCGCGCCCAGCGGGCCGGCGCCCCCGGCCCGATCGGGCCGCCGGGTCCGGCCGTGGCGACGCTGGCGCTGCCGGCGTCGCGGAGGATCTCCCGCGGCATCAGGCGCCCCGAACGGTACGCGATGCCGATGCCGGCGATCAGCACGAAGATCGCCCCGAAGGTCTGCAACGAACCGATCAGCGCCCCGCCGAGGCCGAGCAGGGGGCTGGCGATGATCAGCATCGTCCCGTCCCCGATGCTGAACATCCCCGAGCGGGCCACCGCCCACCCGGCGAGCAGCCAGCCCACCGAGTAACAGGTCGCACCGACCAGCACCAGCGACCGGGCGGTCGTGCCGAAGACCGAGGTCTGCTCGGACAGACCCGCGAAGGGCAGCATGAGCACGGTGCCGGCGATGCCGACCAGCAGCCCGGCCACTGCGGCGTGGCGGCTGCGGGTGGCGGCGAGCAGGCCGGTCAGCCCGAGCAGCGCCAGCAGGCCGAGCCAGACCGCGGCCACCCAGCCGATCAGGTACAACGCCCGGCCGTCGGCCGGGTAGGGGTCGTTGCCCACCCCGCCGTCGCTGGCCATCGCCACCGAGCCGTAGAGGATCGCGTACGCCGGCAGCAGCCAGACCGCGGCGCGGGCCAGCCGCCGCAGCGACCAGGCCCAGCTGGCGTTGGTGGCCGGCCCGGGCGGCGCCGGCTCGTCGACGAAGGGAAGGACGCCGAAACCGCCGCCGGTACGTCGGGTGCCGAGCGGCCCGCCAGGGTCGTGTGCCCCGGGCACCTCCGGCGTGGACCACAGCCGCCTCACCGGTTCCATCCGTCACCTCGCTCATCCGCGAGTGGTGCCGGGACGCGCCGAGGCGCCCCGATGCCTGGTCACCACCCGTCTACCAGCGATGGTGGCAGGCACCGAAGCGCCTCATGAGCAATTCTCGTGTTTGTCGAGGCGCCGGGCCGCCCGCCATCCGGTCTCGGTGCGGGTCACGCCGGTCCGGACCGGCTCCGGCTCAGCCCCGTTCGCGCTGGTCGGAGGTGTCGTTCACCAGGCTCGCCGGTGAGACCGGCTCCGGGGCGGGCAGCCCCTGCGGCGCGTTGCCGCCGCTGGCCTGCGCCTCGGCCACCCGTACCTCGTTGTGGATCTCCGCTGCCGCCGCGGCGGCGGCCTGCGCGGCCTCGGCCGCCTCCCGCTCCACCGCGGTGGCGTCGTCGGACGCCTCCTTGCTCGGCGCGTCGCCGACCATCTGGCTCAACCCGCCGAGCGCCCCGCCCATACCCTCCAGCGCCTTGGTCAGCTCGGCCGGCACGATCCAGACCTTGTTGGCCGTGCCGTTGGCGATCTGGGGCAGGGCCTGGAGGTACTGGTAGGCGAGCACCTTCTGGCTCGGGTTGGCCTGGTGGATGGCGTCGAACACCTTACGGATCGCCTTCGCCTGGCCCTCGGCCTGCAGGATGCGGGCCTGCCGGTCACCGTCGGCACGCAGCACGGCCGCCTGCTTCTCACCCTCGGCAGAGAGGATCTGTGACTGCTTGTGCCCCTCCGCGTTCAGGATCGCGGCACGGCGGTCCCGCTCGGCGCGCATCTGCTTCTCCATCGAGTCGCGGATGCTCGGCGGCGGCTCGATCGCCTTGATCTCGACCCGGGTCACCTTGATGCCCCACCGGCCGGTGGTCTCGTCCAGCACGCCGGAGAGGTGCCGGTTGATCTCCTCACGGCTGGTGAGGGCGCGCTCCAGGTCCAGCGAACCGATCACGTTACGCAGGGTGGTGACGGTGAGCTGCTCGATCGCCTGGAGGAAGTTGGAGATCTCGTAGGTGGCCCGGACGGAGTCCACCACCTTGAAGTAGAGGACGGTGTCGATCGACACGACCAGGTTGTCAGAGGTGATCACCGGCTGCGGCGGGAAGCTGACCACCTGCTCACGCATGTCGACCTTGGTGCGCACCGCGTCGACGAACGGGACGAGGATGTTGAGCCCCGGGTTCAGGGTGCGCTTGTACCGGCCGAGCCGCTCGACCACGTCCTGGCGCTGCTGCGGCACGATCCGCACCGACTTGGCCAGAGTGATCACCGCAATCAACGCGACGGCTATCAACAGGACGGGGAACACGAATTCCATCCGTTCACCTTTCCGCTTCGGGTAGCTCACCGGGCGTCGTAACGTCCCGCCAGACCAGGGCTACCGCTCCCTTGACCTGGATAACCTGCACCCGTTCACCGGGTGCCAAAATCTGGGTGGCATCGTAGGCGCGGGCGCTCCATATCTCACCGTCGATCTTGACCATGCCCTGGTCGGCACCGACCTGCTCCAGCACCAGGGCGGTCGAGCCCTCGATCGCCTCGATCCCGAACGCCGTGTCGCCGCTCTCCAGCGCGGTCTGCTTGTGCCGCTGGATGATCGGTCGCGCGGCGAACACCGTCAGCGCGGACACGACGGCGAAAACCACCGCCTGTACGGCCACCGGCGCACCGAGCGCGGCGGCACCGGCGGCGGCGAACGCCCCGACCGCGAACATGATCAGGAACAACGTCGCGGTGAAGATCTCAGCGACCGCTAATACCACACCCAGCACGATCCACAACACGGCATCCACAGCTAGATCGTGACACGGCAATGCACGTGTCATCGAACTGTCATGATCGTAGGCTCATGACAGCCACCATCGAGGGAGAGTTCGTGTCCCTACGTCCCGAAACCGCCCGGCAGGTCGACGCCCTGGTGGCCGACGCACAGTCCACCGGCCACGTGCCGTCACTGGTCGTCGGAGTGGTCCGTGAGCGCGGGCTGACCCACCTGGCCACCGCCGGGACACATCCGAGCCCCGCCGGCGACCTGCAGTACCGGATCGGTTCGATCACCAAGACGATGACCGCCGTGCTGGTCATGCAGGAGCGCGACGCCGGCCGCCTGGCGCTGGACGACCCGCTGCGCCGGCACCTGCCCGAGGCTGCCGCGGCCGGCCCGGTCACCCTGCGACAACTGCTCGGGCACGCCGGCGGCCTGCAACGCGAGCCCGACGGGCCGTGGTGGGAGCGCAGCGAGGGCGTCGACCTGGCCACCCTGGTCGCCGGGTTCGGCGCCACCAAGATCGCCTACCCGCCGCACCGCGCCTTCCACTACTCCAACCTGGCGTACGGGCTGCTCGGCGGGGCACTGGAGCGGTTGACCGGGACGCCCTGGGCCCAGTTGGTGCGGGAACGGATCCTCGCGCCGCTGGGCATGCTCCGGACCACGTACGCGGCCACCGGACCGTTCGCAGCGGGCTACGTGGTGCACCCGTGGCACGACACGCTGCGGGAGGAGCCGCGTACCGACACCCGGGCGATGGCCCCCGCCGGGCAGCTCTGGTCCACCACCACGGATCTCGCCCGCTGGGCGGCCTTTCTCGCCGACCCGGACCCGGCCGTGCTCGCGCCGGCCACCCTCGACGAGATGTGCGCCCCGGTGGTCCTCGGCGACCTCGACTCCTGGCGCGGCGGGTACGGCCTCGGGATCCAGCTGACCCGGGTGGGCGACCGGATCTACGCCGGGCACGGCGGCTCGATGCCCGGATACGTCGCCGTCCTGGCCGTGCACCGGCGCAGCCGCACCGGTGTCGTCGGCTTCGCCAACTCGTACGGCTTCCGCACCGGCGGCATCGGCACCCTGGGCCACCAGGTCCTGACAAGCGTGCTGGACGCCGAGCCGGCGCCGGCCCGCCCCTGGCTCCCGGCCGACGCCCCGCCCCCGGCCGACGTGGCCGCGCTGGCCGGCCGTTGGTGGTGGATGGGCATCCCGCTCGACGTGAGCTGGGACCGGACCACCGGGGAACTGGTCGGCGCCCTGCGCGGCGAACGGATCAGCCGCTACGCGCCGGACGGGCCGGATCGCTGGCGCGGGCGCAGCGGCCCCGAGGACGGCGAGGTGCTGGCCGTGTTGCGGGACGAGGCGGGCGGCCCGGTCGCCCTGGACATCGCCACCTTCGTCTTCACCCGTAGCCCCGACGACGAGCCCTGACCTGCCCGCCCGGCCGCGCCGGTCACGGCGCGGTCGAGCTGATCACGACTGTCTCCGGGGCCGGTGGCGGCGGGCCGGGCCGGGGGCGGGACAGGCGGCGGACCGCGGTGTTGAGCACGGCGATCAGCGGCACCGCGACCAGCGCCCCGACGATGCCGTCGAGCACCACCCCGGCGGTCACCGCCAGCACCACGGGCAGCGGGTGCAGGGCCACCGCCCGACCCATGATCCACGGCTGGAGGATGTTCCCCTCCACCTGCTGGACCACGATCACCGCGCCGAGGATGATCAACGCGGTGACCCAGCCACCGTCGACGAGGGCGACCAGCACCGCGACCGCCCCGGACAACGTCGCGCCGACAATCGGGATGAACGCGCCGAGGAACACCAGTGCGGCCAGCGGGAAGGCGAACGGCACGTCGAACAGCACCAACGCGATGCCGATGCCGACCGCGTCGATGAACGCCACCAGCACGGTGGCCCGCACGTAGGCCACCAGGGTCAGCCAGGAGGCGCGGCCGGCGTCGTTCACCCGCCAGCGGGCGGCGACCGGGAACGTCCCGACGAGGAACAGCCAGATGCGATCCCCGTCGCGGAGGAAGAAGAACATCGCGAACAGCACCAGCAGGGTGCCGGTGAGCATCTCGACGACGGTGCCCGCGGTGGAGATCGCACCGCTGGTCAACGACTGGCTGTTCTCGTTGATCCAGTTCTGCCCGGCCTCGATGTACTTGTCGAGTTGCCCGTCGGAGAGATTCAGCGGCCCGTCGCGCAGCCAGTCCTGGATCTGCCCGATGCCGGCCGCGGCGCTGGCACTCAGCTCGGGCAGTCCGGCGATGAACTGGTTGACCACCAGGGTCAGCGTGCCGACCACGGCGGCGAGCCCGCCGATCAGCACCACCGCGGTGGCGAGCGTGCGGGGGAACCGGGCGCGCAGCAGCCAGCCGACAGCCGGCGCCAGCAACGCCGCAAGCAGCAACGCCACCAGCAGCGGGACGATGACGATGCGGACGGCGCCGACGAACCGCAACAACGCCCAGCCGACGATCCCGATGACGATGAGCCGCCACGACCACGCAGCGGCGATCCGCAGCGCCCTGGGCACGTCCGCATCGTCGCGGCTGGTCGTCGACGCCGGACCGCCGTCACCCGTCGGCCCCGAGGTCTCGAGCGCCAGTCCGGCGATCGGCCGGTCGGCCTCCTCGGT
Source organism: Micromonospora tarapacensis (assembly GCF_019697375.1). Taxonomy (NCBI): domain Bacteria; kingdom Bacillati; phylum Actinomycetota; class Actinomycetes; order Micromonosporales; family Micromonosporaceae; genus Micromonospora; species Micromonospora tarapacensis. The sequence continues at coordinate 628,029 of NZ_JAHCDI010000004.1, read as the reverse complement.
GCGCGCCGCCCGCCGGGCGCGCTCCCGCTCCTGGGCCGCACGCAACGACTCGCGGCCCGCCTCGTATGCCTGACGCAGCCGCCGCCCCAGCCGCTCGGACCGGCTCAACGCGAGTACCCCCGGGGGATGGTAGGGATCAGGTTGTCCACCGTAGCGGCCCAGGTTGCCGCGCGCGCGGGCGCCGGATCATCCCGGCTCGGTCACGAAGTCGATCAACCGTTCCATCGCGTTGATCAGGGGTGTCTCCACGTCGGCGTAGCTGTCCACCCTGGACAGGATGTGTCGCCACATGGCAGCCGGCTCGGCGACGCCGAGCGCGGCGCAGACGCCCTCCTTCCACGGCCGCCCCGGCGGCACCACCGGCCACGCCGCGATGCCCAGCGCCGCCGGTTTCACCGCCTGCCACACGTCGACGTACGGGTGGCCGGTGACCAGCACGTGCGGCGAGTTCACCCGGGCCACGATCCGGCTCTCCTTGGAGCCGGGCACCAGGTGGTCGACCAGCACGCCGAGCCGCCGCTCAGGCCCGGGGCCGAAGTCGCGTACCTCGGCGTCGAGGGCGTCGATGCCGGACAGCGGTTCCACCACCACCCCCTCGACGCGCAGGTCGTCGCCCCAGATCCGCTCGACCAGGGCGGCGTCGTGGACGCCCTCCACCCAGACCCGGCTGGCCCGGGCGACCCGGGCGCGCACCCCGTCGACCGCGACCGAGCCCGACGCGGTGCGGCGGCGGGCCGCCGGCACCGGAGGGCGGGTCGGGCGGCGCAGCGTGACCGGGCGACCGTCGAGCAGGAACGCGGCCGGCAGCAGCGGAAAGTTGCGCCGCCGGCCGTGCCGGTCCTCCAGGGTGACCGCGCCGGAGTCGAAGCCGACCACCGCGCCGCAGAATCCCGAGTCGGCGTCCTCGACCACGAGATCCGGTTCGGCCTCCACCTCGGGGGCCACCTTCCGCCGCCGCCAGTCCCCCGCCAACACGTCATCGCCATACCGCCGTCCCATCCCGCCACGCTAGTCCCACCCCACCCCACCCCCAACACCCCCACCCCACCCCCAACACCCCCACCCCACACCCACCCCCGCCCACCACCCGTTACCTTTTTGATCGTCCCCAGCCGGGGACTGCTCGGTCGCTCGGTCCGGTATGACTTACTGCCCCTGTCGCATGCATGATCCGGGGGGTGTTGTCGCCGGGCCGGGTGGCGTCGGCGGACCGCTGATAGGGACCCGACCACCCTTCGTGGGTAGGTCTCTCCGTAACGTGGCTGCCGGCAGTCCGACGCTCTGACCAGCGGCCGAGCCCATGTTGGACATCGTGGGAGACGAGACGTGACCAACGAGTACGGCGTGTTCCTCGGCCTGGACGTCGGCAAGAGCGACCATCACGCGGTCGCGTTGAATTCGGCGGGTAAGCGGCTGCACGACGCCGCGTTGCCGAACACCGAGGCCGGACTGCGGAAACTGTTCGACAAACTCGGCAGGCACGGCCGGATTCTGGCGGTGGTGGACCAGCCCGCCTCGATCGGGGCCCTGCCCGTCGCGGTCGCCCGGGCCTGCGGACACCAGATCGCCTACCTGCCCGGCCTGGTCATGCGCCGGCTCGCCGACCTGCACCCCGGCACCGCGAAGACCGACGCGCGCGACGCCTACGTGATCGCCGACGCCGCCCGGACGCTGCCGCACACACTGCGTCGCGTCGACGCCGGCGACGACACCCTCGCCGAGCTGGAGATGCTGGTCGGCTACGACGACGACCTCGCCGGTGAGGTCACCCGCGTCGCCAACCGCATCCACGGCCTGCTCACCCAGATCCACCCGCCTCTCGAACGCGTGCTGGGCCCAAAAGTCCAGCACCAAGCCGTCCTGGAGCTGCTGTCGCGGTGCGGCGGCCCGACCGGGCTACGCAAGGCCGGCCGGTCGAAACTCGCCGAGATCGTCACGCCGCGTGCGCCACGGATGGGCACCCGCCTCGTCGAGCAGATCTTCACCGCCCTGGACGCCCAAACCGTCGTCGTCCCGGGCACCACCGCCGCCGAAACGATCCTGCCCAGACTCGCCGACAGCCTCCGTGACCTGATGAAACAGCGTGACCAGATCGCCGTCCAGGTCGAGGAGATGCTCGATGCACACCCTCTTGCCGAGGTCCTGATCTCGATGCCCGGCGTCGGGATCAGGACCGCAGCCCGGATCCTGCTCGAAGTCGGCGACGTCACCTCGTTCCCCACCTCCGGTCACCTGGCCGCCTACGCCGGACTCGCGCCGGTCACCCGCCGCTCCGGCACCAGCATCCGCGGCGAGCACCCACCCAAGGGCGGCAACAAGCACCTGAAACGCGCGTTCTTCCTGTCCGCGTTCGCCGCGCTTTCCGACCCGCTGAGCCGGGCCTACTACGACCGGAAGCGCGCCGAGGGCAAGAGACACAACGCCGCGCTCATCTGCCTCGCCCGCCGCCGCGTCGACGTCCTACACGCCATGCTCCGCACCCGCACCCCCTATCAACACAAACCGGCAGAAAAACTCGCCCTCATCGCTTGACAAAGACCATAGGGACACCCCCCCGCCGCCGATCATGCAGTTGTGGCACGTCACAAAAGCCGCGATTACTGACGAATCGCCAACCACAACTGCATGATCGGCGCCTCAGGCAGGTGGGGGCGCGGCAGTCGAGACACGGACGGGCGTCACCACGTACTCTTTCGGCATGTCCACCCCCACTGCGGGTGCGGCCATCCTCGCGCCGCGCCGGTCGAGCCGGTTCGTTGCCTGGGTGCGCGCGTGGCGCGCCGGGTTGGTGCCCTTCGACGAGGTCGCCGACGCGGTCGCCGGTGACGAGGAGCACCTGGTCGCCGACGCGCCCGGCACCTGGACGGACGTGGCGCTGCGGGAGGCCCTGCCCGCCCTGGCCAAGCTCTCGCCGGACGAGATCCGGCTGGTGCTGCCGGCCCCGGGCGATCCCCGCGGCCTACCCGGTCCGGGTGACTTCGCCGGCGCCGCGCTGCTCGCCTGCGAAGCGGTGATCGCCGGGCCGCTGGGCCTGATCCCGGAGGTTCGCGTACACACCTCCGGCTCCGGGGACACCTTCTCCACGGTGCTCTGGCGGTTCTACCCACTGCCGGCGAACGCCTCCGCCGCGTCGCTCACGCTGCCCGGTGCCGCCGAGGCGGAAGCCGAGCTGGCCGCCGCGCTGGCCGAGACCACCGCCGCACTGACCCGGCTCGACGTGGCCCAGTGGCGTCCGGAGCTGGCCGGCGCCCTGGAGGCGCTGCGCCGTCCCGACGGCACCACCGACCTGCCGCCCGGCTTCGACCCACGCGCCCGCCGGCTGTTCGCCCGCGCCGCCGTACTCGACCGGGTGCTGGCCCTGGCCGGGCACGCCGCACCGGGCGGCGCGGTCAACAACTACGAGGCCCAGCAGCGCGACGCCGCCCTGCGCCCGCTGACCGCAGCCTGTCGCCAGGCCCTCGTGGCCGCCTGCAACGCCCCGCTGCGCCCCTGATCCGAGTCGGGGCCGGGCGGCCGGAAGCCGTTCCCGCGCTCGCGGTCCGCCCGGCGACGCCCGCCGCTCAGACCTCGTCGATCAGGTCGGCCACCGAGTTGACGATCCGCGACGGGCGGTACGGGTAGCGTTCCGCCTCGACCCGGGTGCTGATCCCGGTCAGCACGAGGATCGTCTCCAGCCCGGCCTCCAACCCGCACAGGATGTCGGTGTCCATCCGGTCGCCGATCATCGCGGTGCTCTCCGAGTGCGCGTTGATGGTGTTCAGCGCGGACCGCATCATCATCGGGTTGGGCTTGCCGACGAAGTACGGCTCCACGCCGGTCGCCTTGGAGATCATCGCGGCCACCGAGCCGGCCGCCGGCAGGGCACCCTCCACCGAGGGGCCGGTGGCGTCGGGGTTGGTGCAGATGAACCGGGCCCCGTCGTTGATCAGCCGGACCGCCTTGGTGATCGCCTCGAAGCTGTAGGTGCGGGTCTCCCCCAGCACCACGTAGTCGGGGGCGAAGTCGCTGAGCACGTAGCCCACCGCGTGCAGCGCCGTGGTCAGCCCGGCCTCGCCGATCACGTACGCGGTGCCGCCCGGCCGCTGGTCGGCCAGGAACTGGGCGGTGGCCAGGGCGGAGGACCAGATCGCCTGCTCCGGCACGTCCAGGCCCATCCGGGCGAGCCGGGCCTGCAGGTCACGCGGCGTGTAGATCGAGTTGTTGGTCAGCACCAGGAATGGCTTGCCGGAGGAACGCAGCCGGGCGATGAACTCGGGCGCGCCGGGCACCGGCTGGCCCTCGTGCACCAGCACGCCGTCCATGTCGGTGAGCCAGCTCTCGACGGGCTTACGGTCATGCATGGTCGTCATCCCCAGGGGTGTCGAAGTCGCCGAGCGGTCAGGACGGACGGCGGCGCGGGACGCAGCAGACCGTGGCGCAGGTGTCCCAGATGGGCAGCTCGCCGAGGCGGCGGCGCAGGCCGCCCCCGTCGGGGTCGATCCGCTCCCGCACCAACTCCCGCACCATGGTCACGAAGCGCGGGTCGGTGCCGGGCGTCCCCGCCCGGACGAAGTCGAGACCGAGCTGCTTGGCCGCGTCCAGCGCCTCGGTGTCGAGGTCCCACACCACCTCCAGGTGGTCGGAGACGAAACCGATCGGGCTGACCACCACGCCGGTCACGCCCTGCGCGGCCAGGGCGGTCAGGTGATCGTTGATGTCCGGTTCGAGCCACGGCACGTGCGGCGGGCCGGAGCGGCTCTGCCAGACCAGGTCGTACGGCAGGTCCGGGGCCGCCGCCGCGTGCACCAGCCGGGCCGTCTCGGCGAGTTGGGCGGTGTACCGGCCGCCGTGCGGGCCGGCACTGTCGGCCGCCGAGACGGGCACGGAATGTGCGGTGAAGACGAGCCGGGTGCCGGCCCGCCGGGCCGGATCGAGCTGGGCCAGCGCCGCCCGCACCGCGTCGGCGTGCGGCTCGACGAAACCGGGATGGTCCCAGAACTGGCGCAGCTTCTCGATCACCGGCGCGTCCGGGCCGACCGCCGCCCGCGCCGCGGTGATGTCCTCCTGGTACTGCCGGCAGGCGGAGTATCCGCCGTACGCACTGGTGACGAACGCCAGCGCCCGCCGCACACCGTCATCGCGCAGCTGGGCCACGGTGTCGGCGAGCATCGGGTGCCAGTTCCGGTTGCCCCAGTACACGGGCAGGTCGAGGCCCTGGTCGGCGAAGTCGGCACGGATCGCCGCGAGCAGCTTCCGGCACTGCTGGTTGATCGGGGAGACCCCGCCGAAGTGCTGGTAGTGCTCGGCGACCTCGGCCAGCCGCTGCGGCGGGACGCCCCGCCCCCGGGTCACGTTCTGCAGGAACGGCAGCACGTCGTCCGGACCCTCCGGGCCGCCGAAGGAAACCAGCACCACCGCGTCGTACGCCATGGGGTCATTCTTCCCGGTGCCCGGCGGCGGACCGGCAACGACCCCGGGTCCGGGCCGTTGACCGGGGCACCGGGGACACACCGCCGGCGTTGAGCGGGGCCCCTCGTCCCGCCTACGCGCCGATGGCGTGGTAGCCGCCGTCGACGTGCACGATCTCGCCGGTGGTGGCCGGGAACCAGTCCGACAGCAGCGCCAGGCAGGCGCGGGCGGCCGGCTCCTGGTCGGTCAGGTCCCAGCCCAGCGGGGCGCGCTCGGCCCAGGCGTCCTCGAACTGCTCGAAGCCGGGGATCGACCGGGCGGCCATGGTGCGCAACGGGCCGGCGGCGACCAGATTGCTGCGGATGCCCTGCTTGCCCAGGTGCATGGCCAGGTAACGGGAGGCGGACTCCAGCCCGGCCTTGGCCACGCCCATCCAGTCGTAGACCGGCCACGCCTTGGTGGCGTCGAAGGTCAGCCCGACCACCGAGCTGCCCGCCGCCATCATCGGCAGCGCCGCGACGGCAAGGGACTTGTAGGAGTACGTCGAGACGTGCAGCGCGGTCGCCACGTCCTCCCAGGCGGCATCGAGGAACCCGCCGCCCAGGCAGCTCTGCGGGGCGAACCCGATCGAGTGCACCAACCCGTCGAGGCCGTCGACGTGCTCCCGGACCTTGTCGGCCAGTCCGGCCAGATGCTCGGGGCTGGTCACGTCCAGCTCGATGATGGGGGCCGGCTCGGGCAGCCGCTTGGCGATCCGCTCCACCAGCGAGAGCCGGCCGTAGCCGGTGAGCACGACCTGGGCGCCGTTCTCCTGGGCGAGCTTCGCCACCGAGAAGGCGATCGAGGCGTCGGTGATGACGCCGGTGACGAGCAGCCGCTTACCGGCCAGCAGTCCGGACATTGAGCTCATTCCTCCGTGCTATCTGGTTCAGTGGCCCATGCCCAGGCCACCGTCGACCGGGATGACCGCGCCGCAGACGTAACCGGCGCTGTCGCCGGCCAGCCAGGTGGCCACCGCGGCGACCTCCTCCGGGCTGGCCATCCGACCGGCCGGAATCGACTTGAGGATCTCCGCCTTGCGCTCCTGCGGCAGCCCGGCGGTCATGTCGGTCTCGATGAAGCCGGGCGCGACCACGTTGGCGGTGATGTTCCGGCTGCCCAGTTCCCGGGCGATCGAGCGGGCCACCCCGACCAGGCCGGCCTTGCTGGCCGCGTAGTTGACCTGGCCGGCACCGCCGGAGAGCCCGACCACCGAGGAGATGAAGATCATGCGGCCCCACCGGGCCCGCAGCATCTTCGCCGCGGCCCGCTTGGCGCAGCGGTACGCGCCGGTCAGGTTGGTGTCCAACACCCGGGTGAACTGCTCCTCGGACATCCGCAGCAGCAGCGTGTCGTCGGTGATGCCGGCGTTGGCGACCAGCACCTCCACCGGTCCCAGTTCCGCCTCGACCGCCGCGAAGGCGGCGTCGACCGACTCGGCGTCGGTGATGTCGCACCGCACGCCGAACAGCCCGTCGGGCACACCGCTGCCCCGGTGGGTGATCGCCACCCGGTCACCCTGCTTGGCGAAGGCCTGGGCGATGGCCAGGCCGATCCCGCGGTTGCCTCCGGTAACCAGCACAGTTCGCGACACGGTGCGTCCTCTCCAAAGATCGCTGCGGGATGGAGACTAGGCGTTACCGCACGGTAATCGCTAACCCGCCGCACGTCGTACCGGGGTACGACCCGTGGGATCACCCTGCGGTCGCACGACGGGAACCCGGCGCGCAACTACCCTGCCAGGGTGAACCGTCCTGTCGTCCGTGCCGCTCTGGCGGCCCTGCGCCGCACCGCGGCCGGGCCGGACTATCCCGCCGTTCGGCTACCGCTGCGCCGGCTGCCCCGGACGGCCGCCGCGCTCCGGTCGCTCGGACTGGGGGCACTGTTCGGGTTGACCCTGGTCGGCACGCAGTACCTGCGTGACGCGCGCGACCTGCCCGCCGCCACCGCCTGGCTGCTCTCGGCGCTCGCCGTCGCACCACTGCCGATTCTGCTGACCCGGCCGCTCTGGGCCTGGCGGATCACGCTCGTCGGACTCTTCTTCGGCGCCTTCAACCGCCGGCCGTGGGAGGACTGGCCGTGGAGTCCGGTCCAGATCGTGGTCAGCCTCACCGTCCTGCTGGTCGTGGCGGCCCGGGTCGACCGGCTGGTGCTCGCCTGGGTCGCCCTGCTCAGCCTGCTGCCGGTCTGGATCTTCGTGCCGGCGCAAAACCAGGTCGGCGTCACCCTGCTGTTCGTGACGCTGCTCCTGGTCGGTGACCTGGTCCGGCACAACCTCGTCGCCCGGCGGGCGCTGGCCGAACAGGTCCAGGTGAACGAGTTGGAAAAGGCCCGGCGCGCGGTGCTGGAGGAACGCACCCGAATCGCCCGGGAACTGCACGATGTGGTCGCACACCACATGTCGATGATCGCCGTGCAGGCCGAGACCGCCCCGTACCGGCTCACCGCCGTACCCGACCCGGCCCGGGCCGAGTTCGCCGCCATCGCCGACTCCGCCCGGGCGGCGCTGACCGACATGCGGCGGCTGCTCGGTGTCCTGCGCAGCGAGGCGGAGGATCCGCAGATCGCACCACAGCCCAGCCTGGCGGAGCTGCCCACGCTGGTCGCCACCGCACGCCGGGCCGGCATGGCGGTGACGCTGGAGACCGACGTCGCCGCCGAACCTTCGGCGGCGGTCGGGCTGGCCGCGTACCGGATCGTCCAGGAGGGACTTGCCAACGCGGCGCGACACGCCGGCGGCGCCGCGGTGCGGGTCACGATCCGGGACCGGGCCGGCGGCCTCGCCGTAGGCGTGGTGAACGCCGGCGGCAGCGCCTCGGCCAGACCGGACGCCAAAGGAGGCGGTCAGGGGTTGACCGGCATGCGGGAACGAGCCGTCTCCCTGGGTGGCAGCCTCACCGCCGGTCCCACCGGCGACGGCGGATACGCGGTGGACGCCGTCCTGCCCGACAACCATGAGGATGGAACCAGATGATCCGGGTGTTGATCGTCGACGACCAGGCGATGGTCCGCCAGGGCTTCGGCGCGCTGTTGGCCGCCCAGCCGGACCTGCTGGTGGTCGGCGACGCCGCCGACGGTGCCCAGGCCGTCGCCGAGGCCCGCCGACTCGACCCGGACGTGGTGCTGATGGACGTCCGGATGCCGGTGCTCGACGGCCTGGCCGCGACCCGGAAACTGCTCGGCGATCGGCCGGCCGGCCGGCCCCGGGTGCTCATCCTCACCACTTTCGACCTGGACGACTACGTCTACGAGGCACTGCGTGCCGGAGCCAGCGGCTTCCTGCTCAAGGACGCACCGGCCGCCGACCTGGTGCACGCGGTACGGGTGGTCGCCGCCGGAGACGCGCTGCTCGCCCCGACCGTCACCCGCAGGCTGATCGCCGAGTTCGCCGCCCGGCCGCAACGACAACGGCCCCGACCCACCACGCTGGCCGCGCTCACCCCCCGCGAGACCGAGGTGCTTCGGCTTATCGCCCGGGGCCGCTCCAACGCCGAGATCTCCGCCGAGCTGGTCGTCGCCGAGCAGACCGTCAAGACCCACGTCGGCCGAATCCTTGCCAAGCTGCACCTGCGCGACCGCGCCCAGGCCGTCGTCCTCGCCTACGAGACCGGACTGGTGGCGGCCGGGGAGTAGTACCGGCTAGCCCGCCGACGAGTAGTACCCGGGTAGCGGGCAACGGATTTACGAACGGCTCCCCGGGTTGATGCCCACCGCCATGCCTTCGACGCACGCTGCGCAGGACAGCGAGGCGAAGGGAACACCACATGGTGCGCAGCGACGTTCTTCGACTGGCGGTCGCCGCCGTGCTCGGTGCCGGGCTGGTGGCACCGTCGGCCGCCACGACGTCCGGTACGCCGGCTGGCTTCGTCGAGGCATACCCGGCGATGTCGGCGGCGATGAACGCGGCCGGCCAGCCGTACGCCGGTTGGACGGCCCAGGGGCGGCAGTTCCTGGCCTTCGACCCGCGCGGGGACGGCAGCGCCGTCGAGGTCGTCGGGGACCTGGCCACCGCTGACCGGATCGCCGTGCTGGTCCCCGGCGTGGGCACCCGGTTGTCCGACTTCGACCGCGGGCTGGACGGCATCGCCCACCGCGCTCCCGCCCGGCAGGCCCGGGACCTGCACGCCGCGTTGAGCGACGCCGAACCACACGCCCGGGTCGCGGTGCTGGCCTGGCTCGGCTACGACCCGCCCGACGGAATCACGGCGGCGGCGTCTCCGGCCAGTGCCCGCCACGGCGCGCTGGTACTCGGCAGACAGCTGCGGATGCTGGCCGCGCGGCGACCCACCGCCCGCGTCACGCTCGTCGGGCACAGCTATGGCGCGCTGGTCGCCGGGCTGGCCGCCGGCGACGCCCCACCACAGGTGACCGACCTGGTGAGCCTCGGCGGCATCGGGATCGGCGTCGACCACGCCGATCGACTCGGCCGGGTCCGGGTATGGGCCGCCGAGGCGTCGAACGACTGGATCCGCCGCGTTCCGCAGGTGCGGCTGCCCGGGCTCGGGCACGGGATCCGCCCGGGTGAGCCGTCCTTCGGCGCGCGGTGGCTCCCGGTGGCTGCGACGACCGGCCACGACGGGTACCTCCTGCCCGGCGAGCCGACCCTGGCCGCCATCGCCACGGTCGTGCTGTACGGCACCGCCGAACGGGCCGATCCGCAGGCGGTGCCGCTCGGCAGGTCGGTGCGGGGAGCGGCACGGTGAGCGGTCGACTCACGGCGCACCGACCGCAGCGTGACCCCGCCATCGACGGGCTACGGGCGTACGCGGTCGCCGGGGTGGTGCTCGGCCACTGGCTGGTCACCGGCCTGGTGCTCGACGCCGGGGGAAGACTGACCCTGGCCAGCCCGCTGACCGCGATGCCGGCGCTGGCGCCGGTCAGCTGGGTGTTGCAGACCCTCGGGTTGTTCTTCTTCACCGCCGGATACGCCTCGGGCCGCTCCGCCGCCCGGCGTCCGGGCCCCGGCTGGCTGACCCGCCGGCTGCACCGGCTGCTCCTGCCGGCGGTGGCGTTGCTCGGTACGGGTGCGGCCGTGCTGCTGGCCGCCACGGTGGCAGGCGTGTCGGAGGACAACCTGTCGGTGGCGCTGACCCTGTCGCTCAGCCCGCTGTGGTTCCTGGCCCCGCTGCTCGCCCTGATCCTGCTCACCGGCCCGTTGCGCGCCGCAGTACGCCGATGGGGCACGCTGCGCTGCGCGGTCACCGCGACGGGCGTGGTGGGCGCGGTCGACCTGGCCGCCCGGTTGCTGCCCGCCGGCAGCGAACCACCACCGGTGACCGTACTGGCCGCATGGTCGGTGCCCTACCTGCTGGGCCTCGCCCACGCCGACGGCCGGCTGACCGGCAGGCGCGACGCGACCCGGCTGGTCGCCATCGGCGTGGTCGGCCTCGCCACGGTGCTCGTCCTGGGCTACCCGGTCAGCGCGGTCGGCGTGCCCGGAGACGGCCGGTCCAACCTGGATCCGCCGTCCCTGCTGGTGGTGGCGCTCGCGGTCACCCAGGTCGGGCTCGGCCTGCTGGCCCGGCCCGCGCTGGCCCGGTTGCCGCGCCACCCGCTGCCCGGCCGGCTGGTCCACGAGATCAACCGGCACACGGTGCGGATCTACCTCTGGCACCAGCCGGTGCTGGTCGCAGTGGCCGTGGTCGTGGCGCACGCCGGGTCCGCCCTACCGGGCCTGCACAGCAGTCCCGACGGCCCGGCCTGGCTGCTGGCCCGGGTCGGCTGGCTGCCGGTGCTGACGGTGACCCTGGCCGTCCTGGTCCACCGACGCCGCGGCGGATCCTCGCCGCCCCCGAGGCCCGCAGTCGAGGTGGCCGGCGGCTGACGGCGCCCGACGGCGCCGATCGGCCGAGTGCGTCCCGCCCCGGGCGCGGGTGTACGCTGATCCCCGTTTGCGGGTCGCTCGGCGGCCCGCCCCGCCCGGCCCCCGACCGCAGGAGGTGATCGCTGTGCCAGATAGCGATCCTCCCAGTCGTGGCCGGGCCGATCGCCAGCGACGCTGAGCCCCGCTCCGCCTGAGCTGGCACCGCTCCCGCGCATCCGCCCCCACCGCCGGCGTCTCCGCCGGCACCGCTGGGCCGGCGGGTGCCACCGGAAGCTCCCGGTCACGACTTCGTGTGTGTGCGTTCTGATCCACCCCTGCGGTCCGCCCTGCCCCGGGCCGCCGTCGCCACTCCGGAGCATGTCATGAGCCGCTACGTCGCCCCGCTGGGCTTCACCCTCGCCGCCGTCTGGGTGGCCGTCCTCTTCGTCCTCGCCAGCGGCACCCACTGACCGGGCCGCCGGCCGCGGGTCAGAGCATCCGGGAGGACCAGAGCAGGCTGAACGCGCCGGCACACAGCGCCAGCAGCAGCGCGATGCCGGCGTACCACTGGGTGATCTCCCTCGGCTCCGTCCGGAACCCGATCGAGCTGCCCATGTCCTGGTACACCTGCTTCAGCTCGCTCACCGTGGCCGCCTCGTAGGAGAAGCCCTCGGTGGTCTCGGCCAGCTCGGCGAGAGCGAGCCGGTCCACCGGCACCCGCTGCAACTGACCGCCGATGTCGACGTGGCCGGAATCCGTGCCGAAGGCGATGGTGGAGACCGGCACGTTCGCCGCCTGCGCCGCCGCAGCCGCCTCCTCCACCGAACGCCCCGCCGTGCGGTAGCCGTCGGACAGCAGCACGATCCGGGCCGGCGGGATCCCCGACGCACCGTCGGCCGGCACCGACCGGATCGCCTCCAGGCAGGTGAAGACCGCCTCGCCGGTCGCCGTCGCCTCGGCCAGCACCAGCCCGTCGATGGCGCTGGTCACCGCCGGGCGGTCCTTGGTCGGCGGCACCAGCACGTTGGCCGACTTGGCGAACGAGACCAGCCCCACGTTGTACGTCTCGGGCAGCTCCGCCACGAACTGCTTGGCCGCCTCCTGGGCGGCCTCCAACCGGTTCGGCGCCACGTCGTCGGCCTGCATGGACAGGGAGACGTCGACGGCCAGCATGATGGTGGCCCGCTCCAGCGGCTCCCGGGTGTCGACCGCCGGCCGGGCCAGCGCACCGGCCAACACCAGCAGGGCCAGCAGGAACGCGGTCGCCGGCAGGTGCCGGCGCCAGCCGAGACCCTTCGGCGCCACGGTACGCAGCAGGTCCACGTTGGTGAACCGCAGCGCGTACTCCCGGCGGCGCAGCTGCCGCCAGACGTAGAGGGCGGCGAGGGCGAGCACCGGCAGCACGGCCAGCAGCCACCACGGTTGCATCAATCTGATCATCGCGTCGTCCCCCGGGTGCGGGCGTGCCGCTGCGCGGCCACGAAACGCACCATGTCCAGCAGCCAGTCTCGGTCCGTACGCAGTCGCAGATGAGCGGCGCCGGCGGCGCGTATCGCGGCGGCGATCTCCGCTCGCTGGGCGGCGGCGGCCGTGGCGTAGCGGTGCCGCAGCCCCGGATCGGCGGTCTGCACCTCGTGCAGCTCGCCGGTCTCCGCGTCGACCACCGGCAGCACCCCGACGTCGGGCAGTTCCAGCTCCCGCGGGTCGACCACCTCGATCGCCAGTACGTCGTGCCGGACCCGCAGCTTGCGCAGTGGGCGGGCCCACTGCTCCGGCGGGGCGAGGAAGTCGGAGATGACCACCGCGACACCGCGCCGCCGGGGCGGGCGGTTGAGCATGTCGACAAGCGCGCCGAGGTCGCCGCGCCCCGGCCGGATCTCGGTGCCGGCGATGGCGCGCAGCATGCCCTGCGCCTCCTTGCGCCCGGATCGGGCGGGCAGTCGGGCCAGCCGGCCCGCACCGGCCACCGTCGGCGCCGCCCGCCGGCCACGCCGCGACGGCAGGTCGCCGCCGCTGCCCACGACCGCCCCGATCCGGTTGCCGCCGCGCACCGTCAGGTGCGTGATCGCCGCCGCCGCGGCGATCACCACGTCCCGCTTGAGCCACCGTCCGGTGCCGAAGTCCAGGCTCGCCGACAGGTCGACCGCCAGCCAGGTCTCCAGCTCCCGGTCGGCCACCGTGCGCCGGACGTGCGGGGTGGTGGTTCGGGCGGTGACCGGCCAGTCCATCCGGCGCACGTCGTCGCCGGGGCGGTACTCCCGCGATTCGCCGGCCTCGCTGCCCGGTCCGGGCAGCAGGCCCGCGTAGTCACCCTGCAACAGCCCGTCGAGCTTGCGGGTGACCATCAGTTGCAGCCGGGCCAGCACCGCACCGGAACGGTCGGTGGTCACGTCCGGTGGGCGGTCCGGGTTGCCCGGTCGAGGGGTGGTCGAGGTCACGGTCGCTGCCCGGGCCACCCCGAGGTCGGCGCCACGGTGCCGGGCGGCGTGGCCTGCTGCCGGGGCGCCACCGACGGCAGCGGGATGGTCGACATCACCCGGTGCACCACGTGGTCGGCCGGCACGTCGTCGGCGAGCGCGTCGTAGCTGAGCACCAGCCGGTGCCGCAGGATGTCCGGCGCGATGTCCTGCACGTCCTGCGGCAGCGCGTAGTCGCGCCCGCGCAGCAGCGCCAGCGCCCGGGTCGCCCGGACCAGCCCGAGCGAGGCGCGCGGGCTGGCGCCGTACTGGATCAGCTGCGCCACGTCGGGCATGCCGTGCTCGGCCGGCGTACGGGTGGCCAGCACCAGCCGGACCGCGTAGTCGACCAGGGCGTTGTGCACGAAGACCTGGTCGGCCTTGTGCTGCAGGGCGATCAGGTCGGCGGTGTCGAACACGGCGGTCGGTTCGGGCGGGGCCGTGCCCATCCGGTAGACGATCTCCCGCTCCTCGGCGTCGGTCGGGTAACCCACGATGATCTTCATCAGGAACCGGTCCCGTTGCGCCTCCGGCAGCGGATAGACCCCCTCCTGCTCGATCGGATTCTGGGTGGCCATCACCAGGAACGGGTTCGGCACCCGGTGGGTCTCGCCGCCGATGGAGACCTGCCGCTCGCTCATCACCTCCAGCAGTGCCGACTGCACCTTGGCCGGCGCCCGGTTGATCTCGTCGGCGAGCAGGAAGTTGACGAAGACCGGCCCAAGCTCCACGTCGAACTTCTCACTGGACTGCCGGTAGATCCGGGTACCCATGATGTCTGCCGGCACCAGGTCCGGGGTGAACTGCACCCGGGCGAACGACCCGCCGACCACCTTCGCGAGGGTCTCCACCGCGAGGGTCTTGGCCACCCCCGGTACGCCCTCCAGCAGGCAGTGCCCCCGGGCCAGCAGGGCGACGAACATCCGCTCGACCATCCGGTCCTGCCCGACGATCACGCGCTTGATCTCGAACAACGCCCGCTCCAGCAGGGTGGCGTCCTGCGCCGGGGTGGTCGGCGACGCGGACGCCTGCGCCCCGTTCGGCGTCGGTGCGTCGGGCGTGGTCGGCTGGGCCACTGGTCCTCCACAGCGTGATCGGTCGTCGGGTGTGCGGTACCAAGCCTCGCACGCCCGGCTGAGTACCGAAGGGGGGAGCGACCGATTTCCGCCACGCCGCCCGCGCCAGGCGAACCGCCAATCACCAGTGGACAGATGCCGCCCCGGCGTGTGTACCATTCATCCGTCGCCGGGCGGCTTCCCCCGTGGTCGCCCGGCGCTCACCCTCTCTCCCGCCGCCTAGACTGGCCGGGATGAACAGTTCCAGCAATCCCGACGAAGCCCCGATCTGCTCGGCCCGCGGGTGTCACACCTCGGCCGGATGGGCGCTGCGCTGGAACAATCCTCGCCTCCACCCGCCCGAGCGACGCAAGACCTGGCTCGCCTGCGATCCGCACCGGCCGTCCCTCGGCGACTTCCTCGCCGCGCGCGGCTTCCTGCGTGAGGTCGTCCCGCTGGCCGGATCGCCTACGCTCGAAGGGTGGACGCGGACAACGGAGCACGATGGTGAGCGATGACGCATCCGGCGGCCCTCCGCCGACGCCGCCGAACGCGACGCCCAGCCCACTCGAACCGTGGCCGGACACCGTCCGGTGGCAGTCGATCTCGACCGACCTGATCTGGGTGGAACTGCTGCGGCTGTCCGCCGGGGTGGCGGTCGTCTCGGTCGTGCTCGGCGGCGGCTGGGCGTACACGGGGGCGTGGCCGTTCGGCGTGGCGCTCGGCGGCACCCTGCTCTTCGGGGTCTGGCGGGCGGTGACCATCGTCCGGGCGGTACGCGCCTGGGGCTACGCCGAACGCGACGACGACCTGCTGGTCCGGCACGGGCTGCTGGTCCGCCGGCTGTCCATCGTCCCGTACTCACGGATGCAGTTCGTCGACGTCAGCGCCGGCCCGCTGGAACGGGCCTTCGACCTGGCCACCGTGCAGTTGCACACCGCCGCGGCGGCGAGCGACGCCCGGGTGCCCGGCCTGCGCCCCACGGAGGCGTCCCGGCTGCGGGACCGTCTCACCGCGCTCGGCGAGGACCGGGCGGAAGGACTGTGACCGACCCGGTCGGGTCGGGCCCGGACCGACCCCGCCCACCGCCGGCGACGCGCCACCACCCGGTGCCGGCCCGCCCCGTCGCCACCGGCCGCACCGACACCGCCGTACCCGCCGGGCGGGTGGGCGGGGCCGCCGGAGCCACCGGGGCAGTCACCGGACGGCACCTCGGCGCGGCAGCGGCTGCACCCGTTGAGCCCCGCCCTGCACGGCGCGAAGTCCCTGGTCGTGGTCATCGTCGGGCTGTCCTGGTCGACGCTGTCCCGGGTCGGGTTCGGCGTGTTCGTGGCGATGGTGATCGTGCTCGCCCTCGGTGCCACCGTGCTGGCCGTGGTCAGTTGGTACTACACCGGCTACCAGGTGGTGGGCCGGGAACTGCGCATCCACGAGGGGCTGCTCTGGCGGCGGACCCGCGCCATCCCGCTGGAACGGCTCCAGGCCGTCGAGGTGGTCCGCCCGCTGCTCGCCCAGCTCACCGGCCTGGCCGAGCTGCGGCTGGAGGTGGTCGGCGGCGGCAAGACCGAGGCGCCGCTGGCATACCTCAGCGTCGCCGAGGCGGCGGCGCTGCGGCAGCGTCTGCTGGCGCTCGCGGGCCGACCGGCGGCCGTCGCACCTGGTCGGCCGGCCGCGGCGCAGGGGACGCAGCCGGCGCAGACGCAGGTGGCGACGGCCGGTGGGGAGACCGACGCACCGTCCGGACGGCCGCTGCACACGGTCAGCAACCGGGATCTGCTGGTCAGCCAACTGCTGACACCACAGGCGTTCCTGTTGCCGTTCGGCGTGGCCTTCGTCGCCGTGCAGTTCCTGTCGGAGGGATCATGGTCGTTCATCGCGGTGGCGAGCACGATCACCGCGATGGCGGGCATCCTGCTGCAACCCATCCGGCGGGTGCTCGACGACTGGCAGTTCCAACTCGCCCGTGACGACGACCGGCTGCGGATCCGCAACGGCCTGCTGGAGACCAGGGTGCAGACCGTGCCGCTGCACCGGGTGCAGACCGTGGGCGTGATCTGGCCACTGCTCTGGCGGATGAAGGGCTGGCTGCGGATGCGCTTGGAGGTGGCCGGCTACGCCGCCGGCGAGCCGGACGGGCGCAACCGGCCGGACCGCCTGCTCCCCGTCGGTGACCAGCCGACCGGCGAGACGATCCTCGCCGAGGTGCTACCCGGGGTCACCCTGGCGTCGTTGCCGCTGAGCCCGCCACCGAGCCGGGCCCGCTGGGTCAACCCGCTGAGCAACGGGGTCATCGGTGCCGGCCTGGCCGAGCAGGTCTTCGCCGTCCGCTCCGGCCTGCTCACCCGCCAGCTGACGATGGTGCCGTACGCCCGGTTCCAGAGCGTCCGGGTGGTGCAGGGCCCGCTTCAGCGGCTGCTGCGGCTGGCCACCGTGCACGTGGACACCGCCGGCGGGGCCGGCGCGGCGGCGGTGGACCGGGATCTCGCCGACGCCTGGGCGCTGGCGGCGGAACTGACCGCCCGCGGCCACGCCGCCCGCAATACCACCTGACCGCGGCAGCCCGTGGCCGGCGCGGCACCCGAGGGTCAGCGGGTGGCGGAGATCGTGGACGGCTCGGCGGGGTCGCCGCCGCGGCGGGCGATCCGGTCGACGCCCGCCGGTCGCGCCGCCGGGCCCACCATCGTTCGGCCAGGCCGACGGCCAGGAAGGCCATCCCGACGTACGCCCAGCCGACCAGCACGTCGATGACGTAGTGCTCGCCGCTGTAGACCAGCGTGAAGGTCATCGCCAGCGGGTACGCCAGCAGCAGCGGCCACCACCGGCGCCGCACACCGCGCAGGAAGAACAGCACCACGAACAGCGCGAAGGCGGTGTGCAGCGACGGCATCGCGGCCACCGGGTTCGAGGCCAGCTGCCCGGCGTTGAGCAGGTTGCCGGCGCCGTGCATGCCGAACGCCTTCCATCCGCGGGTGGAGATCCGCGCGACCTCCTCGATCAGGCCGTTCTGCGCCGCCCACCACGGGGGCGCGGCCGGGTAGAGGAAGTAGGTGACCAGACCGGTGGCGCAGAGGAACGCCCACCGGCGCATGAACGCCGCCCACCGGCTGCGCTCACGCATCCAGAGCACCGCGGCGGCGGCCAGCGCGGCCACGAAGTGCGAGAAGTACACCCAGCTGACCAGGACGTCCCACCACCGCACCTCGGGCTGGTAGAGGTGCTGCTGCAACCAGACCGTCGGCACCTGGCCGTCCATGGCCCAGCCGAACATCAGCCGGTCCGCCAGGATCAGCTCGTACGTGTGCGGGACCGTCCCGTCGTGGTAGGCGAAACCGCGCGACAGGTTGTAGGCGACCAGCAGCACCACCACCGGCACCCAGTCCCGCGCGAAGCGCAGGTGGCTGCGCCACGGTCGGGCGGAGTTCCAGGCGACGGTGCCGGCCCAGATCCAGAAGAACGCGTACACCGGGTCGGTGGGCAGACCGATGACGAGCCAGCCCGCGACGAAGGCGGCGCCCCAGACCGACATCGCGATCACCCGGCGGCGACCACCGTCGGGTGAGGTGGGCGGCTCGGTCGGAGCCGGGTGCTGGGGATCGGTCGCGGCAGACATCGCGGACAAGGTTAACGACGTGTGGCGGGCCACCCAACGCAGGATCACCTGTGGCGTCGTCCCGGCGGGCCCATCTTGCCGCCCGCGTGGCCCGGGCCACCGCGAGCACCTACGCTGTGGCCATGCAGGTGCAGCCGGATCAGGCCCTGACACCGGGTCTGGCCGCCCGGGTCGAGTTGACCGTCACCGACGCCGACACCGCCCAGGCGGTCGGCTCCGGCGACGTCCCGGTGCTCGGCACCCCTCGGGTGCTCGCGCTGGCCGAGGCGGCGACCGTGGCGGCGACCGCCCGGCACCTGCCCGCCGGGTCCACCACCGTGGGCACCCGGGTGGAGCTGGATCACCGGGCCGCCACCCCGGTGGGCCGGACGGTGACCGCCCGGGCGCGGCTGACCACGGTCGACCGGCGCCGGCTGGTGTTCGAGATCACCGTCACCGAGGGTGGGCAGACCGTGGCCGAGGGGCGGGTGGAGCGGGTTCTGGTCGACCGGCACCGATTCGTCGAACGCGCCAGCCAGCCGTCATGACCGGCCGCTTCGTCGAGGTCGCCGACCGGGTGCTCGTGCTGCGTGAGCCGTTGCTCGCGGTCAACGTCACGCTGGTGCTCGGTGACGGTGCGGCGCTGCTGGTCGACACGCTCTCCACCGCCGGGCAGGCGGTCGAGCTGGCCACCGCCGTGCGTGCGGTCACCACCGACCCGTTGACCTTGGTGAACACCCACCACCACTTCGACCACTGCTTCGGCAACGCCACGCTCGCCGCCGACCCGCCGCGGCCGGTCTGGGCGCACGAGCTGGCCGCGGCGGCGATGCGCGACGAGGCGGACCGGCTGCGCCGGGAGGCGTACGCGGAACTACAGGGCGGGCATCCGGAACTCGCCGCCCAGCTGGCCGACACCGCGCTGCTGGCGCCCACCCACACCGTGCGCACCGAGGCCACCCTCGACATCGGTGGCCGGCGAGTGGTGCTGCGCCACCCCGGCCGGGGCCACACCGACGCCGACCTGGTGGTGCAGGTGCCCGACGCCGACCTGATGGTCGCCGGTGACCTGGTCGAGCAGGCCGGGCCCCCGGCGTTCGAGGACTCCTACCCGCTGCGGTGGCCCGACGCGCTGGCGGAGCTGCTGCGGTCGACCTCACCGGCCACGGTGGTGGTGCCCGGGCACGGCGAACCGGTCGACGCGGAGTTCGTCCGGGCACAGCACGCCCAACTCGTGGAACTGGCCTGGCTGATCCGGGCCGGGCACACCGGGGTGCCCCGCCGGAGCGGGTCGCCGCCGACGCCCCGTTCCCGGCCCGGCCCGCCCTGGTCGCCGCCCGCCGCGGCTACGCCGAACTCGACGGCGCCGCCTGACCGGCTGCCGACGACGAGCGCAACCATCGGGCGCTGACGCGGCCGAGCCGGTCGACCCGGACTCCCGGGCCGGAGCACCAGACCCGCTGGCGCAACGACCGGCGGGACCGGGCCGTCAGCCGCCGAACCGCTGGCGTACCTCGGCGCGGGTGGGCATGGCGACCGCCCCGCCGGGCCGCTCGCAGACCAGCCCGGCCACCCGCAGCGCGAAGGCGACCCGCTCGTGCCAGCCGGCCGGTTCGACCGGCTCACCGCCGGTCAGCAGGTCGGCGACGAGGGCGGCCATCACCGAGTCGCCCGCGCCGGTGGCGTCGACCGCGTCGACCTTCGGGGCCGGTACGCGTACCGGATCGGCGCCGGCGGCGGCGACCACCGCACCGGCCGCCCCAGGGTGACCACGACGGTGGCCGCGCCCAGTTCGCGCAGGTACGCCGCCACCGACTCGACCGGTTCGCCCGGGTAGAGCAGTTCCGCGTCGGCGGTGCTGAGCTTGACCAGGTGCGCCCCGGCGGCGAACTCGGCGACCACCTCGCGCAGCCCGGCCAGCGCCCCGGGCCGTCCAGCAGCCGGGGGCGGACGTTGGGATCGAACACCCGCAGCCCGCCCGTCGACGACCAGGCCCGCCGGGCGGCAGCCAGCGTCGCCGGTGCCAGCAGCACGATCGAGCCGCAGTAGAGCACGTCGGCGCCCTCGACCAACGCGACGTCGACGTGGTCGGGGGTGAGCAGCGCGTAGGAGGGCGGGTCGCCGTAGAAACGGAAGTCCGGCTCCGCGCCGGAGAAGGTGGCCACGGCGAGCGTGGTCGGCACGGCCGCGGTGATCGCCCCGTCCAGCCCCACCCGCTCGGCGGTGAGGAAGTCGCGGATCCGGCCGGCGAGCACGTCGTCGCCGAACGACCCGGCGAACTGCACCGCGCCGCCGAGCCGGGCGATCCCGACGGCGACGTTCAGCGGGCCACCGCCGATGGCCTGCCGATAGACCGGTGCACCGGCGCACTCGGTGTCCAGCAGGTCGACGAGCGCCTCGCCGAGCACCACCGCGTATCCCATTCCTCAGGTCCCTTCGTCGGCCGTCCGTGGTGCCCAGGCTGGCACAGGGGTCGCGTGCCGGGGCGCGGAAGCCACGGTATTTGCCGGCCACCGCCGCCGCGCCGCCGGGGCCACCCGGACGTATCGAGAGACGGCTATTGCGCCGAGGCGCCCGGCGTGCTGGGATGGGGGTGCCGGGTGGCGCGGGGCTGCGCGTCGCCGGTGCCGGGTTCATCGCACGCGAGGGCATACACGCGTCGTCGTCAGACCGCTGGCGCACCAGGTCGGTCGGGCCGTCCCCGTCCGTAGGTCGCCGCATCGTCGCATCCGCCCGCAGCAGCGGGGCGGCCCTTCCCGCCACCCCGCGCGTTCCGGCGGGGCACACCCACACGATGTGCCCCGCGAGTCAGGAGAACCCGTGCACCGTCCTCGTCTGGCCGCGCTGCTCACCGCGGCCCTCACCCTTGTCGCAGGCGCGGTCGCGTTGACCGCGAACCCCGACCCGGCCGCCGCGCACGGCGCGGCGATGACGCCGGGTGCCCGCACCTTCCTCTGCTGGAAGGACGGCCTCTCCCCCACCGGCGAGATCCGGCCGCAGAACCCGGCCTGCGCCGCCGCCGTCGCCCAGAGCGGCACCAACTCGCTCTACAACTGGTTCAGCGTGCTGCGCTCGGACGCCGGCGGCCGGACCACCGGCTTCATCCCCGACGGCCAGCTGTGCAGCGGTGGCGCCACCGGCTTCCGCGGTTACGACCTGGCCCGCAACGACTGGCCGCTGACCCACCTCACGGCCGGCCGGACGATGGAGTTCCGGTACAGCAACTGGGCCCACCACCCGGGCACCTGGTACTTCTACGTGACCCGGGACAGTTGGAGCCCGACCCGGGCGCTGGCCTGGAGCGACCTGGAGGCACAGCCGTTCCTGACGGTGACCAACCCGCCGCAGCGCGGCGCGGTCGGCACCAACGACGGCCACTACTACTTCAACGGCACCCTGCCGTCGAACAAGAGCGGCCGGCACATCATCTACTCCCGGTGGGTCCGCTCGGACAGCCAGGAGAACTTCTTCGGCTGCTCCGACGTCACCTTCGACGGTGGCAACGGCGAGGTGACCGGCATCGGCTCGGGCAACACCACCCCGCCGACCACGACTCCGCCGACCACCACCCCGCCCACGACGACTCCGCCGACCACCACCCCGCCGACCACGACTCCGCCGACGACCACGCCGCCGGGGAACAGCGGTGACTGCATGGCCGTCTACCGGATCAACAACGCCTGGTCCGGCGGCTTCCAGGGCGAAGTCGAGATCATGAACCACGGCAGTACGCCGTTCAACGGCTGGACGGCGAGCTGGACCTGGCCGAACGGTCAACAGATCAGCCAGATCTGGAACGCGACCCAGACCACGTCCGGATCGTCGGTGACGGTCACGAACGCCTCGTACAACGGCACCGTCGGCGTCGAAGCCAGCACGACGTTCGGCTTCCTCGCCAGCACCACCGGCACGAACGGCCTGCCCACGGTCAGCTGCGCCCGCCGCTGACCGCCCTCGGGCATCGAGAGGGGCCCCCTGCCGCACGCCTGGCGTCGGCAGGGGGCCCTTCCTCGCGGTTCAGCGCACCATCGAGCCGACGACGGGCTTGGTGAGCAGGGCCGACTGGTTGCGCTGGATGCCCGGGTCCAGCGTCTTCGCGACGAAGATCGCGTGCCAGATGCAGAAGATCAGCACTGTCCACACCTTGCGGGAGTGGTCGAACTCCTCCCGCTTGTGCTCCTCCAGCAGTCGCAGCGCGTACGACAGGTCGAGCAGGTCGCCCGCGCCGGAGGTGGTCAGCACGTGCCGGGCCCACTCGTACATCTCGCCGCGCAGCCAGACCCGGGTCGGGGTCGGGAAGCCCAGCTTCTTGCGGTTGACGATGGCCGGCGGCACCACGCCCTGCAACGCCTGGCGCATGGCGTACTTGGTGGCGTCGGAGCGCGGCGGCAGCCTCAGCTCGACCGGGATCTTCGCCGCCACCTCGAACACGTCGCGGTCGAGGAACGGCACCCGCACCTCCAGCGAGTGGGCCATCGAGATCCGGTCGGCCTTGACCAGGATGTCCCCACGCAGCCAGGTGTAGAGGTCGACGTACTGCATCTTGGTGACGTCGTCCAGCTCGGTGCACTCGGCGTAGATCGGCGCAGTCACGTCGGTGTAGCGCACCGACGGGTCGTAGCGGCGCAGCAGATGCTGCTTCTCCTCCTCGGTGAACATCCGCGCGTTGCCGTAGTAGCGCTCCTCGATCGGCGTGGTACCGCGCTCCAGGAAGCTCTTGCCCTTGACCCCCTGCGGGATCGCCTTGGACACCGCCCGCAGGCCCTTCTGCACCCCGTCGGGCAGCCCGTTCACCCCGCTCAACGACAGCGGCTCACGGTAGATCGTGTACCCGCCGAAGAACTCGTCGGCGCCCTCACCGGAGAGCACCACGGTGACGTGCTCGGCGGCCTTCTTGGCGACGAAGTAGAGCGGCACCAGCGCCGGGTCGGCGACCGGGTCGTCCAGGTGCCAGACGATCTTCGGCAGCGCCTCGATCATGTCCTGCGGACCGATCTTGGTCGGGATGGTGGTCACGTCGAGGTGCCGGGCCGAGTCCTGGGCGACGTCGATCTCCGAGTAGCCCGGCACGTCGTAGCCGACGGTGAAGGTGAGGATGTTCGGGTTGAACTCCCGGGCCAGCGCGACCACCGCGGTGGAGTCGATCCCGCTGGACAGGAACGAGCCGACCGGCACGTCGGAGCGCATGTGCATGCGTACGCTCTCGCGCAGCGTCTCCCGGATCTCGTGGTAGAGCTTCTGCTCGTCGGAGACCGGAGCCGGCCGGAACACCGGGCGGTACCAGCGCCGCGCCTCGATCCGCCCACCCGGCGTCCAGGTGAGGTACTCACCCGAGCCGATCCGGTTGATCCCCTTGTGCAGGGTGCCCGGCTCGGGGACGTACTGCAGGGTCAGGTAGTGGCTGAGGTTCGCCGGGTCGACCCCGGCGTCACCGGCGTACGCGGACTGCGCGAAGGGCAGCAGGGCCTTCTTCTCCGAGGCGAGGTAGAGCCCGTCGGTGGTCTCCAGGTAGTGCAGCGGCTTGATGCCGTAGTAGTCGCGGGCGCCGAACGCACGGCGCTCCTGCCGGTCCCAGATGACGAAGGCGAACATGCCGCGCAGCCGGGTGAGGACCTGCTCGCCCCAGTGGTGGTAGCCGGCGACGATCACCTCGCCGTCGCCGTTGGTGGCGAACCTGGCCCCGTGCTCGCGGATCAGCTCCTCGCGCAGCTCGATGTAGTTGTAGATCTCGCCGTTGAAGGTCAGCAGGTAACGCCCGTCGGCGTAGGACAGCGGTTCGTGGCTGAGCGCCACGTCGATGATCGCCAGCCGCTTGTGGGCGAACACCCCGTCCGCGTACCGGCCGGAGGCGTCCCCGACCACCTCGACACCGGTCTCGTCCGGGCCACGGTGGTGCAGGCATTCCAACGCCCTGGCGATGTTGTCGCGGTGGGCGGCGGCGTCGCCGCGCGCACTGAAGAAAGCCAGGAGTCCGCACATGGTCGTCATCTTTCCACGCGTTCGGATCGGACGGCGCGGCACTGCCGGCCTCACCGGGCGGGCAACCACCCGCTCGGGTCAGAAGCGATTTCGCGGTACCGTCGGACCAGCAACGAGGCGAAGGGAGCGGGGCATGACCGAGGAACGCACCGACGGCGAGCCGACCGACGGCACGGAGTCGCACGACCCGGACTTCCCACCGGCGTTCCTGTCGTTCATGCGGCAGGGGTGGCGGGACGCCACGCTGCCGGTCGTCCCGCGACCTGAGGTGCCGAACTACGCCAAGCGCCGGGCCGCCCTCTCGGCCGCGTTCCCCGGCGAGACGCTGGTGATCCCGACCGGCGGGGAGAAGGTGCGCGCCAACGACACGGAGTACCGGTTCCGGCCGGGCAGCGACTTCGCGTACCTCACCGGCGATCACGACCCGGACGGCGTCCTGGTGCTGCGGCCCACCGGTTCCGGCCACGACGCCACCCTCTACGTGCGGCCCCGCTCGTCGCGGCAGACCGACGAGTTCTTCCGCAGCCGGCACGGCGAGCTGTGGGTGGGGCGGCGGCACACGCTGCCGGAGAAGTCGACCGAGCTGGGCCTGCCCACCGCCGACCTGACCGAGCTGGAGGCGACACTGGCCGAGCTAGCGCCCGCGCGTACCCGGGTGCTGCGCGGGTTCGACGCCCGGGTGGACGCCGCCGTGCGGCCCTGGGACGGTCCGCGCGACGAGGGTCAGCCGGCCCGCGACCGGGAGCTGGCGATCGCCGTGGCGGAGCTGAAGCTGGTCAAGGACGAGTGGGAGATCGCCCAGCTCCAGGACGCGGTGGACGCCACGGTGCGCGGTTTCGAGGACGTGGCCCGGGCGCTGCCGGCCGACCGGGGCGTCTCGGAGCGGCTGCTGGAGGGGATTTTCGCGTTGCGCGCCCGGCACGACGGCAACGACGTCGGCTACGGCTCGATCGTCGGTGCCGGCGAGCACGCCACGATCCTGCACTGGGTGCACAACCACGGCGTCACCCGGCCGGGTGAGCTGCTGCTGATGGACATGGGCGTGGAGGGGCACCACCTCTACACCGCGGACGTGACGCGGGTGCTGCCGGTCGACGGACGGTTCACCCCGCTGCAACGCCAGGTCTACGACATCGTGTACGCCTCACAGCAGGCCGGCATCGACGCCGTGCGGCCGGGGGTGAAGTTCCGCGACGTCCATCTGACCTGCATGCGGGTGCTCGCCGAGGGGCTGGCCGACCTGGGTCTGCTGCCGGTGAGCGTGGACGAGGCGATGGACGACTCCTCGACGGTCTACCGGCGGTGGACGCTGCACGGCTTCGGGCACATGCTCGGCATCGACGTGCACGACTGCTCGAACGCCCGCAAGGAGATGTACCGCGATGGCACCCTCGGCGAGGGGTACGTGCTCACCGTCGAGCCGGGGCTGTACTTCCAGCCGGAGGACGAGCTGGTCCCCGAGGAACTACGCGGCATCGGCATCCGGATCGAGGACGACGTCCTGGTCACCACCTCCGGCGCGGTGAACCTGTCGGCGGGCCTGCCGCGCCGGGCGGACGAGGTGGAGACCTGGCTGGCCGAGCAGCGCGAGGCGGGGCCGCGACTGCCGGGCTGAGCCGGCAGCACCGACACACAGGGCGGGCTCCCTACCGGGTAGCGACGAGACGTCGCACCCGGGCGGGGGCCCGCCCCTGTCTGCCCTCGCGAGTCGGGGTTTTCCCTGGTCAACCGCTTTCGCCCGGATCACCGCCGGCTGGCGGACTGATGCCCGATCGGGAGGTAATGCGGGCTTTTTTCGGATACATCCCTCTCGCGAGGAACCTTCTCATACGGTGGTCATCAGAGGCTACAACCCATTTGTAGCTGCTCGCGCCGGTCGACCTGGTGCGAGCCAGTCTGGTAGCAGGAAAGGGCGGAAGGCTCTGATGTCTGATGACGTGACCACTTCCAACGGTGGGCCACCCCCGGCTCCACCGGCACGACACCTACGCAGACTCTGGGTGACGGCCGGCGTGGCCGGGTTGACCGGCGTTGTCGGCCTGGCCGCGCTGGGTGGCCTCGCCGCACGCGACAAGGACGCCGACGGCGCGGGGCGCGTGTCGGATGCTTCTGCCTCGATGCCGAAGCAATCCGTCAGCGACGCCGGCAAGGCCGAGGACGACGCCAGGGCCAAGGGCCACGAGGACGACTCCGGCGACGGCGAGGACGACTGGTCCGGCGGCGACTGGGGCGGCAAGGGCGAGGGCAGGAAAGGCGAGGACGGGCACGGCCGGGCCAAGGAGGTGCCGTGCAAGGCCGAGGCGCTGGTCGAGGCGGTGAACAAGGCCCTCAGGACGCACGATGACGTGTTGAAGTTGGCCCCGCGCTGCGAATACCGGCTCACCCGGGAGAGCAACTTCAACGCGTTCCCCGTCGTCGACGGGAAGATCACAATTCTGGGCAACGGCGCGACCCTCGTCCACGAGGGCACGCGACTCTTCCGTTTCTTCGAGGTCGCCTCAAGGGGCGAACTGACACTGAAGGACCTCACTCTCAAGGGCGGCCAGGTCAGCGGCCCTCCGCCGGAACGAGGCCGGGGCGGTGCCCTGCTCGTGCAGCAGGGCGGTAAGGCCTTGTTGCACAAGACGACCCTGGTGCACAACCGGGCCACCGGACAGGGCAACAGCGGCAACGGCGGCGCCATCTACAACTCCGGCCACGTCACGCTCGAGGACAGTGTCGCCCGGGACAATCACGCCCGGGGACTCGGCAACGGCGGCAACGGCGGCGCCATCTACAACGAGGGCAGGCTGGACGTCCGCGACTCCGAGTTGGCGAAGAACACCGCCACGTCGAACGCCGACGGCGTCGGCGGCAGCGGTGGCGCCATCGCCAACTTCGACGGCGGCCACGCCACCGTCTCCCACAGCACCATCAAGGACAACGCGGCCAGCAACGATGGCGGCGGCATCAACAGCGAAGGCAGCAGCCTCACCGTCACGTTCACCAAGGTCGAAGGCAACACCGGTGGTGACGAGGGCGGCGGCATCTACACCGCCGGGGACCGCACGGCCGAACTCCGCCACCTGCTCATCGCCGGCAACACGGCCAGCGCGGACGGCGGCGGTGTCTGGTACGGCAGCAGCGGCGGCGTCATCACCGACAGCAGGTTCCTCGACAACACCGCCGGCTTCAACGGCGGCGGGCTCTTCACCGGCATCCTCGTCGACGACGACGCGACCGGTGGTGTCCTCCTCAACGGCTTCGGTCTGCTCATCAGCAAGACCGAGTTCGAGGACAACGACGCCCGGCAGGGCGGCGGCATCTACCACGACGCCGGTGACCTGGAGATCCGCGACAGCAAGATCGTCAAAAACTTCGCCGGCGAGGCGGAGGGCGCCGGCGGCATCTTCCAGAACGGCGGCGAGGTCGAGCTCGACAAGACCGCCGTCAAGGCAAACCAACCCACCAACTGCGCCGGGACCGTCGAAGGCTGCTTCGGCTGAGCCAGCGCAGCGGCTTCGGGTCCCCTTCCCACAGCGGAAGGGGACCCCTTGCCGGCCGTGGCGACCCTCGTCCACCAGTCCGCGTGACTGGTGCCGGCCGACGGCCGTGAACCAGATGAGGCGAATGTAGGGTTTTTTCGCATAAGCACCTCTCATGAAGATAGCTCTCATATGGTGGCTATCGGAGGCCGCAGCCGATTTGGGCCTTCTCGCACCGACTTCGGATGGTGCGACCCCTTCTGGATATCAGGAAAGGGCGGAAGGCTCCGATGTCTGATGACATGACCACTTCCTACGGTGGGCCACCCCCGGCTCCACCACCTCCACCGGGACTTCGACGACGAAAATTGTGGGTGGCCGCGGGTGTCGCCGGACTGACCGGCGTCGTCGGGCTGGCCGCCCTGGGCGGGTGGCCGCCCGGGACGACGACCGGTCCGGGGACGCCGGCCGGCCGGACGCCCAGTCCAACGCCCGGCAGAACGCCAGCGACGCCGGAAAGGCCGAGGGCGCCGACGGCGGCAGGACCGAGGGTGAGGACGAGCGGGCCGTCGGCGACCGGAGCGGCAAGAAGGACGGCCGCGGCGACAAGGGCAGGGAACACGCGGTGCCCTGCGACACCGACAAGCTGATCCAGGCCATCGTCCACGCCAACCGGCGCGACGGCGGGGTGCTCGCGTTGGCCCGGCACTGCACGTACGAGTTGACCCGCAGCGAGGACGGCAACGGCCTCCCCGTGATCACGAGGCCGATCACGCTGAAGGGCGACGACAGCAAGATCGTCCGCGCCGCCAACGTGGAGCGGTTCCGGATCCTCAACGTCGGTCGGGGCGGTCACCTGACCTTGACGGGCGTGACCGTCAAGGGCGGCCAGACGGCGTCCGACATGTCGATCCTGGAGCCGGTGGCCGCGCTGGACCTCGCCCCGGCGGCGAAGGCCGCCGCAGCCGGCCCGCCAAGGCGGACGCGGCCAAGCCGGCGGCCGGTGCCGAGCCGGCCGGGGCGGCCGGTGCCGAGCCGGCCGGGGCGGCCGGGGCGGAGGCCGCGCCGCCCGGCATCGCCGCCGACGGGGTGGACGGCGGCGGGATCCTGGTGCAGCGGGGCGGTACCGCCGACCTGGAGCACATCCGCGTCGTGCAGAACCAGGCCAGCCGCAACGGTGGCGGCATCGCCAACTACGGCACCACCATCCTGCGCACCAGCACGGTGGAGTACAACAGCGCCGGCAGCTTCGGCGGCGGCGTGTTCAACGCGGGCATCCTGCGGGTCGAGGAGTCGAAGATCGGTTACAACACCGCCGGCACCGCGGGCGGCGGCATCGCCAACGGCCCGGTCGGCAACGGATTCGCCGGCTCGGGCAGCACGCTCTGGGTGTGGAAGAGCACGATCAGCCACAACCGGACCACGAGCCTCGGCGGTGGCGTCCTGCTCGCCGCTGGCGACACGACCCTCGCCCAGAGCCAGGTCACCGACAACACCAGCAGCGTCGACGGCGGCGGCCTGGTCGCCATCGCCGACAGTCGGCT
The DNA here is from genome assembly GCF_019697375.1 of Micromonospora tarapacensis. Taxonomy (NCBI): domain Bacteria; kingdom Bacillati; phylum Actinomycetota; class Actinomycetes; order Micromonosporales; family Micromonosporaceae; genus Micromonospora; species Micromonospora tarapacensis. The sequence continues at coordinate 598,712 of NZ_JAHCDI010000004.1, read as the reverse complement.
GAGCCTGGAACACGTGTTGGTCGCCCGGAACTACGCGGGCGACGACGTCGGCGGGGTCGGCGTCGTCGAGGACTCCATCGCCGTCATCACCAACAGCGTCATCAAGGAGAACGTCGCCGGCGGCGATTTCGGCGGCGGCCTGTTCAACGACCGCGCGTCGGTGACCCTGCGGGACTCCGAGCTGCTGGCGAACCAGGCGGTGGGCCCGGCGGGTCGGGGTGGCGGCATCGTCAACCTCGACGGCGTGACCACGCTGACCCGGACCAGGGTTGCCGACAACCTGGCCACCGAGCCACCGGGCGGCATCTACACCGACAACGACCGGGTGGAGATCGACCGCAAGTCCGCGGTCACCGGTAACCGCCCGACCAACTGCGTCGGCAGCCCGGTCATCCCGGACCGCTGCTTCGGCTGAGCGTCGGCCGAGGCGAGCGAGCGACAGGACAGCACCACCACATAGAGGGGCTCCTCCGTGCCGCCGAGCGGTGCGGAGGAGCCCCACCGCTGCCCGCTTGAGGCCACCCAGGCGACATCCGGCCAGGTCAGAGCCGTTCAGAGCGGGTCCGGGCGGAAGCATCCGCCGCGTCCCGACCACAGCAACCCTGGTGGCAACTGACCCGTACGTGTACCGGATGTGGGGTTATTTCGGATAACGCCCTGAGGCGAGGAACATTCTCATACGGTGTTTCTGGGAGCTACAACCGATTTGTAGCAGGGGACGCTCGCCTGTGCGTGACGACCCTGTCTGGTACGACGAGAGGGCAGAGAGCTCCGATGTCCAACTACCCAGCTAAGAACAACGCCAGCGAGCCGGGGGCAGCGTCGAAGCGGCGCCGCAAGCTCTGGCTCGCCAGTGGCGTCGCCGGGCTCACCGGCGTGGTCAGCATCGCCGCCGTCGGTGTCGCCACCGGCGCCGGTGCGGTCGGCGCCGACGGTCTCCGCTGGTCCACCGCCCAGCAGGTCAGCAGGGACGGGGACGTGAGCCCGGAGGAGGCCGAAGGCCACAAGGGCAAGAAGGAGGACCGCGGCCAGGACGAGCGTGGCGGCGATCGCGACAAGCGCGACCACAAGGACCGCGGGAAGGAGGTGCCCTGCGACACCGACAAGCTGATCCAGGCGCTCGTCCACGCCAACGAGAACCACGGTGCCGTGCTGAACCTGGCCAAGGGGTGCACCTACAACCTGACCCGCTCCGACGCGGGCGACGGCACCGGCCCCAACGGCCTGCCGGTCATCACCGAGCACGTCGTGCTCAAGGGGCACGACACCAAGATCGTTCGGGACGCCACGGCCGAGGAGTTCCGGATCCTCAACGTCGGTCGCGGCGGTGACCTGACCGTCAAGGGCCTGACCATCAAGAACGGACAGACCCTGCGCCGTGTCGTCAACGGCGACACTCCCGAAGCCGTCTGGTCGCGGTTCTCCAACTCGGTGGAGGCGACCGAGGCGGCCGAGGCCAAGCAGGCGTACCTGCCGCTGCTGCAGGCCACGCCGAAGGGCGTCGCGGCCAAGGCCAAGGCCGACCAGGCCAACGGCGGCGTCTCGCTGCTGGCCGAGCCGGAGTCGAACGACGGTGCCGGCGTGCTCGTGCAGCCGGGCGGCACCGCCTCGTTCGAGGAGACGCACATCCTCGCCAACCAGGCCGGTGGCGTCGGGGGCGGCCTGGCCAACTTCGGCAAGGCCAGCCTCTACCACACCACGGTCGCCGAAAACACCGCCTTCCTCTACGGCGGCGGCATCTTCAACGCCGGCGTGCTGCGGGTGGCCGAGTCGAAGGTGTTCAACAACGACGCCATCATCGGCGGCGGCGGCATCGCCAACGGCGCCGCGTTCATCTTCCGTGAGGACATCGACGGCGGCACCGCATGGATCGAGAAGACCGAGATCACCAGCAACGAGGTGCTCGGCTTCGGTGGCGGTCTGCTCGACATCGAGGGCAACACGACCGTGAAGTACTCGAAGATCACCGGCAACACGGCGCTGCTGGCCGGCGCCGGGGTGACCGCGGCGGGCGACGACAGCACCATCGAGTTGGCGCACGTCGAGGTCGCCAAGAACACCACGGCAGGCGTCGGCGGCGGCTTCGCGCTCGCCTTCGGCGCGATCGCCAACGTCACGGAGACCAAGATCGTCGACAACAAGGCGGGCTTCTTCGGCGCCGGCGTGTTCAACGGCACCGGCGAGGCGACCTTCCGGCACAGCGAGATCAGCGGCAACCGGGCGGTCGGCCCGCTGGGCATCGGCGGCGGCATCTTCACCGTGGCCGGCGAGATCGACCTGGAGAAGACGAAGGTGGCGCACAACTTCGCCACCCTCGCCCCGGGCGGCGTGTTCAGCTTCTTCGGCGACGTGAACGTGGACGACAAGTCCGCCATCACGGCCAACAAGCCGACCAACTGCACCGGGACCTTCACCGCCATCCCGAACTGCTTCGGCTGAAGCACGTCAGCCGCCGGCCACACCGGCGACTGAGGTAGGGACTCCGGCCCCGCCCGGACCGATCCACCCGGATCGGACCGGCGGGGCCGGAGCAGGTCTAGCGCTGGACGAAGACCGCCACGCTACGGCCCGGCACGGTGAACGTGCCGCTGGACCGCTCGAACGAGGCGGTACGCAGCACCGGATCGGCCGAGGAACGCAACACCGGATGCAGCACCACGTCCGCCCCGCGCAGCCCGGTCACCCGCTGCTGGGCGGGCTGCGGGGTCCCGTTGAAGACCACCGTCAGCGACGTCCACGCCCCACCGAGCCCACGGGCGTCGAGGGTCATGGTCAGCACCCCCGGCGTCTCGTCCCGACCCGAGAGCGGGAAGGCGACCCGCCGCTGCACCTCGCGCGCGGTGGGCAGCCCGAACACCGGCGAGGATGCCCGGATCCTCAGCAGCTCGGCGTAGCGGGCGTCGGTCAGCTCGACCGCCGCGCAGTCCGGCACCAGGGACGGATCGGCCAGCAGTGGCTTCGCGTACGGCCACTTGTCCTGGTTGTCCTCGGCCGGGGGCAGTCCGATGCCGAAACCGTTGCCCTGCGCGCAGTCCCAGCGGATCTGGTTGAACCAGTCCCCCGAGTTGTAGGAGTTGCGGTCCAGCGACTTCGACCGCAGCCGCTCGGTGCCGGTGGTGACGAAGCCGGCGCCCTGGCTCATCACCACCGTGCTCAGCGCCAGCACCTGCATCCGGGCCCGGTCCGTCGCCGAGGTGTCCTGCGGCAGCTTGTACGCCAACGCGTCGTACAGGATCTCGTTGTCGTGCGCGTCGACGTAGGTGACCGACTCCCCCGGCGCGTCGGTGTAGCCGGCCGGCGAGCCGTTGTAGTCGACCTGCGCGCCGGTCACCGCCCGGCCCGACGAGTCGGTGAACCGGTAACCGCGCAGGTTGCCGGCCAACCCGACCTTGACCAGGTCGTGCTGGTGCAGCAGACGGGCCCGCTGCTCGGCGGCGGAGCCGTTGACCGGGTCACCGTTGGGGTCGCTGAACAGCCCGGAGGCGAAGCCCTGCTGCCGCGGGTTGTCGTCGAACGGGCCGCCGCCGCGGACCGCGTCGCGCAGCCGGTCGTTGAACGTGCCGATCCCGGTGCCGGCCATGTTGGCCTGCGTCGCCTGCACGAACCGGGCGTCGTCGGCGACCTCGCCGAAGTTCCAGCCCTCGCCGTAGAGCAGGATCCGCTTGCCGTCCACGCCGTCCCGGGTCACCGTCAGCTTGTCCAGCGCCTTTGCGGACGGCCAGGATGTTCGCCTTCGGGTGGTGGCCCATCAGGTCGAAGCGGAACCCGTCGACCTTGTACGCCTTCGCCCAGGTGACCAGCGAGTCGACCACCAGCTTGCCCATCATGGCGTGCTCCGGCGCGGTGTTGGCGCAGCAGGTGGAGGTGGCCACCGTGCCGTCGTCGAGCAGCCGGTGGTAGTAGCCGGGGACGATCTGGTCGAGCACCGAGCGCGGGTCGGTGCCGGCGGCCGAGGTGTGGTTGTAGACCACGTCCATGACCACCCGCAGGCCCGCGCCGTTGACCCCGGCCACCATCCGCCGGAACTCGATGGTGCGCCGGGCGCCCTCCGGGTCGACCGCGTACCCGCCCTCGGGGACGGTGTAGTGCAGCGGGTCGTACCCCCAGTTGTAGCCGTCGGTCTCCCGCACCGCCGCCACGCACTCCTGCTGCCGCTGCGAGTCCGGCGGCAGCGCCGCCAGGTCGCAGTCCGGCTGCCGCTGGTCGGCCCGCCGCTCGGGGATGGTGGCGAAGTCGAACGCGGGCAGCAGGTGCAGGTGGGTCACCCCGGCGTCACCGATCGCCCTGAGGTGCCTCATGCCGGCGGTGGCCGGGTCGGTGAAGGCGAGGAAGGTGCCCCGCCGCTGTTCCGGGACCGTGCTGTCGGCGATGGAGAAGTCCCGCACCGACAGCTCGGAGATCTGCACCCTGGCCGGGGGCACCGCCGCCGGCTTGCGCAGCCTCGCCCAGCCGGCCGGGGCCAGCTTCTCGTCGGCCAGGTCGACGATCTGGCTGTGCGTGGAGTCCGCCGCCAGCGCCACCGAGTACGGGTCGGTCACCGACGCGGTGACCACCTGTTGCGCCGCCGGCTGCCACGCCTGCACCTGGTAGCGGTAGTACGTCCCGGTCCAGGACCGCGCACCACGCGCCGACCAGACGCCGGTCCGGTCGTCGCGGCGCATCGCCACGGTGCGCGGCGTGGCCGTGGGCGAGTCGAACAGTTGCAGTGACACCGTCCGGGCGGTGGGCGCCCAGACCGCCAGGGTCGGCCGGCCGCCGGTGAAGGTGGCGCCGAGACTGGCCGAGGTGGCCCGGGCGTACACGTCGTCGAGCACGCCCGGGATCTGCACGCCGGTGGCGCCGAGCAGGGTGCCGTCGGCGGCCCGCTCGGTCACCAGCAGCTGCCCGCGCAGCGCCGCCGGCACGCCGGCCAGATCCCGCCGGTCCAGCGTGAAGGCCCGGTGGTCCCACAGGTGCGGGAAGGCCGCGCGCTGGGCCTCGGTGAGCCCGTTGCGCTGCGCGGTCAACGGCATCGAGGTGTACGTCCCGACCAACTCGCCGTCGACCACGCTCACCCCGCCGGCGGGCGCGGTCACCAGCGCGTACGCCCGCCCGTCGGTGGGACCGGTGCGCCAGGCGACGGTGGACCGGTCGATCCAGTGCGCCTGCTGCTTGCCGATGTCGGTGTCCCGATCGGTGCCGGTGGCCGTCGAGGGCAGCAGGCGGCCCGGTGTCGCGGCGAGCAGCCAGACCTCCCGGCCGGCGTCGGCGAAGTCGAGCCGCTGGTCCTGCGGCAGGTCCTTCTCGTCGCCGGAGTGGATGATGTAGTTGAGCCCGGTCGCGCCCTCGGCCAGCGGCACCCGGAACTCGGCGCCGAACGAGTCGACCCGGGTCGGCGGCATCGGGTTCGCCCAGTCGGTGGGGTTGGCCGCACCGTCCCACAGGTGCAGGCCCCAGCCGTCGTAGTTGCCGTCGGGCCGGCGGTAGTGGATGACTGCCACGCCCTCCTCGACCGGCGGCGCGGGTTCGCCCGCGGCCTCCTCCGGGGTCTGGTACGTCGCCGGGTCACCCTGCCTGACCCAGACCTCACCGGCCCGCGTCACGTCGACGGTCCGGTCGTTCTCGACATCCTTGTTGCCGTCGGCGTCGACCACCAGGAAACCGACCGTCTTCGCCCCCGGCTTGAGTTTCACCCAGGCGAACCGCCCGTAGGCGTCGGTGCCGGCGAACGGCTGCCCCTGGGGCCACTCGGTGGCGTACTCCGGATCGATGTCGCCCCAGGTGTAGAGGCCCCAGTCGGTGTAGTCGCCGTCGGGCCGCTGGTGGTGCACCACCAGCCAGTCCCGGGACGAGCCGGGCTCCTCGGGGGTGCCCACGGTGGCGGTGGAGCGGGTGGCGGCGGTCCGGCCCCGACCGTCGCGGACCACCGACTTGTACTCGACCCTCGTCCCGGCGGACAGGCCCGTCAGGTCGTGGTGCACGGTGTACGGCGCCCGATGGGCGGAACCGAGCAGCGTCCATCGTCCGCCGGCGACCCGGGCGGCCATCGTGACGGTCGCCAGCGGATCGCCGGTGACCTGGGCGGTCACCTCGGCCCGGGTGGCCGGCGACTCGCCGGAGGCCGGAGCGGTGACGGTGATGCCCGGCTTGGCGGTGGGCAGCGCGACCGGCCGGCCGGCCCGGTGCACCACCGCCGACAGCGGCGGCACCGTCAGGGTCAGCCCGCCGTCACCGGCGGCCACCGGGCGACCGGTCGCGCCGTGGATGCCGGTGAAGGTGGCACCGGCCGACCAGGTGTCCACGGTGACAGTCTGCGCGCTCGTCGCGTTGTTGACCGCCACCAGGTACTCGGTGCGGTCGTCCGGATCGAACCGGGAGAAGGCGAAGACGCCGGGGCCGTCGGCCGCGTACCGGGTCACCTGCACGCCGTCGCGCAGCGCCGGGTGTGCCTGGCGCAGCCGGCCCAGGTCGGCGATCGTCCGGTAGAGCGGATGCGTCCGGTCGAACTGGTCGGCCGCGTGGGTGCGGTCGGTGCCGAGCAGGTCGTCGTCGAGGTAGTCCGGCGTGCGCGAGGCGAACATCGGCTGCCGGGCGTCCTTGTCCCCGCCCGGGCCGGTGAAGCCCTGCTCGTCGCCGGAGTAGATCACCGGCTGGCCACGGGTGAGGAACATCAACTCGTGGGCGAGCTGGTCGCGGCGCAGGTGTGTGGCCGGGTCGCTGGCGCCGCTCGCGATGAACGACCCGATCCGGCCCATGTCGTGGTTGCCGAGGAAGGTGGTCAGCCGGCCGGCGTGGGTGTCCCGGGCGGCGTACAGGTCGTCGCGGGCGTACACGTCGGCCAGCGCCTTCGCGGATCCCCCGCCGGCGGTGAAGCCGCGTGCCGCCTCCTGGAAGCCGAAGTCCAGGGTGGCGGGCAGTCCGCCCTGGCGTACGTAGTCGGAGGCGATCTCCGCATCGGCGCTGTAGACCTCGCCGAACATGAAGAAGTCCTTCTTGCCGGCGCGGTCGGCGGCCTCGTCGATGCCCCGGCTGAACTGCGGCCAGAAGTCCATGTTGACGTGCTTGACCGTGTCCAGCCGGAAACCGTCGACACCGGTGTCCCGCACCCAGTCGGCATAGATCTTGGTCATGCCGCGGACCACCTCGGGCCGCTCGGTCCACAGGTCGTCGAGGCCGAAGAAGTCGCCGTACTCGCTGTTCTCCCCGACGAAGGTGGAGTCACCACGGTTGTGGTACATGGTGGGGTCGTTCAGCCAGGACGGGACCTTGATCTTCGCGTCGGCCGGGGTGTCGAAGGTCGGTGTGTACGGGAAGGAGCCCGGGCCCACCTCGGGGAAGGCCCGGCTGCCGTCGGCATGGTTGCGGTCCTCGAACGGCCTGCCCTGCGCGTCGCGGTAGGGCGCGGTGGCCTTGTCGACGTAGCTGTACCGGTCCTCCGCATAGTCGATGACGTCGGCGGTGTGGTTGACGATCACGTCGAGGTAGACCCTGATGCCACGCCGGTGGGCGAGCTGGACCAGCTTCTTCAGGTCGGCGGCACTGCCGAAGTGCGGGTCGACCTGGGTGAAGTCGGTGATCCAGTAGCCGTGGTAGCCGGCCGAGACGTCGTCGCCCTCGCCCTGCACCGGCCGGTTCTTGAACACCGGGGCGAGCCAGATGGCGGTGGTGCCCAACCCTTCGATGTAGTCGAGCCGGTCGGTCAGCCCCTTGAGGTCACCGCCCTGGTAGAACCCCTTGTCCGTGGGGTCGTACCCGGTGCGCGAGCGATCGCCGGTCAGGCCGCCCCGGTCGTTGCGCGGGTCGCCGTTGGCGAACCGGTCGGGCAGGACGAAGTAGAACTGTTCGGCCCGCGCCCGGTTGCGTCCCGCGTCGAGCAGGGCCGCGGCGGAGGGCTCGCTGGTCCAGGTGGCGGCGCCGGTGGCGCTGAGCGAACCGGCACCGGCCGGGCGGCCGGCCGCGTCGGCGGGCTGCGCCACGACCGGCGTGCCGACCAGGGTGAGGGTGAGCAGGAAGACGAGGGCGAGCATGGCCTTGCGCGCTATCGGCGGGGGTTTCATCGACGGCCTTCCTCTGGTCGCTGATTGGCCCGCACGCTAGCCCTTGCCGAAACATTCTGCAATGCCTTGCAAACACGCCCGCAACAAGGCGGTCCCCTTGCGCAAGGACGGAAAGGGGAGGCCCCCCGACCGCGGACCGTCCGCTACCGACCGCGGCAGGAGCGCCCGGAGACACTGCAACTCGCCGGGCGCGGATGGGCGAACTCGATGTGGAAGCGCAGCGCCACCGCGGAGCCGGCCGGCAGATCCGGGCCACTACGGTAGGTCAGCGTCCCGCCGGTCCCGTTGAAGGTCCCCTGTGGAACGCCCTCCAGCCAGGCCGTGACCACCCGGCCGCCCGGGTACTCCACCCGCGCCACCCAGCCCACGTCACGGTGCGAGGTGTTGTGGATCAGCACCTCGGCGATGAAGCCGCCCGGAAAGGTGTCCCGCACCCGGTACCGCGCCTCCAGGGGTGCCGGCGGCGCGATGGGCGGCGGGGACGGGACATCCGGCGTACCGGACGGTGCGGCGGACGGCGATGACGCGGCCGGCGGTTCCGGCGTCGGCGACGCCGTCGGGGTGGGGCTCGGCGGGTCGGTCCGGCGCGGGGACAGCCTCGGCACCGCCGGCGACAGCGGCGCCGGTGCCTCCCGCGCCGCCGACGACGCCCGCTCCGGCAGCGGCACGGCGGCGGCCGGCGGCCCCGGCTGGTAGTCAGGCCCGGGGCCGCGGTACGCGCCGATCGCGACGATGAGCAGCACCGCCATGATGACGACGCCGACCGACACCAGGATCCAGGGCGAAGAGGATGCGACGGCGGCAGAGCCGGAGGGTGGGAACTGGCGCGGAGCACGACGCATACCGGACATGTCTCTCCTCAACGGGCAGCCCGGCAAGCGTAACGATCTTCAGCTACGCCGGAAAGCCCCGACTCCCACCCAGACATCCCCACAGTGCGGTCAGCTCACGTCGCAAGCGGCTCCGTTGACCGTGCACTGTGCCGGATACTCCCCGCCCCCGGTCCGGCTGAACCGCAGCTGCACCGACTGCTGCCCGCCGGCGTCGAGCGGGCCGGTGCCGCTGAGCAGATACCAACCGCTGCCCCTGATGGTCACCGACACGCCCGGGCCGCTGGAGGCCCGGACACCGGTGACGCCGCCGCCGAACCGCAACTCCACAAGCCACTTACTCGACTGGCCGGTGCCGTTGCGGACCACCAACTGGGCCTGGAAGGACTCCGCGTCCGCGCCACCCTGCACCTGGTAGCTGGCGCCGACCACCCCGGTCTCCGCGGCCGGCGGCGACTGCTCAGGCTCGCTCGACGACACAGGAGCATCCGACGCTCGGGCCGGTGCCGGCGAGGCGGACGACGGACCCACCGCCTGCCCTGTCGGCGCGGTCGGCGAGATCGGGACGGCCGAGGTGGACGAAGTGGCCGGTGCGGTCGCCGGATCCCGCGCCGGCACCGCCCCGTCCGTCGTCGTCGCGGGGCTCGGAAGGACCATCGGCGGGCCGGGCGCCCAGGCCGTCGGGCGCTCCGAGCCACGGAACGACAGCACCGCGACCACCAGCAGCACCGTCAACACCGCGCCACCGACCAGGACCACCACCCACGGCGCGGACGCGATCATCCTGGGCCACGTGCGTGCCCCGACCGGCCCAGCACCGGTCGGTTCACCGGCCTTCGGGCCGGCCGCCTCGCCATCCTGTTCACCGGCCGCCTCTCCGGTCCGCTCACCGGTTTCGTCACCGGACGGCCGCACTGACATGAGGTCCCCACTCGTCGTCGCCGACGCGCAGCCTAGTCACGCCGGCGCCGGACGCGAAACGGGCGGGCGCCGTGCCGTCCGACCGGTTGGAGTCGCCAACCGTAACGTGGCCGTACGCCCGGCCGGCGGGCGAGCGGGCGGCACCGACGGTGGTTCAGCCGGTCCGCACGACCGTGCAGATGACCGGCCCCTCCCCGGTGCTCCGCAGCAGGTATCGGTAGCGCTCGCCGGGAACCTGCCGGCCCTGGCTGTCCAGGAACTCCCAGCGCACGGCAACCTCGGTGAGCAGAGCGGACACCTGCTGCACCTGCTCCAGGTCGGCGTGCGCGGCGACGAGCTCACGCTCGGTGTAGTCCGGCGCGGCCCCCACGAAGGACAGTGCCACGGCTGCCGGCGAGTTGAACGAGAAGCTGTAGGTGTCGGCGACCACCAGGCCGGGCAGCGCGTAACAGCCGGCGATCGCGGGCAGGTCGCCGGCGGTCAGGGCCACGCCGTACCGGTCGAAGAAGTCAGTCAGCGTGTCGAGATCGGTGGAAGCAGTCACACCGGAGGAAATTGCCGACACACCCGCCGGTGAAACCTCAACGCGGCGGGATCCCCACCTCGATCTCGCTGCCCAGCCGGGCGCCGTGCAGGCCGAGGTCGTCACCGCTCCAGAACCGACCCGGGTCGTACCAGTTCGGCCGCCGCCCCGCCGGCAGCAGACCCATCGCCTCGTAGGTGACCGCGACGACCTCGGCGCAGTACGCGGTCTCCAGCGCAAGCTCCCGAGCCGCCGGAACGCGCCGCCGGGCCGACGGAACCGGCCACCGCGGCGACGGCACCCGGCCCCGCACCCACCGCCAGGTCAGCTGCGCCGTGGACGGGAACGGCGTACCGTCCAGCCGGGCGATGGTCCGCAGCACGGAGCGCTCCATCTCCACGTCGGCCGGCGGTTCGAGCTGGCGCAGCCACGCCCGCTGACCGTACCGGTTGGCCCAGATGCAGACCGCGTCCCGCAGGTCGTGCAGCTGCACGCCACGCTGGTGGTTGCCGGTCCACATGTCCGGCAGCGACCGGCCCAACTCGGCGTGCCACATCAGTGGCGGCATGTCGTCCAGCACCACCGCCATGCCCACGTGGTTGACCGGGCTGTTGGTGGTCAACTGGATGGCGCGGTCGGGCACGCTGCGACCGCGGAAGACCCACAGATCGCCGGTGCGGGTCAGCTCCACCGCGTCGTCCAGGCTGATGCTCATAAAGGACTACCCTAAGCGGATGCGGCAACGAATGCGGTGGTGGAAGGTCCTCGGATTGGCCGGGCTGGCCGGTGTCGCGGCCTCCGGCGTGGTGATCGCCCGAGCCGAGCGGCGGCGGCGGGCGTACACCCCGGAGGAGATCCGGGCCCGGCTCCGCGACCGACACGCGGAGGCCAGCGTGGTCTCCCGCCCGGACGAGGCCGGCTGAGGGCAGCGAGGACGGTCAGTCCACTTCGGTGTGGTTGCGGTCCCAACGGCCGCCCACCGGCGGACTGTCCAACCGCAGCGCACCCTCGGCGTTGCCGGCGAGGTCGTTGTCCTCGACGCGGCACGAGACGCAGGAACCCTGATCGGTGATCCACAACCCGTAGCTCTGGGTGGGGTGGTCGCGGTTGTCCCAGATCCGGTTCCCTCGTACGGTCGCAGACTCGAAGTGCGCGTTCACCGTGACGCCCGCCCGCACCGGCGTCGCGCCCGGCAGCTCGTAGCCGGCCCCCGGTGGCGGCACGTCCTCGTTCCACGCGGTCGCCGCGTCCGGTCGCAGGTCGGCCAGATCCAGATCGGTGTCGGTGTTGCCGACCACCACCGCCAGGCGGGAACCGACCCTCAGCACCTTGCCCCGGTGCGCGTCGGGTGGCCAGTCCGCGGCCCGGTCCGTCATGGCGCGTCGGGCGTACCGCACCGACTCGCCGGAGCCGGTGGCCGCCGGGGCGCACTGCCGCCCGTTGTTGCGGATCCGGTTGCCGACCACCGCCGCGTCGACCATCGGCCGGTCGACCCGGATCGCGTCCAGCCCGTTGTCCCAGAACTCGTTGCTGTCGATCACCACGTCCGTCGCCGCACCCTGGAAGCCGTTGCCCAGGTCGTGCTGGTGGTGGCCGTAGCCACCGTTGCCGCTGATCCGGTTGCCCCGGATGACGTACGGCCCGGGGGTGTTGCCCATGCTGACCCCGTCGCGGACGTTGCGGTCGATGACGCAGTCACTCAGGATGCCGCCGCGGCCGGCGATCCCCGCCGTGCCGTTGGCGGAGACGTCGAAGCCGGCCTCCAGGTTCCCGGTCAGGGTGCAGGCGGAGACGATCAGGCCGTCGGCACCCCAGTCGGAGATCCCGAACCGGTTGGCCTGGCTGTGGCAGCCGATGATGCGGTACCCGCGCGGCGGCGTCCAGTACGACTTCTGCAACTCCAGAAAGATCCCGTTGGTGCCGTTGCCGAGCGTGGTGCAGTTGCTGATGGTGCAGCGCTCCACCTCGCCCCAGCCGCCGATGCCGATGCCGATGCCCGCACCACCCATCTCCTCGCCGTTGTCCAGCCGCCCGCAGCCGACCACCACCACGCCGTCGATCAGGCTGTCCTGAAGGAAGTCGCAGCCCAGCCCGCTGGCGCCGGTGTGGTGGATGTAGAGGTTGCGGAAGACACCCCGGACGACGTACTGGAGGCCGAGGCCCTTGGCCAGGTAGTTGTACTGCGCCATGGCCACACCCGAACCGTCGATCTCGAAGTCGGCGAAGGTGCAGTCGGCGATGTGCCGGTCGCGGTCCGCGCCGTGCTGCACCGTGGTCCAGAAGGCCAGCGGCGTCGGGTCGGCGCGGTTGCCCTCGTTGCTCAGCCTGAAGCGGGTCGCGCCCGGCCCCGCGCCGAGCAGTGACACTCCGCTACGCCAGACCGTGCCCGCGTCCCGGATCGAGTAGATCCCCGGAGGGCAGTAGATGGTGCGGGGCCGCCCGTCGGCGGCATACCCCTCGCCGAGGCGGTCGACCAACGCCGCCAGCGCCGGCTGGTCGTTTGTCACTCCGTCGCCCCGGAGCCCGAAGTCCTGCGCGTCACACCACAGCGGCGCCCCGGCGACCGGGGACAGTCGCTCGCGGGTGGTGGTGGGGCTAACCTGCTGCCACACGGCCCCTCCCCTCGGTCATGGCCTCCTGCCCGCCCGGCTTTCCCGCTCGCCCCACCCGGAAACACCGCCCCGCCCATCGGCCCCCGAGGCGCCAGGTGCGGGTGCCCACCCTTCGGACGGTGTTACGAGCCCGATGTCCGAATCACCGGGTCCGTAGTATGCTGGATCGTCCGGTATGCGGGCCCGTGCGGCGTGGCCGGGGCCATCCGGCCGGCGGAATCGCGGGGCCGATCCCGTGGTTGTACATGGCGTAACCACGAGCGCCGCCGAGCGCCGCCCCCGGGCCGGCCGGAACGACCCCCACCCCCGGGCGTTGCACCCTCCGGACACCGCCAGGGCATCGGCCTCCCCGCGAGGCCCCCGGAATGGCCCCGGCCCACCCCGCGTTACACCCTCCCGGACGACACCTCCCGGACACCGAGCGCCGGACGAATGTCGGAGCACCTTCCCTTCACGCACGGCCCACCCGCATCCCCCTACGCGGGCGCAGCCGCGCGCACCCCGACCGAAAGGTGTGAACCATCATGGCTACCACCATCCTGCGCAAGACCGCACTGACCATCGCCGCTGCCGCCGCCACCACCGCCGGCATCGCCGGCCCCGCCATCGCCGCCCAGGCCGCTCCCGCGACCACGCAGGTGCAGGCCGACCGCAAGCCCGGCGGCGAGCGCGAACTCGGCGTCCGCTACGAGGCACAGCCGAACTTCTACTACTGCGGCCCCGCCGCCGCCCGCAACGCACTCAGCGTGCAGGGCAAAAACATCGACATGGACACCATGGCCAAGGAGATGCGCACCACCGAAGCCGGCACCAACTCGATCAACGACATCACCCCGGTACTGAACAAGGAAACCGGCAAGAACGTCTACAAGTCCGTCGAGATCTCCGACGCCAAGGCCGACGACAAGCAGACCGACAAGCTGCGCGACGACATCGTCCGCACCGTCGACGACGGCCGAGCCGTGGTCGCCAACATCGCCGGCACCGCCACCGACACCGACGGCACCACCCACAGCTTCGAGGGCGGCCACTACATCAGCGTCGTGGGCTACCACGACAACGGCGAAACGGTCACCATCGCCGACTCCGCCGACCCCGCCCAGGCCTCCTACCGGGTGAGCATCGACGCCCTCGCCGACTGGATCGCCACCCGCGGCTACAGCGCCACCTCCTGACCAACCGAACACCACGAAGGGCCGACCCCACCGGGGCCGGCCCTTCGTCGTCCCCCCCGAACCACCCCGGGGACACGACGACGACATCGGGGATGTTGCCGTGACACGCCACCGCGAGGCGGCAACATCCCGACATTGCGGGCGGCATCGCTGCGCGGCGGGACGGCGGGCCGGACGGCAGTGGCGGGTCAGCCCCGGAGTCCGCCAGCTCGGCGCCCTCGGGCACCGTCGGCCGGGACGTGGGTGAAGCGCGCCGGATCATCCGGTCAGCCCGCCGCGACCGCGCGGCCACTCGACGGTGCCGCTCAGCGAGCCCGCTTCGTCGCCCGCTTGCGGGGCGGCGTCAACAGGTCGGCGATCGCGGCGATCGCGGACGGGACCAGGCGGTAGTACGCCCAGACGCCACGTTTCTCGCGCGAGAGCAGACCGGCCTCGGTGAGGATCCGGAGGTGATGGCTGACGGTCGGCTGGGAGAGACCGAGCGGCGCGGTGAGGTCACTCACGGACGCCTCGCCCTCCGGAGCGGACTGGATCAGACTGAGCAGGCGCAGCCGGGCCGGGTCGGCGAATGCCTTCAGCACTCCCGCGAGCCGTTCGGCGTCGGCACGTTTGATCGGCTCACCAGCGAGTGGCGAGACGACAGGCGTTGCAGCTTTCGCAGTTCCCACGTCTTGCATCGTTCCACCAACACCGTCGATCGGCTGGTGGAACCCGGAGACCCGTACCCGATGGCGGTGCACCTGCCGTACGCCGGCACCGGGTTGCACTTATAGCAAGACGGACGTACGGTTTTGTTGACAGCGAGAATCGGCCGGTAAGTGTCACCTAAGCAGGGCGGCCCTCCGGCCGGTGCGACAGACTGCTCAGGACTACTCACGGTCGCTGGTGTGAAGGAGTACGACGTGGCGAGCCTCGACACCTTCGGTGCGAAGACCCAGCTACGCGTCGGAGACGCGAGCTACGAGATTTTCAAGATCAACAAGGTGGAGGGGCAGGAACGGCTCCCCTACAGCCTGAAGATTCTGCTGGAGAACCTGCTGCGGACCGAGGACGGCGCGAACATCACCGCCGAACACATCCGTCAGCTCGGCGCCTGGGACCCAGCCGCGGACCCGAACGTCGAGATCCAGTTCACCCCCGCCCGCGTGCTGATGCAGGACTTCACCGGCGTACCGTGCGTGGTCGACCTGGCCACCATGCGGGAGGCCGTCCGCGACCTCGGCGGCGACCCGACCAAGGTGAACCCGCTCGCCCCCGCCGAACTGGTCATCGACCACTCCGTCATCGCCGACCTGTTCGGCCGGGAGGACGCCTTCGCCCGCAACGTCGAGCTGGAGTACGCCCGCAACAAGGAGCGCTACCAGTTCCTGCGCTGGGGGCAGAGCGCGTTCAACGAGTTCAAGGTGGTCCCGCCGGGCACCGGCATCGTGCACCAGGTCAACATCGAGTACCTGGCCCGCACGATCATGGAGCGTAACGGTCAGGCGTACCCGGACACGGTGGTCGGCACCGACTCGCACACCACGATGGTCAACGGTCTGGGCGTGCTCGGCTGGGGCGTCGGCGGCATCGAGGCCGAGGCCGCCATGCTGGGCCAGCCGGTCAGCATGCTGATCCCGCGGGTGGTCGGCTTCAAGCTGCACGGCGAGATGCCGGCCGGCACCACCGCCACCGACCTGGTGCTCACCATCACCGAGATGCTGCGCAAGCACGGCGTGGTCGGCAAGTTCGTCGAGTTCTACGGCCCCGGAGTGAGCGCGGTGCCGCTGGCCAACCGGGCCACCATCGGCAACATGTCGCCGGAGTACGGCTCCACCGTGGCCATCTTCCCGATCGACGCCGAGACCGTCCGCTACCTGGAGCTGACCGGCCGCGACCCGCAGCAGGTCGCCCTGGTCGAGGCGTACGCCAAGGAGCAGGGCCTCTGGCATGACCCGGCCGACGAGCCGCAGTACTCGGAGCGGTTGGAACTCGACCTCGGCACCATCGAACCCTCCCTCGCCGGCCCGAAGCGCCCGCAGGACCGGGTGCCGCTGGGCAGTGCCAAGACGCTGTTCCGTTCCGTGCTCACCGACTACGTGGCGGCCGACGAGACCGGTGGCGACCCCGGCCGCACGCCGGGCGTGCCGCAGCAGGAGAAGCCGTTCGGGGTGACCGGTCACGCCGACGAGGCCAGCGCCGAGTCCTTCCCGGCCAGCGACTCCCCGGCCAACGGGGTGGACGACCCGGCCGACGCCCCGCGCGACCTGGAGACCGCCGCGGTCGGTTCGGGCGGGCGGGCCAGCAACCCGATCCGGGTCACCGGCGCCGACGGCGTCGAGTACGAGCTGGACCACGGCGCCGTGGTGATCGCGGCGATCACCTCCTGCACCAACACCTCCAACCCGCAGGTCATGATCGGCGCCGCGCTGCTCGCGCGTAACGCGGTGGACCGGGGGTTGAACCGCAAGCCGTGGGTCAAGACCACCCTCGCGCCCGGCTCCAAGGTCGTCATGGACTACTACGAGCGGGCCGGCCTCACGCCATACCTGGAGAAACTCGGCTTCCACCTGGTCGGCTACGGCTGCACCACCTGCATCGGCAACTCCGGCCCGCTGCCGGAGGAGGTCTCCGCCGCGGTGAACGACGCCGACCTCGCCGTGGTGTCGGTGCTCTCCGGCAACCGCAACTTCGAGGGCCGGATCAACCCGGACGTGAAGATGAACTACCTGGCGTCCCCGCCGCTGGTGGTCGCGTACGCCCTGGCCGGCACGATGGACATCGACCTGGCCAACGAGCCGATCGGCGAGGACAGCGAGGGCAAGCCGGTCTTCCTGCAGGACATCTGGCCGAGCAGCATCGAGATCCAGGACGTCATCGCCTCGGCGATCGGCGCGACCGGTTTCAGCTCCGCGTACGCCGACGTCTTCGCCGGCGACGAGCGCTGGCAGTCCCTGCCGACGCCGACCGGGAACACCTTCGCCTGGGACGGCGAGTCGACCTACGTTCGCAAGCCTCCGTACTTCGAGGGCATGGGGCAGTTGCCGGCGCCGGTTTCCGACATCGGTCCGGCTCGGGTGCTGGCCAAGCTGGGCGACTCGGTGACCACCGACCACATCTCCCCGGCCGGCTCCATCAAGGCCGACTCCCCCGCCGGCAGCTACCTCGCCGAGCACGGCGTGCCGCGGCACGAGTTCAACTCCTACGGCTCGCGCCGGGGCAACCACGAGGTGATGATCCGGGGCACCTTCGCCAACATCCGGCTGCGCAATCAGCTGCGCACGCCGGGCGCCGGAGCCACGCCGGGGGCCCCACTGCCCGAGGGCGGCTTCACGGTCAACCACCTGACCGGCGAGACGACCTCGATCTACGACGCCGCCATGGCGTATCAGGAGGCGGGCATCCCGCTGGTCATCCTGGCCGGCAAGGAGTACGGCTCCGGTTCGTCGCGGGACTGGGCGGCGAAGGGCACCATGCTGCTCGGCGTCAAGGCGGTCGTCGCCGAGTCGTACGAGCGGATCCACCGCTCCAACCTGATCGGCATGGGCGTGCTACCGCTGCAGTTCCCGGCCGGCGAGAGCGCCGACTCGCTCGGGCTGACCGGTACCGAGACGTTCACCATCACCGGGGTGACCGCGCTCAACGACGGCTCGATCCCGCGCACGGTGAAGGTCACCACCGACAGTGGGGTCGAGTTCGACGCGGTGGTCCGGATCGACACCCCCGGTGAGGCCGACTACTACCGGCACGGCGGCATCCTGCAGTACGTGCTGCGCCGCATGATCGCCAGCTGACGTAGCAGCCGGAGGGCTCCTCCCCCAGCGAGTGGGGTGGGAGCCCTCCGTCGTGCGTCGTCGGCGAGCGTCGTCGGCCACCTCGGCCCAGGCAGGACGCGGGCGGCCGGCGTCACTCGCTACGGCGGGCGTCCCGGATCTTCATGGCGTGCTCCACCAGCGTGATGAGCACCTCCTTGGCCGAATCCCGCTGCCGGGCGTCGCAGAGCAGCACCGGCACCTCAGGGTCGAGGTTCAGCGCGGCCTGCACCTCGTCGAGCCGGTACTGCCGCGCCCCCTCGAAGCAGTTCACCGCGACCAGGAACGGCGTGCCACGCTCCTCGAAGTAGTCGACGGAGGGGAAGCAGTCGGCCAGCCGGCGGGTGTCGGCCAACACCACGGCACCGATCGCGCCGAGCGCCAGCTCGTCCCAGACGAACCAGAACCGGTCCTGGCCCGGGGTGCCGAAGAGGTACAACACCAGGTCGTCGCTGATGGTGATCCGGCCGAAGTCCATCGCGACGGTGGTGGTCCGTTTGGTCTCGACGCCGGCGAGATCGTCGATCCCCACGCCCGATTCGGTCAGCACCTCCTCGGTCCGCAGCGGTCGCGTCTCACTGACCGCCCCGACCAGCGTGGTCTTGCCCACCCCGAAGCCACCCGCGACCAGGATCTTGATCGCTGTGGGCAGTGCGGCCGCGCCCGCCGGCCGCTCAGAGTGCCCGTAGTCCATTGATAACCGCCTCGAAGATGCTGTGATCGGGTAGTCCGACGGTGGTGTGCGGCTCGCGGATCTGTACCAGGTTGCGCGCCACCAGATCGCCGAGCAGGACGCGTACGGTGCCTACCGGCAGGTCCAGGTGTGCCGCGATCTCGGCGACGGACTGCATCCGCTGGCAGAGGCCGACGATCGCCAGGTGCTCCGGGCCCAGACCGACCTCGGGAGAGACGTCCTTACGGGTCGCCGTCACCAGGGAGATCAGATCGAACGTGCCGGTGACCGGGCGGGCCCGGCCGCCGGTCACCGCGTACGGACGAACGACCGGACCAGCGTGGTCGTCCACCCACTGGTGGTCGGCGGAGTCTCCCTGGTGGACCGTCATAAGGCTGACTTCTCCCCGCTGGTCTGATCAGCTGACCTCGACGGTGACGCGACGAACTTGCCGACCCGGGTGACCAGCATCGCCATCTCGTACGCGATCAGCCCGACGTCGGCGTCCTCACTGGCCAGCACCGCGAGGCAGGCGTTGCGGCCGGCGGCTGTGACGAACAGGAAGGACGACTGCATCTCGATGATTGTCTGCTGCACCTGGCCGCCACCGAACCGCTTGCCCGCACCGCGGGCCAGGCTCTGGATGCCGGCCGCCATCGCCGCCAGGTGCTCGCCGTCGTCGCGGCTGAGCCCCTGCGAGGAGGCCATCAGCAGACCGTCGGCGGACAGCGCGACCGCGTGCTCGGCCTGCTTGACCCGGCCGACCAGATCATCCAGCAACCACGTCAGGTCGGCACTCGAAGCCGTCTTCTGCGCCACTTCGTCGTCCTCTTCTCCCCCGGCTCTTCGCCGTGCTCATCTCGGCCGGACCGGGCCTCGCCCGGTTCGCCGGAACACCTACCCGGTCAGGTCGCCTGTTGACCGGCGTCGTCGGAATCGTCGCCGGGTACCGGCCGATCGCCACCACCGAGCAGCCGGGCGGCGTCGGAACGTCCCCGCCGGGTGCCGGTCTGGTACGAACTCATCATGCGCCGAACCTGTTCGGGTTCGCGGATCACGTCGTCGCCCTCGTCCGCCCGCTCGGGCTCGTCCCGCAACGCCGGTGCGAGGCTGGCCTGGCGGACCCGGACCGGCAGGCCCGACTCGGTCCGGCTCAGCTCCGCCTCGGCGGGGCCACCCGACTCGGCCGGGGTCGCCGGTCCCGTCGGCGGAGGGCCGGCCGAATCGGCCGGCTGGTCGTCACCCGGGCCGGTGCCGGCCGGCCGGCGCGGCGGCCACGGTATACCGTCGCCGGACGTCGAGGTGACCGGCAGCCCGATCGGGATGGTCGGCCCGTCCAGCGCGGCGGAGTGCCCCGGTCGACGCCGCGACCTCGTCGGCAGCCCGGATCCGTCGACGCCGTCGCCGGGCCCGAGGTCGATCTCCGTTGGGGTCTCCTCGCCGCGCAGGTCGGTGCTGTCCCGGTCGACCTCGGGGTCGGCCGGCGTCCTCGGGGCGGGGGTCGCCGGCGCGGCGAGGGCCACCGGAGTGGCCGCCCGTTCGATCGGTCCGGCCGGGGCCGGCCCGGCGGTCAGCGCCGGGGTGTCGGCCCGGCCACCGCCCGCAACGCTCGGTTCGGCCCCGTCCATGGTGATCAGACTGCTCGGGATCAGCACCACGGCGGTCGTGCCGCCGTACGCGGACTCCTTGAGCCGTACCCGCACGCCGTGCCGGTCGGTCAGCCGGCTCACCACGTAGAGGCCGAGGCGGGAGGCGTCGGCGAGGTTCAGCTCGGATCGGTCGACGATGCGGTGGTTGGCCGCGGCGAGGTCCTCTTCGGTCATGCCGAGACCGCGGTCCTCGATCTCGATGGCGAAGCCGTTGGCGACGAGTTGCCCGCGCACCTCGACGTTGGTGTGTGGCGGTGAGAACGACAGCCCGTTCTCGATCAGCTCGGCAAGCAGGTGGATGACGTCGCCGACCGACCGGCCGGCCAGCGACACCCCACCGATCGGCAGCACGGTGACCCGGGTGTAGTCCTCGACCTCACCGACCGCGCCGCGGACCACGTCGACCATCGGCACGCTACGGCGCCAGGCACGGCCGGGCGTGGAGCCGGACAGGACGATCAGGTTCTCCGCGTTGCGTCGCATCCGGGTGGCCAGGTGGTCGACCCGGAACAGGTCCTCCAGTTCCTCCGCGTCCTGCTCACGCCGCTCCATGGAGTCGAGCAGGGTGAGCTGGCGGTGCACCAGCGCCTGGGTACGCCGGGCCAGGCTCAGGAAGACGTCGCGTACGGCCCGGCGCAGCTCGGCCTGTTCCACCGCCGTGCGGACGGCGGTCTCCTGCACGACGTTGAAGGCCCGACCCACCTGGCCGATCTCGTCGTCGCCGAACCGCAGGGGCGGGGCCTCCTTGGCGACGTCCACCTGGTCACCGCGACCGAGCCGTTCCACCACGCTCGGCAGCCGTTCGTTCGCGAGCTGGAACGCGGCGTCACGCAGCCGCTGCAACTGCTGCACCAGGGCACGGGCGGTGGTGATCGACACGACCACCGAGGCGATGACCGCGAGGAGGCCGAGACCGGCGGCGAGGATCAGCCGGACGATGACACCGATCGCGACCGGCGTGGCGCTCTTGACGACGTCGTCACCGCCGGCGAGGACCACGTCGCCGATCTCGATCAGCGCGGGGCCGGTGGCGTCGGACCACTGCGCGGCCGTGAACGGAAGGCGTGCGGTGCCGTTGCCGTTCATGATCTGGCTTTCCAGGTCCGCCAGTCGCCGGAAGTTCGTACCGGCGGACATCTGCGCGTAGCGACGCTGGTCGGCGTCGGGCAGCCGGACGATCGCCTGCTCCGCGACGAACTGGCGGGCACCGACGACCCGGGTGAACTCCGCCCGCTCGACCGTGGTGATCCGGCCGGCGGCCAGCACGCCGGCGAGCAGGGCGTCCTCCTGGGACAGCAGTTCCCGGGCCCGGTTGAGCCGGATCAGCTGGGTGGTGTCCTCGGCGACCTGGTCGTCGTCGAGATTGCCGAGTTCGTCGTAGACCCCGTAGATCGATTCGATCAGCTCGGTGAACGCCGCACCGGCCTCGCTGCGGCCGATGTTGCGCCCGTCGACGGCGGTCCGCGTCTCGGAGAGCGCCGCGAGGCCCTGGTTCAGCTCCGTGACGCGGCCGTGCAGCGCGTCGCTGCCCAGCAGGTCGACCTGCCAGTTTTCCGTCGACTCGGCGAACTCGGCGGCCATCTGGTCGGTGCGCTGGCGCAGCTGTGCCAGCTCATCCTGCTGAGCCTCGTCCGGTCGCCCCAGATACACCAGCGAGGTGCGCCGTTCGAGCTGGAGTTGCAGCAACAAGGGTTCGGTGGGGTCGAACACCCGCACGTCGAGCGCCTGCACGCCGAGGAGGTTGACTCCATCCCGGACGGTGACCCAGGCGGTGAAGCCCCAGAGTGCCACCAGCGAGGCCAACAGGGCCACGACCTTGGTACGCAGATTCGTACTGCGGGAACCCATTACACCGTCCCTGGCCCTGAGCTAGTTGATCGGTCAGTCAGGAGTGCGTCACGCACACCGACCCCCGGCGCACGCTAACAGCGTCACAGCATCAACTCAAGCGCTCGTGATCATGCCCTGGTCGGCCCGGGTCGTCGCGCCGCCGGTACACCGGCCGACAGCGGTCCGGTGACCGCCAACGCCAGTTGTCGTGCCGCCAACACCGCCGCCCGGACGATCAGCACCGGTGTGTAGAGATCCTTGTCGTGCCACAGTGGTTGGTGCTCGTCCCGATCGGTGCGTAGATGCACGGACGCCCTCTCCACGGCGGCCGACACCGCCGGCCGGTCCGGGCGGCGCACGCCGAGCAGGACGTGCACCGCGTAGGCCGTCTCCTCGGCCGTGGTCGACCAGCGTCCCCAGCCACCGTCGTCGCGTTGCGTGGCCAGCACCCAGTCCACCGCCCGGGGCACGGCCACGGCGGCCGTCTCCGGCGGCGCGTAGCCGGCCAGGGCCAGCACCGCGCAGCAGGTGGCGTAGTAGGGCGAGGCGTGCCACCGGTCCGCCCAGTGCCCGTCGCGCTGCTGGGTGTCCCGCAGCCAGCCCGCGAGGGCCGCCACCCGGACGGCGTACCGGTCGGCACCCTCCCGGGTGTGCCGGGCGTGCCAGCCCAGCGCCTCCAAAACGTGCGCGTTGGTGGTCACCGAGTGACCGTCCTCGCCCCGCCAGGTGCAGAAGTGGCTGCCCAGGTCGTAGCGGAGCAGGCTCGCCGGGTCCACCGGACGACCCAGCCGGGCCAGGGCGTACAGCGTCGCCGAGGTGGTGTCGGCGTCGGCCGGCAGCCCGGGCCCGTCGCCGCACCGTGCGGCCCGAGCGCGGCGGCCAACTCGGTCACCAGGCCGGGCGACGGCCGGACCGGCAGGCCCACCCGGGTCAGCGTGGCCAGTGTCCAGGAACGCTCGAAGACGGTGATCGGGGTGCAGCAGGGCACCGGGCCGCCGTGCCGGGCCACCACGTCGTCGAGGTACGCCCGCGCGGCCCGGTCGGTGTGCTGCCGGTGGCCGAGCCAGGCCGCCGTCGCCGCGGGCGAGGCGCCCACCGCCCCGCCACCGGGGCGACCTCGGCGCGGACCGCGGCGGCCGGCCCGAGCACCTCGTAGGCGTGCCACAGCTTGCCCGGTACCGGGCAATCCGTGGCGAGCAGCGCGCCGACCCTGTCGAGCCGGCGCCGGTCCACCTGGGGCAGGGTGCGGGTGCTCCGGCCGGCAGCGGGTCGTCGCCGTCGGGCAACCGGGCCAGGTGCGCGTCGATCCGGGTCGCCAGCGCCGGCAGGATCAGGTCGACCGCCGGCGTGTCCGGCATGGACCCTCCGTCACCGAGCCGTCGCGACAGCGCGTCCAGCCCGCGAGCGCAGGCGGCGGCCAGCTCGGCCCGGGTCGGACTCCCGGCCCGGCCGGGTCGGCCCGGACCAGTACGGCCAGCAACGCCTCCACCGCGCTCGCCGTCGGCACCAGCGCGTACCCGCCCCGCGGGCCCCAGGTGCCGTCGGTGCCCTGCTGCCCGAGCAGGTACGCCAGCCGCCGCCCGTGCCCGGCGAGCCACGGCGCGTCGGCGACGAGCCGGCCGGTCTCGTAGACCGAGCTGCTCACCTGCCCGGCCGGCTCCCGTTCCAGCCGGGCGATCAGGTCGCGAGCCGCGTCGGCGACCGCCGACGCTCCTCGGCGCCGGCGGTGACCGGCACGGCGGTCACGGCGTACCCCAGAAGTCGGTCGACCGGTAGAAACCGCTGCTGAAGCCGATCTGGCGGGCCAGGTAGTCCGCCGCCACGGGGGTGCTCGCGCGCAGCGGCACGAGCATCCGCCGGGCCTGCGCTGTCAGTTCCCCGATCCGCCGCTCGACATCGGACCGGGGCACCAGCATCAGGGCGTTGAGATCGCCCCAGCGCAGGTCCCGCTCGTACGTGCCGAGGTCGTTGACCAGCCGCAGGATCCGCTGGACCTGGTCGCTGGCCGCGAGCAGCGGGCCGACGTGGTCCAGCGTCACCGGGTCGTCGTCGTGGATCCAGTGCACGACGTTGACCACGGTGCAGGCCAGGTTGGCGGCGTTGTCGAGGTACTCCTCGAACCCGGGCAGCTGGTCGGGGGCCTGTTTCCAGTCCCACTCCCGGGCCATCGCGGCGAGCACCTTGCGCACCTCCTCCCGCCAGCGGTCCCGGTGCGCGGCGAAGGCCGGCACCGCGGCGAGTTCGTCACGCAGTTCGGCGAGGAACGCGCCGAGGGGGTCACCCGCCTCGGGCACGCCGCCGTCGGTCACCGCGAGGCAGCGGGCGGTCAGCCGGTCGATCTCGTCGCGCGAGCGGGCCTCGTGGTCGACCAGCCAGTCGACCGCGAATCCCCACAGCACCGCCCGGTTGGTGATCCGCAACTGGTCGGGTTCGCACCAGGGCGCGCCGAAGGCGATCGCCATGGCCACGTTGCCGAACAGCGTCGCGTCGAACGGCGGGGCCGGGAAGAGGTCGGGGTACGCGGCGGCGACCTTCGCGAGGTCACGTTGGCCCTTGGCGGCAAGAGCGCAGATGCGGCCCTGCTCGGCGGCCATGGTCATCTGGTCGCCGCCGGTGTCCGGCGGCGTCTCGGTCCGGAGGGTCACGCGACGACACCCGGCGCCGGTCGCAGGGTCACCTCGACCCGGTCGAGCGGGCGCAACGCGGCGGCGACCTTGATGCCGGGCACCACCGAGCGACGCAGCCGGAACCGGAACCGGCTCAGCAGGGTGGCCACGATCAGCGTCGCCTCCAGGTAGAACAGGTGCATCCCGAGGCACTGGTGCGGGCCGCCGCCGAACGGGAAGTGCGCGTACTTGGGCCGGCCGCGGCTCAGTTCCTGGCTGAACCGATCCGGGTCGAAGGCCTCGGGCCGCTCCCAGAACATCGACATCCGGTGGGTGATCAGCGGGCTGACCACCAGGGTGGAGCCGGCCGGTATCCGGACCCCGCCGATGACGTCCTCCTCGACCGCCGTGCGGGGGAAGAGCCACCCGATCGGATAGAGCCGCAACAGCTCGTCGAGGACCTGCCGGGTGTAACGCAGCTCGCGCAGGTGTTCGCGGCGCACCGGCTGGTCGCCGACCACCCGGTCGATCTCCTCGTAGAGCCGGTCGGCGACCACCGGGTCCCGCTCGATGTGCGGCCACAGCCAGGTGAGCACGCTGATCGTCGTCTCGGTGGTGGTGGCGACCATCGCCACGGTGTCGTTGCGGACCTGGCGTTCGTCGAGTCGGCCGCCGTCCTCGGTGCGCCCTCGCCACAGGGTGGAGATGATGTCGTCGGTGCCGTCGTCCACGGTGTCCCGGGCCGCGCGGACGGTCGGCAGCAGCAGCTCGTCGATGAGCCGCACGGCGCGGCGGAACGTCCGGTCGCCGGGCATCGGCGCGGCCAGCGGAGCCCACGGCACCATGATCCTGGGCATCACCGACCAGGCGATGGCGTCCTGCGCCTCCATGATCCGCATCGCGTCCGGCACCGAGATCTTGTCGGCGAAGAAGACCCGCATGATCGCCGAACAGACGATCTGGGCCTGCGCGACACCCATGTCCACCGGCCGGCCGGTGCGCGCCGGCTCCTCCAGTTCGTCGATGGCGTCCTCGATCGCCACGGCGAGGCGGTCGATCAGTCCGTCGATTCGCCGGGCGGTGAACAGCGGTTGCAGGATCTGCCGGCTGTTCGTCCAGTGTTCGCCGTCGCCGAGGATGCCCTCGCCGAACAACCGCTTCAGCGGTCGCCACTGGAGACCGTCACCGGCCCGGACGTAGTTGTCGGCCTTCTCCCGCAGCACCCGCTGCAGATGTTCGGGGTGGGTGACCAGGTAGGGGCGGAAGGAGCCAAGGTTGAGTCGGACGACCTCACCGCCGGAGCGCTCACCGAACTCGACCAGGGCGCGGGCCGGATCGCGCATCAGGTTCGGCAACACATGTCGTAAGGGTACGGATCCCGCTTGTCGCGTTTGGACTGACATGACGTGGTCGGCTCCAACCTGAACAGGCCCCTGGGGTGCGGGGCGTTACTCTTCGAACTGCCACGGTTGCAATGAGCATGACATCGCACCCGCGGTCCTCACTAGTCACGTAGCGAGAAATCTTCATGGTCGACATTCCCGCTGTCCACAACCGATGCGGGGCGGTACGCACACCGTCGCGGGTCCGCTCGGCGGGCACCGGACCTCGCGATGTCCGGCCGGCGGACGGCTGGCGAAGACCGTCGTCCCTGGCCAGGCCCCACGGACGCGGAGCGGGCGGCGGGCGGGTCCAGGCCCGCGCGTCGATGGCGGGCGGGCGACCCGGCCGCCGACACCGGCCGGGTGATCTACGTCATGCCGGCCGGACCCGGCGGGCGCACCACGCGGGTCCGGCGAGGGGAATGCGGGCGCGACCCGCCTCGCTGTGCCAGGCTCAGTGGCATGGACGACACGACCATCCTGAGCCGGATCTCCGATCTGGTCGACGAGGAGCATCGGCTGCGCGCCGAGGCGCAGACCAACGAGACGGGCACCGGCGACGAGGCCCGCACCCGGTTGCGTGAGCTGGAGGAATCCCTCGACCAGTGCTGGGATCTGCTCCGCCGCCGCCGCGCCGCCCGGCAGGCCCACGGCGACCCCGAGGCCCAGGGCGCCCGCCCCGTGCCGGAGGTCGAGCGGTACCTGCAGTAGCCGCCGGCCGGGGCCGGGTGGCGGGCGCCCGGCCCCGGCGGATCAGCGCAGGCCCGCCTCGCGGCACAGCATCTCGGTCAGCACCGCGGGGTCGGTGAGGTCCGCTGACAGGCCCCGGGCGGCGAACCAGGTGGCGACGACCCGAACGTCGCGGGCGAGAAAGTCCCGCCCCTGCGGGTTCGCCACCACGTCGACCACCTGCGGCAGGTCGATCAGCACCAGCCGCCCCGCGTGCACCAGCAGGTTGTACGGCGACAGGTCGCCGTGCGCGTGCCCCGCCCGGGCGAGGACGACCAGGGCGTCGACCAGTTGCCCCCAGAGCCCACGCAACTCGTCCGGAGCCGGGCGCAGCTCGGCGAGCCGGGGCGCGGCCCGCCCCTCGTCGGGATCGCCGACGAACTCCAGCATCAGCTCGGTGCCCCGCAGTTGGACCGGGTACGGCACGGCGACCGTCCCGTACCGCTCGCCGATCTCCCAGAGCCGGCCCAGCGCGGCGAACTCCGCCGCCGCCCACTGCCCGGCGATCATCTGCCGGCCGAACGCCGTCCGGCCGGCCATCGCGCGCATCTCCCGGGACCGGCGGACCCGGCGCCCCTCCAGATAACCGGCGTCCCGGTGGAAGAGCCGGTGCCGGGGATCGCGGTAGCGTTTCGCCGCCAACAGGCAGGACCGGTCGGTGTCGGGGACGGCGCGCCGCACCAGGTGGACGTCCGCCTCCTTGCCGGTCTTGAGCACGCCGAGTTCGGTGTCCTTCGCCGCCAGCTCGGTGACCAGCCATTGCGGGTGGGGTTGCGGACCGTGCAGGGCGTCGTCCCAGGAGGACCAGGACGCCCCGGTCACCGCCTCCGGTTCG
This sequence comes from Micromonospora tarapacensis, assembly GCF_019697375.1. Taxonomy (NCBI): domain Bacteria; kingdom Bacillati; phylum Actinomycetota; class Actinomycetes; order Micromonosporales; family Micromonosporaceae; genus Micromonospora; species Micromonospora tarapacensis. The sequence goes on along the minus strand of NZ_JAHCDI010000004.1, from coordinate 571,120 downwards.
GCGTCGGGTTCGGCCGGCGCGGGGTCGGCGGGCCGACCGCGCTTCAGGAAGTGTGGTTCGTCGTCGTCGAAGCGGCGCCTGCCGCGGCTGCGGCGCTCGGGCGCCGAGAAGTCATGATCGCGCATTGCGCTGGTAATCCCTTGGTCGAGTCGATTGGAGGCAGGAAGTGACCTGCGAAGACGGCCATGACCGACCCCCTCTCCTCGACCGGGCGCACGCCCGGATGCACGATGCGCCGACAATGCTCGCGCCGCCCGCCACCGGGGTCAACCGAATTTCGACTCAGGCGCCCATGATCGCGGCGATGGCGGCGATCACCGTGTCGACCGTCGCGGTGGGCGCGAACCGGGCGTCGGTCCAGGGGCGGCCCCGGTGCAGCCAGACGCTCGGCAGGCCGACGGCGGTGGCGCCGCCGATGTCCGCCTCGGGACCGTCACCGATCACCCAGGCGCCACGCAGCGGCATCCTGGCCCGCTGCGCGGCCAGGGCGAAGATCCGGGGATTGGGCTTGCTCACCCCGGCCTCCTCCGAGATCACCCAGTCGGCGATGTACCGGTCCAACCCGGTGCGGCGGATCTTGACGTCCTGCTGGCGGACCGCCCCGTTGGTCACCACCACCGGCATCCAGCCGGCGTCGTCGGCGATCCGCAGGGCGCAGGCCACCAGCGGGTCGAGCCGGGTGAACTCGACGACGCCGTCGTGCAACTCCTCGACCAGGTCGATGGAGGGGATCCGCAGCCGGTAGCGGTCCCGGATGGCGTCCGCGACGTCCCACCGGTCGGTAAGGCCGTCGGCGTCGATGGACAACAACCATTCGATGTCGCGCGGCGGCGCCCCGATGCCATCGAGAAAGCGCTCTGCCCAGGTGCGGAACGGCCCGGCCCGGTCGAGCAGGGTGTTGTCCAGGTCCAGCAGGAGCAGCGGCACTCGGGCACCCTACGGGAATCCGGTACCCCGCCGACAGGGCAGAAGGTTACGCGGTCGTGTCCGGCAGATACCGGCCACCGCCGCGGCCCACCGTGCGGGCCGATCAGGCCGGAACCGGTGCGGTGGTCGGCAATACCAAGCCGTACGTACGGTTTGCACTCCCCGGGGTGAACTGACACGATCGCGATGTGCCCAGAGTAAGTCAGGACCAGCTCGACGCCCGCCGCCAGGAGATTCTCGCCGCCGCGCGGGCCTGCTTCGCGCGGCACGGCTACGAGGGCGCGACCGTGCGCCGCCTCGAGGACGCGACCGGCCTGTCCCGGGGCGCGATCTTCCACCACTTCCGGGACAAGGACTCGCTCTTCCTCGCCGTGGCCGAGGACGACGCGGCGGCGATGGTGGAGACGGTCGCCCGCAACGGTCTGGTCCAGGTGATGCGTGACCTGCTCGCCCGGGCGGTCTCCCCGGACACCACCGGCTGGCTGGGCAGCCAGCTGGAGGTGTCGCGCCGGCTGCGCACCGACCCGACCTTCGCCGGGCGCTGGGCGCAGCGGTCGGCCGCCATCGCGGAGGCGACCCGGGAACGCCTGGCCCGGCAGCGGGAGGCCGGCGTGCTGCGCGAGGACCTCCCGATCGACGTGCTGGCCCGCTTCCTCGAACTCGCCTACGACGGCCTGGTGCTGCACCTGGCCATGGGGCGCCCGGCCGGCGACCTCGGTCCGGTCCTCGACATGGTCGAGGAGGCCGTACGCCGACGCTGACCGCCAGGTTCTCGCGCTTCACCTGCCTGAAGGTAACGACGAGATAACTGGCCGACCGGGACGGCCGCCCGCTGGCAGCACCGCTCCACAATGAAGCCGCGTTCCCCTCGCGTGACAGGAGCAGGCCATGACGGGTTTCGCGGTAGATTTCGACACCTGGGGGATTCCCGGGCCCACATTCATCACGTTCTACCTGCTGGTGACGGTGGTCGCCGTCGCCGCCGTGCTGATCCGCCGCCGGGCGTTGCTGGACGGCCGGTCCGCGCCCCCGGCCGACCAGCTCAGCCCGCAGCAGGTCGCCTACCTCAACGGCGGCGACGACTTCGCGGTCTGGACCTCCCTCGGCACCCTGCGCAGCCAAGGTCTGATCGGCATAGGGTCACGCCGCCGGTTGACGGTCGAGGGTCCGCTCCCGCCCAGGGCGACCCCACTCGACCGGGCGATCCACTACGCGGCGAGCCAGCAGGCGGACGCCCGCACGCTGCGCCGCACCGAGTGGGTCGACCGCGCCCTCACCGAGCTGCGCGACGGGCTGGACCAGCGGGGCCTGGCGGTCGGTCCGGACCGACGGGCGGCGCTGCGTCACGGTCCGCTGCTGCTGGTCGCGCTACTGGCCCTCGGTCTCGCCCGGATCCTCGCCGGCCTGGCCAACGGCCGCCCGGTCTGGTACCTCGTACTCACCGTGTGCGCACTCGCGGTGGTGACCACGGTGCTGTTCGTCCGGGTGCCCCGGCGCACCCGAGCGGCCGAGGCCGCGTTGCGGACCCTGCGCCAGCGCCACCGGCACCTCGCACCCGCCTCGAACCCGGCGTACCCCACCTACGGCGCGGCGGGCGCGGCGATGGCGGTCGCCCTCTACGGCACCGCCACGATCTGGGCGCTGGACCCGACGTTCGCCCAGCAGGCCGAGATCCAGCGCCAGGCCGCGACCGGTGGCGGGGCGAGCTACACCGGCAGCTGTGGCGGCGGCAGCACCGCGGGATCGAGCGGCGGCTGCGGCGGTGGCGGCGATGGTGGCGGTGGTGGTGGCGGCTGCGGCGGCGGTGGCGGGTGCGGCGGATGACCGGCCCGTCGGGGGTGGGCATCGGCTGGCGGCCGGAGATCGCCGGTTTCGTCGCGGAACTGCCCGGCCTGCGCTTCGTCGAGGTGGTCGCCGAAACCGTGCCGACCGCCGGCCCGGCACCGGAGGGGCTGGTCGAGCTGCGGGAGCGGGGCGTCGCCGTGGTACCGCACGGGGTGCGGCTCTCCCTCGGCGGCGCGGAGCCGGTCGAGGCGGTCCGGGTGGCCCACCTGGCGGCGGTCGCCGAGCTGCTGGCGGCCCCGCTGGTCAGCGAGCACATCGCGTTCGTCCGGGCCGGCGGCCTGGAGGCCGGACACCTGCTGCCGCTGCCGCGCACCCGGGAGGCGGTGGACGCGATCTGCGCCAACGTCACCCGGGCACAGGCGGAACTGCCGGTGCCGATCGCGCTGGAGCCGATCGCCGCGCTGTTCGACTGGCCGGACGACGAACTCGACGAGGCGGCGTTCCTGGGCGAGATCCTGGAGCGTACCGGCGCGCTGCTGCTGCTCGACATCGCCAACGTGCACGCCAACGCCCGCAACCGGGGCACCGACCCGCTCGCGCTGCTGGACCGGTTGCCACTGGACCGGGTGGCGTACCTGCACGTCGCCGGCGGTGCCGAGCACGGCGGCTTCTACCACGACACGCACACCGATCCGGTCCCGAAGGAGGTGCTGGAGCTGCTCGCCGAGCTGTGCGCCCGGCACCGCCCGCCGGCGGCCCTGCTGGAGCGCGACGGGCGCTATCCGCCGGCCGCCGAGCTGCGCGCCGAGTTGGACGCCGTGGCCGCCGCCGGCGGATACCCGGTGGTGACGTGAGCACCACCGGCGCCGGCGGCGGCGCACCCGTGGGCCGGTCCGCACCGGCGGCCGAATCGCTGGCGCAGCGGCAGGCACGGCTGGTGGCGGCGTTGGTGGCCGGCGGCGCGCCACCGCCCGGCTTCGCCACCGCACCGCTGGCCGCCGCCCGCGCCGCGCTGCTGCGCAAGCGGGCCGGCGAGGTCGCCCGGCACTGGCCCCTGCTCGCCGCCGGGCTCGGGTCCGCATGGCCGGAGGTGTGCATCGAGTGGGCGGCGGACCGGCCCACCGCCGGTGGGCTGCGCGACGGCTGGGACCTGGCCCGCACGCTGCGCACCCGCGACGCGCTGCCGGCGCTGGGCGCCGAGGAGCTGGCCGTCCGGGAGGCGGGCCTGCGCTACGACGGGCGGCAGCCGCCGCGCCCGCGCCGGTCCCCGCCGTCGGCCGGGCCGGCGGTGCCGTCGCCGTCCAGCTCGCCGGTCGGGTACGCCTGCTGCGCCCGGCCCGCCCCTGACGCACCCGGCCCGACGGCCGGCTGTTCCGGACGGCGGGGCTGGGGCAGGATCATCGGCATGGATCTCGGACTGACCGATCGGGTGTACGTGCTCACCGGTGCCTCCCGTGGGCTCGGCCACGCCACCGCTGCGTGCCTGGTGGCCGACGGCGCCCGGGTGGTGCTCTCGGCCCGGCACGAAGACGCGGTGGCCGCCGCCACGGCCGGCCTCGGCGGACCCGACCGGGCTGTCGGCATCACCGCCGACCTGGCCGACCCGGCGACCCCGAGCGGCTGCTGGCCGCCGCGCAGCGCCACTTCGGCCGCGTCGACGGCGCGCTGGTCTCCGTGGGCGGTCCACCGCCGGGCAGCGCCGCCTCGGTCGACGACGAGCAGTGGCGGCAGTCCTTCGAGACCGTCTTCCTGGGCAGCGTGCGCGTCGTACGGACGATCGCCGCCGCGCTGCCCGACGGCGGCGCGATCGCGCTGGTGCTCTCCACCTCGGCGCGCGGGCCGGTACCGGGGTTGGGCATCTCCAACGGGCTGCGGCCCGGCCTGGCCGGCGTCGCCAAGGACGTCGCCGACGAGTACGGCCCACGCGGCGTGCGGGTGGTCGGGTTGCTGCCGGGACGGATCCTGACCGACCGGAACCGCGAACTCTTCGCCGCCACCGGCGACCCCGAGCGGGCCCGGGCCGAGGCGGAGGCCGGCATCCCGCTGCGTCGCATCGGCGACCCGGCCGAGTTCGGCCGGGTCGCCGCGTTCGTGCTCTCCCCCGCCGCCAGCTACCTCACCGGCGTCACCGTCCCGGTCGACGGCGGCGCGCTGCGCGGCCTGTGACCGCCGAGCCGCCCGCCAGCCGGGCCCGGCGGGCCGACCGCGACCCGACGGCCCCCGACCGAATCCACGCCCGAGTCGGGCGGAGCTGGCCGCCGCCGCCGACAGGTTCCTCCCGGATGTCATCGCCACCGGGCTGGACGTGCTCTTCGTCGGAATCAACCCGGGGCTGTGGTCCGCTGCCACCGGCTGGCACTTCGCCCGCCCCGGCAACCGGTTCTGGCCGGCGCTGCACCGGGGCGGCTTCACCCCACGGCTGCTGCACCCCAGCGAGCAGGACGAGCTGCCGGCTCTCGGACTGGGCATCACCAACCTGGTCGCCCGGGCCAGCGCCCGCGCCGACGAGTTGGCCGCCGCCGAGTTGGTCGACGGCGCACGGGAGCTGACCGACACGGTGGCCCGGTACCGTCCGCGCTGGGTGGCCGTGGTCGGGGTGACCGCGTACCGGATCGGCTTCGCCCGGCCGAAGGCGGGATTCGGGCCGCAACCGGAGCCGCTGGCCGGTGCCCGGCTCTGGGTGCTGCCCAACCCCAGCGGCCTGAACGCCCACTACACCCCGCAGACGCTCGGCGTCGCCTTCGCCGAACTCCGCGCGGCCACCCGGCAGGAGTGAACGGGCCGGCGCGGCCGAGTCCACGCCGGAGGGCCGGTCAGTTGGCGGTGGCCGGGGGCATGGCCTCGTCGGCGATGTATTCCCGGCTCGGGATGACCACCGGTTCCGGGCCGGTGGCGTCGGCGTACGGGACGGGCGAGTCGGCCACCGCGAACTGGGTGCGGTACAGCTCGGCGTAGAGGCCGCCGACGGCGACCAGCTCGTCGTGTCGGCCCCGCTCGACGATGCGGCCGGCGTCGAGGACGAGGATCTGGTCGGCGTCGCGGACGGTGGAGAGCCGGTGCGCGATCACCAACGCGGTCCGGCCGGCCAGCGCCACCGACAGCGCCCGCTGCACCGCCGCCTCGCTCTCCGAATCCAGGTGTGCGGTCGCCTCGTCGAGGATGACGATCGACGGCGCCTTGAGCAGCAGCCGGGCGATCGCGATGCGCTGCTTCTCGCCGCCGGAGAAGCGGTATCCGCGCTCACCCACGGTGGTCTCCAGCCCATCGGGCAGGGTACGCACCAGGTCGGCGACCTGTGCGCCCGCGAGAGCCGTCCACAGTTCGTCGTCGGTGGCGTCCGGCCTGGCGTAGCGCAGATTCTCCGCGATGGTCTCGTGGAACAGGTGCGAGTCCTGGGTGACCACGCCGATCTCGTCACGCAGCGAGTCGAGGGTGGCGTCGCGGACGTCGACCCCGCCGACCAGCACCTGCCCGTCGGTGACGTCGTAGATGCGGGAGATCAGCATGGACAGCGTCGACTTGCCCGCACCGGAGGGGCCGACCAGGGCCACCATCTGCCCGGGCTCGACCCGGAAGGACACTCCCTTGAGCACCGGCTCGTTGACCGTACGGTCCAGCGCGGCGACCTCCTCCAGCGACGCGAGGGAGATCTCCGCGGCGCTCGGGTAGCGGAAACGCACGTCGCGGAACTCGACCCGCCCCGCGCCCCGGGGCACCGGCACCGCGCCGGGGCGTTGCCTGATTCCCGGCTCCAGGTCGAGCACCTCGAAGACCCGGTCGAACGAGACCAACGCGCTCATCACGTCCACCCGGACGTTGCTCAGCGCGGTCAGTGGGCCGTAGAGGCGGGTGAGCAGCAACGCGAGGGTCACCACGGTGCCGGCGCTGACGTCACCGGTGACCGCCAGCCAGCCGCCCAGGCCGTAGGTCAGGGCCTGGGCCAGCGAGGCCACCAGCAGCATCGCCACGAAGAAGGTCCGCGAGTACATCGCCGAGGTGATGCCGATGTCACGCACCCGCTCGGCACGGGCGGCGAAGCGGTCCGCCTCCGCGTCCGGCCGGCCGAACAACTTCACCAGCAGCGCGCCGGCGACCCCGAACCGCTCGGTCATGGTCGCGTTCATCTTGGCGTCGAGGTCGTACGACTCGCGGGTGATCTCGGCCAGCCGCCGCCCGACCCGCCGCGCCGGGATGATGAACACCGGCAGCAGCACCAGGGAGAGCGCGGTGATCTGCCAGGAGAGGGTGAGCATCACCGCAGCGGTCAGCACCAGCTGGATCACGTTGCTCACCACGCCGGACAACGTCGAGGTGAAGGCCCGCTGGGCACCCATCACGTCGTTGTTGAGCCGGCTGACCAGCGCACCGGTCTGGGTGCGGGTGAAGAACTGCAGCGGCATCCGCTGCACGTGGTCGTAGACCCGGGTGCGCAGGTCGAGGATGATGCCCTCGCCGATGCGCGCCGAATACCACCGTTGGGCGAGGGAGAGCAGCGCGTCGGCGACCGCCAGCCCGGCGATGAACACCGCCAGCCGGATCACCACGGCGCCGGCATCGGGCTCGCTCCGGGTGATCGCGTCGATCACGTCGCCGGCGAGCAGCGGGGTGGCCACCCCGATCACCGCGGCGACGACCACGGTGACCAGGAAGATGGCGATGTCCCGCCGGTAGGGGTGGGCGAAGGCCACGATCCGTCGGGCGACGCCCCGTTTCAACCGGTGGGTGGAGACCTCGTCCTGGTTGCGCATGGACCGGAGCATGCTCCAACCGCCCATGCCGCCGGCGGCCATCGGGTTGGACACACTCACCTCCGGGTCGCAGGACATCGAACGCCGTCGGGTCAATTCTCCCGATGACTACGACAACCTCGCGAGTAACCCGGATCTTCCCGAACGGTCCTTACTAATCTCCCCGGCCCGCGAGATCCCGCAGCCGTCGGGTCTGCGCCTCCCGCTCGGCCCGCTGCTGCTCGGCGTGGGTGCGCCCGGCGGCGCCGGCGAGCAGCGCCTTGATCTCCACCACCGCGTCGCGGTCGGGGGCGAGCAGCCCGGCGGTGAGATCCCGCACCGCCGGGTCCAGCTCGGCGCCGGGCACGACGAGGGTGGCCAGGCCGATCCGGTCGGCCTCGGCGGCGTCCATCCGCCGGCCGGTGGTGCAGATCTCCAACGCGCGGGCGTAGCCGACCAGCTCCACCAGGCGCTTGGTGCCGGCCAGATCCGGCACCAGACCCAGCGTGACCTCGGCCATGGAGAACGTCGCGTCCTCGGCCAGCACCCGCAGGTCACAGGCGAGCGCGAGTTGGAAACCGGCACCGATGGCATGCCCCTGCACCGCCGCGACGGAGATGACGTCCGGCCGGTGCAGCCAGGTGAAACCCGCTTGGTAGTGGGCGATCCGGTCGGCGCACTCCGGCTCGGGCAGGGTGGTCAGCTCGGCGAAGGAGCCGGGCCCGGAGGCGCCGGCCACCGACAGGTCGAGACCGGCGGAGAAAGCCCGCCCCTCGCCGCGCACCACGACGACGCGCACGTCACCGGGAAGCTCCCGGGAGAAGTCGCTCATCGCGCGCCACATCGCGGAGGTCTGGGCGTTGAGCACGTCGGGCCGGCACAGGGTGACCGTCGCAACCGGCCCGTCGCATTCCAGCCGGACCCCGGTCGCCTCGGCGGTCACCGGGCGGCCCGGGTCGCGGTGGTGGCGCTGGTGTTGGTGCTGGACGACGCTGACGGGCGGGTCACGCCTTCTTGCGGCGCCGAGCGCCGCCGCGCTGCCGCAGCTGCACCCCCGACTCGGTGAGCACCCGGTGGATGAACCCGTAGGATCGACCGGTCGAGGCCGCGAGCGCCCGGATGCTCTCGCCCCCGGTGTACCGCTTGACGAGGTCCTTGGCGAGCGTCTGACGCTCGGCTCCGACGATCCGGCGACCCTTCTCAGTGCTGGTGGCTGTGCCAGTGGCTGCCATGCTGTGTCCTCACGTCCCAGACTGTGCGGTTCGGATACGGTCCCACCTATTAGACCGTCTCGAACGATCATGCGCCAGATATCAACTATTCGCCAACCGACACGCTATGCAGTGTCGGCTTCCCGATAGGTGACGCCCGGTGCGGCTCAGGCCAGCTCCACCAGTTCGAGCAGATCGTCGCTCCAGGCGTCCTCGTCGCCGTCGGGCAGCAGGATCGCCCGGTCCGGCTTGAGCGCGAGGACCGCGCCCGAGTCGTGGGTGACCAGGACGATCGCGCCGGGGTAGCGGGCGATGGCGTCGAGCACCTGCTCCCGGCTGACCGGGTCCAGGTTGTTGGTCGGCTCGTCCAGCAGCAGCACGTTGGCGCCCGAGCAGACCAGGGTGGCCAGCGCCAGCCGGGTCTTCTCCCCGCCGGAGAGCACCCCGGCGGGCTTGTCCACGTCGTCGCCGGAGAAGAGGAAGGCACCCAGGATCTTGCGCAGCTCGGTGTCGGTCTGCTCGATCGAGGCGGCCCGCATGTTCTCCAGCACGGTCCGCTCGACGTCCAGCGTCTCGTGCTCCTGAGCGTAGTAACCCAGTCGCAGTCCGTGACCGGGACGCACCTCGCCGGTGTCCGGCGCCAGCAGGCCGCCGAGCATCCGCAGCAGCGTCGTCTTGCCGGCACCGTTGAGCCCGAGGATGGCCACCCGGGATCCCCGGTCCACCGCCACGTCCACGTCGGTGAAGATCTCCAGCGAGCCGTACGACTTGGACAGGCCGCTCGCGGTCAGCGGCGTCTTGCCGCAGGGAGCCGGCGCGGGGAAGCGCACCTTGGCCACCTTGTCGGCGACCCGTACCTCCTCCAGGCCGGAGACCAACCGCTCGGCGCGGCGGGCCATGTTCTGCGCGGCGACCGTCTTGGTGGCCTTGGCCCGCATCTTGTCGGCCTGGGCCATCAGCGCGCCGGCCTTCTTCTCGGCGTTGGCCCGCTCCCGGCGCCGGCGCCGCTCGTCGGTCTCCCGTGCCTCCAGGTACGCCTTCCAGCCCAGGTTGTAGGCGTCGACCACCGACCGGGTGGCGTCCAGGAACCAGACCTTGTTGACCACCGACTCCAGCAGCGAGCCGTCGTGCGAGATCACCACCAGCCCGCCCTTGTGGTTGGCGAGGAAACCGCGCAACCAGGTGATCGAGTCGGCGTCGAGGTGGTTGGTCGGCTCGTCGAGCAGCAGGATGCCGCCGCCGTTCTCGCCGGCGTCCCGGAACAGGATCCGGGCCAGCTCGATACGCCGGCGCTGCCCGCCGGAGAGGGTGCCGATGGTCTGTGCCAGGGCCCGGTCGGGCAGACCCAGGTTGGCGCAGATCCGGGCCGCCTCGGCCTCGGCGGCGTACCCGCCGAGGGCGGCGAACTGGTCCTCAAGCGCGCCGTAGCGCCGGACCAGGCGCTCGTCGCCGCCGTCGGCCAGCTGCTCCTCCAGCTCCTTCATCCCGGCCATCAGCGCGTCCAGGCCCCGGGCGGAGAGCACCCGGTCCCGGCCGGTGACGTCCAGGTCACCGGTACGCGGATCCTGCGGGAGGTAGCCGACGGCGCTGCGCCGGTCGATCTGCCCGGCGTACGGCTGCCCCTCGCCGGCGAGGACCTTCAGGGTGGTGGTCTTGCCGGCGCCGTTGCGGCCGACCAGGCCGATCCGGTCACCCGGCTGCACCCGCAGCGTCGTGTCGGACAGCAGGATCCGGGCGCCGGCGCGCAGTTCCAGGCCGCTGGCAGTGATCATTTCAAGGCACTCGCTCTCGGGATCCGGAGGGCTGACTCAGGGCACACGAAAGCGCCGGCGGATCCTCCTGACCCGTCGGCGCGGGGCGTTCAGCCTTCGCAGAGCAGCACGGGATCAAGTGTACCGGGCGCCGGGCGGAGCCCTCCACGGATTACCGACCAAGATCGTCGGGTACCGGATCGCCGACGACCGGTTCCGGCCCGCGAGCCACCGACTGATCGGGGTCACCATGGAGCTGAACGAGAACGCGCGGATCGACACCAGCCAGGTCGAGGACCGGCGAGGCGGCGGCGGAGGCGGCGGGCTGGGCGTCCCGGGACCGTCTTCTTCAGCCAGGCGGTGAACACCGACTGCGGCCAGGCCGACTCCGGTGTCGGCCCGTTCTACTGCCCGGCCGACTCGCTGGTCTACCTCGATCTCACCTTCTACCAGGTGCTCGCCGAGCAACTGGGCGCGGAAGGCGAGTTCGCCCAGCCGTACGTGCTGGCCCACGAGTACGGTCACCACGTGCAGAACCTGCTCGGCACCAACGAACAGGTCCGCCGCCAGCAGCAGCGCGACCCGGGCAACGCCAACGACCTGTCGGTACGCCTGGAGTTGCAGGCCGACTGCTATGCGGGAGCCTGGGCCCGCAACGCCACCGGCACCGCCGACGAGAGCGGTCAGAAGATCTTCACCAGCATCACCGAGCAGGACATCGCCGAAGCCATCAACACCGCCGAGGCGATCGGCGACGACGCCAGCTCCGAGCGTGCCAACCGGCCGGTGAGTCCCGACGAGTTCACCCACGGCTCGTCCGCCGACCGGAAGCGGTGGTTCAACCGCGGCTACGAGACCGGCGACCCGGCCTCCTGCGACACCTTCAGCGGCGCGATCTGACCCGGCGGGCAAGTCGCTCTCGTCCGGCGGGTCGATCAGGCGGGGTCGCGGACCAGGACGTGCACGGCCCGGGCCGCGGCGACCGCGGCCATCAGCACCGCATGCCTGGGCTCGGGCACGTCCAGCAGCCGCCCGGCGCGCAGCGCGGCCAGGGGCGCGAGCCGGCGGTCGGCCAGCACCGTGTCCACGGCCCGCCGGTCGCCGCCCGCGACCAACGCGTCCAGCCGGTCGGCGGCCGGCAGCAACAGGCGTACGGCGAGGTCCGCCGCGTCGGCCAGCGCCGCCTTCGCCTGGTTGTCCCGGCGGCGGGCGAAGCGCTGCTGGGACCAGCCGCCGGCGGCGGTACGGCCCTGCACGTACCGGGTGTCCACCTTGTGCACCGGCAGCCGCTCCCCCTCGGCGACGCCCACCGCCACCGCACCCTTGCGGGCGAGCAGCAGACCGATCCGGCGGGGGCGGTCGCCGCCGCCACGAAGGCCGCCAGGTCGGTGGTGGGCGGCGCGCCGGGCGGCAGGTGCAGCTCGGCGGTGGCGCCGTCGGGGCGGCCAGCAGCAGGCCGTACTCCTGGACGGTGCTGGTGGGCGGGCCGTGCCGGTCGGCGAAACCGTCGACCCAGCGGCTGATCCGGGCCGGATCGACCTCGACCCACCGGCCGCCCCCGGCGGCGGGTCGGCTGTTCATGCCACCGACCGTACGGCACGCGGTGTCCCAGTCATCCGCCGAGGAGCATCCCGACGGCGAGCACGCTGATGATGGCGCTGGACAGCAGGGCGGTGACCAGCCGGCCGCGGTCGCTGGTGAGCACCCGCCCGATCACCGAGCCGCCTCCGGCGACCAGCAGCTGCCAGCTGGCCGAGGCGACGAACGCGCCGAGCGTGAAGATCGCCCCGGCTGCCGTCCCCGAGCCGCCCAGGTCGCCGCGGCCGAGCACCAACGCCGTGAAGTAGACGACGGTGGCCGGGTTGAGCAGGGTCAGCGCGAGGATCCCGGCGAACGCCCGGCCCGGTGTGTCCAACCCACGCCGCGCGGGCCGGGTACCGGATCGCGCCAGGCCGCGCCACGCGGGTCCGTTGCCGGGTCGCGTCCCGGCGCCGGCCGTGCGCCGGCGTGCCCGGCCGGGCACGCGCAGCGCCCGCCACGCCCCGTGTGCGGCGAGGGCGAGCAGCACCGCGGCGGCGACCAGCCGCAGCGGCCCGGCGAGCGGGTGAGCCAGCCGGCGACCACCGCGCCGCCGAGTGCCGCGGCACCGGCGTAGATCCCGTCGGCGGTGGCAACGCCGAGCGCAGCGGCGGCGCCGACCCGGAACGACGTACGCGCGCTGAGCCCGAGGATGAGCACGGCGATCGCGCCGACCGGGATGGCCACCCCGTAACCGGCGACCAGGCCGGCGAGGAACGCACCGGTCACGAGGGTCGAAGGTGGATCGAGGCGGGCCCCGGCCCGGTGCGGCTGCGCCACGGAATATCAGGGCGCCACCGCACCGAGCGCGGTCCCGGCGGGGCGGTCAGACGTTGAAGCCGAGGGAGCGGAGCTGGTCGCGACCCTCGTCAGTGATCTTGTCGGGCCCCCACGGGGGCAGCCAGACCCAGTTGATCCGGATGTCGTTGACCAGGCCGCCACCCGGACCGGTGGTCAGCGCCTGGCGCGTCTGGTCCTCGATCACGTCGGTGAGCGGGCAGGCCGCCGAGGTCAGCGTCATGTCCAGGGTGGCCACGTTCTCGTCGTCGACGTGCACTCCGTACACCAGGCCCAGGTCGACCACGTTGATGCCCAGTTCCGGGTCGACGACGTCCTTCATCGCCTCCTCGACGTCGGCCAGGGCGGCCCGGCCGCCGCCGGCCGACGCCGCACCCCGGCCGCCGGCGTGGTCGTGCCGTCGGTCGCCACCGCGCCCGTCTCCGGCGTGCTGGTCTCGTCGCTCATGCCTTCACCTCCGTCGGGCTCGCGCCCACACCGGCGCGTGCCGCGGCGTCCTTGAACGCCATCCACGGCAACAGCGCGCACTTGACCCGGGCGGGATAGCGGGCCACGCCCTCGAACGCCACCCCGTCACCGAGCACCTCCTCGTCCGGCGTGACCTGACCACGGCCGGACATCAACGTCACGAACGCCTCGTGCACCCGGTACGCCTGGTCCGCGTCCCGGCCGACCAGCAGTTCGTGCAGCACGCTCGCCGATGCCTGGCTGATCGAGCAGCCCATGCCGTCGTACGACACGTCGTGCAGCACCTCGCCGTCGGTGGCGACCCGGACGGTCACCTCGTCCCCGCAGGTCGGGTTGACGTGGTGCGCCTCGCCCACCCGGTCGGCGGGGTCTGCGGCGTCCCGCAGGCCACGGCCGTGCGGGTGCTTGTAGTGGTCCAGGATGATCTCCTGGTAAAGAGACTCAAGCTGCATCAGGCTGAACTCCCGTCGATTCGCCGGACTCCTGCGTCGCCCGACTCATCGGAACACCTTTCGCACCTGCTCCAGGCCCGCCACCAGGGCGTCGATCTCCTCGGTGGTGGTGTAGAGGTAGAACGAGGCCCGGGTCGTCGCCGGCACCCCGAAGCGGGTGCAGACCGGCCGGGCACAGTGGTGACCCACCCGCACCTGCACGCCGAGGGAGTCGAGCACCTGGCCCACGTCGTGCGGGTGCACGTCGCCGAGGGCGAAGGAGATCGTGCCGCCCCGGCCGACCGGCACCTCCGGGCCGAAGATCCGCAGCCCGGGCACGCTGCCCAGGGCGTCCAGCGCGTACGCGGTGAGCCGCTTCTCGTGCCACTGGACCGCTCGCATACCGATGCCGGTGAGGTAGTCCACGGCCGCGCCGAGCGCGACCGCCTCGGCGATCGGCGGGGTGCCCGCCTCGAAGCGGGCCGGCGGCGCGGCGTAGGTCGAGCCGCCCATCGCCACCGTCTCGATCATCGAGCCGCCGCCGAACACCGGCGGCATCGCGGCCAGCAACCCGGCCCGCCCCCACAGCACCCCGATGCCGGTCGGGCCGCACATCTTGTGCCCGGTGAAGACGATGAAGTCGGCGTCCAGGTCCACCACGTCGATCGGCATGTGCGGCACCGACTGCGAGCAGTCGAGCAGCAGCAGCGCCCCGACCTCGCGGACCCGCGCGGTGATCCGCGCGGTGGCGTTGACCGTGCCGAGGATGTTGGACATGTGCACCAGCGAGACGATCTTCGTCCGCTCGTTGACCAGGTCCGTCAGCCCGGACTCGTCCAACCGGCCGTTGTCGGTGACCGGGAACCAGCGCAGTGTCGCGCCGGTCCGCTCGGCCAGCAACTGCCACGGGACGATGTTCGAGTGGTGCTCCATCTCGGAGATGACGATCTCGTCACCCGGCCCCAGCCGGAACCGAGGGTCGGCGTCCGCGCGCAGCGAGGCGTTGGAGAACGCGTACGCCACGATGTTGATCGCCTCGGTGGAGTTCTTGGTGAAGACCACCTCGTCGACACCGGGCGCGTTGACGAACGCGGCGACCTTCGCGCGGGCCCCCTCGTATGCCTCGGTGGCCTCGGTGCCCAGCGTGTGCACCGAGCGGGACACGTTGGCGTTGTGCCGGGCGTAGTGCTCGGTCAGCGCGTCGAGCACCTGGCGCGGCTTGTGCGAGGTGTTCGCGCTGTCGAGGTAGACCAGCGGATGCCCGTTGATCTCCCGAGTCAGGATCGGGAAGTCGGCGCGTACCGCCGCCACGTCGTAGCGGGGCACGTCGTCGTACTGCGGCATCCCCGACGGGATCGCGATTGTGGACATCGTGGTGACCGGCCCTTCCTTCGGGATCAGGCCCGCGCCGAACCGGCCCCGGCCGCGTACCGCTCGTAGCCGGATTCCTCGAGCTTGTCGGCCAGCTCCGGGCCGCCCTGCTCGACGATCCGGCCGGCGACGAAGACGTGCACGAAGTCGGGCTTGATGTAACGCAGGATCCGGGTGTAGTGGGTGATCAGCAGCAGACCCGTCTCGCCGGTGTCGCGCACCCGGTTCACGCCCTCACTCACCACCCGCAGCGCGTCCACGTCGAGACCCGAGTCGGTCTCGTCGAGGATGGCCACCTTCGGCTTGAGCAGCTCCAGCTGCACGATCTCGTGCCGCTTCTTCTCACCGCCGGAGAAGCCCTCGTTGACGTTGCGCTGGGCGAAGGCCGGGTCCATGTGCAGGCGCTCCATGGCACCGCGCAGCTCGCCGCCCCAGGTGCGCAGCTTCGGCGCCTCGCCGTCGATGGCGGTCTTGGCGGTACGCAGGAAGTTCGCCACCGAGACGCCGGGCACCTCGACCGGGTACTGCATGGCCAGGAACAGGCCGGCACGGGCCCGCTCGTCGACGGACATGGAGAGCACGTCCTCGCCGTCCAGGGTCACCTCGCCGCCGGTGATCTCGTACTTCGGGTGACCGGCGATCGAGTACGCCAGGGTCGACTTGCCGGAGCCGTTCGGGCCCATGATCGCGTGGGTCTCCCCCGCGCGCACGGTCAGGTCGACACCGTGCAGGATCGGCTTGAGCTCACCCTCGGGCAGCTTGACCGACACCTGCAGGTCACGGATCTCCAGGGTGCTCATTATCGGGTCACTCCATTGCTCGGCATCGGGCGGCCGTCGGCGCCCACGGGAAGGTAGATGTCGCCGTCGCGGACCTCGACGGGATAGACGGGAACGGGTTCGGTGGCGGGCAGCCCGGTGGGGTCGCCGGTGCGCAGGTCGAAGCGGGAGCCGTGCAGCCAGCACTCCAGCGTGCAGCCGTCCACCTCGCCCTCGGAGAGGGCCACGGCGGCGTGCGAGCACTCGTCGTACACGGCGTGGAACGTGCCGTCGTCGGCGTGCACCACCGCGATCTGGGTGCCGTCGACGTCCGCGCTGATCGCGGTGCCCTTCGGGACGTCCTCGGTGGCGCAGACGCGGATCATCAGGCGCCCGCCTTCGCCAGCCGAGCCTCGATAGCGTCCCCCAGGCGCTCGCGCAGGGGCTCCACCGGGATCTTGTTCAGCAACTCGGCGAAGAAGCCGCGCACCACCAGCCGGCGGGCCTCAGGCTCCGAGACGCCCCGGGACATCAGGTAGAACAGCTGCTCGTCGTCGAAGCGACCGGTGGCGCTCGCGTGGCCGGCGCCGGCGATCTCGCCGGTCTCGATCTCCAGGTTGGGCACGGAGTCGGCCCGCGCGCCATCGGTGAGCAGCAGGTTCCGGTTGATCTCGTACGTGTCGGTGCCGGTCGCCTCGGCCCGGATCAGCACGTCGCCGACCCAGACGGTGTGGGCGCTGTCCCCCTGCAACGCGCCCCGGTAGCCGACGTAGCTGCGGCAGTCCGGCACGGCGTGGTCGACCAGCTGGCGGTGCTCCAGGTGCTGGCCGGAGTCGGCGAAGTAGAGGCCGTACAGCTCGGCCTCGCCGCCGCGGTCGGTGTACTCGACGGTGGTGTGCTGGCGGACCAGGTCGCCGCCGAGGGTGACCTGGACGTGCCGCACCCGCGCGTCGCGGCCCAGCCGCACCTTCAGGTGCTGCGCCTGCACCGCGTCGTCGGCCCAGTCGGAGACCGTGACCAGGGTCAGCTTCGCCCCGTCACCCACCGTCACCTCGATGTTGTCGGCCAGGGTCGTCGAGCCGACGTGCTCCAGCACCAGGATCACCTCGGCGAACCGCTCCACCTGCACCAGGGTGTGCCCGAAGGCCAGGCCGTCGGCGCCCTCGCCGACGACCCGCACCAGCGCCGGCCCGCTGACCACGGCATCCTGCGCCACCCGGATCAGCAGCGCCTGCCCCGCCCCGCCGTACGCCAGCGCGCTGACCCGGTCGAACGGGGTGAGGACGCTGCCCACCCGCGGGTCGTCGGCGCCGATCCGCTCGACGGACACGCCCTCGGGCAGGTCGGCGTACTCGTGCCGGACCGTGCCGGTGGCGGTCGGGTCGTCGCCGACCAGCCCGCGCAGCCGCTTGAGCGGGGTGAAGCGCCACTCCTCCTCCAGCCCCGTCAGGGCCGGAAAGTCGGTGACGTCGTACGAGCGCAGCGCCTGCGACTTGGTGCTGGGCGGCGCGGAAGCCTGGGTAGTCATCTCTTCCTTGCTTGTGTCTGCGACGACGGTGTCAGTTGAACCAGAGGCGGACCGGAGGGCCGGGCACGGCCCGCCGCGACGTGGACGGCGTCAGCCGACCGCGCCCTCCATCTGCAGCTCGATCAGGCGGTTGAGCTCCAGGGCGTACTCCATGGGCAGTTCCTTGGCGATCGGCTCGATGAAGCCGCGCACGATCATCGCCATCGCCTCGTCCTCACTCAGGCCCCGGCTCATCAGGTAGAAGAGCTGGTCATCGCTGACCTTGGAGACGGTGGCCTCGTGCCCCATCGACACGTCGTCCTCACGGATGTCGACGTAGGGGTAGGTGTCGGAGCGGGAGATGGTGTCGACCAGCAGCGCGTCGCACTTGACCGTGCTCCGGCTGTTGGTGGAGCCCTCCAGCACCTGCACCAGACCGCGGTACGAGGTGCGGCCACCACCACGGGCGATCGACTTCGACACGATGGTGCTGCTGGTGTGCGGCGCCGCGTGCACCATCTTGGCGCCGGCGTCCTGGTGCTGCCCCTCGCCGGCCATGGCCACCGAGAGCACCTCGCCCTTGGCGTGCTCGCCGGTCATGTACACGGCCGGGTACTTCATGGTCACCTTGGAGCCGATGTTGCCGTCGATCCACTCCATGGTCGCGCCCTCGTGGCACACGGCGCGCTTGGTGACCAGGTTGTAGACGTTGTTCGACCAGTTCTGGATGGTCGTGTAGCGGCACCGGGCGTTCTTCTTGACGACGATCTCCACCACGGCGCTGTGCAGTGAGTCCGAGGAGTAGATGGGTGCGGTGCAGCCCTCGACGTAGTGCACGTACGCGCCCTCGTCGACGACGATCAGCGTCCGCTCGAACTGGCCCATGTTCTCCGTGTTGATCCGGAAGTACGCCTGCAGCGGGATCTCCACCTGCACGCCCTTCGGCACGTAGATGAACGAGCCGCCGGACCAGACGGACGTGTTCAGCGCGGCGAACTTGTTGTCACCGACCGGAATGACCGTGCCGAAGTACTCCTTGAAGACGTCCTCGTACTCCCTGAGCGCGGTGTCCGTGTCCAGGAAGAGGACGCCCTGCTCCTCAAGGTCCTCACGGATCTTGTGGTAGACCACCTCGGACTCGTACTGGGCGGCGACACCGGCGACGAGACGCTGCTTCTCCGCCTCCGGGATGCCCAGCTTGTCGTAGGTGTTCTTGATGTCCTCGGGCAGGTCCTCCCAGCTGGCGGCCTGCTTCTCGGTGGAGCGGACGAAGTACTTGATGTTGTCGAAGTCGATCCCGGTGAGGTCGGCGCCCCAGGCCGGCATCGGCTTGCGCTCGAACAGCCGCAGGCCCTTCAGGCGCAGGTCGAGCATCCAGGCCGGCTCGTTCTTCTTGGCCGAGATGTCCCGCACCACCGCCTCGTTGAGGCCGCGCTGGGCGACCGCCCCGGCGACGTCGGAGTCGGCCCAGCCGTACTCGTAGTTGCCCAGGGCGGCGAGCTGCTCCTCCTGGGTCAGGGGCTGGACGATCTGCTCGGTCATCTATCTGTCCTCACAGTGGTGACGGTCATACCGGACTGGGCGCGGGGCGGACCGGGAATGTGCGTGGTGCACACCCCGTCGCCGTGCGCGATGGTGGCCAGGCGCTGCACGTGGGTGCCGACCAGGCGGGAGATCACCGTGGTCTCGGCCTCGCACAGCTGGGGGAACTCGGCGGCCACGTGCGCCACCGGGCAGTGGTGCTGGCAGAGCTGGCCGCCGGAAGCGATCGTGGACGCACTGGCAGCGTATCCCTCGGCGGTCAGCGCCGCGGCGAGTGCCTCGGCGCGGGCCATCGGATCGTCGCCGGCGTCGGCCAGCGCGGCCCGGCAGCGGGCCTCCAGGGCGGCCACCTGCTCGGCGGCGAACTTCTCCACCGCCGGGGAGCCGCCGGTGCGGGCGATCCAGCGCAGCGCGGCGGTGGCCATGTTGTCGTAGTGATGGGTGCCGCACCGGCTGCGGGCGGCGTCGGTCAGCAGGAACACCTTGGCCGGTCGACCCCGCCCGCGGTGGCCGCGTACGGTCTGCTCACGGGCGACGACGTCGCCGTCGGCGAGCATCGCGTCGAGGTGCCGGCGGATCGCCGCCGGGCTGAGCCCCAGCGCGTCGCCCAACTGGGCGGCGGTGGCGGCGCGGCACTCCAGCAGCAGCTGGGCGACCCGGTCCCGGGTTGACAGCTCGGGCGTGACCTGGGTGGCCGGTGGGGCCGGCGGGACCGGGCCGACGTGGGTGGCCGGCAGCGACCGCCCGGCAGCCGTACCGGCCGCCGGCTGGTGCTCGGTGAACCCCGCCGCCTTTTTCACAACGCCCACGTTACGTAATTCAACCAGGGCCTGCAAACGCGGGGTGCGGTGATCCGAGCCACCGGGGCGGCGGAGTCACCCGAACGGTGACAACTACGATGCGTAGGATTCGCTTCGTGAAGCGACCCGCCCGGTTCCCGGTCTCCACCGCCCTGCTGCGCCGGCTGGCGTACGCCAACATCGTCGCGAACGCGGTGATCGTCGTCACCGGCGGGGCGGTCCGGCTGACCGCCTCCGGCCTCGGCTGCCCCACCTGGCCCCGGTGCACCGACGGGTCGTACACCGCCACCGCCGAGATGGGCGTGCACGGGGCGATCGAGTTCGGCAACCGCCTGCTCACGTTCGTGCTGGTGCTGATCGCGGGCGCCACGCTGCTGGCCGCGCTGGCCCACCGCCCGCGTCGGCGCGGTGTGGTGCCGCTCGCACTGGCCGTCGTCCTCGGCATCGTGGCGCAGGCCGTGATCGGCGGGATCACCGTCCGCACCCAACTACACCCCTCGATCGTGGGCATCCACTTCGTGGTCTCGATGCTGCTGCTGCTCGCCGCGTACGCCCTGTGGCGCCGGACGGGCGAGCCGGACGGCCCGAAGGTCGGCCTGGTACCGCCGGCGCTGCGGGCCCTGACCTGGACCACCGTGGTGGCCAGCGCAGCGGTGATCATCGTCGGGGTCGCGGTGACGGGCAGTGGACCGCATGCCGGTGACGCCGACGCGGTCCGCAACGGCCTCGACCCGCAGGCGATCTCCCAGATCCACGCCGACCTCGTCTTCCTGCTCGTCGGCCTGACCGTCGGCCTCTGGCTGGGCCTGCGCGCGGTCGGCGCACCCGCACGCGCCGTCCGAGCCGCGCTGACGCTGCTGCTGGTGGAACTGGGCCAGGGTGTGATCGGCTTCCTGCAGTACTTCACGAACCTGCCGGCGCTGCTGGTCGGCGTGCACATGCTCGGTGCCTGCCTCGTCTGGCTCGCCACCCTGGCCGTGTTCTGGTCGATCCGCGAACGCCGCCCGGCACCGGCCGCGCCGGCCGGCACCGCCGTGGCGGGAGAGCGTGCCACGTCACTCGTTGCCTGATCACGACTCGCTGCCCGACCAGGATGTGCCGCCGCGGGACAGGTGGGTGACGACGGCGTCGGCAAGGCGGTCGGGTGCGCCGTCGGCGTGCCCGAGGAACAGCGAGGGCTCGGTCAACTCCAGTTCCACCAGCACGGGTGCGCCGTCGGGTCCGGGGATCAGGTCCACCCGGGCGTAGAGCAGGCGGTCCCGGCCACCGGGCACCGCCGCGAGGGTCCGCGCCGCGACTGCCAGCTGTGCCGGCTGCGCCGTCCGGGCGGTGATCTCCTCGGCCCGGTAGAGCCCTTCGACACCCTCGTCCGGCCCGGTCAGCATCGGACCCTTGCGGATGGCGTGGCTGAAGGCCAGGCCGTCCGGGCCGGCGACGAAGAGCAGCGCGGTCTCACCGACGGTGTCGACGGCGGTCAGGTAGGGCTGGACCATGGCCACCCGGCCGGCCGCGCCGAGCCGGCGTACGTGGGCCAGCGCCAGCTCCCGGTGCCGCGGGTCGGCCAGGTCATAACGGCCGGTGTCCTGGCTACCGGCGCTGACGGCCGGCTTGACGACGTACTCGCCCCGGTCGGCGGGCGGCTGCCACGGCGCGCCGGGCAGCACCCAGCCGGTGGGCACCGTCGGCACCCCGGCGGCGGAGAGCTCGTCGAGGTAGCGCTTGTCGGTGTTCCAGCGCACCACGTCGGCCGGGTTGACCAATCGGGGCACCCGGCCCGCCCAGTCGACGAACTCGTCGCGGCGGGACATGTAGTCCCAGGGCGAACGGAGCACGGCCAGGTCGTATCCGGTCCAGTCGACGGCCGGGTCGTCCCAGACGACGGGTTCGGCGGCGATCCCGCGCGCGGCCAACGGGGCGACGACGAGACGGTCGTCCGGGTCGAGATCGGCCAGTTGGGCACAGGTGACGAGAGCGACCCGGGGTTTCCCCCGGGTCGGCTGGTGGTGGTCGGTCAATTTATCTCAGCGCGCCATCGTCCGGCGGGCCATCGAGCGCCAGAGGTCGTTGCTGGGCCGCATCTGGTCCATCAGTTCGCGCTCCCAGGCGTTCTCCACGGCCACTCCGGCCTGCGCGCAGGCCTCCCGGGCCGTCACCGTGTCCTCGGCGAACTGGTCGCCCCACACGCCGTCGGAACCCACGAGGACGATGCGTGCGCCGCGCTTGCCGACGTACTCGATGACCGCCTTCGCCCCACCGTGCCCGGCGGCGAACGACTTGATGCCCGCGACGAGGCCGTTGGGGGCCTGCGCGGCGGCGGTCTGTTCGGCCGTCAGCGTCGTATCGGAACCATCTTCCATAACGCGAAGCCTAAGCAGACATGCACTCGAACGTGCGAGAACAGTGAACCTTTTGTGATACCGATTACCCCCGGGTTTAAGGAAGACCAAAGGCGTTTCGCGCGCATTTATCCGGACGAAAGCTGGCGAAGCGACACGGCAGAACGCCATCAACCGGACCACCGTCGAGCGGATGAGACTCATCCCTCGGTGCATGAAGATGTGACGACAAACCGGACAACAACGTATCGGTCCCGGTCTACCCCATCAGAGCAGCGCGTCGAGCGCGGCGGCGGCGAAGACGATGGTCAGGTACGTCGTCGACCAGTGGAACAGCCGCATCGGCTTGACCGGCTCGCCCCGAGCGGCCCGTGCCGCGAGCCGGTGCGCCTCGACCAGGAAGATCGCACCCACCACCAGCGTCGGTACGCCGTAGACCGGGCTCAGCCCGAGCGCCCAGACGGCCAGCGAGGTGAGCACCGTCAGCCAGGCGAAGAGCACGATCTCGGCGTTGACCCGCCGGATCGAGGCCACCACGGGCAGCATCGGGATGCCGGCCCGGGCGTAGTCGTCCTTGTACTTCATCGCCAGCGGATAGAAGTGCGGCATCTGCCAGAAGAAGACCACTCCGAACAGCGCCCACGCCACCGGCGACAGCGAGCCGGTCACCGCCGCCCAACCGATCAGCACCGGCGCGGCCCCACAGGCGCCGCCCCAGAAGGTGTTCGCCGCCGTCGTGCGCTTGAGCCACAGCGTGTAGACGACGTCGTAGTAGACGATCGCGGCCAGCGTGAGCCCGGTGGCGAGCAGGTTGGTGAAGGCCGCCATCAGGGTGATCGAGATCGCCGCGAGCACCAGGCCGAAGGTCAGCGCGTTACGGGGTGTCACGGTGTGCGTCGGCAGCGGGCGCCGCTTCGTCCGCCGCATCAACTGGTCGATGTCGCGGTCGATGTAGCAGTTGAGCACGCTGGCCGCACCCGCCGCGAGCGAGCCGCCGACCAGCACCACCGCGACCAGCCACAGCGAGGGCATCCCGCCGTGCGCGAGCATCATCGCCGGCACCGTGGTCACCAGCAGCAGCTCGACGATCCGCGGCTTGGTCAACGCCACGTACGCCGCCACCACCGCCCGCGGATCGCGGCGGCGGACCGGGCTCCCCTGCGCCGTGCGCACCGGCGGATCCCCGGCAGGACCACTGACGGGGCGCTCGGTGATCATGCTCACGGATTGCCACCTTCCGGCGTCGGCAGGGGAGATCAGGTCGGCGGGATCCGAGTCGGGTCCACACACCGCCCCACACACTACGCGCTGTCGTTTTGGCTGCCCGGGCGACCCGGCAACGGTGCGAGCCGGCACACCGGCGGCTCGGCCACGGCCGAGCCGGGTCCGGCCGGCGGTGGCTGAACCGGTGCGCCGGCCGGAAACGTACGGGCCAGCATGCTGAGATCCTCGGGCGCACGTTTAGGAACGCTCGATAGGGTCACCAGTGAGGGTTCCGCCCATCTCGCCGAGGAGCACAAACCACCGTGGCTGCCAACCGACCCGCGCACCCCGCACTTGACTGGTCCGACCTCGACCGCCGTGCCGTGGACACCGTCCGCGTGCTGGCCATGGATGCCGTGGAGAAATCCGGCAATGGCCACCCGGGCACCGCGATGAGCCTCGCCCCCGCGGCGTACCTGCTGTTCAACCGGGTCATGCGGCACAACCCGGCAGATCCGAACTGGCCCGGACGGGACCGCTTCGTGCTCTCCGCCGGTCACACCAGCCTGACCCTCTACATCCAGCTCTTCCTCGCCGGATACCCGCTCAACCTGGGAGATCTGAAGGCGCTGCGGCAGTGGGGCTCACTCACCCCTGGTCACCCCGAGCACGGGCACACCCCCGGCGTGGAGACCACCACCGGCCCGCTCGGTCAGGGTCTGGGCAACGCCGTCGGCATGGCGATGGCGGCGCGACGCGAACGCGGCCTGTTCGACCCGGAGGCCGAGGCCGGCGAGTCGGCCTTCGACCACCACATCTGGTGCATCGCCTCCGACGGTGACATGGAGGAGGGCATCAGCCACGAGGCCAGCGCCCTGGCCGCGCACCAGCAGCTGGGCAACCTCTGCGTGCTCTACGACGACAACGAGATCTCGATCGAGGACGACACCCGGATCGCGTTGAGCGAGGACGTGGCGGCCCGCTACGCCGCGTACGGCTGGCACGTGCAGACGGTCGACTGGCGGCGCGGGGACGCCGAGCGGGGCGACTACCACGAGAACGTCGACGAGCTGTACCACGCGTTGCTGGCCGCCAGGGCCGAGACCGGCCGCCCCTCGTTCATCGCGCTACGCACCATCATCGGCTGGCCGGCACCGAACAAGCAGAACACCGGCAAGATCCACGGCTCGGCGTTGGGCGCCGACGAGGTGGCCGCCACCAAGGAGATCCTCGGCTTCGACCCGGCCGGTTCGTTCGAGGTCAGCGAGGAGGTCCTGGCCCACACCCGAGCCACGCTGAGCCGGGGCGAGGCCGCGCAGCGGGCCTGGACGACCGCCTTCGACTCCTGGTCCAAGGCCCACCCGGAACGCCGGGCGTTCTACGACCGGCTGGCCGGTCGGATCCTGCCCGAGGGTTGGACCGACGCGTTGCCGGAGTTCCCCGCCGACGCCAAGGGCATCGCCACCCGCGCCGCCTCCGGCAAGGTGCTGGCCGCGCTCGCGCCGGTGCTGCCGGAGCTGTGGGGCGGCTCGGCCGACCTGGCCGAGAGCAACAACACCACGATGAAGGGCGAGCCGTCCTTCGTCCCCAGCCAGTACGCCACCAAGGAGTTCCCCGGCCACGAGTACGGCCGCACGCTGCACTTCGGCATCCGCGAGCACGCCATGGGCGCGATCCTCAACGGCATCGCCCTGCACGGCGGCACCCGCCCGTACGGCGGCACCTTCCTGGTGTTCAGCGACTACATGCGCCCCTCGGTGCGACTGGCCGCGCTGATGAAGCTGCCGGTGGTCTACGTCTGGACCCACGACTCCATCGGCCTCGGCGAGGACGGCCCGACCCACCAGCCGGTGGAGCAGCTGAGCGCGCTGCGGGCCATCCCCGGCCTGGACGTGGTCCGCCCGGCCGACGCCAACGAGACCGTGTGGGCGTGGCGGCAGGCGCTGGAGCACACCGACCGGCCGACCGCGTTGGCGCTGAGCCGGCAGCCGCTGCCGACGCTGGACCGCGCGCAGCTCGCCGGGGCCGGCGGGGTCGCCAAGGGCGGCTACGTGCTGGCCGAGGCGTCCAACGGCAAGCCGCAGGTGATCATTGTCGGCACCGGTTCCGAGGTGCAGCTCTGCCTGACCGCCCGGGAGCGGCTGGAGGCCGACGGCACGCCCACCCGGGTCGTCTCGATGCCCTGCCAGGAGTGGTTCTTCGAGCAGGACGAGGCGTACCGGGAGTCGGTGCTGCCGCGCGGGGTAAAGGCCCGGGTGAGCGTGGAGGCGGGCATCGCGATGTCCTGGCGCGGGATCGTCGGCGACTGCGGCGAGAGCGTCAGCCTGGAGCACTACGGCGCGAGTGCCCCGCACTCCGTGCTCTTCGAGCAGTTCGGCTTCACGCCCGACCGGATCGTCGCCGCCGCGCACGCGGCGCTGACCCGGGTCGGCGACATCACCGGTTTCACGACCGGCAACTGAGGGGAGCGTTTGGCGCACATGACGACCGACAGGCTGGGCGAGCTTTCCGCCGCGGGAGTGGCGGTCTGGCTCGACGATCTTTCTCGGGTACGACTGTCCTCCGGCGGGCTGGACCAGCTGCGCCGGGAGAAGCACGTGGTCGGGGTGACCACCAACCCGACGATCTTCGCCAAGGCGTTGAGCGACGCCGACGAGTACGACTGGCAACTACGGGACCTGGCCGCCCGGGGCGTCGACGTCGAAGAGGCCGTCCGCATGCTCACCACGTACGACGTGCGGTGGGCCTGCGACGTGATGCGCCCGTCGTACGACGCCAGCGCGGGCGTCGACGGCCGGGTCTCCATCGAGGTGGACCCGCGACTGGCCCACGAGTCGCAGCGCACGGTGGCCGAGGCCAAGGCGCTGTGGTGGCTGGTCGACCGGCCGAACCTGTTCATCAAGATCCCGGCGACCGAGGCCGGCCTGCCGGCGATCACCGCCACCCTCGCCGAGGGGATCAGCGTCAACGTCACGCTCATCTTCGGCCTGGACCGCTACTCGCAGGTGATGGAGGCGTTCCTGGCCGGCCTGGAGCAGGCGAAGGCCAACGGCCACGACCTGAGCACGATCGGCTCGGTGGCCTCGTTCTTCGTCTCCCGGGTCGACAGCGAGGTGGACAAGCGATTGGATCGGATAGCCGGCGAGGCTTCCGACAGCGCGGGCAAAGAGCGTGCGCTGGCACTCAGGGGACGCGCCGCCGTCGCCAACGCCCAGTTGGCCTACGAGCGCTACAGCGAGGTCTTCTCCACCGACCGCTGGCAGTCGCTGGCCGACGCCGGGGCGCACCCGCAGCGACCGCTGTGGGCCTCCACCTCGACCAAGAACCCGGACTACCGCGACGTGATCTACGTCGAGGAGCTGATCGCCCCCGGCACGGTGAACACCATGCCGGAACCGGTCATCCACGCGTACGCGGAGCACGGCGAGACCCGCCCCGACACCGTCACCGGCGCCTACGACGACGCCCGGGAGGTCTTCGCGGGCCTCGCCTCGGTGGGCGTGGACCTGGCCGACGTGATCGACACGCTGGAGCGTGAGGGCGTGCAGAAGTTCGAGGCGAGCTGGCACGAGTTGCTCGACGGCGTACGCAAGTCGCTGGCCGCCGCCGGACAGGGCAGCGGCAACCCGGGCGACGCGGCCCGGAGCAACGCCGACGCCGCCGCACGGGCCGGAGGGAATGCGTGACGGTGCGTCCCGGCATCACCCACACCGCCGCCCGCCCGGGGTGGCGGCGTGGGTGACCTGCTGGCCGCACCGGCCGAGGCCGCCGCGGGTCTCGCCGTGTACGGCGCGCGGGCCGTCGACGCCAGCGCACCGGCATCCACCCGGCGGGCCCTGGTCGACGCGGGCGTCCCAGGCCGGCTCGCCGCCCAGGATCCCACGTTGTGGGGTCCGGAGGCGGCGGCCGGCGCGGCGGTCGGACTCGGCTGGGTGTACGCCCACCGTCGGGGCCGTGAGCTGCTCCCCCAGCTCGCCGAGCTGACGGCGGAACTTGCCGACCTGGACCACGTGGTGCTCGCCGGCATGGGCGGCTCGTCGCTCGCGCCGGAGGTCATCGCGCGCACCACCGGCCGCCCACTGACCGTGCTCGACACCACCGATCCCGGGCAGGTCCGGGCCGCGCTTGCCGACCGGCTGGAACGCACCGTGGTGGTGGTGGCCAGCAAGTCCGGCTCCACCGTGGAGACCGACAGCCACCGGCGCGCCTACTGGCAGGCGTTCCTGGACGCCGGGATGACCGAGGCCGAGGCCGGCCGGCACTTCGTCGTGGTCACCGACCCGGGCTCGCCGCTGGAGGCGGTCGCCGCGGAGCTCGGCGCGATCAGCGTGCTCGCCGACCCCGAGGTGGGCGGCCGGTACGCGGCGCTGACCGCGTTCGGGCTGGTTCCCTGCGCGCTGGCCGGTGTCGCGGTGGCCGACCTGCTCGACCAGGCCGACGAGTTCGCGGCGTCGCTGGACCGGACGGAGGACAACCCCGGTCTGGCGCTCGGCGCCGCGCTCGCCGCCGCCGCCACCGCCGGGCGGGACAAGGTCGCGCTGGTCGCCGACGGCACCGGCGTCGAAGGGCTCGGCGACTGGGTGGAGCAGCTGCTCGCCGAGTCCACCGGCAAGGACGGCCTCGGCCTCCTGCCGGTGGTGGTCGAGTCCCCGGACAGCCCCGGGGTGACCGGCACGGAGGTGCTCACCGTCAGCTACGGCGGCGCGCTCGCCGCCGGTGACGTGCCCACACCGGGGACGGCGACACCCGACGTCGCGGTCAACGGCCCGCTCGGCGCCCAGTTCCTGGCCTGGGAGTACGCGACCGCCATCGCCGCCACGGTGCTCGGGGTCGACCCGTTCGACCAGCCGAACGTGGCCGAGGCCAAGGAACACACCACGGCGATCCTGGCCGAGGGCCCACCGGCGTCGGCGCCGTCGTCCGTCGAGGGCGCGATCGAGGTGTACCCGGCCTCGGGCGTTGCGGCCGACCTGGCCGGCGCGCTGCGCCACCTGCTCGACGGGATGGACGACGGTGGCTACCTGGCCGTGACGGCCTACCTCGACCGGCACGCCGACGTCGCCGCAGCCGGGCTGCGTCCGCTGCTGGCCCGGGCCAGCGGCCGGCCGGTCACCTTCGGTTGGGGACCGCGCTACCTGCACTCCACCGGGCAGTACCACAAGGGCGGGCCGCAGTTGGGTAGCTTTCTTCAGGTGACCGGTACGGTCGACGTTGATCTGCCGGTGCCCGGAAGGCCGTACACCTTCGGGGAGCTTCAGGCGGCGCAGGCCGCCGGTGACCGGCGTGCCCTGACCGGCCGCCGGCGCCCGTTGCTGCGGCTGCACCTGACCGACCGGTCGGCGGGCCTGGCCCAGCTGCTCGATGCGGTCGGGTCACTGCGGGCATGACGATGGAAGACGTGGACGAGCGGAGCGAGGAGGCGGCGTGAACCCGCTGCGCGACCCGCAGGACCGGCGACTGCCCCGGATCCCGGAGCCATGTGCTCTGGTGATCTTCGGTGTCACCGGTGACCTGGCCCAGAAGAAGCTGTTGCCCGCGGTGTACGACCTGGCCAACCGGGGACTGCTGCCACCCGGCTTCGTGGTTGCCGGGTTCGCCCGGCGGGACTGGGGTGACGGCGACTTCGCCGCGCTGGCCCGCGAGGCGGCCAGGGCACACGCCCGGACGCCCTGGCGGGAGGAGGTGTGGTCGCGCCTCGAACACAACATCAAGTTCGTCGGCGGGTCGTTCGACGACGACGCCGCCTTCGACAACCTCGCGCACTGTCTGGAGAGCCTGCGCGAGAGCCACGGCATCAACGGCAACGCCGCGTTCTACTTCTCCATCCCGCCGGCCGCGTTCCCGGTGGTGCTCAAGCAGTTGGCGCGCACCGACATGGCCGACAACGCCAAGTGCGGCGGCTGGCGCCGGGTGGTGGTGGAGAAGCCGTTCGGCAACGACCTGCCCTCGGCCAAGGCGCTCAACGACCTGGTCGACGACGTCTTCACCCGGCAGGACGTGTTCCGCATCGACCACTACCTTGGCAAGGAGACGGTCCAGAACATCCTCGCCCTGCGCTTCGCCAACAACCTCTTCGAGCCGCTGTGGAACTCGCAGTACGTCGACTCGGTGCAGATCACCATGGCCGAGGACGTCGGGATCGGCAGCCGGGCCGGCTTCTACGACTCCGTCGGCACCGCCCGGGACGTGTTGCAGAACCACCTGCTGCAACTGCTCGCCCTGGTGGCGATGGAGGAGCCGACCAGCTTCGACGCCGACGAGATCCGGACCGAGAAGCTCAAGGTGCTCAAGGCCATCACCCTGCCGAAGGACGTCGAACAGGGCACCGTGCGCGGGCAGTACCTGCCCGGCTGGGTCGGCGGCCAACGGGCCAAGGGCTACCTGGAGGAGGACGGCGTCCCGCCGACCTCGACCACCGAGACGTACGTGGCGGTGCGGCTCGGCATCCAGAACCGCCGGTGGGCGGAGGTGCCGTTCTACATCCGGGCCGGCAAGCGGCTGCCGCGCCGGGTGACCGAGGTCGCGGTGATGTTCAAGAGGGCACCGCACCTGCCGTTCACCGCGGCCGACATGGAGATGCTCGGCAACAACCAACTGGTCATCCGGGTCCAGCCGGACGAGGGCGTGGTGCTCAAGTTCGGTTCCAAGGTGCCGGGGACCACGATGGAGGTCCGCGACATCGCGATGGACTTCCAGTACGGCGAGGCGTTCACCGAGTCCAGCCCTGAGGCGTACGAGCGGTTGGTGCTGGACGTGCTGATCGGCGACCGGACGCTGTTCCCGGACGCCGCCGAGGTCGAGCAGAGCTGGGCCGTGGTGGATCCGCTGGAGCACGCCTGGGAGGGCACGAAGCCCGAGCGGTACCGGGCCGGCGAGTGGGGCCCCCGGGCGGCCGACGAGATGCTGGCCCGCGAGGGCCGGGCCTGGCGGCGGGCGTGACTGAGCACGGCGAGCGAACCAGGAGGCTCCGTTGATCGGACTGTGGGACACCACCGGCAACGAGGTGGTCAAGGCGCTCGCCGCCGAGCGGCGCAGTGCCGGCGGCGTGGCCAGCGGTATGGCGCTGACCCTGATCGTGGTGGTCGACGAGAAGCGGGTCCGCGACGCGGAGGCGGCGGCCACCATAGCCGCGGCGGCCCACCCGTGCCGCCTGCTGGTGGTCGTCCGCTCCGATGTCGACCGGGACCGCAACCGGCTCGACGCGGAGATCGTGGTCGGCGGGCGGCTCGGCCCGTGCGAGGCCGTGGTGATGCGGATGTACGGCCGGCTGGCGCTGCACGCCGAGTCGGTGGTGATGCCGCTGCTGGTGCCGGACGTGCCCGTGGTGACCTGGTGGCACGGCGAGCCGCCCAGCGAGATCGCCACCGACTTCCTCGGCGTGGTCGCCGACCGGCGGATCACCGACACCGCCCAGGCCGCCGACCCGATCGACGCGCTGCGGCAGCGCGCCCGGGACTACGCTCCCGGCGACACCGACCTCGCCTGGACCCGGATCACCCCGTGGCGCACCCTGGTCGCCGGCGCGTTCGACACCACCGAGGCGCAACTCACCGAGGCGGTCCTGGTCGCGCCGCCGGCCGATCCGACCGCCGCGCTGATGCGCGGCTGGCTGCGCAGCCGGCTGGGCATCAAACCACGCTGGGAACGCAGCCGGGAGGCCCCCCGCATGCGCGAGGTGCTGCTGCGCTGCGCCAACGGCGACGAGTTGACGCTGACCCGTGAGGACAGCATGGCCACCTTCCGGCGGACCGGCCAGGAGGACCGGATGCTGCCGCTGGTGCGCCGGCCGCTCGGCGACGAACTGGCCGAGGAGTTGCGCCGGCTCGGCCCCGACCAGGTGTACGCGGAGGCGCTGGGCGCCTTCGCCGGGCTGTCCAACCTGGACCGGCGACCCGGCCACCGGGTGCACGTCTGGAAGGACCCGGCCACCGCCCAGCGGGCCGAGGCGGGCGTCTCCGCACACCCCACCACCAGCATCGGCTCCTGACCGCCCTGCCCCTGAGCTGGTACGACAACGACCGCTGTGCGGTCGCGGAGGGACACCCATGAGTGAGGCGAGCGTCGCCGTCCACGCCGACGCCGACCTGCTGGCGCAGGCGGTCGCGGCCCGGTTGGTGGTGAGGCTGCTCGACGCGCAGGCCGAGCGGGGGCAGGCGTCGGTGGTACTCACCGGCGGTCGGATCGCCGCGGCGGTCTACCGGGCGGTCACCGAACTGCCGGCCCGGGACGCGGTCGACTGGTCCCGGGTGGACTTCTGGTGGGGTGACGAACGGTTCCTGCCCGCCGGCGACCCGGAGCGCAACGAGACCCAGGCCCGGGCGGCGCTGCTCGACACGCTGCCGGTGGACCCCGCGCGGGTCCACCCGATGCCGGCCTCCGATGCCGGTGCCGATCCGGAGGAGGCCGCCGCCGGGTACGCGGCCGACCTCGCCCGGGCGGCCCGGCCCGGCACCGCGGTGCTGCCCCACTTCGACGTGCTGATGCTCGGCGTCGGCGAGGACGGACACGTCGCCTCGGTCTTCCCCGAGCACCCGGTGCACTACGAGAGCCGCCCGGTCAGCGCGGTGCGGGGTAGCCCGAAGCCACCACCGGTGCGCGTCACCCTCACCCTCCCGACGATCAACACCGCCGAGGAGGTCTGGCTGGTGGCCAGCGGTGCGGACAAGGCCCACGCGGTCGGCATGGCGCTGGCCGGCGCCGGGCAGGTGCAGGTGCCGGCGGCCGGTGTGCAGGGCACCGGTCGCACCCTCTGGCTGCTGGACCGCGCGGCGGCCGCCGACGTCCCCGCCCGCTTCCGCAGCCTGCGGTGAGGGGCGGGCTCAGCGGGCGCCGCGACGCCGGCGCAGGGCGGCCAGGGCCTCGGCGAGGATCGCCTCACCCTCGGCCTCGGTGCGCCGCTCCTTCACGTACGCCAGGTGGGTCTTGTACGGTTCCGCCCGGGTCCGGCCGGGCGGATCCTGGGCGTCCTGACCGGCCGGCAGCCCGCACCGCGGGCAGTCCCAGACGGTCGGGGCCGCCACCTCGGCGACGATCCGGATGTCGGTGCGGTGCCCGTTGCGGCACCAGTAGCTGACCGACCGGCACGGGACCGGCTGGTGACGTTCGGGGTGGCGGGCGGGCGCGGACCCGACCCGGGCGCCCCGGATGACGTGGCCGTTCGGCACGGCGCTGGCTCCTGTCGTCGGAGGGGACCGCCGTCGGGGGGTGGACGGCGGGCGACGCGGTGCAGCGGGTGAAACGGACTGCGCGCGGGCCGTCGGGTGACGGACCGCGCGCAGATTGTACGACTCGGGGGTCGGCTCAGACGCCCGTACCCACCTCAAGCCGGAGCCAGAGGCCGAGGCCGATGA
The DNA here is from genome assembly GCF_019697375.1 of Micromonospora tarapacensis. Classification (NCBI taxonomy): domain Bacteria; kingdom Bacillati; phylum Actinomycetota; class Actinomycetes; order Micromonosporales; family Micromonosporaceae; genus Micromonospora; species Micromonospora tarapacensis. Next base: position 538,577 of record NZ_JAHCDI010000004.1, on the reverse strand, counting down.
TGCAGGCGAACCAGACGATGGCCACCAGAACGGTGTAGCGGTCGAGGTTCTTCTCGGCGACCGAGGACCCGGCCAGGCTGGAGCTGACGCCACCGCCGAACATGCTGGACATCCCACCGCCCTTGCCCCGGTGCAGCAGGATCAGCATGGTGAGTGTGACGCTCGTGATGACCAGCAACACGATCAACGTGTAGGCGAACCAGATCGGCATGGCGGGGGTCAGTCCTCTCGTTACGATCCTCGCCCGGACAGTTCGGGCACGGCGGCACCGGCCTGCGGACGGGCGGAGTCAAGAATAGCGAGCGATCAGCCGGTGATGTGCTCCGGGAACCGGCAGATCTTCGCGAACTCCTCGGCGTCCAGGCTGGCGCCGCCCACCAGGGCGCCGTCGACGTCCGGCTGGGCCATGATCGAGGCGACGTTCGACGACTTCACCGAGCCGCCGTAGAGGATCCGAACCTGCTCGGCGGTGCCCTGGTCGAAGGTTCCGGCCAGCCGGGCCCGCACCGCGCCGCACACCTCCTGGGCGTCCTCCGGCGTGGCCGTCTTGCCGGTGCCGATCGCCCAGACCGGCTCGTACGCGACGACCACCCGGGCGACCTGCTCGGCGGTGAGCCCCTTGAGGGCCGCGTCGAGCTGGTTGGTGCAGTGCGCGACGTGGGTGCCCTGCTCCCGGACGTCGAGCCCCTCCCCCACGCAGAGGATCGGGGTGAGCCCGTGGGTCAGTGCCGCCTGCACCTTGGCACCCACCAACGCGTCGTCCTCGTGATGGTAGGCGCGCCGTTCGGAGTGCCCGACCACCACGTAGGTGCAGCCCAGCTTGGCCAGCATCGGCCCGGCGATCTCGCCGGTGTAGGCGCCCGAGGCGTGCGGGGAGACGTCCTGGGCCCCGTAGCCGATGAGCAGCCTGTCACCCTCCACCGCAGTCTGCACCGTACGCAGGTCGGTGAACGGCGGCAGCACCACCGTCTCCACCTCGGTCAGCTGCTTCTCCGTGAGGCTGGCCGCCAGCTTCTGCACCAGCAGATTCGCCTCGAGGTGATTGAGGTTCATCTTCCAGTTGCCGGCCATCAGTGGCCGGCGGGGAGCGTTCGTCATCAGTTCTCCAGGGCCGCGATGCCGGGAAGGGTCTTGCCCTCCAGATACTCCAGGGAGGCGCCGCCGCCGGTGGAGATGTGCCCGAAGGCCTTCTCGTCGAGCCCGAGGGCCCGGACCGCGGCCGCCGAGTCGCCGCCGCCGACCACGCTGAACGCGCCGGAGGCGGCGATCGCCTCGGCGACGCCCCGGGTGCCGTTGGCGAAGGCGGGCATCTCGAACACGCCCATGGGCCCGTTCCAGAAAATCGTCTTCGCGTTCGTTGACTCACCGAACGCGGACTGCTTCAGCGCGGCGGTGAAACCCGCGACGGTCTTCGGCCCGATGTCGAGCCCGACCCGGTGGCTGGGGATGCCGTCGGCCGGCACCACGTCGTGCGCGGCGTCCGGGGCGAAGGCGTCCGCGGCCACCACGTCGACCGGGAGCATGATCTTGCCATCGGCGCGCGCCAGCAGGCTGCGGCAGGTCTCGACCATCTCCTTCTCGAGCAGCGAGGAGCCCACCTCGTGGCCCTGCGCCTTGAGGAAGGTGAAGCACATGCCGCCGCCGATCAGCAGCCGGTCGACGGTCGGCAGCAGCGCCTCGATCACGGCGAGCTTGTCGGAGACCTTCGAGCCGCCCAGCACCACCACGTACGGCCGGTCCGGGTCGCCGGTGAGCTTGGACAGGACCTCCACCTCGCGCAGCACCAGGCGGCCGGCGACGTGCGGCAGCCGCGCGGGCACGTCGTGGACGCTGGCGTGCTTGCGGTGCACGGCGCCGAACGCGTCGTCCACGTACACGTCACCGAGCGCGGCGAGCTGGTCGGCGAAGGCGCCCCGCTCGGCGTCGTCCTTGCTGGTCTCCCCCTTGGTGAAGCGGAGATTCTCCAGCAGCGCGACCTCGCCGTCGGCGAGCGCCGCCACGGTGGCCCGGGCCGACTCGCCGACCGTGTCGGTGGCGAAGTGCACGGCCGTGCCGAGCAGCTCGCCGAGCCGCCCGGCGACCGGGGCGAGGCTGAACTGCGGGTCCGGCGAGCCCTTCGGCCGGCCCAGGTGGGAACAGACGACCACCTTCGCACCGGCCTCGGTGAGCGCACCCAGGGTCGGCAGCACCCCCCGGATCCGGCCGTCGTCGGCGATCGAGCCGGACTGCTTGTCGAGTGGGACGTTCAGGTCGGCGCGCACCAGCACGCGCCGACCCGACACCCCCTCGGCGAGCAGGTCGTCGAGGGTACGGATGCTCACAGCGACTGACCCACCAGCTTGACCAGGTCGACCAGGCGGTTCGAGTAGCCCCACTCGTTGTCGTACCAGCCGACCACCTTGACCTGGTTGCCGATGACCTTCGTCAGCGGCGCGTCGAAGATGCACGACGCCGGGTCGGTGACGATGTCCGCCGACACGATCGGATCCTCGTTGTACACCAGGATGCCCTTGAGCGGCCCCTCGGCGGCGGCCTTGAGGGCGGCGTTGACCTCGTCCACCGTGGTCTCCCGGCCGACCTCGACGGTCAGGTCGGTGGCCGAGCCGGTGGGGATCGGCACCCGCAGCGCGAACCCGTCGAGCTTGCCCTTGAGGTCCGGCAGCACCAAGCCGATGGCCTTCGCGGCGCCGGTCGAGGTCGGCACGATGTTCAGCGCGGCGGCGCGGGCCCGGCGCAGGTCCGAGTGCGGCGCGTCCTGGAGGTTCTGGTCCTGGGTGTACGCGTGGATGGTGGTCATCAGACCCTTGGTGATGCCGAACGTGTCGTGCAGCACCTTCGCCATCGGCGCCAGGCAGTTGGTGGTGCAGGAGGCGTTCGAGATGATTGTGTGCTTGGCCGGGTCGTACTGGCCCTGGTTGACGCCCATCACGACGGTGACGTCCTCGTTCTTCGCCGGAGCGGAGATGATGACCTTCTTGGCCCCGCCGTCGACGTGCGCCTTCGCCTTGGTGGCGTCGGTGAAAAAGCCGGTCGACTCGATGACGATGTCGACGCCCAGGTCAGCCCAGGGCAGCTTGGCCGGGTCCTTCTCCGCGTACGCCTTGATGGTCTTGCCGCCGACGGTGATCTCGTCAGCGGTGGCCTTGACCTCGTGCGGGAGGCGACCCAGGATGCTGTCGTACTTGAGCAGGTGAGCGAGCGTCGCATTGTCGGTCAGGTCGTTGACGGCCACGACCTCGACGTCAGCGCCGGAAGCCAGCACTGCCCGGAAAAAGTTACGGCCGATCCGGCCGAAGCCGTTGATGCCAACCCGGATGGTCACAGGTCCCATCTCCTCGCGTTCTGGTCCGCCGGCATAGAGACCTTCGGCCGGCGAAGTGGTGTGCGCCGACCGTTGAGCCGGCCGTTGACGGTTCATCTCGGCCGCCCCGCCGCGGTCCGAGGGACCTGACCGCCGTCGAGGCGGTGGGTACGGCGGGAGACGCCGGTGCCGGCCCCCTTGCCGTACGCAGCGACCATATCCGAGCGCGCCGAGCCATGCTGCGCCGGGTGGTCGCCCCCACGGTCCTATCAGACCACGAGCATGTCGGGCGTGACGGCCGCTTCGGTATCCGGCATGCCCAGGTCCCGTGCCCGCTTGTCGGCCAGCGCCAGCAGCCGGCGGATCCGCCCGGCGATGGCGTCCTTGGTCAGCGGCGGGTCGGCCAGCGCGCCCAACTCCTCCAGGGACGCCTGCCGGTGCTCCAGCCGCAGCCGCCCGGCCGAGGTCAGGTGCTCCGGCGCGTCCTCGGCGAGGATCTCCAGCGCCCGGGTCACCCGGGCCGCGGCGGCGACCGCCGCCCGGGCCGAACGCCGCAGGTTGGCGTCGTCGAAGTTGGCCAGCCGGTTGGCCGTCGCGCGCACCTCGCGCCGCACCCGGCGCTCCTCCCAGGCCAGCACGCTGGCGTGGGCGCCGATCCGGGTGAGCAACGCGGCGATCGCGTCGCCGTCCTTGACCACCACCCGGTCGACGCCGCGCACCTCGCGGTTCTTGGCGGTGATGCCGAGGCGACGGGCCGCACCGACCAGCGCCAGCGCCGACTCCGGGCCGGGGCAGGTGATCTCCAGGGCGCTGGAACGGCCCGGCTCGGTCAGCGAGCCGTGCGCCATGAACGCACCCCGCCAGGCGGACACCGCGCAGCACACGTTGGCGGCGACCACGTGCGGCGGAAGCCCTCGCACCGGTCGCCCCCGCACGTCCAGCAGGCCGGTCTGCCGGGCCAGCGCCTCGCCGTCCTTGACGACCCGGACGATGAAGTGGCTGCCCTTGCGCAGGCCACCGGAGGCGAGGACGTGGATCTCGCTCGGGTAGCCGTAGACCTCGGCGATCTCGCGCCGCAACCGGCGGGCCACCGCACCGGTGTCGAGTTCCGCCTCCACCACCACCCGGCCGGAGACGATGTGCAGCCCACCGGCGAACCGCAGCAACGCCGCCATCTCTGCCCGCCGACAGCAGGGCTTGGGCACGTCGACCCGACTCAGCTCGTCCTTGACCGCAGCCGTCATCGCCATTGTGCGTCCCCTCACGGACCCGTTCCGGCGTGTCGCCGGAGATTACGTACGTGTCTAACGATCGGCGCCCAGTACGGGCACCAGGGCGGCGCCCAGAGCAGCCGGATCATGACGGGGAGTGCCGTCGTCGACCGCGACGGGGGCGAGGACCAGTCGGGCTCCCAGCGATTCTGCCGCACGATCGGCCGGTTCGGGGTCACCGACCGCCTTGGCGTCGGCGAGCACGAAGTCGACCGTCAGTTCCGGCAGGTACCAGCGCAGCGCCGCCAGGTGGTCGGCGACGGAGAGGCCGAGGGTCTCCTTCTCGGCGGCGAGGTTGAGGGTGACCAGCCGCCGCGCCGGGCTGGCCAGGATCGCCGCGGCCAACTGCGGCACCAGCAGGTGGGGCAACACGCTGGTGTACCAGCTGCCCGGACCGAAGATCAGCCAGTCGGCGGCGCCGATGGCGGTGACCGCCTCCGCGCACGCCGCCGGCGCCTGCGGGGTGAGCCGCAGCGACTCGACCCGGCCGGTGGTGACCGCCACCTGATGCTGGCCGCGCACGACGCGGACCTCCTCCGGCCGCGCCGGGTCCACCCCGCGTACCCGGGCCTCGATGTCGACCGGCTCGCGGGACATCGGCAGCACCCGGCCGACCGCGCCGAGCATCGCCCCGGCGTGCTCCAGGGCGGCCACCGGGTCGCCCAGCAGCTCCATCAGCCCGCAGAGCACCAGGTTGCCCACCGCGTGACCGGCCAGTCCGTCGCCCCGGCCGGCTTCCGCCAGCTCGGCGAAGCGGTGCTGGAACAGCCCGGCGCTGCGCCGGGTGGCCGGGTGGTCACCGGTCAGCGCGACCAACGCCTGCCGCAGGTCGCCGGGGGCAGCCCGCCGCGCTCGGCGCGCAGCCGGCCACTGGACCCGCCGTCGTCGCCGACGGTCACCACCGCGGTGATGTCGAGATCCAGCTCGGGGGCGCAGCGCCGCAACGCCCGCAGCGAGGCGGACAGGCCGTGCCCGCCGCCGAAGGCCACCACCCGGACCGTCATTCCCGCCCCAGGTCCCGGTGCTGGGCGTTGGCGGCCAGCCCGGCGCGCCGCAGCCGGGCCGCCAACTCCTCGGCGATCGCCACACTGCGATGCTTGCCACCGGTGCAACCGACCGCCACCGTCAGGTAGCGCTTGCCCTCCCGTTCGAAGCCGGCCGTGGTGGCGTTCACCAGGTCCGCGTACGCGTCGACGAAGGCGTCCGCACCCTCCTGCCCCAGGACGTACGCGCTGACCGCCTCCTCCCGCCCGGTGTGCTCGCGCAGCTCGGGCACCCAGTACGGGTTGGGCAGGAACCGGGCGTCGAGCACGAAGTCGGCGTCCGGCGGCAGGCCGTACTTGAAGCCGAAGGAGAGCACCGTCAGCCGCAGCCGGCGGGCGTCCTCACCGCCGAACAGCTCCTCGATCCGGCGGCGCAGCTGGTTGACGTTGAGGTGACTGGTGTCGACGATCACGTCGGCCTGCTCCCGGGCCTCCTCCAGCAGACCCCGCTCGACCGCGATGCCGTCGGCGAGCCGCCCGTCGCCCTGCAACGGGTGCGAGCGCCGTACGCTCTCGAACCGGCGGATCAGCACCTCGTCGTCGGCGTCGACGAAGACCACCCGGGGGGCGTAGCCACGCTCCTTCAGCTGCCGGATCGCCTCCGCCAGGTCGGTGGAGAAGGCCCGGGATCGCACGTCCAGCACCATGGCGGTACGCCTGGCCGCCCCGCCCGCCTTCACCGCCAGTTCGGCCATGTCGAGCAGCAGCGCCTGCGGCAGGTTGTCGACGACGTAGAAGCCGACGTTCTCCAGGGCTCGGGCCACCGTGCTGCGCCCACCACCGGAGAGGCCGGTGACCACCACCAGCGTGGTGTCCGTCTCGGCCACCGTCCCGGCCTGTTCGCCCGGTACGCCGGCCCGGTGACCGGTCGTGTGCGCCTCGCCCACCGTCAACCCCCCAGCCGTGGTGCCCCGGTCGATGCCGACCGGGCATGGTCAAGCAGCGACTCTAGCTCGCCGGCGGCGGGTGGACGGGACGCCCCACTGGTGTCGGGCGGGTGACGGCGCGCGGCCCCGCGCGCCGCTATCCTCCGGCCATGGGCAGGCACGGGGCACGGCTGCGCTGGGTGGTGGCTCTCGTGGCGGCGACCGTGGCCGTGCTGGCCACCGTGGACCGGTTCCGCGAACGCGAGCACGAGTGGCGCAGCGGCGGCGACGCGGTCACGGTGACCGTCGAGGCTCTGCTGCCCGAGCCCGGCCAGGTCTCCGACCTTGCCGCCGCGCACGGCGCACGGAACGCGGGAAAGACTGTCGCCGGCGATCCGGACGACCAGTCGGTGCTGCTGCGGCTGCACTGGTCCGGGCCGGGCCAGCCGGGCACCTACCAGGTGATCCTGCTGGACAGCCGCGACCGTCCCGCCCGCGTGATGCGCCCGATCCTCGGCTGGGACGCCACCGGCGGCACCGGATCCAACTGGGCCGGCTCGTACGAGGTGCTGGCCGAACGCTACGACTGGCTCGCCGGCGTCGCCTCGCGCCCCTGGTCGAGTGACTCGCTGAGCACCCCGGACAACCTCGGCGCGGTAGGCACCCGCGCGGTCGCCGACGGCAGCCTGGTCGCGCTGTTCCGGATGGGCGTCGCAGCCGCGCCGCTGACCGACCCGTCGCACCTGGTGGTGGCGTTCTGTCACGTCGAGGCGGACGGGGAGGTCCGCTGGGCGAAGAAGGTCCCGGTCCCCGCGGCCCGCTGACCACCGAGGCCCCACCGCACCCGGACCGCCTCCGCCTGCTCAGCGGCGGCGCAGCGCCTTGACCCGGTCACGGCCCAGCACACCGAGGTAGTCCTCCGGCTCGTCGAGACAGGACTCGACCTCGGCCGTCTCGATGATCTCGGTCAGCCGGGCGGCCAGCTCGTCGGGGTCCGGCTGCACCTGCTCGCAGAGTTGGATGTGGGCCGCCCGCAGCGCCCCACCGATCTCGGCCGGTTCCTCCTCGTAGGTTTCCCAGGCATCGTTGAGGTGACCGGCCAACCCGTCCCACGCGCGGGCAGCCCGCTCGACCACCAGCAGCGCCGCAGGGTCGGCCGGGCGTCGGCTCAGCACCCGCACCTCCTCGACGATGGCCCGGCCGGCTTTCTCCACGTCGTGCAGGTCCCAGCGGTGGCCGCTGGTCGCCTCGTGGGCCAGGTTGTCGACGGTGCGGCCGATGTCGGCCAGCTCGGCCTCGGTGAGCGGGGCCAGCCGCCCGGCGTACCCCAGCAGCTGGGTCTCCAGCACACGATCCGCAGCGGCCCACTCGGCGACCAGCAACGCCAGCCGTCGGGCCGGGATGCCGCCCGCGAGGTCGGCCAGCTCGGCGATCCGGGAGTCGACCTCCTCGGCCGAGGGTGGCGTGGCCAACGACGACCACGCGAATCCCTCCGCCAGGGCCGCCTCGGCGAGCGCCACCGCGTGGCCGCACAACTCGTCCGGCGTCGAGCAGTCACACTCGGCGGTGAAGCCGTCCGCGGTGACCCCCACCCACACCTCGTACGGTGGTTGCCGGGCCGCCCGGATGGTGCCCGACGCTCCCCCGCCCACCGGCACGATCGCGTGAGGTTGCCCAGCTGACCGAAGCTTCTCCGCCACCTCGCAGGCCACGGCCCCTGCCGCCGCCCGCAGGGCGTCAATGTCGATGCGTACCGCCACCCGCCCATCTAACCGGGCGAGGATCACGCCGCCAGCATCAGGGCCCCGTCGGCTCGAAGCGTGGCACCGTAGCCAGTCGACACGCCGGGGCGAGACCACCTGAACTGCCACACTTCGAGCGTTCGCCCTACGCGGCGCGAGCCGGGCGGGATCAGCCCCGCAACCCGGCCACGAACGCCGACCAGGCACCCCGGCCAAAGAGCAACTTCGAGCCGGCAGGATCCTTGGAGTCGCGCACCGCCAGACCTGTCGCCAACTCCGCCACCTCGACACAGTCGGATCCGTTGGGGCTGCTACGAGAACTCTTGCGCCAGGTTGCGTCTTCGAGATCTGGCGTAGTCATCACAGTGCTCCTCGGGCCAAGACTCAGTCTTGAAGCTCGGCGGACACCCTGACGAGAAATTCAGCAGACTGGTCAGGGTCGAGCGCCTTCGCACGCAGGTGGTCGAAGACGAGTCTATATCGCATCACCTCCCGCTCCTCCTCCAGCAGGAGCGTGTTGGTGTCGTTGTCGACGTAGACGATGGTGGGATCGAGCAGCGGCTCCGCGTAGTCGAGGATCGTGAAGGCGCCTCCCATCGAGGCGTGCGCGCCTGCGGCGAAGGGCAGGACCTGAACCTCGACGGTCGGCAACTGGCACGCCTCGATGACGCGCGCGAGTTGAGCTCTCATGACCTTGACACCACCAACAGCCCGCCGCACCGCCGCCTCGTCGAGGACGATCCACAGTGTTGGCGGCACGTCGCGTGTGAGCAGGACCTTCCGCGCCTGGCGCGCTGCGATGACCCGATCGACTTCATCGGCGTCGGCGGTCGCCCGTCCCGCATGCATAAGCGCTCGCGCATACTGCTCGGTCTGCAACAGGCCCGGAATGTAGAGGCTCTGGAACGTGCTGATCGAGCTTGCCTCGGCCTCGAAACCGACGTAGTCATCAGGCAGGACATCGCCATAGACGCTCCACCAGCCCTTCTGACGGGCCTGGCGAGCGAGGCTGGCCAGTGCGTCCCGCTCCTCGGATGACGCGCCATAGAGATCCAGGAGCTTCCGCAGGCCATCCGCAGCGATGCCGCTGTGGCCTTGCTCGATGCGGATCACCTTCGCTCGGTGCCACCCCACCGCGCGAGCAGCCTCGTCCACGGTCAGCCCTCGCTGGTCGCGCAACCGCCGTAGTTCACGGCGAAGCCGGCGAGCGCGAATCGTCGGACTCGATGATGACGACATGGCCGCACCTCCCGCTTGAAGTCGTGCCTTGAATCGAACCAGGGCGAGCCCTCACATGCAATCCAACACGCTGGATTGCTACGTTGCAAGATCTCTTGCCATAGTGCCGGCTCAATGAGTTCGCGCTATCGGACGCAACGCAGAGTCAGGGGTAGCTATGACCGACAATCGATCGTCGCGGTGGGGGCGGGTCGGGCGGGCCGGCAGCTTCCAGGAGGACCTGTCCGCCGTACTGGACGGGGCTGACGTGTCCGAGCGTCAACGGGCCGCCATCGCCCACGCGCTGACCGGCACGAGCGCCCTCGCCTCGTACGTCGATGCCCTGGTCGACCGGTATACGACGGAGCGCGAGCGGCGGTCGGGGATCGCGACGGCGGACCGGCTGCCGCGCCGCTGGACGCTGCACCTGACCTACCTGGCCCCCGATCCGCAGGAGGCCCGGGAGCAGGCGGCCGTCTACACCGAAGGGCTGACGATCCTGCGTCCCGAGCTGCCCGCCGGTGCCGCGCTGCTGTCCCGGGCCGATGCCTGGAACCACGTGGAGCCGGTGTTCTGCGGCCGGATCGGCCCGGACAGCGAGATCTGCATGGACGTCACCGGCCACCCCGGCTTCCACCGCGCGGCCGGCCTCGGCGGACTCTGCTGGGGAGAGGGCGACGACGACACCACGGCCCGGTGACCGGACTCGTAGAATCCCAGGATGTCCTCCCCCGCCGACGTGAGCACCGTCGATCTGAGCACCGTCGACCTGACCACCGCCACCGACTCGCACACCGATGGACCGACTCCGGTCGGGGGAGGCTCGGCCACCCTGGAGACGCTGCGGCGGGTCTTCGGGTACGACGCCTTCCGGGGTTTCCAGGCCGAGGTCATCGACCACGTGGTGGCCGGCGGCGACGCGCTGGTGCTGATGCCGACCGGCGGCGGCAAGTCGCTGTGCTACCAGATCCCGGCGCTGGTCCGCGACGGCGTCGCCGTGGTGATCTCGCCGCTGATCGCGCTGATGCAGGACCAGGTCGACGCGCTGACCGCGGTCGGTGTCCGGGCCGGCTTCCTCAACTCGACGCTGGATCTGGACACTCGCCGGCTGGTCGAGGCGGAGTTCGTGGCCGGCGAGATCGACCTGCTCTATCTCGCGCCGGAGGCGTTGGCCAGCCGGGCCACGCTGAGCCTGCTGGACCGGGGCCGGATCAGCCTGTTCGCCATCGACGAGGCGCACTGCGTGTCGCAGTGGGGGCACGACTTCCGGCCCGACTACCTGAACCTGTCGATGCTGCACGAGCGCTGGCCGGGGGTGCCGAGGATCGCGCTGACCGCCACCGCGACCAGCGCCACTCGGGCCGAGATCGCCACCCGGCTCAGGCTCACCGAGGCGCGGCACTTCGTGGCCAGCTTCGACCGGCCCAACATCCAGTACCGGATCGTGCCCAAACGGGAGCCCCGCAAGCAGTTGCTCGCCCTGCTGCGCGACGAGCACCCGGGTGAGGCCGGCATCGTCTACTGCCTGTCCCGGGCCTCGGTGGAGAAGACGGCCGAGTTCCTGGTCGCCAACGGCGTCGACGCGCTGCCGTACCACGCCGGCCTGAACCCGGCGACCCGCGCCGCCAACCAGCAGCGTTTCCTGCGCGCCGAGGGGGTGGTGATGGTGGCGACGATCGCCTTCGGGATGGGCATCGACAAGCCGGACGTCCGCTTCGTCGCCCACCTCGACCTGCCGAAGTCGGTTGAGGGCTACTACCAGGAGACCGGCCGCGCCGGCCGCGACGGACTGCCGTCGACCGCCTGGCTGGCGTACGGGCTGCAGGACGTGGTGCAGCAACGCAAGATGATCGACACGTCGGAGGGCGACCTGGCCCACCGGCGCAACCTCGCCGCCCATCTCGACGCGATGCTGGCGCTCTGCGAGACGGTCCGCTGCCGCCGGGTGCAGCTGCTCGACTACTTCGGCCAGACCCTCGACGGCAGCTGCGGCAACTGCGACACCTGCCTCGCGCCGCCCGAGTCCTGGGACGGCACGGTCGCCGCGCAGAAGCTGCTCTCCACGGTGTTCCGGCTCGACCGGGAGCGTAACCAGCGGTTCGGCGCCGGGCACTGCGTCGACATCCTGCTCGGCCGCGGCACCGACAAGATCGTGCAGCACCGGCACGACTCGCTGACCGTCTTCGGCGTCGGCACCGAGTTGAGCGAGACGGAGTGGCGCGGCGTGGTGCGGCAACTGCTCGCCGAGGGGCTGCTCGCCGTCGAGGGCGACTACGGCACCCTCGCGCTGACCGACGCCAGCGCCGAGGTGCTCGGCCGGCGGCGCACCGTGATGATGCGCCGCGAGCAGGCCCGCCCGGCGAAGGTGACCAAGCCCCGGGTGCGGCCACGGTGGTCGCCGAGCTGCCGGCGGAGGCGGCCGGCACGTTCGACCGGCTGCGCGCCTGGCGGGCGGCGACCGCGAAGGAACAGGGCGTCCCCGCGTACGTGATCTTCCACGACGCGACGCTGCGGCAGATCGCCGCCGACGCCCCGTCGTCGCTGGGCGAGCTGTCCCGGATCAGCGGTGTCGGCGAGAACAAGCTGGCGAAGTACGGCGAGCAGCTCCTCGGGGTGCTCGCCGACGCCGGATGAAGACCGCGACGGCTCCGGTCGCCGCGGGCGTGGCGACCGGGGTCACCGGTTGAGGTGGCCGCGCTGTCGAGCTGAACCGTCTGCGCCATCGCCGCCGGCGATCCGGCTGCGCTATCAGCTCGACAGGGCCGACGCCCCACACCAGCATCCCGGTCGCGGAAACCGCCAGCCGCACCGGCCGCCAGCCGCACCGGCGGCGGCTGGCCGCCGCGGCGCACGGGCGCGGTCAGTCGGTGGAGGGTTCCTTGTCGCCACCGGCGAGGGCGGTGAGGATCGCCTCGGCCGTACGCCGGCCCACTCCCGGGACCTCGGTGATCTCCTGCACGGTGGCCGCCGAGAGGCGCTTGAGCGAGCCGAAGTGACGCAGCAACGCCTTGCGGCGCACCTCCCCCAGGCCCGGGACGCTGTCCAGCGCCGAGATGGTCATCCGCTTCGAGCGGCGCTGCCGGTGGAAGGCGATGGCGAACCGGTGCGCCTCGTCGCGTACCCGTTGCAGCAGGTAGAGCCCCTCCGAGGTGCGCGGGAGGATGACCGGGAAGTCGTCGTCGGGCAGCCAGACCTCCTCCAGCCGCTTGGCCAGGCCGCACAGTGCCACGTCGTCGATGCCCAGCTCGGCCAGCGCCTGGGCGGCGGCGGCCACCTGCGGCGCGCCGCCGTCGACCACCACCAGCTGCGGCGGGTACGCGAACCTGCGCGGCCGGCCGGTGGTCGGGTCGACCAGGACGCCGATCCTCGGCTCGTCGGTGCCGACACCGTCGCCGGCCGCGTCGACCACGGGCTCGACGCCGGCCTCACCGGTTTCGGCGCGGGCGTCGAGGTAGCGGGCGAAGCGGCGGCGCAGCACCTCGGACATCGCCGAGAGGTCGTCGGTGGCCCCCCGGATGATGAACCGGCGGTACTCGCTCTTGCGGGGCAGCCCATCCTCGAAGACGACCATGCTCGCCACCACGTCGGTGCCCTGGATCTGGGAGATGTCGAAACACTCGATGCGCAGCGGCGCGGTCCGCAGACCGAGTGCCTCGGTGATCTCGTCGAGGGCCTTGCCGCGAGTGGTGAGGTCACCGGCCCGCTTGAGCTTGTGCCGCGCCAGGGCGTCCTTCGCGTTGCGTTCGACCGTCTCCATCAGGGCCCGCTTGTCGCCGCGCTGCGGCACTCGCAGCGTCACCCGGCTGCCCCGGTGGGTGGCGAGCCAGTCGGCCAGCGCGTCGGCGTCGGCGGGCAACTCGGGCACCAGCAGCTCACGCGGCACGTCGGCCGCACCGTCCTCGCCGCCGTAGACCTGGGTGCAGAAGTGGTGCACGAGGTCGCCGGTGGTCAGCTCCTCGGTCTTCTCCACCACCCAGCCGCGCTGGCCGCGGACCCGGCCACCCCGGACGCGGAAGACCTGGACCGCGGCTTCGAGGGGGTCGTCGGCGAAGGCGACCACGTCGGCGTCGGTGCCGTCGCCGAGCACCACCGTCTGCTTCTCCATCGCCCGGCGCAGCGCGGCGACGTCGTCGCGCAGCCGGGCCGCCCGCTCGAACTCCAGCTGCTCGCTGGCCTCGGCCATCTCGCGTTCCAGCTTGCGCACCATGGTGTCGGTGCGCCCGGCCATGAAGTCGCAGAAGTCGTCGACGATCTCGCGGTGCCGCTCGGCGGAGACGGTGCCGACGCAGGGGGCGGAGCACTTGCCGATGTATCCCAGCAGGCAGGGGCGACCGACCTGGCCGGCCCGCTTGAACACACCGGCGGAGCAGGTGCGGGCCGGGAAGACCCGCAGCAGCAGGTCGAGCGTCTCGCGGATCGCCCAGGCGTGTGAGTACGGCCCGAAGTAGCGCACCCCCTTGCGCTTGGCCCCGCGCATCACCTGAAGCCGGGGATACTCCTCGTCGAGGGTCACCGCCAGGTAGGGGTAGGACTTGTCGTCGCGGTAACGGACGTTGAACCTCGGGTCGTACTGCTTGATCCAGAGGTATTCGAGCTGGAGCGCCTCGACCTCGGTGCCGACGGTGACCCAGTCGACCGACTCGGCGGTGGTGACCATCTGCTGGGTGCGCTGGTGCAGCCCCCAGGGGTCGCCGAAGTAGGAGTTGAGTCGGCTGCGCAGATTCCGTGCCTTGCCGACGTAGATCACCCGGCCGGTGCCGTCGTAGAAACGGTAGACCCCCGGCGCCTCGGGAATCGTGCCCGGCGCGGGACGGTAGGTCGACGGATCAGCCACACACCGAGCCTAGTCGCCGCCCCCGACAGGCCGGATCGTCCCGAGTTGGCGGATCTCGTCCCCGCGGCGAGCGGGGCGGTGCCACCGGCGGCCACCGGCAGTGACCGGCAACGCTCAGGCCAGCGAGATCCGGTCGCCGTCGACCTTGACGTCCCTGGCCGGCAACGGGGTGGTGGCCGGGCCCGCCCTGACCGACCCGTCCTCGATGGAGAACTTGCTGCCGTGGCAGGTGCAGTTGATCGTGCCGCCGTCGACGTTCGACACCGGGCAGCCCTGGTGGGTGCAGACCGGGTCGAAGCCCTTGAACTCGCCCGGGTTGGGCTGGGTGATCACTACGCCCTGGGCGACGAAGACCGCACCGCCGCCGACCGGGATGTCCGCGGTCGTGGCCAGCGACTGGGCACCCTCGCGGTCCCCGCCGCCGGCGTCGCCCGGCTCGGTGACCGGTGGCCCGCCGCTTGTCGGTGCCGCACCGTCGCCGGAGTCCGCGCCGCCGCACGCGGCCAGGGCCACGGCCGCACCGACCGCACCCGCCCCCGTGAGCACGGCCCGGCGGGTACGCGTCCCCGGCCCGGCCGGCAGCTGGTCGTCGCTCATGCCGACCCTCCGTTGCGCTCGCTCATGCCTCGCCTCTCCGTTGGCTACCACCGTGCATGATCTGTGGCTACCTTCCCCTACACGCACCACTCTGCCGGCCGGTTCATCCGATCGGCTACCTGAGCCCGGCGGCGGCGACCTTCCGGCCGCCTCGCGCCCTGCCGCCGTTGGGCTTGCCGCCGTTGGCCTTGGCCGCGCGGGCCGTCGCCGCCGCCGCACCCTTCGCGGCACCGTCGAGCTTGAGGACGTTCCGCAGGAACTGCCCGGTGTGGCTCTCGCCGACCTCGGCGACCTCCTCCGGGCTGCCGGTGGCGAGCACCGTACCGCCCCGGTGGCCGCCCTCCGGGCCCATGTCGATCAGCCAGTCGGCGGTCTTGATCACGTCGAGGTTGTGCTCGATCGTGATCACCGTGTTGCCCTTGTCGACCAGCCCCTCCAGCACGAGCAGCAGCTTGCGGATGTCCTCGAAGTGCAGGCCGGTGGTCGGCTCGTCGAGCACGTAGACCGTTCGCCCGGTGGACCGCTTCTGCAACTCGGAGGCGAGCTTGACCCGCTGCGCCTCACCGCCGGAGAGGGTCGGTGCCGGCTGACCCAGCCGTACGTAGCCGAGACCCACGTCGACCAGGGTCTTGAGGTGCCGGTGAATGGCCGGGATGGCGGAGAAGAACTCGGCCGCCTCCTCGATCGGCATCTCCAGCACGTCGGAGACGGTCTTGCCCTTGTAGTGCACCTCCAGGGTCTCCCGGTTGTACCGGGCGCCCTTGCACACCTCGCACGGGACGTACACGTCCGGCAGGAAGTTCATCTCGATCTTGATCGTGCCGTCGCCGGAGCACGCCTCGCAGCGACCGCCCTTGACGTTGAACGAGAACCGGCCGGGACCGTACCCCCGGACCTTGGCCTCGGAGGTCTCGGCGAACAGCTTGCGGACGTGGTCCCAGACGCCGGTGTAGGTGGCCGGGTTGGAGCGCGGCGTCCGCCCGATCGGTGACTGGTCGACGCCGACGACCTTGTCCACGTGCTCCAGCCCGGCGACCCGGGTGTGCCGGCCGGGCACCAGCCGGGCGCCGTTGATCTGGTTGGCCAGCACGGCGTAGAGGATGTCGTTGACCAGGGTCGACTTACCGGAGCCGCTGACCCCGGTGACGGCGATCAGCTGCCCCAGCGGGAAGCTCACGGTCAGGTTCCGCAGGTTGTGCTCACGGGCGCCGTGCACCACCAGCTCCCGCCCCGGGGTCTGCGGCCGGCGCCCCTTCGGTGTCGGGATCTCCCGGCGGCCGGACAGGTACGCCCCGGTCATCGACTCCTGGTTCGCCAGCAGCGCCGGCACCGAGCCGCTGTGCACGATCTGGCCGCCGTGCTCGCCCGCGCCGGGGCCGATGTCGACGATCCAGTCGGCGGTGCGGATGGTGTCCTCGTCGTGCTCGACCACGATCAGCGTATTGCCCAGGCCGCGCAGCCGGATCAGGGTCTCGATCAGCCGGTGGTTGTCGCGCTGGTGCAGCCCGATGGACGGCTCGTCCAGCACGTAGAGCACGCCGACCAGACCGGACCCGATCTGGGTGGCCAGCCGGATGCGCTGCGCCTCACCGCCGGAGAGGGTGCCGGCCGGCCGGTCCAGCGAGAGGTAGTCCAGCCCGACGTCGAGCAGGAACCGCAGCCGGGCGTTGATCTCCTTGAGGACCCGCTCGGCGATCAACTTCTGCCGGTCGGTCAGCTCGATGCCGGCCAGCAGGTCGGCGCACTCGCCCACCGAGAGGTTGCAGACCTCGGCGATGCTGCGCCCGGCCAGCGTGACGGCGAGCACCTCGGGCTTGAGCCGGGCACCGCCGCACGCCGCGCACGGCACGTCGCGCATGTAGCCCTCGTACTTCTCCCGGGACCACTCCGACTCGGTGTCGGAGTGCCGGCGCTCGATCCACTGCATCACGCCCTCGAAGCCGGTGTAGTACGAGCGCTCCCGGCCGTACTTGTTGCGGTAGCGCACGTGAACCTGGTCGCCCGAGCCGTGCAGGATGGTCTTCTGCGCCCGGGACGGCAGCGCCCGCCAGGGCGTGTCGACGTCGAAGTGTTCCGCTTCGCCGAGCGCCTCCAGCAGGCGGAGGAAGTATTCGAGGTTGTGCCCGGTCGCCCAGGGCTGGATCGCCCCGTCGCGCAGCGACCGCTCCGGGTCCGGGACGACCAGCTCCGGGTCGACCTCCTTCTTGGTGCCGAGGCCGGTGCACTCCGGGCAGGCGCCGTAGGGCGCGTTGAACGAGAAGACCCGGGGTTCCAGGTCCTCGATCGCCAGCGGGTGGTCGTTGGGGCAGGCCAGGTGCTCGGAGTAGCGACGCTCCCGGTCGGGGTCGTCCTCGGGCAGGTCGACGAAGTCGAGCAGGACCAGCCCGCCGGACAGGCCCAGTGTCGCCTCGACCGAGTCGGTCAGCCGCTGCTTCGCGCCGGGCTTGACGCTGAGCCGGTCGACCACCACCTCGATTGTGTGTTTCTCCTGCTTCTTGAGCTTCGGCGGGTCGGTGAGCTGGTGCACCACCCCGTCCACCCGGGCTCGCGCGTACCCCTTGGCCTGGAGTTCGGCGAACAGGTCGACGTACTCGCCCTTGCGTCCCCGCACGACCGGGGCGAGCACCATGAACCGCGTCCCCTCGGCCATGGCGAGCACCCGGTCGACGATCTGCTGCGGGCTCTGCCGGGAGATCCGCTCGCCGCAGACCGGGCAGTGCGGCTCGCCGACCCGGGCGAACAGCAGCCGCAGGTAGTCGTAGACCTCGGTGATCGTGCCGACGGTGGAACGCGGGTTGCGCGAGGTCGACTTCTGGTCGATGGAGACCGCCGGGCTCAGGCCCTCGATGAAGTCCACGTCCGGCTTGTCCATCTGACCGAGGAACTGCCGAGCGTACGACGACAGTGACTCCACGTAGCGGCGCTGCCCCTCGGCGAAGATCGTGTCGAAGGCCAGGCTCGACTTGCCCGATCCGGACAGCCCGGTGAACACGATCAGGGCGTCCCGGGGCAGGTCGAGGCTGACGTCACGCAGGTTGTGCTCGCGCGCGCCACGGATGATCAAACGGTCGGCCACGGTCCGTGTACTCCCGGGTGAGGATGATGAGGAAGATCTGTCCGCGTTTGGGATGAACCCAGCGGTTGTGCCAGCGCGGAGAGTGCGCCCCGGCAACTGTAGACCCGCCCTACGACAACTTCCCTCACCCACACGTCCCACCCCTGCTCGCGCGGGGATGGGACGTGTGGTCAGCGGGGGGTGGGGCCGGGACGGCGGGAGGTCCGGCGAGTCGCCCGGCGGCGGGTCTCGTGGGCCACCTCGCGTCGCAGCCGCCGCCAGCTCTCCCACCGCCGGGCGGTCAACGTGCCGGACTCCAGCGCCGCCCGCACCGCGCAGCCCGGCTCGGCCTCGTGCCCGCAGTCGCCGTAGCGGCACCCCGTGGCGAGGTCGGCGATGTCGGCGAAGGCCCGGTCGAGTCCGGTCGCACCGTCCAGCAGGCCGACGGCCCGGACCCCGGGAGTGTCCAGCACGGCACCCCCACCGGGCAGCAGCACCAGCGACCGCCAGGTGGTGGTGTGCCGCCCCTTGCCGTCGACCCGCCGGATCGCCTGGGTGGGCATCACCACCGCGCCGGCGAGCGCGTTGACCAGACTCGACTTGCCGGCACCGGAGGGGCCGAGCAGGCCGAGCGTGCGGCCCGGGCCCACCTCGGCACGCAGCGGGTCCAGCCCGGTGCCACGCTCGGCGCTGACCGGCAGCACCGGCACGCCGGGCGCGACGGCCGCGAGCTGGCGCGCGATCGCCGCCGGGTCGGCCGCCAGGTCGGTCTTGGTCAGCACCACCAACGGCCGGGCACCCGACTCGTGGACCAGGGAGAGCAGCCGCTCGATGCGGGCGGCGTCCGGCGCGGGGTGCACCGCCTCCACCACCGCGGCGGTGTCCAGGTTCGCGGCGAGCAGCTGACCACTGGCGTCCTTACCGGCGGTGCGCCGGATCAGGGCGCTACGCCGGGGCAGCACCGCCTCGACCGTCACCCGCGCGTCGGGCCAGGTGCACAGCAGCACCCAGTCACCGGCGCAGGGCAGCCGGGTGGGATCGCCCGCCGCCGCGGCCAGCACAGCCCCACCGGTCGAGGCACGCAGCGGCCCATCCCCGGTGAGCACGGTGCAGACGCCGCGGTCGACCCGGGCCACCCGGCCCGGTTGCTGGTCGGTGTGGATGCGTCGCAGGTGAGCCGCCCGGTCGGTGTCCCAACCCAGGGCGGACAGTGTGATGGCCATGACTCCTCGCTCGATGTCGGTGCAGGGTGGTAAGGGTGCGGTGACCGGCATGACCACCACCTCCCCCCGCTCCGGCGCCGCGAATGACACCGACGGTAGGCCCGGCGCCGCCGCGCCGGAAGTGAATTCCCCGGCGACGCCGCCGGCGCGGGAGGCTAGGGTCGGGACGTGGCCATGGACCCCCTTCTGTTGACCGGCGAGGTGGACGACGCCACGGCTCGCCTGCTGCGGACGGCCGCGGGCCTCGACCCCGCCGACCTCGCGGCGCCGTCGCTGCTGCCGGGCTGGAGTCGCGGCCACGTGCTCGCCCACCTGGCACGCAACGCCGACGGCTTCGTCAACCTGCTCGCCTCGGCGGGTACCGGCCGGCCGATCCCGATGTACGCCAGCGCCGCGGCCCGGACCGCCGACATCTCCGCGGGCGCGTCCCGCCCGACCGAGGAGCACCTGGACGACCTGCGCCGCAGCGCGGACCGGTTCGCCGAGGCGGTCGCCGCGATGCCGGTGCAGGCGTGGGCCGCCACCGTCGAGACCCGGCGGGGCCCCTGGCCGGCCGCCCTGCTCGTCTGGGGCCGGCTGCGGGAACTGGAGATCCACCACGTCGACCTGGCTGCCGGCTACCGGCCGGCGGACTGGTCGACGCACTTCGGCCAGCGGCTGCTGCACGAGGTGGCCGGCGGCTTCGCCGGCCGCGACGACGCGCCGCCGATGGTGCTGCGCTTCGACGGCAGCAGCCACGAGCTGGTGATCGGCGACCGCGAGCGGGCACCCGTCGTCGCCGGCTCCGCCGCCGACCTCGCCGCCTGGCTGACCGGCCGCGACACCGGCGGCACCCTGACCGTCACCCCCGACGGCCAACTGCCCCGCCCACCCGAATGGATCTAGGGAGCCATGACCTACAGCGGAGATGTCACCCCCGGGGGCCCGCCGGCCGTCCGCGAACTCGACCGGCTGACCATCACCAAGGTCTCGGTCGGGCCGATGGACAACAACGCGTACCTGCTGCGTTGCCCGAGCACCGGTGACCAGGTGCTGATCGACGCGGCGAACGAGGCGCCCCGCCTGCTGGAGCTGATCGGCGACGCGGGACTGCAGGCGGTGGTCACCACCCACCACCACATGGACCACTGGGTGGGGCTGGAGGAGGTGGTGGCCAAGACCGGCGCCCGCGCTCTGGTGCACGCCGACGACGCGGCGGGGCTGCCGATCGAGGCGCAGACCCTTACCGACGGCGACACCGTGCCGGTGGGTGACTGCGCCCTGGAGGTCATCCACGTCAAGGGGCACACCCCGGGCTCGGTGGCGTTGCTCTACCGCGACCCGGCCGGCATCCCACACCTGTTCACCGGCGACAGTCTCTTTCCCGGCGGGGTCGGCAACACCGACCAGGATCCGGAACGCTTCGCCACGCTCATCGACGACGTCGAGCACAAGCTCTTCGGCCGGCTGCCGGACGAGACCTGGTTCTACCCGGGCCACGGCCGGGACTCCACGCTCGGCGCGGAACGCCCGCGGCTGGCCGAGTGGCGGGCCCGCGGCTGGTGACCCCGGCGGGGCTGGGGCCGGCAGCGCCGAAGGGAGGCGGGGTCAGCCGGTGACCGTACGCAGCCGGCGTCGGGTGACCAACAGCACCACGGCGGCCAGCAGCACGCCGCCGGCCATGGTCACCAGCAGCGGGCTCGTCCCGGCCGGGAGCAGTCCGGCCAGCAACCGCGACGCGGTGCCCACCGTCAGATAGAGCCCGGCCCACGCGGCCGCACCGAGCGTCGCGAACCCGAGGAACCGCCGGTACGACATGTGCAGCCCACCGGCGGCCAGCGGCAGCAGCGCGTTGAACACCGGCAGGAAGGGTGCGACCAGCACCAACCGGCCACCGTCGCGACGCAGGATCCCCTCCGCCGCCACCCATCGGGCCTCGCCGACCCAACCGCCGAAGCGGCTGTGCCGCAGCCGGTCGCCCCACCTGCGGCCGACCAGGAAGCTCAGCGACCAGCCGGCGAGGCATCCGGTGACCACGGCGACGAAGGTCGCCAGACCGGTGACCGGGCCACCGACCGCCACCGCGGCGAGCACCGCCACGTCGCCCGGGACGAGAACCCCGAACAACGGCACCGCGTCGAAGAGCATGATCACCCCGAGCGCCGCCATCAGCAGGGCCACGGGGAGCTCGCCGACCTGCGCCAACTGGTCCGCCATACCTCGTACGCTAGGACCAGGCCGCCACCAGGGACATCGGGTTTCCTCCCGAACTCCGCCGGGCCCTCCTCGGGGTGATCCCTGATCCCCGCCTCCCCCGCGGGTACCTCATCTCGCGCAATTGCTGAGGCGCTTCGCCCGGCAAACGCGCTTTCTACCGGATACTGTCTGGGAGGTATTGGGCGATCACCGGCGCGGAGCCGGCGGTCGCCCGCAGGAAACAGGGAGAGAGAACGCATGGCAACCGGCACCGTGAAGTGGTTCAACTCCGAAAAGGGCTTCGGCTTCATCGAGCAGGACGGCGGAGGCCCCGACGTCTTCGTCCACTACTCGGCGATCGCGTCGAGTGGCTACCGCGAGTTGAACGAGGGCCAGAAGGTCGAGTTCGATGTGACCCAGGGACAGAAGGGGCCGCAGGCGGACAACGTACGCCCGATGTGATCCGTGCCGGTCAGGCGGCGGTCGGCGACCCGGCCGCCGCCCCGGTCTCGGCGTGTGCCCAGCGCCGCCGGCGGAGTTGATCGCGACCGGTGGGTGGCGGCCGGTGCCGGTCGCCACCCACCGCGTCGTCGGTCAGGCCGCCAGGCGCCGGCTCAGCTCCGTCACGACCTGCTCGGCCACGGTGGGCGGGATAGCCGCGGCGATCTCCTGCGGAGTCAGGCCGGCCAGCACTCCGGTGATGATCGCCTGCTCGTCGGCGAAGTCCTGGTTCAGCAGCGATTCCACCGCCGTCTGCAGCACGCTGAGTTGGCTGCCGATGCTGCGCAACGTCGGATGCGAGACCTGGAACTTGGGGTCGGTGTGGTCCTCGCCCATGGTCGTCCGGGTGTAGGTCTGCCCGATCGGGTTGCGTCCGTCCAGGACGGTGAGGTTTTGGTGGACGGTCTTGAGCCAGTTGTGCTCCTCGGGCGTCATGTCGTTCTCCTCCAACTTCACCAGGCCGATGGTGCTCAGATAGCGGTGGAACAGCGGCCGCTGGTCGCGGTTCGCCTTGATCGAGTCGCGGAAGAAACTGAAGTGGGTGTGCCACAGGTGGGACCGGTCGCCGGTGCTACGCCGGCCGAGCCGGTCCCAGCGCCGGACCACGTTGCCGTCGGGCGAATAGATGATCTCCCTGATGTCCCGGGTGTCCGGCGCGTTGGCGACGCACTGTGCCACGCACCAGGTCGAGAACGTGGACAGGTTGTGGTTACGGCCGCCGGAGGTGACCCGGAACAGGCCCACGTCCAGGGCGGCAGCGTCGAGGGTCAGTCCGTTGCGGTCCCGGGACGACTCGACCACGGAGTAGTCGTTCGTGACGATCCGGTCCGATCCGCAGTGGTAGCCCCCTCGGTGGTTGGCATCGCCGACGATGCCGACCTCGTTGGGTTCGAGATCCTCGTCGCGTACCCGATCGGGGTCGCGGTTGAGATGCTCGATCAGCAGGCTGCGAACCGCCAGTAGGTTTGCCGGTGCCCGCGTCATGGTTCCCCCATCTGTGTGATTTCGTCGGGGCCGGGCATGACGGTGACACCGCGTACGCGGTGGAGAGGCATCACAGGCGAACCCGGCCATCGGGTGCACGGCGCCGGGCGTGCCTTAACGATAGCCCGCATTACTGGCGAATGCCCAGCTCAGGATGGGTCTATTCAGCTTGGAGGAGGCTGTGAGGCAGAGTGGACGACCGGGAGGACCACTGCGGACGGATGATCCGGGTCGTGCAGGATCTCCCGATAACCGCCACGGAGTGTGACGGCCGCGCCGAGTGGTTCACCGGTGCCCGGGTTGCGGGCGTACCGTGGGTGGGCGCCACCGGAGATCTGTAGCCGCAGCCGGTGGCCCGGGGCGAAGCGGTGGGCGGCGGGCCACAGTTCGACCGGCACCTCGACGGCGCCCGTGGCGCCGGCGGTGAAGCGTTGCGGATCGAGGCGGACCAGCCCGTCGCAGACGTTCCAGGAACGACCCCGGCGGTC
The DNA here is from genome assembly GCF_019697375.1 of Micromonospora tarapacensis. Lineage (NCBI taxonomy): Bacteria > Bacillati > Actinomycetota > Actinomycetes > Micromonosporales > Micromonosporaceae > Micromonospora > Micromonospora tarapacensis. The sequence goes on along the minus strand of NZ_JAHCDI010000004.1, from coordinate 515,279 downwards.
CACGTCGCACAGTCGCACGAAGACGTCCAGATGGCCCAGTTCGCTGCGCAGGTGGAGCTGCGCCCGCACCGGCCCGGCCACCTCGACCGCGGTGGTGAGCGGCTCGCTGGTCCAGGTCAGCACGTCGGGACGGGCCTCGACCGGACGGTTGTCGACCGGTCCGGCGCGCTGGGCCACCAGCAGCGGACCGCCCAGCGAGGGGGTCGGGTCCGCCGGGTCGTACCAGAACCCGTCCGGCGGCGACGGCACCGGGACGCAGGTCCGCAGGGCGGCCTGCGGGTGCAGGTACCACCGGGTGGCGGCGGCGGGTGGCGGCCAGTCGGCAAGGTCACGCCAGCCACCGCCGGCGCCACCCACGTACACCCGCACCGGGGCGTCGCCCGCCGGGCCGCGGGCGTCGGTGGGCAGATGCGCGTCGAGCCAGCGCAGCCCTCGCGCAGCGCGGCCACGAACAGCCCCGGGCTGCCGTGGGTCCACGGCCCGACGACCAGCCGCGGCCGGGCGCCGGTGGCGCGCAGCGCCGCGTAGTCGCGCAGTTGGGCCGGCAGGAAGATGTCGTGCCAGCCGCTGACCATCGCCACCGGCGCCCGGACCAGGTGGAGCCGGTCGTCGAAGACCCGGGTGCGCCAGTAGTCGGCCTGCGGCGTGTGGTGCCGCAGCCACTCCTGGAAGAACGGCACGGTCACCCCGGTGGCGATCCGATCCGCCTCGACCAGCGGCAGGTGCGACAGCGCGGCGGCCAGCCGCGGCTGGCCCCGTTTGAGTTCCCACTGCCGGGCCAACCACGGCACGGTCTGCGCCTGCAGCAGCTCCGCCCAGGTCAGCACCGTGTCCAGGGCGAACGACTCGCCCGCGTACGTGGAGTCGCGGGTGGTCGAGGCGGTCGCCACCGCGACCATCGCCCGCAGTTCGTCCCCGGCGTCGGCCGCCAGCGCCCACTGCACGAAACCCTGGTAGCTGGCGCCGAACATGCCGAACGCCCCGCTCCACCAGCGCTGCCGGCGCAGCCAGTCGAGGGTGTCCAGCCCGTCGTCGCGCTCGTGCACGAACGGGTCGAACACCCCGTCCGAGCCGCCGGTGCCCCGGCAGGACTGGATGACCACGTGGAAGCCGCGCTCGGCGGCGAGCCGGCAGAGCAGTCGCATCGGCCCACCCCGGCCGTACGGGGTGCGGATCAGCACGGTGGGCGCAGCGGCCAGGTCCGGGGCGTAGTGGTCGGTGCGCAGGATCACTGCGTCGCGCACCCGCACCGCGATGTCCCGGGTGACGGCGACGTGCCGGGTGCGCGCCGGGGGCAGCCGTAGCGCGCCGGCGGCGAGTCCGGACGCCAGACGATCCAGCACCGCCTCAGTCCGTCCGGCGTCGGGGCGACCCGCCCCGGGTGGAGCGGACCTCGTCCCGGTGCTCCCGCAGCGAGGCGCCCATCGCGGTGATGAACCGGTACACCACCTCCATCTCGTCGTCGCGGAAGCCGGACATCACCCGGTCGGTGCGCTCGCCGAACGGCCGGAAGAAGCCCATCGCCAGTTCTGCGCCCTGGTCGGCGTAACGCAGCAGGATCCTGCGCCGATCACTGGTGTCCCGGTCGCGGCGGATGTGCGCGGCGCGCTCCAGCCGGTCCACCAGGGCGGTGACCGAGCCGGAGGACAGATCGAGGTGTTCGCCGAGCCGTCCCGGCGTGATCGGATCGCCGAGCAGCTCGGCGTCCATCACGGCGATCAGCGCCTGCAGATCGGTGGCGTTGAGGCCGTGCTGCCCCGCGAACGCGTGACCGACGTGCTGGGCGTCCACGCAGTAGCGTCGCAGCTCGGCCGTGATCTCCGCCACCAGCAGTTCCCGGCGGGTGTCCCGCCGCCGGTACATCCCGTGAGCTGCCACGTCCCGCCGCTTCCTGCCGAGGCTCCGGGTCGCAGCATAACCGAGGCGGGCGTTCGTCTCGACGGTCGAGATTCTCATCCTCCGGGAGCGGTTGCGGCATTTCTCTCGATCAGCAAGACTCTTGCTTGTCTAGAGATTCGAGGCAGGGGAGTCGGATGGGCAGTCGACCCAGGTCGAACGGTTGCAGGACGAGTTGCCCACCAGCGACGTCCAGCCGGCCATCGTGGTGGTCAGCCGCGACGACGGCACGCCGCTCACCGACACCGACCGCGCGGCGGTCACCGCCTGGGCGGCGCCTGGCTGCTCTTCGACCACCTGCTCGGCTTTCCCGCGCTGGACACCAGCGTGCCGCTGCTCGCCTTCGTCTTCCTCGTGGCGCTCGGCGTCGACTACAACATCTTCCTGGTCACCCGGGCCCGCGAGGACGCCCGCACCGCCGGCACCCGCGAGGGCATGCTCTCCGCGCTACGGGTCACCGGCGGCGTCATCACCAGCGCCGGCATCCTGCTCGCCGCGGTCTTCGCCGTCCTCGGCGTGCTGCCGCTGATCACGTTGACCCAGATCGGGATCATCGTCTGCCTCGGCGTCCTGCTGGACACCCTGCTGGTGCGTACGGTCGTCGTCCCGGCCCTGGCGTTCCTGCTCGGGGAGAAATTCTGGTGGCCCGGCCGGGTCACCGGGTCCTAGAACCCGAGGCACTCGCATTCCGTAATCAGTGCCCGGACGTTGCGCACGTAGCCCGGGTTGGGGATGGCCAACGGCTGTCCCTCCCGAGCCACCGCACCATGGCCGAAGTTGTACCCGGCGACGACCGCGTTGAGCAGGCAGGAGTCCAGTTCGTCGGTGCACAGGTCGGCGTCGAGCCGGTAGTCGGCGTCGAAGTACATGTCGCCGATGTACTTCGTCAGCCAGGCCAGGTAGGTGCCGCCGAGGTAGGCGTTGTCCCGGTAGTCCCACACGTCGTAGCTCTGCCCGAACCGCTGGTTCATCCAGGAGGCGGTGTCCGGCATCACCTGCATCAGGCCGATACCGCCGTCACAGGCGACGATGTTGGACTGCCACCCGCTCTCCTGCCACGCCGTCGCCTTGAGCAGGCTCAGCGGGACGCGGATGTCCGGTGCCGACGTGGGCCAGTACGTCCGCCCCGCCGCGTCGACCAGCGCCGCCTTGGCCTGCGCCCGGCTGGCCTGGTCCCCTTTGTAGCTGGGCGTGCAGGCACTCGGTGCCGGCTTCGGCGGATCCGGCGGCACCTGGGTCTCCGTCGGCGGCTTCGGCACCGTCCGCGGCGCCGTGGCAGCGGTGCGCCGGGGCTTCGGGCTCGGCTTCGCCGACGCACTGGCGCTCGGGCCGACCTTCGGCGCGGCACCCATCGCCTGCACCGCGGCCGGTGTGGCGGTCGGGTCCGCCGACGCGGTCGTCGCGGTCGGCTCCACCGCCGCGTCCGGCAACTCCCCGCCGAGCCCGACCGGCGCGGGCAACTCCCGCGCGGGAGCGCCCACGTCGGCGCACGCTCCGCCGGCCAGCAACAGCACCCCGGCAACCACGGCGACGCCCCACCGGGTGACGTTGCGCCCCATGTCGACCCCCTTCGGCGGTGACGAACCCGCCGCACCCTAACAGTTGCCCGCCGCGGCAGGGGTCCCTCGCGGGACTGCCGGACCACCCGCCCAGTCGGCGCCGCAGCCTCAGCGCGGCAGCGGGCCACCGGAGGCCACGGCGCGGTCCCGGGTGGCCCAGGCGACCATGAACACCGCCGTCCAGGCGGCCCCGAGCAGCACCGCGCCGAGGGTGCCGCTGGCCGTGCTCAGGCCCAGGTAGAGCCGGGCGCCACCGACGGCGACCACGCCGGCCGCCGTGATGGTCCAGGCGGCCACCGCCACCGGCCACCGCGCGCCCCGCGACAACAGCCAGGCCAGCGTGCACAGGCTCGCGGTCACCACCGCGTTCTGGGTGGAGAACGGCACCACCCGACCACCCGCGGCCAGGTCGGCCACCGCGGCCAGCACCACCAGTGGCACGAACGCGCCGATCGTGCCGACCACGCTGAGCAGGTCCGCCCGCCACGGCCGGTGCCGCCACGCCTGTATCGCGGCGACCACCGCCACCACCAGGATCAGCGACGAGCCGCGCAGCACCGACACCGCGGCCTGCGTCGCCTCCACGGCGTCGGGCGTACGCCGGGCGGCGAACCAACTCGCGATCGCCCCGTCGACCAGGGCCAGCCCGCTGTGCCGGACCACCGCCCGCAGCGTCCAGGCGATGGCCAACCCGACCGCGAAGAGCAGCATCACCCCGGCCGCCAAATTCGCCAGCAACGCCCAGGCCGGCCCGAGGTGGAGGCTGAGCAGGAAGAACAGCAGCCCGTACCGGGCCGACAGCCAGCGCACCGGCGGCAGCCCGGCGGCCCGGGCCAGCAGCGCCCGCGCCGGGTCGGGGTTGCGTCCCAACCACCGGCCGGCCAACACCACCGCGACCAGCGCGGCCACCAGCACCAGCACCGCTCCGGTCGCCCGACCGAGCAGCCGGGACACGGTCTCGTACGACTCCCCGGCCAGGTGCCCGACGATCACCGAGGCGCCCACCCAGGTGGCCACGCCGGCCAGGTTCCACGGCGCGAACCGCCGGTACGGCATGCCGGCCGCGCCGGCGAGCCGGGGCACCAGGGTGCGGGCGAACGCGACCCAGCGGGCGGTCAGCACGCCCCGACCACCCATCCGCCCGAGCATCGCGTCGGCGCGGGCCCACCGGTGCGGCCCCACCCGGGCACCCCACCGGCTGGCCCGTAACCGCGGCCCGTAACGCCGGCCGGCGCGGAACGCCACCGCGTCCCCCACGGCGGCGGCCAGGATCATCACCAGCAACGCCGGGCCGAGCCGCAACGTCCCCGCGTACGTGAGGAAGCCCACCAGCAGCAGCGTGGCCTCCCCCGGCGCCACCAACCCGACGATCAGCGCCGTCTCGGCGGCCACGATCAGCCCCGCCACCACGTAGATCAGCCACGGCGACAGGCCCTGCACCGAGTTCAGCAGATCATGCACGGCGCCCCCGGATCACTCGGTCGGACTGCCCCGCAAGTGTGACAGCGGTCCGCACCGCGAGCCGGTACGCACCAGGGTGACCCCGGCGCCGCACGGCAACCGCACAGGCGGGAGGATGAACCCATGCAGCTTCGCACCGACCTCCGTAACGTCGCCATCATCGCTCACGTCGACCACGGCAAGACCACCCTGGTCGACGCCATGTTGCGGCAGTCCGGTGCCTACGGCGCCCGGGGCGAGGTGACCGAGCGGGTGATGGACTCCGGTGACCTGGAACGGGAGAAGGGCATCACCATCCTGGCCAAGAACACCGGCGTGCGCTACCTGCCGGCGGACGGCTCCGACCCGGTCACCATCAACATCATCGACACCCCCGGTCACGCCGACTTCGGCGGCGAGGTGGAGCGCGGCCTGACCATGGTCGACGGGGTGGTGCTGCTGGTCGACGCCAGCGAGGGCCCGCTGCCGCAGACCCGGTTCGTGCTCCGCAAGGCCCTCAAGGCCCGGCTGCCGATCATCCTGGTGATCAACAAGGTGGACCGTCCCGACGCCCGGATCAAGGAGGTCGTCGACGACACCTACGAGCTCTTCCTCGACCTCGACGCCGACGAGGAGCAGATCGACTTCCCGATCGTCTACGCCTGCGCCCGCGACGGCATCGCCTCGCTCACCCAACCCGCCGACGGCTCCGTCCCACAGGACAGCCACAGCCTGGAACCGCTGTTCCGCACCCTGCTGGACACGATCCCGCCGCCCGCCTACGACGAGGCGGCCCCGCTACAGGCGCACGTCACCAACCTGGACGCCTCACCGTTCCTCGGCCGGCTCGCCCTGTGCCGGGTCCGCCAGGGCACCATCCGCAAGGGCCAGACGGTGGCCTGGTGCCGCACCAACGGCAGCACCCAGCGGGTCCGCATCTCCGAGATGCTGATCACCGAGGGTCTGGAGCGCAAGCCGGCCGACTCGGCCGGCCCCGGTGACATCATCGCCGTCGCCGGCATCACCGAGATCATGATCGGTGAGACCCTCGCCGACGCGGAGAACCCGATCCCGCTGCCGCTGATCACCGTCGACGAGCCGGCCATCTCGATGACCATCGGCACCAACACCTCGCCGCTGGTCGGCCGGGTCAAGGGTGCCAAGGTCACCGCCCGGATGGTCAAGGACCGCCTCGACAAGGAACTGGTCGGCAACGTGTCGCTGCGGGTGCTGCCGACCGAACGCCCCGACGCGTGGGAGGTGCAGGGCCGCGGCGAGCTGGCCCTGGCGATCCTGGTCGAGCAGATGCGCCGCGAGTCCTACGAGCTGACCGTCGGCAAGCCGCAGGTCGTCACCCGGGAGATCGACGGGAAGGTCTGCGAGCCGGTGGAGCGCCTCACCATCGACGCCCCCGACGAGTACCTCGGCGCGATCACCCAGCTGCTGGCCACCCGCAAGGGCCGGATGGAGCAGCTGGTCAACCACGGCACCGGCTGGATCCGGATGGAGTGGCTGGTCCCCGCCCGCGGCCTGATCGGCTTCCGCACCGAGTTCCTCACCGACACCCGGGGCACCGGCATCCTGCACCACGTCTTCGAGTCGTACGAGCCGTGGTTCGGCGAGCTGCGCACCCGCAACAACGGCTCCCTGGTCGCCGACCGGGCCGGGGCGGTCACCTCGTTCGCCATGATCAACCTTCAGGAGCGCGGCCAGCTCTTCGTCGAACCGACCACCGAGGTGTACGAGGGCATGATCGTCGGAGAGAACTCCCGCTCCGACGACATGGACGTCAACATCACCAAGGAGAAGAAGCTCACCAACATGCGCTCGTCCACCGCCGACGAGACCGAGAAGCTGATCCCGCCGCGGAAGCTGTCGCTGGAGCAGGCCCTGGAGTTCTGCCGCGAGGACGAGTGCGTCGAGGTCACTCCCGCCGCCGTACGCATCCGCAAGGTCGTGCTCGACCAGACCCAGCGGGCCCGCACCGCCGCCCGCCGCAAGCACGCCGGCTGACCCACCGCATGGCCGCCGACGACCTCCACGCCCGGCTGGACCGGGAACCCGGCACGGTCTCGGTGTACGCGGGGCCGCTCGGCACCCCGCCCGCCTGGACGCGGCACGCCGAGGCCACCCACTACGCGGCGAGCACGATGAAGCTGTCCGTGCTCGCCGCGCTGTACCGCGCCGCCGAGGTCGGCCACCTCGACCTCGACGCCCCGGTCCAGGTCGTCGACCGGTTCACCTCCGCGCGACCGGACGCCCCGGCGTACTCCTGCGCCCGGGAGTACGACAACGACGGCGCCGTCTGGGACCGGCTCGGCGCGCACGTGACCCTGCGCTGGCTCGCCGGGCGGATGATCGTCCGCTCCAGCAACCTCGCCACCAACCTGGTCCTCGAACACGTCGGCCGGGCCGCCGTGGCGGAGGTCTGGGCCCTGGCCGGCGCCCGGCACAGCGTCACCGCGCGCGGCATCGAGGACTTCGCCGCCCGCGAGGCGGGCGTCACCAACCTGGTCACCGCGGCCGACCTGGCCGCGCTGCTCGACGCCGTCGCCACCGGCGCCACCCGCCCGGGGCCGATCGCCTCGCCCGCCGGCTGCACCGCCATGCTCGACGTGCTCTGCGCCCAGCAGATCCGCCAGGACATCGCCGAGGGGCTGCCCGCCGGCACCCGCCTCGCGCACAAGAACGGCTGGGTACGCGGCGTGCGGCACGGCGCCGCGGTGGTCTTCCCCGACGACGCCGACGCGTACCTGCTCGTCGTGTGCACCACCAGTTCGCTCGGCGCACCCGGCGGCGACCGGGCCGACGCCGGCGCCCGCCAGCTGGTGGCCGACATCTCCGCCCGGGTCTGGCGGGCTCGCCACGACCTCGGTGCCCTCACTCCAGCAGGTTCGCGCGCAGCGCCGCCACCGTCTCGGCGGTGATCCCCAGCCCGTCCCGCAGGTACCCGCCGAACGACCCGTGCATCCGCCGCACCTGCTCGTACCCCGCGTCGAGGTACTCCGGGCGGACCTCCAGCACCGGCCGGACCGCCGCCTCGTCGAGCCCGGGATGGCGCCGCCGCATCGCCTCGATGAGCACCTCGCGCAGGCTTGCCGTCAACGGGTTGTTGGCCAGGTAGTCGGCCCGGATCGCGGCCTCGTCGACGCCGAGGGCGTGCAGCAGCACCACGGTCAGCCAACCGGTGCGGTCCTTGCCCGCCGAACAGTGGTAGACCAGGGGAAGGTTCCGGCCGTCGGCCGCCAACCGCACGGCCGCGGCAAACCCCTCCCGGGCCGAGGCCCCGGTGACGAACCAGCGGTAGATCGCCGCCATCGCCGCCGGCGTGCCCTGCCGTGCCAGCTCCGCGTAGCCGCTCAGGTCGTGGCCGAGCAGCACCGCCGAGACGTACGTGAAGACCGGATGGGCCGGGTCGTGCACCGGCAGGTGCACCACGGTCGGCTCGCCGGTCAACCGGTCCGGCGGTGCCACCGACACCTCCGAGTGGGCCCGCAGATCCACCACGCAGGCCGGTTCGAGCTTGGCCAGCACCGGCAGGTCCTCGTCGGTCAGCCGGCCCAGTGCAGGGGTCCGGATCAGCCGGCCCGGACGCACCCGCCGGCCCGCCACACCGATCAGGCCACCCAGATCCCGCGCGTTCGGCGCGCCCACCAGTTCCCACTCCTGGTCGCCGAGCCCGTTGATCCGCTCGCGCTGCTCGCTCATCCGCACCCCACCCTCACCGTCCCCACCCGCCTACAGGGTGCCGCACCCGGCGAGCGTCGCGGTACGCACCCACTGCCGCGCCCGAACCCCACCGGGGGCCGGCCCGACGCGAGGTGCCCCAGGCTGTTCAGCGGCGGGCTCCGGTCAGCTCGCGTCGCCGGTCCCGGGAGGACCTGATCAGGCTCGCGACCGTGGCGATGGCCAGGGTGCCCAGGATGACCAGCAACGACAGCCAGATCGGGATGTGCGGCGCCCAGCCGACGTGCTCGCCGTGATTGATGAACGGCAGGCGGTTCTCCGCCAGCGCCTCCAGGATCAGTTTGACCCCGATGAAGCCGAGCACCACCGCGAGCCCGTGGCTCAGGTAGATCAACCGATCCAGCAGGCCGCCGAGCAGGAAGTAGAGCTGTCGCAGCCCCATCAGTGCGAACACGTTGGCGGTGAAGACGAGGTACGGCTCGTGGGTGATGCCGAAGATCGCCGGAATCGAATCGAGGGCGAAGATCAGGTCTGTCGTGCCGATGGCGATCATGACGATCAACATCGGGGTGAACAACCGCCGGCCGTTCGTTCGCACGGTCAGCCGGGCCCCGTCGTAGCCCTTCGAGATCGGCAGCGCCCGCCGGCTCCAGCGGATGAGGATGTTCTCGGTGAACTCCTCCTCGCTCGACTCACCGTGCCGGGCCAAGTTGATCGCGGTGTAGATCAGGAACGCGCCGAAGAGGTAGAAGACCCAGGTGAACTGCGAGATCAACGCCGCGCCGGCGGCGATGAACCCGCCCCGCATGACGAGCGCGAGCACGATGCCGATGAGCAGCACCTTCTGCTGGTACGGCCGGGGCACCGCGAACCGGGCCATGATGATCACGAAGACGAAGAGGTTGTCGACGGAGAGGCTGTACTCGGTAAGCCAGCCGGTGTAGAACTGCCCCGCCACGCTCGCGCCGGCGGTGAACCAGAGCCCCAGCCCGAAGAGCAGCGCCAACCCGACGTAGAGAGCGACCCAGAGGCTCGACTCCCGCACGCTCGGCTCGTGCGGCCGGCGGCCGATGATCAGCAGATCCACCGCGAGGACCGCGGTCAGGGCGATGAGCGTGGCCGCCCACACCAGTCCGGACACGTTCACAGTCTTATTCCTCCGGCACCATCACAGCAACCGGCACACCGTACGCCCCGGCGGGCTGGCGGCGTCGCCCGGTGACGGTGACCGGGGCACCGTCCGCACGCCATCCTAGGAGGCTGGGTCTGCTGGACCTGACTCGGCCGACCCGCCCGGCGGCGCGGTCGGTGTGGCAGGCTGCCGGGCATGGTGCTTGAGGTCGCGCTCATCGAGGTGACACCCGGCCGCGAGGAAGCCTTCGTCGCCGCGTACGCCCAGGCGCACAGGTTGCTCGCCGGCGCCGCCGGCTGCCGGTCGGTGCGGATGACCCGGGGCGTCGAGTCCCCCTCCCGCTTCGTGCTGCTGGTGGAGTGGGACTCGGTCGCGGCGCACGAGGAGAACTTCCGGGCCACCGAGCGTTTCGTGGGGTGGCGGGAGCTGATCGGCCCGCATTTCGCCGCGCCGCCACGGGTCGAGCACTTCGTCGACGTGCCCGCCTGACGGTTCCCGCGCCCGCACCCGACGCTCGGCCCCGAGAAACTGTCACACCGCCGGCCTATCCTGCGCCTCGTGTCGGCACCGGTCCCGACGGCTTCGGGGGCGCCGGGCCCGGTGCCGACGCGTGGCCGGTCACTCGTCGAGCCGGCGGGCCAGCACCCGCACCGTCTCCTCCTCCGGCAGCGCCGCCTCCAGCAGGCAGGCGATGATCTGCTCGTACCGGTCGACGTCGACCACGGTGGTCAGCCGGACGTCCGTGGTGAGCGCCTCCAGCATCACCGTGCGCGGATCAGCCGGGTCCGGGAAGGAGTAGCAGGAGAACGGGGTGAGCGGCGCCGGCCCCGGCCCGGCCCCGAGCGGCAACAGCCGGATCGTCACGTGCGGCAGGGCGGCCAGCTCCAACAGATACCGCAACTGGTCGCGCCAGACCTCCACCGGGTCACCGGCCGGCTCGCACGCCACCTCGGTGATCAGCGCCGTGTAGCGGGGCGGTTCGACGCGGCGCAGCACCGCGTGCCGGGCGGCGCGGGCCCGCAGGTCGGCCTCCAGGTCCACGGCCGGATCGAGCAGTTGCCCGGCGGTGATGCGCAGCCGCGCGTACGCCGAGGTCTGCAGCAGGCCGGGAACCACGGCCGGCTGGTACTCGACGATGCCGGCCGCACCGGCTTCGAGTTCGGCGTACGTGCGCTGCCGCTCGCTCATCTCCCCCAACGACTTCCACCAGCCCCGGCTGGTCGCGGCGTCGCGGGCGATGACGATCAGCGCGTCCCGCTGCGGCGGCGGCACCTGGTAGACGTCGAGCAGGTCGAGCACGTCCGCCAGATCCGGCCGGCTCTGCCCCAACTCGATCCGGGACAGTTTGGAGGTGGACGCCCAGCCGAGCCGCTCACAGACCTGTTCCAGCGTCAGCGCATCCCGCCGCCGGAGCTGACGCAACTCGGCGCCGAGCCGCGCGCGTCGAATGATCGGACTCGTTGGCAACGGCATTCCCGCCTCCCCACGCAGGGAGAGTACGCACGGCGATCACCCAGCGCAATAGGACGCTCGCATTCCGCTATTCCCCCACTGTAGGAAGTGGACACCGGGCGGCTGGCGCCACCGGCCCGGTCACTTCACGCCGGCGGCGTCCATCCCCCGCAACTCCTTCTTCAGGTCGGCGACCTCGTCCCGGATCCGGGCGGCCAGCTCGAACTGCAGATCGCGCGCGGCGGCGAGCATCTGGTCGTTGAGCTCCTGGATCAACTGTGCCAACTCGGCGCGCGCCATCCCCTCCCGGGCCGGGGTGCCCCCGCCGGCCCGGGCCCGACTGCGGGTCTCCTTGACCGGAGCCTTGCCCCGGGACAGCTGCCGCACGGCGCCGCCGACCCGCGCCGCCTCGGTGTCCTCCGCCTCGCGGTAGATGTCGTCCAGGATGTCGTGGATCTTCTTCCGCAGCGGCTCCGGACTGATCCCGTTCGCCTCGTTGTGCGCGATCTGCTTGGCCCGCCGCCGGTTCGTCTCCTCGATCGCGGACGCCATCGACGGGGTTATCTTGTCCGCGTACATGTGGACCTGGCCGGACACGTTACGGGCCGCCCGGCCGATGGTCTGGATCAGCGATCGGCCGCTACGCAGGAAGCCCTCCTTGTCCGCGTCCAGGATGGCCACCAACGACACCTCGGGCAGGTCGAGGCCCTCCCGGAGCAGGTTGATGCCGACCAGCACGTCGTAGTCGCCCCGGCGCAGCTCGCGCAGCAGCTCCACCCGGCGCAGCGTGTCGACCTCCGAGTGCAGGTAGCGCACCCGGATGCCGTTCTCCAGGAGGTAGTCGGACAGGTCCTCGGCCATCTTCTTGGTCAGCGTGGTGACCAGCACCCGCTCGTCGCGCTCGGTGCGCAGCTTGATCTCGTGCATCAGGTCGTCGATCTGGCCCTTGGTGGGCTTGACGACCACCTCGGGGTCGACCAGACCGGTCGGGCGGATCACCTGCTCCACGAACTCGCCCTGGGCATGCTCCAGCTCCCACGGGCCGGGGGTCGCCGACAGGAAGACCATCTGGCCGACCCGTTCGAGGAACTCGTCGAACCGCAGCGGCCGGTTGTCGGCGGCGCTGGGCAGCCGGAAGCCGTGGTCGATCAGCATGCGCTTGCGGGAGGCATCGCCCTCGAACATGCCACCGATCTGCGGGATGGTCACGTGCGACTCGTCGATCACGGTGAGGAAGTCGTCCGGGAAGTAGTCGAGCAGGCAGTGCGGCGGGCTGCCGGGGAGCCGGCCGTCGATGTGCATCGAGTAGTTCTCGATGCCGGAGCAGAAGCCGACCTGCCGCATCATCTCGATGTCGTAGGTGGTGCGCATCCGCAGCCGCTGCGCCTCCAGCAGCTTGCCCTGCCGTTCCAGCTCGGCCAGCCGCTCGCCCAACTCGGCCTCGATGTCACGGACCGCCCGTTCCATCCGCTCCGGCCCGGCGGCGTAGTGCGTGGCCGGGAAGATCAGCAGATGGTCCACCTCGCGCACCACGTCCCCGGTGAGCGGGTTGAGGTAGTAGAGCTTCTCCACCTCGTCACCGAAGAGTTCGATGCGCACGGCGAGTTCCTCGTACGCCGGGATGATCTCCAGAGTGTCGCCGCGGACCCGGAAGGTGCCGCGCTGGAAGGCCATGTCGTTGCGGGTGTACTGGATGTCCACCAGCCGGCGCAGCAGCCGGTCGCGGTCGAGCTCCTGGCCGACCGCGACGCGCACCGCGCGGTCCAGGTACTCCTCCGGGGTGCCCAGGCCGTAGATCGCCGAGACGGTCGCGACGACCACCACGTCGCGGCGGGTGAGCAGCGACATGGTCGCCGAGTGCCGCAGCCGCTCGACCTCCTCGTTGATCGAGGAGTCCTTCTCGATGTAGGTGTCGGTCTGCGGGATGTACGCCTCGGGCTGGTAGTAGTCGTAGTAGGAGACGAAGTATTCCACCGCGTTGTCCGGCAGCAGCTCGCTGAACTCCTTGGCCAGCTGGGCGCAGAGCGTCTTGTTGGGCGCCAGCACCAGCGTGGGGCGTTGCAGGCGCTCGACGAGCCAGGCGGTGGTGGCGCTCTTGCCGGTGCCGGTGGCGCCGAGCAGCACCGTGTGCCGGTCACCGCGACGGACCCGACGCTCCAGATCGTCGATCGCCGCCGGCTGGTCGCCGGCCGGCTGGAACTCGCTGATGACCTGGAAGCGACCGTCGAGCCGGGGTATGTCGAGCGCCATGACACCCACCGTACGCCGGGGCTCCGACACTCCGCGGCGACTACGTCCGGCACGTGATCGGCTTCGATATTCGCATTGTGTGGTTCTTCTCACCCGGCTACGCTTTTCCCGTAGGCCGCTCGCGGCGGCCGACCGGGCCGGTGGCGGGCCGCACAGGCCACGCCGCCCCCGGCACAGAGGGTCGCAGCACCCGGCACGTCCGGCGTGCGCACCCGGTGTGGTCGCGCTGAACGCGCAGACCGGCCGCCGCGAGCGCCCCTGCGTCGTCACCCCAGCCCGGTCCGGCCCGTTCATCCTCCCGTGGAGAACACCTCGCGACCGCCGGGCGGCGCCGAGCGGCCCGCCCCGGACGACCCGACCGCCGGCACCGCCCGGCCCGGACGACCCGGGGCGCTTCCGCCGGGCGCAAGGATCGCCGGCACCGCACCGGCCCCCGACGACACCGGGCCGGCATCGTGCCGCCCGCGCTCCTCGGCCTCGCCGGCCCCGAGCCGGACCCGGGGCAACCTGGACGCCGGCCCGGCATCCGCCGGGCGGGGTGCCCCACGGCATGCTCGATCCGGCCGAGAGCGACCAGGCCGAGCAGGAGCACCTCGCCGGGACGGGCGACCGGGCCGGCGAGGCGCGACGCGACCTGGCCCGTCGGCGCCGGCTCACCCTGACCGGGCTCGCCCTCACCGCCGTGGTCTCCGCCGTCATGCTGGTCGCCACGCTGGTCACCTGGGCGTCAGACGGACCGGCAGCGCGGGAGATGACGGCCGCCGAGCGGGACCGGCTGGCCGTCATGCGGGTCACCAACTACCGCGACGTACGCGCCGGGCTACGGGTCACGGTCGGCGATGGTACGACGCGCACCGACCTGCTCGGCTGGGTCGACTGGGCCCGTCAGCTGATCTACCTGGACGTCGGCGGCCCCGGCGCGGGCCCACTGCGCGGGCTGGCCCAGGCCACCCCCACCGTGCTGGTGGTCCGGCCCGATCCGGCGGCGGTGCCCACGCCCGCCATGCCGCCCCTGGTGCCGCCGGCCGACGGGTGGCGACTGCCGGCCGAACGGGGCCTCGACCCGCTGCTGGGCCTGATCTTCGCGCTGGCCACCGACCGGCCCGAGCCGGCGGCCGGGCCGGATGGCCGCTGGGTGGGCCGCGAGCAGGTCGACGGCGAGCAGGTCGACATCCTGGAGGCGCCACCGCCGGGCCCTGCGCCGCTGACCCCCACCACCGGGACCGACGGCGGCGACCCGGCGCGCTACTGGCTGGACCCGGCCGGCCGGCTGCACCGGCTGGAGGCCGACCTCCCGGGCATCGGACCGGTGACCGTGGTGCTGAACCGCGCCGACCGGCCCACGCTGCGCCCCGTCGACGCGCTGGGCGGCCGGCCGGGCCTGCCCCGTGCCCTCACCGCCGCCGAACGGGACCGTTGGCGCCGGCTGCCGGCCCGGCTGCGGGCCGCCGGAGGAGCCACCGTCACGCTGACCGGTCCCGTCTCCGGCGCCACCAACCTGCGGGCCACCGGCTGGCTGAGCTGGACGTCGGGCACGGCGTACCTCGGCGTCACCGATCTCGACGCGGACGGCCGGTGGACCCTGGTCCGCCACCATCGCGGCAAGATCACCCGGATCGAGGGAAACCCACCGGGTGACGGGACATCCCGCCCGCCGTTGCCACCGCCGGCGACCGGTTGGCGGGCCGGCCCGCACCGCACCGAGGCCCTGGACCCGCTGGTGGACGCCGCCCTGCGGGCCGCCCAGCGCGACGGACCCCAGGGCGGCACGCGGCGGATACGCGGCGACAGCCACGCCGGCGCCACCGTGGACGTGGTGCAGGTCGACACCGCCCGGGGCCGGTGCGCCACTGGGTCGACCGGGCCGGGCTGCTGCGCCGGCTGGAGTTGCCGACCCGGGCGGGCGCCTGGGCGCAGCTCGACCTGGACCCGGGGCGCGTGCCCCGGCTGACGCCCCGGATGCCGGCCGGGTGAAGAAGGAGGGCGCCGCCCGGCGGCGGGCAGCGGTCAGGGCCGCCAGCCGGTGCTCGCGGCCCACGCCTCCGCCCGTAGGTGCTCCTCGTCGAACCACGGATCCTTCGCCGTGGCGTACGTGCCGCTGTCCGGCGCGGACGCCGCCAGCTCCCGCTTGAGCATCAGGTACGCGCCCCGGCGGCCGGGGTCGGCCCGCAGGTGGTCGCGCATCAGCAGGGCGTACCGCCAGCCGGGCGAACCGGTCACCCGAAGATGCAGGTGCACCGGGCGGGCCGGGTCGGCGTTGCCGTGCAGCCGCTTCTCCCACCGGCCGCTGCCCGGTGGTCGCGGGCTGTCCCACCATTCGCCCGGCAGCCGAGGAAAGCCGCCGTCGGCCAGCCGCTCGGCCAGCGGACCGTCGGCGTCGGCAAGCGAAGGCACGCCGAGCTGGATGTCGATCACGTCCTTCGCGGCCAGTCCGGGCATCGCGGTCGAGCCGATGTGGTCGATCCGCAGGTCGGCCGGGGCGACCGCATGGCGGATCCGGGCCGCCAGCCGGGCGTACTGCTGGGGCCAGCTCGGGTCCGGCTCGGCCAGCGTCACCCGAGCCAGCCGGACCGCCCGCCGGCGCCGCACGTTGGCCTCGAAGGGCACCAGCCGCTCGTACCAGAGCTGGTCGACCGCCTCGTGCAACTCGTCGAGGGTGCCGTCGTTGGTCAGCAACGCGTCGGCCACCGCGTCCCGGCGGGCGTCATCGGCCTGGGCGGCAATCCGGCGCTCGGCCTCCGCGCGGCTCATCCCACGGTCCCGGGTCAGCCGCTCCAGTCGGGTCGAGACCTCGGTGCGCACCACGACCACCAGGTGGTACGTGGCTGCCAGCCCCACCTCGGCCAGCAGCGGGACGTCGTTGACCACCACCGCGTCCGGTGGCGCCGCGGCGACCAGTTCGGCGGTGCGGGCCCGGACCGGGGTGTGCACGATCGCCTCCAGCCTGCGGCGAGCGGCCTCGTCGGCGAAGACCAGGTCGCCGAGGGCGGCCCGGTCGAGGGCGCCGTCGGCGTCGAGCACCCGCTCGGAGAAGGCGGCGACGACCTCGGCCAGCCCGTCCGTGCCGGGGCGACCACCTCCCGGGCGACCCGGTCGGCATCGACCAGCACCGCGCCCCGCTCGACCAGCCGCCGCGCCACGGCACTCTTTCCAGACCCGATCCCGCCGGTCAGCCCAACCCTCAGCACGGCACCAGTCAACCCGATCGTTCCCGCGCCACCAAACACCACGCCCCGCCGGCCGGCGCCGCGGACTTCCTGGTGCTGGCCGGTGATGGCTGGCCGGCCACCGACCAGGGGCCACCCGGGGCGGACGCGGATCGGCGGGGTCGCGACGGGGCAGCCCGGCGGGGACTCGACGGCGAAGGCCCCACCGCGACCCGTGGTCCGGGTCGGGGCGGGGCCTGTCGTCGTCAGCAGCGGGTCACTTGCCGCCGGCGAGCTTCTCCCGCAGAGCGGCGAGCGCCTCGTCGGTGGCCAGCGTGCCCGCGGGCTCCTCGGCCTGACGGCTCGGCGCCGCGGTGGCCGTGGTGGTCGAGGTGCCGGTGGCGGCGGGCTGCGGGTTGGCAGCGGCCTCGGCCTCGGCGGCCCGGGAGGTCTGCACCTGCTTCTGGTGCGCCTCCCAGCGCTGCCGCGCCTCGGCGTACTGCTGCTCCCACGTCTCGCGCTGCTTGTCGTACCCCTCGAGCCACTCCCCCGTCTCCGGGTCGAAGCCCTCCGGGTAGATGTAGTTGCCCTCGGTGTCGTAGGTCGCGGCCATGCCGTAGAGGGTCGGGTCGAAGTGCTCCTCGCCCTCGACGAACCCCTCGTTGGCCTGCTTGAGCGACAGCGAGATCCGGCGACGCTCCAGGTCGATGTCGATGACCTTGACCATGACCTCGGAGCCGACCTGGACGACCTGCTCGGGGATCTCCACGTGGCGCTCGGCCAGCTCGGAGATGTGGACCAGGCCCTCGATGCCGTCGTCCACCCGGACGAAGGCGCCGAACGGCACCAGCTTGGTGACCTTACCCGGCACGATCTGCTGGATCGCGTGGGTGCGGGCGAACTGCCGCCACGGGTCCTCCTGGGTCGCCTTCAGCGACAGCGAGACCCGCTCGCGGTCCAGGTCGACGTCCAGGACCTCGACCTCGACCTCCTGGCCCACCTCGACGACCTCGGACGGGTGGTCGATGTGCTTCCAGGACAGCTCGGAGACGTGCACCAGGCCGTCCACGCCACCCAGGTCGACGAACGCGCCGAAGTTGACGATCGAGGAGACGACGCCCTTGCGGACCTGCCCCTTCTGGAGCTTGTTGAGGAACTCGGTGCGCACCTCGGACTGCGTCTGCTCCAGCCAGGCCCGGCGGGACAGCACCACGTTGTTGCGGTTCTTGTCCAGCTCGATGATCTTGGCTTCGAGCTCACGGCCGACGTACGGCTGCAGGTCGCGTACCCGGCGCATCTCGACCAGGGAGGCGGGCAGGAAGCCGCGCAGCCCGATGTCGAGGATGAGGCCACCCTTGACCACCTCGATGACCGAACCGCGGACGACGCCGTCCTCGTCCTTGATCTTCTCGATCGTGCCCCAGGCCCGCTCGTACTGCGCCCGCTTCTTGGAGAGGATCAGCCGACCCTCCTTGTCCTCCTTCTGGAGGACAAGGGCCTCGATGTGGTCGCCCACCGAGACGACCTCTGCCGGGTCCACGTCGTGCTTGATCGACAACTCACGAGAGGGGATGACACCCTCGGTCTTGTAGCCGATGTCGAGCAGGACCTCGTCCCGATCGACCTTGACGACGGTGCCTTCGACAATGTCGCCGTCGTTGAAGTACTTGATGGTCTCGTCGATCGCGGCGAGGAAAGCCTCCTCTGAGCCGAGATCGTCGACGGTGACCTTGGTGGCGCTCGAGGGGGCCTCGATGCTGCTCGTCATGTGGGCGGTTGCTCCGGTCGGATGTTGTGTCACAGCAGGCTGGTGTCGCGGTGACCTGTGCGCGCCAACGGATCCGCCGGCGGGCCCACCCGGAAATCGCTGAACGAGATCTTGATGTGACTCCGCCGACCGCGCACCTGCTCCCTGCCGAGGCACACGATCCGCGAGCGCATCGTCTACCCTACCCGCTGCATTACCACAGCGTGCAAGCCCTCCCCGTCTCCTCATCGGCGCACCAGCCGCGAAAGCGGAGATTTCGACCAGACACCCCACCGGCCCGCCGCCCGCCATCCCAGCGTGAGGGCCTAGCGTGGCCTGGTGAACGACGACGACCGGGTGACCCGACGCCGGGTGGGTGACGCCGAGGCACGCAGCGCCAACCGGCGCTGGTGGGACGCCGACGCCGACGCGTACCAGGCCGAACACGGCGACTTCCTGGGCGACGTGGACTTCGTCTGGTGCCCGGAGGGACTACGCGAGGCCGACGCCCGGCTGCTCGGCGACGTGTCCGGGCGGCAGGTGCTGGAGGTGGGCTGCGGCGCGGCGTCCTGCTCCCGCTGGCTGGCCACCCAGTGCGCCCGGCCCGTCGCGGTGGACCTGTCCGCCGGCATGTTGCGGCACGCGGCACAGGCCAACACCCGCAGCGGGGTACGCGTACCGCTGGCCCAGGCCGACGCGCTCGCGTTGCCCTTCGCCGACCATAGCTTCGACATCGCCTGCACGGCGTTCGGCGCGGTCCCGTTCGTCGAGGACTCGGCGGCGCTGATGCGCCAGGTGCACCGGGTGCTGCGCCCCGGCGGCCGATGGGTCTTCTCGGTCACCCACCCGATCAAGTGGATATGATCTTGGCCTATCTAAATCCCCTGCTCACCTGGGTGATGCCCGCGCCGCTTCTTCTGCCGGCCTTCGCACCGTGCGTCACTGAGCAGCTGGACGACGCGCTACGAAGATGGCGGTACCGGGGAACAGCCGGCCACGCATCGGACTCCACTGGCCCCAGACCACTTCGTGTCCCGACGGCCACTCTGGCTCGATCACGTCACGGAGAATGAAGCCGGCCGCCGTCAGTTCTCGGACGCGGTCGCCGAAGGTGCGGTGCGCCTCAATGTAGGTGGGGACTCCTGACGAATCCTGTTCGATATATGGCCGGCGGTCGAAGTACGAGTGCACCGCCATCAGCCCGCCCTCGCCGGGATCGTCGAGAAAAATCCAGCGCATCGGGTGAGTAATAGCAAAGACCCACGCTCCGCCTGGGCGCAGCACCCGGAACACTTCGCGCATGAGTGCCGCCGAGTCCGCAACGAACGGGACAGCGCCGAACGCGGTGTGCACGATGTCGAACGTGCCAGCCCTGAACGGCAGCGCCAAGGCGTCCGCTTGCACAAGCGGCACATGTACGCCGGATCGGTCGGCGGCCAGTTTGGCATGTCGCAACATGCCGGTGGACAGGTCTAGAGCGGTCACGTCGGCCCCTTGGCCGTCGAGCCAGCGGGAGCCGGCAGCCGCGCCACAGCCCATCTCTAGTACCCGAGCCCCCTTGACGTCGCCGAGTAGCCGGGCGTCCGCTTCGCGTAGGCCCTCGGGACACCACACAAGGTCAACATCTCCGAGGAAAGCGCCGTGCTCGTTCTGGTAGTTGTCAGCGTCCTCGTCCCACCAGTGCCGGCTCGCCGCCCGGCCTTCCGCGTCGGAGACGATGCGGCGGGTTACGACGGGTTCGGGGGGCGGCGGGTGTTCGGTCATCCTGATAACGGTACGGATCGCGGCAGTCGGCACGGCAGCCGGCGTCAAGACGGAACAAGACGGCTCATTGGAGCCGCCGTTGTTCAGGCCCGACCAGTTTGAGGGCGGGCAGGCTCGCGTGCACCGCCACGTCCTGATGCGGCTGCCCGACCGGGTGAAGCTCAACTAGGCCGCTTGACGCGCGACCTTGTGCGGTCCAAGGCCGGTCGCTCCAGCTCCTCAAGCGGAGTGAGCTGTAGGAACACCCGGAGCGCCGGCAACCCGTGCTGGTCGCACAGATAGCGGGCCGTGCGGAGATGGGCCCGGTGCCGCAGGTAGCGAAAGAGACCGGCAATAGCCGGTGAGAGGAGAGCAACAGCAACTACATAGCCGAAGTTGGGCATGGGAACTAGACCCTCCGGGGTTCGTTCCCGGGACCCATCTCCGGGCGGCTGCGGCGGGGATACCCCAACTTCGGGACCACACTCACCTTGCGCAGCCGGGCAGCCTCATCTATCGATCTGGGAGGGTACCAGACCCAGGGCTATTGCGTTCTGGGGTAACTGCTGGTCACGGCGGTTATGAGGTCGTGTGAGCGACGGTCGGCGCGTCGGTTGGCGCGGGCGATGTTGGCCTCGCCGTGGATGCGGTGCCAGCCGATTGCGGTGTTACGCAGGGTGGCCATGATGGCGGGTCCGGTGCCAGTGCGGGCCTGGTGAAGATCTTCACGGAAAGTCACATCTCGCACGTGGTGGACCTGGTTTTCGATCAGCCATTCCGCTCTTGCCCATTTCTGCAGGTCAGCGGGTTGGGCGTCGGCGGCGGGCAGGGATGTGACCAGGTAGGCGGTCTCGCGGCTGGTCTTGCCGCCGCTGGTGCGGGTACGGGTGATCCGGACGGCTTGCTGGGCGTGCGAGAACGCGATCCCGCCCGGGGTGTGCAGGGTGACGGCTTTGACGGTGCGGGTCTCTTTGCGTCCGTGACCGCGGTCGCGGGTGCGGTCACCGACCGGGATCTGCGCCCAGGGAACAGCTTTGAGCTGGGCGAACAGGGTGGGCGTGGAGTAAGCCGCGCGGCGCGGTGTCCCTTGTGGGGGTCCGTTTCCGCGCGACTCCTCCCCGAACCGGACGTGCGAGCTTTCCCCGCATCACGGCTCTCCAGTGTTGCTACTGCGTGTGCGGCTGTTGATGGATGTCGCCGTGGCAGCGGGCGCAGACGATCAGGGTCTTCCGTCGGCTGTCCCGCATGGCTTGCACCCAGGGTGGTGTGGCCGCAGGGCTGTATCTGTTGAGGTCGGCGAGTCGTGTGACGTGGTGGACGGTGATCCCGTCGTGGGCGTCGCAGAGTTCGCAGATCCCGGCGGTGAGCCGGGCGATGAGTTGGGTTCCCCGCCGGGTCGGCCACGCTCCGTCGATGAGGCGGGCGTGTTTGCGGCGGCGTAGCGGGATCCCGCCGAATCTGGCGGTGAATACCGTTCCGTTCGGGGTGCGCTGGGTCGCTTCGAAGCACCGGCGTTTCCCGTGGGGGGTGACGACGGTGGTTTGGTAGCGGTTTCGCATCACCCACGGTGGTCGGCGATATTTGGCTGCCAGGGTCGACATCATCGACCGTTCCATGACATAACGGAGCTTGTTGAGCCAGCTGATGTTTCCGGCCATCTGATAGTACTGGACATATCCTCGATATTCCGCGCCGTAGGAGGCGACGATGTTGTGGTCGCTGGTGCGGATCAGGTCGTTACGGATCAGGGGCTTGTTCTGTTTCCGCAGGTATTTTCGGCATCTGGCGTTGACGTTTTCCGGTGGGACACCGAGGGCGATGGAGCCGTTGAGTGATCGTTTGCCCTTGGTGTGCCAGGTGTCGGCCTGCCGTGTCCAGATGTCGTAGCCGAGGAACCGTGCCTTGTGGGTGCGGGCGTGGGTGATCAAGGTTTTCTCGGTAGAGAGAGCGAGCTTCAGATCCTTGCGCAGAAACGCGGTTAGCTCGTTCTTGATCTGTTCGGCTTCGGCCTTGGTGCCGGCGAATCCTAGGAGGTGATCGTCGGCGTAGCGGATATAGCGTAGCCGGCGGTAGTCCGGGTCGTGAACGTCGCGAGTGGGAATCGACTGCTGGATCTTGCGGTAGGTTTTGACCTTGTCGCGGTCGCCCTTCCTTTTCCAGTAGCCGACTCTTGACGTCGCGTTGTAGTACGCCCGGTTCGGCCGTCGGACTGTTCCGCGGGTCCAGGCCGGGACCATTTCCTGTTCCACGAATGTATCGAGACGGTCGAGATAGATGTTCGACAGGATCGGCGATATGACGCCGCCTTGTGGCGCACCGGAATGCGTGGCATGCCATTTCCAGTCTTCCAGATATCCCGCCCGCAGCATTCCTCCTACCAGGTTCAAGAACCGATTGTCGTGGATCTGCTCGGCGAGGATCGCGAGCATGACCTCGTGGTCGAGGCTCCCGAAGCAGTCGGCGATGTCGCCCTCGATGAACCAGGTCGTGCCCGTCCATGTCGAGGCGATCTCGTCGAGTGCGGTGTGGCAGCCCCGACCAGTGCGGAACCCGTGCGACCTGGTCGAGAACTGCGGTTCGTAGTACGCCTCCAACAGCAGGCGCACCACCTCACCGACCAGTTTGTCGGTCCAGGCCGGCAGCCCGAGGGGCCGTTGGGCTCCGTTCTTCTTCGGGATGTAAACCCGGCGGACCGGTGTGAACCGGTAGCGTTCGGCGCGAAGCCGACCGATGATGTCCCGGATGGCTTCCAGGCTCATCCCGTCGGGTGTTCTCCCATCGACTCCGGGCGTCATCGCGCCGTCGTTGGCGTAAATCCTCCCGTAGGCGATCAGAAACAACTGCTCGTTGAACAGTTGCCGATACAGCCGTTCCAGGGGCAGTTTTCGTCGTCCCCTGCCACGCAGGACTTTGAGTACCGTGTCAGCGCTCTGCATTACGCATACCTCCACTGTTTCTCACAGTCCGCATCACCTGCACCCCTTCGCCCTGTGAACGGCTTTCCCGTTCTCCTTGGCCGGGCGTTACTCCGGCGACTACTACGAGTGCTCCGACACCGCCAGCCGAACTGGGACGGTGATCCCACGTTCGTCTCTGACACACGAAATAGCGCGGCTGCAGGCGCCCCACTCATCTCCTTGAATACCCTCGCCGGGTATCGCTTCCGCCGCGAAGGTTGGCCAGGGCGAACCAGTACACCCCGACCACGACGGACACCGGTTTCAGATGCCTTTCCGGTCGCAGTAAATTGCTGCCGCTGGAGATTAGGGTTCAAACAATCAAGTCTTCGCCATACCGCACGGGTCTCCCGGCACGCCGTCTCGGGCATCTGAACCCGGCCGCCGATTTCCTGGCATGCTCTTGTCCCCTTCACCTTTCGGATCCAGGTAAGCCATCGGACCCAGCAGACCTCCCTTCGAGTCTGTCCCGCCTGAAACGGGGATGTGTCAGAGCGCCTCGTGGCGCACTGGTTACCCTTGGCCTGCAGTAGCAGATGTGCTCCACGGCCGGTGATCTGCTCGGCGTGGCCGGTCTGGGTGTGCATGGCGTCGGCGACGAACAGGATATCGGTCAGGCTGCCGAGCACGGCCTGCACGGCGTCGAGCAGTGGGGTGAAGGCGGGAATCTCGTTGCTCTTCGTGTCGACGGTGACCTGGGCCAGGACGATGCCGGTGCTGGTGTCCAGCGCCGACAGCAGATGCGTCTGCCGGCCGCCACGCTGGCGTGCGCCACGCAGGGTCTTGCCGTCCACGGCGATCACCGTCCGGTAGCGGCGCGGCCGAGCGGCCACCGGTGGCGTCCGGGTGTGCAGCCAGCCGGCCAGAACCTTGCTGATCACAGTCGCGTCCAGGCGGATCAGCAGCCGCCACACCGTGGTGCCGGCCGGCACGCCCCGGGTGAACCCGAGCCGCCGCTGGTCCGCCTCGTCCAGGTCGTACAGCCAGTCGGCGATCGCGGCGAACGACGTGGCGCCGGCCAGGACCGCGCAGACCGCGACGGTCAGCAACGCGGCCAGGGGATACCGCACCCCGTGCGGGTTGCGCGGGTCCGGGATCACGCTGACAGCGTCCAGGAGCCCACGACGTTCACCCTCGGTGATCGGCGGTGGTGGCGTCTCGCCGCTGGGGGTTGTCACAGTCAGTACGGAGATCAGGGATGATGACATCTGCGGGTGGAGTCCTCGGTGTCGTGCAGTCCTAGAGAAACTCCATGATCACCTTGAGGGCTTCACCCGCTTCAACCGCCTCCACACAGGCCAATCACCCAGCATCATCCCAGCTCACCGGCTAGCCGAGCGAGAACGCAACGGCCCTGGTACCAGACCGCCGTGCCAGCTTCGGTCGCCATACCTCGGGCTTGGGGTGAAAGGTTCGTCGGGCAATGCCTCTGCGGATTTCCTGTGGTGCCTTGGCCAGGAACTCCTCTATCGTCTCCAGCCCGTGCTTCCACCCGTTCACAAACGCTAGACAGTCATCAAGCCATGCACGCTCTAGCTTGGCTTGGCCGTGCCGACACCCCACAGGCCACCAGACGACAGGCCCACCCCAGTCATCGGAGAACGCCCAGTTTAGGAAACCTGGAACGGTCTCGCAGCGAGCCGCCTGTCCGAGAAACAGGTACCGCTGCCCGCCGGACGGGAGATCGATCCGGTACACCTCGGCCAGCTCGCATCCATGCGGAGGGCAGCGGACTATTAGTTCACGCTGCCGCCTGATCACCGCGTCAGGAAGGCTGCGGAACCAGACCGCCGCCTTGTAGACCCGAGCGTCGTACTCCTCGCGCTCTGCGGCCAGGTCACCGTACGACTCAAAGTTTGGATCTTGTTCGCCTGGCGCCAACACAAGAAAAAGTATGGCGAACAGCCGCAACCGGGCGCACTAGCTCCACGCCACCTGCGCCGGGAGAGCACCGGCCGCTCTCCCGTCCGCCTGACGCTGTCCGGCACGCTAGAGGCCACACTAGTACGGCAGCCGCCAATTGCTAGCTGACCAGGGCGTAGTTCCTGTTTAGGCGTGCGCGTTGGTGGAACCAGCGGGCGCGGGCTTGGTGTCGGCGTCGCCAGGTGAGCCAGTGTGTGTCGTGGCCGGGCGGCTGGGGGTGGTGGAGGGCGGTGGCGAGTATCCGTTTGACCTCGGGCACGGTCAGCGGGATCAGTCCGGGGTCGGCTGGTGGCGGCTGATCCGGTGTGTTCGGTGGCGGGGCCTGGGTGTCGGTGCGGTCGGCGAGGTGGGCGGCGGTGACCGCGCAGACGGCGAGGGCGGCCATGACCAGCACGGTGTGATGCTGGATCGCGGTGTAGAGGCGGGCTTGGCACTGGTCCAGGCCGAAGTGGTCCTTGCCGAACTCGAAGTCCTCCTCGACCGGCCAGCGCAGCCCGGCGGCGCGGATCAGCCTGGTCTTGGTCAGGATCTGTCCCTCGGGCACGTGGCAGTAGTGGAAGGCCAGTTCACCGGTGCGCAGGTGACGGCGCACGAGTAGATGGTGGCGGGGTGAGGCGGTGGCGAGCCACGCCCAGGCGTACCAGCGTTGTCCCTTCGACCCCGCCCCTGCCGAGCGGACCTCCCACCCGCGGTTGTCCCCGGCCAACTGGGTGACGGCCTGCGCGCAGGTCAGCCTGTCACCCGAGGGCAGGTCGATCATGAACGTGGAGGCGACTCGCAGCACGTACGCCTGCCCGCGAGTCTCGAAGAACTCCCGCAACTGGGTGCAGTTTCCGTACACCTCGTCGCCGCAGGCGACGTCGAAGCGCAGCCCGTCGGCGTATGCGTCCGCGCACAGGTCGATGGCCAACTGGCCCTTGGTGCGGAACTTCAACCCGGCCGGTAGTCCCATGCCGGCCGCAGCCTGCGCGTCGGTGATCTGCTCGGCCGGGATCCACTGACGCGCCCCGACCAGGGCGTGCCCGATCCGCTCCCGCACATACGACAGGTGCACCGTGTTGATGCCGTTGGCGACCCTGCCCGCGCACCCCATGTACTGCCGCTTCACCCCGGCCGTCGCGACGCCCTGCTTCGGCTGACCCGTCTCGTCCAACGCCCCCACGACCAGGCCACGCCGCCGCCGACGGCTCGCCGCCTCGTCCAGACCAGCAGCGGCGAACCGCCGCACCTGACTCATCGCGGCCGTCGTGTCCCACACCGCCCGGTTCAACAGCCGCTGCGTGCGATCCGGCGTGACATCCCCGACCTGCTCGGCGATGCTCCACCCGTTGCGCTTGGGCACCTGGCTGACCAGCGCCGACACGTATCTGCCCGCGTGTTGCCATGTCTGCGTCCGCACGAAACACGACCGCAGCCGCTCCAACAGGCCAGCCCGTGCCCGCACCGCCCGCCCAGCCGCTACCCTGCCAGCAGCAGCCGCCTTCGATCTTGTAGTTCTCACAAACACATGATCGACAGGCGGCTGCGTCCACTTCGCACACCCCACCACCGCATCCCGCCAGGTCAGACCGCCAATGGCGGCTGCCGTACTAGTACTGCTACGGCGGATCGTCACCTTTGAGTGCTGCGAGTCGTTTGTGGTAGTGGCTGGCTTTCGCTTGGGCTTGCCGGTGGCGGCGCCAGTGCGACCAGTGCAGCACGTGCTCGGCTGCGGTGCGTCCTTTGAGGACGAGATTGGTGAACAGGCGGCGGATCTCGTTGCTGCTCAGTGGGATGAGCGTGTCCGGGCTGTGATCGTCGCCCCCTTTTCGGGTTCCTTGCCGGTTTCGGTGGCGCGGGTGGCAGCCAGGAACGCGGCGGCGGTCATGGCGAGAGTGATGTGGGCGTACCAGGCGTCGTAGCGGCGGACCTGATACTGGTCGAGACCGACCTCGTTCTTCGCGGTCTGGAACGACTCCTCCACTGCCCACCGGGATCCGGAGACGCGGACCAGTTCCCGCAGCCGCGTGCCGCGTGGGCCGAAGCAGATGTAGTAGGCGATGTCGGTGGGGTCGCTGATGCTGCGTCGGGCAAGGACCCAGCCGCGGCGGCCGTGCGGGAACTCCCGGCGGATCGGCAGCCGCGCCCAGTCGTAGCGACGCGGGCCGTGCGCACCATCGCCGCACGACAGCCTGGTCCACGCACCGGCCGGCACCCTCGCGATGAGCTGGTCGACCCGGGTGGTGGTGAACAACCCGGAAGCGACTGCGTCGTCGCAGCGGGTCGCCATCACGTAGGCGACGTCCTGCTCTTCCAGCCAACCGCGCAGGCCGGGGTTCTGCCCGTACGCCTCATCGGCGGTGAACCACGCGAACGGCACCCCAGCGGCGATCGCCCTCTCCAGCATCGCCCGCGCCTGCTGCGGCTTGGTCGCGAACTCCACCTCGTCCGGCACCGCCGCAGCCCGGCACCGCCGCCGGTCCTCGGTCCACGACTTCGGCAGGTACAACTCCCGATCGATCAACGCCCGCCCCGAACCGGAGGCGTAGCACAGGAACGTGCCGATCTGACAATTCTCCGTACGCCCAGCCGTCCCCGAATACTGCCGCTGCACCCCCGCCGACCGGGCCCCCTTCTTCAGGAACCCCGTCTCATCGGCAACCAGCACCGCACCCGAGTCCCCGAGATGCTCCACCAGGTAGTCGCGGACATCATCACGGACCGCGCCGGCGTCCCAACACGGACTGCACAGCAACGCCTGCATCCCATCCGGTGACCGGTCGCCAGCCTGCTCGGCGAGCGTCCACCCGTTCCGGCGCTCCAACGGCGCGAGCAACCCCCGCACGTAGGCGAACGCCCGCTTCCGCGGCTCCACCCGAGAAAACCGGCCCGCGATCCGGGCGAACAAGTCACCCAGCTCGTCTTCCCACGACTCAACGAGCGCTACGCCAACCACAATCGACTAACGACCCAAAACCACCCAAAGTTGCTATCCGCCGTTGCAGTACTAGAACCTTGTGGAAGATCCGGAGGGGACGACATATGCCCTGGTCGGGAGGTGTGCGCCGGGCAGGATTCGAACCTGCGGCCTTGGGATTAGAAGTTGAATCCCTCAAGGGTTAGCTCGCCGTCATGAGTGGCTAGGGGTGTCTATCTGTCCAGGTAGACACCCCTATGCTTGCCGGTCCGTGTCGGCTCGTGATGCCGGGTCCGACGGTGTCCGGGCTCTCGACGGGCATACCTGCATCGACGGTCGGCGCGTAGTGCAGGCGTGGGTAGGTGGCCTCTGTAGAGCTGAACCCAATCTAGCGTAAACCGAAGCTGCGGACGAGATGAGGTCGCTCATTCAGTAGAAACTCCAAGCGGGCGTCATTCCAAACTTCGATTATTGGGCGCTGCCCACGGGAATTGTGTCGTTCAATCCAGGCGATGGCGTCAGAGGTAAAGCGTCCACTCGTTGCCAGAACAAGCACATCGAATGGCGGATTCTCCCAGTGACTGATGCTTACGATGGCCTGATTTGCGTCAGTATCACGGACGGCGCGTGAGAGCCAATGCTTGCACTGAATGGCGACTCGCTGTGAACTGTGCCCGCTCAATGGATCTTTGCGAAGGCGCACGGCACTCACATCGCGACCATGGTCGGCAGCGTTGGTATGCATAAGCCAGTCGACGTTTTCGTAACCTTCGGTCTCGACCACAAGCTGGAAGATGAGGCGTTCAAAGGCGGTGAAGTCAATCTTTTCCCATGCCAACTCTAGGCCCGCTCGCCTGACGGGAAGGTCAACCGGCGAATATGCCATAGCGTCTTCGAGTTGGAGTGCTCGGGAGAAAAGTATGTGCGAAATCGTCGACTGTGGTAAGCGTGAGTCTCGCCGATAAACGCTTACGTCCCAACCTTGGGCGTAGGCACGATCGACGTCCCCCGAGATTCTAGTTATTGCGCTGTTCGCGGCCTGCTTTGCAGGCACCCTTTCCCTCGCCGCGTAAGCGGCGCTATCTCTTGCTGCTCGCCAGATGAAGTAGTACATCTGACCGATTGAGTACCAACGCAGCGCGTGGCGGAAAACCTCTTCTGTCCGCTGCCCTGGCGTAAAGTCGAGCCCATGCCGTTTGAGCATGTGAACCAAGTAGGCTTTACACTCCGACACCGCCAGGTCGAACCAGAAGTCCGAGAACTGGTCTGTCCAACGGTCGGGCCAGTTGTCCCGGGAGATTATCTGGGAAAGTCCCTTGAGGTATTCCCGTAGCCGAGTCTCCACATCGCCAACACCTGTCAGATAATAAGACGCGAGCATCGGATAATGTTGGTTGTCGAGCGTGCCATCATCCTTCCACACGAAGGCATCTGGTGACGAAGACGGATGTATCCGTAGAATCCCTTGATCGATGAGTGCTTTGAGCAGCTTTAGATTAAGGTCTGATGTAGGCGTTAAGGGGTTGCCTCGTTCCATGACTGGAACGGTAACTCCTTCAGAAACCTCTTCTCCGTCTTCGAATAATGCGGCCACCGCTAGAGCCGATGGCAGATCGAGATCCTCGGCGCGAATTGGTGCCTCGCCCTCCGCTACTTCGAAATGCTCGGAGATCGCAGCTTCCATAGCTGCCTCCGCTTTACGTCGGTCAGCTTCCAGCCGTTGCTTTTCTGATTCGACGCATGTCCGGCAACGGGTGGGCGCGAAGCGGTGGCCCGAGGTCCATTCCGAACGAGTTCTGTAAATGAATCCCCTGCCGCACTCAATGCAAGACTTGCTCGACGAGCGAGCATAGCAAGATTCCGAGACGGTCTTGCTGATCTTATGTGCGGGCTGTTTAAAGCGCTCTGATAATTCCTTCACCGTGAATGAAAATGAGCCGTCATCTTCGGTGGCCCAATACATCGAGCAGAGGTCAGCAAGTGCCGCATCCTCAGCGTCGACCTCGACCTCGAACTCCGGCACGAGACCTCCTGACCGTTCGGTAACTCCCCTTGGGGGACTTACAAATACTCGGCGGGGGTAGGTTATGTTTCATTGTAATTCGACTGCTGCGAGTCATGTCAGCGGCCAGTCTGGCGCCGCTTCCCCTCGGAAGTCGAGTTTCACGCGAGTTGAGCTACAGGATACGCTAGCTGCAAGGTGCGTCCAAGTCCGCCGTCGCCGCATTGTGAGGGATAAGTGCTAGGTTGGCAGGGTGTTAGTGCTAGCGCTCGCGACTAGCTGTCGGGCGAAGTAACAGGTCGGAGTGGTATGCCCGTCCGAATGCTGTCGATCCTTCGGCTATTCGCTATTTCTGATTTTGAATCGGCGGCGCAAAGTACTGTCCCAACATCTGAGTTGCCCAGTCGGCTTGGTAAACTTCGCCTCGCGGACCGAACTCCGAGAACCAAGGCTTGATGTCAAAAACGGGGGTACCGTTTACCGCGTCCAGATCCTCAACGTGAAGGTCAAGGCCGTCAACTTTGATAAGGCGACACCGGGATACGCCTAGCCAGTTGATCCGGCGCATGTTGCGGTGGCCGAAGATGCCTACCTCGGGCCACTCGGGGTTGTCTCTCGGCGGCGAGCGCCCAGATGCAGATCGGTGGGATCGGTGAGGTGGAAACGGAAGACGATTTCTAGGTGAGAGAACTCGTCAAGCCCTTGGGTGGCGGCCGGCGTGAAGCGCTCACCATCGATTCGGAGGATTGCGCGGCTACCGCCCCAGTAGTCGTCGGTCGGCTCGGTCCGCCCTCCGACGACATGCGCAATGGGCTCGACGGTGAAATATTCGGCTGTCATCGTAGCCTCCGGTCTTCTGGGTTTGCTGTCGCCTAGGCGAACGTTGACAGGTACGTCTTCGCTCGGACGTCGATGTCTCGGACCGCTCGGATATTGCGGCGCGTGTAGGGGGCCAGGATGGCACGCATGTCGGCAGCCACTTGGCGGGTGCGGCCCGAGCGGACGCCGTCCATCGCGTCCAGCGCCCGGGACCATGTGCCGCAGGCTTCTTCGATTTCACCCTGTCGTGCCTGCACTGCGCCCATGTACCCGAGGGTGACTGCATGGGTACGCGTGAAGGCCGAGGCTTTCCGGGTCCTCACGCTGCGGCGGAAGTGTCTCGCCGCGCCCGCCAGGTCGCCCGTGTCGCGAAGCGCGCAGGCAGTCTCATGAGCCATGCTGGCTTCCGCGAAGAAGAAGACCCTCCCGGGTTCGTCGTCGCCCTGGGTAGCCGAGGACAGGTCATCCTCGGCGCGGAGTAGCGCACGGGCTGAGCGTTGCTTCTCGCCGTTCACCGCCAGCGCGCGAGCGTAGACAACTCCGAGTAGTGCGCGCTCTCGTGAGGACGCGGATTCGTAGCGCTTGCCGTCGACGGAAGCCGCCGCCAGGTCGAGAGCGTGCTTGTGGTGTCCGAGGTCGACGGCCTGGTGCGCCATGGCGCGTAGGACGTGACCTGCCATCGATGGATTGTCGGCTTCGGCTGCCAGCTTCACCGCCACATTGAAATAGTGCTGGCCGACGTTGTGCTCGCCGTTGTCGAATGCCATCCAGCCAGCCAGATAAGCCAGTTCACTGGCGGCGGTGAACATGTCACGTCTCAGGGTCTCGTCGGCGTACCGTCCGCGTAGGTAGGTCGCCACGTCGGAGGTGAGGTACTGGACGACTGCCGAGCGGGCGTGTCCGCCACCCCGCCGTTGGTCGACGCGTGAGAACAGCGAAACCATGTCGATCACTGCCTCGACGTCGCCCTTGCTCACGTGCCGGCCGACTGCTGCGCCGCGTGTCTGGCCGCGCTCGGCCATGTGCGTCCACCAGCGATCGGACGGCAGCGCCAGTGCGGCGAGCGAGTAGGCGGCAGTGCTGAGAACGCGTCTGCGTTCAGCGTCCACGTCGACTCTCCCGAGTTCGGTTAGCGCTGACAGCGTATCGACCTGCCAACCGAGCATGTCCGCTGAGGACAGCGGTTGGCTGGGCAACCCGATCTCGTCGAGAGTGACGACCCGGCCTAGCTTTCGAGACAGTGCTTCACAGAGCAGCACAGGTGCGCGGCCCGAGGGCTTGGAGCCGGCGATCCAGTGGGAGACGTG